>NZ_JONU01000001.1 GCF_000711985.1 Rheinheimera texasensis DSM 17496
TACGGCGGTCAGGCTTTCGCATTTGACCAAATCGACAAAGCGCCAGAAGAAAAAGCTCGTGGTATCACGATCAACACTTCTCACGTTGAATACGACACACCAACTCGCCACTACGCACACGTAGACTGCCCGGGCCACGCTGACTATGTTAAAAACATGATCACTGGTGCTGCCCAGATGGACGGCGCAATCCTGGTAGTAGCTGCGACTGACGGCCCAATGCCACAGACTCGTGAGCACATCCTGTTATCTCGTCAGGTAGGCGTTCCTTACATCATCGTGTTCATGAACAAATGTGACATGGTTGACGACGAAGAGCTGTTAGAGCTGGTAGAGATGGAAGTTCGTGAGCTTCTGTCAGACTATGATTTCCCAGGTGATGACCTGCCGGTTATCCGTGGTTCAGCGCTGAAAGGTCTGGAAGGCGACGCAGTTTGGGAACAGAAGATCCTGGAACTGGGTAACGCCCTGGACACTTACATTCCAGAGCCAGTCCGTGCAATCGATAAGCCATTCATCATGCCAATCGAAGACGTATTCTCAATTGCTGGTCGCGGAACAGTAGTAACTGGTCGTGTAGAGCAAGGTATCATCAAAGTTGGTGAAGCAGTAGAAATCGTTGGTCTGAAAGACACAGTACAAACCACTTGTACCGGTGTTGAAATGTTCCGCAAACTGTTAGACGAAGGTCGTGCAGGCGAGAACATCGGCGCGCTGTTACGTGGTACTAAGCGTGAAGACGTAGAACGTGGTCAGGTACTGGCGAAGCCAGGTTCAATCAAGCCACACACTAAGTTTGAAGGCGAAGTATACGTTCTGTCGAAAGACGAAGGTGGCCGTCACACGCCATTCTTCAAAGGCTACCGTCCACAGTTCTACTTCCGTACAACTGACGTAACTGGCGCAGTAGAGCTGCCAGAAGGCGTAGAGATGGTAATGCCAGGCGACAACCTGAAGTTTGTGGTTGAGTTAATCAACCCAATCGCGATGGACGAAGGTCTGCGTTTTGCAATCCGTGAAGGCGGCCGTACAGTAGGTGCGGGCGTAGTAGCGAAGATCCTGGCGTAATAGTCTGGATGTAGAAAAGGGCTCCGAAGGAGCCCTTTTTGTTTTATGCCATTTGATAGTAGCCATTAATCTGTGATTGCTTTACAGAACTAATAGGTCAGAACGGTAAAAAGATCGGACTGGAACACACAGTGATGCTTGTTTTAGTGTGCTGGCACAGTATAATGAGCGGCTATTTTTTGTTACCAGGTATATGGGTAGCAAATACTTCAGGGGCATAGTTCCAATTGGTAGAACAGCGGTCTCCAAAACCGATGGTTGGGGGTTCGAATCCCTCTGCCCCTGCCAATTTTCTTAGTTGATTGTAGTAGCTGATACTGCAGTACAGCTGTAGTAGCTTGTTTCAACAAGCGTGGATAGTGAGTTTGAGCATGAACGCAGCAACAGAAGCACCGAAGAGCGGATTAGATCTGGTTAAATGGATAGCGGTATTCGCAATTCTGACTTTATTAGTGGTCGCTAACTACATTTTTGAATTTTCAACATTGGAACGCGCTATTGGTTTGCTGGTGATGATCCCACTGGCTGGCTTTGTCGCATCACAAACCCAAAAAGGCCATGAGTTCGTCACTTTTGCAAAAGAAGCCAAATTAGAAGTTCGCAAAGTTGTGTGGCCAACCCGTGCTGAGACAAATCAGACTACGATCATCGTCGGTATTGTTACGGTTGTTATGGCATTCATCCTGTGGGGATTGGATGCGCTTTTACTGAAAATTGTGTCGTTTTTAACAGGATTGGGGATCTAAACCATGTCAGGAAAAATGCGTTGGTATGTGGTGCAGGCCTTTGCCGGCTTTGAGCAGCGCGTCGCTACGTCGTTACGCGAGCATATCAAGATCCATAGCATGGAAGAAAAGTTTGGCGAAGTTTTAGTCCCAACTGAAGAAGTGGTTGAGATGCGTGCCGGCCAGAAACGTAAATCGGAACGCAAATTCTTCCCTGGCTATGTATTAGTTCAGATGGAAATGTGTGAAGAAGCCTGGCACTTAGTGAAAAGCGTACCGCGTGTACTTGGCTTTATCGGTGGTACTTCTGACCGTCCGGCACCAATCAGCGAAAAAGAAGCAAATACCATTCTGAATCGCCTGCAAGACAATGCAGATAAACCGAAACCGAAGACACTGTTTGAAGCCGGTGAAGTGGTTCGGGTGTCAGAAGGTCCATTTGCTGACTTCAACGGTGTGGTTGAAGAAGTCGACTATGAAAAGAGTCGCGTCAAAGTTTCAGTACTTATTTTTGGTCGTTCAACACCAGTCGAACTGGAGTTTGGTCAGGTCGAAAAAGCTTAACGGTGAAATAACCGTTGTAACGGGCCGCTGGTTAAAATATAATCGCGGCCTTTTTTAACATCAGGGGAGCCGTTTGAGTAAGTGTCCTCGCACTTACGAGGCTGAGACCCTACAAAGAGGTGAAACATGGCTAAGAAAGTCACGGCACTTGTAAAATTACAAGTTAAAGCTGGTATGGCAAACCCGTCGCCACCAGTTGGTCCAGCACTGGGTCAACACGGTGTGAACATCATGGAATTCTGTAAAGGCTTCAACGCCCGTACAGAATCACTGGAAAAGGGCATGCCAATTCCAGTAGTGATCACTGTATACAGCGACCGCTCATTTACATTCGAAACCCGTACCCCACCAGCATCATTCCTGCTGTTAAAAGCAGCTGGTCTGAAAGGTGGTTCAGGTCGCCCTAACACTCAGAAAGTCGGTAAAGTTACCCGCGCTCAGCTGGAAGAGATCGTTAAGATCAAACGTGCTGACCTGACGGCAGCAGACGACGAAGCAGCAGTTCGTACCATCGCTGGTACAGCTCGCTCAATGGGCTTAGTGGTGGAGGGCTAATCGATGGCTAAATTATCTAAACGCGCTAAGTTAATCCGTTCAAAAGTAGATTCTACTCGTGAATACGCGATCAATGACGCCGTAGCGTTATTAAAAGAATTAACAGCTGGCAAATTCGTTGAAAGTATCGATGTTGCTATCAACCTCGGTATCGATGCCCGTAAATCTGACCAAAACGTGCGTGGTGCAACTGTACTGCCACACGGTACTGGTCGTACTGTTCGCGTTGCAGTGTTCACCCAGGGTGCTAACGCTGAGGCCGCTAAAGCTGCCGGTGCTGACATCGTTGGTATGGAAGACTTAGCTGAACAGGTGAAGAAAGGCGAAATGAATTTCGACGTTGTCATCGCGTCTCCAGATGCAATGCGCGTAGTGGGTATGCTGGGTCAGATCCTTGGTCCACGTGGCCTGATGCCAAACCCGAAAACCGGTACTGTAACTCCTAACGTTGCTGATGCAGTGAAAAACGCTAAAGCAGGTCAGGTTCGTTACCGTAACGACAAGAATGGTATCATCCATTCAACTATCGGTAAGGTAGATTTCGATACAGACAAACTGAAAGAGAACTTAGAGTCTCTGTTAGTTGCTCTGAAACGTGCTAAGCCATCAGTTGCAAAAGGTACTTACATCAAGAAAGTAACTATCTCTTCAACTCACGGTGCTGGTATCGTTCTGGATCAGGCTTCTCTGGACGCCAAGATCTAATAAAGCCGTTTAATTAAGCAGCTTTACAGGAGCGCGAGGTTATTTTATAATCTCGCGCTCAAATTTTCGGGTAGAAGCCGGCTTTTGCATGCAAAAGTATCGGCTTCCGTCCAAGACCGTAGGTGCTGTGACCTTCTTTCCCGAAGATAACAGCTTAAAAATCACAACCTACGCAGACGGTGTTAGCCCCAGAAAGATTCCTATCAATCTGGCTCTCACCGTAAATCGCGCGCCTTGTACCATGTTGTATCAAGGCGATGTGTAGGCAACCGGACAATTCCGTCCGGATGAACCAGGAGTTAAGAGCCAATGGCTATTAAGCTTGAAGACAAAAAAGCAATTGTTGCTGAAGTCCAGGAAGCTGCCAAAGGTGCTTTATCTGCGGTAGTCGCAGACGCTCGTGGTGTCACTGTAGGCAAAATCACTGCGCTGCGTAAGCAAGCGCGTGAAGCTGGTGTATGGATGAAAGTTGTCCGTAACACACTGGTTCGCCGTGCAGTTTCAGGCACCGAATTCGAGTGTTTAGGCGATGCGTTCGTCGGCCCAACACTGATTGCGTTCTCTAAAGAGCACCCAGGTGCTGCAGCGCGTATCTTCAAAGATTTCGCGAAAGAGAACCAAAAGTTTGAGCTGAAAGGCGCAGCCTTTAACGGCGCCACAGTCAGTATCGATGTATTAGCAAGTCTGCCAACGCGCGACGAAGCTATTGCACGCCTGATGAGCACTATGAAAGAAGCAGCAGCCGGCAAACTTGTACGTACAATTGCCGCGGTTCGCGACCAAAAACAGGATCAAGCCGCGTAATTTTACGTGTTGTTTGGTAAGTAAAGTTTAATACGGGATTATCTCCCGATAGTTTAGGAATCTGAGCAATGTCAGTTACTAAAGAGCAAATTTTAGACGCTATCGCAGCAATGTCTGTAATGGAAGTTGTTGAACTGGTTAGCGCAATGGAAGAAAAATTCGGCGTTTCAGCTGCTGCTGCTGTTGCAGTTGCTGCTGGTCCTGCTGCAGTTGTTGAAGAACAAACTGAATTCAACGTGATCCTGGCTGCTGCTGGTGCGAACAAAGTTGCTGTTATCAAAGCAGTACGTGGCGCAACTGGTCTGGGCCTGAAAGAAGCGAAAGATCTGGTTGAAGCTGCTCCAGCTGCAATCAAAGAAGCCGTTTCTAAAGCTGAAGCTGACGCTCTGAAGAAAGAGTTAGAAGAAGCTGGTGCTACTGTTGAAGTTAAATAATCCAGCTCATACTGGATTAGACGCCTGATTTCAGGCTAGGCTGGTGGTGATTTAACCACCGGCCTTTTTGCGCTGTGGGACATTGATTTTCCCCGCCCCTTATGACGCCATAGTGGATGTCATAACCACCGCCCCGCAAGGGTAGGTAGGGTAAAAAATCAGCAAGCTGAGGAACCCCATGACTTACTCTTATTCTGAAAAGAAACGTATCCGTAAGGACTTCGGTAAACGTCCACAAGTGTTGGATGTACCATATCTGTTGTCGATTCAAATTGAATCGTTCAGCAAGTTTATTGAGCCAGATCCAGAAGGCGAATACGGCTTAGAAGCTGCATTCCGTTCTGTTTTCCCAATCAAAAGCTACTCTGGCAGCGCAGAACTGCAGTATGTCAGCTATCGGATTGGTGAGCCGGTGTTTGATGTTAAAGAGTGTCAAATCCGCGGTGTAACCTACTCAGCACCATTACGCGTCAAATTGCGCATGGTCCTGTTTGATAAAGAAGCACCAGGCACTATCAAAGATATCCGTGAGCAGGAAGTCTACATGGGTGAAATCCCATTGATGACTGAAAATGGTACTTTTGTCATCAACGGTACTGAACGCGTTATCGTTTCTCAGCTGCACCGTAGCCCAGGCGTGTTCTTTGACCACGACCGCGGCAAGACTCACTCTTCAGGTAAAGTGTTGTATAACGCTCGCGTGATCCCATACCGTGGATCATGGCTTGATTTTGAGTTTGACGCCAAAGATGCTCTGTTTGTCCGTATCGACCGTCGCCGCAAACTGCCAGCGACTATCCTGTTACGCGCACTGGATCTGAGCACTGAAGACATCCTCACTACCTTCTTCGACAGCACCAAGTTTGAGATCAAAGACGGCAAGCTGATGATGGAAGTAGTTGCCAACCGCTTACGTGGTGAAACTGCTGCATTTGATATTAAAGACAACAATGGCGAAGTCATTGTAGAAGCTGGTCGCCGTATTACGGCTAAACATGTTCGCCAGCTGGAAAAAACCGGCATGACCCTGATGGAAGTACCACACGAGTACGTCGTCGGCCGCGTCCTTTCAAAAAATTATGCTGACCGTTCGACCGGAGAGATTATTGCCGAAGCGAACGCCGAGCTCACACTGGAGCTGTTAGCGAAACTTGCCAAAGCTGGATATGAAAGCTTTGAGACTCTGTTTATCAACGATTTGGACCAAGGTGCATACATTTCTGACACCTTACGTATCGATCCGAGTAATAACCGGATGGAAGCGCTGGTCGAAATCTACCGCATGATGCGCCCTGGTGAACCACCAACGCGCGAAGCTGCGGAAACGTTATTCGAAAACCTGTTCTTCTCTGAAGACCGTTATGACCTGTCCACGGTAGGCCGCATGAAATTCAACCGTCGGGTGAATTTCGAAGAAGGCACTGGTGCAGGCGTACTGAGCAAAGAAGACATTCTGGCAGTCATGAAAGTGCTGATTAACATCCGTAACGGTAATGGTGAAGTCGACGATATCGACCACCTGGGTAACCGTCGGATCCGTTCAGTCGGCGAGATGGCTGAAAACCAGTTCCGTGTTGGTTTAGTCCGTGTTGAGCGTGCAGTTAAAGAGCGTCTGTCATTGGGCGATCTGGATGCTGTGATGCCGCAGGACCTGATCAATGCCAAACCAATTTCTGCCGCAGTAAAAGAGTTTTTCGGTTCCAGCCAGCTGTCACAGTTTATGGACCAGAACAACCCACTGTCAGAAGTCACACACAAACGCCGTATCTCTGCCTTAGGCCCTGGTGGTCTGACGCGTGAGCGTGCTGGCTTCGAAGTCCGTGACGTTCACCCAACGCACTACGGCCGCGTATGTCCAATCGAAACGCCTGAAGGTCCGAACATCGGTCTGATCAACTCGCTGTCTATGTTCGCACAGACTAACGAGTACGGTTTCCTGGAAACCCCATACCGCCGGATTGAAGACGGTATCGTGACCGATGAAGTCGATTTCCTGTCTGCGATTGAAGAAGGTAACTTCGTTATCGCTCAGGCTAACGCTGAGCTGAATGAAGACAACCGTCTGGTAGAAGAGTTGGTTCCTTGCCGTTTCAAAAACGAATTCACGCTGATGCCAGCTGACAAAGTCCAGTACATGGACGTTGCTCCGCAGCAGATCGTGTCCGTTGCTGCAGCACTGATCCCGTTCCTGGAACACGATGACGCCAACCGCGCATTGATGGGTTCGAACATGCAACGTCAAGCCGTTCCTACACTGCGTGCTGACAAGCCGTTAGTCGGTACTGGTGTTGAGCGCGTTGTCGCCAAAGATTCTGGTGTGACTGTAGTTGCGAAACGTGGTGGTACTATCGATTATGTCGATGCCAGCCGTATCGTGATTAAAGTAAACGAAGATGAAATGGTTCCGGGCGAAGCCGGTATCGACATCTATAACCTGACGAAATACACCCGCTCTAACCAGAACACCTGTATCAACCAGCGTCCATGCGTGAACCATGGTGAGCCGATTGAACGCGGTGATGTGCTGGCTGACGGTCCGTCAACAGACTTAGGTGAGTTGGCTTTAGGTCAAAACTTACGCGTCGCATTCATGCCTTGGAACGGTTACAACTTCGAAGACTCGATTTTGTTATCTGAGCGTTTAGTGCAGGAAGATCGCCTGACCACTATTCACATTCAGGAACTGAGCTGTATCGCCCGCGATACCAAGTTAGGACCTGAAGAAATCACTGCTGACATTCCAAACGTCGGTGAGTCTGCGCTGTCGAAGCTCGACGAAGCCGGTATCGTGTATATCGGTGCAGAAGTGAAAGGTGGCGACATTCTGGTAGGTAAAGTCACGCCAAAAGGCGAAAGCCAGCTGACGCCGGAAGAGAAGCTGTTACGCGCAATCTTCGGTGAAAAAGCGTCTGACGTGAAAGATACTTCACTGCGTGTACCTAACTCTGTGACTGGTACAGTTATCGATGTGCAGGTCTTTACCCGTGATGGCGTAGAGAAAGACAAACGTGCGCGCGAAATTGAAGAGATGGAAATCAAACAGGCGAAAAAAGACCTGAATGAAGAATTCCGTATCCTGGAAGAAGGTATCTTCAGCCGTGCCCGTAACCTGTTAGAAAGCACCGGTGTTGATCGCGCCAAGCTGAACAATATGCGCGGTGACGTGCTGTTGTCGCAAAGCCTGGCAGACGAAGATAAGCAAAACGATCTGGAGCAACTGGCAGCGCAATACGAAGAAATCCGTGTTGAGTACGACAAGAAGTTCGAAGCCAAGCGTCGTAAGATCGTCCAAGGCGATGACCTGGCTCCAGGCGTGCTGAAAATCGTTAAAGTGTATTTAGCGGTTAAACGTCGTATCCAGCCTGGTGACAAGATGGCGGGCCGTCACGGTAACAAGGGTGTTATCTCTTCTATCGTGCCAGTTGAAGATATGCCATACGATGAAAAAGGTCAGCCGGTTGATATCGTGCTGAACCCGCTGGGTGTTCCATCGCGGATGAACATCGGTCAGATCCTCGAAACCCACTTAGGCTTAGCAGCCCGGGGTATCGGTGACAAGATCGATGCGATGATCAAAGAGCAGAAAGAAGTTGCGGAGATCCGCGAGTTCCTGGTGAAAGCCTATGCGCTGGGTCAATCCCGTCAGGACGTGGACGTAGCTAACTTCACTGATGATGAAGTGCGTCGTTTAGCGCAAAACCTGCGCAAAGGTTTACCAGTTGCATCACCAGTATTTGATGGCGCCAAAGAAAGCGAAATCAAAGAACTTTTAGCACTGGGTGACCTGCCAACCAGCGGTCAGATCACGCTGTATGATGGTCGTACCGGTAATACTTTCGAACGTAAAGTAACCGTTGGCTACATGTACATGCTGAAACTGAACCACTTGGTTGATGACAAGATGCACGCCCGTTCTACCGGTTCGTACAGTCTGGTTACGCAACAGCCACTGGGCGGTAAAGCTCAGTTCGGTGGTCAGCGCTTCGGTGAGATGGAAGTGTGGGCACTGGAAGCATACGGTGCAGCCTATACCTTGCAGGAAATGTTGACTGTGAAGTCTGATGACGTGAATGGCCGGACCAAGATGTACAAAAACATCGTGGATGGCGACCACCGCATGGAACCAGGCATGCCAGAATCTTTCAACGTATTGATGAAAGAAATCCGTTCGCTCGGTATCAACATCGAATTGGAAGAGGAATAACCCTCGGCCCCCCTGCGCAAGCAGGGGGAATTCGCTGAGTAATGATTTGGGGCCTGCGCGCCCCCTGACTGGTTAACCTCTGACAGGAGAGTAAAGTGAAAGACTTATTAAAGTTTCTGAAACAGCAAACAAAAACTGAAGAGTTCGATGTGATCCGCATTGGCCTGTCTTCACCGGACATGATCCGCTCGTGGTCATTCGGTGAAGTGAAAAAGCCAGAAACCATCAACTACCGGACTTTTAAGCCTGAGCGCGATGGCCTGTTTTGTGCCCGCATCTTTGGCCCGGTGAAAGATTATGAATGTCTGTGCGGTAAGTACAAACGCCTGAAACACCGTGGTGTGATTTGTGAGAAGTGTGGCGTTGAAGTCACACTGACCAAAGTGCGCCGTGAGCGCATGGGTCACATTGAACTGGCAAGTCCGGTTGCCCATATTTGGTTCCTGAAGTCACTGCCGAGCCGTATCGGTTTACTGTTAGATATGACACTGCGTGATATTGAACGTGTGCTGTATTTCGAAAGCTATGTGGTGACTGAGCCAGGTATGACTTCTTTAGAGCGTCGTCAGATGCTGACAGAAGAAGAATACTTAGACGTGCTGGAAGAGCACGGCGACGAGTTCGAAGCCAAAATGGGTGCAGAAGCAATTCTGGATCTGTTAAAAGGCATTGAACTGGCTACAGAAATCAAGCAAATGCGTGAAGAGTTGCCAACCATCAACTCTGAAACCAAACGCAAAAAAATCAGCAAACGCTTAAAACTGATGGAAGCATTCCACACTTCTGGCAACAAACCAGAGTGGATGATCATGACAGTGCTGCCAGTACTGCCGCCGGATTTACGTCCGCTGGTACCACTGGACGGCGGTCGTTTTGCGACTTCAGATCTGAACG
This sequence comes from Rheinheimera texasensis DSM 17496, assembly GCF_000711985.1. Taxonomy (GTDB): domain Bacteria; phylum Pseudomonadota; class Gammaproteobacteria; order Enterobacterales; family Alteromonadaceae; genus Pararheinheimera; species Pararheinheimera texasensis. The sequence continues at coordinate 9,954 of NZ_JONU01000001.1, forward strand.
ATCTGTACCGTCGCGTGATCAACCGGAACAACCGTCTGAAGCGTCTGTTAGATCTGTCTGCACCTGACATCATCGTCCGTAACGAAAAGCGGATGTTGCAGGAAGCGGTGGATGCGCTGTTAGATAACGGTCGTCGTGGCCGTGCTATTACTGGTTCTAACAAGCGTCCGCTGAAATCTTTAGCTGACATGATCAAAGGTAAACAAGGTCGTTTCCGTCAGAACTTATTAGGTAAGCGCGTCGACTATTCAGGTCGTTCTGTTATTACCGTAGGTCCTACACTGCGTCTGCACCAGTGTGGTCTGCCGAAGAAAATGGCACTTGAACTGTTCAAGCCGTTTATCTATGGCAAGTTGGAAGCCCGTGGTTTAGCTACGACTATCAAAGCTGCTAAGAAAATGGTTGAGCGCGAAGAAGGCGCAGTCTGGGACGTACTGGACGAAGTCATCCGCGAACATCCGGTTCTGCTGAACCGCGCACCGACCCTGCACCGTCTGGGTATCCAAGCGTTCGAGCCAGTACTGATTGAAGGTAAAGCGATCCAACTGCACCCATTGGTGTGTGCGGCATACAACGCCGACTTCGACGGTGACCAGATGGCGGTGCACGTACCGCTGACACTGGAAGCTCAGTTAGAAGCCCGCGCGCTGATGATGTCGACCAACAACGTACTGTCTCCTGCGAACGGTGAACCAATCATCGTTCCATCTCAGGACGTTGTTTTGGGTCTGTATTACATGACCCGTGAAGCCATCAATGCCAAAGGTGAAGGCATGATGTTCAAGAGCCCGAAAGAAGCGGAAAAAGCATTCCGTGCTGGTGTTGCCAGCCTGCATGCCCGCGTCAAAGTGCGCTTGACTGAAGTGACTAACCATGAAGATGGCACCAGCACCAGTACGACTTCTGTGCGTGATACAACTGTAGGCCGTGCAATTCTGTACTCAATCCTGCCGCAAGGTCTGGCGTTTGATTCAATCAACCAGGCGATGGGTAAGAAGCAGATTTCACGCTTACTGAACGGTTCATACCGCCGGATTGGCCTGAAAAACACCGTTATCCTGGCTGACCAAATCATGTACACCGGTTTCCACTACGCGATGTTGTCGGGTGTGTCGGTAGGTATTGATGACATGGTCATCCCTGCGGCAAAAGTGGACATCATCGGTGCTGCGGAAGCAGAAGTTGCGGAAATCCAGGACCAGTTTCAACAAGGTCTGGTAACCGCCGGTGAAAAGTACAACAAAGTTATCGACATCTGGTCAACGGCGAACGAAGCGTTGTCAAAAGCCATGATGGATAACCTGTCGAAAGAAAAAGTGATTGACCGCGACGGCAACGAAGTGACGCAACCATCATTTAACTCTGTGTATATGATGGCCGACTCTGGCGCACGGGGCTCACCAGCTCAGATCCGTCAGTTAGCCGGTATGCGTGGTCTGATGGCCAAGCCAGACGGTTCAATCATCGAAACACCAATCACGGCAAACTTCCGTGAAGGCTTAAGTGTTCTGCAGTACTTCATCTCCACACACGGTGCACGTAAAGGTTTGGCCGATACCGCACTGAAGACAGCGAACTCAGGTTACCTGACTCGTCGTCTGGTTGACGTTGCACAAGATTTAGTTGTGACTGAAGCTGACTGTGGTTCAGAAGAAGGCATCATGATGAAACCACTGATTGAAGGTGGTGACGTCGTAGAAGGTCTGCGTGAGCGCGTGTTAGGTCGTGTGGTTATCGGTGATGTTGTGGTTCCGGCAACCGGCGAAGTGCTGGTTGAAGATGGCACAATGCTGGACGAGCAACTTTGTGATCTGATCGAGAAAAACTCGATCGACGAAGTGTATGTGCGTTCAGTTATTACCTGTCAGACTAACTTCGGTGTCTGTGCTAAGTGTTACGGTCGCGATTTGGCCCGTGGTCATATCATCAACGCCGGTGAAGCGGTGGGTGTTATTGCTGCGCAGTCAATCGGTGAACCAGGTACACAGCTGACAATGCGTACATTCCACATCGGTGGTGCGGCGTCACGGGCTTCTGCAGAAAACAGCGTTCAGGTGAAGAACTCTGGTACGTTAAAACTGCACAACGCCAAGTTTGTCCGCAACACTGACGACAAAATCGTTATCACGTCACGTTCTGCAGAAGTGACAGTGTTTGACGACCAGGGTCGTGAGAAAGAACGCTACAAACTGCCATACGGTTCGGTGTTAACTATCGATGACAACAGCAGCGTCACTGCCGGTCAAATCGTGGCGAACTGGGATCCGCATTCACACCCAATCATTGTGGAACGTGGTGCCAAGGTTTCGTTCAGTGATGTTGACGACAGTAACACTGAAGTTCAACAAGACGACCTGACTGGTTTAAGCCGGACTGTAGTAAAAGACCTGTCCAAGGTAAATGCGAAAGAGCCAAAACTCATTCTCGCCATGGACGACGGTGCACTGCAGGAAATCCGTCTGCCAAGCTTCACCACCATCGAAATCACTGATGGTCAGAATGTGAAGCCAGGTACTGTGTTAGCGCGCATTCCGCAGGAAGGTTCGAAAACACGCGACATCACCGGTGGTCTGCCACGCGTTGCTGACTTGTTCGAAGCCCGTAAGCCAAAAGATCCAGCCATTCTGGCCGAGATTTCCGGTGTGATTAGCTTCGGTAAAGAAACCAAAGGCAAACGTCGTCTGATTATCACGCCAGAGCAAGGTGATTCTCATGAAGAGATGATCCCGAAATGGCGTCAGGTCAACGTGTTCGAAGGTGAGCGCATCGAGAAGGGTGAAGTGATTTCGGAAGGCCCAGAGTCTCCGCATGACATCCTGCGTCTGCGTGGTATCCACCATGTCGCCAGCTACATCGTCAATGAAGTACAGGACGTTTACCGTCTGCAAGGCGTTAAGATCAACGATAAGCACATCGAAACGATTATTCGTCAGATGCTGCGTAAGTGTGTGATCCTGCACCCGGGCGACAGTGAATTCCTCGAAGGCGAACAGGTTGAAGTTTCACGTGTGAACATTGCTAACGTCGAACTGGAAGCTGCAGGTAAGATCCCTGCGAAGTACGAGCGCAGCCTGCTGGGTATTACCAAAGCATCGCTGTCAACGGACTCTTTCATTTCTGCCGCATCGTTCCAGGAAACTACTCGGGTTCTGACCGAAGCCGCTGTTGGTGGCAAGACCGACGAACTGCGTGGCCTGAAAGAAAACGTTATCGTGGGTCGTCTGATCCCGGCCGGTACCGGTTTCGCTTACCACCAGAACCGTACCCGTCAACGTGCACGCGTTGCTAACGGTGAAGTGGCCGAACCAGCCATGAGTGCTGAAGTGGCCGAACAGGCACTGACAGATGCACTGAATATGGATTTGTCAGGCAACGACGAATAAGTCAGTCAAATCGCTTAAAAAGCCCGCCGCATCCCAGATGCGGCGGGCTTTTTCTTTCTTGACAGGTCAAAGGTTGACCAGTAGAATTCCGCGGCCCCCGATTTCGGGTGCGGAATTACACGTTTATTGGGTATTTTTACAAACCAGGAGTATTTAATGGCAACAATCAACCAGCTAGTGCGTAAGCCGCGCAGCCAGGTGGTCTCTAAGAGCACCGTTCCGGCTCTCGAGGCTTGCCCACAGAAGCGTGGTGTTTGTACCCGCGTATACACCACTACCCCTAAGAAGCCAAACTCAGCACTGCGTAAAGTATGCCGTGTCCGTTTAACGAACGGTTTTGAAGTTTCTTCTTATATCGGTGGTGAAGGCCACAACTTACAGGAACACAGCGTTGTCCTGATCCGTGGCGGCCGGGTAAAAGACCTTCCAGGTGTGCGTTACCACACCGTACGCGGCACATTAGACTGTGCTGGCGTTAAAGATCGTAAGCAAGGCCGTTCTAAATACGGCGCTAAACGGCCGAAGAACAAATAACTTAACTCCGTTAAGTAAGGCCAAACTAAGCAACTTTTTTCATTAAAAGTTTTGGAATCACCTGAAGCAATCGGAGTTTCGAATGCCAAGAAGACGCGTCATAGGTCAACGTAAAATCCTTCCAGATCCTAAATTCGGAAGTGAACTGCTGGCCAAGTTCGTAAACGTCGTAATGATCGACGGTAAAAAATCAATCGCTGAATCAATCGTATACGGCGCATTGGAAATTGCAGCTACTAAGTCCAAGAAAGCTGAACTGGATATCTTTGAAGTTGCGCTGGATAACATCCGCCCAACAGTAGAAGTTAAATCACGCCGCGTGGGTGGTTCAACTTATCAGGTTCCATGTGAAGTTCGTCAGGTTCGCCGCAACGCCCTCGCAATGCGCTGGTTGACTGAAGCAGCCCGTAAACGTGGTGAGAAATCAATGGCTCAGCGTTTAGCTGGTGAAATGCTGGATGCTATTGAGAACAAAGGTTCTGCTGTTAAGAAGCGTGAAGACGTGCACCGTATGGCTGAAGCGAACAAAGCTTTCGCCCACTTCCGCTGGTAATTTAGACCGTATAAAGAGGACTGGATTGTGGCACGTACAACTCCTATTGAACGCTACCGGAATATCGGTATCTGTGCTCACGTCGACGCGGGTAAAACCACGACGTCTGAGCGCATTCTGTTTTATACAGGACGTTCACACAAAATCGGTGAAGTACATGACGGCGCTGCAACCATGGACTGGATGGAACAGGAGCAGGAGCGTGGTATCACTATCACGTCTGCTGCTACCACTGCATTCTGGTCCGGGATGCAACAGCAGTTTGAACAACATCGAATCAACCTGATTGATACACCAGGTCACGTCGACTTCACTATTGAAGTTGAACGTTCTTTGCGTGTACTTGACGGTGCTGTTGTTGTGCTTTGTGGTTCTTCAGGTGTGCAACCGCAAACTGAAACCGTGTGGCGGCAAGCAAATAAGTACGAAGTCCCTCGGATGATTTTCGTCAATAAGATGGACCGTACTGGTGCAAACTTCCTGCGAGTGGTCAAACAAGCGCGTGACCGCCTGAACTCGACAATCGTTCCTATTCAGTTGCCGATTGGTGCTGAAGAAAATTTCAAAGGCGTGATTGACCTGATCAAGATGAAGACCATCAACTGGAATGAAGCTGATCAGGGCATGACGTTCACTTATGAGGATGTCCCTGCGGATATGCTCGACGAAGCGAACGAGTGGCGCCAAAATATGATTGAAGCTGCTGCTGAATCCAGTGAAGAATTGATGGAACGCTACCTTGAAGGTGGCGAGTTCACAGAGGAAGAGATCCGTGCAGCACTGCGCGATCTCACATTGCGTAATCAGGCCGTATTGGTAATGTGTGGTTCTGCCTTTAAAAACAAAGGCGTTCAGGCCATGCTGGATAACGTGATTTATTTCCTCCCTTCGCCAACTGAAGTGAAGGCCATCAAAGGCATTCTCGAGGATGAGTCTGAAGGTGAGCGTCACTCCAGTGATGATGAGCCATTTTCTGCACTGGCATTCAAAATTGCAACGGATCCATTCGTCGGCACTCTGACTTTCTTCCGCGTTTATTCAGGCGTTGTAGACGCCGGCTCTGCTGTGTACAACTCAGTGAAGCAAAAGAAAGAACGCATCGGTCGTATCGTGCAAATGCACGCAAATAGCCGGGAAGAGATCAAAGAAGTTCGGGCTGGTGATATTGCTGCAGCTATTGGTCTGAAAGATACAACGACTGGTGACACTCTCTGTGATGAGAATCAAATAATTGTTCTCGAGCGGATGGAGTTCCCAGAGCCGGTTATTTCAGTGGCTGTTGAGCCAAAAACGAAAGCTGACCAGGAGAAGATGGGGATTGCGCTGAGTAAATTAGCCGCTGAAGATCCGTCTTTCCGCGTTCATACTGACGAAGAGACTGGGCAAACCATTATCTCGGGTATGGGTGAACTGCACCTGGAAATCATCGTTGATCGGATGAAACGCGAATTTAAGGTTGAAGCAAACGTCGGCAAACCTCAGGTTGCCTACCGTGAAACTGTTCGTGGAGCCACGGAAGTTGAAGGGAAGTTTGTTCGTCAATCTGGCGGTCGCGGTCAGTTCGGTCATTGTTGGCTGAAAATTGAGCCACTGGAAGAAGGCAAGGGTTACGAGTTTGTGAATGCTGTGGTTGGCGGTGTGATTCCAAAAGAATACATTCCGGCAATTGATAAAGGCATTCAGGAACAAATGAAAAACGGTATCCTTGCTGGTTACCCGGTGATCGACGTCAAAGTTACTGTATTCGACGGTTCCTACCACGATGTCGACTCCAATGAAATGGCGTTTAAAATCGCTGCGTCAATGGGCTTCAAAAAGGGCGCATTACAAGCCAAACCAGTACTGCTGGAGCCTGTGATGAAAGTTGAGGTGGTAACACCTGAAGACTTCATGGGTGATATCGTCGGTGATTTAAACCGTCGTCGCGGTATTATCAACGGCATGGATGATGCCCCTGGTGGTATAAAAATCGTTGATGCGCAAGTGCCGCTCTCAGAAATGTTCGGCTATGCGACCAGCATGCGTTCCTTAACGCAGGGTCGTGCTTCTTATTCAATGGAACCATTGAAGTATATGGAAGCGCCGAATAACGTGACTGAGGCGATTATTGCTGCTCGTAGAACAGGCGAATAATTATTTAATTCGGCCCAATGTGAGTTGGGCCTACTTAACAGAAGGTAATTAAAATGGCTAAGGCTAAATTTGAACGTAACAAACCGCACGTAAACGTAGGTACAATCGGCCACGTTGACCACGGTAAAACAACTCTGACAGCAGCTATCACCAACGTACTGGCTAAGCACTACGGCGGTCAGGCTTTCGCATTTGACCAAATCGACAAAGCGCCAGAAGAAAAAGCTCGTGGTATCACGATCAACACTTCTCACGTTGAATACGA
>NZ_JONU01000002.1 GCF_000711985.1 Rheinheimera texasensis DSM 17496
TATTGGGAGCCTGGCGGTGTACTACTCTCGCATGGCAACTGCCACACTACCATCGTCGCAGCTGCGTTTCACTTCTGAGTTCGGAATGGATTCAGGTGGTTCCACAGCGCTATTGCCACCAGGCAAAAACTGTTTGTCTGTCTTTAACTAAAGCAAGCTGATAATTCGTTTCACAACACACACGCGCAAAACAACTTGGGCGTTGTATGGTTAAGCCTCTCGGGCAATTAGTATGAGTTAGCTTAACGTGTCACCACGCTTCCACACCTCACCTATCAACGTTGTGGTCTCCAACAACCCTTATGTGTGCTCAAGGCACAAGGGATGACTCATCTCTTGGCCGGCTTCCCGCTTAGATGCTTTCAGCGGTTATCCGTTCCGAACGTAGCTACCGGGCAGTGCCATTGGCATGACAACCCGAACACCAGCGGTTCGTTCACTCCGGTCCTCTCGTACTAGGAGCAACTCCAATCAATCATCCAACGCCCACGGCAGATAGGGACCGAACTGTCTCACGACGTTCTAAACCCAGCTCGCGTACCACTTTAAATGGCGAACAGCCATACCCTTGGGACCGACTTCAGCCCCAGGATGTGATGAGCCGACATCGAGGTGCCAAACACCGCCGTCGATATGAACTCTTGGGCGGTATCAGCCTGTTATCCCCGGAGTACCTTTTATCCGTTGAGCGATGGCCCTTCCATACAGAACCACCGGATCACTAAGACCTACTTTCGTACCTGCTCGACGTGTCTGTCTCGCAGTTAAGCTGGCTTCTGCCTTTGCACTAACCGTACGATGTCCGACCGTACTTAGCCAACCTTCGTGCTCCTCCGTTACTCTTTAGGAGGAGACCGCCCCAGTCAAACTACCCACCAGACACTGTCCGCAGTCCCGATCAGGGACCTACGTTAGAACATCAAACATACAAGGGTGGTATTTCAAGGACGGCTCCACGAGAACTGGCGTTCCCGCTTCAAAGCCTCCCACCTATCCTACACATGTAGGGTCAATGTTCAGTGCCAAGCTATAGTAAAGGTTCACGGGGTCTTTCCGTCTAGCCGCGGGTATACGGCATCTTCACCGCAATTTCAATTTCACTGAGTCTCTGGTGGAGACAGCCTGGCCATCATTACACCATTCGTGCAGGTCGGAACTTACCCGACAAGGAATTTCGCTACCTTAGGACCGTTATAGTTACGGCCGCCGTTTACCGGGGCTTCGATCAAGAGCTTCGCTTGCGCTAACCCCATCAATTAACCTTCCGGCACCGGGCAGGTGTCACACCCTATACGTCCTCTCTCGAGTTTGCAGAGTGCTGTGTTTTTAATAAACAGTTGCAGCCAGCTGGTCACTGCGACTCTCCAATGCTTACGGAGCAAGTCCTTCACACTAGAGAGCGTACCTTCTCCCGAAGTTACGGTACTATTTTGCCTAGTTCCTTCACCAGAGTTCTCTCAAGCGCCTTGGTATTCTCTACCTGACCACCTGTGTCGGTTTCGAGTACGGTCAACAGTACCTGAAGCTTAGAGGCTTTTCCTGGAAGCGTAGCATCAGCAACTTCACCACCTTAGTGGCTCGTCTCGTATCTCAGCATTAGGGAACCGGATTTGCCTAATCCCCCTGCCTACGTACTTTCACATGGACTACCAACGCCATGCCTGCCTAGCTTTCTCCGTCCCCCCATCGCAGTACTGTCGGTACGGGAATATTAACCCGTTTCCCATCGACTACGGCTTTCGCCCTCGCCTTAGGGGCCGACTTACCCTACCCTGATTAGCATGGGATAGGAACCCTTGGTCTTCCGGCGGGGAAGTTTTTCACTCCCCTTATCGTTACTTATGTCAGCATTCGCACTTCTGATACCTCCAGCAGACTTCACAATCTACCTTCGCAGGCTTACAGAACGCTCCTCTACCACTTGCACATAATGCAAGTCCACAGCTTCGGTGCATGGTTTGAGCCCCGTTACATCTTCCGCGCAGACCGACTCGACTAGTGAGCTATTACGCTTTCTTTAAAGGGTGGCTGCTTCTAAGCCAACCTCCTAGCTGTCTATGCCTTTCCACATCGTTTTCCACTTAACCATGACTTTGGGACCTTAGCTGGTGGTCTGGGTTGTTTCCCTTTTCACGGCGGACGTTAGCACCCGTCGTGTGTCTCCCGAGTAGTACTCATTGGTATTCGGAGTTTGCAAAGGGTTGGTAAGTCGGGATGACCCCCTAGCCTTAACAGTGCTCTACCCCCAATGGTATTCGCTCGAGGCGCTACCTAAATAGCTTTCGAGGAGAACCAGATATCTCCCGGCTTGATTAGCCTTTCACCCCTATCCACACGTCATCCCCTAATTTTTCAACATTAGTGGGTTCGGTCCTCCAGTTAGTGTTACCCAACCTTCAACCTGCACATGGATAGATCGCCGGGTTTCGGGTCTACGCCTTGCAACTATTCGCCCAGTTAAGACTCGGTTTCCCTACGGCTCCCCTATTCGGTTAACCTCGCTACAAAACGTAAGTCGCTGACCCATTATACAAAAGGTACGCAGTCACCCCACGAAGAGGCTCCCACTGCTTGTACGTACACGGTTTCAGGTTCTATTTCACTCCCCTAACAGGGGTTCTTTTCGCCTTTCCCTCACGGTACTGGTTCGCTATCGGTCAGTCAGGAGTATTTAGCCTTGGAGGATGGTCCCCCCATCTTCAAACAGGATGTCACGTGTCCCGTCCTACTCGTTTTCATTCATAACAACGCTTCGTGTACGGGGCTATC
>NZ_JONU01000003.1 GCF_000711985.1 Rheinheimera texasensis DSM 17496
TTGGTTGGTCTGAGTAGACTCGAACTACCGACCTCACCCTTATCAGGGGTGCGCTCTAACCACCTGAGCTACAGACCAGCCGTAACCGCAATGGTTCTTACTGTTTGCTCTACATCACAATCAATCATCTGTGTGGACACTTCGTTAAAGAATGTCGCTTTTGGTAAGGAGGTGATCCAACCCCAGGTTCCCCTAGGGTTACCTTGTTACGACTTCACCCCAGTCATGAATCACAAAGTGGTAAGCGCCCTCCCGAAGGTTAAGCTACCTACTTCTTTTGCAACCCACTCCCATGGTGTGACGGGCGGTGTGTACAAGGCCCGGGAACGTATTCACCGCAACATTCTGATTTGCGATTACTAGCGATTCCGACTTCACGCAGTCGAGTTGCAGACTGCGATCCGGACTACGATATGCTTTAAGAGATCCGCTCACCCTCGCAGGCTTGCCTCCCTCTGTACATACCATTGTAGCACGTGTGTAGCCCTACTCGTAAGGGCCATGATGACTTGACGTCGTCCCCACCTTCCTCCGGTTTATCACCGGCAGTCTCCCTAGAGTTCCCACCATAACGTGCTGGCAACTAAGGATAAGGGTTGCGCTCGTTGCGGGACTTAACCCAACATTTCACAACACGAGCTGACGACAGCCATGCAGCACCTGTCTTACAGTTCCCGAAGGCACAACCGCATCTCTGCAGTCTTCTGTAGATGTCAAGAGTAGGTAAGGTTCTTCGCGTTGCGTCGAATTAAACCACATGCTCCACCGCTTGTGCGGGCCCCCGTCAATTCATTTGAGTTTTAATCTTGCGACCGTACTCCCCAGGCGGTCTACTTAATGCGTTAGCTGCGCTACTCACGACACAAGGTCACGAACAGCTAGTAGACATCGTTTACGGCGTGGACTACCAGGGTATCTAATCCTGTTTGCTCCCCACGCTTTCGCACCTGAGCGTCAGTGTTGTGCCAGGGGGCCGCCTTCGCCACTGGTATTCCTCCAAATCTCTACGCATTTCACCGCTACACTTGGAATTCTACCCCCCTCTCACACACTCTAGTTTTCCAGTTTCAAATGCAATTCCCAGGTTGAGCCCGGGGCTTTCACATCTGACTTAAAAAACCGCCTACGTGCGCTTTACGCCCAGTAATTCCGATTAACGCTTGCACCCTCTGTATTACCGCGGCTGCTGGCACAGAGTTAGCCGGTGCTTCTTCTGTAGGTAACGTCAAAATGCTGTGCTATTAACACAACA
>NZ_KL544005.1:0-41365 GCF_000711985.1 Rheinheimera texasensis DSM 17496
GGGCAGCGTTTGGCAGCTCTTTCTGCTGCGTTAGTGCTCGTTTGTGTAGAATTACTACACGGCTCTCGCACTGCCTTGCATAAAAAGCTGCCAAACTGCTGCAAAAACAATCACCAAACGTCAACACGCCCTAGTAAATACTAAAGACCAAAGCGCTGCTTTTTCTTACTTCCCTTTCATTCGCAACAATGTATTGTCTTTGACAATGTGATGATGATAAATCGCCGCGACGGCATGAATACCAATCAGTGCGTAACCAGCATCCGCAACTAACTCATGTAAGTCTTCAAAAATCTCCACCAACTCTTCATTTGGTGCGATCAGCGCCGGTAATTCCAGCCCCCAGAATGGGATCACTTTGCCTTCAGCCGATAAAATTAACCACCCCAACAACGGCAAGCCAAGCATCATCGCATAAAGCGCCAGATGCACTAAGGCAGCCAGTTTGTGTTGCCAGACCGGCGGCTGTGGCACTATGGCCGGATAAGCCTGACGACTGCGAAACCAGATGCGGGCAACAGTCAGCAGCAACACGGTCAGGCCCAGCATATAGTGCACCGTTTTCATTAGTTCACGTTCCGGACTGCCGCGTTCAAAGCTGCCACGAAACTCCATCGTCACGTAGACCCCGATAATCAGCAAAAAAGTCAGCCAGTGCAGTGCAATGGTCGGTAAGGAATAACGGCTGGTGCTCATGAGTTCGCTCCGTAATCAATGAAATTCAACGACAGCATGTGTCAGTTTTTTCAAACCGACTTTGCGTTGGCACAACATTAAGCAAAAATACTGAAGATTATCTGAAGTCGGGCTACCAACGACCAAAATACTGGTCAATCAGCAGCATCAGGTGATGGTTTAACTCTTCGACCAGGGTATCAGCGTCGGTCTGATAACTACTGCACAAGCGCTCGGCCTGCGCGTCACTTAACAGCCGCCCGCCGAGGGAAAACTGCAATTCCGGCAACGACTTATCAAATCGCGGTGTCAACACCCACTGCATAAAGGCCGGGGCATGGCTGCTGACCAGCGGCTGGGCAAACTGACAAAACTCAGTGATATATTGCGCGCCGTCCGGCCCCAGACAGCCTGGTTCCAGCCGGTAAATCACTTCAACAACGGCTTTGTTCGTCATGCCCGGTCCTTGTTGTGCAGAGATTATTGCTGTTTGATAGTGGCAATAAACTGATTCGAATCGGCAATTGCCCGGTTCATATCCTGTACCAGCCGGTCGACATCCTGCTGTAATACAGAAAATTCACCCGAAATAGCGCCTACCGCTTTCGCATTCAGATTATGTTTTAAATACAATACATTATCCTGCAATACCCGCAACACCGGCGGCATTTTACTCTCAGCACGGCGCATCACTTTGACCAGTGCATCAAACTGCCGTTTGGTATCCAGCAGCTTTTGTTTGCTCTCAGCGCGCAGTTTTTTGTTCTGGTATTGCTTTAATTCATCGTCCCATTCATTGAACAAATCAAAAGCCACTAATTCGACTTTATTGATACGGGCACTGACCTCTGCCGCCGCTTTTTTACTGTCTTCGTATTGGTTGTTCAGCGCTTCATAACGCCCCTGCAAATCGCCGCCATGAAACCCAATCAGCTGCGATAACTGGTCGAGCGCATCTTTAAATTCCTGCTGGCCTTCAATTTGCGCATCCCGCGCCTCTTCCACCCGGTCGATCAGGATGTCGCGTTTATGAATGCCGACTTTTTCCATCGCCGCATAATAGGCCGTCGAACAACCACTTAATGCCAGCAAACCCGCCAGCAGTACCACTTTTTTTAACATTTATTCTTCCTCAGCGCCGCCATTAACCAATTCAGCAATGGCAGCCAGTTTTTGCATCGTCAGCGCGTTTAAGGTTTTTTTCGGATATTGGCCTTTGTGATTGCGTTCACCGGCACAAAGCCCGGTTAACAGCTCCAGTGCCTCATCGACAGTGCGTACCGTGTAGATATGGAACTGGCCGGATGCCACCGCGTTGATCACATCCTGATGCAACACCAGATGCAGCTGGTTACTGGCCGGGATCACCACACCTTGCTGGCCGGTCAGGCCACGCGACTGACATAACTTAAAAAAGCCTTCGATTTTTTCATTCACTCCACCAATCGCCTGCACCTGACCATGTTGATTGATAGAGCCAGTGATGGCCAGGTCCTGGCGCAGTGGCACGCCACAAATGGCGGAGATTAACGCCAGCACTTCGGCCAGCGACGCGCTGTCGCCATCGATAAGGCCATAGGACTGTTCCATCGCGATATTAGCCGACAGCGTCAGCGGAAATTGCTGGGCATATTTAGCGCCGAGGTAACCGGTCAGCAGCATCACGCCTTTGGAGTGAATGGCTTTACCGAGTTCGACTTCCCGCTCAATGTCCGTCACACCGCTGGAGCCCGGATACACTGTGGCACTGATCCGCGCCGGCGTACCAAAAGCGGTGTCGCCAATTTCCAGTACTGTCAGACCATTGATTTTACCAACGGCCCAGCCGTCGGAATCAATCAAAATCTGTCCTTCCTGAATGTCCTCCAGGAACGACTCACTGATGCGGCCGGTGCGATATTGTTTGCCGGCTAATGCCTGCTGCACATGGGCGCCGCTCAGTTCAGTATCGCCGGCCTGATTGGCATAAAAACAGGCTTCACGTACCAGCTCCAGCACATCGGCAAAACGGGCGGATAATTTCTTCTGATGCTCGGCCTGGCGGAAACTGAATAACAGCAACTGCTTCAAACCACAGACTGTCAGCGGACCTGCTTCCAGTTGCTGGATTTGGTCCTGCAGTTGCAGTGACATGTATTTGATGGTCTGGTCATTCAGTGGCAGATAATTTTCAAAATCGGCCAGCACGCGGAACAACTCGTTAAATTCATCGTCGACGTCCTGTACTAAATAATACAAATCGCGTGAACCGAGCAGCACGATTTTGACATTCAGCGGAATAGCTTTGGGCGTGATGATGGTTGAGTTGGTAACCGCATGTTCACTCAATGTATCAATCGACACTTCGCCTGATTTCAGCGCCAGCTTCAGCGCATCCCACACTTGCGGTTGCGTCAGCAAGCGGTCAGCGTCGAGGATCAGATAACCGCCATTGGCCTTATGCAGCGCTCCGGCGCGGATCATCCGGTAGTTGGTATATAAAGAACCCTGTGCTGAACTGTATTCGACCCGGCCAAAAATGTTGCCGTAGCTGGGGTTGGCTTCAAACACTATTGGGGCACCGGACATCGATTCATGATGCACCAGCACGTTCGGTACAAAGTCATTGATAAAAATACCGCGGATATCCAACTCTTCGGCTTTATCGCTTTCGAGTTCCTCCGGCAGTAATTCCAGCACTGCTTTTACCAGCTCAGGCTTCATTTCACGCAAATAACGCAAAATACCCAGTTCAGTGGCGTAGTCATGCTCTAACTGTTTCAGCAGCGGTTTAATTGCCTGTTCAATCGTTTCGCGGCGAAGCGTGCGTAAATTCTCCGACAGTTCACGTTTCCACTGTGGCAGTTCCAGCAACTGCTCGTTCAGAATGGTTTCAAGTTCGCTGACCAGTTCATAGAAAAACTGCCGTTTGTCATCGGCGAGGTTAGCAAATTCGGCATCATCCAGCGGTTTGCCATCCACCACCGGTGAAAAACTGACAGCGCCGTTGTCTTCGTACAACACCACTTGTTTTTCCAGCGCTTTGCGTTCGACCAGCGCGATGGCAGCTTCGTATTTATTATCAAAGGCAGCGTGAATGGCTTTTTTGCGGCGCTGATAACCCGGGTTATCAAATGCGGCCGGGAAAGTATCGAGCAATTCGTCAATGAGCGCTTCGAGTTTTTTCACCAGTACCCGGCCTTCGCCAGGCAACAGCCGTAAGGTTTGCGGCGTGCGCTCATCGTCAAAATTATTTAAATAACACCAGTCGTCCGGTGTTTCTTTTTCGCTGGCGGCCTGCTGCAGAATATCCTGTATTAAGGTAAAACGCCCGAGCGCCGGCTCGCCCATCACATAAAGGTTATAACCCGGCATATCCATGCCGATGGCAAAACTCAATGCGGCTTTCGCGCGGTCTTGCCCGATAAAAGTACTGCTGTAGCCGGCAACATCCAGCGCATCGTTGATTTGCGCCTCATCCAGTTGCGGCGACAGCTGCGCTGCCTGTAAGGCCAGCGCCTGAAGTTTTGCCTCGGCAGCTTTGTTTACTGCAATTTGCGTCATGCCAGAAATTCCTTCACTACAGATGCAGGCATACTAACAAAATCAGCAGCCTGCCGAAAAATTTATCTGCGCAAAGCTCTGCAGAAACGCATTCAGACCGGCAGGCCACGGCGTAAAAAATGCCCACCGCCACAGGCCGGACAAGGCAACAGCTCGGCCGGGTGATTGTAATGCAGCGCCTCATCGCAAACGCGGCAGACATAAAGCCCCATGCCCACCGTTTCGCCCTGTAAATACAGCCCCTGATGCGACAAATCCTGCTCCAGTTCCTGCCATTCCACCTGAGTTTTGTCAGTAACCTGCGCCAGCATTTGCCATAGAGTCTCGGGCCAGATTGACGGCGGCTGCGGTTGTTGTTGCTGGCGAAAGAAGGTTTCGATAAATAACTGGGTTTCATAGGCGGTCAGGTCGCGCCCCGCCTGCAGATAAGCCGCCAGCGTGTCAGCCACTTCCACTACAGGCCTTACCGCCAGGTCAAGCTGGCTTTGCAAAGAGAGTTCAAGCTGCTGCAACCACTGCCGGTATTTGTGCAGTAAATCCGTCATAACCACCTCTAAACCGAAGGACTGTCTGCATAGTATAGACCCGGACTTTTTGCTCTACGTCAAACACCAGCGCAGCAATCTACAGCGTGACGCAATGACAGCGGCGACCTGCGTGTTGATTGCCACCGCAAGACAAATCAGCATGTATCATTTGTATGTATTTTGTACCGATTTTACCCATCAATGTGGTTTTTCTGTGAAGTCATCGCAATTTGATTGTGTCAAAAATCCCGACTGACTAGCTTGTGCGCGCTGCAACACCTGTACCCATTTTATGAAAACAACCTTTCTCCCTGCGATCATGACGTGATGGGTGTTGCAGCAAACAAGTCACTAAGAGGAATTCCAGGATGTACCAAAATAATAAGCTGGCGATTGCCGTACAAATCGCTTTAAGTCTGGGTCTGGTCAGTCAGGCGCAGGCACAGGAAACCAAGACCGACGACAAAGTAGAACGCATTGAAGTTACAGGTTCAAAAATCAAACGGATTGGTGAATTGTCGCCAACGCCGGTTACCGTCATTACCGGCGACTCGATTGTTGATGCGGGTGTCACCAACGTAGGTGAGCTGCTGAACGATATGCCAAACGCGGTAACCGGTCTGTCACCGGAAACCACTAACAACACCATTTTTGCTTCAGGTCTAAATAACACGGCGCTGCGTGGACTAGGTACTAACCGCACCCTGGTATTGGTGAATGGCCGCCGTTTTGTTGGCTCGAATCCAGGCAATAGCGCGGTCGACCTGAACAACATCCCAACAGCCATGGTTGAGCGGATTGAAGTCTCGACCGGTGGCGCTTCGGCTGTATACGGTTCAGACGCGGTAGCGGGTGTTGTCAACATCATCACGAAAAAATCCTTTAACGGTTTTGAAGTCGACGTAGCAACCAGCCGGCCGCAGCAAGATGGCGGTGAAGAAGACTTTTACAGCCTGACTTTTGGAAACAGCGAAGGCAAATCTGATTTTATTGCTAACCTGACTTACTCAGAACAGTCGCAGATCCGCGGCAGCCAGCGTGATTTCGTCCGCGACGGCCTAATCATGATTGACAATCCAGCCAATAAAACCAGTACTGACGGCATCCCGGGACGTATCCAGTGGGAAAAAACCGGTAACCCGATTTTGATCAACTACGGCAAAACGGGTACCTTTGCGGTCGGCGGTAAAAACTATGTATTCGCCAATGACGGCTCAGTGCGTCCATTTGATATGAACGGCGGCACAGCGTATCCATTTGTGGCGGGCAGTGCCAATAACAGCCGTTATTTGTCAGCCGATGGCGCACCAGGTGATGGTTATAACACGCTGGACCATACCTATCTGCGTACCCCGCTGGAACGTATCAACCTGAATATGAACTACGGTTATCAAATTAACGATGATCACCGCTTCACTTTCGAGTCAACTTATTCAAACACCAAAGCCTTTGGTGAAAGCTCCCCGGCATTTTTTGTGTTGAGCAGTGCCAATGGCATTGACCCGCTGAACCCGATGCTGACCGACAGCGCACGTAAGTTCTTTGCTGATAACAATGTCACGTCATCGATTCAGAACACTTACCTGGCCGATATTTTCGGTAACCGTAAATACGATCAGAACCGGACGCTGGCGCGTGCCGCTATTGGTCTGGAAGGTTTGTTAACAGACACCTGGGGCTATGAAGCTTACGCCCAGAAAGGCCATGTCGATGCCAACTCAAAATGGTTTGGTGAAATGCTGGAAGACCGTTTCTATGCGGCTATCCAAGCCACCCGCGATACCAAAGGTAATATCGTTTGTAAAGATGAAGCTATGCGTGCGCAAGGTTGTGTGCCACTGAATATTTATGGTTCAGGGATGGCGTCGCAGGCGGCACTGGACTGGATCCGCACTGATGCGATGCGTGATGCTACGCTGGATCAGGACGTAGCCGGTTTCACCCTGACTGGTGATGTCTATGAACTACCTGCTGGTATCGTCGGTTCAGCGTTCAGCGTCGAGTACCGCAAAGAGCGTTCTTCATCGCTGCCAGATCCGGCCATGCGTTCAGGCGCTTTGTTTAACAACCAGTCGTCCCCATTGTCCGGTGAATTCTCAGTGCGCGAAGCTTCTGCCGAATTCTCGATCCCGTTATTGGCTGACCTGGCTTATGTCAAAGACCTGACACTGGAAACAGCGTTTCGCGCCATGGACTACAGCACCACCGGCAGCGAAAATGCATGGAAAATCAGTCTGAACTACACCATCAATGACGACCTGAAACTCCGTTTGAACCGCTCGAAGTCAGTGCGAGCACCAAACATTGGTGAATTATACAACCCACCAGGCCAGACCTTCAGTACGCTGGTTGACCCATGTCAGCAACTGCGTATCGACAGCGCTGGTGTATATAAAGCCAACGTCGAGAAAAACTGTCGCGCCGATGGCATGCCACAAGGCTGGTCACCAACTCCGGCATGGGTCAATGGTGGAAACAAACCAGGTTTCATCATTGGTAACACTGATCTGAACAGCGAACGTGCTTATGACATCACTGCCGGCTTCATCTATACGCCGTCTTACCTGGATGGTTTCAGTCTGACAGTCGATTACTGGTCATTCAAAATTGCTGACATGATTGAAAGCCACACGGCGCAAAACCTGGTGAACTTCTGTTATCAGTTAGACAGTCTGGATAACCCGTATTGCTCACTGTTTACCCGTGACGCTGTGACCCGTGATATCACCAACTACTTCGTCAAGCCGGTGAACTCAGCATCTGCGGAACTGGCTGGTTACGATATCGAGACCAACTATAAGCTTGACCTGAACGGTTACGGTGCATTAGATCTGCGTTTAATCGCCACTTATACCGAAAAATGGGATCAAAACACCACAGGTCGTGCCGGTGATGACCGCAAGTATGCGGGCACTTATGACTATTTCCGCTGGAAAGGCCGTTTTAACGCCAACTACAGCTATGAAGATCTGTCGCTGGTGTTAGGCGCTACTTATATTCACAGCTCAGTCTGGGATCGCAACTCCTGGACACCGGAAGTGAATAACTTCAACGACATCGGCTCTTATATTGCCTGGGATTTAACCGGTAAATATAACCTGACGCCAGAGCTGCAAGTGCGCGCCGGCGTGCTGAACCTGGCCGACCGTCAACCAGTGCGTAACCCAAATACCTATAACTCAGGTGAGCACTATGACATTCTGGGTCGTCGTCTGACGCTGGGCGTGAACTACAAGTTCTAATACCCGTTTGATTCAGTCCCTATTTAAAGGAGAGGCTTGCCTCTCCTTTTTTTCGCCTGCCAATTTGCTCTGTTGGTCGCAGCCCGGTTGCCGCTGCCGCAGAACACCTACATGCTGCTGCTTTTATTCAGGAGCTTGGTGCATGCAAAGCCCGCTTAAAAGCCCGTTAAAAAGTTGTCTGCAAAAGCACTCCGCGCTGCTGTTGTTGCTATTCAGTGCTGCGTTGCCTGCTGCAGCCAGTACTTATTTCCCGCCAGCCGGCCAATGGGCTGAAGCGAAACCACAAAGTTTGCAGGTGAATGCCACTTTATTACAGCAGGCGGTGGATTATGCCATTGTCAGCGAAAACAAAGCGCCGAAAGATCAGGCGATTGTGCAGGCCACCACTTTTGGTGCTAAAGAGCCCTATGACCAAATCATTGGCCCTATGAGTGTGCGCGCCGCTGCCAACGGCCTGATTGTGTATCGCGGCAAAATTATCGCGCGCTGGGGCGATGTCGATAAAGTCGATATGACCCACAGCATCACCAAGACCTTTTTAACCACAGTGACCGGCCTTGCATGGCAGCAGGGGCTTATTCACAGTTTTAACGACAAAGTCGCGCCTTATATGCCCGCTGGCGTTGATTTGTATCAGGGCGAACATAACAGCCAAATCAGCTGGGAACACCTATTACGCCAAAGCAGCGACTGGCAAGGCACTTTGTGGGGCAAACCGGACTGGGCCGACCGGCCGGAAGGTAAAACACCGGCAGACTGGCCACAGCGGCCACTGCGTAAGCCTGGGACTTATTACAAATACAATGATGTGCGGATGAATCTGCTGGCACTGTCGACTTTATACGTTTGGCGCAAACCGCTGCCACAAGTACTCAACGAACAGATTATGCGGCCGATTGGCGCGTCATCGACCTGGCGCTGGGTTGGTTACGACAACAGCTGGGTTGAACTGGACGGCGAAAAGGTGCAGTCCGTGTCCGGCGGTGGTCACTGGGGCGGTGGCATGTTTATTAACGCCTGGGATTTAGCGCGTTTTGGTTATCTGTTTTTGCGTGATGGCAACTGGAATGGGCAGCAGCTCGTAAGCCCCGGGTTTATTCAGCAGGCAAGCACAGGTGGCCCGGCGAATGCGCAATACGGTTTTGCTAACTGGTTTTTAAATACTGATCAAAAAGCCTTACCCGCTGCGCCCGCCTCCGCCATCACCTTTGAAGGCGCTGGTCGCAATGTGATTTATCTGGATAAAGAACACGATTTGCTAATAGTCACGCGCTGGATTGGTAACGGCAAAGAACTGAATCAACTGGTAAGCAAAGTTCTGGCGGCCTTGCCGGCAACCAAATAATCGCTGTTGATTGGCAAAAGCACAGTTTGCTGCCCTTTCAGGCCTTCGTGGCAGTTGTTGCCACAGGCCTGAATGCGTTATCCTAACGCCAAATTGCTTTTATTTTTTTGCCAATATCCCTCGTGATATTTATCTGTTGAGATCCTTCGCATGCAAGCACCAGAACAAAGCACTCAGGCCCCTTCAGCGCAAGCAGCCGCGTATGAGCCGCGCCTGATTGAAACCGCCTTACAACAGCACTGGGCCGACTCCAACGCCTTTAAAGTGACTGAAGAGCCAGGCAAAGAAAAATACTACTGTCTGTCGATGTTCCCTTATCCAAGCGGCCGCCTGCACATGGGCCATGTGCGCAACTACACCATTGGCGATGTGATCAGCCGTTTCCAGCGCATGCAAGGCAAAAACGTGATGCAACCGATGGGCTGGGATGCTTTTGGTCTGCCGGCTGAAAACGCCGCCATTGCCAATAAAACGGCGCCGGCCAAATGGACTTACGCCAACATCGAATACATGAAAAACCAGCTGAAACGCTTGGGTTTTGGTTATGACTGGGACCGTGAAATCGCCACCTGCAAACCAGAATATTACAAGTGGGAACAATGGTTCTTCACCAAGCTGTTTGAAAAAGGCCTGGTCTACAAAAAAATGGCGACCGTCAACTGGGACCCGGTAGACCAGTGTGTACTGGCCAACGAGCAAGTCATCGACGGCCGCGGCTGGCGCTCAGGCGCTTTGGTCGAACAGCGCGAATTAGCCCAGTGGTTTATCAAGATCACCGATTACGCCGAAGAATTACTCAATGACCTTGACCAGCTGGACGAATGGCCAGAGCAGGTCAAAACCATGCAGCGCAACTGGATTGGCCGCTCAGAAGGCGTCGAAATCAAGTTTAGCCTGGGTGGTTCCAGTTACGACTTCACTATTTACACCACCCGGCCTGACACCTTATTTGGTGTGACTTATGTCGCTATTGCGCCGCAACACCCGCTGGCACAAAAAGCCGCCAAGCTGGACGACAAACTGGCTGCCTTTATTGAAGACTGCAAAGGCAACAAAGTAGCTGAAGCCGACATGGCAACGATGGAGAAAAAAGGTCATCCGACCGGCTTCTTCGCCGTGCACCCGCTGACCGGTGAACAGGTACCGATTTTTGTCGCCAACTTTGTGTTGATGGACTATGGCTCAGGCGCGGTGATGGCAGTACCAGGCCATGACCAGCGCGACTATGAATTCGCCACTAAATACGGTCTGAAAATCAAACAAGTGGTCGCGCCAGCTGCTGGTTCTGAATCAGTAGTCGACTTAAGCAAGGCCGCCTTTACTGAAAAAGGTGTGCTGATCAATTCCGGCGAGTTTGACGGTCTGGATTTCCCTGCTGCGTTTAAAGCTATTTCCGACAAGCTGGTCGAAAAAGGCGTTGGCAAGGTCAAGGTCAATTACCGCTTACGCGACTGGGGCGTTTCCCGTCAACGTTACTGGGGCGCCCCTATTCCTGTGCTGACACTGGAAGATGGTACGCAAGTGCCGGTGCCGGCTGATCAACTGCCAGTACGTTTGCCGGAAGATGTGGTGATGGACGGCGTCAAATCGCCAATCAAAGCCGACCCGGAGTGGGCAAAAACCACTTACCACGGCAAAGCGGCCTTCCATGAAACGGACACTTTTGACACCTTTATGGAATCCAGCTGGTACTACGCCCGCTACTGCAGCCCGGACAGCACTGACATGATGCTGGACCCGGCTAAAGCCAACTACTGGCTGCCGGTTGACCAGTATATCGGTGGTATCGAACACGCCATTCTGCATTTATTGTATTCACGTTTCTTCCACAAGTTGCTGCGTGATGTTGGTCTGGTGCAGTCAGACGAACCATTCAAACGCCTGTTATGTCAGGGCATGGTGCTGGCGGAAACTTTCTACCGCGACAACGAAGGCGGCAGCAAAACCTGGTTCTCGCCACAAGATGTTGCAGTCGAGCGTGACGACAAAGGCCGTATCATCGGTGCAGTACTAAAATCTGACGGCCAGAAAGTCGAATCCGCCGGCATGAGCAAAATGTCGAAGTCAAAAAACAACGGCATCGACCCACAAACGGTTATCGATCAATACGGCGCGGACACTGTGCGGCTGTTTATGATGTTCACCTCACCACCAGAGCAAACGCTGGAATGGCAGGATTCTGCGGTTGAAGGCGCGCTGCGCTTCCTGCGCCGCGTCTGGACTTTGGTCAACGAGTTCAGCACTTTTGGTGCAGTTGATGCCGTCGACAAAGCGGCATTAACCGCTGACCAAAAAGCGTTGCGCCGTGAACTGCACAAAACCATCGCCAAAGTAACAGACGACATTGGCCGGCGTTATACCTTTAACACCGCCGTCGCCGCCATTATGGAGCTGATGAACAAACTGCAAAAAGCGTCTGTCGAAACCGCACAGGATAAAGCCGTTCTCGGCGAAGCTATTATCGCCGTGCTGCAACTGCTGAACCCAATCACGCCGCACTTATCACAATATCTGTGGAAAGCGCTGGGTTACACCACTGAGCTGGAACGCAGCGGCTGGCCTGTAGTGGACGAATCGGCGCTGGTCGAAGACGCCAAGCTGGTGGTGGTGCAAATCAACGGCAAAGTGCGCAGTAAAGTCACAGTTGCCATTGATGCAACGCAGGACGACGTGCTGGCGCTCGCCAAAGCAGAAGAAAACGTCCAGCGTTACCTCGAAGGCGTTGAACTGAAAAAAGTCGTGTACGTGCCAGGTAAACTGCTGAGTCTGGTGGTCGGCTGATGCGCGCCCTGCGCCTGCCTGCCCTGCTGTTACCGCTGCTGCTGAGCCTGCTGCTCAGCGGCTGCGGTTTTCAGCTGCGGGGTTCTTTGCCGCTGGAGAAATATCCGGCGGTTTACCTGCAAGGCGACAAGCACTCTGAGCTGTTGCAACAACTGGGGGCCCAGCTGGAGCGCAATCAGGTGAAGCTGCTGGATACTTCTGATGCTAAAGCCGCCATTTTTGTGTTGGATTCAGACAGCCTGCAGCGTCGCACCCTCTCGTTGTTCCCGAACGGCCAGGTGGCGGAATACGAACTGATTTACAAGGTCAATTATCAGCTGGTGCTGCCGGGGCAAGAGCCCCGCCCTTACCAGATTGAACTGTACCGCGATTATCAGGACGACCCGTCCCGTGCACTGGCGAAATCCAAAGAGCTGGATCTGATGCTGACCGAACTGCGCTCACAGGCGGTCGCCCGGATTATCCGTCAATTCGGCCGGCTCTGAGCCATGCTGAAACTCTATGCCAATCAACTGGGCGCCAGCTTAAAAAAGCAGCTGGCACCGGTTTATCTGGTATTTGGGGAAGAACCCTTACAAAAACTGGAAAGCCTCGATGAGATCCGCGCTGCGGCGCGCAATCAGGGTTTTACTGAGCGGCAAAGTTATCTGCTCGAAGCTCAGCTTGATTGGGACAGCCTGTTTGGTGAATTTAACAGTCTGTCGTTATTTTCCGACCGCAAGTTGATTGAACTCGACCTCGGCACCAGCAAAATTACCCCGGCCCAGCAAGACCAGCTAAAAAAAATCCCGGCCATGCTGCATGCAGATGTTTGTCTGGTTTTGCATGCTGCGCGCAGCAGCGGCGAATTCAGCAAAACCAGCTGGTTCAAAACATTGTCTGAGCAAGGCGTGCAGGTGCAGTTTTACC
The DNA here is from genome assembly GCF_000711985.1 of Rheinheimera texasensis DSM 17496. Classification (GTDB taxonomy): domain Bacteria; phylum Pseudomonadota; class Gammaproteobacteria; order Enterobacterales; family Alteromonadaceae; genus Pararheinheimera; species Pararheinheimera texasensis. The sequence continues at coordinate 13,023 of NZ_KL544005.1, forward strand.
CGCTCGATGACAATCAGTTTATGCGCTGGCTGAGAGAGCGCGCGCAGCAGCTTGGCCTCAAATTACAAACCGACGCGCTGCAGCTGTTACAGCACCACGCCGCCGGTAATTTACTGGCGGCGAGGCAGGAGCTGGAAAAACTGGCGCTGACAGCGCCGGGCCAGTGGCTCGATGGTGCTTTTTTACAGCAGTACCTCGCCGATCAGTCGCATTTTACCGTGTTTCAGCTGGTCGATGCGTTACTGGCAGGTCAGGGCGAAGAAGCGCTGCACCGGCTCGACCGGCTGTTGCAACAGGACACTGAGCCTGTGATCATCGCCTGGCAGCTGCAAAAAGAAGCCACCACTTTACTGGCGCTGCAACAAGCTGGTCAGGTCGGCGACGAGCAGTATAAAAAACACGGCATCTGGCCCAAACGCCAGCCGCTGTATCAACAGGCGCTGCTGCGGTTATCGCCAAACTGGCTGCATTTTTTATTGCAGGAACTGCAGGTATTTGACCGCAGTTTTAAATCCGGTCAGCTAAGCCATCCGGAAACTGCGCTGGCACATCTGGTGACTTTGTTTATCAAACCTGTGCCCAAAGTTTTTGCCTTGCAGCAGCTGGTTGCCGGAGATTAACCGGTGGCCCCTGCGACCCCCCTACTACGCGGCTTTTATGGTGGCACTTTTGACCCCATCCACCAGGGCCATTTGCAATCGGCGCTTTATGTGCAGCAAGCATGCAAGCTTGATAGCCTCGACCTGTTGCCCTGTCATTTACCGCCGCACCGCGACTCGCCAAGCAGCAGCGCACACCGTGCTGAGATGGTTCGCTTAGCCATTGCACCTTATCCGCAGCTGCGGCTAAACCTGTTGGAACTTGAACGCGACACACCGTCTTACACCGTCGATACCCTGACTGAGCTGCGCCGGCAATATCCCTCAGACATTCTGTGTTTTGTCATCGGCATGGATTCTTTATGTTATTTCACCCGCTGGCACCGCTGGCCCGATATTCTGGTGCTCTGTCATCTGCTGGTATTGCAAAGACCCGGCTACAGCGCCGCTTCCGGTGATGCGCCTGGGCTTTTACAGCAATTCGGCAGTCAGTCCGTAAGCGCTTTGCGTGCAGCAAAGCATGGCCACATTCTGCTGCTGCAAAACCCACCTGTAGATGTTTCCGCCACCGCAATCCGCAGCGGTTCCGCCCCTGCTTCACTGCAAATCTCCGATGTCCAGACCTATATCCAGCAGCATGGTCTTTATAGGGGCTGAAATCAGCGAAAATCCTTAGATTGGGCCTTTTCCGACTTTGGCTTGCGCGGCAGAAACTGTTAACATGTTGCGATTAAGATTGAAGGACCCGCCCAGTGCACAGCGAACAATTAGCCGCTTTTGTCGTCGATAAACTCGACGACATGAAAGGTCGTGACATCATCCAGCTCGATGTCAAAGGTAAATCCTCAGAAACCGAATTTATGGTGATTTGCTCCGGCACATCCAACCGCCATACCCGTGCTGTCGCCGGGTATCTGATCAGCGAAGCGCGCAAAGCCGGTCTGCATATTATCGGTACCGAAGGCGATCGCAGTGCCGAATGGGTGCTGATTGACCTAGGCGACGTGGTCGTCCACGTGATGCAGGAAGAAAGCCGGCAGTTTTATCAGCTGGAAAAGCTCTGGGCAGCCTGAACCATGAAACTGATTTTAATCGCAGTAGGCACCAAAATGCCGGGCTGGGTCAGCACCGGCTTTGAAGAATATGCCCGGCGCTTTCCGCGTGATATGCCGTTTGAACTGATTGAAATTCCGGCCGGCAAACGCGGCAAAAACGCTGACATTAAACGCATTCTGGATATCGAAGGCGAAAAAATGCTGGCCGCTGTGCCCAAAGGCGCCCGCATCATCACACTGGAAGTCGAAGGCGGCAACTGGTCCAGCCCGCAACTGTCGCAAAAACTGGTGCAGTGGCAACTGGATGGCCGCGACGTCTGTTTGTTAGTCGGCGGGCCTGAAGGGCTGGCGCCGGCCTGTATCGCTGCCAGCGAGGGCAAATGGTCGTTGTCAGCGTTAACCTTACCGCATCCGCTGGTGCGCGTGGTGCTGGCTGAAAGCCTGTACCGCGCCTGGAGTATCAGTACTAACCATCCTTATCATCGCGAGTAACGGATGCAAAAACGCCGTATTGCCATTGCTGATGTTGCTTTTGAAACCCTGCTGTTTAATCGCCGGGCGCTGATTGCTTTTGGTTTTATTCTGCTGTGCTTTGGCATTCTGATCGCCAACTTGTATAACCTGCAAGTGCTGCGTTACGAGGAATACTCGACCCGTGCCGACGGTAACCGCATCAAGCTGGTACCCTTATCGCCGAATCGCGGCATGATTTTCGACCGGCGCGGCACTTTATTGGCAGAAAATGCGCCGGTGCACTCGGTCGAACTGGTGCCGGAGCAAGTGCCGGATCTGCAGGCTGCAGTCGAACAAATCGCAGCGATTATCGAGATCACACCAGAGCAAAAAGCGGACTTTTTCAAAGAAGTCAAAGCACAGCGCCGTTTTAAAAGTATTGCACTGAAAGAACTGCTGACCGAGCAGGAAGTCGCACGTCTGGCGGTGCATTTGCATCATCTCAAAGGCGTGACCTTAGAAGCGCGCTTAACCCGGCATTATCCTTACGGCGATTTGCTGACGCATGGCCTGGGTTACATCGGCAAAATCAACGATAAAGAATTTAAGCAGATTGAAGAAAACGGCCAGAGCCCGAACTACGCAGCTACCCGCGATATCGGCAAAATCGGTATCGAAAAATATTATGAGGCCCAGCTACACGGCACTGTTGGCTTTCAGGAAGTGGAAGTTAACAACCGCGGCCGGGTGATCCGCACACTACGCGAACAACCAGCCGTTTCCGGTGACGATTTATATCTGACGCTGGATTTAGGCCTGCAATTAAAAGCGCAGGAAGCTCTGGGGGAAAACCGTGGCGCTATTGTCGCACTGGACCCGCGCACCGGTGGCATTCTGGCGTTTTATTCCAACCCCTCGTATGACCCGAATTTATTTGTCCATGGCATCAGTGGCAAAGACTATCGCATGTTGCTGAATTCACCGGATCGGCCTTTGGTGAACCGGATGACCCAAGGCGTGTACCCGCCAGCCTCGACCGTGAAACCGCTGATGGCGGTCGCAGGCCTCGAAGCCGGGATTGTCACTGAGCACACCCGGGTGCCGGACCCTGGCTTTTACCGCTTGCCCAAAGTCAGCCGGCCCTGGCGCGACCATTTCAAATATGGCCATGGTTATGTTGATGTTTATACCGGCATCATCAAAAGCTGCGACACTTATTTCTATGATTTAGCGTACAAAATGGGCGTTGATCGCATTTCTGATTTTATGCAGAAAGCCGGCTTCGGCCATCTGTCCGGCATCGATATTGGAGAAGAAACGTCAGGCCTGATGCCAAGCCGTGAGTGGAAAAAAGTCCGGCGCAAACAAAACTGGGGACCAGGGGACACCATCAATATCGGCATCGGTCAGGGCTACTGGCAATCCACCCCACTGCAAATTGCACTGACCACCGCCACCTTGATTAACGACGGCGCCCGCATCACACCGCGCCTTGGTGAGAGTTTTCGCAATAAAGAGCAGCAAACCTCGCTGTTACAACCCAAAGAGCAGGTGATCGAAGTCGTTAATCCACAAAACTGGGCCATTGCACGCGAAGCTATGTATCGCACCGCACATCAGGAAGGCGGTACCGCACGCGGCGCTTTTATCGGTGTGCCCTACACCGTTGGCGGTAAAACCGGCACCGCCCAGGTAATCAATATTGCCGCCGGCGCCAAATACAAAGCGACTAACATCAGTGAGCGCCATCGCGATAACGCCTTGTTTGTTGGTTATGCGCCGCACGACAAGCCGGAAATTGTAATCTCAGTCATCGTTGAAAACGTCGCCAGTGGCGGCGGTGGTACCAACGCTGCACCGGTTGCACGCCAGCTGATGGATTATTATTTCTCGCCGCAGTATGACGCGCCGCAACTGCCGGACCGCGCCACAGTACAAAAAATTCAGGCCGAACGTGCAGCAGCCATGCTTGCACGTGAACAACGTTACGCTGAAGAAGCGGCGCGGGAAAAAGCTGCCAAAGCTCTGGCTGCGCAAAAAGCCAGCCAGAACAAAGCCGACACCAATTCAGGCCCGGCACCGGCAAACGTTGAAACAAACACCGACAATGTGCCGGCCCGCAGCCAGCCGCAAAACGCCGCTCCGGTCATTCCAACCCCTGAACCTGAAAACCTGCCGGCACCACAGCTGGACGAGGAAGGTCAGCAGCAAGGCCAGCAACAAAACGGCAATAACGCAACGGGCACGAACAGCGGAGGCCGCCAATGAACAGCTTTATGGAAAACACCCAGCATCGTCTGCAACGCTGGCATATCGATTTGCCGTTGTTGATTGGTTTACTGGTCGCGACCGTACTCGGACTGGCCACACTATATAGTGCCGATGGCCAGGATTTAATTAAACTGGAACAACAAACAGCCCGGCTTGGTTTTGCCCTCATCGTGATGTTTGGCCTTGCCCAGGTCAATCCCAAAACTTATCAGCACTGGTCTGTGCCATTGTACGGCTTTGGCGTGGTGATGCTGGTACTGGTTGAACTGTTCGGTTATACCGCGAAAGGCTCAACCCGCTGGCTGGACCTCGGCTTTACCAAGTTTCAACCGTCAGAAGTAATGAAACTGGCGGTACCGATGGCAGTGGCCTGGTACATGGGCAACCAGGCTATTCCGCCACGCATCCGCGATATTTTAATCGGCTTTGCCATCTGTCTGGTGCCCACGTTATTGATTGCCAAACAGCCCGATCTCGGTACTTCCATTCTGGTTTGTGTCGCCGGGGTTTTTGTGATTTTTTTCAGTGGCATGAGCTGGAAAATCATCGGCGTGATCGCGGCTCTAATCGCCGGTTTTATTCCGATATTGTGGAACTTCCTGATGCATGATTACCAGCGTCAGCGCGTGCTCACACTGCTGGACGAAGAACGGGACCCACTCGGCAAAGGCTTTCAAATCATTCAGTCAAAAATCGCCATCGGTTCCGGTGGTATCGAAGGCAAAGGCTGGTTACATGGCACTCAGTCGCAGCTGGAATTTTTGCCGGAACGCCATACCGATTTTATTTTTGCCGTGTATTCCGAAGAATTTGGTCTGATGGGCGTGTTGGCGCTGCTGGGGATTTATCTGTTTATTCTGGGGCGTGGCCTTATCATTGCCAGCCAGGCGCAGGACAATTACAGCAAATTCCTCGCCGGCAGTATCACGCTGACGTTTTTTGTCTATGTGTTTGTTAATATCGGCATGGTATCTGGTATCCTGCCGGTAGTTGGCGTGCCATTGCCACTTATCAGTTACGGTGGCACCTCGTTGGTGACCTTATTAGCCGGCTTTGGCATTCTGATGTCGATCAGTACCCACAAACGGATGTTAGCAAAACAATCATGAAGCACAGCGCCCGAATTTTTCATCTCCCTTGCTCCGGCAAAACAGTTTCCGTTATCGCTCTTGCCGTTTTTCTTGCTGCCTGCTCCAGCGCGCCGGAATCGACCGACAGTGGGCTGCGCGACAATATGGACCCAAACGCCGGCCGTTATTCGCAGGATAAAGACAGTATTCCGCTGCGCCTGCCGACCGAAGACGAATTACGCGACCCGGAACCAACCGTTGAAGCGCTGAGTCGCGGTGGCAACAAACCTTATAACATCTATGGCGTGAATTACTCGCCACGTACCGACATCCTGCAGTATGAAGAAGAAGGCATCGCGTCCTGGTACGGCAGCAAGTTTCACGGCCATCTGACTTCAAACGGCGAAGTGTACAATGTGTTTTCGATGACAGCGGCGCATAAAACATTGCCTCTGCCCTCTTATGTGCGGGTAACGAATCTGGATAACTACCGCACCGCGATAGTGCGGGTTAATGACCGCGGCCCTTTCCACGACAACCGTATTATCGATTTGTCTTACTCTGCGGCTTACAAACTGGGTATTTTCCCGGGCGGCACAGGCCGGGTGAAGCTGGAATTGATTTCATCACCGGCGATGGCATCGCAGGAAAGTTTTGCCACCCCTATCGCCAAACTGCCAGACATTCCTTATCAGCCGGTGACTCCAAGCGAACGCCCAAGCCGCAGCAGCACTGCATTTGTCGAACGGCCTTATGTGCCAGCTGCCGCAGTGCCTGCCACTGCGCCGGCCCGTGTGAACACAGCACCTTCAGCACCCGCACGTCCGGCCACTGCACCGCAACTGGCCAGTAGCAGCAGTGCCGATGGCTGTTTTATCCAGCTAATTGCCAGCAGCGATAAAGCGAAAGTGCAGCGTTTAGGGAACGAATTACAACAGCAATTGTCCGTACCTACAGCGATTGAAAGTGCCAACGGCTTATTCCGGCTGCTGGCGGGCCCATTACAGGGCAATGCGCAGCATGTGCTTGACACAGTGCGTTCCGGTGAATATCCGCAGGCATATTTCACCAATAAGAGTTTATGTGGCTGAAAAGCCCAATCCAATTAATCTGTTAGCACAATAAGAAAGAGTCTCATGAATCAGTATCGTCGTCTTTTACTCGCCAGCAGCCTGAGCTGCTTCAGTTTCTTCGCGCACAGCCAGGCTGTACAGATCACCCCGACCCCACCGGAAGTGAATGCCAAAGGTTTTATCCTGATTGACTACCACACCGGCAAAGTACTGGCTGAAGGCAATGCTGATACGTCGTTAGCGCCAGCCAGTCTGACAAAGATGATGACAAGCTATGTCATCGGCACAGAAATCAAAAACGGCAACATCAAGCCAACTGATCAGGTGACCATCAGCGAAAATGCCTGGGCGAAAAAATACACTGACTCGTCCAAGATGTTTATCGAAGTGGGCAAAACCATTTCCGTCGAAGAGTTAAACCGCGGCATTATCATCCAGTCCGGCAACGACGCCTGTGTAGCCATGGCCGAACATATTGCCGGTACTGAAGGCGCGTTTGCCGAGCTGATGAATGCTCATGCTAAACGTATTGGCATGGAAAATACCCATTTTACCAACTCACACGGTTACCCGGACCCGGAGCTGAAAACCACCGCCCGCGATATGGCGAAGTTGTCGGTCGCATTAATTCGTGATGTACCGGAAGAATACAAAATCTACGCTGAAAAAGAGTATGTGTTTAACGGCATCAAACAATACAACCGTAACGGTTTGCTCTGGGACAAGAGCCTGAACGTCGACGGCATCAAAACCGGCCACACTTCAGAAGCCGGCTATAGCTTGATCACCTCAGCGACCAAAGACGGTATGCGGCTGATTTCTGTCGTCATGGGAACTGACAGCGCCAAGACCCGTGAAGCAGAAAACAAAAAACTGCTGACTTATGGCTTCCGCTTTTTTGAAACCTTTTCACCTTATAAAGCCGGCGAAGAATTCGCTTCGCAGCGTATCTGGCAAGGTGTCAAAGAAAACATCAGCCTGGGCGTGCTGAGCGAAACCCCGATCACGCTGCAACGCGGTCAGCGTAAAAATCTCAAAGCCGACTTTAAATTGACCCAGCAACTGGTTGCGCCTGTCACTAAAGGCCAGGTGGTCGGTACTGTGTACCTGAAGTTAAATGACGAAGACGTCGCCGAATATCCACTGGTCGCATTGGAAGATATTGAACAAGCAGGTATTTTTGGCCGTTTAGTCGATTATGTGAAGATGCAGCTGCAATAACAGCGGTTGAAAATTTACCCTGAGTTCAGAAAGTCCCGGCACAGCCCGGGACTTTTTGTTAGAATAGAGCCCGTTTTTTCGCTGTTCCCTGCTACGAGCAAGAGGTGTCCTGTGGTGACTGTGGTTAAAGATACCAAATTTGACGAATTTCTGGAGTTCCCCTGCGCATTTACCTTCAAGGTACTGGGGCTGGCCCACGAAGATCTGGTGCCGCAGGTGATTGCGACTTTGCAACAACATGCCGGTGCCAACGATTACGCACCGACGGTCAAACCTTCCAGTAAAGGCAACTACCACTCAGTATCAGTGTCTGTGGTAGTGCGGGACAAAGACCATATCGAACTGCTGTATACCGAACTTGGCAGGCTCGAACTGGTCCGCTATGTCATGTAACACTCGCGCAAGCCGGCCGGTTCCTTATAATGCGCCGGCTTTGACACTCAGAATTCAGCCGAGGATTGCCGATTGCCCTGTTCTGATGCACTGATCATCCGCGATTTAGGTCTGGTGGACTACACCTCCACCTGGCAACGGATGCAGCAATTTACCGATCAACGTGACGACAACACTTTCGACGAAATCTGGTTGCTGGAGCACCCGCCGGTGTTCACTCAAGGCCAGGCCGGCAAAGCCGAGCATCTGCTGTTCCCTGGCGATATTCCGGTGGTACAGGTTGACCGGGGAGGTCAGGTCACTTATCACGGTCCGGGCCAGCTGGTGGCTTATGTGTTGCTCAATATCAAACGCCGCAATTTAGGGGTACGCCAACTGGTGAACCTGATTGAACAGAGCATTATTGCTACACTGGCGCAAAATGATGTGGAGGCATATGCCAAGGCCGACGCACCCGGTGTTTATGTTGATGAAAAAAAAGTGGCCTCATTAGGCCTTCGCGTGCGTAAAGGCTGTACCTTCCATGGTCTGGCACTGAATGTCGATATGGACTTATCACCATTTTCCCGCATTAACCCTTGCGGTTATGCCGGCATGCAAATGGTGCAAAGTAAAGATTTGGGCGGGCCTGTGTCGATGCAACAGGCAAAACAGCAACTGAGTGCTCAGCTGGTAAAACTGCTGAATGTCAGTGAATTTCAGGAATTAACAGGGTTTTAGTACAGATGACCAAAACTGCCCGTATGGAGCCAGGCGTCAAACTGCGTGACGCCGACAAAATGGCCTTAATCCCGGTAAAAGTATTGCCAACCGAACCAGCTGAAATGCAGCGCAAGCCGGCATGGCTCAAAATCAAATTACCAAAAAGCTCTGAACGCATCGATGAAATCAAAGGTGCCCTGCGTAAGCATGGCCTGCATTCGGTGTGTGAAGAAGCGTCTTGTCCGAATCTGACCGAATGTTTTAATCACGGTACCGCGACTTTCATGATTTTGGGCGCGATCTGCACCCGCCGTTGTCCGTTTTGTGATGTGGCGCATGGCCGCCCACTGCCACCAAGCGCCGAAGAGCCGGAAAAACTGGCACTGACCATCAAAGATATGAAGCTGAAATACGTCGTGATCACCTCGGTCGATCGCGATGACCTGCGTGATGGCGGTGCCCAGCATTTTGCCGACTGTATCACTGCTATCCGCCGCGAAACCCCGGCGATCAAAATTGAAGTGCTGGTGCCGGATTTCCGCGGCCGCATGGACACAGCGCTGGATATTCTGACCCAGACGCCACCGGATGTGTTTAACCATAACCTGGAAACCGCACCACGCCTGTATAAACTGGCGCGGCCGGGCGCGGACTATAAATGGTCACTGGAACTGTTACGTCGTTATAAAGAAGCACATCCGGAAGTATCAACCAAATCCGGACTGATGGTTGGTCTTGGTGAAACCACCGAAGAAATCATTGAAGTGATGAAAGACTTACGCGCCCACAACGTCGATATGCTGACCGTTGGGCAGTACCTGCAACCGAGCAAACACCACTTACCGGTCAAACGTTATGTGTCGCCGGAAGAGTTTGATGAGATCAAACGCATCGGTTACGAAATTGGCTTTAAACACGTCGCCTCAGGCCCATTTGTGCGTTCAAGCTATCATGCCGACCGTCAGGCTGCCGGCGAAGATATCAGTTAACCGCTGGACAGACTTAAGTTATTCCGGAACAGGCTGTATCACAACAGCCTGTTTTTTTTCGCTAAAACAGCTTATGCTTTTAACGATTCTCAAGGAGCAGTCATGGACCACCGTAAGTTCAGCCGTATTTTGTATAACAATCAGGCCACTCTGCGTTTTCAGGGGCAGAACTTCTTCACTCAGGTGCTGGACCTGTCGTTAAAAGGTGCACTGGTACAGCGCCCGGCCGATTTTCAGGGGCTGGTCGGTGAACAGGCGCAATTACAGTTTCAGCTGGACCAGTCTGAACTGGTGTTAGAAATGGATGTCAGCATTGCCCACTTACACGACGCCACTATTGGCCTGCGCTGTGAGCGCATCGACATCGAAAGTGCCAGTCATTTGCGCCGGTTGTTAGAGCTGAATCTGGGTGACGCAGAAATGCTGAGCCGCGAACTCAGCGAGCTGTCAAACTAGCCCCGACGGCCTCCAGCGCCGCCACAGCGGCCGGATAACCAAAGGCGGCCGCTCGTTCCATTAATAGCTGCCAACGCTGCATATCCTGCTGCTGCCGCGCCAGATAAGCAAAATAATACTGCACCGGCATCAGCGATGCTGCTTGCGAGAGCTGCTGTTGCATCACCTGCTGATATAACACCGGTACTGCCAGTTCAAAATGCTGCATATGGCTGTCTGCCTGCACCGGTCGCCACGCCTGAATGCCGGCCGCACGACAAGTTTCCACTGGTGTTAACTGCAAGTCCTGCACATCAAGCTGCCAGTGCCTGGCATAACGGCCTACATCAGCAGTATCCAGCAACAAATTTGCAAGAATATCAGTACGCACACATTCTGCTGCCGCAGTTAACGCAGGCAGCTGATACTCATCGATAAATCCCAGCGCATGGCTAAATTCGTGCCGGAACAACGCCGGTGAAAACTGCTCGGGCAATTGCAGCCAGCCATTGTTAAAACTGGCCTGGCCCCGCCCTGCCGCGACCAGCAGAATTTGTGCGGTGCTGTGCTGCATAATGTCACTTAAACGGCTCGTTTCACAGGCAATACGCTGCTGTGCCTGCTCAGTACAGCGCAGCTCGCGGCTATCAACGAAAATCGGCGCTAAAAAACAGACTGGCAGTGGCGCAAAATCCGACTGTGGCCAGTCTTGCTGCAACCGTTGCCAATGCGCGACCGACGTTTCTGTGCTGAGTACAGGCTGTACGGTCAACTTACAACCGGCTGGCGCTGAACTTGCGGCCAAGGTTGGCGGCATCACAGCTGCGTCGTGCCATAAGCCTAAACGCACCGCCTGTGCAGATGACAATGGTGCTTTAGACCATGCCTGCAGTTGTTGGTATTGTTGCAACGGGCCAAGCTGCGGCAGTGTCAGTTCCAGCCATAGTGTGACGGCTTCAGGATGACCTTGCCGGATAGCAATAGCCAGCTGCTCGGCTGCTTTGATTGGCAAGCCAGCCTGTAACGATTGTTGGGCTCTGGTTAGTTCCAGTGAGCCCGGTTCCGGTACGGGCTTTGGCTGGCAGCCCGCCAGCAGCGCAAATAAAAAAAAGCCAGCAAGCCGGCTTTTTTTAACCAGATAACACAGCTTAATGCTGATGTGCATCCGACTTATCCTGCTCGTCAGTCTGTTCTGAAGAACCGCCATGCTCATGCGCATCAGCTTGTTCAATCACAGCCTGACGCAACCGTTCCAGCTCAAGCCGGGCGTAACGATGTTCAACAAACTCATACACATTGGTCGCCAATGACTTTTTAAAGTACAAGGCTGCCTGTGTCGGGTTATGTTTGAGAGCATGCCAGCGCGCCAGATAAAAATACACCTCACACAACTGTTCAGCGAGTTGCTTCGGATCTGTAGCATCAGTGCTGGCCAGCTCTAACAGCTCTGCTTCACTGATTTGTCCAAGATAAAACGCCACAATCTGCGCAGACCAGGCTTTTTTATCCAGCGCCGCTTGTTGCTTCGCTAATAAAGCCAATGCCTGCGGCTCTGACTGTTCGGCTCCGGCTAAAAACAGCCAGAGACTCCGGTACGGATCATCCGGCTTTAACGCCTGAAACTGTTGAAAATCGCTGATAGCCAGCGCCAGCTTTCCATCATACTGCAAAGCAATACCGCGGTTTAAATAGGCGTATTGATACTTGGGTTCCAGTTCGAGTGCGGAATCAAAAGCATCGTAAGCCAATTCATAGTCACCGCTCAGCGTGTGCTGAATGCCCATAAAGTTATAGGCATCGGCCATATCAGGCTGCAGGCGCAAGGCACGCATAAAATCATACCGTGCCAATGCTGACAAACCGACACTGTCATACATCACACCACGGTCATAGTGCAAACGGCCACGTTCGGCGTCATCCATTTTCGCGCTCTGTAGCATTTCACTGATCCGCGCGATAGCGATTTCAGTGCGAAATGGCGCAGCGAGAGGCTCTGGTTCAAGCGGGTTTTCAACGAGGACACCAACAGGCGCTTTGGGCGCCAGTTGGCAGGCAGGTAACGCCACTACTGCGCTGAGCAGCAGTGGCACCAACAGCAGCTTAGTTAACTGCTTCGGCATGGGCAGCCTCGCCCGGTTTTGCATTGGCTTCTTTGATAGACAGGCGGACACGGCCCTGTTTGTCTACTTCCAGTACCTTCACTTTAACTTTCTGACCCAGTTGCAGGTGCTCTGCCACGTTATTCACGCGCTCATCAGAGATTTGTGAAATGTGCACCAGACCATCTTTCCCTGGCAGTACGTTGACGAAAGCACCGAAATCAACGATCCGAACCACTTCGCCTTCGTACACTGCGCCCACTTCGATTTCAGCAGTGATGGCTTCAATCTTCGCGATTGCAATACCAGCAGCAGCGCTGTTGGTGGCGGCGATTTTGACTGTACCGTCATCTTCGATTTCGATGGTGGTGCCTGATTCTTCAGTGATCTGACGGATCACAGCGCCGCCTTTACCGATCACATCACGGATTTTCTCCGGGTTGATGTGCAAGGTGTAGATGCGTGGCGCGTGCTCAGACAACTCTGAACGGTGCGTGCTGATCGCAGAATCCATAACACCCAGAATGTGGATACGGGCGGCTTTGGCTTGTTTCAGTGCGATCTGCATGATTTCTTTGGTGATACCTTCAATCTTGATATCCATCTGCAGTGCAGTGATACCAGCTGTAGTACCGGCTACTTTGAAGTCCATGTCGCCCAGGTGATCTTCGTCGCCCAGAATGTCCGACAGTACAACGAAGTTGTCGCCTTCTTTGACCAGACCCATGGCGATACCAGCAACAGACGCTTTGATTGGTACACCAGCATCCATCAGTGCCAGCGAAGAACCACACACAGACGCCATCGAGCTTGAACCGTTTGATTCAGTGATTTCAGATACCATCCGCACTGTGTACGGGAAAGCATCAAAATCAGGCATAACTGCAGCAACACCGCGTTTTGCCAGGCGACCGTGACCGATTTCGCGGCGTTTTGGTGAACCGACCATACCGGTTTCGCCAACTGAGAACGGAGGGAAGTTGTAGTGGAACAGGAAGTTGTCAGTTTTGTCTGACAGCAGATCGTCAACTGTTTGTGCGTCACGGGCAGTACCTAAAGTACAAGTCACCAGTGCCTGCGTTTCACCACGGGTGAACAGTGCTGAACCGTGCGTGCGTGGCAGTAAACCAGTCATCACAGACAGACCACGAATCATTTCGTTGTCACGACCATCGATACGTGGTTCGCCGGCAATGATGCGGCTACGAACGATTTTTGATTCCAGGTTATGGAAAATTTCGCCGGCTTCAGTTTCGTTGAAGCTTTCGCCTTCAGCCAGCTCAGCTTTGATTTGGGCAAAGACTTCGGCTTTGATAGCGCCAATGCGCTCGTAACGCTTAGCCTTTTCCGTGATGCGGTATGCTTCGCCAACGGCAGCAGTCGACAGTGCTTCAATTTTGCTGATCAACGTGTCATTTTTCGGCTTAGCAACCCAGTTCCAGGCTGGCTTGCCAGCTTCAGCAGCAAATTCAGCAATGGCTTTGATTGCGACTTGCATTTGATCGTGACCGTAAACCACTGCACCTAACATCACGTCTTCTGACAGTACCTGAGCTTCAGATTCAACCATCAATACCGCGTTGGCAGTACCGGCTACAACCAGGTCAAGTTTACTGGTTTTCAGTGCAGTTTCAGACGGGTTCAGTACGTACTGGTCGTTGATATAACCGACGCGGGCAGCGCCCAGCGGACCACTGAACGGAATGCCTGAAATCGCCAGTGCGGCAGAAGTACCCAGGATAGAGATGATGTCCGGCTGGATGTCCGGCTCAACAGAAACCACAGTTGCAATGACCTGAACTTCGTTGGTGAAGCCTTCAGGGAACAGTGGGCGGATTGGACGGTCGATCAGACGTGAAGTTAACGTTTCGCCTTCGCTTGGGCGGCCTTCACGTTTAAAGAAGCCACCTGGGATGCGGCCGGCTGCGTACATTTTTTCCTGATAGTTTACAGTCAGCGGGAAAAAGTCCTGACCTGGTTTTGGTTCTTTTTTACCAACGACAGTGACCAGAACTGCGGTATCGCCCATGCTGGCTAATACGGCGCCGTCTGCCTGACGGGCAATAACACCGGTTTCTAATGTGACGGTATGCTGACCAAATTGAAATGATTTTACGATAGGATTCACTTGATATTTTTCCTTTGTCTTGTACGCGTGGATCAGGGCCCTGCTGGGCCTTTTACGCGGTATATTTTTGGCTCGATATTGCGCGGCACAGTATAGCTGTTTCAGGGGCGGAAAAGATAGTTCAGCACCAAAGTGCAGCAGGAAAAAGCCCGGCTTTTTATCGCAGTAAAATGGGGGAACCGAGGAATTCGCTGAACGCAGAGGGATTGAAATATAGCAGGCATAAAAAAAGGAGCTAAAAGCTCCTTTTTTTTCTGGTTTGGCTGGTCGATTAACGACGCAGACCTAAACGCTCGATCAGTGTTGCGTAACGAGCTGAATCAGTACGCTTCAGGTAGTCCAGCAGTTTACGACGCTGAGAAACCATCCGCAACAGACCACGACGTGAGTGGAAGTCGTGTTTGTGTTCAGCGAAGTGTGGTTGCAGCTTGTTGATAGAACCGGTCAGCAGAGCGACCTGAACTTCAGTTGAACCTGAATCAGCAGCGTTTGCACCGAAGTCAGCCAGGATTTTTGCTTTTTCAGCAGTAGTTAGTGACATAGTATCCTCCAGGATATGAAATACAGCCGCAGCCAGGCACTAATCCAGCCTACGACCAAAAAAGAGCGCGCATTCTAACACAGCACGCGCTCAGTACAAGCATTATCTCAGCGATTAGCCGTATTCAGCAGACGCCGCACTTTGAGTTCCGCGCCTTCCTGCATCCCAACCCCAATAAAACTTTGTTGGTCGTCATAAAGCGCAATAGCATCGCTTGGCTCTGCCGGCAACAGTGCCAGCAGCTCAGGGGTCAGCAAAACTGTCTGGCCATGCCGAAGACGTTTCACTGCCGCAGGGTCTAATGTCAGCCGCGGCAAACCGGCCAGTGCATAATCCATTGGCAACAACAAGGCATCCAGCCCCGCCCAATCCTGCGCTTGATTCAGCGGCGCCAGAAACGCATCAGTCAGCATTTGACTGGCCTGAAAAGGCCCGACCTGAGTCCGGCGCAACGCGGTGACATAAGCACCGCTGCCGAGCGTTTCACCCAAATCATCAATCAAAGTGCGGATATATGTGCCTTTGCTGCAATGCACAATAAACCGGGCATTCTGACCGTCGAAATCGAGTAAATCAAAGCGGAAAATATTGATGGGCCGGGCATCGCGCGGCACTGTGATGCCCTGACGGGCATATTTGTACAGCGGCTGCCCCTGATACTTCAGCGCAGAAAACATCGTAGGAACCTGCAGCTGCGGCCCCCGCATCTTTTCAACTGCCTGCTGTAACTGTGCCAAATCAAAGTTAATCGGTTTTTCGCTGATAATTTCACCGGCCGCATCTGAAGTATCGGTGCGTACGCCAAAACGCGCACTGACTTCATAAGTCTTGTCGGTATCCAGCAAAAACTGACTGAATTTGGTGGCTTCACCAAAACAGATTGGCAATAAACCAGACGCCAGCGGGTCTAAAGCACCGGTATGACCGGCCTTTTCAGCCTGATATAACCAGCGTACCCGCTGTAAAATGCCGTTACTGGACACTTCCAGCGGTTTATCCAACAGCAGTATGCCATCAACGATACGTCGCGCCATGCTTATTCTTCTTCGTCAGACTTTGTGTCAGCGACTGGTTTCGCTTCCAGTTCCTGGCCTGCGTCTTTACGCTTCTGTTCGTCGCTTTTACGCACATTTTCCACCAGATTCGCCATCCGGATGCCTTCATCCAGCGACTTATCGAAGTAAAAACGAACTGTCGGCACAATGCGTGCCTGAATGCGTTTGGCGATCAAACTACGGATAAAACCACTGGCATCGTTCAGGATGTCGAGGTTTTGTTTGACTTTGTCCGCTTCGAGGCCAAGGAAAGTTACATAGATTTTGGCGTGTGACAGGTCTTTGGACACATCCACATCAGACACTGTGATCATGGTATGTAACCGTGGGTCTTTAATTTCCCGCTGCAGAATGAGTGCCATTTCCTGCTGCATTTGCTGGGCGAGCCGGTCAACCCGGCTGAATTCTTTTGCCATAATACTCACCTGAAATTAGAAACAAACAGGGGCCGCTGGCCCCTGCTTCATTCAATAATTTCTATTAACTCAATAGATTACAGTGTACGTTCAACCTGAACCACTTCGAACACTTCGATTTGGTCGCCTTCACGAACGTCGTTGTAGTTCTTCACGCCGATACCACACTCGAAGCCGTTCCGCACTTCAGAGACGTCGTCTTTAAAGCGGCGCAGCGATTCCAGTTCGCCTTCGTAAATAACCACGTTGTCACGCAGTACACGGATTGGCGCATTGCGTTTGACGATACCTTCAGTGACCATACAACCGGCAACTGCACCGAATTTCGGTGAACGGAACACATCGCGAACCTGAGCCAGACCGATGATCTGTTGTTTGAACTCGGGCGCCAGCATGCCGGTCATTGCAGCCTTCACTTCATCTAACAGTTCATAGATGATGCTGTAGTAGCGTAAGTCCAGATTCTCGTCTTCGATAATCTTACGGGCGTTGGCTTCGGCACGGACGTTAAAGCCGATAACGATGGCAGACGAGGCCGCTGCCAACGTGGCGTCAGTTTCAGTGATACCACCAACACCGCTACCGATGATGCGAATTTTCACTTCATCTGTCGACAAGCGTGACAGTGACTCGCTGATCGCTTCAACAGAACCCTGTACGTCGGCTTTCAGTACGATGTTCAGCTCGGCCACATCGCCTTCAGTCATGTTTGCAAACATGTTTTCCAGCTTGGCTTTTTGCTGACGTGCCAGTTTAACGTCGCGGAATTTACCCTGACGATACAGTGCAACTTCACGGGCTTTACGCTCGTCGCGAACCACAGTCACTTCGTCACCGGCTGAAGGAACGCCGGACAGACCCAGAATTTCGACCGGAATCGACGGGCCAGCTTCTTTCACTTCATGACCATTTTCGTCACGCATCGCACGCACACGGCCATATTCCAGACCACACAACACGATGTCGCCTTGGCTCAGCGTGCCTTCCTGTACCAGGATAGACGCCACCGGACCACGACCTTTGTCCAGACGGGACTCGATAACCACACCACGCGCCATACCTTCACGCACCGCGGTCAGTTCCAGTAATTCAGACTGTACCAACAGTGATTCCAGCAAGTCGTCGATGCCTAAGCCCGTTTTCGCAGAAACCTGCACGAATTGTGTATCGCCGCCCCAGTCTTCAGAAATAACGCCGTATTGCGACAGTTCGTTACGGACACGATCTGGATCTGCATCAGGTTTATCAATCTTGTTCACGGCAACAACAATTGGCACACCGGCCGCTTTTGCGTGCTGGATAGCTTCTTTAGTTTGTGGCATCACACCGTCATCTGCAGCAACAACCAGAACTACAATGTCTGTCGCTTTGGCACCACGTGCACGCATCGAGGTAAATGCAGCGTGACCCGGAGTATCAAGGAACGTGATCATGCCACGGTCTGTTTCAACGTGGTAAGCACCGATATGCTGGGTAATACCACCAGCTTCGCCAGCGGCCACTTTCGCTTTACGGATGTAATCAAGTAACGAGGTTTTACCATGGTCAACGTGACCCATCACGGTGACGACCGGAGCACGTGGCTCTAGTGCGCCCTCACCTTCACGGTCCGCCATCACGGTTTCTTCTAACTCGTTTTCACGGGTCAGTGTGAACTTGTGGCCCATTTCTTCACAGACGATAGCTGCAGTTTCCTGATCAATCACCTGGTTGATGGTAGCCATCGCGCCCATTTTCATCATCACTTTGATGACTTCAGAGGCTTTCACCGCCATTTTGGCAGCAAGTTCTGCAACAGTGATGGTTTCACCGATTTTTACTTCACGCTCAACCGGCTGCGCTGGCTTGTTAAAGCCGTGCAACATACTGGTTGGGGTTTTCTTTTTCTTGTGACGATTGGCGCGGTTAAAAGCGTCTTTATCATCGGCGTCGTCTTTTTTCTTGGCTTTGCCAACTGGTGCTTTTTTGCCATGACGACGACCACCACGCTCATCACGTGAATCTTCTTCGTCTTCAGCTTGTTTCGCAAATACGTTGCTGGTCAGGTGGTAATCCCCAACTTCCACTGCCGGAGCAGCTTCCTGTGACCAGCGCTCAGCATTCTCTTCCGCCAGACGACGAGCTTCTTCGGCCTGGCGTTGAGCTTCTAATTCCAGCTTGCGCAGACGCTCTGCATCCTGTTGCGCTTTGATGCGCTCGGCTTCTTTGCGGGCTTCTTCTTTCGCCGCACGACGGGCCGCTTCTTCCGGATCGTCTTTAGCCAATTGGGCACGCTCGGCTTCGCGTTTTTTCGCGTCAGCGGCCTTACGCTCAGCTTCGGCTTTACGCTCAGCTTCTTCGCGGGCGCGTTTTTCAGCGGCCTGACGTTCAGCTTCCAGACGAGCTTCCTCTTTGGCTTTTTCTTCGGCCAGACGGGCTTCTTCTTCCGCTTTGATCGCAGCGTCATCCATCAACGGACGTTTGACATAAGTTTTTTGCTTGCGGACTTCAACCTGGATTTCGCGGTTGCGGCCAGCACCACCGCTGACACTCAGCGTGGTTTTTTCTTTGCGTTTCAGCGTAAGCCGTGATGGCTCATTGCTGGCACCGCCGTGTTGTTTACTCAGGTGCTCCAGCAGCGATTTTTTCTCATCTTCGCTGACCATTTGGCCAGCCTGCTTTGCAATACCTGCATCAGCAAATTGTTGAACCAACCGATCAACAGTCGTTCCCACATCACTGGCCAGTTTTTCTATCGTGACATCTGCCATGTAATAGTTTCCTCCGTTGACCTATCAGTTCTGCTCGCTAAACCAAACGATATTGCGTGCAGCCATAATTAATGCAGCAGCTTTATCTTCTGCCATTTTTTCAATTTCAATCAAATCATCGACACCTAATTCGGCCAGATCATCCAGCGTCACCACACCTTTACTGGCCAGGACATAAGCGGTGTGGGTTTCCATGCCTTCCAGGCTCAGCAGCGCTTCACTTGGCTGTGAACCTTCCAGTGACTCTTCACTGGCCAGCGCACGGGTCGTCAGAACGGCTTTGGCGCGGCGGCGTAATTCTTCAACAGTTTCTTCGTCCAGACCGTCGATGCTGAGCAGCTCAGAGACCGGTACATAAGCAATTTCTTCCAGTGTAGAGAAACCTTCGTCGACCAGAATAGAAGCGAAATCCTCGTCGATCTCCAGCGCGTCCATAAACACACTAAGCACTTTCGACGTTTCTTCCTGATGCTTTTTCTTCATGTCAGACACTGACATCACGTTCAGTTCCCACTGTGTCAGCTGACTGGCCAGACGCACGTTTTGACCGGCACGGCCAATCGCCATTGGCAGGTTTGAATCTTCTACCGCGATATCCATCGAGTGGGCATCTTCATCAACAATGATGGAGGCGACTTCTGCCGGCGCCATCGCGTTGATCACATATTGAGCGGCATTGTCGTCATACAGAACGATATCGACGCGCTCACCACCCAGTTCGCCTGACACGGCTTGTACGCGAGAACCACGCATACCTACGCAGGCGCCAACCGGGTCAATCCGGCGGTCATTGGTTTTGACGGCAATTTTAGCGCGAGAACCTGGGTCGCGGGCTGCGCCCCGGATTTCGATCATTTCTTCACCAATTTCCGGCACTTCGATGCGGAACAGTTCGATCAGCATTTCCGGACGGGTACGGCTTAAGAATAACTGGGCACCGCGGGCTTCCGGGTTCACTGCATACAGCAGTGCACGGATGCGGTCACCAGGACGGAAAGTTTCACGTGGGATCATCTCTTCGCGGGCTAACATCGCTTCGGCATTGTTACCGAGGTCCACGATAACGCTTTCGCGATTGACTTTTTTCACTACGCCGGTAACCAGCTCACCGACCTGGTCGATGTAAGCTTCAACAACTTGTGAACGTTCTGCTTCACGAACTTTTTGTACGATGACCTGCTTGGCCATTTGCGTGGTGATACGGTCAAACTGAATAGATTCAATTTGTTCTTCAACGTAATCGCCGACTTTCAGATTTGGCTCATCATATTGAGCCGCAGACAAGGTCATTTCACGGAACGGATGTTCCTGCACCTGGTCGTCCGGAATAACTAACCAGCGACGGAAAGTTTCATAAGCGCCGGTTTTACGGTCAATAGCTACACGAACTTCAATATCGCCTTCATTTTTCTTTTTGGTGGCTGCTGCCAGCGCGAATTCCAGCGCCTGGAAGATTTTTTCACGCGGAACTGATTTTTCGTTCGATACCGCGTCAACAACTAATAATATTTCTTTTGCCATGATTTCTGCCTCACTCAGAGCCGTGGTTCTTATCAGAACACCGGAACTACGTTTGCTTTATCTACGTTATCCATAAGCAAACGATAAGGTTTGCCATCCACTTCGATGACGAGCATGTCATCTTCTATTGCGTTAAGAAGCCCTTTGAAACGCCGGCGGCCATCCTGAGGAATGGCCAGTTTGACTTCAATTTTTTGTCCGACCACCTTGGCGAAATGTGCCGGGGTAAACAAAGGACGATCTAAACCCGGAGAAGAAACCTCCAGGTTGTATTCGTTGGGAATTGGGTCTTCGACATCAAGGACGGCACTGACTTCACGGCTGATCAACGCACAGTGGTCAACATTAACCCCGTCCGGATGATCGATAAATAAACGCAGGGTGGAATGCCGACCTGCGGCCATGAACTCTATGCCCAGCAATTCGAAGCCATTAGCCTCTACTGTAGGTGCCAACAGCTCGGTTAAACGCTGTTCTTGTTTAGTCAAAGAGACCTCCGGAAATAAAAAAAGGGCATATAGCCCAGAATAGTAGTACAACGTTACCCCAGATATAAAAACGCCCCGATAGATCGGGGCGACTTTACACCGGTAAAACAGGATATCGCCAATCCTGCTTTAAATCTGGTTGCGAACTCAAGTTTCACTTGCGGTTCGCTACAACGACTGAATTCAGTGAAAACGATCATTGCTGGTAAAAGTGGTTGCGGGAGCCGGATTTGAACCGACGACCTTCGGGTTATGAGCCCGACGAGCTACCAGGCTGCTCCATCCCGCGTCCGTAACTGGCGTGCATTATATAGTGGAGACCACTGTATCGCAACATATTGTTTAGCAGTGCACTGTCTGTATTACACTGCGTAACCACCGCGATTCATCAACGGCGATAACAAGAATTGGTGCCGAGAGCGGGACTCGAACCCGCATGCCTAGGGCACTACCACCTCAAGGTAGCGTGTATACCAATTTCACCATCTCGGCATTATTCAGAGGGTATTCCGGGAGAATTAATTACCAACCGGAATATCTTTTGCAGCTTCTTTTTTCTCTTCAGGCTTAGCTGGTGCAGTTTCTGCGGCAGCCGGCGCTGTGATGTTCTCAAATTCAGATTTTTTCTGAATGTGCGTGGTGTTGTAATTTCCTAAAATCAGGCTCAACACAAAAAATAACACTGCTAAGACTGTGGTTGAACGGGTCAGGAAATTACCACGACCGGCAGAACCAAAAATTGTTGCAGAAGCACCGGCGCCAAATGACGCGCCCATATCTGCACCTTTACCGTGCTGGATTAGTACCAGACCGATAATTGCCAGCGCGACGATTGCGTATAAGACGATGATAATTTCGTACATCTTTATTCCTTTGCCATCTGGCAAATTGCAGCAAACTCTGCTGGTTTTAAACTTGCTCCACCAACCAGTGCACCATCGATGTCTGGCTGGCTGAACAGTGTCGGCCAGTTGTCGGCATTGACACTGCCACCGTATAAAATTCTGACCTTAGCAGCTGCATCCGCATTGATGCGTGCCAGGTGTTGCCTGATAAACGAATGCACTTGTTGTGCCTGTTCAGGCGTTGCTGTCAGACCGGTGCCAATGGCCCAAACGGGTTCATAAGCAATCACGGATTCGGCCAGTAAATCAGGCTGCGCAGCATACACTGCATCTAAATGCTGCGCAAGAACCCACATGGTTTTTTCTTGCTGCCGCTCGGATAAAGTCTCGCCAAAACAAATAATTGGCGTGATCCCGACCCGTAAAGCCTGCTGTGCTTTTTGCAAAACTGTTGCGTCAGTTTCTGCAAACAGACAACGCCGTTCACTGTGTCCGAGAATCACATACTCGGCTCCAGCGGCGCGAATCATATCAGCACTTATTTCACCTGTGAAGGCTCCAGCCTTCTCACTGCTGACATTTTGAGCACCGAGCCGGTATTGTGTCGATTTCGGGAAGTCAGAAAGAAATATTACAGGTGGACAGATCAGAATTTCATGGCTGCTATCTATACATTGCAGTGTGGCAGCCATCATAGTGACCAGCTCACGATCGCCATTCATTTTCCAGTTTGCAGCTATTAACGGACGACGGACTGTCATGCGGACTCCCCTGTTTCAGCCGGCGCGATCTTAACGAACATCGCACCTGCAGACAAGCAAAAGCCGAAAAAAACCTGTGCCTAGATTTTTTCCGGCTCATTTTTTCAGCGCATCTGCGCAGAGAGAATTGCGCTGAAACAACGCAGAACTTAGCTGGCCAGTTTTACTGCTGCAGCAATTCGCTCAGCATATTCCTGTACCTGGGTCTGTTCTCTTCCTTCAACCATTACACGAATTAACGGCTCTGTACCGGATTTACGAATAAGCACCCGGCCCTGACCGTGTAATTCAGCTTCAACCTGAGCAATCACTTCTTTTACATGCATGTTATCAAGCGGCGCCGAACCTTTTTCAAACTTCACATTGACCAGTACTTGCGGCAGCTTGGTCATGCCGTGACTCAGTTCGGCCAGGCTTAGGCTGGTATCCATCATCGCAGCCAGGACCTGCAACGACGCGACGATACCATCGCCAGTACCGGTATGGTCGAGATTGATCACATGACCAGAGTTTTCACCACCAATGCGCCAGCCTTTTTCCTGCAGCAATTCCATTACATAACGGTCGCCGACTTTACTGCGCACAAATGGAATATCCAGTTCAGCCAATGCTAATTCCAGGCCCATATTGCTCATCAAAGTCCCAACGACACCTCCGGTCAGGCGGCCGCGTTGTTTCGCAGAGCGGGCAATCATATAGATAATTTCGTCGCCATCGATTTGGCGACCTAAATGATCCACCATCATCACCCGGTCGCCATCGCCATCATAAGCAATACCGAGGTCAGCGCCTAATTCAACCACCGCTTTTTGCAGGTCGTCTGTGTGCGTTGCGCCGCACTTTTCATTAATATTCAGACCATTTGGAGTACAAGCGATGGTGTGAACTTCCGCGCCTAACTCACGAAATACATTTGGTGCAATGTGGTAGGTGGCGCCATTGGCGCAATCCAGCACGATTTTATAGCCGCTCAACGACATATGATTCGGCAGGTGGCTTTTACAAAATTCAATATAACGACCTGAAGCATCGTCAATGCGCTGCGCTTTACCGAGCTTTTCGGAAGGCTCACACACCATTGGCTGCTCGAGCTCGGCTTCAATCGCGAGTTCAATGTCATCGGCCAGTTTACTGCCGTCGCCGGAGAAGAACTTAATGCCATTGTCGTAATAAGGGTTGTGCGACGCACTGATCACAATACCGGCTTCCGCGCGGAAAGTGTGGGTCAGGTAAGAAACTGCCGGAGTTGGCATTGGGCCCAATAACCGTACATCTATACCTGCAGAGATTAAGCCGGCTTCTAATGCTGTCTCCAGCAAATAACCAGAAATACGGGTGTCCTTACCAATCAACACTTTGCGCGTACCGCGCTGTGACAACACCCGGCCTGCAGCCCAGCCTAATTTCATCGCGAATTCCGGTGTGATTGGAAACTCGCCGACCCGGCCACGTACACCATCAGTTCCAAAAAACTTCCTGCTCATTGAATTACTCCAGATTTGGTCGCGGCAACAATAGCTAAAGCATCTGCCGTTTCTTTGACATCATGGACACGAATAATCTGTGCCCCTTGCATGGCGGCTATTGTGGCACAGGCAATACTGCCTGCCAAACGTTCTGACACATCCCGCTGAAGTAACTGGCCGATCATCGACTTACGTGACATTCCGGCCAGAATCGCATATCCGCTCCCGACAAAATCCGGCATCGCCGCCAGCAGCTGATAGTTGTGGCTGAGACTTTTACCAAATCCAAATCCTGGGTCCAGGATGATTTGTGATGCCGGGATCCCTGCTTGCTGGCATTGTTCTGCCCGCGAGACTAACCAATGCAGAACTTCACTGACAACATCCTGATACACCGGTTGATGCTGCATCGACCGGGGTTGCCCCTGCATATGCATCAGACACACCGGCAATTGGCTGGCAACCGCAACCTCCAGAGCGCCTGCCTCCTGCAAAGCCCGCACATCGTTGAGAATGTCAGCGCCGGCATGCGCCGCCTGCCGCATCACTTCGGCTTTACTGGTGTCCACTGAAATCACCAGGTCAGGAAATTTACGCCGGATAGTGCTCAGCACCGGCACAACTCGCTGTAACTCGTCGTCCAGCGCAACATCGGCAGCACCGGGCCGGGTCGATTCTCCGCCGATATCAATGATTTCAGCGCCGGCGGCGACTAATTCGTTGACCCGCGTTAAACAAGCTTGTTCGCCGGTAAAATGGCCTCCGTCAGAAAAAGAATCAGGGGTGACATTCAGGATCGCCATGAGTCTGGTCTGGCGCAAGTCCAACCGGCGTTGGCGGGGTAATAACAATTCCATTGGGACTCCAAACAGAAAACCCCGGCTTGCCGGGGTTTCCATTGATACACAGGGATTAACTGCTATGGCTTTCGCTTGGCGTCACGTCAGCAGCTGGTGCTGCTGTCGCCGCCGCGCCGCCTGAGCCTGGAGCTTCCGGCTTTTTGTCCTTCGGCTCCCAGTGCTCTGGTGGACGTACTTCACGGCGGGCCATCAGGTCATCGATTTGCTTAGCATCGATAGTTTCGTATTGCATCAGGCAATCTTTCATCGCGTGCAATATGTCCATGTTCTCTTCGATCAGCTGCTTTGCCCGCACATAGTTGCGGTCGATAAACTCGCGGATCTCCTGGTCAATCAGCTTCACCGTATCTTCAGACATGTGCTTGTTTTTGGTCACTGAGCGCCCAAGAAACACTTCACCTTCTTCTTCAGCGTACAGCAATGGGCCCAGCTTTTCAGAGAAACCCCACTGCGTCACCATTTTCCGCGCCAGATTGGTTGCACGCTCGATGTCGTTTGAAGCACCGGTGCTGACCGCCTCAGAGCCGTAAATCAGCTCTTCCGCTATCCGGCCACCGAACAAAGAGCTAATCATGCTCTCGAGGAAACGTTTAGAGTGGCTGTGGCGGTCCTGCTCCGGCAAATACATAGTCACACCCAAAGCACGACCACGCGGGATAATACTGACTTTGTACACCGGGTCGTGTTCCGGCACCAGACGACCGACGATAGCGTGACCAGCTTCGTGATAAGCCGTCATTTCTTTTTCTTTTTCCGTCATGACCATAGAGCGACGCTCTGTGCCCATCAGGATTTTGTCTTTGGCTTTTTCAAACTCGTCCATCGACACCACGCGCCGACCATTGCGTGCTGCAAACAAAGCCGCTTCGTTCACAAGATTGGCCAAATCAGCGCCAGAGAAACCCGGCGTTCCACGTGCAATTAATGACGCATCTACGCCATCACCCAATGGGACTTTGCGCATATGCACTTTCAGAATTTGTTCACGGCCACGGACATCCGGTAAACCCACCACGACCTGACGGTCGAAGCGGCCCGGACGTAATAACGCCGGGTCCAGCACGTCTGGTCTGTTGGTAGCCGCGATGACAATAATACCTTCGTTGCCATCAAAACCGTCCATCTCTACCAACATCTGGTTCAGCGTTTGCTCGCGCTCGTCATGACCACCGCCAAGACCTGCGCCACGCTGACGGCCAACCGCATCAATTTCGTCGATGAAGATGATGCACGGAGCAGCTTTTTTCGCCTGTTCGAACATGTCACGCACGCGGCTCGCGCCGACACCAACAAACATCTCGACGAAGTCAGAACCGGAAATGGTGAAAAACGGCACTTTGGCTTCGCCGGCAATTGCTTTAGCGAGCAATGTTTTACCTGTGCCCGGTGGGCCTACCATCAGCACGCCTTTCGGAATACGGCCACCAAGTTTCTGGAAGCGTGACGGGTCTTTCAAATAATCAACCAGCTCAGTCACTTCTTCTTTGGCCTCGTCACAACCGGCAACGTCAGCAAAGGTCGTCTTAATCTGGTCTTCACCCATCAGGCGCGCGCGGCTCTTACCAAAAGACATCGCGCCTTTGCCACCACCGCCTTGCATCTGGCGCATGAAGAAAATCCATACACCAATCAACAACAGCATCGGGAACCAGGAAATGAAAATCTGACCCAACAGGCTGGTTTCTTCCGGTTTCACGCCAGTAGAATCCACGTTGTTTTTAATCAGATCGTCCAGCAGTTTTTCATCATAACCGCCAGGAATTGTTGTTTCGATACGCTGGCCGTCTTTACGGACTGCCCGCACCACGCCACCGCGGTCAACCTGGACCTCACGGATTTGTCCCTGGTTCACATCATTGATGAATTGGGTATAGCTGGTGCTGCGGTCTGACCGGTCGGCCGGACTGAAGCTGTTGAACATCGTCATCAGTACGACGGCTATCACCAGCCATACCATCAGATTCTTTGCCATGTCGCTCAAGGAAATAACCTCTTGTTACCAGAATTGCTTCTGTTGCTACTTTACTAGAGTTTGAAACCAGTCGCCACGATATATGTCTCGCTGGAACGGGCGCGGGACGAATCGGGTTTGCGGATCCGTACATTGGTAAATACGTCCCGGACCTGCTGGACAAAGGTTTCAAAGCCCTCGCCATGGAACACTTTGACGACAAAACTACCGTTTTTCTTCAGCACTTTGTTACACATATCCAGCGCCAGTTCGACCAGATACATGCTTCTGCTCTGATCTACTGTGGCATTGCCACTCATATTCGGCGCCATGTCAGATAACACAACATCGACATTGCGGCCGTCAATTCGGGTCAGTAAGGCTTCCAGCACTGCGTCTTCGCGAAAATCGCCTTGTAAAAACGCCACACCGGCCAGCGGGTCCATCGGTAAAATATCGCAGGCGATGACCATGCCGTCCTGCCCCACCAGTTCTGCCGCCAACTGCGACCAACTACCGGGGGCTGAGCCCAGATCTACGACTGTCATGCCGCTTTTGATCAACTTATCTTTTTGCTGGATCTCTTCGAGCTTAAAAGAAGCCCGGGAGCGCAAGCCTAATTTTTGTGCCTTATGCACAAAAGGGTCGGACACATGTTCCTGCAGCCAGCGGCTGGAACTGGCCGAGCGCTTTTTCTTTGTCATGGAAACACTCTTAATTGGTCTTCCCTGCAAGATGGCGGTACAATGACGCTATTTCAAGCTTTCCACACGGAAAAATCTATTTTATGAGTCTTACAAACAAGCAAAAACAATTTTTAAAAGCCAAAGCCCACGAATTAAAGCCGGTGATCCTGCTGGGTGGCAATGGTCTGACCGAGGGCGTGATGGCCGAAGTCGACCTGGCTTTGGAGCACCACGAGCTGATTAAAGTCAAAGTGCCAAGCATTGACCGCGAAGAAAAACTGGCTGTAATGGACGCTATTGTCCGTGAAGCCAAAGCCGAGAAAGTGCAGGTAATTGGTCATATTCTGGTGCTGTACCGCGCCGCCAAGGACAAAAAACTGCAACTGCCACGTGGCTGATTTCGTCAGCACAAACAGCAGATGACTCTGTTGTTTGAGTACATGAAATTTAAAAAACCGCTCCAGGCGGTTTTTTTATGTGCTTCCATCCATGGCGCTCACCTTTCAGGCCAACGC
>NZ_KL544005.1:41740-199769 GCF_000711985.1 Rheinheimera texasensis DSM 17496
TGCTCCTGCAGTTTTTTATGCGCTGCCATCCATGGCGCTCACCTTTCAGGCCAACGCTTGGCGTTGTTAAAAACTGCTCCTGCAGTTTTTTATGCCTGCGAAATGGCTTGTGGTTTCGTAGGCTGAACAAAACCCGCAACCATTAAATTCTGCCGGGCTTCTTCATCAGTACCTGCGCGTTGACGCACCAGTGAACCAGGCAGGTCGACCGACGTTGCTTTGACGAACTGCCAGCCTACCAGATGATCGGCTGGCACCAATGCAATCACATGCGCCAGTTGATGAGCCAGACACCATTCGCTGTTATCCAACGCCGCCGCAAAAATCTCCGAAGGGCTAGCCTGCCATTGCCGGACGTCCAATACCAACGCCCAGGGCTTATCAATCACTGGCGCAACCACCAGACGGAATGCCCGGACATAATCTTCCACATCACGGATAGTCCACACGCCAAAGGCCCGTACCCACAAGGTCTGATCTTCAAGTACCAATTCAAACGCGGGATGATTACTTCTCATCTGAGGCTCCGAGGGACATCAGCAGGTGCAATGGCTGTTAAGCTGTTATTAAACCACAGTCCCATTCGATAAAAATAACAAAAGCGGCCGAAGCCGCTTTTTTCAACTGAATTTAAGACCAAAGTCTTATTCAGAGATATTGCACGTCAGTGATTTCAAACTCAACCACGCCAGAGGGTGTGGTGATATTCACCACATCATCCTGGTTCTTGCCTATCAGGCCACGGGCAATCGGCGAATTGACTGAAATCAGATTGTTCTTGATATCAGCTTCATCATCGCCAACGATTTTGTAGGTGACTTCTTCCTCTGAATCCAGATTCAGAATGGTCACAGTCGAGCCGAAAATCACTTTGCCGTTGTTGGTCAGCTTACTGATATCGATGATCTGTGCGTTCGACAGTTTGCCTTCAATATCCTGAATACGGCCTTCACAAAACCCTTGTGCTTCACGGGCGGCATGGTATTCCGCATTTTCTTTCAGATCACCATGCTCACGCGCTTCGGCAATGGCTTCGATAATCGCCGGCCGCTTCACTGTTTTCAGTTCATGCAGTTCATCACGCAGACGCTGCGCGCCTTGAACTGTCATCGGGATTTGACTCATCCGTTAACTCTCTTATGTAACTCCTGCACCGAATTCACTGTACCAAACGCATTGGCGGCGTTAGCTTTACAGGTCGCGAATGCGGCATTCAGGGTCGTGGTGTAATTGGCTTTGTGTTGCAGGGCGCCACGACGTAACACTTTTGAATCTTCAATCGCCTGACGGCCTTCGGTGGTATTCACGATATAGCTGTACTCACCGTTTTTAATCCGATCCAAAATGTGCGGGCGGCCTTCAAATACTTTGCTGACTTCGCGACATGGAATACCTGCAGCCTGCAACGCTTTTGCGGTACCGCCGGTGGCATCCAGCTCAAAACCGAGGCTAACCATGGTTTTTGCCAGTTCAACGACGCGCACTTTATCGCTATCACGGACCGAAAGTAAAGCACGGCCACCCGTTGGGATCAGCGTTCCTGCCCCCAGTTCACTCTTGGCAAAAGCTTCGGCGAAGGTTTCGCCAACGCCCATCACTTCGCCGGTCGAGCGCATTTCTGGGCCAAGGATAGGGTCAACACCTGGGAACTTGTTAAATGGGATCACCACTTCTTTCACTGAGAAATACGGTGGGATGATCTCTTTGGTCACGCCTTGTTCCTGCAGTGAACGGCCGGCCATACAGCGGGCGCCGACTTTAGCCACTGCAACGCCGGTGGCTTTAGACACAAATGGCACTGTGCGCGCGGCACGCGGGTTCACTTCAATCAGGTACACTTCACCGTCTTTGACAGCAAACTGGGTATTCATCAGACCAACAACGCCTAATTCAAGCGCCAGTTTACGCACCTGGTCACGCATCACATCCTGAATTTGTTGATTCAGGCTGTGTGGTGGCAATGAACAGGCCGAGTCACCTGAGTGCACACCAGCTTGTTCGATGTGTTCCATGATACCGCCGATGACGACTTCTTTGCCGTCACAAATCGCATCGATATCGACTTCAATCGCATCGTCCAGGAAACGGTCCAGCAACACCGGCGAGTCGTTTGATACCGACACCGCTTCGGTCATATAACGCCGTAAGTCGATGTCGTCATAAACGATTTCCATGGCACGGCCACCCAGTACATAAGAAGGACGCACCACCATCGGATAACCGATATCAGGCGCTTTGGTCAGTGCTTCTTCGAGGCTGGTGACTGTGGCGTTTTTCGGCTGTTTCAGGCCAAGACGTTCTACCGCCTGCTGGAAACGTTCGCGGTCTTCGGCGCGGTCAATCGCGTCCGGCGAAGTGCCGATAATTGGCACGCCGTTGGCTTCTAACGCACGCGCCAATTTCAGTGGCGTTTGGCCACCATATTGCACGATCACGCCTTTAGGCTGTTCTTTCTTGACGATTTCCAGCACGTCTTCCAGTGTGATCGGCTCGAAGTACAGGCGATCTGAAGTGTCGTAATCGGTCGATACTGTTTCCGGGTTACAGTTGACCATAATGGTCTCATAACCATCTTCGCGCAGTGCCAGTGCCGCGTGCACACAGCAATAGTCAAACTCGATCCCCTGGCCGATACGGTTCGGGCCACCACCGATGATCATGATTTTGTCGCGGTTGCTTGGTGCCGCTTCACACTCTTCATCGTAGGTGCTGTACATGTACGCGGTGTCGGACGCGAACTCTGCCGCACAGGTATCCACACGTTTGTACACCGGGTGCAGGCCAAAACCATGACGTTTTTTCCGCACTTCCGCTTCCGCCACGCCCAGAATGTCAGCGATGCGTTTGTCGGCAAAACCTTTGCGTTTCAGTACTGTCAGGCGTGCCTGATCCAGACCGGCGAAGCCAGCCGCTTTGATAGCTGCTTCTTCTTTTACTAAATCTTCCAGCTGAACCAGGAACCATGGGTCGATATTGGTCAGCTTAAAGATCTCATCCATGCTCATGCCAAAGCGGAAGGCATCGGCGATGTACCAAATGCGGTGTGAGCCCGGTTCACGCAGTTCACGGGTGATTTTTTCTTTCGCTTCCGGCGCATTGATATCGATGATTGGATCTAAACCACAAACGCCAATTTCAAGGCCACGCAACGCTTTTTGCAGCGATTCCTGCTGGTTACGGCCAATCGCCATCACTTCACCAACCGATTTCATCTGTGTGGTCAGACGGTCATTCGCACCGGCAAATTTCTCGAAGTTAAAGCGTGGCACTTTGGTCACAACATAATCGATACTCGGCTCGAATGACGCAGGCGTACGGCCGCCGGTGATGTCATTGGCCAGCTCGTCAAGCGTGTAACCAATCGCCAGCTTGGCCGCAACTTTGGCAATTGGGAAACCGGTTGCTTTAGATGCAAGCGCTGAAGAGCGTGATACCCGCGGGTTCATCTCGATGATCACCATGCGGCCATCAACCGGGTTGATACCAAACTGCACGTTTGAGCCGCCGGTTTCTACACCGATTTCACGCAGCACTGCCAGAGAGGCGTTGCGCATGATTTGGTATTCTTTGTCGGTCAGCGTCTGAGCTGGTGCCACAGTGATAGAGTCACCGGTGTGCACGCCCATCGGGTCGAAGTTTTCAATTGAACAGACAATGATGCAGTTGTCGTTTTTATCCCGCACCACTTCCATTTCGTATTCTTTCCAGCCGATCAGCGATTCATCAATCAGCAGCTCTTTGGTCGGCGATAAATCGAGACCGCGGGTACAGATTTCGTCGAATTCTTCGCGGTTGTACGCGATACCGCCACCGGAGCCGCCCATGGTGAACGACGGACGGATAATACATGGGAAACCAATGGTTTCCAGCACCTGATAGGCCTCTTCCATCGAATGCGCAAAACCGGCGCGTGGGCAAGACAAACCAATAGAGCGCATGGCTTTGTCAAAACGACCACGGTCTTCGGCTTTGTCGATGGCGTCAGCAGTAGCACCAATCATCTCGACGTTATATTTCGCCAGCACACCATGACGTTCCAGATCCAGCGCACAGTTCAGTGCCGTCTGGCCACCCATAGTCGGTAACACCGCACATGGCCGCTCTTTTTCGATGATTTTTTCTACCACTTGCCAGTGGATAGGCTCAATGTAAGTTGCATCGGCCATTTCCGGGTCGGTCATGATAGTCGCCGGGTTTGAGTTCACCAGAATGACCCGGTAACCCTCTTCCTTCAGCGCTTTACAAGCCTGGGCACCTGAATAGTCAAACTCACAAGCCTGACCGATAACGATTGGGCCTGCGCCCAGGATTAAAATACTTTTAAGGTCGGTACGTTTTGGCATAGCTCTGTCAATCCTGGCTTATTTGGCGTTACGCTGTTGCATCAGTGTGATGAAGTGGTCAAATAATTCACTGGCCTCATGCGGGCCCGGACTAGCTTCCGGGTGCCCCTGAAAACTGAACGCCGGCTTATCCGTACGGTGAATGCCCTGCAGTGAACCATCAAACAGTGACTTGTGCGTGGCGCGTAAATTGGCCGGCAGTGTCGCTTCATCAACGGCGAAGCCGTGGTTTTGCGCCGTGATCAGCACTTTTTTGCTGTCGAGGTTTTGCACCGGATGGTTACCACCATGGTGACCAAACTTCATCTTCAGGGTTTTTGCCCCACTGGCGAGTGCCAGCAGTTGGTGACCGAGGCAAATACCAAACACCGGAATATCGGTTTCGAGGAAAGATTTAATAGCTTCAATGGCATATGTACAAGGTGCCGGGTCGCCAGGGCCGTTGGACAGAAAGATACCATCTGGATTCAGCGCTAACACTTCTGCAGCAGGAGTTTGCGCCGGAACCACAGTTAAACGACAGCCGCGGTCAACCAACATACGTAGAATATTGCGTTTCACACCAAAATCATAAGCAACGACGTGAAATACTGACTCAGGTGCAGCACGGTGACCTTGTCCAAGCGCCCAGCTGCCTTCACTGAAGCTGTACGGCGCTTTAACCGTCACTTCTTTGGCCAGATCCATGCCGGACAAACCAGGGAAGCTACGCGCCAGTTCCAGTGCCTTCGCTTCATCAATATCACCAGCCATCAGACAGCCGTTTTGTGCGCCTTTTTCACGCAGGATGCGGGTCAGTTTACGGGTATCAATATCGGCGATGCCGAGGACGTTGTGATCTTTGAGGTATTGACTAAGGGAACGTTGATTGCGGAAATTAGAAGCGAGAAGCGGAAGGTCACGAATAATCAGGCCTTTAGCCCATACTCTGCCGGATTCCTCATCTTCATCATTGGTGCCGGTATTACCAATGTGGGGATAGGTCAAAGTGACCATTTGTTCTGCATACGAAGGGTCGGTCAGGATCTCCTGATACCCGGTCATAGAAGTATTAAATACCACTTCACCAACCGACACACCTTCAGCGCCAATGGCTGTACCACGAAATACGGTGCCGTCTTCCAGTACGAGCAGGGCGGACTTAGTCAAGATAACCTCCAAACAGCAAAAAACGGGCGTAAAATGCTGCTGTTTTACCACCCGTTTTGACCCAGAAATTGTGTACTCAGTTCTGCCTAGGCAAACCTGCTTATTCTAGGCTATTTGCGCTCTTTGGTCTAACTATTTTTTGGATTTTTGCGAAAATAACGGCTTTATCACAAATTTGCGCTAAAAAAGCCAAAAATCTATGTTAAGTCAGCCAAACCCAACACTTGTTGCATAGAATAAAGTCCAAGCTGTTGATTTTTCAACCACAAGGCCGCGCGCAACGCACCTTGGGCAAAAGTGTTACGGCTGGATGCTTTGTGAGTGATTTCCAGACGTTCCCCCAGGTCCGCAAAGAGTGCGGTATGGTCGCCAATGATGTCGCCGCCACGCACTGTGGCAAAGCCGATAGTCTGTTGATCGCGCTCGCCAGTGATGCCTTCGCGGCCATACACAGCGCATTCTTTTAAGTCCCGGCCTATGGCTTTGGCAATGCTGTTGCCGATGGCAAGCGCTGTACCGCTCGGCGCGTCCTTTTTAAACCTATGGTGGGCTTCAATGATTTCAATATCAGCACTCTGCCCCATCACTCTTGCGGCGGTTTGCACCAGATGCAGCAGCAAATTGACGCCAACGCTCATATTCGGCGCCCAGACGATCGGGATAACCTTACTCGCAGCCTGAACCTCGGCATACTGTGCATCCGTCAGCCCCGTCACGCCAATCACCATGGCTTTTTTCGCCGCGACCGCCAGTTTCAGATGGGCCAGCATCGCTTCCGGCATGGTGAAATCAACCCAAACATCGGCTGTTTCTACTGCTGCGAGGCTGGTTTCCGTTAGCGCCAGCTGTAATTTACCGCAACCTGCCAGTTCGCCGGCATCTGTGCCGATAAGCTCAGAGCCAGCACGCACTGTAGCGGCAGTCAGGTTTAACTGTTGTTCTTTTGCCACTGTCACTAAAGCGCGGCCCATGCGGCCATTGGCGCCAAAGATGCCAATCGAGGTCATTTGTGAATTCCTGTATCGCCAAAATGGCAGTCCAGACCGCCATATTTAAAAAAGTGGCTTATTAAAGCAAAAAATTGCCGGCGGCTCTAATCAAATTTGCTGCCTTGTTCTGTAAAAGCTGCGCAGACGCTTTAACTACGACCTCTGTCATTTTCAAAAAAAACGCACCCCGAAGGGTGCGTAAGTCAGACAACAACATCCACTCAGTCGGTGTATCGGTCTGTTTAGTTGTAACGAATTCGCCAAAAGCGCAATTTATTTCAGCAGAGGCTGCAATTGGGCCTGTTGCGCCAATAAATCCAGATACAAACGCAGTTGGTTTTCGGCACGCTGTAAATTGTGATTTGGCCTGTGCACGGCGAAATAACAATCGCCGTTTAAATGGTCAGCCAAAAAGCGGATGCCAATCATCAGACACATCACTTTGGCACCAAGCCACAGGCTTTGCCGCTCTGCAGGCGTGATAATACCGGCAAGACCTTGCAGATAACCTTGCGCTAACGCAGTGAAAATCTCCGGACGAATACGCACTGCTGCCGGATTTAACGAATCTTCCGGTTCCGGCGAGCAGCAGGTGCGCACCATATCGCCAAAATCAAATAACCAGTACCCTGGCATACAGGTATCCAAATCGATAGCAGCAATACCGCGACCCTCTGCGTCCGAATACAGCATGTTGTTGATTTTGGTATCGTTGTGACACACCCGTCGTGGCAGCTCAGCACATACAGCTTCGAGTTCTGCCACCAGAGTGCGCTGCGACAGACAATAATTCAGTAAATCCTGACAACCACTAAGCCGGCCGGCTTTGTTTTGCGAAGCCGCCTCATCAAGCTGCCGGAAGCGAAACGCCAGATTGTGAAAATCCGGAATAACGGTATGCAGCTCGTCGGCCGGAAAGTCGGCCAGTGCCGCGGCAAATTGGCCAAAAGTCAGTGCAGCGGCAAATGCCTGCTCTGCGGTGTCGACCACTTCGATACTGCGGCCGCCGTCAATAAAGGCCAAGGCGCGTAAATCTGCCTGTTCACCACTTAAATAACCACCATCCTGGCGAGGCTGCTGACGCAGGATCTGTAATGGATATTGGCCTTGTGCTTGTTTTTGTTCCAGATGCTGTTCAATCCGCAGCGCATTGTCGACCAGTTGCTGCGGCGACGGGAAAATCTGCGTATTGATTTGCTGCAGAATGAGCTTTTGCGTTGAATTTTCAATCAGATAAGTCCGATTGATATGGCCATTGCCAAATAAACGGACTGAAGCGTCCGGCGAAAACTGATAAGCCGCCAGCACATCGGCTGGCAATAACGACGACACCGCAGCTGCGGCTGATTCAACTGACATAGAACTTACCTGATTGACGGCCCACACAGAGTTTGAGCAAGCCGACTATTGTGCTTGATTAGATTTTATTGTCAAAAAAACTGCCGAGCGCTGCCAAATCGGCCGGATAAGTGATCCCGCGCCATGCGTCGGTTGAGACCATCACAGCCAGCTGCTGGCCGTGCTGCAAGGCATCGTCTACCGCCACCGGCAAATAAGATTCCGCTTTTTCACCCGGGCCTGCCTGAAAAAATTGCCGGAGCTGTGTTTCCAGCCGCGTCAGCAAATTTGGGGTAAAGCCCCAGATATTCATCGATACCAGCTGTTGTCCGGACAATGGCCGGCGCACGCCTTGTTCGTCCAGCCCACTTAACACGCCATCAGTGCCGGCATGGATCTCAGTCCATTCAGCGACCTTTAACAACTGCCCATTTTCAACCTGACAACAACCGCGGTTCACCCCGCCATGCTCCGACAAAGTCAGCGCCAGTGGATAAGCCACCATAGCCCAGCTGCTGGCTGGCGTAGAAAAATGATCTACTAACTGAAGCATCGCGTCGGCGCCGTAATAATCATCGGCGTTAATGACAATAAAAGGTTGTGTCAGCTGCCGGCGCGCTGACCAGACCGCATGAGCCGTACCCCAGGGTTTAGTTCTGGCCACAGTTGGCAAAACACAATCTGCAGGGATGTCGTGAAGGTGCTGCACAACAAAATCAACTTTCAAATCAGCCGGTAAGGTCGGTAAAACCTGCTCGATAAACAATGCCTGTAAGTTCTGCCGGATCACCAGCACCAAATGGCGGATACCGGCGCGATAAGCGTCCATCACGCTGAAATACAACAGTGGCCGGCCGGTATTACCAACAGTCGCCAGCTGTTTGTCACCACCAAAACGACTGCCCATGCCACCCGCGAGTACTAATAATGAAACCGCTGCAGTCATGACTGGTTTTCTCCTGCCTGAATAAAACAGCGCCGGCAGAGCCGGCGCTTATTAACACTTTAACAACAATGTACCACAGTTACTATGCCATCGTCAGCTGACCAGGTGCGCGCAAATGCCATGCGCCATCAGCAGGTAAATGCTCAGAGTGCCCGCTGCAGAATTTGCGCGACCACGTCAGGCGTGATATCGCCATGTTCACCTAACCGCTCTGCTTTTAACTCGGTCAGTTTAGCGACAACAGCCGCTTTGGGATCCGCATTGATACCGTAATCGGCCAGTCGGGTCGGCACGCCCATTTGCTCAAAAAATGCCCGGGTATGGCTAATGGTTTCATCAATCAGCCGCTCTTCATCCTGATGTTGCAGGTTAAATACACGGCGGCCGTATTGTAATAACTTCTCGCGCTTTTGCTCACGCTGTTGCTGCATCACGGCAGGCAGTACTATCGCCAGTGTCTGGGCGTGATCCAATCCGTATAAAGCGGTCAGCTGATGGCCAATCATATGCGTTGACCAGTCCTGCGGCACCCCAACGCCAATCAGGCCATTGAGCGCCATTGTCGCAGTCCACATCAGATTGGCGCGGATATTGTAATCCTGCGGCGCTGCAATGGCTTTAGGGCCAAACTCCAGCAAGGTCAATAATAAGCCTTCAGCAAAACGGTCCTGTACCGCCGCCCCAACCGGATAAGTCAGATACTGCTCCATCACGTGGATATATGCGTCGACAACACCGTTCGCCAGCTGTTTGGCCGGCAGCGAATAAGTCACAGTCGGGTCCAATACGGCAAACTGCGGATACACCAGCGGGCTGCCAAAGGACAATTTTTGCTGCGTAGCTTGTTTGGTGATGACGGCAAAACCATTGCTCTCAGAGCCAGTGGCCGGCAATGTCAGTACGCAGCCTAAAGCCACAGCTGCTTTTAACTTCACCTGTTTACTGAGGATGTCCCAGCCTTCTCCGTCATAACGCGCCGCCGCAGCGATATATTTAGTACCATCAACCACGCTGCCACCGCCGACCGCCAGCAGGAAATCGATTTGCTCGGCATGTACCAGGGCCACTGCTTTGCTTAACGTCTCATAGCTTGGGTTCGGCTCAATACCGCCAAATTCAAATACCGTAAAATCCTTCAGCGCCGTTTTCACCTGGTCATACACGCCATTGTGTTTGATCGAGCCGCCGCCATAAGTCAGCAACACCCGGGCACCGGCAGGGACCAGCTGGCGCAATTGGATGATTTGGCCTTCGCCAAACACAATACGGGTCGGATTCTGGAAGGTAAAATTCAGCATAACGGGCTCCGGCAATGGTGAGATGAACTCAGTATTCAGCTGATATGGCCACCCCGTGATGGATTTCAAGGGAAAAAATTCGGCATTTGCGGCAAATTGCGGTAAAACATCGTTATAAGCAAGTCCTAATTCATATTGACAGGCCTTCTGGACGTCCTTATATTCCGCAAAATTATTAAAAACATAAAAGTAATTAAATTAACCAAGATTGTTCCGGTGTCAGCTTGACGCCGGCATTTGAATACCGAGGTTTAGCATGTCCGGATCTGCCGTCGGCGCCAAACGGTCTTTATTGCCGTTGTTGCTGTTTGTTTCATTATTTTTAGGCACTGGCCTCTACCTGCAAAGTCAGGGCGTGGCTTATGCGTTTTATCAGCTGCCCGGGCCCGTGGCGATACTGCCAGCCTTGGTGCTGGCTGTCTGGTTGCACCGCGCGCCACTGACCGAATCGATTGATTTGCTGGTCAAAGGTGCCGGCAACAGCAACATCATCACCATGTGTATCATCTATTTGCTGGCTGGTGCTTTTGCCACTGTCGCTCAGGCGACCGGCGGTGTGGATGCAGTGGTCAATGCCGGTTTAAGCCTGGTACCGGCCAGCCTGATTTTACCCGGTTTGTTTGTCATTTCTGCAGTCGTCGCCACCGCCATGGGCACCTCAATGGGCACTATCGGCGCTTTGGCACCTATAGCAGTAGGCCTGTCACAACAAGCACAAATTGAACCAGCCTTAATGGCGGGCGCTTTGTTAAGTGGCGCCATGTTTGGCGATAATTTATCAATTATCTCCGATACAACGATTGCGTCGACCCGCACCCAAGGCGCGGAAATGAAAGATAAATTCCGTGAAAACCTGAAAATTGCCACGCCTGCCGCTGTTTTGACTGTGCTGTTATTTGCCGGCCTTGCAACCACAGATCAGGTGATTGAAGCCAAAGCCTTCAGCTGGAGCGGCGTGTTGCCTTATGCCGCCATTTTAATCCTGGCGATCGCCGGCATGAATGTTTTTGCCGTGTTGTTACTCGGCATCGTACTGGCGGCATTGCAAGGTGTGTTATTTGCCGATTATGCATTGGCAAACCTTGGCAAAGATATTTTTAAAGGCTTTGGCAGCATGCAGGAGATTTTCCTGCTGTCGATGTTTGTTGGTGCTTTGGGCGAATTTGTGAAGGCGCAGGGCGGCCTCGCCTGGATAGCAGGCCTCATTGATGGTCTGGCAAAACAACTGCGGCTGGCTGGCAATAAAGCCCAGCAGCTTGCGATTGCTGCGCTGGTGTTTATCAGTAACCTTTGTATTGCCAACAATACGGTGGCCATTGTGCTGGCTGCTGATGTCAGCCGTGACTTAGCACAGCATCATGATATCAGCCCAAGACGCAGCGCCAGCTTGCTCGATATCTTCTCTTGTATCAGTCAGGGGTTAGTGCCTTATGGTGCTCAGGCGTTGTTGCTGGGTGCCAGCTTCAGCTTATCGCCCTGGGATGTGGTGACGCAGAGTTATTACTGTTTGATTCTACTGCTAGTCGCGGTTGGCGTGATCCTGTTGCGGCCGGCACGCGGCCGCTGATAGTGTCGTTGCGTATAAAGTAAAAATCCCGCAGTTGCGGGATTTTCTATGCCTGAACACCAGGACTTATTTATTACAGGCCGGTAAACCGCCACTGGCTTTACGCTGCTGATATTCAGCATCCGCTTTCGGCATATTTTTTTGCAGTGCCTTGATGCGATTCTCTGGTACCGGGTGGCTCGACAAAATCTGTGGTGTGCCACCGCTGCCTTGTTTCGCCATGTTTTGCCACAGCTTCACTGACTCTTCCGGCTTAAAACCCGCCTTGGCCATCAGCTCCAGGCCAATTAAATCGGCTTCGGATTCATGTACCCGGCTAAAAGGCAAAATCACGCCAACCTGGGCGCCGAGACCAAAAGCAGTTGACAGCTCGGTTTTAAAGCGGGTATCCATTGCGCTAAGTGCCACATCAGCGACACCTAAAGTGGCCTGCACTGCCTGATTGCTGGATAAACGCTCATTGGAATGACCGGACATGACGTGGGCGATTTCATGGCCGATGACGGCCGCCAGCTGATGCTGGTTCTCAGCGACCAGCAGCAGACCGGTGTACACACCGATTTTGCCACCCGGTAATGCAAAGGCATTGACCTGATCGCTTTCAAACACCACGATTTCCCAGGGATTCTGCTGATATTTCGCTGGTGTGACACTCAGCACCTGCTTCGCCACGCACTGCACGTATTGATTAGTTTTTTTGTCTTTACTGACCGGTGTTTTGGCTTTCAGATCTTCAAACGTCTGAATACCCATTTTATTGACCTGTGTTTGGTCAAATAACATCAGTTGCGGCCGGCCGGTCGGTGACTCGGCACAGGCGGTTAAACCGAGCGCGAATGACACCGCGGTCCAGAGCATGGTTGGTTTTTTCATCAGAAATCCTGTTCGTAAAAAAACTTCAAAATTACAGCCTGGCAAAACAACACCGCCAGCGAGGCTGGCGGTGATTTTCGAGCTGGCAGTTAACCGGTTAAATCATCGAAGAATTTCTTCACACCATCGAAGAACCCTTTGGACTTCGGTCTATGTGTGGCTTCGCTGTCACCGGCCCAGCTTTCATCCAGTTGACGCAGCAAGTCTTTTTGCTTGTCAGACAAATTGACTGGCGTTTCCACCACCACTTTACAGACTAAATCACCAACACCGCCACCGCGCACCGACTGCACGCCTTTGCCGCGTAGACGGAACATTTTATCGGTCTGGGTTTCGGCCGGGATCTTCAGTTTGACGCGGCCATCAAGCGTCGGCACATCAATTTCACCACCAAGGGCTGCAATCGAGAAGCTGATTGGCACTTCACAGGCTAGATTATTGCCATCACGGACAAAAATCGGGTGATCTTTCACATGCACCTGCACATACAAGTCACCTGCCGGCGCGCCATGCATGCCCGCCTCGCCTTCGCCGGTCAACCGGATGCGGTCGCCCGTGTCGACACCTGCCGGGATCTTCACTTTCAGCATCTTGGTCTTTTCGACGCGGCCTTCGCCATGGCATTTCGGACACGGTTCCGGGATGATCTTGCCACGGCCGTTACAGGTCGGACAAGTTTGTTGCACGGCGAAAAAGCCCTGGCGCATCGTGACCTGACCATGGCCCTGACAGGTGCCACAAGTCTTGGCTGAAGTGCCTTTTTTAGCACCTGAGCCGTCACAGGTATCACAGGACACCAGCGTCGGCACTTTGATCTCCAGCTCTTTGCCTTTGACCGCTTCTTCCAGACTCAGTTCGAGGTTATAGCGTAGGTCAGAGCCTCGCTGGGCACGCTGGCTACCGCCACCACGACGGCCACCGCCGAAGATGTCGCCGAACACATCGCCGAAGATGTCACCAAAATCTGCGCCACCGCCGCCAAAACCACCGGCACCACGGTTTGGGTCCACACCGGCATGACCATACTGGTCGTAAGCGGCACGTTTCTGCTCGTCGTTCAGGATCTCATAGGCTTCCTGAACTTCTTTGAATTTCTCTTCCATGGCTTTATCGCCCTGCGTTCTATCAGGGTGATATTTCATCGCCAGGCGCTTATAAGCCTTTTTAATCTCTTTTTCGTCGGCGCCTTTGCTGACGCCCAACACTTCGTAATAATCACGCTTTGACATAATGCTGCTTCAACTGTTCAGGGTCAGCGGATAAACAAGCGACCGCCGGGGCGGTCGCTTTCACTGTTCAGAAGACCGCAGCTTAATGCTTTGGTCTTACCAAGACAACGCTTACTTGTTGTCTTTAACTTCTTCAAACTCAGCGTCGACCACGTCGTCGTTGGCGTTTTTGGCATTGCCTGCCTCAGCGCCAGGACTATGTTGCTGCGCAGCAGCCTGCAGTTTTTGTGCAGCCTGAACCAGCGCCTGAGTCTTGGCTTCGATTTCCGCTTTGTCGCTACCTTTAATCACGCTTTCCAACGCGCTGATAGCGGCTTCAATCTCTTGTTTGTCGTTAGTTGCAAGGTTTGCACCCGCTTCTTCCACCTGTTTACGGGTGGCGTGCACCAGCGCGTCGGCCTGGTTACGGGTTTGCACCAGCTCTTCGAACTTCTTGTCTTCTTCGGCGTTCAGCTCGGCGTCGCGAACCATGCGCTGGATTTCATCGTCAGTCAGACCTGAAGACGACTTGATGGTGATCTTCTGCTCTTTACCAGTGTCTTTGTCTTTCGCTGACACGTGCAGGATACCATCGGCGTCTAAATCGAAAGTTACTTCGATTTGCGGCTCGCCACGACGCGCCGGACGAATGCCTTCTAAGTTAAACTGACCCAGCGACTTGTTGGCAGACGCTTGTTTACGCTCACCCTGCAGGACGTGAATAGTCACAGCAGACTGGTTATCTTCGGCAGTTGAGAACGTTTGCGACTTCTTGGTTGGAATAGTCGTGTTCTTCTCAATCAGCGCCGTCATCACGCTACCCATAGTCTCGATACCTAAAGACAGTGGGGTTACGTCCAGCAGTAATACGTCAGTCACGTCACCAGACAACACCGCGCCCTGGATAGCAGCACCAACGGCAACCGCTTCGTCCGGGTTGACGTCTTTGCGTGGTTCTTTGCCGAAGAACGCTGTCACAGCTTCCTGTACTTTAGGCATCCGGGTTTGACCGCCAACCAGAATGATGTCGTCGATTTCACCAACTGACAGATCTGCGTCTTTCAGCGCTTGTTTCAGCGGCTCGATAGTGCGGCTGATCAGATCTTCCACCAATGCTTCCAGTTTGGCGCGCGTCACTTTGATGTTCAGGTGTTTTGGACCTGTCGCATCAGCAGTGATATACGGCAGATTCACTTCAGTCTGAGATGCAGAAGACAGCTCGATTTTGGCCTTTTCTGCTGATTCTTTCAGACGTTGCATCGCCAGCGGGTCGTTGCGCAGGTCAATGCCTTGTTCTTTTTTGAACTCATCTACCAGATAGTTGATCAGGCGTGAGTCGAAGTCTTCACCACCTAAGTGGGTGTCACCGTTGGTCGACAGTACTTCGAACGTTTGCTCGCCATCAACATCGTCGATTTCGATGATCGAGATATCAAAAGTACCACCACCTAAGTCGTACACCGCAATTTTGGTGTCGCCTTTTTTCTTGTCCATACCATAAGCCAGCGCCGCAGCTGTTGGCTCGTTGATAATCCGTTTCACTTCCAGACCCGCGATACGGCCGGCGTCTTTGGTTGCCTGACGCTGCGCGTCGTTGAAGTAAGCCGGCACTGTGATCACCGCTTCTGTCACTGGCTCGCCCAGATAATCTTCAGCAGTTTTCTTCATTTTTTTCAGCACTTCAGCAGAAATTTGCGGTGCAGCTAATTTTTTGCCTTTGACTTCAACCCAGGCGTCGCCATTGTCAGCACGGGTGATTTGGTATGGCATGATTTTGATATCACGCTGTACTTCGGCGTCTTCAAAACGACGGCCGATCAGACGTTTGATAGCAAACAAAGTATTTTTCGGGTTAGTGACTGCCTGACGTTTTGCCGGCTGACCGACCAGAACTTCGCCATCTTCGGCATAAGCGATGATCGATGGTGTGGTGCGGGCGCCTTCAGCGTTTTCAATAACGCGAGGCTGGTCGCCGTCGAGGATAGCCACACAGCTGTTAGTTGTACCTAAGTCAATACCAATAATTCTGCCCATAATTTACTCCGCTCTATAATTTGGAACAATTTCATTGTGTTGACCGGTTAATGGGGTTTACCCCTGATCGATTCAAGGTTATTCCAACAAAAATTTTCATTTTTCTGCGTTTAATGGGGCAAAACAGCGGGTAAAAGCGGGAACTTCGGCCAATCCACGCAGTCGCCTAATCTGCCACCGCGGAATTTTCGTACCCAAGGCCAACCGGCACCGCTATAATCGGCGCATTGTTCTTACGGA
Source organism: Rheinheimera texasensis DSM 17496 (assembly GCF_000711985.1). GTDB lineage: Bacteria > Pseudomonadota > Gammaproteobacteria > Enterobacterales > Alteromonadaceae > Pararheinheimera > Pararheinheimera texasensis. Next base: position 57,726 of record NZ_KL544005.1, read on the forward strand.
GAAACCCAGCATGCCATTACTCGACAGCTTTACCGTTGACCACACCATTATGAAAGCCCCCGCCGTGCGCGTGGCGAAAAAAATGACTACGCCAAAAGGCGACGACATCACTGTGTTTGACCTGCGTTTTTGCGTACCGAACCAGGAAATTCTGTCAGAAAAAGGTATCCACACACTCGAGCACTTGTTCGCCGGTTTTATGCGTGACCACTTAAATGGCAACGGCGTGGAGATCATCGATATTTCACCGATGGGCTGTCGCACCGGTTTTTACATGAGCCTGATTGGAACACCGGACGAAGATCGCGTTGCCAAAGCCTGGCAGGCGGCAATGAATGACGTGCTGCAAGTACAGGACCAGAATAAAATCCCGGAGTTGAATGTATACCAGTGTGGTACTTATGAGATGCATTCACTGGAGGAAGCACGCCAAATCGCACAAAACATTATCGACCGTGGCGTCGGGATTAACCGCAACGACGAGCTTACGCTGGCACCGGAATTTTTAAATCACTAATTCAGCAGGTAAAGTCTGAAAAAACGCCGCGAAAGTGGCGTTTTTTGTTTTCAGGCACGGCGCAGATTGTCGTGCAGTAGCTGGCGCAGTGCTGACGGCTGCTTGGCGCGCGTAGCCGAAGTAGCATAGTAGTTCGACGTGTCGTTTTTCACCCGGTTCAGGATCACGCCACCGATATTGACACCGGACTGCGACAACAAATCCATTTTGGCGGCAAAATCCACCAGCGGTGTTTTTTTCACATCCACCACCAGTTCCAGCTTGCCGACACATTTGGCCACGACCATCGCATCTGACACCGACAAAATCGGCGGACATTCGATAATGACGCGGTCGTATTTCTTCGCCAGCACTTTGAGCACTGCGTCAAAACGCGGCATTGACAAAAACAGCAACGGGTTCATTGGCCGGATGCCGGATGGCAACACGTCGGCATTGAGTTCTTTGCTGTAAAACACGCATTGCTCAAAAGTATGGGTTTTGGCCAGTAAGTTAGTTAAACCCGGTCGGTGCGGGTTTTCGCCAAGCGCTTCGGCGAGTGCCGGAAAACGTAAATCAGCGTCAATGATAATGACCCGTTCCAGCTCGGAAAACGATTTGGCCAGCTGCAAACAGATACTGGATTTACCTTCATTTGGTGAAATTGAGGTCAAGGCCAGCAAACGCTGCGTGCTCAGTTGTTTATCCAGCAGGATATTGGTGCGCAGCGAACGGATATATTCCTGATACAAGGTGTATTGCTTGCCAGACTGTTGGATCACCGGCAGATTACGGTCAATGCCTTTGATACGGATTTGTGGCACGACGCCGAGTAATTTATAGCCGTAGCGGCTGGCGATATGCCGGTATTTCGAGGTGACATCGGCAAAGAAATGCAGACAAAGCACTAAAAACACCGCACTGATCAGGCCAAGCACCAATGCCGCCACCGATAACAGTAAACGCTTGGGCCCAATGGGTTTGACCGGCACTACCGCCGGGTCAACCACAAAGATACTCGAGGTCTTATTGATGTCCTTCATCAGCTCGGTTTCTTTCATTTTGTCGGACAAAGTGGTCAGTAAATGCAGATTGGCCTGAATTTCTGCTTCCAGCTTTTTGTGGCTCTGCCCCACAGCAACCAGCTGTTCCAGACGCGCCGTCGCCGCGTCGGCTTTCACGCTGGTTTCCTGTAAATTACGCTGCAGGTCGCGCTGGCGAATTTGCAGATTGCCAGCCAGCTTGTTCACTTCGCTGTTGAGCTGCTGACTGGCCACTTCAATTTTGCGATTAGCAGCAATGTAACGCGGATGTTTTTCCAGGTAACTGAGCCGCAGCTGAGCGAAGTCCGCCTGTAACATCGCCAATTGTTGTTGCAGCGAGGCAATCACCGGCACAGAAGCCACTTCAGGGATGGTGATCAGCACCTCGTAATTTTGCCCCGCTTGCTGAATTTTACTGAGTAACACTGCCAGCTCGTCGGATTGTTTCTGCAGCTGACGGCGTTCACTGAACAGTTGCGCAATTTCCTGCTTGCTCAGCTCAATATCGCTGCCGATGTCGATGATATTGCGCTCCTGGCGGAACTGCTGCAGTTTCAGCTCTGAATCGGTCAGCTTGGCTTTGACTTCGTCCACCCGTTGTTTGATCCAGTCACTGGCCTGATGATTATGCTGCTGCATCAGTCCGGACTGGTAATTCATAAAATGGCTGGCAACCTGATTAACAATTTCGGCTGCGATATAAGGATTGTGGTGGTTGAATGAAATTTGCAGCAGCGTGGTTTTTGGCACCGCCTGTACTGAAAGCCCGGCTAATAATGCGGCAACATCGTCACGGCGCCGGTCATCAGGAATACCAAGTTCCAGGTCCGCGGGCAGCCCCTTGACCACATCCTGGGCAAACTGGGTCGACGTCAGCAGTTTAATCTGGGTGTCCAGCTCTTCATTGCCACCACTCATTCCGGGAATAAGCGACTGTAACGGATTTGCCGCCAGCACGCTTTTAATCATCAGCGTAGTTTCTGCCCGATACATGGAAGGTAACTGGGCGACAAATGCGGTCACTAAGGCAAAAATTACTGAGCTTATCAGCACAATCAACCAACGCCTGGCCGATAAAATAGCCAGTATGACGCCAAGTTCAATCACGTCACTGGCTGGGGGGGCACTGCGTTGCGGTTCAGCTTGCATCAGAAGAAACTCTTATCAATCTTGATCACATCGCCTGGCAGGATGATGGTATCAGCTGCAGCTTTAAAGGTCGCTTTATCTGCGCCGCGCTGGATATGCCAGGCGCTGCGCGAGGCGCGATCTAACAGACCACCGGATAAAGCAATCGCCTGCTCCAGCGTGATGTCTGGCTGATAATCGTAGCTGCCGGGATTACGGACTTCGCCGTAGATAAAAAACGGCCGGTAGCTGTCGATGGTGATGGATACGCTCGGCGAGACCAGATAACCGTCTTTCAACCGCTGCTCCAGATATTCTTTGGCACTTTGCTGGGTGTGACCGGTCATTTTGATGCTGCCCAGTAAAGGCATATCAATATAACCCTGCTGAGAGATCTCAGCTGTCACCGATAAATCCGGCTCCTGGTACACGCTGATTTTCAGTGCATCACCAGGGCCAAACTTATAGCTCTGTAAACCGGTTGTTTGCCCGGACTCAGCCAGCACAACGCCCGGCACCAGTAACAGGCATAACAGCAGCAAACGCGGGATCACCATGCCCAACTCACTTCTGCGGCGACTTCCAGCCTGTTACGGTCTGGTTGCTGCTCACGGCTTTGCTGTACCTGGCTGACCTGCAGCACGCTGCGCCATTGCTGGGCCCACTGCCATTGCCAGCTGGCACCGATCGCATCGCGGGTCCGGCGATAATTGCTTTGATCCAGGCGGCTGACCAAACGATTGACTTGTGCCGCAAACTGATGCGATTGATCATATTGCCAGCGCACAGCAGCCAGATGTTCAGTATCGAGCTGCGAAATACTCTGACTGGCATAAGACAACACGGAACGCCGGCCACTTTGCAGTTCTAACTGCCAGCGGCTGTCCAGCTGCCAGAGATTATTCAGCTGCCAATAGCTCCCAGTGGCGTCGTCCAGTTGCTGGCCGGCAAAACTGCGCACAAACCGGCCGCCTGTCAGGCGGAAATACTGCTGACCTGTCCATTGCACGGCGATACCGGCACCATATTGATTTACATCGGAATCACGTTGATTTTGCTGTTCCTGTCGACGGGCGATATCCAGCACCAGCGCGACATTTTCATTCCATTTATGACTGTAATTCAGCTCAGCCAGATCGCTGTCCAGCTGCGAATACAGGTGGTCCTGTACTTTCTGCCGGCGCTGTTCAGTGGCAAGTTTAACCTGCAGATTTTGCGTATCCGGCGCCCGGCCAAAGCTCAGCGCCGCCTGCATACCCTGCTGGGTTTCATCCAGCGCACCGGCCTCAGGACTGAGAAATTCTGCGGCATCATCACCCGCTAAGAATTGCTGTTTGTTCAATGTGGCTTGCAGTGCCAGGTCTGTTTGTGGCGTCAAAAATAAGCGCAATTCAGGCTGCAACTGGTACAGGGTCGCATTCAGGTTGGTTTGGTCAAGATATTGCCTGCGCCGGACCTGTAGCGGCCACTGCACGCCAAAACCTTCAAATAACCCCAGCCAGTCCCAATTCAGGCCGGCATATAGATGTTGGTCCTGCAATTGCTGTACTGCAGTGTTAAATAAATTGTTGCTGCTTTGCACCCCGGCAACGGTGCTGACTTCGTGATGGGCCTGTTCCCAGTCTGCTGCAGATATCTGCGCTGAAGTGACGATAAAAAGAGGTATAAATCCGGTTAAATACGACCTGTTCATGCAAAATGCTCTTGAAAAATAAAATATCCCTATCTTCCTTTTATTTTTCCCTTCACTGCATGGTAATGGAGAACGCATAAAAAACAAAGCCTTTATGCCGGTTCCTCCGCCGAAATCTGTGTAAACATAATGATCCACTTTACGACTTAGCTACAGCTGATTGAACCCGGCACCTGCACCAGTAAAAACGGCCACAGTAAGCTGCCTGTGGCCGTTCCGGTTCGTTCGGTCTGCTGCAGCACTTAAATCCGAAATTGTGCCACAACCTGGTTCAGTGCCGATGCTGAATTATCGAGCTGCAGTGCTTCACCGGTCAGTTCCTGCGCGTGTCCGGCGGTATTATCCACTAGCGCAGTAATAGAAGTCAGACTGCGGTTGATATCATCAGCGACAATGGTCTGCTGCTCAGTCGCCACCGCGATTTGCGTGCTTTGCTGCTGAACCACCACGATAGCAGCACTGATGGCGTGTAACGATTGCTGCATCGCTCTCGCCCGCTCAGCACTGGTTTCGGTCTGACTGCGGCCTTGCTGCATCGCGTCTTCTGCCTGTTTCGCTATTGACTGTAGTTTTTCAACCATGCGACGGATATCGTCGGTACTTTCCCTGGTGCGACCGGCCAGTGAACGCACTTCATCGGCAACCACAGCAAAACCACGGCCCTGTTCACCGGCACGCGCCGCTTCAATCGCGGCATTCAGTGCCAACAGATTGGTCTGTTCCGCGATGCCTTTGATCACATCCACCACAGTACCGATATTCTCAGACTCTTTGGCGAGGCCAACGACCACATCGACCGCCGACCGCATGGTCTGATTCAACGACTCCATATCGGCAACCGCCAGTTGGGACAACGTAGCGCCCTGCTGGCCACGCTCATCGGCATCTGCAGCCGCCTGGCTGGTGGACTGAGCGTTACGGCTGATTTCCTGCACAGTGGCCGCCATTTCAGTCACTGCGGCAGACACAGAATCAATCTGTAATTTTTCGTGTTGAATTTCCTGGTTAGTCAGCCCTACCACCTGATTGAGGTGTTCACTGGATTGTTTAACCTGTTCGGCCTGCAGCTGTGTTTGCGCCAACGACTGGCGCAACTTACTGACAAAGGTATTAAAGTGTCGTGCCAAAGCCCCGACTTCGTCTTGTGCTGCGATATCAATACGTCGGGTTAAATCACCATCCCCACTGGCGATGTCTTGCATGGCCGCGGTCAGCTGCTGCAGTGGCTTGGTGATCACACTGGTTGTCAGCATAATACTGCTGGTTATTAAAACGAGGATCAGCAAGGCACCGGCAATAGACCACTGCACGGCGCTCTCAATCGGCGCGTCGATTAACGCCGCCGGGATCAAAATCCCTACCAGCCAGTTCATCTGTGGAAAGTCGCGGCTAACCGGCTGATATGCCACATAATAGTCAGCACCATTGAGGCGCATCGGCGCAAACCCGGCACGGCTTTGTATAGCTGCCTTGCTGAGCTCCGCAAAGCCTTTACTGTCTTCGATGTTGCTGTCAAACGCTGCGATTGGATCATTGGCTTTAGTGGTGATACCAGCCCGCTCTGAGAAATGCACGATTTGGCCTTTACCATCTAACAGAAAGGGGAAGCCTTCCCCCTGATAACGAATGGTTTCTACTTTATCGCCAACTTTGTTAATGTGCAGGTCCAGCCCACCAACCCCTAGCAAAGTGCCGTCTGGTAAGTAGACCGGCCCTTCGACTACGGCAGAAACAATCCCGGTGGTAAAATCCGCCGACGGTGACCCAACGAAAAACTTATTGTGTTTCATCGTTTCGATATACCAGGGGCGTTGGCTGGCAAAATAACCTTTGTCTACCACACCTTTGTCTGGCCCTTCGACATCGACACCGGTTCTGGAATCTTCGCGAAAATATTCGTCCGAACGGGTCAGCGCAAAAAAGGCCGACAGGATGTTGGCGTCGCTGCCACTGATAGTTTTAAAAGTCGCGTTGATTTGTGGATAGCCGGCAGCAGTCGCCAGATCAGTACCACGGCCGGGATAACTTACAAACCACTGCTGGAACTGCGGATTATGTAAAAAGGTTTTGGCAACCTGAGCATACTCCGCAAAAAACTGGCCAACTGACACCGCTTCTTTTTGCATCAGACTCTGCGCTTCGGCCTGAACCTGGGCCCTGGTTTGCGCAGCAATTTGCTGGATCACCAGCAGTGCTGCAATCGCCAGTAACACTGCGGTAGAACCGCCCACCGCTAACAGAATTTTCTTTTTTATTGATGTTATTTTTTGATACAACATAATTCCCCCAAACATGTGCGGAACCATCAAATCACAACATCACAATTAAATCCAGTCAGTCACCAGATTCGGCTAAATTAATGATATTAAAGAGTTTATCTAATTAAGTTACTGCTGATTTGCGCTATTTGCGTGCAAAATAAAGCGAACCATGCGCCAAACCGCACGTTGATTGCGGCCAAGCCGAGTCTGGTGCACCACAGGGGAGCATCGTTGAGGTCTGTTGAACTGAATGAGCGCAAGCGCCTTGGCATCAGACGCGATCACCGACGACCTAAAAAGTTTGGGGAGTGAAGTGAAGACAGCTTCAGCTGGTCCCGCAGGGATTTTTACCAGGATGGCAAAAACAAAAAAACCTGCATTAAGCAGGTTTAATGGCGGACGCAGGAGGATTCGAACCTCCGACCGCTCGGTTCGTAGCCGAGTACTCTATCCAGCTGAGCTATGCGTCCGGTGAGTATGTCTTGCGACAGGTCTTACATTTTACAGTGTTGCTTGCAGTGCCAGTGTTTCAGATGGCGGACGCAGGAGGATTCGAACCTCCGACCGCTCGGTTCGTAGCCGAGTACTCTATCCAGCTGAGCTATGCGTCCATCTAATCTAAAAACAACTGGCGGAGGGAGAGGGATTCGAACCCTCGATAGAGTTTCCCCTATACACCCTTAGCAGGGGTGCGCCTTCAGCCACTCGGCCATCTCTCCGCGCTACGTTGCGGTGCGTATATTAATGTTTCAGGAAAATAAGTCAAACAATATTTTGAGCCGGATTGTGCGATTGCCGACCTTTTAGACAATCTGCGCAATTATTCACTAAACTGGCCATTTTTCACGCAACAAAACAATAAAAACAATGATTTACCAAAACAGATTTATTGATCATCATCCTGGCTGTAACTGCCTGGAGTGCCCTTTTCAGCCTGAATTCGCATGTAGATTTCTTCGCGGTGCACAGAGACTTCTTTTGGCGCATTCACCCCAATCCGTACCTGATTCCCTTTAACGCCTAACACTGTGACTGTCACTTCGTCACCAATCATTAATGTCTCACCAACGCGACGGGTCAAAATAAGCATTCGTTTGCTCCTATCCTTTAATCCCAGATTTCCCAGCGATAACTACGACGCTTGGTATTGTGCCAACGCGTCCTTGTCTCAATGATAACTCAGCATTCAAATTTATGAAAATCCAGCGATTAATTATCGCTGCCGAACAAAACCTGATGCAATTTTGCTGCGGTGGCGTCTACCTGTTCAGCGGCCATCAGCACTGACAACCGGGTCTGCGTTTGATAAACAGCCCAAAGCTCTATATTCAGCGAATCGAACAACTGATGCACACGGGTCACTATATCAGCTTGTGTACCGATGCCGCAGCCAACCACCGACAGTTTAGCAAGATTTGCCTGACTACGGAGCGTCGCCCCCTGACAAATTTTCAGCAATTCCCGAGCCTCCTCAGCAACTTGCTGCCAATCAGTATTCGCCAGCGCCCATTCTGCCTGTTGTACGGAGTCCGTGTCAGTCCGGACCATGTCAACGTCAATGTTCCTGCTACTCAACAATTCCAGCATGGAGGACGTCAGCTCAGGACTGGCCTGCTCCAGATGGATGCGGGTCAGGCCATGCTGACAGGCAATGCCAGACAGCAGCGGCTGCTGCGGGGCTTCACCATACACCATCAGCGTGCCGGCATCCGGCCTGAAGGTAGACAGCACCCGAAGTAACACCTGAAAACGGCCGGCATATTCCACCGAGCGCGAATGCAGCACTTTAGCGCCAACACTGGCCAGTTCCAGCATATCGCTGTATGGGATATAGGCTAAGCGCTGTGCCGCCGGACAAATGCGTGGGTCTATCGTATAAACACCATCAACATCGGTATAAATCTGACACTCATCGGCCTGCAATGCAGCAGCAAGCGCTACAGCAGAGGTATCAGAGCCACCGCGGCCCAGTGTGGTCAGGTTGCCTTCAAAGTCGCGGCCCTGAAAACCGGCCACGACCACGATATGGCCCTGCTCCAGCTCCTGTTGCAGCCGGTGGGTTTCAACCTCTTCAATCCGGGCGCGGCCAAATTTGTTATCGGTGCGAATACAAACCTGGTCGGCCAGCAATGACACCGCCGGATAACCGCGTTTAATCAGCGCGATAGCCAGCAACGCCACTGAGACTTGCTCGCCGGCTGCCGCCAGCACATCAAGCTCACGCGGTGCTGCTTTGGCATCAATCTGTTGCGCCAGGCCCAACAGCCGGTTGGTATCCCCCGCCATTGCAGAAACCACAGCCACGACTTTGTGCCCAGCCTGTACTGTGCGGATAATCAGCTCCGCCACCGCTTCAATACGTTCGGTGGTGCCGACTGAGGTACCACCGAACTTCTGGACCAGTAATGCCACCTGTTACAGCTTCGCTGCCAGATAATCAGTGGCAGCTGCCAATACTTTGCCAAGGCCTGCAACGTCAGTACCACCGGCTTGTGCCAGATCTGGCTTGCCGCCACCTTTGCCGCCCAGCTGTTCTGCCGCCCAGCCGACCAACTGACCCGCATTGACTTTATCGGTCAGGTCTTTGGTCACGCCCGCGATCAGGCTGACTTTCCCCTCACTGCCTGTGCCCAGCAGAATGACGCCAGAGCCGATGTTGTTTTTCAGCTCGTCAACCATAGTGCGGAAACCTTTTGGATCGACGCCGGCAAGCTCAGCAATCAGCACTTTAGTGCCATTGATAGCCACTGCTTTTTCCAGCAATGAGGCACCAGCTGCACTGGCCATTTTCGCTTTTAATTGCTCCAGCTCTTTTTCCAGCTGTTTGCTGCGGTCTAAAGTCTGCACGACACGTTCGCCAATCGACAGCACGTCGCCTTTCAGCAACGCTGCGACTTGCTGCGCTTGTTGCTCTAACTTATGCAGATATGCCAGCGCACCAGCACCTGTCACTGCTTCAATCCGACGCACACCGGCGGCGATACCGCTTTCGACAACAATCTTAAACAGTCCAATATCACCGGTGCGGGCGACGTGAGTACCACCGCAGAGTTCAATCGAGAAGTCGCCCATCGACAACACGCGCACGTCGTCGTCATATTTTTCGCCAAACAACGCCATAGCGCCGGCGGCTTTGGCGGCATCCAGCTGCATCAGCCGGGTGACAACTTCATGGTTGGCCTGGATTTGTGCGTTGACCAGCTGTTCGATGGTACGCACTTCATCGGCTTTAACCGCTTCAAAATGGGCGAAGTCAAAACGTAAACGGTCCGGGCCTACTTGCGAGCCTTTTTGTACCACGTGCGCACCTAACACCTGCTGCAAGGCAGCATGTAATAAGTGTGTCGCTGAGTGGTTTTTCCGAATGGCGCTGCGCCGTTCGTTGTCAATCTGCGCATCGACACGCTCACCGACGGTTAAAGTACCGGTGATAGTGCCGCGATGCGCGAAGGCTTTACCGATTTTGACCGTATCCGCGACTGTGAACACTGCACCAGAAGCTAATGTTAAAGTACCGGTATCGCCCATCTGGCCGCCGGATTCAGCATAAAATGGCGTTTGGTCGAGGATCACCAGTGCCTGCTGACCATCGATAATAGTGTCGACTTTGTCGCCATCACGGACGATTTCCAGCACCACAGCATTACCGTGCTGCTCGGTATAACCAGTGAAATCAGTCACTTGTTCAGAAGTTACCGTTTGATTGTAATCTTGGCCAAAGCTTGAAGCAGCCTGTGCGCGTTTACGCTGCGCTTCCATCGCCGCTTCAAAACCGGCCTGATCAACGGTATAACCTTGTTCACGCGCCACGTCGCTGGTCAAATCGACCGGGAAGCCATAAGTGTCGTACAGCTTAAAGACCACTTCACCCGGAATTTCTTTGCTGTCACCCAGTGCCGCCAAAGCGTCTTTGAGCAGTAACAGACCGCGTTCCAGCGTCTTGCCAAACTGTTCTTCTTCCATCCGCAGCACTTTTTCGATAATGGCTTGTTTTTCAATCAGCTCTGGATAGGCTTCGCCCATCTGCACGGCAAGTTCTGCCACTAATTTGCTGAAGAACACACCTTTGGCGCCGAGTTGATTCCCGTGGCGCACCGCGCGGCGGATAATGCGGCGCAGCACATAACCGCGGCCTTCGTTTGATGGCATCACACCATCGGCAACCAGGAAAGAACAAGAACGGATATGGTCGGCAATCACGCGCAACGATTTATTGTCCAGATCTGTGGTGCCGGTGACTGCAGCTGCGGCTTTAATCAGGCCCTGGAAAGTGTCGATTTCGTAGTTGCTGTGCACGTGCTGCAAAATCGCCGCAATGCGCTCTAAGCCCATACCGGTGTCGACGCTTGGTTTTGGCAGCGGTTCCATCCGGCCGTCAGCGTGGCGGTTGAACTGCATAAAGACGTTGTTCCAGATCTCGATAAACCGGTCGCCATCTTCTTCCGGTGAGCCCGGTGGGCCGCCCCAGATATGGTCACCGTGGTCGTAGAAAATCTCAGTACAAGGACCACAAGGGCCGGTATCGCCCATGGCCCAGAAATTGTCCGACGCATAAGGCGCGCCTTTGTTGTCGCCGATGCGAATAGCCCGTTCCTTCGGCACGCCGATTTGTTGTGTCCAGATATCAAAAGCTTCGTCGTCGGTGGCGTAGACGGTGATCCACAGCTTTTCTTTTGGTAATTTGACCACTTCGGTCAGAAATTCCCAGGCGTATTTGATCGCATCTTCCTTGAAATAATCACCGAAGCTGAAGTTACCCAGCATTTCAAAGAAAGTGTGGTGACGGGCGGTGTAACCGACGTTTTCAAGGTCGTTGTGTTTACCACCGGCACGCACACAACGCTGCGCAGTTACGGCGCGGCTGTAGCTGCGTTTGTCCTGGCCAAGGAACACGTCTTTAAATTGCACCATGCCGGCGTTAGTGAACAGCAGCGTCGGGTCGTTGCCCGGGATTAACGAGCTGCTGGAGACAATTTGGTGGCCTTTACTGGCAAAAAAGTCCAGAAAAGCACGGCGCAGTTGCGCAGAGGTCATGTACATAATTGCTGTCCTAACTATCTGAATGTTGTAATGCGTAACGGATCTGCTCTGAACTGAAGCCCCGGCGCTGCAAAAACGCCATCCGTTTTAATTTTTCTTTGTCTGAACCGGCCGGCAGCTCACCGAATTTCTTCTGTGCACAGCTGCGTGCCAGTTCAAACCAATCGGGTTCGGCGTCATCCAACGCCTGTTGTAATAGGTCATTGCCAAGCCGGTGTTGTCGGCTCAGCTGGCGTAATACCGCCAGCCCCTGGCCTTTGCTGATGCAATAGCGCAATAACATCTCAGCAAAACGCTGGTCAGACTGATATTGTTCCTGCTGACAACGCGTTAATGTTGCCTGCGCCAGCTCAGCGGTCACGCCGCGTTGCTGCAGTTTTTCCAGCAGCTCATGACTGCTGTGGTCGCGCCGGCTCAACAAGCCGATGGCGAGTTGCCAGGCTTGCTGCGGTGTCAGTACTTCAGCGTCAGACTTCAAACACTGCCGCCTCATCCGGCCGCGCCGGCGTCAGCACAAAAAACTCGCGGAACGACAGGAAAAAACTAATCGCCAGCCAAGGCAGTACCAAAATTAGTGAAATCATCATGGTAAAAGGGCCAGTGCAAACCAGCAGCACCGACAAAACGCCATAGACCGTCAGCGCCGGTACGTTGCGCCAGCACGCCATAAAACTGGCCTGCAGCACCGGCCATAAGCGTTGCTCGCGCAGAAAATAAATCACCGGCACCGCATAAGCAAATAACATTGCATTGATAGCCGCGAGGGCGACCAGCGCAAACAAGGCCAGCAAATCCGCCTGACCGGCTTGCCACAGGGGCAGCTGCTGCTGGATTAATAACTGACTGGGAATTGAAAACAGGATATTGAGCGCGGCCAGCCGGATAAAAGCAGCGCGATGCTGGCTGTCTTTTAATGGTTGCCACAAAGTGGACAGCGTCAGCGGCTTTTGTTGTTGGGCCCGGACTATGCCGTCGTAAAAACCGGCCATTAAAAATGGGTTCAGCAGGGTCGAAACCACCGCCAACAGCGGATGCACCATGCCCAGCAATGAGACTGACAACATCAGCCAGAACATCAGCAGTAACTGCAGTTGGGCGCGCATCAGCAACCAGCCTTGTTTCAACCATTCTAACGCCGCTTTCGCCGGCGCCCGGCGGATCACCAGTTGTAATTTCATTGCTTCATCTCCTGCCATGCCGGACTTTGATCCCCTGGCAGTGCTGTGCGTAACCAGGCCAGATAAGCTCCGGCCTGTAAATCCTGTTCAGTTGGGGCAAATGGCGCAAAATAGCGCGGCTGTGCCGGGTCAAACGGGCCTTGTTTTACTTCGAGAAACACTGCGCCGCCAGGAGCAGCAACGATGCTGTGCCAGATTCCGGGCGCTAGCTCCAGGCCCGCAAGCGTCGACCCCGCGACTATAGTGCTGCGGGAGATCAGCTGGCCGGCATCGTCAAACTGACAAAAATCAATACTGCCGGCTAACACCACAAACAATTCCCACTGATGGGCCTCAACATGACGATGCGGCGGCACATAGCTGTCAGGTTGAATGGCAATGACCACACGCTGCACAGCTTCTGCAAAATCCTGATGCAGATTTTTAAAAGCACGCCGGCGCGGGCTTTGCGCAGCCGCATCCAGCAGTGCGCTAAATAAGGAATGATCTAATAACATGCCAGCAAATTCTAACATTAAGGCCAGTTGAAAAGCGCTCTATCATACTGCAATTGCGCCGGCATCCCATAGCGTAAATCGGCCGGTCTTTACACAAAAAAGGTGCCAATGGCACCTTTTCCCGCAATTTTGACCACAAGCACAGATTAGTCGCGGACTATTTCCATTTCTGCGGTCAGATTGGTGGCTCCATCAACTTTTTCCATCTGCCACAGCAAATAACGGCTGTCGACATGGATAGAGCGGTTAAGCGCCGGATCATAAGCGTAATTGCCGATAATGCCCTCAATCACACCGTCAAACAGCAGGCCGACCAATTCGGCTTTGCCGTTCAGCGTTGGTGAACCTGAATTACCGCCTGTGGTATCCACAGTACTTAAGAAGTTTACCGGTACTGTTTTCAGCTCAGGATGGGCATAAGCGCTGAAGTCACCCGAAGCAATCGCAGCAAGCTGTGGCGCCGGTGCGTTAAACGGGCTTTGGCCCGTGTGTTTTTCGCTGATGCCTTTGAGAGAAGTGAATGGCTGATAAGCCACACCATCACGCGGCTCATAACCTTTGACTTCACCAAAAGTCACCCGCAAGGTGCCGTTGGCATCGGCATAGACTGGTTTTTGACTGGCTTTGTTAAAGGCGATGACTGCTTCCATCACTTTTGGCCGCGCCACCGCCAGTTTACCGGCCTGGTTCTTCTGTTCATTTTCCAGCGCTAAATCAGTTTCAGCCATCGCCACCGCAAACTGAATGGCCGGATCTGTACTGGCTTTCAGTTCGTCAGGTGTTTTGCCAACCAACGCCAGCCGCTCGATTTCATCGCCAAGCAGCGAAGTCTGGTAAATTTGCGTCAGTTTGGTGCGTACTGCGGCCTCGTCAAAAGCCTCGGCAATCCCAAAATACTGGTCAAACGCCGCCAGTCGCTGCGGTTTTGGCAACGCGGCATAATGTTTCAGGAAATGGAACGCAATTTCTAAATCGATGGCACCATCAAAACTGCGCGACATCCGTTTCAGACCGGCTTTGAAGCGGTCCAAATCGCGTTGCTGATAACCGGTCTCGCGCTCTTCATCCGGTTTTTGTTGTTCCAGCGCCAGCCGGTACAGTTTACGGCCGGTACTGAACAACTGGGCATAACCAAAATAATTCAGCACCAAATCGCGTTGCTGCGTTGCAGTCTCCGCTTCGAGCAATTGCTGCAGGCTCAGCAGCGCCGGTTTGTATTTGGCTTTACGCGCAGGATCGGCATCAATCCAGCGATTGAGCACAGCTTCAAATTCGTCTTTTTGTTGCTGGGTAGCGCCTTTTTGATAGGTCTGGATCATGCCATCATAGTTCTTCGCGTAATTGGCAAGCCCGGCCAAAATCGACTCGTACTTGATGCGGGCCTCAGAACCTTCAGCGGCATGTTGTTTAATTAATGCAATAGCTTCTTCACGATACTGTTTTGCCGCAGGCAGCACTGTGGTGAACTGGTTTTTCACTTCAAACGCCGTGTTATAACGGTTGGTGCGGCCCGGATAACCCAGCACCATGACAAAATCACCGGCCTGCACGCCTTTGGCAGAAACTTTTAATGAACTTGGTGGTACAAAAGGCACGTTTTCTAGATTGTAGTCTGCCGGTTTGCCGTCTTTGCCGACATAAGCGCGATAAAACGAATAATCACCGGTATGACGCGGCCACATCCAGTTGTCGATATCGCCGCCAAAACGGCCGACACCATCAGCCGGTGCATAGACCAGTCGCACATCGCGGATTTCGAGCTGTTTAATCAGATAATATTCCAGGCCACCATGGAAGCTGTACACCTCACAGCGATAGCCCGGCGCGGTTTCACATTCCGCCACCAGCTCTTTACGCAGCTGGTCAATTTTGTCGAAACGGTCTTTGCCCTGCAGTTGCGGGGTTAATTCCTGCTTGATTTGCTGCGTGACATTACTGACGGCTTCCGTCACCAGAATTTTACTGCCGGGTGCTGCCGGTAACTCTTCAGTCTGAGTTTTGGCCAAAAAGCCACGTTCGATGCGGTTATTTTGCGCTGTGCTGTTGTACTGAATACTGCTGTAGGCGCAATGATGGTTGGTCAGCGCCAGACCCTGTTTTGATACAAAAGACGCGGTACAGCCACCAAGGCTAATCACCGCGTTCATCGGAAAAGCGGTTAATTCGGCGATTGCTTTGGCGTCAATCTGCAGGCCTTTAGCTTTTAAAACGCTTTCCAGTTCCGGCAACTGATGCGGTTGCCACATGCCTTCTTCTGCGTTTGCTGCCAGAGCCAATCCGACAGACAACACAAGCACAGTTTTTTTCATCGGTAATTTTCCTTGCTGACGCTGACTCGCAGGCAACGCGGTCAGTCTCCATGAGTGGGCAGTGATGGTCAGCATTGTGCGATAAATCCGCCGCGAAAATACAGTCCCTGTCGCAGAAAATCGTCAGACCTTGAAAAAAAGCCGCCGGAACCCCAAATCCTGCAGCTGTAACTATCCGCAAGCAGAGCGAAATGTATGGAAAAACACCTGGAAACCCTGATGTATGCCAGCCGCTGGCTGATGGCCCCTATTTATCTCGGCCTCAGTCTGGTGCTGATCGCACTTGGCATTAAATTTTTTCAGGAAATTTTTCACCTGCTGCCCAATATTCTGCAGACCAAAGAAGCGGACCTGATTTTAGTCGTGTTATCGATGATTGATATCGCGCTGGTTGGCGGGCTGATTGTGATGGTGATGTTTTCAGGCTACGAAAATTTTGTTTCCAGACTGGACATAGATGAGTCCGCCGAAAAACTGAACTGGTTGGGGAAAGTTGATTCCGGCTCACTGAAAAACAAAGTGGCTGCCTCTATTGTGGCCATTTCTTCTATCCATCTGCTAAAAGTTTTTATGGATACACCCAACATCGCTAACGACAAAATTAAGTGGTACTTGTTGATCCATATCACTTTTGTCCTGTCTGCTTTTGTGATGGGTTATCTGGACAAGCTGACCAAAGAAAAAGTCTGAAATTGACCCGGACCAAGGGCTGGGTTAATTTATCAGGTCTGCGCTCCATCAGGAGCCGCGTTCAGACCACGAGGTTTTGCTGTGCAGGGATTTGCGTCAGTTTTTTTATCGTTCACCAGGTTGCTGACAGCTTGTCTGCTGCTGCTCAGCACGCTGGCGCCGGCTATGGAAGCCGGTCTACCCCTGTTAAAGAACTTTAAACCTAAAGACTATAATGCCGGCACCCAGAACTGGGCTTTGCTGCAAGATTCCGACGGTCTGATTTACGCCGGCAATAATGTCGGCGTGCTCGAATTCGACGGTGTGCACTGGCGTACGCTGGCGACTACCAACCAGTCCGTGGTGCGCTCGCTGGCGCTTGGCACTGATGGCCGCATCTATGTTGGCGCCAAAGGCGATTTAGGCTACATCAATAAAAGCCAGCCACAGGGCGCGCAGTTTGTGTCCTGGCGCGAACGCATTCCGGCCGCGTACCGTAACTTTCAGGATATCCGTCAGACCTTTGTTACCGACCAGGGCGTGTTATTTGTCGCCCGCTCTTACCTGTTTTTAATCAACGATCAGGAAGTCCGCAGCTGGACCAGCGAGTCGGCTTTTATGAAGGCGTTTCAGCTCAACGACCGCATTCTGATCAAGGAACAGGACACTGGCCTGCTGGAACTGAGCAACGGCCGGCTGGAACCTTTGCCCGCCGCCCAGCCGCTGGCTGACAAAGCGGTGTTTATTGCCGAGCAATGGGATGAAAATCAGGTGCTGATTGGCACCCGCGACGCTGGTTTTTTTCTGCTGGGTCCGCTTGGCATGACCTCCTTCACGCTGCCCGCCAGCACCGAACTGAATGAAGCGATGATTTATACCAGTCAGCGCCTGCGCAACGGCCTGCTGGCCGTCGGTACTGTTCGCAACGGCATTTACCTGTTAGACGACAAAGGCAATATCCACAGCCATATCAATAAGTTTTCCGGCATGCTTGATGACAATGTCCGCGCCTTGATGGAAGACAGGCAACAGGGTCTGTGGGTAGCGATGGACCATGGCCTGGCCCGGGTGGAAGCGTCGTCTGCGATTTCGATGTTTAATCATGTGATGGGCCTCAAAGGCAATGTGCTGTCGTTACACCGCTATGCCGGCCAGCTGTTTGCCGGCACAAGTCAGGGTTTATTCCGGCTGCAGGCGGACGGCATCAAAGCGGCGCACTTTACCGCCATCGACAGCTTTACCAATCAGACCTGGGATTTCGCCGATTTTGACGACTCGATGCTGATCGCCAACAACAAAGGCGTATTTCAGTATAAAAATGGCAATGTCAGCCAGATTTACAGCGCCCCGCTACCAGCCAAAGTGTTGCTGGTGTCACGTCGTCAACCGAATCTGGTTTGGGTCGGTCTGCAAAACGGCCTGACCCGCCTGCAGTTTGACGGTCAGCAATGGCGTGAATTGGGCTCTGTTGCCGGCATTGAAGGCAATCTCAACAGTCTGGTCGAAGAAAATGACGGCACCTTATGGATCGGCAGCCTGGCACACGGCATTTACCGCCTGCAAAATGGTGATCCGGCATTAATTGACAAATTTACTGAAACAGCCGGATTGCCCAGCCTGAATCGCAATTCGGTGCATCGCTGGTCCGGTGGTTTGTTGTTCGCGACAGTCGCAGGTTTGTATCAATTTAACCAAAGCACGCAGAGTTTTCAGCTCCATCCCGTGTTTCGTGATTTGTTCCCCGAGCAGCCCTGGGTCCGTTCACCAACGCAAGACAGTGCCGGCCGCATCTGGATGATCAACTGGGACAACCAGACCGGCGAACGTCAGGCCGGGGCTGCGGAAAAACTGGCGGCAGACCAACCTTATCATTGGTCGGCCGCGCCATTGTTTCCACTGGCCGACACGCCACTGGACGTGATTCTGGCAGAAGATGCCGCGGTCACCTGGTTTGGTGGCGCTGAAGGGATCTTCCGGTTTGATGCCAACCGCATCAGCAAAGCGCAGGTCGCTCACCCCCCTTTGATCCGTCGAGTGGTCAGTCGCGACAACCAGACGCATTTTGCCGGCGGCCATTTGTCCAAACTACAGCTTGGCGCCGACCAGAATTCTTTGCGAATAGAATACACAGTACCGCGTTACGGCCATCTGGACACTAACCTGTTTCAGGTACAGTTGGTTGGCAACGATACCGCCTGGTCAGATTGGCATAACGAAACCTATCGTGACTATACCAATCTGGCGCCCGGCAGTTATCAGTTTAAATTGCGCTACAAAAATGCCTTTGGCGAAGTCAGTGAAGCCACACCACTACACCTGCAAATAGCAGCGCCCTGGTATCAAAGCTGGTGGGCCTATCTGGTGTATGCGCTGCTGTCGCTGTTATTGTTGAAAAGCCTGATTGGCTGGCGTGTGCGCCCCGTGTTACAGGAAAACAGCAAACTGGAAGACTTAGTCCGCCAGCGTACTCAGCATCTGGAAGATACGATGCTGATGCTGGAAGGCGCCAAGCAAAAAGCCGAAGCTGCAGCTGTTGCCAAAAGCGAATTTCTCGCCAATATGAGCCATGAGATCCGCACACCGATGAATGCGATTATCGGTTTCGCCCAGCTCGCACAGAACAGTGAGTCCTTCGCCGACCAACAGCTTTATTTAAGTAAGATCACCGCATCCAGCAAAATTTTATTAAGCATTATCAATGACATTCTCGATTTCTCCAAAGTCGAGGCCGGCAAGCTGGAGTTGGAACAAGTGCGCTTCCGGCTGCAGGATATGCTGCAGCAAATCCGCGATTTGTTTATAGAACAAGCGCGGCAAAAGCGGCTGGAACTGCAGTTCAGTGTCGATCCACAAGTGCCGGCCTGGTTGATTGGTGATCCGCTGCGGCTCAGTCAGGTGCTGATTAACCTGCTCAGCAATGCGGTCAAATTTACCGGTCAGGGGAAAGTGGTGCTGCGCGTTGATTTAGCATTGCAGGTCAAAGCGCCGGAAACCCCGGCCGAAGTCTGGTTGCATTTTGCCGTGCAGGATACCGGTATTGGCCTGAGCCCGGAGCAATGCAGCAATCTGTTTCAGGCATTTAGCCAGGCTGACAGCTCAACCAGCCGCAAATATGGTGGCACCGGGCTTGGCCTGAGTATCGCACAGCGTCTGGTACAACTGATGGGCGGCCGCATTGATGTGCAAAGCCAGGCCGGCATCGGCAGTACTTTCAGCTTTAACATCCGCAGTTACCGGGCAGAATCCGGTGCTGAGGGTAAAGCTGCACCGCGCTCAGACCTGAGCACTCCGCCAGCGAATCTGCCACCAGAGTCAGGACTAGCCCAGGCATTCCCCACTGAACCCGCCTCTGGCGCAGCCAACCGTATTTTGCTGGTCGAAGATAACAGCTACAACCAGACACTGGCACGGATCATCCTGCAACATGCCGGTTTTGCTGTCGACGTTGCCGACCACGGTGAACAGGCTTTGTCACAACTGAAACTACAACAGTATGCGCTGGTGCTGATGGACGTGCATATGCCGACGATGGATGGCTACACCGCGACTAAATTACTACGCCAGCAGCCGGTTTACGCCAAATTGCCAGTGATTGCGCTGACAGCGCACGCCACAGAAGAGTTTCGCCGCGAGTGCCTGGAAGCTGGCATGAATGATTTTATCGCCAAGCCATTTGATGCCAGAACATTACTGAGCAAAGTGCAGGAATGGGTCTGAACTTCGGGGAACAACACAGTTGGCATACCGCTAGCGGTATGCGGCCAGGATCTGCTCGATTTTTCCTTGTTGGGTAAGCTTTGTGATGGTTTGATTCAGCAGCGCAATAGTCTGCTCGGCCAGTAGGGGCGAATACATACAACGGATTTGATTCCGTTCGATCTCCACCACATGCAAGTCCTGTTTTTGCGCAAGCAGATAACCGAATTCAAACTCAGACACCACCACCGCATTCAAATGGCGTTTCTGCAGATGCCGCAAGCTTTCCGCCGGCGAATAACTGTCGACCCGTTGCAACTGACCTTTGGCAAATAACTCAGTTAAAGTTGGATAGACATATCCAAACGTGGTGCCGACTTTGCCCGTGACGCGCTGCTTAAAATCGGCAAAATCGCGATAAGGCTGGTTAGATATATACAGATCGCGATGGACAAACAACGGCGGGCTCCAGCGCAGATCTGGTTCGGTGAACCAATCCGGTGTGCCATTGCAATACAAATCCAGCTGCCCGCGCAGCAGCATGTCTGTCACCCTTTTGCGTGGAATAGCTTCAATTTGCAACGGGCGCTGCATCGCGACACTAATCTGCTGATAAATATCAAATAAAATGCCGCCATTGGGCACCTGCTGCGCGTCAGTCAACACAAATGGTGGAGCGTCGGCGATATGCGGTACCCGTAACGGTGCTTCAATGGCCAGCACAGTGCAAGGCCACAACAACCATTGCGCCCGGATAAAGCCGTTTATGATTTGTTTCAACAGCAGTCGCCCTCTGGCTACCCTTCTGCCTGATAGCATAGCTGTGATCAGCTGCATACGCAGTTCCGTCCCTGCGCTTTGGCCTGATAGAGCAGCTGGTCAGCACGGCTCAGCAATTTTTCGTAACTTCCAACTGCGTCTTGTTGTGCCACACCAAAACTGGCTGTAACCCGCAAACCGGGCACCTCCGCGGACAAATCCAACGCTGTGATAGCCAGACGGATGCGTTCGCTGATCTCAACCGCCTGGGGCAGCGCTGTTTGTGGCAGCAATAATGCGAATTCTTCGCCGCCCCAGCGCGCAATCCGGTCAATTTCACGCACTTCCTCGCGCAGCAGTGCAGCAAGACGCTGCAGCACCAGATCACCCGCTTGATGCGACCAGTTGTCATTGATGGTTTTGAAATGATCGATATCCAGCATGACCAGACACAGTGGTTGCCCAAGCCGCTGCGCTCGGCTGAATTCGAACGCCAGTTGTTCATCAAAAGCCCGCCGGTTGGCAAGACCAGTTAAACCATCCTCCCTCGCCTGCGCAGCAAAAGCGGCCGCTTGTTGCTGTAGTTGCTCCGCCAGCTGGGTTTTCTCCGCTACCGCTTGCCGCAAACTTTGCGCTTGTGCCAGTAATTCCGTGGTTTTGCCGGCAACCTGCAGTTTTAGTTTCAGTTCCGACTGACTAAGCCGGTACAGCCGCCAGCGCACAAAGCCGAACAACGCAAACAAAACCACAACACCGGCAACCAGCTGAACCCAGCCTTTTTGCCAGAAAAGCGGCAGCACTCTGAATTCAATCCGGGCCACATCGTTGTTCCAGTCACTCTCCGGATAAGCGGCACTGACCACAAGCCGGTAATCGCCCGGTGGCAGATTGGTATATTCGGCGTGATTGGCGGTCCCCCGCGCCACCCAATCCGACTCCACGCCCTGCAACTGGGTACGGTATAAAATCCGCGATGGCATCACATAACTAAGCCCGGCAAATTCAAAGCGAACCCGAAAGGTACCCGCTGGCAACTCCGGACGCTGCAGCGACACTTCCCGGCCGTCAGCACTAATTTGCTGCACGACCACCGGCGGCGGTTTCAAACTGAATTGCGCCAGCCGGTCCGGGTCGACGCTGGCCACGCCCATCGATGTAGCAAACCATAAAGTGCCGTCACGACGCACCGTGGCCGCAGGCACCGAGCCGCCATTACACTGGGCGCTCAGCATGCCGTCGGCTTCGCCAAACATATCAGAGCCGGATAGCCGTTTTAGCTTGCCGTCTGCCACAGCATGGGCGTCCTGTTGACTGATCCGCACAATACCTCTATTGCTGCTCAACCAGAAATCACCTTTGTTATCTGCGAGCAAAGCAAAGATTTTTTCCACTGGCACTCCTGCACTGCGGCCAACCAGTCTCAAGATATTGCGGGTAAAATCATAACGAATGAGACCTCGGTCCGTCGCCAACCAGATATACGGGCTGTCTTTGTCATGATGAAAACCAAACACATATTCAGCCTGTTCCTGACTGACCAGACTCAGCGGGCGCAGATGACCATCAGTCCAAACCGCGGCCCCGGCCCCGGTGCCAATCCAAAGCTGCCCCTTTTGCTGATGGTCTGCGGCCTGATAATGCAGTGCCGAAACAAAATTTGCAGGCAGCCCTTCTGCGACGGTGAATAACCTGAGCTGCTGCTGATGCAGTAGATTCAGGCCGGCCGTGGTGCCAATAAAGACCTGATCAGCAACAACTGCAATAGCCCGGACTTCATTTGCGGCTAAGCCATTGCCACGATGATAATGCGCTACGACTTGCCCCTGATGTAGCTGGTAGACGCCATCGCCATAAGTCCCAACCCAGACATCGCCTTGCTCCCCTTCTGCCAGACTCAGTACCGATACACTTTCACTCAGGCGGATTTTGCTGACCTGACCAGCCGACCAACGGTCAAGACCACCGGCACTGCCAATCCAGACACTGCCATCAGAATGTTCCAGTACTGTACGGACATAATTGTCGGCGAGGCCCTGCTGCAGCGTCAGATTGGTAAAAGGCGTTTCACGCAGGCGGTATAAACCAGCATTGGTACCGACCCAGATACTTTGCTCACTGTCCTGAAAAATACTCAGTACCCTGTTATTCGGCAGCCCATCTTGCACACTCAGCTGCTCGATACCCAAGGAACTAAACCGCTGCAGACCTTGATTCAAGGTGCCAATCCAGATCTGATCCTCTGCATCAACATACAATGCCGTCACGGCAACATTACTCAGCCCTGGGGCTACTAAGCCGAATGTCTGGCCGTCAAAGCGAAACAAGCCCTGCTCTGAACCAACCAGCAGCCGGCCTTGTTGATCAAGGGCCAGCGCGAATACATTTACATCTGGTTTGGCGGGCAATAATGCCACTTGCTCAAAACGGATCTCGGGCGCAGCAGGGTCGACGCGATACAGGCCTTGCTGCGTTGCAATCCACATCATTCCCTGCCGGTCTTGCTGTAACTGATAGGCCACCCGCACCGGCAAACCCGCTTCAATGCCAAAACGCTGATATTGCCCATCTGCACGCTGACGCGCCACGCCACCACCTTCGATGGCAAACCAGAGCTGGCCTTGCTGGTCGCGGACCAGATCATTGATGAGCTGCCCGAGCGGTGGCAAGCTTTGCCAGCGGCCGGTACCCACCCGGCTAATACCGCCGCGTGCACCGGCGACTAATAAACTACCGTCCTGTTCACGGAATAATGTCCGCACGCCGGCATCCGGTAATCCTGTGAAAGCATCGCGGCCAAATACGGTAAAGTCCCTACCGTCATATCGTGCCGCCCCTTCCCAGGTGGCGAGCCACAAATAGCCATCACCGCTTTGCTGGATATTGTTGATGGTGTTATGTGGCAAGCCGTCGCGCGTGGTCCAGCTTTCGCGGAAATAATCATGCAGCGGCGTGACAGCCAACGCTGGCCATGCCAGCAGTAAACTCAGGCTGCACCACAGGATGATTTTAATCCACAGCATGTCCATCTCCGGCTGATCTCAGTCAGCTAATTCCCAGCACAAATGTTTTAATTGCAGATAATCGTTAATGCCATAACGGGAGCCTTCGCGGCCAAATCCGGCGGTACCGACACCACCAAATGGAATGCGGGCGTCCGAAATAGCTGTGACGTTAATCCCGACCATGCCGGCTTTCAGCGCGTTAGCCACCCGGTAATTGCGTTTTTCATCGGCGCCAAACAGGTATGCCGCCAGGCCACCGTCTGTCTGGTTGGCCAGCTGCAGCGCCGTCTGCTCATCCGCAAAGGTCTGTAGCGTCAACACTGGTCCAAAGATCTCCTGCTGACAAATCGTCATGCCCATGTGTACGTCAGAGAGTAGCTGCGGCGCGACAAAATGCCCGATATCAGGCACAAGCGTTTGCCCGCATACCAGCCGAGCGCCAGCAGCCAAGGCATCGGTAACGAGCTGCTTTACTTTGTCGACGGCGCGTTGGTTAATCAGTGGGCCAATTTGGGTATCCGCCGCAGTGCCAACACCAAGGCGAAGTGCCATGACTGCAGCCGCGAGCTTTTGCTCCAGAACCTTAGCGATGCGGGAATCGACCAGCACCCGGTTGATACAGACGCAGGTCTGGCCGGCATTGCGAAACTTCGCCGCCATAATACCGGCAACAGCCGCATCCAGATCAGCGTCGGCAAATACCAGCACCGGCGCATTGCCGCCAAGTTCCAGCGACAGGCGCTTCAGCGTCGCGGCACTTTGTTGCATCAGCAGACGTCCGACTGCGGTGGAACCGGTAAAACTGACCTTGGCCACTTGCGGCGAAGCAATG
Source organism: Rheinheimera texasensis DSM 17496 (assembly GCF_000711985.1). Lineage (GTDB taxonomy): Bacteria > Pseudomonadota > Gammaproteobacteria > Enterobacterales > Alteromonadaceae > Pararheinheimera > Pararheinheimera texasensis. The sequence continues at coordinate 82,329 of NZ_KL544005.1, forward strand.
AGGTGAGCTGCAACCGGATCTGGCGTGGCACAAGGCAGTACCTGGATCACCCCGGCCGGAAAACCAGCCTGCTGTGCCAGTTCTGCCAGCGCCAGTGCTGTCAGTGGCGTGTATTCGGACGGCTTGACAATCACCGGGCAACCGGCAGCCAGCGCAGCGCCTAATTTGCGGGTGATCATCGCCGCCGGGAAATTCCACGGCGTCAGCACCAGCACGACGCCCACAGGTTCCGGAATATTCAGCAGCGTGCGCCCGGCGACACTCGGATGCTGCCAGTCGCCTGCCAGGCGCAGCGCTTCACCGGCGTACCAGTTGATATAAGAAGCGGCATAGTCAATTTCCGCCCGCGCTTCGGCAAGGGGTTTGCCTTGCTCTGCAGTCAGTAATTGCGCCAGCCATTCACGCTGCTCCAGCAAAAGCGCATGCCACTTCATCAGTAAGCTTGCCCGCTCGGTTGCGGTACTACGCCGCCACAGCGGTAGGGCTGCAACTGCTGCGTCCAGTGCCTGCTCAGCGTCAGCGATAGTGGCGCTGCCCACCTGTGCTAACGGCTGGCCCGTTGCCGGATCTGTCACTGTGAAGCTGCTGTCGGCTGACTGCCACCGGCCGGCGATCAACAGCGAACAGGGTGGTAAGCGCAGTGCGGACTGAACGGGATGCATCAGAAACTCCTGTTATACGACAGCGCGAATCATAACTCTAACCGGCTGGCAAATATAGAAAAAACGCCGAAAAAACCAACGCTGACCACCAGATCTCATCGTTTTCCCCCTGGCGGTTCCAAACGCTGAGGAGGCCAAATCGCAAGCGAAAAAAAACCAGCCACAGCTGGTTTTTTCTGACAAAGCCTTGAATTAATCTGGCTTTTTCGACACACCGACCATCGCCGGGCGCAACAGACGGCCATTTAGTTCGTAGCCTTTTTGCATCACAAACATCACGGTGTTTGGCGCCAGTTCGGCATTTGGCTGGATCGACATCGCCTGATGGAAATCCGGGTTAAACGGCTGACCCTGCGGATCGATTTGCTGCACACCGTATTTAGCCACTGTGTCCAGCAGACCTTTTAACGTCAGCTCGACACCTTCAGCTAAAGCTTTGACTGCTTCGTTAGCCGGGTCGATGAAACCTAAAGAACGTTCCAGGTTGTCCAGCGCCGGTAATAAATCACCGGCAAATTTTTCCAGCGCAAATTTATGCGCTTTCTCCACGTCCTGCGCAGCACGACGTTTCATATTCTCGGCTTCTGCCCGCACCCGCAGCGCTAAATCAGTCTGCTCGGCGGCTGTCGCACGGGCTTTTTCCAGCTCAGCTTCGAGCTTAGCAATAATCTGTTGTTCATCAGACAGTTGCACTTGCTCTTGCTCAACCTGCTGTTCCTGTTCTGCGCTTTGTACCTTGTCTTGCTCGTTCATTGCTTACTTACTCCGAAATGAATGCGGCTATTATGGGGATTGTCACGGCTGATTCAAGTGCTTTGATAGCTGTAAACCAACCGCTTCGACCAACGGGATGAGATGGGCATAATGCATCCGGCTGGGTCCAAGCAGCGCCAGCACCCGGTGCGGCTGCGCCTGATATCGCAATGCGATGATACTGACGTTGTGTAATTCACTGAGGCCAGACTCGCGGCCCAAAATCAGTTTGGTGCACTGGTCCTGCAGCACTGGCGATAACATTTGCAGCAAACAAGCTGGCTGCTCCAGCAACTGCACCACTTGTTGCAACGCAGCGTCGGGCTGATATTCAGCTTCCTGCAGTAAATGGTGCTGACCGTAAACCAGCGGCTGGTTTTGTTGCATTTCATCAAGGCTGAGCTGCGCCATCACATCCAGCAGAAGCGGCTCGACATCGCCCCCCTCGGCGCGGGCCATAATAGCCAGTCGCCCTATCGCATCCGGCCAGCACTGGCCGCATAAGGCAGCATTGAGCACACAAAGACTGCGGCTTAAGGTTTGTTGCGTGATATCTGACTGTTGTGCCAGCACCCGGTGCAGCACATCACCTTCGGCGTCAATCACCACCAGCAAGAGCTTATCCATCGCCAGGCGCACCAGTTCGGCTTGCCGAATCACCCTTCCCCCGGCCTTCGGCGGGCTTAACAGGCTGACCAGACCGGTTAAGTTGGCCAGCAACTGCCCGGCGCGCTGGATCAGCACAGAAGGTGGCAACTGCGGCAACAAAGTCTGCTGAATTTCATTGAGCCAGCGCTGTGGCACTGGTTCAAGTTGTAGCATTTTGTCGATAAACAGCCGGATACCCTGTGTGGTCGGAATACGACCAGCCGAGGTGTGCGGTGAGCGGATCAGCCCCATCTGCTCCAACTGCACCATGGTATTGCGTACAGTCGCAGAGCTAACCTGTAACCCGCCCTGCTCAGAAATAAATTTCGACGAAACCGGGGCACCATCACTCAGGTACTGCTCAACAATGAGTTTCAGAATCAGCTCGGGCCGGCTTAGCATCAGGGTATTTGCTCATGCAATTAAAAGACCTGTCTATAGTGGGGATATCAGCGGAAAAATCAATGACCCGAACAGTAATACCGCGGCAATAGGGCTAAGGAAAGGCTGGCAGCTGAAGAACATGCTTTGTATACTCGGCGCAAATACTCTAAGCGGAACGCGCTGCATGACCCCCAGTTTTCGCACCATTGGCCTTATCGGCAAACCCAATCATCAGGGCGCAAATCACACGCTGGTTAGCCTGTACCATTTTCTCAGTAAATATGATGTACGGGTCCTGGTTGAAGAACGGGTTGCTGCAACCTTAGGGCTGCCGGACGCAGAAGCGGCTGATTTGGTGGATTTGGGCAAACAATGTGATCTGGCCATTGTGGTCGGTGGCGACGGTAATATGCTGGGCGCTGCGCGGGTGCTGGCTCGCTTTGGCGTGGCGGTGCTTGGTGTCAACCGCGGCAATCTCGGTTTTTTAACTGACCTATCGCCGGAGAGTTTTCAGGTGCCTTTGGCCGAAGTGCTGGCCGGCCAGTTTGTCACGGAAAAACGTAATCTGCTCGAAATCGAGGTGCACCGTAACGATACGATTAAAAGCAGCAACAGCGCGGTCAACGAAGCGGTGCTACATGCCGACAAAGTCGCGCATATGATTGAATTTGAAGCCTATATCAACAACGAGTTTGTGTTCAGTCAACGCAGCGACGGCCTGATTGTCAGCACCCCCACCGGCTCTACGGCTTATTCATTGTCCGGCGGCGGACCGATTTTAACGCCGGAGCTGGACGCGATGAGCCTGGTGCCGATGTTTCCGCACACGCTCAGCAGCCGACCGCTGGTCGTCGCCGGCACTAGTGAAATTAGGTTGAAAGTGGCGCCGAGTAACGACGCTCACCTGCAAATCAGCTGCGACAGCCATGTGATCCTTGCGGTGATGCCGGGTGACCAAATTGTGATCCGCAAACATCCAAAACCACTGATCCTGGTGCATCCACCGGGCTACAGTTATTTCCATGTGTTGCGTAATAAGCTGGGCTGGGGATCTAAGCTCTATTAATCAACATGTTATAAATTATTTCGCTACACAGCTTGTCAGTCAGAAAAACACTGTATAAATTAACAGTCATTATTCACTATGACTGGAACTGACATGCTGACCCATCTTCACATCAGTAACTTCGCGATAGTGCGCGCGCTGGAAATCGAATGGCAAGCCGGGATGACCACCATCACCGGCGAAACCGGCGCCGGTAAATCGATCTCACTCGATGCTTTAGCACTGTGCCTCGGTGAACGCGCGGACGGCATGGCTGTACGACCTGGCGCTGATAAAGCCGATTTAGTCGCTACCTTTGATATCAGCAGCTTACCTTCTGCGCAACAATGGTTGCAGGAACAAGACCTTGCGATGGGGCAAGAATGTATAGTCCGGCGGGTCATTGGTCAGGAAGGTCGCTCGCGGGGTTATATCAACGGCGTACAGGTGCCGGCACAGCAACTCAAAGCGCTCGGGCAGCATCTGCTCAGCATTCATGGTCAGCATGCCCATCAGCAACTACTGAAAAATGATTATCAGCGCCAGTTACTGGACGCCTTTGCCGCACATCCGGATTTACTGGCTGCCTGCAAACAACAATGGAAACAGGCCCAGCAGTTAAAAGCCGAATATCAGGCATTGCAGCAAAACCAGCAGCAACGCGAAGCGCAGCGGCAATTGCTGGAGTATCAGGTGGCTGAGCTTGATCAATTCGCGCCACAGCCAGACGAATTCGTTGCTTTAGAAGCAGAACATCAGCGACTCAGCCACAGTTCTGGCCTGATCCAGAGCAGCCAGCTGGCATTGCAGTTGCTGTACGACAATGATGAATCGAACAGCTATGCCATGCTGCGTCAGGCGAGCTTTGAAGTCAGCCACAGCGCTGCCATCGACAGTCAGCTGTGCCCGGTTGAACAAATGCTGCAGGAAGCACTGGTGCAGATTGAAGAAGCCAGCCGCGAACTGCGTCGATATGCCGAGCGGGTTGAAGTGGATCCTGAACGTTTAATGGAGATTGACCAGCGGCTGAGCCAATGGCTGAATCTGAGCCGCAAACACCAAATCGCGCCGGATACCTTGCCACTGCATCATCAGCTGCTCAGCCAGCAATTACAGGAACTGGCCGGTGACGACGAGCGGCTGGTTGAACTGGAACTGCATATTCAGCAAGCACTTCGTGAATTCAGCAGCAGTGCTGAGCAGTTAAGCAAAAGCCGGCAACAGGCAGCGCTCGAGCTCTCCGCCCGTATCGCCGGCAGTATGGCTGACTTAAGTATGCACAATGCCCGCTTCCATATAGACGTACAGCCACAGGCGCCGGAGCGGGCTAACGGCTACGGCTGGGATCAGATTGAATTTCTGGTCAGCACCAACCCGGGCCAGCCGTTACAACCCTTAGACAAAGTTGCATCGGGCGGTGAATTGTCGCGCATCAGTCTGGCCGTACAGGTCATTCTGGCAGACAAAGTCACCACGCCAACGCTGATTTTCGATGAAGTGGACGTCGGTATCAGCGGGCCTGTCGCCGCAGGTGTCGGACGCATGTTGCGTCAGCTTGGCAGCAGTACCCAGCTCATTTGTGTCACCCACTTACCGCAAGTGGCGAGCCAAGGCCATCAGCAGCTCTTTGTTGAGAAGTACACCGACGGTATCCATACCGAAACTCGTATGCGGGCACTCACCGATGATGAACGGGTACAGGAGATCGCCAGACTGCTGGCCGGTGAAAACGTCAGCGCGCATGCAATTGCCAACGCCCGCGAACTTTTATGCACGCCATAAGTCAGAACAGCGCTGCAGCAAAAGGCTGCAGCTTCTGACAAGTTCTGCAGCGCAGCACTTTAATCTTGGCCGGCGCTTGCGGTATGATGCCGGTCACTTTGCTAACTAAAGCTGATAATGAAGAGAATTATGCGCGAGTTGACGTTAAAAAAAGCCGGAGCCTGGCTGTTCGCCTCTGGCCTGATGCTGTCCTTGACAGCTTGCAGCAGCTGGATTTACCGGATCGACGTACCACAAGGTAACTTTCTGGAGCAAAAAGATATCGACAAGCTGCGCATCCAGATGAGCAAAGAACAAGTGCAGTACGTACTTGGCAACCCTGTGGCGGAGAACAGCTTCGAAGACAATACCTGGCATTATTTTTACGCGCTGCAAGGCGGCCGCGGTGACAATTTCAAAAAGCAGCTGGTGCTGAATTTCCAAAACGGCAAGCTGGCGAAAATGAGCGGCGATTTTGACGTGCCAAAAGAATTTAATGTACCGCTTGACCAATAACATTGCCGGCGACCGGTGCTGTTAAAACAACAAACCCGCTGAAACAGCGGGTTTGTTGTTTTTGTGGGTCAGACTTATTGACTAGCCCTGTCAGTGCGAAGCCTCTGTATCGGCGTCGTCGTGATCGCGGCTTTGATGCTGCTGCGGCCGGCCGCCAGTGACTTTATCGGCACGCCCTTCTTCTTTGGCTTTATCGGCGCGACGTTTACGCATATCTTTCGGGTCAGCAATCAGAGGCCGGTAAATCTCAATCCGGTCGCCGGCAGTCAAGCTGTCTTCCAACCGCACGGTGCGACTCCAGATCCCAACTTTGTTCTGCGTCAGGTCAATTTCCGGATACATCCGTAAAATCCCTGAACTTTCAATCGCCTGACGCACTGTGGCATCCACTGGCACACTGACACTGAGCAGCGTCTGGCGCTGTGGCAGCGCAAAAGCCACTTCAATCAAAATCACATCAGCCATGAGACACTCCATAAACCTGCTTGGCTCTGTTGGTGAATGCCTGCACCATCACGCCAGTCAGCTCGTTGAAAATCTTACCAAATGCGAATTCGATGAGCTTGCTGGAGAACTCAAACTCCAGTTCCAGCACCACTTTGCAGGCCTGATCGTTCAGCGGGACAAAACGCCAGCCGCCACGCAGAAATTTAAAAGGCCCATCAACCAGTTCCATACCAATGCGCTGAAACGGCTCTAAAGTATTGCGGGTGGTGAAACTTTGGGTGATACCGGCTTTACTGATATCCAGCCGCGCCGTTTGCTGCTGTTCAGTAGCGCTCAGCACCACCGCATGGCTGCAACCCGGTAAAAATTGCGGATATGACGGAACATCATTAACCAGTTGATACATCTGTTGGCAGCTGTAAAAAACCAGCGCGCTGCGCTCAATTTGTGGCATACTCACTCCCCTGGATCAGGTCGGCGATTGTAACAGATCCTGCCCCTGTCACAAGTTTTCACGGCAGCAACACAGGCTGTGTTGTTTAGGCCCGCAAGTCTTCTCTGAGTTAGCATGACTAAGAAAAAAAACCAAAATGAGGGCGGCACTATCGCCCTGAACCGCAAAGCCCGCCACGAATACTCGCTCGAAGACCGCTTCGAAGGTGGTATGGCGCTGCAAGGCTGGGAAATCAAAAGTATTCGCCAGGGTAAAGCCAATATCGCCGATTCCTACGTCATCATCAAAGACGGCGAAGCTTATTTATTTGGTGCCATCATTCAGCCGCTGAACAGCGCGTCCAGTCATGTGGTTTGTGACCCGGAGCGTTCACGCAAGCTGCTGTTGAATAAACGCGAAATCAACAAATTGATTGGCGCCAAAGAACGTGACGGCTACACCATGGTCGCGACAGCCATGTACTGGAAAGGCCCCTGGGTAAAACTAGAGTTCTATCTGGCCAAAGGTAAACGCGAATTCGACAAGCGCGACGACATTAAAGACCGCGACTGGTCACGCGAAAAAGAACGGATGATGAAGCATTCCAAGCGGTGATTTAATCTGCCAGCGCTTGAAACTGGCGAATTGATCACCACTTAGATGTTAAGCAGCACAGAAAGGCAGCAAAGCACTAAAGCAACGCTTGCCGCAACATGCTGCAGGGCATAGAATGCCCTGGTTACTGAAGCGTTCGCTTCACGAAGAATTCGGGGCTGATACTGGATTCGACGGGATTCACGAACTCCTAAGTGCATGCCGAGGGGCGGTTGGCCTCGTAAAAAGCCGCAAAAAAGTAGTCGCAAACGACGAAACATACGCAATCGCTGCCTAATAAGCAGTAGATGCTCTCCCCCCCGCGCATGCCTGTAAGCCGGGATTTTGGGAGATCACCCCTAACAGGATCGCATGGCGGCTTTGTCCGGAGCCAAGATGCTAAAACCAATCGGACTCGCCCAACGATAGCCTGCCATTCGGCGCTCCTAGGGTTAACCAAATGAATGGATAAGCATGTAGTACTGAAGACGTAGGTTTTTCGGACGGGGGTTCAAATCCCCCCAGCTCCACCAACAAGCCGAGAGGCAATAAAAACCCTAAGGATCAACACCTTAGGGTTTTTCTTTTTTGGGTTTCGTAGACCCTTTTTGTAGACCATCTGTAATGATTAGACCAGGCTCCAGTCCATTTCAGGGCTTTTTTTAACCACAGTTTTCAATCATGATGGCGCAAGGCTGCTGTTAAACTTTCAACTCATAAACGCGGCCCCGAAAAATCAGGGAGAGATAGGATGGCCGCGAAGCTTAAAGGCACTTTGGTGCAATGGGATGATGCCAAGGGTTTTGGTTTTATTGAGCCGAGGTTGCCGGGGCCGCGGGTTTTTGTGCATATCGGTGATTTTGCCCGTAAGACTCCCAGACCGGAAGCTGGCTTGCAGTTGGTCTATCAGCTGGCGAATTCTGCGGATGGCAAACAAAGGGCTGTCGCGGTGGTGCAAAGCCGGCTCGATGGCAAGCCGCTGACAGCTCAAGAAAAGCCAAATTCCGGACCATCCAAACTTGCGCCACTGTTTACGATTGCATTCTGTCTGATGTTGGGCGCAGCCACCGGCCTCGAGCTGGTGCCACAGCTTGTCGGCAGCATCTGCCTGCTGATGTCGATATTGACCTTTGGCTTATATGCCTGGGACAAAAAAGCTGCGCGTGCCGGCCATTGGCGCACCGCGGAATCCACTTTATTGCTGGCCGGTTTACTCGGCGGCTGGCCTGGCGCTGTCGCGGCGCAGCACTGGCTGCGGCATAAAACCGTCAAAACCAGTTTTCGCGCCCGCTTTTGGGCCACTGTCGGCCTGCATTGCTGTTTATTGCTGCTGGCGTACGACCAACATTTTTTTGGCCTGCCCTATCACTTCTAACCCTGTGATTGACAGTAAAAGCGCAGCGCCCTACTGTAGCTAAATCATTTATTTTTCAGGAAAAACCCATGGAAACGGCCTTCATCAACGCCAGTCTTATCAACCTCGCGCTGAACTTAAGTTATACCGTGATTTCACTCTTTGTCGCAGTGGCGGCGTTAATGGTGATTGATAAAGTGCTGCTGAAAAAACTCGACATTCAGCAGGAACTGGCCAACAACAATCTGGCGGTTGCGATATTTTGCTCAGCGCTGATGATTTTTGTCGCGCTGATCATCTGTTTTGGTTTGCAACACTAAGATGCGCTGGCTCTGGCTGCCGTTGCTGCTGGCTATTGGCTGTATTTTTTGGCTGGACCGTCCATCGACGTCAATGTCAGAAAGCCAGCAACTGATGTTGCTGCTACAACAAAGCGCGGATCGCATACCCGCAGATTTGTTGCGACACAACAGAGCCGGTGTGCTGACTATGAGTACCACCGGTGACACCATCAGCGAAATGGACATCGCTGCCGCGTTACTGAACAGCAAAGACGACCAGGCGCGGCCATTTATGTGGCAAGACGCCAATGGTCGACCAGCGATTATCAGTGCACAAGGCATTGACGCTGAACATCATTTTGCCAACAGTTATCTGGTTGGCGCCCATCCGTTTCGGATTGATAACCCGGCATTACCGCTGTATTTCCTGTCGAAGCGCAAAGTCTATCAATATGACCAGCAGCAATACCGGCGCGGTGATGTCTGGCAGAACGCTGCCCAGGCCTGGGTGCATTTACGCGGCGACTGTGAAGACCACGCGATGATTCTGGCGGACTGGCTGCTGGCCGAAGGTTTTGATGCGCGGGTAGTGCTTGGCAGCTACCGCGGTGAAGGCCACGCTTGGGTGGTGGCTTTTATACAGGGACAGGTCTATCTGCTGGAAGCCACAGACAAACAAGCCGGCAAGAGCTGGCAACACTTGCCACTTGCAGCTCTGGCAAAGGATTACCACGCCGAATTTATGTTTAACCGCGACCAGTTCTGGGTGCGCAAAGCGCAGGCACCGCTGTTGGACTATCAAAGTGAACATTGGCTGGAAACGGCGCGCTTTCATACACCAGATCCGGAGTAACAGCTTTTTTCTGTCTGGATCTGCAGGATACGGTTAATATCAGATTCATCCTGGCCCGTTATGGTGAAGTTATCCCTGCTGAAACTGCACCAATGGAGCCTGCTATGGAAAAGCCAATTTTACGCACAGCCTTGATCCTGACCGGTATTCTGACCTTCTCAATTTCAGCGTTATCCTCAGCACCTGCCCGTTGTTTATCTCTCTCCCACGCCAATGACAAAGCCATGTGTCTGGCCAAAGCTCAGCTCGATGTCAGCCGCTGCGACCAAATCAGCGATGGTGCTTTGCAGCAGCAATGCCAGCAAGCAGTGCACGCAACGAACTAATTTGCCCCGCTGGCAGTCTGTGTTGTCCTTTTGGCTGCCGGCATTTTCATCGCTGAGTTGCATTCAGACTTTATTCCACCTTGCCGCGCTGTGTATTTTCTGGCTAATGTAAGCTTGTGTTCTTTCATCACAGCAGCAGATGCATCAATCCTCCCCCACATCAGCACCAACAAACGCAGCGCCAACAAATACGGTGCAGTTGCCGCGCCAGCTTGGCTTCTGGAGCTTATGGCTCTTAGTGATTAATGGCCTGATTGGTGCCGGCATTTTTGGTTTGCCCGCGGGCGCAGCAAGGCTGGCCGGTGATTTTAGCTTATGGCTATATCCGCTTTGCGCTTTGCTCATCCTGCCGGTGTTATTGTGTTTTGCCGAACTCGCCAGCCGGTTTGCCGGTAGCGGCGGGCCGGCACGATATGCCGGCGCAGCCTTTGGCCCGGTGTTCGGCTTTCAGGCCGGCTGGTTGTATTATCTGGCCCGGCTGGTGTCGGTTGCCGCGAACAGTGTGTTGCTGGTCGATTCTGTCAGTTATTTTTTGCCGTCGCTGCAAAGTGGCAGCCCGCGCCTGCTGCTATTGCTCAGCATCATTGGCAGCCTGACGCTGCTAAATGTCTGGGGCGTGCGCCAGACGATGCGCTGGCTGGGCACGCTGACCATGGCGAAAATCGGCGTATTGGCCGGTTTTGCAGTCAGTGGCTGCGCTTTGTTGCTGCTGCCGGCGACGTCTTTGCATCACATCGAATGGCAACCATTCTGGAGTTACCCCGCCGTCAGCGATGGCTCTGCGGCATTGCTGTTATTGGTCTATGCCTTTGTCGGTTTTGAATCTGCGCTGATCCCGGCTGGCGAAGCGAAAAACCCGCAGCGCGATTTACCTCGTGCCTTGTTGCTGGGGCTAGCTGTCGTTACGCTGTTATATATGGCAGTGCAGGCCGCCTGTCTGTTACTGCTGCCAAACCTGGCGGACAGCAAAACGCCGCTTCTGGAAGCTGCAGCTCAAGCCACAGTTTTTTGGGGTTATGTGCAATGGCAGCCTGTTGCTACTGCGTTGGTGATGTTTGGCATTATCGCCTCGGTCAGTGCGAATTTGTTAGGAGCGATGTTCTCAACGCCACGTCTCAGCCACAGCCTTGCGACACAAGGCCAGCTGCCGGCCTGGTTTGCTAAGGTGCATCCGCGGTTTCTGACACCTGCCAACGCTATCTGGTTTTTTGGCGCGCTGACGTTGTTGCTGGCCAGTGCCGGCAGTTTTTTCTATCTGGCGGCAGCGACAGTATTAATCCGTGCTTTGTTATATGGTTTGTGTTGTCTGGCCCTGCCCGTGCTGCGCCGCCACGAGCCGTCCGAGCTACGGCTGCCGCTCTCGGCGTTATGGCCCTGGCTCGGTCTGACAGTTTGTCTGTGGCTGGCGTCGCAAGTCAGCGCCGCATCGGTCTGGTTAACCTTGGCTTTGCTGGCGCTCGGGCTGTTGCTATACCACGCGGCGGGCTGGCAGCAACAAAATCAGCGCGCAAGGCTTTAGATTTGAAGAATGGGCCCCAGATCCATTCTTAGTTCCCACGCAAGTACCTGAGGATTTATCATGGCGAAAAAACAACCGAAATCCGCCCAGCTGGATATTGGCATTTCACTGGAACACCGCGAAAAAATCGTCAAAGGCTTGTCTGCCTTGTTGGCCGACAGTTACACCTTGTACCTGATGACGCATAACTTCCATTGGAACGTCACAGGCCCGCAGTTCAACAGCCTGCATAATATGTTTATGGCGCAGTACACCGAACAATGGAATGCGCTGGATATCATCGCCGAACGTATCCGCGCTTTGGGTTTTCCGGCACCCGGCACTTACAAAGAGTTCGTCAAACTGACGTCCATTAAAGAAGTCGAAGGCGTCCCTTCTGCCAATGAGATGGTGCAGCATCTGGTCAACGCGCAGGAAACCACAGCCCGCACCGCGCGTAGCCTGTTTGATCTCGTTGGCGAAGCCAATGATCAGCCAACCGCCGACGTGCTGACGCAGCGGCTGAACGTGCATGAAAAAACTGCCTGGATGCTCAGAAGCTTGCTGGCTGAATAAACGAAATCCGGTAGAAGACGCTGCTGCCGTGTGAAGGCAGCGTCTCTTGCCGACATTTTCAGCGAACTGTCGCCCTGTGGTTGTGTGGTGGTTGACAGTGCACGGCGCAGCACAGAAGATAACCGCCTGTTTTCATCTGCGTCTGCCTTTCATACGCGTTCTGCCTGAGGTTGTCTGTGTCAGCGTCTCCCCAACAAACATTTTTACAAGGTCTTGGTCTTGGTATCGGCGCTGCTGCGCTGCTGTTTTATTTCTGGCACACCGAGGCAGTTTATCAGCTGCAGCAACAATGGCTGGCGGAGCAAAAAGCCCAGCTCAGCGCCGTACAGCAAAAACCTTCTGCCGCGCAAAATATTGAAACTATTGATTTACTGATGAAAAGCTATGCTGTGACTGCCGGCACTGAAGATGCTGATATGCGCGAGGCGCTGATCCAAAGCCGTCACCTGGAACTGTTGCAACAATTGCAACAAAGCACACAAGTCGATATCAGTGATTTAGTCGACCCGGCCAGGCCTTTTAATGCTGCCCAGTTATACGCGGCGCTTTTACGAATTAAACAGCAGCAGGAAAAACAGCAGGCACGTAAACAGCTGGATGCGCGGTTAAGCGAACAGAAGGCACAACCCGCCGCTAATCCGGACCAATAAACGCAAAAAAGGCTAGCAAAAAAGGCCATAGAAAAAGATCGCAGTGCCGGATTTTCTGCGTACACTAGGAACAGCATTTCCTGATTTGCGACAGATATGAAGGCACCAACCCCGCACAACGAAACTGCGCGCCTGCAGGCTCTGCAACAACTGAGAATTTTAGATACACCGGCCGAAGCGGCCTTCGATGCGCTGACCGAGATTGCCGCCCATGTCAGTGGTGCCAGCTTTGCGGCATTGACGCTGATAGACCGCAAGCGGCAATGGTTCAAAAGTACCTTTAATTTCTGCGAGCAGGAAAACAGTCGCGATGATTCATTCTGCTCCCACGCAATCTTAACCCCGCAACAGCTGACCTATATTCCCGACGCCCGCGCCGACCAGCGCACCGCAGACAATCCGTTGGTAACCTGTGACAACGGCATCCGTTTTTACGCCGGCGCACCGCTTGTGCTGCACAATGAACTGGCACTTGGCACTTTATGTGTATTTGATACTCAGCCGCTGCAATTAAACGAAGTACAGCAAAAAACCTTGCGGCAGCTGGCTGACCAGGCGGTGTTGCTGATGAACAGCCGCCTGCTGCAGCAACAAAGTGCTGAGCAGAATTTGCACCTGCAACAGGAAAAAGACCGGATAGGCGCCATTATCGACGGCACCAATATGGGCACCTGGGAATGGAATGTGCAAACCGGCACGACCGTCTACAACACCTATTGGTACAGCATGCTGGGCATGACACCGGTCGAACATTCCGATATCAGTATCTGGCAAAGCCGGGTACATCCGGAAGATGTAGCCGTAACCGGCGAAATTCTTGAACAACATTTTGCCGGCACCCGGGCATTTTTTGATGCGCGCTTTCGCATGCGCCACCAGCAAGGACACTGGGTTTGGATCCATGCGGTCGGCCGCGTGATGGCCTGGACCGATGAGCACAAACCATTGCTGATGTTTGGTACCCACCGTGACATCACGCAGGAGCGCGCCCAGCAACAGGAAATGCAACGCACCCGTTCCCATCTGCAGGCCATTATCGACTCTTCCACTGAAGCTGCTCTCATTTCAACCGATGTGCAGGGTGTGATCCAGTTGTTTAATCCCGGAGCCGAACGTTTACTCGGCTACAGAGCGGAGGAACTCGTTGGTACCGCCACGCCGGCCCTGTTACATGACCCTGAAGAAATTCGCGCCCGGGCCGCGCAGCTCAGTGACGAGTACCAACAGCCCATCGATGGTTTTGATGTGTTTGTTTACAAAGCCCGCCATGGAGCCAGCGAGACGCGGCAATGGACTTATATCGGGAAACAGGGTGAACGCAAACAAGTCCGGCTCAGTGTGTCGGCGATCCGCACCGAACAAGGCGAGATCCGCGGTTATCTCGGCGTCGCTATCGATATTACGCAATTAGAACAGCTGCACCATGCGCTGTTACTCAGCGAGCAGCGCCACCGCTCCATGCTGGAAAACCTGCCAGGTGTGGTCTATCGCTGTATCAACGATGCGCAGTGGACAATGTTGTTTATCAGCGACGAAGTGGAAAAGTTGACCGGTTATCCTGCTCGCAGTTTTATCCGCAATCAGAAAATTAACTTTGCTGAACTGCAACTGGCCGAAGACTTGCCGCAAGTGCGTGAAGTGGTCGACCGTGAGCTGAATAATCACGCCAGATTCAGTGTGGAATATCGCATTCGCCGCGCCAATGGCTCGGTGCGCTGGGTGCAGGAACTGGGCCGTGGGATCTACGACGCCACCGGTGAACTGTTATATATCGATGGTTTTATCTGGGATGTCACGGCGCAAAAAGAAGTCCAGCTCGCGCTACGGGCCGGTGAGCAGAAGTTATCATCGTTGTACCAGCTGGCACCGCTGGCCATTTTATTAAGTCAGTTCGACAGCGGCGACATTCTGAGTGTCAATCCGCAATGGTGTGAACTATCCGGCCTGCATGGTGAACCTGCCCTGCCGTTGCCGGCATTGTTATCGTTCAGCAGCGAGCAGCTTGAGCAACGCCAACAAGCACTGGCAGAACATGCCAGTTTTGGCCCGGTTGAGCTGGAATTACAGCATGCCGATGGCCAGCAAATTCCGGTTGTGCTCAGTGAAGTGTTGATCCAAAACGCCAGTGGCACCGCCCAGGTCTGGTCCATTATTCAGGACATCACTGAACGGCGCCGGGTTGAACAGATGAAAAACCAGTTTGTGTCGATGGTCAGCCACGAACTGCGCACACCGCTGACGGCGATTTCCGGTGCCTTAGGCTTACTGAGCGGTGGCGCCTTGGGCGCATTGCCCGAACCGATGCAACCGATGTTACAGATCGCCGGCGACAACAGCGAAAAGCTGACACAGCTCATCAATGATTTATTGGATATCGACAAACTGGTTGCCGGCAAAATGCAGTTTGAACTGCAGGACTACGCAGTGCGTGAGCTGCTGGAGCAATGTGTTCGCCACAATCAGCCGTATGCTGATAAATTTGGCGCGCGGATAGAACTGACAGCAGGGCCGGATGCGGTGTTGGCGCTGGACCCGATGCGTTTTCACCAAATCATGGCGAACTTATTGTCGAACGCGGCCAAATTCTCACCGAGCGGCTCTGTCGTGTCTGTGCGTACCGCGATACAAAACAACCTTTTCCGCATCAGTGTCGTCGATCAAGGCCCAGGTATTCCGGATAACTTCCGTGACCGTATCTTCGAGAAATTCTCACAGGCGGATGCGGTGGATGCACGCCAGCGTGGCGGCACTGGCCTCGGCTTGGCGATAGTGAAAGAATTGACCAACCGGATGGGCGGTCAGATTGGCTTTGACAGTGAAACCGGTAAAGGCAGTTGTTTTTATTTAGATTTTTTAATGGAGTAGCGACCGCCGCCTGCGAAAACGGCGTTCAGGAGTGAGACGGGATATCTTCCCGCGGCGCCTGATACAAAATCACCTGATTACGGCCAGCACCTTTGGCCTTATATAACGCCTGATCAGCGTGGTCCACCACGACATCAACCTGCTGGCTATCGCTGCCGCTGGTGATACCGGCACTGAAGCTGCAGTGAAAGGTCTGGCCGTTACTGACAAAAGGAATACGGGCGAAAGCTTCACGCAATTGATTCACCACCTGACAGGCTTTATCGAGCTGACATTCCGGCAGCACTAATAAAAATTCTTCGCCGCCGTAGCGCCCAATCAGGTCGGTTTTGCGCAATTGCTGGCGTAATAAATTCGCCAGGCTGCTGATCACCTGGTCGCCGGTTAAATGGCCATATAAATCATTTACTTTTTTGAAGTGATCGATATCCAGCATCGCCACACTGACATTTTGTTGCAAGCGTGCTGCCCGCTCCAGTTCAGCGCCGAGCCGCTCTTTGATATGCGCATGCTGCAACAGGCCGGTCAGACTGTCTTTGGTCATCACTTCAGCCAGCTGGCGGGCGCGCTGGGCGCGGGCAAAAATCGCCACTACTAAAGCGTTATCACTGATTGGTTTTGTCAGAAAATCATCACCGGCTTTGATCAGCGACGCCATTTGCCGTTCGCTGTCGGTTTCTGAAGATAGATAAATGATAGGTACACCCAGCCATTCATCCTGCAGCCGGATGGTCTGCGCCAGCTCGGGGCCAGAACATTCCGGCATATTGACGTCGAGCAAAATCACATCCGGATGAAACCGGCGCAGGCCCTGAAACACTTCTGCCGGATTGGTCAGGATCTCGGCGCGCAGGCCGGCATTTTGTAACACCAGCGCATAATGCTGCGCCAGTAACATATCGTCATCAACAATCAACACGCGAAAGGCGTCGCGCTCACGCACCGACAACAGGCGCTGTAAACGGGCTTCCAGTATGGCCGGGTTCAGAGGTTTAACAAAATAACCCAGTACGCCGGCCCGCACCGCTTGCAGATAATGCTCAAACTCTTCATCCGACGACAGCACAAAAATAGGAATTGGCTGGGCCTGTGGACATTGCAGCTTGCCCAATGCAAGAAGCCCTTGCGCCCTGTCGTCCAGCGCGTCGAGATCAACAATAATGACATCCGGGGCATCCAGCGTGGCTGAACTCAGTAACTGGCTGAAATCACTGAAACGTTCCACCTGATGACCAAAAGTTTTCAGGGTTTGCCCAATTGGCATTGAAATCAATGGGTCGTCACACAGCAACAAAATCCGCGCTTCGTGTTTGTCGGACTTTTTCAGTGTAGTTTTGCTGAGCTGCTGTTCGGTCGGCTGTCCGGCAGCGTGTTGCATCTCAACAAACTGCTGTTGCAACAGGGCATGTTCTTCGCGGCTGGGCAGTTGTTGTTGGCTGAGCAGGGTTTTGAGCTGCTGTTCGATACCTTTGGCGATTATGCCAACATTGGCGAGTCCAAAGGTACCGGCGGAGCCGGCCAGGGTATGAAAACGTAAAATTAATACGGAGGCCTGTTCACGCCACTCCAGCGGCCCGGCCTGAACAAACTGCAGCAGCAGCCATTGCAATTGCGGCAGCTCCTGCTGCAGACGACGCAGATACTGCTGGTTCAGTTGCGCCAGTTGCTGTTCAAGATTCGCCGCAGTTCCGTCCATGCACATCCCACATCAAAATCACATCTATTTGCCTACTATAGCAAGGGAGGTCAACTGACTCCAGCGCCGTCATAACCTGACCTGCAGCCCCTGATTCAGGCTTTGCCGGTACGCCTGCACTGCGGGTATAGCACCCAGCAACAGCGACAGTGCCAACACCAGACCAAGGCCCGCAGCCGTATGCGGATGCCAGGCCAGCAGGCTAATCACCAGGCCATATTGACTGCTAAGCCAAGGTTGCAGCGCCGCCAGGCTGCCGGTTAACAGCAGAAACGCACCGGCGATACTGGTCACTGTTAACAGCAGCACTTCCAGCTCAATCAGCAAAAACAGTTGCCAGGGCCGCGCGCCAATCGCGCGCAAAATCGCCAGTTCGCGCGCCCGCTCACGCTGCGCCGCCAATAGCGTGGTGGTCAGGCCAATCAAGGCCGCCAGCAGCACCAGCGCGGTGATCACCAGCAGCAGATTTTCCACCAGCACTAACATCTGCCACAACTCTGCCAGCGCCGCACCCGGTAAAATCGCCGATAAGGGTTCAGCTTTAAATTCATTGATTTGGCGCTGCACAGCAAAAGTCGCTACTTTGGATTTGAGCCCAAGCAAAGCGCCGGTCAGCACAGTCGGTTGCAGTGCCGCCAGCTCAGCCTCAGACAGTACTGTTTTGGCTTTGCGCATAGCTGGCGCACCGTTTTGCCAGCCTTGATGAATGGCTTCGATACCAGTCAGACTGACATGCACCGACTGGTCGACCGGTGTGCCTGTAGGCGCCAGAATGCCAACGACGGTAAAAGGCTGGTCTTTATGCTGACTAAAGCTGACTTTGCCGACGCCGTGCGACAACACAATTTCCTGTCCGAGCTGATAGCCGAGTTTTTTCGCCACATCCGCGCCAAGCACAGTTTCATACACACTGCTGAACTCACGCCCGGCCGCTAACTGCAGCGACTGCTGCTCGCCATAGCGGAAGTAGCGGAAATAGTCGGTGTTAGTGCCCAACACCCGAAAGCCGCGGTGCGAATCGCCCAGCGCCAGCGGAATAGCCCAGCGCACCTGCGGGTGTTTACTGATTTGTTCATAATGGGCGTAGCTGATGTTATTGGTGGCGTTGCCAATGCGAAACACCGTATACAGCAACAAATTCAGCTGGCCGGAACGAGCCCCGACAATCAAATCGGTACCAGCGACTGTGCTGGTAAAACTGCGTTTGGCTTCCAGCCGCAAATGGTCGATGCCAAGCAACAGACTCAGCGAGATGATTAAAGAACACAACGTCAACCAGGCGGTGCCCCGCCGGCTCCACAAACTTTGCCGGGCTAATTTTAACAACATGCTGCATTCCCCCGTACCGCTGTGACCCCATCTCCGAGCCGCCCCATATCCAGCTGATACTGAAAATAACCGGCCAGTGCCTGATCATGGCTGACAAACACCACAGTGCTGCCGGCTGCATCCGCTTCCTGTAACAACACCCGCATAAAGGCATCACGGTTATCTGCATCCAATGCGGACGTCGGTTCGTCTGCGATCAGCAAGGTCGGCTTGCCGAGCAAAGCCCGCGCGATGGCGACGCGCTGCTGCTGGCCGACACTGAGCGCCGCAGCACTTTGCTGCCAAAGCTCCGCCGGCAATTGCAGTGCCTGTAACAGTCTTTCAGCCCGTGCCATGTCTGCTGCTTTACCGCTAAATGCCTGTCCAAGCAGCACATTATCGAGCACTGACAAATAAGGGATCAGATTGAGCTGCTGGAACACCACGCCTATCTGGCGGGCACGCAGCTGATCGCGTTTGGCTGCCGAATTGGGTTGCAGCAGCTGACCACCGAGGCGGATTTCGCCTTGCTGGATGCTCAGCACACCACACAGCAGATTTAATAAAGTGGTTTTGCCGGAGCCAGAAGCCCCACGGATAAATAAGTGTTGTCCAACCGCCAAAGTCAGCGCCGGGATTTGCAGGCAAAATGCCTGGTCCGGCCACTGATGGCGCAGATTTTTGAGTTCAATTGCGGGAATATTCAGATCCACGGCCACAAGCTGCCCTTTGAATAATGGTATGATGCGAAAAACCGTGATTTTATAACATATAGTCGGGAAGAAGCTCCAATGTTCAAACCGTTGTTAATAGGAACTATTCTGGCACTGGTCGCATCTGCACCAGCCATGGCTACCGAAACTGCAAAAGCCGCTGAACAAGCACCAGCCGCACGCAGTCTGCCGGCAGATAAAAGCAAAGTGATTGAGCTGGAATGGACAGATTTACTGCCGGACGCTGACTTACAAAAAATGGAAGCACTACCGGAAGTCAGCCATGAAGGCGGCGAAGGTGCTGGGTCAGCCATCAATAAAAACTTTAATACCAGCAATGACCCGTCGATGAAAGCCTGGGCTGATGTGATGTCCTCAGCCAATGTCCGTCCTGAACTGAACGGTCGAAAAGTCAAATTACCTGGTTTTGTGGTGCCGATTGAATACGACGCCGACCAGAACATCACCGCATTTTTTCTGGTGCCTTATTTCGGTGCCTGTATTCACGTGCCACCGCCACCACCAAACCAGATTGTTTATGTCAGTGGCGCGAAGAACTTAAAAGCAGACCTGATTTACAACCCGTTCTGGATTGAAGGGACAATGACAACAGATACAATGAGTCACGACCTGGCCAACTCCGCCTATAGCCTGAAAGTCGACAAGATCAGCGAATACATTTACGAATAAAACGACTGCACCATTAACAAAAAAATGTCCGGAACGTTTTTGGACAGCCGCAGGCTGGTTGCGAAGCAATTTTCTACATGGATGTAGAAAACAAAAAAACACAGCAATTGCTGTGTTTTTTTGTTTTGACGATCAGGGATTTACTCGGTACCCGGTAGCTGCAGCACCGGCTGTTTCGCATTCAATGTCGCGGCACCCTGCTGGCCGCCACTAACCCACTGCACATCGATTTGCTGCAAGTCAGCAGCTGTTGTGAACAAAATGACTTTCACTTCATTCAGTAATTCCGCTGCATTACATTGATACCTCAGGCTGATGCTGATGTCAGCGTGCTGCCCGCCTTTAGCCCACGGTTCATTAAGTTGCTGTTGTTGCAGCACACACTTTGCAGCAACAGGCAGCTGCAACCACTGACCACTTTTGAGCAAGGCTTGCTGTTGCTGCCAGGCACCTTGCTGGGCTGCAGTCGCCGGTTTCTGTTCAAAGCCCAGCAGATTCGCCGCCGGACTTTCTAACATTATTTCCAGCAAGCCGCCGTCGGTGGCCAGCGTAAGCTGAGCTTCACCGTGCACATGGGCGCCATGTTCTTCATGCCCTGCAGCATCGCCGTGTTCTGCCGCCATTATCGGCGTTGCTGCAAAAAGCAACAGGTACCAGGTCCAAGCTATACGCATCATGAGTCTCCACATCAATAAACCGTCATTACCGGTCAAAATGTGACACTATCACAAAACTTAGCTAAAAAGCAGTAAGGCCAGCCAGACTTTCAGGCCAGACAACTGATTTGCAGGCCAAACCCAGGCCCATCGAGCAAGTTCAGCTCGCCACAGAGTTTTTTCTCCACCAGCTGTTTTAAAATTGACATGCCAAGACCGGTGCCGCCGGCATTGGGTTTAGTGGTAAAAAACGGTTCAAAAATCTGCTTGCGGACTTCGGCAGTTAAACCACAGCCATTGTCTTTGTAAACAAACTGCAGCTCGTGCTGGTCGTTTAAGGTAGCGCTGATACTAATGGCCGGGTGCGCCGTCTCGCTGAAGGCGTGCAGGCAACTGTTGATCACCAGATTGGTCAGGATCTGCAGCCAGACATCGGCAGCAGTGATCAGCGTCAGGTTTGGGTCAATATACACGTCGGGAAATACCGGCACCTGCCGGGTCGCCGGCGTCAGACTGGCCAGTAAATCTACCACTAGCTGGCGAAACGCCACCGGAGCTGACTCCACGCGGGTTTGATGCGCTGCGGTTTCTTTAAACTGCGCCATCAGACGCTGGGCACGCTGCAAATTGGCGGTCACCAGCAGTGAACTCTCATGCATTTGTTCTAATAGGCTCATCGCCTGCGACGCACTGATCGACCGCTCCCGCATGCCAAAAATAAAGTCCTGTAGGCGTTGTTCCAACAAGGTATTGGCGGTCAGCGCCACACCAAGCGGTGAATTCACTTCATGGGCAACGCCCGCAACAATGCCGCCTAAAGTAGCGAGCCTGGCCTGCGCTTCCATTTGCTGATGGGCGCGCCGTACGAGTTCATCGGTGTCTGCCAGCTGTTGACTGCGCTGTTCCACCCGCTGTTCAAGCTGCAGGTTCAGTTGCTCCAGTTGGCTTTGCGCGCAAAGAAAGCGGTCAGCATTAAGCGCCCGCCCAACCTGATCAGCCATGGCGGCGGCAAAACGTACTTCGTTGTCATTCCAGTCACGCCGACTTCGCGTGTGTTCGCAACAAATGATGCCGATCATTTTGCCCAGGTGACGAACCGGCAAGTCCAGCATGGAAAAAATCTGGTGGTTTTGCAGATAATCGAGGAATTCCGCAGTCTGCGGGTCAACACGCGCATCATGCGCCACTATGGCCCGCTCGCGGCGCAATGCCTGAAAATAAGCCGGGAATTGACTGGCTTGCAGGCGCAGCGCTTCAGTTGCAAACTCATCGCCATCAAGCAACAACTGACAAACCATACTCTGGTCGCCCAGATCATACAGCCACAAACTGACGCGCTGTACCATCAGGCCTTTTTGCAGACTCTGCAAAATCAGCTGACTGGCCTGCTCCCAGGCGCCGAGGTCAATCAGCGGAGATGCCGAGACATCCAGTAAAATATGCTCAAGTGGATCCACGTCAACCCCACACCCTGTCAGATTAAAATTTAAGCTAGCGAAAAGCGGCGCCGTTGTAAATCAGCCAAAGGTCGCGAAATGCTGATCCAATCAAAAAATAATGGCGTAGTGCCAGTTATCCGCCAGATCGCAGCGAGTTTTCCCCAAATGCCCAACAAATCAAGGCGCTATCGTTAATGTCAGCGCTCATTCTTATTACCGCTGATCAGTTGAGTCCGGCGCTGAGTTCATTGCGTGACCTGCAGCCCGGCGACCAGATTTTGCTGGCCGAAGTTGCCGCCGAGGCCCATTACGCGCCGCACCATCAGCTGAAAATTGTGCTGTTATTCAGCGCCATGCGCCACTTTGCCGCCGCGCTGCGTTTGCAAGGCCATCAGGTGCATTATGTCGACTTTGACCAGCAGGTGCTGTCATTACTGGCCGCTGTGCAGCAGGTATTGCAGCAGCAACCGCAGCTGCAACGGGTGCGCCTGACCGAGCTCGCGGAATACCGGCTGATGCAGGAAATCGCCAGCTGGCCGCAGACCTTAGGTGTGCCGGTCGATGTGGTTGAAGACGACCGTTTTGTCTGCAGCCACGCCATGTTCCGGCGCTGGGCTGATGGCCGGCAGAGTTTCCGCATGGAATATTTTTACCGCGAAATGCGCCGCTATACCGGCTTATTGATGAATGGCAATACACCAGCCGGTGGCCAGTGGAATTTTGACACAGAGAACCGCCAGGCCTGCCCGGCAGAGGTGCAAATCCCCGCAGCACCCGAGTTTCAGCCTGATGAAATAACTCTTGAAGTGATAGCACTGGTGCAACGCCATTTTGCCAGTCATATGGGCAAGGCAAGCCAATTTGTTTTCGCGGTGACAGGCAAGGACGCCCGGGCCGCTTTTTTACATTTTCTGCAGCACCGGCTGCCGCTGTTTGGGAAGTACCAGGACGCAATGCGTCAGGACGAGCCGTTTTTATTCCACAGTCTGGTGTCGATGTATCTCAACTGCGGCTTGCTCGACGCGCGCTGGCTTTGCCTGCAGGTCGAACAGGCCTGGAAAGCCGGCTTAGTGCCGCTCAACGCCGCCGAGGGTTTTATCCGGCAAATCATCGGTTGGCGCGAATATGTGCGTGGTCTGTATTGGCTGAAGATGCCCGAGTACCGCCGGCAAAACTTTTTTGCTGCCGACAGGCCATTACCGTCGTGGTACTGGAGCGGCAAGACACGGATGAACTGCCTGGCGCAGGCCATCGGTCATACCATTCGCCACGCTTACTCTCATCATATTCAGCGGCTAATGCTGACCGGCAACTTTGCGTTGCTGGCCGGTTTGTCAGTTGATGAAATGACAGATTGGTATCTTGCAGTGTACGCCGATGCTTATGAATGGGTGGAGCTGCCGAACACCCTCGGCATGGCACTTTTTGCCGACGGTGGTTTGCTGGCGTCCAAACCATATGCGGCCAGCGGCAATTACATCGCCAAAATGAGTAATTACTGCCAGCACTGCCATTACGACGTCAAACAAAGTACCAGCCCAACCGCCTGCCCTTTTAATGCACTGTACTGGGATTTTATTGCCCGCCATGAAGACAAGCTCGGCAGCAATGCTCGGATGCAGCTGACCTATCAGCAATGGCGGCGTAAAGCAGCCAGTGACCAACAAGCGCTTCGCGCCAAAGCCGCAGACCTATTGATCCATCTGGAGCAGCTATGAGCCGGTATCTGCTGTTTTGTAACGACTTACTGCGCCTAGACGACAACCCGCTGCTTTGCCTGCCGAGCGATGGCGATGCAGCGCTGGCAGTTTGTATCCTGCCACAGCATCAGTTCAGCCCGAAACGCGCCAGTGCGCGCAGGCGGCAATTACAACTCGGTCTATTGCATGACTTCCAGCAGCGCCTGGCGGCGCTTGGCATTCCGTTATTGCTGCGTTCCGGCGATCCGGCCGTTGTCCTGCCGCAGCTGCTGCAGCAATATCAGCTGGTACGCGTGGTCGCTGCGGAGCCCACAGCACCGGAAGAATATAGCTGGGCAGCCGGGCTGAACTGGCACTGGCTGGATGCTAATTCGTTGTTAGCGGATAAACTCAGGCCGGATCTTTACACGCTGCCGCGCAGCTTCACCGCGTTTCGCCAGCAACGCGAGCCAGAACTGCAAGTGCTGGCGCCGCAGCAAACACAGCCTTCAATCCTGGCGCTGAATAAAATTCTGTCGGTCACTGACGTGACAGAGCTTTCTGATTTACCACGGCCTGAGCCAGACCAGCCTCTTCCTGTGGCTTTGGCGCAGCAGCTTCCTGACGGATTTGGTCACTGGCAGCAGCAGCGCGAGTCGGCGGTACTAGCGCGCTTTTCTGAGTATATTCAGCAGCATTTGTCACATTACAAACTGAGCCGCAATGCGTTGATTGGCGCCGATTTTGCGAGTTTTTTATCAGTTCCGCTCAGTCGTGGCACTCTGTCGGTGCGCCGCGCCTGGCAGCTGATCCGCCAACATGAGCTGCAGTTTGGCCAGAATGAATCCAGTTACTGGCTGCGTTTTGAATTGTTGTGGCGCGAATATTTCCGTCATCTGCAGCGTAAACATCCGCTGGCTTTTTTCTGCCGCAGCGGTCTCGGTTTACATCAGGTGCCCGGGACTGCCAGCAGCGCGGGCGAGGCGTTGCAGCGCTGGCAGCAGGGGCAAACCGGTTTGCCCTTTATCGATGCCAATATGCAGCTGCTGGCGCAGACCGGCTGGATGTCAAACCGCGGCCGGCAGAACGTCGCCAGCTACCTGATGTTCCAGCTTGGCTGTGACTGGCGCCACGGCGCCGCCTGGTTTGAACAACAACTGCTGGATTACGACGTCGCCAGTAACTGGGGCAACTGGGCTTATATCGCCGGCGCTTTGTATTCTGCGCCACGTAGTTTTAATGCATTAAAACAAGCCGTGGAATATGACCATGCCGCCACTTTCACCTCCCTGTTGTTAGGCGCGCCGCAGACTGGCAACCACCGGCATCAGCCGTATGCTCAGCCGAACTGGCCGGCACCACAGGCCTGGCAATGGCAGCAATATCTGCAGCAACTCAGGGCAGATTGAGCCGTGATAACCTTGGTGTGGTTTAAGCGCGACCTGCGGCTGGAAGACCACGAACCCTTAGCGCTCGCCGCCCGGCAAGGCGCCGTGCTGCCGGTCTACATCCTAGAACCGGATTATTGGCTGCAGCCGGATACGTCGCTGCGACAATGGCAATTTAATCAGGACGCCGTGTATTTGCTATATCAGCAGCTCAAAGCGCTGGGCCAGCCATTATTAGTGCGGCGCGGGCCGGCTACCCGGGTGCTCAGGGAACTGACGCGCGAATATGCGGTGCAGCAAATCGTCAGCCATCAGGAAACCGGTAATTTATGGACTTTTCAGCGCGACCAGGCGGTGGCGCGGTTATGCCGTGAGCTGGGCCTGCCCTGGCGGCAATACCGCCAGCATGCGGTACAACGTTGTCTGACTGATCGTGACCAGTGGTTTCTGCAGGCCGATGCTTTTTTAAAAAGTCCGACTTTTCAGGCACCAAAGTCTTTACCGTTGATTGCAGACGAGCCCTGGCCGCAGGCATTGTGGCAGGCACCACCACGCCGCGAACTGCCCGCCTGCGAGCCGCAACTGTGCCAGCGAGCCGGTGATCTCAGTGCCACTTTGCAGTCTTTTTGGCGAAGCCGCAGTAAAAACTATCAACGCGATATCTCGATCGCCGCCAAAGCGGGCCATAGTTGCTCCAGGCTCAGCCCTTACCTTGCGTATGGCCAACTCAGTTTACGGCAACTGCAGCAACAGACGTACCGCCAGATCAAACAATTGCCGGACGGGCGCGAGCAACAGGCCTTAGCGGCATTTTTCAGCCGGCTGCGCTGGCATTGCCATTTTATGCAAAAGCTGGAGGATGAACCGCAAATTGAATTGATGCCAATGAACCCGTTGTATCAGGGCATGCGCGACCAGTTTGAGCCGCACTTGTTTCAGGCCTGGCAACGTGGTGAAACCGGCTATCCAATGATTGACGCGGCGATGCGCTGCCTGCTCGCCACCGGCTGGTTACATTTTCGCGCCCGCGCCATGCTGGTGGCCTTCGCCAGTTATCAGCTGTGGCTGGACTGGCGGCCAGTGGCGCTGCACCTGGCACGTTGTTTCACCGACTATGAACCCGGCATCCATTATCCGCAGATCCAGATGCAAGCCGGCACCACCTCAATTAATCCAAACCGGATGTACAACCCGCTGAAACAAAGCCTGCTGAAGGATCCTCAAGGGCAATTTATCCGGCGCTGGTGCCCGGAGCTGTCGCGGCTTCCCAATGAATGGCTGCATCAGCCCTGGTTATTGCCACCGGCGCTGCAACTGCAATATGGCATGCGGTTAGGCATCGATTATCCGGCAGCGGTGGTCGACCTGCAGCAGGCCACACGGCTCGCCCGCAGCAGGTTAAGTGAATGGCATAGCCGTTTTGCCAAAACAGACTGGCAACAAGGCCGGGACGCTGTGCGCGAACGTCACGCCAGCCGCAAAAGACCTGTTGAACGCCGCGCGACGGCAAGAGGCAACCAGCAGCCTCAGTTGTTGCTCGACTTCTGAAATGTTTGCGGCGGTAAAGTTTCCAGCCAGCGCCGGCTTTGTTCTATCAGGCGCAGAGCAGCGAAAAAATACTGCGGATCAATGCGTTGCCAGTCGTCCTGCGGCGTGTGATATTGCGGATGCACATCAACACCAAAATACAAAAACGGAATGCCGGCTTTGCGAAACACCGCGTGGTCACTGGCATTGCTCCAGTCAACCGGCGGCTGACTGCGCCGGCCGAGGCTGCTTTGCCGGCCATCGTGCGCCAGCGTCAGTTTTAACGGCGTCTGTGCCAGTTCGGCAAACTTAACTAATTGCGGTAGCTGCTTTTTGCCGGCCAGATACAAGCGCTGATTGCTTTCACCGCGGCTAATCATGTCCAGATTGATATTGAGCACAATAGCGTCCAGCGCCACCGGCGGTTTGGCCATAAAGGCTTTGGCACCATCTAAGCCCAACTCTTCAGCATCGGTCGCTAAAAATAAATAAGAATACAGCGGGCAGCTCTGCTGCGTCTTCGCCGCCAGATATAACAACCCCGCCACTCCGGAAGCATTGTCGTCGGCGCCATTAAAAATCTTTTTCCCGCGTGGTTTCAGGTGATCGTAGTGTGCTGTGACGACGATGTAGCGCGCCGGTTGCCCGCAGCCACGCCGCATCCCCAGCACATTAACACCATGCTTTTCACTGAAACCTTCGTGAAAGCTAAAAGGTTGCAGATAATCGTCGCCGACCGGATGCAAGCCAAGTTCAGCGAACCGCCTCTGCAAATATTGCTGCGCCAGCACACTGCCGGCACTGCCGGTGGCGCGACCGGCCATGGCGTCTGCAGCTAAATGCTGCAGGTCATGCCAGGCCTGCGTTTCGTCCGACGTGACCTGTTGCGGCTGCGCTGTTGCAAACGCCACAGGTGTAAACCAGGCCAAAGCGCCGAGCGTTAAAACCAGATTAATCCGCTTGCGCCACTGCATTTAACATCTCGATTTTATGGTCGTATAGACGCCGGTCGGCACCGGCCGGTGCATGCAAACGGGCCCGCTGCAGATAGCCGGTTGCGGCGGCATAGTCGTGTTGCATGATGGCGACTTTCGCCAGCCCAAACAGCGCTTCGGACATTTTTGGCTGTAAGCGGATACTGCGGTGAAAGGCCATCTCAGCGTCAGCCAGTCGCTGCTGACTTAACGCTTCATTGCCTTGCATGACAAAATAATACGGATTGCGTAACCGGGTTTGCTGCACTTTGGCTTCAAGGGTTGCAGCGTCCTGCTGCCGGCCCATCGCTGCATAGAGGATGGCCAGGTTCGCCATGGTATTGGCGTGTTCCGGCTCCAGCTTCAGGCTTTGCAAATAAGCCCGTTCGGCATAATCCGGCATCTGGCGTTGCCGGTACAACACGGCCAGATTGTTCCAGGTGGCGGCAACGCCAGGGGCTATGTCAGCAGCGGCCTGCAAATAGTGATATGCCAAATCAAACTGCTGGGTCAGCATGGCATCAGCGGCTTTGTTGTTATAAAACAAAGCAACGATGTCATTTTCACTGATTTTTCGCACCGGCAAACGCTCGCGCGAACCACCGGCACGCTCAAAATCAATCAGGAAATTGTGATCTGCAGAAACAAAGGTCTTTGCCGCGCTCTGCATGTAAGGTGGCGCCACCACCAGATTCACATGGCCATTTAATACACTGGTGCCATTGCGGGTGATCCAATATTCCGGGATCTGCACATCCTGAAACTGTGCTTTAAAACCCAGGGCCCGCGCCAGGCTATAAGACAGAATGGTCAATGACAAACAGTTCGCTTCACGTCGCTGATAAGTTTGTAGTGCAGTCAGCGTGGCGTTATTGACGTACTGCAGCGGATCTTGTTGTTCGCGGAAAATAAACTTCAACAGAGCCAGACTGCGGTCTCTGGGGACACCATAGATCAGTATGTCCTGGCGCGCCTCTTTGATGAGTGTTTCAGGTAATGCAAAAATTTGCTCTTTTGTTTCAATCGGGGTGCTAACTGGCATAAATGCCTGATTATTGAGTAGATCTTCAGTTGCAACAGCCTCAGTCCTTTGCGGCATCTGCTGACAGGCGCTCAGGCTCAGGGCACTTAACATCAGGATCAATCGCCACATCACACACCTCCGGCCGCAAGGGTTGTTTTCGTTTGGCTCAAGCCAAAAACACATCCTTTAGCTTTAAGCCAACAACGGGGATTTTGTCAATTATTTGTGACTGGAGGGGCAGGAATGGGGCAAGCAGGGACAGTCAGGAAATCTGGCCAGCTACAACACAAACATTGTTACCGCAACAACTGACAAGGCAACAGCCATTGCAGCTGAAAACCTATGGCGGGCGCATAGTGTAAACACAATAACGTCCCCTTTCTTATTTGTATTGTCGGCTCAGGCTGTCCTAAACACAGCGCCAGCAATGCCGACAATTCTGGTTCATGCCCAACCAGCAAGGTCTGCGCCGGCCAGTCCGGCAGTGCCTGCAACAGCTGCTGATATTGCGTCTGCACAGCAGTGCCATGGGATAACCACAGGGCTTCCTGCACATCACAGGATAAATCCGCACTGGCGGCGACCAGCATCGCCGATTGTAAGGCGCGCGGGTAAGGACTTGTCAGCACCAGTTGCACTTCCAGCTGCTGCCGGCGGATAAAAGCACCAATCCGCATCGCCTGCTGCCGCCCCTTTTCCACTAGGCAGCGATCCACATCAGCGCGCAGTACAGAACGCTCCTCGGCTTTGGTATGGCGTAACAGGTAAATCGTTTGAACAGACATCTGGCCTCCGCATGCTGTGCAAGAACCAGTGTCTGCGATTGAGATGACAACAACAAGACAGCGATAGAAAAATGGCGGAGCCTGCTGGGACATTTTACAGGGATGTAAAATGCAAAAAATCGCCTGGAGCGATTTTTGACAGCCTTTGGCTGGTTGCGAAGTAATTTTTACAGGGACGTAAAAACAAAAAATCCAGCGTTAAGCTGGATTATTTGGTGCCTAGGGGGGGATTCGAACCCCCACGCCGCGAAGCGCTAACACCTGAAGCTAGTGTGTCTACCAATTCCACCACCGAGGCATGTGTTCTGCGTATTTTGCAATACGACTTTATTTGTCTGCGACTTTGGTGCCTAGGGGGGGACTCGAACCCCCACGCCGCGAAGCGCTAACACCTGAAGCTAGTGTGTCTACCAATTCCACCACCGAGGCATATGCCGCCGACGCCGTGCATATTATGCGCCAGTGGCAAAGTCGTCAACTGCTGATTGCAAAAAATCTGGTAAATGCGGTGCGATTGCGCAAAACCTCAGCAACCTGAAGTTTTCTTCAGCAGCAAGATGACCTCCACCACTCTGCCAAAGCAAAAAAACGGAGCCTGCGGCTCCGTTCTGATGCAAATACAGTGCTTAGTATTTGGCTTTTTTTAGCAGGCCAATTTCTTCCAGCCGCTGTAACAGATAGTCGTTGGAGTTGATCGGCTCCGGGTAACGATTTGGATTGTCTGCACTGATGCAGCTGCTCAGCGTTTCAATGACATAATCCGGGTTCGGATGCATAAAAAACGGGATCGAATAACGCGGCTGGCCCGCCGCAGCACCGGCCGGATTCACTACGCGGTGCGTCGTTGACGGCAACACATGGTTAGTCAGACGCTGCAACATATCGCCGATATTCACCACAATAGTACCCGGAATGGTCGTAACCGGCAGCCAGCTGCCGTCGCGACGTAAAATTTCGAGGCCTGATTCGTGAGAGCCAACCAATAAAGTGATGAGGTTAATATCTTCATGCTGACCAGCGCGGATACTTTGCGTTGAAGTATCCTGAATAGGCGGATAATGAATCGGCCGTAAAATCGAATTGCCGTAATTCACTTTGTCAGCGAAGTATTTTTGTTCTTGCTTCAGGAACAAGGCCAAAGCTTCCAGTACCTGACAACCGAGGTTTTCCAGTGCCTGATACAAGGTGTAAGTCGCGGCTTTAAACTCCGGCACTTCGCTTGGCCAGACATTCGGATATAAACATTCATGCGGTGCCGGGCCAGACAGCTCGCGACCAACATGGAAAAACTCTTTTAAATCCGGATGCTTGCTGTCTTTGGCTTTCTCAACGCCAAATCCCGTGTAGCCCCGTGCGCCGCCTTGACCCGGCACATGGTACTGCTGTTTTACTTCAGTCGGTAAAGCAAAAAATTGCTTAATTGCTTTGTAGGTTTCCCCAACCACTTCATCTGAAATACCGTGGCCACTGATGCCACAGAATCCAAACTCAGTGTAGGCTTTGCCAATTTCGGCAACAAAGGCGTCTTTGTCGGTGGCAAACCGTCTGATGTCCAACGTAGGGACTTGTTGTTGAGTCATAATATCGACCTGTTTTTAGCTTAACGAGAAGAAAAAGCCTGCAATAGCCGCACTCATCAGGTTTGCTAATGTGGCGGCAAACAGCGCTTTTAAACCCAGCTCTGCAATATCTCCGCGCCGGCTTGGTGCCATGCTGCCAAGACCCCCCAGCAAAATGGCAATCGACGAGAAGTTTGCAAAGCCACACAAGGCAATAGTCACGATGATCTGCGTATGTTCAGACAGTTTTCCTGCCTGCACATGCTGCATAAAATCGATGTATGCCACAAATTCATTAATCACCAGTTTCTGGCCGATAAAGCTGCCCGCTAATCGTGCTTCTTCCCAGTTCACACCCAGAATAAAGGCCAGTGGCTGGAATAAATAACCAAAGATCAGCTGCAGAGTCAGGCCATCAAAGCCAAGCAGACTGCCGACCCAGCCAACAATACCGTTGATCAGCGCAATTAAACCGACGAAGGCTAATAACATAGCACCAACATTTAAGGCCAACTGCAGACCGCTGGCAGCACCCGCAGCTGCTGCATCGATCACATTGGTATTTTTCTCGCCGCCGCTGATTTCGGTCAGATCATTTTTCGGTGTATCCGTCTCCGGCAGCAGCAGCTTGGCCATTAACAAACCACCCGGTGCCGCCATAAAGCTGGCGGCGATCAGATATTTCAGCTCTACGCCCATCCCGGCATAACCGGCCAGCACTGAGCCTGCGACTGAGGCCAGGCCCCCGACCATCACCGCGAACAGCTCAGAGCGGGTCATTGTCGGGATAAATGGCCGCACAACTAACGGCGCTTCAGTCTGGCCGACAAAAATATTGGCAGCAGCGCTCATAGATTCAGGCCGGCTGGTGCCCAACAGCTTTTGCAGGCCACCACCAATCACGCCGATCACCACTTTCATCACACCAATGTGATACAGCACAGCAATTAAAGAAGAAAAGAAAATGATGACGGTAAGCACGTGAATGGCAAACACAAAACCATATTTTTTCGCACCAGTGTCACCAAACAAGAACACGATGCCTTCATTGGCGTAGCTAATTACTGCGCCGACGGCGTTGGAAACACTGACTAAGACGTCTTTGCCGGCCGGCACGTATAAAACAAAAGCACCAATCGCCAGCTGAATTGCAAAAGCGCCGCCGACAGTGCGCCATTTAATGGCGTGGCGGTGCGTCGAGCAAAGATAAGCGATTAATAAGATGGCAGCGATGCCAACTAAACTCATCATATTGATTTTCCTTGGATTTTAGGTCCGCTACAGCACTGCGGAATTATTGTTCTTGTGATGCTGAAACCCTAGGATAGCATCAAAAGATCAAGTAGTTACAGTTTCAAAGCGGGAGTCGGAATCATTGATTCTGACTGAGAATTGCTCGTATGGGGTTGTCTGAACTTGAAGTTTTGCCGGCCGATTATATAGCAGAAACATTGCAGTTGAAAAGAGACTAATTTAACAGCAGTGCAAACAATAATCTGCCGGCAAAATATCCGGTTTTCGCTGCCATATCCATGATGATCAGCGCAAATTTGCAAAAAGACAAATCCCGCCGTAGCGGGATTTTGCAGCAGGTACCTTTGGCTTAATTAGACAAAAGCGCACGGATTTTGGTTTTTAAAATATCAATCGCAATCTGATTTTTACCACCGCGGGTCACGACGATGTCGGCATACTGTTTCGACGGCGCGATAAATTCAAAAAATGCCGGTCGTACGTAGTTTTCATACTGCTCAGTGATCGAGCTGATTGTTCTGCCACGATCTTCGACGTCACGTTTAATCCGACGTAGCAAACAGATATCCAGCGGCGTGTCCATAAAGACAGTGATGTTAAATTGCTCACGCAGCCGGGCGTCGGTCAACAATAAAATCCCTTCGACCAATACCACTTTGGCTGGCTGTACTTTAATGGTTTCCGCTTTACGGGTATGGGTTTTGTAGCAATATTGTGGCATCTCAACAGCAATACCGTCGCGCAGTTGCTGTAAATGCTGAGCCAGTAATTCGTGCTCAAAGGCCGCCGGATGGTCGTAATTAGTCAGCACCCGTTGTTCCATCGACAGATGGTCCTGATTGCGGTAATAAGCATCCTCTGCTAACACGGAGATGCGTTCTCCGCCAAATTCTGCCACCAGTTCCTGGTAGACGGTGGAGGCAAATAAACTTTTGCCAGATGCCGAAGCACCGGCGATGGCGATGATGGTTGGTTTGGCCACGGTGGTTATTCTTCTTTGAGGATGTTTTGTTAATTATCGCCAATTCACGGCAGATTAGAAACCACTGTTACAGGGAAAATCCTTTATCCTTGATGCGGATTGAGTAAAAAACAAAACGCCGGCTTGCGCCGGCGTTTTTATTCACTACAACAGGTCCGCTTAGAACTTGTAGCTGACGCCTACTTTGATGCGCCAGGTTGATTCTTCAGTGTAGAACTTGTCCCAGTTGTTGGTGTTAGAAGACACGTTGCTGTACACGTACTTGTTGTTGGTTTGGTTCAACACGAAGTTAGACAGTGTCATATCACCGAAGTCGTCACCGTAGACTTTACCTTTGTCTTTGTCGATCAGGTTCAGCAGGTTATCAACTGTGAAATACACAGTACCTTTGTGACCTTCAGCAAAACCAGGGATTTCCTGACGGACTGACAAATCCAGTGTGGTGACCCAAGGAGTGGTGTTCACACCTTTTGGCAGATATTGACCTTGGTATTTATCCAGGCCTAAAGCCGTCACAGTGTTCCAGAACGCCGTTTCAGACGCAGCATCAGCAAAAGTTACTACGCTGTTATCACCCTTTTTCGGGATGAATGGCAGGAAGTAGTTGTTGGTGGTGCCCGGGCTTAACTGCAGGTACGGATTGGTTGCTTTGTTCGAACCGTTGAAATCAGCTACACCCAGAACATAAGTAATTGGCTTGCCTGATTTACGTTCGAAGAACAGGTTGAAGTTAGTCGCGTAGTTAGCGAAAAACTCAGTTTCATAACCCAGATTCACCACAAAACGGTGCTCAGTTTCAAAAGAACCACGGCCAATCAGCACGTCGTTACGGTTGATCACAGCGTTGTTACCGTAGTTAGAACCTGCTGTAGAGCTGGTCGCCGGAGCACCTTCAGTGATATCCATATTGGTATACGAAGTACGCAGGCTTACACCGCTGTCCCAGTTTTTCGCCAGTTGCGTGCTGAATACTTTGGCACGACCGTCTTCATCGGCATTGGTCAGCATGATATCTACGACACCGTCAGTGTCGTTGTAGATGTTACGCAGGCCGTCCGGTGTAGTACCGACTTTTTCTGAATCACGGATAGACACGTCTTTCCAGAACGAGCTGTCTTGTTTCTTGATGTACAGGTATTCAGTGGTCCAGGTGATTTCATCACCAACCAGCGGCAGGCTGAAAATATAGTCTGCGCCTAACTGTGCGCGCCAGTCGGACGGCAGATTGAAGTTCGGGTCCACCAGGTTGGTATTACCACCAGTGGTCACGCCAGCCACAGCGTCTTTCAGCGACTGTGGAACTTCAGTGATGCTGACGTTTGCGACGTTACTTTGTGAACGGTCGCCGGTTCCGATACCTGGGTTTGAATAGCTGTTAGAGATCCAAACTGTTGGCTGGCCACCAGAGAAACGACCCACACCACCGCGTACGGTTAAATCTTCAGTCATCAGGTAGCTGAAGCCGATACGTGGTAAGAAGATATCTGCACCATCCAGGTTTTCATCGTTGCGCAGGCCGGTACGGGCTTCTGAGAACTTGTTGTAAACAGACTTATCAGAAGAACCTAAACGCTCGTAACGCAGACCGTAATTTAAAGTGAACTCGTCGGTAATAGCCCACTCATCCTGTGCATACAGCGCATGTTCGTCACGTACGAAGCTTGCTGCAACGTCATCAGGATTATGAGTGATAGAGTTCTGGTAACGCACTGATTGCGCCAGACGGTTCTGGAAGTTAGCGATACCGTTAAAAGTATACTGACCTTTAGTCCGCTGCAGGAACAGGTTGAAGATATCCAGGCGTTTCAGTTGGTAACCGAACGACAGACGGTGGTCGTCCATCAGGTATTCACCGTCTGCAGCGATGATCCAGGTTTTCTTTTTCAGGTCATTAGAGTGACGGCTAATGTCGCTACCAATTGAAATAGTTGCAGTTTGAGTTGGCGTACCACCAAAACGTGGCACCAGGATAGACACTTCACCGAAATCGCCCAGTGATTTTTGTACTGTGGCAACATCCATATAAGTGGCGCTTAACTGGGTAGAAAATTCTGAAGTCCAGTCTGAATACAGTTTAAACGCGTGGTTGTTCAGCGTTTCTTCTTTGTTGTACCAGTTAGACGACAAACGCATATTGGTTGAAGTCGACTGGTTACCCTGAGTCTGGTTACCCTTGTTGTACTGATAGGTATAAGCAGCACGGTGGATATCAGAAATGTTCCAGTCCAGTTTCACCAACAGCTTTTCGTCAGTTTCTTCCGGTACTACGTTCCAGTCACCTACATCAACACCGTAGACAGATTTTGCAATCTGCGTAACCTGATTGATTTGGTCCTGAGTAACTAAGGCAGCGTTTGACAGACCAGCGCCACTTGGGCCCCACTCCAGCGGAGGAGTCGCGTCATATTGCTCAGCCGCAACGAAATAGAACAGTTTGTCTTCAACGACTGCGCCGCCTAAAGTAGCTGCCCAGTTTTTGTTTTCAAAATTCAGCGGCACTTCGCCTTTTGGATTGGTTGCCGTTGCAGCGAATTTGTTTTCCGGGGTACCGGCTAAGCTGTCATTTTTGATTTCATAGCGGAAAGAACCGAAAGTATCGTTGGCGCCAGACTTGGTCACAGCGTTGATATTACCGCCCTGGAAACCACCGGCTTTAGCGTTAAATGGCGATACGTCGACAGTGACCTGATCGATAGCATCAAAAGAAATTGGTGTACGGGTGGTTGGGTAACCGTTGGCGTTCAGACCGAAATCGTCGTTCTGAGAGATACCGTCGACGTTGATGCTGTTAAAACGTGGGTTAGAACCCGCCACGCTCAGCTCGCCGTCTTTTGGCGACAGTACTGCTAATGGGTTGTTTTTAACGATATCTTTTAAATCGTTGTTTAAGCTTGGCGCGTTTTCGATTTCTTTGGCGCTGAAGTAGCTTGAGCTACCTGTCGCAACCACTGTAGCGATCGCTGAACCAGTTACGGCGATACGCTCAACTGATGCAGATTGCAGCTGACGGTTTAACTGATAAGTGTCACCCAGTTGCAGGAAGATGTCGTTGACGGTTTCGTCGTTGTAAGTCTCTGAATCGACGATGACTTTGTACGGACCACCAACGCGCAGACCTGAAGCTACAAAGCTACCGGATTCGTTAGTCGTGACGGTACGGCTGGTGCCTGACGGTACGTGTAAAATGATGACTTTAGTTCCTGCGGCGGCTGCGCCTTCAGGATTAGAAATACGACCGCGGATTGCTGAAGAAGTATCAGCGATGGCATAGCTAGAACCTAAGGCTACGGCAACCGCCATAGCAATATGTCTGATTTTCATATCGTTTTTCACCTGGTAGTTGTAGGTATTGTCAAACCCTGAATAAAACCAAACTGATTTTCCAATTTGGGCGACAAGCTTAACGCAGTAACATTACGTTTTTCTTACACAAGATCTTGCTGATGAATTATTTATTGAAGTACACGGAACTTCTCCGGACTTCAGCAGTCAAGAACCTGATGTCATGCGAGTGTAACATATCAGACCAGAAATATGCAGGCGGCCTAAATAAGTTTGTTTAAATTTTCGCTGTATTTTGTTGACATTTTCGGCTATCCAGCCGTCTGAATTGAAATTTCTGGGATAAATGCGCAATTCTGGTTAGGCTATTCCTGACTAATTCTCTGAGTATTCAATCATGAACCCATCGTTCAAAGGTCTGCTGGCTGGGATAGGGCTATGTGGAGGTCTTTACGTGCATGCAACTGAACTGACCATCGCCACTTTTAACGTCAGCATGGAAGCCGAAAACTACGTCGCTAAAGGCAGTCCGCTTGGGCCTGAAGTGCTGGCTGGTCAATTAGCCAGCGGCAAAAACCCGCAAATCAGCAATATCGCGGCGATTTTGCAGCAAGTGCGGCCCGATATTCTGTTGCTGAATGAATTTGATTACATCGCTGACCCGGCGCAAGGCGTCCAGCAATTTATCAGCCAATATCTGACAAAACCGCAGCATGGCGGCAAGCCACTGCAATACCCCTATTTTTATTATCAGACGGTCAATACCGGACAGCCGAGTGGTTTCGATTTAAATAACGATGGCAAAGTCGAAGGTGCTGAAGATGCCTGGGGTTTTGGTCATTATCCGGGTCAATATGGCATGCTGGTGTTGTCGCGTTACCCGATTGATGCCACCAAAGCCCGCACTTTCCAGCACTTTAAGTGGAAGGACATGCCGGGCCATAAAGAAACGAAAAAAGCCGATGGCAGTGCCTGGTTTAGCCCGCAAGCCTGGGAAAAAATGCCATTATCCAGCAAATCACACTGGGATTTGCCGCTGAGTGTCGACGGCAAACCGCTGCATTTGTTAATCAGCCACCCGACACCACCGGTGTTTGACGGCCCGGAGAACCGCAATGGTCATCGTAATCATGATGAAGTGAAATTCTGGGTCGACTACTTGTCCGGCAACGCTGACTACATCTATGACGATAAAGGCGGTCGGGGTGGCTATCAAAGCACTGCACCTTTTATCGTGATGGGGGATCAGAATTCATCGCCGGACGAAGGTGATGCACATCGTTATGCCATTCAGGCGTTGGTGAATCATCCGACGATTCAGCATGATCCAGTCCCACAAAGCGCGGGGGGTGCCGCGCATACCCCGGACAATCCGATGGCAAAATTCCACACGGCCGGCTGGCGGATGCGGGCAGACTATGTGCTACCGTCCAAACATGGTATTAAAGTCAACAGCAGCGGCGTGTTCTGGCCGGTCAAAGGTGAGCCATTATACGAAGCTGTGGCGAGCCGCGGCGCCAGTTCAGATCACCGGCTGGTCTGGGTCAAACTGAGCCTGACTGACGAGAAAAAATAAGAAAATAATTACCTCAGGGCTCAAGGACATAAAAAAACCGCCAACGGCGGTTTTTTTATTTATGAAACAACAGCTTAATTCGACTGCTCAGCAAGTGGCGCACTATAGGCCAGCTCCATATCCCAGGGTAAATGGATCCAGGTGTCCTGCTCAATATCGGTGACATATTTGTCGACCAGCGCTTTGCCCTGTGGTTTGGCATACACAGTTGCAAAACAGGCTTTTGGAAAACGCTCACGCAGTGCGCGGGCCGTTTCCCCGGTATCAACCAGATCGTCAATCACCAGCAGGCGTTCAGAATCAGGCAGAGCAGCATCTTTTAACACTTTCAACGCGCGTTGCTGATCATGGTCGTAGCTTGATACGCAAATGGTATCCAGTACGCGGATATTCAATTCGCGGGCAATGATAGTTGCTGGCACCAGACCACCGCGGCTGACCGCGACAATGCTGTCGAAATTACCGTGCAGACACATTTTCGCCAGCTCTTTGGTAGCACGGTGAAAGGCTTCCCACGACACATAAAAGTTTTTGTTACTGGATAATGACATGTTGCAGCTCCTGTTAAACCAGCGCCAACGCGATCTCAACCATCTCGTTAAAGCTGGTCTGGCGCTCGTCCGGGCTTAAAGATTCACCAGTGCGGATATGGTCTGACACTGTCATAATCGCCAGCGCATTAACGCCATATTCTGCCGCCACGCCGTACAATCCGGCCGCTTCCATTTCAACACCGAGGATGCCGTATTTTTCCAGTGTATCAAACAGCGTTTCGCTTGGGTTGTAGAACAAATCAGAAGTGAACACGTTACCGACTTTGACACCGATCTGTTTCGCCCGGGCTGCAGCGACCGCGCGCTCCAGCAGGTCGTAGTTTGCTAAGGCGGCAAAATCCATACCCTGCAAACGGTTGCGGTTAACAGCTGAATCTGTACTGGCGCCCATCGCAATCACCACTTCGCGAACTTTTACTGACAGCGGTAAACCGCCACAGGAACCGATACGGATGATATTTTTCACGCCGTAATATTTCACCAGCTCAGTGGCGTAAATCGACATCGAAGGCACGCCCATACCTGAGCCCATCACACTGACAGGTTTGCCCTGATATTTACCGGTAAAACCGTACATGTTGCGCACTGTGTTGATGCATTGCACGTCCGTCAAAAATGTATCTGCAATGTGTTTGGCGCGCAGCGGATCGCCCGGCATCAGCACAGTTTCAGCAAAAGCGCCGGCAGCGGCGTGGATATGTGGAGTGGTCATATTAAATACGTTCTCTTATAAATGGTTGAAATTTAATGCATTTGCTTGAGGAATGACTGGCCATAAGCCATCGCATCCAGCGCAAAATAGTCAGCCAGCGTCTGGCCCATGTCAGCAAAACTGGCGCGTTCGCCGAGCGAGCCGGCTTTGATTTGCGGGCCATAACACAACACCGGCACGTATTCACGGGTATGTTCAGTGCCAATCCAGGTGGGGTCGCAGCCGTGGTCAGCAGTTAATAACATCAGGCTGTCCGGTTCTAACATTGCCATTAACTCCGGCAAGCGGCTGTCGAAATACTCCAGCGCCTCACCGTAGCCGATGGGATCCCGGCGATGGCCGTAGTTCTGGTCAAAATCCACCAGATTGGTAAAAATCAGGCTGTTGTCCGGCGCCGCCTGATATTCGCTGATGGTTTTATCCACCAGTGCTGCCAGACCGTTGGCTTTCACTGCTTTGCTGATGCCCTGATGAGCATAGATGTCGGCGATTTTGCCAATACTGACGACAGTGCCCTGCGCTGCCGTTAACTTATCTAACAGCGTGGGTGCCGGTGGCAACACTGAATAATCACGACGATTGCCGGTGCGGGCATAATTCGCCGGTGCATCACCAAGGAATGGCCGGGCGATGACGCGACCTATATTGTAGTCATCCAGCAACTGGCGGGCGGTTTCACAGAACTGATACAGGCGGTCCAGGCCAAAGTGGCTTTCGTGCGCTGCGACCTGAAACACGCTGTCGGCCGAGGTATAACAAATCGGCATGCCACTGCGGATATGTTCGTCGCCAAGCTTCACCAGGATGTCAGTACCGGAGGCGTGACAATTGCCGAGGATGCCGGCAACGCCGGTGCGACGGCACAGCTCATCGATTAGCTCTTGCGGGAAACTTTGTTGTTTATTGTGGAAATAGCCCCAGTCGAATAACACCGGGACGCCGGCAATTTCCCAGTGACCACTGGGCGTATCTTTGCCACTGGACAATTCTCGGGCGTAACCATAAGCCCCGACTGTTGCTTCATTGTCGGCCACACAAGCCATTTCAGAAGACGCTGAGAACGCAGCTTTGACCAGACCCAGTCTGGCCAGGTTAGGCACCTGGAGCTGGCGGCCTTTGTGGTTTGCAAACGCCCTTGCAATGCTGGCAAAGGTATTAGCACCACTGTCACCAAATTTATCAGCATCCGGCGCACTGCCGATGCCAAAACTATCTAAAACCAGAATCACTGCTTTTTTCATGGTCGAACCTCTACAGCGCAAGATCTGCAAGCCAGTGGACTCACAGCAGATACGATAACCATAGCTGAAGCGGAAACTGTTGATACTCAGTCTGCACTGACCGCTGTGTTTTTCAGCAATATGGCCAAACTAACCCCCTGTTGCGGCGCAAAAGCAAAAAGGGGCACGCAGATTAAGCCGAATGCGAAGAATTAGCAACTACTTAACTGAATGCTGACAACATTAGGCACAAACCTGTCCGTCAAATAAACGCAGTGAAATTTTCGAAGGTGCAGAAAATCAAAAACCCCGGATAAAATCCGGGGTTTTGAAGAGTGGTGCCCAGAGGCGGAATCGAACCACCGACACGCGGATTTTCAATCCGCTGCTCTACCGACTGAGCTATCTGGGCAAAAATATCTGAAATGGTGCCGCTTATCCGAGTCGAACGGATGACCTACTGATTACAAGTCAGTTGCTCTACCAACTGAGCTAAAGCGGCATTTTCATTGCGAAACGGGTTTCGGCTTTTTAGCGAAATGATATGTAAAATCAAGACACTGGAATTTATGGTGCCCAGAGGCGGAATCGAACCACCGACACGCGGATTTTCAATCCGCTGCTCTACCGACTGAGCTATCTGGGCAACGGGGGGTATTAAACGGATTTTGCCGATCCAAGTCAACTTTTTTTTGGCTGCAATCGTCTGACCGCTTATGGATTGAACAAATCCGCCAATTCTGCTGGAACTATCGGCAATTTTTCAGCAAAACCACCACAGTAATCAGCATAAGCACTGTACTGCGTGGCCATAAAATTTCTGAAACTTCTCAGATAATTAGAAAAATCTGATTAAAATGAAAGGACTTCCACTTTTCCTCACCCACCTGTATGGCACAATCAAGCTTTAAAACCCCGTTGTTACTTATCTGGCTGCTTGCTGTTTGCTGTTGTTTGTTCCTTAGCGCACTTTGGGGCCAGGCCTGGTACCAGCAATATCAGCAAGATAATGTTCAAAGGCTGCAACTTCAGCATCAATTGACTCTGACCAGTCAGTTGTTGCCAGCAAATATTGCTTCAATGCGCCTGGAACAAGCCAACGCGCAACTAGAAAATTTGCTGGCTGCACCACAACAGCAAGCCTTGTATCTGCTCGGTCAAGACCAACAAGTGCTGGCTCACACACCAGGCATCGCTGGTTTTAATCCACTGCTGACGGACTTGCTTCAAGATGATTTATTAATCGCCCGTTTACCCACTTCGCAAGGTGAACTCATTCTGGTCACCCGACAGATTCAGACCAACTGGCAATTCTGGGTCCTGCTTGCCGCAGGCGGTACTGTATTTTTACTGATGTTGGGCTGGCTCCCCATACTGTTGTTTGAACGGCGTTGGCAACAACAACAGCAGTGTTTAATAGACCAGCTGTTGCAATGCATTGGCAAACATCATTTTGACCAAACGCTGACAATGCCCGCCAGTCTGCAAGCACTTGAGCATCCAATACAGCTGTTATTGCAATACTGCCGTGAGCAACAACAGCAGTTGGAAAAGATAAAAGCTGATTGCGCGGTACTGCAACATGAACTCGATGATAAAATCCTGCAACGGACCGAAGCGCTGGCGGCAGCAAAAATCAGTGCGGAGCGCGCCAATGAAGCCAAATCCACTTTTCTGGCGACCATGAGCCATGAGATCCGCACGCCGATGAACGGCATCATCGGTACTGTGGATTTACTCAGGAATACAATGTTGAGCAGCAATCAGTTGCGGCTCACAAACACCATCCGCGAGTCAGCTTTTGCGTTGTTACGCATCCTCGACGACATTCTCGATTTTTCCAAAATTGAAGCCGGCAAAATGGAAATTGAACATATTCCGTTGTCGGTTAACGAAGTCGCTGAAG
Source organism: Rheinheimera texasensis DSM 17496 (assembly GCF_000711985.1). Taxonomy (GTDB): domain Bacteria; phylum Pseudomonadota; class Gammaproteobacteria; order Enterobacterales; family Alteromonadaceae; genus Pararheinheimera; species Pararheinheimera texasensis. The sequence goes on from NZ_KL544005.1 coordinate 124,899, forward strand.
CTGTTGCCCAGGTTATGTTTACCGTGGCGCTGCAACGCCAGTTGCAGCTGACAGTCTTTGTCGACCCGGCCATTCCAGAATCGCTGATTGGCGACCCGGTACGGCTGCGGCAAATTCTGTACAACCTGACCGGCAACGCTATCAAATTTACCGAAACTCAGCCTGGGCAGCGCGGTAAAGTGCAAATCAGAGCAGAACTGCTCGACAACAATCTGGAATTCTGTCAGGTGCGGATTTCGGTAACCGACAACGGCAAAGGCATGTCCCCGCGCCAGCTCAATCAGCTGTTTCAACCGTTTTTGCAAGCTGAGGGATCTATCACCCGCAAATATGGCGGCACCGGCCTCGGCTTATCGATTTGCCGACAACTGACTGAACTGATGTTTGGCCGCATTGATGTCCAGAGTGAAATCGGCAAAGGCAGTGTATTTACAGTCGTGCTGCCACTGCGCCATGCCGAAGAACAGATCGGCACAGTTCAACCTGATTTAACTGAGCAACGCGTGGTGATCAGTAGCGAAGACCCAGACACCATCGACTTGCTGGATGGTTATCTGCGCGCCTTTGGTGCCGCACCTGAAACTGTGCCTTATCCGCAGCTTTGGCAGCAGCAGGCGGCGTTATATATTGTCGACAGCAGTTTGCAGACCGATTTTTACTGGCCGGCGACTTTACCGGGCCCGGTGTTGTGCCTGACCGGTGCTGAGGCTCCTCTGCAAAGCGCACCAGAAGGTGCGCAGCTGCTGGAAATGAATCCGCTGTGCCGCAGCAGTTTAGTGACAAGCCTGCTGCGATTGCAGGGCAAAGAACCAGCAGCGCTGTCCATTCGAACTGCAAGCGGCAAAGCTGAAGTCAGCCCGCATGCGCCACTGCTACTGTTAGCCGAAGATAATCCGATGAACCAGAAAGTTTTAGTAGAGCAACTGCAAACGCTTGGCTATCGGGTGGAAGTCGCGGACGATGGTCAGATCGCGCTGGATAAATGGCGGCAATACCGCTACCCGCTGCTGCTCACTGATTTACACATGCCCCAGCTCAGCGGTTACGATCTCGCCCGCGCCATCCGCAAAGAAGCGTCACAGTATGACGACGAAGAGATTGTATATACCCGTATTGTGGCCATCACGGCAAATGCGCTCAAAGGTGAAGCACAGAAGTGCCTGAGCGTTGGCATGGACGACTACCTGACCAAGCCGGTCGAACTGGCAAAATTAAACGCGGTGCTGCAGCGCTGGCTGCCATTGCCAACGGGGACAGACAGCCAGACCAAATCCACGACGCTGGCCGCCGGCGCAGCCAACCAACAGAGTGACCATACGCCGATTTGCTTTACCACTATCGCCAATTTCTTAGGGCCAGATCCGCACAAGCATCAGGAATATCTCAATTATTTCACTACGCAGGCAGAAGGACTGTTACAACAGTTGCAGCAAGCGGTCACTGAGATGCAAACAGAGCGCTGTCGCAGCCTGGCACATCAGCTGAAATCTATGGCAAAAAGTGTCGGAGCCTTAAATTTGTCAGCGTTGGCGTTACAGCTTGAACAGGCTGCAGACAGCGACAATGCCGGGACTGAACCGCTTTCTGAGCTATTTAGCGCCTTACAGCAGAGTTTTCTGCAGGTTACGGCCTACGTCGCCGACCGTTATAAAACCTGAATGCGCTTTATAACGGCCGGCCGGTGTGGACTCACTGATCCGGAACTGCCGGGGCAGATTAGTTGGCTGATGTATCCAGCGGCGGGAAGGATTTCACTAATTGATCAAGCGCCTGCATTTGCTGCAGATAATCTTCCAGCTTGGCTAATGGCAAAGCGCAGGGGCCATCGCATTTGGCTTGATTCGGTTCCGGGTGAGCTTCGATAAACAAACCCGCAAGCCCAAGCGCCATGCCGGAACGAGCCAGCTGCGCCGCTTGCGCCCGGCGTCCATCGGCTGAATCAATGCGGCCGCCCGGTTTTTGCAGCGCGTGGGTCGCGTCGAAAATCACCGGGCCATATTGCTTCATTTCATCCATGCCCAGCATATCAACGACCAGATTATTGTAACCAAAGCAGGAACCGCGTTCACATAAAATGACTTTATCGTTACCGGCTTCGCTGAATTTGCTGATGATATGACGCATCTCATGTGGTGCTAAAAACTGCGGTTTCTTCACGTTAATCACTGCGCCGGTGTTTGCCATCGCCACGACTAAATCGGTCTGTCGTGCCAGAAAGGCCGGCAACTGGATCACATCAACCACTTCCGCCACAGGCGCCGCCTGATAGGGTTCGTGCACATCAGTGATGAGCGGAATATTAAAAGTGCGTTTGATTTCTTCGAAAATCCGTAATCCTTCTTCGAGGCCAGGGCCACGATAAGAATGCACTGACGAGCGGTTTGCTTTGTCAAAAGACGCTTTAAACACATAAGGAATGCCAAGCTTTTCACAGACTTTGACATAGTGTTCCGCAATTTGCAGCGCCAGCTCACGGGATTCCAGCACATTCATACCGCCGAACAACACAAAGGGTTTGTCATTGGCAACTTCAATCTTGCCAATCTGAATATTCATTGCTGCCACACGGGCCTCCTTAAAACCACAGCGGATTCGCCCGCTGTTAGATGAATCGCCTGCCGGCTTAACCGAACAGTACCGGCATTTTGGTGACAGCGACACGCACCATCAGTGCTAACCAGCCCAAAGCGCCAAAAAACGCAAAGACCCGCAAGGCTTTAGTGCGACCTTTTAACGCCATCCAGCCAAGGGCGATATAAGCCAGTAAGCCAATAAATTTTTCGGTGAGCCAAGGGGTGACAAATGGATACTGTTGCAACGTCAGCATCAGGCCAACGGCTGATAACAGTAAAAAAGTATCCACGACATGCGGCAGTACTTTGAGCAGTTTTTTCTGCAGCAAAGGCGATTCCAGCAAACTCAGCACAAAGCGGACAAACAACAAAGCAACGCTCAATGAAACCAACAACAAATGCGTGTGTTTTAACGCCATATACATAACAACACTCCGGAAAATCGGCAAAAGATGGACTGAGCGGCATATTTTGCATGGAAGCTGAGGCAGCGTCCATCCCCGTCTCAGAAAAGCCCACGGCCGCGCCTGAGTTGAGTCACTAACTTACGGGTTTCAGGCCACAGCTCGCCAAATAACAAAGCCACCGGCGGGTGGCTTTGTACGTTATTGCCGTTGACTTATTCTTCGTCAGGATACTTCTGCAAAATGGCTTCAATCCGATCGATGCGGTTTTTTAAAATCTCCACCAGTTTCGGGTCAAATTGCCGGCCGGCTTCGCTTTCGATATGTGACAAAGTCGCCTCTGGCGTCCACGGCGATTTATAACAACGCCGGTGCCGCAGCGCATCGTAGACATCAGCCACCGCAGCGATACGGCCATAAATGTGAATGTCTTCGCCGCGCTTACCGGCAGGATAGCCGCTGCCGTCCCATTTTTCATGATGATCACGGGCAATCACAGCACCAGCCTGGATAATGGCACGTTTGGAGTTTTTCAAAATTTCATAACCGATGCTCGAGTGTGTCTTCATCACTTCCCACTCATGCTCGGCCAGTTTCATCGGTTTATTTAAAATGCCGTCTGGAATGCCCACTTTGCCAACGTCGTGCAACGGCGAGGCAAACATCAGCTTTTCTGCTTCATCTGTTGCCAGGCCATAAGCGGTCGCCAGTTCGTAACAGATAAACGCAACTCGTTTGACATGATTACCGGTTTCAATGGAGCGCTGCTCGACGGCTTCACTGAGCCGATAAACAATTTCACGTTGGGTGTCTTCAATTTCGTGCTGTAACTGCACGTTTTCATAGGCAATTTGGACGTTTTGCGAAAACAGTTCAATCAACCGTTTCTGCGTTTCATTGACCTGATTTGGCAGCCCGGACACGTACAACAATGAACCATGGGTAAATTTACTGGTGCAATATGCCACCAGATAGTTTTCACGATAGACAATACTGCGGCTTTTCAGCGCCTGATGGAAAGCATCCATCAGTGTCGGATCCAGAACATCAGACACAGCACGGCCTTCCTGATGTTCAAATTCGCCAAGACCGGCAAATACCACCAGCTGATCCGGATCGGTATTCTCATAAATATTACCGGCCACCAACGACGAAGTAACCAGTAAAGCGTCTTCGTCACAACCCAGAATCGACGTCAGCTGCTGCAGCACGCCATCGATAAATTGCTCCATCGAATGCGAGGAAAATAAATCAGCAGAGGCAGTAATGATTTTTTCCAGGCCGCGACGACTGTTATCAATCGACAGGATGTCGCGGTAAGAGCGCAGACTGGACATGATTACGGTGAAGAGTTTTTGCGCAGTCAGTTCAGTTTTAGATTTGTAGTCATTGATGTCGTAGTTGACGATAACCTGCCGCTCCGGCGCCTGGCCCGGCTGGCCAGTGCGCAAAATGATGCGCACATAATGATTGTGTAGCTCTTCGCGAATATAACGGGCGACGATTAAACCGGCGTCATCGGACTCCATCACTACGTCGAGCAGGATGATGGCGGCATCATGATGTTCGGCAATCAGTTTTTTAGCCTCTGCACCTGAGTAGGCGCTGAAAAACTCCAGATTTTTGCCCTGAAAAGAGAAGTCGCTGAGTGCTAACTTCGTTACCGCATGCACTTCCGGTTCATCGTCTACGATCAGCACCTTCCAGCTGCCGTTATGTTGCGGTACTTGCTCTTCCGGTTCATCCGCAAATAAAAAATCGTTCGCCACGCTTGTTCCCTCTTGAGCTTCGTCTACTTGATCGCAGTAGCTTAAGTGATTGAGATGAATTAATTATTTTTAAGAAGAATCAGCAATAGTTATATGCGCTATTCCAGCGCTGGTCAAAAGATTGCGGCAAATTACCGTGAAAAGTACCGGGGGAATTTATTGATAAAAATGCGACTGACTTAACGCGGCAAACGGCCGCCACTGATCCGCCAGTTACCGCCATAATCTCGTCTTGAGCTAACGTCGATGAACCCGGCTTGCTGCAGGATTTGCTGCACGGCCTCATGTTGCTGATGACCATGCTCCAGATAGATCCAGCCGCCCGGCTGTAAATACGCTGGCGCCTGAGTGCAGATCTGCCGGATATCGGCCAGGCCGTCTTCTGCCGCGACCAACGCTGTTAGCGGCTCATATCGCACGTCCCCCTGCGTCAAATGCGGATCTTCGGCGTCAATATAAGGTGGATTGGACAGGATTAAATCAAAACGTTGGCCGGCGACGGCCTGATACCAGTCGCTTTGCAGGATCCGGGCGTTCTCAAGCTGCAGGCGGCAACGATTGCGCTCCGCAAGTGCCACTGCATCAGCAGAATAATCAACCGCGGTCAGTTGCCACTGTGGCCGCTGTGACGCCAGCGTCAGCGCTATAGCACCGGTGCCGGTGCCCAAATCCAGCACTTGTGCATCGGCTGGCAAAGCAAGCTGCAAGGCCTGTTCGACTAATAGCTCTGTATCAGGTCTGGGGATTAAGGTACAAGGTGCGACTTCCAGCTCTAAGTCCCAGAACCACCAGCGCCCGGTAATATAGGCCAGTGGTTCGCCGCTGGCGCGCCGCTGTAGGGCAGAATTTAAGCAGTTGAGTTCGGCATCGCTGAGTGGTTGTTCAAGATACAACCGCTCACTGGCCGGATTTTTATCCAGCACATCGGCCCAGAGCCGGCTGGCTTCAAATTTGAGATCTGTCGCCTGCGGGTCTTGCTGCGCCAGCGCCTGCAGCGCCGTTTCGGCCTCTGCCAGCCACTGGCGCAATAACATCAGCGATTTTCCTCGGCAAGGGCCGCCAGTTGGTCGGCCTGATGCTCGTGACTCAGCGGTTCCAGCACTGCATCTAAATCGCCTTCCATTACATCAAGTAATTTGTAAATGGTCAGGTTGATGCGATGGTCAGTTAACCGGCCTTGCGGGAAGTTATAAGTGCGGATGCGCTCTGATCGATCGCCGGAGCCGACCAGCAAGCGCCGGGTTGATTCTTCTGCCAGCCGGTGTTTTTCATCTTCGGCAGCCTGAATACGTGACTGCAGCACCGACATGGCGCGGGCGCGGTTTTTATGCTGCGAACGTTCGTCCTGACATTCCACCACAATACCGGTCGGAATGTGCGTGATCCGAATGGCTGAATCCGTTCTGTTGACGTGCTGACCACCAGCGCCGGACGCCCGGTAAGTATCGACTTTTAAATCGGCCGGGTTGATTTCGATGGCTTCACTTTCCGGCACTTCCGGCATAATGGCGACAGTACAGGCTGAAGTGTGCACCCGGCCTTGTGATTCAGTGGCTGGTACCCGTTGCACGCGGTGGCCACCGGATTCAAACTTCAGGACGCCGTAGGCCCCTTCGCCCTGCACACTGGCGATCACTTCTTTATAACCACCGTGTTCACCATCGTTACAGCTGACAATTTCAACTTTAAAGCGGCGCTTCTCACAGTAACGGCTGTACATGCGGAATAAATCACCGGCGAAAATCGCCGCCTCGTCACCACCTGCGCCGGCCCTGATCTCGAGGAAACAGTTATTGTTGTCGTTGGGGTCTTTAGGCAACAACAGGATTTGCAGTTCCTGATCCAGCTGTTCGATGCGCTCTTTGCCGGATTTAAATTCTTCCTGCGCCATTTCGCGCATGTCCGGATCTGAATCCTTCAGCATTTCTTCGGCACTTTGCAAATCATCCTGCGCCTGACGGTACTGGGCAAAATGCTGAGCAATTGGCTCGAGTTGGCTGTATTCGCGGGATAACTCGCGGAATTTATTCTGATCCGAGATCACAGCAGCGTCGCTAAGCAGCGCCTGCACTTCTTCATAACGCTCGACCAGACCTTCGAGTTTGCGATATACCGATTCTTTCATGGAGCAATAAATACCTGATTAATTACCTGATAAAACATCCAACTACACATCTAACAGCGTGTTGATTAATGTCTGAGGTTGCGTGGTGTCGTCCTGCAGCAACTGCCGGATAGTCCGGGTAGGAGCATGCATGAGCCTGTTGCTGAGTTTAGTCGCTAATTCCGTCATCACCTTGTCAGCACTCTGGCCGCTGGCAAGCTGATTCAGCGCCCGTTGTAGTAATTCCTGTTTGACCGCCTCACAGCGCTCACGATAGTCGCGTACCCAGTCAATATTGCCCTGCAGTGACAACCACTGACTGAAATCGGCTACGCCTTCAGCAATCATCTGCTCAGCCTGTTCTGCGGCATGCTGGCGCGACTGCATATTCTGCGCAACGATATTTTGTAAATCGTCGACTGTGTAAAGATAAGCATCTTCTAATTCCGCCACCTGCGCTTCGATATCACGCGGCACTGCCAAATCGACCAGAAACATCGGTTTGTGCCGCCGTTTCTTTAAGGCCTGTTCGACCATACCTTTACCGACGATCGGCAGCGTACTGGCGGTAGAACTTATGACCACATCAGCATCGACCAGCGCCTGCGGCACCTGGGATAAAGTCACCACCTGGCCGTTAAACTGGCCGGCCAGCGCTGCTGCGCGGTCATATGAGCGGTTGGCGACGGTTAAATGCGCTGCGCCTTGCTCCAGCAAATGTTTGGCGACTAATTCGATGGTTTCACCGGCACCAATCAATAACACTTTGACATCATTGAGTTTGCCGAAAATTTGTCTGGCTAGAGTAACCGCGGCAAAAGCCACCGATACCGCACTGGCACCGATTTCAGTGTCGGTGCGCACTTGTTTGGCGACAGCAAAAGTTTTCTGAAACAGCCGTTCAAATACCGGCTGGATAGTGCCGAGCTGACGCGACTGGCTGTACGCCTGTTTCACCTGGCCTAAAATTTGCGGCTCACCAAGCACTAAAGAATCAAGGCCACAAGCCACCCGCATCAAGTGCGTCGAGGCGGCATCATCACTATGCAGATATAAATGCGGTTCTACATCAGCGCGGTTTAACTGATGAAATTGCGTCAGCCAGTCAATCACTTGTTTCGATTGTTCGCTGCTGCCGCTAAAATACAGCTCAGTTCTGTTACAGGTGGACACTATCACCGCATCTGTCACCGCCGTTTTGGCCGTCAGATCCAGCAAAGCTTCAGCGATTTGCTCTGGCGCAAAAGCCAGTTGCTCGCGAAGCGCCACTGGTGCTGTTTTGTGATTGATGCCAAGTGCAAAAATAGCGATTCACCTAAAAAATTAAACGCCGCTTCGGTCTGTTCAGCCCAAAGTCACGAAGAAAGGCGCGATTGTACGAAAATCCACTGACGCTGAAAAGCCTGCTGCAATGGCCAGCGTCTGTCATCCGCCCGTTTCAGACAGGAAAAACTGTGTTTTTAAAGCAAAATCTCTGGGCCAGCTGTTTGCTGGGCCTGCTGTTAACCGGCTGTGCCAGCCAACCAGTCACCCAAGTTTCACGCCCGCTGCCTGCCGCCGAACGTGAGCAGGCGCTGGATGCAATGACTGAATATAGCGTGGTCGCAGCGCTTGGCGTCAAAGCGCCGGGCGAAAATGTCAGCGGCACACTGAACTGGCAGCAGCAAGGCCCTTATTATCAGGCGTCTATGACCAATTTCCTCGGCCTGACGGTATTTGAACTCAGCACACATGAAGGTGGCGCGACGGTGAAAGTCGATGGCCAGACGCATCAGGCGATGTCTGCCGGCGCTTTGCTGGATTATTTATCCGGCTGGTCTTTGCCGATTGAAGAGATGCAGCTGTGGCTCAAAGGCTTGCCGGGCCCCAGCAGTGAAAACTTACAGCGCGACGGCATGGGCCGCCTGACCAGTTTCACCCTGACCGACAGCCGCGCCCGGCAATGGCAGGTCAGCTACACGGACTTTTTCCCCGACGCCAAATCACTACCGCGCAAAATGCAGCTGCAATCCGGTGAAACCCGCTTAAAACTGGTGATCCGGGAGTGGCAGCCATGATCAGCCTATTAACCTTGCCCGCCCCGGCCAAACTGAATTTGTTTTTGCATATCACCGGGCGACGCGCTGACGGCTACCACAATTTACAAACGCTGTTTCGTATGCTGGATGTCGGGGATGAGCTGAGTTTTCAGGCAGACAACAGCGGTGAAATCCGCTTCAGCTGTTCCGATGCCAGTATCGGCGGCGATGATAATCTGGTGGTGCGCGCAGCGAAGATGCTGCAACCGTTAGCGGCTGAAGGTTCTGGTGTTTGTATCCATCTGGATAAACGCACACCGATGGGTGGTGGCCTTGGCGGCGGTTCTTCGGATGCGGCCACCACGTTGCATGCTCTAAATCTGCTGTGGCAGTTGGAGTTATCCACCCAACAACTTGCCGATATCGGTTTAAAACTCGGGGCCGACGTGCCGGTATTTGTGTTTGGTCAGACAGCTTTTGCTGAAGGCGTTGGCGAGCGGTTACAACCGGTGGAACTGCCTGATTGCTGGTATCTGGTGGCCACACCGGATGCGCATGTGTCGACTGCGGCGGTGTTCACCCATCCGGATTTAACCCGCGACAGTAAGCCGCTGACACTGGCAGATTTAATGACCAGTCCGTGGCGAAATGACTGTCAGCCACTGGTTGAACGTCTCTGTCCGCAGGTTGCAATAACCTTACAGTGGTTGGTAGAATATGCGCCGTCTCGAATGACGGGTACTGGTGCCAGTGTCTTCGCTGAATTCGCCGATGAACTCAGTGCTCGTCGCGCCCTGGCTGACTTACCGGCAAATTGCCGCGGATTTGTCGCCCGGGGGCTCAACCAGTCGCCGCTGCTGACTGCGTTACGACATGCCGTATGACGAGGGATCAGCGCCTTAATCGCCGAGCGCGCTGATCTCAGATTTTAACCGGAGCAATCCCTGAGGATCCTACCGTGCCCGACATGAAGATATTCGCTGGTAACGCCGTACCAGAACTCGCCAGAAAAATCGCCAGCCGCCTGTACATCAAGCTCGGCGATGCCGAAGTTGGCCGTTTCAGCGATGGAGAAGTCAGCGTTCAGATTAATGAAAACGTCCGTGGATCGGACGTTTTTATTATCCAGTCTACCTGCGCCCCAACCAACGATAACCTGATTGAACTGATCGTGATGGTTGATGCGCTGCGCCGCGCTTCTGCCGGTCGTATCACTGCGGTGATCCCGTATTTTGGTTATGCCCGCCAGGACCGCCGTGTCCGCTCGGCACGTGTGCCTATCACAGCAAAAGTTGTCGCAGACTTCTTGTCCAGCGTTGGTGTTGACCGTGTATTAACGGTTGACCTGCATGCCGAACAGATCCAGGGCTTCTTTGACGTCCCGGTCGACAACGTGTTCGCCTCACCAGTGCTGCTCGACGACATGCGTAAGCGTGAATTCCAGGCGCCGGTCGTGGTTTCTCCGGATATTGGTGGTGTGGTACGAGCCCGTGCTATTGCCAAGCTGCTGAACGATGCCGATTTAGCCATCATCGACAAACGCCGGCCAAAAGCCAATGTCGCGCAAGTGATGCACATCATCGGTGACGTGAAAGACCGCGACTGTATCATCGTCGACGATATGATCGACACCGGTGGTACGCTGTGTAAAGCCGCAGAAGCATTAAAAGAACAAGGTGCCCGCCGTGTATTCGCTTATGCCACACACCCGGTATTCTCTGGCAACGCTGCAGAAAACATCGCCAATTCAGTGATTGACGAACTCATCATCACCGACACTATCCCACTCTCGCCAGCGATGCAGGCTGTGAGCAAAGTGAAACAGCTGACGCTGAGTGAAATGATGGCAGAATGTATTCGTCGTATCAGCAATGAAGAATCGATTTCTTCGATGTTTGACTAAGACGTAACAACATTGACAAAAGCCGCTCCCTGAGCGGCTTTTTTGTTTGCCTGAGCATAGCGCCGGTGCTATCATGTCGCGCTTTTTTCCGCCAGCTCACTCTGTGTGTTGTTGCCGTGAAAAAAATCTGAGCTGGTTTTCTGGTCGCGGAAACCAGCATTCTTAATTTTTGGAGATCCAAATGTCTGAAGCCATTTACACGTTAAATGCCGAAATCCGTAACGACCTGGGGAAAGGTGCGAGCCGCCGCCTGCGTCACGCGGATAAAGTTCCAGCAATCATCTACGGTGGCCACCAAGCGCCTCTGTCAATCACGCTGGAACACAACAAACTGATCCAGGCGCAAGCCCACGAAGGTTTCTACACTCACATCCTGACTATCAATGTCGGCGGTGAAGAAGTAAAAGCAATCGTTAAAGCGATGCAACGCCACCCGTTCAAGCCAAAAGTAACTCACGTTGACTTCCAACGCGTTGAAGCTGGCCACGAACTGCACACTGTTGTACCTCTGCACTTCATCAACGAAGCTGCTGCTGGTAAAAAAGGCGGTATCGTTGCTCACCACATCAACGAAGTTGCTATCACAGTTCTGCCAGCTAACCTGCCAGAATTCATCGAAGTTGACCTGGCTGACGTAGCTGTTGGTCAAACTCTGCACCTGTCAGACCTGAAAGTTCCAGCCGGCGTGACTATCGCTGAACTGGCTAAAGGCGCTGGCCATGACCAGGCGGTTGTTTCTGTAAACAAACCAGCTGGTAAAGCGGAAGAAACTGCTGAGTAATGTCTGACTTTGTTCAGCTTATCGTGGGCCTGGGTAATCCAGGCCCCGAATATGAAAAAACCCGCCACAATGCCGGCCAATGGTTTGTTGAACAACTGGCCCGCCGCTATAACGTACCGTTAAAAGCTGACCCGAAATATTTTGGTCTGACAGGGAAATTTCTGTTGGCCGGTCAGGAAATCAAATTATTAATACCCACCACTTATATGAATTTAAGTGGAAAATCTGTTGCCGCGATGGCGCAGTTTTTTAAAGTCGCACCGGAACAAATTCTGGTTGCGCACGATGAAATGGCGCTAGCGCCGGGTGTAGCCAAATTTAAACTCGGTGGCGGTCACGCCGGTCACAACGGCTTAAAAGACATCACCAGCAAATTGGGCAATAATGCCAACTTTTACCGCCTGCGCTTAGGGATCGGCCATCCGGGTCATAAAGACCTCGTCACCGGATACGTGTTGGGCAAAGCCCCGCAAGCAGAGCAAAAATTAATAGAGGACGCGCTCGACGAATCGTTGCGCTGCCTTGAGCTGTGGCAAAAAGACGGCCTTGTCAAAGCCCAGCACCGATTACACAGTTTTATCGCCACGACCTGAGGGTCTGGTAACAGCGGCTGCGCTATCTCGGCGCCGGCTCAGCACTGAGGATACTTCCATGGGTTTTAAATGTGGCATCGTTGGTTTACCCAACGTCGGTAAATCTACACTGTTTAACGCTTTAACCAAAGCGGGTATCGAAGCGGCGAACTTCCCGTTTTGTACTATTGAACCGAATACCGGCGTGGTGCCGGTGCCGGACCCACGTCTGACCCAGTTGGCAGAGATCGTCAAACCACAGCGAATCCTGCCAACGACGATGGAATTCGTCGACATCGCAGGTTTAGTCAAAGGCGCATCAAAAGGTGAAGGCCTGGGTAATAAATTCCTGGCCAACATCCGCGAAACTGATGCCATTGGCCACGTGGTGCGTTGTTTTGAAGACGAAAACGTCATTCACGTCGCCAACAAAGTGGACCCTGCTGACGACATCGACACCATCAATATGGAATTAGTGCTGGCCGATATGGACAGCGCAGAAAAAGCCATTTTCCGCGTCAGCAAAAAAGCCAAAGCCGGCGACAAAGACGCCAAAGCCGAAATCGACGTGCTGGAAAAAGTCAAAGCGCACTTAGAATCAGGCCTGACGCTACGCCAACTGGAGCTGTCACCAGAAGAAAAAGCACTGATTTCGTACATGAACTTCCTCACCATTAAACCAACCATGTATATCGCCAACGTGCTGGAAGATGGTTTTGAAAACAACCCACATTTAGATGTGGTGCGCGAAATCGCCGCCAAAGAAGGCGCCATTGTGGTGCCGGTGTGCGCTGCGATTGAGTCCGAAATTTCTGAACTGGAAGATGACGAAAAAGCCGAGTTCTTAGAGTCGATGGGCTTAAGCGAGCCAGGTTTAAACCGGGTGATCCGCGGTGGTTATTCGCTGCTGAATCTGCACACCTATTTCACTGCAGGTGTGAAAGAAGTGCGGGCCTGGACTATTCCAGTCGGCGCCACAGCACCACAAGCCGCTGGCGTCATCCACACCGACTTCGAAAAAGGTTTTATCCGCGCTCAGGTGGTCTCTTTTGACGACTTTATCGCCTGTAACGGCGAAGCCGGTGCCAAAGAAGCCGGTAAACTTCGGGTAGAAGGTAAAACTTACGTCTGTAAAGACGGTGACGTGATGCACTTCCTGTTTAACGTCTGATTAATTTTCTGTACAAAAAAGCCCGCACTGCGGGCTTTTTTATTGGCTCAAGGCGCGATTTAACCGGCAGCGCGGTAATTATCCACCAATTGATAACGTCTGGCGTACAAAGCAAACACTGCCGCAGCTATCAACGCAAAGGCCGCAAAGAAATACATTAAAAACGCGGTTTGACTGAGCCCAGTGCTATCGACATGCGATAACACGGTTTCACTGCGGATACTGTTATTGGCCAGCAAGACCCATAAATTACCAATAGTCACCGACAGCTGCCAGAAGCTGGTAATAATACCTTTCATCGCAGCCGGCGCCTGACTGTAGGCAAATTCCAGCCCGGTCGCAGACACCATGACCTCGCCAAAGGTCAGCAAAGCATACGGCAACATCTGCCATAGGATACTGACGATATGACCGTTATCGAGCCAAACCTGAAGGCTACCAGCCACTATCCAGGCAAAACCAGAAAAAGCGATGCCCGCCCCCATCCGGCGCAATGCGGTAATTTTTAATCCAGACTTTTCCAGTAGCGGATACAGCACAAAGTTATTAAACGGGATGAGGATCATCACCAACAGCGGATTTAACGCCTGCATCATAGCCGGTTCAAACCACTCAGGCCGGCTCATCTGATTGGCCTGCAATACCCAGGTTGAAGCTTTTTGGTCGAACAAAGACCAGAATGGCGTGACTAAAGCAAACAACACTAAGACGCGTAATACCACCCGCACCCCATCCACGGCAGCAGCCGGATGCGCAGCCCGGGCGCGGTCGAGTTGCAGCGCGGCACCTGCACCACCGAAACCCATGATGCAAACGAGCGCCAAACAAAAAGCGGCGACAAAACCAAGGTTTGATGTTTGTGACAGCGAAAAAAGCGCTAAAGCCACACCGGCACAGGCCAAATACAAGCCTTTATCTGCCTGTCCAGCTTGCTTGCTCAGCAAGGCGGTTTTCACCACTTGTAAAAAGCTATGTGGATTGTCCGGCTCCGGCGCCACATGCACGTAACGCGCGCGTCCAAGCCAAAAGAATAACGTTGCCAGCGCCATCAGCGCACCAGGCAAACCAAAAGCCCAGGCCGCACCATAGTGTTTCAGCACCAGCGGCATTAATAACGAGGCGAAGAAGGAGCCAAAATTGATCGTGAAATAAAACCAGTCAAAAGCTTTACGCGCTAAATGTTTATTCGACTGGTCAAACTGGTCGCCCATAAAAGCCGACACCAGAGGTTTAATGCCACCCGAGCCTAAGGCAATTAAGAACAAACCGGCGTAAAAGCCTTCTTTATTGGTTTCAAACACCGCTAAAAAAGCATGACCAATACAGTACAGGATACTTAAATACAAAATAGTGCGGTATTTACCAAGGAATTTGTCAGCGAGGTAACCGCCCAGCAGTGGGAAAAAGTACACACCGATGACAAAAGAGTGGAAAATGTCTTTGGCTTCGCCGGCACGGAACTGCTCCGGTACCGATAACAGCAGCGCTGTCATCAAAAATGGCGTCAGAATATTGCGCATGCCATAAAAACTGAAGCGCTCACAGGCTTCACTGGCAATGATATATGGCAGTTGGCGCGGCCAGCGCGCAGTTTGTGTTGTCATAACTCATCCAAATACAATTTTGTGCGTATAAAAGGTCGGGCTGATACTAACTTAAAAGCGCGTGACGCCAAACCATATCTGTCTGAGCGGCGATGATTTCGCCAGAAAATGCTGCGAACTGCAGCAAGGCGAACAGAAATTCAGCAAACGATTCAAATGCATGGATTTGTGGCAAAAAAACGGTTGACGCAAAAAAGGCTGATGCGCATAATACGCGCCACTTGCTTAGGACAACTAAGACGCAGTGGCTACATAGCTCAGCTGGTTAGAGCACAGCACTCATAATGCTGGGGTCGCAGGTTCGATTCCCGCTGTAGCCACCACTTTCTCTGCGTTGTTCGCCGTAAATTGCGGAAATGGCGAAATTGGTAGACGCACTGGATTTAGGTTCCAGCGCCGCGAGGCGTGAGAGTTCGAGTCTCTCTTTCCGCACCAAAGCAAGTAAGAATTCTGCAGTTTCTGCAGGGGTATAGCCAAGCGGTAAGGCAGCGGGTTTTGATCCCGCCATTCTGGGGTTCGAATCCCTGTACCCCTGCCATTAAATTTAGTGGCAGTATGGTCATCAGTTCATAAAAGTAGCGCCACAAAATTTCTGCAGGGGTATAGCCAAGCGGTAAGGCAGCGGGTTTTGATCCCGCCATTCTGGGGTTCGAATCCCTGTACCCCTGCCATTAAATGAAAACCCAGCTCCGGCTGGGTTTTCTTTTTCTGGCTATCTGAAAATAATTCAGATGCGCACTAAGGTTGAAAGCAGAGCTGTTCCTGCCAACAAACTGCTGTGATAACAGATCGCAAATGCTGGACTGCCAGCTTTCAGACGAAGCCCAAACCGTTTTTCTGCTAAGACATAAGCCCCGATCAAGCCAAACCACGGGGTGAAAAACCAGGCAAAATCCTGACGCACCAGCATGGTTACTGCATCATGCAACACGCCATTGCCAACAAAGGTAAGCCACAGCGCCAGTGATTGCGGAAGTTTTCGCTGCAGCGGGCGATACAGCCACAGCTGCAAATAAAAACCAAAAAGAGGATTCCAGATCTGCCAGAACCGACCGAAGCTACTGGCGGTAAAAGCGCGATAGAGATTTTGCCGTAACTCGCCACGGCTGCCGACCGGTAAACCAGTGCGACGCGCGGCATAATCACGCCATCCAAGACTTTGCATTCAATGTGCCCGGTGATGAAACAAACCGCAGCATAGAACAGCATAGGAATTCAGAGCAAGGCAGAAGTTACCTGTAGCCAAAACCACAGAGACCTGTTGGCTCAGACCAGACCCGCCGCATACTTCCCGACATAAGTTTTTAGCGGTCCGGCTTTCGCGGCGACCTGTAAGCCGAGCCGACGCAGCTGTGCTAAAGGTTTAAGCTTGCTGCTGAATACCTGATAAAACACATCCATCGCCGACATCATCAGCAAGTTTGCTTTTCTACGTTCTGATTCATATTGTGCCAATAATGTCGGCGCCGCCAAATCGCCACCAGCGGCAAATTGTTTAACCAATAAAGCAGCCAGACACTGCGCATCAGCAAACCCAAGATTCACACCCTGCCCGGCCAGCGGATTGATGGTATGGGCGGCATCACCGGCCAGCACCAGCCGGCCTTTGACATATTGATTAGCGTGACTGCGGGTCAGCGGAAAATACCCTTGTTTGATAACGCTGAACTCACCCAACTCAGCCGGGAAATGCTGTTTGATCTGCTGTTCGAGCTGATGTGGCGAAAGTGCTGCCAGCTGCTGAATGCGCAGATGATCGTCATACCAGACTAGAGACGCTTGTTTACCCGGCAATGGCAAATAAGCCCGCGGGCCTTGTGATGTAAACTGCTGCCAGGTCATCGGTAAAGCGTCATAGCCGGTATTCACGTGCACCAGCAAACAGGCTTGTTGATATAGCCAGCCTTGGGAGCCAATACCCGCCAGCTGTTTTAGCTGTGACTGTGCACCATCTGCGGCGATGAGCAGCCGGGCTTTGATTTCGCCCTGATCGGTCTGCAGACAGGCATAATCGTGAAACTGCTGATACCCCAGCAGTTGCACCGGACAAAACTGCTCAACTGTCGCCGGCAGTTGCTGCCATAACGCCTGCTGAATATGTAAATTTTCGATGATATGGCCAAGGTGCGGTTCGCCGAGTTCTACCGCGGTAAAATCCAGCGGCGCATCATTGCCTTCAAAGGCCCGTAAGGTTGCGTATGGTGCCAGCCGGTTGACCAATAATTGCTGCCAGGCGCCTAGCTGTTGCAGCCAGGCTTCACTGCGCCGGTTGATGGCACTGACCCGCAAATCAAAGGCGCTGTCATCGGTGATCAGGCCGGGTTGTTGCCGCTCCAGCAGCGCCACTTTCATACCGGCTTGTGCTGTTGCGACAGCTAAAGCCGCGCCGACCATTCCACCACCGACAATTGCAATATCAAACACACTGACCTGCCTTATTCATGATGACCATCAACCCCTTATTCTGAAGCGATATTTTACGCAGCTTCTGCGCGTGAAAGCTGCGGTAAATCACAAAATGCCTATTTTTTTCGTGACCTGAACAAAAACTCAGTCTGAACAGGTCTTTTCAATCCACACACAATTGCTATTTCAATCAACCGAAGGCCTAAGTTATGACCCGCATCCAACAAATGTTGTTATCTATCCCGCTGTTGCTATGTACTTTGTTCGCCGGCGCCGCAGAAATCGCGTTAAAGCCCGAGCAAATCAAACCTTTGTTAAACGGTCAGTCTGTCCCCGCCGGAATACAAGTGCAGGACAGCACAGGCGCTACAGTTGATTTATCCGCGCTTTTAACCCAACAAAAAACCATTCTGGTGTTTTATCGCGGCGGCTGGTGCCCTTATTGCAATACGCAGCTGGCCGGTCTTCGCGACATCACGCCACAACTGCAAAAGCTGGGTTACCGTATTTTAGCCATCAGCCCTGAAATGCCGGCAGCCAGTGCCAAGTCAGAGCAAATGACCAATGATGCCGCCTTAAACTACCAGCTGTTGTCGGACGCCAATCTGCAGGCATTACAAGGATTTGGTATCGCCTATTACATGGATGCCGCCACCGAAAAAACCTACAAAAATACTTATGGCATCACGCTGACTTACGATGAGACTGGCCAGGCCGTATTACCGGCCCCGGCGGTGTTTATCATCGGCAAAAATGGCGAAATTCAGTTCAGCTATGTGCACATCAACTTCAAAACCCGCTTACAACCACGTTTGTTGTTGCTGGCGGCTGAACTGGCCAATCAATAACCCCGACAAAACCGCATAAAAACCTGATGATTATCCGCGAATGGCGCATAGAAATTCGCGGATAATTCACCAGTTACAAGCTGCAGAAAAATCAGCAGAATTTCATTGACCGCCGGGTGAAAATCCGGCATTTTGCGCGGCCAAACTGCATTATGTGCCAGTCCTTTGCGCGTCGTCAGTCTTTGCTGCGACGCTGATAAGTGGCTAAAGTAATGTGTCCGTTTTTGTTCTTTTGCCAGGAGATGCTTTGCATGCGTAAGGTAACTGTTGCTGCCACTCAGATGATCGGTGGCTGGAATGTGGAAGAAAATATTGCCCGCGGTGAAAAACTGGTGCGTGATGCCGCTGCAAAAGGCGCGCAAATTATCCTGTTGCAGGAACTGTTTGAACGTAACTACTTCTGCCAGAAACAAAAACCTGAATACCTCGAATTCGCTACACCACTTGAAAATAACCAGGCTGTGGCGCATTTCACCAAAATTGCCAAAGAGCTGAACGTGGTGCTGCCGATCAGCTTCTATGAACGCGCCGGCAACTGCCTGTACAACAGTGTTGCTGTGATTGATGCCGACGGCTCTTACCTTGGCACTTATCGCAAAAGCCATATCCCGGACGGCCCGGGTTACAGCGAAAAGTACTATTTCACCCCAGGCGACTCCGGCTTCAAAGTCTGGGATACCGCCTATGCCAAAATTGGTATCGGTATTTGCTGGGATCAGTGGTTCCCTGAATGCGCCCGTGCCATGGCTCTGATGGGCGCCGAGCTGCTGTTCTACCCTACAGCTATTGGCAGCGAGCCGCATGACCCGACGATTTCTTCGCGCGATCACTGGCAGCGCACGCAACAAGGCCATGCCGCTGCGAATCTGGTGCCACTGATTGCGTCCAACCGCATCGGCACTGAATCCGAACAGGATTTCTCTATCACTTTCTATGGCAGCTCATTTATAGCTGACCAGTTTGGTGCCAAAGTGCAGGAAGCCGACGAAGTCAGCGAAGCCGTATTGGTGCATAGCTTTGATTTAGACGAGCTGGCGCACATCCGCCGCAGCTGGGGCGTGTACCGCGACCGCCGCATCGATTTGTTTGACACTTTGCTGACTAAAGACGGCAAAACAGTGCCGAAGAACTCGGCGCAATAAGCCGGTCAGCGGTTCACAACTTTTTCAGGCCAGAATTTCTGGCCTGTTTCGCTTTCACCGGGTCTTGAACCCAGCCGCCTGCATGTTGAGGACGGCATTTCAGAAGGATACAGCTACTGTGAGCGGATATATCTCTGATCGCACTTTAACCAGCACTCCCCGCGCCGACGGTTTTTATATGCCAGCCGAATGGGCCCGTCACAAACAAACCTGGATGGTCTGGCCGGAGCGTACTGACAATTGGCGTATGGGTGCAAAACCCGCACAACAAGCCTTTAGCGCAGTGATCCGCGCCATCGCCCGCTTTGAGCCTGTCACTGTGATGGCATCGGCCAATCAGTTTGCGAATGCTCAGGCCCAGCTGAGCCTGGAGCCAACGGTCCACCCAATCCGGGTGGTGGAAGTCTCCAGTGATGACGCCTGGTGCCGGGATACCGGGCCGACTTTTGTGACCAACGGCAAAGAAGTGCGTGGTATCGACTGGACCTTTAATGCCTGGGGCGGCCTGAACGGTGGCCTGTACTTCCCCTGGCAGCGCGATGATCAGGTTGCGCAAAAAGTGCTGAATATCGAAGAGCTACCACGTTATCGCACTGAAGGTTTTGTGCTCGAAGGCGGCGCTATTCATACCGACGGCGAAGGAACTTTGCTGACTACCGCCGAATGTTTGCTCAATCCAAACCGCAATCCGCACCTGAGCAAAACGCAGATTGAACAACGGCTCAGCGATTACCTCGGCATTGACAAAGTGATTTGGCTGGAAGAAGGCATCTTTAACGACGAGACCGATGGTCACGTCGACAATATGTGCTGTTTTATCCGCCCCGGCGAAGTGCTGCTGGCTTGGACTGACGACGAATCCGACCCACAATATGCCCGCTCACGCGCCGCCCTGACCGTATTAGAAACCAGTACAGATGCAAAAGGCCGGCCTTTTATCGTGCACAAACTGCCGGTGCCGGGCCCATTGCTGGCGAAAGCTGAAGAATACGCCACCGTCGACCTCACTGGTGCTGCGGTGCCGCGTGAAGCTGCAGCCCGCCTCGCTGGCTCATACATCAACTTCTATCTGTGTAACGGTGGTTTAATCCTGCCTACTTTTGACGACCCGATGGATAGCGTTGCCGCAGAGATCTTGGCGAAGGTATTTCCACAACATCAGGTGGTGACTGTGCCTGGCCGGGAAATTCTGCTCGGTGGTGGCAACGTCCACTGCATCACACAGCAACAACCGGCCTAGCCAACAATTTTTTTGCCTCGAAGCCCCGCCATAGTGCGGGGCTTTTTATTGGTTGCACAAAAAACAATCAATAAAATTACACATTTTAACTTTTTAGTGACTTTTAGCCTCAAAATGCTAGCATCCGATGGAACTGCCCGAAGCAGTTGCCCAATCAGGGTCAACCAAAAAAATCAGAATCCAGGATTTGTTATGCATTTTATTCAAAAATCTGCGCTCTCTGCTGCAGTGCTGCTGGCGCTCAGCGCTTGCGGTGGTGGTGGTGACAAAAACAACGCCCCGACTGCGGTCAACGTCAGTATTGCTGCCGGTAAGAGCTGGTTACCGCAAACCGGCGCTTTTAAAGCTACTGATATTGACGGTGACAATCTGCAAATCACCGAGATCCTCGAAGCGGGCAAAGTAATCAGTCCGGTCAACGGTGTTTACAACCTCAAAGGCGGCACATTGACAGTGCAAGGTCTGAACTTTGTTTATACGCCGCAACAAGGCCAGGCCAGCAGCCTGCAATATGTGGTCAGCGACGGTTTCCTCACTGCAAGTGCCGCGCTGGAGATCCCTGCTGCCGCCACTGACCCACTGGTGAGCCAGCAATGGCACCTGCGCAACACCGGCCAAAAAGCCTATGCCTTAGGTGAAGGCTTATATGAATACCTGGTCGAGAGTTTCCAGGCACAAGGTCTGTCAGCGGAAGATGCCGTGAAACTGGCAAAAACACGGATGGCGAACTGGGAAAAAATCCTGGTGCCAGGTGAAGATATGAACGTCCCTGCGGCATATAGCCAGGGCGCGACAGGTCAAAATACGATTGCGGTTGTGGTCGACTCCGGCCTTGAAATCGCCCATGAAGATTTGCAAGCCAACATCTTACCAAACCGCTCACTGAACTTTGTCGAAGGCGCTTTAAACCCAACCGATCCTACCAGCAGCGCTATTGATGGCGACCACGGTACCAGCGTGGCCGGTTTGATTGCGGCAGTCGGCTGGAACGGCAAAGGTGGTCACGGTGTGGCGCCGGATGCCAAACTGATTGGCATGAACTATCTGGAAGCCCAGTCAGATCTGGCTTATTTCCTGTCACACGGTATTCCGGGTAGCGGTATCTCTGCAAGCGAACCAGTCGCAGTCTTTAACCGCAGCTACGGTATTACTTATCCAACCGCACTTGCTTATGACGAAATGGAAGAAGCACTGCAGGAATTCACCGCAACTGAACTGCGCAGTGGTAAAGGTGTGGTCAATACAAAGTCCAGCGGTAACTCTTTCCTGTCTGGCCGCAGCTCACTGGAAAACAATTTCTGTAGCGCCAGCGGTGCCCGGGCTTTGGGCCTGACCTGCTACAACGCCGCCATGGAAAGCTCGCAGTCATCGCCGTATTACTTCAGCATCGGCGCGGTGAACTCTGATGGCAAACACACCAGTTATTCAACGGCCGGTGCCAACCTGTTGGTAGTAGCGCCAGCAGGTGAATATGGCGACACAGCGCCAGCTATGGTGACGACCGACCAGATGACCTGTCTGCGCGGTTACTCCAGCTTTGCGTCCGCGGAAATGTACGACGAGTATTTTGGCCCGGGTTATTTCGAGGCCGTTTATCCGTTTAACAATCCAGGCCATGACGACAACAGCAGCTGTAACTATACCAACAGCTTTAACGGCACCAGCTCAGCGGCGCCTAACACTGCCGGTGTCGTCAGCCTGATCCTGTCAGCCAACCCGGCACTGACTTACCGTGATGTGCGCCATATCCTGGCCAGCACCTCAACCAAAGTGGATGCCAATAATGCCCCGGTGAAACTGACGCTGCCAGATGGTGAATTTGTCGCACATGCCGGCTGGGTGAAAAACAAAGCGGGCTTTGAACACAACAACCTGTACGGTTTTGGCCGGGTGAACGCCGGTAAAGCTGTCGAGATGGCGAAGAGTTATAAAGCCAATCTGGGTGAACTGAAACTGGCGGAATGGACTGGTCTTGGCATTTATGCTGAGGTGCCGGAAGAATTGGCTGGCACAGTGCCGGACAACTCAGCCAAGGGTACAGAGTTCAGTATCGAAGTGGCTGATGACATCACGCTGGAAGGCGCGCAGTTCCGCCTGACGGTGGCAAACAGCGAAATGACTCTGGGTGTCGATGCCAAAGGTGCGCTGTATAAAGAGTTCCATACTACGGCCGGTGCCGACCTTGCGATTGAAGTCACGTCGCCGCAGGGCACCCGCAGCGTGCTGCTGAGCTCTAAACAAGCGTTGTTAATGCCGGCGGCCGGCGTGGATTTCTATCAGGGTTATATTCTGAAAGATTCTGTGATGCTTTCGCAGGCATTTTATGGCGAAAAAGCCAAAGGTACCTGGAAAATCAAAGTACTGGACGCCAACGGCGCGGATATCAAAGCCACCGGCGGTTTGCTAAAAACCAAAGGGTATCTGAACAACACAGCACTTTCGACTGTTGAAGGTGTTGCTATCCGTGTATTTGGCCACTAAGCCGGGAGCTCTGCATAATGTATAAATCAATGATCACACTGGCGATGGCGCTGAGCCTGCCATTGGCCCAGGCACAACAAGTCCGCGAAATTCCGGAGCTGCAAGTGCAAAACGCTGCGGTCACTACCGAACAAGTCACTGGCGCTGGCAAAGAGCTGCCGTTACAAGCGACATTTGGTACCTACATCACAGTCGCCGGTTTTAGCGCGACCACGGCAGATACAGTGTTAACAGCTGACACTGTGGCGACTTTAGGTGAGCACAAGGTCTATGCCAACCCGGCACAGGCAAAACCTGCGGTACTGACCGAAAACACTGTAGTGCGTAACCTGATCAGCGGTGAGCTGGCGATTGTGACAGGCCGTATCAGCGTGCTGACACAAGACGTTGCTGCCCTGAATGCCGCTGCAGCCAAGTTAGGTTTAAAGCCACTGAAAAGTCTGCGTAAAGGCCAGCTGCAGATGTTGCAGGCCGGTGCTAACGCCGATTTACTGCAGCTGACACAACAGCTGCAACAAGTCGCTGGTGTCAAGACGGTTAAACTGGATGTGCTGGATAAACGCCACACGGCGCAATAACAGTGTAACACCAAAGTAAAAGGCGCCTTCTGGCGCCTTTTTTATCACGGGCTGATATCGATAAAATCAGCTCGCTATCATACTGCTTTTTTCGCTGCGATATATTGGTCCACTACCCGCTCCAGAATTGCCAATGGCATAGAACCATTTTGCAGTACGACATCATGGAAATCGGTCAGCTTAAACTTATCGCCAAGCTCTTTTTGTGCCTTGCTGCGCAGTTCCAATAACTTCATCATACCGACTTTATAAGCACAGGCCTGTCCGGGCATCACGATATAACGCTCAATCTCAGACTCCACATCAGATTTAGCCATGCCGGCATTGCCAGACATATAGGCAATCGCCTGTTCGCGCGTCCAGCGTTTGTGATGGAGGCCCGTATCGACAACCAGCCGGATGGCACGGAATAATTCGGCCTGTAACCGCCCTAAATCACCAAAAGGGTCATCCTTATACAAACCAAGTTCCGCCATCAGCCGTTCGGTGTACAGCGCCCAGCCTTCTGCATAAACAGTAAAAGGCAAAATATTACGGAAAGTTGGCAACCCCTTCAGCTCCTGCTGAATAGCAATCTGGAAATGATGGCCCGGTATACCTTCATGTACGGCCAGCGTTTTCATACCAAATTTGGGTGTGGCGCGGATGTCATACAAATTAGCGAAAAACACACCCGGACGGGAACCGTCCATCGCCGGTGGATTGTAATAAGCGCCGGCCGAGGTTTTTTCAGCAAATTCCGGCACGCGCTGCACGTCCATCGCCGCTTTCGGTCTGATATTAAAAGCTGGCGTCAGTTTGGTTTCGATATCAGCGATAATGGTTTTGTAATCTGCCAGTATTTGCTGCCGGCCTTCATTACTGTCCGGATAGAGGAATCTCGGGTCGTCGCCTAACGCTGTCATCATCTGGGCGACATTGTCACCGCTGATGCCTTGGGCCTGAAGAATCGTCAGCATTTCCTGCTGAATACGCGCAACTTCATCCAGGCCCATCTGGTGGATTTGTTCCGGCGTTAGATCTGTGGTGGTATGTTGTTTCAACGCATAAGCGTAATACTGCTCGCCGTCCGGTAACTTCCAGACGCCGTCATCAGTCGTTGCGGTCGCAACAGTATCGGTCAGGTAACCCGTCAGCTTCTGATAGCCCGGTAACACCGATTGCTCTATCGCCGCTTTGACCTGAGTGGTCAGGCCGCTACGTTCGGCTTCCGTCAGACCTTCAATTTTACCAATGGCGGTGGTGAAGTGGGTATACAGCAGTTGCTGTTCGACTGCGCCAGCCGTCAGCCCTTTGACTTCACTGAGTACTTTTTCCAGCACAAAACGCGGTGGCACCACCCCTTGGGCGGCGCGGATATTTAAATCTTCCACCACCTGGCCAAATACCCGGTCAAACTGATTTAACCGACTAATGTATTGTTCTGCATCAGTTTTATCTTTCAGTTGATGGGTGTTGACCATAAAACGTGGCAACATATTCTGCACGCCAAATAACTGATTGACCGGATAATCGTGATAGCGCCACTTTTCCCCTTCGGCCTGATGCGCCATGAACCATTCCAGCATGTCGTAATTGAGCTTTTCAGCGTCGGTCATGCTGTCGCGATCGTAACTGCGTAAGGTTGCCAAATCTGCTTTCAATTTCGCGAACTGCTTGTCACCGCTGGCCTGAGAACGGTCATCCAGCTCGGCATTGTGGCCACGAATACCAAGGCCTTCCAGCAACCGCAGCTGACTGAGCAGCTCCGGGCTTTGTAGACCAAACTCGAGAAATACCCGCTCATAAAATACCCGACTGGAGACTGGCTTAAACCAGATCGCATTAACTACAAAAGCCGCCAGTACCAAAAGCGCCAGCAACAATAAACGCCCAAACCATTTCCACATCGAAGTTCCCCTTTTTTATATTTATAAACAGATGCTTAAGTAATGTTGTCAGCAACAGCGTCCACCTTATCCAAGACAGCGCAAAAAAAACACAATTAAACTGGTCCGCGCTGCATATTTTTTTTGTCGCTGTTTTCGATTAAACTACGCCCCCAATGCAAAAGGTCCGCCCCGGATGGCAGAGCTGCTCAATTTAAGTGGTAGGAGTACTCATTATGGCCAAAGCCTGTGCATGTCATATTCTGGTGAAGACCCAGGAAGAAGCGGAACAACTGAAAAAACAACTGGCCAAAGGCGCCAATTTTCAGGACCTTGCGAAAAAACACTCATTATGTCCTTCTGGTAAAAAGGGTGGTGACCTTGGTGAGTTCAGACCGGGTCAGATGGTCAAAGCCTTTGATGAAGTGGTGTTTAAAAAGCCGGTGCTCGAAGTGCATGGCCCGGTGAAAACCCAGTTTGGTTTCCACCTGATCAAAACCCTCTATCGCGCCTGAGGCGCATTTCAAGCGAGCCCTGCATGCAAATTATTCAGTGCCAGTATGAGTCAGACGCGGCGCAAATCCTCGAGATTTTCAACCACGCCATTTTGCACACAACTGCGCTATATGAATACAAGCCCCGCACCATGGCGACGATGCAGCAGTGGTTCGCCAATAAAACAGCCGGTAATTTCCCGGTGATTGGCCTCAAAGCCGACGATGGTACTTTATTGGCCTTTGGCAGTTACGGTACTTTCCGTGCTTTTCCAGCCTTTAAGTATTCGGTAGAACATTCGGTGTATGTGCATCCGGACCATCAGGGCAAAGGCCTTGGCCGGCAGATGCTGCAGTTGCTGATTGAAGCGGCGAAGTCACAGGATTATCACTTATTAATCGGTGGTATTGATGCCAGCAACAGCGGCAGTATCGCGCTGCATCAGAAGCTTGGTTTTGTCCACAGCGGTACGATTACACAAGCCGGATTTAAATTCGGCCGTTGGCTGGATTTAGCCTTTTATCAGCTGACACTGCCAACGCCGCAGCAACCGCAGGATGATTAAGGTTTTTCATCGCAAAACGCCCGCTTAACGCGGGCGTTTTTTTCCGGTCAGTTCAGCACGCAGTCGCGCTTTTTCCTGTGACAACTTGCGATTGTTGGAAAACTTCTTCTTCGGTTTCACCTCATCCTGCTCATCTGCAGCTTTATGGGTGCCTTTGCTGGAATGGTTAAAGCGCGGGTCGTGTTCGTAGCCCGGAAATACCTGTTGCGTGATCACCTGCTTGGTCAGCAGTTCAATCTCTTTGAGCATCGGCAAATCGTCCGGCGTCACCAGGGTGACGGCAAGACCGACATTACCAGCGCGGCCGGTGCGACCGATGCGGTGCACATAATCTTCGGCCTGATGTGGCAGGTCGTAGTTGACCACGATCGGCAGCTCTTCGATATCCAGCCCCCGTGCCGCGATGTCGGTTGCCACCAGCACCCGCACTTTGCCTTCTTTAAAATCCTGCAGCACCTTAGTGCGGTGGCCCTGGCTTTTATCGCCATGAATGGCCTGAGCGTCGATGCCATCGAGTTGCAGCTGCTTGCTTAAACGGTCGGCTCCAAACTTAGTACGGCTGAAAATCAGCACCTGCTGCCAGTTCTTTTTGCCAATGACTTCGGAGATCAATTCACGTTTACGCTGTGAATCGACCCGGTATGCCAGCTGCTCAACCCCCGCAGCGGTGGAGTTGGCTTTGGCCACTTCCACCAACACAGGGTTATCTAATAGAGAATCAGCCAGCGTTTTTATTTCCGGCGAAAAAGTTGCAGAGAAAAACAACGTCTGCCGCTTTGGCGGTAACTTCGCCATGATACGGCGAATGTCATGGATAAAGCCCATATCTAACATCCGATCGGCTTCATCCAGTACCAATACTTCAAGCTGATACAGGCTGATACTTTGCTGATGCAAATGGTCCAGCAAACGCCCTGGTGTCGCAATCAGAATATCGAGGCCGCCGGCAGCTTGTTCCAGTTGCGGATTCACCGACACCCCACCATAAAACACCGCAGTTTTCAGCGGAAGATGCCGGGCATAAGCGGCAACATTGTCCGCCACTTGCTGCGCCAGTTCGCGCGTTGGCGTTAAAATCAGGCAACGTACCTGTTTCGCCACTAATGGTGTGGGCTCGCTGCTGAGCTTTTGTAAAATCGGTAAGGTGAATGCAGCGGTTTTGCCGGTGCCGGTCTGCGCGCCGCCTAATACGTCTTTGCCCTGTAAAATCAGTGGAATTGTTTGTTGCTGGATAGGCGTTGGCGTCTGATAGCCTTGTTCGGCGATGGCCGTTAGAATAGGCGGCGCAAGGGCCAAATCGGTAAATTGCATAACACCTCAATAAAATAACCAGCTGCAGGAGCCGCATTGCAGAGCGCGATTATAGCAGAAACAGCCGAGGCGTCGCAGTGGCAGCTTTATCTGGTGCGCACCAGCAGCGGCAGCCTGTATGCCGGTATTTCGACAGACCCAAAACGCCGGCTGCGTCAGCACCAGGGCGAGCTTGCCGGCGGGGCCAGAGCTCTGCGCGGTAAAGGCCCGTTGCAGCTGGTCTGGACTTTCACAGCCTGTAACCGCAGCCATGCCTGTGTGCTTGAGTATCAGCTGAAGCAACTGAAAAAAGCCGACAAAGAACGCCTGGTTCAGGGGCATTGGCAGCCCGACTGGCTGCTGCACAGTCCTGCCACTCAAAGCACGGTCGACTCAGTGCAGTCAGCTTCCACCGAAGTCGCATAGGCAAGTGGTGGAAAAACCGGTAGTCTCCTACAGAGCCTGTTGTCTTCTACTCTGAGATTTGTTGCCCCGTGGACAATTTTATCCTGATCCTGATTTACCTGAGCCTGGGTTTTGCCATGCGCCGGGTACCGAAATTCCCGGCCGACACGCCGGTCGTGCTGAACACTTTTGTTATGTATGTCGCACTGCCGGCCTTAGTGCTACAGAAAATCCCGTCACTGCATTTTTCCTGGGATTTACTGATCCCGGCGTTAGTACCGTGGATTTTGTTGTTACTGGTCAGTGCTTTAATCTTGGCGCTGGGCCGTTTGCTACACTGGTCACGTGACATTATCGTGGCGCTGCTAATTGTGCTGCCATTGGGCAACACGTCCTTCCTTGGGTTTCCAATGATTGAAGCGCTGTTTGGCGGCGACTGGCTGCCTTATGCGATGATTTACGACCAAATCGGCTCTTTTGTTGCGCTGGCGACCTGGTCGACCATTCTCGCCGCACTCTATGGCGTGAATGCAGTGCAAAGCAAAGTATCGGCAGCGGCTATGGCGATGCGCATTCTGACCTTTCCGCCATTTCTGGCGCTTGTGGTCGGTTTATCGCTCAAAGCCTGGACTTATCCGCCATTGCTACAGACCACGTTAGATAACCTCGCAGCCACACTGGTGCCACTGATTATGTTTGCGGTGGGTTTTCAGCTGAAATTTTCACTGGCCGGTGAGCGTTTGTCGCCACTGTTGAGCGGGCTTGGCATCAAACTACTGCTGATGCCGCTATTGGTTTTGGCGGGAGCTATGCTGCTGGATTTATCCGGCAAAGCAGTGCAGGTTTCTGTGTTCGAAGCGGCGATGCCGCCGATGATCTCGGCCGGCGCTATTGCGATGATGGCAGGCCTGGCACCACGGTTAGTGGCGGCGCTGGTGGGTTTTGGTCTGCTTTTAAGTTTTATCACCCTACCGCTCTGGGCTTGGCTACTTCACCAGATCTGAGTTTTCAGTTGTTTTTCTGGCGTAACGTAGACATATCAGCCTGGTCCAGCAGCAACAAAGCCGACAAAATGGTGTCACTGACTTTGTGATAAAACTCCAGGTCAACGCGCTCAAAAGTGTCAGTCGGCTGATGATAGTCCGGATGGTCCGGCACGCCGAAATAAACAAAAGGCACCCCTTCTTTGGCAAAAATGCCGTGGTCACTGGCATCACTCCAGTCCTGCACCCGCCCTGCTACAGCTGCAGGTCTGTCGTGACCAAATTTCAGTGCAACCAGACTATCTTGTTGTAACGACTGTAACAGCGGCAACAACGCCGGATGCTGATAGGTGCCCACCGCAAACAGTTGCGCTTTAGTATCGCGGCTTAACATATCCAGATTGACGTTCAGCGCCAGTTGCTGTGGGTCTAACAGTTTGCCGGCAAATAACTGTTTGCTGCCATGCATGCCTTGTTCTTCGTGATCTACCGCGGCAAAAATCAGTGAATGTCGCGGCGGATGCGTCTGAAAATAAGCCGCCAGCGCCAGTATAGCCGCCACTCCCGACGCATTATCGTCTGCGCCAGGATAGACGCGATTGTGATGCACACCAACATGATCATAATGGGCGGTGAGAACAATGGCAGGTAGCTGTGGATCAGTCCCATTGATTTTACCGACGAAATTTACGCCGTCACTTTGCCCGTCAGTTTGATATCGTTGTGTAAAACCATCAGTACCGGCAGGAATGAGGCCAAGCTCAGTAAAACGCCGTTGCAGAAACTGCCGCGCCAGCTCACTACCCGGCTGACCTGGTCGCCGGCCAGCCATTTCGCTCGATGCCAAAGTGCTGAAATCCGCCGTTTGCTGCAGCTGGTCAAGTCTTGGCTGATACCTGGTGCGGCTGACACCTGGCTGTGCGTCAATCCGCGCCTGTTCCGCCCTGGTCAATTGCTGCTGACCAACCTGATAAAACGGCCACAACGTCGCCGCCAAGACCACGCCGACCGCCAGCAACTGGCCAACACGCCTGAACCATAACGCCATCGACACACTCCTGTTTTTTTCTATACGACCCAAGCTGCTTCTTGATCAAAAATGGCGGTTTGACCGCCATTTTTAAAAACATCACTTTGCAACCGGTGCAATCAACAATCCCGCGCCAGCTGCAGTAACTTCGGTAAAAACTCTTTATCCATTTTCGCCAACTCAATTTGCTCATCCAGCACGTCGTGCAGAATTTGGTCTGTGGTCAGCGGGTTCGCCAGCACAATGCGAAACACCACTGTATCCTGCCGATAATATCGAGCCGGCGTCAAGCGCGTACGCGAGACAAAAGATTTGCCCTCTTCGCGCTGCCGCTTCTGGATAAACTTGGTGAGACCACTGAGCAAATCATTGAATTTTTTAAGTTTATCAACATCACCGGCGGCTTTTGCTTTCTGCATGGCCTGTTGTACCGAGGCCGGCACATAACGATAGGTCAACAAACACAACTCAGGCGCAGTGACCAATTCAAAATCGGCATGTAAATCGATCAGACCCGCAAAATAACGCGCCTTTTCTAACGAACGGTTGATCAGAATTTCATAGCCTTTGCGGCCAATCACCTGCAAACAGGCATGCACCAGCATCGCCATGCCGGGGCGCGAGCCTTCAAGCGTCTGACTACCTAAATCTTTGGAGCCTTTACGCAGGATATATTCAGCGTGATGTTCAATCGCATGTGCGCTGGAAGGATGCTTAAACACCACCATACCGGCCCCCATCGGCACATACATCTGCTTGTGCGCATCGATAGTCACTGAATCGGCGAGCTCAATGCCTTTGAGCAGATAGCGGTATTTGTCTGACAACAAAGTGGCGCCGCCCCAGGCCGCATCGACATGGAAATGACACTGCAGCTCAGCGGCGAGTGTTGCAAGTTCGGTTAACGGGTCAACATTGCCGGTTTCGGTCGTGCCGGCAACACCAACAATCGCCATCACCCGGATGTGTCGCGCCTGCAGTTCCAGCGCTTTTTCGCGCATCTTTACGACGTCCACTTTGTTGTTGTCGTCAGTGGGGATCGGGATCAGCATATCGCGGCCAATGCCTAACAAATCGGCGGCTTTTTTCAGCGAATAATGGCCACGTTCTGATACCAGAATAGCCAAATCGTCATAGCCATAATGCCGCATGGCGCGGAACAGGCCTTCTTTGGCCACGCCTTTAAAATCACCGTCCGGCTTCAGCAGCCGGTTACGCGCTATCCATAGTGCCGTCATATTGGCGACTGTGCCGCCGGAACAAAACGCGCCGAGCGAATGATTAGCGCTATGCTGCCATTTTTTGTAGAAACCTTCGGTTTCGCCATAGACCAGATGGTGCATCATACCGAGCACCTGACGTTCCAGCGGCGTAAAGGCTTTGGACGTTTCGATTTTGACCAGATTCTGATTCAGTCCGACCATCATTTTTGATAATGGCAACACAAAATAAGGTAAGGCAGAGGTCATGTGACCAATAAAACTCGGCGCAGCGGTGTGGACTGAATGAGCCACCAGCTTTTGCATGATATTTTCAGCGTAATCAGAGACAAAAGTCGGTTCTGCCGGGATCTGATAAGCCTGGAAGTCGCGTTCGATTTGCCACAGCGGTTTTTCCACTGCGACAATACTTTCGCGCAGGAAACCGGCCAGATTCTGCGAAATATTCTGCTCGATGATACTCAGGGTCGAATCCGGTGCTTCAGGGACGGTAAAGATCCGCCACAGAGCCTCTTCGGACGCTGTTGCCAGTCGTTTGTTATCTGTCATTTATCCTCGCCGTGGTGAACTCAGACTCTGTGGTCTGTTGGCGCCTGAAGCGCGTGGGCTCTGCGGTGGCCCAAAGGAAGCAATGTACTAAAACACATAGCAAATGTCTTTAAAAAATATCCGGACTGGTCTGCGCTGTTTTAATTGCGCCTGAGGGTCAGCCGGTGCCGCCCCTCAGGCAATTTATTGGCGCTAACTAACCGGTACTAGCTACGCAGTCCGGTGCCGCGGCGGATCAAACGCATCGCGATGCCAAACAACACGACAATCAGGCCAATCAGCACTGCATACGCCAGTGTCAGACTGACATCGGAATGGCCCAAAAAGCCGTAACGGAAGGCATTGACCATATACACAATCGGATTCAGTGTCGACACGCCCTGCCACAACTCTGGTAGCAGACTCAGCGAATAAAATACCCCACCTAAATAGGTTAACGGCGTCAGCACAAAAGTCGGCACAATGCTGATGTCATCAAAGGTTTTGGCATAGACCGCATTAATCAGGCCACCCAGTGAAAACACCGCCGAAGTCAGTAACACGGTGCTAACGATGACCCACAAATGGTGGATGCGGATATCGACAAAAAATAAACTCAGCACAGTGACAATCAGGCCCACCAGCACACCACGCGCCACGCCTCCGCCGACAAAACCCAGCACTATGATGTAATTAGGTACCGGTGCGACCAGCAGCTCTTCAACATTACGCTGAAACTTGGCACTAAAAAAACTCGACGCTACGTTGGCATAAGAATTGGTGATCACTGACATCATAATGAGGCCAGGCACTATGAATTCCATGTAACTAAAGCCGTGGATTTGGCCAATCTGGCTGCCGATTAAGTTACCAAAAATAACAAAATACAACGTCATGGTAATGGCCGGTGGCACCAGCGTTTGCACCCAAATCCGCAGGAATCTGTTGGTTTCTTTATTCAGAATGCTTTGCAGCGCAATCAGATATCTTGGTTTAAACATCAGTGTTTCCCCTCACCAATCAGGCTGACAAACAGCTCTTCCAGCCGGTTAGCTTTGTTGCGCATCGACAACACTGTGATGTCCTGTGCTGCCAGTGCAGCAAACACGGCGTTCAGGCCCTGATTTTTTTCCACATCCACTTCAAAACTGTGGTCGTCGAGTTTGCGGGTAACAAAACCCTGCAGCGTCAAATCAGCGCGGCCAGACTGCAGGTCCAGCACAAAAGTTTCTTTATTCAGCTTGCCCAACAAGGCTTTCATCGAAGTGTTTTCAATGATGCAGCCTTTGTCGATGATGGCGATATTGCGACACAGCATCTCGGCTTCTTCCAGATAATGCGTGGTCAAAATGATGGTTACGCCTTGTGCGTTAATCTCTTTTAAAAACTCCCACATCGAACGGCGCAGTTCAATGTCAACGCCGGCGGTTGGTTCATCGAGGATTAACAGCTTTGGTTCATGCATCAAAGCACGGGCAATCATCAGCCGGCGTTTCATGCCACCGGATAATTCGCGTGAGCGCGCGTGACGTTTTTCCCACAGGCCAAGCTGGCCGAGGTATTTTTCCGCCCGCACTAAGGCAACACTTTTCGGCACGCCGTAATAACCGGCCTGATTGACCACAATCTGCAGCACAGTTTCAAACTGGTTAAAGTTAAATTCCTGCGGCACTAGACCCAACTGGCTTTTGGCATCTTCAAGCTGAGTATCAGTATCAAAATCAAAGACTTTGACCACGCCTGAGGTTTTATTGACTAAAGCACTGATGATGCCAATCGTCGTGCTTTTACCCGCACCATTGGGACCTAACAGCGCAAAAAAATCACCTTGCTGTACATCTAAGTCGATGCCATTTAAGGCTTTGGTGCCACTTTTATAACTTTTGTGCAGATCACGAATGGATAAGGCCAGCGTCACAGCGTGTTCCTCTTTATCGCCAGGCGATTGTGTGTGGATTCAGTAATCTCTGATGTGGATTAATCTTTGGCAGCCTGGGGTTGATAACCCCAACGCGGCATCAGCTGCTGCGGCAATCCCAAATGGTCCAGTAATCGGGCCACCATAAAATCAATCAAATCTTCAATAGTCATGGGCTGATGATAAAACCCGGGCGCCGCCGGCATAATAGTGGCGCCCAGTTTGGCTAACACCAGCAGGTTTTCCAGATGCAAGGCACTTAAGGGCGTCTCGCGCGGCACTAAAATCAACTGGCCTTTTTCTTTAATGACAACATCGGCTGCCCGCTCAATCAGGTTGTCGCTCATGCCATGGGCAATAGCGGCCACAGTGCCGGTCGAACAAGGGCAAATCACCATAGTTTTCGGTGCGGCCGAGCCGGACGCCACCGGTGAGAACCAGTCGTCTTTGCCGTAGACTGCCAATAAATGGGGGGCACAGCCAAAGATTTCAACCAGCTGCGCCTGACAGGCCTGTGGATTGCCATTGAGTTTTAAATCGTGCTCAGTGGCAAACACCACTTTGGCAGCACTAGAAATCAGCAAATGCACTTTGACATTGAGGCTCAGCAACACCTGCAGCAGGCGCCAGCCATATAAAGCACCGGATGCACCGGTAAAGGCCAGCGTAACTTCACGCTGGGAGGAAACACTGTGTTGAACGGTCAGATCATTACTAACATGCATAAAAGTGCCTTTTTGCTGAACGCAGCTGGCTTATGCCGCAGCCAGCGCCTGTAACAACTTATCGTGAATGCCGCCGAAGCCACCGTTACTCATCACCAGAACCGAATCGCCCGGCTGTGCTGTGGCGACAATCTGCTGCACAAGCTTGTTGATATCCTGTTCCACCGTCGCCGGAATGGCGCATTGCTGGCTGATTTGCTCAGACAAAGCACCAAGTGACCAACCGCTGTTGGCTGGTTCAAACAGGAACACCTGATCAGCTTTTTGCAGTGACGCCGGTAAGGCTTCTTTGTGCACGCCCATGCGCATGGTGTTAGAACGCGGTTCCAGTACGGCCAGAATACGCTGTTGGCCCACCCTGGCTCTTAATCCGGCCAACGTCGTTTCAATCGCAGTCGGGTGATGGGCAAAATCATCATAGACGCTGACACCATTGACGACACCTTTGAGTTCCAACCGACGTTTGGGCGCGACAAACTGATTCAGTGCTTCGATTGCAATAGCCAGCGGCACGCCGGCGTGCTGTGCTGCAGCCAGCGCCATCAGACCATTGTCGACACTGTGCTGACCACACAAAGCCCAGTTCACAGTGCCTTTAACTTCGCTGCGGAAACTGACTTCAAAGGCAGAGCCGTCGGCCTGTAGCA
Source organism: Rheinheimera texasensis DSM 17496 (assembly GCF_000711985.1). Classification (GTDB taxonomy): domain Bacteria; phylum Pseudomonadota; class Gammaproteobacteria; order Enterobacterales; family Alteromonadaceae; genus Pararheinheimera; species Pararheinheimera texasensis. Next base: position 160,167 of record NZ_KL544005.1, read on the forward strand.
AGCGCACTTGCCAGTCAGAACCGCTTTGTTGCTGTTCACTCCAGCAGCCCATATCAAGTACTTGCTGTACTGCCGGCACATCCGCTTGAGACAGTACTAAGCCGTTGCCAGGCACCATCCGCAATAAATGGTGGAACTGGCGCTGAATGGCCGCCAGGTCCGGGAATATGTCGGCGTGGTCAAATTCGAGATTATTCAGAATTAAAGTGCGCGGCCGGTAATGTACAAACTTGCTGCGTTTATCAAAAAACGCCGTGTCGTATTCGTCGGCCTCGATGACAAAAAACGGCGCATCGCCTAAGCGTGCCGACACATCAAAATTTTGCGGGATGCCGCCAATCAAAAAACCAGGCTTTAAGCCGGCGAATTCCAGAATCCACGCCAGCATGGTGGTGGTCGTGGTTTTGCCATGCGTACCGGACACCGCCAGCACCCAACGGTCGCGCAGCACTGTTTCCGCCAACCACTGCGGGCCTGAGGTATAAGGAATATTGCGATTGAGAACATATTCAACACAAGGATTACCGCGGGACATCGCGTTACCAATGATGACTAAATCCGGCGCCGGCTCAAGCTGCGCCGGGTCGTACCCCTGTGTCAGGCTGATACCGAGTTCTTCGAGCTGTGTGCTCATCGGCGGATACACATTGGCGTCAGAGCCTGTGACCTGGTGGCCTAAACTTTTGGCAATGGCAGCAATACCGCCCATAAAAGTGCCGCAAATACCCAAAATATGAAGATGCATGAAGTTGTCCTGCTTTAGATTTTCCCGCGCCTGGATCCACGAGCGGGCTTTTGTCGGTATTTTCCGGCATTGTAACAAAAGCACAACCGGCTTTTTCGAAATAAAATCGGTGATAAAAATGCAATTTTTAGCCAGATTCTTTAAACTCTGGCCCCACCAATAAGTGCACGGTCAGGTACGCGGCCAGCAGAGCCATATTTAAGCGACCGGCCAGGCCCCAACCCTACACTAACAGAAGGATATACCGATGCGCCGTCTGGCTCCTGTACTGCGACAAGATGGGGTCGATACCGACCTGATTGCTCTGATTAAAACCATTCTGGCCGCCTGTAAAGAAATCTCCTTCCGGGTTGGACAAGGCGCATTAGCGGGCGTACTGGGTTCAACGCTGGATGAAAACATCCAGGGCGAAACGCAGAAAAAACTCGACGTACTGGCCAACGAACTGCTCAAAGACATGATCCTGGAAACCGGCGTGGTCAAAGCCATTTCCAGTGAAGAGGAAGACCACACCGTTGCCGGCAATCCGCAAGGCCGTTATCTGGTGACGTTTGACCCGTTGGATGGCTCGTCCAACACCGATATTAACAGCCTGATTGGCACCATTTTTTCAATTCTGCCGGCGCGTGATAACGTCGATGCTGCGGATGCCGCACAGTTTTTACAACCCGGCACCGCACAGTTGGCCGCCGGTTATGTGTTGTATGGCCCGTCGACTATGCTGGCGCTGACTACAGGCCAGGGCACCCGGCTCTACACGCTGGACAAAACTTATGGCGGTTTCCTGTTAACGCAGGAAGAAGTGGCGATTCCGTCAGTCACCGCCGAGTTTGCGATTAACATGTCGAATCAGCGCTATTGGCAACCCGGCATGCAGGCTTATATTGGCGATTTGCTTTTGGGTAAAGCCGGCCCGCGCGGCAAAAACTTTAATATGCGCTGGATTGCTGCCATGGTCGGTGACGTGCACCGCATTTTGTGTCGTGGTGGGATCTTTATGTACCCAACCGATACCAAAGACCCAAACAAACCGGACAAACTGCGGCTGATGTACGAAGCTAACCCGATGAGTTTCCTGGTAGAACAAGCCGGTGGTGCAAGCTCCACCGGTTATCAGCGCATTATGGAAATCCAACCGGTGGACATTCACCAGCGCGTTGCAGTGATCCTGGGGTCTAAACACGAAGTCGACAGCTGCCTGAAGTATCATCAGGCCTGAATCAAGCGACGCCCGACCAAAGTCAGGGCGCACAACGATAGCGATTTTTAATGTCGCCGGTATAATAGGCGGCACTGCATGTTCAATAAATAAGGAAGCATCATGAGCTTAAGTCTGGTCCCGGCGGGTAAAAATCTGCCAGATGAAATCAACGTCATCATCGAAATCCCGGCCAATGCCGACCCAATCAAATACGAAGTCGACAAAGACAGCGGTACAGTTTGGGTCGACCGTTTTATGTCTACGCCAATGTTTTATCCGTGTAACTACGGTTTTGTGAACCACACGCTGTCTCTGGATGGCGACCCGGTTGACGTGCTGGTACCAACCCCATATCCATTAGTACCTGGCGCGGTGATTAAATGCCGTCCGGTTGCCGTGCTGAAAATGGCTGACGAAGCAGGTGAAGATGCCAAAGTACTGGCAGTCCCAATCAGCAAACTGACTAAAATCTATGACCACATTCAAGACATCGGTGACGTGCCTGAACTGTTAAAAGGCCAAATCCAGCATTTCTTCGAACGTTACAAAGAGCTGGAACCAGGCAAGTGGGTGAAAGTGATTGGTTGGGGCGACAAAGCGGAAGCCAAAGCTGAGATCCAAACCTCATTTGAACGCGCGCAGAACAAATAATTTAGTTCCGTGATCAAAGACACAGGCCCGCACTGCCGGGCCTGTTTCATTAACTGAGCCAAATCGCGAATTTTCAGTACTATCCCATTCTTTACATTCATAAATTCTGTTCTAATGCCCTGAGATTGCTGCGCCAATCCAAATTGCTGTCTATACTCGAAAGTGATTTCAAATCAAAGATATTCAAAATAATACCGGCCTTTGCGCTGATCCAACGGGGTAATCATCTATGGAATTTTTGCAACGCCTTTCGATTGCGAAAAAAATCTATTTAATCCCCCTCATTGGCACCCTGATGTTTGTGGTGTTTCTGGGGCTCTCTACCAAAACCGCTTTGAGTAACGTCAAAACTCTCGAAAGTACCAGAGACATACAGTTTCCTGTGCTACAAGCCTCTGAAAGCGCGCTGGTTTCACTGGAACGGCTGAAAGAAACTCTGGCCAGCGCGGTCACCACCGGCGACGAAGAAGCACTGAATGGTGCCAATAAACTTGCAGAACAAATGAAAAAACAGCTGACGACTGTCGGCCAGCTGGAATCTGAGGTCAGCCGCGAAGTCGGCCAAATCCTGCAATCTTTTGACGCTTATTACACTGTCGCATTTAAAGTGTCGCAGGAAATGGTCAGCAATACCGCCGACATGGCAACCATTGGCGAACGCTCGCAAAAAATGAATGCAGATTACGAAAACACGGTCAAGAAACTGACTTCATTTCGCGACGTGCAGTTAAAACAATTTAAAAGTGCTATTGATGACGCCAACAGCCAGGCCTCACAGATGATTACCGTCGGTGTCATTATGATGGTCATCACTGTGCTGGCGCTATTTGGTACTGCCCTGCCTGTGGTCAAAGGCATCGATAGCAGTCTCGGCCATATCATTCGCTCGCTACGGGATCTCGCAAAAGAAGATGGTGATTTGACAGTACGGATCCAGACCAATTCCAAAGACGAACTCGGCGATCTGGCCTTCTGGTTCAACTCTTTTATGGAAAAACTGCAGGGCGTGGTGAAAGAAATCGTCAATACTGCACTGCCATTGTCTTCATTGGCCAAAGACTTACACCAACTGACCGACGATACTAACAGAACTATCGCCGTGCAACGCAAAGCAGCTGATCAGGCCAAAGTTGCGGTCGATGATATGAGCAACAGCGTCATCGCCGAAGCCAGCAGCGCAAACGAAGCCTCTAGTGCGGCGAATGACTCCAACGTTGCAGCTGACCGCGGTCAGCAAACTGTTGGTGTCACAGTCAATAACATCCGCCAACTGGCAAATAATGTGCAGGAAGCTTCTGAGGTTATCCTGAAACTGGAAACAGATGCCAACCAGGTTGGCGCTGTGCTGGATGTGATTAAAGGTATTGCGGAGCAAACCAACCTGCTGGCGCTGAACGCCGCCATTGAAGCCGCGCGTGCCGGTGAACAAGGCCGTGGCTTTGCGGTGGTCGCCGACGAAGTCCGCACTCTGGCGTCCAGAACCCAGAAATCTACAGAAGAAATTCAGAAAACCATTGAACAACTGCAATCCGCCGCTCGCTCTGCGGTTCAGAAAATGCAACAAAGTACGGTACAAGCAGATCAGAGCGTTACTTCAGCCAATCAGGCCGGTGATTCACTGCAAGCCATTACCACCAGTATCCGCCGCATTCGCGAGATGAACCAGCACATTGCTTCTGCCACTGAAGAGCAGCAAGTGATGGCCGGGACTATCGTGGGGCACGTGGTCGATATCGTCAAACACACTGAACACACTTCACAAAGTGCAGGGCATATTGCGAAAGCCAGCCGCGAACTGGCGAATCTGGCGCAAAACCTGGAAAACATCGCCCGGTTATTCCGCGTTTAATACTGAATATACAGCGGCTTAGGCCACTGCTAAAAAAATGCCGCTTGAAGCGGCATTTTTTATTATCAATTCAGGCTGACTCAGGGATGCCAGCTGCGGATAAATGCCAGCAGTTCTGGCGTCGGCATCGGTTTGGCATACATAAAGCCCTGCACTTCGTCACAGCCCATCGCTTTAACCACGGCTGCCTGTTCCGGCGTTTCGATCCCTTCAGCAATAGTCGATAAACCCAAGCGTTTGCCCAGACTAACAATGGTTTCAGCAATGACTGACCCATTCGGCTTGGAGCAATCCCGCACAAAAGCGCGGTCTACTTTAATCCGGTCTAGTGGTAACTGTTGCAGGTAACTCAGACTGGAGAAACCGATGCCAAAATCGTCAATAGCCACTTTAATGCCATGCGCTTTGAGCTGACTCAAAGCCTCGATAACGATTTTTGGTTCGTCCATCACCACAGATTCTGTAATTTCCAATTCCAGCATTTGAGGGTCAATCTTCGCGGCCTGCACCGCATCAATCACTGACTTGACAAAATTTGGACTGCGGAACTGAGGCATCGACACATTCACCGCAATACGCAGTGGCTCCAGGCCTTGTGCAGTTAAATAGTGAATTTGTTGGCAAGCCTGCCGGATCACCCAGTCACCAATCTCCACAATCAGTCCGGAGTATTCAGCCAACGGAATGAAAACCGCTGGGGAAATATAACCGCCCTGCCCATCCGGCCAGCGCAAAAGCGCTTCCATGCCAATAACTTTATTGTCACTCAGCGAAATCTGCGGCTGATACCACAACGCCAGCTTCCCCTGAGCAAAATCTTGTCTTAACCGACGCAGCAAAGCCAGGCGTTCGGCCATCTGATCTTCAAGCTCAGCGTGGTAAAACTCATAGTTTTGCGACAAGCTTTTTTTCGCCCGGTTCAGCGCAATGTAAACCTGCTTCAGAATACCCAACCCCTGGCGCACCGTATCAGTTAGCCGGCAAAAGCCAAAAGTTGCATTGATTTGTAAGCTGTGCTCTGACGCCTGAAACGGCGTGGCGAACACCGCGTTTAACTGCTGCGGCGTTAACTGCGCTTCAGGCCCGATTAAACCAAACACATCAGCACCGATCCGGGCTATTTGCGCAATATCACCAAACTTTTCCACCAGCCGGTGTGTGACTGCCACTAATAACTCGTTGCCAACTTCCTGGCCTAAACCGTCATTGACATCGGAGAAGTGATCGATATCAATCAGCACCGCGACTGTCTGCTCTGGCGCCAGCCGGCGGGTTTCCTGCAGCAGTTGGGTGTATTCGTTTCGATTCGGTGTTTTGGTCAGCGGGTCTATATAAGCCGCGTGTTTTAGCTGCTGAAATAACGTAACGTTTTCATAGCCAATGGAAATATTACTGAGGAAAACCTCAATCAGCTGCCGGTCAAAATCTTCAATCGGCCTGTTGGTTTCGATGTAAACAGCGGCGCTGTGCTCAGCATTCCCGAGGTACAACACGGTGTCAAAGGCAGTAAAAATATGGCGTTTTTCCGCCAGACATTGCAGGATTTGTTGAATAATCCGTTCATTGCCCAGCCGTTCCAGTTTGCACTTAATGTAGGGCGCATAATGTCCCGCCGCCCCCAGTACATAAACATTGTCACTGGCAGAACCGTCATCCTCAATCTGGGCACACAACACGCCTTCTGCGTGCAGGCCAATCAATGAGGATATCTGTGTCACCACGCCTTCAGAAAACTCGTGCAGTGAATGCTGCTCGAGTAAATTGGCGCCGGCATTGATGATTTTCTGTAAGCCCAGCCGGTTTTGGTTAATAGTGCGGATTTGCTGATATGAACGGATCGAAGAAATAATCGAAGTCACCAGCTTGCTGCGTGTCAACTCAGTCTTGGTTTTGTAGTCGTTGATATCATATTCTTTGATAACACTTTCTTCAGGTGCATAACCAGGTTGACCTGTACGTAACACAATCCGCACTTCGTCCATGCCAAGTTGTTCTCTGATTTGTTGCACCACCAGTAAACCGGCATCGTCAGATTCCATCACGACGTCTAGCAAAATCACAGCAATGTGGGGATTTTTTTTCAGAAACTCGATAGCGGCACGGCCAGAATAAGCATGATGAAATACCAGCTTTCGGCCCTGAACCAGTAAATCACTCAAGGCCAGTCGTGTGACAGTATGGATTTCTTCATCGTCGTCAACAATGAGCAAATGCCATTCCCCAGTGACCTGAGGCGCTGGCGTATATACACTCTCGTCTTCTGCGAGGAACAGAAAATCATCATCTGTTACTTTTGAAACCATTCAACGACCTTATCCTTAGAGTCTCACCGGGCAACACTGACGTGAATTCCATGTTGTTGTGCCTGAACGGTTCCGTTCATACCACCTGTGAGCCAACATCAACGACTGAATTAGTGCTTTCTTACACTATACCCTTAACTAAAAAAAGCAATCAATTTTACGCCAGTTTGCCGCGCAAAACGGCCTGCTCGGGTCTTATGACAAACCAATGACACAAGTTTTTACCTCTCAGCAGTAGCGGGCAGTCAGCAACGGCCGATACAATGAATTTGTCATACCTGGGATACGGAAGCGCCATGAGTAAAGTTCAATATATGTCAGGCCAGCAACGGCTGAAACATCTTGCCAAACATCAGCTCGGTCAGGATTTGACTGGGCAGACCAAACCGGCAGAACATGCCGGCAATACCATTTCTATTCAGCAAATCCGTCAAGCCCAAGCCGTGCATCTGCAGCTGTCAGCCAGAGCTGGCGTCGCACCAGATGCAGAATTACCCGAAGACAATATCCGCAGCCGGGCGGCCCGCCGCCGGCAGATGACTATAGAGCGGCAGCAATACAATCTGGAAAAAGTAATGGTGCTGGCACAGGAATACTGTACAGATCAGGCCGTGACTCAGGATATAGACCCCGACTGGTTTTATCACTACTGCGAACACGTGCAGAACATCTCGGCCTTGGCCATGCAAAAACTCTGGGCGAAGATTCTGGCAGCGGAAATCAGTTCACCCGGCAGTTTCTCCTACAAAACGCTGAATATTCTCAGGCAAATGCACCATAAAGATGCACAGGCCTTGCAGTTAGCCAGCAGCTTAAGCTGCCGCATTTCGTCGCAGGAACCGGCACATATTTATTTCAGTTATCTGCAGCAGGGCTCTTTCTGGCAATGGATACGCGGCCGTAATCGTGGTGTACTGAATCTGAGTCAGTTTGGTCTGACTTATCCGCAAATTCTCAGTCTGATCGACTTAGGCCTGTTGCATCCGGCAGAGATCGAAAGTGGTGTGATGACAAAGGGGCAGCAGTTGCAGTGGCAATTTCCACAAACACCATTAACGGGCCGGCTGAAAGCCAACAGCATTGTGCTGCAATATTACAAATTTACCCACAACGGCGCTGAACTGATGAGCCTGCTGTACAGTCCGGTAAATCCGCTTTACCTGCAGGCTCTACAGACGTTATACAGCAGTGTCATTGAGTTTCAGCCACAGGCCTGACCTTGGACAAAATGTGCGCGATTTTGCGGGCATCCAAAGGCTTGATCATCACGTCATCCATCCCCGCAAGACGGAAACTCGCCGCTTCTTCCGGCAAGGCGTGGCCGGTAAACGCCAGGATAACCGTTTGCTGATGGTGCCGCAGTTGGCGGATCCGTTTGGTAACTTCTACTCCGCTTAGGTCCGGCAACTGAATATCCATCAAAATCAACTGATACCTGCTGTTACTCGCCAATTTCAGCGCTTCCTGACCGGTCACCGCAAAATCAATATTAATCCCTTGCCCTTCCAGCATTGCGCGAACAAAGCTGAGGTTTGTCTGGTTGTCATCGACGATTAGCAGTTGCTGATTGGCAAACTGGCAACCCGGCTGGGGTAAGTCCTGCAAGTCGGCCAGCAGTAATGGTGAATCAAATTGTGCTACGCACGCCATCTCGGCAAAAACAGCTTTTACAGACTTCCCGGCAAATACGACAAGCTGATAACGCAAGCTCAGCTGCTGCAGTTGCTGGAGGTCGGCAGCATTGAGGCCGTTATCATGCAAGTGGACAACAATTGTATCTATCAGACGGCTTTGCAGCACCTGCTGAAGTTCGCTGACGCTCGTTGTGGCAACAACTTGCTCGCTAACGCCATGAAGACTTTGACGCCATATCTCCAGCCAGCCCGGGCATGGGTCAAAAATAGCCAGATTCTGAAAACGTTTCGTCAGCTGCCGGTCACGCCCAACGACAGGCACATTGCAGAGTACACGGGTCCCGAGATCGGCCAGTTCCTGGATCTGTAGCTCAGCGCCTAATTGCTGCATCAGCAGATAGCAAAACTCAAAGGCAATATCTGTCCACTGCGGTTCAGCACAAGGGCCCTTAGTCAGGATCTGCCGACTGCGCGCACTGAGACTTTTGCCGGTGTATTGGAACTTCAGTTGTAGCTTATCCCGAGTGCCGCTTTCAAGACGATAGCTAAGCTGCATTTCCTTACCATCGGCCAATGGACTTAGTGCCTGCAGCAGAGAAAACATCAGATGATGCAGCAATTTACCATCTAATAACACCTGACACCGTGTCGCCGCAGGGTCTTCATCCGGCAGCAATAACAAGTTCTGTGACCAGCTTTGCTGAATTTCACGCAAAGCGCCGGCAAACCAGTGAGACAAACTCTGCACAACCGGTTGTTGTTGTTTTTCTGTTTGCTGGCGCCATAACAGCAGTGCCAGCCACTGCTGCACTTCCGCGTCATTCATATGCTGAGCCTGTTCGGCCAGTAATTGCCAACACAGCAAGTCACGATTCATATGCAAATGACGCTGTTGAAGTAGTGACAGTTGTTGCGACAGTTCTTTGCTGGACTCGTAATGGGTTTGCTCAGTCTGTTTAAGCTGTTGTTGAGCATGCTGTAGCTGACAAACACTGTCACGCTGTTGATTGACCAATTGTTGAACGGCGTCCAGCAGCGGAGCAACACCTAAAGCTGCAGATAACGGATTATTACCGCACAGAATCTGCCAGAGTCGTTGGTAACTGTGTTGTTGTCGTCGTTCCAGTAATAGAAAGCCCAGCCCAATGGCCACAGTAACTACACCGGACAGCAACAGCCACAACCAGGGAAAGGATACTTTTGCGGTAGAGAGTTGCAATTGCCGGCCATCCGCCAACGATGTATTCAGGATCAATGCATTTTCAGCCACCAGGCCCACCGCCACCATTGGGGAGCCATCCGCTGCCCGAATATGTAGCGCCAATTCCGGAATTTCGGTCAGATTTTGCACCAGAGTCAGGATTTCAGCATTGCTCTCTGTCTGTACGTGCAAATGCTCATTAAGCCGGTCAGCCAGCTGCTGCAGCTGCAATTGCTGTGTATCTTGCTCGTGATGGTAGTACCACAAGCCCACTCCAGCCGTGGCAAGTTGCACGATAATAATCACGGCCAGAAGCAGTTTTAATTTTGGCATGCTGCAAATCCGAATTGATAAAATCCGTCAGATCTTCGTAAACAACAGATTCAAGGAAATGTCAGTATAACGGGCATGGGATCCCGGCGGCAACCGCTCGTGACAATCCCACAGACAATTGCGACACATTTTTTTTACAAAATCAAAAATCTAAATACAGTCCGACAAAGCCACCGGAACTGCTCGCTTGCACATCGAGGTGATCGCGGTCTGAAATATCCTGCTTGTTGTATTGCCACCCTGCACGCACATATCCCTGAAACATTGCGACATCAATAAGACGCCAGGCGATGCCTGCTTGCCAGTCGTAAGTTAGATCACTTTGGTAGCGGCTGTAATTGCCTTTGGCAAACACAACTGTATCAGTGCCCCACACACCTATTTCAGTATCCAGATAGAGCATCGGGAGCAAAACGGATAAATCTGCCGTATTGTTGATACTGTTGGAATTGAGCTCAGATTTTACCTTTAACTGACGAACCGTGAGTCCAAGATCAATACTGAGCAGCGGATTATCGATCAACTCATAGTAAGCCGTCACATCGTAGTGTTGATATTTCTGGTATTGCCGGATGTTCTGACCAGCGCTGTAAACAGTTTGTCCAAGTTGCAAACTGTCCAGCAGTGGCGCCTGCGCAGAATAATCATTTTGCTGATAGCGTGCAGCAAAATTAGGCAGCAGCGGGATTGGGTGTTCAAAACGCGCCGCCCATGCCAGGCCATTTGCATCTTGTAGAGACCACCGGCCTGCAGCACCGGTATTGCCTGCAACCACTTCAGGTTTGGCCTGCCAATACTCCAGACCAGCACGCACGCCCAACATATCCGCCGTTACCGGGCCTGCTACAAACAGGCTGCCAAAAACCATCCTGGCCAAGAATTTCATATTCTATCCTTGTGACAACAATTCAGTTAAATCAATCAGAGCTGCATTCGCACGGGAAATGTAGTTTGCCATGACTAGGCTATGATTGGCTAAAACACCAAATCCACTGCCATTTAAAATCATCGGTGTCCAAATTGTCTGCTGGGTTGATTCCAGCTCGCGGATAATCTGCTGCAGACTCACTGTGGCGTTTTTACGCTCCAGTACATCGGCGAAATCTACCTCAATAGCTTTTAGAAAATGCAGCAATGCCCAGCTGGCACCACGAGCTTCGTAGAATTCATTATCGATGCGCCACCAGGATGTTTTGATCATCATCTCATGTGGGGTCAGTGTGGACTGGCGAGCCGCCGCGTCTCCGGCTAAATCTGTGTTTAGCCGATCTTGACCAACGCTGGCACTTAAGCGCTGACTATAACTACCTAATCTTTTTTCCGCCTGTTTAAGCCAGTCACGCAGGTTATCTGCACGGGCGAAAAACTGATGCTCCTGATTATTCGGGTCCATCAATGCCTGACGGTATGCACGTAATAGTTTAACAGCTGCGGTATACTCATCTTCCGGCGTGGGCACCACCCAGCTGCGATGCTCAATGTTAAATTTAGGCTGCACCTGTTTCAACAAGCTATTTTCGACGGATTGTGATTGAGAACGGCTAAGGTCAGTGCGCATCGCTAAGGCGAGATCTCTGATCATTTCCAGCGCACCGAGCTCCCATGCCGGCATATCATCCATCAATACAAAAGGTGGCAAAATATCATTGCTGATAAACCCACCGGGTTTATAGAGCAAGGTTTCAGTGACATGAATCAACGTGTTAGTGGTTGTATAACCAACTACAGGTTTATCGTTACCCGCCGCCGTCTTTGCGATTTGAGCCACATCAAAGGCCGCAGGCTCATCGCTGTAATACAGCGCCATGCCCCACCCAATCAGTAAAGTACAGAGCAATAACGCGCCACCTATCATCAGCTTTTGCATGACAAATTCCTATTGTTTCGGGATCCGCGTGACACTGGCCTGGACTTCCTGTGAAGTACCATCTGACCATTGAAGACGCAGCTGCACCTGCTGGCCAAGGCTGATTTTTTGTACTGGCCGGAACAACATCAGATGCAGCCCGCCAGGCTGTAGATGTACCTGCTGACCAGGTTCAATAACAATTTGGTCTATCTCGGTCATTTGCATCATGCCGCCGACCATTTTGTGCGTATGCAACTCGATAGCACCAAAGTTGTTACTGTTGACTGACACTAAAGCAACTGGCGCAGGCCCTTTGTTGTGCAGAGAGAAATAACCGGCACTGAGGCTTTTTCCCGGTAATGGTTCCCGCACAGTTGCATTCGTGATTTCAACCTGTGCTGCCCACAGGTTGAAAGATAATAAACTTACAGCATACAGAATGAATTGTTTCATCACGGGCTCCTGCGTTATTAATATGCATATCTTACACAGGAGCCATACGTTTGTCAGACCACATAACGGTTAGGTAAAATCAATGCCGCAGCCAGATACGCCACTAATAAGACTGTGGGCATCGCCAAAAACGCAAATACGGCGACACAACGAATCAGTGTTGTATTATGCCCGTAGGCGCGTGCTAAGCCGCCGCAGACGCCGGCAATTTTGCGATCCGCTTTATTACAGTACCAACGATTATCACGATGAGTTCTCATCACAGTCTCCTGATAGTTAAAGTTCAACCGAAGACAATCAAATCGCATGCCAGTATTTTTACTGTTAAATATCAATGCGTTACAGGAATTCACTTTGACAAAAACTCGAACGCACGGATAAAAAACCAACTTTTGCAGTTTCAGCTTAAAAAATAGTGAATTTAACGAAATGAGGGTATCTGAAAAAAATGCAAAAAAAACCCGGTACTGCTAAGACCGGGTTGTCGATGGGATTTCAGTCGGTGGCAAAAACCATAACCAAAGTTTCGCCGTGACAAAGATACTTATGACTGGGAGCAAAAACATCCCAAGTAATTGTGGAGACAAGGCCAGAATCACCATGTTACTCCACAATTTTTGCTTCGGTGCTGGCCAGACCTGCAACCACTTCAGATTCTGTAGCTTCAGCATCTTCCGCTAAGGCATCTGCCAGACTTTCTGTCAGAGACTGTTGTAACTGCTCAGCCAGATTCACTTTCATCGCTGCGGCTTGTTCAGCGATTTGTGCGGTGGCTATTGCGGTCAGTTCACTGACCGGATCAGCCATTACAACTTGGGTACCAAACATCAGGGCGGTGGCGAATAAAACTTTGCTAAATGTTTTCATAATAATTTCCTCGTTGGTTGAATTCACTGCGTTCAGACAATGAATTACAATCCCTGTGCCAACTTGAAAATTAACTATATCTACCTGTTTATAAAGGAATTTATATAAATTAAGTTCGAATTACTTTCCAAACCAAAAATATCAAAAACCAAAAATTAGCGAAATTAGCCAAATTTTAGTGTACTTCTGAAACCTTAGCCAAAGCAGCTTCCAAAACTTCAGGACCACTGCTGGCAAAATGCCCAATTTCACTTAAATGACGACGCCACTGCCGTGCGCCAGGTACGCCCTGAAATATGCCGAGCATATGGCGGGCGATATGCCAGAAGCGGGCCCCCTGCTGCATCTGCTGTTCAATATAAGGCAACATCTGACGAACTACCTGATGTGGTGTTGGAACCGGGGTTTCATCCAGATACAAAGCGCGATCAATCTGAGCCAGTAACAAGGGATTGGTATAAGCCTCCCTTCCAATCATAACGCCATCAAGATACTGCAAATGTTGCAAACAATCCTCGATGGTCTTAATCCCCCCGTTGATGGCAATATCCAGTTCAGGAAACTGCTGTTTCAACTGATATACCCGCGGATAATTCAGTGGCGGTATTTCGCGGTTTTCTTTCGGGCTCAATCCCTGCAACCAGGCTTTGCGTGCGTGAATAATAAACTGCGAGCAGCCAGCTTCTTTGACGATACCAACGAAATCAGTCAGAAACTGCATGTCATCAGAATCATCAATACCAATCCGCGTTTTAACTGTAACCGGAATATCTACTACGGCACGCATGGCACTGACGCACTCCGCAACCAACTCAGGCTTCGCCATCAGGCAAGCGCCAAACATGCCATTTTGTACGCGATCTGACGGACATCCGACATTTATGTTGATGGCATCATAGCCATATTGCTGACACAACACTGCAGACTTTGCCATGGCAACCGGATCTGAACCACCCAGCTGCACAACTACCGGATGCTCGGCGTCATTAAACGACAGGTAATCCCCTTGCCCAAACAAAATAGCGCCGGTTGTGACCATTTCGGTATACAACACCGCGTGGCGGCTCAATTGGCGATGAAAATAACGACAGTGTTTATCGGTCCAATCCAGCATTGGCGCGACAGAAAATTTATGATTCACGGTAACCTCCAGCAAGCGGGCTATTTTAACCGGAAACCGGCATTATTCCGATGATTTCGGCGATTTATCCATTTTTATTCTGTGTTACACTGCGAAAAACGAAGCAACAGGTTTAAGCCCCGATGTCAGTTGAAAGTTTAGTGATTAGAGCGCAGCAAATTTGCGCACAAAATGGCGCCAGATTCACCTCAATCAGGGAAAAAGTCTTTCGTTTATTGGCTGAGACGCAAAGTGGCGTTGGCGCTTACGAATTATTAGAGCAGCTTAAACAGACTGAACCTGCTGCGAAGCCGGCAACCATCTATCGTGCATTAGAGTTTCTGACCGAACAGGGCTTTATTCACAAAATTGAATCAAGCAATGCTTTTATGCTTTGCCATCATTTTGAACATCATCACCCGGCACAATTGTTAATTTGTCAGCAGTGTGGTCATGTCGACGAGTTACACTCCAACGTCTTATTCAAAGAATTCAGTAACCTGGCAAATGAACTTGGCTTTAAAATTCAGCAGCAAACCATCGAGGCCCGCGGGCTTTGTAAAAACTGTCATAACTGAGGGGCTCATGGCTCATTCACGCCCTGCTACCTGGAAACAGCTATATTTTGCCGGAATATTTAGCAAATTTATGTGTGAAACTATCTCAAAAACAAAGAGCTAGTCTTGTTTATTCTAAAAAATCTGCCTAACCTTATCTTCAGGGTCAATAGCCAAGTGACGAAACACTGCAGCGGGTCTTTTCAATGAATGTCGAGTATGTAAATCCATTCTTATCGTCGTTAGTGAATGTGCTGAGCACTATGGCCAATACGACTATTGTGCCTGGGCAACCGAGAATTAAAAAAGATGAAGTCGCACGCGGCGACGTGTCCGGCCTCATCGGCATGATCGGCCCACAAACCAAAGGGTCTTTTTCGGTCAGTTTTGAAGAGTCGCTGGCTCTGGAAATCATGAACCGGATGCTCGGCGAAAAACCTAAAACCATCAATGAAGAAGTTACCGACATGGTCGGCGAGATCACCAATATGGTGACTGGTGGTGCCAAACGTATTCTTGGTGAAAAAGGCTACGAATTCTCGATGGCTACACCAGTTGTCGTATCAGGCAAAGGCCATACGATAACGCACAAATGCGATGGCCCTAAAATCCTGATGCCATTTGATTCTGAATTTGGCAAAGTGCACATAGAAGTAAGCTTTGATAATCAGGGCGGCGGTTAACAACCACATCTTATTCAGCGAAAAGCCGGTTTAAATGACCGGCTTTTTTGCCATATTACTTTCGTTGTTAGTCGCTGACATATCGGAATTGGACCCGACTGGTGATATTACACAGTAATTCATAAGGAATGGTCTGAACTTGTTCGGCAATTTCTTCGACCGGCAGCTCCTCTCCCCACAAAATCACCTGGGCGCCGTGGCAAACGTCGTCATCGCCGATATCCACTGTCGTCATATCCATCGAGACACGACCAACAATCGGATAGCGTTTACCGTTAATCAGCACCGGCGTGCCACATGGCGCATTGCGTGGATAACCATCACCATAACCAATAGCAACCACAGCAAGGCGGGTATCTTTCGGCGCAATCCAACTGCCACCATAGCCAACAGCATCCCCGGCTCTGACGTGTCGGACTGCTATCACTGAACTGCTGAACGTCATAACCGGTCGCAATCCGTGACTGACGGAGCGGCCTTTATCCATCGGCGATACGCCATATAACGCGAGACCAGGTCGTATCCAGTCACCATGGCTCTGCGGCCAGTGAACCACGCCGGCCGAATTAGCAATGCTAAGTTCGCCCGCTGCGCCGCCAATAGTTTGCCGGAACAAAGCCAATTGCTGCACTGTTGCCGGATTGTCTGGCTCGTCGGCACATGCAAAATGCGTCATCAGCCGCATGGGCTGCAACACATTTCTACTCTGAGCTAACATATGATAAATCTCTGAAAAATCAGCAGGATCAATCCCAAGCCTATGCATACCACTGTCAATTTTCAGCCAGACATGGACAGGTGATTCCAGCTCTGCTTTTAACAAAGCGTCAACCTGCGCCGGATGATGCACGACAACCTGCAGATTTGAAGCGACTATCTGTGGCAATTCATCGGCATGAAAAAAGCCTTCCAGCAAGACGATAGGTTTCACAATACCACCGGCGCGCAACATCAGTGCTTCATCAATCCGCGCGACACCAAAAGCCTGAACATCTTTCAGCTGCGCTGCGACAGCTAATAAGCCATGACCATATGCATTGGCTTTTAATACCGCTAGTATTTTGCTTTGCGGTGCCATTTCGCGAATGCAGTCAACATTGTGTAATAAAGCGCTGGTATTGATTTGCGCCAGAGGCCTGCGACTCATCAGTACTCGTCCTCAAAACGTGCAGTGCCGGCATAGTTATCAAAACGCGAATAACGGCCATGGAATGTCAGACGAATACGCCCAATCGGGCCATTCCGCTGCTTACCGATAATGACTTCTGCCGTCCCTTTGTCCGGGCTGTCATCGTGATAGACCTCGTCCCTATAGATAAACATGATGAGATCGGCGTCCTGTTCGATAGAACCAGACTCACGCAAATCCGAGTTTACCGGGCGCTTATCTGCCCGTTGTTCCAGAGAACGGTTCAGCTGAGAAAGCGCAATCACCGGTACTTTTAACTCTTTGGCCAATGCTTTTAACGACCTGGAGATCTCAGCAATTTCAAGTGTACGGTTATCTGATAATCCCGGCACCGTCATCAACTGCAGATAGTCGACCATAATCATCGACAAACCGCCATGTTCACGGGCGACGCGCCGTGCCCGTGACCGCACCTCGGTTGGCGTTAAGCCAGAGGCATCATCGATATACATCTTGCCTTTGCTGTTTAACAGTTCAATCGCCGAAGACAAACGGGCCCAGTCTTCATCATCAAGTTGACCGGTCCGCACTTTGGTTTGATCGATACGCCCCAGTGAGGCCAGCATCCGCATCATGATTTGTTCGGAAGGCATCTCTAAACTAAAGATAAGCACCGGCTTATCACTGCTAATTGCTGCATGTTCGCAAAGGTTCATTGCAAAGGTAGTTTTACCCATCGATGGACGCGCGGCAACGATAATCAAATCGGACGGCTGCATGCCGTTGGTCATCTTGTCCAAATCCATATAACCGGTTGACACACCGGTGAGGCCGCCATTGCTGGGGTTTCGGAACAAGGCATCGATTTTATCGATGGTTTTCGCCAGAATGCTGTTGATAGGCTCAGGACCTTCATTGGCATTGGCACGCTGTTCGGCAATTTTAAACACTTTGGTTTCAGCGAAATCCAGCAGTTCTGCGCTATTGCGGCCTTGCGGATCATAACCGGCATCAGCGATATCGTGTGCTACTGAGATCATATCCCGCACTACGGCACGTTCGCGGACGATATCGGCGTAAGCTAGAATGTTGGCTGCGCTGGGTGTATTTTTTGCAATCTCGCCCAGATAAGCGAAGCCACCGACATCATCCAGCTGTTGATTGCGTTCCAGCCATTCAGATACAGTAATAAGGTCGATCGGCTGATTTTGCTCAGCAATAGCTGCCATCGCCTGAAAGATATGCTTGTGCGAGCGCAAGTAAAAATCCTGCTCAACGACTTTTTCCGAGACCTTATCCCAGGCGTCGTTATCCAGCATCAGACCACCGAGCACAGATTGTTCGGCTTCAATAGAATGCGGCGGCATTTTCACCGCGGCTACTTGTTTATCTTTTACGTTTGCCATAACACCTGAACGCTTCCAGAAAGCGGAGACATTGCGAATTCAGCGGCGGATTGCTCACACAGACAGTGGTCGTGCCGCGGAAAATAAGAGCCATAGCCTAGCATTTTTCTACAGACAGGGCAGAAAAAAATAACGCTGCCGGATGCAAACGGTGTACAAATAAACAGAAAAGGGAAATGTCTTTCAGAGGGGTGAACGGACACAGCACAAAGCGCTGTGTCCGTCTAAGGCTTACGCCTCGGCAACAACAACCAGTTTAACGGTTGCAGTCACTTCAGCATGCAGCTGCAGGTCGATGTCGAAAGAACCAACGTCACGCAGAGTGCCGTTTGGTAATTTCACTTCGGCTTTAGTCACAGCTACACCGGCTTCAGTGATCGCATCAGCGATATCACGGGTACCGATAGAACCGAACAGTTTGCCTTCGTCGCCAGCTTTAGCAGCGATAGTAACTTCGCCCAGCTCAGCAACTTTAGCAGCACGTTCTTGCGCAGCAACCAGATTAGCAGCCAGTTTGGCTTCTAACTCAGCACGGCGTGCTTCAAATTTTTCGATGTTAGCTTTGGTCGCTGGAACTGCTTTCCCTTGTGGGAACAGGAAGTTACGCGCATAACCAGATTTAACAACCACTTTGTCGCCTAAACCACCCAGGTTAGCAACTTTATCCAACAGAATAATATCCATTGATTAATCCTCTCTGTATCGTTGAACCAGGCTTATGCGTGTGAATCGCTGTATGGCAGCAGAGCCAGGTAGCGGGCGCGTTTGATTGCACGAGCTAATTGGCGCTGATACTTAGCGCTGGTACCAGTGATACGGCTAGGAACAATTTTGCCACTTTCAGTGACATAATTTTTTAAAGTAGCGGTATCTTTGTAGTCGATCTCTTGCACGCCTTCGGCAGAGAAACGGCAGAATTTACGGCGACGGAAATAACGGGCCATGAACTTTCTCCTAACTTAAAATTTCAATCTGTTGGGCATGGAGCACAAGCTTTGCCTGACCGCTCCGGGTCTGATGCCGGTTTAAAAAGCCTTGCACCCTGACCACACTACCCTGCATCAAATTGTGACTTTGTCTGCTCAACTCGCCGGTCACCACCACATGAATGCGCAGGTAACTGGCTCTGTTGTAGCCGGCTTCCAGTTGCATCGACTTGTGCTCAAGCACGAAGTACATATGCGGAATACCAGCAGGACTCTCGTTCCGGTCAGGCTGACGGCATACGACGCCAGTAAGGACCAGACAGTTGTCCATCAGATTACTCGTCGTTTGCTACTTGCTCTTCAGCATCACGTGGAGCACGGTCACGACGTTCTTCACGTACTTTGGCCATTGGTGATGGCTCAGTGACAGCACCGTTAGTGCGCATGATCAGATTACGCAGCACAGCATCGTTGTAGCGGAAGTTAGTTTCCAGTTCATCGATCACTGCTTGTGGCGCTTCTACGTTCAGCAGAACATAGTGGGCTTTGTGCAGTTTTTCGATTGGGTAAGCCAGTTGACGGCGGCCCCAGTCTTCCAGACGGTGGATTGAACCGCCAGCTTCTTTGATAGCACCAGTGTAACGTTCGATCATACCTGGAACTTGTTCACTCTGATCAGGGTGAACCATAAACACGATTTCGTAATGACGCATGGTAGCTCCTTACGGTTAATTAGCCTCGGGTGAGCTCGACCAGACTCGCATAGAGGCAAGGAACATGGATGTGGGTCGAAGGTCGCGTATTCTACGGATCGATCGGCCGAAATACAAGCAGTTAATCAGCTTTGGTACAAATCAGCCGGCCAACTAGCCGTTTTAGCTGCTGGTGCGCTGTCGCACGGCTTCGTATAAGCAAATGCCGGTCGCGACCGACACGTTTAAGCTTGATACCGCACCAAACATTGGAATTTTGACCAGCCCGTCACACAGCTCTTTGGTCAGACGGCGTAAACCGTCACCCTCCGCCCCCATCGCAAGCGCTAACGGGCCTTTCAGGCTGGCCTGATAAATCGTTGTTTCGGTCTCACCGGCAGCACCGAGCACCCAAACACCGGCATCTTTTAACTCACGAATTGTGCGGGCGAGATTGGTCACGGCAATAAATGGCACCGCTTCTGCTGCACCACAGGCTACTTTACGCACAACTGCGGTAAGTTTTGCTGCACGGTCTTTTGGTGCTATCACCGCATGCACGCCGGCAGCATCGGCACTGCGCAAAATGGCGCCAAGGTTATGTGGATCGGTAATGCCATCCAGAATTAACAAAAACGGCTGCGCCTCAGTGTCCAGAATGCGCTTCAGATCATGCTCATCACCGGCATCAGACAAACGGGCTTTGGCAACCACGCCCTGATGCTGGGCGCCTTCGACTTTCTCATCCAGCGTTTTTCGCTGACAAAACTGTACTGAGATCCCAAGCTTACGCGCTTGCTGGATAAGTGGCGTCATGCGCTGGTCGTCGCGGTCTTTTAATACAAACAATTCCAGGACATCTTGTGGATTACGTTCCAGGAAAGCGCTGACCGAGTGCAGGCCAAAAATAAAATCTGTGCTCATATGAGATCTCAAAGTGCAACAGGCGCATAAGCGCCTGTTGTGGTCGTTGACCAATACTGGTCAGTGGAATGAACGGCAGTGTAGCAAAAATCGCCTTTAAATTCAGCCTGCCGTTCTTTGTGACTGTTTACTTACGACGGCGAGGAGCTTTTTTCGCTCCTGCGGCATCCCCTTTTGCAGCAGATTTGATGCCGCTGCGCCCGGCTTTGGTTTTGCCAGGTCTTTGCGTCGGGTCTGCTACAGCACGGCCTTTTTTACCTGAATGGCCTTTTTGCTTTTTGCCTTCATTGCTCGGCGGCAACTTTTTCGGTGCGCCCTTGCCACTTTGCAAAGTGGTGACCACACCCAAATCAATTTTGCGCGCTTCGAGATTAACCGCCAGCACTTTGACTTCCAGCAAATCACCCATGCGATAACTTTGTTTACTGTGCTCACCGAGCAAAATTTGCCGTTCAGTATCAAAGTGATAGTAATCATTTGGCAGTGAAGTCACATGCACCAGACCTTCGATATACAAGTCCACCAGCCGGACAAACAAACCAAAGCTGGTAACGGTTGCCACCACGCCCTGAAAGGTTGATCCTAAGTGATCCTGCATATACTCACATTTCAGCCAGTCAGAGACTTCGCGGGTGGCATCATCAGCGCGGCGTTCAGTCATCGAACATTGTTCACCCAGCGGCACCATTTGTTCGTGGCTGTAACCACGAGCGCCTGTCACCGCCTCACCCTGTTTCTGCAGTACGGCTTTGATAGCGCGGTGCAACAGCAAGTCCGGATAACGGCGGATCGGCGATGTGAAATGGGCGTAAGCTTCCAGTGCCAGACCAAAATGGCCCTGATTATCCGGCTGATACACAGCTTGCTTCAAAGACCGTAAGAGCGTCGTTTCAATCAGTTCTTTATCGGGTCGGTCGCCAATTTTCGCCAATAATTGCGTAAGTTCCAACGGTGTGGGTTCAACCGGTAAATCCGCCGTGATGCCGAGCTCCAGCAAAAAGCGTTTAAAGTTGGCAAAACGGTCGCCATCCGGCTGTTCGTGCACCCTATACAGTGCCGCCGCTTCATTTTTTTCTACCAACTTCGCTGCAGCCACGTTGGCCAAAATCATACATTCTTCAATGATTTTATGTGCTTCGTTGCGGTGGATTGGTACTATCTGCTCAATCTTCCGATGGCTGTTAAAAATGAACCGGGTTTCCACCGTTTCAAACTCAATGGCGCCGCGCTCTGCCCGAACTTTTGCCATTTGTCTGAACAGCGAATACAAATTGTCGATATTGGTCAGATTTTCAGCATATTGCTGCCGCAACTCCGGGTCGCCCTGCAGAATTGCATGCACTTTGTTATAAGTCAGACGGGCTTTGGAATGCATCACGGCTTCATAAAAGCGATAGCTGCCTAATTTCCCCTGCGCGCTGACGTGCATATCAGCGACAAAACACAGCCGGTCTACATGTGGGTTTAGTGAACATAAGCCATTGGACAAGGCTTCCGGCAACATCGGCACCACGTGGTCCGGGAAATACACAGAGTTGCCGCGGTCCAGTGCTTCACGGTCCAGCGGTGTGTCCGGCTGCACATATGCCGTCACATCCGCGATAGCAACCAGCAGGTGCCAGCCGCCGTCGTCTTTACGCTCACAATACACCGCGTCGTCGAAGTCACGAGCATCTTCTCCATCAATGGTGATAAGACCAATGTCGGTCAGATCGACCCGGCCGGCTTTAGCTGATGCAGGAACTTCAGCGCCAAATTGGCTGACTTGCTGCTCAACCGCCGGTGAAAATGTATGTGGAATGTTATGGTTACGAATAGCGACTTCGATTTCCATGCCTGGCGCCATGTGTTCGCCCAGCACTTCGACCACCTTGCCGACTGCATTGACGCGTTTTGACGGCCGCGCTGTGACTTCAGCCAGCACTATCTGGCCATGGCGGGCGCCATTTTCATCACCGACCGGGATGACAATATCCTGCGCAATGCGCGGATCTTCCGGCACCACCACTGCAAGGGCAAAATCTTTAAAATAGCGGCCGACTATTGGCTCTTTGCGTGGTTCCAGCACCCGGACAATCCGCGCTTCGACCTTGTCTTTACCTTTAATCTCACCGGCACTAGCCAGCACTACATCGCCCGGTAACAAGCGCTGCATTTCAAAATTGGGGATATACCAGTCTGGCCCGCCTTGTTCCAGCTTGAGGAAACCAAATCCCTCACGATGGCCGAGTACTGTGCCTTTGACCAGATCCAGGTCGTCGACCAGACCATAACGTTTGGTTTTGGTGAATAACAACTGGCCGTCACGCTCCATCGCGCGCAGCCGTTTCTTCAGGGCGAATAATGCATCTTCGTCGGTCAGGTGAAGTTCTGCCGCTAGTTCGTCGAAATAGGCAGGTTGTTGCCGTTGTTTGATGTGTTCGAGGATAAATTCCCGGCTGGGGATAGGGTTTTCGTATTTTTCCTGCTCACGCGCAAGATGCGGATCTTTGATCGTCATGGAGACTCTTACTTTGAATAACTGTGCTCAGTTTAACAGTCTGACCGCGAATTTTCACGGTTACTGTGGAAAACTTCAGCAAACTGTCATCAAAGCGGCTTTTTCGCCCGTGTCAGCACTGCTTCCGGCATGCGGCTAGCGAGGCCTTTAAGCGCTTTTTCGATGCGGGCATGCAGATCTTTGTCGGCGGTCACTGCATGATGTAACCAACGATACACCGTTTCATAATCAGCCGGGCTGCCCTGATTAGCCAGAAACAATTCGGCCAGCCGCACCTGAGCATTGATATTGCCCATAGCGCCGGCTTCATACAAATAATGCTGCGCTTTAGTCAGATCTTTTTGCACCAGCTTACCTTGCTGATAATAACGGCCAACTTGCTCCAGCCCTTCCGGCAAGCCTTGTAAAGCCGAGGCCAGCATCAAGTCCCAGCCACGTTCGGCATTTTTGGGCACACAAACGCCAAACGCCAGCATGTCGCCGAACAAAAACTGGTAGGCCGGCAGTTTCATAATATCCGCCCGGGCTTCGATATCCTTCACCAGCTGACAGTCATCTGCCTGCACCCGCTTTAAGTGCGTGTTGGAGCGGATCATCTCAAGCAGTTCGTCTTGTGTATACAGTTGAACAACGCCTAGTTCGGTAAGCGCTTCCTGAGCTTGAGTTGGCCTGATAAGCACAGCACAGGACAAAATGATTACGGAGCAAGACCAAACAAACTTTTTCACAGCAGCCACCGGGTCAGAATAATGACGCTACACACTTGCATAGCAACTTAGTTAAAAAGAATACAAAATTTATGCCTGATTGAAAAATCCTGTTCTGTAGGTACAATCTCTGGGCATAAAAAAACGCTGCCGGAGCAGCGTTTTTTCTGATTACGCCTCGTACGGATGGCGTAAGACGATGGTTTGAACCCGATCCGGGCCTGTCGACACGATGTCGATTGGCACTTCGGTGACTTCTTCCAGACGTTTGATATAGTTACGTGCGGCTTGTGGTAAGCCTTCCAGTGATTGCACACCAAAGGTCGATTCAGTCCAGCCTGGCATGGTTTCATACACAGGCGTGACCAGCTCGTATCCTTCTGCCGCCATTGGTGGCACTGTTGACACTGAACCATCTGGCTGGCGATAGCCGACACAAATTTTCACTTCTGTCAGACCATCAAGTACGTCCAGTTTCGTCAGGCAGAAACCAGAGATACTGTTCAGTTGCACGGCGCGGCGCACTGCGACTGCATCGAACCAGCCACAACGACGTTTACGGCCTGTGGTAGCGCCAAATTCGTGGCCTTTCACACCTAAGTGTTCACCGACTTCACAATCCAGTTCCGTCGGGAATGGACCAGAACCGACGCGGGTGGTATAGGCTTTGACGATGCCCAGCACATAATCCAGGTAACAAGGACCGAAACCAGCACCTGTGGCAACGCCACCAGCTGTAGTATTCGATGAAGTCACATAAGGGTAAGTACCGTGGTCGATGTCAAGCAGGGTGCCCTGAGCACCTTCGAACATGATTTCTTTGCCGGCTTTGCGCGCTTTATCCAGCAGGTCAGTCACATCCACAACCATCGACTTCAGCATATCAGCTAAAGCCAATGCGTTGTCTAATGTTGTCTGATAATCAACAGCGTCAACTTTGTAATATTGGGTCAGTGTGAAGTTATGAAGTTCCATCAGCGCTTTTAATTTCTCAGCGAACAGTTCTTTATTGAACAGGTCGCCAACGCGCAGACTACGACGGGCTACTTTATCTTCGTATGCAGGGCCGATACCGCGGCCGGTAGTGCCGATTTTCTTGTCGCCACGCGCCTGCTCACGGGCAACGTCTAAAGCGACATGGAATGGCAGAATCAGCGGACAGGCTTCAGATAATACCAGGCGCTCGCGCACCGGCACACCGCGCTGTTCCAGCATGGTCATCTCTTTAAGCAACGCTTCCGGAGATAACACCACGCCGTTGCCAATCACACATTTTACGTTGTCACGTAAAATGCCTGACGGGATCAGGTGCAGTACAGTTTTTTCGCCGTCGATGACTAAGGTATGACCAGCATTGTGGCCGCCTTGGTAACGAACTACGAAACTCGCCTTGTCGGTTAATAAATCGACGATTTTACCTTTTCCTTCGTCACCCCATTGGGTGCCGAGCACAACAACGTTCTTGGCCATGGTTCCTGCATCATGGAAAAAAATTAGGCGGGGATTCTAGCAAATTCAAAGTCAAAGTTCAGCCGCAAGGGCAAAAAAAAACCAGCGAATATTTCAGCTGGTTGATTTCACATGAAATTCTCATTGAGACGTCTGGATTTCTACGACTAAGTTAACCACCAGAGCCAGCAACTGCCGGCCAACACCAGTACAAGACCAAGCTGACGTAAGTTCTGTGCAGGTTCAGTCGCGAGTTTACGTAAATACGCCTGCCAGCGATTTGGGAACAATAAAGGTCCTATACCCTCAACGATCAACAGCATGGCGAAAGCAGGCCAAATCCAATCCGGCATCATGGCGACACCTTACTCAAGCAATGCAAATTAATATCAGCAGCGTCATGGTACATAGCAAAACCAAAGCGCAGACGATCGCCGCGGTAATCAGTTTCAATCTGATGTTGTTTCAGCAAAGCTGACATTTCAGCGACAGCTTTGACATCGGGGCCACGAAATGTCAGGAAATGTCCATGACAGGCCAGATCATTGACTATCAATTGTTGTCGGTTCAGCCAGGCATGCTGTAACTGATCTAATTTCGCTAAAAAAACTTGTTGTAACTGCTGGACGTGTTGATGGATAGCGGCAATAGTAACTCCATCCGCGACAAACAGCTCCAGTACAGCCTGCAAACGGTATAGAGCAGTCAGGTCCATCGTCGCACCGGCGAACTGGTACCCGTCGGTGGCATACCCCACCTGCTGACTTTTTACGCCAGCCAAAGCGCCAAATTCGGCAAACCAGCCGGTGTAGAGCGGTCGGAATTTGTTTTGTGCTGGAACCAACATAAAACAACACCCTTCCCCACCTTGCGCATACTTGTAAGAGCCGGCCAAATAAAAAATCCGGCCATCTAAGGCTGATAAATCTGTCGGCAGGGCCATAAAACCATGATAACCATCGACAGCAACAGTCGCCCGGCAACATTGTTCTAACTGACCGACCAGACTATCCAGCTCAGTCACGACCATGCCTGAGTTAAAAAAGACCTGACTAAAGAACACCAGATCTGGCTGTAACTCTGCTGCTGCCGCAACAAAACGCTGCTCAAAAGTGGCAAAAGGTTCAGTTGGCACTTTAACAACCTGCACACGGTTGTCTTCCGCTAAACGATTAATTTGTCGGGTAAAGGAGTGAAATTCACTGTCGGTCGTCAATACCTTCAAACCGGCCGACCAGTCAAAACAGCTGAGCAGGCGAAACAATAACTCGTGCGTATTGGGTGCAAACACCAGCTGATCTGCCTGCCGGACTTGTAAAATATCCGCAATCAGACGTTGTACCTTCGGGACTTTCTGACCAAACATCATGTCCCACTTGTCGTCAACCAGCCGTGCCGTGTCGTCCCAATACTGTAACATCGCGTCACGGGTCACGTCGGGCCAATAATGATGCGAGTGGCAGGCATAATGCTGCGTCTGTGGATGGGCCTGAATAAAGCGTTGATAATATTTTTTATAACTCATTCATCACTCCAACGGTTTTTTGCCGTTCGAACTTGAATCGATGTGGCAAACTTTCTTTCAATACAAGGTGTTTAAGCTAAAAAAAAGGCCCGCAAGCGGGCCTTTTCCGGCAATCAACTCAGTTTCCTGACATTGATTGCATATGCTTAAAGAACTCATTATCAGGCTGAACAATCATCACGTCTGATTTGTTCTGGAAGCTGTTACGGTAGGCTTCCATACTTCTGACAAAGCTGAAAAACTCTGCATTTTTGCTGTAAGCATCGGCGTAAGTTTTCGCCGCTTCAGCGTCGCCTTCACCTTTTGTGGTACGGGCATTACGCTCAGCATCCGCCAACATGATGGTGACTTTAGCATCGACGTCAGAACGCAGTACTTCGGCCTTTTCCATACCGCGGGCGCGGTGTTCTTTAGCCACTGCAGTGCGTTCAGCACGCATGCGCTGGAAAATGTTATTGCTGATTTCATCCGGCAGGTTAATTTTCTTCACCCGCACATCAACAATTTCAATCCCGAGTTCGTCAGAGCCTTTTGACGCTTGCGCCATGGCTTTCACCATCAGCTCAGAGCGTTCGCCGGAAACGATTTGTTGGATAGTTCTGGTACCAAACTCTGTGCGCAAGCCGTTGTTAATATACTGTTTTAACAGGTTTTCCGCGCGTTCGGTACGACCGCCGGTCGCCAGGTAATATTTACCAAAGTCTTTGATTTTCCACTTCACGTAGCTGTCGACCAATAAGTCTTTTTTCTCGGAAGTGACAAAGCGATCGGCCGGATCGTCCAGTGTCTGCACTTTGGCATCAAGTTTTCGAACCGTTTCAACCAGTGGTAATTTAAAGTGCAAACCTGGTTCAAACACTTGAATCGCACCGTCAGCAGTCCGCTGAATTTTGCTGAACTGGAACACGATGCCCCGCTCGCCTTCCTGCACTACAAACACAGAAGAAGTTGCGACAAAAACACCAACAGCAATAAGACCTAACAGGAAATTTTTCATGGCTTAGCCCCTCCCTGTCCGGCCACTATCAGATCTGGGCGTCGCAGATCGCGTATCAACAGGCCGGCTTTCCGGCAGCTGTAAACGTGGCTCAGCAGACTGCGGTTGCGTCACAGCACCCGAATTTGACTGATTAATCATTTTATCCAGTGGGATATACATCATATTGTTGCCGTTTTTAACATCCACCAGCACTTTCGACGTGTTGGCATAAACCTGTTCCATCGTTTCAATATAAAGACGTTTGCGGGTTACTTCAGGCGCTGCAAGATATTCAGGCAGTAATTTTTGGAAGCGGGCGACTTCACCCTGTGCTTTTAACAAGGTTTGTTGCTTGTAAGCTTTGGCTTCCTGCTCCATCCGGTAGACCTGACCACTGGCTCTTGGCTCAATTTCGCGGGCATAAGCTTCAGCTTCACGGATAAAACGTTGTTCGTCTTCCTGTGCGGCTATAGCATCATCAAAGGCCGCTTTGACTTCTTCCGGCGGACGCGCATCACGGAAGTTCACGTCGACGATCTGCAGCCCCAGGTTGTATGGCTTGATGATATTCTCGAGCTCAACCCGCGTATTCTGGCGGATCAGCTCACGGCCTTTGGTCAGGACGTCATCCATTAAAGAATGACCAACTACATAACGCAGCGCCGCATCCGTTGCCTGCATCAGGCTGCTGTCCGGATCTGTAACCGCGAATTTGTAAGCACGCGGATCTTCAATCCGGTATTGCACTTCAAAGGTCACGCGCACCAGGTTTTGGTCCTGTGTCAGCATAAAACCATCGGTTTTCAGCGTTTCAACGCTGGAAACATCCACCGGCAATACCTGATCGATGAAAGTTGGCTTCCAGTTAATACCCGGATTAACTTCACCGTGGTACTGGCCCAGACGAAGCACAACACCACGCTCTGATTCTTTGATTGTGTATATACCGCTGGCTAGCCAGCCTAATAAGGCCAAAATGAGGATCAGCGTTACCAATGCAGAACTGCCACCGTTGTTGCCTGCGCTGGTGCCGCCGGAACCACCA
This sequence comes from Rheinheimera texasensis DSM 17496, assembly GCF_000711985.1. GTDB lineage: Bacteria > Pseudomonadota > Gammaproteobacteria > Enterobacterales > Alteromonadaceae > Pararheinheimera > Pararheinheimera texasensis. The sequence continues at coordinate 188,895 of NZ_KL544005.1, forward strand.
CCAAAGATGCCACCGAGTTTTTTACTCAGATTGCGGAATACTTCATCCATATCAGGAGGGCCCTGATTACGTCCGCCCTGATTCCAGGGGTCATTATTCTTGCCGTTGTTACCCGGCTCGTTCCAAGCCATACGTTACTCCGTGTTGCTTCAGAAGGTTAAAAGTTACTATATCAAAATCTTATCCAGTCAGGACACAGCTTTGTAACAATGTCTGACTCTGCTTGTTCAGCCGCTCCCACAGCGCGACTGACAGCTGGATCTGCAGCAGGCAATTGCCCTGCTCATCAAAATGTTCTTGTCGCACACACCCGGCTTCATGCAGTTTTGCCCGCCAGTTCAATGCATCGGGCGGCAGTTGTACTTGCATCGCGACAAAACGGTCGGACAGTCTCGTGACTATAGCCTGACGCAACAACTCCAGCCCAACTCCAGCTTGCGCAGAAATATAAACCGCCTGCGGTACACCATATTCGTCATATTCTATGCGGGCCTGCTGCTCGGTCCGGTCAATTTTGTTAAACACTTTTAATTGCGGCAGTTCGTCTGCTTCAATCTCATGCAGTACGTGCTGAACCTGAGCGATATTGTCCTCTACCCGAGCGTCCGAGATATCAATCACGTGCAACTGTAAATCAGCCTCACGCGTTTCCTGCAAAGTCGACTTAAAAGCCGCTACCAGATCATGTGGCAGATGCCGGATAAAACCAACGGTGTCAGCAAAAATTAACGCCCCAAAATCCGGAAAGCGGATTTGACGCAGTGTTGGGTCTAAGGTAGCAAACAACTGATCAGCCGCATAAACGTCAGACTGAGTCAGCTGGTTAAACAGAGTCGATTTTCCGGCATTGGTATAACCAACCAGCGACACCACAGGCACTTCAGCCCGCTGCCTCGCTTTGCGGCACGTTTCGCGTTGTTTACTGACTTTTTCAAGGCGTTGCATCAGCATGCTAATACGGTCACGCAGCAGGCGGCGATCAGTTTCCAGCGCAGTTTCACCCGGACCACGCAGGCCAATACCGCCTTTTTGCCGCTCATTATCAAAGCCGCGAATTAAACGGGAAGCGAGATGTTTCAGCTGCGCCAGTTCAACCTGCAACTTACCTTCAAAACTGCGGGCGCGCTGGGCAAAGATATCAAGGATCAGGGTGGTGCGATCTATGACTTTGCACTGGCAAAGTCGCTCCAGATTCCTGGTTTGCGCGGGGGAAAGCGTGTGGTTGAAGATAATCACATCTGCAGCGTACTGCTGTACTGCAGCGGCGATTTCCTGCGCTTTGCCACTGCCAACAAACAAACGCGCATCAGCGGTCTGACGCGGGCCTGTGATAACAGCAGCTGCAACAACACCTGCAGACGCAACCAGCATCTGCAGTTCATCCAAATCTTCCCGCGCATGTTCCTGCGGAAAGGTGATGTGGACAAGGATCGCTTGTTCAGCCGGCTGATGATGGTCAAACAAGCAATAATGCCCCGATTACTCTTCCAGTTCGTCGTCGCCAGCGCCACTGCCATGTGCAGCCATGGTATTGACAGCCCGTGCCGGCACTACTGTAGAGATCGCGTGTTTATAGACCATCTGGCTCACAGTATTTTTCAGCAGAATGACAAACTGGTCAAAAGACTCAATTTGGCCCTGCAGCTTGATACCATTTACAAGGTAAATGGAAACAGGAATACGCTCCCGCCGTAAAGTATTTAAAAATGGGTCTTGTAAAGATTGGCCCTTTGCCATTTGCCGCTTTCCTTTTTCTTTGTTCTGATTCTTGATATGTGGATTATTATATTATTTTCAAGTCGTTAAATAACGATTTTTTTCTTCACTAATTTAGCGTAGCGAAGATAAAACAGCTTGCAAGTTTTCTTGCTGAGTTAAATCTGCATTTAACCAGTGCAAATTCTGCCAGCTGCGAAGCCAGGTCAACTGGCGCTTTGCCAGTTGCCTCGTTGCGGCAATGCCACGATACACCATCTCGTCATAAGGCACTAGCCCGTCCAGATAGTCCCACATCTGGCGGTAGCCCACGCAACGTATAGATGGTAAATCCGGATGCAGATCAGATCTTTGTTTTAAAAGCCGCACTTCCTGCTCAAACCCCTGCGCTAACATCTGCTCAAATCGCAACGCGATCCGCCGATGCAATTCGGCCCGCTCAGTCGGTGCGATGGCAAATTGACAGACCGGATATGGAAAAGGTTCCCCTTTTTCTTCGGTCAGTTCAGTCATACTGCGGCCGGTCAGCCGATGCACTTCCAGCGCGCGGTTGATGCGCTGTGGGTCGTTTGGATGAATACGGGCTGCAGACACCGGATCAATGACAGCCAGCTGTTGATGTAACCCATCCCAGCCCAACACCGCAGCTTCGGCTTCAATCTGTGCCCGCACTTGCGGATCTGCTTCGGGTAACGGCGAAATGCCTTCCAGTAACGCCTTAAAATACAACATGGTCCCGCCAACCAATAAAGGTAGTGCTCCTCGTTGCTGAATTTCAGCGATAAGACGCAGTGCGTCGCTGCGAAAATCCGCAGCCGAATAGGCCTGCACCGGATCCAGAATATCAATCAGATGATGTGGTACTGCTGCCAGTTCTGCAGCATTTGGTTTAGCGGTACCAATATCCATGCCGCGATAAACTAACGCACTGTCTACACTAATGATTTCTACCGGGCGGTGTTCGGCAAGCGCCAGCGCCAACGCGGTTTTACCGGACGCCGTGGGCCCCATCAGAAAGACAACCGGGCTGGTCATTGCACTTGCTCCTGCAGTTGTTGTCGGCTCATTGATAAATCGATTGGGACAGCGTGCCACAATTCTGGCTGCTGAAATAAAGCCGCCTGATATTGCAACAAGGTTGTCGCGGCCAGCCATTGTCGCTGCAGCACCAGTTGCAGTAATTGACGCCAAAGCTGCGGCAAAGCCAAAGGCTCCTGCCATTGCGACCACCACAGTGGCAACACAGTTGCAAGCGGCACGCCCTGCAGCAGCTGCGGCACCGCCCGGATAATCATCAGCTGATTACTGAGCACCAAATCAAAGCCCATCTGCGATAAAGGGCTGGCATGCGCCGTCAGCAGACTGATTTCAGCCGGTTCCAACCGCAGCCGCTCCGGTAATAACAAGGCAACCGAGGGTACGAGTTGCTGACTCAACAGCCCGCTAATGCTGGCCGGAATATCGAGTAAATACACCTGCTGCTGATGCGTCAGCAATAATTCGGTTGAACTAAGCAATAAACTACCGGTTGGCGCCTGCTGCGTTTCAGATTCTGCCTGCACCGGCACCACCGGCGGAATTTCCTGCACCGACGCAGGCCAATGCTGTATTCCGCTACGTTGGCCGGCAGGTTGATAACTGCCAGGCATAGCGACCTGGCCAGCAGGAACAGCACTTGAGCGGAATTGCGCCGGCGATGGCTGGTGCGAACGGATTCCCGAAGCAGCATAATAGGCTGGAGCAGAATGTGCCTGCGTTGTCTCTGCGTCCGGTGTTGGATCAGCAATCAGCGGGAATTCTGCAGCTTCGACTTGCGACAACACATTCGTCAGCGCACTGTATACAAAATCGTGAACCAGCCGGGCCTGGTGAAACCGCACTTCATGTTTAGCCGGATGTACGTTGACATCGACCTGCTCTGGCTCTAGATCCAGATACAGCACAAAAGCCGGCAACGCTTCCGGCGCCAGCGCGTCGGCATAAGCCTGACGAATGGCGTGATTGAGCAGTTTGTCGCGCATCATCCGGCCGTTCACGTAACAATACTGCACCTGTAGTTGTGCGGTGCAACAGGCAGCCGGCAACACCCAACCCGATAAGCGCATCTGTTCATACTGACTTTCAACATAACAGGCGCTCTGGGCAAAACTGCGCCCGCACAACTGAGCCAGCCTTTTTTGTTTTCCGGCGTCGTCTGTCACCGCTTTGAGTTGCCGAACGAGCTGGCCATTGTGGGTCAAAGTCCAGCTGACATCATAACGACTGAGTGCCAGTCGTTTCACCAGCTCATCAATATGACTGAATTCAGTTTTATCAGATTTGAGAAAACGCCGGCGCGCAGGGGTATTAAAAAACAGGTCCAGCACTTCGATGCTGGTACCCACCGGGTGTGCGGCTGGTTTTATTTGCACCGCCATATCGCGCCCTTCCGCCATGGCCTGCCAGGCCGATTCCTGCTTTGCCGGGCGAGACGTCAGGGTCAGACGCGAGACTGAGCTGATACTGGCCAGCGCTTCACCGCGAAACCCCAGGCTGACGATTTTGGCCAAATCAGCAAAATCATGAATTTTTGAGGTAGCATGCCGGCTCAGCGCCAGTGTCAGTTGGTCTTTGGCGATGCCAGAACCGTTGTCGCGCACCCGCAGCAGCTTACTGCCACCTTTTTCCACATCAATTTGGATCTCAGTGGCGCCGGCATCAAGACTATTTTCTACCAGCTCTTTAATCACAGACGCCGGCCGCTCCACCACTTCACCGGCGGCGATTTGATTAGCCAGTTGCGGCGGCAGCAGCTGGATTGTCATCGTTGCGGCACCTTTAAATTCTGACCGATGCGGATATTGTCAGACTTTAACTGATTGAGCTGACGCAGCTGTGACATCGGCACGCCATATTTACGCGCCAGCATTGACAGGGATTCACCGGATTTCACTTTGTGGACGATGATCCGGCCGCTGCCCTGACTCCCCGACGGCAGCACGGGCCCGGCGACGCGCACAGGCGCAGAACCAGCCGATGCAGGTGTTCCGGTCACAGTCGGTGTGCCCGCCGTGTTGCTACGCACCGGCACTGACCGCTGGTCCGGCAGCTGTAGATCGGACTTGCCGCGCCGCTGTGCTATCGCACTGTCAGCCGGTGGCGAATTATGAAAATGTTTTTTCAGGGCGCGGAAAATCGCGGCCGCCAGTTTTTGCTGATGAGAAGCGGTTTTTAGTTTTTGTTCTTCATTGTGGTTAGAGATATAACCCGTTTCGACCAGAATTGAAGGGATATCCGGCGCTTTCAGCACGCCAAGGCTGGCTGCCTGTGGCTCTTTTTTGTGCAGTTTAGTGACGTGCCCCAGTTCACGTAATACACCGGCAGCAACATCAAAGCCGGTGGTCATCGAATGATTCATCGACAAATCCAGCACGGTTTGAGCCAGATAACGTTCGTTGGCGGAATCTTTGATGACTTCCGCCACGCCTCCGAGCAACTCTGAATGTTGCTCTGTCTGTTCCATCATCCGGCCTACCTCGGTGGTAGCCCGTTTCAGCGACAACACCCAGACCGAAGCGCCACTGGCTTTGCGATTCTCGGCCGCATCGGCATGAATTGACACTAACAAATCAGCTTGCTTACTGCGTGCAACGTCCGGTCTTTTACTCGGATAGATATAATAGTCCCCGGTGCGGGTTTGCACCGCTTTAAAGCCGGGTTCTTTGTTGATTAAGGCTGCGAGCTTTTCCGCAACCGACATTGTGATGTGTTTTTCGTAGGTGCCCTTAGGACCAACAGCCCCCGGATCGTGGCCACCGTGGCCGGCATCAATAGCGATGATGATGTCACGCCCGCCGCCACTGCTGCTTTTTCTGGCCGGTGGCGGTGCGACAAAAGCTTTTTCAGCCTGCACGTCGGTGATGTCCAGCACCAGGCGATGGCCATAGCGGTCGGACGGGGGCAGCGCAAAAGCCTTTTCCGTGGATTCACGGCTCAAATCCAGTAACACCCGCACCGAGGCTTTGCCGCTGACTTTTTGCACGCGGATGGATTTAACTAATTCTGATTCACCAGACATTTTGCCAAGCTTCGGCTCACTAATGCCGTCAATTTCCAGCGTGACCAACGCGCCTTGCTTGGGCAATAAACGAAACACCGGTTTTTGCTGCATGTCGAAAACAACCCGGGTGCTGTCCGGCGACGGCCAGATCCGCACGCTGTCGATTTTATTTGCTGCCAGTACGGCAACACTGAAGAAAGTCAGGCAAAGGCCCAACCCGAACATCCGGGAAAAATTCATATCAGACAATCAGTTCCAACATCGCTGCGCCTCGCGCCGTCAGTGCATGGATGTGCAGCTGACGTGCTTGCGCGCTGGTTATTTTTAGTTGCAAATCTAAATCCGGCACCGGTAGCAACGGTTGGCCCCGTTCAGGCCATTCCACCAGACACAGATGCTGTGCGGCAAAATAATCGCGGATCCCCATAAATTCGAGCTCTTCGGGGTCATGTAAACGGTACAAATCAAAGTGAAAAACCTGCAGCTCGGCCAGCTGATAACTTTCCACCAGGGTATACGTCGGGCTTTTTACATTGCCCTGATGGCCAAGCGACTGCAACAAATACCGGCTAAAAGTGGTTTTACCGGCACCAAGGTCACCGTGCAGATACAAGACACCGCCGTCACGACAGCCTTGGGCCAGTTGGCCGGCGATTTGACGGGTGGCAGCTTCATCACGAAGTTCAATCTGATATGACAGTCCGGACATCGGCATTTTGGCCTGAAAAATTTTAATACTGCGGTATGCTACCAAAATCAGCGGCGCTGCACTACCGCGCGGCATGCTGTGACTCTGTGATACCATAGTTTTATCCGCAAATTGATTGCTTTCACCTGATGACTTCAACGCCGCAGACACCCGACTGGACCGCCTTGGCCATACAGATCAAAGACTGGGCCAAAGAGCTTGGCTTTAGTGCCTGCGGTATTACAGATACGGATTTACAGCCGGAAGAAGCCCGCTTGCAGCAGTGGTTAGATGCCGGTTACCACGGCAGCATGGATTATATGGCAAGCCACGGCTTGCTGCGCGCCCGCCCGGCCGAACTGCTGCCTGGCACTTTGCGGGTCATTTCAGTACGGATGGATTATTTACCCGCCGCTGCCGGTTTTGCCACGAACCTCGCCGATCCGACGCAAGCCTACATCAGCAGATACGCGCTCGGCCGCGACTATCACAAAGTACTACGTCAACGTTTAAAACAATTGGGCGAGCGCATCAGTACGCAGGTGACGGGGTTAGGGTTTCGGCCTTTTGTCGACTCAGCGCCTGTACTGGAACGGCCGCTTGCCGCGAAAGCGGGTCTTGGCTGGATTGGCAAACACAGCCTGTTGTTGAGCGCCGACGCCGGTTCCTGGTTTTTTCTCGGTGAGCTGTTGGTCAATATCCCATTGCCAACTGACCAACCGGTCACCCAAGACTGCGGCAACTGCGTTGCCTGTATAACCAGTTGCCCAACCGGCGCTATTGTTGCGCCTTATGTCGTCGATGCGCGGCGTTGTATCAGCTATCTGACGATTGAACTCAAAGACGATATCCCGGAAGACCTGCGGCCTTTGCTTGGCAATCGCATCTATGGCTGCGATGACTGCCAGCTGGTGTGTCCGGTCAACCGCATTGCGCCGCTAACCCAGGAAGCTGATTTCGCCCGGCGGCCACAGTGGCGAAATCAGTCATTAGTCGATTTATTTAGTTGGAGCGAAGCGGAGTTTCTGCACCTGACAGAAGGGTCAGCTATCCGCCGCATTGGTTATCAGCGCTGGCAACGCAATATCGCCGTGGCGCTTGGCAATGCACCATATGCGGCGGCAGTGATCGAATGTCTGGAGAAATTCAGCGGCGATGCCATGGTGCAGCGTCATGTTGACTGGGCGTTAGCGCTACAGCGGCAGAAAGCCACGGCGGCTGCAGCAGAACTGAGCCGCGCACAACAACGGCTGGTGCGGATTATTCAGGTAGGTTTACCGAGGGACGCGTAAGCCCCTGTCCGGCAGGTTGCTGCAATCGCTCTGCAGCCTTTTGCAAAATCTGCTGTTTTTCCAGGTCAGTCGCCTGATGCCAGCCGGTAATTTCATCGACATGGCGGCCACAACCGAGGCAAATGTCGGATTGGTCCAGACAACAATTGCGCACACAAGGATTATCAATCATCGAAACCTGACCGGTTGCTGCACCACCGAGATCAAATCAGCTTTCGCCAGTGGTCGGGAGAAATAATAGCCCTGAATAAAATCACAACCGAGCTGCTGCAATACATGGAACTGCTCAGCGGACTCAACACCTTCAGCGACCACCTGCACATCCAGCACTTTTGCCATATTAATCAGCACTGCAACTAAAGCCCGCGCTTTGTCCTGTTCGGCAATCAGATTGATAAAACTTTTATCAATCTTAATAAAATCAACCGGATAACGACTCAGGTAATTCAAGGCTGAATAACCGGTGCCAAAATCATCAATCGCCAGCTGTACACCTTGCTGATGCAGGCTTAACACATTAGCCTGCTGCACTGACACTTTGTCCATAAACACTGACTCGGTGATTTCCAGAATCAATTGCTCTGGCGTCAGCCCTGCAGCTGCTAACTGCGCTATCCATTCATCGGCGCATTTGGCCTGGTTAAATTCCTGGCTGCTGCGATTGACCGAGATCTGCAGCTGCAGGCCCATTTGGCTGAACAACTGCATGTCGGCGATGGCTTGCTGCAAAATCCATTCGCCCAGTGGCCGGATGGCACCGGTGCGCTCAGCGACCGGAATAAAGTCAAAAGGTGGGATCAGCCCACGCTCCGGATGTTGCCAGCGCACCAGCGCTTCGGCCTTGCTGAAACGCTGATTTACCACATCGTAAATCGGTTGGTACATCAGAAAGAACTGGCGTTGTTCAATGCCTTTGATGATTTCATGGTGCAGGTGGACAAAGTGGTCCGCTTCTTTTTGCATACCGGCATCATAAAAATGGAAAGTGTTACGGCCAAGATGTTTGGCGGCATACATAGCACGGTCAGCATGCTTCAACAGGTCAATCGCCAACAGGCCATCATTGGGGTAAATAGCCACACCAATACTGGTCGAAATCGATAACGGCGTGCCATTGACCATAAAGGGCGCATGGAAAGCATTTAGTAACGTCTGACAAAATTGCTCCACCAGTTCCGGCTTACCATGCTCCGGCACCACCAGCACAAACTCGTCGCCACCGGAGCGGGCAACCATTTCAGGCCCGGTTAACTGCTCCAGTAAACGGTCCGCTACCAATTGCAGCAGCTGGTCTCCCACCGGGTGCCCCAGACTTTCATTCACTTGCTTAAATTCATCCAGATCCAGACTTAATACTGCCAGCTGGCCACCCTGAGCCCGCGCCTGTTTCAGCATCAGTTCCAGTTGTCCCAACAATACAGAGCGATTTGCCAGACCGGTCAGAGGATCAAAGCTCGCCTGCCAGGCTACGGTTTGCAGTGCCAGCTGCCGTTCCTGCGATAACCGCAATAACACATAAAGCCCAACTGTCAGAATCAGTGTCAGCAGCAGCCCAATTGGCAGGAACAACGGTGGCAGACCGGCCATCAGAGGTAACCGTTGTTTTGGAAAAGCATGTAAGCGCCAATGGCCATTGGGCAGACGGATGTTGGCGTAGACCGAGGGCAAACCCTGTAACACCGGGTCCCCCCAAAATAACTCAGTGTTGCTTATCTCGCCATCACGACCAGATAACCCGAGGTAATAGTGCTCGCGAAACTGTTCCAGCTGCGTTTGTTGCAACAACCTTTCCAGTGGGATCACGGCAGCAATCGCTCCCCATAATTGCTTATCGCCGGCAAAAACCGGCACCCGCAAGATCAGGCCACTGCCGCCCTGCACCAGTTTTACCGGACCGGCCAGCAGCGGCCCCCCCAAAGCAATTGCCTTTTCAATCGCGGCGTACTGTTCCGGAATAAGCCGGTAATTGACACCTAAAGCCGCTTCATTACCAGCTCTGGGATAGACGTAACGAATGATTAGATCGGGCGCGAGCGCAATATGACGAAATAACGGATAGTCTTTGAGCAGCAAATCGACACGATTTTCCAGCTCAGCGAGCGGTTGTTGCGGGTGCAGGATAATTTCATTACGCAGTGATTCGCTGACCACAACGGCAGTGCGGATAGTCGCCTCCAGTGAGGCGGCATGATGACTGACCTGCTGTAGCAGCTGATAACGTTCGACTTCAATATTTTTTTGCTGCTGCTGCCAGACCAGAATGCCTAGCAAAGTCAGCAGTATGACCCCGACCATAACTGCAACCCGCACCGGATGTCTGACCAACCAGGACATGCGCAATTGCACACCGGGCCTGGTGAGTTTACGTCCTGCATTGAGTTCTCTGCTGGTCAATTGACGTTCCTGTGGCCTTCACTGCGATTAATCTACCAGTTCCTGCGATGACCCGCCAGTCAGCGCCATTCAGGCAGGTTTACGCACCTTCGGGATCCAGGCCCAGGTATATACAGCTTCAACAGGCTCAATGCCAAGCTGGTCTTTGATCAGCACCCGGATCACAACTTCACCTTTGTCACTGTGCTGAATATGGGAGATTTGCGCGTCGTCCAGCTGCGCGACAGCTGTCAGCGCACCGGTCGAACGTTTCAGATACTGGATTTGCATCGATTTAAGCAGTGGAATCTTGTCGTCAGCCACATGCATGCCCAGCAAAAAACCGCTGGCCGACTCACCCAGCAGCGCTGTCGCGGCAGCATGCACAGAGCCAATATGGTTTTGTACTTTACGCCGGTTGGCTAAACGCAGTTTCGCCTGCCGAAGGTCAAGCGCTTCGACCTGCACGCCGGCAGTGCCGGCGAATTTGATTGTGCGGCCAAACAACAGGGTCAATAACCAGCTGCGGCAAAAAACCGGCGCAGTATTGATTTTCGTGACTAAACGGTTGAGTTTATTGAGGCTTGGCATACTGGTCTTACCTGATGAATTTAGCCGCTAAACTAACAGCACAGCCAGCTGTGTGCAAGTATGGAAGTGAACAAGTAATTTGACCACGAAAAAGGAGAATTGGAGCGGGCAACGAGACTCGAACTCGTGACCTCGACCTTGGCAAGGTAGCGCTCTACCAACTGAGCTATGCCCGC
>NZ_KL544005.1:199969-1451039 GCF_000711985.1 Rheinheimera texasensis DSM 17496
TTTGGAGCGGGCAACGAGACTCGAACTCGTGACCTCGACCTTGGCAAGGTAGCGCTCTACCAACTGAGCTATGCCCGCAAAAACCTTCAGCTGCGCCGCTATCGCAAAGACAAACTTTGTGAAGCAAGCGCGGCGCATTTTACAAAATCACTCGCTGTTTGCAAGCCTTTTATTCCGGCAAACGGAAAAAGTGCTTCTGATAGGTGACTAATTCAGCAATAGAATCCCGAATGTCGTCCAGAGCCAGGTGACTTGATGATTTATTCACCAGTTTGGTGACCGCCGGATTCCAGCGTTTGGCCAACTCTTTCACCGTACTGACGTCCAGGTTACGGTAGTGAAAAAATGACTCAAGTTTTGGTGCGTATTTCACCAGAAAACGCCGGTCCTGACCGATGCTGTTGCCGCACATCGGCGATTTACCTGATGATACATATTGCGATAAGAAGGCAATGGTTTGCTCCACGGCACTGTCTAAATCAGTCTGGCTGTCGCGACACCGCTGGGTTAACCCACTTTTGCCATGTTGTTCGACACACCAGGCGCTCATATTATCCAGAATGTCGTCCGATGTTTTGATGGCAAAAGTCGGCCCTTCCGCCAGAATATTCAGGTTGCTGTCGGTGACGATTGTCGCCATCTCCAGGATCACATCGGTGTCTGGTTCCAATCCGGTCATTTCCAGATCGATCCACACCAGATTGTTGTCATTCACTGCCATTTGCCGCCCCTTGAGCTTGATACTTTGTTAGTTTGCTGAATGCTAGTATGATACTACGCCCCGTGCCATCTGGAAAACGCCGCGCCTGTCGCCGCCGCTTCCACAGCAACAGACAGATTAAGCGTGACTAAAAAGAAACACCTGACGCAGCGCCAGAACGACCGCATCGCCGGTAACCAGCAAAAACGCCTGGACCGGCTGGCACAAAAGGCCGCCAAAGCCGACCAACAGCTGGAACAGGCCGCTTTTGCCGATGCTGAACCCGGCGTTGTCATCAGCCGTTTTGGCCAGCATGCCGATATTGAAGCCTCCGACGGCACTATCACCCGTTGTAATTTACGCCGGACTATCAGTTCTTTAGTCTGTGGCGACGCTGTGGTATTTCGCCGCACCCTGCAATCGCAAGGCACTATCGATGGTGTGGTTGAAGCCGTGCACGAACGCAAATCGGTATTAAGCCGGCCGGATTTTTACGATGGCTTAAAACCAGTGGCCGCCAATATAGACTTATTAATTATCGTCTCGGCCGTGCTGCCGGCGCTGTCACTGAACATCATCGACCGTTACCTGGTTGCTGCTGAAACCATGCAAATCAAGCCGTTGTTATTACTCAATAAAATTGATTTGCTCAGTGACTCGCAACGGGCTGACGTCGAACAACAACTCGATATTTACCGCAAAATTGGCTATGAAACGTTGCTGCTGAGCGCCAAAAGTGGCGAAGGCATGGCGCAGCTGGACCAGTATCTAAGCCAGGGCACCAGCATTTTTGTCGGCCAGTCCGGCGTCGGTAAATCATCTTTATTGAATAATCTGATGCCAGAAATCGCTGCTGTGACACAAGAGGTTTCTGATGTGTCAGGTCTTGGCCAACACACCACGACCGTGGCCCGGCTCTATCATTTACCGCAGGGTGGTCAGTTGATTGACTCGCCCGGCATCCGCGAATTTGCGCTCTGGCATTTATCTGACGATGAAGTCAGCTGGGGTTACCGCGAATTCCGCCCATGGCTCGGCCGCTGTAAATTCCGCGACTGCAAACACGGCAATGACCCGGGCTGCGCGCTGCATCACGCTGTCGACACCGGTGACATCGCCGCGGAACGTTTTGACAACTATCATAAAATCCTGCTCAGTATGGCGCAGGATAAGCCTGCTTATCTTTAATCTCACGAGGTAAAATCCCCGATGGACCAGCTTAAAATTACTCTGCAATATATTCTGCCCAAGCACCTGATTTCCCGGCTGGTCGGTTATCTGGCGGCCGCACGCCTTGGTTTTGTCAGCCATGCGCTGATGAAACTGTTTATCCGCGCTTATGGCATTAACATGGCCGAGGCCCGGTATGAGAATCCCAGTGATTACGCCAGCTTCAATGATTTCTTCACCCGGCCATTAAAAGATGGTGCCCGCCCTGTCGTGACTGATGAGCAAACACTGGCACATCCGGTTGACGGCGCCATCAGCCAGGCCGGCGCTATTGCCGGCGACCAGCTGCTGCAGGCCAAAGGTCATTTTTATACCGTTAAAGCGCTACTGGGTGGCGACGACAATACCGCAGCCGCTTTTCAGGACGGTACTTTTGCCTGTATTTATCTGGCGCCAAAAGATTATCACCGCATTCATATGCCTATCGCCGGTACCTTACGAGAAATGATTTATGTACCCGGCGAATTATTTTCGGTCAATCCGCTGACGGCAGCGAATGTGCCAGGTTTATTTGCCCGGAACGAGCGCGTTGTAACGATTTTTGATACGGCCGCAGGCCCGATGGCCTTAGTGCTGGTTGGCGCGACCATTGTTGCCAGTATCGAAACAGTCTGGGCCGGTACTGTTACACCACCAACCGGCAGCGAAGTGTTCCGCTGGCAATATCCGGCAGAAGGGCCAAATGCGGTTCATCTGGAAAAAGGTGCCGAAATGGGCCGCTTTAAGCTCGGCTCCACTGTAGTGTTAACTTTTGCCAAAGATGCTGTGGAATTGTTGCCAACCAATTTCCCTGGTGCAGTGACCCGAATGGGCACTGCCTTTGCCACTAAACTGAACTAATCAGCACAGCTGTTTTGCAGGAACACGGATGAAAATCTTTGCACATCGTGGTGTCAGTGGTCACTTTCCGGAAAATACGCTGCCAGCCTTTGCGGCAGCGCTCCAAACCGGCTGTCACGGCATTGAACTTGATGTGTTTCTGCATTGTGAGGAGTTAGTGGTGATCCATGACCGGCAAGTCGACCGCACCACCAACGGCAAAGGCCTGCTGGACGATTTTACGCCGGCCAAGCTCTTTGCGCTTGATGCCGGCAACAGCCAGCCTATCCCGACTTTATGGCAAGTGTTACAGTTGTGTGCTAACCGGCTGGAAATCAATATAGAACTGAAAGGGCATGACACTGTCCCTGCTTTAGTCGTGTTACTACGCCGGGCACAGGCAGAACTCACGCTGCGTCTGGATTCAGTACTGGTCTCATCTTTCCATCATCCGCTGTTACAACAACTGAAGGCATTGTTGCCGGAGATCCGCATTGGGGTGTTGATCGCCCACTACCCGCTCGATGGCGTGCAGCTGGCGCTGCAACTCAAAGCGGTATCACTCAATTGTGATCGTGGTTTTGTTGACACTAAGCTGGTCGAACAGGCGCATCAGGCCGGGATTGAATTGTATGTGTATACGGTCAACCATCAGCGCGAGCTGCTGACATTGCGGGATATGGGTGTGGATGGTGTCTTTTGTAATTATCCTGCAGAAGCGCAGGAATGGTTAAAATAAAAACTGCAACAACCTGAACGCCGGCTCAGTGACTTTCGCAGCTATGGCACTGATTACAAAGCCTGATATTAAGCACATGGGCCAGCACCACAAAAGCAGCACCAACAATTAATACGTAATGTTCATATTCGTGCCCAAGCAAATCTTTTTGCCAGTAGATAAAACCACCCAAAAATAACGAATAAAACGGATACAACTTGCGGTGATAGCGGTGGAAGCCAGCAAACAGAGTAATAAACCCCAGCACCATGGTGATCAGCAGAATAATGCGTTCGAACGCATGGTTGTGCACCGACGTCAGCCCGAGCAGCGGCAGTACAGGTAACAATACCGGCAGCATAATGCAGTGGATGGCACATAAAGATGTGACTGCGATCCCTACTTTATCCAGCATGTTACGGATGTTGTCGAACATAAGTGCCCCCAAGCGAAACTGAAGTGAGATGATATAACAAATCCGCTCATTTATGAATGCCTGTGAAGAAAAAGTCTTGTTGTACTGCTGTGTGGCCTGCTGTGGCATAATTGCTATTTTTCAGCACGAGAATTGCTATGGAACAACTACTGACCCAACTGGACCAAAACCTAAAAGAGCTGTATCGCAAAGCCGTTGATGCAGATGCAGTACTCGATGATTTGCAACAACAAGGACATGGCAAATATCAACACATTTTCCCGGCCGGTTTATTTCAGGTACAAAGCAACAGATTTCTGCCTTATTTGGCTGAAACCGCTGAGCAAATTTCTGCTATTCGTCAGACCCAGCAATTTAATACTGCAACCCTGGAAAATATCGTCAAACAATTACAACAACTGCATCTGACGCTGGCTGAATTTCGCACAGCACTGACAAAATAACTATACTGTTTATCGGAGAGTGGCTCTGAACCCGATCAGGGGGGGAGGTAGTGATGGTGACAACCAGCAATGTGATATCGCAGGAGGCGCTGCGCTCAGTTGCATTGTCCAAAGCCGGTATTGAACGCCCTCGTATTGACACCTCTCAACAGCGCCAGCAGGTGGTGCAACAGGCTGAACTCAGTCAGCAGCAAAACACGCTCAATGCCCTGCCGGAGAAAACTGCAACAGAACAACAAAGCGACAGTGTCAGGGTCAGCAGCACTCTTGGTAAGGCAGCCAGCAGTGGCTTATTAACCCGGGATGAAGCCCTCGCCATCTATCAGAAAATCGCCAATATGTTATGAACTTCTGGTCTGGGCGATGACTGACTGGCGCCGCATAAACGATAAAAGACGCACACAGGCGTCTTTTATCGTTTATATACAGGCTATACAGCTCAGGGTTTTGCCAGTTTTGGCGTTAAGGTTTTCTGAAACCAATTCTTCAGCATCTGCTTTTCATAAACAAACTCGGTGCTGCCAAGTCCTATTGGCGATGAGTTCATAAAGCCCATATCTTTGATTTTGACATCCTGTTCAGCCAGAACCAATCTACCAGTGCTGTCGAGCAGCTGATAATCAAAGGTCATTCTGGGAAAATAAATTTCTTTCACGACACGGATATCACTGTGGTCAATCCGATACATAGGGTTGACGTCACCGGCTAAATCAAGGTCTTTCACAGTCACCAGCAAACTGTGACCGGCCGGCAGTTTCGCTGCGAGGTCCGTCCAGATTTTATCAAAAGCGCTAATCACCCGTTTTTGATAAGCTTTTTTTGTGCCTGAAGACGGCCGGATATCACTGTATTTCTCCGGATTCTGCCAATTCACTTTCACCGTGGTGGTTTGCTGAGAGGCCCATGCATTTGTCGTCAACAGGACACCTAACAGTATCGGTAACATGGTTTTCATAGCTCTGCTCCTGTAAAAACGTTTTTGACCTGAGTTGCCTGCCAGCTTTTATCTGGCAGTACTTCAGATGCACTCACTATATCGCGATTAACACAATGTTACAGTACTGAAATGTCAGAAGCTGTGGCGTTCTGTAATTCAGCTTTACCTGATTTTGACATTTACTTTATCGGTCAGGTTTCGTCTTTAACGGTAAATAGAACAGCTGCCATTCAGTTTGCACACCCGAGAGCTGCTGTAACTGCGATTCCAGCTGCATCAGTTCAGCGATAGTGCCACTGACCGACAAAACCCCGTCAGTTATTGGTTTCACTGTAAAGTCAGACTTCATTTTCAATCGTTTGTGCAGTTCGTCTGCCGATCTGACACCAGACACTACCAATTGGTTGGTCAGATGCACCTGCTGAAAATTTTGCAGGTCCGTTAACAACCAATAATGAGGATGACGTTGTAATAAGCGGTATTTGCCACCGTTGATGTAAACATAGGCTGCCTGCTGTTGTACTAGGCCTTTTACCGCAACAATGGGCTTCTGCTCGTGCGCCTGACACCCAGCCATTGGCAGCAATAATAAACACCAAATCATGCCCTTAAAACGGTTACTGAAGATTTTCATCTATACCCTCTTACGCTGACCTCTGGGTCAGTCGTCCCGAAAATTCAACTTTATATCCGGATCGCATAAAACTTCCATTGCCAAAAGATTAACCATGGAGTTATAACAGCCACTGCTCGACCTATAATTTTTAACATAATAATTTCAAGGAACATGAATGAATAACTTCAAACTCTCTGCAATTGCGGTGGTTGTAAGCTCTGCGCTCGCGCTGCCAGCTCAATCCGCATTTGCTGATTCGCTGCAACAAATGGCTGCAGCAGAAACACAATCAATGTCCGCGGTTCAGCAACAACCAACAGTTTCCGGCATGACCAATCATGTTGATGTCCAGACTGGTGAAACAACTTTCAGCTGGGCGCCGACAGGGCTCGCAAAACCCAATATCGCTGCTGTAGCCCCCGAATATCAAATCGAATTTGCTGCCACTCATTATCTGAACGCATTGACCGGTGCAGCTGAAAAAGGTGCGTTAGTGCAATTAAAACCGGTTCTCGCACATTCATATCAGTCGGAAGACGGTGTAAAAACAGCCAAGTTCCGTCAGCAATTCATGGGCATCGACGTTTTCAACAAAGAATATAACATTCTGATGGATGCCGAATTTAATCTGGTGGCAGGCTCTGGCCGCCTGGCAAATGTCGCAGCAGCAAAAACTGCACTGGCAGCAAATGCTCAGTTTGCTTATGCCGACGACGCCGTCAAAGCCGCATTTGCCGCCTCTGGTGGTGACGGCTCTCAGCTGTCACTGACAGAAACCACAGAAGAAAATGGTTTTGCCGTATTTAGCGTGAATAATGCTGAAAACAGCAAAAAAGTATTGGGTACGCCACGGGTAAAACCGGTGTATTTTGAGAAAAAAGGCAAGCTGATCGCCGCGCAGTACGTTGAGATTGAAACCAGCAACCACAACGATACTGACTCTGATTATTTTGCTTATGTCATCGCCGGTGATACCGGTGAAGTTTTATTCAAAAACAATCTCAAAGCCCATGCCGGTGAGTTCGAATAT
The DNA here is from genome assembly GCF_000711985.1 of Rheinheimera texasensis DSM 17496. Classification (GTDB taxonomy): domain Bacteria; phylum Pseudomonadota; class Gammaproteobacteria; order Enterobacterales; family Alteromonadaceae; genus Pararheinheimera; species Pararheinheimera texasensis. Next base: position 206,899 of record NZ_KL544005.1, read on the forward strand.
CGCGTCTATGCAAACGCTGATGGTCGCCCTTGGGATGGCCCGCATGGTAACGTAGTCCCGGCTGAATCGGCAGATCAGGTTGACGCCACTGCTTATCTGGCTGCGCCATTGGTTAAAGTGGCCCATGGACCTATCAAATCTAAAGATCTGTGGCTGAAAAGCGATGCCACCATCACTTCAGGTAACAACGTATTTGCTTATGTTGATGCGATAGCACCAAACGGTTTTACCACAGGTGACTTTGCTGCCGAAACCACGGGTCCGCTGGTATTTGATTATAAATACCGCACCAGTGAAGCAGAATCTTCGGTGAACAACCGCAAAGCGGCGATCGTCAATCTGTTCTATATGAACAACTATCTGCATGATCAGTTCTATGACTATGGTTTTGACGAAAAAGCAGGTAATGCGCAGCTGGTAAACTATGGCCGTGGTGGTGTCGAAGGTGACCCAATCATGGCTGAAGTGCAGGATAACTCTGGCTTCGACAACGCCAATATGTCTACCCCGGCAGATGGTCGCTCACCACGGATGCAAATGTATCTGTGGGCCAGTAAAGATGCTGTGTTTGGCAAAGATTTGGGTATCACGGCAAAAACTGAGGACGGCACGGCACTGACGCTGACAGCAATGCAGGGCGCCAGTTTTGGTCCCGGTCAATTTAACGCTGAAGGCCAGGCGGTCACTTTTGTCGATACCGCAACACCAACCCGTGATGGCTGTACAGCCGCAGCCACACCGGCGGATGTTGCCGGCAAAATTGCCATTATTGACCGTGGCACCTGTAATTTCACCGTAAAAGTGAAAAATGCGCAATTAGCAGGCGCCATCGGTGTCGTCATTGTCAACAATGCCGCTGCCGGCTTGCCGGGTATGGGCGGTGCTGACGCGTCCGTCACAATCCCGAGTGTCGGTATTTCTCAGGCTGAAGGCAAAGCCATTTACGATGCCATCGCTGCCGGTAAAGTTGTAAACATCAAGATGTTCAACAACAGACCGTTTAAGGACAGCTCCTGGGATAACGCCATTGTCTCCCACGAATGGGGTCACTACATCAGTAACCGCCTGGTCGGTAACGGTAATGGTCTTTATAACAATCAGGGCCGCTCAATGGGCGAAGGTTGGGGCGATTTCCACGCACTGCTGATGGTATCAGATGCTTCGGATCTGAAACTGGCTGGTAATGATAAATTGCAGCGTGCTTACGCTGCGATCAGCTACGTCGATTCTTTCTATTACGGTATCCGTTCATTCCCGAACGGCAATAGCTTAGAAATCAACCCACGGACCTTTAAGCATATTGGCCTGGGTGATCCGGCGAAATACTTCACAGTACAAGACCCTGACACAGGCGCGGCGCAGGTCCACTCTGCCGGTTCTGTCTGGGCACAGATGCTGTGGCAGAGCTTTGTGAATCTGGTGAACCACCATAAAGATTACGACAAAGCCAAAGACCGGATGATGAGTTACCTGGTGAACGGCTACAAACTCACGCCTGTAGGTCCAACTTACACTGAAGCGCGTGATGCAATTCTGGCTGCCGCTTATGCCAAAGATCCGGAAGATTACAAAGTGATCCTCAAAGCCTTTGCCGACCGCGGTATGGGCCTGGGTGCAGTCGCACCACACCGTGATGACCCGCAACATACCGGCGTTGTGGAATCATTCAAAACGGAACTGAGCACTTTTGACGTCACAGCACACAAGCTGGACAAAACCTTCACTGATGCCACTACTGGTTTCTGTACTAATAACAGCACGCTGGACAACGGTGAGACGGCCACAGTGCAGTTTAATGTGACCAACAAAGGCTCGGCCGTTCTGAAAGACCTGAAAGGTAAAATTGAGGTAACCAGTGGTCATCAGGTGACCTTCGCCAACGGCGGTGCTATCACGCTGCCAGAACTGAAAGTAATGTCATCGGCTACTACAACACCGCTGTCATTTAAGCTCGAAGGTGCCAAACCAGGTGATGTGCTGCAACTGAAACTTTCGTTCCCGGAAGTTGACGAAGCTATTGTTACCAGCGAATACAGTCTGTCTGAGCGGGTGAATCTGGCATTTGCCACAGTCGCACCGTCAAACATGCAAAGCACGGATAACATGGAAACGCTGGCTACGCTGAATAATTTCAGTGAAAAAGTGCTGGTGGGCGGCGATCTGGCAAAAGACAGCCGTCAACTGGACCCAACCTATGCTGCGTTTTTTGCAAGCCAGGGCCACCCGGTTGGTAAGCAGTATATGCATATTGCCAACAATGGTTTTACCTCTGACGTGGTATATGAAACCAAAGCATTCACCGTCGGTTATGCCGGTGATTTTACAATGAGTTTCTGGCATTACTATGAATTCGAAGAAGCCTATGACGGTGGTGTAGTCGAAATCAGCATCAACGGTTCGGCCTGGACTGATGTCACTAAAGTTATCAGAAGTGCAGCAAACCAACCGGTACAGTATGCGGGTTTCAGCAGTCAGGGTTATACCTCAGCGCTGGCAGAGTTACTGCCAGGCCGGAAAGCCTTCACCGGCATCATGGATGCTGACCCGGTCGAGGGTTCAACTACTTTTGGCCGTACCGAAACGATCAATTTTGGTGCTGCACTGAACGGCAATGAAGTGAAATTCCGCTTCCGCGCCGTTTCTGATTCAAATACAAATGAATCAGGCTGGTACATTGACAACGTACAGTTCAACAATATCACGACACCGGTGTTCCATTCGGTCGTAGCCGGCGATTCAGTGGCTTGTGATAACCGTGCACCGTTGTTGTCTGGTGTGAAAGCCAGTGTTGCTGAGCTGAACGAAGGTGGCAGTTTCACGCTGACTGCAGCTGCAACAGACCGTGATGCAGCTGACAAACTGTCCTTCAGCTGGAAACAATTAAGCGGTACTGCAGCGACGCTGACGAACGCAACCACTGCAACGGCTTCAGTGACAGCACCGTCGATTGCATCAGGCTCTGAAAATCTGGTGTTTGAAGTAGCAGTTACCGACGGCACCGCAACCACTAAATCGACAGTGACAGTGAAAGTGAACGACGTGCCGGCGCCGGAAGTTATCACTCCGACCAAGAAAAGCGGTGGTGGTAGCATGAACTGGTTTGCCCTGCTGTTAGCACCTTTAGCGCTGTTACGTCGCCGTAGCAAATAATACGGTTTTAGAAGTATCAGTAGTAAAAGCACCACACTAAACTGTGGTGCTTTTTTTGCGAACCTGCAAATAACCTGGTAACCGCAGTGCGCCCGAAATAATGCTGTCGGCATTGCAAAAACAACAAACCCGGCGGTTGCCGGGTTTGTCTTTTGCAAGAAATGGTGCTGCAGATTAAGCAGCAGCAGGCATCACATCATGCCGCCCATTCCGCCCATGCCGCCCATGTCTGGCATGGCTGGCGCATCTTTCTTCGGCAGCTCAGTCACCATGGCTTCAGTGGTGATCATCAGCGAACCAACAGATGCCGCGAACTGCAGCGCAGAACGGGTTACTTTGGTTGGGTCCAGGATACCCATTTCCAGCATGTCGCCGTACACACCGGTCGCCGCGTTGTAACCGTAGTTACCGGCACCGTTTTTCACGTTGTTGACGACTACTGACGGCTCTTCACCGGCGTTGTCGACGATTTGACGCAGCGGTGCTTCCATCGCGCGCAGCGCAATTTTGATACCGTGGTTCTGGTCTTCGTTGATACCACGCAGCTCAGACAGTTTGGCAGCAACGCGCACCAGCGCTACACCACCGCCTGGGACCACGCCTTCTTCAACGGCAGCACGGGTGGCGTGCAGCGCGTCTTCAACGCGGGCTTTCTTCTCTTTCATTTCGATTTCAGTGGAAGCACCAACTTTGATAACCGCAACACCACCGGCCAGTTTTGCCAGACGTTCCTGCAGTTTCTCTTTGTCGTAATCAGAAGTGGCATCTTCCACTTGCTGACGGATTTGTTTGACGCGGGCGTCAATCGCTTCCTGGCTACCAGCACCGTCGATGATGGTGGTGTTATCTTTAGTGATAACAACGCGTTTAGCAGTACCTAAATCTTCCAGCGTGGCTTTTTCCAGCTCCAGGCCGATTTCTTCAGAAATCACTACACCGCCGGTTAATACGGCGATGTCCTGCAGCATGGCTTTACGACGGTCACCAAAACCTGGTGCTTTCACCGCAGATACTTTGACGATACCGCGCATGTTGTTCACAACCAGAGTCGCTAAGGCTTCGCCTTCTAAATCTTCGGCGATGATCAGCAGCGGCTTGCCAGACTTGGCCACGCCTTCCAGTACTGGTAACAGTTCACGGATGTTGCTGATTTTCTTATCAACAGTCAGGATGAATGGGTTATCGAGTTCAACCTGACCGGCTTCGGCGTTGTTGATGAAATATGGTGACAGGTAACCACGGTCAAACTGCATGCCTTCAACCACAGCCAGTTCGTTCGCCAGGCCCTGGCCTTCTTCAACGGTGATGACGCCTTCTTTACCAACTTTGTCCATTGCATCCGCAATGATTTGGCCGATTTCGTCATCAGAGTTTGCAGAAATAGTACCAACCTGGGCGATAGCTTTTGAATCAGTGCAAGGCTGAGACAGCGCTTTTAATTCAGCTACGGCAGCAATCACGGCTTTATCGATACCGCGTTTTAAATCCATTGGATTCATACCGGCAGCAACAGCTTTGACGCCTTCGTTGATGATGTTTTGCGCCAGTACTGTCGCAGTGGTAGTACCGTCACCGGCTTCATCATTGGCTTTAGAAGCAACTTCTTTCACCATCTGCGCGCCCATGTTTTCGAACTTGTCTTCCAGCTCGATTTCCTTGGCAACAGATACACCGTCTTTAGTGATCAACGGCGCGCCAAATGATTTATCCAGAATCACATTGCGGCCTTTCGGGCCTAAAGTAACGCGAACGGCATTAGCCAGAATATTCACGCCTTTTAACATCTTATTGCGGGCTTCATCGCCAAAACGTACGTCTTTTGCAGCCATTTTCTAATTACCTCAAATCAATTCAATGCGTGGGAAAAGTTATCACCGAACAATTATTCGGTGATGATGCCAAGGATGTTGTCTTCTTTGGTGATCACGTATTCCTGACCGTCGATTTTCTCAGTGCGTTCGACATAAGCACCGAAAATGACTTTGTCACCCACTTTCACTTCCAGTGGACGCACGCTGCCGTTTTCCAGAATACGGCCATTGCCGACTGCAACCACTTCACCGCGGGTCGACTTCTCAGCAGATGCGCCTGTCAGCACGATACCACCGGCTGATTTGCTCTCGGCTTCCAGACGCTTGATGATGACGCGATCATGTAATGGACGAATATTCATGTGTAAAGCTCCTGAACATGTTTTGTGGATTTAATCCCGCGAGCGGGGTTAAAAAATTTTGTAACCGGGATATGGGGTAAACCCGGAAAAAAACCAAGGGTATCGACCGAAGATTTTTTTCATGGTCGCTTTGAGACTTTTTGGGAAGAAGCCAAACACAGAAAAATAAGTGCATAAAATCAGCGCACTGAAAGAAAGTGCCGGCTGCTCCGGTCTGGTGTCGGCTGGTGTGATTGCGCTACAGTAGCGCCAACTGTTGGCGACCAGAACTTTACCGGAGTCACCGAATGTCCGCGTCACTACAATTAGTGTTATGTAACTGTCCGGACAACGCCAGTGCTCACCGCATCGCAGCAGAGTTGCTGCATTTGCGCCAGGCCGCTTGCGTTAATCTGCTACCGGCAATCACGTCGATGTATCACTGGCAAGGGCAGCTCGAAACCGCAACAGAGACGATGCTGCTGATCAAAGCGCCGCCTCTGTTGTTTGAGGCCATCTGCCAGACCATTTGCCGCTTACATCCGTATAGCGTGCCGGAAATTATTGCTATCCCGGTCAGCCAGGGCTTTTTGCCTTACCTGGATTGGGTCAATGAGGAATGCTCACCGAATGAATAACCGCCCTTCTTTCTTCACAGCGCTCTACGCCTTATTACTGTCGGTCTGTTTGCCACTGCAAGCCGCAGAGCCAGTAGCAGCCAGCCAAAACCCGTTACCGGCGCAGAATATTCTGGCTGCTTTGCAAAAACCGCAGTTTTTACCGGTCGATCAGGCCTTTGCGCTGGATTTCGCGCAAAGCGGCGAATCAGTGCGCATCAGCTTTCAAATTGCCGATGGCTATTACCTGTACAAACATAAGCTGAAAATCGCCGGTGTGGCGGTGAATTTCAGCAATCCAACATTACCGGCCGGTTTACCGCATGAAGATGAGTATTTTGGCAAAACCGAAATTTACCGCCATCAGCTGGTATTTGACGTCAAACTGGCCAATATCGATGCGGATGCCAAATTAAAAGTTCGTTACCAGGGCTGCGCCGATGCTGGCCTGTGTTACCCGGTGGAAACCCGCGAGATCCCACTGATTAGCACAGCCAAGCCGGACAGCAGCGCCGCAGCATCGGCTGAAACCACAGCAAAATCTGCAGCTTCGGTCACAACAGCCGCGCCGGTCTCCAGCCAGATTGGTTTGGCTGAGCGCTTAAGCAGTGATAAAAGCCTGCTGACTTTAGGCCTGTTTTTCCTGCTGGGCTTAGGCCTGGCCTTCACGCCGTGCGTGTTTCCGATGTACCCGATTTTGACCAGTATTATTGTGGGTCAGGGCCAGCAGTTGAGCAACGGCCGGGCGTTTCGTTTATCTTTTGCCTATGTGCAGGGCATGGCACTGACCTACTCGGCTTTAGGCTTAGTAGTCGCCAGCGCTGGTGTGAAGTTTCAGGCTGCCTTTCAGCATCCGGCGGTGTTAATCGGCATGAGTCTGCTGTTTGTGCTGCTGGCCGGCGCGATGTTTGGTTGGATTAACCTGCAATTACCGTCCCGCTGGACGGAAAAACTCACCGCCACCAGCAACCGCCAGCAGGGCGGTTCCGTTAAAGGCGCACTGGTAATGGGCGCTTTATCTGGCCTGGTTGCTTCGCCTTGCACCACAGCGCCTTTGACCGGCGTGCTGTTGTATATCGCACAAAGCGGTGACTTGGCTTATGGCGCACTGGTGCTGTATATCCTGAGCCTCGGCATGGGCCTGCCGTTATTAATCCTTGGCAGCAGCGGGGGCAAATGGCTGCCAAAACCCGGCGCCTGGATGGATGTCATTAAAGCGATTTTTGGTTTCCTGCTGTTATCAGTGCCGTTGATGCTGTTATCGCGCATTGTTGCCGCAGAAGTGCTGTTAGTGTTGGGGTCTTTGTTAGCGCTGGGCTTTGCACTTTACTTGCAGCAAGTACAGCAACTACTGAAAACTGCCATGGCGAAAAGCTTATGCTGGTTGATTGCCACGATGCTGGTTTGTGCTGTGATGCTGGCGAATTATCAACAATGGCTGGCCCCGGCTGTGCAAACTCAATCTGCTGCAATCAGTACCGCTGAAAGTCAGGCGGGCCAGTTTATCGACATTAAAACGCTGGCTGATTTGAACGCACAATTGGCAGAAGCCAAAGCGCAAAACCAATATGTGATGCTGGATTTGTTCGCCGAGTGGTGTGTCGCCTGCAAAGAGTTTGAGCACATCACATTTGCTGACGCCGGCGTCAAAACCGAAATGGCGAAAATCCGCTTATTACGTATCGATGTGACCAAAGCCACTGAACAAGATCAGCAGGTTTTGGACAAGTTTCAGGTGCTGGGTTTACCAACTTTATTGTTTTTTGCACCGAACGGCAGCGAATTAACGACATCCCGCATCACTGGTTTTATGGGGCCAGCTGAGTTCAAAGCGCATCTTATCCAGCTGCAGCAATAAGGCTGCAGCACCCGACTGGCGTGGTTTGTGAAACTGCTCAGACCACGCAACACCAAGGCTGAACCGCCCTTTACAACAACAGCGGCGAAAAGTTCCCATCTGCTGATAAGACCAGTATTTTGCTGCCATTTGCTGCGATTTCACTATAATGAGGCGCAAATCTGCAAATGCCGGCCAGATTTCAGCTGAAAAAGATTGTTTTTTCGCCGACCTTTGGCAGGATGGAAGCAGATCCAGAATTATCAACGGAATAATCGACAAATGACTGCCAAATTACGGATTTTGCTGTTAAACGGTCCGAACCTGAATATGCTGGGGCAACGCGAGCCACATATTTATGGCGCGCAAACGCTGACACAGATTGTCAGCGATCTGCAGCAAACTGCCGCGTCGATGCAGGTGGAATTGTCTCATCTGCAGTCGAACGCTGAGCACGAACTGGTGGGAGCTATCCAACAGTGCCTGGGCCAGCAGGATTTTATCATTATCAATCCGGGCGCTTTCACCCACACCAGTGTCGCCATCCGCGACGCCTTACTGGCGGTGGCCGTGCCATTTATTGAAGTGCATTTGTCGAATGTTCACGCCCGCGAAGCATTTCGCCGGCATTCATATTTATCCGATATCGCAAAGGGTGTGATCTGTGGTCTGGGTGCAAACGGTTACCGTTATGCCCTCGACGCAGCGGTCAAAACGTTGACCAGCTCGCCCGCTAACCCGTAAATTCCAACCAAGTCAGGCGCAAACGTCATGGATATTAGAAAAATTAAAAAACTGATCGAACTTCTGGAAGAATCCGGCATTAACGAGCTGGAAATCACCGAAGGTGAAGAATCTGTGCGCATCAGCCGTGGTGGCCCGGTCCAGCAATATGCGCCGGTACACTACACTGCAGCACCAGCTGCAGCACCTGCACCAGCCGCCGCAGTGCCAGCAGCTGCACCAGCCGCGGCAGCAGCTCCGGCTGTGACCGGTCATCAACTGCGTTCACCGATGGTCGGTACTTTCTACCGTGCCGCTTCACCAACGTCGAAGAACTTCGCCGAAGTCGGTCAAAGCGTTAAAGTCGGCGATACCCTGTGTATCGTTGAAGCGATGAAAATGATGAACCAGATCCAGGCAGACAAAGCCGGTACTATCACGGCCATTCTGGTAGAAAACGGCGAGCCGGTTGAATTTGACCAGCCTTTATTTGTGATCGAATAACCGAAAAGGCCGACACATGTTAGAAAAAGTGCTGATAGCCAACCGGGGTGAAATTGCGCTGCGTATTTTGCGCGCCTGCAAAGAACTCGGGATTAAAACTGTCGCGGTGCATTCCACCGTCGACCGTAACCTCAAGCATGTGCTGCTGGCGGACGAGACCATCTGTATTGGCCCTGCCCCATCACCACAAAGCTACCTGAATATTCCGGCATTAATCGCCGCTGCCGAAGTTACCAACGCCCAGGCCATTCACCCTGGTTATGGTTTCCTCGCTGAGCGTGCGGATTTTGCCCAGCAAGTCGAAGAAAGCGGTCTGGTCTTTATTGGCCCGCGCCCGGAATCCATCAGCCTGATGGGTGACAAAGTCTCAGCCATCGAAGCGATGAAAAAAGCCGGTGTACCTTGTGTGCCGGGTTCTGACGGCGCAGTCGGTGACGACGCAGACACTAACAAAGCCATCGCCAAACGCATCGGCTACCCAATCATCGTTAAAGCTGCCGGTGGCGGTGGTGGTCGCGGTATGCGGGTGGTGCGTAGTGAAGACGAGCTGGTGTCATCGATTGAGATGACCAAAGCCGAAGCCAAAGCCGCTTTTGGTAATGACATGGTCTACATGGAGAAATTCCTCGAAAACCCACGTCATATCGAAATTCAGGTCTTAGCCGATGGTCAGGGCAAAGCCATTCACTTAGGTGAGCGTGACTGTTCGATGCAGCGCCGCCACCAGAAAGTGGTTGAAGAAGCGCCGGCACCTGGTATTACGCAGGAACAGCGTGACTTTATCGGTGGCCGTTGTGTGCAGGCTTGTATCGACCTGAACTATCGCGGTGCCGGTACTTTTGAATTCCTTTATGAAAACGGTGAATTCTTCTTTATCGAGATGAACACCCGTATCCAGGTGGAACACCCGGTCACTGAGATGATCACCGGCGTGGATTTGATTAAAGAGCAGTTACGTATTGCCTCTGGCATGCCGCTGTCGATTAAACAGTCCGACATCGTCATTCGCGGCCATGCCGTGGAATGCCGCATCAACGCGGAAGATCCAAAAACCTTTATTCCGTCGCCAGGCACTATTACCCGTTTCCACCCGCCAGGTGGCAATGGTGTGCGCTGGGATTCGCATATCTATGCCGATTACACAGTGCCGCCAAACTACGATTCGATGGTCGGTAAGCTCATCACTTACGGTGAAAACCGCGCTATTGCTATTGCGCGGATGCGTAATGCGCTGGGCGAGCTGCTGGTCGGTGGTATCAAAACCAATATTGATCTGCACAAAGAGATTATGACGGATGCCAACTTTAATCAGGGCGGCACTAACATTCATTATCTTGAGCACAAACTTGGCATGAAATAAGTCGGATTTGCTCTGACTTTTTGCAAACAAAGGCGCCAGACGGCGCCTTTACTTTGTCCACGGCAGGGCGGCACTCCGCAAAGGCTGGGAGCAGTTTGTGCCGGTTGCCATAGGAGCCCAATGGCGTTAAGACAAAACCTTGACTGTCCTGTTATAATCCGCCGCTTTGACAGCTGCCGGAAATCGCTATGCCCTGGATCCAACTGCGCGTAAACACCACTGAAAAACATGCTGAGACTGTCAGCGACATGCTGATGAGCTGGGGCGCCCAAGCCGTCAGCTTTGTTGACGCGCAGGACACACCGATTTACGAGCCGATGCCCGGCGAAGTGATTTACTGGGCCAATACTGTGGTGGTTGGCCTGTTTGATGCCGAGCATCCGATGGATAAAGTGATCCGCAAGCTCGAACAGGTCAGTCTGTTTAAACAGGGTGTGCAGTACAAACTAGAGCAGCTGGAAGACAAAGACTGGGAGCGCGAATGGATGGATAACTTCCACCCCATTCGCTTCGGCAACCGTTTGTGGGTCTGCCCAAGCTGGCGGGACATTCCGGATCCAAGTGCCGTCAATGTGATGCTGGACCCGGGCCTCGCTTTTGGCACCGGCACTCACCCCACCACAGCGCTTTGTATGGAATGGCTGGATGCACAGAACCTCAGCGACAGTCTGGTGGTCGATTTTGGCTGTGGTTCCGGCATTTTAGGTATCGCGGCGCTGAAACTTGGCGCCAAACGCGTGGTCGGGATCGACATTGACCCGCAGGCGATTGAAGCCAGCACCGCCAATGCGGCGCGTAATGATGTCGCCGGCCAGATTGAATTGTATTTACCGAAAGATCAACCCAAGTTGGCCGCAGATGTGGTGGTGGCGAATATCCTCGCCGGCCCGTTGGCGGAACTCAGTCAAATCATCAGCGCCTATGTCCGCCCAGGTGGTTTACTGGCGTTATCCGGTATTCTGGAAAGCCAGGCGCAATCGGTGATAGATGCCTACAGCGCAGAATTTGACTTTGACCCTGTCGCTGTCAAAGACGAATGGGTGCGTTTAAGTGCCAAGAAACGAATCTTGCAGGCCGATTAGAAACCATATTTGATCTTTGAGTGGCACTGAACAGCCATTTTTCCCGTTTGGTCGCACCAGGTAACAAATAGCATTTGCAGTCATCATGAAATGTTATAGTATAACATTTGTGAGTTGTTACAGCAGGCACATACAGCTCTGAAATCCAAAAACCATGTTCCTGGGATTTTCGCCTGTGGCACTCGAATATTCGGGTGCCTTTTTTATTTCCGAAACACAGGACAGGTTCCGATTACGAAACTTTTTGCGCAGAACATTGTTGATTTCATCCATAAGCATGTGGTGGCATTTTGCACAGCTTCACAATTATCCAGCGTAAATCTTCGCGCCAGACCGCATTCTTATTTCCGATAAGTCTAGTTTTCAGCCGTTTAGCGATTGTCAACCCGCCAACCCCCGATAAATTTATATTTTTGTTTAAATATTAGCCTTTGCATTGTGAGCAAAAATCCGTAAACTTAGCGCCCCTTGAGGGTAGAGCCCAGAGACAGAGCGGTGCGCATCGGTCCTTATCAACTTGACAACAATGTGATTTGTGCCCCGATGGCCGGTGTAACGGATTTCACTTTTCGTGAGCTGTGCCGCCGGTTTGGTGCCGGTTTAGCTGTATCAGAAATGATGTCCAGCAACCCTTTGGTCTGGCAAAGCGAAAAGTCATTGAAACGGATGTCACATGCAGATGAAACCGGCTTACGGTCGGTGCAGATTGCAGGTGCAGATCCGCAGCAGATGGCAGAAGCTGCCCAGTTTAACGTCGAACATGGCGCCCAGATTATCGACATCAATATGGGTTGTCCGGCGAAGAAAGTGAATAAGAAGCTGGCTGGTTCGGCACTGTTACAGTACCCGGAATTGGTAGAGCAGATTATTCAGGCAGTGGTCGGCGCAGTGGATGTGCCGGTAACACTGAAAATCCGCACAGGCTGGGACCCGGAACACAAAAACGGCGTCCAGATTGCGCGGCTTGCCGAAGACAACGGCATTCAGGCCTTAGCGGTGCATGGCCGCACCAAAGCCTGTATGTATAAAGGTGAAGCCGAATACGACACTATCCGCGCGATTAAGCAGGCGGTGTCCATTCCGGTGGTAGCCAACGGTGATATCACCAGTGCACAAAAAGCCCGGTTTGTGCTCGATTATACCGGTGCCGACGCCATTATGATTGGCCGTGCGGCACAGGGCCGGCCCTGGATTTTCCGGGAAGTGGTGCACTATCTGACCACAGGACAAGAACTTCCGCCGCCTGCATTGCAGGAAGTGCGGCAGATTTTGCTGGAACATGTCCGCGGTCTGCATCAGCTTTATGGTGATGTGTTAGGTCCAAGAATCGCCCGCAAACATGTGGGATGGTATCTGGCCGAACAAGACAGCGCAGGACTGTTTCGCAGTGAATTTAATGGCATTGAGGACGCGTTACAGCAAATCGATGCTTTAAATCAGTATTTCGAACAACTAGCAGCAACCTAACGTAAAAGAGACTAGGCAATGTTTAATCAAAACGTGACTTCGCCATTTATCACCAACGCCCATGTACAGACTCAGGAAAAACCGCAGCCTTTAAGTAACGCGGTACAAAAAGCGGTGGCGAATTACCTGCAACAGCTGAACGGTCAGGACGTTAACGACCTGTACGAGCTGGTCCTGTCAGAGCTGGAACGCCCTCTGCTGGAAGAAGTGATGAAATACACCCGCGGCAACCAGACCCGGGCCGCCAACCTGATGGGCATCAACCGCGGCACGCTGCGCAAGAAGCTGAAACAATACGGCATGAGTTAATGCCCCCGCGGGAGGAGTCCCGCCAGAAAGCACCTTCGGGTGCTTTTTTGTTTCTGAAAGCCAGGTTCTTGCTGCAACCTGCTTTCAGAGGACAAGCCAGGTTTCCCCGACTATTCTTCTGCAACCCCTGGCTGTCCCGACCCGGATTTTTATTTAACAGAAGAGACTGACGATGAGCTCAAATTTACCCATCCGCCGCGCCTTGTTAAGTGTGTCTGACAAAACCGGCATCCTGGAATTTGCCAAAGCTTTACATGCACAGGGCGTTGAACTGCTGTCGACTGGTGGCACCGCAAAATTACTGGCTGATGCCGGTATTCCGGTCACTGAAGTGTCTGACTACACTGGTCACCCGGAAATCATGGACGGCCGTGTGAAGACCCTGCACCCCAAAGTACACGGCGGCATTTTAGGCCGTCGCGGCACTGACGAAGGCGTGATGACGACTCACAACATCAAGCCTATCGATTTAGTTGTGGTGAACCTGTATCCGTTTGCGCAAACTGTGGCCAAAGCCGGTTGCACACTGGAAGATGCGGTTGAGAACATCGACATCGGTGGCCCGACTATGGTGCGCGCTGCAGCGAAAAACCACAAAGACGTGACTATTGTGGTGAACGCTGCTGACTACAACAAAGTACTGGCGGAAATGGCTGCCAACAATGGCGCCACCACCCATGCCACCCGTTTCAGTCTGGCGATCAGTGCTTATGAGCACACAGCCCAGTACGACGGCATGATCGCGAACTATTTTGGCACTATGCTAAGCGCTTACGACACGCCAGAAGCTGCACCAAGCAAGTTCCCACGAACCTTTAACGCCCAGTTCACCAAAAAACAAGACCTGCGTTATGGCGAAAACAGCCATCAGGCGGCGGCATTTTATGTCGAAAACAGCATTCAGGAAGCATCTGTCGCAAGCGCGACGCAGCTGCAGGGCAAAGAGCTGTCTTACAACAATATCGCCGATACGGATGCAGCACTGGAATGTGTGAAAGAATTCGCCGAACCAGCCTGTGTTATCGTCAAACACGCTAACCCCTGTGGTGTGGCGATTGGCGACGATATTCTGGCCGCATACAACCGCGCTTATCAGACCGACCCGACTTCTGCCTTTGGCGGCATCATCGCTTTTAACCGCGAACTGGATGCAACGACTGCCGAAGCGATTGTCAGCCGTCAGTTTGTTGAAGTCATTATCGCGCCAACTGCCACTGCAGAAGCTGCGGCAGTCGTGGCGAAAAAGCCAAACGTGCGCCTGCTGGTTTGTGGCCAGTGGTCAGACAAAACCACGGGTTTTGACATCAAACGCGTCAACGGCGGTGTGTTAGTGCAGGACCGTGACCAGAAAATGGTTAGTTTGGACGATTTAAAAGTCGTAACCAAACGTCAGCCATCCGCAGAAGAACTGCGCGACCTGCTGTTCTGCTGGAAAGTAGCCAAGTACGTCAAATCTAACGCTATCGTGTACGCGAAAGATTCAATGACTATTGGGGTCGGCGCCGGTCAGATGAGCCGCGTCTACAGTGCCAAAATCGCCGGCATTAAAGCCGCCGACGAAAATCTGGAAGTCAAAGGCTCAGTGATGGCGTCTGATGCCTTCTTCCCGTTCCGCGATGGTATTGACGCCGCTGCTGCAGCCGGCATCAAAGCCGTGATCCAGCCAGGTGGCTCTATGCGCGATGCTGAAGTGATTGCTGCGGCAGACGAGCACGGCATGACCATGGTCTTTACTGGTGTGCGGCATTTCCGTCATTAAACTCGGATTAGTCCTGGATTGATGCAGAATAACGGCAGCTTCGGCTGCCGTTTTTTTTACTCGCTGCCTTGCAAAAGGTGGTCGCAGAAGTTGGTAGCGACAGGCGCCGGACTTTTCGCTAACTTAAGCCATGGCTTCGCAGTACCGGAGGAAAAACAACGCATGCACGATATCCGTTTTCCGCTGTTATTGGTCTACGCCGGCAGCGACGAATTGCTGGCGCTGCGAGATCTGCAGACATTACAGCAATTTTTAGCGCAGCCACAGCTGTTGGTCTACGGCGCAGATACATTGATCGACAGCGCAGGCAAGCAGTGGTTTTTTGACGCTGAACACAGACTGAGCGAGACCGGGCGTATCTGGTTACTGCCCGAACTGACGCTTCTGGTGCAACGGCACTTTTTTGCGCAGAACCAATGCTGCGTCAGTAAAATCGCTGCTGCTGATATAGCGGCGCTGATAGCCTTAGTGCAGCTGGATGCAGAAGCCAACGCATAGAGAAAAGCGGGGCAAATCTTAAATCCAGGCGTAAGTAGCAACAAACTACTCTGCCGCAATAGAAATGACAGTAAAATCAGCCTTTAAATCCAGCTTAAATTAAAAAACTGTAAATTCTATCTATATGTTTTTATTGATAAATAAAAATTTATCACGATAAATAATGAATTATTGATTGAAATCTTAGCCTAACGCCTGCATTTTTAATGTAATGATCATTTTCTGCCAAGTTCAGAGCCAGTACAGGAGCCCTTCATGGACGCTACCACCATCAACCATTTATTCCTGTTGGGTGCAGTCCTTGTCGCCGCCGCCATCATGATGAGCTCAGTGGCCAGTAAAATCGGCGTGCCTATTCTGGTCATTTTCCTGGCTGTCGGTATGTTTGCCGGTGTCGATGGCCCCGGCGGCATCGTGTTTAACGACTACTCGATGGCTTATCTGGTCGGCAACCTGGCGCTGGCCGTGATCCTGCTTGATGGCGGCATGCGCACCAATGTCAAAAGCTTCCGTGTCGCATTAGGACCCAGTCTGTCGCTGGCAACGGTTGGCGTGGTGATCACGGCGGGTCTTACCGGCCTTGCCGCGGCCTGGTTATTTGATTTAACCACGCTCGAAGGCTTGCTGATTGGCGCAATCGTCGGTTCGACCGATGCCGCCGTGGTATTTAATTTATTGAATGGCAAAGGCCTGAACGAGCGGGTTGGCGCCACGCTGGAAATAGAGTCCGGCAGTAACGACCCGATGGCGATGTTTTTAACTGTCACGCTAATTTCGATGCTGGCCGCCGGCCAGACCCAGTTCGAATGGAAAGTGATTGTCAGTCTGTTCCAGCAATTTGGCGCCGGCATCCTGCTGGGCCTCGCCGGCGGTTGGGTGCTGTTGAAACTCATCAACACCATTCATATCGCTGACGGCCTTTATCCGTTACTGGCAGTCAGTGGCGGCCTGTTTCTGTACGCGGTGTCCGGCTCGGTTGGCGGCAGCGGTATTTTAAGTGTTTATGTTTGTGGTCTGGTGCTGGGTAATCAGCCAATCCGCAACCGCCATGGCATTTTGCATATGTTTGATGGCCTGGCCTGGCTCAGTCAAATCGGTATGTTCCTGGTACTCGGCCTGCTGCTGACGCCAAGCGAATTGCTGCCCATCGCAGTGCCGGCGCTGTTGTTATCGCTGTGGATGATCCTGTTTGCCCGGCCGCTGTCAGTGTTTATTGGCCTATTGCCGTTTAAAAGTTTTACGCTGCGCGAGCGCACTTTTATTTCCTGGGTTGGTTTGCGTGGCGCGGTGCCGGTCATTTTAGCGGTGTTTCCGTTGATGGCTGGTTTGCCCAATGCTCAGCTGTTTTTTAATGTGGCGTTTTTTATCGTGTTGGTGTCGCTGCTGTTACAAGGCACCACGCTGGGGTTCTTCGCGAAAAAAGCGCATGTCGTGGTGCCGCCAATGCCATCCCCCATTTCCCGTGCCGGCATTGAGGTTGAACTGACCAGCCAATGGGAAATGTTTGTCTATAAACTGAACCCGGACAAATGGTGTATTGGCAGCGAATTAAAGCAACTGAACATGCCGGAGAATACCCGCATCGTCGCTTTGTTCCGCGACAATCAGCTGTTGCACCCGTCCGGCAGTAGTAAGCTGATGGCAGGTGATGTGCTTTGTATCATTGGTCACGACGCCGATTTACCGGTGTTAGGCCGGATGTTCAGCGAAACGCCACAGCGTAACTTTGACTTCGAGTTTTTCGGCGATTTTATGCTGGATGGTGCTGCGCGGCTGGAAGATCTAGCTATGTTCTACGCGCTGGATTTATCCACCTGCGGCGATGCGGTCACCTTATCTGATCACCTCGGCAAAAAGCTCGGCGGCAAACCTGTAGTCGGCGATACTTTGCAATGGTCAGGCATGAGCTGGATAGTGGCAGAGCTTGACGGTCAGCAAATCCGCAAAGTAGGCGTGAAAGTGCCTGAGCAGGCAGAATAGCCCTCTGCGCAGCAGGCCGTCCGCTGCGCAAAATTGCTTTACTTTTACCGCCCAGCGGCTACAATACGCGCCGCTCTTTTGACTGTTCTTTATACAATAAGGTATTCACCCTATGCATCCGATGTTAAACATCGCTGTTCGTGCTGCGCGTGGCGCAGGCAATATCATCGCCCGGGCTTGTGGTCAGCTTGACATGGTTCAGACCAGCCAGAAAGGCACAAACGACTTTGTCACCAACGTCGACAAAGAAGCAGAACAGGCCATAGTGCAAATCCTGCGTAAATCCTACCCCACTCATGACATCATCGGTGAAGAAGGCGGCGATTACGGCAGCTTCAATAGTGAATACCAATGGATCATCGACCCGCTCGATGGTACCGCCAACTTCATCAAAGGTATCCCCCACTTCGCCGTCTCAATCGCGCTGCGCCACAATGGCAAGCTCGATCAGGCCGTGATTTATGATCCGCTGCGTGGCGAAGTCTTCACTGCCAGCCGTGGTGGTGGTGCCCAGTTAAACGGCCGCCGTATCCGCGTCACCAACGCCACTGACTTAAGCGGCACTATCCTGGCGACCGGGTTCCCGTTTAAACAAAAACATCAGCTGGACGCTTACACCGAAACCTTTAAAACCTTCTTCACCACTGCTGCGGACATCCGCCGTACTGGTTCAGCTGCGCTGGATTTAGCTTATGTCGCTGCAGGCCGTTTAGACGGTTTCTGGGAAATCGGCTTAAAGCCTTGGGATATCGCTGCAGGCGAACTGATTGTGCGCGAAGCCGGTGGCCTGGTCAGCGATTTCGTTGGCGGCAATAACCAGCTGAAAAGCGGCAATGTCGTTGCCGGTAACCCGAAAGTGCTGGCTGCCATGTTAAAAGGTATGCGCCCGCATTTACCTGAATCGCTGATGCGCTAAGCAGCACCATAAAAAACGCCGGCATTTGCCGGCGTTGTTGTTTTTAAAGCAGCTTAATCCTGCACCACCGGCAAACCGGCATTGACCCAAGCCGTGTAACCCCCGGCCAGACTCAGCACATCGCTGTAGCCCATCTGCTGTAATGCATCCGCTGCTAAAGCTGAACGAAAACCGCCGCCGCAATACAGGATTAAAGTTTGTTGTTTATCCTGCACTTTGCTTTCAATATCGCGTTCAATAACGCCTTTGCCTATATGCATCGCCTGCGGTAAATGGCCTTTTTGCCATTCCAGGTCTTCGCGCACATCAATCAGTACACAAGGCGCCTGATGCGCATTGTATTGCTCAATGGTGATTTCCCGCACCCGACTTTTCGCTGCATCCACCATGGCAAGGAAACCGGCATTATGTTGTTTAGTCATGAATGACTCCTTCAAATACTTCGCTTGCAAAATGTTGTCCGCCAATGAACACAGGGCATCGCCACAAGCTGCTCCCTGCGCTTGCGGCGTACCATCCATCCCTGGATATAAAAAAAGCCAGTCGGTGACTGGCTTTCCGTGTTACAAAGATGGCGTATCCGCCCCTTCTTTTTCAATGACAGTTGGCATCAAATCCTCGCGGCTGGCACCGAGGATCACCGCCAGGCCACTGGCGACAAAAACCGACGAGTAAGTCCCGATAGCGATACCAAACAGCAGTGACGCGGCAAAACCATGGATCATTGCGCCGCCGATAAAAAACAGCACTATCAGCGTCAATGCTGTGGTAAACGACGTCATTGTCGTCCGGCTTAACGTCGAAGTAATAGCTTCGTTGACAGTTTCATCCACTGTGGCATCGCGTAACTTGCGAAAGGTTTCCCTGATCCGGTCGAATACCACTATGGTGTCGTTGATGGAATAACCAATCAGCGCCAGAATACCTGCCAATACAGTCAGGTCAAATTCCATACCGGTGATAGAAAACATGCCGAGTGTAATGATCACGTCGTGTAACAGCGACGCCACGGCTCCGACAGAAAAACGCCATTCAAAGCGCGCAGCGACATAAATCAGGATCCCGACCAGCGCACACAATATCGCCAAAAAGCCGTCTTCTTTCAGATCATCACCGACTGAAGAACCAACGACATCGACTTTGCGCACAGTGACCTGCTCCGGCGAAGCCTGATTTGCCGCCGCGACAATTTGCTCGCCAATGGTCTTCTGCTCGACACCGGTACGCGGCGCTATCCGGATCATCACATCCTGGCTGCTGCCAAAATATTGCACTTGTGCATCAGCGAAGCCGGCTGCCGTCAATGACTGACGAACTTTGTCCAGATTAGCCTGCTGTGGAAACTGCAGTTCAATCACAGTACCGCCAGTGAAATCCAGCCCCAGATTCAGGCCTTTGGTAAACAGGCTGCCAAGGGACGCCAGCACCAATACAGTGGATACAATCAGACAAATCCATTTGTACTTCATAAAGTTAATGGCGTCTTTAAAAATAAATAACCGCATGCTTCTGCTCCTTACACCGGCAGTTCGTTACCGCGTTTCTGGCCCCAGATCACGTTCACGATCAGACGGGTCACCACAACGGCGGTAAAAATAGAAGTCAGAATGCCAAGTGCCAGGGTGACGGCGAAGCCTTTCACCGGACCAGTCCCGACACCAAACAGAATGAGCGCAACCAGCAGCGTGGTAATGTTGGAGTCTGCGATAGTGGCAAAAGCCCGGTCATAGCCTTCGTGAATAGCCTGCATCGCGGAACGCCCATTGGCCAGCTCTTCGCGAATACGTTCGTTAATCAGCACGTTCGCATCCACCGCCATACCCACTGTCAGCAGAATACCTGCCATCCCCGGTAAAGTCAGAGTAGCGCCAGGGATCATCGCCAGTAAGCCGACCAGCAACACCAGGTTACAGGCCAATGCCACGTTAGCAACCACACCAAACCACTTGTAGTAGAACACCATAAATGCCACGACGGCGATCATGCCCCACATAATGGCGTTCATGCCAAGGTCAATATTTTCCTGACCCAGGCTTGGACCAATGGTACGTTCTTCGACGATTTGAATCGGCGCAATCAAGGCACCGGCACGCAGTAACACCGCCAGATTCTGTGCTTCACCCGGTGCATCCAGACCAGTGATGCGGAAGCTACGGCCTAAACGTGCCTGAATAGTGGCAACCGATACCACTTCTTCTTTTTTCTCCAGCAACGATTTGCCGTCCGCGTCTTTTTTGCCTGTTGGTTTGTACTCGATAAACACAGTAGCCATCGCTTTACCAATGGCATCTTTCGTTGCCAGGGAGAAGCTGTTACCGCCTTTGGCATCGAGGTCAATATTCACCTGCGGCCGGCTGTATTCGTCAAAACCAGCATTGGCACCGACGATATGGTTGCCGGTCAGCATGATGCGTTTTTGCAGCACCACAGGCGCACCGCTGCGGTCATAAAACAGCTGGGCAGAGGGTGGCAGACGGCCTGCAACGGCACTGGCGACATCGGCAGTTTCATCAACTAAACGAAATTCGAGTGTCGCGGTTGCGCCGAGAATTTCTTTAGCACGCGCTGTATCCTGCACGCCTGGCAACTGCACCACGATGCGCTCAGCACCCTGACGTTGCACCAGTGGCTCGGCGACACCAATGGCATTGACGCGGTTACGGATGATGGTGATGTTTTGTGCTACAGCGTCTTCACGCAGCGCTTTCACTTTGGCTTCGCTGAAAGTCACGACGAGGCTATTGTCAGCCCCTTCGGTATACACCATATCGCGGTCTTTTTCCGACAGCACTTTTTGCGCCGCTTTGACGTCTTCCGGCGTACGGAAGGTCAACACCACCGCTTGCTTCGGCAGGTCAGCACTGACTGAACGGTAGCGCACTTTGGCTTCGCGCAGGTCAGTCCGGTACGTCTGGACTAAATCATTGATGTTTTTGTCCATCGCGGTTTTCATGTCGATTTCCATCAGGAAATGCACACCACCGCGTAAGTCCAGACCCAGTTTCATCGGGGCAGCGCCAATGCTGTCCATCCAGGCTGGTGTGGCCGGCGCCAGATTCAGCGCTGTGACGTATTTGTCGCCAAGCAGCTGCTCAATGACTTCACGGGCTTTTAACTGATCTTCAGTAGTCAGAAAACGCGCCAGCACCTGGCCGTCTTCGAGCACGACACTTTTGCTGCTGATTTGTTTGGCCGTCAACTCAGTGTTGATTTTTTCCACGACTTCCGCAGTGACTTCAGCACCGCGGGTCGCATTAATTTGAAGCGACGGGTCGCTGGGGTAAATGTTGGGCAAGGCGTAGATAAAACTGACCACCATCACCACTACCACCAGCAAATAACGCCAGATTGAGTTTTGATTTAACACAGTAAATTCCTTTCGCTCTGCTTACAGCGATTTCATCGTGCCTTTCGGCAGTACGGCACTGATAGAGCCTTTTTGTACAGTCACTTCTGTGGTGTCGTTCAGCGCAATCACGACAAAGTCTTTGTCTTCAGCGATTTTGGCAATACGCCCAACCAGGCCACCCTGCGTCAGCACTTCATCACCTTTGGCCAGCGACGCCATCAGGTTTTTGTGCTCTTTCATCCGCTTACTTTGCGGACGGAAGATCATAAAGTAAAAAATCAGACCAAAAGCGGCCAGCATAATCACCAGATCTAAACCACCACCTGGCTGACCTGTTGGTGCAGTTTGAGCATGTGCATCAGAAATAAAAAAACTCATTGTTATCCCCTTAGTTTTTAAAGCTTAATTTTTAAATTTATTCATTAACCGCCGGCGTGATCTCAGCGACAGGCACCGGTGCATCCAGTGCCGGCACCGTCAGACCACGACGCGCATAAAAATCACTGACAAAGGCATCCAGTGTGCCCTGTTCTATCGCATTGCGTAACCCTTGCATTAATTTCTGATAATGGTGGAGGTTATGAATAGTGTTGAGCCGGGCGCCTAAAATCTCGTTACAACGGTCGAGATGATGGAGATATGCCCGCGAATAATTTTTACAAGTGTAACAGTCGCAATTTTCGTCCAGTGGCGCGATATCGTCTTTGTATTTGGCATTACGGATCTTAATCACACCGTTACTGACGAATAAATGACCGTTACGGGCGTTACGGGTTGGCATTACGCAATCAAACATATCAATGCCGCGGCGTACGCCTTCAACCAGATCTTCCGGTTTACCGACGCCCATCAGATAACGCGGTTTATGCGCCGGCATTTTATCTGTGGTGTGATTGAGGATTTTGATCATTTCGTGTTTAGGTTCGCCGACCGACAAACCACCGATGGCATAGCCGTCAAAACCAATGTCTTCCAGGCCGTTTAGCGATACGTCGCGCAAGTTCGGATACATGCCGCCCTGGATAATGCCAAACAGTGCAGCCGGATTATCACCGTGGGCTTCTTTACTGCGTTTGGCCCAGCGCAGTGACATTTCCATCGACTTTTTCGCTTGCTGTTCTGTAGCAGGATACGGCGTACATTCGTCGAAAATCATCACGATATCTGAGCCTAAATCCCGCTGTACCTGCATCGAGCGCTCCGGCGTCAGCTGAATTTTTTCACCGTTGAGCGGTGAGCGGAACGTCACACCTTCTTCTTTGATTTTGCGTAGTTCACCAAGGCTAAACACCTGAAAACCACCGGAATCGGTCAGGATTGGCTTGTCCCAGTGCATAAAATCATGCAGGTCGCCGTGTTTGCGGATGATTTCGGTGCCGGGGCGCAGCATCAGGTGAAAGGTATTGCCGAGGCAAATCTGTGCGCCGGTGGCGGCCAGTTCTTCCGGCGTCATGCCTTTGACCGTGCCGTAAGTACCGACCGGCATAAATGCTGGTGTGTCGACCACGCCACGGGCAAATGTCATACGACCGCGCCGGGCTTTGCCGTCGGTGGTGATTAATTCAAATTTCATGGTGACCTCATTGGCCGGAAAAACAGTCCAGCCTTGTAAAAAACGTCCGATTGTAACAGAAAGCCGGCCTGATGTTGACAGGCCTGCCCTGTGCAAATCAGAGGATTAACATCGCATCGCCGTACGAATAAAACCGGTACTGCTGTGTGATAGCTTCCTGATAAGCCCGCATAATGATATCGCGGCTGCACAGTGCCGAGACCAGCATGATCAACGTCGATTCCGGCAAATGGAAATTGGTGATAAGGCCATCCACCACGGCAAACTGATAACCCGGATAGATAAAAATCTGCGTATCGCCGTAATAAGGCTGCAACGGCTGGCCGGCCTTTTTGGCAAACTGGGCCGCCGATTCCAGCGAACGTACCGAAGTTGTACCGACGGCAATGACGCGGTTGCCGCGAGCTTTACAGGCTTCAACCGCTGCCACTACTTCCGGCGGCACTTCGATATATTCGGCGTGCATCTGGTGCTCGAGAATATTATCGACCCGCACCGGCTGGAAAGTACCGGCGCCGACGTGCAGGGTGACAAAAGCAAACTCTACGCCTTTGGCTTTGAGGGCGGCCAACAGTGGCTCATCAAAATGTAACCCGGCGGTTGGCGCCGCCACAGCGCCTGGTTTGGCGTTGTAGACCGTCTGGTAACGCTCACGGTCGCTCTCGGCATCAGGTCTGTCGATATAAGGCGGCAGTGGCATATGGCCAAGCCGTTCCAGCATCGCCAGTACCGGCTCGTCGGATAACAGCGTTAGTTCGAATAACTCGCCATGGCGGCAGGTCATTTCAACTTCAGCTTCCTGCTCCAGGATTAAACGGTTACCGGGTTTTGGTGCTTTACTGGCGCGGATATGTGCCAGAAATCGTTTATCGTCGAGCAGCCGCTCTACTAACACTTCCACTTTGCCACCAGAAGCCTTCTGGCCAAATAACCGCGCCGGGATCACCCGGGTATTGTTAAACACTAAAAGATCACCCGGATTGATGGCATCCAGCACCGCTTTAAACTGGGTGTGCTCGATATCGCCGGTCTGGCGCTGCAACTTGAGCAGCCGGCTGGCAGAACGTTCTGGTTGGGGGAAACGGGCGATCAGCTGCTCAGGCAGCTCAAAAGAAAAATCTGATTTTTGCATAGCAGGTCCGCTTTACTGACAAACACTGGAATTAATGGGCTCGCACCCGGCCGCACAGTCTACTGATCCGGCCACAGTTTCTCAATGACCAAAAGCAGCTGTCAGGCGTTTGTCTTACAGAAAGAAAAGCAAATGTCGCGGCGCGCCTGGCTGACACTGTTCTATAATCGGCTTTAGCGCAGGATGCGCAGGTGCAGAACATCTGAGATCACAGGGAGTCATTATGGACATCTGGTTTAGCCTGGTTTTATTCACCACTAGCCAACTCATCCTGAGTTGGTACAGTTATCAGCTCGCGACAGAGAAAGGTTATTCACCCCGTCTGTTTGCGCTGACCGGCTTGCTGCCGGTGTTCAACCTGTTTGCGCTGATGTTACTGTTGTTATTGCCAGACCGGAGGTTGGCGGAACATCCGTTGTATTTCAGTAAGTTCCGCCAGCGGCCTTAACATCGGTTAGCTTCAGAGCGCCGCGTTATCCGCGCATTTTTGCTGCAACACTTCGGCAATCAGCGTCGCCATCAACCGGTAATTCCGCGATTTGCTGGAAGTCGGCCGCCAGGCCACACCAATATCGCGGGCAGCGCCGTTATTCGACGGTGCTTGTGTAATGAGTTCAGTGCCCTGCAATAAACCGCTGTTGATCGCCATCTGCGGCATAAAAGTCACACCAAGTTTGTTGTTCACCATCTGGGTTAAGGTGTGCAGGCTGGTGGCAAAAAACGGGTTCACTTTACGCGAATCTTCCAGTTCACAGGCTTTCACCGCATGACCGGTCAGGCAATGTTCGCGCTCCAGTAAAAATATACTTTCATCCGGCCACTGCGAAATGTCCTGGCTAAACCCCCTATCCTGCCAGTCTTTGTGCAAGACCAGTTTAAACGCATCCTGCGCCAGTACTTCGGTGTGCAAAGCACCGGTTTCATAAGGCAATGCCAGTAGCACCATATCCAGCCGGCCTTCGGTTAAGGCCCGCAGCGAGTTCTCGGAGGTATCTTCACGCAACAATAATTGCAGCTCCGGATAACGCTGACGGCTTAGCGCCATCACTTCACTGAGGACAAAAGGCGCAATGGTCGGAATACAACCGAGGCGGAACTGCCCGGTCATCGGTTTGCCCTGATTGCGGGCAAAATCGGCTAATTCTTCACATTGCTCAATGATATAACGCGCCTGACGCACGACATCCTCACCTAATGAAGTAAAGATAAAAGTCTTATGATCACGTTCCAGCAACTGGGCGTCGATAGTCTCTTCCAGATTGGCGATTGCCGCGCTTAGAGTGGACTGGCCGATATAACAGGCGTCTGCCGCCCGGCCAAAATGTTGATGCTCATGCAGAGCTAACAGGTACTGTAGTTGTTTCACGCTGGGCAGTCGTTTCATCATAAATTCCGTTATATCGATTGAATTATCTGCGAAGATAGCGATGACGATGCTAGTCCAGCGTAAAGTATGCTGCAACCTAAATGCGCCGGATGCCGCTGATACTTTGGTCTGGTTCCAATAAGGTCATTTTAACAACCTCATATAGGCCTGAGAGATCAGCGCTCAGATATCTCTAAAATAAAAAACCGCCCGGAGGCGGTTTTATCAATAGATTACAGAGTGCTTACAGCATTTCCATAGTGTTCTTAATCACGTAGAAGAACACGATAGACAAAAATGCACCGACAGGTAAGGTCACAACCCAGGACACGAAAATATTCCGAATCACGCCGAGGTTCAGTGCCGCAATACCGCGAGCCATACCGACACCGAGCACGGCACCGACCAAAGTTTGTGTAGTGGAAATAGGCAAACCCATACCAGAAGCGACTACGACTGTTGTGGCAGCCGCAATTTCAGCCGCGAAACCGCGGCTTGGTGTCAAGTGGGTAATATTCTCGCCAATGGTCTGAATAACTTTTGCACCTAAGGTTGCCAAACCAACTACGATACCGACAGCCCCGAGTGGTAAAATCCACCAATCTAACGACACCTTGTCAAGAATCTGACCGCCAGATTGAATGATTCCGACCACTGCAGCCAAAGGCCCGATAGCGTTCGCAACATCGTTTGAACCGTGAGCAAAGGCCATACAACAGGCAGTGAAAATCATCAGGATACCGAAAATTTTCTCTACGTTGTTGAAGTGCATCTCTTTGTCAGCGTCCGGGTCGATTTTTAAACGGCTGATCGCGATAGCACCAATCAGTGCAACCACAAAGGCGATGGCTACGCAAAGTAAAATCCCCTCATTGGTCGACAAGTCTAATCCAACGTGCTTGAGGCCTTTGGTCACCGTTACATACGACATAATGTAAGCCGCAAAGAACATGTAGTAAGGCACATACTTCTTCGCCGCTTTTAACGGGTTGTCCGTGTCAAAAATAAAACGCTGTGCGCTCATAAAGATTAAGAAGGCCAGTACACCAGACAACAGCGGTGTGATGACCCAACTGCCAACGATGCCACCTACTGAATCCCAGTGAACATAATCCATGCCGACACCCACTGAAGCAAAGCCGATAATTGCCCCAACAATAGAGTGCGTTGTTGATACCGGCCAGCCGTAATGCGTAGCAACCAATAACCAGGTACCTGCAGCTAGCAATGACCCGATCATCCCGTAAACCAACAGTTCAGGCACGTCTTTGAATGCCGCAGCATCAACGATACCGCTACGGATAGTCGAAGTTACTTCACCACCCGCGAGCCAGGCACCTGATGCCTCAAACACCGCAGCAATAATCAATGCTTGTTTTAGAGTTAACGCCTTAGAACCTACAGAGGTTCCCATCGCATTGGCGACGTCATTGGCACCAACCCCATAAGCCATAAAAAAGCCAAACAGTGCAGCGACGAACACCAGCACCTGGCCATATTGAGCCAAAATTTCCATGAATTTTTACCTTTAGCGCTTAACGAGCCAACATGATTTCGAGACGTGAACCGACTTTTAACGCAGTATCAGCTAAATCGCCAACCCACTCTAAGGTGCGGTACAGAAACATCACATCAACAGGGTTCATCACACTTTCAGATTTGCGTACGAATTTGCGCAAACTGATTTGCATTTCATCAGTGTCGTGCTCAATTTCGTCAATTTTTGCCACCATTTTGATGACCAAATCAACTTCACGACCGCGGAAACCGGTTTCCAGCAGCTCATCAAGTTCATTAATGGCTTCGCATGCCAGAGCAACTGCATCAATACAACGCTGCAGGTAGGCATTAAATTCTTGTTGGATAGGTGCCGGAATTTCCAGCTCACGGCCGAGCACCCGGCCAGTAATATCTTTGGTTTTGTTAGCGATTTTATCTTGCTGAGACACCAGTTCCAGAATGTCGGTGCGATCAACCGGCAGGAATAAACCTCTTGGCAGGTGCACGCGAATGTCGCGTTTTAAATTGTCAGCTTCTTTTTCCAGGCTGACGATAACTTTTCTTACTTCCGCTGCAGTAGTCCAATCCTTGATATATACCGCCGCGAAAAACGGCAGTAACTGCTCGCTGGCCGCCAGGACCTTACGAATATGTTCTTCAATCGGCTTGATTGGAGATTTTGCGAAAACAGCCAAAAATGCACTTGGCATAGCTTTGCCTCTTGGTTTTGTAGTGGACGAAAGTCGGCGCGTATTTTACTGCAACACAACGGTAATAAAAACGCGATCATGCAGATAAAACGCCAAAGCCGGCAGTTATTTTACACCCTGCCGGCTTGACTTCTGCGAATATCAGCACGTATTCAGCGAATATTCAGCTCCGGGCATTTTGCTCCAGACTGTCTTCATCACTGTGGCGCACATCCCGGCCTTTGACGAACGAAATCACATATTCAGAGATGTTTTTGCAACGATCGCCAATGCGTTCGAGTGCACGGGCCGACCACAGGACGTTCATGATTTTTGGGATAGATCGCGGGTCTTCCATCATGTAAGTCATCAGCTGGCGCGTAATGGCTTCGTACTCTCTGTCGACTTTTTTGTCTTCTTTATAAACAGCCAGCGCCGCTTCAACATCCATCCGGGCAAACGCGTCCAGCACATCGTGCAGCATCTGTGCGACATGGCGGCCCATGTTTTCCAGATTGACCAGCAAATCCTGCTGTGCGCTGCTGAAAGATTCTAACGCTACTTTGGCGATCCGCTCGGCTTCATCACCAATGCGTTCTAAATCAGAAATTGCTTTGATGATGGTCAGGATCAACCGCAGGTCACTGGCCGCCGGCTGACGCTTAGCGATAATGCGCGTGCACTCGGCGTCAATTTTGATTTCCCAGTCGTTAACCAGTAAATCATTGGCGATCACCTGCTGTGCCAGTTCAGCATTACTACCGGCGATAGCGTTTAACGCATCAGACAGCTGCTGCTCAATCAGGCCACCCATCGCCATAATGTGGTTGCGGATCTGCTCAATTTCGTCATTGAACTGGCTGGAAATATGTTTGGTTAAATTCAGTTTATCCATAAAAACCTCTGCTTAAGTCGGGTGATTAACCAAAACGGCCAGTGATGTAGTCTTCAGTCTGCTGTTGCGACGGATTAGTGAACATCTTGTTGGTCGCATCATACTCCACCAGATTGCCCATATACATAAAGGCAGTATAGTCGGACACCCGCGCAGCCTGCTGCATGTTGTGGGTGACGATAACGATGGTGAAACGCTCTTTCAGCTCGTTGATTAACTCTTCAATTTTTAACGTAGAAATCGGGTCCAGCGCAGAAGCCGGTTCGTCCAGCAACAACACTTCAGGCTCAATGGCGATAGCACGCGCGATCACCAGACGCTGCTGCTGACCACCGGACAAACCAAAGGCATTGTCATGCAGACGGTCTTTGACTTCGTTCCACAGTGCCGCACCTTTTAACGAGGTTTCAACCACTTCGTCCAGCACCCGGCGGTCATTGACGCCCTGCAGACGCAGGCCATAAGCGACGTTTTCATAAATGGTTTTCGGGAATGGGTTTGGTTTCTGGAACACCATGCCGACCTGACGGCGCAGCTCGGCGACATCGACGGCTTTGTCATAAATATTCTGGCCATCCAATAAAATCTGGCCTTCGATGCGACAGATATCAACCAGGTCATTCATCCGGTTAAAACAGCGCAACAACGTCGATTTACCACAACCAGAAGGGCCGATAAATGCTGTCACGCGTTTTTCCGGGATCTGCATATTGATGGTTTTCAGCGCCTGGGATTCGCCGTAATACAAACGCAAGTCATTGACTTCCAGCTTGATTTTCTCATCTGCCAGATTCAGCTCGCCGTAGCCGCTGTGAATTTGTTGTGTGGTCATACGTCAGTTCACTCTTAATATTCGTTTCAGGTTCTGAGCGGGACGCCTTGCGCCCCGCCGGCGGAGGCCGTGCGGCCCCCTTCGGATCTTTGGGTTCTAGTCAGATTCGCTGCGATACTTTTCGCGCAGCTTATTGCGCAAATGAATGGCCGCCATATTCAGCACCACAATTAACAAAACTAGCACCAGCGCCGTGGCGTACAGCAGCGGACGCGACGCTTCAACGTTCGGGCTCTGGAAACCGACATCGTATACATGGAAACCTAAGTGCATGATTTTTTGGTCTAAATGTACGAAAGGGAAAGTGCCGTCGACCGGTAAAGTCGGCGCCAGTTTCACCACACCGACCAGCATCAGCGGCGCAACTTCACCGGCGGCGCGGGCAATCGATAAAATCAGACCTGTCATCATCGCCGGCGTCGCAAGCGGCACGACCACTTTCCACAAGGTCTCAGATTTGGTGGCGCCAAGCGCCAGACTGCCCATCCGGATGGTACTTGGAATGCGCGACAAGCCTTCTTCAGTCGATACAATCACCACAGGCAGCGTCAACAGCGCCAGCGTCAGCGATGCCCAGAACAAACCCGGCGTACCAAAAGTCGGCGCCGGTAATTTTTCCGGGTAAAACAGCGCATCGATGTTGCCGCCCATGATGTAGACGAAGAAACCTAAACCAAACACGCCGTAAACAATCGACGGCACGCCGGCCAGGTTGTACACCGAAATACGGATGATCTTCAGCATAGTGCCTTGTTTGGCATACTCGCGCAGGTAAATCGCCGCCAGCACCCCAAAAGGCGTGACGATAATCGACATCAAAATCACCATCGTGATAGTGCCGAAAATGGCCGGGAAGATACCGCCTTCAGTGTTGGCTTCACGTGGGTCATCACTGAGGAAATTCCAGATAGACACCACGTAATGCACCGATTTGTCCAGCAACGACATTTGGTTCGGCATATGGGCATGCACAATATTGGACAGACTGATGGTCAGCTCTTTACCTTCGGCAGTCACCACCTTCAGGCTGTCGCGTTTGGCCTCTGTGTACAACTCTTCCAGCTTTTGCTGCAGCTGCGCATATTGCGCATCCAAAGCGGCCTGCTCTTCTGCTGCCTGCTGGGCGTACTGGCTGATTTCGGCTGCGCTCGCGCCCTGTAATTCCATGGTGCGTTTACCAAGGCGCAAGGCTTCCAGCGCTTTGTTAATTTTACCGATATCGCCTTTTTCAATGTCGGTGATGTCATCATGCAGTGCATTAGCGCGCGCCATCGCTTCTTGTAACGCCGGCCATAAGGCTTCGCCCTCGGCAATAACTTTATCCTGCTGCAACAATTGCTGTGGGAAGCCGTAGAAATTGCCCCACTCGCGTCGTTCAATCACGATAGCGTTGGCAGGTTTTTCCCAGCCGCTCAGGTCGTGGTCTAAAAACCAGGCGAAGTCGCGACCGTACACATCGCGGTTACCCAGTTTCAGCAAGTGCCGGGCATAACTTTCAGCATTGTCCGGCAGTGCGACGCCTGAATCTTTCAGCGTGATTGCACTGACCTGTTCGGTACGGACATGCTCTGCCAGCAGTGTTTTTTTGCTGCCATCTGCCTGCACCGCTTCCACGCGCTGCAAGTCCGCCGGCCAGAAATGGCTGCCGCCTTGCACCGCAATCAGCCCCAACACGCCAATCACCATCACCAGACACAAAGCGATTGCACCAGCGTTTAACCAAATCCACGGAGTTCCCGTTTTAAACCAAGCTCTCATGCCGTTCACTCCGATCACAGATTACTGAAGCGTTGACGTAACCGCTGACGAATCACTTCAGCCAACGTGTTGAAAATAAAGGTAAAGACAAACAGTACCAGCGCCGCCAGGAACAACACACGGAAGTGAGTACTGCCCACTGCTGTTTCCGGTAACTCAACCGCGATATTGGCAGATAAGGTACGCATGCCTTCAAACAGGTTGAAATTGACCACCGGGCTGTTCCCTGTTGCCATCAGCACAATCATGGTTTCACCAACGGCACGGCCAAAACCCACCATCACTGCCGCGAAAATACCCGGGCTTGCAGTCGGTAACACCACACCGATCATGGTTTGCCAGGGGGTTGCACCTAAAGCTAACGAGCCCTGGGTTAAATGGCGTGGCACGTTAAATACCGCGTCTTCAGCAATGGAGAAGATATTCGGGATGACAGCAAAACCCATGGCAATACCAACCACCAAAGCGTTGCGCTGGTCATAAGTAATACCGTTGTCGGTAAACCACTGACGCAGGCTGCCGTTAAAAAACAGCTGATCAACGGCCGGGCTTAAGCTGACACATAACCAGATAAAGCCGATGATCATCGGGATCAGAATGACCACTTCCCAACCGAGGCCAAACCGCTCACGCCAGCTGCGCGGGAAAAAGCGCCACAGGTAAGCGGTCAGTAACATCATCAGTGGCAACAGCAACAGAATGGCAAAGACTGCACTTAAGTATTTTTCGACAAAAGGTGCCAGCCATAAACCAGCGAGGAAACCCAGGATCACCGTCGGCAGCGCCGCCATGATTTCAATGGTCGGTTTGACTTTGCCGCGCAGCTTCGGCGTCATGAAGTAAGCGGTATAAAGCGCACTCATGATGGCCAGCGGTGTGGCGAACAACATCGCAAACACCGCAGCTTTTAATGTGCCGAGCGCCAGCGGTACCAGGCTCATTTTGGCTTCGAACTCGTCAGAGCCTGAAGATGCCTGCCAGATATAATCTTTTTCGCCACGACCTTCATACCAGACTTCATTCCACATCGCTTTCCAGCTGACATCCGGGTGGGCATTTTCCAGAGCAAAGCGCTGAACTTTACCGTCTGCCGCAAACGCCAGTAGCGCCGTGTTGATAGGACTAATGGCAATGCGCTCAAAGTTCATGCCTTCAGCCAGTGGCTCCAGTGACAAGGTACGCGCTGAAGTACCGTAGTGAATGCCTAAATGACCCGAGGTATCCAGCGCCAGAAAGCCTTTGCGCGAATATTCAGGTTCAATCTGGCGAATGGCCGCCGGGTGCTTTTCAAAATCGCGGATATGTTTTAAGTGGAAATTATTGTGCTCATCCCGCACCAAAAACCACTGGCTGAGGCTACCATCTGAACCGCCGACAATCAGCGATACAGCGCCGACCAGAAACTCCACTGCAGTGACCTGCTGGCCTGCAGCCACCGCATTGACGGCTTCGACATAACGGGCCTGCGCCGGATCTGTGACGTCGTAGTAGTGAATTTTCTCGTTGCCTTCGGCGATGAACAGATTGTGCAAGGTCGTATCCAGCAAAATCCGGCTGACGTTTTTCGGTGCATCCGGCAGCGGATAATCGGTGCGCACCAACGTCGTTTCACCGGTCATAAACTCAGTCTGCGCTTCAAACACGTGGTAACTCAGCTTGCCGTCGGCGCTAAATGCCACCAACGCAGTGCCGGCACTGCCTTCCTGCACCGCCAGACTTTGTAGCGCCTGGCCAGGATTTAAATCCAGCGGCGATTCGCCGAGCGGATACGTCACTACCGGCACGACTTTGCGTTTGTCGTTCGGGTAACTCAGGTTGTACTCGTGTTTAATCACCAGCGCCTGACCATTCGACAAGCCCAGTGCTAATAAGCCGGAGCGTGGCTCCCCGCGGGCAAAAGCCGAAATCGTCGTGTCGGCAGGCAATGCCAGCTGAACTTTTTCACCGGCTGCGCCTGTCATCGCGTCAAAAAACTGCAGCTCGCCGCTGGCTGATACGTTCAGGCCAACTTCGCTGTAACGTTCCAGATTGGTATATAGCGGTTTATCGCTGTTGATCTGGTAACTCTGCTCCGGCTCGATGCTGGCCGACGAGAAAATCGGTCCAACTTCGGAGAACAGATAAATGAAAATAGTCGCAAAAGCTGCGACGACGCTGATACCGGCAAAGGCGATGCCGTATTTGGACATTTTGTCTTTAAAACTGCGCCAACGGCGCAGACGGGCCCGTTTCTCGCCACTTGGCAATAAAGACTGCCTTGCGGTGACCGGGGCTGACGTGG
This sequence comes from Rheinheimera texasensis DSM 17496, assembly GCF_000711985.1. GTDB lineage: Bacteria > Pseudomonadota > Gammaproteobacteria > Enterobacterales > Alteromonadaceae > Pararheinheimera > Pararheinheimera texasensis. Next base: position 240,628 of record NZ_KL544005.1, read on the forward strand.
AGGTCTGTTGCATGTTTACACATCCAGGACTGACTTTTCGGATGCTGCAAAGCTTAGATGAGTTTTATGTCAGAAATATTACAGCGCGAAATTATGTCATAATTTGGCAATATTCAGTTTTTTGCTGCGGAGAAACTGCAGACGCAGGCCCGGCTCAAAGACAAAAGGCGCCCGCAGGCGCCTTAGCAAAAAACTGATATTTATTTGATACCAAGTTCAGCCAGTACTTTGGCCGCCACTTTGTTTGGCACCGGTACATAACCGTCACGTACCACAATTTCCTGACCACGTTTTGACAACACCAGCTTGATAAACTCGCGTTCCATTGGCGTCAGTTCTTTATTTGGATGTTTGTTCACGTAAACAAACAGGAAACGGGACAGTGGATATTTGCCATCTAAGGCATGATCAGCAGTTGGCTCCACAAATGGCTGGCCATCTTTTTTCGCCAGAGGCAATGCACGCACACCAGAAGTGACATATCCGATACCTGAGTAACCGATACCGTTGATGGATTCACTGACACCTTGTACTACTGATGCTGAACCCGGCTGTTCATTGATGCTGGATTTAAAATCGCCTTTACACAGCGCGTGTTCTTTGAAGTAACCGTAAGTACCTGACACTGCGTTACGGCTGTACATCGTGAAGTCACGGTTTGCCCAGGCGCCATCCAGACCTAACTGGCCCCAACGGGTCACGTCTTCTTTATAACCACATTTACGGGTCGCGGAGAACACTGCATCAACCTGCGCCATAGTCAGGCCTTTGATTGGGTTGTCTTTGTTGACATAGACGGCCAGTAAATCGACAGCAACCGGCACTGCAGTTGGCTTGTAGCCAAATTTGGCTTCAAATGCCTGAATTTCGCTTGGCTTCATGGCACGGCTCATCGGACCGAAGTTGGCGGTCCCTTCTGTCAGCGCTGTTGGCGCTGTGGAAGAACCTGCACCCTGGATTTGAATGTTCACATTTGGGTACAGTTTGCGGTAATCTTCAGCCCACAGCGTCATCAGATTGTTCAGTGTGTCAGAACCGATGCTGGAGATGTTGCCTGAAACGCCAGAGGATTTCTGGTACTCAGGTAATGCCGGGTCGACTTTGGTCACCGCGGCGGCTTGAAAACTGAATGTTGCAGCTACCAATGCGGCAGTCGATAAAATTTTAAAAGTTTTCACCTTAAAGTCCTCTTGTTGGCTTTCGCAGGCCTGTGCCTGAAGTTCACGCTTCGCATCATATGGCGTAAATATGACACTATTATGACGGATAAATGTGCAGCGCAAATTCCTGGAAAATCGGTCAGTGGTATTGTGTTTTCAAGCCGGCTGGCTATAGTTTTGGCAGGCTGGGCGCCCGGACGGATTAAACTTCGTAGCAGGGTCAAGCCCGCTCCATAACAAAAATTATATTTTTTAATGATATATATTTCACGCTGAATCTCTTTTACAGCGAAGTACTAAAACAAGGAAATGCGCTATGAAGCAGTTGGTTTTAACGCTGATTGGTCAGGATAAAGCCGGCCTGGTCGAACAGCTTGCGACGTTAATTGCCGATTATCACGGCAATTGGACGGCGAGTAACCTCAGCCATCTGGCTGGTTACTTCGCCGGGATTTTACAGGTTGAAGTAGCAGAACAACATGTTGCGGCCCTGACCGCAGCTTTGCAACAAATGCAGGATCTGGATATCCGCGTACAGCATGGGGTGGACTCCCGCGTTAATCAGCAAAAACTGCTGCGTTTTGTCATAACGGGCAACGACAGACCGGGCATAGTCCGTGAACTGTCATCGGTGATTAAACACAAAGGCACTAACATCATTCATTTTGAAAGTTCAAAACAAAGCGCGCCGAATTGGGGCGTCCCTCTGTTTAATGCCATTGCCACTGTCGAATTACCGGAAGGATTAAATAAAGATGAAGTGGTACGGGCGCTGGAAGATATAGCATCCGACGTTATGGTCGACGTAGAAAATCTGAACTGATCTGCTGTGTGCCCACGATAGCCCGTGCATCTTCAAACGCGACGGGCTATCTTATTCATAAATCTTTCATCAAACTGCCATAGATTAAGCGCAGGCCCTCCCCCGCTGTGATGGAATTGGTATGGAATTACAAAGCAATGCAGAACACCCGACTCATTTTTTCCCAAAGGAACTGAGCTGGCTCGCCTTTAACGAACGTGTACTACAGGAAGCCGCTGATGAGCGCAATCCGCTGATTGAACGGCTGCGTTTTCTTGGGATCTATTCCAACAATATGGATGAGTTTTACCGGGTGCGGGTGGCGGATGTGAAACGCCGCATTATGCTGCAGAAATACCATGATGAAGATGCCAGCCAGACCGAACATTTATTAAAACAAATTCAGCAGTTTGTCTTACGTTTAGGCGCGAAGTTTAATGCCATTCATATGGACCTGCAGCTGGGTTTGCGTAAGCACAATATCGAATTTATCGACCAGCACAAACTTAATGAATCACAAAGCGCCTGGATAAAATCCTATTTTAAAGAAAAGGTGCTGCGACATATTTCGCCTATTTTGCTGTCGAACGAGCGCTTACAGTTGTCAAAACGGCTGGAAGATAATGCCACTTATCTGATGGTCGAAATGACTGGCAAAGGCAAACCCGAATACGCCATAGTACAGGTGCCCACCGACGATGTATCGCGGTTCCTCGAACTGCCGATTGCACTGAACCGCACCAAGCGCAAAGGCCGTTATCGCCACCAGTTTATGATGCTGGATGATGTGATCATTCATTGTTTGCATGATTTGTTCGCCGGTTTTTTTGATTTTTGCGAGATCCAGGCCTATTCGATGAAACTGACTAAAGACGCCGAATATGACCTCAGCGAATCGCTGGATCAAAGTCTGCTCGACAAAATGTCGCACGGCATCCGGCAACGGTTGGAATCTGAACCGGTGCGGCTGGTATATGACCTCTCGATGCCTGAGCATATGCTGAAAATTTTGCGCAAACTGCTGGGTGCTAACACGTTAGATGCGTTGATCCCCGGCGGGCGCTACCGGAACTTCAAAGATTTCATCAGTTTCCCTTATACCGGCCACGCCAGCCTTGAGTTCCCGCCGTTGCCGCCGTTGCCAAGCCCGGATTTTGAGCAATACAACACCACTTTTGATGCCATTCGCAATCACGATGTCTTGCTGCACTACCCTTATCACAACTTTACTTATTTTACTGAATGGGTCCGGCAGGCGTCATTTGACCCTAAAGTAAAGTCAATTAAAATGACCATGTACCGGGTGGCGAAAAACTCCCGCGTGATCCATTCCTTGCTGGATGCGGTGCGTAACGGCAAAAAAGTCACTGTGGTGGTCGAACTCAAGGCGCGCTTTGATGAAGAGAACAACATTCAGTGGGCACGGCGCATGACACAAGCCGGCGTCCAGGTGGTGTTTGGCCTGACTACCTTGAAAATTCATTCCAAACTTTGCATCATCAGTCGCGAAGAAAAAGGCGGTTTGGTTAAATATGCCCATATCGGCACCGGCAATTTCAACGAAAAAACTGCCCGCATTTATACCGATATGAGTCTGTTCACCTGCCACACTGAGATTTGTGATGAAGTCGACCAGGTATTTGAATTTGTTGAATACAGCTATAAGCCTTTTGTATTCAAGCATTTAATTGTATCACCCACCTGGAGCCGCCCTAAACTCAACAGTCTGATCCAACGGGAAATCGACTTTGCTTTGAGCGGGCGCAAAGCAGAGGTCCTGTTAAAACTAAATAATCTGGTCGATGACCCTATTGTTGAGATGTTGTATAAAGCCAGTCAGGCTGGGGTAAAGGTACGAATTATTGTGCGCGGCATGTGCTCGCTAATCCCGGGCATCCCAGGGAAAAGCCACAACATCAAAGTCATCAGCGTGTTAGACCGTTATCTGGAACATGCCCGCGTCTATCAGTTCTTTAATGGCGGCGATATTGATTTGTATCTGTCGTCGGCCGACTGGATGACGCGCAATATTGAACAGCGGGTCGAAGTGGGCGTGCCAATTTATAATGCGCGGATTAAACAACAAATTATGACGATCCTCGATTTGCAGTGGAATGACAATGTCAAAGCCCGGCTTATCGACAGCGATCAGAGCAACTCCTATGTCAAAAGGGGCAACAAAAAAAGTATCAGGTCTCAGCAGGCGATTTATGACTATCTCGCCAGTCAGCAGCTGGGGCCGACTATTCAGGCAGATTTATGACCCATTTGACGCCCAATGCATTGTCAGCCGCGGAACTCATCGCGGCTGTTGACCTTGGCTCGAACAGTTTCCATTTGGTGATAGCACGTATCGTCGACGGCGCCTTACAACTGCTGCACCGGGAAAAACAAAAAGTGCAGCTGGCCGATGGGCTGGATGAGCAACAAATGCTGAGCGACGAAGCGATGCAACGAGGCCTCAGCGTCTTGCGCCAGTTCGCTGAGACGTTAAAAGACATGCCGCCACAAGCAGTGCGGGTGATTGCGACCTATACGCTGCGTCGCGCTAAAAACAGCGCGCGTTTTTTACAGCAGGCCCAGGCTATTTTCCCGTTTCCAATTGAAGTGATAGCCGGCCAGGAAGAGGCCCGATTGATTTATCAGGGCGTGGCCCATTTCGAAACTTATACCGGCCAGCGACTGGTCATCGATATTGGCGGTGGCAGTACTGAGTTTGCCATCGGCGTGGATTTTCAGCCGTTGAAGCTGGCAAGCCGCAATATGGGGTGCGTCAGCTTTGCCAAGTTTTTCTTTCAGAAAGGCAAAATCAGTCCGAAGCGTTTTGAGCGCGCGTTGTTACTGGCCGAACAAGAACTGGAAAATATCTACACCGGCTACAAAGCAACCGGCTGGCAGCAAGCAGTTGGCACATCCGGCACCATCAAAACCATTAAAGATATCGTCAGTGGCCTCGGCTGGCATCCACACGTGATCCGGCTGGAGCATCTGGAAAAACTGCAACAACTACTGCTGCAAGTCGACCAATGTGAAGATTTAAATCTGCCCGGCCTCACTGAAGATCGCAAACAGTTACTGGCGCCGGGGCTGGCCATTTTACTGGCATCATTTCGCATGCTCGGAATTGACGAAATGGTCTATGTCGATGCCGCACTGCGTGAAGGTGTGTTGTATGAAATGAGCGACCGCCTGCAACATCAGGATATCCGTCAGCATACCATTCAGAGCCTTATAAAAAGATATGCCATTGACACTGAGCAGGCCGGCCGGGTCAGCCAGACCGTGGAGGTTTTGTGGCAGCAGAGTCATGAAGCCTGGCAGCTTGGCGAAGAATGGCGTCAATTGCTGCAATTTGCCTGTTATGTCTATGAAATTGGCCTGCAGATTAATTCGTCCAGCGTACAGCGCCACAGTGCTTATATTCTGAATAACGCCAATTTACCTGGCTTTAATCAGGAGCAGCAGCGGGTACTGGCGTCTTTGGTGCGTTATCACCGGCGCAAAATTAAACCAGACGACGTCTCGGCTTTTTATTTGTACCGGCAGGTCGATTTTTATCACGCCCTGACGATTTTCCGCCTGGCCGTGCTTTTGAATCAAAAGCGCCGTGACGACATAGTGCCGACATTCAATTGTATCGCCCAATCGGCCGAGCTGACCTTGCTGCTGCCCGAAAGCTGGTATCAACAGCATACCGTGCTTGCGGCAGATCTTCGCACTGAACAACAATTCTTAAAACGCGCCGGCCTGACGCTGCATTGCCCGGGCTTGCCGGAACTGAGCGATGAGAATTGATGGTGGAATATGTTGATAGGGGGCGGGCAGCATAGCAGCCCGCCTTTGCTGCTATGGTTTTGTTGTGACAGGCGTTTTTGCCGCGTCTGCCGGCAAGTCACTGACTGTTACTACACCGCCCCTGTTGATGTGATTGATCCGCAGCTCGCGCATGCGCTGCAGCTGGTCTGACGAATGCAGCCCAACATCTTCAACCTTTCCAAGCCAGCTGGACGCGGTCGCTGGCATATTACGAATGTCCAGAATTGCCGCACTGTTGATATGCGCTGCAGTGCCATAACTGCGACTACTGCCGTAAATATCAGTCACAGTCCAATCTTCAATATCCGTCACTAACGCTACTGCTTGCTCCAGTTGTAACTGCTCGCTATCTTGCAGAAAGCCTTTGATATGGTCACGTAAGTCGGTTTGAAAATCTGGAAAGTATTCGGCATTGCGCTGATAAAATCCGGCAACCCGGAAATTGTTGCGATCTGGATAAGTGCCACGGTTCGAGTTGATAAAATCAAAGGCATTAAGCTTCAGTGCCCGCATCACATTTTCGCCGGTATAAGCGTGTTTGCGAATACTGGGACTACCAATGTACCCCTGATACAGCCCATATAGCACCAGCGGCTGGTCCGGAAAATTAACCTTGAGTACAGCATGCTGGACATCGTCCAGACTCAGCGCTACGCCCTCAATCTGCATGGTTTTACGCGCTAACAGCCCATCTGGTGCCAACACATAGTCTTTCAGGTTTTTGCGCGGATATATCTGATTGATCTCGTCAATCACCACCAGATTGTAAAGATTCAGCCAATAAGCCAGCTGTTCTTTTTTATTCAGCTGGTTGAGCCGGATACTGGCCGGAATGGTTTCCAGGCTTTTGCGGATCTCGGTCACAGCAGCCTTCAGCTCAGGTTTTTTACGAAACTCTTCAAAATACAATTTATTGCCGGCGTTGATGGTCAGCACATTAAAATTGTTTTTCAGCCGGGTATTCACTGTGGCGCTTGAAGCGGACGATTTTTTCCGGCTCGGTGGGCCCGACATCAACACCGCTTGTTGCAGCAGGTGATCAACATCATCGTAGCGGATTTGGATTTGCGATTGCTCGTCCGAGCCAAACCAATGCTCGGGCAACTCTGCAGCAGTCAGCACAGTGCTGGCCAACGTGCCCGCAATAGTGGCTATCAATAACAACATTCTTTTCATTGATATTCCTTGTTCAATGCTTCATCGCCAATAGGGAACAAAACATGCCGGCCTGCGCCGGCATTTCAGCTGTGTTTATTGCCCGGATTTATCGTCGTTTTGCCCAGTCTCAGATTTCTTTGCCGCTTCTGCTTCAGCTAAATCCGTTACTGTCACCACGCCACCGCGGTTCTCGTGATTAAATTTCATCTCTTTAAGTTTTTGTACCTGATCAGCTGAGAAGCGACCATAAGTGACAGATTTGGCCTGTAACGCTAACGACATACCTTCAAGAGGGGCAACTTCGCCGCGCTCAGGGATCTGCGCAAAAGCGCCCAATAAAGCCGCATCGTTGGTGGCCGCGCCTCCGCCATAATTGCGGCTGGTACCATAGATGTCTGTTACAGTCCAGTCATTGATGTCGGCAACCAGTGTTTGCGCTTCATCAAGCAACGGGATCTCATCTTCCCGCAGATATTCTTTTAAATGACTGCGTAAGTCAGCGGCAAAATCCGGAAAATAACTGGCGTTGCGCTGATAAAAACCAGCGACCCGAAAGTTTTTGCCATTGGGATAAGTGCCACGGTTCGTGTTGATAAAGTCATTGGCATTAAATTGCAGTGAGCGATTCAGATTCGTGCCGGTATAAGCATATTTGCGGATACTGGGACTACCGATATATCCCTGGTACAAGCCATAGATCACCAGGACTTCATCCGGGTATTTCTGCTGTAACACGCCATACTGAATGTCATTGAGGCTTAATTGTATGCCGCCGGCATTAACCAGTTTGCGGGCTAATAACCCGTCTTTACCGGTGACAAAGTCTTCTAAATCTTTTTTCGGATAGATTTTGTTGATCTCATCGATCACTACCACGTTGTATAAATTCAGCCAAAAGGCGATTTGTTCTTTTTTGCTTAAGCTGTTGAGCGGGATTTCACTGGGAACTGATTCCAGACTGGCACGGATTTTACTGACTACCGCGGCCATTTCCGGTTTCTTTTTGAACTCTTCGAACATGATTCGGTTGCCGGCATTGGTCGTCAGTATGTTGTAATTGTTTTTCAGCCGGGTGCTGACAGTTGATGACGACGCTTTGGATTTCTTCCGGCTTGGTGGCCCGGACATCAGGACTGCAGAGTCCAGCACATAGTCCAGGTCGCTGTAACTGATAGTGATAGTTGAATCCTGAGTTTCGCCCTGCCAGGCCTCCGGTAACACAAAATCGCTGGCGGCAACCCTACAGGACAACAACATCAGCGACGCAAATACAAAAAAAACTTTCCACATTTTTTTATTCTCCTTTTGCCAGTGCTGGCATCACCATAGGTGAATAATTCGGCGATTTCAACTTTAAAACCTCTTTATATTCACATTTTATTATCTAAAAAACCGACCGCTTAGTCGGCCATGCACTGAGCGTCAGATTTATCCGCCGCAGCGACACGCTGGCGATTGGCAAGCGGCTGATTTCCCGCTAAGTTAACGCTGTCCCTTTTTTCTTCTATCAGGAATTGATATGCGTTTTGTGCTTTCCGCCCTGACCATCGCGCTGGCTGCACAGGCCCATGCTGCCGATGTGAAAACTGCCCTCACTCCGGCGATCAGCGCGGTGATGCCGCAAGTGATCAACTGGCGTCGTGATTTACACCAACACCCTGAACTGTCAAACCGGGAAAAACGCACCAGCGCGCTGGTGGCGGCAGAGCTGAAAAAACTCGGCCTTGAAGTGCAAACCGGTATTGCCCATACCGGGGTGGTGGCGATTTTAAAGGGCGGCAAACCGGGCAAACTGGTGGCGCTGCGCGCGGATATGGATGCGCTGCCGGTTAAAGAGCAAGTGGACCTGCCTTTTGCCTCCAAAGCAGTCGCCGAATTTAATAGTCAGCAAGTTGGTGTGATGCACGCCTGTGGCCACGATGCGCACGTGGCGATGTTGCTTGGCGCTGCGACAGTGCTGAGCAAACACAAAGCAGAGCTTGCCGGTGATGTGATGTTTATATTTCAGCCAGCTGAAGAAGGCCCGCCACCGGGCGAAGAAGGCGGTGCCAAGCTGATGCTCAAAGAAGGGATTTTTGCTAAACGTAAACCAGATGCGATATTTGGCGTGCATGTCTGGCCGGGGCCATCCGGGCAATTGCAGGTCAAACCTGAAGGTATTATGGCGGCAGCAGATAGTTTTGAAATTACCGTCAAAGGTGTGCAGGTGCATGGCTCCAGCCCGTGGCGCGGCATCGACCCTGTCGCAGTCACAGGCCAGCTCATTACCGCTTTGCATCAAATACCGGCCCGGCAGCTCGATGTGACACAAGCGCCGGCGGTGATGTCGATTGGTCAGGTGCAGGGTGGCGTGCGCTGGAACATCATTCCGGATGAAGTCAAACTTGGTGGCACCATCCGTACCTTTGACCCGCAGATGCGGGAGCAGCTTATCAGTAAAATGCAGCACACCAGCGAACATATCGCAGCCGCCAGTGGCGCCACGGCGCATTTCCATTCACAAAGTTTCGCGGCCGTGACCTGGAACCACGCAGGCCTCACTGAATGGGCGATGCCGTCGCTGAACTGGGCAGGTGCGAAAGCTGGTGTCAGCCCGATTAAACCTATCACTGCATCGGAAGATTTTTCCTTTTTCCAACAGGAAGTACCGGGCGTATTTTTGTTCCTGGGGATTGCTGAACCCGGTCAGCCGCTGGATAAAGCCGCACCAAATCATTCGCCGTTTTTCCGCGTCTATGAACCAGCAATGGAAAACGGTGTACGGGCTTTGGCGGGGTTAGCAGTAGATTTTCTGGCTCAGGCACCGGATTTGAAGTAGCGCAGAAAAGCGCATGGCCACAGAATGCTGTGGCCATGCGCTCGGATTATTTCAGCTTTTTCGGTAACTTCGGCTGGGTTGCCGTGAGCTCTCCGACGACCAGCTCCGGCGGCAGTGCAAAAGAAAATGAACTGCCACGTTTCGGTTCACTGAAAATCATCAATCTACTTTGATGGCGCGACAATACGTGTTTAACAATCGCCAGGCCAAGGCCAGTACCACCGGTGTTGCGCGCCCGTGCCTGGTCGACACGGTAGAACCGCTCAGTTAATCGTTTGACGTGCTGTGGCGCTATACCTTCACCGTTGTCGGTGACGGTAAATACTGCTTTGTGATGTTCCCGCCGCCAGCTGACTTTGATCTCACCACCATCCGGCGTGTATTTAATCGCATTCGTTACCAAATTAGAGAAAGCACTACGCAGCTCTTCGGTGATAGCATTGACGCGCAAGTCCGGGTCAATCTCAAACTGAATGTGATGCTGTTTTTCCCGGTTCAGGCTATGCGCTTCCTGCTCAAGCAACAGCAGCATCGACGGCGCATCGACATTGTCGTCGTAATGCACTTTGGCAGCAGCTTCAATGCGTGACAACGTCAACAGTTGCTGCACCAGATTGTCCATCCGTTTGGTCTGATCCAGCATCACCGCATGAGCTTTTTGCCAAATAGCCTGCTGCGGTAAATGCTCAGGTTCCATCATCTCCAGATAACCCTGCAGCACAGTCAGCGGCGTACGCAGCTCGTGTGACACGTTGGCGACAAAGTCTTTGCGGATTTGCTCCAGCTGTTTGAGCTGGGTGATATCGCGGATGATCAGCAGATATTGTTTTTCGCCATATTGCAGCACGCGGTATTCCAGCGTCAGATCTTCGGTCAGTGGTGACGGCAGCTCAATCGCCTGTTCAAAGTTTTGTTGCTGCAGATATTGCTGAAATTCAGGGTTCCGAATCAGATTATCAATGCGCTGACGTTCGTCCATTGGCCAGCGTAGACCCGCCAGCTGCTGCGCCAGTTTGTTGCACCAGACGATAGTCCAGTCCAGGCTCAGCACTACAATGGCATCAGGCAAGGCTTCAGCGCCGTCGCGAAACCGCCGCACCAAAGCGCGTAAGTCTTTGTTTTTCTTGCGGGCTTTGCGCTGGCGATAATAAATACCGTCAAATACCTGCTGCCAGCTGCCGTCACCGGCCGGTGGCGATAATTTACGGTCGCGCCAAAGCCATTTATCCAGTAAAAACAGATGTTTGTAATGCCAGGCAATAATGCCGACCGCAAACAACAACAGGAACTCACTGGTCAGATCAAACAGCCAGCCAAGCGCTGCAGCCAGCAAAAACAAGCCGGCCAGACGAGTGACAATAGCCCGTTTGGACAGTAATAAACGCATAGTACCTACTTGGTTGCGACGACCTGTCAGAGACAGGCCGTCCGGCGGACTGAGGTTATTTTACCGAAAAACGATAGCCGGAGCCACGCACGGTTTGCACTAACCGGTCATGGCCGCCATGCGAAATTGCTTTGCGCAGCCGGCGGATATGCACATCGACCGTGCGATCTTCTACATAGACATTAGTGCCCCAGACGTGGTCAAGCAGCTGTTCACGGCTGTAGACCCGCTCCGGGTGTGTCATAAAAAAGTGCAGCAGGCGGAATTCTGTCGGGCCCATATCCAGTGGCTGGTCCACGGCAGTGACGCGATGCGACACCGGGTCCAGTTTTAACCCCTGCACTTCAATCACTTCATCCAGGCTAGTCGGTGCCACGCGGCGGATCACCGCTTTGATGCGCGCCATCAGCTCTTTCGGTGAGAATGGTTTAGTCACATAGTCGTCGGCGCCGACTTCCAGTCCCCGCACTTTGTCTTCTTCTTCACCGCGCGCCGTGATCATGATGATCGGAATGCTGCGGGTCAGTTCATGTTGCTTCATCTTTTTGGCAATTTGAATGCCACTGCCACCGGGCAACATCCAGTCCAGCAGCACTAAATCCGGGTACGGTTCTACCAGTTGATTGATTGCACTGTCAAAATCAGCAGCAGTGCTGGCCTGATATCCATTTTGTTCCAGCACAAAACACAACATATCGCGAATTGGTGCTTCATCTTCCACTATCAGAATTCGTCTCGACATAGCCTGTTACCATCATCCGAGGTTTTGGGTACTGATCAGAGTATCCCGCCTTATTATGACAATTTTATGAAAGACAGCAGTCCGGTGCTGACTTTGTCACAATTCATTTGCATATAGCCAGCGCTATCAGCACTTTTCACCGGCGACAGCTCAGCCGGCTGCCGCACGCCGGCGTCAAAATATTACGAACGGACAAGACAGTTCCGTGACAGTTTTCTGAAGCTTTTTTGACAACATCGCCGCCAGCCTGCGCCACGCTTGCAGCTGACAATACTGTCATCTGCCTGCCAACATTCTGTCATAAAACAGTCACGCCCGCGCTTTACCGTCACTGCAGTTTTTTATGACCCACTGCATCGACGGAGATTAAGATGGCTTTTGGTAAGATTTTAAAGTTAAGCGCAATTTCGACTGCTTTATTCCTGGCCGGTTGTGGCGGCGGTGACATTGTGATTAGCACAGGTGCTGGCGCGACAACACCAACAACCCCAACTACACCTACGACGCCAACCAGCAAATGTCCAAGCTTCGCCAAAGAAGGTGCAGCAGTCGGTGGCATCAGCAAAACGATTTGTGAAGTCAGCGGCACTTTAACTGCCGACGCCACTTTCACTTCAGGCATCGTCTGGGCGTTAAGCGGTAAAGTACAGGTTGGTAACGACAACGCCAACAGCGCCACCCTGACTATTGAACCTGGTACTACAGTGTTCGGTAAATCCGGCGCCGATTTCCTAGTGGTTGCCCGCGGTTCGAAAATCAGCGCAGTTGGTTCTGCCAACGCGCCTATCGTGTTTACCTCAGTCAACGACATGATTGGCACCGCCAATGACGCGTCAGCCGGCCAATGGGGCGGTATCGTGTTACTCGGTAAAGCGCCAACCAACAAGTGTGACGCGGCAGCCCTCGCCAACTGCAAAATCGAAGCCGAAGGCAACGCCGGCCCATACGGCGGCGACCGCCCGACTGACAGCAGCGGTATCCTGAAATTTGTTCAGGTCAAATACGCTGGTTATGAAGTCATCAAAGACAACGAATTAAACGGTGTGACTTTCGCCGGTGTCGGTTCAGGCACTGTGGTGGACTACCTGCAAGTGCATAACAACTCAGACGACGGCGTCGAGTTCTTCGGCGGTAACGTTGACGTCAAACACTTAGTGCTGACCGGTAACCGCGACGACTCATTAGACTGGGCTGATGGCTGGACCGGCCGTGTACAACACGTGCTTATTCGTCACAACCCGAATAACCTCGAAGCCAACCGTGCCATCGAGGCAGACAACCAGTCATCGAAGTTTGACGCGACCCCAGTGTCCAAACCACGCATTGCCAACATGACCATTATCGGCAACGCGTTCACATCAGCTGCGGCCGATTCTGAAGGTATCCTGCTGCGCGCCGGTACCGCCGGTGAGATTTACAACACTATTATCACCGGGCCAAAAGGCATGGGTGAGTGTTTTGAAATCGAAACGCCGGAATCTGTTGCTAACGCGAACAGCGGCAAAATTATCTTCCGCAACTCGATTGTGAACTGCCCGGAAAACTTCAAATCGCCAAAAGACGCTGCCGGCAACACGCTGTTAGACGTGGCGAAATGGTTTGCTGCCCAGCCAGACAACAGCATTGCCGACCCGTTATTAGGCGGTTACATGCCAGCGGCCACTTCACCTGCGCTTGGCAAAGGCTACAACATGCAAAACTTTGTTGACCCATGGTTCGACAACGTGACCTATATCGGCGCTTTTGACGGCATCACCGACTGGACCAAAGGCTGGACCCACGGTTTACACGCCAGCAACGCAGCACTGACCGCCTGCCCGGCCGGCACCACAGAAGTGGCGTCTCTAACCGGCAAACTGAACTGTGAAGTCAAAGGCACATTAACCAGCAACGTGGCATTAAAGGCCGGTGCTGATTATGTGTTAAACGGCAAAGTCACAGTCGGTGGCGATAACACCAATTCAGCAACATTAAGCATTGACCCGGGTGTGCGCGTTTATGGCAAATCAGGTCAGGATTACCTGGTCATTGCCCGCGGCAGCAAACTGATGGCAGAAGGTTCGCCAACAGCGCCTATCGTATTCACCTCACTGCAGGACGTGATTGGCTCAGCCACCCGCGCCGGCCAATGGGGCGGTATTGTGGTGCTGGGTAATGCGCCAAGCAACAAGTGTGATCAGGCTGCAACAACCTGTTCTATCGAGGCGGAAGGCAACGCCGGCCCATACGGCGGTTACAAAGCCGACGACAACTCTGGCGTGATCAAATACGTGCAGATCCGTAACGCCGGTTACGAAGTCATCAAAGACAACGAATTAAACGGTCTGACGCTGGCTGGTGTGGGTAAAGGCACTGTGGTTGACCACATCCAAATCCACAAAAACCTCGACGACGGTCTGGAACTGTTCGGCGGTACTGTCAACGTCAAATATGTCGTACTGACAGGTAACGAAGACGACTCGCTGGACTGGACTGACGGCTGGAACGGTAAAGCCCAGTTCCTGCTGGTCAAACACGATGTAACGAACACAGTCACTAACCGCGGTATCGAAGCGGATAACCAGTCGACCAATTTCTCTGCCACGCCACTGTCAGAGCCGACTATCGCCAACATGACCATTATCGGCAACACCTTTAAGTCTGCCGACATGGATTCAGAAGGCATCCTGCTGCGTGCCGGTACTTCAGCCAAACTGCACAACATCCTGATCGCCGGGCCAAAAACGGACTCTGGCGCTATGGGCGAATGTCTGGAAATTGAATCGACGCAATCTCAGGCATTAGCGGCGAGCGCACGTCTGGTAATGACGCACTCAGTATTGGGTTGCCCGGAACCGTTCAAAGGCACAGTGTCGCCAACCGTGACCGTCAAACAATGGTTTGAAGGCCAGCAAGGCAACAAAACGGCGGCCGACCAGGCTGCAGTGCTGAATGGTCTTTACACCATCGACACCACAGCAGCCAAAGATATGGCCGCTGTAGATAGCTTCTTCACCAAGACCACCTTTGTCGGCGCCATGGACGCGGCCAACGACTGGACTAAAGGCTGGACCACTGGTTTAGGCAACTAAGCACTATGAAGCGCCGGCTTTTGAGTGATCAAAAGCCGGCTTTGTGCTGACAACAACTTTTGCGTAGAACCCGGCTATGGCCGGGCAGATAAAAACTCTGGCTGAAATGAACAGCCGACAGGATCCAGAAAAATGAGTAGCTTGCACCCATTTGGCCCATTGCAATTAAACCCGAACCGCGTCACCCGCGCAGTTTTATTGGCCTTAACTGCCAGCGCAGCCCTGCCGTTGTCTGCGGCTGTTGCTCAGGAAACAGCCCAGACAGTGACAGCTCCTGCCACAAACGCGGCAACATCAAGCGAAACGCAGGCGGTTGAACGGATTAACGTGTCAGGCCGCTTATTGAGTTCTGCCGCCGCTACGGCAGAAGAGCGCCGCCAGCAGCCTTTTGTGGCAGAACTGTTGGGCATGGACCAAATCTCCCGCGCCGGCGACGGTAACGCTGCCGCAGCGCTGCGCCGCGTGACCGGTTTGACGCTGGTGAAAGACAAGTTTATTTATGTGCGTGGCCTTGGTGAGCGTTACTCATCTACGCTGTTAAACGGCGCCCAGGTGCCAAGCCCGGACCCGACGCGTAATGTGGTGCCGATGGATATGTTCCCGGCCGGCATCATCGAAAGCATGGTGGTGCAGAAGTCGTATTCACCGGAATTACCTGCCGCTTTTGGTGGCGGTAATATCAATATCCGCACCAGCAGTATTCCACTCGACCAAGTATTCAGCTTCTCAGTCGGTACTGAATACAATAGCCTCAGCAGCGACAAAGGCCTCGAATATAGCGGTGGCGGAGATGACTGGCGTGGCCGCGACGATGGCACCCGCAGTTTGTCAGAGCCATTCCGTGCCGCAGTGGCGCAATACGGCTCATTGGATCTGGTGAAGATTGCGCAGGGCCTCGGCGGCGTCAACGCCGACAATCTGGCCAAAGCCGAGCTGATTAACCGCAATCTCGGTCTGGAGATGAACCGTGACCTGGACGTACGCGAAAAAAGCCTAGGCCCGGCTTATGATGCCAGCATGTCCTGGGGCAACCGTTTTGATATCGGTGAGCGCGTGTTTGGCGTAATGGCTGGCGTCAGCTACGACCAGTCCAGCGAAAACAGCAAAGACCAGGAACGTTATTATTCCATCACCACCGGCAGCGAACTGACGCCGCTGAACCGCTATGACGACATTCTGCGCACCGAGCACCAGGTCAAACTATCTGGCATGCTGAACTTTGGTTTTGAGTGGGACAACAACCACCGCTTCGAAACCTCCAGCATCTACCTGCAGGACACTAAAGATCGCATCAAACGCAAAATCGGTGATTCGATTGAAACCATCAACGAAGCGAACCGCGAAAACGAATTTTATAACATCCTGTACGAAGAGCGTTCGATGCTCAGCAACCAGATCCGCGGTAAACACACGCTGGACTGGGCTGGTGACTTAAACATCGACTGGCAATACACCGACGCCAAAGCTGAGCGCCGCGCGCCGGGTGAAGTCGAATATCTGTATGTCCGTTCGCTGGATGATGCGGGTGCGCTGCAAAGCAAAACGATGCGCCGCAGCGACAACGCGGTGATTTACCAGTTCGGCAACATGGAAGACAACACCGAAAACGCCAGCTGGAATGCCAAATATCCACTGTCGACTGAAAAAACTGAATGGACCTTCAGCACGGGTTACAGCTACTTCGAACGCCAGCGCGACGCTTCAACGGCGCGTTATAAGTTTGATACCCGTGGTTTTAGCAACGCCGATTTAAGCCAGGCTTATAGCCAGATTTTCGCCGACGCTAATATCCAAAATGCCGCTAAGCGTTTCCAAATCTCTGATGTCACCGGTGATGCCGATGATTACAAAGCGGCACAGATGATTGACGCGGCGTATGTCGCGATGGAAGCTACTTATGACTACACCTGGCGGGTCAATCTGGGTGTGCGTTACGAAGATTTCCGTCAGGTGTCTATCCCGCTGAACCCGTCTACCGGTGAGGTTCAGGGTGACATCACCAAGATGCCTATTCAGCAGGATGATCTATATCCAGCGCTGTCAGTGACCTGGATGCGTACCGAAGAAACCCAACTGCGCTTTGGTTTCAGTGAAACTGTGGTGCGGCCAGATTTACGTGAAGTGACGCCGGTACTGTTTATCGACCCTATCACCGACTTTAAAGTGATGGGTTTTGCTGACCTGAAAAGCACCGACATCAAAGGCTACGACATGCGCTTTGAATCTTACTTAGATTCTGGCAGCAACTACAGCATCGGCGTGTTTTACAAAGACATGATCAACCCGATTGAAGCCATTGAACTCAAAGGCTCAGACGGTAACCTGCTGATGTCATTCCGTAACGCCTTAGCCGGCGAAATCTACGGCATTGAAGCCGAAGCACTGCAAAAACTGGATATGTTTGAAGGCGACTTTGGCCAGTTTGTTGATAACTTCTTTATCAACAGCAACGTCACTTTCAGTAAATCAGAAATCGAAATGCAGGCGCTGGGCGAATCGAACCTGACCAATCTAGTGCGCCCGCTGACCGGCCACAGCAAATACGTGGTGAACTTCCAGCTCGGCTATGATTCCGACAACGAAGACCACACCGCGACGCTGACTTACAACGTGTTTGGCAAACGCATCGCCTTCGCCGGCATTGACGGCAAAGACGACGCCTACGAGCAGCCGTTCCACTCGCTGGATTTCACTTACAGCTACACAGTGCTGCCGGAAGGCAACCTGAAGTTCTCAGTGAAAAACCTGTTGAATGAAGAAACCGAAATTCTGCAGCAAGGCGAAATTCTGCAAAAACGCGAAGAAGGCGTCAGCGTAGGCTTAAGCTACAGCCAGAAGTTCTGATCCGCTTAATCGGGTTCCATCACAACGGTTGGAGAACCGCGGGCGCTGGCATGGATAGCCACACCGCGGTTCTGTTTTTTGTAGCGGGCAAGATAGCTGTTCTGACCAGCTTTACCTTGACCAGACCGCTACGGGTTCTTTAAGATCAAGCTAACTTATTGCCAGAGGCTGCATTTCCTTGGACATACCCAGTCGACCTTCTTTGTTGTAATTCAGTCTGCCGCCTCTCCCCCAATCGTTTTGCCGGGTCAGTTGCAGTCTGACCGGCGTATCGCCACCACAAAGTATTTTCTCGCGCTGTGTCGTTCGGGGATCTTCCGGCTAGATTAACGGAGTCACCTGATGCTGCGGATTTTCACCGTCAAACAACAAAAACTGGAACGGCTTGAGCTGCAAAGCGCCGAGCAAGTACAGCAGGCCATCTGGCTGGATTTGCAGGAACCGGACGACGCCGAACGAAGTTTTATCAGCGACCAGTTTGGCCAGCAGCTGGCACTACGGGCAGAACTGGACGATATCGAGGCGTCAGCGCGATTCTTCGAAGACGAAGACGGTTTGCACGTGCACTCATTGTTTTTTTATCAGGAAGAGCGCGCCGCCACTACCACTGTGGCCTTCACCATTCGCGACGGCCGGTTGTTTACGCTGCGCGAGCGCGAATTGCCGGTGTTCCGGCTGTACCGGATGCGCGCACGCAACGCACACCTGCAAAGCAGCAACGCCTTTGAACTATTGCTGGATTTGTTTGAAGTCAAAATCGAACAGCTGGCAGACAGCATCGAAGAAATTTCGCTGGCACTGGAAGCCATCAGCCAGGTGATTTTACAGGGCAAACAAAACGAAGCTTTTCAGGAATCGCTGTCGAAACTGACAGAACTTGAGGATATGAGTTGGAAAGTACGGCTTTGTCTGATGGATACCCAGCGCGCGATCAGCTTTTTATTGCGTAAAGCGCGATTACCGGCTGACCAGCTGGAGCAGGCGCGCGACGTGTTACGCGACGTGGAATCGCTGCTGCCGCATAATGAATCCTTTTCGCAGCGCGTCAACTTTCTGCTGCAATCGGCGATGGGTTTTATCAATATTGAACAAAACCGCATCATCAAAATCTTCTCGGTGGTGTCAGTGATTTTCCTGCCGCCGACCCTGGTTGCCAGTAGCTACGGCATGAACTTCGCGCATATGCCGGAGCTGAATCTAACCTACGGCTACCCGCTGGCGCTGGGGCTGATGCTGCTCGCCGGCATTACGCCTTATCTGTTTTTTAAACGAAAAGGCTGGCTCTGAGCACAAAAAAACCGGCAAACGCCGGTTTTTTTGTGTGTGGATGCAGATCAGAACTTATGTTCGATGCCCACTGCCAGATAATCGGTATCGGCTTTGTTGTAGAAATCAAAACTGCTGTACCAGGCGAATAACTTGGTCTCTTTGCCGATTTTGTAATCAGCGCCAAGGGTGTAACCGTCGTGATCTTCCAGCGTCTGGTACTGTGCTTTCAGTTCAAACTTATTCAGCGGATAAGCCGCGTTTAACAGATAACCGTCTTCTTTGGTGCCGCCAGTCATCACTTCCTGTTGGTGTAAACCGGCACCTAATTTGATTTTAGCGACTTTGCCCTGCACAAATAAGCGGCTACTATCGTAACCATTGACGTCGTTGTCCATCGACACTGACGCATACAACGGGCTGTCTTTCAGGCTGTCATCGCCATACATCAGCGCTACAGACTGACCATCCAGACCTTTTTCTGAGTCTTCCATAATATGGGTCACCAGCAAGGAGAAACCGGCAAACTTCGGCGTGATATAAACCAGCGAGTTGTTCATCCGGTTTTCGCCTTTCCACAAGGTCTTGATATCGGCCTCGTAGTCGTTGAACAAGTCCATTTTACCTTGCGATAATTTCAGCGCGGTGTCATTGCGCCCTGCTTTGATAGTACCCCAGCTCCCAGTCAGACCAATAAACTGGTCGCGTCCTTTGATATTTTTTTCGTTGGCTTCGTCGGTCAGGTCGACTTCCCATTCCAGCTGATAAATCAGCGTCAGGTCATCTTCCAGTTTATAGTCCCCTTTGACGCCAAACCGGGATGCATTGCTTTTTAATTCGGAGAAACGGCCGGCGCCATCATCTGAGCTTTGCGCCGATACGTTGATTTTACCGTACACCGTCAGTGGGTCAGCCTGAACTGCACCCACCAGACCCAACAACATGGCAACGACCACAGCTTTTTTTGCGAACATGGTTAAATCCTTCTTTTTTATGAAGAACATCTTTCTTTGCAACACTGTGGCTTCAGTATAAACAGTACCAGCCAATTGCAAGGATTGAAGAGGTAAAAACAGGTATTTTTATGGCGCAATGACAGTTTCATGAACTTTTTCAGTAATTTCCATGGCATTGTCATGTCGGTTGGATGGCTATTTTATGGCTTATTTATGACAGGATTATGACAGTCAGCGATTGACGGCGGAAGCAGGCTATCCTTGCGGCAATTGCCGGCACTGGCCGGTTTTTTCAGCCTGATCAAAATCAACACCGGTCCAGAGTAAGCGCGGCTGCGGCTTAAATGCCGGACTGGCAAAACTCAGTGCACTTTGCTGTGTCGGATAATGAATATCTGCCAGCTGCAGCATGGTATGAAACGTCTGGCTGGTCAGTAACGGTTGGCGGGCGGAAAGATTCAGCTGTTGAATTTTTTCTGGAAATTGCTGGCTGAACAGTTCAGATCCCCACCACAAAGCACCGACCCGATAATCAAATTCAGTATTGTGGCCATGACCGCTTTTATCACAATCACCATCAAAGATGTTTTCGCCATGATCAGACACCAATAACAAACTGGCGACAGCCTGCTGTTGCTGCAGCTGCCGGATAAGACCGGCAACAATAAAATCGGTGTACAGCACTGTGTTGTCGTAAGCGTTACTCAACAGCTCGCGGTTAGCTTTGTCGTGCATGCCAATCTTCTGGCCTTTGCCTGAAGGCAAAAAGCGGTCAAAGGCTGGCGGATAACGGTCGGTATAGCTGAAATGACTGCCAAGCGTATGCAGCACGATCAACTGCTTTTGCTCTTGTTTTGCCAGCACCCGTTTAAAGGCGTCCAGCAACACTTCGTCATAAAAACCTTCTTTTTTGTAGCCGATCGGATTTAAGTACTGCACTTCGTCTGCTTCGCTGGCATGTAAGGCGACCGAAGAGTCATGTACGCCGAGCGGGCTTTGCGTCGACAACCAATAAGTGCGAAAGCCGGCTTCGGCAAAAGCGGCAACAACCGATTTTTCGTCAAAGAAATAACTGTGATTGGCGGCGGTTTTACGCGAAATAATCACCGGCACCGACATCCGCGTCCAGGCCCAGGGACTGACCATATCCTGAAAGCTGATAACGCCGGGAATACTGGCTAGTTCCGGCGTCGTCGCGCGCGCATAACCGTTGAGCTGCAGCCGGTCCGGCCGCAAGGTTTCGCCAATTACCAGCACATAAATTTGCCGCTCGCCCAGCACTTCCGGCTGCGCCGCGCCAAACTGAAAATCCCGGCTTTTCGCCGCGACTGCGCTCAGCGCCTGTTGCTGCACGCGGTATTCATTGCCGGCCAGCAGCAGATTGAGCGGAAAACTTTGATAAAACAGATTGTGACTTTGCGGCAATGGCCGCCGGCTTAACGCAGTCTGCGTGGCGTCGGCCTGTGCATCGACCGGATAGTCGATGGCGTATTGGCGTTCTTGTAGCGCCACCCAGCCCAGCCCTGCCAGCGTGCAGCTCCAAATCAGTGGCCGGCAGAAACGTGGCCAGTGCAGCTGCGCCGCCAGTAACAAACTGCTGGTCAGGCTAAATAGCAACAAAATCCCGAGAATCGCCGCGAACAACAACCAGCCAATGCCGGACAGATAACCCGCCGCTTCAGCCAAATCGGTTTCAAAAATAATCGCCATTGCATGCGCGTCTGTGGCTTTGCCATAGGTCAGCTGATAAAACCACTCCTGCGGTACCAGCAGCGCCAGTGGCAACCATAACCACACCGAACGGCCGGGCGAGCGCTGCAGTGACAGCAGCAGCAGCAGCAGTAGGGCGGCCGGCAGCAGGCCCAGGCGCAGCCACTGGCTCAGGTCCTGCCCGCGCTGCAGCACTAACCACTGAGGTGATAACACCAGCAGCAGCACACTCAGCAGCAAAACAACGGCCAGTAACTGGCTCTGCGGCAGTTTTTTTATCATGCGGGATGAAGTCCTCGTCACAGCTCAGCAGCGAAATTCGCAGAAAACGGCGGCATTATTCATAAATTCAGGCTGTTACTCAACCAGTCGCTACCAGGCGGGTCTGGCGTTGCTAAATTGCTAACATTTTTCTGCAGAACGGCGCTGGCATTCTGTCATATTTTTATAGTATGGTGCTTGCGACTTTAAAAAACCGGCCGCCGGCGGATGCCCGTCAATGCAGGCCTCAGACAAGATCCAAAGGAAGTAGTAACATGCTCGCTCAACCAGTCGCCCTGACCCAGGACCAACACAAAGATCTGCGTATCCTGCCAAAATTCTCCGTTGAAATCCTTGAAAACCGTCACGTCGCGCCATTAATGCTGCAGGAATTCACTGCTGCTGCGCCGTTTTATCCGATTTTCTTCTTAAAAGCCGGCGACGCCGAAGTCTACAACCCGGTGGCCGTGTTTGGTCTGCAGGAAGCACAAAACCTGTTCCTGCAAGATGGCGAGTGGAAAGGTGAATATGTGCCAGCCGGCATCCGTGCTTACCCGTTCACGCTGGCTCAGGCCAATGACGAGCAGTTAGTGCTGTGTGTCAACGAACAAGCTGACAACGTCAGCCGCACTGAAGGTCAGGCGCTGTTTGATGCGGAAGGCAAAGCCACTGAATTCTTCGACGGCATCAATTCTTTCTTCAAAGATTACATCGATGCCAATACAGTAAGCCGCAACATCCTGAACCAAATCACTGAGATGGGTCTGTTTAAAGCCGATGGTCTGCAGTATCGCGACCTGGCCGGTAACGAGCGCCGCCTGAACGGCTTCCATGTGATTGACCGGGAAAAATTCGACGCATTAAGCGACGAACAATTCCTGCAATTACGCAAATTTGGTGTTTTACCGGCAATTTATGCGCATTTCACTTCACTGGAACGTATTGGTGCACTGATCGCGCGCTTACCAGCCGCGACTGCATAAGCTAATGTTTTTGCAATAAAAAAAGCGGCTTTTGCCGCTTTTTTATTATCCAAAGGTTCAGGCAAAATCACTGGCAAGCTGCACACAATTTTTACCGGCAGTCTTGGCGTCGTACATAGCCCGATCTGCGGCATCTATCAGCGCTTCAGCGGCAGTTTCGCCGGCTCGGCTGATTGCCACGCCGATACTGACCCCAAGCTGGATTTGTGTACTGCCATGATAAAACGGTTGCTGCACATGATGTAAGATGCGCTCTGTCAGCTGTACCAACACAGCGCCCTGGGTCAGGCCTTCACAGATCAGCAAAAATTCGTCACCGCCAATCCGGCAAATCAGATCCGTTTCCCGTACTGCATCTCGTAGTCGTTCACTGACCTCAAACAGCACTTTGTCGCCAGCCAGATGCCCAAACTGGTCGTTGACTGTTTTAAAACCATCAAGGTCCAGATACAACAAAGCCATACTGGAGCCTTGCCGCTTCGCCCGCGCCATCGCCTGACTGAGTTGCTGGTACATGGCATTGCGGTTGGCAAGACCGGTCAGCGGATCTGTAGTGGCCAGCCGCTGCAGTTTATCATTCATCTGTTCCAGCTCAGCGGTGCGCTCAGCCACCTTTTGCGCCAGTTGGTTTTCATGTTCACGCAATTGTTGGACCAGCTGCTGCTGGGCATCGAGCGCCTGCTGCTGGGCCTGACTGTGCTGCAATTTCAGCTGGTTAAAGCGGGCGGCCAAACCAAAGGACACCAGCAGCATTTCCAGCGCAGAGCCAAGTTGCATCGCATTGATTGTAAAGAAGTTTGATGGCAGCAGGCCAAGATTACGCAACGACATCACAATAGTGCCAAGCAACAACATAGCCCAGGCCAGCGCAAACAAGCGCGCACCCGGAGCCCGGTTCAGTACACTCTGAATAGCGCACAAAGTCAGCGCTAACACCGCAACAATGCCAATCAGCGACATCACAATAAGCGCTTGCTGCACCGGCATCCAAGCGGCAAAACCAACAGCAACCGCCATTAGCCAACTGAGTGGGCGCAATAATTTGTCCCATGCCGGACTAAACTGCGCTGTATCAAGAAATGCCCGGGTAAATAACACCGCCATCAGAGCTGCAACGGTAAAGCCAATCGGTAACAACCGGTTCGACAACTCAAGCGCACCCGGCCACAAATAAATGGCACCAAGGCCGTTTAGCGAAGCACTGCCGACGCCGAACCAGAGCACAAACATGACATACCACAAAAAGACTCTTTCCCGAAGCACCAGAAATAACAGTAAGTTATAACCAGCTAGTGCCAGCAAAGCACCAAAGTACAAGGCTGGCGCCAGATAAGCATCCGCCGTCAGACCGATAAATTCGTCGTTGCTGAGCAGTTGATTCTGCAGCGTCATGCTGCCCTGACTTTCCACCCGCAGCCACATCGTTGTGACATCATCAGCGGCTAAATCGAGCGGAAACACCGCTTGCCGGTGTACCAAAGCCCGGGATGCCAACGGGGCCATATCGCCGCTTTCAAACTGGCGGATGCCCTGGCTGTTCTCAATATATAAGGTCAGATGGTCCAGCGACGGATAGGTAAACAACCACCACCAGCGGGCGCGCTCAGTTGATTTTACCTGTAAATACAGCCAGATAGCGCCGCTACGATAGCCGTAACTGAGATCTTCCCGCAGCGGCATCTGAAAATCAGCCTGTAAATTGCGTACCTGACTGAAGCTCAGTTCACCGGTGGGGTCAGACAGCACGCGGATATCCTGATGTGGATCACAACAACCCTCGCCTTGCAGCAGCAAAGGCTCAGCCTGAGCGGTCCATGACCAGAGGAAAACAATCAGGCTCAGCCAGACAGCGCGCATCAATAAGATCTCCGAGGGTCTGATGATTAGACATCAACCTGATGACTGTACCCGTCGACAACTGACCGGTCAATCCGGCACACTGAGCGCCAGGGCCTACAATCGAACGCAAAGCTGCCGGAAAGATATGAAGCCGAAAAAATTGAGTCTCTGGTCGGGTTGGCTGGCGCTGCTGATGCTGCAGCCGTTCGGGCTTAGTGCAGAGCCCGCGTTCTGGTATCGCTGGCAAAGTGTCAAAACCGGCAAATATATCTGCAAACAAACCGGGCCGGGGCCAGGCTGGGTCAAACACAGCGGGCCTTATCTGGACGGCGGTTGTCGTGTGTTAAAGCAACCACCACCGGAAAAAGCGCAATCTGCGGCGCAGTCCGCGTTTACGCTTGCGGCTGCGGAAATGCTTTCAATGCCGTACGGGCGATATTGTGCAACTGCTCAGCACAAGCACCATTAGTCGCCTGTACTGATAGTCCCTGTAACACCGTGATAATAAAACCAGCCAGCCCCTGCGGGTCAGCATCCGCAGGCAAATCGCCAGCCGCTTTGGCCTGTTCAAACCGCTGCACCAACTGTTCAAAACCAGCTTTACGCCGTGCAATCAAAGCATCTTTCACCGACTGACCGCTGTCACTGCAGGCCAAAGCGCCCTGCACCATCAGACATCCCGGCGGATGCTGCGGATTACTGTGTTCGGCCGCTGCGCCAAGCAGGATCCGCTCTGCGACCCGATAAGCCGTGGGCTCGGCCATCGACGGATAAAAAAACGCGCTGGGCCGGTTTTCATAGCGCTCTATCGCTTTGAGAAATAACTGTTCTTTATTGCCAAAAGCGGCATAGAGGCTGGGTTTGTTGATGCCCATGGCTTCAGTTAAGTCAGGCAGAGATGCGCCTTCATAACCTTTCTGCCAGAACACTTCGAGCGCTTTTTGCAGCGCAGTTTCCAAATCAAAAGCGCGTGGCCGGCCAACCGGCGCGCTGTTATTGCATGTTGTGCTGTTTAGGGTGTTTGCACTCATTTCTACCTCAGTGGCGGTCCGTTAGCGTGAACAAGAGCGCCCTTTATCTGCATGGGCCAGAGAATAACGCAGCAGCCCGCTGCGGTAAACACCGAAGCACCCGGCGTCATCTCGCAACACTGCGCATGCACTGACAGCTTAATTTCTGCTTATAACCAACAGCATCGCTGCCCTGCGAAAAAGTTCCAAAGTATTTTACCAGTCAGTACAAAATTAAATTGACTCTGCAGTGCTTTCCTATATATTTACCGGTCAGTACATTATACCAATCAGTACAGAAGTCAACAAATACCGACCTTAACCCGGTGTAATGCCAAAACCTTCCAGCCACCGACCCTAAGTAAGAGGAATTTTTGACCATGGCCAGACCCCAGTTAAAACTGCCCCGTCGCCTGCTGCTGACCAGCCTGGCGACCCTTGTACTCGCTGCCTGCCAACCCGCAGCACCTGCTGCCAGCGGCCCTGCTGCGGTCAAAGTGGATGTGGCGACCGTACTCAGTCAGCAAATCAGCGAAACCGACGAATACACCGGCCGGCTCCAGGCGCCGGAATCAGTCAGCCTGATGCCGCGGGTGTCCGGTTACCTCGCCAAGGTGCATTTCAGCGAAGGTGCAAAGGTTGCTGCCGGTGATTTGTTATTCAGCCTCGACAACGCACCTTTTGCCGCCGAAGTGGCGCGCCTCAGTGCCAGCCAGAGCGAAGCCAAAAGTGCTTTAGCCTTAGCCGAGCGCGAGTATCAGCGTGCACTGAGCCTGAAAAAGCAAAATGCAATTGCCACCGAATTGCTCGACAGCCGCTTCAGCCGGTTTGAACAAGCCAAAGCGCAACTCGCTGCGACCACAGCTGCGCTGAAAAAAGCTGAGCTAGATTTGTCCTACACCGAAATTCGCGCGCCAATCGCCGGCGTGGTGTCGAACGCCTTTATCACCGCCGGTAACTATGTGCATGCCGGTCAATCGGTGCTGACCAGTCTGGTCTCCAGTGGTCGCATTTACGCCTGGTTTGATGCCGACGAGCAAAGCCTTCTGCGTTACTTGGGCCTCGACAGTGCCACTGGCACCGCCAGCCAGCTGCAGCAACAACAGCGACCAGTGCTGTTGGCATTAAGCGGTAGCACCGAGTTCCGCCACCAGGGCACTATCGACTTTATCGACAACCAGTTAAATGCCGCGACCGGCACCATCCGCATCCGCGCCAGTTTTGATAACGCCGACAACAGCCTGTTACCCGGCTTGTTCGCCCGGCTGAAACTGACCGGCAGAGCCCCCTATCAGGCGGTACTGGTCGACGATAAAGCCATTGGCACCGATCTAGCCAGTCGTTTTGTGCTGGTAGTCGACCCGAAAGGGACTTTGCAATATCGCCCGGTCACGCTGGGTGAAAAAACCGGTGGCCTGCGCATCATCAAAACCGGTCTGAAACCGGCCGAACAAGTAGTGGTGAATGGTCTGCAACGAGTACGCCCTGGTGTCGTGATCGAACCGAACCGCGTAGAGATGGCAACACCTCAGCAGCTGGCCGCGCTTGCCAGTGAACAACAACCCTTTCGCATCGCACAGCAACCTGCCGCCAGCTCAGGCAGTGGTAGCGTGAGTGGCGCCGGCCAATAGCAGAGGCATCATCTATGTTATCGAATTACTTTTTACGCCGGCCCATATTTGCCGCTGTGTTGTCGTTGCTGTTTGTCATCAGCGGCGCCATTGCAGTCTGGCAATTGCCGATCACGGAATATCCGGAAGTAGTGCCGCCAACTGTGGTGGTCACCGCCAGCTATCCGGGCGCTAACCCGAAAGTCATCGCTGACACCGTCGCAAGCCCGCTCGAGCAGGAAATCAACGGCGTCGAGAACATGCTGTATATGTCCTCGCAGGCAACCAGTGATGGCCGCATGACACTGACCATCACTTTTGCCATCGGCAGCGATGTCGACAAAGCGCAGTCGCAGGTGCAGGCCCGCGTTGACCGTGCCAAACCACGCCTGCCGCAGGAAGTGCAGCGCCTTGGTATTGTCACCGAAAAGTCCTCGCCGGATTTAACCATGGTGGTGCACTTAACCTCGCCGGATAACCGCTATGACATGCTGTATCTGTCGAACTATGCCGCGCAAAACATCAAAGATGAACTGGCGCGGATTGAAGGTGTCGGTGCTGTACGGTTATTTGGTGCCAGCGAATACAGCATGCGCGTCTGGTTAGATCCAAATAAAGTCGCGGCGCTGGGCTTGACGCCACCGCAAATTGTCAACGCGATTCGTGAGCAAAACCAACAAGCCGCGGCAGGTAGCTTAGGCGCGCAACCGTCTGGCAGCAGTGAATTTCAGCTGTTGATTAACGTCAAAGGCCGGCTGACCTCCACCGAAGAATTCGGCAATATCATTATCAAAACCGGCGTAAACGGCGAGCTGAGTTACCTCAAAGACGTGGCAAGGCTCGAGCTTGGTGCCAGCTCTTATGCGCTGCGATCCTTGCTGGATAACAAAGACGCCATCGCTATTCCGGTGTTTCAAGCCTCGGGTTCGAATGCGATTCAAATCTCGGACGATGTGCGTGCGCGCATGGCAGAACTTTCGCAGAATTTCCCGCAAGGGCTGAGCTACGACATCGTCTACGACCCGACAGTCTTTGTGCGCGGTTCGATTGAAGCTGTGGTGAAAACGCTGTTTGAAGCCATTTTGCTGGTGGTGCTAGTTGTTGTGCTGTTCCTGCAAACCTGGCGCGCGTCCATTATTCCGTTGGTGGCAGTGCCGGTGTCGCTGATTGGTACTTTTGCCTTTATGCACCTGTTTGGTTTTTCACTGAACGCGCTGAGCTTATTTGGTCTGGTGCTGGCGATTGGTATTGTCGTCGACGACGCCATCGTCGTGGTGGAAAACGTTGAACGCAATATCGAAGCCGGCTTGTCACCACTTGCAGCAACGCAACAGGCGATGAAAGAAGTCACAGGCCCTATCATCGCCACTACACTGGTGCTGGCGGCTGTGTTTGTGCCGACCGCGTTTATGACCGGCCTTACCGGCCAGTTCTATAAACAGTTTGCCCTGACTATCACTATTTCAACGGTCATTTCCGCGCTGAACTCGCTGACGTTAAGCCCGGCGTTGGCAGCACTGCTATTAAAACCTCATGGCGCCGCACCGGATAAACTGACAGTCCTGCTGGATAAATTATTCGGCCGTCTGGTGTTTCAGCCTTTTAACCGGCTGTTTGCCCGAGGCAGCGAACGTTATGGCAAAGCGGTGACTAAAATCATCCGTTTTGGTGGCCTGACCGGCGTGTTGTATTTAGGTTTGCTGGGTCTTACCGGCGGTATTTTTGCCAATACACCGACAGGGTATGTACCACAGCAAGACAAACAATATCTGGTGGCTTTTGCTCAGTTGCCGGACGCCGCGTCACTGGAACGGACAGAAGCTGTAATTAAGCAGATGTCCGAAATTGCGCTGAAACATCCTGGTGTGGCGCACTCAGTCGCCTTCCCTGGCCTGTCAATCAACGGTTTTACCAATAGCCCGAACGCCGGCATTGTGTTTACGCCGCTGAAAGACTTCAGTGAACGCCAAGATCCGTCGTTGTCTGCCGGTGCTATCGCTGCTGACTTAAACGCTCAGTTTGCCGGGATTCAGGACGCCTTTATCGCTATCTTCCCGCCGCCCCCGGTACAGGGGTTGGGCACTATCGGCGGTTTCCGCCTGCAGCTGGAAGACAAAGCCAACCTCGGCTACGAAGAGCTGTACAAAGTGACGATGGCGGTGCAGATGAAAGCCTGGCAAACGCCAGAGCTTGCCGGCGTGTTCTCGGGTTATCAGGTCAATGTACCGCAGCTGGATTTAGACGTCGACCGCGTCAAAGCCAAAGCGCAGGGCGTGTCCTTAGATGATTTGTTTGCAACCTTGCAGGGTTATTTGGGCGGCACTTATGCCAACGACTTTAACCAGTTTGGCCGCACTTATCAGGTCAATGTGCAGGCGGATGAAGCCTTCCGGCAGGACCCGGCGCAAATAGCCAACCTGAAAGTGAACAATCAACAAGGCGCGTTGGTGCCGATTGGCAGCTTTGTGAATGTGAATTACAGCGCAGGCCCGGACCGCGTGATGCATTACAACGGCTTTACCACCGCTGAAATCAATGGTGGCCCGGCACCAGGCTACAGCAGCGGTGAAGCACGTGCGGCGATTGAAAAAATTCTGGCTGAAACTTTGCCACCGGGCATCAGCTATGAATGGACTGAACTGACCTATCAGCAAATTCTGGCCGGTCATGCGGAATATCTGGTGTTCCCTCTGGTGTTGCTGCTGGTGTTTATGGTGCTGGCCGCCTTGTATGAAAGCCTTCGTTTGCCGCTCGCAATCCTGCTGATTGTGCCGATGACGCTGCTCTCCGCAATGATTGGCGTGTGGATTTTCGGTGGTGACAACAACATCTTCACCCAAATCGGCTTGATTGTGCTGGTTGGTTTGGCGACCAAAAACGCCATCCTGATTGTCGAATTCGCCCGCGAAAAACAACAGCACGGTATGACCGCGCTGCAAGCGGTGCAGGAAGCAGCCCGGTTACGTTTACGGCCAATTTTAATGACGTCGATTGCCTTTGTGATGGGCGTGGTGCCGCTGGTGTTTAGTAGCGGTGCCGGCGCGGAAATGCGCCAGGCCATGGGCGTGGCGGTATTCGCCGGCATGATTGGTGTGACCTTGTTTGGTCTGCTGCTGACGCCACTGTTCTACACCATGCTGGCCGGCAAGAAGCCGCAACAAACTTCTGAGCAGATCAACCTGCCAAACCATGTTGGAGTGACTCATGACTAAGCTGTTTCGTCCATCGGCCCTTGCCTTGCTGCTGAGCCTCGGTGGCTGTGTCAGCAGCCAGTATCAGGCCCCGGTGCAGCTGACTGCTGAGCAGCCGTTGCCAGCGCAATATCAGCTGGTAGCAAAGCCAGCTGACTGGTGGCAACAACTGCACGACCCGCAACTGATGACGCTGTTACAGAAGGCCGGCGCACAAAACGCCAGCTTGCTGGCAGCCAGTGCCAATGTAAAACGTTATGCCGCGCTGCAAAGTGATGCCGCTGACAATGATTTGCCAAAGCCTACCGCAACGGCAGGCATGGAACGTTCGCAGCAAGGTAAAGACGCTGTGGTATCCAGTCGCTATCAACAAGGTGTCAGCGTCAGCTGGCAACTGGACTTATCCGGCGCAGTCGCGCTGGCAGCACAGGCAGCAGAGCAAGACCGCGACATCGCCGTGTTGCGTCTGCAGGAACTGCAACTGGCGGTGCTGACCCAGGTCGCGCGGCATTATGGCGACTGGCTGGGTGCGCAGCTGCAAATTGAAGTGGCGCAGGCCAACCTCGCCAATCTGGCGAAAACCCGCAGCATAGTGCAGGCGCAGCTCGATGCCGGTAGTGCGTCGGCACTGGAACTGACCCGCTTGCAGGCGCAGATTTATCAAGTGGAGGCCGGATTGCCGGCGCTCTATCTGCAGCAATCACAGGCGCAGCTGGCTTTGGCTGCGTTGACCGCGCAAACGGAAGTGAGGCTGACCAAACGCAGCCTGCCGCAATTCAGTCAGCCACTGGCGCTGGCGCAGTGGCAGGATGTATTGGCAAAACGGCCCGATTTGGCGATTGCCGAGCGGCAGCTGGCCAAAGTGCATACCCAGCTCGCGATTGATAAAGCCGCCTGGTATCCGCAGTTGTCGCTGCAGGGCTTTCTTGGGTTTGTCTCACTGGGTAGCGTCAAAACCGGCACTGAGCAGCAAAGCTGGAGCCTGGCACCGAGTTTAAGCTTGCCGGCGACAGATCCCTGGTCTGTGGCCGACCGCATAGACGCCAGCACTGCCGGCGCCGAAGTGGCGTTGCAGCAATACCGCGCTCAGGTGTTTGATGTCGTACGCGACCTCAAAGGCAGTCTGGATGCTTACAACCAGGGTCGGCGCGCCCAGTTACTGCAGCAGCAACAGCTCGCGGCGAGCAGCGAGGCGGTGCGGTTGACGCAATTACGCTACCAGAGTGGTATGGCGGATTTCCTGCAGTTGCTGGATGCCGAGCGTGAACTACTGAGTGCGCGGGATCAGGCGGCTCGCCTCAGTCTGGCGAACTATCAACAGATGGTTGGTTTATATCAGCAGTTTGCTGCGGGTATCGTGTTATAAGCCGGTTTTCGCCGGCTGTTTCACACTGAGCTGCCAGCTGTATTTTTGCAGCAATGCCTTAAACTGGCCCTGGCTGGCACGGGCATTGATATAGTTATCCAGCAGCTGGCGCTGCAGCGGTCTTAAGCGTGGTGAATACACACAATGCACCTGATAATGCGCCAGCTCCAGTTGCTGCAACCGGTTCACCGGCAATAGATAATGAGCTTCCACTTCTGACATCACCACCGCATCCACTTTGCCAGCCAAAAAAGCTGCTGCTGCTTCTTCCGGTGACAAATAATCGTCTCGTTTCAGGCTGTTATTACGAAACAACGATTCTAATTGCGGGTACTTATAACCGGTAACTGTCGCGATAACACGAACTTGATCGCTCAGCGCCGTTAAGTCCGGCAAGGGCTTTTCACTGAGCACCACATCGGCATAAGCAAATAGTGGCGGACTCCAACGTAATAAGGGTTCCGGATACCAGGCCGGATTGGCACGGCAATAGATATCGGCTTCGCTTTTCAGCAGCGCGCCGGCGATGGCGGCGCGTTCAAAAGATTTTAGCTGCAGCTGCATACCCAGTTGCTGGCTCAGTTCGCGATAAATATCAATGAGGTAACCGGAATGCTGTTGCGGATCTTTGGCGCGGATAATAGCCGGAGGCGTAATAAAAGCGCCATCGACGGCGGTCAGGACCTGCTCTGTGGCACTTGCGGTTGTTGTGACGATAAACAGCCCAATCAAGGTCAGGCTCCGCTGCATCCTGAAACTGCTCACTGCATACTTCCCTGTTGTTTTTTTCAGCAGTCTACGCCTTCAGGCGTCTGCTGACCAGTCAGATTTGTGCCAACATAGCGGACGAGCGCTCGCGGCGGCGATAGCTGGGATGCTGCCTTGCGCTGTGGCTGACCTGAAAGCGTTGACTGAAAAATTGCAGCACGCCATCGACACTGAGGCGGGCATAAGGTAATTGATGTCTGGCGATCACGGCGCTGCCGAGCTGGCTCAGCGCCTGCTCCAGTGTCAGTCCGGTTGGTTTGGGTAAACGATAGAGTTGAAACAGAAAATTCAGTGTGGACACAGCATAAGAAGCACCAGCCTGCACCCGGATTAATTGCAGCTCCTGTAAGCGGAAACCGATGTCGCGGATGCGTTGTAAACGAAGATGCTCGGTCATGATGTCGGTCCTTACTGATACTGCTGATACTGCTGTATCGGAGTGAGACCGCTAAACTTGAATGCAAAACGCGGCCCTCTCAGGCGAGAACTTGTCGAAGTTACTATTATTCAGTTAGTTAGCGTTTATAAAAAACCGGGGAATACACAGCAGTAACGATCAGCGCAGCCAGACAGTAAAAATATTTGCGCCAGCCCCTTTAATAACATCATGTGATTAATTAAGCTTCGAGTTCAACAAGCCAGTGGAGAACAACATGATTGCAGTGATTGGCGAGAACGTTATCGATATTTTCAGCGAAGCAGACGGCCGTTTTGTGGCGAAAACCGGCGGTTCGCCATTAAATCTGGCCATCGCCTGTGCTTTGCAGCAGGTGCCGGTCAGCTATATGTCACCGTTGTCGTCAGATGCTTTTGGTGATGCTTTTCGTCAGCTGTTGCAAAGCCGTGGAGTCAGCGCCGGCTTTCCGCAGCCATCCACGGCACCCAGTTCTTTGGCTTTTGTCCGCATTGATGCGAATGGTCAACCCAGCTACAGCTTGTATCGTCAAGGTATTGCCGATCGGGATTACAGCGCCGAGCAGCTGATTGCAGCGTTGCCGGCGGACTGCCGTGTCCTGCACACCGGGTCGCTGGCGCTGGAACCGCAAGATGCCGGGAAATTAATCCCGGTGTTACAGGCCGCCAAACAGCGCGGGATCAGGCTCAGCATCGATATCAATGTGCGGTTGCAGTTTGTCAGCGATGTTGCAGCGTACCGTGCTGTGATTGAGCAGGTGCTGACAATGGCCGACTATATCAAAGCCAGTGATGAAGATTTAGCGGCACTTTATCCGGCGCTCAGCTTGCAAAGCGCGGTCGGAAAAATCCGCGCTCTGGCACCAGAGGCGCTGTTGGCGCTGACGTGTGGGGCCGAAGGTGCGAGCCTGTATCTGGGCAGCCAAGTCATTTCACAGCCGGTGATTCAACCGACGGTTTTTGTTGACACCGTCGGTGCCGGCG
Organism: Rheinheimera texasensis DSM 17496; assembly: GCF_000711985.1. Classification (GTDB taxonomy): domain Bacteria; phylum Pseudomonadota; class Gammaproteobacteria; order Enterobacterales; family Alteromonadaceae; genus Pararheinheimera; species Pararheinheimera texasensis. The sequence goes on from NZ_KL544005.1 coordinate 274,784, forward strand.
ATACCTTTTTTGCTAATTTGCTGGTGCAGTTGCTGCAGTTACATCAAGCGAATCAATCACTTACCGATTTAGATTTAGCCTTGTGCCAAAGCGCACTGCAGCGCGCCTGCCTCGCCGCCAGTCTGAATATTGCCAAAGCTGGCTGTCAGCCGCCGGATAAAGCCACGCTCGATGCAGCCTTACTGAAACTTGCATAAAAACTAATTTAACCTGTTCCCATTTTACCTAATATCAGTTATAGATATCCGTAGTTTTTATATGGATATCTATTAACGGATTGCAGGACATGGACAGTTATACCCTGATGATCACCACCTGCCTGACGGCAGCGACCATGGCATTGACATTTTTTGGTCTGGCCGCTGCCAGCCGGCGTGAAACTTACCTGATCATGTGGGGCTGTGCCGGCCTGATGTTTTTGTGTAACAGTGTGTTGGCCTGTATCGCATTTCATGTGCAGTTACCCTATCTGCTGGCTCCCGGCTTTGCCAACACCTGCACTGTACTTGGTTATCTGTTTTTGTTACTGGGGCTGCGGCTATATCTCAGGCTGGCCATTCAGTTGTACTGGCTGCCCCTGCTGGCAACGCTGACTTATGCTGTCAATCTGCTACCCTGGACTCAAATCGATGTCAGCCATCGCATCTTGTTAAACTTCCCGATTTTGTTTGGTCTGCAGACGATAATAGTGCTGTTATTATTCCGCCATCGCCAGCCACAACTAAAAAAGGCCTATACCGCACTCGCGCTGGTTTTCATCCTGAATGCAGCGCAGATGGCAGCGCGCTGGTGTTATTTGCTGGTCGACGATACACCGGGTCTGACCTTCCTCGGCAGCCAGCTGGTACAGACGCTGGGCCGGCTGGCGATGTTTGTCTTTGTCCTGATGGCTACTTTTGCCTGCGCTTTACTGGTGATCCGACGACAGGAACTGGTCCTGCGCGAACATTCTGACAAAGACCCGCTGACGGGTTGTTACAATCGCCGTGCCCTGCAGCGGCTGCTGGACCAGATAGAACAGCGCCGGCCCCCCCAACCACAGCCTCTGAGCCTGATTATTTTTGACGTCGATCACTTTAAACACATCAATGACAATTTTGGCCATGCCTGCGGCGATCAGGTGCTGGCTGAGCTTTGCCTGAGCATCCAGCAGGAGCTGCGCAGCACTGATTTACTGTTTCGTTTAGGCGGCGAAGAATTTGCCGTGGCACTGCCAAATACTCAGCTGCACGTCGCCAGCCAGATCGCCGAACGTCTGCGACAGCGGGCGCTGGCGCTGAAACTATCGCAGCAGCCAGATTGCCGGATCAGTATCAGCCTGGGCGTCAGTGCCGGGTTTACCAACACCAGGCCCTGGACTGAATTACTCAAACAAGCCGATAGCGCTTTATACCAGGCCAAGCATCTTGGCCGGAATCAGACGCTTTGTTATGCTGAAACCAACTGTTAGGTTTTCGGTCCGTTTTTAATGAAAAAATTATTGATTTACATAGCAAATCGTCTTTGGCTCATTCTGGCAATTTATGCCGGCAGTTTGATTTTCGGCGCGATTAGCTTTGCCGTGATTGAACAAAAATCGCTGGCTGACGGCATATGGTGGGCCACAGTCACGTCGCTGACCATTGGCTACGGTGATTTAACCCCCGTGACTCCCATCGGGCGTTTTGTCGGCATTCTGTTTGGCCATTTCTGGATTTTTGTCGTGATCCCGATGATTGTCGCCAACATCATTATGCATCTGGTCGAAGATAAACATCTGTTCAGTGACGAAGAACAACGTGAACTGATGCAGCGCCTCAAACGCATAGAAGCACGTTTGGAACAAAGCAAAGACTAAGTCATATCACCAAGCGCAGCCGCTTTGGATTCACGTCGGCTGCGCTTGTCAGAGCATATCAACGCTTGGGGATCACTAGTTGATGCGGCGCCAGCCACTGCGCGGTAGCGCTATGAACTGAGGCGATTTGATGCCATTGAGCACGACATTCTTGATGACTGAACTCCACCAATAAATACCCGCGCCGCGACAATTCACACCAGGCTAATTCGTCAATCAGCTGTGGTAACAAATGCGCTAACTGCGCCGCCTGCGCACCATCCAGTTTCAGATACTCTTCAATACCAGGCGATGACACTGAAGCCGTGGCCAGCTCAGTCGCCACAGGCTCACCTGCCGCGTTTTTCAGTTCGCTGTGCCAGGCATTGTGAGTATCGCCCGCCAGTACCAGCACTTGGCGACCACTCTGTTGCAAGCGCTGATACAAGTGTTCACGTTCGGCCGGGAACCCGTCCCAGGCGTCGAGATTATAAGGCAACACGCCTTGCAGCCGCTGTTGTTCAGCAGCAGTCAGTTTCGCCAGCGGTTGCGCTTTTAAATCAGCCAGTTGTTGTAATTGTGGTAATAACTCCGCGCCGGGTTTACCTAGCGCGGCCAAAGCTTCCCCCGGTAGTTCCATCCGCGCCATCAGCACCTGCTGCGCCAGCACCTGCCAGTGGCAAGCGGATTGACTCAGGCCCTGGCTCAGCCAGTCCAACTGCGCCGGCCCCAACAAAGTCCGCGCCGGGTCCTGCACCGCTTTGATCATTGCCGCGACATCGAGTTTGCCATCGCGCTGAAACTGCGGGAAATCCAGCCATTGGCTGCGGGCACAAACCCGGGTATCCAGCAGATACAGCTGGACTAAGTCGCCATAAGCCAGACTGCGGTACAAAGGTTCACCTTGCTGCACCTGTGGCCGGATCGGCAGCCACTCGTAATACGCCTGCAGCGCCGCCAGTTTACGCGCCTGAAAATCGCCCTCGCCCGGGCTGTGGTTTTCGGCACCGCCAGTCCAGGTATCGTTGGCGATTTCATGGTCGTCCCAGACCAGTAAAAACGGATGACGACCATGCAGTTGCGCCAGCGCAGCATCGGCGCGATAGCAAGCGTAGCGCCGGCGATAGTCTTGCAAAGTTAACAATTCACAGCGGTTATCCGGCGCATACAAACGGCCAAACTCGGCGGCGCGCTCTGTGGCATAACCATCGGCGGCATATTCATACAGATAATCACCAAGGTGGATCACCGCGTCTAAATCGCTGCGTTCTGCCAGTTGCTGATAAACATGAAAATAACCGGCTGGATAATTACTGCAGCTGACCACAGCAAAACGGGCGGCAGTTAAAGCGCCTTGCGGCAGCGTGCGGGTCTGCCCCACCGGTGAGGACACCGAACCGGCCCGAAAACGATAAAAATAGGACTGGCCGGCGCTTAAACCGGCGGCATCGACTTTAGCGCAATAATCCTGGTCAGCATGCGCCACACAATTGGCGGCGACCACTAAGTTGCGAAACGCCGCATCTGTGGCGACTTCCAGTAGCATCTGCACCTGAGCCAGCGGGCCGGCGGGCGTCACCCGCGTCCATAACACCACCCGGTCATGCAGCGGGTCGCCGCTGGCGACACCATGCAGAAAATTAACCGGAAACTCAGGCTCTGCGCCCCCCAACGTTGCACCTGGCGCGCTGACACAACCACTGACAGTACTAAAACCACCGGCTGCAGCCACTATGGCGGACAACCTCAAAAACTCACGACGACTCCACTGCTTCATATCAGACTCCGGCTGTATTTGCGCCAGTCTGCGTGAAGAAAATGACCGGTTGATGACGTTGACACCACACAATGCTGCGCCATAAATCTTTCACGGAATTGTCAGAAATTTGCCGCATCGCGCAGGCAAGATGCTCGCGGCTTCTTCCTGTGGCCACCCCGTTTTGGGTTGTTGTGTATCCTTGTCCTTGGTCCTTGCCGATTTTTTGGGGCCTGAATGGTGACGTCATCTGACGTCACCTTTTTTATTGGCGAATCACAACGCCGGCGTCACCGGCGCTTCATCACGGTGGTGAATTCATGCACGGCTAATGCGGGAAAAAATCTGACCAGGGTGCCGGATGACCCAAACCATACCCCTGACCATAATGCACACCGATACTGCGCAGCAGCACACAAGTGGCTTCATCCGGCACAAATTCGGCAATGGTCTGAATTTGCAGACTGCGGGCGATATCGGCCATCGCCCTTACCATCACCGCATCAGTGGCGTTTTGCGTCATGGCTTTAACAAAAGAGCCGTCAATTTTCAGGTAATCCACCGGCAGATGTTTCAGATAAGCAAAAGATGACATGCCAACACCAAAATCATCCAACGCAAATTTGCAGCCGATTTGGCGCAGACTATCAATAAAACGCCGGGCGGCCGCCATGTTCGTGATAGCCGCAGTTTCGGTGATCTCAAAGCAGATTTTGCCAGCCGGAACACGGTACAGCGCAAGCTGCTGCTGAATATAAGGCAACAGATCCGGGTCACTGAGCGACGGCCCGGAAAGATTGATAGCGATTTTATCCAGCAGCTGCAGCTGCTGCGGGCTTTGAGCCAGCAGTTGCAGCACACTGCGGATCACCCGGCGGTCAATCAAACCCATCAAGCCCTGCTGTTCTGCCAGCGGAATAAACAACGCAGGACTCACCATCTGCCCGTCGCTGTCGCGCAGCCGCAGCAGCACTTCCAGGTGTGTGCCCTGCCCTGCTACCGACAGCGGCACTATCGGCTGGGCATAGAGTTCAAACAAATCTTCATCCAACGCTTTGTGCAACAAGGATAAAAGCTGGCGCTGCTGAGCCAGATGATTCAGTTCTGGCCCGTTGGTATCAACAATAAAATAGCGGTTGCGACCCTGATGTTTCGCCAGATAACAGCCACTGTCGGCAGCTTTGATTAAGTCTGTCAGGCTGCCCTGATAACCATCCAGCGCCACGACACCGACACTGGCGCCAATGGTAAAAATCTGTTGTTGCCAGTCAAAGCGAAAAGCGGCGATTTGCCGCAATAACTGCTGTAAATGCTGGCTGACTTCGGCCAGATCTCGGCCAGTTAACACCAGACAAAACTCGTCACCGCCGACCCGGGCCAGCACGTCAGCTGCAGTTAAATCGGTGCTGAGTAAACTGGCGACCCGGCGCAACAGCTCATCGCCGGCCAGATGACCGCAACTGTCATTGATTTGTTTAAACTGGTCCATGTCGATGTAACACAAAGCCCCGGCCTGCGGTGATTGCAGCAGGCCCGCGAGGCGTTGCTCAAAGGCGTAGCGGTTTAATAAACCGGTCAGCTGGTCATGTTCAGCCTGGTAGCGGATTTGCTGTTGCAGCGCCTGCTCCTGACTGACGTCGCGAAAAGTCATGGCCAGCCCCTGTGCCGATTTCACCACCTGCAAGCGCAGCCAGCGCGCGTGAATCAGCGTGGACGGCTGCGCCAATACCGCTTCATACGGCTGGCCAGTCTGGTCCACTTTCAAACAGCGGCGCAATAACCATGCTGCATCCAACTGCTGGCAAAGCAGCGCCAGCGATTGGCCGGGCAATAACAAAGCTGCATCACACAGCTGGGCGGCAACTTTGTTACTTTGTTGCAGTAAAAAATCACCGGTCGCAGCATCGGTCTGGCGCGACCACAATAACATCGCATCCAAAGACGCATCGGCTGCTGACTGATATAGTTGCTGGAAACGCCGCACTTGTGCGTCTTTGGCAAACTGGCGATACAACAACAGGCCGATGCCGCAAGAGATAACAAAACCAAGCCCGGCCATCCAGCAGGCGCTTTGCCAGATATCGGTCTGGCTCTGCACGGTAAAATGCCATTGCCGGCCGGCAAAAACCAGAGGTTGAGTGACTTCCGGTGCCGAAGTAGTAAAACTACCGCTTTGCAGCAACACCCGGGCGCCATCCTGCATGCGAAAACTCAACCCGCCCGCTTCCAGCTCACTGGTATAAACCCCGATAATGGTGGTGATATCAAAGAATGCGGATACATAACCATGGGGTTTACCCTGCATACTGATAGCGCGGCTGACCACCAGGCTCTGTGGCTGTTGTGGCGGGTGCAGCACGGCGCTATTTTCGAGTAGTGGCGTGCCGAGTAAGGTTGGTAAATGCAGCTGCAACAGCTGTTTGCGCCGCAGCGGGTCAATCGACCAGGCCACCCGCCCCTGCTGATCGAGCAGCGCCAAATCGCGCAATCCCGGCAGCATCTTCGCTAAGGTCACGGCCCGGACATTAAACCAGTCTATTTCATTGGCGGCCGCAACCGGCCAGTGTCCGACTAAATCATCCAGCGCCCGTACCCGGTCCGCCGCCATAATTTCCAGCGCATTGCTGACTTGCTGCGCCACAGTTCTGGCTTTGATTTCGCTGGTTTTTTGGTTGCTAAGCCCAAGATAGAATGCGATCAGCAGAATGATGGAAAAAATAAACAAACTGGCCAGACTGGCGACTAAAGCGGGACGACGCTGCATAGACTTCTCCAAACAATCTTCGCAGTCTATGCAGGCAATATGACAGTATTAAGACATTTCAGATCAGGCTCTCGTCCACTAACAGCCGGTTGCGGCCCTGTTGTTTGGCTTTGTAGAGCATTTCATCAGCGCGTTGCAGCAGTTGGCGGGCCTGGGTGTGTTCCTGCGGCACCACAGTCGCGAGGCCGGCGCTGAGCGTGACGATGCCGCCGGGCGAATATGGGTGCGGCAAGGCCAGGTGCTGGATTTTCAGCAGGATATTCTGCGCCAGAAACTGCGCGCCATGACTATTAGTACGAGGCAACAATACGGCAAATTCCTCACCGCCAAAGCGCGCCAACAAGTCATAAGGCCGGCCAATCGCCTGTTGCATCGCCATGGCGACCCGGCGCAGACATTCATCGCCGGCCAGATGCCCAAACTCATCGTTATATTGTTTAAAATAATCAATATCCAGCATCAGCAGCGACAACGGCTCATTTGCCCTGCAGCAGCTGCGCCATTCCAGTTCCAGTTGCTGGTCAAAGCGCCGGCGGTTGGCAATACCGGTCAGGCCATCTATCTGCGAAATAGCTCTTAATAAATCAGCTTGTTGTTTGAGCTGTAGCTGGGTTTTAACCCGGGCTTTGGTGATAATCGGATTGACCGGCTTATGAATAAAATCTACTGCGCCCAGTTCGAAGCCGCGTACCTCATCGGCTTCATCAAAATGGGAAGTGATAAAAATCACCGGAATAGCCGCCAGTTCCGGATCGGCTTTTAACCGGCGGCAGACTTCAAAGCCGTCCAGCCGCGGCATCACGACGTCGAGCAAGATCAGATCCGGATGCAGTTCAGCGCATTTCTCCAGAGCCTGTTCGCCATTCAATGCAATAAACACATCAAACTCATGGCGGAAAATCTCATACATCACCCGGATATTCAGCTGGTGATCGTCCACCAGTAACAAACGCGGTTGCGCACCGGGTGTGGCATACCACTGGGTATCATGCGACATCAAATTACCTTCCTTGCCAATTGTCTGAGCGTATTCAGCGCAGCGCAAAAATCCAGTTGCTCGACCTGCGCGCTAAGTTGTTGATAACGTGGATCCGCTGCCAGTAATCTGGCAGTCAAATCCAACGCCGATAAATGTTGTTGTTGCAACGCCAGCTCCAACTGCCGCAACAGTTCAGTTTCTCCCGGAGGTTCAGACTCCGATAGCGCCTGTGGGTTCAGTGTGGGCAGCGCCGGTTGCTGCGCGGCAAACTCGGTCCAGCATAGCCTGAATTGCTGCAGGCTTTGCTCCAGCAGCGGTTCTAATGCCTGAATATCCGCCGGCCCCCCCTGCTGTAGCTGTTTACCGGCCACCCGCAATGCCTGCGCCAGTTGCGCGGCGCCAAGTGTCGCAACGACACCCTGCAAGGTATGTAACACGGCACGGCGGGCGTTATTGTCAACAGCTGCTGTGTACATCTCACTTTGCTGCTGCCATTCCTGCGGCAGGCGCTGCCAGGCCTGGTATAACAACTGGCTGTTACCACCAAAGCGCGACAACAACTGCGGCAACGGCTGTAAAAGACCGCCGCTGGCCGACTCCTGGCAGTGGATCTGGCTGTCAGCTTGCTGCGCCGGAATTTCGCGGCCACACAGCGCCAGCAATTGCGGGCACAAAGTTTTTAAATCAATCGGTTTGGCAATATGCGCGTTCATGCCGGCTGCCTGACAGGCGATCTGGTCATCGGCGGTGGCGTTGGCGGTCATCGCCACAACAGGTAACTGTGCCGGCGTATAAAGCTGGCGGATTTGTCTGGTGGCGGTCAGTCCATCCATCCCAGGCATCTGCAAATCCATCAGCACCAAATCAAAATATTGCTGCTGCACCAATGCCACCGCAATAAAACCATCGACCGCCAGCGTGACGCGGGCGCCCGCCGACAACAGCAACTGCTCAGCGACTTCACGGTTCAGCGCATTATCCTCCACCACCAGCAAAGACAAGCCAGCCAGTGGTTTATCCGCCAACCTGACTGGAGCCTGCACTCTGGGCGTGGCTGGTCGCAGGGCTTGCTGAATGCGGCTAGCCAGTTGCTGCGGCGTGACGGGTTTAATCAGCACGTCACAGATCGGCTGATCTTGCTGGCGCGCCAGTTGCTGCAACACCTCGCTTTCAAAAGCGGTGACCATCATCAACATCGGCATCGGATTTGGCGTGGTATGCGCCGCAATGCGGCCCTGGTTTTGCTGCAGCATTTGCTGTGCAGCCGCAAGGCCATCAAGCCCGGGCATCCGCCAGTCCAGCAACACCAGCTGGAACGGACAGTCAGCCTCTGCCGCCAGGCGTACAGCCTGTACCGCAGCTTCCCCATCAGATACGGCGGTGACGTCACAGCCGAACTGTTGCAAACTGGCGCTCAGACTCTGGCGCACCAGCACCTGGTCATCCGCTACCAACACTTTCAGCGACTGCGGCAACAATGCCGGTGCCTGCTCTGCAACCAGCGGAAATTCCACGCTGAAGCTAAAACAGCTGCCTTGCCCCGGTGTGCTGTCCAACTGCAGTTTCGCCGCCATTAAAGCCAGCAGACGCTGACAAATGACGAGGCCAAGGCCAGTGCCGCCAAAGCGGCGGCTGATCGACGTTTCCGCCTGACTGAAGGCATTAAACAAGCGTTGCTGCTGTTCGGCTGAAATGCCAATGCCGCTGTCTTCCACCTGAAACAACAGTCGCACTTTACCCGGTGCTGCCGTTTGCCGGCTGACACAAAGCCGGACATAACCTTGCTGGGTAAATTTCAGTGCATTGCCGGCCAAATTGACCAGTACCTGCTGCAAACGCAGCCGGTCAGCCAAAATGCTGGCCGGTAAATCTGCTGCCAAATCAAACAGTAATTCCACGTGTGGGTTCTGGTGGGTCGCACCAAGCAATACAGCGACGTCCTGAAAGAAGCTGGCCAGATCCAGTGGTGCCGGGTCCAGCTCCAGCCGGCCAGCGTCAATTTTGGAGAAATCGAGAATATTGTTCAGCAGCCCTAACAGCGCAGTCGCGGCTATCTGGGTTTTGCCGACATAGTCGGTCTGCAAATCACTGAGAGCTGTTTGTTGCAGCAGCTGTAACATACCGAGCACTGCATTCAGCGGCGTGCGGATCTCGTGGCTCATGTTCGCCAGAAATTGCGACTTGGCCTGATTGGCGCTGTCGGCCTGTTCTTTGGCCTGCCGTAATTGCATCTCCAGTTCACGCTGGGCGGTGATATCGAGGTTAATCCCGGTCATGCGCCAGGGCGTGCCGTCGGCTTTGCGTTCGACCGTGGCCGCGCCCTGAATGTAACGCACACCGCGGTCCGGCGTAACGATGCGGAAAATCGGCTCATACTGGCCGGTACCGGCGAGCGCATGCTGCAGCGCAGCTTCGGTTACCGCCAAATCCTCCGGATGCACCCGCTCCTGCCAGTGCTGATAACGCAGGCCGGACTGCGCCAGAGCCGGATCTTGCCGGTAAATATCAAACATCCGGCCATTCCACCATAATTCGTTATTTTCCGGCTGCCAGGTCCAAACGCCCATGTGCGCAACTTCAGCAGCAATACTGAGCTGGTCGCGCAACATAGTTAAATCCAGCTCGGATTGCAGCTGTTCGCTGAAATCCAGCGCAATCAGCAGATAACCCAGCAGTTCGCAGCTGGTATCGCGGATTGCGGTTAAGGTCAGTAGCGCCGGTAAACTACTGCCGTCCTGACACGTCAGCTGACTACGCCAGGTTTCCGGTGCTCCGGTTTGTGCCAGATGCGCCAGTAAATCGGTCTGAGTTTCACCAGATAAACCCATTTCCCGGCTACGGCTGATAAGCTCGCTGCTATTGAGTAACGCCGTCAGCTGAGCCTGCCCGGCCATCTCCGTCGCCTGATAGCCCAGCATCAGCTCGGCGCCGCGGTTAAACAGTTGCACCACGCCGTGTTTGTCGAGACTGATAATGGCGACTTCCGAAGCGGCCCGCAGCACGGTATCAATCAGTTGATGCAGTTCGGCACGATGTGATTCGGCCTGTTTACGGTCAGTGATGTCGCTGGACAATGCAATGTAACGTTCGGTCAGTCCGGTGGCATTGAGCAGCGGCATAATCACAGTGTCGTACCAGCGCAAACTGCCATTTTGATGCCTGTTACAAATCTCACCGCGCCAGGCCTTTTGCTGGCTAATCTGCCCCCAGAGCTGCTGCCAGAACAGCACCGGGTGTACGCCGGAGTTGACGTGCTGATGCGTCTGCCCAACCAACTCGACCCGGCTGTAGCCGAGGCTTTGACAAAACACCGGATTGACATCAAGGATCCGGCCCGACGGGTCGGTTTCGACATATAGAAACTGCGCATTAATAGTCGCCAGTAAGGTTTGATGCTGGCGCAGCGCCTGATCGAGCTGACGCCGGCTGGCGACCAGCTCGCCGATATCCCGCAGCGTTTTTGCTGCCGCGATAATGCGGCCTTTTTCATCATAAACCGGCGAGACATTCACCAGCACATCCAGCAAAGTACCGGATTGATGCCGGCGCTGCGTGACAAATTGCTTCACGCTGTCACCACGACGGATTTGCTGCAGGATTTGTTCTTCCTGCGATTTCAGCTCAGGCGGAATGATCAGGTCAGTCAGCGGCCGGTCAATCGCCTCGCACGTACTGTAACCAAACATCAGCTCTGCACCCTGGTTCCAGCTGGTGACCGCCCCCTGCAAATCCTGGCTGATAATGGCATCAGAGGAGCTGCGCACTATGGCCGCCAGTCGGCTTTTATGCTCATGAAACTGCTGACGCGACAGATAAATCCGCATGCTCATACTGGCGGTCAGCGCCAATAACAACGTCAGCAGCAGCCCCAATGCCGACTGCTGCTGCACGGATGGCAGGCCGAGCTGCTGACTGAACTGCTGATCTGCATGAAAATGCCATTGCCAGTGCCGGCCGAACACTTCACTGTCCAGCACAACATCGCCCTGTAACCCGGACGGCAAAGGGGCCAAACCAGACTGATAAAACACGCTGGGTTCGCCGGTGACATCGCGCATTTCCAAACCGATGCCACCGGCTTGCGGTAATAAATCATGCAACACTTCACCGGCGATCAGCGGCGCATAGCTCCAGCCCTGTAACAGCTGTTGCCGCTGCGCCACAGTCGCCGGCGTGACCCAGCCCTGATAGACCGGCAATAACATCAGAAACGCCTGCAAGGGTTTACCGCCAGCTTGCACCAGCGTGATCGGCCCGGTCAGTCTGGCTTCACCACTTTGCATCGCGGCGACCGCTGCCGCATAGCGATTGGGTTCCGAGCTGATATCCAGACCGATGGCCGCCTGATTACGCGCCAGCGGTTCGATATATTGAATGATGAAATGCTCATGCGGATGAGGCGCCAGCACGGTCAGCTTAAAATCGGCCGGACCAGTCTGCTGCGCCTGCTGTAAAAACTGCGACAACTGTGCCGGAGCGACCCGATGGATGTAACCAAAACCATGGGCACCGGGAAACTCCAGCGCAATATCCCGGCTTTGGTTGTAAGCATGGAAAGTCGCTGCGTTCAGTGCGCTTCCCGCAGTCAGCACATGGCCACGCACACCGCGCAGGCCGTATTGATAACGCTGCAGACGATCTTTGCTTTGCCGCACTATCTGCCCGGCCACATCGGTTAAAGCCTGCAGTGTGCGCTGATGGTTGCGCTGCTCCAGCGACCGGGCATACAGCAGTACCGCGGCAATCCCTGACAATAAAATCACCACAGCCAGCCATAGCGGCCACCGGGTTGGGGTTGCATTCTGCTGATCAGTCCAATGAGGTTGCTGTGTCATGCTCAATAATCCCTGACGCGATCAGTAAAAGAAGTGAACAGCACTGTGGCTTGATCACTGACCGCTGCTCATGCAGCTCCTGACTTTTGAAATTAGCACAGCGCGGCCCGACGTCCACTTTTTCGCAACAACCGGCGGTAATTTAACAAAAACTTCTGGTCAGATCTGTGGCAAAACTTTAGAGTCAATCAGGCAACAATTGCCGGCAATTACCAGGCATTGGCGGCGAAAAGCAGAAAAATAACAATAACTCAGTTACAGTGAGGACCATTAGTGGCTAAAACCATCATTAAATACAGCGCCGGCGTGTTACTGTTGCTCATTAGCATCATTGTCGTCCGGACTCTCAGCTTTAGCCCGCAGCCAGTTGCAGCGGTTGAACCCGTCGCTTTGACAGTCGATGTCGAGAAGGTCAGCCAGCATCTTTCAGCCGCGATCCAATTCCAGACCATTTCTTATGACAACAGCGCCAGACGCAATAAAAGCCGGTTTGTTGAATTCACGCAGTGGGTCGGTCAGACCTATCCGCAGCTGCAGCAGCTGGAGCTGACGCCGGTCAATGAGCTGACTTTACTCTATCGCTGGAAAGGCAAAGACAGCCAGCGTGCAGCGATGCTGCTATCAGCCCACTACGACGTGGTACCAGTCACGCCGGGCACCGAAAAATTGTGGCAACACAGCCCGTTTTCCGGCGCCATTGCCGACGGTTATGTCTGGGGACGTGGTGCGATGGACGATAAAGGCGCGGCAGTTGCCATGCTCGAAGCCATCAGCCTGCTACTGCAGCAAGGTTATCAGCCGCCGCATGATGTGTATCTGGCGTTGACGCACGACGAAGAGATCGGCAGCAAAGAAGGCGCCGCGGCAGTCACAGCGCTGCTGCAACAACGGGAAGTAAAATTGGCCTGGTCGCTGGACGAAGGCTCTTTTGTGCTGCGGGAGATGGTGCCGGGCGTGACGGCTGATATCGCCAGTATCAATGTCGCAGAAAAAGGTTTTCTGAATCTGCAGCTGACAGTGCAAAGCCCGGGTGGCCACAGCTCGATGCCGCCGGCCGAAACAGCCGTCAGTATTCTGGCCCGTGCTTTGACCCGCCTGACCGACCAGCAGGTACCCGGCGGCATCGACGGCCTGACTGCCGATTTTTATGACCAGCTTGGCCCGCATATGGCCCTGCTGCAACGGATGTTATTGGCTAACCGCTGGTTGTTCGGCGCTTTGCTGGAACATGAACTGAGCAAAATGCCGACCGCCAATGCCATGCTCAGGACCACCACGGCGCCGACTATGCTCACCGGCAGTATCAAAGCCAATGTATTGCCGCAACAGGCGACGGCTATCGTGAACTTTCGCCTGCATCCGCGCGACAGTGTCGATGCGATCCTGGCGCATGCCACAACCGTGATCAATGACCCAAGGGTTGAACTCAACGTGTTGCAGGGTATGGCTGCTTCTAAAGTCGCATCAAAAGACGCCGATGGTTTCCGGCGTATCAGCAACGCGGCACAAAGTACCTACGCGGTGCCTGGCGCGCAACATGCTCCGCTGGTGGTCGTTTCCGGACTGACCATCGGCGGCACCGACAGCCGCTTTTATGAAGAAGTGGCCGGTGCCAGTTACCGGTTTAATCCAATGGTGCTGACTTCGGCCGAACTCGGTGGCTTTCATGGTAATAATGAGCGGATCAGCCAGGACAATCTGGTCAAAGCCGTACAGTTTTACTACAGCCTGCTCAGTGCGCTTTGACAACCCGGAGTTCACGCTGGCTTTTTTGCGCCCGCTAAAACGCACTGCAAGTGCGTTTTAGCCCTGACGCACCGGGCCGGCGTCTGCTTCAATTTGTTGTTTTAGTTCGCTGGCAAAGCCGGCGATAAACACCCACTCGGCGACGATAAACAAAGGCCCGATTAGGAGCCCCATCAGGTCGTCGACAAAAGCCGGCTTTTTGCCCTCAAAATAATGACCAATAAACTGCAGCACCCAGCCAACGACGAACACCCCGACCGAGCCCCACAACCACTGTTCAGCAAACAGCTGCACCAGCTGTTGCGACAAGGCAAAACAGCCGCCGCTGAATAACAGCATCAGCACACCGAATTTCACATCAAGCAGCAAATAATACAGGCAGCTCAGCACCAGCAGCACCAACGCTGCACTGATGGGGCTACCAAACAGCGGGAACGACAACATGCCAAACACGCTGATCACAATCAGCGGAATGCCGGCAAAATGGGTCAGAATATTCCGCTGATCGCGGTGATACAGTGCATATTGGCTTAATTGTTCACGTAAAGTCCGCATTGTTTTTCCTTATTGTCAGAGGCTTTGCGATTCAATCTAAATCTGGTTGCAGTTAAACTCTGTCAGATACCTGACATTTAAGAGTGCCATCTTGTTGAATCAGCGAACAGCAGAGCAACTTGAACCGGCGCTACCCCTGCGCCAGCTTTAATAAAGCCGGCCGGTTCAATACTGTAATTCCACCGTATTGCGTCTGGATCAGGCCTTGCGCAACAAGCTGGCGTAGTAGCTGATTGGTGGTCTGGCGGGATAACGACAATAGCTGGCCCAGTTGCTCTTGTTGCAGCGGTACTGCAGCCTGTTGCAGACTAAGCTGGCAAAGCCGGCGGACCAGCCGCTGCTCTGCACTCAGCACTGCCCGGTCTTCTAATTCGATAAACACCTGACGCAGTTTACTGGTCAGCAGCTGACCAAAAGCCTGCCACCACAGCGGATCTGTATTGACCAGTTGCTGCAGCGCCGTCTTAGGTATCTGCCACAGCACGGTATCTTGCAGCGCAGCGGCATCATGAGTACGCGGCTTATGGTCAAACAAGGCTATCTCACCCAGCCATTGGCCCGGCGTCAGCAGCGTCAGCAGTGCCTGTCGCCCCGACTGATGCAAACCCGAGATCAGCAACTGGCCGTCTAGCAGCACGTAGATGCCACAAAAAGCGTCGCCGCGGCTAAACAGCGGTTGCCCGCCTTGCAGCAGACGTTTACGCCCAAAGCTCAGCAGTTGTTGCTGTTGTTGGCTGCTCAGCGCAGCAAACCAGGGATCGGCATCAAGCACCGCCAGCTCCTGCCTGGTCAATGCCATAGCAGTGCTCATGTCGCCGGCCAGTGCTGGAGCAGTCCCAGTTTTTGCAACACTTTTTCCAGCGCTGGCTCCGGTACCCGCAGCGGCTGTCGCGAACGCGCCAGATAAAGTCCAAGCGCCGCTGGTTGCTTAGCGGCTTGTTGCAACGATTGCTGCGCCAGCAACAGCTTCGCCACCGGAGCGGCAAAACCCCACAACGTCAGCATAAAAGCGCCGGCCTGCGCCGCTGTAAGCGCACTGACTTCGCCGTCGGCGCTTTGCAGCAACGCCTGACCCAGCTGATAAAACAGCGCAGCCAGCATCATCTGTTCCATTGCGGCCTGATCCAGCCCCAACCACTGGCCAACCTGCCGGCAATGTCCGGCTAAACGGACTCCGGCTAAGCCATCGCCCGAGTCGCGGTCCTGTGACACGCTCAGCGCCAGCACCACGCCATATAACAAACTGAGCCCCAGCCGGCTGATCGCCATCTGAATCGAATAGGTTTCCTGGTTAAAACCCATATAGGCCGAATTGGCCAGTTGCAGCAGGCGCGCACTCAGCACAGCATCCTGCTCAATTAGTTCTGCCAGTTTGTCAATACGCACATCGGGGTCCAGCAACAGTTGTTGCAACTGGCTCACTAAGGGCGGGATCAGAGGCAGATGGGAGCAGGCTAGTAACTGATTGCGACAGCGTTCGCTCAGTCCCAGCGCGTCTAAAGCAGTTGCGACATCGATAAGCCCGGGCAGGCTCTCTGCCGGCACAGGCTGTAAACAAAATAAATGATAATGCTGCAGATAAGGCAGCAGCTGCTCGTCCTGACAATCCGGCACCGCCAATACCCGGATACTATGAGCAAAATGTCGTGCTATGTCGTCAACCAGTGGCGATTGCGTCAAATCCGTGATGACCAGTGCGGGCGAATCTGTTAATTGCAGTGCGCCGGCGGGATCTGTTCCGCTCAGTTGCCAGCCTTGCGGTAATACTGCCTGAATAGCAGTTGCAGGGTCTGAGATCCAGAGTAAATGCCCGGCCATCATGACCTCCACCAGTAAGAGTTAAACCGCGGCAATGCCGCAGTTATGGTAATGCTGCAGCTTTTGCAATGACTTGCTGTGCGGTCAAACCATGTGTTTGTTGTCCCAAAAACTGATAATTCACATGCTGTATTGCGGTGTCACTCTGCAGCAATGCGGCCGCCTGCATTTGTCCGGCGTGCACCTGAATTTTCACTAAGGCCAGCAAAAATTCAGCTTGTTGTGATTCCGGCATACTGCGTACCACCCGCTGCACACTTTGCTGCGTAGTTTCTGAGTTACTGCCATCGATAGTCAATGTGCGGTATGACTGCGGTGCCGCGCAGCCTTGTACCGCCAGTAACAGTAATGCGCAAATGAGGCTTTTGCCACTGCGGCTGGACGCACAAATAACCCGGTTGTGAAACAATTCGGTAAGCATGGTGTCGACTCCTGTCGGTAAGTGTTAACAGCATGTATAGTTTTAACAAAAAATATCGGAACTGACCAGATTAATCTGCCGGTGCTGCTGCGACAGGCTGAAACCATAACGAACTGTCTGGTAAAGGGAAATTAACTGGCGCCAATGGATTTTCCATTCGGATCTGCCGGCGCTTCGCCAGACCAGCCCGGGCAATCGCCACGCCATATCGTTGCTGAAATAACCTTTCAAACCTGCCGCTGGCGATCAGCCGGTGTAAACCACGTTCGATAGCATTGGCCAGCCGTTGATTATTGCGATTGACAAAAAAATACACCGCAGACGGATATACCAGCACCAGCTGAGGTTCTACCATGAACTGCCCTGGCTGAAGCAGTACATCGTCATAAGCTTCAAATACGGCTCTGGGAAATGCGTCTCCCCGTCCTTTTTGCAGCATGTCAAACAGCTGCGGCGGATGAGTACTAGTCAACACTGATAAGCCGTTATGCTGCAAAATTTCTGTATCCGGCCAGTCATGCCCCTGAATAAACGTGAGTTTTTTTAACTGAGATAATCTCTGAAGCTGCTGAAATTTTGCCTGTTCGCCCTGACGGATCAGCAATAATCGCCAGCCGTTCAGGCCTCGATCCAGTGGGATCCGCACCGGTAGCAATTGTTGTTCGCGTGCTGCTGAAGTCATACTCCAGTACACATCGACCTGACCGGCAGCGATTTCTTTCAGCACCCGGCTTTGCACCATGTCCTGCCCTGAGGGTTGCAACAAATAAGTTTCACCGGACGCCTGCAACGCCTCTGTGAGTAGCCGCAACGGATAACTCTGTTCAACCGAGACGGGTTGGCGCTCCGGACTGCCATAAATCACCCGCATAGCGGGCTCGGCATCGGCGCTGACAATAAAAGGCAGCAACACAGCTATCAACAAAACTGCACGCAATTCACCGGCTCCCTGGTTATGTGTGTTCGCATTCTGTGGCTCCCATTACCTTACAACAGCCCTAACGGCTGTACCAGTAGTGTTGCTCCGGTTTCGGAGACAAACAACTGGAAATTGGCTGTTCGCCGCCCGGAACCTCGGCGTTTCATCCGGGTCATAGCAGCTGACTGATTCGATGATTGGCAGGCAAGGTATTGTCAGAGCACAAGGTTTTCTCGTTTTATCGCTGGTTGTTGCTGTCGTTGCTGGTCCATCTGGCCATCGCTGCATTGGTATTGCTGCAACAACCGAAAGCTGCAGTAACGCAGCCAAGAGCCGTCCCAATCACTGTGTTTGCTATCAGCAAGCCGAAACCGACCGCCCCGACTGAGCCTGTTAAAGCCGGGGCGGTGACCGCTGAAACGATGAAACCAGAAAAGCTGCAGCCATTAGCGCCAAGGCAACCTAAACCCACTGTCGCGGTGGCGGTCAAAACCACAAAAACGGCCCGTCAACGCAAACCCGACAACAGACCAGCGGCAGCGGTAGTAGCAGCGCCTCGCCAAAAAGCACCACCGCCGGAGTCAGCTACGGCACCCGTCGAATTCTCAACTTTGCTGGATTCAGTTGCGTCGCGAACGGCGCAACGTGAACTGTCAGCAGAAGAACTCGTAGCCTTGACCACGCCCAAAACTGAAACTACAGCCAAACCTGAAACAACCATCCGCCGGCCAGCCGTCAAACCCGGCACAGGCCCGGCCGCAGACGTGCTGGAAACCTTGCCCGATGGATCGCAGCTGGTACGGGTTGGCAAAGGTTGTGTACTGGCGACACCGGGCGCAGACCTTCGAAAAGATATTCACAGTATGAAAGTGGTCGGCTGTGGTGCCGGCGGGCGCAGTGAACAGGACCGGATTGATGCCCACTTTGAGCAGGTGATGTCCAAAGTAGGTCAGCACCGCTGAGATGAATTCTGCCCCTGCTTATCCCTTTTACGACACTTCCGCGTCTGATAACCGGCATGCTGTAGTAAAGAGTAACCAGGACATCACCATGAAATCACTGCTGTTTTTTGCCTTGCTGTTCAGTGCAGCACTGCAGGCATTGCCCAAGGGCTCGACCTTATACCCGCTGCCCGATGGTGCGTTGCATGTCAGGCTGATGCAGCCTGACAGCCAAAAAACACAGCAGGTTGATACGGCAATAGTGCTGATCGCCGGCCCTAATGAATACTTTTTTGCCGATAGCGGTTTTTTTGCCTTATTGCAGCCGGTGTTAGCAAAGCATCACCGCACTTATGCAGTAGACCGGCAAAGCAGTGGCTTCAGTTCAGACACCGCCACACCGTCTTATCGCAGGTTCGCCAAAGATTTAGCGCAGGTGTTACCGCAGTTACAGGCGAAAAAATTTCTGCTGGTCAGCTTCGCCAGTGGCAGTATCACAGCCCGTCTGCTGGCCGATGATCCGGCTATAGCGCCCCGTCTGCACGGTTTGTTGCTGCTGGACCCGGACGTTCCCACGCCAGCCGCACTCGAGCTTTATAATGGTGCACCGGCCGACTGGTATCGGGCGCATCTGCTTGAACTCCTGCCGGAACTGGCCAAAGGCGTGTGGAATGACAGAACTGCCAAAAAAATCAGTGCAGAACTGACGCAAATCCGCCAGTTAGTGCCGACGGCACAGCAGCAATTGACTGACTGGGATTACCTGCAGCAACTGCAGGCGAGCCGTTTGCCAGTGAACCGTCAACAGGCCAGAGCGATAGAAATTGCCCAGTATCAGGCCGATTTAGCCGCTTATAGCCAAACCCCCTGGCAACAGAGTGCGGTACCAGTGTCAGTGGTGGACGGTGATTTTGAAGCGCCTTTGATCGCAGAAGCCAAAGAAGACAAAGCCCGCCTTGCACGCTGGCGGCAGGATGGGCTCGAATTCGCTGCTACTTTGGCGAAAAACAGTGGCGGCCGTTTTGTCGCCTTGCCGGCACAGAACCATTTGCTGATGTTCAGCCATAGCGCTGAGCTGACACAGCTAATTGACGAACTAATCGCTGCACCCGCCGGTGCAGCATCTGGCAACTCAGCCCGCCGCTAAACGTGCGCCCAGAATCGCCGCACCGCGCTCGCCACTGGCGGCGCCAAACTCAGCGCGGCGCAGCGGTGGCACTTCGACACCGGCAAACAGATGGCGGCTGATTGCGGCCGGTAACGCCGCGAAGATTTCATCAATGTCAGACAAACCGCCGCCAAGCACCAGCACGTCCGGATCATAAGCCAGCACCTGCGCCGCTAAGGCCGCCCCCAAGGCGTCCAGATAACAGGCAAAACAATGTTGCGCCACTGCATCACCGGCACGCAGCGCCTGCAACCAGTCGTAAGTGGTCACTTGTCGCTGACTGAAATGCGTGTAAAGCCGGGCCAATCCAGTACCGGAAATATAAGTCTCCGCACAACCATCCAGGCCACAACCACAGCGATACAGCGGCAACTGATATTTGGCCAGCACCCGGGCCGCAATCGACTGATGGCCCAGCTCGCCGGCCAGCTGATGCCGGCCCTGATAGAGTTCACCATCAACACAAAGACCACCGCCGGCACCGGTGCCCAGGATCACGCCAAATACCCGGCGATAACCGCGGCCAGCGCCAAGCAAAGCTTCTGACAACACAAACAGCCTGCAGTCATTACCAATCGCCACCGGACGCTGCAAACGTGCGGTTAAATCAGTGCCGACCAACTGCTGATTCAGGCAAGCCACATTGGATGAGGTCACCAGCCCCTGTGGCGCCACCACGCCAGGCAAAGCAATACCCACCGCTGCTTTGTGGCCAAATTTCTGGTCCGCCAGCGCCACCTGCGCACTGACAGTTTGCAAAAACACGGCATAATCATCAGTTGGCGTCGGTACGCGCCAGCGCTCGACCAGGCTAAAATCGGGCCGAAATACCGCCATTTCAATTTTGGTGCCGCCAATATCCAGACCATAAATCATCAGGCTCTCTCCGTAAGTGTCGGGGCGAACGGATATAAAGTTACGCCCTGCACCACCCGGTTGACTTCGCCGGTCGGACACGGATTATCTGGTGAGATCTGAAGCTGCAGCGCTTTAAAAAATGCCAGCGTCTGGCAATACACAATCAGTGGCAAAGCCAACCAGGCATCTGCCAGCGAATCAGCACCACAACAGCTGTCGAACTTTACCAGCCGGGTATAGGCAGCCCGGCGGTCACGGTGCACTTCTTCATATAAATCAACATCGTACTTTGCGGTATAGGGGTCGTTCGAACGCAAAATAAACACTTGAGTCTGCGCATTCACTACCGACTTCGGGCCATGGCGAAAACCAAGGCTGCTTTCATAAAAACTGCTGATTTGGCCTGCGGTCAGTTCCAGATATTTCAGTGCCGCTTCGCGGGCGATGCCGGCCAGGCCGCCACTGCCGACAAAAACCACACGCTCAGCTGGTAATTCGGCCTCGGCGCGGACCGCCGCACTTTGCGACAGTAGCTGTTTTGTCACGTCAATAGTCTTGCTGAGCTGTGACTGCTCTGGCTGAAACAGCCATAAAGTCGCCAGATACATACCGGTAAAACTGCTGGTCATGGCAAAACTGCGGTCGTGGCAAGCGTCCGGCAATTGCAGCACCTTACTCTGGCGATGGTTCTGGCCATATTGCGCCAGTCGCCCGGCGGCATTGCAGGTGATGATCAGATGCCGGCAATCCGGTACTAACTGATCAGCCAGCTCGGTGGTTTTCAGGCTTTCCGGGCTGTTGCCGGAGCGGCCGTAACTGATCAGCAATGTCGGATATTGCGCCTGCAGATATTGCGCCGGATTACTGACCAAATCTGTAGTACTGATAGCCTCCAGTCGCTGCGTCGGGTGTGGTAGTCCTACCGAGAGCGCCGGCAATAACGCCTGGCCAATGTAAGCCGAAGTGCCGGCGCCGGTCAGAATAATGCGCAGGCCGGGTTCAGCCAGTTGTACCCTGAACCACTGGCTGAGTTCAGTGTCAGCATTGATTTGGCTGACAATTTGCTGCCAGATGCTTGGCTGCTGAGCAATTTCGCGCGCCGTCCATTCTGCGGCGGCTTCAGATAAGCAAGCTGCAGTCAGGCCCAGTGTTGTTGAATTTGATAAAGAGTAAGCGACCACAATAAAACTCCCGGACCCGGTTTCAGGCTGCTTGCGCAGGTAAAGACGGTACAGCCGCCAGACCGCAGGCACTGGCATACATTTGTAGCACCAGGCGGATATGATGTTCCACCAACGCCACAGGCTCAGCTACCAGCAGACCATTCAGCACGGCCTGATACTGCTGTGGCATAAACTGGCTTAATAACGGCAGCGGAATTTGGTTTTGGCTCAGGTTGCCGACAAGCCGGCTCACCGCCTGCTGTAAGGCCGGCTGTTGCCAGTAGTAACGAATGCGGTCGCTGTAACTGTATTGGCGCAGCAACTGCTGCTCCAACATATTGCCGGGATAAAATTTCTGCCAATAGCCAGGCTGCAACTGCATCACCCGCTCGCACACGGCGATAAGGTGCGACTGCTGCTCCACCGGCACCAGTTGTTGTTCGATGTAACAGAGCGCAAACAACGCTTCGCGCAGCGCAAAAGTCAGCTGAGGCCCGACTTTAAGAATGGCAAAATGCTGTTGCACCAGCTGCTGATAGCGGCTTTGTGGCTGGTAATCTGTGGAATGGGCCTCAAAGACTAGCGCTGGGTCTTTACTAATAAAATCAGCAAGTTGTACGCTCGCCACCGCATCAAATGCATGCACCTGGGTATTATCAAACTCAACGCCAGGCTGTACCACTACGGCAATGACTTTTTGCCAGACATCATCGCCTAAACCCAAACTGGCAAAGGCCTGCTGATGCACCGCGATAGTGGCCGCGACATTAGCAACCGGAGTAGGCTCAAGATGTTGCTCAAGGCTGCTGACGCCGCCGGGCGCCGGCACTTCAGTGCCAATCACGTAACAAAGCTGAACCAGGGACTGCTGGCCCGCTGCGATTTGTTCAGCCAGCGTTTGCTCGGCAACCTGGCACAACCGCGCCGCACGCGCTGCGATCACCGCATCCGGCAGTGGTTTTGGGTCATCAGCACAAGGCATGCTGGTGTCCAAATGGATTTTATGAAAACCGGCGCGGACGAAAGCCACGATTAAGGTTTCAGCTTTGGCCATCGCCACTGCCGCAGGCTCTGCCGTCCAGCACACCGGGCCTAAGTGATCACCACCAAAACACAGTTGGTTCATGCACAGGCCCTGCTCCGCCGCCAGCTCTTTGACGAAGGCAATAAAATCAGCCGGTTGCATGCCGGTGTAACCACCGTCCTGATTGACCTGATTGGCAGTAGCTTCAATCAAAAGCAGCGATTGATCCGCTTTGGCCTGTTGGATGGCTGCCCTCAGCACCATCGGGTGCGCCGAGCAGACTGCGTAGATTCCCTTGCTTTGGCCCTTTTTGTTGGCGCAAAGCAGTTCAAGCAAAGCGTTCATACCCCTCCTTATGGACTGATCACATGCACTTGCACCCCCATCCGGGTCAGCTCTTCAACATAAGCCGGCGGAATTCCGGCATCTGTCACCAGCGTATGCACTTGCATCACATTACAAATCAGATGAAAACCACGACGGTCAAACTTGGATGAATCAGTGACCACTATCACTTCGCGCGCCACTTCACACATCAGCCGGTTCAACGTCGCCTCGGCTTCAAAGTGGGTCGACAGGCCGGTTTTTAAATCAAAGCCATCCACCCCTAACACAACTTTGTCGAACTGATAGTTTTTCAGCGCCTGCTCGGCCTGAGCACCATAAAACGACATCGATTTTTTCCTGAGCGTGCCGCCGGTCATCATCACTTCGACTTTGTCGACCTGCGACAATTCCAGCGCGATGTTCAGACCGTTGGTCATCACAATCAGGTTTTTATGTTCACGTAAATTCGCTGCCACTTCTTCAGTGGTGGTGCCGGAATCGAGGATGATGCGTTCATCATCTTTAATCAGCGCAGCCACTGCGCGACCCAGCCGCTGCTTGAGTTCCGAATGCTTCTGCCGTTTTTCTTTTAACGACAACTCGCGACTTAGATCATCGTTAACCATGGCGCCACCACGCGAGCGCACCAGCAGTCGTTTGCTATCAAGCACAGCCAAATCACTGCGGATCGTCACTTCAGATACGCCAAAGCGCTGCGACAATTCCGCCACCGACACTTTGCCCCGGGCATTGGTCAACCGGACTATTTCCTGCTGCCGTTCAATGGTATTTAAGGTTTCCACCTTGTCTCCCTGCCCGTTACCGGGCTGTTGCGTTGTACCTTACCAGCTAAAATAAAACTTTCAATATCTTTCGTTTTATTTCTTTTGCTGCATTTCCATTAATGACTGCTGATATTCAAAAGTCTACTTTATTAAAGTGAAATAAAATAAACACTAATATCATATACACATCAATACTTTAGCCAATCAAGAGGCATTTTAATCAACACCTCAGCATAACTTTCAGATCTATTCGAAGCCAATTTTAGCGCCAAATCTTCTAATCGAAAACAAAATAAACATTGCGATCACTTTCGGCTCAGATTTATAAAGAATCTCGAAAGGTTTTGATCGCTGTCGTAATCGTCTAACTGTCGTCAAGCTGTGCTTTCACTGCAGTTTACGCCAACTGACGTTCTGACGATATCAGCTTTCGAAATATTCAAAACAAAAAATAACCACAGCGTGGAGGGACTATGTCACAGGGTACATTTCGATATCACAAGCTGGCGCAGCTGGTGATGCTGGCCATACTGGCACCGCAGCAAGCTTTCGCAGCAGATGCCGACAGCGACAAACAAAAGCAGAAGAAAGCCAAAACCGAACAAGTCGAAAAAATTCAGGTTACTGGTATTCGCAGCAGTATTAAAGAATCGCTATTTTTAAAACAAAATGCGGTGTCGGTGATCGATGTGGTCGTGGCTGAGGATATCGGCAAATTTCCCGACGAAAATCTGGCAGAGGCGCTGCAACGGGTGCCTGGCATCACTATCACCCGTAACGGCGGTGAAGGCCAGAAAGTCATAGTCCGTGGTATGGGTGATGGCTACAACGTGACGACTGTCAACGGCCGGCGCGTTGCTTCCGAAAACAGCGGCCGTGATTTTAACTACGATACTATCGCCTCAGAACTGGTCAACTCTATCGCTGTATACAAATCGCCGGAAGCGCGCTTGCAGGAAGGCGGCATTGGCGCTGTGGTCGACATTCAGACCCGCAAACCGCTAGATTTAAAAGGTTTTACCCTGACAGGTTCGGCCAAAGGCGTCTATGAAAACCGTACCGGCGACACCCAGCCGCATGCGTCTTTTCTAGTTGGCGATTTATTCGAAGATGGCAAACTCGGCGTGATTTTCACCGGTGCATATTCAGAACGCACCATCCGTAATGACACTTATTCAGCCTCAGGTTTTTATGACGAGCAGGAAGGCGTGACCGAAGCGACCTTACCGATCGACAAAAACAACGATGGCAAAATCGACGAAGCCAGCGAATTATTTCCATCCAAAATCCCGGCTTACATGTATTACGCCAACGCGCAGGACGTGCGGGAACGGATGGGCGGCACGCTGTCACTGCAATATCAGCCGAACGACTGGATTGACCTGAGCCTCGATACTATTTATTCACGTTATACCACCAAAGGTAACCGCTACCAGATTGGTTTCGTCAACTATGACGAGAGTTGGACGCCGGGCACACCGCTGTTTAACAACGCCAGTTTTGGCCCGGATGGCCGGGTGACTGCGGTAACACAAACCGCCAATCCGATGGTGGAGCTTTTAAACTTAACGACACCGCGCAAAACTGACACCTGGCAAGTTGGTGCCAATGCCAAATTCCAAATCAGTGAGTCGTTCAGCCTGACAGCCGATGCATCCAGTTCAGAAGCCAAAGATCAAAACAACGGTGATAACCGCTTTATTGTGGCGCGCGGTTTTGTCGACTCAATCAAAATCGACTACAGCAAAGACAATAAACTGCCGGACGTGACCATAGCTCCGGCGCTGAATGCCGACCAAACCTACGGCGCGCACTACAGCTACAACAGCGGCACCGGCGTCACTGATAAAGTCGACGAAGCCAAGCTGATTGGCCAGTATAAAATTGACGATTCAGTGCTGACGCAGGTCGATTTTGGTCTGACCTACGGCAAACAAAGCAAAGGCCGCAGTGAATATTCGTCGAAAAACCCCAGCCAGTTCAGTCGCGGCGGTTTTTATCTGGCGCGGGATAAATACACCTTTGATGCCAGTTCGGTGTTTAAACAAGGTGAATTTGAACTGTTCCGCATCCCCAAAGACGTGTTCGTTGCACCGAATTTCGACAATTTCCTCGACGGCGAAAACAGTATCCAGCCCAATCCATGGCCAAGCTTTGACTATGACAAACTGCTGGCGTTTTACCGTTCCATTAATGCCGAAGCGGCGGACAAAAGCATTGTCGCGAGCTTAAATCAGGCCGGTGCATTTGAAGTCAGCGAAGCTGTGACCGCTGCTTTTATTCAGGCCAATATTGAAGATACGGTATTTGGTCTGCCGTATTCGTTAAACCTCGGTCTACGTCAAAGCAAAACTGAAGTCACCAGTGAAGGTTATTCCTATGATTTCAGCAAAATTACCCTTGATAGCGCAGGGTTACCATCGAACAGTGACTGGCGCAAGATTGTCCGCGTCAGCTATGACGGCAGCTACAGTAAGTTATTGCCAAGCATGAACTTTAAACTGAGTTTGCAGGATGATTTACAACTGAGGGTCTCGGCTGCAGAAGTGATGGCAAGGCCAAGCCTCGATCAGTTAAAACCTTGGGTATCGCCCAATTACACCAGCAAGGTCAATGGCTTGCCGGAGCTGGATATCCGTTTTCCGGATCTGCCTCCAGAGCTGGCCAATCAATATGACGTGACACTGGAATGGTATCTGGCTGACAGTTCGCAGCTGGCGTTGGGCTATTTTGTCAAAGACATCAAGTCCTTCATTGATACAAAAAAAGGCAAAGTGACCTTTGGTACTATTGATTATTGGGCCACCTATCCGGCAGTTGGTGAATATGGCGCGAAAATTAATGGCCTGGAAGCAGCCTGGCAACAATCGATGGAACAATGGTTACCGTCACCTTTTGATGGTTTGGGTATTCAGCTGAACTATACCTATGTTGACAGCAAGTTTGACGACCCGGCATTAAAAGACTTGTCCTACACCGGCATGTCAAAAGACTCCTACAACGCCGTGGTGTATTACGAAAAATATGGCGTGCAGGCGCGACTGGCCTACAACTGGCGCAGCAAGTTCCTCAGCTACCCGGGTGACTGGGGTGGTGACAGCTGGACTGCCGCTTATGGCCAGCTGGATGCCAGCGCCAGCTACGACTTTAACGAACACCTGACAGTGTTTGTCGAAGCGTCGAACCTGACCAATGAACGTTATTGGGGTTATGTCAAACAACCGGATCAGGTCAATTATCTGGAACGCTTTGGTACCCAGATTGCGGTTGGTGTGCGCGGTAACTTCTAAGCTGCGGACCAAACGAGCTGTAAACGACTGCGCTGGCATGGCCAGTTGTAAACAACCCAGCTGGCTTGGCCAGTTGTAAACAAGTTGTACGCTGCCCGGCTTTCGGGCAGCATCTTCCAATGCCGCCGTCCCAGGCGGCACTGCTTTATCTGAGGAATCCTGAAAATGCTGATGTCGGCTGCTAAGTTACTGTTGGATAGAAAGTTCCCTAAACGCCCGCTGGCTGTTTCTGTGTCTGTTTTGCTGCTGTCGGTACCACTCAGCCACACCGTCCACGCGGCGCCGGTCGGCAATCTAAGTGCGCTGCAACAGCAAGCCGGGATGATCCAAATCTCCACCGACGCCAAAGTCGCCGTGACAGTCCAGCTGTTAAAACCCGATTTACTGCGCATCCGAGCCGGCCTGAACGGCACGCTGAGCGACGAAGGCAGCAAAGCTGCGCCTATTGTGATCAAAACCGACTATGCGCCTGTGCCTTATCAGCTTAAAGATATGGGCGATTATCAGCTGGTCAGCACCGAAGCAATGGCGCTTCGGATCTACAAAACACCACTGACTTTTGCCCTGTATAAAGCCGACAACCAGACGCTGATAGTGCAAGAGCTGCAGCCGCTTGAACTGAATGACAGCAAAGGCAGTGCGCAAAGCGTGCAGACCTTAAGTACCACGCCGGACGAGCGCTTTTACGGCGGTGGTCAGCAAAATGGTGCCTTTGAATTTAAAGGCAAAAGTATGGAGATTTCCTATTCCGGCGGCTGGGAAGAAGGCGACCGACCAAGCCCGGCACCGTTTTATTTATCGAGTAAGGGTTATGGCGTGCTCAGAAATACCTGGGCCAATGGCAGCTACGACTTCCGCTCGGCTGAATACCTGAATTTATCGCATCAGGAAGGCCGTTTTGATGTTTATTTCTTTGCGGGCGGTTCGATTCAGGACGTCTTAGCGGACTACACCGAACTGACTGGCCGCGCCAGGCTGATCCCGCGCTGGGCCTTTGAATATGGCGACGCCGATTGTTACAACGACGGCGACAACGGGAAAAAACCCGGCACAGTACCGGATGGCTGGACTGACGGCCCAACCGGCACTACACCGGATGTGATTGAAACCGTTGCCAAAAAATACCGCGAACACGACATGCCGGGCGGCTGGATTCTCCCCAACGACGGCTACGGCTGTGGTTACACCGATTTACCCAAAGTAGTCAAAGGCCTCGCTAAATACGGTTTCAGAACCGGGCTTTGGACCGAAAACGGCGTCGATAAAATCGCCTGGGAAGTCGGCACTGCCGGCAGCCGAGCACAAAAACTTGACGTGGCCTGGACCGGCCAGGGTTATCAGTTTGCTTTAGATGCCAATAAAGCCGCGGCAGATGGCATTTTAGATAACTCCGACTCCCGGCCATTTTTATGGACAGTGATGGGCTGGGCAGGCATGCAACGCTACGCCGTGACCTGGACCGGCGACCAGTCGGCCAGCTGGGACTATATCCGCTGGCATATTCCAACACTGATTGGCTCAGGCTTGTCCGGTCAGGCCTATGCCACCGGCGATGTCGATGCGATTTTTGGTGGCAGCCCTGAGACTTATACCCGCGATTTACAATGGAAGGCCTTTACGCCCGTGTTAATGGGCATGTCCGGCTGGTCGAAAGCGGCGCGCAAGCACCCCTGGTGGTATGACGAGCCCTACCGCAGCATTAACCGCGATTACCTGAAACTGAAAATGCGCCTGACACCTTATATGTACACACTGGCACATGAGACGGAACAAACCGGCGCGCCGATAGTGCGCGGCCTGATGTGGGATTATCCGCAGACGCCCAAAGCCTTAACCGAAGCGCATAAATATCAGTTTTTACTCGGCCGCGATTTACTGGTGGCGCCGGTGTATCGCTCACAAACCGCCAGTCAGGGCTGGCGCAAAAACGTGTTTTTACCGCAAGGCCAATGGATAGATTATTGGGATGGCCGCGTCGTTGATGCGTCTGCAGCCGGCCAGCTGCTGGATTATCAGGTCGATTTAAAAACCATCCCGCTGTTTGTCCGCGCCGGCGCCATTATCCCGATGTATGACGCCATGTTGTATGACGGTGAAAAACCCAAAGATGTGCTGACGCTGGATATCTACCCTCATGGCGACAGCGCATTAAGCCTGTACGAGGATGACGGCAACACGCGACAGTATCAGCAAGGGGCGTTCAGTACCCAGCAATTCAGTGTCAAAGCGCCATCTTTTGCCAGCGGCAAAGCCGGTGACATTCAGGTCGAGATCGCGCCGGTCAGCGGCCAGTATCAGGGCCAGGAACCAGCACGGGTGTATCAGCTGCAACTACACAGTCGGGTCAAACCCGATGCGGTGCAGCTGAACGGCAAGCCGCTGCCGACCCTGCCGGACGCCACCGCTTTTGCCAAGGCCAGTGCCGGCTGGTATTTCAGCATTGAAAAATACGGTGTGGTGCATGTTAAAACCGCCAAAACCGATATCCGTCAGGCGCTTAGTTTCACCGTGCAAATCAATGGCGGGCAAAGCCTTGCCGCCACCGCCGGTTATGCCAAAGCACCGGATCTTGGCAATGAAATCGCCGCCGATAGCATTCTGGTGCTGAACCGGCCGGCGGAAGAATCCGGTCATGTGCTGGAAAACGCTTTTGACGGCAAACCCGGTACCTGGTTTCGCACCAAACGCGACCAGTCGCTGAAAACCGGTGCCCATGAATTTACGCTGGCACTCGGCGAGCGACGCATGGTGAATGGCTTTGAAATCGCACCGCGCAACGACCAGCATTGGCAATATGGTCAGGTCGCCGATTATGAGGTTTATCTGGGCGAGAACAATGGCGAATGGGGTGAGCCGGTCGCGCGCGGCCGTTTGCAAAAACTGCAGCAAAAACAAAAGGTCGAGTTTGAAGCTCGCCCCGGCAGTTTATTCCGCTTCCGGATCTTAAGCACACAAGATCAAGCAGAGGCAGACCCAATGGTAACAGCTGCGGCCCAAGGCAGCGCCAAAGCCTATAACGCTTTATTGCCAAAAGTGGTGAGCCCGATTGCGATTTCTGAGTTCCGTGTGCTGCAACAACCGGAACCTGAAACGGAGCCGGTCCAGCTGTTTTTGGCAGAGCAAAAACCGCTGCGAAGCGATAACGCAAGCGGACCGGTCGAGCTGAATCAAAGCAACGGCGGCAACAAAGCTAATGATGGCGCTGTGATGTCGATGAATGGGCTGAAATTCCGTAAAGGCCTTGGCGTGGCGGCGCAAAGCCGGATTGATTATCAGCTGACCGGCCAATGGCGGTTGCTACGTGCCGATGTCGGTATTGACGACAGCTGCCGCGATAAAGGCGGTGTGCAGTTCCAGATTTATGGCGACGATAAGCTACTGTACGACTCAGGCCTGGTCCAAGCGCCGGCGGTGGTGAAACCGGAGCTTGATATCCGCGGCATCCGCCTGTTAAGCCTGCGGACTACCGGCGGCAAGGCAGGTGTTTGTGCCAACTGGGCCAATGCCTCAGTGCTGGGATACCCGGCGAAAAATAGCAAGTTGTAATGAGCAAATAGGAAAGCAAGCCGGCCATAGCGCCGGCTTTTTTGTAACAGTATCACAACTCATCGACATGATCCGGCCATCAGCCGCATTCCGCTGCACCAATGCAAGGTTCTGACGTATCAATGAGCTTTTATCACTCTGGGAGCATTTATGCGCTTACGTTATTCATTTGCCTTGTTGGCTTTGAGCATCAGCGGCCTGACTCAGGCCGCCATAGATCCACAATATCAGTACCTGAACGCCCTGCCGGCCCCACAGGATACGCTGGTGCTGCCACTGCGCAGCAACGATGTCAAAGACGGCAAGCACAGCCTGCTCACCGACCCACAGCTAAAACAGCAAATAGCTGCCGCCGGTTTTACCGGCAAAGCGGGTACCATCAGCCAGCTTTATCAGGTCGCGGGTTATCAACGGGTATTGCTATTGGGCCTGGGTGATAAGCCGGTGATCGCCGATGACAAGCTGGCCGCTTATGGCGGCGATTTAGCGGTAGCGCTGGATAAAAGCAGTGCGCAGCAGGTCACCATTGATGGCCGTTATCTGGCCGCGATGCCACAGCTGATCCATGGCCTGGAGCTGCGGGCCTATCGCTTTGACCAGCTGAAATCCAAAGCAGAAGCGCCACGCAAAGTTGCGGTGAATGTGGTAGTGGCAGATGTCAAAAATGCTGAGCAACAGCATCAGCAGCTACAAGCCGTGGCCGAGGGCGTCTATCTGGCGCGTGATCTGACCAATCTACCGGCCGCTGATTTAACACCACAAAGCTTCGCTGAAGCTGCTTTGGCGCTACAAAAGCTCGGTGTCAAAGTCACGGTACTGGATGAAAAAGCCATCGACAAGCTCGGCATGGGTGCTTTGGCGGCTGTCGGTCGCGGCAGTGAGCGCCCGCCACGCCTCGTGATCGCACAGTGGCAGGGCGATAATAAAGCGCCGCTGGCGATCGTCGGTAAAGGCATCACCTTTGATACCGGCGGTTACAACCTGAAAACTGATGGCGAATCCATAGTGCGGATGACCAGCGACATGGCGGGTGCGGCAGCTGTGCTTGGTACTATCAAAGCGCTGGCGCTGCAAAAAGCCAAAGTGAATGTGGTCGGCCTGATGGCGATGGCGGAAAACATGATTTCCTCCAACGCGTATTTACCCGGTGATGTATTAAAAACCGCGCAGGGCCTGACAGTGCAAATCACCTCGACAGACGCCGAAGGCCGTTTGGTGATGGCCGATGCGATGTGGTACGCCCGCAAAGAATACCAACCGCGCGCCATGGTGGACATTGCCACTTTAACCGGCAGTAAAGTCGGCGCGCTGGGCAGTTACTACGCCGGGCTTTTCAGTGAAGATGAAGCCTTGACCGGCGCTTTGTTACAAGCCGCGAAACAGAGTGGCGAGCCGCTGTGGCGTTTACCGCTCAGCGATGAATTTGCCGGCGAACTGAAAAGTGACATTGCGGATTTACGCAACACCGGCAAAACCACCGGCGCCTCGACCGCTGCCTGGTTCCTGAAACAATTCGCCGGTGACACGCCCTGGGCCCATCTGGATATCGCCGGCAATGCGCTCGCCAGCAGCGACAAAGGCGTGCATCCCACTGGTGCCACCGGTTTTGGTGTTCGTCTGTTAACCCAGTGGTCGCTGCAACAGCCATAAATCGAAGCGTTTACCTGAAAGCCCCCTGCGACTTATTGTCGCAGGGGGCTTTTTTATTCTGACGCCACTGCTAAAGTGTTTTCTAATTAAAATCTGAGACTTAGCTATGGCCTTTCCAAATCTGCGCCGCGAGCGTTTCTGGCGTCAGCTGCATTTCTATCTGGGTCTGGTGCTGTCTTTACAACTGGTCGCCTGGTTTGCCAGTGGTGTAGTGATGAGCTGGTTTGAAATTGAGCAAGTGCGTGGCGAACATTTGCAATCCCCGGCGCCGGCGGCGCGCTGGAGCGAAGCGCTGGTCACGCCGGCCGCTGCCGTAGCGCAAGCGCCGGCGCAATTCCGACAAGCGCAGTTAAGTCTCAGCCAACGCGGCACTGAGCCGGTATATCAGTTACAACAAGATGACCAACAGCTGTTTATCAGCGCCTCGTCTGGTCAGATTTTGCAGCCTTTGGCTGCCAATGAAGTGCAGATCTTGGCACAGCAACGCTACAAAGGCACTGGGGCATTACGCAGCGCCGAATGGTTAACGCAAACGCCTGCTGAAGTGCGTGGATTAACAGCGCCATTGTGGCAGGTGCAATTTGCCGACGCTGAACAAACCGCATTTTATTTCCACCCGATCACCGGACAATTATTGCGGGTGAGAACAGATACCTGGCGTCTGTACGATTTCTTCTGGATGCTGCACATCATGGATTACCAGGATCGCAGTGACTTTAATCATCCGCTCCTGATCATCAGCGCCGGCAGTGCGCTGGGGTTTACCCTGGGGGGTTTTGTGCTACTTGGATTTCGGCTGGCACGGCTTCGTCGCCCCGGCTTGCCCACCACTTAACCCGTCCGCAGCGCAGGAACCGATAGACCTCTATACTGTCAGAAGTTATCTGTACATTTTTCAACCAAAGACAGTGGGGTGCGACATGGATACCAGCAAACACAATCTGTATACCCTGTTTGACCAGTTGGGGCTGCCCAGCGATGATGCCAGCATTGAACGCTTTGCCCGGCATTATCGCCTCAACGAGGGCCAGTATCTGTATCAGGCGGAGTTCTGGACGCCGGCGCAGGCCAGCTTTCTCAAAGATGCCTATCAGCAGGATGCAGAGTGGTCAGACGCGCTGGACCAGCTGAACGGCCTGATGCGCTGACTTGAAGGTCAGCGCCCCAGCTGATACAGCGGTAAGGCGTTTAAACGTCGGTCGATTTCTGCCACCATTTGTTGATAAACGGCCGAATCGATCGACTGATATTGCTGCTCGAACATTTCCTGCGGTAAACCTTCTGGCAGCCGGCTTTTACTCGGGAACAGTTCTTGTTCGGTGCGCTCTGCCGCAGCAAAAAACTGCTGCAATGCCCGCGCCGACTCCGGTGTCGCCACCGCCAGCCGGGCGAAGCGGATACCGGCACGGTCCGCCAGCAAATCGACAAAACTGAAACCACTGCCGCCCTTTAACGAATCGAGCAGTTCTTTCGCCTCGCCGACCGCTGAAGATAACCGTTGATTACCCAGCACATGGATAGTTGCGGAATAGATAAAATGCTGTTGTAAATCAGGCCGGCGTGCCAGTGTCACCCGCGGGGTTTTGCCCTGCGGATTGGCCTTAACTTCATTGACCAGCAGCTGCAGATTACGTCCCCCCAACAACTGCGCCAACGCCAGGATCACTGCCTGGTTTTCCTGCACGGCGAGTTCAGGTTTGGCCTCGCTGCGCTTATCTGCTTCACGCAGCAATAGCTGCAAATAGCTAATCAGGCTTTGTGACGCCGCAGACTGCTGGCTATGTTGCAGCGCCAGCGCATAATAATGCTCAATCAGCTCTTTCTGGCTTTCATCGCGAAACCATTGTTTATATAAATTCAGCCCTGAATGCTTCAGAGCACTGAAGCTGAAATCGGCAGATTTGTTCAGCTCCACCTTCACCGCATCCTGTTGCACTGTGACAGAACGAACTTTTGCCAGTAATTCAGCGCCTTGTCCCGGCCCCCACACCTGATCGGCGACCCAGCCTAACAAACCAAGCGCCATACCGCCCGGTAGCGTCAGGCTGCCAATTTGTACTTTTTTCAACTGCAAAGGACCAACGGAAGGTTCAATCTGTAAATGTGCGTTGACATACCAATGCCAGGTAAACAGCTGCAAAGGCATCGTCATCAGGATAGTTAAACCACTGTCATTGATCTGAGTTTTGCCCTGAAATCCGGGCAAACTGCGGCTCGCGATGGTAAACGCCGCATTGAGTTCATCAGCATTAGTCTGGATCACCAGCTGCTGACCGGGGTCCCGCATCGACTGGTTCAGATTATTCAGCAACTGCTGACTGTTGCGCACCGCCGCAGCATTTAACTGACCGGTTTCGTTTAATACAGGCGTACTGTCCAGCAATAGCCAGGCAACACACAGCACCACTGTGCTGAGTAACACGAATAAAGTCAGGAGCTGGCGAAACAGATGCTGAACGGCCTGCATCAAAAAACCTCTTGAGGCGTAAAGGGCTTCATCTTACCAGAAGCATTTGCTACTGGGCGAAGATTTCCGGCCGGGCAAAATTTGTAACTAAATTTTTCGTAAACAATAGCTTGGCACTACCGCTTTGCTGCTTTTTCTAGCTAAGATACCAACAAAGCCGCAGATGCGAAGTGCCGGTTCCCGGAACTACTACTATTAAAAGAAATCGCTGAGGAGTTCGTTTGAACCCATTGTTATCACTGTTTGGTATTTGTTTATTTCTGTGCAGCCAGCTGCTTTCTGTTGCGATAGCTGAGCCACTGGACGCTGAACTGGACAAATACCTGCAACTGACCAACGAACAACCGGCGCAGGCATCCGCTTTTATCCGGTCTTTAGAGGCACAGTTAACTCCTTCCACCCCTGCCATCGCCCGGGCCAGATTGTGGTCATATCTCGGCAGTGACTATCGTGAACACCGCGATTTTGCCAAAGCGCAACACTATATCGATCTGAATCTGGAGCTTGCCGAAAAAAGCCAAAGTGAGGATATTCGCACTGAAGCGCTGACCGACCAACTGGCGTTACATCTGGCACAAAATCAACCTGGCAAAGCCAGAGCACTGGTCTCTCAGCTGCAGGAAGCGCTCTCCGGCGCTAATCTGGAGCGGGTGCGCTACTACGCCGCCAATACGCTGGGTAGTTTCTTGCAATCAGAAGACCGCTATGAAGATGCCCTGCAGGCGTATTATCAGGCCTTTCATGCCATCGAAAATTCCAGCCACCCGCGCACAGCAGTGCGCAGAATTTACTTGCAGGGCGCCATTGCCGGTCTGAATACAGTGCTTGCGCAATATCAAAAAGCCGACGAATTGCTGCAAACCGCGATCAAACAAGCGCAAAGCGACGCCGGGCTGAATTTTATGCTACCTGACTTGTATCTGCAGCTGGGGGTCAACTATGCATCGCAGCAGCAAAACAGCTCGGCAGAACAGGCAAATCAGCAAGGGTTGCAATGGGCGCGCAGGCTCAATAACAAACTGTCGATTGCCACATTATTGAATAATCTTGGCGATTTAAGATTAAAACAGGGGCAGTATGCCGAGGCAGTGCAGCTCTTTACCGAATCCAGACAATTGGCTGAGCAGCTGAATTATTCCGCCATGGTGCTGACTGCAGAATTTAATTTGGGTTACATCCAGGTCTTGCAGGGCAAACAGCAGGAAGGTCTGGCGCAAATGGCGGCTATGGTGGCAAAAGCGCGCGAGCTGCAACTGGCCGACACAGAGCTGTTGAGTTATGTCGGCGAGCTGGCCGATGCCTATGGCATCGCCAAAGCCCATGCCGACGAGGCCCGTTTGCTGCGCGAATACAATGTGCTGAGCCAGAATATTTTTAAAACTGACCGCGACCAGGAGATCAGCGCGCTACAGGAAGCCTTTTCTGCCAAAGAAAAGGCCAAACAAATTGAAAGTCTGGAGCAACAAAACAAACTCAACACGGCAGAACTGGCGCAAAAACAACTGCAGCAACGGGTGATGCTATTGTTCGGACTGGTGGTGCTGTTAGCCACAGCTTTGTTGTATTTGCTGTATCGCAAAGTACGCAATGCCAACCTGCAACTGCGTCAGGCCAATGACCAGCTGGCTTATAACTCGTTGCACGACCCGCTGACCGGCTTGTTGAATCGCCGCTCTTTGCACGAATTTATGCAAAAACGTACAGAACAAGGCGAACGCCGGCAGTTACCGACCGCGGCTACCGATGGTTTTATCCTGCTCGATATCGATTACTTCAAACATATCAATGACCATCATGGCCACGCCGCCGGTGACGCTGTGTTAGTCGAAATCGGTCAGCGGTTGAAACAGCTCACCCGTCAGGGCGATATGGTACTGCGCTGGGGCGGCGAAGAGTTTCTAATAGTACTGCGCAATCTGAATCAAACCGCCCTGACCAATTTCACCAACCGGGCCTTACAGGTCATCGGCAGTACCCCGGTGCCTTATCAAAACAGCAGCATTCCGGTCACGGCATCTGCCGGTTTTCTGACCTTGCCATTTGCCGGTGTTGACGAAACCCAGCTGAACTGGGAAAAGGCGCTGAAACTGGCTGATATGGCGTTGTATATGGGCAAAGTGCACGGCCGTAACCGCGGTTATGGTCTGGTGGCGCTGCACCGGCCTTATGAAGAACTAAAAGCCCAGCTGGAAACCGACTTAAGTTTACCCATTGAACAAGGTCATCTGGAAATTACCCTGGTACTGGGCCCGCCACAAAGTTAAACCTGTTACAAAGCTAAAGCTCGTTCGGGTTACAAGGTGGCGGCGCAGCCGCTGTTGCATTGCCAAAATAACGTTCCTGCAGCAAGGTATAAGCCGAAGACTTTTGTACCTGCTGCAACGCCTGATTAAAGGCGCTGGCCAGCTCTTTACTGCGAAACGCGGCACGATAAAAAGTCGGCGCAAACAACGGATGGATTTGCACCTGAGCGCTTTGCTCTGCTTTGCTGTTGTAATAAAAAAAGATGTTCATATCCATCACCACCACCTGCACCCGCTGTTTCTGTAGCATCTCCACCTGAGTGCGCTGGTCGACAGTTTCACGGTAGCTCGGAGATGTCAGGGCAATGCGCTGAAAAGCTTCAGGCAACACCTGCACCGCATTCTGAAAAGCCAGAACAGACAAAGGCGCCAGATCTGCCACATCATTTAAGCTGATTTGATTCGCCGCCAGCGTGACGGCGACATTCTGGTAACGGATATAAGGGCAACTGTAAAAAATTTTTGGATTGCCTTCGGCTTTTATTTGCAGCGTGGCAATGTCGCCAATACCCTGCTGCAACAATGTGAAAATGCGTTTGTTCGGTACATAAGTGAATTCTGCCGGCAACTGCATCACCCGGGCCACTTCACGCAGCAATTCAATTTCATAGCCATCCGAACTATCCACCTGAATATAAGGCGGTTTGTTCATGCCAACCAATACTTGCAGCGGTTTATCTGCCCGTGCCACGCCAGCCCAGATGCCAGACAATAACCAAAGCCCTGTCAGCCACAGACGCATGCCAGACCTCACTTTTAAAGCGGCGATAACAGAAGCATAGCGGAGCAAATGGCAGGCACAACCGTGCTGACTATACTGCAACTATCAGGTTGTCACGGAACGCCTCATGAATACACACCAGCTATTGTCTGCCCCAGCGATCTTGCTGCTGAGTTTTTTTGCGCTGCCTCTTCGCGCTGACGTGCTGTGGCAAGACTTTCGACTCACCTATTTAAACGGCAGTCATTACCGGCTTGGTGACCCAAACCGTCAGGTGCTGACCATTGAACATGCCGCCGCCACCAGCTGGGGCGACAGCTTTTTCTTCCTCGACCATATGAAATCCGCCAACGGCCAACACACAAACTACGCAGAATTACAGCCACGCTTTAGCCTCTGGAAAAACGGCTGGCAGCTTCAGCCCGGCGGTTTGATTAAAGATGTTTTACTGGCAAGCCATATCGAAATGTCGTCCCAACGCACCAATTTGCTCTACGGCGTCGGGCTTGATTTGGCGGTCCCCGGCATGAAGTTTACCCAGCTGAATTTTTACCGGCGTAACAACGAACACATCGCCGATAACTGGCAAGCCACTTTGGCCTGGGGTGCGCCTTTTCAGCTTGGCGGTCAACCGTTTTTGTATGACGGTTTTATCGACTGGGCCAGTGGCAGCGTCGATCAACATGCCAATTTTAACTGGACCTCGCAGTTCAAATGGCTGGCAAGTTCACTGTGGCAGGGCAAGAGCCAGGTCTGGCTCGGTGTGGAGTATGTCTGGTGGCGGCATAAGTTTGGGGTCAGTGACAGCCCAACGCTTCGAAGCCACGAGAACAACGTCAATCTGCTACTGAAATGGCATTTTTAACCAGGGGCTGCTGATGTTTGGTGAGCAAGACAAAAACGCCGGGTGAGCCCCGGCGTTTTAAATGTGGTTCGAACGGGAATTATTCCCAGTTCAGCACCACTTTGCCGCTCTGGCCAGAGCACATAATGTCAAAGCCTTGTTGGAATTCAGCAACCGGCATTTCGTGGGTGACGATAGGCGTTAAATCCAAACCGGATTGAATCAGGCTGGCCATTTTGTACCAGGTCTCGAACATTTCGCGGCCGTAAATGCCTTTAATCACCAGGCCTTTAAAAATCACTTTGTTCCAGTCAACCGCCATATCAGACGGCGGAATACCCAGCATCGCAATCTTGCCTCCGTGGTTGATGGTATCGAGCATAGAGCGGAAGGCCGACGGCACGCCGGACATCTCTAAACCAACATCAAACCCTTCCGTCATGCCTAATTCGGCCATGACATCCGTCAAATTTTGTTTGCTGACGTCCACTGCGCGCGTCGCGCCCATTTTCATGGCAAGCTCAAGCCGGAATGGATTGACGTCGGTGATAACAATATGGCGGGCGCCAACATGGCGCGCCACCGCCACTGCCATGATGCCGATTGGGCCGGCGCCGGTGATCAGCACGTCTTCACCGACCAAATCAAACGACAGCGTGGTGTGCACAGCATTACCGAACGGGTCAAAAATCGCTGCGATGTTATCCGGGATACTGTCCGGAATTTTAAAAGCGTTAAAAGCCGGGATCACCAGGTATTCTGCAAAAGAACCCTGACGGTTCACGCCCACACCAATAGTGTTGCGGCACAAATGTACCCGACCTGCGCGACAGTTGCGGCAATGGCCACAGACTAAATGTCCTTCGCCGGACACGCGATCGCCGACGGCAAAACCACGTACTTCCGAGCCCATGCCCACCACCACACCAACATATTCATGACCAACCACCATGCCATGTGGAATAGTTTTTTGCGCCCAGTCATCCCACTTGTAGATATGGACGTCAGTGCCACAAATGGCGGTCTTTTTGATTTTGATTAAAACGTCGTTTGGCCCGACTTCCGGCATTGGCACTTCGGTTTGCCAAATGCCCGGTTCTGCTTTTAATTTCGCTAATGCTTTCATGTTGTTACCT
Source organism: Rheinheimera texasensis DSM 17496 (assembly GCF_000711985.1). Taxonomy (GTDB): domain Bacteria; phylum Pseudomonadota; class Gammaproteobacteria; order Enterobacterales; family Alteromonadaceae; genus Pararheinheimera; species Pararheinheimera texasensis. The sequence continues at coordinate 314,616 of NZ_KL544005.1, forward strand.
TAAGAAATCACGCCCATGTCTTTACCGGTGCGGATAAAAGCGGCAATGGCTTTATCCAGCTGCGCTTTACTGTGTGCCGCCGAAATTTGCGTGCGAATACGCGCCTGGCCTTTTGGCACCACCGGGAACGAGAAGCCGACTACATAAACGCCTTGCTCCAGCATACGGCGGGCAAATTCACCGGCAACTTTGGCATCGCCCAGCATCACCGGAATAATCGCATGGTCTTTACCAGCCAGCGTGAAACCTGCTGCGGTCATCTGTTCACGGAAATAGGCCGCGTTGTCCCAGAGTTTAGCTCTGAGCGCGTCGCCTTGCGCTAGCATGTCGAGTACTTTAATCGACGCGGTGACAATAGATGGCGCCAGACTGTTCGAAAACAGATACGGCCGTGAGCGCTGTCGTAGCCACTCGATGATTTCTTTTTTGCCTGAAGTGTAACCGCCGGAGGCGCCACCTAAGGCTTTGCCGAGCGTGCCTGTGATGATATCTACACGGTCTAACACGTTGCAGTATTCATGAGTGCCGCGACCGTTTTTACCAACAAAACCGACGGCATGGCTGTCATCGACCATCACTAAGGCATTGTATTTGTCGGCTAAATCACAAATGGATTTGAGATCAGCAATGACGCCGTCCATCGAGAACACACCGTCGGTGGCAATCAACTTAAAGCGCGCGCCATCAGCATCGGCTTGTTGTAACTGCGCTTCGAGTTCCGCCATATCGTTGTTGGCGTAGCGGTACCGTTTGGCTTTACACAAGCGCACGCCGTCGATGATTGACGCATGGTTCAGCGCATCGGAGATCACCGCATCTTCCGCGCCTAAAATGGTTTCAAACAAACCACCATTGGCGTCAAAGCAGCTCGAATACAAAATGGTATCTTCAGTGCCTAAAAACGCACTGATGCGCGCTTCTAAGGTTTTGTGAATATCCTGGGTACCGCAGATAAAACGCACTGAGGCGACACCAAAACCGTGGCTGTCGAGGCCTTGCTGAGCCGCAGCAATCAGTTCCGGTGAATTAGCGAGGCCTAAGTAATTGTTGGCGCAGAAGTTTAACACCTGCTCGCCGTTGACGGTGACATCAGAGAATTGCTGCGACGTGATGATCCGCTCACCTTTGTACAGGCCTTCGGCTTTCACGTCATCGATTTGGTGTTGGATATGGCTGAGGAACGCGGAATTGCGCATAACGCCTCCTGTTGGGACATTGGTATTTATACCCTTCGTCATTGCAGATAGGGCGGTTTTGGCCGCCTGACTCAAACTGCAAAGATTTGGGTATATCTTATTATCGAAAGCATTCGAAATCATTATTTATTTTCGATAAACAACAAATCGCTGCTTCATTAGAATTTGCTGCCGATTGTACCGTAAACCTTCAGCTATGGCAGTGTATTTGCGGCTGGTCGGTGCACAGCAGGGACTGTTTGCCTCAAAGCACGAATTGGTCGGGCAGAAACAACAAAGGCCGCTGCTGCGGCCTTTGTTCGGTCAAGTTCAGTTCACACCGAGCTTATTTCTTTTTCGCTTTTGGATTTGGCAGGTCAGTAATTGAACCTTCGTAAATCTCAGCCGCAAGGCCAATAGACTCGTTCAGTGTTGGGTGCGCGTGGATAGTCAGTGCGATATCTTCAGCATCTGCGCCCATTTCAACTGCTAAACAAATTTCACCCAGCATCTCACCGGCGTTGATACCAACAATAGCGCCACCCAGGATACGGTGTGATTCTTTGTCGAAAATCAGTTTGGTGAAGCCTTCAGTACGGGCTGAGGCGATAGCACGGCCAGACGCAGCCCATGGGAAGGTGGCAGTTTCCACCGCGATGCCTTTTTCTTTGGCTTCTTTTTCAGTGATACCCACCCAGGCCATTTCCGGATCTGTGTAAGCCACAGAAGGAATGCAACGTGGGTCGAAGAAGTGTTTCATACCAGAGATGACTTCTGCAGCCACATGGCCTTCATGCACTGCTTTGTGTGCCAGCATTGGCTGACCAATCACGTCGCCAATCGCGAAAATGTGTGGCACGTTGGTGCGCAGCTGTTTGTCGACGTTGATGAAACCACGCTCATCGACGTTCACGCCAGCTTTCGCTGCATCTAACAGATTGCCGTTTGGACGACGACCCACGGCCACCAGGATTTTGTCGTAACGCACTGGTGAAGCCGGGGCATTTTTGCCTTCAAACGTGACGTACAGGCCGTCAGCTTTGGCTTCAACAGCAGTCACTTTGGTTGACAGCATCAGGGTGTAATTGTCTTTGTTGTATTTGGTGTAGGCTTTAACCAGGTCCGCATCTGCTGCCGGAACCAGCTGGTCAGCGAATTCAACCACAGATACTTTAGAGCCTAAAGCACGGTACACAGTGCCCATTTCCAGGCCGATGATACCGCCACCTAATACCAGCATTTCGCCAGGAATGTCTTTGAGTTCCAGTGCGCCGGTTGAATCGATGACGCGTGGGTCATCTTTTGGAATAAATGGCAGTGCAACTGGCTCAGAACCGGCAGCGATGATGGCGCTGTCAAAAGTGATAGTGGTATCACCAACCACTAAAGTGTTTGGGCCGGTGAATTTGCCGTAGCCGTTGACGACTTTGACTTTACGCATTTTGGCCATGCCAGACAGACCGTTGGTCAGCTGACCTACTACTTTGTCTTTCCAGGCTCGGATTTTATCTAAATCGATTTGTGGTGCACCGAAAGTAACGCCGTGAGATGCCATCTCTTTCGCGTCATCAATGACTTTGGCAACGTGTAATAAGGCTTTAGACGGGATACAGCCAACGTTTAAGCAAACACCGCCGAGGGTGCTGCGGGCTTCAACCAGGGTCACTTCCAGACCTAAATCTGCTGCGCGGAATGCAGCTGAATAACCACCAGGGCCAGCGCCCAGCACTACTACCTGAGTTTTGATTTCGTTGCTCATTGTTTTACCTTGCTATTTTAGCTTGCAATTTTACTTGCATCGGGCTCGTAGGTTGCCACGGCAGCGCCGGTGGCACAGCGTAAAAGTTGGCGGATTTTAGCACCCTGCCTGAAAGATGTCCCGTAACTTTTCAGCCACATCAACATCAGACATCTCAACACCGGCAGCGCTGTTGCACCGCAACAACAGCAGCGGCAGCCGAAGCTACCGCTTTGCTTTTTACATAATAATCTGACGGATATCAGCCAAGTATGACGCCAGCGTCGCAGTGAAACGCGCCGCTAAAGCACCATCGATCACGCGGTGATCATAAGACACCGACAGTGGCACCATCAGACGCGGCTGGAAGGCTTTGCCATCCCATTTCGGTTTAATGTCAGATTTTGACACCCCGAGAATAGCCACTTCCGGCGCGTTCACGATAGGCGTAAAGGCAGTACCGCCGATGCCACCGAGGCTGGAAATAGTGAAACAACCACCCTGCATATCCGCCGCCGTCAGCTTGCCTTCGCGCGCTTTCACCGAGATTTCCTGCAGCTCACGCGACAGCTCGATAATGCCTTTTTTGTTGACATCACGCACCACCGGCACCACTAAGCCATTAGGTGTATCGACCGCAATGCCTAAGTGCACATATTTCTTCAGGATCAGGCTCGCGCCGTCTTCTGATAACGAGCTGTTAAAGGTCGGGAATTCTTCCAGCGCCTTCGCCGCGGCTTTCATGATAAACACCAGCGGGGTGTATTTCACACCGAGTTTTTTCTTCTCGGCCAGCGCGTTTTGCTCTTTGCGGAAATCTTCCAGATCTGTGATGTCCGCTTCGTCAAACTGCGTCACATGCGGGATGCGCACCCAGTTGCGGTGTAAGTTAGCACCAGACAGCTTCTGAATACGTGACAGTGGTTTTTCTTCCACAGCGCCAAATTTGCTGAAATCCACTTTCGGCCATGGGATCAGGTCAAAACCAACACTGTTGCCGCTGCTGGTGACACTGCCTTTGCCGGCAGTGACCTGAGCAATAATGTTTTTCACATAATTCTGCACGTCTTCACGTTGTACCCGGCCTTTCCGCGCTGTGCCTGCCACTTTCGACAGGTCGACGCCAAATTCACGGGCTAAGCGGCGTACCACCGGCGAAGCGTGAGCAAAAGCTGAGCTTTGCGTGACTTCGCTGTCGCTGACGGCCACGGCTGGGGTTGCAGCAGGAGCAGCTGCAGGTGCCGCAGCAACTGGTGCAGCGGCCGGTGCCGGAGCTGCAACCGGAGCTGGCGCTGCAGCAACTGCTGCTGGCGCTGCCGCACCGGTCGAAAATACAAAGACTAGCGAACCAGTCTGAACCTTGTCGCCGACTTTGACTTTCACTTCCGTTACAGTACCAGCAAATGGCGCTGGTACTTCCATCGCGGCCTTGTCGCCTTCGACCGATAACAGCGACTGTTCAGCTTTAACTACGTCACCGACTTTCACCAATACTTCAGTGACTTCCACCGCGTCACCGCCGATATCCGGCACTTTGACGTCTTTGCTTTCTGTAAGCGCTGGCGCGGTGGTAGCAGCTGGCGCTGCAGCAACAGGGGCCGCAGCAGGCGCTGGCGCAGCTGCCGGAGCCACAGCGGCTGCAGAACCGGCACCGGCAAAGACCATAATCAGCGAACCGGTTTTGACTTTATCACCGGCTTTCACCCGAATTTCCTGCACAACGCCAGCCTGAGCAGCTGGTACTTCCATCGAGGCTTTATCGCCTTCGACCGACAGCAGTGACTGGTCCACACTGACAGTGTCGCCGACTTTCACCAGAATTTCGGTGACTTCCACTTCATCCGCGCCGATATCCGGCACAAAAATTTCGATTGTCATTGCCATTCCTCTTATGCGAACAGTGGGTTCGGCTTATTGGTGTCGATGCCAAAACGCACGATGGCATCGGCGACCAGTTGTTTGTCGATAGTGCCTTGTTTGGCCAGCTCACGCAGCGCTGCCAGTACGACGTAACCAGCGTTCACCTCAAAGTGACGGCGCAGATTTTCGCGGCTGTCAGAGCGGCCAAAGCCGTCAGTGCCCAGCACTTTGTACGACACTGCCGGCACAAAAGCACGGACCTGGTCGACATAGTTTTTGATGTAGTCGGTAGCGGCAATCGCCGGCTCTTTGCCCATCACTTGTGCAATGTAAGGCACTTTCTCGGCTTCATTTGGATGCAGCATATTGTGACGTTCACAGTCCTGACCGTCGCGTGCCAGTTCGTTGAATGAGGTCACTGAGTAGACATCTGAAGCAATGCCATATTCTTCTGACAGAATTTCAGCGGCGCGGCGCACTTCGTTCAGGATGGTGCCTGAACCTAATAACTGCACTTTGCCTTTGTTACCGGTCAGCGTTTCCAGCTTGTAAATACCGCGACGGATGCCTTCTTCGGCGCCTTGTGGCATGGCCGGGTGATGATAGTTTTCGTTCATCACAGTGATGTAGTAGTAGACGTTTTCCTGCGCCGGGCCATACATGCGGCGGATACCGTCCTGCATGATCACTGCCAGTTCATAGGCGTAAGTCGGGTCATAAGAGATACAGTTTGGTACTGTACCGGCCAGAATATGGCTGTGACCGTCTTCATGCTGTAAACCTTCACCGTTTAATGTGGTGCGGCCGGCGGTGGCGCCTAACAGGAAACCACGCGCTTGTTGGTCACCTGCCAGCCAGGCCATATCGCCGACGCGCTGGAAGCCAAACATGGAGTAATAAATGTAGAACGGGATCATCGGCAGGTCATTGGTGCTGTACGACGTTGCCGCCGCCACCCAGGATGCCATGGCGCCCAGTTCGTTGATACCTTCCTGCAGTACCTGGCCTGAAGTTTCTTCTTTATAGTAAGAAACAATGGCGCGGTCTTCCGGCGTGTACGTCTGGCCGTGCGGGTTATAAATACCGATTTGACGAAATAAGCCCTCCATACCAAAGGTACGGGCTTCGTCGGCAATAATCGGCACAATTTGCTGACCGATATTCGGGTCTTTTAACAGAATGTTCAGGCCACGCACGAATGCCATAGTGGTCGAAATTTCGCGTTTTTGCTCTTCCAGCAAGCCTTCAAACGCCGGCAATTCCGGCAGGGTCAGTGGCTTGGTGAAATTCGGCAGACGTACCGGCGTGTAGCCGTTTAACGCCTTACGACGCGCATGCAGGTACTGATGCTCAGGCGAGCCTTCCGGCAGCGTCAGATATGGCAGGCTATGCACGTCTTCTTCAGACAGGTATTCTTCCAGATTCAGACGCTTACGGATTTGCAGCACATGCGTCATATCCATTTTCTTCACCTGGTGGGCGATGTTTTTGCCTTCAGCGGCTTCACCCATGCCATACCCTTTGATGGTTTTGGCCAGAATGACGGTCGGACGACCTTTGGTCTCTTGTGCCGCTTTAAATGCAGCGTAGAGTTTGGAAGGTTCATGACCACCACGTTTTAACGCGAAGATCTCTTCGTCGGTCATGTCAGCCACTAATGCCGCAGTTTCCGGGTAACGGCCAAAGAAATGCTGACGCACATAAGCACCGTCTTTGGATTTATAAGTCTGATAATCGCCGTCGATGGTTTCGTTCATCAGTTGCAGCAGTTTGCCGGTGGTGTCTTTGGCCAACAGCTTGTCCCAGCCGCTGCCCCATACCACTTTGATCACGTTCCAGCCGGCGCCACGGAATAAACCTTCCAGTTCCTGGATGATTTTGCCGTTGCCCATCACCGGGCCATCTAAACGCTGCAGGTTACAGTTGACCAGGAAACACAGGTTATCCAGTTTTTCCCGCGCCGCAAAAGACAGCGAACCACGGCTTTCCGGCTCGTCCATCTCACCGTCACCGAGGAAAGCGTACACGCGCTGTGCGCTGGTGTCTTTCAGGCCACGGCCGTGTAAATACTTCAGGAATCGCGCTTGATAAATTGAAGTAATCGGGCCTAAACCCATCGACACAGTCGGGAACTGCCAGAATTCCGGCATCAGTTTCGGGTGCGGGTAAGACGATAAACCTTCGCCACCCACTTCCTGACGGAAGTTGTCCAGCTGGTCCGCAGTTAAACGGCCTTCAACAAAAGCACGGGCGTAAATACCCGGTGAAATATGGCCCTGGTAATAGACTAAATCGCCGCCGTCTTTTTCGTTCGGCGCACGGAAGAAGTGGTTAAAACAGGTCTCGTAAAACGCGGCAGCAGACTGGTAAGACGCCATATGGCCGCCTAATTCCAGCTCTTTTTTCGAGGCGCGCAGCACGATCATGATGGCGTTCCAGCGAATGACGGAGCGGATTTTCTTTTCCAGATTCACATCGCCCGGATAAGCCGGTTCCTGTTGCGGCGGAATAGTGTTGATATAGTTGGTGGTGACGCCGGTTGGCATGTCGACCCCTTCCAGCCGCGCCTGTTCCAGCACCTGCTCGAGCAGGAATTGCGCCCGCTCGACACCTTCGGTGCGTACTACGGATTCCAGCGCTTCCAACCACTCCTGGGTTTCGAGCACGTCGACGTCAAGCTTATTGACTTCAGACATATCAATTTTCCTTTCAAACCGTCCTGCCGCGCAGGACCTTGCTGTTATTGTTCTGCTGTGCTGTTTCAGTTCTGTTGCGAACGACGCAGCGAGCGTTCAAGTCGTGAGCGTTCCCGGTCGGCTTCCAGCAAAGCCTCTTCAATAAAGGCCAGATGGCTGTTGCTGGCTTGCCGGGCTTGTTCCGGCTCACCATTGATCACCGCTTCCATTAACCGTTGCCGATGTGAATTCAGCTGGCCCACAATGCCGTCCTTCTGCTGCAGAATTTCCAGGTTTAACCGGATATTCTGCTCCACCAGCGGCGTTAAGCCGCGCACCAGATGCAAAAGCACCACATTGTGGGATGCTTCTGCCACTGCTGAATAAAAACGTCCAACCGCAGCGGCCTCGGCATTGATGTCATGCTGTTGCTGCGCCAGACAAATCTCGTCGTAGCGTTGTTTAATCTGACTGAAATCGTTGGCTGTACCACGCAGCGCCGCGTAATAGGCGCAAATGCCTTCTAAGGCGTGACGAAATTCCAGTAAATCAAATTGGGATTCAGGGTGGCGGCCAATCAGTTCAAATAACGGATCTGTGAGGCCACCGACTAAGGTGTCGCAAACAAAAGTGCCGCCACCTTGTTTACGGCTGACCAACCCTTTGGCTTCGAGTTTTTGTAGCGCTTCGCGCACCGAGGGCCGCGACACTTCAAATTGTTCGGCCAGTTCGCGTTCGGTCGGTAATTTCTGGCCAGGCGCAAAACTGCCCTCGAGCAACATTTGCTCCAGCTGTCCGACAATTTGATCCGACAATTTAGCCGGTTTAATTTTGAGTGCGTTTTTCATGGCTTCAACAGCGTAGCAAAGCGTCGCTGTTTGTCATTCCTGTCCAGAGCTGTTGTTCTTGTCGGTGTGAAAGCTTCCACATCGTGTAAATTGGTAAGACCATTTTACTTTAATGCGCATCAAATTAGCAGAAAAGGCCTGCACTGTAAATCGATGCAAGCTGCAGCGTTGAATTTTTGCGCAGAATAGTTAGAGCTAAAACTCTAGAAAAAGCGAAGGGACAAGAAAAAACGGAATTGGTCAGACCATTGATTATATTGGATGCAGGCTTGAGGTCAGGTCTTGACCCCAATCCCACAGTTCAACGACTTAGCTCAACCAGCCGCTAAGCGTTAAGACGGCAATCAAGGCGAGGAAAAACAGCACATTACGTTTGGCAAGTGCTACAGCACTGACGGCGGCATCCGGCGTATTCAGCAGATCTTCCGGAACAGGCTCAGCAGCCAGGCTTAGTTCGGCCAGTAAATCCGGCGCACTCAGCTGCAGCGCGCCGGCATGCTGTAATAACACAGCAGAAGTACGGCTGAAATCGCCAACCAGCGCAAGGCCCAAACCAAACAACCGCACCGGCAGCCAGTCGGCCCAATGCAACAGGTCGTCAGCAAAACGCCGCCATTGTTCATCAACGACCACATCTGCAGGCGCTGGCTCAGGCGCCGGGTTATCTGCAGCGGCTTGCCCTGCCACTTCGTCGGTGATGGTCTCAGCCGCAGGTCCGGGCTCAGACAGCTGACGCAAACAGGCATAAGCCACAGCACCAAAAGCGCCCAGCAGCGCATACCAGAACAACACCGCGGCGTAATAACGGAAGTTCAGCCAAATCAGCTGCGGGCCATAACTCAGTTCCGGCGCGCCTTGTGCGATACGGATTTGTTGCATCGATAAAAAAGCTGCTTCCTGATCGTCGCGCTGTGCCGCATTTAGAAATTGTTTGTAAGTTTGCCGGTAAGACCAGCTACCGATGCAAAGCAGCAACACCAGCGTATTCAGCACCAGTTGCAACAACCAGAATTGCACACTGTATATCAGCAGCGACACCAGCAGAGCCGGTAATAACCACCACAACATCATCATGTATGTCTGCGGCAATCCGGGTAAAGCCATGTGTTGGCCACGCTGCAGGAATGGCCTCAAATAAGTGGTCAGCTGCCACACGCTGCCCCGCACCGCCAGACGCTCGACAATTAAGGCAATCAACATCGTTAACAAGGTCATGCGGGCTCTCCTGCTGCTGGTGGTGCTGACTGTTGCTCAGCCAGTAATTGCCGAAAATAAGTCCAGTTAAACGCCGGACCGGGGTCAGTTTTACGGCCTGGGGCTATATCACTGTGACCGAGGATCCGTTCAGGTGCAAGTGTCGGATACTGGCTGAGCAACCAGTGACACAGGCGGCTCAACGCCTGATATTGTGCTGCAGTAAAAGGCACATCGTCGGCGCCTTCAAGCTCAATGCCGATGGAAAAATCATTACATTTATCCCGACCGTCAAACAAACTGAGGCCGGCGTGCCAGGCGCGTTTGGCAAAAGGCACATATTGCCAGATGCGGCCGTCACGGAAGATCACGCAATGCGCAGACACCCGCACACCGGCTAAACGGGCGAAATAAGGATGCGCATTGCAATCGAGCCTGCCGCCAAAGAAGTCATCAATATAAGGTGTATTAAAAGTGGCAGGTGGCAAACTGATGTTGTGGATCACCAGCAGACTGATGTCTGCCGGATCTGGCCTGTCATCATAATGAGTACAAGGCCTGGTAATCATTTTAAATGGTGGCAATGGCGCAGAAAAGTCTGTCGCTTCGGTTCGGGCCGCACTTGGCAAAGCCAATCCTCACTGGTTATGCTGTGGCATTATTCTCTGCGTCATGGCTGTCGAATGCAAGCTCCGGATCCGTCCTCTTCTGCCCCGCCACCGGCTTCCCCGGATAGCATCGCCCGTTTCGGCCGTGGTTTTGCCTGGATTGCCTGGTTATTAATCCTGGGGCTGATTTATCTGTTTTTCGACGACAGCCTGACTCAGCAGCGCAATCCCAACCAGCAATTACGTCAGGAACAAGGTGCGGCCGGTGAGCGTGTCGTGGTGCTGGATGCCAATCGCCAGGGGCATTATGTCGGCACTTTGCAGCTTAATGGCCAGCCGGTGGAATTTTTACTGGATACCGGAGCCACTGCAGTCGCAGTATCCGAAGCAGTGGCTGAACGCACCGGCATGCCAAGAGGCGCGCCTTATCAAAGTTCCACCGCCAATGGCGTGGTGACTGTGCACCGCAGCCGCATCGCCGAGCTGCGGCTTGGGTCTATTGTGCTTTATGATTTGGAAGCCAGCATAGTGCCGAATCTGGCCGGCGCGGAGATTTTGCTAGGAATGAGCGCGCTAAACCATTTAGAATTCAGCAAACAGCAGCAACAGCTGCGCCTTTTACAACGATAAGAATGTTATGTCACATACCGATACTGAACTGAGCCATCAGGAACGCCTGATGCAGGAAATTCGCCGTGGCGTCAGCCATGCACTGGCTGAAGATTTAGGCTATTTGCCAATTCAACAGGGCGATATTACCGCATCGCTGATCCCTGCCTCGCAGCAGGCAACCGCTACAGTGATCACCCGCGAAGACTGTGTGATCTGCGGCACGCAGTGGGTCGATGAAGTCTTTGCCCAGTTGTCTGACGAAACCGTGATCCAATGGTTTGTGCAGGATGGTGAAAAAGTCGCCGCCAATACAGTTCTGTGCGAAATCAGCGGTCCGGCGCGCATTTTATTAACCGGCGAGCGCACCGCGCTGAATTTTCTGCAGACCTTAAGCGGTACGGCCACCACCACAGCGAAATATGTCGCATTGCTGAGTGGCAGTAAAACCCGTCTGTTGGATACCCGCAAAACCTTACCCGGCATGCGACTGGCGCAAAAATATGCCGTCAGCTGCGGCGGTGGCAAAAATCACCGCATTGGTTTATACGATGCTTTTTTGATCAAAGAGAATCATATCGCTGCCGCCGGCTCTATCGCCAATGCAGTCAGCACCGCCCGCCACAACTTTCCGGGTAAAACAGTGGAAGTGGAAGTGGAAGATTTAACCGAGCTGGAACAGGCGCTGGCCGCAGGCGCCGACATCATCATGCTGGATAACTTCCATATCGCTGACATTATGCAGGCCGTCGCGATCAATCAGGGTAGAGCCAAGCTGGAAGTCTCGGGCAACGTTACCGCTGAGTCACTGAAGGCTCTGGCGAGCACCAATGTCGACTATATATCCAGCGGCGCTTTGACCAAAAACGTGCAATCAATTGATTTATCTATGCGCCTGCGGGTGCGCTAATGGCAACACCGGGTCATATGATAAAAAGTCAGCATTTGCTGGCTTTTTTTTATCCGCTTGAACCAAAAAAAGTTGCGCTGTCAAGTTTTGCCACTGCCAGCCGGAAAGACACAATACAGCCTCATTTAATTAACAAAAACTTATTCTTTATATATTTCAATGACTAAAAAACAACGGCCTAAAAATTGCATTTTATTCAAAAGTTAAACCAACCTGCCAAAATCACCATTCCCAAAACGGAAAAACACATAAAAATAAATATATTTTTCATGACGTTACGATGAAAAAAAATAAATAATTACAAAATCGAATTTTTTTCTTGCGTAACATTTAAATTTGTCCAGAATAGAAAACAGCCCCCCGGGTTAACTACACACAAACGGAGATGTACTATGAAACGTAATCAAGGTTTCACCTTAATTGAATTAATGATCGTTGTTGCAATCATCGGTATCCTGGCGGCGGTCGCCCTGCCGGCGTATCAAGGCTACACCAAAAAGTCTAAATTCGTTGAAGTGGTCAATGCGACTTCTGGTATCAAAGGCCAAGTTGAGATTTGTGCCATTAGCCTCAACGTTTCCCCAATTGCTGCTTGTGGTAACGGCGCTACAGGTCCAGGTTACAGCGTTGCAAACTTAGCTGCTCCTTATGGCAGCGTAGCGACAGTTACAGTTGCAGCAACAGGTGCTATCACAGCGACAGGTACAGCGGCAGTAGATGGGTCTACCTACATTCTTACCCCTACATTGGTGAACGGACAAGTTACGTGGGCTAAAACTGGTACATGCGTAGCAAACGGTCTTTGCTAATCTGAAATACGCTTGGAAATTAGAGCCGCTAAATGCGGCTCTTTTTTTGCTTTTCGAGTACCCGCTCCTGAACAAGTGTAAATATGAACTCTATCCAGCCAATCACCGTAATTAAACTTGAATCAGCTATTTTTGTTGGCATAATCAGAGATATACTGATTTTTTGCTGTTTTGCAGGACCGCTTTTATGGCACTGAACCCACAATCCATACTGCTGCGTCGACTGAGCCAGGCAGGTTTAGTGGAGACTGGGTTGGCCCAACGCCTTATCCAGGAAAAAGCACATCAATATCAAAGCGTTGCCGAACTTCTCATCACCGAAAAACTCATTAGCGCCAAAGCTTTAGCCGAAAGCGTCGCCGCCTTTACCATGCACAGTCTGATAGATCTGGATTTTTATGATCTGGATTTTGTGCCGGAACAAGAACGCAACGAAAAACTGGTGCGCAAACATCTGGTGTTGCCGCTCGGTAAAAGAGGCCGCACTTTATTCCTCGGCGTAGTAGACCCCACCGATATGCAGCCGGTGGAAGACTTTGAATTCAGTACCGGCCTGCATGCCGAACTGATCGTCGTTGAATACGACAAACTGCTGAAGCTGATTGACCGGGTATTTGACAGTAAGAATGCCGACAACTTCACCGGCTCAGACTGGGATTTGTCATCGCTGGGGGTTGGCGACAGTGACGAGCTGGATGAAAAACCCGGCAGCGAAGCTGAAGACCAGCCGATCATCACTTTTATCAACAAAATGCTGCATGATGCTGTACGCAAAGGTGCATCGGATTTGCACTTTGAGCCCTATGAGAAAAGCTACCGCATCCGTTTTCGCATAGACGGCATTTTGCACGAAGTAGCCTCGCCGCCTGTCGCGCTCGCCGGTCGTTTATCGGCGCGGTTAAAGGTCATGTCCAAACTGGACATCGCCGAAAAACGTGTACCACAGGATGGCCGGATCAAACTAAAACTGTCACAAAAGAAATCCATCGATTTTCGTGTCAGTAGTCTGCCCACGCTGTGGGGCGAAAAGATTGTTATGCGGATCCTCGATTCCGACAGCGCGATGCTCGGGATCGACATCCTGGGTTACGAGGAAGTACAGAAAAAACTCTACCTGAGCGCGCTGGAACAGCCCCAAGGCATGATTCTGGTCACGGGTCCAACAGGCAGCGGTAAAACCGTATCGCTCTATACCGGTCTGAATATTCTGAATACCGAAGAGACCAACATCTCTACCGCTGAAGATCCGGTTGAAATTAACTTGCCCGGTATTAACCAGGTGCAAATGAACACCAAAGCTGGCCTCACCTTCCCTATCGCCTTAAAGGCGTTTTTACGGCAGGACCCGGATGTGATCATGGTCGGTGAGATCCGCGACCTCGAAACAGCCGAGATTGCGATTAAAGCGGCCCAGACCGGCCACCTGGTACTCAGTACCCTGCACACCAACTCCGCACCGGAAACACTGACCCGTTTGCTGAACATGGGCGTGCCGGCTTATAACGTGGCAAGTTCGGTGTCGCTGATTATTGCGCAGCGGCTGGCGCGGCGTTTATGCAACCATTGCAAAGCGCCTGAGCATTTGCCTGAACAGGAATTGCTGAAACAGGGCTTTACCGCGGAACAATTACCAACGATGAAATTGTTTAAGCCAGTTGGCTGTGAATATTGCACCGGCGGGTACAAGGGCCGGGTCGGTATTTATGAAGTCATGCCAATTTCGGGCGTCATCGCAGAAAAAATCATGGCGGGTGCCAATTCACTGGAAATCGCCCAACAGGCGCAGCGTGAAGGCGTCAATAACCTGCGGCAATCAGGCTTGCTGAAAGCCGCGGCTGGCCTCACCAGTCTGGCCGAGATCAATCGGGTGACCAACGTCTGACAAGACGTAGCAGGAAGGAAACTTTATGGCGGCGGCTCCAAAAATCAAAGAGTTAGATGGCTACGACTGGAAAGGTATCAACAGACGCGGCAAAAAAACTCAGGGCGAAATCAAAGCCAGCTCGGTGATGGAAGCGAAAGCCCTGTTGCGCCAGCAAGGCATCACACCTTCGCTGGTGCGTAAACAGGCCAAGCCATTGTTTGGTGGCGACCCTAAAATTGTGCCGGTCGATATCGCTATCGTCACCCGGCAGATCGCGACCATGCTGGCGGCCGGTGTGCCGCTGGTGCAGTCGATTGATCTGATTGCATCGGGCTCAGAAAAAAAGAATCTGCGCGTGCTGATGCAAAAAATCTCGCTAAAAGTTCAGGGCGGTTTGCCCTTGTCTGAGGTGCTGCGCGAACAGCCCAAATATTTCGACGACCTCTACTGCGACCTGGTGAAATCCGGTGAGCAATCCGGGGCGCTCGACCGCATTTTTGACCGTATCGCGATTTACAAAGAGAAAGCCGAAGCGCTGAAGTCAAAAATCAAAAAAGCGATGTTTTACCCGGTGGCGGTGATTATCGTTGCGTTAATTGTGACCTCAATTTTGCTGATTTTTGTGGTACCGCAGTTTGCTGAGATCTTTGCAGGCTTTGGCGCCGAGTTGCCGGCCTTTACTTTATTTGTGGTGAAGTTGTCCGAGCTAATGCAGGCTTATTGGTGGGTGGTACTCGGCGCTATTGTCATCGCCTTTAAAGTCATCAGCAAAATGTACAAAACCAGCCTGAATTTTCGCACCGCTGCGGACGCAATGATCCTCAAAGCACCGGTGGTTGGCGACATCCTGAATAAAGCCGCAGTGGCGCGTTACGCGCGCACTCTATCCACCACTTTTGCCGCCGGCGTGCCGTTGATTGAAGCGCTGGAATCCGCGGCGGGCGCCGCTGGCAATGAAATCTACAAAAACGCCATTATGGAAGTGCGCGCTGACGTTTCAGCTGGTGGCCAGATGTTCAGCTCGATGAAAACGACCAACCGATTCCCGGAAATGGTCATTCAGATGGTGTCAATTGGTGAAGAATCCGGCTCACTCGATGACATGCTGGCGCGGGTCGCCAATATTTACGAGCAGGAAGTCGACGATGCAGTCGACGGTCTGACCGCGCTGCTGGAGCCGCTGATTATGGCGGTGCTTGGTGTATTGATCGGTGGTCTGATCATTGCGATGTATTTACCAATTTT
The DNA here is from genome assembly GCF_000711985.1 of Rheinheimera texasensis DSM 17496. Lineage (GTDB taxonomy): Bacteria > Pseudomonadota > Gammaproteobacteria > Enterobacterales > Alteromonadaceae > Pararheinheimera > Pararheinheimera texasensis. Next base: position 330,151 of record NZ_KL544005.1, read on the forward strand.
CCAAATGGGTGCGGTGATCAAATAATGTCTATGCCGGAACAACTCTCGCTAATCGTCAGTTTTTTACAACAAAATCCGGCCTGGCTGATCAGCGCTGTCGTGTTATTCAGTTTGTGCGTTGGTAGTTTTCTCAATGTCGTGATCTACCGTTTACCGCTGATGATGGAAAAAAGCTGGCAGCAGGAATATCGCGAATACTTTCAGCCGGATGACCCGCAGCCAGCAGTTGAAACTTTTAATCTGGCAACGCCGCGTTCGCGTTGCCCGCATTGTCAGACGCAGTTAAGCGCTTTGGACAATATTCCGCTGCTGAGCTGGCTCAGCCTTGGCGGTAAATGCCGTTATTGTAAGGCAACGATCAGTAGCCGTTACCCGGCAGTAGAACTGCTGACAGCGCTGCTGTCCGGGTTGGTGATCTGGCAAACCGGCGCGACCGCCTATGGCTTGCTGCTGCTGGTGTTGACCTGGTGTCTGGTCGCATTAACCTTTATTGATATCGACAAAATGCTGCTGCCGGATCAAATCACCTTGCCGTTGCTGTGGCTGGTGCTCGCGGCCTCTGCCTCCGGAATAGGCATCGCACCGCAGCAAGCCATTATTGGTGCCGCCTGTGGTTATTTGTCCCTGTGGTCAGTGTATTGGGGTTTTAAGTTGCTGACCGGTAAAGAAGGCATGGGCTACGGTGATTTTAAACTCATGGCGATTTTTGGTGCGCTGTTAGGATGGCAGCAATTGCCGCTGATTATTCTGCTGTCTTCGGTGGTCGGCGCGGTGATTGGCAGTGTGATGCTCGCTGTGCAGAAAAAAGAGCAAAGCACCGCCATTCCGTTTGGACCTTATATCGCTGCAGCTGGCTGGATTGCGATGTTATGGGGCAGCCAAATCAGCGACGCCTATTTGCACAGTATCGGGCTTTAAATGCACGCAACACAGACCGCCCGCCATTTTCGCGTTGGCCTCACCGGCGGTATAGGCAGCGGTAAATCGACAGTGGCAACGGCTTTTTCCGAGCTTGGTATCGCAATAGTAGATGCCGACATTGTCGCCAGAGCTGTGGTCGCGCCTGGCTCTGATGCGCTGGCACAAATCAGCGGCCATTTCGGCGAGCATGTGCTGAGTGCAGACGGCCAGCTGGACCGAGCCCGGTTAAGAGAAATTGTCTTTGCCGATAGCACAGCAAAAAACTGGCTGAATCAGCTGTTGCATCCGCGTATTCGTCAGCAAATGCTGGCACAACTCGACAGTGCAGCCTCGCCATACAGTATCTTAGTGGCGCCGCTGCTGCTGGAGAATCAGTTAAATCTGCTGGTTGATGTTGTGTTAGTGGTCGACGTGTCGCCGGAAACACAGTTAAGCCGTACGATGCAGCGCGACAACAACAGCGCCGGACTGGTGCAGTCTATTATGGCCGCACAGTGCAGCCGTGCCGAACGCCTCGCGGCAGCGGACTATGTCATCGACAATGAAGCACCACCAGCCATGCTGGCTGGCGAGGTAGCAAAACTGCATCGGGTCTTTCTGCAGTTAGCTGAAGAAAAACTAGCCAAATCGCTGACTTAGGTTTATTTTAAACCTATTATCTGCATAAAACGGAGTATGGAACTTTTGACTGACAGCTGCCTGGTCTACGAACATCCGCTGAACGAAAAAGTCCGTACTTATCTGCGCGTCGAATACCTGTTCCAACAAGTCCATCATCAGTTGGCACTCGCCAATGAATCACAGCAGCTGGGCTTTTTTACGTCGTTATTTGCTTTAATTGAAGTGCTGGACCGCAATGATATCCGGCCAGACCTGATTAAAGACGTCGAGCGTTGTGAAGGGGCTTTGGTCAACTGGTCGCGCCATCCGCATATTTCCGATGACTTGCTCAGCAATATGTTGCAAAAATCTGTCCGGTTGCAAAGCGAACTGCTGCGTGGCGCTAAATTTGCCAATGTGCTCAAAGACGATAAATTTTTAGGCCCGCTGCGACAGCGTTTTTTTATCCCCGGCGGCACTTGTTATTTTGACTTACCGCAATTGCAGTATTGGTACACACTGGAACTTTCCGCACGACAGAAACAGGCACAGGATTGGCTCGCACAACTCACGCTGGTCGAACAGGCCATTAGCTTTGTGCTGACTTTTATTCGCGAACGTGGTCAGTTTCAATCCGTCAGCGCCGAAAATGGTTTTTTCCAGAGCAATACTGAACAGTTTGAATTATTGCGCCTGCGTTACCCGTTGAGTTACGGCTGTTACCCGACGATCAGCGGCAACAAATACCGCTATGCCATCCGTTTTATGCAGCTGTGCGACACACAAGGCCGCGCCACGACAGATCAACACATTGGCTTTGAGCTGGCCTGCTGTTAAGCCTTATAATACCGCCAGTTTTTTCCTGTTGAGTAACCCTGATGTCTCCGACTATTGTCAAATGCCCGACCTGTCAAACCGATGTGATTTGGCAGCCTGAATCGCGTTTCCGGCCTTTTTGCAGCGACCGCTGTCGCTTGATTGATTTAGGCGAATGGGCCAGTGAAAGCCGCCGTATCGCCGATAAAAGCCCGATTGAAGCTGGGATTGGCGATGCGGATTTACTGGCGCTGGAAGATGAACTGATGCAGCAGGACAACCAGTTTTTTAAAGACTAGCTGGCCACAGACGGAAACAAGGTTGCGACTGCGCTCAGGATCGGCGCATTCGCATCCGGAAACTGATAGCCGGCCAATTCACTGTGATGTACCCAGCCCACTTGTTGGCCTTCCCGCCCTTCGCCCTCGCCCTGTGGATTGACCACATGCCAGACATCCAGCAATACCCGTTTTTCAGGGTAGTCATATTCGAGCTGTAATAACGGCTCTGCATCTGTTACCGTCAGCCCGACTTCTTCCCAGAGCTCCCGATGCAAGGCCTGTAACACGCTTTCGCCGGGCTCGACTTTACCACCGGGAAACTCCCAGCGGCCCCCCTGATGGAGCTGATCTAGTCTTTTACTGATAAAGACTTGTTCGCCACGAGTGATCACACCAACGGCGACATGGATAGATTTCATTGCTTTTCCTCGTTTGGCTTAAATTGATTCAGATACGCGCCAACATATCGTTTTGCTTCCGGCACGCAAAAAGAAAAAAGCAGAGCGAGCTCTGCTTTTTTGGTCACTCTGATGGCTTAATCAGCTCAGCTTACCATGACATTGTTTGTACTTTTTACCGGAGCCGCAAGGGCAAGGGTCATTCCGGCCGATTTTCTCGGCATCGCGGAATACCGGTCCAGGTGGCGTTGCCGGGACTTCACCGCCGATATGTTCAGCTTCTTCATGCTGATAGGCCATTTCGACCTGTTCTGCTTTGCGGCGCTGTTCTTCGACGGCTTCAACATCTTCCGGCGCGCGGATCTGTACGCGACTCAGCACGCCAATCACGTCCAGCTTCAGCTGGTCCAGCATATTGGAGAACAACTCAAAGGCTTCGCGCTTGTATTCCTGTTTCGGGTTCTTCTGTGCATAACCGCGCAGGTTGATGCCCTGACGCAGGTGGTCCATCGCTGCCAGATGCTCTTTCCAGTGCGTATCGAGGCTTTGCAGCATCACGGCTTTTTCAAACTGACGTAACACTGGCGCACCGACCATCTCTTCTTTGAGCTGGTAAGTTTTCTCTACGACGTCCTGAATACGCTCACGCAGTTTTTCTTCGAACAGTTTGTTATCGTCAGCCAGCCACTTGGCGATTGGCATATCAATGGCAAAATCTGCACGGAAACGAGCTTCGAGGCCTGGAATATCCCACATTTCGTCCAGCGACTGCGGCGGAATATATTGGCTCATCACCGACTCAACCACGTCGTGGCGCACAGCAGCAATAGTCTCAGTGATATCATCTGCAGCCAGCAGCTCGTTACGTTGTTCGTAAACCACTTTACGCTGGTCGTTGGCGACGTCGTCAAATTCAAGTAACTGCTTACGGATATCAAAGTTACGCGCTTCCACTTTACGCTGCGCGTTTTCAATCGCACGACTAACCAGCGGATGCTCGATGGCTTCGCCCGGCTCCATACCCAGTTTACGCATCATGCCCGCCATGCGGTCTGAGGCGAAAATACGCATTAAGGCGTCATCCAGTGCCAGATAAAAACGGCTGGAACCAGCGTCACCCTGACGACCGGCACGACCACGCAGCTGGTTGTCAATCCGACGGGATTCATGACGTTCAGTACCGATAATATGTAAGCCACCGGCTGCGATGACAGCATCATGCCGCTGTTGCCATTCAGCTTTTAATGCGGCGATTTGTTGTTCAGTCGGGTTGTCGAGCTTGGCAACATCAGCCTGCCAGTTACCGCCTAACACGATATCAGTACCACGACCTGCCATATTGGTGGCGATTGTCACAGTGCCCGGACGGCCTGCTTCTGCGATGATCTGCGCTTCGTTGGCGTGGAACTTGGCGTTTAATACCTGATGCGGGATTTTGGCTTTATGCAGCAGCGACGACAAATATTCTGAGCTTTCAATCGATGCGGTACCAACCAGAATGGGCCGCTGCAATGCGCGGGTCGCTTCGATGTCTTTAATAATGGCCTGATACTTTTCTTCAGCGGTCAGATACACCAGGTCTGGCATATCTTTACGTACCATAGGTCTGTTGGTTGGAACGACGATAGTTTCCAGACCATAAATAGTTTGGAATTCAAAAGCTTCGGTATCTGCAGTACCGGTCATGCCGGCCAGTTTGTCGTACAAACGGAAGTAGTTCTGGAATGTAATAGAGGCCAAAGTCTGGTTTTCATTCTGAATGCGCACAGCTTCTTTGGCTTCAATCGCCTGGTGCAGGCCTTCAGACCAGCGACGGCCTTCCATAGTCCGGCCGGTGTGCTCATCAACGATGACAATCTGATTATCTTTGACGACATAATCCACGTCTTTCTTAAACAGATTGTGTGCGCGCAATCCGGCGTAGACATGATGTAACAGCGTAATGTTAGTGGCTGAATACAGCGAATCACCTTGCTGCATCAACCCACGTTCCACCAGAATTTCTTCGACGCGGATTTGGCCGCGCTCGGTCAGATAAATCTGCTTGGCTTTTTCGTCGATGGTGTAATGGCCATCACCCATTTCACCTTCTTCGTCTTCTTTTTCCTGGCGTTGCAACATTGGCACCACCTGGTCAATCTGACGGTACAGCTCAGAGCTGTCTTCGGCCTGACCGGAGATAATCAGTGGGGTACGGGCTTCGTCAATCAGAATAGAGTCGACTTCATCGATAATAGCAAAGGCTAAGTCGCGCTGAACACGGTCCGGCATGCTGAATGCCATGTTGTCGCGCAAATAATCAAAGCCGAATTCATTGTTGGTACCATAAGTGATATCAGCGTTGTAAGCCTGCTGCTTTTCCAGGTGTTGCATACCCGGCACGTTGACACCGACCGTCAGTCCGAGGAAGTTAAACAGCGGTTCGTTGGTTGCCGCATCACGCTTGGCGAGATAATCGTTCACCGTGATGACGTGCACAGCGCGGCCGCTTAACGCGTTCAGGTACGCCGGCAAAGTCGCGGTCAGCGTTTTACCTTCACCGGTGCGCATCTCAGAGATTTTGCCCTGATGCAGCACCATGCCGCCAATCAGCTGCACATCAAAATGGCGCATGCCAAAAATACGTTTACTGGCCTCACGGACTGTTGCAAAAGCCTCAGGCAGCAGGTCATCCAGCGAGGTACCAGCGGCATAGCGTTGCTTGAATTCGGCTGTTTTTTGCTGCAGTTCCGCATCTGACAGCGCCGCATACTGGCTTTCCATCGCGTTGATCTGGTCGACCGTTTTGCGCAGTTTTTTCAGATAACGGTCGTTCCGGCTACCAATTAATTTGGTAAAAAGCTTTCCTAACATTGTCCTGGTACCACTATTTTAATGTTGAGACCGCTGGGCGGTCCTGGCAGAGCCATATAATCTGTTATTGAGCGGGCCGATAAAAGCCTGCGGGTTTATTTGTTTGCCGTTTTTCAGTACTTCGTAATGCACATGCGGCCCGGTCGAACGGCCGGTATTACCGAGTGTGGCGACTTGCTGGCCCTTATCAACTAGCTGTCCGATCTGTACATTGACGGCTTTAGCGTGCGCATAGCGGGTGCGATAACCGCCCGCATGTTCAACTTCTACCATCCGGCCATAACCAAAACGCTCTCCGGCCCAGGTCACGATGCCACCGGCAGTCGCTATCACAGCACTGCCTTCTTCGGCGGCAAAATCAACGCCCTGATGGATCGCAGGTTCGCCGGTAAAAGGGTCGGTCCGCACACCAAAAGCAGAAGACAGATAACCGGTAAGCACAGGCCGGCCGGACAACTGACTGTTTAAACCGATATGGTGATTCAAATCGAGAGATTCAAGCAGGCTAAAGCGGGATTGTTCATGTTGCAGATCTTGTTCGAGCTCCGACATCCGGGTGAGGACTTCAGATACAGCAAACAAACTGTCATCAACTGAAGTCTGGGCCGGACCACCCATTGGCGGAGCCTGGCGCAGATTAAACTGGTCTGCCGGCAAATCTGCGGCGTCAATCAACCGCTCGCCAACCATATTCAGCCGGTTGACCTGAGCCTGCAGAGAGGCAACTTTAGCAGTTAATGCCGCGATTTGATGTTCCGCCTGTAAACGGATAGCGTCAATCTCGGCGGTCTCAGTACTCTGAGGCAGCGGATTCAACGGGTAGGATTGCGGATTGGTCCAGATGCGGCCTAGTGCCACGCCGGCGCCAACTGCGATACAGAACAGCAATGCCGCACTGACTAACCGCTGACTGGCGGTTGTCCCAAAACGACCGTGCTGATGTCGGTCATCCGGAAAAACTGTTAGACTCATGGGACCTCAGTTTCTGTGTTTTTGTTATGGCCCGCTACTCGCGCAAACCGGTCGACCTGATGACGCTGTTGCAACAAAACCCTGTGTATCAGGGGCAACAGCAAGCAGACATAGTGCGACATCTTAATACCGAATTAATGCAGATCTTGCAACTGGAAAAGCTGACTTTCTGTAAGGTCAACCGGGTTCAGGCCGGCCGGGTACAAATAATGTGCAGCTCCGCCAGCTGGGCAACGCGGCTGAAAATGCAGAACGCCGACATTCTAACGAAATTCCGCCAGAATGTCCTGCCCGAATGTATGGGTATTGATATTGAGGTCAATCCAAATCTCGATTTACGTTATCAGACACAAGAACCGGTAGGCGCAGCACAGCCGCAGGCCCGACAAATCAGCGAACAGGCCGCAACTTATTTACTGGCCAGCGCAGAAAATGCAGATCCGGTGCTGGCTGAAAAACTCCGCAAGCTGGCCAAGCTGGCGCAACAACGCAAAAAAGCTGAATAAGTAAAAGCACATGCCGAAAATGAAAAAGGTGGCCTAAGCCACCTTTTTCATTCAGGTCTGTTCAATCAGGCCAGTTGCGGCGCCAGATAAGAAATCGGTAACTGTGCCGGTTTGTCGAAAGTGACAAACTCCCAGTTTTCCTGGTTCGCCAGCACGGCACATAACAACTGATTATTCAGTGCGTGACCGGTTTTATAGGCTTTGAACTCACCGAGGATGCTGTAACCGGCCATATATAAATCACCGATGGCATCCAGAATTTTGTGTTTGATAAATTCGTCGTCGTAGCGCAGACCATCCTGGTTCAACACGCGGAACTCATCAAGAACTACAGCATTATCAAAACTGCCACCTAACGCCAGGTTATTGGCCCGCAGATATTCAATATCCTGCAGGAAACCAAAAGTACGGGCGCGGCTGATGTCTTTGATAAAACCGGCGGCAGAGAAATCAACTTTCATATGCTGACGGGTCTCGGCAATGACCGGATGATCAAAGTCGATGGCGAAGTCGATGCGGAAACCGTGGTGAGGCTTAAACTCGGCCCATTTGTCGCCGTCTTCGACCCGCACTGTCTTTTTGATGCGAATGAATTTTTTCGCCAGTTTCTGCTCTGAGACACCAGCTTCCAGTAACAAATAAACAAATGGATTGGCGCTGCCGTCCATGATTGGAATTTCGGCGGAATCAACTTCAACAATCAGATTGTCGATGCCGAGGCCGGCGACAGCCGCCATCAGGTGTTCAGTGGTCGATAACCGGACGCCCTGAGGATTAATCAGACAGGTACACATCACTGTGTCACCCACCAGTTCTGGTGCGACTTTAAAGTCAACAACCGGATTCAGATCTACACGACGGAACACAATACCTGTGTTGTCGGGCGCAGGCCGGAGAGTAAGCGTAACCTTTTCGCCTTTGTGTAAACCCACTCCGATGGAGCTGATGGTCTTCGTGATAGTACGTTGTTTAATCATCATTTTTTCCTGTTCAAAAACTGAACAATCCCAAACGGCGGCGCAGCATAGCATATGTTAACAACAATGCCAATGCTACAGGTCCGACTTCAGACTGGCGTTATGGCTGAAAAATTCAGCTTAAATCCAGCTATTTTTTCGATTAATCGGCTTGCTTACGCAGGAATGCCGGGATGTCGAAAATATCAATATTGGCTTTGTTATCGGCCTGTGGCTTGCTTTGTGGCGCTTCGACTGCTGCCATTGCTGGCTGGGCTTCACGCATTTCACGCGCAGTGTTGCCGGCATGACCGTACACGCTGCCGCCGTGACCAAAGGCTGCCGGTGCAGTGTGGTAACCACCCCGCACAGGCTCTGCACGGTGATGACCGTGGACCAGACTGATGTCCGGACGACGTTCTGCGCCAATACCAGTCGCAACCACTGTGACACGCAGCTCGTCTGACATTTCCGGATCAATGACCGCACCAACAACCACAGTGGCATTTTCTGAGGCAAAAGCTTTCACTGCATTACCAACGATTTCAAATTCTTCGATGGTGAGGTCCAAACCAGCCGTGATATTGACCAGAATGCCTTTAGCACCAGACAAATCGATATCTTCCAGCAGTGGGCTGGAGATCGCCTGTTCGGCCGCTTCTTCAGCGCGGTCCGGGCCAGTGGCACGGCCGGTACCCATCATCGCAGTGCCCATTTCTGACATCACGGTGCGCACGTCGGCGAAGTCGACGTTAATCAGACCCGGACGGGTAATGAGTTCAGCAATACCCTGCACAGCGCCCAGCAGCACGTTATTGGCGGCTTTAAACGCATCGAGCAGGCTGGTGCCTTTACCTAATACTTTTAATAACTTGTCGTTTGGAATGGTGATCAGTGAATCGACGTGTTTTGCCAGTTCATTGATGCCTTCGTCGGCATAATTAGAACGTTTTTTGCCTTCAAACGGGAAAGGCTTAGTCACGACAGCAACAGTCAGAATACCCAGCTCTTTGGCAACCTGCGCCACAATTGGTGCTGCGCCAGTACCAGTACCACCGCCCATGCCGGCAGCGATAAACACCATATCAGCGCCCATAATGGTCTTTTTAATGGTGTCGCGATCTTCTTCAGCTGAACGACGGCCGACATCAGGGTTCGCGCCAGCGCCTAAACCCTTAGTGACATTGGCACCCAATTGCAGCGTGACGTTGGCCGATGAATTACGCAGTGCCTGCGCATCGGTGTTGGCGGCAATAAATTCCACCCCTTCAATGTTGCTGGCGACCATGTATTCGACAGCGTTACCGCCACCGCCACCGACGCCAACCACTTTGATGACAGCTTCTTCGCTGTGGTTTTCCATTAACTCAAACATGTTGCTCTCTCCGTTTTACGCTTACTCAAAACTCGCCTTTAAACCAGCTGGTCAGTTTTTTGACAAAACCACCAACCGACTCCCGTGCCGCCACTGCTTTTTTCTGCTGGGCACGCGCATCTTTGCCATACAATAACAGACCGACCACGCTGGCATAAGCCGGGTCGTTTACATATTCGGTTAAGCCGGTAATATGGGCCGGATAGCCCAGCCGCACCGGCATCTGGAAGATATCTTCAGCAAACTCAACAGCACCTTCCATCTTGGCGGTGCCACCGGTTAACACCACGCCGGCGGCGATTTGCTCTTCCAGACCACTGGCGCGAATTTCTTCCACCACCAGTTCAAACAATTCCTGATAACGTGGTTCAACCACTTCAGCCAATGTATGCCGTGACATGCTGCGGGCCGGACGACCACCGACGCTTGGCACTTCAATACTTTCTTCTTTGCCGACCATGCTGCGTAGCGCACAGGCGTACTGAATTTTAATCTCTTCGGCATGGCCAATCGGCGTGCGGAAGATTTTGGCGATGTCGCTGGTGACCTGATTGCCGGCCACCGGGATCACCGCGGTATGGCGCAGCGCGCCATTGGTATAAATCGAGATATCGATAGTACCGCCGCCCATATCAACCACACAGACGCCTAACTCTTTTTCATCTTCCGTCAGGATGGCAAAGCTTGACGCCAGCGAGCTGAATATCAGCTGATCAACATGTAAGCTGCAGCGCTCGACACATTTCTCAATGTTCTTCGCCATGTCGTTGGCGCAAGTGATGATGTGCGCTTTGGCTTCCATCCGCACACCGGACATGCCAATCGGGCTTTTGATGCCTTCCTGCATGTCGACGGAAAATTCTTGCGGTAACACATGTAATAACCGGCGTTCAGCGGAGATCGGCACCGATTTCGCTGCGTGGATCACGTTGGCGACATCATCAGCGGTCACTTCCGTATCGTTAATCGGTACCATGCCGCTTTCGTTCTGGCAGCGGATATGTTTGCCGGTAATGCCTAAATACACTGAAGACACGCGGCAATCCGCCATCAATTCGGCCTCATCAATGGCGCGTTGCACTGACTGCACCACCAGATTCAGATCGTTCACACCACCTTTATCCATACCGCGGGCAATATGGGTACCGACGCCGACAATCGCCAGCTGGTTATCTGCGGTGATCTCACCGACCACGGCTTTAATTTGCGAGGTGCCGATATCTAACCCGACGATCAGATCCCGATCTAACGACTTGGTCATGCTTTTCTCTTTTCCGTTATCACCGGCGGCGCATATTGCACCGCTAATCCTGTGTCATACCGTAAATCGACTTGTACTATCGCTTCCGGTTTATGTTTCACCACCACCGGGTACAGGTCGATAAATCGCTGCACCCGCTTTAACGTATCTTCCCGCCCAAGCTTCAGCGCAATACCGTTGCTGAGCTGCACTTCCCAGGCGAAACGTTCGGTGACCGACAAACCGGCCGCCTCGAACTGATGTAATGCCAACAGTGCCTGCACTTTGCCGTACATGCTGAGTGCGTCCTGCTCAGCGCCTTCCGGACCATTCAGTTTTGGCAAAGTTGCCTGCAGTTGCTCCAGTGGTGCGCGGAACACTTCGCCGCGTTTATTCAGCAAATACTCTTTATTCCAGATGGCGACCGGGCTGTGCTCTGTCACGACCACCACTAAAGTGCCGGGCCACTGTTTACGCACGGCCACCTGATGTACCCAGGGTTGCTGTTGTAAAAAAGCGGCAACTTCGTCGACATCCAGCTTGAAATAATTGCCCACCAGATGCTGCTGCAGTTTGCTGTGTAATGTCTGCGGCTTGATATGGCCAAAATCGCCATATAATTTCACCTGTTTAATCGGCGCTGTTTGTTGATGTGCCGCCCATTGGCTGACCTTGACACCAAACCAAATCACCAGGGCTACTGCGCAGAGGAAAAACACCACACCACCGACAAAAGCCGGGGTGAAAGGTGTTTTTTGGCTCTGACGCAATGAACTCATAACGCCTGCTCTAATATTTTTGCCACCAGCTGTTCAAAGCTGTAACCCGCCGCCCGCGCCGCCATCGGTACCAGTGACTTTTCGGTCATGCCAGGCACTGTGTTCACTTCCAGCAGACGGAACTCACAATCGCTGTCGAGCATCGCATCAACACGGCCCCAGCCTTTGGCGCCCACAGCTTTAAACGCTGCCATCGCCGCTTGCTGTAAACTGGCCGTCTGCTCTGCAGTAATTGGCGCCGGACATAAATATTCAGTGCTGTTGGACTGGTATTTGGCTTCGTAATCATAAAAAGCGCGAGGCGTACGCATTTCGATGACCGGCAAAGCCTGACCATCTAACATCGACACAGTGAATTCGCGACCGTTGATCCACTGCTCCACCAGCACCGCATCGTCATAGTCAAAAGCAAGGGCTAATGCCTGCTCCAGTTCTGCCGGCGTGGTCGCTGCCGACATGCCGATACTGGAACCTTCGTTGGCAGGCTTGACCATCACTTTGCCATTGAGCTGTGCCAGCATCGCGGCGTAATCAATGGTTTCACCTTTTTGTGCCACCCGAAACGGTGCTGTTGGTAAACCATGGGCACTGAACAGAAACTTACAGCGGATTTTATCCATCGCCAGTGCAGAGCCGAGCACGCCGGAGCCGGTATAAGGAATACCATGCAATTGCAATGCGCCTTGCATAGTGCCGTCTTCGCCGCCACGACCGTGTAACACGATAAAAACCCGGTCAAAGGCCTGGGTTTCCAGGTCGCTCAGCGGCTGCTCTTTTGGGTCAAAGGCATGGGCGTCAATGCCTTGCGCCTGCAATGCCTTTAATACTGCAGCGCCTGATTTTAACGACACCTCACGCTCGGCGGAGGTGCCACCTAACATCACGGCCACTTTGCCAAATTTACTGCTCATGACTGGCTCCCTGTGGATTGTTTCATCGTTTCGATATGTAGTTTTTGTGCGGCCAGTTGTTTGGCCAAGGCACCGATATTACCGGCGCCCTGTGTCATCAGCACGTCGCCGTCCTGTAACACGTCCGCTAAAGCTGCCGGTAAATCCGCCGGAGTTGCGACATAAATCGGGTCGAGCTGACCGCGGGCACGAATGCTGCGGCAAAGGCTGCGGCTATCCGCTCCGGCAATTGGCGCTTCACCGGCGCTGTAAACTTCCAGCAGCAACAGGCTGTCGACAGTCGATAGCACTTTGGCAAAATCTTCGTACAAATCGCGAGTGCGGGTGTAACGGTGTGGCTGATACGCCATCACCAGCCGGCGCTCTGGCCAGGCATTGCGAGCTGCTGCAACAGTGGCCGCGACTTCGCTGGGGTGATGACCATAGTCGTCGACTAACAACACTTTGCCACGGCCGGTGTCGAATTCGCCATATTGCTGGAAGCGCCGGCCAATGCCTTCAAATTTACTGAAGGCCGCGAGGATTGCCGCTTCAGGCACACCTTCGTCCTGCGCCATGGCAAAAGCTGCTGTGGCATTTAAAGCGTTGTGGCGACCCGCCAGATTTAATTCAATAGTGCGGCTGTGGCCGCTTGGGTCTGTCACGATAAACTGTGTTCTGGTGCCGGACTGACTGAAGTCACTGATACGATAGTCCGCATCGGCGCTAAAACCATAAGTAATGATGGTGCGGCCAATGCGTGGCATCAGTTCCCGTAACACCGGGTCGTCGATACATAGCACCACAGCGCCGTAAAATGGCAGGTTATGGCAAAACTCCAGATAAGTTGATTTCATTTTTTCGAAATCACCCTGGTAGGTTTCCATATGGTCTGGTTCGATATTAGTAATGATGGCGGCCATCGGCTGCAAATGCAGGAAGGACGCATCACTTTCATCGGCTTCGGCTATCAGATAACGGCCTGCGCCTAAACGCGCGTTGGTACCGGCTGAATTGAGTAAACCACCGATGACAAAAGTCGGGTCTGCACCGGCTTCGGCGAAAATCGACGACACCAGGCTGGTCGTCGTGGTTTTGCCGTGAGTGCCGGCGATAGCGATTCCGTGGCGAAAGCGCATCAGCTCAGCGAGCATCTGGGCGCGGCGCACCACCGGAATGCGTTGTTCGAGCGCAGCGTTCACTTCCGGGTTATCGGTTTTAATGGCGCTGGAGACCACCACAACGCTGGCGCCCTGAATATTCTCTGCTTTGTGGCCGAACTGTATGTCAGCACCTAATGCCGTCAGGCGTTCAACCACCGGATTTGGGCCCAGATCTGAGCCGGAAATTTTATAGCCTTCATTGAGCAGGACTTCGGCGATACCGCCCATGCCTGCACCACCAATCCCGACAAAATGAATGCGTTCAACACGACGCATTGCTGTTTTTTCCGGGTGCATGGTTTTTGTTATCATCTTAATTTACACCTGTAATACGTCGACAAACTGCTGCCACCTGTTCGGCGGCATCGTCGATGGCACAAGATCGTGCCTGTTGTGCCATGTGTACCAGCGGCGTCTTGTCAGACAACCAGCCCTGCAACAGCGGCACTAAATGTTCGGGATTTAATTTTGCCTGTGGCAATAACAATGCGGCCTGCCTGCTGACCAGCACATTGGCATTTGCGGTCTGGTGATCATCGATCGCTGTTGGCAAAGGCACAAACAAGGCAGCTACACCAACACACGCCACTTCACTGACTGTCAGTGCACCGGCACGACAAATCACCAAATCGGCCCAGCGGTAAGCCTCAGCCATATCATCAATAAAAGCAGTGACTTGCACATCGAGATTTTCCGGCTTATCCGCATAAGCCAATTCGGTTTGTGCCAGCTCATGTTGCCCGGTCTGATGACGCACCCGGATCTGGCCGCAGGCCGCGGCCTGCTTCAGGATCGGTGGCAGCGCCTGATTAAAAATCCTGGCTCCTAAACTACCACCGACGATCAAAATATTTAAGCTTTTCTGCAAATAATTCTGCGGATTTTGCCCAATCAGCTCGCTGCGTACCGGATTTCCCAACACCAGCCGGTTTTTCTGAGCAGAAAAGGCCTGCGGAAAGGCGACCAGCACCTGATCAGCAATACGCGCCAGCAGCTTGTTGGTCGTGCCCGCGACAGCATTTTGCTCGTGAATAACCAACGGCACACCATCAGTCCAGGCCGCAAGACCACCCGGACCACTGGCGTAACCGCCAAAGCCAAGGACCAGATCTGGCTTTAACTGCTTCACCAGCACCCGCGCCTGCAATAAAGAACGCAGCAGCATCACAGGTGCTTTGAGCATGGAGCGCCAGCCTTTACCGCGCAGCCCCGCAACACCGATGGTATGCAGCGGATAACCGAACTGCGGCACTAAACGCGCTTCCATCCGATCTGCGGTACCAAGCCAATGCACTTGCCAGCCTTCTGCCGCCAGAACATCAGCGACGGCGCGGGCCGGGAAAATATGTCCACCGGTGCCGCCGGCCATAATCAGCACAGTCGGCCGCGGAGCTCCCAGCGCGCGTTCAGTCATGTCAGGCATGGGCGCCTCCGCTAATCGCGTGGCGGCCTTTGAGCCGGACTTCAAAATCAATGCGCAACACTATGGCGGCGGCCACCAGCATAATGATGAGACTACTGCCACCGGAGCTGACAAAAGGCAAGGTCAGACCTTTAGTCGGCAAAGCGCCTGTCGCCACACCGATATTCACAAAGGTCTGGCAGCCAATCCAAATCGCGATGGAATAGGCCAGAAAGCCGTGGAAACTAAGGCCTTTTTGCACAGCTCTTTTGCCAATCCACAAGGCGCGCACCATCATCAGAAACAGCAAACTCGCCACTGCCAGCACACCAAGCAAACCGGTTTCTTCGGCAATAATCGCCAAAATAAAATCCGTATGCGCCTCAGGTAGATACTCGAGCTTTTGCACTGAGTTCCCCAGGCCCTGGCCGGATAAACCGCCACGACCAAAAGCCATCAGAGATTGTGTCAGCTGATAACCACTGCCAAAAGGGTCGGCCCAGGGGTCAAGAAAAGCCGTAACCCGCCGCCAGCGATACTCGCTGTAGACAATTAACACTGACATCGACGCCAGGCCTGTCAGGATCAGACCAAAAAACTGCCAGAGCTTGGCGCCGGCTAAAAATAACAACACCACGCTGGTGCCAAACATCACGATCACAGTACCGAGGTCAGGCTGCATCAGCAGCAAGACGGCAAACACAAACAACACCAGCAGTGGTTTTAAAAAGCCTTTAAAATTTTCAATAACTTCTTCGTGCCGGCGCACCAGATAACTGGATAAATAGATAAAAAAGAACAATTTAGCAGGTTCCGCCGCCTGAATACCAATAGGGCCGACATAGAGCCAGCGCGTACTGCCGTTGACGTTGCGGCCAAACGCCAGCACCGCAATCAAACCGAAAATGCCTAACACCAGCAGCACCATACTGCCCTGCAGCCAGCGGTCAATCGGCACGTTCAGCGCCAGATAGGCAAAACCGAGTCCAATCAGAATATAAACCAGATGCCGGATACTGTAATGCAGCGGCGCGCCGAACAGACGTTCTGCCACCGGCACTGAGGCACTGGTCACCATGATAAAACCAACGCCGAGCAGCAACACCATCAGCGTAAAGAAAAACCGGTCATAACTGACTCCGTCTTCAGCCCGCCACCAGTCGACCCAATGTTCGACGAACTGCTCGGATTGCTGCGCCAGCCATGCTTTCATTTCAGCACCTGCAACACAGCTTCGGCGAACAGACGGCCGCGTTCTTCGTAGTTTTTAAACATATCGAGGCTGGCACAGGCCGGTGATAACAACACCATGTCGCCGGATTTAGCGATGGCCGCGGCTTGTTTCACCGCCGCAGTTAAATCCGCCACTTGAATCGCGCCGGGCACCAAAGCCGCAATCGCCGGACCGTCGCGGCCTAAAGTAATGACCTGATCGACCTGCTGCTTCAGCACAGCCGCCAATTCATGAAAATCCACGCCTTTACCATCGCCACCGGCGATCAGAATCAGCTTGCCCGGTACATCTGCACGCAAACCGGCGATTGCCGCCAGCGTTGCGCCAACATTAGTGGCTTTGGAATCATTGACCCAGCGAATACCCTGATGATCAGCGACTAAAGTGCAGCGATGCGGCAGTGGCTGATAAGTTTGTAACGCCTGCACTAATGCTTCGCGACTGCAACCCACGGCCAATGCCAGGGCACAGGACGCCAGCGCGTTAAACTGATTATGCCGGCCGACCATCGACATCTGACGGACCGGCATTAAAGGCTCACCAGCCACCAGCAACCAGCTTTCGCCCTGATGTTGCACCAGACCATAACCATCCTGCGGTTGCTGCAGGTTCAGGCCAATTTGTGGTGCGGCACAGCCCAGTGGCCGGGTAAGGCTGTCCTCAGCGTTAAACACCGCGAGGTCAGTATGCAGATAAATGCGTTGTTTGGCCGCAGCATAAGCCGCCATAGTACCGTGCCGGTCCAGATGATCTTCAGTGACATTTAAATTGGCGGCAGCGCGTAATTTCAGGCTATGCGTGGTTTCAAGCTGAAAACTCGATAACTCCAGTACATAAACCCTGGCGTCGTTGCGCTCCAGCGCATCCAGCACCGCCAGGCCAATATTGCCGGCCGCTAACGCCGGAATACCGCTGCAGTTCAGCATAAATTCGACAAGCGTTGTCACAGTCGATTTGCCGTTAGAACCGGTGACAGCCACCACAGGCTTTTCATTGCAAAGCGCAAACAGCTCGACGTCCCCCATCAGCTGTGCACCTTGCGCCGTGGCAAAACGAATGGCCGGATGACTGGTATCAAGGCCTGGGCTGACCAACAGCACGTCCATCCGGGCCAGCCGGTTGGCATCAAGCTCACCGAGGTAAATACCATCGACTTTTTCTGCCGGAATTGCATCAAGGCCGGCGACTTTCAGCCGGGTATCCATCAGCACCGGCTTCACGCCTTGTTTCAGCAAAAAACGCACAGTGGCAAGCCCGGTTACCCCGAGGCCAATCACTGCCACTCTTTTACCCTGAAACAGCTTTGTCATGCCTTTATTTCCTTTCAGATCAACGCAGTTTCAGCGTCGCCAGACCAATCAACACAAAAATAATCGACAGGATCCAAAACCGCACAATCACGCGTGGCTCCGGCCAGCCTTTTAACTCATAGTGGTGATGAATGGGTGCCATGCGGAAAATACGCTGGCCACGCAGTTTGTATGAACCAACCTGTAAAATGACCGACATGGTTTCGATAACAAAAATACCGCCCATCACAATCAACACAATTTCCTGACGCACCAGCACAGCGATCACACCTAGTAACGCACCTAAAGCGAGTGAACCAACGTCACCCATAAATACCTGCGCCGGGTAGGTGTTGAACCACAAAAAACCCAGGCCGGCGCCGACGATACTGGTACAAACCACTACCAGTTCGGAAGTCAGCGGTAAATGCGGGATATGCAGATAATTGGCAAATACAGCGTTGCCGCTGACATAAGCGATAATGGCAAAAGCGGCGGCTACCATCACAGTCGGTACTATCGCCAGACCATCCAAGCCATCCGTCAGATTGACCGCATTAGAAAAACCGACCATGACAAAATAAGTGGTGACCAAAAAGAACAACCCGAGCTGTGGCAGCACGTCTTTTAAAAATGGTACCACCAGACTGGTTTCGGCCGGCCGCTCGGCGGTGGCATACAGGAAAAACGCCGTGGCAATAGCAAACACCGACTGCCAGAAGTATTTCCAGCGCGCAATCAGGCCCTTAGGATCTTTGCGAATGACTTTGCGGTAATCGTCGATGAAACCAATCCAGCCGTAAGCCAGCAGTACAAACAGCACCACCCAGACATATTTGTTGGTCAGGTCCGCCCACAGCAGAGTGCTGATGGCGATAGAACCCAATATCAACAAACCGCCCATAGTCGGAGTGCCTTTTTTCGAGAAATGACTCTCAGGGCCGTCATTGCGTACTGTCTGGCCGATTTGCAGGCGCTGCAGCGCGGCAATCAGTTTCGGACCAAAATACAGACTCAGTAATAAGGCGGTCAACACGCCAAGAATGGCGCGGAACGTCAGGTAGCTAAAGACGTTAAAAGCATTGATATATTGAGTCAGAAACTCAGCCAACCAGACTAACATGCGCTTTTCTCCTGCTGACATCTTTCTAGCAAGTCTTGTACTACTAATTCCATCCGGGCACTGCGCGAGCCTTTCACCAGAATGGATACATCTTCTTTGCTCTGTAACAAGCCATGCAATCTAGGCAGCAAATGGTCACGCGAACTGAAATGCGCGCCGTGCTGATGGAACTGTTCGCTGGCATTCTGAGATAACACGCCTAAAGTGAACAGACCGTTAATCCCTGCCTGTTTAGCGTAAATACCCACTTCTTCGTGGTAAATGCGCGCATCTGGCCCTAATTCACCCATATCGCCCAACACTAGATATCGCTGACCACCGTAAGCAGCCAGTAAATCGATGGCCGCTTTGGCAGATTCCACGTTAGCGTTATAGGTGTCATCGATAATGCGCACACCAGGTGTTGGCTGATAGACATTAATGCGGCCTTTGACCGGTTGCATCGCGGCAAGTCCCAGCTGCACGTCAGTCAAGCTGGCGCCGAGCGCCAGTGCGCCGGCAGTGGCGGCTAAGGCGTTATGCACATTATGTTTGCCCGGAATGGTCAGCTGCACAAAGCAATGACCTTTTGGCGTGTGCAGTTCAAAACCGGCACAGCCTTCAGCGTCCAGTTCAATGTTGTCGGCGTAGATATCAGCATGTTGGGTGGCACTGAAACTTTGTACCTGCAGGTGCTGCACGCGAGGGAGCCAATAGCTGTGGTATTCAGAATCCAGCGGCAGAATGGCAGTACCACCGGCGGATAAACCGCTATAAATCTCGCCTTTCGCACGGGCCACACCAAAAATGTCGCCAAAGCCTTCAATATGCGCCGGCGCCACTATGGTGATCATTGCCACGTCCGGTTTGACCAACGAGCTGGTGTAGGCAATTTCGCCTAAGTGATTAGCACCAAGCTCCATCACGGCAAAATTGTGGCTTTCGTTCAACCGTAATAAGGTCAGCGGCACGCCAATTTCGTTATTAAAATTGCCGGCTGTGGCTAATACATTGCCAATTCGCGATAAAATCGCCGCCATCATTTCTTTGACAGTGGTTTTGCCGACGCTGCCGGTCACGGCCACAGTTTTGACTTTCAGCCGGTTTTTGACCAGTGCGCCGAGCTGCCCGAGCGCCAAACGAGTGTCCGCTACTATTAATTGTGGGACCGGCACATCCAGGTGCCGGGTCACCACCAGCGCACAGGCTCCTTTATTCACGACTTCTTCGGCAAACTTATGGCCGTCAAAATTTGGACCTTGCAGGGCAATAAACAAATCGCCGGCCTGAATATTCCGGCTGTCGGTACTGACACTGTTTACCTCGATATCGGGGCCAATCAGCTGGGCCGATAATGCTTTGGCAATGTCACTGGTCATTAAAGTGATCATCAGCTCATCTCCGCCAATAAATCATTGATATATTTACGTTCGTCATAGTCCCGCACTACATTTCCCAATATCTGATAAGTCTCGTGGCCTTTACCGGCCACCAGAATCATGTCGTGCGCGTGGGCTTCGATCAGGGCCAGTTTAATGGCAGATTCCCGATCAGGTTCGATCTGGCAGTTGGCGCCGGTTTGCATTCCGGCAGCAATGTCTTTACAGATATCGAGTACAGCTTCAGTGCGGGGGTTGTCGGCGGTAATGATAACATGATCTGCGTGTTGTTCGGCGATTTGTCCCATTAAAGGCCGTTTGCCTTTATCGCGGTCGCCGCCACAACCAAACACACACCAGATCCGGCCCCGGCATTGCTGCCGCAGCGCCTGCAAGCTTTGCATCAGTGCATCCGGCGTGTGCGCATAATCAACCACCAGCGCGACATCATCCGGGAACTGCCACATTTCCATCCGACCCGCCACAGCTTTCAGTTTTTTCACAGCGTCCAGAATCGCGGATAACTTGTGGCCGCACTGCACTAAGGCGCCAATGGCGGCCAGTACATTCTGCACGTTGAATTCAGCCAAAAGCGGAATATGCACATCGTAATCACCCAGATGGCTATGCAGACGCAGTTGAAAACCTTTGCCGTCGGAGCGCAGCTGGTCGTAGCTTAAGTATTGGCTGTAACCGGCACAGTCACTGCTGCGGCCGTACACCAATAGCGGCACCTTGCATTGCTGCGCCAGTGTTTTACCAAACTCATCAGACACGTTAATTACGGCGGTCTGGCAAAGCTCAGGGCTGAACAGCAGCGCTTTAGCGGCGCCATAAGCTTCCATAGTGCCATGATAATCCAGGTGATCGCGGCTTAAGTTGGTAAAGACCGCCACTTTAAACTGCAGCCCGGCAACGCGTTGCTGCACCAGCGCATGCGATGACACTTCCATCGCGGTGCGCAGTTGGCCTTGTTCGCAGGCGCGATAAAAAATCCGGTGTAAATCAGCCAGGTGCGGCGTGGTATTTTGTAAAGGAGTCAGGTTGCGGTACGAGCCATAACCCAAAGTACCGATCACGCTGGCCGGTTTACCTAGCAAATCTGATAATTGGTTGACGAAAATCGCCGTGCTGGATTTGCCGTTAGTCCCGGTAATGCCTATCAGCTCCTGCCGTTTGGCGGCGTCCTGATAAAAGCTGCTTAGCAGTTGTGGCAGCACACTAAGCATATCTGGCCAGACACACAGCTGCGGCTCCAGCGCCAGGTGCGCTTCGGTGTCTGGCAAACTGTCGGTCAGGATAAAGGCTGCGCCCTGCGCCAGTGCCTGACGGATGAAACGGTTGCCATGACCGCCTACACCGGGCAAAGCCAGAAAAATATCACCAGCTTTCAATTGTTTAGTGTTGTACTGCAATTCGGCAGTATTGCTTATTTCTGGCAGCTTCTCTAACGCACAAAGCGACTGCCCTGCGGCAGTCGCTTTGAACGGAGTCAACCAGCGCTGAAGTCGGTTAACCTGCATCGGGACCTCCGGTCACCTTAGTAATACGGCTGTCATTGCCATCCGGTGGTAGATTCAGCAACTGCATTGCAGCGCCCATCACGGTGCTGAATACAGGCGCAGCCACTTCACCGCCATAATAATAATCGCCACTGGGCTCGTTAATGATCACCACACAAGCCAGGCGCGGACTTGAAATCGGGCCTATGCCGGCAAAAGAGCCGATATAATCGTTGCCATAACCACCGGCCACGGCTTTTTTCGCAGTACCTGTTTTACCACCAACGCGATAACCAGGCACACGGGCTTTGGTCGCAGTACCACCTTTTTCGGTGACTTGCTCCAGCATTTCGACCATGGCATCAGCATATTGCTCTGACACTACTTGTTTGCCAGCCGGCGGTTGTTCTGTTTTTAATAAAGTCAGCGGCCGGACCACACCGCCGTTGGCAATAGCGGAATACATTTTTGCCAACTGGACTGCGGTCACAGACAAACCATAACCAAAGGATAAAGTGGCGCGCTCATGATCTGACCAGCGCGAGCGCTCACGCAACATGCCGTCACTTTCACCAATCAAACCCAGACCGGTTTCTGAGCCAATGCCCATCTCGTAATACATATCCAGCAAGTCTTCATGCGGCATGCCCAGGGCCAGCTTAGTCACACCGATATTGGATGATTTGCGCATGATGCCGGTCAGGTCCAGGTCGCCGTAGCCATTAGTGTCCTGCACACGACGGCCACCAACCATGATCGCGCCGTAGCCAGTGGAAATCACTGTATTCATATTGGCAGTGCCGTTTTCCAGCGCAGCCAAAACCGGTAATGGCTTGATGGTTGAGCCTGGCTCAAAAGTGTCGGTAATAGCGCGGTTACGGAACCGGTGCACTGCCGTATTCTTGCGGTTATTCGGGTTATATGACGGGCTATTGACCATAGCCAACACTTCCCCCGTATGCACGTCAACCAGCACTAAAGAACCTGATGCTGCGCCAAAAGTCAGCACCGCTTTTTTCAGCTCACGATACGCCACCGCCTGTATGCGCTGGTCAATCGATAACTGCAGATTGCGGGAAGCTGTTGACTGCTCTTCTTCCAGCACTTCAATTTCACGGCCTTTGGCGTCTTTACGTACCAGTTTACGCCCTGGCGTGCCTTTTAAAATGCTGTCGTACTGGCGTTCAACACCTTCGACCCCGTGGTCATCGACGTTGGTAAAACCAAGAATATGCGCTGTCACTTCACCCGATGGGTAATAGCGTTTGGATTCCTGTTTGAAATACAGTCCCGGCACTTTCAACTTACGGATGTAGTCCACAGTGGCCGGACTGGCCTGACGTTGCAGATAGACATAACGTTTTTTCTTGTCAGTGGCGATTTTTTTCGTCAGTTCTTCCGGCGTGATTTGCAGCATTTCAGCTAAGGCATGCCAACGGCGCTGGTCTTTGTTCGCACCGGATTCAATCACCATTTTGGAATCCGCATAAATAGATTCAACCGGCACACTGACTGCCAGCTCTTCGCCATGACGGTCGGTGATCATACCGCGCAGCACTTCGTCGGATTTAACACGCAGCGAGCGTAAATCGCCTTGTTCGATTAATTTATCCGGTTCAATAACCTGTAAATAAGCAGCACGGGCAATCAAGCCAACAAAAATAGTGGACAACGACAACACAACAAAGGCAAAACGCCAGCTGATTAACGTTGGTTGTTTACGGGCCTTAGCCTGACGAGCAGTGCCTTTTCTCATGGTTCATCCACCACTATATCTTGCTGTCCCAGCGGACGAACCATCAGCAGCTGTTTCTTTGCCAGCTCTTCAACGCGGCTATGTTCAGACAAAGCTCGCTGTTCGACCAATAAATTGCGCCATTCCATATCCAGCGCATCTCTTTGTTGAAATAATTTGTCCTGACTAATCGTCAGCTGCCGGTTCATATGGGTCAGTTCGATCACCGCCAGCGCAGATCCAATTGCCGCTGCCAGTAATAAAATCACCAGCTTATGCTGGCCTAAATCCTGCAAAATCAGCTGGTTCAGCCGGATAGCGCTCATGCCTTGGGACTCCCCATCCGCTCGGCGACGCGCAGCACTGCACTGCGGGAACGCGGATTGGCCGCAAGCTCAGCATCGGAAGGCATCATGGCCTTGCCAATCAGTTTCAGCGCCAGGTCCTGGCGCATTTGCGCTTCAGTCAGCACAATGCCTTTGGGCAGTTGTGCCGGCTTACTGTGTTTGCGCATAAACTGCTTTACCAGCCGGTCTTCCAACGAATGGAAGCTAATCACCGCGAGACGGCCGCCCGGTTTTAATACCGTCAATGCCGCTTCCAGCGCCTGATTCACTTGTTCCAGTTCGCTGTTGATATAAATGCGGATGCCCTGAAAACTGCGGGTGGCAGGATGTTTTTTCTCTTTGAAACTCTTTGGCACCACGCGGGCTATCAGTGCCGCAAGCTGTGCTGTGCGGGTAAAAGGCTCAGTGCCACGGGCTTCAACGATGGCATTGGCAATTTTCCAGGCGAATTTCTCTTCACCGTATTCGCGCAGCACAAAGGTGATGTCTTCAACGTCAGCTTTGGCCAGCCAGGCGGCCGCTGAAATGCCGGACGTTGGGTCCATCCGCATATCCAGTGGGCCGTCACGCATAAAACTAAAACCGCGTTCAGCATCATCTAATTGCGGCGACGACACGCCTAAATCCAGTAAAATACCGTCAACCTGACCAGTGATTTGCTGGTCTGCCGCCACAGTGGCAAGCTCAGCAAATGCGCAATGGCTGATATGAAAACGAGCGTCTTTGGCAAATTCATCAGCAGCAGCCGCAGCGATAGCTGACGGGTCGCGGTCAATGGCAAACAAGCGGCCTTGTGGACCGAGCTGGCTTAACACGACACGGCTATGCCCTCCCCTGCCAAATGTACCGTCGATATAAACTCCGCCCGGCCGAATGGCGAGGCCTTCGATGGTCTCGCTTAACAAGACTGAAATGTGTGCGGGCTGGCTCATAGCGATAAGTCCATTAAGCGCTCAGACAGCTCGGCATCGCCGGCCTGGGCCAGTTCCTGTTCAGCGGCCATATCTTCAGCCACGCGTTGATGCCAGGTCTCTTCGTCCCAGATCTCAAATTTGTTCAGTTGCCCGACCAAGCGGAGGCCTTTGCTTAAATGCGCGTGGGAGCGCAGCGTGGCGGGTAACAGAATGCGGCCGTTTTTGTCCATTTCACAATCGGTGGCATGGCCCAGTAACAGCCGTTTTAAGCGTTGTTCCTGCGGGTTAAAGCTCGACAGCCGTTTCAGCTTCTCTTCGATTTCTTCCCATTCAGACAACGGATACAGCAGCAAGCAGGGATCTTTATGGTCGATGGTGCAGATCAATTGGCCGCTGGCTTCAGACAACAGCAGGTCACGGTAACGCGTTGGCAGCGTTAACCGTCCCTTGTCGTCCAGGCTCAGAGCAAATGACCCACGAAACATGAATTGATCCCACTTGGTTATTATTTGATCCGTGAAAGATCCACATTGACCCACAATCTTCCACAATGTCACAGTTTAGGGCTGAAAATTCGGCATTGTCAAGGCGAAACCCCAACGGATCGATCGAATAAGATCCAATAAAAATGCGGCTTGCGGCTGAGGTGGGAAAAAAGGGGGAAAAAGTGGGAGAAAAATCCACTGATCGGTAGATCAATACTTAAAAAGTGCCGCGTAACCTAAAGCAAAAGTCTGTCGCCGCGGCTAATTGCAATTAGCTATCCAGCCATCTATGACCATTAGTGAGAGGTGTGGGATGAGCTGACAGGATTGGTTCGTTTCTTAGAACGTGATAGGCAAAAGTGGCACCTGGTGATGTA
The DNA here is from genome assembly GCF_000711985.1 of Rheinheimera texasensis DSM 17496. Classification (GTDB taxonomy): domain Bacteria; phylum Pseudomonadota; class Gammaproteobacteria; order Enterobacterales; family Alteromonadaceae; genus Pararheinheimera; species Pararheinheimera texasensis. The sequence continues at coordinate 355,667 of NZ_KL544005.1, forward strand.
CGCCAGATGGTGGCCAGCACCTGATGGCCAGCAGGCTTCGCTTGCTGCTACCTACGATTTGTTTTAAAGGGGGGGCTGATCTGACCCCCATCTATGATCTCATTTGATGTTATTGCACGCCGGCACGGCTGCCGGTCAGTTTAAATTCATCAGCGCTCAGCACCCGCACTGCGGCGCCATCGGTCAGGGTATCAGCGCCGCGCACCACCAGCTGGTCACCATTATTAAGTTCAGCTTCCACCTGCAACCATTCGCCCTGGCCCTGGCCCAAAGCCACTTTTACTTGCTGCGCTTTATTGGCAGCCACCCGGAACACTGAATGCTGTTGTTGCGCCAGCACCAGCGCATCGCGGTGGATCACCAGACTTTCTTTTGCCACAGCCGTCGGAATACCAACACTGACCAGCTGGCCGACCTGAAAACCATTGTCTTTCGCCTGCAGCCGCACTTCAAAGGTCTGCGAGCGGCTGTCAGACACCGGAATAATCGACACGACCTTCAGCGAACGTTGACCTTGCTGATCAAACACCGCCACCTGTTGGCCCGGCTGTACAAATGGCGCATATTGCAGTGGCGCGTAGATCCGCACTTCCAGTTGTTCCAGATTGACCAGTTGCAGCAAAGGCGCACTGCGGCTGATCTCTTCACCCAGCTGATGAAAGCGCTGACTGACCACACCGGCAAAAGGCGCTTTTAACTCAGCGCGGCTCAGCTGATCCTGCAACTGTGCTAATGATGCCTGGCTCAATTCGATATCGGCGCGCGCCAGATCAGCCTCAGCCTGAGTTTGATCGACCAAAGTCTGCGACACCAGCGCTTTGCTGAGCAAACTGCGCTGGCGCACCAGTTCTTTGTCCAGTCGCAACGACTGAATTTGCGCCCGTTTCAGCTGCGCCTGCAGTTCTGCGGCGCGCAGCTGTAAGGGTTTCAGATCAAGCCGCGCCAGCACTTCACCGGCCTGCACTTGCTGGCCGGGTTCGGCTATCCAATCCAGCCGGCCGTCGACCCCAGTGCTTAAATTTGACTGATATTTACTCTGCACCTGGCCGGACACCATCATGGTCGGCGCGATCGACATAATACGTACCGGCGCTGTACTGACTACCCGCGCCGGGGTTTGCTTCTGGGCGTGCGCACCGAAGGTGACAAGGCCTGGCGTTGTCAGCACAGCACCAAACAGCAGGCTTAGCAGGAGTTTTTTCTCAGGCAATTTCATGGGATACCTCGGCAACATAGACTGGTTTTTCCCGGCGTTTGGCCGGTAACGCCTGCAGCATCGCAGGCACTAAAATCAAGCTGAACAACATACTAAACGTCATACCACCGACAATAACGATGGCAAGACCCCGATAAATCTCAGTACCGACGCCTGGGATCAACGCCAGCGGCAACATGCCAAAAATACTGGTTAAGGTACTCATCAAAATCGGCCGGGCGCGGATTTGTACTGCAAACTCAATGGCTTCCAGCTGCGCCATCCCAAGAGCCAACGACTGGCGATATTGCTCGACCAGCAAAATGGCATTGTTGACGACAAGACCCAGCAAAATGATAAAACCAATCATGGTGAGTAAATCCAGCGACTGGAACACAAACAGATTCAGCAATTTCAGCCCAACCACACCGCCAGCCAGTGCCACGGGCATCGTCAGCAACACCAGCAGACTGTCCCGTGCGGACTTAAACAAAGCTGCCATCAGTAAAAACAGAATGAGCACGGCAACGATAAAATTCACCAGCATTGAATTCATCGCTTTTTCCAACCGGTCGGCGCTGCCACGAAATTGCACCGTCATGTCGTTGCCGTGTTTGTTACGCAGCGGCTGCACTATGTCCTGTTGCAGCACATTAACCACATCTTCCAGCGCCATAGTCGCCGGTGGTGAAACCTGCAGGCTGACGGTACGCAGGCCGTTGACGCGTAGTAAAGTGGTGGGGCCCACAGTGCGCTGCATCTGTGTCAGCTGGCCCAGCGTCTGCACACCAGCCTGTTGGGTGAAAATCGGCGTGGCCTGCAACTGCTCCGGATTGTCCCAGGCGGGTGCGCGCAGAATAATGTCCATCCGCTCGTTGCCATCGAACTGCTCACCGACATAAATGCCGTCGGTAACAGCCCGGATGGCAGTCGCCACCGAAAAGCGGTCCACGCCGGCCTGGGCAATATTGTGTTCATCCGGCAGGATACGCAGCTCCGGCTGGTTCTGTTGCAGCCCGGGTTCCGCCTGCACATTGGCGCCCGGCAGCTTTTGCTCGATGATGGTTTTGGCCGCAGCGGCCTGCGTCATCAGGAAATCAGTGTCAGGCCCCTGAAAATCGACAAACATTTCCCGGCCGGAGTTAAAGCCAAAATTGAGTAAACTGGCGCGGAAACTAAAAGATTCAGTATCGGGCAGGTCTTTTAAAATTTCGGTACGCAGCAAGGTCAACATATCATTGACCGAACGCGGGTCTTCCGGATATACAAACAGCACATTAAAAGCTGAGAACATCGACAGGTTGTAGCCTTTGATCGCCGGATACTTTTTGTCCTCGTAATAAGGCTTTAAGCGCTTTACCAGTAACTGGCCTATTTCCTGCTCCATCACTTTGATATTGCCCCCAGGCGGCAGGGTAAAACCAGTGAAAATGCCGTCGCCGTTGGCCTGTGGCAAAAAGTCCGCTTTAGGTAATAACAGCGACATCAGCAGCATAGCGCCCGGTACTAACGCCAAAGACCAGCCGATAGCACGGGTTTTGCCTTTGGTCAGGCGCATCACACCACGACTCAACAGCGCCCAGCGTGCTGCCAGCGGGTCTGGTTTGATGTCAGCCGGTTTAAACCACAGCATGGTGCAAACCGGTAACAAAGTCAGCGCCACCAGCATTGAAGCCGAAATTGACACCGCCAGCGTCAGCGCTAAATCGTAAAACAGCTGCCCTTCGACACCCTGCATATAAAGCACCGGCAGGAAAATCGCGACAGTAGTCGCAGTGGAAGCTAACAAAGCACCACCGACCTGCCGGCAGCCGAGCTTTATCGCCGCCCCGAGCGCCAGCCCCTGCTGCATCAGCCGGACTATGTTTTCCTGCACCACAATGGCCGCATCCAGCACCATGCCGACAGCAAAAGCCAGCCCCGCCAGCGAAATTACATTGAGGCTGCGGCCAAAGGCCTGCAGCACGACAAACGCAATCAATAAACAAACCGGAATGGTCAGGCCAATCAAGGCCGTAGCTTTCCAGCCGCGCAAGAACAGATACAAAATGCCGAGACTGAGCGCGACGCCAAGCCACAAATTGGAATTGACCAGCGCGATGGCGCGGCGGATATGGATTGAAGCATCGAAACTCAGTTCCATTTCCAGCTGTTTAGGGGCCAGAATGTCGCGGTTCAGCTCCACTATGGCTTTATTCACTTCATCCAGAATGGCCACTGTATTGGAGTTTTCACCGCGTTCCAGCGTCAGATAATAGGCCGGCAAGCCGTTGCGTTTGGTAAAGCCGTTGATTTCCGGATAACCGAGTTCGACTTCAGCAATTTCCTGCAGGTAAACCGGCCGGCCCTGGTTATAAGACACTATCATCCGGGCATAATCGGCCGGCTCAAACTGGCCTTCAAAGCGCACTGTGTACTGACGGCGGCCGACTTCAGCAAAACCGCCGGACATATTGACTGAGCGGCTGATACTACTTTGCAGCTGCTCAATACCAATGCCAAGTGCGGCCATTTTGTAAGGGTCAAAAGTGATATGCAGTTCACGCGGTAAATCAGACGCCAGCTGTACATTGCTGACGCCGGCAATGGCGCGCAGCCGCGGCCCAACGTTGTCACGGATCAGTTTCAGATAAGGGCCAAAATCATCACCGGCCGCAGGGTTCATTTGTTTAATCAGAATAGACGCGACGTTACCACGGCCGCTGCCGACATTAATCTGTGGCTCGGCCGCTTCGCGTGGCCGGGGCGGCGCCTGATTCAGCGCATTAATCACGTCCAGCATGGCACGTTGCATGTCCTGACCCACTTCAAAGGTCAGCGAAATAGAACCAAAGCCCTGACCGACATTACTCTGAATTTCGACAACTCCGGGCACATTGCGCAGCGTGTTCTCCTGCGGCTCAATGATGGTTGCTTCCATCTCCTGCGGCGCAGCAGCCCGCCAGCCGTTATTGATAAAAATCTGCGGCCGGTCTAAATCCGGCAGTAATTGGATCGGTAATTTATATAACGCCAGCAGGCCAAATAATAAAATCAGGCACACCAGCACAAAGGTCGCTGCAGGGTTTTTGCAGGCCGCTCGGGTCAGATTCATGGCATCAATTCCACAGCGATTTCCACAAGGTTGATGCGCCGAGTATATGAGGCAAGGCTGAAATTCCCAGTCAAATCTGGGACGGATAAGGGATTAAATGCAACAAAATATTTAGTTGGGTGACTGGTCGTGAACGGGCAGCATTTGGTCGCAAATAAGCGCGGTTCCGTGGATAAAACAGTAGCGACTATCTGGCAGAGATCAGACGCGACAGTGCTGTTAAATTTTCCTCTACAATACAAATTACATTTCATTTACCATAGGTGAATCTGCTGACACAATTTAACCATTAAGGAAAAAAATTGTACCCAAGGATTGATGTTTCTTCCGCGAAATTGCTTGGACTATGTCTGATTCCTGCAGCTCTATTCAATGTGCCGCTCTCTGCCATGGCAGAACCAACCTCCGGCGATACTGCAACCGCATACCGGATTATTGCAAAACCTGATGGCAGCAAGGTCCGTGAACCAATCAGGGAGCTCCCGAATGGCCAGCAACGCTATTTGATTGAACTGCAGCAATCTGCGGTGTTACCTGAAATGATAGCGAGTGCCTCAACACAGTCTTTGACGGTCAACAACATACCGGTTCCGCAATTAATGCAGGCCACTTATCAGGTGCTACAGCAACAAACTGAACTCAGCAGTGTGCTGCAGAATCAGGGGCTGATTAGTGAAGTGCTCGACAGCACACAATTGCTGCTGAACGGTCTTGTGGTCACTGCAGATCCCGCCAATGTGGCATTATTACGTTCCTACCCAGGCATCAAAAGCATCACACCAGACCGAGAGATCCAATTACATCGCCGCGAATCCATTCCGTTGATCCGGGTCGATCAGGTGTGGAAATTAACTAACAACACGGAAAAAAATCTGACAGGCCAGGGGATGCGGATTGGCGTCCTGGACAGTGGTATCGACTATACCCATCCGGAATTGGGCGGCTGCTTTGGTGAAGGCTGTAAAGTCGCCGGCGGCTACGATTATTACGATAACGACGCCGATCCACAGGATAAGGACGGTCACGGCACACACGTCGCCGGGATCATCGCCGGCAAAAGCGATAGTCAGCCGGGTGTAGCACCAGATGCCACTTTATATGCTTACCGGGTCTGTAGCTACTATTGTTCAACCATAGGTGTCATTCAGGCTTTGGAAAGGGCGGCCAACCCGGACCAGAACCCGTTGACCCAAGATGCGCTGGATGTGGTGAACTTAAGTTTGGGCGGCCCAGGCACACAAGATGACCCGATGACTATCGCGGCTAACAATGCCGTCAAAGCCGGTATTGTGGTGGTGGCTTCGGCAGGAAATGACGGTAGGGCCTACGGCGCTTTGGGTGCTCCGGCTAATGCTGAGCTTGCCATTACTGTGGCAGCGACGACAAAAACCGATCAGATGACAAGTTACAGCTCATATGGCCCCGCCGATACTGACCTGTTTATCAAACCGGATTTAGCAGCCCCAGGTGACGAGATTTTGTCTACCACCCCTGGCAATCAGGTTCAGTACAAAAGCGGTACATCGATGGCAGCGCCTCATGTCGCAGGCGCGGCAGCTTTGCTAAAACAACAACAACCCACTCGCACCCCTGCGATGATCAAGTCTTTGTTAATGAGTCAGGCCAAAGACATAGGTGCAACCGTCGCCGAACAAGGCAGTGGCAGGCTCGATGTACTCACAGCGACACAAGCTGCACTGACAATTGCGCCGCAATCGTTGTCCTTTGGCAAACTGGACAGAAGTCAGAGCCTATGGCAGGCCGAACGCAAATTCACGCTGTTTAATCACGCTAACAGCAGCAAAAAATTAAAACTGACGCTACCGCCCCTGCCGGCTGGTATCAGCCTGCAAACATCACTGGCAGCTGACGCAGAGATTGCTGCCGGCGCCACGCTCGAAGTGAGCTTGCAGATACAGGTGAATACCAGTCAGTATCAGTCGCAATCCAATAGCCTGATGCAAGGCCTGGTCCTGCAGTTATCAGACGGCAGCAATCAGTACCGTATGCCGCTGGCGTTGATGGATTATCACAATCAAACTATCAATACCGCGGGCCAGCATCTGAATAACCTGGTTATTTTCAATGATTCCGGCGAACGGATTTACAACGGCTATGCGTTTAATAGTCAAAACATTCGTTTGACGGCCGGCACATACGACTATATCGCCGAGTATCTGGATTATGACCGGCTGAAACTGGTGGTATTGGAAAAGCAGTCTGTGAACAGTGCCAACACTGTTAATCTGGACCCGGCTTTGGCCAGACACAAATTTGCAATGAGCCAAATAAACGATGAGCAAGGCAACGCTGTTAATTTAACGAGTATTACTGGCGGATTAGAAGCTGTTGAATTGCGCCATAAGACTAAATCGATTTATTACAATCGTTTATATCCACAAAAAAATTGGCTGGGTCTATCGGTTAGCATGCTGGGAGATAAAGCCCTGTATCTGTCTGACTTGTCTGCTGATTATCAAATAGCAATTTCCGGCAGCTGGTATCCGCCAGTCGTAGTCAAAAATCAAGTGAGTATTTATTCGACGGTTCGGCGTCTGTCCGGAGTGACATCAGGTGAGAACCTGCAGCTTGATGCCCGTAACATGAATAAACAACAATCTGAATTACCTGTTGCCAGCACAGTTTCCAGTCTCACTATTGGATATTTTGTAGACACACAATTAAATACTATTGAATACCCATGGATGAAAGGCAGCCTTCGGGTTGGCGGATATGGCTTTCGGGCTGCCGAAACAAATCCAGGAGAAACTGCAAATTTAACCTGGTACGGCGACGGAATTACGCTGGCCCCCTTTTTTGGGGTCGGTAAATATCATATTGATTATGCTGACAATCAAATCGTTTCAGATTATTTCCGCTTCATACCCGGAGGCGGAACAGGCTATATCGATGATTACTATACGTTTGTTAATGATACATACAGCCGAGGACATAGATATCGTGATGTAAATATGGTCGGACACCAGCTGTTGAGTACAGATCTGGGCTGGCAGCGGCATATGCAATTTGGTGCAGCCGATGAACCAAAAATCGAAATCACGACGAGAGAATATAACTTTGCAGGACACGAAATCAGGTTAACCGAATTGCAAAACAAACCCGCTGCATCCTCTTATTTGCGCTGCGACTTTGCCGCGGAACAGGAAGTAAAAAAGGGGGGAATATTTAACAGCTACGAATTTGATAAAAAATGCCAACACCTCAGTGCACGTCTTAGCTTCACTACCCAATTATGGGGCGAAGCAAACGAAGGCATGGCCAGAATCAACTGGACAGATGTTAAACAGGGTTATTTCAGTGGTATACGCGGCCTGACCATTGGCAGCGGCAAGAAAAATAGCCGGGAGCTGCAGAACGGCAATGGTTGGGTGCAAATCAGTGCCACAAACACCACAATTCCGGCAGCGGCGATTTATCACAGTGGCCAATGGCATCCGCTGAATCTGCAGCAACAGTCTGCCAATCCTGACAGCCTATCGATTTGGCGGGCAGAATTCAGTGTCACGGATAAGGCACTGCTGATCCCGCTTCAGATCATGACAACCAATGACACTGGCACTAACTACAGCATGATTATTCCAAATGCCTTCGTGGCCGGCGATCCGACAGCAGCCAAACTGCTAGATCAGGATAAAGACGGGCTGGCCGATTATAAAGATGCTGACGATGACAATGATGGCATTAGCGATATCCTGGAGCTGAGTTATCAGATGGATCCGACCCAAAATGATTTAACGGGTGATGTCGATAAAGACGGCTTAACCAACCAGCAGGAAATCACGCTGGGCACTCTGCCGCACCAACCGGACACTGATCTGGATAAGATGCCGGACGGCTGGGAAGTGAAAAATGCATTGAATCCGCTGCTGACCGCTGATGGTTCATTGGATGGTGACAAAGACGAGTTAATCAACTCGGCAGAATATAAAGCCGGCACAGATCCGGCTAAAGCGGATTCAGATACCGACGGTCTGCCGGACGGCTGGGAAGCGAAATATGCGCTTAATCCACTCAGCGCAGCAGATGCCGGGACTGATACTGACAAAGACGAGTTAATCAACAGCGCTGAATTCAAAGCACAAACGGATCCGACAAAAGCAGACACCGACAATGACGGAATGCCAGATGGATGGGAAACCAAATACAGCCTGAACCCACTCAGCGCGGCAGACGCAGCTTCAGATACCGACAACGATGGTAAAACCGCGCTGCAGGAATATCAGGGCAATACCAACCCGACAGTAGCAGACAAACCGGCAACGAGTGGCAATACCGGCACGGATACCTCAGGTAATAGCGGCAGTTCAGGCGGTGGCAGTCTCGATTGGTGGTGGCTGGGATTGCTATTGCTTGGCGTCCGGCGATTTCCACACCGTCTGGTGTAACTCTGGCTAAGTGAGCCTGTGTCGGTCGAAACTGATCGATACGGGCATAAAAAACGGCGCGGCAGAGAAAATCTGCCGCGCCGTTTTTTTGGAATGAAGTGTGAGTCAGCCGTTAAGCCGGGTTCTGTGCTCTGTTGCCAGAGTGGCAATCATTCCTCTAGGACTTACGTCGCCGTAAGCCTCAAGCAACCTACCCGCCCCCAACGCGGGCCGCGCCAAAGGGGGCCTATTTGGTCTTGCTCCGGGTGGAGTTTACCGTGCCACGAACTGTTACCAGTCGCGCGGTGCGCTCTTACCGCACCCTTTCACCCTTACCTGATCCCTTGCGGGCCATCGGCGGTTTGCTCTCTGTTGCACTGGTCGTAGGCTCGCGCCCCCCAGGCGTTACCTGGCACCCTGCCCTGTGGAGCCCGGACTTTCCTCCCCCTGCTTGCGCAGGCAGCGATTGCCTTGGCCAACTCACGGCGCGGATTATACGCAGATCTTCAGCAGAACGCAGCAAGCTTTCGGTGCTTATTCTCCGGTTCAAGCCGTTTCAGCCGCGAACAAAGATAAATACTTTCGTCAAATACACTCATTGTGTAATATGGCGCGCTTTTATTTTTATAAGGATATATAAAAGATGTTAAATAAATCTGTTTTAGGTTTTTTGCTGCTGGCAGCGAGTGCAGTTCAGGCTGAATCGGCAAATCCGTTGTACGCAGGTCTGGTCCTGCAATCCAATACGCTGAAAATCAATACAGTCAGCGGCAATGCCAAATTCGAACCAGCTATGACTGGTGTGGCACTGGGTTATGAATTCGCCGACTACTTTGCTCTGGAAGGCCGCGCGCTGAAAGACAGCAACTCGGATGAACTGGGCCCGGTCAAAGTGAAAGTTAACAGCCAGTTCCAGGTTCAGTTGCGGGCACACTACCCGGTACTGGAACAAGTACGCGTTTATGCCACCCTGAGCCACGTGCGTTCAAACTACGAAATGCGTGTGACGCCAAACGGCAGCGGCGGTTATGCAGTTCGTTTTGATCAAAGTGGCGCCGGTTATGCGGCAGGTGTTGAATATCTGCTGACACCACAATGGAAAGTCGCAGTAGAACAACAATGGTTACCGGAAGAAGATTTAAATGACCGCCTGACCGGTACCGGCATAAACGCAGACGCTAAAGCGCTGACTTTTACTGCCAGCTACGCGTTCTGATAACCTTGCTCTGGATACTAAAAAGCGCCTTGCGGCGCTTTTTTACATCTTATATGACGCGTAAGAGAAGCTAAGCCGAGTCAGCAGCCTGTCTATTAGAGAAATTTAGATTACTTAAGCCAACTCGTGACGCGCATTGTGGGCAAAGTCCCGCACACGATCAGTCCGAAAACAACCAAAGATTTTAGTCATAATCGAGCAAACAAGACTGCAAGTTGAATTCTCGACCACCAGTCATGACCTAAACCATTCACTCTCTGTGACAAAAGCACCTTTCTTAACCATGCAAGATGTAGATAACTCGCTGATGGTGGTCTATTTCGGCGCCATTGGCTGACTCTTACTAATGCCGCTTTGCCAACGAGTTGTTGCTGCTGAATATCATGCAAATGCACCAACAATTGACATACCCATTGCTCAATCTCTGTCAATTCGGCCGGATTTAATTGCGTAGCTAAATCAAAGTCGGTTGGAGCTATTGAGCCTTGCAGCGCCAAATCCCACAACAAAATATTGTGAAAAAAGTCATCACGCTCCTGCTCAGCTGCATGAGCGGCAAGCTGCCTGGCTTGATCGATACGCCCTAAAGCAAGACATGCCATCAACTGTTTATAATTCAGCTGCATGCTTTGCTTCTCAGCAGGCACAGCTTGCAATAGTTGTAATGTCGTCCACCAATGTGCATGGGCATTACAAATTTCCGCCGCGACCAGCAAAATATCCGGCCAGAATTGCCAGGCATTAAACTGCTGCTCAAACATGCTGTGTACCGGGCGTTTTTCAATAGCGTGGAAATGCCACAAATAACCAATCCAGGCACCAGCGACCCCCGCCGAGAGAGGTGCTGATAACAAAAATTGCTCCAGCATCACTTGCTGTGAAGATAGCATATGCTCGGCGTAGACCCGCCCCATCGCATCCGAGCCTTGCACTAAATATTGCTGCAACAAGTCCAACATTGCCGCTTTCGCTTGCCCCGCAGCATTGAGCGGGGTGTTGTACACCCAGTGGTTATCAAGATTGAACTGTAGCAATTGCTGCCACAACTCTAACAAACTTGCATGCTGTTGAGCTGCAGCGCTGATTACCCGGCGCGATAGTACCCAACCATCCTGGGAATATTGCCATAATTGCGTCAGCGCTTCTTCCGCCGCAGTCCAATCTTTTTGCTGATGCAGCCAATCAATCAGCGTTAAACCTATATATTGATCGGCAGGCCTTAACGCAAACGCACGTTGATAACTATCAGTGATTTGACGCTGATACTGGACTAGTTTGAGACCCTCGAGCGCTTCGCCTGCGCGGCACAACGCGGCAGCATCATGAGGCTCCCGCTCGATCAACAACAATGCAAATTCAGCCAACTGCTTTTTGTCGTCAAGTTGCTGTAACAACCCAAATAGTTTGCCGTAATACCAAACATCGTCGTGAGCATGGCGAAGATAATTGGCCAACAGATCTGCGGCGGCCTGCCCCTGCCCAATTTCGACATGTGCGCGCGCCTGCAACTCCAAAATCAGTAGTGGCCGCTCGGTTGGGTAATAGTGCGCTAAATGTGCGAATACCTCGCTATAGTGTGCGAGTGTTAACTGCTGCATCAGGAACTCATGATGCACACTGTCGTTCTGCGGTTGACGTGCGATCGCCTTCTTTAAAAAATCCAATGCTTGCTCAGGGTCATCTACACACTCCGCTAAGATGCGCAAAGGCCCCACAGCAAAGGGATGAGACTCTACCGCAGTAGAGGCTGCGTTCTGTAGCGATTGCAGAGATTCCGCATCCTGTTTGACTAGCTCAAACCAAAAACGCCAGGCCCAGATATAATCAGGGTCAAGCGCTACCGCGCGTTGGAGGCACAAAACTGCCAGCTCTGGTTGCTGATTGTGCTTATGGGCATCGGCCAGAAAGCCATGCAAAACAGCGTCAGCGCTGTCATGCCGCAACGCCTGCTGCAAAACCTCGACTTCCTCAGCATAACGGCCTTGAGCTGCCAAACATTCTGCTAATAAACGCGAGGCAAAGAACCAGGATGGATTTAACGTCAGCGCGGTTTCAAACGCCGAAATAGCCTCATCCACTTGCTGGTTAAGACGATATAGTTGGGCCAGCTCAACAAATGGACGCGGCATTAAAGGGAAATCCCGACAGCTTTGTTCCAACTGAGCGATAGCGGCTGGCAAATCAGTGGCTTGCAGTGACCAAGCCCACACCAGCCGACTTTGCCACAAATGCACATTGGGTTTGACCACTTGGTTAATCAAACGAGCTCGCTGGGCCGGTGTCATCACTTGTTGCCCTTCGAACCAACAATCAAATATGCCGTTGCCATAGAGCGTGTGACTGATGAGTTGATCCAGCAAAAAGTCGATCTGCTGCTGTTTCCACGCTGTGCTCACGCGCAAACGCAACAGTAATGTACTGGCGTCATCGTGATCGGGATCCTCAGCCAATACTTGCCGCAGCAACACTTCAGCTTGCTCCAGACGCTGCATAGCTTTGAGCACCCGGGCCAAGAGTACTTTGAATTCAATATGATCCGGCTGATGCGCAACCAGCTGCTCAGCGCGCATCAACGCATCGTCTAGCCGCAATTCATCTAAACAACAACGGATGTACTCTCGTTGACGACCAACATGATAAGGATACAACGCAGCCAAGGTCGCAACAGCCTGGTTACGCACTGCAGGCTCCGGATGGAAATTTGCCTGATAATCCAGCACCACCGGATAATGCTCGGCCTGCAGCGCCAGACTTCCCAATTGTGCTAATAAGGTGTCTTGCATCCCTGCGGCTTTCAACGTGCGAAGATACGGGGATGCCAACTGGTAGTTAAGGGGGCTTTGCGCAAAAAGCAACTGATAATGCTCAGCGGCCTGGCTCAAATCGCCATGCCACTCAGCACGCCGACCATACCAGTAATGCATTCGACTAGCAGGCAATAATGCTGACGCCGCATCGCCCCATTGGTCAAAGGTTTCCACTTGTGCTTGATTCAACAACTCGCCTAAAGCAAATTCGTACACTGCGGGATCGCCAGGTCGTAATTGTTTTGCCTGCTCCAGTATTTGCAGGGCTTGTCGGTATTGTTTTTGTTGAGCATACAGTTGATACAACAACTTAGCAGGCTGCACTGAACGTATTGCGTATTTATTGAACTGGCCCTGTGCTAGCGCAAGCCCAACATCTGGACGATTTAAAAAACGACAGGCTTTAAAATACGACTCAAAATAGTCGATATAAGTATCGTCCAGGCAACAGGCGAAATAATAGTGGCGTGTCGCATCTTCATAGTTTTTTTGTTGCCATGCATAGTCCGCTAAAGCGTCGTAGACCCGCGCGTTGTAGCTACCAAAACGTTCCAGTTGTTGCCGTATTTTTAACGTTAACCATTGATATGGCTGCAAACTATAAATCATGCGGAACAGGCGTAAACGCAAATCAGTATGGGGGCGAACAGCAAGTTCGTTTTGTAAATAATCGATCGCTTGCGTATTGTGCCCTTGCGTAAGGAGACTCTGCACATAAGACAATCGCCATGGCACCGAGTCCGGGAAGATTGCCAGCAGTTGCAAGGTTAACTCAGAAATCGCACGTTCATCTTCAAGTTCAATCGCTAATGAGCGTCGCGCCATGGTGGTCAGCAAATGGGTTGGGAACTGCGCTTCCATGTTGGCTATGCTGTGCTTCATCAGCACTATATCCTGCACCGTAGCTGCTTGCTGATATTCCGCATACAACGCAAACAGCTGCACCTCATCGCAATAAAAGGGTGACAAACGATTGGCTTGCTCTTGTGGCACGAAAATTAAAGCGCGAGCACCTGCCGCTTGTTCATCCGCCAAACCCTCTGCCAATAGATATTCCACTGGTGTATCAACCCCAGGGTCCATCAACAGCGCCACACCAAGCGCTTTGTGATAGCCAATAACAGCTTGTAAATGCGAGGTGCTACCGCTGGTGGTGACAAAAGCAAAAGGCAGCTGCGCATCAATCAACTGATAACACAGCTCAGGAGTGAGCGAACGTTCGATAAAACAAAAACCATGCTGAGTTAACCAGCGCCGCTCCAGAACATCCGGTGTACCGTCATAACAAATGGCTTGGATAATATCCTGTTGTGAAACGGGATAACCAAAATAGCGACATAACGCTGTCATAGTCGCAGGCGCGCAAGTCAGATGTCCCTGTTGCTCATGCGGTACCGGCAAGACCACAGGATAGATATCGTCAGCAGTCGCCGCTTGAAGGTGGTGATGCAATAACTGGTAATGGCTGCCCTGAGTTTGAGCCATCTGCTCGCGCGCCAGCAGTAAATCCCCCTGATGCAACGCAAGCCTGGCTTTTGCGGCCGCCAGAATAGTGGTTTCGTCGCGGTCAGGATGCCGCAACAGGGCTTGATAACAGTCAAGCGCTTTTGCCATTCCGGCAAAATCGTTTAGCTTTTGGCAAAGGGTAATGAGTTGGCGATATGGGCGAACTGATTGAAACCGCGATGCGTGCGCCCAAAGCAATTCACACGCCTGCTCTAACTGCTGATTTTTTCGCAGCGCCGATACCCACATGTTCAGTGTTGAGAGCACCGGCCGCTCTGCAAACAAGGCCTCGGCAGCAGCTAAATATGCAGCTCGATCTTCGCGGGTATCAAACAAACTCACCTTAAGACGACGTGCCCACAGATAATCCGGTTGCCGCTGTAACACTTCATCTATCAGCAATTCGGCGCCATCGACATCCTTTCGTTCCAACAGCAAAAGGGCGTCAGCCAGAATATTGTCTAACTCTCCTTTCTCGCCTTGACCATGCAAGAGGCGATAACGCTGTAGTTGTCGCTCCATCACTATGGGACCATGAGAACTCAGCAGATGAAACAGATAGTGCTGGCAGAAGTCTGGGTCTTGTGGAAAACGTCGCCAGCCTTTTAGCTGCAGCGCAGTACTCGCGCGATCGTTCCCCAAATGGCTTAAAACACGAATAGCAATTTTAATCTGCTCAGATCCAAGCCACTGTTGCCAAGGGCCAAAGTGCAACTCTGCCAGTTCCAAAGCGCTGAGATATTGGTCTTTTTTGATGAGTGCTTTGATGTCGATTAAAAGATCAACATGCGGGGTCGAAAGCGTCAAATCCATGACAATTTCCTGCTTTTCATGATTTTTTGTTGTAGTGCTTGTCGAACACTAACAGAGGAGTCTTAACCGAACAACGTCAATATAACCCACAAAAAACACATTGGTTAACCATTATTAAACAATTGCTGATTGAAATTATATTTTGTATTCAAGCTAGCGATTTCGACTACTCTGTTAAACCGCTTTAGTCAGAAGTATGTCCACTCCAGCTCAGCCCCAACTTATATAAGGCATTTTTCTTTTCGCCATGAATTTCTGCTGTCAGCGCCGCGGCTTTTTTCAGTGGCAATTCCGCCATCAGTAGCCGCAGTGTCTGCTGCGCGACCGGATTGATATCATCGGCGGCTTTTTCGGCGGGCGGCGCTATCATCAGCACCATTTCGCCCTGACAGCGCTGCGGGTCTTCTTCCAGCCAGGCGATAATTTGTGCCGCTGTGCCGTGTTCAAAATGCTCAAAGGTTTTGGTCAGCTCTTTCGCCAGCACCAGCTCGCGCTCAGCGCCGTACACAGCAATCACATCCTGCAGCGTATCAATAACCCGGCGTGCCGCTTCGTAACAAATGACCGTACCGACGCCTGACGGAATGTCTTTCAGCACCTGCTGACGCTGGCCGGATTTGGCCGGTAAAAAGCCGATAAAATGAAACTTATCTGTCGGTAAACCGGCACAACATAAAGCGGCAATCAGCGCGCAAGGGCCGGGGATGGGTACCACTCTGACGCCGGCGTCGCGGCACAAGCGGACCAGGCTATAACCCGGATCTGAAATCAGCGGGGTGCCGGCGTCACTAATGAGTGCGACGTTCTCCCCTGCTTTGATTTTTTCCACCAGACTGGCAGCGCGTTGTTTTTCATTGTGGTCGTGTAAAGATAAAAACCGAGCCGAAATTCCTAGATGACTCAGCAACTTACCGCTGTGACGGGTATCTTCAGCGGCGACCCAGGCAACTTCACGTAGCACGGCTACCGCGCGCTGACTGATATCATCCAGATGGCCTATAGGCGTGGCAACAATGTATAAAACGGCTTCAGAGGCAGACATCAGGCATTCCCGGTAATCAACAGTTAATAGCTCAGCAGCCGGTCAAATGATGCATTCATCGTGGCACGCTCTTGGGATGACCGGTCCGGACAAATGGTATAAACTAACGGCCATTCAATCAGCTATTGTACCTGCGCATTGTGAAATCCAGCAAATTCCCGCTTCGTTTAACATCCTTGCTGCTCGGCCTTGGTCTGTTGTCCGGCTGTGGCAGCACGCCGGCGCCGGTACAAACGGTCGCTACAGCCCCAGTGCAACCGGTGCAAACCGCACCGCAGGAACCCGAAGCGGTTGCTGAACCGCTGTCGACTGAACAAGCGGAAGTCAGCTATCAGCAGGTCGACACTGACCCCTTACCGGTGGCGCAGGACCAGGACGAACAGCTGCAACGCGAACTGCTGGCGCAGGCCAAAGCCGCGCTCGCCACCGACCCCAAACGCACGCTGGCGATTTGTTATCAGTTACAACAATCGCTGTATAGCCAAATCCGCGCGCAGAACCTTTTACCTTTGCTACAGTCTGCAATCGCTGACAAACAGCTGGCGCTGACCGAGCAGCTGGCCAACCAAATCAGCCTGACCGACGTGCCGGAAGCCGACCGCCAGGCCTTTGCCCTTGTATTGGCCGGCCATTATCGCCAGCAGGATGATAACGTGCGCGCCACTCAAACTTTGCTGGCGCTGGACGCCTGGCTTGGCAACAGCGCCGACAGCACAGCGCAGGATTTACTCTGGCAGCAGCTGGTGAAATTATCCGGCGCTGAACTGCAGGAATTAGGCACACAACAACATCCACGGGCGCAGGCCTGGCTGGAATTACTGCAGTTAACCCAGGGTTTTGCCGGTGATCAGCTCGCCATTCAACAGGCGCTGACTGACTGGCAACAACGCCATCCGATGTTACCGGAGCTGGATAAACTGCCCAAAGACGTGCAGTTACTCAGTCAAACCCCAGCCTATAACCCGGAACGAATTGCAGTGTTATTGCCATTATCCGGCCCGCTGAAAAGCCTCGGTGATGCCGTGCAATACGGTCTGGCTGCAGCGGCCGCCAAACAAAAACGCACTTTAGTTTTTATTGATTCAGCCAAGCCGGCCGCCGAACTGCAGGCTGAAGTGGCGGCTGCGCAGGTGCAATTTGTGATTGGCCCGCTGCTTCGCGAGGACATCGACAAAATCCAGCAACTGCCGGACTGGCAATGGCCCACGCTGTTTTTAAACGGTAAAGGCGATTTGCCGGCAAAAGCAGAGCAATATTTCTTTGCGCTGGCCTGGGAGGATGAAGCCGCGCAGATGGTGCAGGTGTTCCGTCAGCGCCAGTATCAGCACCCGGTGCTGATTTATGCGGTCAATCCGATTGGCCAGCGCATGGCGCAGCATTTCCAGAGCCGCTGGAGTGAAAGCGGCGGCAGCGCGGTTGAAACTTACAGTTACGGCTCGCAGGAACAACTGCAGGCTCTGATTAATAAATTCCTCGAAGCCGAAGCCAGCGAAGAAAGAGCCAAGGAAATCAACCGTTTAATCGGCCAGTCGATCAAAGCCGAATTACATAGCCGCCAGGACATCGACGCAATTTATCTGATTGCCGACCCGGTGCAGACGCGCTTTTTTAAACCTTTTATTGACGTCACCGTTAGCCCGACCGCACGCCGGCTGCCAATTTTTACCAGTTCGCGCAGCCACAGTCTGAAAGTCGACAAAACCGACCAACGCGATTTGGCCGGCCTGACCATGACCGAAATGCCGTGGTTATTACCACAAGCGGCAACAGCCACGCCGCTGCGGCAGGAATTTGACAACTTGTTTGCCGAACAGGAAGAACAACTGCAACGCTTGTTTGCGATGGGCCACGATGCGCTGATGCTGGTGGGTCACCTGAAGCAACAACAACAGTTCCCGGCCATGGCCTATCATGGCCTGACCGGCAGTTTACGCCTGGCGGATGGCCACAGTATTCAGCGGCAGTTAACACTGGCACAGTACCGTCAGGGCAAGCTGCAGCTGGTGGATAAAAAAGCGCCGTGAGCCGCGAGCGTGGTCAGCAATTTGAAACCCTTGCCGCGCAGTATATGCAACAGCAAGGCTTACAGTTGCTGGCCCGCAATGTCAGCTGTCGCTTTGGCGAGCTGGATTTAATTTGTAAAGACCGCGACTGCCTGGTGTTTGTTGAAGTGAAATATCGCCAATCCAGTGCTTTTGGCAGCGCCGCAGCAATGGTGACCACGGCGAAGCAACAGAAGTTGCGCCTGAGCGCCAGTTGGTATCTGCAACAAAAGCAGTGGCGTGGCGCTGCAAGATTTGATGTGCTGGCGATTGAAGGCGATGCGCCTTATCAGTTCAGCTGGCTGAAAAATGCATTTTAAGGATCCGTATCGATGCAGGAACATATCCGGCAGCTGTTCTCCGAAAATATTCAAACCATGATCGCCACCGGCGAAGCGCTGGCTGGCCCGATTGAAAGCGCAGCACTGACCATAGTGCAGGCGCTGATCAACGACCGCAAAGTGTTGTGTGCCGGCGAAGGCGCAGCCACGGCATTGTCTGGCCATTTCGCCCGCTTGTTACTCGACCAGTTTGAAACTGAAAGGCCTTGTTTGCCGGCCTGTGCGCTGAATAACGACAATTCCGGCCTGGTGCAGGCATCGCAGCAACAGGATTATCTGGCCCGGCAAGTACGCGCGCTGGGTCAGGAAGGCGATATTTTGCTGGTACTGTCATTAAGCGGCGACGAAACCAGTCTGATACGTGCCGTTGAAGCCGCGCTGACCAAAGATATGACTGTCATTGCGCTCACCGTCGATAACAACGGCGAGCTGTCCGGCCTGCTTGGCAATACCGACGTTGAGCTGCGGGTGCCAGCCCACCGGCCGGCACGTGTCTATGAATGTTATGCGTTTTTATTACACTGTGTGGTCGAACTCATCGATAACACATTGTTCCCACAACAAGATGTTGACCTCATCTAAAGGAGAATCTGATGTTTAAGCTGCGTGATCTGCTGCAACTGGCCGCTATCGCCACAGTCGCTGTGATGTTAAATGGCTGCGCCGCCAAAGACCGCCGGACGCTGGGCTCACAAATCGATGACAACAGCATCGTGATCAAAGCCGGCAATGCCATCGAAGCGAACAAAACGCTGGACGAAAAAGCCAATATTAATGTTTACAGTTACAACGGTATTATTCTGCTGACTGGCCAGGCGCCAAATCAGAGCATGGTGGACGAAGCCGGTGAACTGGTACGGCCGGTACAAGGCGCGAAGGATGTGCAAAACCAAATCCGCGTCGGCAACCCAACCTCATTTACCACCCGCAGCCGCGACAGCTGGATCACCACCCGCGTCAAATCGCTGCTACTGGCTGATAAAGAGATCAGCGCGCTGAATATCCGCGTCATCACCGAAAACGGCGAAGTGTTTCTGATGGGCATAGTGACAGAACAGGAAGGCGACAAAGCAGTCGAGATTGCCCGCCACGTCAACGGCGTATCGCGGGTGATTAAGGCGTTTGAGACGCAATATAACTAAGTTTACAACAGGGTCAGGCGGTTACCGCCCGGCCCTGTCCTCACCTCAGACATCCTGCAGCGCTTTCAGCGCCTTAGAGTGAAACTCCCGGTGTTTCATCACCAGCAATACCACCACAGTTGCTGCCATAAATAACCAGACATTGATAAACCAGGCGAGTGTCGCCAGCGAAAAATAAATGGCGCGCAGGCCGTAGTTAAACGAATGCGCCGCCTGATCTATCACTTTGGCGGCCTTATTGGCGTATTGGCTACGCTCTGCCTGTGGCAGTTCGCGGCCGTCCGGTGCGGCGCCAATCAACACACCACCAAAGCCATATTGACGCAGCGACCAGGTGAACTGAAAAAAGCTAAAGACATAAATCAGCACCAAACACAGAATTTTAAACTGCAGCAGCCCGTCGACATGGTCGAGCCATGGCATCACCTGCATCAGCACTGTGGCGATTTTGTCGCTCGACGCCAGCGCCGTCAGTAAACCGGCCAGGATCAGCATCGAACTAGAAGCAAAAAAACTCACATTGCGTTCCAGCGTGGAAATCAGTGCCACATCCGCCATTTTGTTTTCGCGAATGATCATTTGTTCCATCCAGGCGGTGCGTTTGCGCCGCAATTCGTAGGATAGACAACTGACCTCCCGCGCCCGGCGTTTGGCAAATAGCGTATAACCGACCCAGACCCCGACAAACCAACTTACGGCGATTAAATCCAGCCACGGAAACTGCTGCCAGCTCACATTCTCTCCTGTTGTGTTGCTGCAACGCCTTGCAGCGGAATTTCACAATAAAAACAAGCGCCACCCTGCGCCGCCTGCTGATAATAAATCTGGCCGCCCATCCGTTCCAGCAGCTCTTTGCAGATCGCAAGGCCAAGCCCGCTGCCGCTTTGTTGCCGGCTGTCCGAACTGTCGGCCTGCGAGAATTTATCAAACAGATGCGGCACAAAGTCCGGCGGTACACCAGGCCCCTGATCGCTGACCATAAGCTGCAGCATGTCGCCGCTCAGTACAGCACGCAGCTCTACAGTGCTTTGCGCCGGTGAAAAACGAATGGCGTTGCTCAGCAGATTGCCGAGCACCTGCAGCAAACGCCCACCATCGAGCGTCAGCTGTAAATCCGGTGGGATAGCCGCAGACAACTGCAGTTGCACCTGACAGGACAACGCCAGCGCGCTGTGGCGCTGCACAGCCTGCTGCAGCAATGGCAGTACCGGCTGCAACTCCAGCTGCAGTGACAATTTACCGGCCTGCAGTTTTTCCATATCCAGAATGTCGCTGACCAGCCGCATCAGCTGATCGGCATTGCTGCGGGCAATATCGAGCATTTGCTGTTGGGCCGGTAACAAAGACCCGACAGCACCGGCAGTGACCAAGGTCAGCGCACCGTTAATCGCCGTCAGCGGTGTACGTAACTCGTGGCTGACGGTCGAAATAAACTCTGATTTCAGCCGGTCCATGCGCTTACGTGCCGTGATATCTCGGAATAACAGCACCTGCAGCGACTGATCCTGCAGCTCGATACGGGTGTGCAGCAGCTCGACCTGCAGCGTCTCGCCGTGCAAGCGCTGTGCTGTTAATTCCTGTGGCCCTTGCCCCGGTTCCAGCGCCGGCGGCTGCGGAAATAAAATCTGAAACGGCAAGCCACGCAGCTGCCGGGCCTGATATCCAAACATCTGTTCAGCGGCGTGATTAAAAGTGTGAATTTGGCCGGCTGGATTCAGCACGACAATAGCGTCAGCCACATTGTCGAGCACGGTGCGGTAATATTGTTCGCTTTGCTCAAAGGCCAGGCTGGTCTGCTGCCAGCGCCGGTTAGCCCGAAACACACTGGCAAGCAGCAACACCAACAGCAGCGCAGTACACCAGCCGACTAAGCGGAACCAGACCGCCAGGCTCACTGCCGGCTGCAGGGACCAGACTGCCAGCTGCCAGTCGGAGCCGGCGACATTTAATGCCAACAGCGCGGCGGGTGGTTGAAACTGCTGCAATTCACCCAACAGGATCTCCCCGCCTTGCCCGCCATTGAGATGGCGAACCGCGACGCCGACCTGCAGCGCTTGCGCTTTTTGTTTCAGCAACCGCCAGATATCATCGACATTTAATACGGTGCTAACGATGCCCCAATACTTACCGTCTGTCAGGTAGACCGGGATACGGTAGACAAAACCACGACCGCCCTGTGCCAGCTGCAGCGGACCGCTGAGTTTGGCTTTACGGCTACGGATTGTCAGTTCGATATCGGGCCACTGGCCAGTCAGATCGGGATAATACAAGCCTACTGCGGCTTCATTGCCGGCCAGCGGATAGAGATAAGTCAGGCGGTTACCGGGCGCGACGCCCATGTTACGGATGTGTTTGCCCTGGCGTACCAGGTTCGGCAGCAACATCTGAAAATCCTGCGCGCTGGTGTTGCCTTCCAGCGCCTGCACATGCGCCACCAGGCCTTGGCTGAGCTGCAGCGGTGCATTTAATTCCATTTCCAGCAGCGCACGCAGTTGGGCGGCACTTTCAACAGTATCACGCACTTGCTGTGCATCAGTACGGCGTTGTTCCTGCAGCGCCAGATATTCAGCGACGGCACCAAATAACAGGATAAGCAGCACTAATAATGCGCTTTGCAGCCGCGCTAAACTGAAAACCCCTGCCCGCAAATTGCACCCGTAGCGTTAGATTTCGTTAAATCAGGCGACCTGAGCGCTGCCTGAAAACCATGGTTAATGATACACTCGGTCATCTTTTCCGACAGTTAATTTTTCGCCTCAGGAGAGCCCCGTGACCGTATTACAGCTGACCACCCCAGATGACTGGCATTTACATTTCCGTGACGGCGATATGCTGCAGGAAACTGTCCCGGCGACCGCCCGTTGTTTCCGCCGAGCGGTGGTGATGCCCAACCTGGTGCCACCGGTCACCACCGGCGCTTTAGCCAGCGCCTACCGCGAGCGTATTCTGGCCGCCCGCCCAGCCGGCAGCAGCTTTGAACCTGTGATGACGATTTATCTGACCGACACCACCACAGCGCAGGATATTGCCGACGCCAAAGCGGCCGGCGTCTTAGCCGCCAAACTGTATCCGGCCGGCGCTACTACCAATTCGCACTCCGGCGTGTCGAGCTTGAGCAAGCTGTATCCGGTGCTCGAAGCCATGGTCGAACACGACATGTTGTTTCTGGTGCACGGTGAAGTCACCGACAACCACGTCGATATCTTTGACCGCGAAGCAGTGTTTATTGAGCAGCACTTACGCCAAATCGTCGACCGCTTCCCGAATTTGCGCATTGTACTGGAACATATCACCACCGCTGATGCCGTCGAATTTGTTAAAAACGCCGGGCCGAATGTCGCAGCGACTATCACGCCACAGCATTTGCTGTTAAACCGCAATGACATGCTGGTCGGTGGTATCCGCCCGCACAACTATTGCCTGCCCGTGCTGAAGCGCCGTACCCATCAGGAAGCGCTGCGCGCCATTGTCGCCAGCGGCAACCCGAAGTTTTTCTTAGGCACAGATTCGGCGCCACACGCCAAACACCGCAAAGAAACCGCCTGCGGCTGCGCCGGCTGTTACAGCGCCTGGAGTGCGATTGAACTCTATGCCCAGGTTTTTGAAGAGCTTGGTGTGATTGAAAAATTAGAAGGTTTTGCCAGTCACTATGGCGCTGACTTCTACCGCCTGCCGCGCAACAGCGGCCAGATCACGCTGGTCAAGCAGAGCTGGACTGTGCCGGAAGAAATTACCCTGCCCGACGGCAGCCCGATAGTGCCGTTTTACGCTGGCCAAACCCTGCACTGGAAACTGCAAGACTAAACCTCCGGCGGTTTTAGCCGGTATGGCGCTCTGTCACCAGATCGCTATACTGGCAAAAACACCTGACTGAAGTCACCGGATGAAATATTGCTGCTACGGATTGCTGGCATTGCTGAGCCTGTCCGTCACAGCAATGCCAGAAGCCGATTTTGAAAAACTGCGCGGCCCTTTGCTCAAAGGTGCCGCCATCAATTACAGCCAGGCGGTGCGCGACACTGACCAGCTGCTGCAACAGCACCAACTCAACCTGACGCTTGAACAACAAATCCGGCTGAACTACCACAAAGCGATCTTTCAGGAGCGCAGTAATCAGACCGAAGCGGCGCTCAAAACACTGGCCTGGTGTAAAAGCATGAGTCTGGAATCAAAAGATCGCTCTATTTTATACAGTTACCACAATATTCTTGCCGGAATTTTCCGCGAACAGGGTTTGTATCAGCAAGCTATCACGCATTATCAGCAAGCCTTATCACTGGCAACTTTGCTGGCTAAACCGTTTTTTATCAGCCAGACCGAAAATAATCTGGCGCTGGCGCTGTTAAGACTCGGCCAGACCCACGAAGCGACACAATATTTTCAGCGTTTTTATCAGCAAGCTCTGCGTGACAACAGTCCAAGCGCCCAGGCGGTAGCGCTGAATAATCTCGGTGAAGCCGCATTACAAAGTGGCGCTGTCAGTGCAGCAGAGCAATATCATCAACAGGCGCTGGCTATCCGCGGTTTACACCAGCTGGAGGCGTCCTGGTCTTTTTTTAATCTGGCCCGGGTAGCGCTGGCACAGCAGGATGGCCCACGAGCAGTGCTGCTGGCCCGGCATAGCCTGCAGCTACGCCAAAGCCGGCATGCACGCGAACAAGCCGAGGCAGGCTTGTTATTAGTGCAAGCACTGCTGTTAACCGGTGACAGCATCAGTGCCGATCGGCAACTGCAGCAAAGCCTGCAGCTCGCCACTGAGCTTCGCGCGCACGATCAGTTACTGCAGGGCTGGCAATTACAGGCCGACCTGGCACTGCGCCAGCAAAAATATGCGCAGGCCGTGGTGGCAATGCAGCAGGCGCTAAAAGCGCAGCAACAGCTTGCCGATCAACGTTTTAGCTTAACAGTGGCGCAGCAAAGTGCAGAAGTCGGCATCAGCACCCGCGAAATTGAAATTCAGCGGCTGCAGCAGCAACAACAAATCAGTCAGTCCCGCCAGCAACAGTTATATGGCGGGATCGCTGCCGTCTTACTAATATTGCTGGTCAGTCTGGGTTTTAGCTGGCAAATCCGCCGGAAAAACCGCGCCTTAGCACACAGTCTGGAGACTCTGGAGCGTACCCGGCAGCAGCTGGTCGAGCAGCGCAAACTGGCGGCGCTGACCCAGCTGGTCAGTGGCATGGCACATCAGCTGAATACGCCGCTGGGCACTATTCTGACTGCAGTGTCCTGCAGCCGGGAGCAGCTGCAGCTGTTGCTGCAAAAACTGACCGACAAAAAACTCAACCTGCAGGAACTACAGCAGTTTATCGACGAACAACAACAGCTGATGGCACTGACTGAACAGAGCGCCGAGCGCACCGCCGGTCTGGTCGAACGTTTTAAACTGATCTCTGCCACATCGCCGCAATCCGGCGTTGATACTCAGCTGGTACTGCAGTTTGCCGGCCAGTGGCTGCACAGCCATCTGGCGTTACAGCCGCGTGAGGTGACCCTTGAACTCGAAGGTGCTGACTTACAGTGGCGCTTTGATACCAATGTGCTGGGCAAGGTGCTATCGGCGCTGCTGGACAACGCACTGCAACACGCCGAACCAACTGCAGGTGCGCTGCAAATCCGCCTGCAGCTGGCCACAGAACCTGACGGCACTCAGTTGCTGCTGTATTTTTCTGACAATGGCCAGGGCATCAGGCCTGAACTTCTGGATAAAATTTTTGACCCGTTTTTTACCACTAAACTGGGTCAGGGCAATCTGGGACTGGGCCTGAACATTGCCTATAACCAGCTGCAGGCGATTGGTGGTTGCCTCGAGCATTTGCCACAGCCAAGTAGCTGTTGTTTCCTGGTCCGTTTACCGGCGCTTTAGTCATCACTGTTGCTTCACAACTTGAGCGTGGCCAGTTCAGCCGCCACCCACGCCCGCAGTTCATCGCGCAGTACCAGCACCGCCGGCGTGACCTGATGCCGGCTGGCACAAACTAAATGCAGCTGTAATTTCGGCGCCGGATAATCTGACAGCAACGACACCACATGGCCGGCGCGTAAATCCGCTGCCATATCGAGCGCCGATTTCAGCGCAATACCATGCCCTGCCACCGCCCAGCGCCGCACCAGTTCGGCGTCATTGCTGCTACGGTTGCCCTGCACATTAACCTGCAACAGCCCTTGCGGCCCGCTAAAACGCCAGCGGTCAAAAGTGCGTTCTTCAATCATGTACAGCAAACAATTATGTTGCTGCAGCTGCAACGGCTGTGTCGGAGTACCAGCGCGCGCCAGATAGTCTGGCGCGGCACAGACAATACGCGGCACTTCGGCGATAAAAAATGCCACCAAGGCCGGGTCTGTTAAAGCGCCATACCGCAGCGCCACATCGACCGGTTCGCGCTGTAACCCAGCCACCCGGTCTCCCAGTTCCAGCCGTAGTTTCAGCTGTGGAAAGCGTGCCAACAACGTATCGAGCTTGGGCAATAACCAGTTGCGGCCCAAATCACTGGGCGCCGCCAGTCGCAGCTCGCCACCGATATCCACCGCCAGATTTTTCAGCGCCTGCTCGCCCTGCTCCAACGCTTCCAACGCGTTCTGACAATGTTGCAGAAACAATTCACCGGCTGGCGTCAGCTTTAAACTTCGGGTACTGCGCAGCAATAGCGCTGCGCCAAGGTGTTGTTCCAGCCGTTTCAGCGCCGCCGAAGCCGCCGCCGGCGTGAAGTCAAACTGCCGCGCCGCCGCACTGATATTGCCGCTACGGACAATCTGCTGAAATAACCGGAGATCCTGAATTTGCAGCATTTTCAAATTTCATTTGATAAAGAATGCTTAATTATGCGGTTTTTCAATCAATGTCAATCCGGCACAATGCGCAGCATCTGTTGAACGTTACGCTGAATCGCGATTGCGAAGCGCCCTTTTCGATTGAAATATCAGGAGTTTATTATGTCTGCCTCTCATTCCATTCCAGCCATGATGCCAGCCGTTGGTTATCTGCAATCGCTGCCTGTCAGCAATGAGCAGGCGCTGGTTGATTTAGCTTTACCGGTACCAACACCTGGGCCTTATGACTTGCTGGTGAAAGTCGAAGCCATCGCTGCTAACCCGGTGGACTATAAAATCCGCCAGCGCCGCGCGCCACAAAGCAAAGATGGCATCGTCAGCGCTGAAGTATTGGGCTGGGACGCCGCTGGTGTGGTGGCCGCGACCGGTGCTGCTGTGCAGCATTACCAAGTTGGTGATGCGGTGTTTTATGCCGGCGCTTTGAACCGCCCCGGCGCCAACAGTGCTTATCATGTTGTAGACGAACGTTTGGTCGGCCCGAAACCACAAAGCCTGTCTTTTGCTGACGCCGCCGCTTTACCTTTGACCGCCATCACCGCCTGGGAATTGTTATTTGACCGGCTGCAGCTGGATAAGCCAGCGCCGCAATTTAGCCGCAAAGTGCTGCTGGTCAGCGGCGCTGCCGGCGGTGTCGGTTCTGTGCTGGTGCAACTGGCGAAATTAAAAACCGATGCTTTTGTCATCGCGACCGCGTCGCGGCCAGAATCGCAGGCCTGGGTCAGTGCTTTAGGTGCCGATGCGGTGATTAATCACCAGTTACCGCTGGCCGATGAGCTAAAACGCATTGGTATTGATGCCGTCAGCCATGTCGTTAGTCTGGTGGATACCGCGGCTTATTATCAGCAGTTTATCGACGCCTTAGCGCCGCAAGGTAAACTGGCGCTGATTGATGACCCGGCAGAAGCGCTGGATATCCGCCCGCTGAAAGTAAAAAGTTTAAGCCTGCACTGGGAGTTGATGTTCACCCGCTCTTTGTTTCAGACTCCAGACCAGATTGCCCAGCAAAAACTGCTGCGCGAAGTGGCGGCGCTGGTCGACGCCGGTTTATTAAAAAGCACCGCTGGTCAGCATCTGGGGCTGATTAACGCTGCAAATTTACGTCAGGCGCATGCCATGCTGGAGCAAGGCAAAGTGATTGGTAAGCTGGTACTGGCTGGTTTTGCTCAAAACTAAATACAAGTCAGCTGTGTACTAGTCAGCGAAGTTGCTGGCAGTGTTGGCGGCCACTGTGGTTCTCTTTTAATAACAAACAGTGGCCTGGTGTCGCGCCTTCCATTGTAGAGGCCGCCGCATCAGCTGGTAAACACTGTTGCAGCCGCCACAACGCCGCCACGCGCAATGGCCAGACAGACCGCAGCGCTAACCAGCGCGCAGCCGCAATACCGGTCAAAGAACCGGCCAGGGCCGGTAACGCAAAAAACTTGTTCATAAATTCCGCCAACCCGCTGGGGCTGCGCCAAAGCCCAAAGGCCGGTTTCAATCCGGCACTAAGGCTGAGGCCAAGGCTCAGCAAGCACTAATTCAGCAATGTTCAGTCGGGAAAATCAGGGAAAATCAGACAGCGCCGGCCCCGCAGCGCGGAACCGGCTTAAGAAAGGCAGGCAGTAAACACAGATAACAGCATCAGCGCGATAAACAGTGACACTAAAACCTCTGAATAAAATGGGAAAAGGATACTGGCCAGCAACCCGCGGTTCAGCCCGCAATGCCCCAAAACCAGATGAAATCGCACCATACGCCATTTCGCAGGAAAAGCAACCGTGGATACGATGGGTGGCGGCATGGCAGCGTGAGCCGAAGCCACGGCAAGCGACTTAGCAGATTAGGTTACAGACTGGGCGTCACTTTGTGTCAACAGCGAAAATGAACTCGCGGCTCGCAACTGCAGCAAATGACACGGACGATTACACAGCAGACACGCCGTAGATACGTCCCTGTAGGCTCGTCAGCCGCTATCCCTGCGGCTGACGATCTGCTTTAGTAATCATCCGGCCGTTTTGAGAGTTCATTTGAATCGTCGCTTTGTGCCAAAAGCGGTCATTTGCGATAAGGAAAAGGCAATGTCCGCTAAGAGTTAATTGCAGTCATCGTACGGCGAGGCTATCGCTTGCCGGTACCTACGATCTCAATTAGCTAGTAGGTACCGGCAAGCGATAGCGCCGCCGTACAGAACGTTTCACCAATGCCCACAACAACAGCAAAGCGGTCATTTAGTTTTTTCGAAAATCAGGCATTATTAGATCTGCTTTTCGCTCAAAGCTGCTGTTCCCAAACCCCAACAAAGCCAGCGCTGGCAGCCGCGGAGTGAGCGAGCAAGAGTGAGCGCGGGAGGCGCGAACGGGCGAACGCTGTGGTGGCGATGTTGGCTTTGCCACGATACGCAGATTCCCGGCAATCCGCGCACAACTATCGCTCAAATCAGCTATCAACCCCTAAGAATTTAAGAAAGATCTGAGTCGCCGCGGCTTATAACTCCAGCTCGGCCCACAGAGCTAAATGGTCGGAAAGCTGTGTCGGTGGGCCGTCGGCGAGGATGCCGGCGGCTGGTACTTTAAATTGGTCTGCGCGCAGCAGCATAAAGTCGAGCCGCACCGCGTCGGCTTCGTTGCCGCGCCACGGGATAAAGCTGTAGTTGGGGCCTTGGGGTGTTTTGGTTTGTGCAAGCGCGTCTTGATATTGTGGCAATGACATTTGGATTTGCGCCAGCAGGCCGTCGCCGGAGGCGGGATTAAAATCGCCCATCACCACCACAGGCGCGTGGGATGTTCGTTGCCAGTGCTGGATTTTTGCGGCGATCAGCTTGACCGATTCGCGTCTGGCTTCTGCGCCCTGATGGTCCAGATGCAGGTTTAACACCCGAAGCTGCTTGCCGCTGTGTTTATCCTTTAGCAAAGCCCAGCTGCAAATGCGTGGTAAGGCGGCGTCCCAGCCTGGTTTGCCGATTAATTCAAAGCCGATAATTTCAGTGCCTGATTGTGTCGGATCCCAACTCGGATGAAACCAAAAGGTGCCGCTGTCCAGAATGACAAACCGGTCGCGGCGAATTAGCAACGGGCTGAATTCACCGGCGTTTTTGCCATCGTCACGACCAACGCCAATCCGTTGATAACCCGGTAGCGCACTTTCCAGCCGCACCAGCTGGTGCACCATCACTTCCTGCAGGCCAATAATATCGGGCGCTTGCTGCTGCAGTTGGCTGATCACCTTACCGGCGCGATGCGGCCAGGCGAGCTCGGCGTCGTTGGGTGTGTCGAGGCGGATATTCCAGCTCAGCGCTTTAAAAGTATCAGCCAGCGCAGCGCTGCTGGTAAACAGCAACAACGCCAGCACCGCACACCAACTCCCTGAACGTCCTTGCTGCATCCTTCACCTCGATGTTAAAACCCTGAATTAAAACTCAAATACGAGCTCACCACCTTGCATCAGCTGACGATAATCGACACTGATTGGTAGTTCAACCCCGTTTAAAGTCCAATGTTTGACTGGCTTCTGCCGGTCACCTTTGGCCAAAATGCGCAGCTGCTTGCCATTATCCAGCTGCAAAGTGACAGTCTGAAATTGTGGTGTGCCGCGCACATAACCGGCATCCACTGGATTCACCGGATAAAAACCGAGGCTACTCAGCACATACCAGGCCGACATCTGGCCCAAATCGTCGTTGCCGGCGAGGCCGTCCGGTTTGGCGTGGTACATAGTGTCGCGGATATGGCGGATGCGTGCTTCACCTTTGGCCGGCGCGCCGGCTAAGGCGTACAGATAAGGCACATGATGCACAGGTTCGTTGCCGTGCGCGTATTGGCCGATTAAGCCGGTGATATCCGGTGACACATCGCCGTCCATGTGCGAACTCATCTCAAACATCTGGTCCAGCCGCGCGACAAAAGCCTCGGCACCGCCGTAGCTCTTGATCATCGCATCGACTTGATGCGGCACAAAAAAGCTGTATTGCCAGGCGTTGGCTTCGGTGTAATCGGTGGTGCGGTGCGCGACATAAATCGGGTTAAACGGGCTGACCCAAGCGCCTTTGGCGGTTTTGCCGCGCATAAAACCGGTGGATTTATCAAAGAGTTGCTGCCAGGCGGCGGCTCTTTGGCTGAACTCTGCCGCAGTTGTTGTATCACCCGCGGCGCTGGCTAAACGCGCAATGGCATGGTCGTCAAAAGCGTATTCCAGCGTTTTTGACACTGCTTCGACGTCCAAATCGGATGGCACATAACCATATTTGCCAAACAAATCGATACCAAAGCGTGATTGGCGCGCTGAGGCCAAAGATGCGTCCAGTAGCTGTTGGGCGCTTAACGTGGTCAGGCCTTTAAAATAGGCGTCGGCCAGCACCGGCACGGCGTGATGACCAATCATCACGTCGGTTTCATTCGACATTAAATCCCAGGTCGGCAGCAGGCCTTGTTCCTGATAAAACCCATACAGCGAATGCATCATGCCATCGACACGGCCCGGATCTGTGAGGGTCAAAAGCGGATGCAGACCACGGAAAGTATCCCACAGCGAAAACAGCGTATAACGCGGCGATTGGTGTTGGCCGGCATGAACTGCACCGTCAGCGCCAAAATACCGACCATCAACGTCACTGAATAACTGCGGTGCTAAATAGCTGTGATAAAGCGCGGTATAAAACTTGGTTTTATTGGTGGCACCTTGTGCGTCGGTGCCGGCATCGACCTGAAAACGGCCGAGCTGCGCCTGCCATTTAGCGGCGGCTTGTAGTTTCACTGTGGCAAAATCCAGCACCGGCAGTTCCGCGGCGAGGTTTTTCTGCGCGCCTGCGATACTGACGTACGACAGCGCCACCGCCACTTCCAGCGGCTTTTGCCGCAAGTCGCCAAAATTAAGCACAGCGGCAGCTTTTTCGGTTTGCAGCAAAGTGCCTTTTACCGCAGCGCCGTCCTGATATAACTGCGCCTGAAACGGCTGGTTAAAACGCGCGACAAAATACAGCGGCTGTAATTTGGCCCAGCCGGTTGAGACACGATAACCAACCAGCGTCTGGGCATCGAGCTGCCGGATAAAACCGACCACAGCTTTGTCATAATTCTGCGCATAACCTAAATCGAGCAGCAGCTGGGCGTCTTTGGCCTGACTGAATTGATAACGATGCACACCGACCCGCTCGGTGGCGGTGAGTTCAGCGCTGATGCCTTGATCTTTCAGCTGGACCGCATAATAACCGGGCCGCGCCTGTTCATCGGCATGGCTATAAGTTGCGACCGGGCGGCCGGCCGGGCTTTTTAAGCTGGCAGCATAATCACCGTGAAACGGCAGCACCAAAATATCCAGCAAGTCACCGACGCCGGTGCCGGACAAATGCGTATGGCTAAAACCCAGCAGTTCGTTGTCGGAATAGTGATAACCCGAGGTCCAGTCCCAGCCTTTGGATTTATTGTCCGGGCTTAACTGCACCATGCCAAAAGGCACCACAGCGCCTGGAAAAGCATGGCCATGGCCGCCGGTGGCGATAAAAGGGTCGACATATTGCAGCACGTCTGCACTGGCTGCCACTGCAGTCTGAGCAGGCGTTTCGGCCGGCGATGAGCAAGCCCCGAGCGTCAGCGCTGCGGCAAAGCCGAGCGCTGTTGATGATAGTTTTAACATGTTGATTAGTCCTTCAGGGTTTTATACCAGAAGCGGTACAGCCACAGGCTGGTCAGTACAAAGAGTGCGGTCGCGGCCCAAAAGCCGGACCACTGGCGGATCACCAGGCAAATCGGCCATACCACCAGGCAAAGCTGCCAGGCCATGCCGACCAGAATATTCAGCGCATCGCGCCCCGGCGTCTGGTCCGGAACAAAGGTCGGATCGGCGGCCTGCACTTTGGCGGCAATAGGCCCCCACACACCCCAGGGCCGCACTTGTCTGTAGAACTGGCAAAGCACGGCGTCGGGCTCGGGTTTGGTCAGCAAAGTGCCAGCGACAGAACCAATCAGACCCGCCAGCAGCAGATATGGGAAAGCCTGCAACGGTGGTAATTCCGGGTACAACAGCGGCAACGCCAGCGATGCGATGAGGCCAGTCAGCATGCCGGCGGCATAACCCCAGGCGTTAAAACGCCACCAGTGCCATTTCAGCAAATTGGCGGCGGCATAACCACCAAACAGCGCACCAAAAATCCACTGCATAATGTCATTGATGCTGCTGAGCATCAGGCCTAAAGCCGTGCCGACCAGCACCAGCGCGACGGCGACATAACGGCTCAGGCTGACATAAAACTGCTCAGATTGGTGCGGGTTAATAAATTTGCGGTACACGTCATGCACCAGATACACAGGTGCCGCGTTCAGCGATGCCGAGAAGGTCGACATAAAAGCTGCCAGCAAACCGGCAATTAACAACCCGGCGAGACCAGCCGGCACAAACCGTTCAATCGCCACCGGCAACAGCCGTTCAAAGTCAAAATTACTGCCGGCAGCGGCGATTTCCGGGCGCAAATACACCAGCGCCAGCACGGCAAAACCGGCCACCATCAGATAACGCGGGATAAACATCACCAGGGACACCACGGCGCTCATTTTGGCCGCTTCACTAGGTGATTTTGCCGCCAGAATGCGTTGCATATCGTAGTTCGGCACCGGGCCCGCCATGCTGAACAATACGCCTTTACACAACATCAGCATGATCATGATGCCAAAGAGCTGCATGCCGTCTTTTTCAATCTGCGCCGCGGCTGCCGGCAATTGCGCCGACCAGTCCAGCTCTAAATTCCAGCCAAACCATAAGGAATCCCAGCCGGCCGGGATCACGGCGGCGAGTTGCTCAGGGCTTACCTGCTGCATCGCAATGACGCCAACCGCCACAGCGGCAAAGGTCATCAGCACAAATTGCAGCAGCTCAGTCATCACCACGCCGTACATGCCGCCTTTAATCACATACAAGGTGGTCAGGGCGAAAATAATCAGCGCATAAGTGTCGGACGATAAATCCCACGGCAGGAATACCGCAGCGAATTTACCAATGCCCTGAAAACCATAAGCGACAAAACCAATGGCGCTAACCACAGCAAATAACACCACCACGCCCTGACACCACAAACTGCCGGGGCCATCGCCAAAGCGGCTTTTTAGCCAGTCGGCGCCGGTTAAGGCGTTGGAGCGGCGCAGCCAGGCTGACAGATAGACCATCAGGAATACCTGATTAAAGATCGGCCAGACCCAGGGCAACCAGGCGCTTTTCAGACCATAGAGGAAACAAACAGTCACCAGCCACATAGTGCCGGCGATATCAAACATACCGGACGCGTTGGACACCCCCAGCAACCACCAGGGCATGGTTTTGCCGGCGAGGAAATATTCCTGCAAATTGGCACCGGCGCGGCGTGACACCCAAAGGCCGAGCCACAAAGTGCCAAGCAAATAAGCGACAATGACGGCGCCGTCGAGCCAGCCCAGTTGCATCACGGTTTGTCCGTTATCCATCAATGTGTTCCTGTGTTTTCTGCCGCTGTATCGGCGATGGAGTAGCAGCGCAGGGACGCCATCAGCTGATTACAATCTGCATCGCTGAGACCGGCGACGTCCAGCGTCACAGTGCGAGGCTGGCCCGGCAACAAGTCAAAGAAGTTGTCGGAGAAATTCCACACTCTGTCAGGCTGTTCTGCCTGCGTCACTGACAACCACAGCTGCCGTATTACCCAGTCGCTGCTGAGCGTCAGCTGCAGCTGCTCACCTTCACGCTGCCACTGCAGCGCTGGCGTAACAGCCTTTAAATCCTGTGCCAGTGGCGGCACAAAGTACCATAGTTGTTCCGCCAGCAGCTGTTGGTCAGCAGCAACTAATCGGGCCTGCAGCACGGCACGCGAAGGCGTCGCCACCGGCGGCTGACCTTGCCACACTTGGGTGCTGCTAAGCGCCGGGGTTTGCAGCGGCTGTTGTTGCTGCCACAGCACAGTACCGGAGAAATCCAGCAGCTGCAGTTCAAGTGTCGCCGCATGCGCTTCGCGGCTGTCCGACACCAGCTGCAAGGCTAAAGTACCTTCTTCTAAAGCACTAAAAACCAGCAACTGCGGCGCAAAGGAGCGCTTGGCCTGATAATGCAGCGCTTTCCACTGGCCATAATAATCGATACCAGACCAGCTGGCGGCAGGCCAGGTGTCATTCAGTTGCCAGTACAAAGTGCCCATACAAAACGGCATCGCTTTGCGGTGCGCTTCAAAGGCCTGACGCATGCCCTGCGCCTGCTGCACCTGGCTTAAATAAGTCAGCGCAGTGAAATCCGCCGGCGGCGCATATTCACCCTGCATATAACTTTGAATGAGTTGATTACCACGCGGGTGTTTCTGGTGCACTTTAAAAGCGCTGGCCTGTAAATCCCAGTCGGCAGGTGCCAGAAACCGCTCGAAACTCTGCGGCAGCGGAAACGACTGAAAACCATATTCGGTCATAAAACGCGGCACACGACGAGCGAATTCGCTAAAAGGCGCTTCACCATGCCAGACGCCCCAATAATGCTGGTTGCCGATATGGTCAGTGTTATCTTCCCAAAAGCCCTGCGGGCTGGAGCGCAGATAGAAGCTGGTGGGGTCCAGCTCCTTCAACACCGTCGGCAATAACTCACCAAAAAGTGCGTGATAATCCTGTTTCAGCTGCTGCCACTGGCTGTCGCTATAACCAAATTTGGCCGGCCAATCCCACCAGGCGATGCCCATATCCACTTCATTGTTACCACACCAAAGTGCCACTGACGGATGGCGGCGCAGACGCCGCACATTGGCGCGCGCCTCAACTTCGACATTGGCCTGGAAGTCCGGCGTGGCCGGGTACAGGCTGCAGGCGAACATAAAGTCCTGCCAAATCAACACGCCATGGCGGTCGGCCAGCTGATAAAAATACTCGTCCTGATAATAGCCGCCGCCCCAAATCCGCAGCATATTCATGCCGGCATTGGTGACGGCAGCGAATTCGGCATCAAGCCGTGCTTTGCTGATTTGCGCTGGGAAGGCATCAGCCGGAATATAGTTCGCGCCTTTGCAGAACACCGGCACGCCGTTTACTTTCAGGTAAAAACACACACCGTCAGCGTCCGGTTCATTGATGACTTCAATCTGACGGATGCCGACCGGCAAATCCTGCCGGGCAATCGTTGTGCTGGCCTGGGTACCGCCAGCAGTTGCTCCGACAGCTTGCAGCCGCAGCACAAACGGATATAAAAACGCTTCGCCAAAACCGGCCGGCCACCATAACTGCGGGTTGTCGACCTGAACTTTAAACTGCAGCGTCTGACTGCCGGCTTTTGGTGTGACACTAATCGTCTGGTGCAGGTTCAGCAGGTCACAAGTCAGTTCAAGCTGCAATTCAGCTGCAGTAATCAAATTAACTTCAGCTTCAACCAGCAGCTCTGCCGCAGCTGCGCTGACCGACACCACTGTGGCGTGACTGTCGACAATCTGGCCCAGCGGTATACATTGCAACGCAATCGGCCGCCAGATGCCGCTGGAGACAAAACGCGGGCCCCAATCCCAACCAAAATGACAAGGCGCTTTGCGCACAAACACCGACAGTTTGTCTTCGGATTTGTCATTCTCGGCCGGATAAATCAGCCCGGCCGCCTGCTGTTGTGGCCTTGCGCGCAAAATCGGCGAACGGAAGGTCAGCTCCAGCTGATTGCTGCCTTGTTGGAGTGCGTCATTCAGCACAAAAGACCAGGGCACAAACATGTTGTTGGTTTCGCCCAGCAACACGCCGTTTAAGCGCACCTCACAGAAAGTATCCAGGCCATCAGCCTGCAACAACCACTGGCCTTGTTTAAGCTCGGCGGCGCTTAATTCAAACTGACACTGATATACCCAGTCGCTCAGTTCAATATCCTGCAATTGTGTTTCATTGGCGCCAAAAAATGGGTCAGGAATAGCGCCGGCGGCAAACAAATCGGTGAAGTTGCAACCCGGCACTGTGGCGGGGATGGCGTCTTTGATGCGTAAAAACGGCGTAGCGGTCGTTGGCAGCTGACGCAGTTGCCAGCCAGTCAGTGGGCGTTCTGAGTTGACGGCAGACAGAACCGGGGCAGAAGCCGGTGCCGCAGCACCAGCAGAAGTATTTGTATTCAAACGATAATCCTCAGAGAAAACTCAGCCTGAGTGGCCATATAAGGCTCAACCCGACAGGCGATAATTCGGACAGCCATTCGGACTGCAATTCGGTCAGCCATTGGTACAGCAGGGCGGTGGTTAACATAGCTGCGCCTGCACTGCCTGCAGTAAATCTGCCGCGACCAGCCCCTGGCGCTGCACCGCAGAATGCAGATGAAATGAATACGCGGCGTCCGTGGCCAACTGCGCGCGGATCGCGGCGATATTGCCGGCATGAACACCGCCGCCGATCACCAGTTCAGGTCCGCCCGCGGCGAGAAATGCCTGTAGTTGTGCGATGCCCTGCGTCGCCGGGAGTTTACTGTCCCAGCGGGTGCCGGCGCTCAGTACCCGCGCCACTGGCAGCCGGCTTAGCTGTAACCAACTCAAGGCCGGGTCAGCGCTGGCGTCAATGGCGCGGTGAAACGCCACAGTGAGTCCCAGCACAGCAGCGAACTCCACCAACTCTGCGACCGCACTTTGATGCAGCTTGTGTTCGGCGGTTAACAGACCGAGCACGACACTGTCAGCCCCGGCAGCTGCCAACTGCGCCATGTCGTGCCGCAGCAAAGCAATTTCAGACGCGTCATAACAAAAATCGCCGCCACGTGGCCGTAGCATTGCAACCAGCCCCGGGCCGTCGCCCCAGTGCTGGCGCGCCAGCGCAACCTGGGCCGGGCTTGGTGTCAGGCCGTCCTGATCCATCCGGCTGCACAATTCCAGCCTGGCGACACCAAACTCGCGCGCCAATGCAACATTAGCCGCCAGATGCGTTTCGGTTTGCAGGCAAAGTTCCAGTTTGATCATGGTTTGGCTCCTGACGAAGCCGTGTCAGTCAGCGCGATCTGACCCAACCTGAACTGCAATTTTGCTGGCCTGGCCGACGCCAGAGCAAGGCTCAGGCGTTGCAATTGCTGGCCTTTAAGCGCTGAAATATCAATCAGTTGCGACTGCCATTGCTGCGCCAGTGCTGTGTCACCCAGCGGAAACCGATGCACAGCCTTGTCCGTTTGCAGCAGTAGCTCGATCGCCCCCGGCGCATCGGTTTGCAGCTGTAGCTGTAGCTGCGCCGTTGCAGGCAGAGTCAAGGCAAATTGATACAACGGGGTCGTCAGATCGCCGGTTCTGCGCACTTGCAGCAATAAACTGCTACCGCCAGACCAGCCATAGTTGAAGTCGTATCGCAACGTCGACGCGGCCGCCGCTTTGCCTTGCAGCGCAAATTGCCAGGTTGGCAGGATGTCCTGCTGACTGATATCGGTCCAGCCACTGTCGGTGTTTGCTGGCGCCGCGCTGTCTTTCGCTGAAGCATCAGGCGCGTCCGACAAAAACGGCGCGCGCTGGCGCTGACCTTGTTCAAACCAATACAGCCCCTGACCGGTATTAAAGTTGGTCACAAACGGCAGGCTGGTTAACACGGTTTTAGCCGGTAAATAAGCGCCAACCCCAGGCCAGGCGTTGCCGGCATCGGTCACGGCCTGGTTCAGGTCATCGCCGGCAAACAAGCGCTGCTCGGTCTGATAAAAGCGCTGGATATCCTGCGCGTCTTTGGCAAAAGTGCTGTACGCCGGCGTGGTTTTATTGCCGGCAAAATTGAAGTTCACATTGGGAGCAAACAGTGCGATGGAAGTCTGCATCACGCCTTTCGCATCGCCTGAAGCAACGCCTGACTCAGCGCGTAAGTCCTGTAGCCACTGCGTTTGGACAAAAGCCTGCTGCGCGTCACGCTCCGGCCATAAATCAACACCAAAAAACAGCTGATAAGGTGACAACCCGGCGGCTTTTGCCCGTGCCACCGACTGCCTGACCATAGCGCCATTCCACCAGTAATTGAGGAACATCGCGTGCGAACCAGCAGACGCGGCATCGGTCTGTAAATAGGCCTGATTTTTCGCATTCAGCTCGTTTTGCCAGCGTACAGTGCCGTCGGCGATCATCGCGTCATACCAATGAATGTCGATACCAGCCGGAGCTTTGGCGGTCAGATACTGCATAAATGCCAGCATTTTCGCCGCCAGCTGCTCCCCACGAGCTTTGTCGCGCCTTGGTTTGCCATTGGCCGCCATAACCAGCTGATTTTGCGCATCTTTGACCAAAGTTAAATCGGTTTCCTGATTTACCAGCCAACCGTCAAAACCGTAATAAGCGGCAATACGCAGTAACTGATCGGCGACGATAAAATTACCAGCCGCGTCTTGCTCCAGCAGCTTTTCCACCGTATCCGGGCTGCCGCCCCATTGTGCGATGCCCAAAAACACTGAGCCCAGCACTTTGACGCCATTTTTATGCGCGGTTTCAACCCAGGGCCGCGCCGGGATTTGCACGGTTAAATCGGCGGTGCCGGCAAACCAGTTCAGGATGTCGATCTGTGACCAGTTGCTGAAGCTATACAAATTGGCTTTGGGCTGCGCTTGCAAATAATTGCCAAAATTATTCATGCCATCGGGAGCAAACAGAACCTGCGCCTGCTGATTCAGCGCCTGCGACCGCTGGTTCAGCGCCTGAGGAGAGTTCAGTGGCGCCGGTAGCCGCGCCGCCAGGGGCACCTGGCTGATATTAGCTTTACTGGCTGTGGCACCATGCGGCGTCCAGGCTTTAGCCTGTGCCAGTGTCAGCGCAAACGGCGGTTGGTCTGGGGTCAAGCCAGAGCTTTGTGACTGGATCTGAGACTGGGCCTGGACATCGGCGACCAGCAGCAGTCCAAGCACAAATACCACTACCTTCATACCACCACTCCGGGCAGCAGGTGAATGGCATCCGTCAGCGTCGCGCCGCTGGCATCCTGCACCGCATAGTTAAAACCACCATGCAGACAATAAGCGCCGACTTCACCGCTGACACTTAACGCCAGAAAACCAACCTGCGCCTCTGCCGCATTAGGGATTTTTGCCGCGATGCGTTCAACCGCGCGCTGACAAGCCTGCTGCGGGTTTAAGCCCTGCCGCATCAGTTCCACCACCAAATGACAACCGACGGTTTTAATCATCAGCTCACCCAGGCCAGTCGCCGTGGCCGCGCCGACATCCTGATCAACATACAAACCCGCGCCAATCAGCGGCGAATCCCCGACCCGGCCCGGTAATTTATAGGCCGCACCGCTGGTGGTGCAGGCTCCGGCCAGATGGCCGTCGCTGTCGAGTGCCAGCATGCCGATGGTGTCGTGATTCTCGAGGTTAATCTGCGACTTGGCTTTGCCTTGCTCGCGCCAGACCAGCCAGTCTTGTTTGCTTTGTTCGGTTAACAGGTTCTCTTCAACAAAACCCTGCGCTTTGGCAAATGTCAGTGCGCCTTCGCCGACCAGCATCACATGCGGTGTTTTTTCCATCACGGCGCGCGCGACGGAAATCGGATGTTTGATGCGCTTCAGGCCTGCCACAGAGCCGCAATTGAGCTGATGGTCCATGATGCAGGCGTCTAAAGTCACTTCACCGGACGCATCCGGATAACCGCCGTAGCCGACAGTGCGTACTGCCGGGTCCGCTTCCGGCACCCGCACACCTTGCTCGACTGCATCGAGCGCGCTGCCACCGGCCGCTAACACCTGCCAGGCCGCCGCGTTGGCCGGCATGCCATGCTCCCAGGTCGACACGACTATTGGTTTACGCACAGCAGATGGTTTCGGCGTGGAAGTTGCCGCTGCTGTGGCTGATTTATCTGACGCAGTCGTGCTGGCACAAGCGCTCAGTCCACCGGCCAGCGGCAAAGCCGCCGCCAG
Organism: Rheinheimera texasensis DSM 17496; assembly: GCF_000711985.1. Taxonomy (GTDB): domain Bacteria; phylum Pseudomonadota; class Gammaproteobacteria; order Enterobacterales; family Alteromonadaceae; genus Pararheinheimera; species Pararheinheimera texasensis. The sequence goes on from NZ_KL544005.1 coordinate 395,871, forward strand.
TTTTAATAAATCGCGCCGGCCCTGTAACAGTGATTTATGTTGTTGCGACATCTTAGACTTAGTCATGCCCGCACCTCAGCCAGTTGTTGTGCTAAAAAACACCAGCTGCCGCGCTCGCCGGCATTGCTGACAAAACTACAAGGCAAGCTTTGGTCTAACAGTGGCACCAGCTGACCGGCGATGCCACCGACCAGCCCGACCTTTGGTGCGCCGACCTGTAATAACCGCCGTACCACAGTCTCGACAAACTGCACGGCTTCAGTCCGGATACGTACCGCCACTACGTCACCATCAAAGGCAGCTTTGAGCACCAAAGGCGCCAGCCGGGCATACACCGCCGGGCCCTGGCCTAAATACTGATTGGCGAGACTGGCTGAAGTCTCAGCATCCGGCAGCAGCTCTGTCAGCACAGTCGCCGGTGCCAGACCGTCGCGCGCCAATAACACCGCTTTGACCGCTTCTAAACCAAACCAGGAACCGCTGGCATTACAGTTAATTGGGAAACCATAACCACCGAGTTCAGTGCGATCGCTCCCCACGCTCGCCAGCGCGCTAAACCCCGTGCCTAAAATCAGCACTGCGCCATCCTGCTGTTGATGCACGCCGTAAGCGGCGATTTGTAAATCTGTGGTCAGATGCAAACTGGCAAACGGATGCTGCCACTGCTGAAATTGCTGATAAAACTGCGGTAAATGCAAACCGGCAAGGCCGGCCGCCAGTGGCAGCTGCGCCAATAAATGTTGCGGTAAAGCCGCATCCAGCAAGGCTTTCATCGCCGCTTCGGTAATAGCTGCGAAACTTTCGGTTAAACCACCGACCGGGTTGGCCGGGCCACTCTGGCCCTGTCCCAGCACCTGCCCTTTGGCATTAAACACCCAGGCGCGGCAATGGCTGCCGCCGCCGTCAATACCAATACCGACCGGCAGCGCCAACTCAGCTGCAGATCCGGGGTTGAAGGCAGTTGCGATTGAATTCATAAAGGTCCTTGAGCTACGCACCGGCAAAACGCCGGGTAAAAAAACCGGTGCAACAAACTGCACCGGGGGAAACACCAGGCCAGAAGCTGGCTGGTCAGGACTGAGATTTGGGGCCATCATTGGCCCCTCCTCCCATGCACACGGGTCACACTTAAGGCAGAACCGGGCCAATCAGTTCAAATTCAGCCACTTGCATCAAGGTATCATCGCCTTTGTTTTTGGTGATGTTGATACGATAGCTGCTGAACGCGAAGCCGTTACCCATTTCAAACAGTTTGCGTTCAAAGCGTTTGTCAAAGCTTTCGCCAATCCAGCTGCCTAAACGTACCCAGGTCACACCGCCATCGTTTGAACCTTCGACGTTAAAGTTCTCCGGGTCGCGGCCAGCGGCGTCGTTAGCACTGGTGATAGCCAGGCTTGAGACAATTTGCGCTTTTGGTAAATCAATCCGCACCCAGGATGGATTGGCTTCAGTCGGTGCGCCTTTCCAGTCATTATGGTCCAGCCACTTGGTATTGATATCATTATCAAAGGCCTTGCCTTCTGCTTCGGCATCGCCGATGCGGTTACGGGCCGTGAAAGTCACGCCGGCCGCCGCAGAGTGGTCCACCGACTGATATTGCGGGCCAATCATTTCGATTTCGGCGATTTGCATCAGGGTGTCATCACCTTTGTTTTTGGTGATGTTAAAGCGGTAGTAGCTAAAGCCCAGGTCATTGCTGAAGTTAAACACTTTGCGCTCAAAACGCTGATCAAAGCTTTCGCCAATCCAGCTGGCCAGTTTTACCCAGTTTTTGCCGTCATCGGAGGCTTCAATATTGAAGTTCTCCGGATCACGCGCTGGTGCGTCGTTGGCACTGATTAAACCGAGTTTGTTCACAGCCACCGGCGTCGGGAACTGCACTTGTACCCAGCTTGGTGCGGCTTCAGTCGGCGCGCCCTTCCAGTTGTTGTGGTCCAGCCACTTGGTGTCAGTACGGCCGTCAAAAGCTTTTGGTCCGGCTTCGCCATCGCCAATCGCATTGCGGGCTGTGATAGTGACACCGGCCATCATGGCGTGGTTTAAGTCCGGCAGTTTTGGCCCGACTAAACCAATCTCAGCGATTTGCATCAGCGTGTCATCGCCTTTGTTTTTGCTGATATTTAGCTTGTAGCTGCTAAAGGCCAGGCTGTTGGCAACGCTGAACTGCTTGCGCTCAAAGCGTTTATCAAAACTCTCGCCAAGGTATGCCGACAGCGTGGTCCAGGTTTTACCACCGTCGTTACTGCCCTGCAGGTTGAAGTTTTCCGGATCGCGACCTGGTGAATCGTTGGCACTGGTCAGCACCAGCGTATCGACCGCTTTGGCTTCCGGCAGGTCAATCTGTACCCAGGCTGGGTTGGCGGCTGTTGGCGCGCCTTTCCAGTCGTTATGGTCGAGCCACTTAGTGTTGACGTCGTTATCAAAAGCCTTGCTTTCAGCTTCGCCATCACCAATGCGGTTACGTGCCGTAATAATGCCGGTGCCAACCGGATCTGTATGGTCCGCGCTGGTGTAAACCGGCCCCACGAACTCAATCTCCGCCACTTGCATCAGCGTGTCATCGCCTTTGTTTTTGGTGATGTTGACTTTGTAGTAGCTGAACTCCAGACCGTTGACAAAGCGGAACTGTTTACGCTCAAAACGTTTGTCAAAGCTCTCGCCGATAAACTCAGCCAGCGTCACCCAGTTGGTGCCGTCGTTGGAAGCTAATACCTGGAAATTCTCCGGATCGCGCGCCGGCGCGTCGTTGGCGCTGGTCATGACCAGCGTATTGACCGCCTGTGGCTCGGCAAACTTCACCTGCACCCAGCTTGGGCTGGCGACACTTGGTGCGCCTTTCCAGTCATGGTGGTCCAGCCATTTGGTGTTGTTATTGCCATCAAAAGCCATCGCTTCGGCTTCGGCCGCACTGATGCGGTTGCTGCCGGTGATCACAGCACTGGCGACAGCGGCATCTGTGGTGATTTCACGTACCGGGCCGGAACTGGTGGCTGCGTCAATAAAGGCCAGTTTCACATCAACAACATCTTCTGCTGTCAGGCCGACTTTGGCCAGATAAGGCAGGCCGCTTACCGCCGCCAGCATGCGCTCGCGCAGTGGCGTTAACACCGTGACATCGCCTTCCTGCGCCAATGGAATGGCAGCAGCGACATCGTTCATCAGCTGGTTAAAAGTCTCGCCTTCACCGATGGCGGCAAATGCGGCATTTAATAAAGAAAGCTTGATGGCATCAGGGGCGATTAACGTGTCTTTACAGACGTCTTTTTCACAAGTCTCGCCGGTGACCATATTTGCATAGGCCTCGGCACTGACCAGATCTGTGGTAAATACGTTGGCTTTCACCGCCACGCCCAGCGCTTTCAGCAGCAGTGCAGAGCCATCGGCCAGCGCCATTTCATACAATGGCCGCACCGACACATTACGGCCCGCAGCTACGTCTGCTGCCACCAGTTTGCTGGCAACAGTCGTCAGCGCATTGGCCTGGAAGCGCGCATCAACCACGCCGTCAGATTTCGACGCATAGGGCATCTGCACCCAGGTTAAGGTCGAGAAGGTGGTGCCGGTTAACGGCGCACCGCTTAACACTTCGCCTAAAGCCACCGGGCCACATTTCACCGCATCACAGACCATACTGGACTGGGCGTCCGCCGCGACGTCCACTTTGAGCATGCTATTAAGGCCAAAGCCTTCTTTCGCCGTGACCGAAAACGCCACTTTGCCGTTGCTGCCGGTGCGATCGCCACTGCCAATGCTGATGGCAGAACCGTTTAACTGTGACACTGTGACTTTGGCATTACGTAAAGTGCCTTTGACCGCCGAACCGCTGATATCAGCCGCAGTGGTATCTAAAGTCACCGGAATATTGGCCGGATCTGCTTCACCAGCACCGCCGCAGCCATACAGCGAGGTCAGCGCCAGTGCGACAACCCCATACATCATGTTGATTTTGAACTGTTTCATCATTTAATCCTCTGTATTTTTTCCTAACCGGCGCGAAACGCGCAGCCTTAGAACCGGTAAGTCGCGCCCATGTAATAACGACGGCCGCCGTAAGCGTTCTGGATAAAACGCTTGTCGGTGTCGTTACCGAGGTGGACATAGGTTTCTGACTTGGTCAGGTTGATGACAGAGGCTGATAACACCAGCATTTCGGTCAGGTTGTAGTTGGCGTTCAGGTCGACCTGATCATAAGCCGCGCTGTAGTAGTTGGTTTCCCACGATGCGTTATAACCGCCAACACTGGGGCCACGTTTGTTGTAAGAAGCCCGCAGGTTAAACAGGTCGTCTTCATAAAAGGCTGAGAAGTTCAGCTGATACTTCGAACTGCCGATTAATGGCGACTCACCGACTTTCTGCCCGTCCAGCTCGACATTGGCCTGGTTGGTGTTGTTGCGGGTGTAGTTGGCATAAACACCAAAACCGCCGGTGAAGAAATGTTGCCAGAACACTTCCATACCTTTGGAGCTGGCGTTTGTGCCGTTCGCCACAGTGCTGAAGTTCCGCACGGTCAGACCATCGCCACCGGCCGTGACTTGTTTGCCACCGGCGTTTGGCAGGGTGAAATCCACCACAGGTAAATCGCGGATGGTATCGATAATCAACGGCACCACGAAGTTGTCGACGTCTTTCTTAAATACCGCGACACCGAAGCCTGAGCCTTTGCCGTAGTAATATTCTAACGAGCTGTCGAACTGGGTGGATTCCAGCGGTTTTAGTGCGCTGTTACCGCCTGAACCGACCCAGCCTTCACCGTCGTAGATCGGATCAAAATCGTCGGCCGCGGAGCGGTCGGCGGAGTATTCGTTGGAGGTGTAACGCAGGGTCTGGAACTGACCGATATCGTCATAACCCGGCCGTGCAATGACTTTGGCCGCAGCAAAACGCCAGACCCAGTTGTCATCGATATCCCAGACTAAGTTCGCGCTAGGCAGCACTTTGTTTTCTGTGTTTTCTTTTTCGATATAAACGAAATTCTCCACCCGTTGCTGCGCTTCCGGTAACAGATTGCCGTTGGCGTCTTTCCAGTCTAAGCGATACAGAATTTTGTCTGACGAGCCGGACGTGGTGGTGGTGCGGACAAACCGCAGACCGATGTTACCGCGCAGGTTTTCGTATTTGTAATCAGCCTGGGCATAAGCCGCGCTGATCTCTTCCTGCACGCCGTACACGTAGTTCGGCTCTATCCGCGTATATTTCTGGAAGTTATCCACTAAATGCTGCTGATATTTGTGCCAGTTCACGGCCGGGAACAAATTGGTATTGATCACACTGGACAAATTGCCGAGCGAATTTGGCAACATCACGTTGGTGATCAGTGGGATACCGCCGTTGCGTGAATAGTCATCGTCGAGGTCGATACCACCGGCAGCTTCAGCTGCTGCCACATCAAAATCTTTAGCTAAATAGAAAGTGTTACGAGAGTCGCGGTGGATTTTGCCATCGCGGTATTTCACACCAAACCGCAGCGTGTCGACGATGCCCCAGTCGGCAAAATAATCCACATCCAAACTTGCGTATTTTTCTTCCTGGGTACCGGTAATAAAACTTGAATCTGTCGCACCGACGTCGGCCTGACCACCAATACCTGCCACCAGGTTATTGATCATGTTCGGGTCCATGTAGGTGGTCATTTTTTTGCCGGATAAATCATAGCCGTAAAAGCTTGAAGCTTCGTTGGCATAATAAGCGGCGCGGTATTTCTCCGACGGGCCGCCTTCGGCTTCAGTACGGCCAAAAGTGACTTTGGATTTAAAGTCATCGCCTTCATAAGTGGCATAAAAATCAAAGGTATCAGAGGTTGATTCTTCGATTTTGTATTCGCCGTTAATACGCGGAATGGCAGATAACTTCTGCGCACCAGACACGCCGGTCGAGTAATCGATGCCGGTGACAAACTCGGCTTGTGCATCTACCCGTACGTCAGTCCAGTAGTTGTCGTTGTTGTTCCACTCCGGATATTCCAGCTGATTCAGAATCGAGTTCTGCCCCAGCGTGAAGCGGAAATAGTTCATGCCAACTTCCAGTTTGTCGCTCAAGCGCCACTGGCTGGTGAACTGGAAGCCTTCGCGGTTACGTTCTTCTTCCAGCACTTCCTGCACCATACTTTGCGCGGCATAGCCTTTGGCGCCATTCGACACCAGCTGGTTGTCCTTACGCTCCTGATACAGGAAGTTTTTGTTCATGATATTGACGCGTGAACTTTGCGAGCGGTTGGTGCGGTCCTGACGGGTATAACCGACCAGCATACCAAAGGTCTCGGCGTCGTTTTTCCACGAATAAATACCGCTGTACTGTGGTTCATTTTTATCGGTGATGTCGGCGTTGCTGTATTCAACGTTCAGCACACCTGAGCTTTGCTCCATCGACAGCGGTTTGCGGCTGTGCATGATGACAGTGCCGCCAATGCCGCCTTCATCGAGGCGCGCTTCGGAGGATTTAAACACTTCTAAGCGTTCGATCATCGTCGACGGTAATAAGGCATATGAGAATGACCGGCTCGGTTCGCCCGGTGAGGACGCAATAAAATTGCCGTTGAGCTGGCTTAAGGTTAAATCGGATGACAGACCGCGGATACTGACTGTGGCACCTTCACCGCCATCACGCTGGATCACCACGCCCGGCACGCGTTGCAGCGAGTCGGCGACGTTTTTATCCGGGAATTTACCGATGTCTTCGGCGGTGATCACGTCAACCACGCTGTCGGCGGCACGTTTATTCAGTAAGTTTTCGCTCATACTGGACAAAATACCGCGCACTTCAATGACTTCGATTTTTTCGCCGGCAGCGGCTTTTTTCTTCGCGGCGGCAGTGGCTGCAGCCTTGGTTGATTCGCTTTGCGCTGCAGCCTGTTGTTCTGCCGTCTGACCGGCAAAAGCCGGGTTCAGGCTGGCGATCACCGCCAGCGACAGCACAGATAATTTTAATCCTTGCTGCCAGCCTTGTGGCTGCTGTAGTTGCTGAAATGCCCTGTCTATCCTGTTAACCATGGTCTTCTCCACAGTGAAATGTGAAAACGCACCGGTGAGCCCGGTTTGTCCCTTTATTTTTTATTTAATTTTCATGGTGTTGGATTGAGATTTGCCAAATTTACTGCCTGGCTAATCCGTCTCCCCTGCAACGCCATCAAAAAATCGGTCTGTTGTGTTTTGTCGCTGTCGATAAAATGTAATCGATTACATGACGCCATTGATACTAGCGAAGCAACAAATTGCTGTCAATCTGTACAATCGCGAAAAGTTCAAATCAGTGCAAACAAAATGCAATGCAACATTATTTGTTTAATTTCATACATTTAAGTTTGTAAAGGCGCATCAGAATGGTGCAGTGGGTGCAAAAAAACGCCTGTAAGCGGGCTGTTCAGACCAGTATTTCCTGCGGTTTATTCGCTGGTGTAATCGGTAACAGACGTCTGGATGTTTGAGCCGTAGGGTACTCTGGTCGTCACACGATGGTCGTCACACGATGGTCGTCACACGATGTGTCGTCACACGATCGCGGTTAGCAGATGACGGATATCACGAGCCGAGTAGCGACCTAACGCCGAATCACAGCGGCGCCGGGCCGCTGCTTTCGCGTTCAATCAGTTGAAATGGCAGGACTTCTTTGCTGCGAACCAGCGGTTCACCGCGGATTTGGCTGACCAGGACTTCCACCGCGCGCCGGCCCATATCATAAGCCGGCTGGTCGACTGTGGTCAGCGGCGGGTCAATAAAAGCCGAGACTTTGATGTTATCAAAACCAACTACTGAGATATCTTCCGGCACACGTAGACCCGCTTTTTTGATGGCGTGCACAGCACCAATAGCAATATCGTCGTTAAAACAGAAAATCGCCGTCGGCCGCTGTGGCAAACTGAGCAGATGTTCAACGCCGGCGATGCCGGCTTCGATGGTATAAGCGCCACCGGTAATTTGCGCCTGTTCAAACGGGATTTGTTCTTCCTGCAGCACACTGCGGATGCCGGCCAAACGCTCGCGGTAAATCTGACTGCTGATCTGGCCAACAATGGCAGCAAAATGTTTGTGGCCATAACCGAGCAAATGGTGCGCTAAGGCCCGACTGGCGGCATAGTTATCCAGCTCAATCACCGGATATTTTTTCTCTGAGGCTATGCGTTCGCAGACGCTGACCATCGGCAAATCTTCGGCCAAATCGGCGTCTGCCGCCGAAAACGGAAACGAATGGTCGAGCTGGATTAAGCCATCAGCTCGGTTGGTCAGCACCATGCTGGCGTATTCGTGTTCACGCTCAGGAGAACCTTGTGTATCACCCAGCAGCACCGAAAAGCCTTTTTCCTGCGCCGCCTGTTCGATACCGCCAATAATGCGCATAAAAAACGGGTTCACCAGGTTGGGCACCAGCACCACTATAGTATTGGAACGGCCGGATTTAACACTGCTGGCCAGCCAGTTGGGTCTGTAACCGGCCGCTTTGACCGCTTCCAGCACTTTTTCCCGTGTCGCTTGTGACACCTGATCCGGTGATTTCAGCGTGCGGGACACTGTGGCGGTCGATACACCGGCCAGTTCACTGACTTTTTTAATATTGGTCATCGCACAAAGTTCCCACAACAGAGCTTTTTCATCGGGCTTCACTGATTTTGTTAAACAGTTACAGCTGTTTCAGTAACAGCTGTAACAAGATCATCTTATTTAAGATCAGCGGCTTACTTCGCTATCTTAGCGCGAATTCAAACACCACAACAGCTATATAACCACCGCAGCGAACAATCCGCAAGTGTTGTTACATTCGCGCATGTAAACGGTAACATTGACACAAAACTCAGCATAGCAGCAATTCAGCACGCCGCGCAGCAGCTGAATTTTAGCCAGCACTGGCTGTACCAGCCGAAAATGCGCTGGACAATTTTAAATGTAATCGATTACAGTCGGGCAAATTTTATCCGTCCACCGTCGTTTTGGCTGCGATTTACCGGCTGGTTTTAAGCCGATTTAAAGCCGCTCTATCGCCAAAAAAATGCAAAAGGACTTTGAATGAGGCTGAAACTTCATGTTTAAAATCAGGACTTTAATTTTATGCGTTGGCGTAACCGCCCTGCTCGGCTGTCAGCAGCAAGCTTCCACACCTCCTGGCACATCGCCTGCCACTGCAGCGGCTGCGGCGCAGTCGCTGCCAGCGGATCAAATCAGGCCGCAGCACAACTTATTAGCTTATGTCGACACCCGGATGGGGACAGATTCCAGCTTTGAACTGTCGCACGGCAATACTTACCCGGCAGTGGCCATGCCATGGGGCATGCATTTCTGGACACCGATGACGGCCAAAATCGGCGATGGCTGGACCTATCAGTATGACCAGCACAAAATCCGTGGTATCAAACAAACTCATCAGCCAAGCCCCTGGCTCAATGATTACGGCGCTTTTGCGCTGATGGCGGTGACAGGTGCGCTGAAGTTTAATCAGGATGAGCGCGCGTCCTGGTATTCGCATAAAACTGAAACCGCCAAACCCCATCATTACAAAGTCTATCTGGCCGACTACGACGTCACGGCGGAAGTGACGCCGACGGCCCGCGCCGCGCAGTTCCGTTTTACCTTCCCGGAAAATAAAGCCTCTTACATAGTGCTGGACGCCTTTGATAAAGGCTCGATGGTGAAGATCCTGCCAGCGCAGCGCAAAATCATCGGCTATGCGCGGAATAATCACGGTGGTGTACCGGGCAATTTCCATAACTACTTTGTTTTAGAGTTCAGTAAAGCCTTTAAGCTGACGCACACTTTTGCCGACGGTTATCAGTTGAACACCAACAGCCTTGAGCAAAGCGGCCAGCATGTCGGCGCTATCCTCGGGTTTGACACCGCCAAAGGCGAGCAGATTGAAGTTAAAGTGGCGTCGTCTTTTATCAGCGCCGAGCAGGCAGAACTCAATCTTCAGCAAGAAATTGGCGCTGATACGTTCAGCCAGACGCTGGGCAAAGCCAACAGCGAGTGGCAGCAACAGCTGGGCCGCATCCGGGTGCAACAAGGTTATCCGGACGATATCAAAACCTTTTATTCGGCGTTGTACCGGGTGTTGTTATTCCCACGCCGCTTTTATGAAACTGACGCCAGCGGCCAAACCGTGCATTACAGCCCGTACAATGGTCAGGTGCTACCCGGTAAGATGTTCACCGACAACGGTTTTTGGGACACTTTCCGCGCCGTATTTCCATTCTTCCATCTGATGTACCCAGAGCTTGCCAGCGACATCATGCAAGGCCTGGTCAACACTTATAAAGAATCCGGCTGGCTGCCGGAATGGGCCAGTCCCGGCCATCGCGACGTGATGATTGGCTCCAATTCCGCCGTGATCATCGCCGACGCTTATGCCAAAGGTATTCGTGGTTTTGATGTCGAGACGCTGTATCAGGCCGCGCTGAAAAATACTCAGGTGGAAGCGGGCCGGCCGGCTAAATCGGTTGGTCGTGAGGGCCTGAAATTCTACAATCAGCTCGGTTATGTGCCATATGATGCCGGCATTCACGAAAACGCCGCCCGCACGCTGGAATACGCCTTTGCTGACTTTAATCTGGCGCGCCTCGCCACAGCGCTGGGCAAAACCGACGATGCCAAACGCTTTGCTGTACAAGCGCAGAACTATCGTCATTTATTCGACGCCGACAGCGGCTGGATGCGCGGCCGTAACAAAGATGGTGAGTTTCAACGGCCTTTTAATGCGCTGAAGTGGGGCGACGCTTTTACCGAAGGCAACAGCCTGCATTACAGCTGGTCGGTGTTTCATGATATTGCCGGCCTGAAGCAACTGATGGGCGGCGACGAGGCGTTCAGCGCCAAACTCGATACCGTGTTTAACATGCCGCCAGCCTTTGATGACTCTTACTACGGCTTTACCATTCACGAAATCCGCGAAATGCAAATCGTCGATTTTGGCAATTATGCCCATGGCAATCAGCCTATTCAGCATATGCCCTACCTGTACAACTATGCCGGCAAACCCTGGCGCACCCAGGCCGCAGTGCGCCGCATCATGCAGCAGCTTTATCGCGCAGCGCCGGATGGTTATGCCGGCGATGAAGACAACGGCCAGACGTCAGCCTGGTATGTGTTTTCGGCACTGGGCTTTTATCCGGTAACGCCGGGTGTGCCGGAGTATGTCATCGGCAGCCCGCTGTTTAATGCGGTGACTATGACGCTGCCGCAAGGCAAAGAGCTGCAAATCAATGCACTCCACAATCAACAAGACCGGCCTTATGTGCAGGCATTGCACTTTAACGGCAAGCCGGTAGCGCAGAATTTCCTGCGCCATGACGAGTTACTGCAAGGTGGTGAGCTGCGGTTTGACATGAGCGCCGAGCCGAATACCAGCCGTGGTGTGAATGAACAAAGCCGGCCCTATTCCGTGTCGGCTGCTGCAGCGCCTTCCAAGGACACCCATTCAAACAAGGACTCACACTGATGGCATTTATCCCGGCAGCAACATCCACCTCCACCACAGCCGACACCGGCCGAAGTCACTTTGCGTTTTTGGCGATGACCTCGTTGTTTTTTATCTGGGGTTTTGTCACTGCACTCAATGACATTCTGATCCCGCATCTGAAGGCGGCGTTTGCCCTAAGTTACACCCAGGCCATGCTGGTGCAGCTGTGCTTTTTTGGCGCCTATTTTTTATTGTCGCCGCTGGCTGGCCGGCTGATTGAACGGATTGGCTTTTTAGGCGGTATTCTGGCCGGACTGGTGACTTTAGCCAGTGGCTGTCTGCTGTTTTACCCAGCGGCAGAGCTGGCGACTTACCCGCTGTTTCTGACTGCGCTCTTTGTGCTGGCCGGCGGCGTCACGCTGCTACAGGTGTCCGCTAATCCTTATGTGGCGGCACTGGGCAGTGCGCGCACGGCTGCAAGCCGGCTGAGTCTGGCGCAGGCGGTCAATTCACTGGGCCATACGTTGGCACCGCTGTTTGGCGCGGCACTGATTTTTGCAGCCGCTCAAAGCGATGCCAAAGCCGTGCAGCTGCCTTATTTGTTGCTCGCCGGTTTTTGTCTGCTGGTGACGGTGATTTTTGCAAGGCTGAAACTACCGGTTTTGCAAAGCGAGCCGACCAATGTCACCAGAACAACTTCAGACCAACCACAACGCCTGCCGCTGCCGTTTTATGGCGCAGTCGCGGCGATTTTTTTGTATGTCGGCGCCGAAGTATCGATTGGCAGTTTTCTGATTAACTATCTGGCGCTGCCGGAATTAGGCGCTTTTAACGAACAAACCGCTAGCACATGGGTCAGTTATTACTGGGGCGGCGCTATGCTCGGCCGCTTTGCCGGTGCCGTTATTACACGTTATATCAATGCTTTACTGGTATTAGCCTTGTATGCCGTTGTGGCTATCGCGCTGTTATTGCTGACGATGAGCCAGACCGGCATGCTGGCCGCCGTGGCCGTAATTAGCATCGGCTTTTTTAATTCGATTATGTTCCCGACCATTTTCACCCACGGCATTGCCGGCCTCGGCAACCTGACCAGCCGGGGTTCAGGTTTGCTCTGTCAGGCCATTGTTGGCGGTGCTTTAGTGCCTTTGATGCAGGGCGTGGCCGCCGACAGCATTGGCGTGCAACACAGTTTTATCGTGCCGCTGCTGGCTTATGTGTACATCGCCGGTTTTGCTGGGTGGCACTGGCGGCAAAGCCGCGTATCCGTTTGATCTGATTTCGAAAAAGGTGATTTGATGAACTTTTACAGCTCTGAGTTTTTATTACAGCATTGCCAGGACATCCTGAAATTTTACGACGACAAAGTGGTCGACCCGTCCGGCGGTTATTTTCACAACTATCTGGATGACGGCACTTTGTTTGCGCCGGGTTTTCGCCAGCTGGTCAGCAGCACACGCATTATCGTCAACTATGTCAGCGCCGCACTGTTATTTGGCCGTGACGACTATAAAACCATCGCCGAACATGGCCTTAAGTATCTGGAGCAGGTGCACTGGCGCGAGCAACTGATGGCCGACGGCAGTGGCGGTTATGCCTGGACTTTGCAGGACCATCAGCCGCTTGATAACACGCAGCAAGCTTATGGTTATGCTTTTGTGCTGCTGGCGTATGCCGCTGCGGTCAAAGCCGGTCTTCGCGACAAAACCACGCTGCACCGCGTCTATCAGCTGCTGGAACAACGTTTTTGGCAGGCTGATTTTGGCCTCTACGCCGACGAGCTGAGCCAACAAGGGGTACTCAGCAACTATCGCGGCCAAAATGCCAATATGCATTTATGCGAAGCCATGCTGGCCGCCTTTGAAGCCTGCGGCGAGCAATTATTTCTAGACCGCGCTTATACACTGGCGACCAATATTGCCGTGCGTCAGGCCGATTTAACCGACGGTCTGGTGTGGGAGCATTACACGCCTGAATTTAAAATCGATGTCGAATACAACAAAGACGACCCGAAAAACCTGTACCGGCCCTGGGGTTTCCAGCCCGGCCATCAGACCGAATGGGCCAAGCTGATGCTAATTCTGCACCGCCACCAGCCGGAAGACTGGATGTTAAACCGCGCCCGCGCCTTGTTTGACCGCGCTTATGAACAAGCCTGGGACCACGAGCACGGTGGTCTGATTTATGGCTTTGCGCCGGATGGCCGCTGGTGTGACGACGACAAATATTTCTGGGTGCAGGCCGAATCGATGGCGGCAGCGGCGTTGCTGTATCAGGCCACCAGCAATATCAGCTACATGGCTGCTTATCAGGCGCTGTGGCAATACAGCTGGGAACATTTGGTTGATCACCAGTATGGTGCCTGGTTCCGCTTACTGACGCGCACGAACAACAAGCTCAGCAATGAAAAATCCGCCGCCGGTGCCAAGTGTGATTACCACACGCTATGCGCAGTGATTGAAGTGCTGCGCGGTATGGGTGTCACATCTGTCACAAATAGCGGAGTTTAAGATGGGCCGGGGTCAGAAGTTGCGGTTAGTCTGGCTTGTTCCAGGTTTAGCAGTCTCAGGCTTGCTGCTAAGTGCTTGTCAGCAGCAACCCACTGCCTCAGTGCCTGCAAAGCCGGCCACAACAGCGAGCACCGACCCGCTACTTTGGGTTAATCCGTTCATTGGCACCGACGGCAAAGGCAAAACCTACCCCGGCGCTACTGTGCCTTATGGCATGGTGCAATTAAGCCCCGACAATGGCCGCAGTGGCTGGGACTGGATCAGCGGTTATTTTTATCCCGACCGCCAAATCGCCGGCTTCAGCCACCTGCATTTATCCGGCACTGGTGCCGGTGATTTATACGACATCTCGTTTTTGCCTTTTAGCGGCGAGTTTTTTCAAACCCTGCCGGCGGCGGGCGGCAAAGAGGCTTTGGTACGCAGCGAACGCTTTAGCCACGCCACTGAAACGGCAAGCCCAGGTTATTACCGGGTGTTGCTGGAAGACAGCCAGATTGAAGTGGAATTGACCGCAGCGCTGCGCTCCGGTCTGCAGCGTTACCGTTATTTAAAAGCCGGTGCGCCGACGATGTTGCAGCTGGATCTAACTTACAGCCGCAACTGGGACAGCACCACGGCTACTTGTTTATATCAGCCAGACGCTTACACGCTCGCCGGCTACCGCTTTTCCAGCGGCTGGGCTAAAGATCAAAAAGTATTTTTCTACAGTAAAAGTTCGGTGCCGCTGCTGCCGGTGAAAGCATTGCCACAAACGCTGCCAGCGGACTTCAGCCAATGTGCCCAAACTGGACCGACCCTATTTACTGCGCAGTTTGCTGGCGACAGCAACACGCCACGTCGTGAGTTGCTGCTGCGCACCGCGCTGAGCTCTGTCAGCATCGCTGGCGCCGCGGCCAATTTAACCGCTGACCTGGCAACACAAACAGTCAGCGCATCAACACCTGAACCACAAACCGGCGACTTCGCCGTCACTTTGCAACAGGCCCAAACGGCCTGGCGTACTGAACTGTCGCAAGTCGACATTGACGCCGACGCCCAAACCAAAACCCAGTTTTATACCGCGCTGTATCACAGTGCTTTAGCGCCACGGGTCTACAGCGACGCCGACGGCAAGTACCGAGGCCCGGATGGCCAGGTGCATCGGTTGCAGCGCAGCAGTAACAAAGCGGCAAACCAGGCCCTGAGCAGCAATCAGCATTATGATTTTTTCAGCCTGTGGGACACTTTCCGTGCCCTCCATCCGTGGAAAACGCTGTTTGATACCCCACGCCATCAGGCGATGATGTTTAGCCTTTTGGAGCATTATCAACACGCTGGCCGGCTGCCGGTATGGAATTTCCAGGGTAATGAAACCGACATGATGCTGGGGTATCACGCCGTGCCGGTGCTGGTCGACAGTTACCTCAAAGGCCTGTTGCCGGACCCGGATGGCAGCCTCGGTGCGTTGATTTTGCAGGCAGCGCTGGTCAGCGCCAACGACCACAAATTCGGTATCCAGAGTTATCGCGAGCTTGGTTATGTACCTTTTAGCGAGCGGCCCTGGAACGTCGCTTTGACGCTGGAATATGCCTTTGACGATTCAGCCATCGCTCGCCTCGCCCACCGGCTTGGTAAGGCTGATATCGCTGCAGAATTTGACCGCCGCGCACAAAACTACCGCCAGCATTTCGATGCGGACAGCGGTTTTATGCGCGCCAAAGACCAGCAAGGCCAGTTTCGCCTGCCGTTTGACCCGGAGGCTTATCACCCGGAAGATTATTGTGAAGCCAACGCCTGGCAATATAGTTTTTTTGTGCCGCATGACGTCAGCGGTCTCATCAGCCTGCATGGCGGCCAGCAGGCGTTTGTCGCCAAACTGGATACGATGTTTTTAACCGGCCAGCAGAAAAAAGGCGTTGCAGATCCGGTACATATCGCTGGCGCGTTGGGAGACAATCACGGCCTGCCGGAATGGATCTCCGGTTTTATTGGCCAGTATGTGCACGGCAATGAACCGAGCCACCATGTGCCTTATTTATACGCCCTCGCTGGCCGGCCCGACAAAACTCAGGCTTTAGTGCGGCAGATTATGCGCACTTTATACCAGCCCATTCCGGATGGCCTCGCGGGCAATGAAGACGCCGGCCAGATGTCGGCCTGGTATTTGTTCAGTGCTTTGGGCTTTTACCCGGTCGACCCGGTGTCGGGTGATTATGTGTTAGGCTCGCCGCTGGTTCGCCAGGCGACGCTGCAGCTAGGTAATGGTAAAGTGCTGAAAATTATCGCGAATAATCAAAATGAGCAGCATCCGTATGTTAAAGCAGTGCGGCTCAATGGCAAACCGCTTAGCGGCGCCGTGCTGTCACATCAGACCTTAATGCAAGGCGGATTGCTGGAGTTTGATATGAGCGCGAATCCAGCGCCAACCGGGAGTATTTGACGATGCGAATAAGTTTGGTTTTGTTATTAAGCTCACTGCTGGCCCCGGCAGCTGTGGCTGCCACACCTGCTCCTTACAGCCCCGCCCCGTCGCAATATGTCGACCCGATGATTGGCACGGCCAACTTTGGTGCCACCCATCCCGGCGCGCAGTATCCGCATGCGCTGTTATCGGTGGCGCCTTTTAACGTCGCATTCGGCGGCAAACTCAACGCCTTTGACAAAGACGCCGCCTGGAATTCGCGGGTTTATATCAAAGAAAACCAGTTTTTAACCGGCTTTAGCCATGTCAATTTAAGCGGCGTCGGCTGTCCCGATTTAGGTGTGTTACTGGCGATGCCAACCACCGGCGCTTTGCAACTCGACCCGGCGCTGTATGGCAGCACTTATCAGCAAGAGCGCGCGAGCGCTGGCTATTACGCCACGACCTTAAGCAAATATCAGACGCGCGCGGAGATGACCAGCACGCTGCGTAGTGGCATCAGCCGTTACACTTTTCCGGCCGGGCAAGCGCATATTCTGTTGAATTTAGGCCTTGGCCTTAGCAATGAAAGCGGCGCTATGGCCAGGCTGGTGTCGGACACTGAAGTGGAAGGTTACCGCCAAATCGGTACCTTTTGTTATCACAGCGAGCAGGCGCGGCCGGTGTATTTTGTCGCGCGCGTCAACAAAGCGCCGAAAGTCGCTGGCCTTTATAAAAAAATGCCGACTGTACGCGCAGTCGAAGCCGACTGGAGCTCACACAATCAAAGCTACAAGCCCTACCCGAACTACCACCAGGAACTGGCCGGCGATGATATCGGCGCTTATTTCAGCTACGACCTGAAGCAAAACGAACAGCTGGAACTGCAGCTGGCGATTTCTTTTGTCTCCATCGCCAACGCCCGGCAAAATTTGGCGCGTGAACAACCTAAGTTTGCTTTTGACGAAACACACCAGCAAGCCCGCGCCGCCTGGGACCAACTGCTTAGCCGTATCGACATCGACGCGGCGACTGAAGATAAAATCCGTTTTTACACTGCGCTGTACCATAGCCTCATTCACCCGTCGGTGATTAGTGACGTCAATGGCGACTACCCCAAATTTGGCCCGGCCGGCAGCGGAACTGGCAATAGCAGCAGCCCGCGTTACAGTGTGTTTTCGTTATGGGACACCCACCGCAATCTGCATCCGCTACTGAGCCTGGTGTATCCGGCTATTCAGACCCAGATGCTGCGTTCAGTCGTTGCGATGGGCACAGAAGCCGGGTATCTGCCGAAGTGGGAACTGGCCGGCATGGAAAAAGCCGTGATGGTCGGCGACCCGGCGACTGTGATGGTGAACGACAGTTATCAGCGTGGCCTGACCGATTTTGACCACAACGCCGCTTATCAGGCGATGCGCCGCGCAGCGCTGACGCCATCCAGTGTCAGCAAACCAGATTTCAGCGCCAAACCAGGCCAGCAACAAGCGGCGCGGATGCAGGCAAAAAACCCAGTCCGGCCGGAAAACAGTGACTATCTGGCGCTGGGTTATGTGCCGGTCGATGATGAAGGCCCCTTTGATGGCTCGGTATCGACCAGCCTCGAATATTATCTCGCCGACTTTAACCTTGCTGGCTTTGCCAAAGCCTTAGGCCACGACGCCGATGCGATACGGTTTGCCGCGCAGGCGCAGCTATTTACCCGCTTGTTTGATGCAGACAGCGACATGTTCAGGCCAAAACAAAAAAATGGTCAGTGGCTGGATGGTTTTAACCCGGATGGCGGGCGCAATTTTGAACCCACCCCCGGTTATATCGAAGGCACCGCCTGGAACTACCGTTTTTACCTGCCGCATGCGATGCCTCAGCTGATTGACTTAACCGGCGGGCCAGACGCCTTTCGTGCGGCGCTTGACCAGACTTTCACACTGAAAAAATTTGATATGGCGAATGAGCCGGATATCAGTTATCCGTTTTTATACAATTACTTAGAAGCAGAACGCCCAGGCAGCCGCGCCGCCACCAGCCAACGCGTGCATGAACTTATTCAGCAGCACTATGGCCTCAGCGCCGCTGGTTTACCGGGCAATGACGACGCTGGCACCCTGTCCGCCTGGCTGGTGTTCAGCATGCTAGGCCTCTACCCGACCGAACCCGGCACACCAAATTACACGCTGTTTCAACCACGTGCCAAAGCCGCCCGCATCGCGCTGGACCCGCAGTTTTATCCGGGCAAAGTAATTGAAATTAAACAGAAATTGAGCGGTAAGCTACTGTGGAATCAACAAGCGCTAGCGACGCCTTTTGTGTCCCATCAGGCGCTGGTACAAGGTGGTGTGTTGGAGTTAAGTGCCAAGGATTAATCAACAAGTCGGCCATTGATTCTTGTACGGTGTGTGACGCCCAGCGGGCGTTGCTTACCGTATCTACGGACAAATTTAAATGCCAGGTACGGCGTGTGGCGCCCAACGTGTGACGTCACACGTCGTACAGTCACCGGCCAAAACCAAATATCAGCACACAAAACCCGATGAAAAGCACAACAAGCAGGCCCCACAACAACAACGGCGAACGTGCAGCGGTTAATGGTGTGCGGGCTTTTTCCGCAACCTGTTGCCGGCTGTCATAGCGGATAGGGAAGAAAAACAAAGCAGCAGTCGCCACCGCTGCCAGTATTGCAAACAATCCGTGGTAAGCACTGAATAGTGCTGTCAGCACTGTCCCCAGCCACAACAGCACCACAGAGAGCGCTAACATTGGATGTTTTTGGTTCAGCATCAAATCTCTCCGGCTGCCCGAATTTTCATATCGTTATAAGCGCTCTGAATCAATTGCAACAAAGCTGCCGCATCAACAGGCTCACCTGGCCTTAACTTCACATGGCGCATAAATTTGCCTGTACCCTGCAAAAGCCCCTGCGGGTCTGGTAATAAAGCGCCAAGGAAAAACCCAACATTCACGTGGGCTGTAAACACATTCACTTCAGCAAATGCCGCTGTGCCGACACAAGCGGTTGGATGATGGTCATGCAGCAACTCCTGCACATCAGGCCCACATTGGCGCAGCACGCCAAACCAATGCCGGGCTATGTCACCAAGCAGCGCCGGTTTTGCCGCAAACCAGTCGTCGATAGCCGGTTGATGCGGCACCGCGTCGGGGAACAGCATCAGGCGGCTGGATTTTGCGTTTTGCGCTTCAGGCATTGGCACCTCTTCGGGTTAAAAGCAGCAGAACACCGCCGCCAAGGCTCTTGTTATGCTTTGCCCGCCAGCACATAAGCCACAATTGCATTGGCATGCCCATGGCCCAAACCGTGTTCAGACTTCAGCAAAGCCACAATTTCCATATGCTTCATCGGCGGTAAACCAGCCACTAGCGTCAACCAGTGGCTGATCGGCTGGCCATATTTTTGCTCAATCGACGGGAAATACGACGCAGGTCCTTTTACTTTTGCTGTGTCTGTCATTTGTTTTCCTTGTCTGTGAATCCTCTGCTAGCGATAAAGTTACTGGCTTTGGCGATTTGACAATAACGGCCTTTATCGTTGTAAAGCACCAGAGTCTGAAGCCATTGGCCAATGTCATACCAATTGCCTATAGCTGCCACGCGGCTTGATAGCGCCGCCACAGCGACAGTATTAAAAAAGGACTTAGCCAAAGCATTATCAATAACGAATCAAGTGAAATAAACGCTGCGACATTTATTACTGCAAAGGCTACGGCCTGAAACCAATCAATTTTAAAGGTCAATAAACAGATCATCTGAATGCCAATCAGCAAATTAAACAGATACAGGCCGTTTCTGAGCAGCGGTTGCTCAAATATCTCTGTTGCAACCACCTGCTGCACTTGCTGGCGCGAGCAATCAGCCCGCGCTTCATCGTGCAACTGTTCACAATGCAGATGAACAGCTGCGGCGTCGCGCATCGTCTGCATGCTTTGTTGTAGCAACACAGCCAAACCCAGCTGCAACAACGCGATACAAATCAATACCCAACCGGCTTTCCGGTGTTCCTGCACAGAAAAATGCCATTGCATGACCAATTCCCTAGTCTCGCCGCGCTATTAACGTACGCGGCTTACGATGAGCTGATGATTTCAACATCACTCAAGGCGTAATTTTATAAATCACATTGACGGTTTTGGAGATTTCGATGGATTGCGGGATAAACACCCGCTGTTGAGCTGTTTCGCCATCCGACATCATAGCGCCGCTCACCATTACACTCTCGCCGGTACCAAAAGTGGCAAAAAACCGGTCAAAAGAGCCGTTGTCGTTAAAGGCAAAAACACTGTGGATTTTCACGCCCAGGCCTTCAGCCATTTGTTCGGCTTTTTTCTTCGCCTGAGCGGCCGCAGCACCGATCAGTGCAGTTTCGACTTCGTCACGCGTGCTGGTATCAAAACTTGTATTCAGGTCATGCACATAGTCTGTGGCGTACAGCTGCTGCATCAGCGCCGGATACTTGGTTAAATCGCTGATTTCGACTTCAAAACGCCGGTTCAGGTCATAACCCAGAATTTCCAGTTCATTGTAATTGTCGTCGCGTTTGCGCTTTTCAGACTTATCCAGCTCAAACGCAGTGATTTGTTTGTCAGCAATGCTATTAGCCTTTAACAGCGCCAACACTTTATTGGCCGACTGCGTCAGCTGGGCATTGGCCACCTCACTGCTTTGATGAAAAGTGCTGATGCGGAAACTCAGTTTGGCGCTGTCCGGTGCTACTTGTTTACTGCTTTGGCCGGTGACGGCGACGAAAGGAAAATCGGGTAAAACAGATGCTTCAGCGCAAAAAGTACATAGAGCAAAGATGATCCCAAGATAAAACTTCATTGCAGGTATCCTTTAAAAAACAGTTCGGTTGATGCTTCATCTTACTGACTGCACAGCAGGTGGCAAAGTTGCATTTTCGCAGGCCTTGCGGCAACACTCAGCGAGCAGCCCCTCTAAAACACAAAGCCGCCTGATGGCGGCTTTGTTATCACTACAGCAAGCGCTTAACGCGACCCAGGCTTTCTGCCTGTTTGTGGTTTTGCCGATGGCTTTTTACCACCGATAGGCGCTGTTGGTGCGGGCTTGGCGCGACGTGGCGCTTTTGGCTTTTCGGCATTGCCAACGGCAATCACCGTTTCGCTGGCTTTATTTGAACGGCCTGTTACCACTTTCTTCGAAATACTTTTTAGCAAAGAGCCGCGGTTGCTGACTTCAAAGCCTGGTTTGACGATGCGGCTGATTTTACTGCCGATGAGCTTCTGGATGCGCTCTAAGGTCAGTTCTTCTTCGCGGCTGACAAAAGAGATGGCATTCCCTGCGGCGCCAGCACGGCCGGTGCGGCCAATGCGGTGGACATAATCTTCCGGTAAGTAAGGCAGATTGAAGTTCACCACATAATCCAGGCCCTGAATATCCAGACCACGGGCCGCCACTTCAGTGGCGATCAGCACCTGCAACTTGGCCGATTTAAAATCGGCGATAGCACGGCGGCGGGCGCCCTGACTTTTATCGCCATGGCACACCGCCGCATTAATGCTGCGTTGCTGCAATCCCGCCAACAGCTTGTCAGCCTGCTCTTTGGTACTGGTGAACACCAGCACCTGGAACCAGTTTTGCTCTTCGAGCAAAGTTTCAAACAATTCGATTTTGCGGCTTTCTTCCACCTCATACACCACATGGTGCACAGTGTCGGCGGTGCTGTTGACCTTGGTCACTTTGATTTGCTGGTGGTTACGCAGGATTTTGTGCGACAGCTCGTTGACCGCAGGAGACGTGGTCGCAGAGAACAACATGGTCTGGCGTTTGGTTGCGGTCAGTTGCAGTAGTTTCAGCACATCGGTGCTAAATCCCATATCCAGCATGCGGTCGGCTTCGTCCAGCACGATAAATTCGACGTCGGATAAAATCACATTGCCAAGAGTCAGATGCTCTAACAGGCGGCCTGGAGTGCTTATCACAATATCAACACCGGCATTGAGTTTGGCGGCCTGACCGCCCAGTTTGACGCCACCGTACAGCGCTGTGGCTTTGAGCGGCAGATACTTGGCATAAGCGGCGACATTGTCGGCGATTTGTTCGGCCAGCTCGCGCGTTGGCGTCAGAATTAATGTGCGCGGGCGTTTTTCTGCCGTGGCTTTTGGTGTATCCAGCATGCGCTGCAGGATCGGCACGGCAAAAGCTGCGGTTTTGCCGGTACCGGTTTGGGCTGTGACCTGTAAGTCTTTACCACGACGCGCCGGCACTATGGCCTGCGCCTGTACCGGCGTCATTTCGCTGTAGCCACAGTCCACCAGGCCCCGATGTAAGTCGACAGCCAAATCTAAAGATGAAAATTGCATAAAAACCTCGGTGGAAAGCGACCATCAAAAAAGAGCGGCGGAATATACAGCATTTTCGCCCCGACGCAGAGCATTGTTTGCATTTTGTGCAATCTGGCTGCGTTATTCAGCCGCGTCACGTGGCTGATGCTGGCAAGCACGCGCCAGAATTTCGACATAAAAACCAGCCAGTTGCTGTTCCAGCGCCGCATCAATACGCTTGTTAATTTCCGAAGTGAAGATTTTTTCTGCAGCATCTTCTGTTGCGCCAAAGCGGCAATCAAAAGTCCAGTAATCCATGCCA
Organism: Rheinheimera texasensis DSM 17496; assembly: GCF_000711985.1. GTDB lineage: Bacteria > Pseudomonadota > Gammaproteobacteria > Enterobacterales > Alteromonadaceae > Pararheinheimera > Pararheinheimera texasensis. The sequence continues at coordinate 418,752 of NZ_KL544005.1, forward strand.
GCCGGCAATGCTTTACGTCGCTCCCGGTTTAAGTATTTTTTGATTTCGTGTTTGACGGCGTCAGCCACACGGGCCGGCTGAATTTTTGGGTGCGTAAAGGAAAAATTTTTTTTCATCAGAGTTCCTACAGAGGGGCAATCAACAATAACGGCGCAAAGCCTGAACCCTGTATTGTACACGCAAGGGCGCGCCTTGGCCGCCTAAATCTGCGTTGGCGGTAAAAGTCAGCCTTGACGCCGCTAAGGCATCAGCGCCACACATCAGGGCCGGGCAGCGCTGCCACAGCTAAAGGCCGGGTGATGGCGCTGTGCAGATACCAGTTGTTAAACACCAGCTCAATTTGCTGCAGTGGCAGATGGCCGAAATGATAATCGCGATATTGCTGGCACAGCGCCAGCACCGCTTCAGGCTGCTGCAGCGGCTCGGTGAAGCGACACAAGGTCAGATGCGCACTTTGCTGACGGTATCGGCTATCGATACTGTGCCGCAGGCCGCTTTGAGTAAAAGCCAAACGTAGTTTATCGCGCAAAATGCTCAGCCCCTCGCCCTGGACAAACCCCTGCAGCAAAATACAAGATGCGGATGCAGTGACGCCGCGCAGTTCAATTTGGATTGGCGCTACCTGTTGCTGCCGGATCTCTTCGTTAAGCTCCGCCAACACCTGCTGAAACACCCGGATATATGCCGCTGCATCTATTTGCTGCAGGGTAAAACCACTGATACAGGAAATAATCGACAGCACGGTCAGATGCAGCTCTGCCGCCGGCTGCAGATATTGCGCAGGTTCCAACGCTTTCATTTGCTGCTGGAAGCGTTCAACTTCCAAACAAGCCGTCGGGCAGTTAGTTTGCAGAAAAGCCAGTGCCGTGATGCCGCGCCGATCGTCGGCCGGGTCGTCAGTCAAAGCATCGGTTTCCAGTTGCTGCGCCGATAACGCGTCGCAAAATTGTTGCCACAACTGCTGATAAATCTCGACTGCCATAGCTTCAGTAGTTTGACCGGAGAAAGCCCGAGCTTACCAGATTAAGTTCGGCATTTTGGCGAATTGTTGCTGTGCGGTACGAATTGATCCGCGCCAGCACGATGAAAAAACTTATCCGCCTGCGGCACAAAGCAGCTGCGTCAGCCGGTCCAGATTCTGCTCATTGGCCGGCTCCACAATATGCCGCACCGCCTGTGCAATATCGGCATCGTCAAACACCTGCTGCCAGCGCAGCACAGTGTCGGCTTCCAGCGGCGTCAGTTCGACTGTTAAAGTGAAAAACGGCGCGCAGTCGTGGCGGATAACGATTTTGCGGTTGACTTCAAGTTCGGCAAAAACACTCTGATTCGGATATTGCTGGCCATCCGGCCCCTGCATGACAAAATGCCAGCGCCCGCCGGGGGTAAATTCAAACAGCTCAAAGCGGTTAGAAAAACCAGCCGGCCCCCACCAGGCGGCCAGTTGCTCCGCACGGGCAAAAGCGCTGTATATCGCCGACGCCGGAAATGGCAACCTGCGGCTGGTCGTGAAAGTATTGTCTTCAGTCGTGTTAGTGTCAGGCATGGTCAGGCTCCGTGCTCAATAACCAGGATTCAGGTAAACAGCTTTCAGACTAAAAAGCCTTCAGGCAAGCGCTGCTGTTTTGGCGCTAAGTTTCGGCCATTGTTGCCAGCTACCTGCCGCAAACAAAGTGCCCATCAGCAGGCAAATCATGGAACTGATCAGCCAGAACAACAGACTATTTTCAGGAAACAGCGGCATCAACCAGACAAAGGCCAGGCCCCGCAGCAACAAGATAGTGCTAATCAGCACTAACGCCAACCGCGTCAGCGGTAATCGCCGGATAGCACCGGCACCGGACAACGCATAACAGGCCCACACCAGCAATAGCAGCGTGATCACCAAAGTCACTACCACCGGATACCAGTGCCCTTGTTCAGCCAGCAGCGCCATCTGCTCACCGGCACCAAAAAACCGGTACCAAGCTGCGCCAAACAGGATGCAACCGGCGTGCGCCAAGGCCGCGAGACCACAGCAGAGCGCGGCAGCGAGCAGAAATTTATTCGGATTGGTTTGCATACCTGCGCCTTCAAGGATTATTGATCACCCGGAACTGCTACCGGCTTTTTTGCGAGCTTCGGCTACTCCAGACAGCATAAATAACACAGCCTATCGCGATGCCGTTTATCAAGCCAATAGCCGAACGCACCGCAACATACGACAGTCCGGCGGACTCGTGCAGCAAATTAGCCGCCAGCACAAACAACAAAATACTACCGGTATAGATGACAAACGCCATTTTTAAGTGAGTTGATTCAACCACTTGCTGGCTTTCTGTTTTAAGTTTTGCATACCACAACACCAGCCCTGCCAAACCCAACACGCCACTGCCATATTGATTCAGCTTATACAGCGGCAAGCCAAACAGCTCAGCGTGCCAAAACTCACTGTTCTGCACAAAATAGCCATAACTGTGACTGGTCGCATCCCGCAGCAGATGGCTATAAGCGCCAAGCAGCACGCCCAAAATCACGAGCAGGCCTTCGCGAATATTCCACACTATTTGGCCCTGCGGCAGCGCAAGCAAATTTAATATGGGTTTTTCCAGCCACCGATACCACAGCGCAAGCATCAACAACGCCGGCAATAAACAATAAATCCAAACTCCAGGGATTGAATGCCCTGGCGCGTGTACCGGCGTCATAAACAACAGATAGGGAAAATCCGGCGACATACTGCCAATCACCACAGGCATCACCGGGATTTTTCTGCGGGTCAGATGATGCAGCGGAAAAGCTGCGATGGCGTGTGAGATGGTAAAGGGCATGGTTTTGGTTGAACTACCAAATTAACAGCGGAAAAAACACGCACGCGTTATCCGTCGCAGCCAACACTATCTGCGAGCGATAAAATTTATTTGTTATGTTCACTTTTAAACTCCTCAAGAATTTTCATTGAGGGTGTTGGTTTAGTGACCCAAACATCGTTTTCCATAACCTGCCAGGTTTCATTCAATCCACCTTTAGCATCGAAGTAGTTTATAACTTCAAGATAAAAGCTTTCAATTAACTCAAGCTCTCTTTGACTGGTAGGTGGTAAACGCGAACCATCAACTATTAATACTTTAGTTGTCACTTGACTGCGCAAAAAATCTTTAGCTTTTTCTGTTTCACCGTTTTCCAGGAATTTTAAAGCCCAAAGCATAAAACGACCGTTATCAACGTGCTCTTTTGTATATGTATTCGCTAAAGTCGAATAATTTAAATAGAAGGCCGATATAAAGCCGCCAAAGAAAACAATTAAAGTAAATACCCCACCTGCAATCCATGCAAAAATATTTGATTTCATCACCACTCTCCTAATGAACATAACAATCGCCTGAGTGTCGAGCAACTTGATGCGAGCCCGGCACAGCAGGCACTGTGTGCTGACGCTTGTTATATGTTCAACGAACCCAGCCAATGCTAAGTAAATAGCGATTACCCGAAATGACCTTAGTTACTGAATGCTCACAAATATCCGGTCTAAAAAACTTAATACGTTTGCTGCAATAAATTGGCGATTTACAGATAAACTCACCGCCTGATTTTGCTTGTTTGAGAACAATATTCAGACGGTAATGTCTGCCATTTTTTACATTATCTGTGTGGGGTGGAACCTCACATCCTTCAGGGAATCTGAGCAAATAAAAATCAAATTTGATTGGCCAAATTGCTCCAGCCAATAGCATTTTTTCATACCCTGTTTTCTGGCGACCTTTTTGCCATTTAAATAGATTTCTTAAGATACTCATCAATCCTTTGGTACATAACGCTAAATGCAGCTGCGCGGTAAGTGTTAGCTGCCTTTTGATTGTTATAAAACACCTTACCGACTTACTGCATTAGAAGTGGGGTTTATATCTTTTTTATACAAAAGTACGAACAGATAAATAACGCTAAGAATCGGAATAACTGATAATACAGCACCCAATAAACCCGCCATTTTTGGTCTTTGGGTTTTACGGCGAGCCACGAAATAACACAATGCGCCCATGATTAACGCAAATATGAGTACAAATTCGCCGTATAACGTGGCATTGACATTCAAATGAACTATCCCTGTGGTTTACAACAACTTCATCAACAGGACGCCCCTCGCTGTAAAGTGCTGAACATCCCCGGTGCCTTTTCCAGATAACCTCACGCTACCGCATAAATCCAAGGCTCTCAAGCGCTTGTACCTAATATTGTTTGAACTGCTGGTTCAAAGTGGGGATGAACTCGCAGAGTTCGTTACTAACCCTTCATTCACACAGTTGTTAAAAAAACTGCGGCTACAGGATTGATTGTCCAATGTGTGACTCCTTACGGCTGCGGTGAACATACGACACATGATTGCCGTGAGTCCATGTACGCCACGTGGTGGCCAGCGGGCTTCGCTCGCACGTACCTACCGCGCACCTACCGCTCATCCCCCGCCCGCTGCTTTTATAACCAATTCGTCTTAAAAATCCACAGCTATGCGCAAAATAAACTCATAAAGGATACTGTATACAATATCCTTTATGCTAAGTTAAATCAGCCTGCGCAGGTCACACAAAGATAACGATACATAACAAAACAGGAACATCAGCAATGAATCTTCAACCTCTGGCACTGTCGCTTTTGCTCGGCAGTGGTCTGGTTATGGCGCAGGATGTGAATTTGTCGCATCCGGGGCAGCTGGATCAGGATTTACAGCAACAGCATCTGCAGCAGCGTTTGGCGCAACAACAAAAGTCACCTGCAACCACCAAAACCCCCGGCACTTTGCTGGCGCCGCAACAGCCGCGGCTGGTGTCGCCGGCAGAATTTGAGAAAACTCAGGCGCAGATTTATGCGCAGCAGCATGGCGTGACCTTGCCGGCGAAATGGCAAACCGCGGCACAACAAGCATTTTTAACCGCAGATCAGCCCAGCCAGTCAGCCGCCAAAATACAAAAGACCAGCAACGAACAAGCAGTAGATGCTCCCAGCTTGCAGGCTGCTGGCTGCACAAGCCCGGCTGATTTATTGCCACTGCAGGACCAGGCACTGATTGACGCCATCAGCAACAGCAGCCTGACCAGCTGTTTGTATCAGCTGTACAACGTGGCTTATGTTGGTACTGCACATTTCAGCGACCAGAAAATTTTGACCGTCGCCACTGCTATCAACAGCAAACTGGCCGTGTTTGACGGTTCGGACGCCACCGGCGCTGCCGTGCTGGAAAAGCTGGTGACATATTTGCGGGCGATGCACTGGGCGGAGTCTGGCAACGGCCGGGTGTTCCAGAGCGCTTATAAAACCCAGTTAGAACAGGCGCTGCGCCAATATGTGAACGGTGCGCATTTTGTCCGCTTTGACGGTGATGTGTCGCGTAATTTTATGCTGCGCTATGAAATGCTGATTTTAATCAACAGCTCAGGCACAGAGTCGCTGCAGTTTTTACCGCGCATCAGCGAAGCCATCAGCGGTTATGCCAGCAGTGTCAACCGCGCCAATAACTGGGGCATCGCCTATGAAGAAAACGGCATGACCCAGCTGCTGACGCATTATTTTAATGCGGTCAATCAGGGTAGCGCTGAGCTGCAAACTTTGCTGGCGCAGCAGCCGCAAATCGTCACCCGGCTGCGTGATTTTGTGCTGACGGACGGCCAGTGGCTGCTCGGTCATACCCGCGAATATCAACTGAATGATGCAGTGTCTGAACTCGGCCGCCTGCTGAAACTCGGTGGCACTGTAGCCGACACAGTGCGCCCGGCGCTGCAGCACATCCTGAGTACTTACAGCTATGGCGGCACCGGCTCGCAGGCCTGGGTCAATGCGCAGGGCATGGTCAAAGCCTACGACAGCGCCAACTGCGCTTTGTACGGCAACGCCTGTACTTTTAACCTCGAAGACACTGTGCTTTCCGGCAAACATCAGTGCAGCAACAGGCTAAAACTGCGTTATCAGGGTAGTATCAGCGCCGCCAACTTAAGCCAGATCTGTAGCAAACTCGGTGCGGAAGAACAGTTGTTCCACCAGACTTTTGGTACCCAAAGCAATCGGCCGGTGGCCAATGACCAGAACGAAGATCTTGAAATGGTGATCTTCAAATCCTCCACTGACTATCAGAACTATGCCGGTCAATTCTTTGATATCAATACCAATAATGGCGGTATGTATCTCGAAGGCACGCCGTCTGACCCGGACAATCAGGCACGATTCATCGCCTATCAGGCCACCTGGTTGCAGCCGGCTTTTGTTGTATGGAACTTAGAGCACGAATATATCCATTATCTGGATGGCCGTTATAACCAGTGGGGCAGCTTTAATGACCAGCCGGAAAACTCCGTCTGGTGGGGTGAAGGCCTGGCCGAATATCTGTCGCAGCCACCAACCAACGCCAATGCGCTGGCCGCAGCACCACAAAAAACTTACCAGCTCAGCCAGCTGTTCCAGACCACCTACTCCAACAGCAACACCAGCCGCACTTATCACTGGGGTTACCTCGCCGTACGTTACATGTTTGAACGCCAGCGCGCTGAAATCAACGACCCGTTGTTGCCGTCATTACGCGCCGCCAAATATGTGATTTCTTCAGCTCCTTGCAGCTTTGCCTGGGGCTGGCAGGAAAAACCAGTGGCGATAGCCAACAACTGGAGCTGGCTCTATGACGACAGCGCCTGGGGCTCGGGTTATTGGGTCTGGACCTGTGGCCAGCAAAAAACTGCTGAACCACAATTACCGCCGCATACGCCTTATCAGGACATTCTGACCCGCTGGGGCACCAGCTTTGATGTGAGCTTCCACCAATGGCTGGATTGTCTGGTGGCAGGCAACGGCAGCTGCAGTCAGTACCGCCCGGCTGATTTAGACCAAAACGGCGCCATCGACAGCCGCGACATCAACCTGTTTAACCAGCGCCTGCGGACAAAAACCAACTTAACCATGGATTTAGATTTTAACGGCGACAAAAAAGTCGACCAGCGTGATGTTAGCGCCATGAGCAAACTCTGTGACCGCGCCCGCTGTGCAATTGCCGGCTAAAACAAATAATTAAAGAGAAGTCATATCATGAATAAAATCAGAAAATTATTAAGTAGTTTATTGCTGGCTGCCAGCGCCTGTAGCCTGGGCAGCACGGCGCAAGCCGGTGTGATTCAGATTGAGACCAACAAAAGCAGTTATCAAAGCGGCGAGCTCATCACAGCCACGGTTAAAGCCAATGCATTCAGCGACGTGCTGACCGGCTTTTTCCTGGCGCTGCAGTATCAGCCGGGGCAGTTGTCGCTGCAAAACTTCAGCTTTGGCGGCGGCTTTGATGATGGTTTTGGCTCTTACCAGTTCTCAGACCACAGCTCAGGCCGGCTGGCGCTGGAAGAATATGCTGACTGGGCTGCTGCACTGGCGACTTTAGCCGCCAAGCAAAACGGCAGTTTCATTTTGGCGACTATCCAGTTTAAAGCCAGCGGCACTGGTTTATTCAACCTGAATCTGGACCCGGCGTATCTGGGGTTCCTGACCGCCGGTGGCGAGCTGGAAGGCGCTGACTGGATTGGCAGCAGATTCAGTGTCACTGATACCACCACAGTGCCGGCACCGGCGCCGTTGTTGCTGATGTGTGGTGCTTTGTTATTGCTGGTGCGGCAGCGTCGCGCTGCTATAAAGCAATAAGCTGACGACAGACTGCAACGGGCCGGAGACTGTTGCAGTCTGCCTCTCAATCAGCAATACACTGCTACACCGAGCGGATTATGCCGACTGGCCCAAACTCTGTGCCGACCACTCCCGACGCTTATCATCGTCCGGGTTGTTTTTACTCAGCTCGTTTTCACGCACCAGCTGCTGCAGTTGTTTTTCCAGCGCGGTGATTTGCTGGTCAATCTGCCGGATAGAATTCCCCAGATTTTGATCATTGCCACCTTTATTCATCTGATCTGCCAGCTCTTTACGTTTTAACTCCAACTCAGCAATTTTCTCTTTCAGCCGGTCCATTTCTTTTTTATTAATCCCAAGCCGGTTCGCCAGCAACTGCTCCATCAGGCCATCGAGGAATTTTTGCGCTTGTTCACTGTTGGGTTCGCTGTTTGACTCATCGCCTGTGTTGTTGCCGGAGGACCCGCGGGTCTGGCTACTGCCGCTCACGCTCTGGCCGTTCTGGCTTGAAGTGATAGCGCCGGCTTCGGCCTGCTCTGCTTCGGCCGGAGCACTGCGCAGCTGCTGCTGTAAAACCTGTGATTGTTGCATCGCGGCGGCAAATTCACTGGCAAGCTCGTTGCCATGTTCTGCCTTGTCGCCGGCAGATTGTTGCAGTGCACTGAGATTGCCGGAAACCCCGGTGGTGTTGGCTGGCCACAGCGTAGCTGCGGCCTGGAGTTGCAGTGACATGAAGATCCGCCTCAGGTAAAAGTGCCTGAAGCGGAGTTTGCAAAAGCTGTGCCGTCATCGGAGCCATTGACGGTGCATCTTGCTGAGGCCGTCGAGTCTGGCTGCCCATGACAGCCGTTAGTGTGTGACTTTCAGCAAATTGCGTTTGAATTCGGCAGCTAATTTAGCGACAATGACAATTATTATCATTTAGCTTGCCGGGAGTTGTGGCCTGATGACTGTATTAAACCCTGCGGGTGCTGTTTCTGCACGTCACACTTTGTGGGACGCGCCGAAAAAAGCTGCTGTATCTGTGGTAGAACTCGCTGCCTGCCTGAACCCACTGGTGCTGAACCGCTTGCGAGAAATGGGGCTGGAACCCGGCCAGCCGCTGATCTGTTTAGGCCGCGGCCCATTTAATGGCCCTGTTGTTGTGCAGATCCAGGATTGCGTTTACACGCTGGAGCAACAGGTCGCTCAGCATATTCTGATCGAACCGCAGCTTTAACAGCGGTATCACCGCCCTTGATATTCTCCGGGCGCCGGGCGAACCCCCAGCGCCAGCTTGCAGAAAAGGCTTCTGATGAAAAAAATCGTTTTGGTAGGTAAACCCAATTCCGGTAAAAGCCTGTTATTCAACCAGCTGACCGGTTTACGGCAGAAAGTCGCTAATTATCCCGGAGTCACCGTTGAGCTGAAAAGCGGCCGTTTTGAACAGTTTGAACTGATTGATTATCCGGGCGCTTATTCACTGAGTAGTTTGTCGCGCGACGAAGAAATTGCCGTGAATAAACTCAATGAAGCGCTGCAAGACCCTAATACCGCGCTGGTGATTTGTAATCTCGATGCAACACGGCTGGAAAGCAGCCTGATGTTTGGTTTGCAGGTGCAGGCGTTAGCGCGTGCTCATCAAAAAGCGCTGGTATTTGCGTTAAATATGGCTGACGAACTGCAACGCTTTGGCCATCAGCTCGACACCGCCGCATTAAGCGCCGCACTTGGTAGCCCGGTATTTGCCATTTCTGCCAAAACCTTATTGGGTATTCATGAGTTTCGTCAGGGCTTGCTGGCACTTGCCAATGCGGCCGAACCGGCAGTGCCGGCGCTGGAGCACGGCGATGAACAGGCGCTGCGTCAGTTCAGCCGCAGCCTGGCCCGTACTTATGGTCTGGCGTCCAGTGTGGTGCTGAAAAACCAAAATCGCATCGACCGCTTTATGTTGAATAACTTAAGTGGCGGCCTTGCCTTTTTGCTGGTGATGTTCCTGTTATTCCAGAGCATTTTCACCCTCGCTGCACCTTTGATGGATGCCGTGGAAGCCGGTATTGGTGCCGTCGCACATTGGGTCACCGGTTTTATCGGCGAAGGCACAACCAGCGATTTCCTTAACGATGCCATTTTTGGCGGTGTTGGTTCATTCCTGGTGTTCGTGCCGCAAATTATGATGCTGACGCTGATCATCGGCCTGCTGGAAGACAGTGGTTATCTGGCTCGCGCGGCGCTGATTTGCCACCGGCCTTTGAGTTACTTTGGTTTATCCGGTCGCAGTTTTATCCCGTATCTGTCGGGCCACGCCTGCGCCATTCCGGCCATTATGGCGGCGCGCACTATTGAATCGCCGCGCAAACGCTTAATCACTATGATGACGATTCCGCTGATGGCCTGCTCTGCCCGCTTGCCGGTTTATGCGCTGCTGATTTCTGTGCTTATTCCTGAGCGCGCTTATCTGGGTGGCCTGGTGAATTTACAGGGCGTGGCGTTTTTTGGCCTGTATCTGATGGGCATTATCGTGGCGCTGCTGGTCAGTCTGATGCTGTCGCGTTTTGTGGTAAGCCGTGACGAAAAATCCGATATGCCGTTTATTCTGGAACTGCCAAACTACCGGCTACCGCACTGGAAGCCGTTGATTGTGCGCGTGATGAGTGCAGCAAAAAGCTTTGTCTATCGCTCAGGCCCGGTGATTTTTGCCGTGACTGTGCTGATTTGGTTATTCGGTTATTTCCCGCATGATGCCGGTGGCCTGGAGCATTCTTATTTAGGCCAGATTGGTCATTTTATTGAACCGGTGTTTGAACCGCTTGGCCTTGACTGGCGTTATGGCGTGGCGATTTTGATGTCGTTCCTGGCGCGCGAAGTCTTTGTTGGCGCACTCGGCACGCTGTTTGGTATCGATGGCGCGGACGAGAACATCGCCGGTCTTGCCGCCAATATTCAGGCTGACGGCCTGGCGTTTGGCGCCGGCTTTGGCCTGCTGCTGTTCTACGTGGTCGCGCTGCAATGTGTTGCGACGGTCGCGACTATCCGCGCAGAAACCGGCAGCAACCGCATCGCGGCAGGGCTGGTGATCGGTTATGGCCTGCTGGCCTATGCGCTGGCCTATCTGGCGGCGAATCTGCTGTAAATACACCTAATCGGGCGATTGCTGACTGGCAATCGCCCTATCCATTCCTCTTCCATCTGCCGTAACCATCTATGCTCTTCCTGGCGTCCAGAGGCAAGCTGCCATCGTTTGACAGGTTCTGTACGGCGGCGCTGACGCTGGCCGATACCTACAATGAGAATGAATGAGTACGGCAGCGCTGACGCTGGGCAATACTTACGCGGCGAATGAATGGGTAGGTATCGGCGAGCGAAGCGTCGCCGTACAATGAAACCCAGATTTCATGTCTATCACAGCGACCAAGCCAATATCTAACTGCCCGCAAGGTCAGCTTCACCTGATAAATCCAATCACCAAAAAAATTATTAGTTAATAATCAAGTGCATACATCAAATTCACTCAAATTAAAAAATTATGCTTGCGCAATAATAGTTATCGCAATAATATACATCCAAGCCAGAACACAAATGACCTGGTGAGCAGACTGCGGTACGGTGAACACCCTGCCTGCAGCAACAAAACGAAGGTTGTTTTTTTAAGTAAATAGTTATCGCGATAACACTTTGCGAAATACGCAAAGCGCGAAAATCACAAATCAAACATTGGAGATGAATCATGCAAGTTATCTATAAAGCAGTTGTAACCAGTACTTCAGGCCGTGACGGACGTGCAGTGTCCAGCGACAACAACCTGGATGTGAAATTAAGCACGCCACGTGAACTGGGTGGTGCCGGTGGTGCTGCGACGAACCCGGAACAACTGTTTGCTGCCGGCTACTCAGCCTGTTTCTTAAGCGCCGTGAAATATGTCGCTGGCCAAAGCAAAATCGTCATCCCGGCTGACGCGAACATTCGCGCTGAAGTTGGCATCGGCCAAATCCCGGGCGGTTTTGGTCTGGATGTAGAGCTCTTCATCGACCTGCCAGGTGTTTCAGCAGATGTGGCGAACGAGCTGGTGCAAAAAGCCCATCAGGTGTGTCCGTACTCAAATGCGACCCGTAACTCTTTACAAGTTCGTCTGACGCTGGTGTAACCAGCGTCCGTCCCGGACGGTTTTTTTTCAGTAGATAGTTATCGCAATAACATTTAACGAACTAGCAAGCATTAACCCAAGCAGGCCACAGGCCGCACACTGAATACCGGAGCAAGATGATGAAAAATTTACAGAAATCTATTGGTTACAGCATTGTCGCATTAGGCCTGCTGAGCGCCGTTGGTAGTAACACTTTGTACGCCGCGGAGATCCCGGGCGTCGAAAAAAACACTGAAGCCTTTTTGAATGTATTGGCACAAGGCGGTGGCAAACCACTGGAACAGTTAAGCCCACAAGACGCCCGAGCTGTGTTAACAGGCGCACAAGCCGGTGCCGCGTTGCCGGCAGCCGATGTCAGTGAAAAATGGATTGTCGCCGATGGCCAGAAACTCAAACTGGTGATTGTGCGCCCGGCCGGCAGCAAAGGCACGTTGCCAGCATTCATGTTCTTTCACGGCGGTGGCTGGGTATTAGGTGATTTCCCAACCCACGAACGTTTGATCCGCGACTTAGTCGCCCGCTCCGGCGCAGCCGCTGTTTATGTGGATTACACGCCGTCACCGGAAAGCAAATATCCAACGGCGGTAAACCAGGCTTACGCCGCCACCAAATGGGTGGCTGAACATGGCGCGGAAATTAAGGTGGATGGCAAACGCTTAGCGGTCGCCGGCAACAGTGTCGGTGGCAATATGGCCGCGGTGGTCGCATTAAAAGCCAAAGCAGCTGGTACGCCAGCGCTAAAATTCCAGCTGCTGATGTGGCCGGTGACAGACGCCAGCTTTGAGAACGGCTCTTATCAGCAGTTCCAGCAAGGTTACTTCCTGACCCGCAATATGATGACGTGGTTCTGGGACAACTACACCACCAACCCGGCCGAGCGCAACGAAATTTATGCCTCGCCACTACGCGCCACGACCGCGCAATTACAAGGTTTACCACCAGCGCTGGTACAAACGGCTGAGCTGGATGTGCTGCGCGATGAAGGTGAAGCTTATGCGATTAAACTGGACCAGGCCGGTGTAACAGTGACCTCGGTGCGATATAACGGTATGATCCATGACTTTGGTCTGTTAAACCCGCTGAGCACAGTACCCACAGTACAAGCCCAGCTGGACCATGCCGCGAGCGCATTGCAACAGCACCTGAAATAAGGCAGATTTGACGCAGCTCACAGCAAGCCGGCCCTGCCGGCTTGTTTCATCAGAGCAATTCATCAGACAAAAGAGAATGAACATGGCAGATGCAAAAAAATCCCAATCCGAGCCAAAGCAGTTAAAACCACTGCTCAGCGATCCTGGCTGTGCCTGGCCCGCCAGCGCTTTGCATCTGGATAATCAGCTGTGTTTTGCGCTCTATTCCACCTCGCTCGCCATGACCAAAACTTACAAACCACTGCTGGAACATATTGGCCTGACTTACCCGCAATATCTGGTGATGCTGATTTTATGGCAACAAGACGGCGTCGCCCTGCGCGACATCGCCGAGAAACTGCATACCGAATCCGGCGCTTTAACCCCGGTATTAAAACGGATGCAGGAGATGGGGTTACTGATCCGCGCCCGCAGCCCACACAGCGAACGCACGCTGGAAATCCGCTTAACCGACGCAGGCCGCGCGATGCAGCAAGAAGCGCTGAAAATCAATCAGCATATTGCACTCAGTTGTGGCGATTCACTGGCAGAAGTAGCAGCACTGCGTGACCAGCTGATTAAGCTGCGGAAGACTTTGACGGCTTGAGGGTGATCACCGAGGCCACGCTGTTTGTGGCCGGAACGAAATTAAGCAACTTGTTATGTTTTTACTTCTTTGATGTACGCTTAATTTGCTCTATAAACATTTTGTAATTTGGATGATCATCGCTTACAGCAGCATGAAACCGACTTATTTCAAATCTGTCTTTGCCTTTTGAAAGTACCAAAATATAAGTTTTACCTGTTTCAACGAACACTGGGCATACAGCACGAGTTTCTTCGTTTGCAGAAAATGCCTCAATAACCTCTCCAACGCTAAAGCCACCATTTAGACTTTGCAAAACTGTAGCTTTAAACGATTTTGTTCCTGTGTATCGCCCCTCTTCGTAAAGTTTGCTGTCTGATATTTTGGCTTCAAGAATTAAGTCTGATTTCGAAACGTTATAGAGAGGATATTCAACTATTACAGCCTCAACCTGACAGGCATACGCATAATTAGCTGACATCAACATAAGAAAAGATAGTTTCTTTAACATGAGTTTATGTACGTGACATCACATAGCTATAAGCGCACGCGCGCGAACCTGGGTGAGCGTCGCCGCGGTAGCAGGCCGCAAATGCCACGCCTTGTTAGCCGAAGTACCGAAATATAATGACTCACAGTAAAAAGCCAACTGCTTAATATTCATGGCGTTTATCGTTTTGTTTGCATGAAAGCTCAAACAGATATTTTTTATCATTTACATGACCAAGCTGTTTCATTACTAAATCAGGAATGAATGATTTTTCTATGTCATTTATTTTGCACGAGTTCTGCTTTGCAAAAGTATCTATCTCATTAGAATTAAAACCATCCACCTTTTTCAACACCACTGCGACACCGGGGTCAACGCAGCAGCCTATATAGTCAGCGAGATATTCATGATCCAACACGACCAATTTTGCGCCAAAAATTTCTATTTCTTTTTTTGGAAAGTAAAAATGATGATAATCACCTTGTACATTAGCTTTTTCATCTATGACACCGTTTTTCTTTAATATTGTCAAAGAATCAAGGCTCTCCATCGATTCCTCGATAGTTTCTGGTGAGGTCTCAAGTAATTTTTTTATCAATAATGCGGGTTCTGCATTTAAAAAGAACGACTGCATCAAAAGAACGAAGACGAATTGATACTTCATAAAAATCTCTCTGTGCATTGTCTATATGGCGAACATATTAATCAATATGCAAAACGCCTGCTTTTAAGCTTGCGCCGTGCCTTATTCCCCTTTCACATTTATTCACGTTAACCAAAAGACAACTTGTAATCAAACTTTTAGGGAGCTTGCTCGCTTTGATAATTACGAAAGCATGCGCGGTGCAAACGTTTCTGAATAATGCACAAAATTGCATCCGGTAATCAGTTCTTCCTGATTTACTGCAGTCCCCGAAGACAGTTTTTGGTAATAAATCGACAGCGTAAATGAACTCCCAAAACTGTCGGGCAACAACGTTAGCAGACCCTCTGCGGCATGGATGCCGCAGAGGAGCCTACACGCCTGCGAGCCCCGAGATATTCACGGCGTGCGTGTGACGCCCAACGTGTGACGTGCAACGTGTGACGCCCAATCTGTTGTTGTTGGCCGTGCCGTTTAGCATTGGTCTTTCATTCAGTCATGTACGGCGGCGCCTTGCTTGCCGCTACCTACCGCGCCTGTTGCCCCCATAAAAAAGGCGTGCAAAGCACGCCTTTTTCAAAACATCCGAGAATCCTACTTCTGCACACTCAACATATATTTCGCCACCGCCAGCCGGGTTTCGGCGTCGAGGTAATCCTGTTTTGGCATGGCTGGATAGTCTTCGCGTTTCTTCGTCGGGTTGGCGATAAAGTCAGCTAAGGCCTGTGGATCATCCATGTACAGCGACTGGATCACTTGTACCGGTGGGCCAATCAGGCGGCCGGTGTAGGCGTGGCAACCGGTACAAATGCCAAGGTATGCGTATTTGCCTTTGTCCGCCGTTGCCGTATTGCGCGGCGCGGCTGGTGTTTCCAGTAAATAGCTGGCAACCGTATCTGTGTTGGTGAAACTACAGGCCGGCCAGTCGCCGACGCCAGCGGAGACATAACGCTCAGGATTAGCGATACAGCTTTCGGTGACTTTGCCAACGCGGACAATATCCGGCTCACCTTGTTTCAGCTCAGCACCGAGCAACACTTTGGCTTCAGGAATTGTGTCAAAACCGTTGTGAAACATCAGGTTATTGAGAATCTGGATTTTGTCCGGCGTCGGGTCTGACTCAGGATCCAACGATGCATTCGGGGCATTTTCATGGTCGGTAATGATAATACCGGCCACTTTATTATCAACAATCAGGTTGTCTTCGAGGATGACATTATCCGCCGCCATAATCAGAATGCCAGTACCGGCCGGAATGCCCGATACCATTGAACCCGGCGCGCCAAAGTTGGCGGTGTTGTTATTGCGGATCCAGTTATTGCGGATAATCACCGTGTGGGTGTCCTTGATTGGTAACCCAGGTGTGACAAAGGCCAGAATGCCGCCGGTGTTATTGTGGACAAAGTTATTTTCCACCACGGCAAAACGACTGTTCTCGATTTCGATACCAGCCACGCTGTCGAATACTTCGTTATTGGCGACATGAATATGGTCGCTCATGCCGACATAAATCGCCGCATCTTCAATGCCAGACACAATATTGTGTTCAATCAGACCGTTTTCGCCGAGCTGCGGGAAAATACCGTAGACGCCGGTATCGTCGATGATGTTATTGCGAATTTCGAAGTTATTACCGGCCTGGCCCATGATGCCATTGCCTTTGTATTTGGTGATGAGGAAGTTCTCAATCAGGATATTGTTGCCGGAATATAAAATGGCGTCGTTCAGTCGTTCTTCGCCAAATAACCGCGGTCTTTTGCCGTCGATAATGACGCCGCTTAAGCGGATGCCGTCTTTATCGATATACACAGTTTCGACATAATCGCCGGGCCAGACCTGAATCACATCGCCCGGATTGGCTGCTTTCACAGCATCCATAATCAGCATGCCGGGTTTGACCTGATGCACTTTGCCAGGCGCTGTGTCTGGCAGCACCGATTTTTTCGCATTGCTGCTAACACCTGAATTGGCGCCAGCGACCTGCAGGCTGGCTTCTTTGACCACGGCAGCCGGTGCCTGCGGTTTTTGCCCCCACAGGTAACCACCGGCTAAAGTGACTGGCAGTAACGCCGCCAAAATCCAGTTCGTTTTCATTGTTATTTCTCCGCGTTCGTCGCCATATCGTCCGACTGGCTGGTTGGATGTTGTGAGGGGGTTGTCTGAGCTGCAACTGGCCGTAATTCTTCCGGTAAAGGCAGGCCGGACGGCAAAGCAACGGGGATCTGCGGGCTCAGGCTTTGATCGGTTAAGGTCTGTAAAAAAGCCGCAATCTGCCGGTTTTCTTCGGCAGTGAGTTTCGGCTCCCAGATATGCCAGTGGATCAACAGGTTCTCGTCTTTAGGCACGGCATGACCACGGCCTTTGCTGTAGAACTCTGCCGCTTCCTCTAACGTGGCAAAACGACCTGAGTGCATATAAGGCGCGGTCAGCGCGACATTCCGTAGCGTCGGCACTTTAAAACCACCGCGTAATTTCGCCGTTTCCTCGGTAGTGCCTGCTCCAACATCAAAAGGCCGGCCTTCCGGCTCCGGCGTACCAATCACAGCAATTTGCTGGTTGGTAAATAAAGGTGGAGTGTGGCATTCGGCGCAGCGGGCAACAAAAGAGCGAAACACGTTCATGCCTTTGATTTCAGTCTCATTTAACGCCTGATGAAAACCGTGCGCATAGTGGTCGTAGCGGCTATTGAGCGAAATTAACGAACTTTGAAAAGCGGCAAGTGCCGTGACCACTTGTGGCAGCTCAATTGGCCCCTTTTGGCCAAAAGCGTCGGCGAACAAACGTGGATACACCGCATTGGCATTTAAATCATGCAGCAGTTTTTCTGGTGTATTGGCCATTTCATCGGGCGCAAACAAAGGCCCGGCGGCTTGTTGTTCGAGGCTTGGACTACGGCCATCCCAAAACAGCTTTTGTAAGAATCCGACGTTCCATAAAGTCGGCGCGCTACGTTTGCCCTGCAGGCCAAAAGCACCGGTACTGACGGCTTTGCCATCGGTAAAGCCTTTGTCCGGCTGATGGCAGCTGGCGCAGGCTTGTTGTTTATTGGCAGATAAAAGCGGGTCAAAAAACAGAAAGCGGCCAAGGTCAATTTGTTGGGGGCTAAAGCCATCGCGTGCCGCCGGCAGCGCGGTTTTAGTGCCGCCCACGCCTTTGTTTTGCAGCGAATCATATTGCTGATACAGATTCACCAGTTTGCACTGCTGGCCGACCAGCTCAAAACTTGGAGGACAGTTTTTTGCCAGTGCAATTGTACCACCGCCGTCAAATTCGACGCTGTCAACTGGCAGGCCCAACAACCTTGTCAGCGCCTGTGCCGGTTGCATTATCGCCAGTAGCACCAATACGCAGGCGATTATCAACTGCAGACGCAGACTCCATTTATTGCGCAACAAGGTAGCAAGATACTGCGACCAGGGTTGTTTCAGCGGCGGCCCTGACAATGTCATGGTAAGGCGCCGATGTAATGCAGAATATCAAGCATATCCTGCTCAGATTTCAGTGTCTGTGCCATCCGCGCCATTTGGCGACCGGGTTTATCTGTCGCGTCAGTACCACGAATACCGGCCCGGAAATGTTGCAACTGCCGCAACTGATAATCAGCCGCCAGCGGTTTCAGCGCAGGTGCATTGAGGGCACTCACACCCTCAGCTTTGGCCCCGTGGCAAGCGCCACAACTGTTGATATAAAGTTTGCGGCCCCGATCGACTTGCTGGGCTGTGGCAGGCTCGACGGCTGCCGGCACCGCCGGGAGTGCCGCGAAATAACTGGCCAACGCAGTTAATTCGGCTTGATTGAGTTGCTTGGGCAAAGCAGCCTGCATTTGGGCACCAAAGTTATCATCGGGATGGCTGCCGCGGATTCCAGATTGAAAATGCTGCAATTGTCTGAGCAAATACGCCTGTTGCTGCCCGGCCAGTGCCGGTGCCCCAAAAGCCGGATTGCCGCCCCCATCAGCCTGATGGCAGCTTTGACACACGCTTAATACTGCCGGAACCGGCGTGTCAGCGCCCTGCGCGACTGCGCTGAGCGCCAGTAGCAGCACACCTGCACCCATCTGTAATTTCACACGAACTCCTGCATCGGTTCAGACCCTCAGTCACAACAAGCCCGGAAGATATGGCTGTTTTACAACATGCTGTGGGTTCAACTTGGATGTTTGTAGGGTGCGTCGGCGCAGGGCAGGCAGCAAACAAAATAGTGTACAAAAGTGTACAAAACCTGAGCGCAAAAACAGCGGTTCTGGTCTTCAGTAACAACTGAAAAGTGTTACACACTACAAATAAACATCAGGCTACAAGGCACGCCAAATCTGGCATCCAGACAATAAGCCTGTTCCTCAGAACAACTATGCACAATGTCGGAGCATAGCTTCGCTCAGCAATCAGGGCGCTTGGGCCTGTGTTGCGTTCAACCTGCGCGTCGATATTATCGGCTAAGCGGCTGGTGCACTGGTTCTGTCTCAAAAACAGTTCCAGACGCCCAGCAAGGCAGACCGGTATCTGCCGACCATAACTAAAATAATCCGGAGAACAGAGATGACAGGTGTGAACAAGCAACACAGGAAGACGCCCCTCGCGTTTTACATCGGTCTGGTCTGCAGCAGTGCGCTGTATAGCCAGGCCGGCAACGCGTTAGAACAACAAAACAATGACAAAAACCCAGACTCTCAAATCGAAGTGATGACAGTCACGGCACAAAAACGCGTGCAAAACCTGATGGAAGTGCCGGTCGCAATCGATTCGATCTCGGCCAAAGATTTAGAAGAAACCAACTCAGTGCTGCTTGGCGATATCGCCGACTACACGCCGGGTTTTAAATTCAGTAAAGACGCTGTGGCGCAGGCGACAGCAACGATGCGCGGCGTATCGAGTTCTAACATCAGCACCGGCGGTGACCCTTCGGTGGCAATTTTCTATGATGATGTGTATCTGCCGCGCGCGGCGCAAAGTGTGTTGTTTGCCGACATGCAGCGCATCGAAATTTTAAAAGGCCCGCAAGGCACTTTGTTTGGTAAAAACGCGGCGGCCGGTGTAGTCAGTATGGTGCCAAACGCCCCCGAGCATACCGAGGAAGCTTTTATCAAAGCCACGCTCGGCGATTATGGCCTACAGCGCTTTGAGGGCATGGCGAATACGTCACTGTCTGACCAGTTTGCGGTGCGTATCAACGCATTGTCGAACCAGCGCGACAGTTACATCGACAACGTTTATAAAGACTATCAGGGTGAGGAGCTCGGCAACGCCAACCATCAGGCCGCCCGCATCGCCGCACTGTGGACCCCCAGCCAAAGCACCAAAGTCCAGTTCAGTTATGACTATGACGACATGGACCAGGGCTATTCGCCAGCCATCGGCCTTAGCCCTTATGCCTACAGCATGAACCCGCTGGACCGCACCATTGAAAACGATGTGATAGACGGCCACGAGCGGCGCGACATGGATGCGTGGACGTTAAAAATCAATCATGAATTTAACAGTGACTGGTCTGGCAAACTCATTTCCAGCAAACGGCAATGGCAAGTATCCGGCCGTGACGATGCTGACGGCACCGCCGACAAAACCCGTTATCTCGATACCATCAACTTTGAAGATTCGGACATTTTTTACAACGAGCTGCAAATTAACTACAGCCACGACAAGCTGAACTATGTCGGCGGTATTACTTACAGCAAAGAAAACGTGCATCAGACCACTACGCTGGATATCACTGCAGATACGATCGCACGGCTGACCAGCGATAACCTGAACCAGATGCTCGGTGGTGCCCTGATGCAAGCTGGCGTTCCGGCTGAAGCGCTGGGTCAGATGGGCCTGCCGATTGACCATATCTGGAAACCGGCCGACTGGGCCAATGTGCTGAGTATTCTGGCGATGGTCGACCCTTCTGTCGCCGGCCTGCTGCAACAGTTAGGCGCAGCGCCATTTAGTCCGGAACTGGCCGCTGCCATCAGCGCCACCGGCGATCTGACTTATCAGCTGATTGGCGGTGGTCTCGGCATTGCTGAAATTTTTGGCCCCTCCAATGCCGGTAAAATGTGGAGTGAAGATATCGTCAACAATGGCGTCTTTAACTCTTATGGCATCTATTCCGACGTCGACTATCAGTACAACGACCAATGGGGCTTTACCGGTGGTCTGCGTTACAGCCGCGATGAAAAAGATTTCAGCTGGGATATCCGCGAACGCTCGTTTGGCGCGTCGCTGCCAAGCCTGACCGAGTTTTTATTCCCGCTGGTGACCAACCTCAAAGCCAGCAAAGACTGGAGCAAACTGACCGGACGCGGTGTGGTGCGCTTCCAGCCGGATGCCGATCAGCTGTGGTTTTTATCCTACTCAACAGGATATAAATCAGGTGGTTATGATTCATTAGACCCTGCATCTGCCGCCAATCCTTATGCGCCGGAAGCAGTGAAAAATATTGAACTGGGGTACAAAGCGGAACTGTGGCAAAACGTGCGGCTGCAAACCTCGATTTATAATATGGACCTAACCGATCGGCAACGCTCAGTAAGCAGCAAAAGGCCGGGTGATGGTGTCGCAGTGCCAATCATCATCAACGGTGATCAGGATATCCGCGGCATGGAGCTGATCATCGACTGGCAAGCCACGTCCGCACTGAAATTAGGCCTGGTGACGGAGTATCGTAAAACCGAATCCAACTGGGAGCAGTTTTATAACGGCGACGGCGACTTAGTCACCGACACCGAAAAAGATTCCAGCGCCGATGCCTACACCCTGACCGCCGACTGGACACCGGACTGGGTCACACCGGACTGGGCTTTTGGCGATGGTCAATGGAAAGTCCATGTTGACTATGTGTACGAAGAAAACACCCGCGCCGACGACCCGGATATTCTGGCGATCGCCAGACAAATTCCGGCTTATTTTGCCGATACAAAAAACCTCAATGCGCGCATCAGCTGGCAAAGCAACAGCGACCATTGGGAAGTTGCAGTGTTTGGCAAAAACCTAACAAATAACGAAACAACCGGCGGTATCGGCGGCTTCGCCGCCGCAGTGCTCGGCACGCCAATTACCTCACTGAATCCACCACGCACCGCAGGTGTGGAAGTGAAATATCAGTTCTAACCGGGTTTTAACCTGTAACCTGTGGCAGCGCGCTCTCCCCTTGCTGCTACAGGTTTTTTCCTATCAGCGCCCGGCATGCCGCAGCTGTTTTTGCTGATACATCCGCTCATCGGCGATGCGAATGAGTTGATCCGCGTCTGAGCCGTCATCCGGAAATAACGCCTGACCGATACTGCAGCCAATCAGCACTGTCGCCATGCTGAGGGCAAAAGGTTCCGCCAATGCCTGTGTGATTTTGCTGCTGACCTGACTGACTTCCTGCGGCGACTCGAGCTGTGGCAACAACACAACAAACTCATCACCACCGAGCCGAGCTACTGTATCAGAGGCCCGCAATAATTTGCGTAGCCGCTCTGCGATGGCTTTGAGCAGTTCATCACCAGCGGCATGGCCATATTCGTCATTGACCGGCTTGAATTTATTCAGATCCAGCAGCAACACGGCCAGCTGGCGCTGATGCCGGCTGCAATAAGTCAGTGCCTGCTGCAGCCGGTCCATAAACAGCGCGCGGTTGGGTAAGCTGGTCAGGCTGTCGTGCTGCGCCATATAGCGCATCTGCTGTTCAGTTTTACGCCGTTCGGTCAGATCACGCGCCACCCCGACAATGGCGATAAACTCACCGGCTTCGTTATAAATACCGGCGGTTTTCACCTCACTCCAGACCGTGCCACCGTTTTTGTGCGGTTGTTCCAAATCTGCCACGAACTCAGGATAAGCCAGTCCGGCTTCTACGGCCGCACGTGCCTGACGCATTTGATTAAAAACCAGCTCAGCGGATTCCGGCGTCAACGCTTCAGTGACATGCTGGCGCATTGCTTCTTCGGCGGTAAAGCCGCGGTGGCGCTCCACTGAAGGGCTGACATAAGTGATATTGCCGGACAGGTCCATAGTCCAGATCACATCACTGGCATTGTCAGTCAACAGCCGGTGCCGTGCCTCACTCTGGCGCAGTGCCTCACGGTCGCGCTGGCGCTCCAGCGCGATAGCCACCATCGAACCAACATCACTCAGCACATCAAAATCCTGTGCAGTAAAAGTTGCCGCCTGCCACACCAGCAACACACCAGGGATTTGACTGCAGTCTCCCTGTAGCGGAAAAGCACAGAATTGCAGCTGTCCGGCCGGCACGTCGGTAAATGCCGGGCTGGGTTTCCCCAGTTGCGGCACCCGCAGTAAATTCAGGCCCGGCGTATCGCAATCATCGCCAAAGATCTCAATCCGCCGTTGGATCTCCGCCCAGCCTGCGGCGCACAGGTCGACATGAATGATCTGCGGCAGGTCTTTGGGCCTGTCCAATAACAAAATCGGGTGGTACGACGGGCGAAATTGCTGCAATAACTGCAGCACTGTGGTCATCAGCTCATTTGGCGCCGTTTCATCCCTGAGCATCTGCTGCAAAATCTGACTACGGATATGCTGCCAGCTTTGTTGTTGACGTTTTTGTGCCAGCAACTGATGCAGCCGCCGGTTGACCTGTGTGATATAAGCCAGCAGCGCCAGCGCCAGTAGTAAACCGAGTAGCACCAGTAGCGCAATCAGTACCCAAGTCAGGTCTATTGGCGTACTGGCCTGAAACAAAAAATTATCCAGGTCCGGTACCAAGCTCAGCAACCCCTGCTGCTGATAGACTTCGGCAATATGGAGCCAGCGATCCGGATTGATATAGCCAGGCGCAATCAGGTCGGTCTGCAGCAGCGGCTGCATTGCAGCGGCTTCCGCCAGTAATAGTGCTGTGCTGCTGCCAGACGGGTAATGTTGCTGCATGTAAGCAATAACTTCCGCCGGATGCTGCATGGCATAAGACCAGCCCCGCAGGCTGGCGGCACGGAACTTTTCCACCAGCTTGGGA
The DNA here is from genome assembly GCF_000711985.1 of Rheinheimera texasensis DSM 17496. GTDB lineage: Bacteria > Pseudomonadota > Gammaproteobacteria > Enterobacterales > Alteromonadaceae > Pararheinheimera > Pararheinheimera texasensis. Next base: position 442,290 of record NZ_KL544005.1, read on the forward strand.
TTTTTAAGCCATAACTTGTTGCTGGTGAAAAGATTATCACCATAGAAATCAATGCCGGCACTGCGCGGGGAAAACTGATGATAAGCAATCCCGGCTTGCTGCAAGATCAGCGGTTCATAGGTGCTGTATGCCGAAATCGCGGCGGCTTCGCCATTCAGCAAATCCGGAATAGAGGTTTCATGTTCAATCAGCAGATAATCCTGCCCGGTCAGGCCTTCGCGACTTAAATAGGCACGTAGTTCATCGGCGCCGGTTTCCAACAGAATTTTTTGGCCGCGTAGCAATTGCAAATCCGGCACTACGCCATTTGCTTTGGTCAGTAACACCAACGCTGAATGCTGAAATATATTGGCAATGAGCCGTACGTCACGGCCTTTGGCGTAATCAAGCAACAAAGCACTGGTGCCCACACCAAACTGTGCCCGGCCGGATAGTACTTCATCGACCACCTGCAACTTGGGCGTTGCAGCGACCAGCTCTACTTTCAGTCCGGCTTCGGCGTAATAGCCCTGCTGCTGCGCTGCGTAATAACCGGCAAACTGAAACCCATGTTGCCATTTCAGCTGCAGCCGCACTTTTTCAGCCGCGAATAACAATTCGGCCGGCCAGCACAGCAACAACAGCGCCCAGCAGAAGCGGCTACTCACCGATATCCTCGAACCATAAAGCTGGACGTTCCGCAATAAACTGCTGCATCAATGTCTTACATCGTTCATCCTGCAGATTAATCAGTTCAACGCCCCGACTTTGCAGGTAAGCTTCCGGGCCCTGAAACGTCTGATTTTCACCAATGACCACCTTGGGAATACCGTAAAGCAACACTGTGCCACTGCACATATCACAGGGTGATAAAGTCGAATACAACACGGCGCGGCGATAATCGGCCGCTTTGAGCCGGCCGGCATTTTCCAGGCAATCCATTTCGGCGTGTAAAGTACAGCTACCTTTTTGCACCCGCTGGTTATGACCACGTCCAACGATTTGGCCGTCAATCACCAACACTGAGCCAATCGGAATACCGCCCTCGGCCAGGCCCAGTTCGGCTTCAGCGATGGCAGCCTGCATAAACGGATCAGACATATCAGAATCCCGCTGCAATAAGGAGAGGAAGATTAAGCCTGTGCCGTCAACGGCTTGCCGTCAAGGCTGCTGCAGAAAAAGCCAAACTAAATACTGTCGGTATCAATCACAGCCACAGCGCCGCGCAGAGTGACTTTGTATTGTGCGGTATCTTGCAGATAAACCATGCCCTGACACATCAGATGGGCTAGCTGTTAACTGATAGGTATCCACATATCAAGGTATTAGCAGCTCTGAAATCTCCGGTCTTGACAGGTTCACAGCCCTTCTTTCATTAATCAGCAACAGCAATTCGGCTGTTGCTGCGGCATCAGCTAAAGCGCGGTGATGCTGTTTCAGCTCAATACCAAAATGTGTCGCCAGATTGCCGAGGCTATAAGAAGCCAAACCCGGGAAATAGCGCCGGCTTTCCACCACAGTGCAAAGCTGTGGTAATTGCAGCTGATAGCCACAGCGGGCAAATTCGGCGCGGATAAAACCATAATCAAACCGCACATTATGCGCGACAAAGATACAGCCCTGCAGCTGCTGCCACAGCTCTGCCGCGATATCGGCAAAAACCGGCGCCGTCGCAACCATGGCATCGCTGATGCCAGTCAGCTTACTGATAAAAGCCGGAATACGCCGCTGTGGGTTAATCAGCGTCGAATAGCGGGTTATTTCGCGGCCATACTGCAGCTTAACCAGACCAATTTCGGTGACCCGGTCATTGCCTGCTGTGCCGCCGGTGGTTTCGACGTCGATCACCGCGTAAATTCGCGCCGGGTCCAGTACCCATTTGACCCGCTCCAGTCGGACATCAAAGCCCAGCTCACGCAGGCTACGCAGCCGGCTTAATTGGTTACGGCGCACACTGTCGCCCGGGGCTTTGATTTCGATAAATCGCAGCTCCTGCACTTCATCAAGACTCTCACCGTCACGCCATAGCATCAGGTCCGGATAACCACTGCTGTGACGGCGAAAATCCTGGGCCATTTTTCTCAGTACAACAGCCAAAGCGCCGGCCGGCGCGGCTTGCACCAACGCCAGCAGAGGCCGGGCCAGCTCCGGATACCAGCTGAAAATTGCGTTGTGTTTGCCATAGTGTCGGGTGCTTTGCGCCAGCAAATAACGGCAAGCCGCAGCTTTGTTGTCTAACAGTGCCAGCTGCGCTTCAATCGCGGCGCCGTGGCGCTGATAAAACGCCGGTGTAGTTAAATCTCGAGGCCGGCGCTCAAATTCGTTATGGATACTGCTGTCGGCGGCTTCGAATAGGTGCGGCCACAGCAATAAACCAAACAGCGCCAGCCACAGGTTATTCTCCAGATGCTCAGCCTGATAGCCCTGCTGCCGGTAGTATTGCAATGCCCCTTGCTCCGGTGCATTGGCCCAGAGTTCGTCCAGCGTCAGCACTGCGGCCTGTTGCAATAAATGCGTGGTATCGGTGATACGGCTTTGTTTTAGCACCCGGCGGCTGAAATCCTGTGCCAGATAAAATTCTTCGTCACAACAGGGTTCTGTTTGCATTTGAGTCAGTAAAGCGTCGAGCTTATCGCGCTGGCCAAGCTTGTGATAAAGCCGCATCAGACGCTCAGATGCCGGATAACCGCCCCCGGCCAGATACCAGTCAATCGCCAGTTCTGGCTCACTTAAGCGTTCCGCCTGCCGGCCTAGGGCTTCGCAGAGCTTTTCCCGTACAAGCACTGTGCGGTCATCTAATGGCTCGGGCCACGACAACGCATCCTGCTGCCATTGCAGCAGTTGCTCTTTGGTCAGCAGACTGTTTTTGCGCGGTAATGCCTCACGCAAACCCGCTTTTAACCGGGCATAAGCATAAGCCGCCTGAGCGGTAGCGACATCAAGAAAACGTGCCAGATACAGCGGCTCGCCTGCGCTTTGTTCTGAGCCAGCAGACACGGCGCTACCACGCAAACCGCCGGTGGCGACCACGCCTAAATCGCGCAGCGTAAACGCAGATAAATCGGTTTCGATGCGGCCAAAAAATAAAAACAACAAATACTGCAAAGGCTCAGTCTGACGCAGTGCCAGCCAGTCGCCGCTCGCTGCCAGCCACTGTGGCTGCAGTAAATCCGCGTCCGTGACGGCTTGCTGCAATGTGGCCTTATCGGCAGATTTTTTCGGGAGTTGCGCCAACAGCCCCTGCGCCAGGCCCACTTGCAGCAAATCCGTCAGCTGCTGTTTATTGGCTTTGAGCAGCCAATTGGCGAGATCGGCTTCTTGTGCAGGCCGCGCGGCAAAACCGCTATTGAGCAGCTGCATGGTCGCAGCGCGCTGGTCGCTGATTTCGCTGTATTGCAGGTCAGTCAGCGCAAAAACCCTGCCCTTGCGACTAAGCATTCGCAGCCACAGCCGCTGCGCATCCGGCTGTAAAGCACGAAAATCCGCGATAAATTGCAGCTCCACCGCGCCAAGCAACCCGGCGTACTGCGCTTCGATACGCAGTAAAAACTCAGCGAAATGCTTTAGGTAATAATCCGGCGGTAACACAACAGGCGCAGGCATCAACTTATCCGGTTCAGGTGAGGAAAGCATTACTGTAGCAAATCCACCACTGGATAAACAAACAGCCTTTCAGCAATAACTGACTATTACCAACGCGTGTCATTTTCACAGGGAATGCCATCACGGTCGCCATCCAATTTAGTATTCGGACAATTGGCAACAAAAAACTCAGCTTCAGCTCTGGAGCGCATCTGACTGCAATGTTGCCGGCCATCACACTGAAAGCTCTGGTTTAATTGCAGCTGAGTCTCTGCCGGCACTGCCTCAACCGGCATAGGAAGCGATTCCGATACCGGCAGCGGTTCTGGCATTGGCGCCACGGTTTGTGTGCGTTGCCACCATTGCCAGCAGCCAATCAATACCACCAGCACTAACAATTTGTTCAGCATCACAAGTTCCTTTTTTAGGGCGTGTTAAGTTTCTTTATGCAACATTTACCCAATCCTGACAATTCCCGACGTTGATTTTTTCAGCAGCACAAATTAGAATGAACGTTCACTCTAATTTGGAGATCATCCCATGCAGCCTATTCGTCGTTCCCAACCTCTGCTGCCAAGCGCTGTGACCTTGCTCGCCAGCGCCTTATTTTTGTCCGCCTGTGGCCAGCCTGCGCCAGCAGCACAAGGTGCTGGCCCGGCCGTGGTGCCCGTCGGGGTCGTCAGCCTGAAGGCACAGGACGTGACATTAAGCCGTGAATTACCAGGCCGGGTACAGGCCGCGCAAATTGCTGAGATCAGGCCACAGGTCAGCGGCATTGTGCTGGCTCGCCACTTCACCGAAGGCAGCACAGTCGCTACCGGTACCGCTTTGTATCAGATTGACCCGGCGCCCTTTGAAGCTGCTTTATTAAGCGCCAAAGCGGCAGAAGCCAAGGCCAAAGCCAATATCGCCAGCAGCAAAGCCAAAGCCGAACGTTACCGCGAACTGCTGAAAATCAAAGCCGTCAGCCGGCAGGATTTTGATGAAGCCGAAGCCGCATATCTGCAGGCTCAGGCCGAGTTACAAAGTGCCAAGGCACAAATCAACAGCGCACAAATTAATCTGAGCTACAGCAAAGTGCTGGCGCCTATCACTGGCCAGATTGGCAAATCGACTGTCACCACCGGCGCGCTGGTCAGCAGCGGTCAAAGCCAGGCACTGGCGACTGTGACGCAACTTGACCCTATCTACATCGATTTAACGCAATCAAGCAGCGAACTGCTGGCGCTGAAACAAGCACTGGCCAAAGGCACGATTGGCCAGGCGGCTACGCAGACTGAAGTCAGTCTGACGCTGGAAGATGGCAGCACCTACGCCCACAAAGGCACACTGCAATTTAGCGAAGTGACGGTGAATCCGGATACCGGCTCTGTCACGCTGCGCGCCAGCTTCCCGAACCCGGACCAGCTGCTGCTGCCGGGCATGTATGTGCGCGCCACAGTGCAGGAAGGCCAGCAGGCCAATGCCATGCTGGTGCCGCAACGTGGTGTCAGCCGCAATGTAAAAGGCGAAGCCACAGCACTGGTGGTCAGCAAGGACGGCAAAGTCGAACCGAGAGTCCTGCAAACTAACCGCACTATCGGCAGTAACTGGTTAGTGACCGCCGGCCTGAATGATGGTGACCAGCTGATTGTAGAAGGCCTGCAAAAAGTACGGCCGGGCGCTGTGGTGCAGGCGGTGCCTGCGACTTCCACTGCAGTCACGTCAGCTGCTGCAACTACTGACAGCAAAGGTTCTGCCCAGGCAGCGCCGGCTGCATCCCGTTAAGCGAGGTGTTTGATGTCGCATTTTTTTATTAACAGACCGATTTTTGCCTGGGCACTGGCCATTATGGTGATGCTGGCCGGTGTGCTGGCGATCCGCGCCCTGCCCGTCGCGCAGTACCCTTCGATTGCGCCGCCGGCGATTAGCGTCAGCGCCAGTTATCCGGGCGCCTCCGCCCGCACGCTGGAAGACACCGTCACCCAGGTGATTGAACAGAAAATGAAAGGCCTCGATGGCCTGATGTATATGTCATCGACGTCGGAGTCGAGCGGTCAGGTCACGCTGACGCTGACGTTTAATGCCGAAACAGACCCGGATATCGCCCAGGTTCAGGTACAGAACAAACTGGCACTGGCGACCCCACTGTTACCGCAGGAAGTACAGCGTCAGGGTGTGACTGTGGCGAAGTCCGCACGTAACTTCCTGATGGTGGTGGGTTTTGTCTCAGAAGACGGCAGCATGACCAACATCGACATCGGCGATTATGTCGCGTCCAACGTGCAGGACATTATCTCGCGCGTCGAAGGTGTCGGTGAAGTGCAGTTATTCGGCTCGCAATATGCGATGCGTATTTGGCTGGACCCGGCCAAACTGCAAAACTTTAAACTGACGCCAGCTGATGTAAGCAACGCCATTGTGGCGCAAAACGCTCAGGTGTCAGCCGGTCAGCTCGGTGGATTACCAGCCGCACAAGGCCAGCAACTGAATGCCACTGTCACTGCACAAAGCCGGCTGCAAACGCCGGAGCAGTTCCGCAATATTTTGCTGAAAAGTGCGGCGGATGGCAGCACAGTGCGGTTAAGTGACGTCGCGACCGTTGAGCTTGGCGGTGAAAGCTACAACGTGGTGGCGCGTTATAACGGCAAACCAGCCTCGGGGATCGGTATCAAACTGGCCAGTGGCGCCAATGCGCTCAATACCGCCGACGGCGTCAAACAGGCGCTGGCTGATTTAACGCCTTATTTCCCGGCCGGTCTCAAAGCGGTCGTGCCATACGACACCACGCCTTTTGTGTCTTTATCAATTGAAAAAGTGGTGCATACGCTGATTGAAGCAGTGGTACTGGTGTTTTTAGTGATGTATCTGTTTTTACAGAACTTCCGCGCCACGCTTATTCCCACTATCGCGGTGCCTGTGGTGCTGCTTGGCACTTTCGCTATCCTGTATGCCTTTGGTTATTCGATTAATACCCTGACCATGTTTGCGATGGTATTGGCGATAGGTTTGCTGGTCGATGACGCTATTGTCGTAGTGGAAAACGTCGAACGGGTGATGACCGAAGAAAAACTGTCACCGCTTGCGGCCACCCGCAAATCAATGGACGAAATCAAAGGTGCTTTGGTCGGTATCGCCATGGTGCTGTCGGCAGTGTTTGTGCCGATGGCGTTTTTTGGTGGTTCTACCGGCGTGATTTACCGCCAGTTCTCTATCACATTGGTCTCAGCGATGGCGCTGTCGGTGCTGGTGGCGCTGATTTTAACGCCGGCGCTCTGTGCCACTTTGTTAAAACCGAGCCACGTACCAAACCCTGGCTCGCTTTCCGGCCGGTTCTTTGGTGGCTTTAACCGCGGTTTTGATAAAACCAATCAGGGCACCCAGAGTTATGTCGCGCGGATGATTGCACAAAGCAAACGATACCTGCTGGTGTACGGCGTGATTTTAGGCGGTTTACTGTATGTATTCAGCCAGTTACCGTCAGCCTTTTTACCGGATGAAGATCAGGGCATTTTGTTTAATCAGGTAGTTTTACCGGCTGGCAGCACCACAGAGCAAACGCTGGGCGTCGTCGAAAAAATGGAGCAGCACTTCCTGGTCGACCAACAAGAAGCTGTGAAGTCGATTTTCACTGTGGCAGGCTTTAGTTTTGCCGGTTCCGGTCAAAACGCCGCCATCGGTTTTGTCAATCTGAAGCACTGGGATGAACGGCAGCGGCCGGACCTGCATGTCGGCGCCGTTGCCGGCAAAGCCATGGGTTATTTCGCCACCATCAAAGAAGCTTTTGTCTTTGCGTTCCCACCACCGGCCGTGGTGGAACTGGGCACTGCCAACGGCTTTAACATCTATCTGCAGGACCGTGCTGGTCTTGGTCACGACCAACTGCTGCAGGCGCGCAATATGCTGCTCGGCATGGCAGCAAAGAGCCCGGTGCTCGCCGGGGTGCGGCCGAATGGCCAGGAAGATACGCCGGAGCTGAAACTCGACATCGATTTAGCCAAAGCCGAAGCGCTGGGCGTCAGTCAGGCCAATATCAACAGTACGCTGGCAACCGCCTGGGGCAGCAGCTATGTCAATGATTTCATTGACCGCGGCCGAGTGAAAAAAGTCTTCCTGCAAGGTGCAGCCGACAGCCGGATGGCACCGGAAGACTTAAGCAAATGGTATGTGCGTAACAGCAAAGGCGACATGGTGCCGTTCAGCGCCTTTGCCAGCAGCCACTGGAGTTATGGCTCACCGCGGCTGGAACGTTACAACGGCTTTGCGGCGATGGAAATTCAGGGCGCCGCGGCACCAGGGTACAGCACGGGTCAGGCGATGGATGAAATGGAAAAACTGGTAAAACAATTACCGGCTGGCGTTGGTTTTGAATGGACCGGCATCTCCTATCAGGAACGCTTAAGCGGTGGTCAAGCCCCGATGTTGTATGCCTTGTCGTTGCTGGTGGTATTCCTCTGTCTGGCGGCTTTATATAACAGCTGGTCAGTGCCGGCTGCGGTGATGATGATAGTGCCGTTGGGTGTATTCGGTGCGGCACTGGCCGCGCTGGTGGGCAATCTTTCCAACGACATCTATCTGCAGGTTGGTTTGCTGACGACCATCGGTCTGGCATCGAAAAACGCCATTTTAATTGTCGAGTTTGCTATTGCGCGAATGGAACAAGGCTTAAGCCTGGTTGATGCTGCGGTCGAAGCGGTGCGGCTGCGCTTGCGGCCCATCCTGATGACATCGATGGCCTTTATCTGTGGTGTGATCCCGCTGGCCATCGCTTCCAGTGCCGGTTCAGGTGCGCAAAACGCGCTGGGTATTTCGGTGATTGGCGGCACGCTGGCGTCCAGTATTCTCGCCGTAGTCTTTGTACCACTGTTTTTTGTGCTGGTGCGCCGGCTGTTTCCGGCCAAAGCGGCAGCTGATACTCAGGGTTAAGGAGCTTTCCATGTTATTGCAATTCAAACAAACCGGCAGCTTCCGGCTGAAAACACTGAGCGTCCTGACTGCCATTGCTTTGACCGGATGTTCGTTGGCACCGGATCTGCCGCCAGCTCCGACCGCAGTGCCGACAGCTTATGCGCAATCGCCAGCGGACACAGCGGCACCACAAGTTGCTGATCTGTCCTGGCAGGCATTTTTTCAGGAGCCGCGGCTGCAGCAGCTGCTGACACAAGCGCTGACACAAAATCATGACCTGAAACTGGCCGTGCTGAATGTCGAGCGGGTACGGGCGCTTTATCAAATTAGTGACAGCAACCGCTATCCGGCACTGGATTTATCCGCCAGCCAAAGCCGGCAGCGGCTGCCGGCAGATCTGAGCCAAAGCGGCAGTGGATCAATCCAGCAACAAGCCAGCGTGACTGTAGGCAGCAGCTGGGAGCTCGACCTGTTTGGCAAAGTGCGCAATCAATCTGAACAGGCGCTGCAACAACTGTTTGCCGGTGAAGCAGCGCAGCAGGCCGCCAAAGTCAGTCTGCTCGCTGAAGTCGCCGGCAGTTGGTACAGCTACGCCAGCAATCTGCAGCTGCTGACGCTGGCCGAGCACAGCGCCGCCAGTTATCAACAAAGCCTGCAGCTGACCGAGCGTAAAGTCGCGCTTGGCGCGGCGTCTGAATTGACGCTCAGCCAGCAGCAAAGCCTGCTGGCCACCAGTCAGGCCGATGTGGCGCGGTATCAGCGCTTGCTGCAGCGTGATTTAAACGCGCTGCAGTTGCTGCTCGCCAAGCCCGGTGCCGATCTCAGCGCCTGGCTGCCAACGGCGCAAGAGTCGTTGCAACCATCCAGCCTGCAGCTGCCAGAATTGGCGCCGGGCAGTCCGGCGTTATTGCTGACGCAACGACCGGATATTGCGCAGGCAGAACATCAGCTCAAAGCGGCCAATGCCAATATTGGCGTGGCGCGGGCGGCGTTTTTCCCGTCCATCAGCCTGACCGCCAGCGCCGGGACTGCGTCGAATGAACTCAGCGGTCTATTTAACGGCGGCAGCGGTAGCTGGAGCTTTGTGCCGAATATCAGCCTGCCGATTTTTAATATGGGTCGCACGCAGGCCAACTTGCAGCTGGCTGAAACAGACCGTACTATCGCGCTCGAAACCTACCAGCACAGTATTCAGCAGGCGTTTCGCGAAGTGTCGGATCAGCTGGCTGACAAAGCCGGCTATCAGGCACAGCTGAAAGCGCTGCAGGAGCTGGAACGCAGTAGTTTTCGTAGCAAACAGCTCAGTCAGGCGCGCTATGACGCCGGTGCTGACAGTTATCTGCAACTGCTGGACGCCGAACGCAGCTGGTACAGCGCAAGGCAACAGCTGAGTACGGCACAGCTGAATTATCTGCAAGCGCAGCTGGGGCTTTATAAAGCACTGGGTGGCGGCTGGCAGGAGCTGCCCGGCACGACCACAGCGCAATAACACGCAAGCAAAGTAACACCGAGCGGAGGAAACAACATGACGACCAAAACCAGACGACAAGACCCGCAACTGGCGCAAAACCGGCGGCTGCAAGTACTGGACGCGGCGTCAGATTGTTTTCGCCGCCGTGGTTATCACGGCGCCGGCATGGCGGAAATATCCAAAACTGCCGGTATGAGCCCGGGCCATATCTATAACTACTTTGAAAACAAAGAAGCCATTATCGACGCCATTATCGAGCGCGATATGGAAGAAATGTTCTCCGTGTTTAATGGTTTTTTGCAGGCGGAAGGCCTGTTAATGGACGTGATGCTTATTGGTTGTGAAGATGGCGTCGACAAGCATCTGGATGTGGAAAAAGGCGCGTTAAAGCTGGAAATGATTTCCGAAGCAGCCCGTAACGACAAAGTCGCTTTATCACTGCAGGCGTCCGATACTGAAGCGCGCCGGCTGATGAAACAACTGCTGCGCCGTGACAGCAGTCTGGTACGCGAACTGCCGGAGCCTGAACTGGACAGCCGTATCAGCGTGATGTTTGCGCTATTTGGCGGCCTGATGATCCGCCGCGTGCTGAATCCGCAGCTGGACCGGGATACGGTGTTACTTGCGTTAAAACCGGTAATGCGCACCTTGTTGTCACCGTTCTGAATAAACAGTTGTCGCCGTTCTGAATCAATCGCTATCACCCTACCGGGTGCAAGCGCCGGGTTCAGTTCCGCTAGCGTTGCCCCCGCCAAAAGTCTAAGTTCGCCGGCTGAAAAAAACGGCTAAAGTCTCAGCAGTAACATTTGCCGGGACCACTGCCATGACTAACACAGCTCAACAGTCAAATCTGCCACTGCAACGTTATCAGCAACTGCACCAGCAGGCGGCTACGGAGCCTGAACAGTTCTGGCAGCGCGAAGCCGCGCAGCTGGATTGGTTTGAAGCCCCGAAGCAAATCCTCAGCCAAACCGACGCCGATCATTACCAATGGTTTGCCGATGGTGTGCTGAACAGCTGTTATCTGGCGCTCGACAGCCATGTGCAACAAGGCCGCGGCAATCAAACCGCTTTGATTTATGACTCGCCGGTGACCGGCAGCAAACGCAGTTACAGCTATCTGCAACTGCTGGATGAAGTGGCGCTGTTTGCCGGCGTGCTGCAACAACAAGGTGTCGGCAAAGGCGACCGGGTGGTGATTTATCTGCCGATGATCCCGCAGGCGGTAATTGCGATGCTGGCCGTAGCGCGGCTTGGCGCTGTGCATTCAGTGGTATTTGGTGGTTTTTCCGCGCATGAACTGGCACTGCGTATCGATGACGCCACGCCAAAAGTGATTGTCAGCGCCTCCTGTGGCATCGAAATCAACCGGCTGATTGCCTACAAACCGCTGCTCGATGAAGCGCTGGAACTGGCACAGCATCAGGTCAGCAGCTGTATTATTTTCCAGCGCGAACAGTTGCCGGCAGAGATGCAAGCTGGCCGCGACTTAGACTGGAACTTCGAGATGGCCCAAGCGCATCCGGTCGCCTGCGTGCCGGTCAAAGCCACAGATCCGCTGTATATCCTCTACACCTCCGGCACCACCGGCAAACCCAAAGGTGTGGTGCGCGATAACGGTGGCCATGCGGTCGCGCTTAGTTACAGCATGCGCACCATTTATGACTGCGGCCCCGGCGATGTGTTTTTTGCCGCTTCGGATGTCGGCTGGGTGGTCGGCCACTCTTATATCGTCTACGCGCCGCTATTCGCCGGCTGCAGCACGATTTTGTATGAAGGCAAACCGGTGTTTACGCCGGACGCCGGCGCCTTCTGGCGGCTTTGTGCTGAATACAAAGTCAAAGTGTTATTCGCCGCCCCAACCGCCTTTCGTGCCGTGCGCAAAGAAGACCCGGACGCGCTGCTGCAAACTTATGATTTATCGGCACTGAAATACATTTTTATGGCCGGCGAGCGCTTAGACCCGGCCACTTACCATTGGGTCAGCGAAAAAATCGGTAAACCGGTGATTGACCACTGGTGGCAAACCGAAACCGGCTGGGCCATTAGCGCCAATCCGGCCGGCGTGGCGCTGTTACCGGCCAAAGCCGGCTCGGCCACAGTGCCGGTACCGGGTTATCAGGTGCAGATTTTGAGTGACGACGGCACTGTGCTTGGCCCGAATGCACAAGGTTATATTGCCATCCAATTGCCGCTGCCGCCCGGTTGCCTCAGCACCATTTGGGGCAATGATGAACGTTTTGTCGACGGTTATCTGCGCACTTTCCCCGGTTATTACGCCAGCGGCGATGGCGGTTATCTCGATGAAGACGGCTATCTGTTTGTCATGGGCCGCACCGACGATGTCATTAACGTCGCCGGCCATCGCCTGTCGACCGGCGAAATGGAACAAATCGTCGCCAGCCATCCGGCGGTGGCAGAATGTTGTGTGATTGGCATTTATGAAGCTATTAAAGGCCAGCAACCACTGGCCATGGTGCTGCTGAAAAACGGCAGCAGTATTGCTGAAGCCACACTGGAAGCTGAACTGGCAGCCATGGTACGCAAGGAAATCGGCGCTTTGGCCTGCTTTAAAAAAGCCATCATCGTCAAACGCTTACCTAAGACCCGCTCCGGCAAAATCCTGCGCAAGCTGTTGCGGCAAATCGCCGCCGGCAGCGAATACAGTATTCCGTCGACCATCGACGACCCGGCGTGTCTGGCTGAAATCGAACAGCTGATGGCCGAAAAACAGTTGGTGGGGCAGCTGTGACGGTTGTCTACTGAACCAGCAGAAATGGAATGTTATCGCATTTTATCCATTCGGTACTTGTCGCCGCCAACAACGACGGTTAGGGTGGTTTACACTCCCCCTTTTCTAATCTACTCAAGGCTATTATGTCTGGTGTGAAAACTTTGCTCTCGCTGAGTCTGTTGCTCGGCAGCACTGTCGCTATCGCAGCAGTGCAACAAACCAAAGGCGATTATATCGACAAGTTCCGCCAGCTTGACGAAGAGTTACCGACCCCGAACGTCTATCGCAATGCCGCCGGTGAGCCGGGCCAGCAATACTGGCAGCAACAGGTCGATTATCAGATTAAAGCCAGGCTCGACGAATCCAAACGCCGCCTCAGTGCCAGCCAGCAAGTCACCTATCGCAACAACTCGCCGTACACACTGAAATACCTCTGGTTGCAGCTGGACCAGAACGTGCTGAAAAACGACTCGATGGCGGAAATGACCGATACTTTCGGCGCTGCCGAACTGCGTGACGGTAAACCGGCCCGTATCAGTCTCGACCAGCTGCGTCGCCAGCAATTTATGGCCGATACCGAACTGGGTTACAGCATCAGTAAATTAGAGAGTGACGGCAAAGCGCTGCGCTACGTTATTGTCGGCACCCAAATGCGCATTGATTTGCCAAAGCCGTTAAAACCAGGCCAACAAACTGAATTTACGCTGGATTACGCGTTTAATATCGCCGAAGAAGATGCGGTGAATGAACGCGCCGGCTACGAACATTTCCCCGATGATGCGCGCAAAGGCGGTAACGATATTTTTCTGCTGGCGCAGTGGTTTCCACGGCTGGTGGCTTACACAGATTACGAAGCCTGGACCAACAAAGAATTTCTCGGTCAGGGCGAATTTACGCTGGAATTCGGCGATTACGATGTCGCACTGACTGTCCCTGCGGACCATATTGTGTCTTCGACCGGTGTGCTGCAAAACCCGGCCGATGTGCTGACTGCCACGCAACGGCAACGACTGGAGCAAGCCAAAACCGCCAAGCGCCCGGTGATGATCGTCACACCGGCCGAAGCGCTGGAAAATGAAAAAGACGGCAGCAACGAGCAAAAAACCTGGCGCTTTAAAGCAGACAATGTGCGTGATTTTGCCTGGGCTTCCTCGCGCAAATTTATCTGGGACGCCAAAGGCTATCAGCAAGGCGGCAATGAACAACCTTTTGTCATGGCGATGTCGTTTTACCCGAAAGAAGGCGGTGAATTATGGCAGAAGTACTCAACCGAAGCCGTGATCCACACCATGCAGGTGTACTCCCGTTTTGCCTTTGATTATCAATACCCGGTGGCGCAGTCGGTGAACGGCCCTGTTGGCGGCATGGAATATCCGATGATCACCTTTAACGGCCCGCGTACCGAATTACAAAAAGACGGCAGCCGCACCTATTCATTGTCCGAGAAGTTGTTTCTGGTCGGCGTGGTGATCCATGAAGTGGGCCATATCTATTTCCCGATGGTGGTGAACTCCGATGAACGGCAATGGACCTGGATGGACGAAGGCATCAACAGCTTTTTAGATGCGATCGCAGGCCGTGAATGGGACCCCAAAATGCCCTGGGGTGTGGAAGCGCGTGACGTAGTGGATTACATGAAAGGCGACCAGCAGGAACCGATCATGACCCAGTCCGACAGCGTAACCAGCCTCGGGCCTAATGCTTACACTAAACCAGCAGTAGCACTGGGTATTTTGCGCGACGTGATTCTGGGCCGCGAATTATTTGATTTTGCCTTTCGCGAATATGCCACACGCTGGAAATTTAAACGCCCGACGCCAGCCGATTTCTTCCGCACTATGGAAGAAGCCAGCGGCGTCGATCTAGACTGGTTCTGGCGCGGCTGGTTCTACAGCACTGATCACGTCGATATCGCGCTGGAAAAAGTCTACAAACTGCGGCTCGATACTGAAAACCCAGATATTGATATGGACCGCGAGCGTCAGGAAGATCGCAAAAAACCAGCGTCTTATTTTGCTGAGCTCAATGTCAAAGAAGGCAAAACCCCTTGGGTCGACAACAACAAAGACGTCACGGACTTTTACGATAAAAACGACCAGTTCACCGTGACCAATAAAGAGCGCAACAGTTACCAGGAATTCCTGAAAGACCTCAAACCCTGGGAGCGCCGCGTATTCGACCGCGCGGTGAAAGAAGACAAAAATTATTATGTGCTGCAGTTCCGCAATCTGGGTGGTCTGGTGATGCCCATTCTGCTGCAACTGACTTACGAAGACGGCTCGACTGAACAGCAATATATCGCCGCCGAAATTTGGCGTCAGTCGCCGCACGCAGTCAGCAAGCTTATCGTCAGCGACAAAGTGCTGGTCAAAGCTGAAATCGATCCAAAATGGCTGACGGCTGATGTGGACGTCGATAACAACGTGTATCCGCGGCAGATCATTGAATCACGCATCGAATCGTTTAAGCGCGAAAAACGCAAAGGTCATGCCCAGCGCGACATCATGCAAGACAGCAAAACCAAGCTGAAAAGCGCTGAAGATAAAGACGACAATGACGGGCAACAGCCATGATGCGTCAGACTTTGTGGCTGGTCCTCAGCGTTTTGTTGTGCTTCTGTGCGCCGCTGCAGGCGCACCAGATGAAAACGGCCATCACCAAACTGTTGTTTAACGACCGCAGTGGCCAACTGGAAGTGATGCACCGCTTTTATCTGCATGACGCCGAGCACGCCGTGAAACATCTGCAAGGTAAAGCGGCAGATATTCACAAAGAAGAAGCAGCGCGCACGCAGTTTGCAGCTTATGTCGCCAGCCATTTTCAGCTGACGCTGAATGACGAACCGCTGCAGCTGCAACTACTTGGCAGTGAACTGGATGGCAGGCACATCTGGGTGTACCAGGAAATTGCACTGCCAAAGGCTGAGTTAAAAACACTGCGCGTGCGACACGACAGCCTGATAAGCATTTGGCCGGCGCAAATCAATGTGGTGAATCTGGAAGGCCGTGGTCCGGTCCGCACGCTGAAGCTGAGCAAACAGTCGCCAGAGCAAAGCTTCGATTTCTCAACGACAACAGCTGCAGCAAACTAAACTGCGAAAAAATCGAAACGAAACCTGAGTTTTTTCTGCTGTACTCTGTGCCCGCATGCCCCCTAAGATACTGACCAATGTCGCCGGAACCACCGGCGCGCTGTTTTGACGGCCTGTGGAGTAATGAGAATGGATCTGTGGCAATGGCTGACACTGGCAGGCGCTGTGATGCTGTCTGGCATCTCCAAAACCAGCTTTGCCGGTAGTCTGGGTTTACTAGCCATGCCGTTGTTATTGCTGGCATTTCCGGCTGACCGCGCGCTGGCATTGTTATTACCCGTGCTCATTCTCTGCGATGCGTTTACCCTGCAAAGCAGCTGGAAAAAGTGGGACCTTGCTGCCCTGCGGTTTTTATTACTTCCCGCCATTTTCGGTATTGTCGCCGCCAGCTTTGTGTTGTTACTGGTGACTATCCAGCAACTGCAGCTATTTATTGGCATCGGCGCGACCTTGTTTGCGCTGCGCTATTTTTACGGCAACGCCGACTTAAGCCTGTTTGCCGGTGCCAAAGCCGGCATTAGTCTGGGGTTTCTCAGTGGCGTCAGCTCCACATTGCTACACGCCGGTGGCCCGCCGCTGTCGTTGCATTTGCTGGCGCGCCAGCTGCCACCGGTCAGCTATATCGCCACCAGTGCGGTATTTTTTGCTGTATTGAACCTGCTAAAAGTACCAGCCTACTGGCTGACCGGTCAGTTTGACCCGGCCGATATTGTCCGGGTGTTGTATTGCACACCGCTGGCCTTTATTGCCGTTCAGGCCGGCGTCTGGGTGCAGCGTAACCTGCCGCAGCAGCTGTTTATCCGTTTGTTATATTTGCTGTTATTAGCCAGTGGTCTGGCAATTACTGCCGGTGCGCTCAAGTCATAAACTGGGCCTTTAGGGCTTTTACATTCATTTGTTGTGACCAAGGAAGTGGCGATGCTAAAACAAGGGTTGAGTCAGTACTGGCGTCAGGGCATTCGTGCTATGCCCGCACGCGATGTGCATGAACATCACCGCGCATCGACGCCACTGGAATTATTGTTTGACCTCGTCGCAGTGATTGCCATTGCCGCCGCTGCCGGCGAATTGCACCATGCCGTTGCACACGGTCATGCGCTGGAAGGTGCCGGTAAATTCGTGCTGGCATTCTTTGCCATCTGGTGGGCCTGGATGAACTTCAGCTGGTTCGCTTCCGCCTATGACAATGACGATGCGATATTCCGGTTGCTGACGATGGGACTGATGGTTGGATCTTTGACCATGGCTGCCGGCATCCGGCCTTTTTTTCAGCAGGCTGATTTACTGCTGATTGTGCTGGGTTTTGTCTGGATGCGCGTCTGCATGGTGCTGCTGTGGTTGCGCGCCGCCCGGCATGATCCGGCGCACCGGCCAACCGCGCTGACTTATGCCGTCGGGCTGATGCTGGTACAAAGTTATTGGGTTGGTCTGCTGCTAATGCAGCCTTTGCCACTGCCACTGTTGTTGCTGCTGTTTGGTGGTGGCGCATTGCTGGAACTGGTGGTGCCGGCTGTGGCCGAGCGCCGCGGTATCACGCCCTGGCATCGTCACCATATGATTGAGCGTTATGGCTTGCTGAATCTGATTGTACTTGGCGAAACGCTGTTAGCCGGCTCAGTGGCCATCAGCCAACTGCAACAGCTCGCCGTCAGTACCTCTGGTTTCTGGCCGCATCTGTCCCTGGCCTTAGTGCCACTGCTTGCCATGATCCTGCTGTTTTGTTTGTGGTGGCTGTATTTCTCGCGCGAAGAACATTTAGCGGTGCAAAACCTGCGGATGGCGCTGACCTGGGGTTATGGTCATCTGCTGATTTATGCCGCCGGCGCTGCGGTTGGCGCCGGAATTGCCGTTCAGGTCGACCAGCTGACCGGCAAGGTGCACCTCAGCGACATCACTGCAACCGCCGTCGTGGCGCTGCCAGTCGCAATCTACCTGTTTGGTCTCTGGCTGGTGCGAGATCGTTTTGTGTTTGATGGCGCCGGCCGTTATTTACTGTTGGGTTTTGCTATCGCACTGCCCCCCATCAGCCTGTTGGCATCGGAGTTTGGCGCTGTCACAGGCCTGCTTTGCACCACGATCTTAACGTTGCTGGCCGTGTTGCTGCGTAGCAGCCACGCCTGCTGTCAGGCAAAACATTTGTCCATCTCTGGAGAACAGTATGAGTAACTTAAACCCCATGAATGCCGGAGACTGCACCGGCGACTGCAGCGAAGATTCAGGCTGTGGTGCCATCTTAAAAATCATCCGGCCACGGGAAAAAGACCTGGGCGGTTTTTCCGTGCGCCGCCTGCTGCCAGTTGCTGGTCAGCAGATGGTGGGGCCCTGGATTTTCTTTGACCATATGGGCCCGGCGTTTTTTCCGGCCGGCTCCGGCATCAATGTGCGCCCGCACCCGCATATTAATCTGGCAACTGTCACTTACCTGTTCGAAGGTGAAATTCTGCACCGCGATTCACTGGGCAGCCTGCAGCCGATAGTGCCCGGCGATATCAATCTGATGGTGGCTGGTCGCGGTATCGTGCATTCCGAGCGGGAAAGACCGGAAGTGACAGCAGTCGACCATCAGCTGCATGGCCTGCAGCTGTGGCTGGTGTTGCCCGAAGCCGACGAAGAAACCGAGCCGGCGTTTTATCATTATCCAGCGGCAAACATTCCGGCACTGGACGTCGAAGGCGTGCCGGTGCGGGTCATTATGGGCAGCGCCTACGGCAAAACGTCACCAGTGAAGCAATTTGCACCGACGTTGTATATCGAAGCCAGTCTCAAAGCCGGTCAGCAGCTGGTGCTGCCACAGGCGCCGGAACGTGCTTTATATATTGCCGCCGGCGCAGTCAAGGCGCGTGACACCAAGCTCAATCAATATGAGATGGCGGTGCTTGATGCCGACACTGTCGTGACTATTGAAGCGGTCAGCGACAGCCGGTTGGCGTTGATTGGCGGTGAAGCCATGGCGCGGCGTTATATTGAATGGAATTTTGTCTCAAGCCGGCGCGAGCGCATCGAACAGGCCAAAACCAACTGGCAACAAGGGAATTTCCCTAAAGTACCGGGTGATGAAGACGAGTTTATTCCGCTGCCTTGATAGCACCCGGAATTTGTCATGTTGTATCGCGACAACAATCTTACGCCACGTGGTCGCCATCGTGTGACGACCAGCAGCTTTGCTTGCACGTACCTACAATTGAATTCCAAAGGTAGGTACGGTCAGCAACGCGCCACCTTACAGAAAATCACGACTTAACCTTCATTTTCGACTGTGCATAACTGGTCTGAGGCGCTCGCTGCCACGTAAAACCGGCAACTCTGACTAACCCACAACTATCGATGCCCCAAACCTTCAGCCCCGCCGATACATCCCGCATTATTGAAATGGCCTGGGAAGACCGTACACCTTTTGAAGCCATAGAACAGTTGTATGGCCTCAATCAACATCAGTTGATTAAATTTATGCGACGCCAACTGAATGCCGGCAGTTTCCGCTTATGGCGGGCACGCACCAGCGGCCGGGTGACCAAACATGCGGCATTGCGTTCGCCGGAAGTCAACCGCGGTTATTGCCCGGGTCAATATAAGCGCTAAGTACCTGGGCTCGCAGAACCGGGCCATCATCAGCTAATATTGTCAGATGTTCTGTCGTCTATAGGAGATTTCCGATGCGTAGCATCGCTGCATTGCTCCTCCCCACTATGTTGTTTTCTGCCACCAGCCTGCAGGCCGCGCCGGCCGAAATCTGGACAGCGCAACGCTGTGATGCGTTGCGCCAGCTCAGTCAACCTGATCTGAAGGTGCAACAACTACTACAGCAACACTGTGCTCATAACAAATCAAGTGAACAACCTGCTCCTAATGTGATTGCAGTGCAATTAAACACACAATTACCAGTCAGCGCCGCGCAGGAACAACCTGCTGCAGAACAGGCACAACAGCGGATCAGGCATAACAGCACATTGGAAACGCTTGGCAGCGCCATGCTTGTGGTCCTTGTCGGATTTTGGTTTTGGATGGGGCGGAAATAACGCATCCCCCCACACAGCATCATCAGGTCAGGTTTGCAATAGTCTGACTGACTTTTACTGCGACTTCCGTGATTTGCTCCTGGGCCTGATGCGCCTCATTCACCAGCTGCAAGCCGGCGCCGGAAAGCGTACTGGCATTTTCCATCCGGTCCAGCACCTGATGCATCAACGTCATATTACGCTCGACGACACGCTGGATCTCCACCGTCGAACTGCTGGTGCGGGCCGCCAGATTGCGGACTTCGTCAGCAACGACTGCAAAACCACGGCCCTGCTCACCGGCGCGTGCGGCTTCAATCGCGGCATTAAGCGCCAGCAGATTGGTCTGGTCAGCAATAGATTTAATCGTCGTGACAATCGCAGAAATTGCCTTGGATTCTTCGTTCAGCTGCTCTATCTGACCGAATGTCTGGCTGACTTCGGCAGAAATGCTACCGGAGTTTTGCTGGACTGCATTGAGCAATTGCCGGCTTTGTGCTGCCACATCGACAGTTTGTAATGAGGATTGCAAGGCTAATGCAGCGACCCGCTCCACTTCCATTTCGCGCGCTACCCGACTGGTAATATCACTGGCAAATTTGATGACTTTGGTTACTTGCCCCTGCTCATCAAATATTGGATTGTAAGTAGCTTCCAACCAGATGGTCTGTCCGGCTTTACTGACCCGTTCAAACCGGCCACTTTTAAATTGCCCGGCCGCCAGCTCAGTCCAGAAATTCGGGAAACTCTGAAAAAAATCAGCCGGGCAAAACAACCGGTGGTTTTGTCCGACAATCTCATGTTCCCGGTACCCTACTGTCTGCAGGAAATTTTCATTGGCACGCATTATATTGCCGTTGGGCTCAAACTCGATCACGGCCAAAGATTTGTCCAGCGCACTGATAATGGCTTGTTGACTGGCGAGCTGCGTCATTTTGACCGTTACATCGGCAGCAAATTTAACAATCCAGCGCACCTCATTTTGTTCAGTTACCGGAAAATAATTGGCTTCAAGCTGGATCTGTTCGCCGGTCTTTTTATAACGGCTAAAAGTTCCTGCCTGCGCTTCACCGCGCGCTAAGGCCTGCCAAAAACGCTGATAATCACTGCTGCGGGCGTAATCAGGCGCACAAAATATCTGGTGATGCTGGCCCATCAGATCAGATTTGGTGTAGCCGACGGTGGATAAAAACAGCGGATTGGCATCGACAATCTCGCCTTGTGGCGTAAAGACTATCATCGGTTCCTGATGTTGCACGGCCTGATAAAACAGTTGCTCTAAACTATTGCCTGGGGCCACTGCGGCCGTCTTTTGACGTTGAAATATCTGTCCGAACATACTGCACCTGCCTTGAGTTGGGGGACCAGCGCTTGGGCTGGCATGACAAGAGAGAGCCTGGGGCTGCTTGGCTAGCGTAAGATACTTTGTACCTGCCCTTAAGCCTGGTTGTGTCTATTGTTGCAACCTCACTCCGTCTGACCAAAGCACTGCGCACCTTCGCAACACTCCGGAAAAAAAGGGGCTCCGTCCCGGAGCCCCGCTCACGACAACATCGTCTTCCTTCAGCCCCCCAGCCTCCGGTCGGTGATGTCTCCAGTGACCCAGTTACCCAAAGCGGCTGAATTGGGGGTACCGCTTTGTTTGGTATTTGATTACACGATAAAACGAACCACTAACGTATTCAGGTCGATAGCAAGCCGGGATAAATCATGTGCCGCTGCGCTGGTTTGGTGTGCACCCGCTGAAGTCTGAGTCGCTAGATCGCTGATATTGATAATGTTCCGGTCTACTTCTCGGGCAACTTTTGATTGTTGTTCAGCAGCGCTGGCAATAATGTGATTACTGTCGCTGATACGGTTGATTTGTTGCGCAATCATATCCAGTGCCTCGCCGGCCTTGTGCGCCTGCTCCAGAGCCTGCTCTGCCTTGTCACGGCTGTGCTGCATCGAATTAACAGCAGCCTGAGTGCCACCACGGATACTGTGCACCATAGTTTCTATTTCCTTGGTGGAACTTTGGGTGCGATGAGCCAGCGCCCGCACTTCGTCAGCGACTACGGCAAAACCGCGGCCGGCATCGCCGGCGCGCGCCGCTTCAATCGCTGCATTTAATGCCAGTAAATTGGTTTGTTCAGCGATAGCACGGATCACGTCCAGCACTTTACCAATATGTTGCGATTGCTCGGCCAGCTCACCGACCAGTCCAGCACTTACTGCCATATCTTTGTTAATGTCATGGATAGCCGTTAGCGTTTGCTCAACCTGGTGTTTGCCCAGCTGAGTATTTTGCGCCGACTGCATCGAAGCCTCAGAAGTGGCAAGCGCCGTGTGCGCCACCTCTTCGACCGCAGCACTCATTTGGGTGATGGCAGCTGCAGCCTGCTGGATTTCATCATTTTGCTGACTGACGCCAGCCGCCGCACTATCGGTGACCATATTCAGTTCTTCCGACGCTGACGCCAGCGTTTGCGACGAGGTAGCGATATGGCGGATTGTGTCACGCAGGTTTTGTTGCATCGTCCGCATCGAATCCGCCAGTTCAGCCATTTCATCTTTACCACTGACTTCAATAGATTGCGTCAGATCGCCGCCCGCGACTTTTTGAGCCAAACGCAGGGCGCGCCGAACCGGGATCACAATGCTGCGGCTGAGCAGAACTGACGCGGCAATAGCCACAAGCAAACTGAGAATCACCATGCCGATCACATAGTTCCAGCTTTGCTTGTAACTCTGTTCTGACTGATTGGCTTGCTCAGATGCGTAACGCGAATTGAGCTCGTTCAGTTGTAATAGCGCTTTCGCCATCTGGTTGGCAGTCTCAGCAAGGCTGGTGTTGGCCAGTTCAGTCGCCGCGCTGTGATTTTTTGCTTCGACCAGTGAGGTTAAATCATTTTTCAGCTGAACATACCGGAGGTACGTCGCACTGAACTCGTCATAACTTTCCTGTTCCCCGCTGACAGAAATCAGCGGCTCGTAATGCTGCCGGATCTCACCGATTTGCTGATGGATGTCACCAATGCTTTGCTTGGCTGCCTGTATTTCGATGTCATTGCGGGCGATGAGTAAACGCAAAGTGAACACCCGCATCCGCATCACATTCAGATTCAGTTCGGCCAGATGCTCCAGGCTCGGAATGGTATTTTTGTCAATTTGTTCAGTGATTTTGTGCATCGAACTCATGCTGTAAAGCGCAAAAACACCCTGTAACAGCATCAGGAGGCCAAGAAACGCAAAACCGGCGGTCAATCGCGCGGCAATCCGGATATTTTGTAACTGCATCACATCTACCTCGCCTGGGGGGGGACTTAGTAATTTTTGCTTGAGCAGAACCACACTTGCTCAAACTTGCAGCAACAATAAAGGACAAATGAGACATTTGCAACACTTGAGACGATTTTTAATCGTTTAAGAAGGTGACCTCTACTATTTTTTGGCAAGATTTATTTACTCTTGCTTTAGAGATATCACCGATGCCCGCGCTGGTATGCTGTTGCTACGAATGAAGTAACTCTCACATCTGATCGGACAGTGTAGACGTAAACTGTCAGCAGAATGAGCCAACCACCGGAACGTCGCATGCAAAATTTGATAGATGCCAAACTGTTAATGAAAGTCTTCAGCAAAATTGAACAAAAAGGTCAGCCGGTCACTACGACGGTCGGCAATGGCTTTGAGTATGCCGGCATGCAGATCGCAACTGGTTTTGACGGTTACGATTTGTACTTTTTTGCCGAGGGAGTCAGCCTCACCCTGGGGTTTCATCAGAAGTATCATATCGATGCGGTGAATGAAGCACAGATTGACGCCTTTATCCTGCGGCTGAAACAGATCGATAACCGTGACTGAAAAGCTGCGAGCAGGTGTTATCCGCTCTTAAAGTCTTTAGCACGAGCCGTGTTTCAATATCATTGTTAACTTTGCGCCAGCGCAATAAACCAGCAAACACAGCCTGGCACATTGGTGCATCAAGCTACACTAAAACGCGAGTGTTCCCTAAAACAGGAAGAAATCAAATGGCCGAGTCCGCCCAATTCAGTGTCCAACTCAGATTGTTAAACGGCTATAAATTCGAAGTCGACTTTGGTGACGCCGGCCAGTTACTCAGTGACGAACCACCACCGCTCGGTGATGGCGAAGGGCCGAATCCGTCGCGTTTGCTGGCCGCCGCAGTGGCCAATTGCCTGGCTGCCAGTTTGTTATTTGCTGTGCGTAAATTTAAAGAAGATCCCGGTGAGGTCAGTGCTGAAGTACAGGGCGAACTGGAGCGGCAGGACGGCCGCTGGCGCATCGGTAAACTTCAGGTCGCACTGCAGCTTGGCGCAGATGCCGCCGCAATTCCACATCTGGAGCGGGCTTTAAGCCAATTCGAGAATTTTTGTGTGGTGACCCAAAGTGTGCGTCAGGGCATTGAGGTCACCGTGCAGGTGCGGGACAGTGCGGGCAAGCTGCTGCATCAGGGCTGAGCTTGGTTTAGTCTTCGTACTTTCTTCGGCACCGGCTTTGCTGCTATATAGCAAACCGGCTGTAAATATTTCTTTATATTCTCTTTTAGAATAACCATATTACTTATGTTGAATTATCAATCACTGCGCGCTATGCTGATTTTACATTAGATAATTCTAATTAAAATGAGTCAGTGTCACAGCACGATCGCAGTGGCCCGTGCTCAACTATCCAGCGGGGGTTGTATGAAAAGAACTGTGGTTGTCGGAGCCGGTTTAGGCGGCATGTCTGTGGTGTATGAACTGCGTGAAAAACTGCCGAAAGATCATGAAGTGATGCTGATTGGCGAAAGTAACGAGTTCCATTTTATTCCGTCTAATCCCTGGGTTGCGCTGGGCGAGCGTACCCGCGATCAGGTGATCCTCGATCTGACGCCTTATGTGCAGAAATACAAAATTCCGTTTAACGGCACTGGTGTCAGTCATATCGACAGCGCCACACAACAACTGACCACCGGCGACGGCCAACAATTTAACTACGACTATCTGGTGCTGTGTACCGGGCCGCGTCTGGCGTTTGAAACCGTACCGGGCGCCGGCCCTGAGCATGGTTTTACCCAGTCGATTTGTACTGTCAACCATGCCGTCAAAGCCTTTGAGACCTATCAGCAACTGTTGAAAAACCCGGGGCCAGTGCTGGTGGGAGCTTTGCAGGGAGCCAGTTGTTTTGGCCCGGCTTATGAATATGTGCTGACGCTGGAGAGCTTGCTGCGCAAGCAAAAAATCCGCGACCGTATTCCTATCACTTTTGTTACTTCCGAGCCCTACATCGGCCACATGGGCTTAGGTGGCGTCGGTGATTCCAAAGCGTTGATGGAACATGAGTTCCGCGACCGCGGTATCAAATGGGTCTGTAATGCCCGCGTCAAAGCCTTTGAAGATGGCATAGCGCATGTGGAGGAACTGAACCGCAAAGGCGAAGTTGATTTTAGCCACGACCTGCCTTTCCATTTAGCGATGTTTTTACCCTCCTTCAAAGGCTCAGAAGCCATTGCGGCGGTGCCGGATCTCTGTAATCCAAAAGGTTTTGTCATCACCAATGAATTCCAGCAAAGCCCGCAGCATCCGGCAATTTTTGCAGCTGGCGTCTGTGTAGCGTTGCCACCACTGGAGCAAACACCGGTGCCGGTCGGCGTGCCAAAAACCGGCTTTATGATTGAGTCGATGACCACCGCCATCGTCGAAAATATTCTGAGCCTTGAAAAAGGTGAAGCGATGAAAACCCGGCCAACGCTTAATGCGATTTGTCTGGCCGATATGGGCGATAAAGGCGCTGCTTTTGTTGCCTTGCCGCAAAATCCGCCGCGTAACGTCAACTGGACTTCGATGGGTAAATGGGTGCATGTCGCCAAGGTCGCGTTTGAGAAGTACTTTATGTACAAGGTCAAACACGGCACCAGCGAGCCGATTTATGAAAAGTACGTGTTAGGCGCTGTTGGCATTCACCGCACCAAAGAATAATCCTGCCTGCTGACAGCAATAAGCCCGCTACTGCGGGCTTATTGCTGTTCAATGGATTTCAGGCGTCAACCGGCAACCCAGCATCCAGCCAGGCCTGGAAGCCACCAGCCACAGAGAATACCTGCGAAAAGCCCATCTGCTGCAGACTGAGCGCAGCCAGGGCAGAACGGGCACCCGAGCGGCACATCAGATAAACCGGCCGGCTGGCCAGCTCGGCCAGCGCCTGCTGTGGCTCACAATGAGCCGCCACCGCAGGATGCTGGTGAATTTTCATTTCCAGTACCCCACGCGGGTAATTGACGGCACGGTCGACCCGGCCTTGCTGGAATTCATCCGGCTCACGCACATCAATCAGGATACTGTGATGATCTGCCAATACAGCCTGCAGCTGCTGGACCGACACTTCCCTAATCTGGCTGCGCGCTTCTGCGACCAGTTGTTGCGCTGACTTCAGCATAGTTGTCCCCTGTGGTGAGATGCAGAGTTCGTGATATTACATTAGAAAAATATGAATTTAAACATTGAGGCTTCACAGTGCAGCGCTTTAGCCCGCGCAGACACTAAATCATCAGCTAAGCTGACAAGATCCAGTTCGTCAGAATCATGCTATGACCATTGAAGAATTTGAACAACAGCGCAAGCGCCGTCTGCTGCAGGTTTTTTGGCTGACCGAAGCGGTGTTACTGATTGAGGTGGTACACCGGCTTTATGCCGGTGCTGTGCTCGCCTGGGAACTATCCGCCACCTTGCTCTTCACTGCATTATTACTCAGTCCGGTCTGGTTTCTGGCACAACGCGAGCGACTCAAAGTGGCAACGCGCTGGCTGTTGATTGCGCTGACGTTACTGGTTACGGCTTTATTGTGGGTGTTCAGCGGCCTGTCTGATGAAGCACTGTTGGGTTATCCCTGTATTCTCGTATTTGCCGCGCTGATGGGGTTACGCCGCACCTTTTTATGGCTGACCGCTTTTATGGTGCTGAATATCCTTTTGCTTGGGCTTAGCAATGATATAGGCCTGGTGCAGCATCTGCCGATGCGCAGCAGTATCCACTCCGGTTTGTTACTGGCGATTATTCTGGGGTTATTAGCCAGCAGTGTCTGGCTGATGATCGGCGATTTAACCAGGCTGGTGCAGGCGCTGCGCACAGAAAATCACAGAGTGCATCAGTCACAGCTACAGATCCGCCAGCTGATTAATCATGATTCACTGACGCAATTGCCCAACCGGATCCTGGCCCGCGAACGCTGGGAGCAGGCTATGCAATGCTGCCGGCCGCCAGATCAGTGGGTAGCGCTGATGTTTATTGATTTGGATAATTTTAAACAGGTCAACGACAATCTCGGTCACCATGCCGGCGACAAGCTGCTGCAAAGTGTCGCCAGTCAGTTGCGTAGCCATCTGCGTGGGACAGATTTAGTCTGCCGCATCAGCGGCGATGAATTTCTGGTGTTGGCAGAAGGTTTTCACCAACAAGCCGAAGTGCAGCAACTGGCGGAAAAACTGCTGGCAGCCGTAGCTACACCGGTCGATTTTGGCAATACAACTGTCAGTGCGACCTGCTCTATCGGCATAGCCATAGCACCACGCGACGGCACTGATTTTGAAGCGCTGTGCCAGAAAGCGGACAGCGCCATGTATCAGGCCAAGCACTTTGGCCGTAATCATTGGGCTTTTTACGACACGAGTCTGGGCGCAGAAAATACCGGCACTGCGCGATAAAAAGCGTAAAAATGCCCGGCCAGCAGCAAATGAAACAATCCCAGCGCTGCGTCTGCGGGAAGGGGCAGTAAGTTACTCAGTGGCACCGCCAGTAACAGCGCTAACGCCAACGTCAGACTCAGCCGCGCCGGTGCTTGTTGGATCAGCCGCAGCAGCGCCAGGACCAACAAAGCATCGCGCAACAATCCGGGCACAGCAGGCGGCTGGCCGGGCAGCGCGGCTGAAATCGCTGACAACGCCGGCAATAGTGCCAGCACCAGCCACAATCCCCAAACACTGCCGGGCAACTTGCCCCACACCCGCAACGCCGCAGCGAGATACAGCGGCATCATCCAGCTGACTGAAACCGCCGTCAGCTGCATGTGCACTGGGATCACTTCAGTAACACCGGCATAACGCAGCGCACCAACCGCCGCGTTGATAGCAATAAAAGCCAAAGCCCCGGTAAGTAGCAATGACCAGATTGGCGTCCGGGCTTCAGAACGCAGCCGCCCACAGCGCCATGCACCCAGACCGAGCGCTATCACCAGACACACCTCTCCTGCCACCGCCAGCCACATCATGCTGCTCCAAATCAGTCAGAAAAAAACAAGGCCCCGCAGGGCCTTGCATCACTTCTTAGAACGTCAGGCCAAACTCAATGCCGTACATCCGTGGTAGGCCCGGTGTCGCAATCGGCGAGCCCACGGCCATCGCCTGACCACCGGTCTGGATGATGTATTGCTCATCCAGCGCGTTATTGATAAAAAACGCCAGGCTAAACGGATGATTGTCGCTTTGCCAGCTGAGCCGGGTATTGACCAGACCAAAGCCTTTGATGGAATTCAGCGCATCATTATTCAGCCCTTTGACGCTGCCTTGCTCAAACGGCAACACCGCCAGTTTCGGCCCGTCGACGCCTTCAGTACGGTCGCCGGTATAGCTGTAAGTCAGATTCCAGTTAAACTGGCCATTGAGGCCGGCAAAATAATAATCCAGCAGCAAACTGGCCTGATCTTCCGGCATACCGGAAATGGGCTGACCGACTTTACTGCCGCTGTTTTCCCAACTGAAATATTGCCACTGAGTATATTCAGTGTTGAGGTGGCCGTAATTGGCGGTCAGGCGTAAATCGTCAGTGACCAACGCAATCAGCTCCAGCTCCACACCTTTACCTTCGGCGTCGACATTGCGCAGGTTGTAAGTCGGCACACCGCCCGGCGGGCCCACCAGCTCCAGCTGTTGCAGGTTGGTATAGTCATATTGATAAGCCGACAGATTCAGCCGCACTCTGTTGTCGAGCCAGGTTGATTTGACGCCAATTTCAGTGTTTTTTACCGTTTCTTCTTTGACCGGCGCCGCTTCACCTAAGGTATTAAAACCACCGGCTTTAAAACCTTCGGCATAAGAGATGTAGGTCATCAGTTCAGGCGTCCACTGGTAATCCAGCACCGCCCGCGGCGTGAATTTCGACCAGTCGGCGTTTTGATCAGCCGATTGCGGAATAAAAGCGACGGCGAGCGGTACTTGTCCGACATTGCCAAAAGGCATGTTAAAGAAATTGCGCGGCACACTGCTTAAATAAAAATCTTTTTTATCAAAGGTATAACGACCACCCAGCGTCAGGTCCAGCTTGTCGGTCAGCGCATAGGTGCCATCAAAATAAATCGCCGTGCTGGTGGTGGTGCCTTCGTTATCGAACTGCTCCATATGCTGGCCCATCACCTTAGTCAGGTTGGCATTGACCAGCGCATTGCCGACGCTGGCCTGCGCCTGCGCAAAGCTCATGCCCTGCATCATCAGCCGGCCAATTTCGGCCGCCACCGCCTGCCGCGCCGCTGCTGTGCCCATCGTCATATAAGCACCAGCGACACCGGTGCCGAGCGGCAACATTGGTACTGAACGCGGATCTGCGCCCATTTGCACCACCGCCAGCGCGTCAAACGTCAGCGTATTAAAAGTTGCCTGGGTGATTTGTTCGATATTTTCGCGAAACCAGTTGGCCCCTAAGGTCCATTTAAAATCGTCACCATTTTGGCTTAAACGGAATTCCTGGCTGAGCTGCTTTTGATCTTCAATCAGATTGCTGGCAAAAAAAGCGCGGGCAAAAGCCGAGCCGTCATCTTCCATCGCATTGCCACGGTCAAACTGACGGTACGCGGTCAGCGAGGTGAACTGCATGCCGGACCAATCCTGTTGATACTCAACAGAAAGCCCACCTGCTTCACGGGTTTCATGGCCTTCAAAATCATATTCAATCGGGCCAAAGGGGTCGCCGCTGCCGTAAGCTGTATTCAGCGTCACGGCCGGCCGGCCCTGCTGGTCGATATTCGAAACATCAGCACGCGCCACCAGGCTGGCGCCGTTCTTCAACGTGGTCTCCAGCGAGCCACGCGCCGACCAGTCATTTTGGTTGCCGTATTTGTCTTTGCTGTCTTTGACATCAAGATAACCGTCGCGTTTGTTGCGGTTAATACCGATGCGGCCATTGACGTTATCAGTCAGCGCGGCGGTCCCGGAGAATTCCATTTTTTGTTTGCCATGGCTGCCGAGCGTGGCACGGAACTGACCTTCAGCATCGGCACTGGCCGCTTTGGTGATGATATGAATTGCACCGGCCGCCGAGTTACGACCAAACAGCGTGCCTTGTGGGCCTTTTAACACTTCTACCCGCTCGACGTCAGTGAAGTTCATATTGGAGGTGCCGCGCCGGCCGACATAGACGCCGTCGATATACACAGCGACGGCGGCATCGAGGCCAATACCAAAGTCGTTAGTAGAAATTCCGCGGATATTAAAAGAAGTTTGCGTTGCCGTGGCGTTATTGGTCTCCAGGCCCGGTGTGATGCGGCCTAAGTCATTGACATTGACCAGGCCCATTTTATCGATATTGTCGCGACTGAAAGCGGTGATAGCGATCGGTACCTGCTGCATATTTTCACTGCGCTTTTGCGCTGTGACCTGAATGATTTCCAGCCCTTCTGCTTCTGCTTTGGTGTTATTTTGTTGTGCCTGAGCGGTCTGACTGGCCATCGCCAAACAAACGGCCAGACCAATGCGCGACATCCGCACTTTGCCCTGTTGTTGCATATCTTCCCCTGTCGTGTGGTGTGTTGGGGCTCGAGCCCCTTGTTATAGATTTTTTTCGAGATACCGGACTGATGCCCACGGTGAACTCAGGTCCGTTGTTTAGGAATTTCTGCCCTGTACCAGCAAATCACTGCTGTGCCCACGTGAACTGCGCAGCAGCGCAACACTTACCAGCAGCAACCAGCCCAGCGCCGGCCAGGTTGCAGCCGCGCCAAACCAATAGATGGCCAGCAGCACTAGCGCCAAATTTTTAACGCACTCCAGCAAATTTGTGCGCTGGCGTTGTTGCTGGTAATAACCAAGGCAAAATAAGCAGAATAGAATGACGGCAGCGCCAGTCCAGATAGTGACAACGCTGAAACTGCCGGCGCTCAGCAGGAAATACAGCACTAAAGCAATTAACGTCAGATGCTGCAGGAATGTATAGACTTTCTGTGCGCCGTTTAACGGCGTATCAAATTTGACCTGCTGATAGGGGTTAGCAAATTTATTCGGATACTGTTTGCGTACATCAGCCGGCCGCCAGCCGGTTTTACTGAAAAACACTTTGAATTTGTCGCCTAATGACCCTGTACGCCAGCTGTCTTTCATCAGCGCCCAATAGGTATCCAGATTGGCCCAGATCGGGTTCCAGCTTTGCAACGGTTTAGTGATGCCAAAAATCACCGGTTCTTCCGGTAGTTCATCCTGAAAAGTACCAAACCAACGGTCCCACAGGATAAACACCCCACCGTGGTTTTTATTCATATAAATAGGGTTTTGCGCATGATGCACACGGTGGTTACTCGGCGTGACAAACACCGTTTCATACCAGTCCGGCATCCGGTTGATGTGGCGGGTATGCACCCAGAACTGATACACCAGATTCAGTGACCCCACTGTCAGCAGCACCAGTGGTTCGATACCAATAAGCGCCAGTGGCAGATAAAAAATGAAACTGAAAAAGCCGCCGCTGGACTGGCGCAACGCCGTGCTGAGGTTGTATTCCTCACTCTGGTGATGCACGACATGACCGGCCCAGAACAGGTTAACTTCATGGCTGATACGGTGAAACCAGTAGTAGCAGAAGTCATAAGCGACAAAGGCAAACAGATAAACCCACAACGCTTCAGTGCCGAGGCTCCAGGGCGCCAAATGCTGGAAAATCAGCACATACACACTGAATTGCAGCGTTTTATAAGCCAGCCCCATCACCTGGCTCATCATGCCAAGGTTCAGTGAATTGATCGCATCGTTAAAGCGGTAGGTTTGTTTTTGCGCCCGCCAGTCTAAGTAAAGTTCCAGCAGGATGAGGGATAAAAATAACGGGATAGCGAACAGGATTATATTCATAGGATACTTTTTAGTTATAAGTTTAGATCCAAACTGTTTAGACCAGACTAGCCAGACCTCCGACGACTGTCCAGCCCTGAACTTGCAGATCCTATGAATTTTTTTGGCTAATTTCCCGCCTGAAGGTGAATTTTCTCTACATATCACTACACATTCGCAGCACATCTAAATCAGTTAAGATGCATGTATTAAGGCCTGTACACCATTTAAACCATCGAAATTGCCCCGGCTCCGGCCAACAAAGCCAACATTGGCCCCCTCATTAGAAAGTCCAACTGTATGCAATGCTGGTGGCAATGTGAAAGAGGCAATGCTGGCACTGTACCGCTCAGCAGACGGATAACGCTGTCCAGATATTTTTTAACCAGGTTAGCTTTAAAAAGCTAAAACCATTAGTTAGCGCTGCCCCGACACTTGCCCAACGCATAGTTTGGTAGCGTTGAATTCATCAAGTTAATTCGCAACAGCGCGCTGCAATTCTGTCAGCAGATGCTCAGCGAGCAGGCGTGCGCCAAACAAACTGGGGTGATCGTCATCAAAATACAATGCGTTGCCATGTTTAACCGCTGAACAAAAACTGTCATTACAGAACACCGGTAGTGGTGAGACCCGAATTAATTTCTCGTCATATTTCAAAGTATCAAGCTGAGCCAAAATAAACTGGTGACGCTGAAAGTAAAACTCCATCGTCGTGGTATGAAACAGATCTAAATGATGATTCTTACTCAATAAATCTTTCGGATATATCAGTTGTCGAATATCAATCGGTAGTTCAGGCAACGGATCTAAAACAACCACACGTTTGCCAGCACTGCGTAACGTTGTAATAAGATGCTGATAGTTTTCCCAAAACAGCTGATAGCTTTGCTCTTTAGTGACATCAAGCGCTGCAATTTCGAATTCAACGCTACGGTCTTCGTCGGGAACTGTTGGATAGTGCTTAATATGTCTACCGGCAATAAAAGCACTGGAACGAAATGCCAGCACGACAGTACTCAAAGAGTTGTCTGACAGAATACGATCTACTGCATCCTGTTGCCACTGCGAGCAGCCTGCCGCGACAAGTTTATGCAGCAGAGCAGGCGGGCAAAAACTACCGCTGTACTGGACAAGCCCAATCTGATTTACATCGAGTAACTTCCCAAGTTCAAATGCCAGCTCAACACCATGACTGTCACTGAGCATCGCCCAATTTTCGGCATAAGGGCCACTCAGCTGGCAAGCATCGGCGGCACTGACGCTGCCATCTTTGGCGTGACATTTTGCCCGCAGCGGGCTGGATTGAATTGAACTGGCCAGTGGAACCGAGCCGTATCGCTCCGGAAAACCGTGCTTCAGATGTATCGCCAGGCCGGACGATATCAAAACGGCACAACCAAATATGCCCGCACTGAAGATGGTGCGGTTTTGATAATATCCGGGGCGCCGGAACGGTCTTTCGATATATCGATAGTTGGCGTATGCGAATGACATACTGAGTAAAATTAACCCGCTGAATACCAGGGCTGTAGGTTCGGCCACAAATAAGAACCGGCTTAATGCAAACACCGGCTGGTGAATGAGATACAACGAATATGAAATTAAACCGACCCAAACCATCGGTTTTAACGACAGGAAGCGGTACACCCAAGTCGTTGGCCGGCAAAAACTGATGATCAAGACAGAACCCAAAACGGGGACCGTCGCTGCCAATCCGGGAAATGGAGTGTCTGGCTGATAGCAGAAAATGCCTGCACCGATCAGCACCAGCCCGGTCATACTCAATATCTGAGCTGCTCCGGCAGGAATTTGTTTTCTGTCCAGCCGATAGATCGCGATCAGACTACCGGCGAACAACTCCCAGGCCCGTGACATAATCAAGAAAAACGCAGCACCCTGTTGCTGTTCAAGTAGTTGGTACTGCGACAAGCTAAGAGAAAGCAAGGATAATGTAATTATCACCACACCAAGAAATGACCTGCCCAATCGATATAACAAGTAGAGCAGCGGAGGAACAAAGATATAAAATTGTTCTTCTACTGCAAGACTCCAGGTGTGCAATAACGGTAACTTTTCTGCTGCAAAACCAAAATAGCCACCATCAAGATAAAAAAAGATATTCGATACAAACAAAACTACCGACACCAGACTCTGACCATATTCCCGAAAGAGCTCAGGCGGAATAATCAGTGCGG
The DNA here is from genome assembly GCF_000711985.1 of Rheinheimera texasensis DSM 17496. Classification (GTDB taxonomy): domain Bacteria; phylum Pseudomonadota; class Gammaproteobacteria; order Enterobacterales; family Alteromonadaceae; genus Pararheinheimera; species Pararheinheimera texasensis. Next base: position 476,288 of record NZ_KL544005.1, read on the forward strand.
CTGCCAGACTGCTGAAAAACAATACTGAGAACAAAGCAGGCAGTATCCGCCTTGCCCGACGCTGATAAAAATTCAACACAGAGAAATTATTTTCTTCCAGCTCTCGCATCAATATATTTGTAATCAAAAACCCACTAATCACAAAAAATATGTCGACACCAACATAACCACCGGAAAACAGGCTAAAACCAGCGTGAAAAAATAATACAGGTAAGACAGCAATACTTCTCAGGCCATCTATATCCTTCCGATACATCATTTGAATAATTTCCTCTCGCAGCCATCCAATGGTGACAATAAATGCGCTGCCTTGTGGTCATGCCATCTAATCTGCGGCAGAAGATAGCAAATTCAGCCGGACTTATTCCACACCACTTTACCCATGCCACGACGATCACGAAGCTTAACCTGCACCATGTCGCACAGACAAAAACCGCTTTACCGCCGTCGTCAAAAAAAACGCTGCATTTACTTACAAATCAAAGCAGCGTTTCACCTGCCCATCTGCTTGAAAAACAACCAGCAGAATGTTTTAGTGGTCAGGCGGCAAGCTTGGGTGTTGAGCTCTGTTGCTGTGGGCCCGCAGCCCGACCTTCAACCAAAATAACAAGGACTTTTGTATGTTAAGCCGGATCTTAAGCCGAAAGTTAAGCCAAAAGTTAAACCCAATATTCAGTAGCTTGAGCTGTACCGCTTTGGTCGTGCTGCTGGCCGGGTGTGGACCCAAACCAGCCGACAACTCTTCAACCACCGCCGACACCAAACCCATCGAAGCCGTCGCCGATCAGCTGGCGCAGCAAGCTGCCGGCAACACAAGCCCGGTCAGTTTTAATGTGCCGGTGCACTACCACACGCTGGAGAATGGCCTGAAAGTGGTGATTTCACCGGACAAAACCGCGCCTCTGGCAGTGATTGGGGTGTACTACAACATCGGTTTTCGCAATGAACCAAAAAACCGTACCGGCTTTGCCCATCTGTTTGAACATATGATGTTCCAGGGCTCTGCCAATCTCGGCAAGATGGAATTTGTCAATCTGGTGCAAAGCAACGGCGGTGTGTTAAACGGCTCCACCCGCTTTGATTTCACCAACTATTTTGAGATTGTGCCGGCACATAAAGTAGAAACTATGCTGTGGGCCGAAGCTGATCGGATGAAAGGCCTCGCCATCACCCAGGACAACCTGACCAACCAGCAAGGCGTGGTGAAAAACGAAGTCAAAGTGAACGTGCTGAACCAGCCCTACGGCGGTTTTCCCTGGCTCGACATGCCGCAGTACGCCTTTGACAACTGGTATAACGCACATAACTTCTACGGCGATTTAGCGCACCTCGACGCTGCCACGCTGGACGATGTTGCCGCCTTTTTCAAAACTTATTATGCGCCGAATAACGCCGTGGTCGTGGTGGTCGGTGACGTAGAAGCTGAAGCCACACTGGCAATGGTGAAAAAATACTTTGCTGCTATTCCGGCTTCAACTTTGCCTGAAGCGCCAGTGCTGACTGAACTGCGCCAGGAACAGGAAAAACGTTTTGTGAAGTACGACAAGCTGGCGCCAAAACCGGCCTTTGCGTTTGCCTACAAAATGCCACCGCGCAACACACCGGAGTATTACGCCATGGGCATTATCGACCAGTTATTGGTGCAAGGCAGCGACAGCCTGCTGTATCAGGAGCTGGTAAAAAATCGCCAGGTGACCGGCTCGGTCGGCGGTGGCATCAATTATCTGCTGGGCAATATGTTTAATTACAACGGCCCGATGCTGTGGATGAGTTCTTTTACCCATGACGAGCAACACAGCACAGAACAACTGGTCGCGGCGGTAGACAGCGTGATTGGCAAATTGCAGGAGCAACCGATCGCGCAGGCCGACATTGACCGCGCCCTGGTCAAACTGCGCTCCAGTCTGTACGACAACTTCGACGGGTTTTACGGTTTCGGCAAGCTGGATTTAATGGCAAGTTTTGCTTTGTTTGACAATAACCCGGCCCGGATCAACGAATTAGAAGCCAATTTTAAAGCGGTGACGCCAGAGGTGATCAAAGCCACAGTGCAGGAATATCTGCGTCCCGGTAACAGAACCATCCTGACGCTGCGCCCGGGTGAAGCCCCGGCAGAAGCGGCCACTACTCCGGCAACAGCGCCGGCAACAGGCAAAGAAGGAACTCAGCCATGAAAGCCTTGATGATGTTATTAACGGCGCTGCTGTGCACGCCGGTTCTTGCCAAAGAAACCCCGCCAGCCGGTGGTGCACCAAAGCCTTTTACCTTAACGGCGCAGCGCACTGTCACGCTGGACAATGGCCTCAGCGTCACTTTTGTCCAATACGGCAATACGCCCAAAGTCATGCTGCGGCTTTTAACCGAAACCGGCAATGTCGATGACGGTGACAAAGATGCTGTCTCTGATTTGAGTTATCAGCTGCTGCTGGAAGGCAGCAAAAACCGAGACGCCAAAACCATAGCGCAGCAAGCAGCGCTGATGGGCGGCCAGCTCAATACGTCGGTGGATGTCAACAGCAGTTTTGTCGAAATCGACGTGTTGTCTGAGTTTGTCGGTGACGCCGCCGGCCTGCTGGCTGATGTAGTGATCAACCCCAATTTCACCGAAGCCGACAAAACCCGGCTGGTGACTAACTTTGTCCGTGATTTAAAAGTCAACAAATCGCAGGCACAAAGCCAGGCCGCCGAAGCTTTTTATCAACATCTGTTTGCCGGCCATCCGTACGGTAAAATCTTTGCTGACGCCGCCAAAGTTGAAGCGTTGACACTGGCCGACTGCCAGCAGTTTGTGCAAAACCATCTGGTGGCAAGTCGCAGCCATTTGTTTATCTCCGGCCAGTTTGACGAAGCCGCCGCCGAAAAAGCCGTACGTGCCGCCTTTGCCGGTATGAACGCTGGCAAAGGCCGCTTACTGACCACAGTCAACAGCAGTGCCAAGCCAGGTCTGGTGTTTATCCCACGCGACAAAGCGGTGCAATCCACCATCCGCCTTGGTTTACCTGTGGTCGACCCGTCACATGCCGATTATGTCGGGCTGGATTTACTCAATACCGTGATTGGCGGTTCCTTTGGCAGCCGGATCACCCGCAATATCCGCGAAGACAAAGGCTACACCTACTCACCGGGTAGTTCGGTCAGCAGCCGGATCAAAGCCGCCGTCTGGTTTCAACAGGCTGATGTCACGGCAGAATCCACCGCTGCGGCTTTAAATGAGATCATCAAAGAGATCCGCCTGCTGCAAAGCACACCGCCGACCGAGCAGGAGCTGAATAACTTTAAAACTTACAAAGGCGGTATTTATGTGCTGCAAAACTCCAGCCGCGGTGCCATTATCAACCAGCTGTGGAACCTGAAAATCCACGGCCTGCCCATGAGTTATCTGGAAAATTATGTGCAGAACATCAACGCCGTCACGCCGCAGCAGTTGTCTGATTTAGCGAAGAAGTACCTGAACGTTGAACAGATGACTTTGGTGGTAGTTGGCGATGCCGCTGCTAAAGCCCAGCTGGCAGCAGATCCGGCACTGAAGACACTTTATAAATTATGATCTTTTCCGCCATCCGGTGCTGTTTGTGCCACCGGATGGCGGCTCCCCTCGCCTGAAGCCACAGAGTTTGCCGGTGCCGACGGCAAGATAAACCGGCTTGTTCCTGGCTCTGACACTCGCCTTTTATTTGGCAGAGGGTCCATCTCCGCCACCGGTAGCAATTCATGCTGTACAGTTTTCAACCAAATAATCGCTGCTGTTTTGCTTATTTTTGCGACGAAATCTACTGCAGGCGATTGACCTTTACTGAATTCAGCAATAGTCTTTGAAAGCGCTTACAGAAAGCGCTTTCAAAGATAATAACAAACTGCGTACAGGCTCATTGACCGACAGCATGCCGCCCTGACGCCAGTTCACCAGTTAACAGGACAAGCACAATGAATAGACGACTTCTGCGGATCATGCCGCAGCAGCCCACTGTGGCGAAGGGTGGAATGTACGGCAGTATGTTCAGCACTTTACTCAGTGCAGCGCTGCTGACCGGCTGTGGTGGTGACACCGCCACTCAGACTGACATCGCCAAAACGGATACCAGCAAACCGGCCACCGGCTGGAACCTGGTATGGAGCGACGAATTCGACGGCCAGAGTATCGATACCAACAAATGGAACTTTGAAGTGAACTGCGCCGGCGGCGGCAATAACGAAAAACAATGTTATACCGCTGACAAGGCCAATGCTTTCCTCTCCGCTGGCATGCTGAATATTGTTGCCAAACCGGCAGCAGCCGGCGCGGAGAAACCTTATACCTCAGCCCGCATCACCACCAAGAAAAAAGCCGATTTTAAATATGGCCGTTTTGAAATGCGCGCCAAGTTGCCATCTGGTCAGGGCGCCTGGCCGGCGTTCTGGATGATGCCTACCGATTCTGTTTATGGTGACTGGCCACGTTCCGGTGAAATCGACATCATGGAAGCGGTCAACCTGAAGGTGAAAGACGCCACAGGCAATGTCGAATCGAATGTGCATGGCACTTTGCATTACGGCAAACCATGGCCAAATAACAGCAGCTCCGGAAAAAACTACGCCCTGCCTGGCGGCAAAAACCCGGCCGACGATTTCAATACTTATGCCGTCGAATGGCAACAAGGTGAGATCCGCTGGTACGTCAACGACTATCTGTACGCGACGCAGCGCCAGTCTGAAGTGCGCTACAACAGCAAAGATCAGGCGGTGGGCCTGAAACACCGCGGCTGGTTTACCGAATATTATGACCAGACCAGCGGCAAGCTGAACACCTATTGGAGCACCGCGCCATTTGATCAGAAATTCTTCCTGATCCTGAACTTCGCCGTAGGCGGCAACTGGCCGGAAAACGTCAATAACAAAGGCATAGACGCCGCCGCTTTTGCCAACGGCCAGAGTTTTGTCATCGATTATGTCCGCGCTTATCAGTGCAGTGCCAATCCGGATACCGGCAAAGGCTGTGAAACCATCCGGCCAGGCTACGACAAAGCAGACGATGCTTTAGTCGAAGGCAAAGCGCCGATCCCGGTGCCGCCGTCAGATGGCGTCGCCCGTAACCTGACCATTTTTGACAATGCCGTCAATCCAAGCTGGCCAGGCTGGGACTGCTGTGGTGGCAGCACGCCAACGGTCGTGAACGACAACCAACGCGGCGGTGTGATGGAGTTTCGTGTCGGCGGCTCGCCAACCGTCAATGGTTTTATCAGCCGCGCCGAATTTATCAAAGACCCGGCCGGCAGCCCTTCGCCTTTTGACGCCTCACCACTGGCCAATACCGGCACTTTAAGTTTTGCAATGAAAGCAGTGTCACTGCCGAACAATCCGGGCGCGGTATGGAAACTCAAAGTCGAAAGTAACAATGCCGCGACCGCTGTTGAGCTGGATTTAACTGCAAGTAACGAAGGCAAAGCACCTGCCGCCGGCGTCTGGCAAACCTACACTTTCCCCTTAAAAAAACTGGCTGACGCTGGCCTCGATTTATCCGCCATTGATGTGGTGATGATTTTCCCGGCCTGGGGCACAGGTGAAGGTGCTGTCTATCAGGTTGATGACGTGAAAATTGCCGGCCCGGGCAGCACAGCACCGTCTCTGACGATTTACAAAGACAGCCAGAACCTCGACTGGCCAATGTGGGATTGTTGTGGTGGCAGCAAACCGACCGAAGAGATGGACGATGCCGCCCATGGTATGACCGCTGAGTTCAAAATCGGCGGCGCGCCAACGGTGATGGGTTTTATCACCCGTCCAGCCAACAACGGCGGCAACAAGCCTTTTGACGCCTCCGCCATTCTGGAAAAAGGTTTGATCAAATTTGACCTCAAAGTCGTCAATGCGCCAAGCGACCCGGCGGCCGTGTGGAAATTTAAAGTTGAAGCCAATAATGCTGCTTCAGCAGTCGAGCTGAATCTGACCGACAGCGTCGAAGGCAAAGCACCAGTGACCGGCCAATGGCAAACTTACAGTTTTAAACTCAGCGACTTAGCCGCCAAAGGTTTAGATGTCAGCGCCATCGACGTCATCATGATTTTCCCGGCCTGGGGCACCGGCAATGGTGCGGTTTACCGTGTCGATAACGTCAGCATCGCTGAACCTGCCCTGCCTTCCAACAGCGGCCTGACGCTGTTTGCCGACGCGGCAGCCGCCAACTGGTCGCTTTGGGATTGTTGTGGTGGCAGTAAGCCAACAGTGGAAGACGATGATGCCGCCCATGGCAAAACCGCTGAGTACAAAATCGGTGGCGCACCAACAGTGATGGGCATCTTCGCCGCCGACGGCACTTACTTTGACGCCAGCAGTATCCTCGACACAGCCGTCGTCAAATTCGAAATGAAGATTGTCACGCCGCCAAACGACAGCAGCGCCGAGTGGCTGTTTAAAATTGAAGCCGATGATGCCGCCAGCGCAGTACAGCTGAAACTGAGCGAAAGCCTTGAAGGCAAAGCGCCGGTCGTTGGCCAGTGGCAGACCTACAGCTACCGGCTAAAAGATTTGGCGGATAAAGGCCTCGACGTCAGCGCCATCGACATTGTGATGATTTTCCCGGCCTGGGGCCAGGGTAACGGCGCCGTGTACCGGCTCGACAACGTCCAGATTAAATAAGCGTGCAGATCAAATAAGCATGCAATTTAAATAATGTTTCAGATCAGTTAGTTGATTAAAACAGATGATCATAAAACAGAGCACAGCATCCGGCAGGCTGTCTTGTCGCCGCCGGTTGCTGTGAAAACAGGATTGAGTATGAACAACACATTTTTCAGCAAAAATAAGCTCACCAGCGCCATGTTGCTGGCATTGAGCACAGGTCTGCCGGTGTATGCTGCGCAGCAGGAAGCCGCTGCAGGTAGCAGCGCAGAAGAAAAAGTTGAAGTGATTGAAATCAAAGGTATTCGCGGCAGTTTAATCCGCTCGATGGATATCAAACGCGAAGCCAATGGTGTGGTCGATGCCATCTCTGCCGAAGAGATGGGTAAATTCCCGGATACTAACCTCGCTGAATCGCTGCAGCGCATCACCGGCGTGTCGGTCAGCCGTGCCAACGGTGAAGGCAGCCAAATCACCGTACGCGGTTTCGGTCCGGATTTTAACCTGGTGACTTTAAACGGCCGGCAAATGCCAGGCACCGGTTATACCCGCTCGTACAATCTGGAAAACTTATCTTCCGAAGGCGTCAGCGCCTTAGAAGTCTACAAAACTGCCCGCGCATCGAACCCAAGCGGTGGTTTAGGTGCGACGGTCAATATCATCACCACCCGACCGCTGCAAAAACCGGGGCTGCATGCTTCGGCCACCGCCAAAGGTATTTATGACAGCAGCAACGAGATTGGCGATGACGTCACGCCGGAGCTGGCGACAGTACTGAGCTCAACGATGTTTGACGACAAAGTCGGCCTGTCGTTGTCATTGTCGCATCAGGAACGGGATTTCCAGAAACAACAGGCCAACGTGCAAGGCTGGCAGGCCAATGTGGCCCTGCCAACGCTCGATGCTGATAAAGTCAAAGACGCCCGCCCGGTCGGGGCGGACGGCAAACCAACCGGCAATTATTACTTTGCCAAAGACATGAACTACAGCATCGAAGATGTGCAGCGTGAACGCAGCAACGGTCAGCTGACGTTACAGGTACGGCCGGTTGACGCCTTTACCGCGACTATCGATTACACCGCATCGCGTGCCATCACGGGCAGCCAGAGCATCGGCTGGGGCATTTGGAACGAATTTGGCGGCAATATCAATGGCTATGAATTAGACGCCAATGGCACTGCGATTTACGCAGATATCAGCGGCAACGACGGCTCATTCACTGCGAACAAGGGCACCACTGAAGTCAAAGCGGCCTCAGTCGGCGTCAATTTTGACTGGCAGGTGTACGACGCCCTGCAACTAACGCTGGATTACCATGATTCCGACAACAAAGCCGATAACGGCGCCGACAAAGGCCTGGGCAGTCAGGGCCAGGTGATCCTGGGTTCAGACCAGCTGCTGCGCAAAGTCTACGACTATCGTACTGGCGAGATCCCACAGGCAATTGTGTACTGGAAAAACGGCACCACCACGCTGAACCCGGGTGAAATTGATTCCAACTTCAGCCAGTTTATCCACTCACCGGGTAAAGCAGAAATTCAGCAGTGGCAGCTCGATGGTAAATGGGACAACGACTATTTCAGCTTCCCGCTGACTGATGTTGGCTTTGGGATCGCCCGTACCGACCAGACCATGGGCGGCCATCAGGGCTGGAGCGGCTTGCGCGGTGGTCCGGGCTTTAATCCGGCTTTCCCGCAGATTTTCCCCGACGCGATGTTTGTCCGCCACAGCACGGCGAATTTCCTCGACCAGTTTGTCGGCGGTGGCAGTGGCATGCAGCCGGGTTATTACTACAGCTATGACTTTGACGAGGCTGTCGCCCGCCAGCTGGCATTCCTGACCAAAGGCGTGATGGGCGCCGATGAATATTCGATTGACCCATACTACGATGGCATCGACAGCGAAAGTTATGTCAACGAAATCACCGACAGCGTTTATGTACAGGGCCGTTTTGATTTCAGCGTCAAAGATATTCCACTGCAGCTCAATGTTGGCCTGCGCTACGAAGAAACCACTGTCGACAGCACAGTGCGGCAGCGCGTCGAAACGCAAGTCAACTGGGAAAGCCCGTCGGAATGGATCACGCAATATCAGCAAGGCGGCACCGCCAACTTCCTGCAGCAGGAAGGCAAACATGATGTGTTGTTGCCGATGTTTGACCTTAAAGCTGAACTCAGTGAAGACTTGGTCGGCCGCTTCTCTTATGGCAAAAGCATCACCCGCGCCCCGCTCGGCTTCCTGGCCGGCGGCCGCAGTTTAAGCGGCAGCCCAAAACCAGACGCCCGCAGCGGCAGTCAGGGCAATACCAATCTGTTGCCGTTTGAGTCGACCAACCTCGATTTAAGCCTGGAATATTATTACGGCGAAGGCAGTTATGCCGCAGTCGGTTATTTCCGCAAAGACGTCGATAACTTTATCCAGACTACTATCACCGAGACCACTATCGAAGGTCTGCGCGATATCCTGAACGGCCCGCGTTACCGCAAAGCAGTGGCAGATATCGTCGCCCGTGGCGAGCAAGCCACCAGCAGCGCGATTTATGCGCAAATGCTGGCAAACGGTAATGGCAATGCCCAAGGCAAAATTGAACCGGCTGCCGATGACCCGCTGATGGTGTGGCAAATCAGCCAGCCGGCCAATACCGACAGTAAAGCAGTGGACGGTTTTGAAGTCGCCTTCCAGCATCTGCTCGGTGAAACTGGTTTTGGTGTTGGCGCCAACGCCACTTTTGTGCAAGGCGATGTTGAATTTGACGTGATGAGCTTAAGCCAGCAAGCCCCGCTGACCGGTTTAAGTGATTCCGCCAACCTGCAGCTGTTTTATGAAAAAGACGGCCTGTCGGTCAAAGTCACTTACGCCTGGCGCGATTCTTACCTGATTGGTGTTGGTCAGGCGCAGGGTTCCAGCGACGCCCCCCCGCAGTTTGCGGAAACTTTTGGCCAGTGGGATTTAAGCGTCAACTACGACATCCTGCCGGAGCTGACCGTATTCCTTGAGGGCATCAACCTGAACAACGAAACCGAACGTGGTTACGGCCGCTTCGAAGAGCAGTTCCTGTTTGCCCGCCAATACGGCCCACGGGTGGCGCTCGGAGTGCGTTACCGGCTGGAATAACAAGTTCGCCTGAAGCAAAAAACGCGGCAAATGCCGCGTTTTTTTAAATCTGTAATTTAATCAACTTGTTACACTGAAAACCTGCTAACACGACTGGCCAGCTCGTTACTGCCAGCCAATGTATCCTGCACAGCGTACCGCACGCATTGCGCGATTTGATTCAATTGCTTAGACATATCAGACAAATGGCTCAAATTGCGTGTAATTTCATTAGCAACCACACTTTGCTGCTCAGTCGCACTGGCCGTTTGAATGGCATGGTCCTGAATTTGCCCGGCGGTGCGTTGTACCGAAGCAAAAGCATCACTGACCTTGTGATTGAGGGTTTCGGTATTTTCTGCCAGCGCCACGCCCTGCTGAATACAATTGACAGCGTCAGCGACACCGCCATGTAACTGCGTGATCATGCTGCGGATATGCTCTGTGGATTGCTGCGTTTTACTGGCCAGCGACCGAACCTCATCAGCGACAACCGCAAAGCCACGGCCCTGCTCCCCGGCCCGCGCAGCCTCAATCGCGGCATTTAACGCCAATAAATTAGTTTGTTCGGCAATACTCTGGATCACACCGGTCACAGAGGCAATTTGTTCAGATTGACCCGCCAGTTGGCCAATCACCACGGCTGCATGCTGTACTTGTTGTGATAGCTGGTGCAACCGGTCCGTTGAATAATCCAGCGACTGCTGGCCCTGAGTGGTGACCTGATGCAGCTGTTGCACCTGTTGCGCGGTTTCCGCAGCATTGCGTGCTACATCTTTAGTCGCACCGCTCATTTCCTCAATGGCAGTTACAATTTGGTCGAGCGCCGCGTCCTGTTGCTGATTTAGCGCGCTGGCCTGTTCGGCGGATAAACCCAGTTGCTGCATTTGCTGCTGTACTGAAACACAACCCGCTTTGACTTCGCCAATCAGACTGGCCAGTTTACCGATGAACTCATCCAGCTCGCGGCTTAAATCACCAGTTTCGTCAGTCCGTTTGCTATTGATGCGGCGGGATAAATCACCATCACCGCTGCTGATTTGTTGTACATCGGCTGTGACTTTACTAATTGCATCAGAGATGCGGCGTGGCGCTATCCAGGCCATCAGCAAACTTCCGAACACCACCAGCGTCGCAATCACCGACACGCTCAGCTTAAACTGTGCAGCCAGCTGGTCGATCTCGGCCCGCTCCGCCTTGGCATACTTACTGACAAGGCCCTCAGCACCATCGTACAAATCCCGCAGCTGGCTGAAGGTTTGTTCAGACTTTGCCAATGCAGCATGCAGCACTTCAGCATCCTGCCGTGGATGACTCAGCAGCTCTTGATTCTGTTGCTGCCATTGTTGATACAGTGCGGTAAAAGGTTGCAGGTAATTGACTATCTCGGGTAACTCAGCAGTGAGTTGCTGAAAAGTCTGCATCCGCTCCAGCGCCTGCTGTGCGTTGCTTTGTGTATCGTGCCGCCAGGCCGCAGCCTGAGCCGGATCCGCTTGCCGGTTGGTCAGCAGATTGGTCAGCGCGAGTCTGGACTGGTAGAGGTCACGGTCTGCATTCTGGATCAGCGATGCGCCATCCGCGTAACGGCCTGCGCTTTGCTGGATAAAGCTGATCAGCAGAAAGGACGCGATCACAACGGCCAGAAAGACCAGACTCAGACTGGTAAACGCCAGGGTGTAACGGGTACGAATGGTGCGAAACCACGACATCGCAAACTCCTTTTGGATGATGCTACCGACACTGCTGCCGGGGCTGTGCCGATTAACGGATATGCTTGATCTATAAGCAGGTATTGTCCCTGCATTAGCTAAAACTAACAGTTGTTAGACTATAAGCAAGTTTTTGATTTTGAAAGATGAGTTAATTTTTCTCAGCTGTAGCATCCGCAGCAACCAGGCCGAGTCCGTTGCAATCGCATGCCTGACTTTTTGCATCGCTCGGTGAGTCAGGCAAGGCTAACGAGCTTAACTTCACCGCAGGTACCTGAACTCCGGGGATCTCCAACTCCAGCCGGAATAGACGTCCGGCGGCGGGTTGTTGCTGCAACTCCATGGGTGTCAGCCCTGCTTGCGCCGTGGTCACAAAGAGTTGGCGCAAGTCCGGCCCGGCAAATGCCAGATTGGTTACGTTGCTGACCGGCAACGCAATAGTGCGGGTTAAGTGGCCGTTACGGTCAAACCGGCTGATCCCGTAGCCACGCCACTGTGCGACCCAAAGACCACCGTCAGCATCCAACGCCATGCCATCCGGAAAGCCCTGTGCCTCAGAGAAACGAATAAATATCTGCTTTTGGACCAGCTCTCCGGTCTGCGATAGCGCAAACCGGTATACTTCCCGGCTGGAAGAACTGGCGTGATATAAGAACTGCCCGTCTTGCGTAAACACAGGCCCGTTGGTCACAACATAGCCTGTATCGACCGTATGTAAACCTCGTTGGTCCCAGCGATATAACTGACCTGAAGGTGTTTGTTCGGCATTATCCATAGTGCCAAACCACAGCCGGCCCTGCAGATCTGCCCCGCCGTCATTGAGGCGGTTGCCGGCCGGTTCGGTCTGCAGCTGCACTTGCGGTAATTCACGGACCTTCCCTGTCTCTGGATCTAACAGGCCGATACTTCGAGACATACCAATCAGCAAAGCCGGGCTGTCTGTGCCAAGCAACCAACAGCCTGGCTGCGACAAAGCAAGCCGTCCGGTTGAAGCTGTCGCTGGCTCAAACCAATACAACCAGGGATGCAAAATGTCGACCCAAAACAGCCGCTGCCGCCTTGAGTCCCAATGAATACCCTCTGCCAGCGCGGCAGCAAGACCGGGACAAAGCTGAACTTTGAGATCTGACATCGTCTGCATCTTCGGTGAACAACAAAACAAGCCACCCTGTCAGAGCAGCACCGACAACAGGCCGGCAGCAAAGGCTACCAGCAGAATCAGCTGGCGTAAACGTTTGCCGTGCAGGTAGCGCCCGACATAACCAGACATTGCCCAGCCAATTAATAATGCAGGCACCGATTGGAAGAACAAGCACAAATCAGCCCAACCGGAAATACCGCCCAGCCAAAGCACGACCATGCCGAAAATATTGATGTAAAGGAAGAAAACACTGAGATTGGCATTTCTGAGCCGGGCATCAGCATGCTGATACAACAGTCCCATTGGCGCGCCACCGGCTGACGTTGCAGTGCCCATAAACCCGGAAAAAATCCCGGCGATGAGATTATTGCGTGCGCTGAGTGCTGGCCGGGCACCGATCACAGATAGCAAAACGGCAATCACAATCAACGCGCCAAACAACTTGCGGTACTGCGCAAATACCAATACCGACATTAACAGTGCAGCCCCCAGCACCCCGATAGTGCCACCAGCCAGCGCATAACTGGTTTGCCGCCACTGTAAATCCTGATGATTCCGCAGTGACATCAGCAGCGTCAGCAGCAATGCATTGAGGATCATCGGCCCAGGCACATATTCTGGCGCCAGCAGAAACAGCAAAGGCGCGCTGAACAGCCCAAGACCAAAACCCAGTAAGCCCTGCAGACAAGCGCCAATCAGCAGGATCAGGTTTACCAGTAACACTTCAACCAAACAGACGGCTCCGGAAAAAAGACTGCAGCAGTGCTGCTTACGAATTTAAATATTATAATACAAATAAAGAAATGCAAGCGAAGACATTTACTTGCAGAGATTTAGTGGGTTGAGGTTGCAGGTCTTTTGGAAGATTTCAGTTGAAAAAGCTCGAATAGCCCGATGATGGTGGCAAAGCAAAAATCACCACCACTGCGTTCGCCCGTTCGCGCTTCCCGCGCTCACTTTTGATCGCTCACCCCGTGGTTGCCGATGTTCGCTTTGTTGAAGTTTGGCGACAGCTGGTTTGGGCGAATTGCGGTTGTTCAAAATCGGAGAGCTTGATAGAAAAGTTAGTTCGGTTGCGGGCAATGTTTATTCGGTACTTCCATCAATAGGTGACATCCGAAATATTTACTTTCGAGCAGATTCAGATTTAATCTCCAAATGAAGTTAATCCAAAGGTTGAGTTACTAAACTTTCCGCCCAGATCTAAGAAGGAATGACAAAGTGATTAATCGTATATTTGTATATGGCACTCTTGCCCCCGGAAGACCAAATGCCCATGTCCTCGGTCACTTGGATGGCTCGTGGCTGAATGCAACCATCCGTGGTCATCTTGTACAAGCCGGCTGGGGCGCGGAGCAAGGTTATCCGGGCGTTGTCATAGATGCTAAAGGTGGTGTTGTTGAAGGATTCATCTTGTCGTTCGAAGGATTGCAACACGAGTGGCAACGGCTTGATGAATTCGAAGGTGAGCAATATCAACGTGTTGTGACTAAAGCCTCACTTGAAGATGGTCAGTTGGTTGAGGTCTACGTGTATCAACTAAGACGTTGAAAATAGATTTCCTCTATTAGTTCACCGGATGAATCATGACCTCAGTAACTCCAGTTAGAAGCCCACCGACACAATGAAGTCAGCTAGTGCAACCAACCACCCGCTGGAGCGAACCGATGAAAATTGTTGATTCAAGGTTTAATATTGCGAAGACTCAACCGGAATGAGTGTTTGAGCGCCGCGCGAGTTGCGTTTTCGCTTCAGATCTGCATTTTTTAGTTGGTTTTCGAGCGGAACCGTGGTGCCTTTTCTTTAGGTAAGTTTTTTTGCAAGACACCATCGGAAGCAGTTCGATTGAACAACTTTAGCGGTTCCCAGAGGTTGAATGGCGCAGTCATTCATCAAAGAAATGGATTCACCGTCAGGTGAAATCTTTGCTATGCAATCTCACCACAAGGTGGAATTATTCAAACACCTAGGGGAAGACTATAGGACGAATGTCTGCAACTGGTACAATTCCACTATCCGATGGAGTGGTACTTTTCGTGAAAGTGGTGGTGCGATTGACTTGCAACACGTGGTAAGGGCAGCGACGCCGTACGGGGCGTTTATAAAACGCCCGCTCTTGGCACAAGAGCTGCCCTGGCACTCACCACCCGCCTTCACGTAATAAAAAAACTCTGGCTACACCCAGCCGCCATCGACGATGACACTTTGCGACGTCAGCATCCGGCTGTCGTCGGCAGCGAGAAACAGCGCCATATCGCAGATGTCGTCGGGTTGCAGTGACTGTTTGATGGCTTGATGCTGGTGAATTTCTTTGACACTGTCGGCATCGAGCCAACGGGCGAGCTGGCGTTCGGTCATGACCCAACCCGGGATCAGGCTATTGACACGGATCTGGTCGGCGCCGTACCGGCCGGCCAGCGTACGGGTTAAACCTTCAATCGCCGCTTTAGCGGTAGTGTAAGCCGGCATACAGGTTTGTTTGATGCGCCAACTGATAGAACCAAGATTGATAATGCTACCGCCACCCAATTGCTGCATTTGCGGAAGCACGGCCTGCGAAGCGAAAAAATAATGGCGTAAATTCACCGCAAAACGCTCGTCCCAGTACTCAACACTGAGCTCTTCCACCTGATGGCGGGTATCGTCAGCAGCATTGTTAATCAGCACGCTGATCAGACCAAACTGTTGTTGCGCCCGGCTGATGCAAGCCTGTAAAGCTTCAATATCGCGAATATCACAGGGTAAAAACAGCGGTGTGGTTAAATCGGCGCTGTTGCAGCGCTGCGCTAACGCCTCGGCGGCGTCACGGGCAATATCGACAAAAGCCACTTTGGCACCCTGCAGATAAAAGCGCTCAACCATGCGGGCGCCAATACCGGTGCCACCGCCGGTGATAAACACCACCTTGCCACGCAGGCTGGGATATTGGGCTTTTTGATTCAGGTCCTGCTGCATCATCATTCCTGCGCCGGCGCTTAACTGCGGCGTTTGATTTCAGCTTCGATAAAGCTCATCGCTTCGTCGATCAGATGCGTCATCAGATTTTTTGCCCGCTCCGGCTGGCGATTGCGGATAGCCAGGCAGATTTTGGCGTGATCTTCAGCCACTGCGACGTCATTGGCTTTGGCCGGTGTGGTGTGCTGAATACTAACATTCAGTGCCGTGCGGATAAAATCACGTAGCTGGAAAAAGAACCGGTTGCGGCTGGCAAATAACACACTGGTATGAAACGCCAGGTCAGCATCATGCATGCTGGCGCTGGGGTCTGTCGCCGCGATACGCATGGCTTCGACGGCTTTTTCAATCTGATCAATATCTTCGTCGCGGGCAAATTCGGCGGCAAGCGCAGCGGCCTGTGGTTCAATCGCCAGCCGCATTTGCAGAAATTCTTTTAACACATGCAAAGACGGGCTGCTGTCGAGTAACCAGCTTAACACGCTGGTGTCGTACAGGTTCCAGTTGCTTGGTTGTTCGACACTGATCCCCTGACGTGGCCGCGACGAGATCAGGCCTTTGGCCGCCAGCATCTTCACCGCTTCGCGCACAGCAGTACGGCTGATGCCGTATTCTTCGCACAGCTGCGCTTCTGTCGGTAAACCGGATTCACAGCTGTATTCACCCGCCACTATGGCCCGGCCCAAATCGTTGGTGACCTGCTCGGATAAATTTAAATTTTCGATGATGCGAACCATGGAGGCTCCTCCAGACAAGGTTGGGTGGCGTCTGTTTGCCGTTTTGCCTGTCATATTAACATATGTTGTGACGATATCTGTCCGTCAACCGACAACTACAACCGGACATTGCGGCCTATGTCTGTGCCGAACCGGTCACAGCCTAGATACCTTTACCCACCAAATTGCCGAAAAACCAAATGAAATTCAAGCTTTAAAGCCGGTTTACCCGGTAATTCAACCCGGTTTCCAGCCCAAGGTCCACAGCGGTTTCTCCAAGGCTTTCCATTATTAATTTTGTATTATAATATGCTTTAAGAATAATCATTGCCGGTGCTGGTCGGTGTGTTGCGCTGCCGCCCGAAAACTGGCTTCACAATAAGGACAGAGGGCATGTTAGAACTAAGTACACTGGACTGGCTGGTGCTGGCCGGTTTTGCACTGCTGATGGTTGGGGTCGTCGTCGCCTCGATGCGGCAAAAAGAAGAAGACACCACCGACTACTTTCTGGCCGGCCGCAATGCCGGCTGGCTGGTGATTGGCGCGTCGATTTTCGCCTCCAATATCGGCTCAGAACATCTGGTCGGTTTATCCGGCTCCGGCGCTGAATCCGGTATGGCGCTGGCGCACTGGGAATTACAGTCCTGGATCATCTTATTACTCGGCTGGATCTTTGTGCCTTTTTACTGGAGCAGTAAGGTCTACACCATGCCGGAATTTCTCGAGCGGCGTTTTAACCCGCAGTCGCGCAGTTTTTTGTCGGTCATTTCGCTGGTCAGTTATGTACTGACCAAAGTCGCGGTCACTGTCTATGCCGGCGGCGTCGCTTTTAAAACCATTCTGGGCATAGAAAGCATCTGGGGCATCGACTTTTTCTGGATCTCCGCCGTTGGCCTCGTGGTGCTGACCGGTATTTATACGGTGCTGGGCGGCATGAAAGCCATTATGTGGACATCTGTCATTCAGACGCCGGTGCTGATTATCGGCTCCGTGGTGATTTTGGTGGTTGGCCTGGATCAGGTCGGCGGCTGGGCCGAGATGGAGCGGTTAAACGGCGAGAATATGCATTTGATGCGCGCCGCCAGCGACGCCAATTTCCCCTGGCCTGGTATTGTATTTGGCTCTTTTATTATCGGTTTTTGGTACTGGTGTACTGACCAATACATCGTGCAACGGGTGTTGTCGGCCAAGGGCATTCAGGCGGCGCGACGCGGCACTATCTTTGCCGGTTATCTGAAACTGCTGCCGGTGTTTATTTTCCTGGTACCCGGCCTGATTGCGCATGCACTGCAGGCCAAAGGCATCATTTCTTTTGACAGTGCTGACCAGGCTTTTCCGACGCTGGTGGCCGAATTGTTACCGTCCGGCGTCAAAGGTATTGTGATTGGCGGTTTGGTTGCGGCGCTGATGAGTTCGCTGGCTTCCCTGTTTAACTCCTCTGCCACCTTGTTCACCATCGACTTTTATAAAAAGTACAAACCAGAATCTTCCGAGCAGCAGCTGTTAAAAGTCGGACGTATCGCCACTGTCGTCGTAGTGGTGCTGGGGATTTTGTGGATCCCGGTGATGAGCCTGATTGCTGACGTGTTGTATGAATATCTGCAAAGTGTGCAGTCGTTAATAGCACCGGGCATTGCGGCGGTATTTTTACTCGGCATTTGTAGCAAACGCATCACGCCAACTGCTGGTTACGTCGGGCTGGTGGCCGGTTTTGTACTCGGCATGTTCCGACTGGTGTTATTGCCGTTTCGCGATGCCATTCATGGCACATCAATCGCCTGGGTCGTTGAAATGAACTGGCTGTATTATTGTGTGTTGTTATTTGTGCTTGTGTGCCTGATTGTTATAGGCCTGAGCTTTGTTACTAAAGCGCCGACTGAAGACAATGTGCGTGGCCTGACTTTTTCCACGCTGGGTAAAGACACCCTGCAGGATGTGCTCAAAGGCCTGGACAAGTGGGATTATATTCACACTGCGATCATTCTGGGGATCACTGCCTTTATCTACTGGCGCTTCTGGTAAGTCGCCTTCCGCCGCCAAAGCCAGCGCTGCTGGCTTTGGCTTTTTCTGCGCAATGTGGCTGGTTAATCTGCCTGCTCAGGCGCAAACAGCGGAAAGCCGTTGGCGTCCCACTGCAGCAGCCGCAACCGGGTATGCCGGTTAGGGTCGGTCAGCGGCGTACCCTGTAAATCACGATATTCTCGGCTGTGATAAACCATCACCTCAGTTTTACCATCTTCAGCCAGCACAAAACTGTTATGCCCGGGGCCAAACCGTTTCAATGCGGCGTTGGTGGCAAACACCGGTTCCGGCTGTTTTTGCCAGCTCTGCGGCTTCAATAAATCGGCATTGGCGTCGGCCCACAGCAAGCCCATCGCATAACGATGGTCGGTGGCGCTCGCCGAATAAGTGACAAAAACCCGACCGTTTTTGACCAGTACCGCCGGGCCTTCGTTGACTTTGTAGCCCTGAATTTCCCAAGGCAAGGTCGGCTCACTGAGTTTGACGGGTGTACCTTTGATCCGGGTCGGACCGTCCATTTCAGCGAGCCACAGCGCTGAATTATAAGTCTGCGCCACATCCTGCTGCGCCCACAGCAGATACTGTTTGTCGCGATGAGTAAAAGTGGTGGCATCGAGTGCAAAGGTGTCGAGATGAGTTTTTAGTTCGCCCTCCTCGTGCCAGTGGCCTTGTTTGGGGTCGGCAGATGGGTTGGACAGCACATACATGCGAATGTGAAACGGCGCATCAGTGCGGCTGGCAGCAAAATACAGATACCAGATATTGTTGATGCGGTGCAGCTCTGGCGCCCAGATATTGGCACTCATAGGCCCATTGGCTTTTTTCTGCCACACCTGCACCGGCTCAGCGGTTTTTAAGCCAGCTAAAGTGCAGCTGGAGCGAATTTCCAGCGCGGAGAAATCCGGCACTGTCGCAGTAAAATGGTAACAGCCACTGGCGGCATCGCGATGGATAAAAGGGTCGGCCCGTTGCAGCAACAGCGGATTTTGCGGCAAAGTAACGGCGCCAGTTGCTGGTAACGCGAGCAGACATGCCAAAGTCAACACAGTAAAACGCATCGATGGACCTCCTGTGGTCGTTGCTCTTGTGAGCAGCAGATCTATTCTGTATTATTAATATTGTATTACTTATTAGCAAGAAGCAACCAGGCAGGAGCAGCAAAGATGCAATTTCGGGCGACCCCAACACTGCTAAGAGCACTAAAGAGAGCACTGAAGGCCGGACTGAAGACGAGACTGGCAACAACATTGACCGCTATCGCGCTGCTGTCCGCCAGTGCGCTGGTACAAGCCAAACAACTGGAAGTGCACGACCCGGTTCTGGCCAAAGCCGGTGGCAAGTATTATGTGTTCAGCACAGGACCCGGCATCACCATCTATCAATCCAAAGACCTGCAGCAATGGCAACCGGCCGGCCGGGTCTTTGCGACAGAGCCAACATGGGCCAAAAGCATAGCGCCGACCTTTGACGGTCATCTGTGGGCGCCGGATATTTTTGAAAAAGACGGCACTTTTTATCTGTATTATTCAGTCTCTGCTTTTGGCAAAAATACTTCGGCCATTGGTGTAGCCACCAATAAAACATTAGATCCAAGCGCGAAAAACTATCAATGGCAGGACCAAGGGATAGTGCTGCAATCGGTGCCGGAGCGCGACCACTGGAACGCGATTGACCCTGCCATTATCCGCGATGAACACGGCGAACACTGGATGAGTTTTGGCTCTTTTTGGGAGGGGCTAAAACTGGTCAAACTGGACAACAGCCTGACCCGTCTCGCCGAGCCGCAGCAATGGCACAGTATCGCCAAACGACCACGTAACCCGGCATTGCCAGACGGCGAGCCGGGCGATGGCGCTATTGAAGCGCCTTATATCTTCCATAAAAACGGCTATTACTACTTGTTTGTATCCTTTGACAAATGTTGCCGTGGCAAAGACAGCGATTACAAAATCATGGTTGGACGCAGTAAAAGCGTGATCGGGCCTTATGTCGACAAAGCCGGTAAGCCGATGCTGCAAGGCGGTGGCACCTTAGTGCTGCAGGGCGATAAAGATTGGGTGGCGCTTGGCCATAATGCGGCTTACAGCATTGATGGCAACGATTATCTGGTGTTTCATGCGTACGAGACGGCAGACAAGGCACTGCAAAAACTGAAAGTGCTGCCAATGCAATGGCAGGACGGCTGGCCTGTGGTTGAGCAACAAGCGTTGAATCAATATCGGACCACGCTCATCAACAAATAAATCTCTGGTTTATTTTCAACTGCGGGCTGCCAGCAGATAGCGGCAGCCCTGCTCTTCAGTGTCAGGGCTTTAACAGCCGGATACCATAAATACCACCTGCGACAGAACCGGCTTTAGCGACAAACTTCAGCTGGTGGCGGCCTTTTTCACTGTGTTGAAGCAAGGCCTGCGGGATAACGTAATCGACGCTGTAAATACCGGCCTCAGACATTGGTTGTAACACCACATCCGCCAACAACTGGCCGTTCAGTAACACTGAAAACTGCCGGCCGGCGTCGCCACTGAAATACTCCAACCGCAGCACAGTCGCTTGCTTAAGGGCATCGGTTAACTGATAACTGAACCAGTTGCGGCTGTCACGCCAGTGCCGGCCATTGTTGTTACCACTTTGACTGGCTTCGCCCTGGTACTGGTGCTCCACTTCCGGTTGCTGCTGGCCCGGCTGGATCTGGTCCAACGTGCGGGCCGCCAACAAGGCTTCCTCCTCAGCCCGCGCCGTCGCCGCTTTAACAAACGCCGGATAGGCAGCTGTGGCCACTTGCTGCAGATAAATCTGATAACGCTGGTCGTGCACGCGGAAAAATGGCACCAGCTGCGCCACCGGCTGTTGCTGCCAGATTTGTGGCCGCGCCGCCTGAAGACCTGGCGCGGCAAAAGCTAATGGCCCGGGCAGCCGTTGCAGGCTCTGTAAAAAAGCCTGCGGTTCACCAACCAATAACGGTGCGGCACCTTCCGGGCACAAAGCACCGGCAGCGATATGGCCCATCCGGCTGTCGTCGGCGACAAACTTCAGCTGCTCGCCTTTTAATGGCGGCAGAGGCTGCGCCAGCGCCACCGGGCCATACAGCACTGCGTAGTTTGCAGCCACATCAGCAGCCTTGTGGTCGTTCGCTCGCTGACCCGGTAACTGCTCAAGCCGAAGCTGCGGGTCCAGACTGAAACTCAGCACATCACCGGCTTGCAGCGCCAATGCTGCGCTGACATAACCGGGCCTGAGATCCCGGGTTTGCACCGCCTGACCGTTTAATCGCAACTGCAATGGCGCGCCCTGCCAGGCTGGCCGGCGAATGCTGATGCGCTGGAGTTTTCCGGCGCCCGGCGCCTGCAACACGGTCAGCCGAACACTGTTGTCATCGGGGAATGCTGTTGTAAGCGCCAGCTGCAGCCCTTGCTCCGGCCAGAGCAGCGTCGATGGGATAAATAGGTTCAGCAGTAATTCGCCGCCGGCGTGGGCGTAAATCAGCTCGTTATATTTGCTGTGATTTTCCAGCCCGGAGCCAACGCAACACCACATCGACTGGTCGTGCGCCGAATACATCCGGTAATGCCCGGACCGCATCGGCGTGAAATACACCAGACCGCCGTGCTGCGGATGTTGCGACGACAAAATATGGTTGTAGCTGGCGCGTTCATAGAAGTTTAAATAGCGGGTGTCACCACTTTGCAAGTACAGCAGCTTCGCCAGCTTTAACATATTGTAGGTATTACAGGTTTCCGGCCCTTCGACGTCTTCCAGCATCGGACGGAAATCGTCCGCCTGATGGAAATGCTCGCGGACGCTGTTGCCACCAATGACCACTGAGCGACGCTCGATCACGGTCTGATAAAAAAACTGCGCCGCCTGCTGCCAGTCCGGTAAACCGGCACTGGCTCCGACCCGCCAAAAACCAATCACTTTGGGAATTTGCGTGTTGGCATGCAAACCGCTGAGCTGGTCCTGCTGCTGTAACAGTGGCGTTAATAAACTTTGCTGCGAATAACGTTGTGCCAGCTGCAAATACGCCGGGTCGCCGCTGATCGCCGCCAAATCGGTTAAAGATTCATTGAGGCCACCATGTTCGCTGACCAGCAACTGCTGAATTTGCGCGCCACTGAGCCCGGCATTGACCTGTAAAAACCACTGCCCCAAATTCAGCAGCAGGCTTTTGGCCTGCGGTTTGTGCGCCAGCAGCCAGGCATCGGTCAAACCGGCAAATGTTTTATGCAAATTATATAAAGGCACCCAGCGCTGATTCAGGCTGAACAATTCACTGTTGATCTGGCCGGCGCGTATTTGTTGCCACAGCTGCCGCCCGCCAGGAATACCACCGAGATAACCGGCATCAGGCCCACTGCCATACGCCTGCTGCACCTTGGTTAAGCGCTGTAGCAGTGCATCCAGTCGGGAATTAAGCTCTTTGTCGCCGGTTGCGGCCACCGCCAGCGCCAGAGCCGACAAATAATGCCCGCCAATATGACCGTCTAAGCCACTGCTCTCCCAGTTGCCATAAGGAGCGGCCTGAGGCGTTAAACCGGCTTCACGCTCAAAAGGCGCTAACAGCCGGTTGCTGTCAAAATCGAGCAGATATTGCAGATTGGTCTGCTGTGCCTGATAAAAAGGCCCGGCAGTTAAACGCACCTGCGTCAATGCAAAGGGCTGCACTGCTGTGGATACCGCCGGCGCCTGCGCAAAGACAAGCACCGACCAGGCACAACCAACCAGCAGTGCAAGATTAAACTTTATCAGGCGCATCTTAGTTCCTGCTGGAGGTCAGAAAAGGTGACTTAGGGCTGAGCTGGTTTACCGCTGTCTTGGTTTCCCGCTTCCTGGTTTACCAAATTGCGGCATACCGTTTTTATCCCATTGGATAGTCTTCACAAAGGTATGCCGGTCCGGATTCCACAGCGGATCGCCTTCAATTTCAGTGTATTGCCGGCAGTGGTACACCAGAACGTCGGTGCCATCGGCAAGCGTGGTAAAGCTGTTGTGACCTGGGCCAAACATTTTCACAGTGGCGTCGGTCTGAAACACCGGTTGCGGTGATTTCTGCCAGCTGGCCGGGTTCAGTACATCGGCATTTTCATCAGCCCACAGCAGCCCCATACAATAGTTTTCGTCAGTGGCACTGGCGGAATAGCTGATAAAAATTTTGCCATGGCCTTTGAGCACAGCCGGGCCTTCGTTAACCCAAAAGCCACGAATTTCCCAGTCCAGTTCAGGTTTGGTCAGCAATACCGGCGTGCCTTTGATAGCAACCGGCGACGCCATTTCGGCGATATACAAATTCGAGTTGCCGGTGATACCCGGGCCCTTTTGCGCCCACAGATAATAGAGTTTGCCCTGATGGTAAAAAGTGGTGGCATCAAGGCAAAAAGTATCGATACCAGTGTAGATTTGGCCAATAAATTGCCAGTCGGCGGTCAGGGCATTGTCACCGGTGCCTTGAATCACATACATCCGATGCTGAAACAAATTGTCTTTAATAGCCCGGCTTGGCGCTGCGGCAAAATAGACATACCAGACGCCCTGATGATAATGAATTTCCGGCGCCCAAATCAGCTCAGAATAAGACCCTTCTGCCGGTTTACGCCACACCATCACAGCCTCAGCGCTGGCTAAATCTTCCAGCTGCCGGGCACGGCGCAGTTCAATACCATCATAGGCCGGCACTGAGGCGGTAAAATAATAAAAGCCATCTGTATGCCGGTAAATAAACGGGTCGGCACGTTGCGCGATTAACGGCACGTTGCTGTTCATCGGGGAAAAATCAGGCATGAGTCGGAGTTCCTTTTGGTACTGCAGTAGAAGAAGCGGTGACAGCTTGCTGCGCCACAGGCGTCACTTGTAATTCGGTTAATATCTGGCGGTATGTGGCGTCGGTAATGTGGTAGCGCTGCATCAGCACACCCACCGCATAATGAAAGGCGCCGGGGATCAGCGTCAGCATCAGCGCAATGCCGGTCAGCGCCAGCTCACTTTGCGCCACGTCCGGCTGATAACCAAAACCAGCAAGTAACCAGCCGACCACAGCGCCAGCCACGCCCATACCGGCTTTCTGACAAAACGAAATACCACCAAACGACAAGCCGGCTACACGCTGCCCGGTTTTGTGTTCACCATAATCCACCGCTTCAGCAATAGCCGACCAGAACACCGGCGCATGCAAATCCACCACAAAAGAAATCAGGAAAAACATCACAAAAGCCAGCACCACATCGCCGGGGCTTACTAAGGCAAACATCAATACACTCAAAGCACCAACCGCCATCTGGCTGTATTTAAACAGTTTTACTTTGCAATACACTTTGGTGATCCAGGTCGACGCCACCATCGACAATATCGCTGCGCCGACACCAGTGGATAAAAACAACGACTGCATCGTCGTGTCACCGCCGAGATAATATTTGGCGTAATACAAAGCGACGGAGCCACGCACCACATAACCGACAGTGCCAAGTACACAGACACCACAAAGCACCAGCCACTGGTCATTTTTCAGCAACAAAGAAAACTGCTGGCGCAGCGGTTGTTTGTCGACCTGATGCTCCAGTCGCTCTGTCGTGGTGAAAAAACAAAACAGGAAAAATATCACGGCAAGCATCGCCATCAGGCCCATCGCCGCCTGGTAGCCGGCCGCTTTGTCGCCTTGCCAATAGTCTGCACCGGCCAGAATGGGCACTATGATGGTGACCAGGAAAGCGGCGATTTTAGCGAAAAACAACCGATAACCATTGGCTGACAACCGCTCTTTCGGGTCGTCGGTTAATACACCAATCAGTGAAATGTACGGAATAGTCACGGCAGTAAACATCAGCGTGACAAAAATATAAGTGCTGTAGGCCCACACCAGTTTGGCGTTGTAATCGAGGTCGGGCGTACTGAAAGTCAAAAATACCGAGATGCCAAAAGGCACGGCAAATACCAGTAAATACGGCCGGTAGCGGCCCCAACGGCTGTTGAATTTGTCGGTGATCATGCCCATCAGTGGATCTGTGATGGCATCGAGTACCCGCACCACCAGTAACATCAGCGCCATATCCGCTGGCTGCATACCGTACACGTCGGTATAAAAGAAAGTGATGATCAGCATCATCGCCGAGATCACCACATTGACCGCCATATCACCAGCGCCAAAGCCAATTTTTTCCAGCTGCGATAATTTATATCCACTCATCACGCCGTTCTCCCCTGTCTGACGGGCGCTGCTGTTGGCAAGCAACCCGGGTTACTGCAGTTGGCAGATCTGGCTGCCTTATCATTGTGCGTCCAAGATAATATTGTAGGATAATTGCTGCAACCAATAAGTCGTCCCTGCGGCTAAAAAAAGCCCCGCTTGGGCGGGGCTCAAACCAGGAATGTCTAACAGATCACACAGGTCTACAGCTACTTCCAAAAAAGTTACATCGAATAACGCACACCCAGCGCAAAGGTACGGCTGTACAAGGCTGTGCCGAAGTTATTGGTGGTGGCATTGTTGCCGTAATAACTCTGATACAGCTCGTTGGTCAGGTTGGTGCCGTCCAACGTCACTTCAACATTATCGTTGATGCGGTAGCTCAGCTGGAAGTCCATGCTGGCTTCAGCCCGACGCCTCATTTCCAGCGGGTTGGCGAACAGGGCCGCTTCATAGTTGGCGAGGAAATCATCACGCCATGAATAGGACAAGCGCATGCCTAATTTGTCTTTGTCATAGGCCAGCACTACGCTGTACGACGAATCCGACACGCCAAAGACATCAGTGTCTTTGTAGCCGGTGATTTCGCCGGCCGAGTTGGTATCCGGTGTGGTCTGCGACGACGACAGGCGGGTATAGCTGGCCTGAACGCCAAAACCATCCAGCAGCTGCGGCAGATTTTCCGGGAACCAGACCAGGCCCACTTCAGCACCGGACAATTCACCGTTTGACGCGTTATACGGCTGGGTCAGGATAAACTTATACGGCGTTGGATCTGTCGCCGACTTGTCATGCGTCACAGCACGGCGGAAACCGACAACAAAACCTTCGACATCACGGCGGAACAAGGTGCCGTATAACGAGCTGGATTTGGCGAAATACCATTCCAGTGACAAGTCATAGTTTTTCGACTCGGTTGGCTTCAGGTCCGGATTACCGCCACCGGCGGTGCCGTAGCCGATGCCGGTCACGTCTTCGTTATAAATAATCAGCGGGTTTAAATCGCCAAACGACGGATAACGCAGCGTTTCGGTGTAGGCAAAACGTGCCTGTAAATCATCGGTCAGTTCATAACGAGCGGTCAGGCTTGGCAATACCGCGCGGGTTTTGCTTTCACCAGCAGTCACCGGTTGTGGCACACCTGGCGCCGTTTCCTGATAGAACATCGAGTCGGTATCAATACCGGTGTAACGGAAACCGACTTCACCGTCCAGCGTACGGCCGGCCAGCTCAGTTTCGTATTTCCCCTGTAAATACACTGACAAGGTGGTTGAATCGATATCAAAAGAGCGGTTCATGCCCAGTTTGGTCATGCCATAAATCGCCCGGTATTTATCGGCGTTGCCACGGATCTCATGGCCATTCGCCACAGTCCAGCTGCGCGGCACATTGGCTTCACCATCCATAAATCCACTGTTGGTGTAGGCCAGTCCTTCAAGCGATGCGACACTGACACCACCGCCACAGCAACGATCCTGCCGGCTGAACGCAGTCTCAGCACCGCGTTTGTCGTAGCGCACACCAGTATCAATGCGGGTAAAGAGACCGCTGCGGCTGTAAGTTAAATCTGAAGTGAAAGTCACGGCATCACCCTGATCGCTGTTGGCATTGTCGTACATACCATCAATCAGATAAGACGCCGGATTGACCATATCCGCTTCGTTAAGTGCAGCGGTCGTCGGGTCATCTTCGAAATTAAAGCCCGGTACGCCGCCGTGTTCGTTGAAGTCGACGTTGAGTTTGTAAGTGGCACCAGGCCGGATAAAGCGCATCGCGAAGAAGTCGCTGTCGTATTGGCTGTCCTGATAGACAATTTCCGATTTCAGCGCCAGATCTTCATTCAGCTGCCAGGTGCCGCCCAGCGCATAGAGGTAGCTGTCGGTTTTACCGGTCGATAAATCACCGCTGGTAAAGACCCAAGGATGCAGCACAGAACGGGATTTGACGATGTTGGTGCCCGGATGCAGCACCACGTTACCGGCAGCTGCTGCCTGCGCTGGCGTCATGCCGGCATAATCACCCCACCAGTCGGCGAAGGAGAAAAATAAGCTGTTAAAACCTTCGTTGCGATAACCGTTGTAGAAAGTCTCAAACACATACTCTGAGTTTTCATCCGGAGCAAACTGCAATGACAGGTTGGCAGCCGGGCGTTCGCGTTCACCGTTGTAATCACTCTGGAAAATAGCATCACGGCCCAGCATATAAGGGGTGGCTTTGCCATTGATATTAAAAGTTGAACCTGCGGCTGACGGTAAACCTTCCAGTAAACCGGCCTGCCAGATTGGGTCTTCGCTGACACCGCCGCGATTTGGCCACACGCGCTCAAACGGCGTGAATGGTGCTGTGGTGCTTTCGGTCATAAAAGGCACCATAGCGCCGGCTGTGACACTCTGATCGCGGTAACGTAAACGGGAATAAGACAAGTTAACCAAAGCACCAACCTGCCCGGCACTGGTCGCCCATTGATTTGACGCTAAAGCACTGATAGTTGGGTTCGTTTCTTCATTTTGTTCGGTATAAATACCACGGCCGGCGACGATAAATTTTGAGCCTTCAAAGTCAAATGGGCGTTGGGTTTTTACGTCAATCTGACCGGCGATGCCGCTTTCAATCTGGCTGGCAGAGCGGGTTTTATACACATCGACCTGTTTTAACAAACTGGCCGGAATGTCCTGTAACGCCACGGCTGTGCCGGCGGCGGTGAAAATATTGCGGCCATTCACCGTAGTGGTAATGTCACTTAAACCACGGATAGAGACGCCGGACACTTCGCCGGAGCCGCGGTTGGTGACCTGAACGCCGGTCACGCGCTGCAGCGACTCGACGACGTTATTATCCGGAAATTTGCCGATATCCTCGGCGACAATAACATCGACAATCTGCTCTTCTAAACGTTTGACGCCTAAAGCTTTATTCAGACTGCTGCGGATGCCTTTGACCTGAATCACTTCAATATCTTCAGCGCTGGTTTTTTGGTCTTTGGTATTCGCGGTTTCCTGTGCCTGTACTGCCTGGCCAAAAAGCACCAAAAGTATTGCACTGGACAAGTGGCTTCGCTTGAACATGGGTCGTCTTCTCCCGTCGTGTTGTGTATGTGCCGCTCAAGTCCTGTACTGCGCGAACTTTTTCCGGCTTATTGTTTTGTCCATTTGCAGCTTTTACAGCACAGATATCACTGCAAAAGCTACACTGTCAACTTATTGTAGTTTTATAATACTATTGTATGATTATTTAACTGTCAACAAGAGTTCCTGCTTCATTACACTTTTATTTTTTGATTTAAATCAGCTGTTTACGCATAAACAACCGAAAAGATCCGCCTTAGCGGATCCCTTCGCTGCTCATGATCACGCGTTTCAGCGTGCCATCGGTGTTGTAATACAAGGGGTCTATCGCCACCGAGCGGCGAAAACGCCCGCCGCTCTGTCGGCCTTCCGCCGGTGGCACGGCGCCGGTGTGATAGATAAAGTAGGATTTACCCTGAAATTCGATAATCGACTGATGGTTAGTCTCTGAATTACCGGCAATTTCATTCAGGATACCCTGATATTGCCAGGGGCCGTGAATACTGCGGCTGGTGGCATAACAGATCTTTTCCGGAAAGCCGCAGGCATAAGACAAATAATATGTATCGCCTTTACTGTGTACCCAGGCCGCTTCAGTAAAGTCGGTTAAATCAATGGTTTTTATCTCACCGTCCAGTTCAGTCATATTGGCTTTGAGCTTGACGTACTTCGGCACCACATTGCCAAAAAACAGATAAGCCTGACCGTCTTTGTCGATAAATATAGCGGGATCTATGTCATCCCAATCGTTTTTGGTCTGAGTGGTCATGTCGTTGGTGACCAGCGCTTTGCCGATGGCGTCTTTAAAAGGCCCAAGCGGGCTGTCTGCTACTGCGACGCCAATAGCAAAACCGGGTTTGTCGTCTTTATGCCGCACTGTGGTGTAAAAATAGAACTTGCCGTTACGTTCAATCGCATGCGCCGCCCAGGCGTCGCCTTTGGCCCATTTGAAGTCGGTTGCTTTAAGCACAGGCCCATGCCGCTGCCAGGTTTTCATATCTTTAGAGCTGAATAACAACCAGTCATGCATGACAAAAAAACCATTGTTATCAGGTGCTTCGTCATGTCCAGTGTAGAGATACACAGTGTCACCATGCACCAAAGCGGCTGGATCTGCGGTCAGCACATCGTCAAACAGCGGATTTTTCGCCAGCGCCGGTACTGTCCATAAGGCGGCAATACAACAAGCTGCCAACGCCTTTTTGCTCAATTTACCCATCTTTACTCCTTCAAAGCGTCTGACCGTCAGGGCTGCCGTTACAGCGGCAGCTCGACGGTCATATTGTACTATTTTAAACCAATGAGATAGCGGTTATGGCACCATGCTTTGCTGATAAAGCTGCAATACATCTTCGGCGCTGATGGCTTCGCCATAAACCTGTACTTCATCCAGCATGCCTTTAAACGGCGTATCCCAGAAGTTGACGCCAAGGCCAAAGCCTTTGGTGCCGCTGGCGCCAAACACATTCGGGAAGTTAGTGCCACTGAACACAACCTGGCCATTCAGGTAGATTTTTACCGCACCGCCACTGACCACAAACACCAGCTGTGACCAGCTGTTTAGTGGCACCCGTTGGCCAATGCCGGCGTCATACCAGGCGGTGCCTGACCACAACATCGTGTTTTCACCGACGCCGCCATGGCCACGCGGCACCAGACTGACCCAACTGCTTAAGCTGGCATAACCGAAAAAGGCCGTGGTGTAATTGGTAAGCTGGGCTGGATTCAACCAGAGCGCCACGCTGTAGCTATGGTCGGTGATGAGGTTATCGGCTAAGCGCACACCAGAGCTACCGTTCAATACCAGCGCCTGACCTTTGATACCAGCCTGATAACTCAACACACCACCGCCTTGGTCCAACTTAGCTCCAGTGCTGCTGCCAGCATTAAAACGGCCAGTAGCATCGGCCAGATTGCTTTGGTCAAAATTGAAGTTGGCCAACGGCGTTGGCGGCGCCAACGAGCGTACAGTCACAACAAAATCACGGTTTTGCTGCAGACCATTCAGATTCACAGTCGCAGTCAGCGTGACTTGCCGGTCCGGCTCGGTCAGGCCAGGGCGTGTCACTTTGCCTTGCAGATCTATGGTGCTGAGGTCCGAGGATTGCCACTGCACCACACTGGCAAAAGCGCCGCTTCGTGGCAGAGTCAAATCGCTGCGTACTGCCGAAATATCCCCAAGATTCAGATTGTTGACGGCAATTTGCAGTAACTGCCCATCTTGCAGCCGGTCGACATCCAGCGCTTTCACCTCTGCGGCCGACAACGCAGTTTCATACACTGCCAGCTCATCAATGGCACCATTAAACGGCATGTCCCAGTAGTTCACCCCAAGTGCAAACACCGCTTGCACTGTGCTGAATAAATCACGGAAATTACTGCCGCTAAATTTCAGTACACCGTTGATATACAAACTGAGCTGGCCTTGTTGCACACTAAAAGCCACATGCGTCCATTGATTGACCGGAATTTGCAAACCGGCGCTGCCGTCAAACCAAACCTGACTGCCACTCCACAGCATGGTGTTTTGATCCCAGCTGCGCGGCACCAGACTCAGCCAGTTATCCGGGTTGGCAGCGGCAAAAAATGCCGGCGTGAACTGGGTTAACACTGCCGGGTTCAGCCACAGCGACACGGTATATGTGTGGCTATTGATCAGACCGTCCGGTAAGCGCACACCATTCTGGCCATTGAGCTGCAGCGCTTGTCCGGCTTTGCCAGTGGTGAAACTGACAACGCCATTGCTGTCCGGTCTGTTGGCGGTAGCACGGCCTTGACCGAATAACCCCGTGCTGTCAGCTAAGTTCTGCTCAAAGCGATACAACGCGGTACGGTTGTAGGCTTTGCGGGCTTTGACTTTGATACTGAAGGTTTTTTGCTGCGTGACGCCTTGTAACGTCACTGTTGCCGTCAGTTCCACTGTGGCATCCGCGTTGCCTGCCGCCGGAGGCTCGACTTTACCGTTTGCCGCAATCACCTCTGGCAAAGACGAGCTCCACTGAATAGTTGCGCCCTGGGCGCCACGGCTGGCCAACGGCAAGTCTGTGACCGTCTCGGCCGGTACACTCAGGCTATTCAGCGTTTGCTGCACTAAATCGGCGGCGCTTAACACTGGCAACCTGCTGCCCCACACCGCTTCGCCTTTGGCGGATAACGCCGTGAACGTGGGCACCAGCTGTGTGGTGTTGTCGTTATATTGCCAGGACCGTACGCCGTTAAAGCTACCCATGCCGGTGATATTCAGCGTGATTTGTTGTTTGTCGCCAAGCGAATAACTACCGCTGACATCACCACTGATACTGCCGTCGGCGTTTAACGTCAGATAGACCGAGCGATGTGGTGTGCGGTTAATATCTTTGCCGTGGTTGATAAACTGATAAGTGCCGAGCACATCAGTTTTATCCACCAGATTTGCGCCCTGCACCGGTGCGTAGCGGTGTGGCGAGGCCACCAGCCAGCCGTCGGCATTCACAAACAGCTGATGCACACGAATTTCATGGCCTTCGCCTTTATCCGGGAAGCGGGTGTGGAAGATGACAAAATGCTGTTTGGTAGTAGCATCGTAATAGGCAGAATTGTGGCCAGGCGCCATATAACCATGGTCCGAACCCGGGTCGCCCGGATTGTGCTCAAACAGATGGCCGCCCATTAACTTCACGCCAAAAGGTGCAATCGATGACCAGCCACCAGACGCGCCCAGCATATTGCGGCCTTCAGCATCCAGAAACGGCCCTTGTGGTGTGCGGGCGCGGGCGATGCGCATGTTGTAGCCGTCGTTCTGGGCAAAACCGCCAAATGAGGTAAACAGGTAGTAGTAGTCGGACTCCGGGCTATAGAACATAAAAGGCCCTTCGATGGCGCTGTAATAACCGCCCATGATCTTGGTGCCATAACCCTGCCCCGGCAGCGCGAAACCGGTTTGCGGGTTCAGTTCCAGCACAAAAATACCGCCGGAATAGGAACCGTATACCATCCAGAGCCGGCCGGTTTTATCAAAAAATACGTCCGGATCTATTGCATTCGGATGGATGTTACCGTTGTAAACATTACCGTCTATACCAGGGTTTTCGCTGCCACGATGGCCGCTTTTCAGCATTAGCCCCAGATTGCGATAAGGCCCTTCGATATTCTCAGACACGGCCACGCCTAAATACGAGCGCGACGAATCACATTCACCATTTTCCGGCGAAGCGCAGTGGTTGTAGTAAAAATAATATTTGCCGTCAGCCAGTTGGATCACATCAGAGGCCCAGGAGCCAACATGGCCACCCGACCAGGCGATGCCTTCGGCCGCTTCGGTCTGATAAGTGGCGAACAGTGGATTGGCATTATTGACGCCTTCGGCTACCAGCTGCCAGTTCATCAGGTCGGTTGTTTTCGCTACCGCCAGATGGGAGCCAAACACATAAAAACGACCGTCGGTTAGATGGATCACCGATGGGTCATGCACAGTGGCATTTTGATAAGACACCGGGGTTTGCAGCGTCGGGTCCGGCAGGTTGTTGTCAGACAACTGCTGAAAGACCGCAGCGCTGTAGCTGAAAGCACCGCGGCTATTGGCAAAATACACCCGCACCGGCGTGCTGAGCGTGGTTACATCAAAATAAGGCCGGCCGGCACTGTCTTTGCCGTGCGCATTGGTGACCGCATAAGTGCTGCTCATAATCACCAGCCGCAGCGGCTGATCGGTGGTTGGGGCTGGTGCCTGCAGAATCTTGTTGTCGGTGTAATAGCCGACGTTACGCACCGTCACCCGCGCACCCTTCTGCACGGTTGCGCCAGTCAGCTGTTGCCACTCAGCAGCAACGGCGCTGCACCACAGCACCGGAGCTACACAGAGCAACAGCAATGAAAACACATGTTTAGCCATGATGCTGCGCTCCTGTGGCGGCGCGGTCTGTACCAACGCGACCTGTGCCAGCACGTGGCAACAGCAACAAACCGGCGCACAATAACAACAGGCTGGCCGGCGCCGGCACATCACGGCTTTCCAGCTGCAACTGACTCAAGGTCAGACTGTCGCCGAGCACAAAATCATTGTCCTGCACACCAAATTCCAGCGTCAGATTACGGCCAATCCAGCTGGTCAGGTTAAAACGGCCACCGGCGGATAAATCCAATACATCGTTTGTGTCTAAATCACGCAGCTGGGCAAAATAAAAATCAGCGCTGCTACTGAGCAAAGCTTTGAGATTAAACTGCAGCCACAAAGCTTTACCGGGGCCCACAGCGTCCAGTTGTAAGTCCTGATACATCAGCAGGCTCCATAACTCGCGCTGTGCCTGAAGTGCAGTAGTCAAAGTCACATTGCTGCCAGACAAACTAAATGCTGCCGGATAAGCGCCAAACAGTTCACCACTGTCAGTTGCGTCGCTACCGCTTTGCTGATCAGTCCAACTAACTGCTGCTTGCCAATGCTGAAAACCCTGACTGAAATCCGGGTTGAGCAGGCCTGCCTGTGCCATGCCGGAACATCCGAGCAAAACTGGCAACAGACACTGCCGGAGTGTCTTCTTCATCGTCTTCTCCTGTTACGCCACCGTTCGGGCGGTGGCCTTGTTGTCAGCCTGCAGCTGCAGGCTTGCTCCTCTGCCTGTGACGGATCACAGACGTGAAAACTGCGGGTCTGAAGTCACGGGGCCACACAGCATTGCCCGCGCGTTGCAGCGGGCAGAGGAATACAAGGCCGGAGGACGTCAGTGCGGGCGCCTACACGCCAAATGCAATATTGTATTACAATATTAATAAACTAAAGGTAAGGGGCTGTAAAGAGCGGAAATAGGGAAATTTTGTGGTTAATGCGGTGGATGTGTTGGGAATGGGATATTGATCGTACGGCGTGTGACGCCCAGCGCGCTTTGCTCGCCGATACCTACGCTCCAGACACACACGTAGGTACCGGCAAGCAGAGCGCCGCCGTAAATTTTTTTATGTAATGGCGTGCCAACTTACTTAATCGGCAAACACCTTATCAGGTGTCATTTCACCGCCCGCGGATGGAAAATCTGACAAACACTGCCATTAGCAGGCGCTTGCGCCAAGGCGGTGCCATCGGCCAGGCCACAATGCGCCAGATCCATCACCTGCTTGCTGTAGCTGTTAGTCAGCACCACGCCACCGCCGGGCTGTGGTGTCAGTTGCCAACGGGCAGTTTTTGCATCACAGCTGCTTGGCGTGAGCGCTGCGCCCGGCACTATGGCATCGCCTTGCACCGCCAGACAGGCTTCAGGGGTTTGGCTTGATTTCAACAAAATACTGCC
The DNA here is from genome assembly GCF_000711985.1 of Rheinheimera texasensis DSM 17496. Lineage (GTDB taxonomy): Bacteria > Pseudomonadota > Gammaproteobacteria > Enterobacterales > Alteromonadaceae > Pararheinheimera > Pararheinheimera texasensis. Next base: position 511,020 of record NZ_KL544005.1, read on the forward strand.
GTCAACCCCAGCGCTGTCTTTGCGTTGTGGTGCCTGCACCGCCTGCCATTGCTGACAAGCAGCGTCACGCCAGCCTTGTTGTGTGACTGAGGTTTTGCTGTCACAACCGGCACTCAGTACCTTGCCGGATTGCTGACTGACCAGCGCAAAAGTGCCTTGTGGCACCAGCTGCCAGGGGCCACAAGCGGTTTTGCCGTTGCTACAACTCAGTGGCTGGTTCTGAGCCAGATTCGATACAGTCAACCAGCCATCGCCCGCCGCGTTCAGTTGCCACTGCTGACTGCTTTCGTCGCGCCACGGCTGCAGCTTGTCAACAGCCAGCACCTGGCCGGAACTTTGGTCCAGCAAACGCACGGCATTAGTCGCCATTGCATCCGGTTGCCAACGACTGGCCTTCGCACAGTCACTCAGCTGTGGCTGGCCTGTTTTGTCCACTGCCAAACACTGGCCTGAGTTTTTATCACGCAGCTTATAGACCAGGCCCTGCACTTTGCCAATGCGCGGACCTTGTTCACCGGACGGCCGTGCCACCTGGACACCGGGAGCCAGCGGTTCACCAAATACCGGCAAGCCTGCGCTGTCAAAACTGAATTTTTGCGCCCGTAATGAACGCGTTGCGCCGCAGCCCTGACTGGCTTTGTCATTGCCGTGGTAAATCAGCCAATGTTCTTTGCCATCCGGCGATTTAAAAAAGCCGTTGTGGCCCGGGCCAAACACTTGCTCTGTGCGGCTAAACACCGGCTTGTCGTGTTTTTTCCAGTGCGCGGGATTGAGCGCATCATCGCCAATCAGCTCCATCAGCCCGAGTTTGTAATCCGGTGTATCGCAGAAACTGGCGGAATAAGTGACAAAAGTACGTCCCTGATACTGCAGCGCAGCAGCGCCCTCGGTGACTTTGCGGCCACTGGTTTCCCAGCCCAGCACAGGCCGGGTTAACACCTGATGTGGCTTGCCGGGCGTCAAAGTCCAGGGGTTGTCCATCTGCGCAATCAGATTGAGCTGCTCGTCACCCTGCCACTGTGAATACAGCAGGTAGAGTTTGCCATTGTGCTGCAGATAACTGCCGTCGATGTTCCAGCTGTCCGGCATCATCGCGGCTTTGTATTGATAAGGCCCCATCGGATCGTCGCCGGCACTCTCCAGCACATTCAGATGCTGGTGATCTAAAGTGCCATCCTGGCCTGCGGTATACATCAGATACCAGCGGTAACCGTTCGGGCCTTTTAAACGATGAAACTCAAAAGCCCAGAAGTTACAGCAGCGTTTAGGGTCAGCATCCGACCAGACATAGACCGGCGTTGCGGTCGCAAGTCCTGCCAGCGTTGGGGATTTACGCATCACCAGCTGAGAGGTCCAGGTGGTGGTGGTCAGATAATAATTGCCGTCAAAATATTCCAGCCAGGGGTCAGCGCCGTTTTCAAACAATGGATTGGTAAAAGCGCCCTCTGCTGCGGGCACCTGTTTTTGCCCCGCAGGCTGTGCTGCAGCATTCACCAACAGGGGCAAACTGAGTAGCGTGCTCAGTACGCTGATGATGAGCTTGTTCTTGTGCAGTTTGTTCATCTGTTATTCCTTCGCAGGCTGCGTGCTAAACCGGTAAACAATACGACTGTGATAAGTCTGGCCCGGCTCTAACACTGTCGAGGCAAAGCCCGGCTGGTTTGGCGCATCAGGGAAATGCTGCGGCTCTAAACAAAAACCACTGCGATGACCGTAAGTCTGGCCTTTGCCTTTGATGGTGCCATCGAGGAAATTGCCGGAATAAAACTGCACGGCGATGTCATCCGTCAGCACTTCCAGCACGCGGCCACTGGCAGGCTCCAATACACGGCCCGCCAGCACCAGGTTTTTATCTGGCGTGGTTTTTAATACAAAGTTATGGTCATAACCCAGGCCTAATTTCAGCTGGGCATCGTCTGCTGCGATATCGCGGCCGATGGCTTTGGCGGTGCGAAAATCAAAAGGTGTTCCTGCCACTTCCTGCAGCTGCCCGGTAGGGATCAGGCCTGCGCCGACTGGTGTAATTTGCGCTGCCGGAATAGTCAGTTCGTGATTTAAAATATCGCCGCCACCAGCGAGGTTAAAATAACTGTGCTGCGTCAGATTCACCACTGTGGTTTTGTCGGTAGTGGCCTGGAAAGTCATCTGCAGTTCATTGCTGTTGGTCAGCAGGTAGGTCACTTCCACGCTGAGATTGCCCGGATAACCCTGATCCCCGTCCGGACTGAGCAGGCTCAGTACGACACCAACGCCGTCAGGCTGTGTGAAGCTTTTTGCAGTCCAGAGCTTTTTATCAAACCCCTGCACCCCGCCGTGTAAATGGTTGGCGCCGTCATTGGTGTCGAGCTGATAGCTGGTACCGTTTAAAGCGAATTTGCCACCGGCAATGCGATTGCCATAACGGCCGATAATGGCGCCAAAATACGGGTTGTTGTCGACATACTGCTGCAGGTTGTCGTAGCCCAATACAATATCAGCACTTTGACCTTTGACATCTGGCGTCACCAGCCGCGTGATAATGCCGCCGTAATTGGTCACATCCAGCTCGATGCCGTTAGCGTTTTTTAAACGGTATAACTGCACCGCACGACCGTCGGCTAAAGTACCAAATGGCTGTTCACTGACTGTTGGCTGCATAGGTTGAGCGTCCTGACTGGATGATTGAGAGAGTACCGGAGTGGCGGTTTGCGCTTGCGGCTGTGTGCCTGTCTGTGTCGGTGCAGGTCCGCAACCGCTGAGCGGCAGACACACACAGACACAAAGCAGCAGCGGCGATGGTTTTCTGATCCAGCGCGGGAATATTGTCATGATCACACCTTGTCGGATTGGTTATTTCTTTATTGTAGTTTTATAATACAATTAACCAATCTAAGACAAGTGCTTTTGTGGTTTAAATCTGTAGTTCGCCGTTTTGCACCAGAATGCAGTCCATCCCGGCGGCCGCAGCGGCTTGCTGGCCAATCGCTGTATCTTCAAACACCACACAATGCTGCGGCGCCACGCCAAGTTGCGCTGCGACTGTTAAAAAGGTTTCCGGATGCGGTTTGCCGTGTACCACATCAGTGGCGGTTACGACAGTCTCCACCAGCTCAAGCAGACCAGTCTCTGCCAGCATTTTCAGTGCATGGCCGCGGTCGGCGCCGGTGCCAATACCGATTTTTAACCGGCCACGATAATGTTTCAGCACTGCGACAGTGGCAGGGATCAGCTGCGGCACTTCATCCAGCTGCTCCCATAGTTCGCGTTTGACCCTGGCAACTTCTTCGACATCATGCGAGAAGCCATATTTTTCATTCAGCAACACCACGGTCTGATCGGTCGGCACGCCGCCGAGGCTATGCATGTACACAGGGTCAAACGGATAACCGTAGCGCTCACACGTCTGGCGCCAGGCCACGCCATGGCTGCCCATCGAATCGATTAAAGTGCCATCCATATCAAAAACGATGGCGTGATAAGCGGATAGATCCAGCATCGGTACTCCGTGATTGTGTTCGTACAAAAAACAACAGGCCCGCAGGCCTGTTGTTGTTGATCAGAGCGCAGCGGCAACGCCGCGACTACTTACAGCCCTTGTTTCAGGAAATAATAAGCTGAGCTCTGGCGCAGTTCGTTTTTCAGCTGCCGGATATTGGTGGCATCATCGATGATCACTGTCTCCACACCAGCCATTTCAGCAAAATCCACCACCATGTCGGTGGTCACGGCCTGGCTGAACACTGTGTGGTGCGCGCCACCGGCGTGGATCCAGGCCGCCGCTGCCACGCTTAAGTTTGGCTTAGGTTCCCATAAAGCTGACGCCACTGGCAACTCTGGCGTACCGGCCGGTGGTACCACAGTATCGACTTCATTGATCAAAATGCGGAATCTGTTGCCCAAATCAATTGGCGACACGTTAATGGCCGGGCCTGGCGCAGCGCTAAACAGCAAACGCGCTACGTCACATTTCACACCAATAGTGTGGCGATGCACTTCAAGGCGTGGCTTGGCAGCCGCAATTGACGGGCACACTTCCAGCATGTGCGCGCCGAGCACCTGGTCGCGGCTGCCGAAGTTATAGGTGTAGTCTTCCATAAACGAACAACCACCGGCGCGGCCCTGGCCCATCACTTTCATGATGCGCACCATGGCCGAGGTTTTCCAGTCGCCTTCAGCGCCGTAGCCATAGCCCTGCGCCATCAGTCGCTGGGTGGCGAGACCAGGTAAACCAGTCAAACCCGCCAGGTTTTCAAAACAGTTGGTAAAGGCTTTAAAACCGCCTTTATCGAGGAATGTGCGCATGCCAAGCTCAAGCCGCGCTTCGTTTTTCAGCATCTGCAACGCGTAGTCATCGCTAAATACAGCCGGCGCAATGTCGTAATCCTGCCGGTATAAATCCAGCTGACTGATGATGTCGGCATCAGAAACCGCATCCACCACAGCCACCAAATCGGCCAGGCTATAAGCATGCACTTCGTAACCAAACTGAATTTGTGCGGCGACTTTGTCGCCTTCGGTCACTGCGACCTGACGCATATTGTCGCCAAAACGGGCGATTTTTAATGAGCGGCTTTCGGCCCAGCCCAATGCGGCGCGGCACCAGTCATCCAGCTCCTGCACCACTGTTGGGTTTTGCCAGTGACCGACCACCACTTTGCGCTCTTTACGCATCCGGGTGCCGATAAAACCAAACTCGCGGCAACCATGCGCACTTTGGTGGGTGTTCATGTAGTTCATGTTGATCTCTGCCCACGGCAGCTCAGCATTAAACTGGGTGTGCAAATGCAGGAATGGCTTACGCAGCTCATTGAGGCCGGCTATCCACATTTTGGCCGGCGAAAAGGTATGCATCCACAGCACCAGCCCGACGCAATCCGGATTAGCATTGGCCTGCTGGCAAACGGCGAAAATCTCTTCCGGGCTTTTTACCGTCGGTTTCACCACCAGTTGCACCGGCAATTTGCCGCTTTGATTAAGACCTGCCACGATAATTTCGCTGTCCTGCGCTACTGTTTGCAGCACCTTCGGGCCGTATAAGTGTTGAGAACCGGTAACAAACCAGACTTCTTTGGTACTTTTCATCGTTCAATTCCTCTTGGCTGCGGCCGGCTCAGGCCTGACCGTAATAAGCGTTTTTGCCGTGTTTACGGAAATAATGTTTGTCCATCACCGCTTTGGCTAACAGGTCGCCCTGCGGCGCCAGGGTGCGGGTTAAATAAGCCATCCGCGCAATTTCCTCGAGGATCACTGCGTGATAGACGGATTTCGCTGCATCTTTACCCCAGGTAAAAGGCGCATGTCCGGCGACCACCACCATAGGTGCCGCCAGCGGGTCCAGTTCGGCGAAAGCGCGCACGATTTGCACGCCGGTTTCTTCTTCATAATCCCGCGCCACTTGTTCCATGCTCATCTCACCGGTGCAAGGCACGGCGCCATAAACAAAATCGGCATGAGTAGTACCGAGGCACGGAATGGGCAACTTGGCCTGTGCCCAGGCAGTGGCATAAGTAGAATGGGTATGGGTGACACCACCAATGTCATTAAAATGCCGATATAAATGGGTATGCGTTTTCGTGTCGGACGACGGACGTAAACGGCCCTCGACTATCTGGTTGTCCAAATCAACAATGACCATGTCTTCGGCACGCATATCTTCATACGCCACGCCGCTTGGTTTAATCGCAATCACGCCTTTGGCGCGGTCGATTTGCGACACATTGCCGAAGGTGTAAATCACCAGTCCGCGCTTTTGCAGCTCTAAGTTGGCTTCAAACACTTCACGTTTTAACTCGGTGTAGCTCATAGCCCCTCCTGTGCTTTTGCATCCACAAAGGCACCAAGCTGCTGATATTGTTGATATAAACCGTCATAGATTGCGGCATGGGCCGCATTGGGGCTGTAGGTCTGGCATACCGGCGACGCCATTACCGCCTGTGCCGCCGCCACAGTCGGGAACACACCAGCCGCAACCGCAGCAAAAATGGCGGCGCCTAAGGCACAGCTTTGTTCGCTGTCGAGCACGGCGATATCGCAGTTCCAGACGTCAGCACAAATCTGCATCACCAGAGGCGATTTTTTCGAAATGCCACCAATCACCACCACCGAATCCACCGGCACGCCCTGCTCGCGGAAACGCTCAGTAATAGCGCGTGAACCAAAAGCCGTGGCCTCGACTAAAGCGCGGAAAATCTGTGGCGCCTGGCTGCCCATTTTCAGGCCGCTAATCGCCATCGCCACCCGTTGACTGGCATCCGGCGTACGCCGGCCATTCACCCAATCAAGCGCCGTGATGCCGGTCTGGCCCGGGTTCAGTTTCGCCGCTTCACGCGACAAAGCCGGAATAATCTGCACTTCTAATTCTGCCAGCGCTGCGGGGGGTAATTGCTGACCAAGCAGCTGCAACGGGAAACTTAACAAGTCGCGAAACCAGGCGTATAAATCGCCGAAGGCCGACTGACCCGCTTCCAGGCCAATCATGCCCGGTAACACTGAGCCATCGACCTGACCACAGATGCCACGCACCGGTTTGTCTGCCAAAAGGTCTGGGCTTGCGACCGTGATATCGCAAGTCGAAGTGCCCATCACTTTGGTCAAGACACCGGGCCGCACATTGGCAGCGACTGCACCCATATGGCAGTCAAATGCGCCATAACCAATGGCAATACCACGCGGCAAGCCTAAACGCTGCGCCCATTCGGCACACAAACGACCGGCGGCCTGATCAGAAGTGCGGGTATCGGCGTTCAGCCTTTCAGCAAAACCAGCCAGTAACGGGTCGATGCCGGCAAAAAACGCCTCTGGTGGAAAACCGCCCCAGCTTTGATGCCACATCATTTTGTGACCGGCAGCACAGCGGCCGAGGTAAAAATCGGCCGGTGCCGTGGTATTGGTCAACACCGCAGTGATCCAGTCGCAGTGTTCAACAAAGCTGTAAGCGGCCGCGCGTACTTGAGGGTCCTGCCGCAGCACATGCAGGGCTTTGGCCCAATACCATTCAGAGGAATAAATGCCACCGATAAACTGCAGATAATTCGGCCCGGCACCCCGCGCCGCATAGCTATTGGCGGCTGCAGTGATTTCGGCGGCTTCTGCCAGCGCGGTATGGTCTTTCCACAGCACAAACATCGCATTGGGGTTGTCGGCAAATTCCGGCAACAGTGCCAACGGCACGCCGGCGCTGTTGATCGCCACCGGCGTTGAACCTGTGGTGTCGACACTCAAGCCCACCACTTTGTTGGCGCTGCCCGCCGGCGCTTGTTGCCACAATAACTGCAGCACTTGTTCCAGCGCGTCGAGGTAATCCTGCGGATGCTGACGGAACTGGTCACGGCCCGGCTCACAATACAAACCCTGACTCCAGCGTGGATAGTTCACCACGGCGCTGGCCAGCTCCTGGCCACTGGCGGTATCCACCAGCAAGGCCCGGACTGAGTCCGAACCATAATCAATTCCAATGACATAAAACGACATAAGTACCTTTCTCGCTTTGCATCGACATCATTACAAATTAATTGTATGATAATATCACCATTTGAGAGCTGTAAAGATCATATAAAAATATATTTTGATTTACACTGATGTTTTTCGTTAAGGCGGCTGTCTTTTAAGGATTTTATCGATAAACGTCGCATCCCCTTCTGGAATCCAGCAGGGGTATCAACACCAATTCAGGCCATTTTTTTACAATTAAATATGATAAATGAGGGATTTATGTCAGACCAATTAAGCCAGTTAAAGCAGTTCACGACTGTCGTGGCCGACACCGGCGATTTTGCTGCTATCAAGTTGTATCAGCCACAAGACGCGACGACTAATCCGTCGCTGATTTTAAAAACCATCGAGCAGGCGCAGTACCGCCATCTGGCTGCAGAAGCGCTGCAGTGGGCAGCCAGCCGTACCACAGACGATGCCCGCATCAGTCTGGCCGCCGACAAACTGGCGGTATTAATCGGTCAGCAGCTGATGGCGCAGGTCCCGGGTTATGTCTCGACCGAAGTCGACGCCCGCCTGTCGTTTGATACGATGGCGACTATTGAAAAAGCCCATCAGCTGCTGGAGCTGTATCAGGCACAAGGTTCGGACACCCAGCGGGTGCTGATAAAAATCGCCGCCACCTGGGAAGGGATTCAGGCCGCGCGCGTGCTGGAGCAACAGGGTGTGCGCTGTAATCTGACGCTGATCTTCAGTTTTGCCCAGGCCCGTGCCTGTGCTGAGGCAGGTAGTTATTTAATCTCGCCTTTTGTGGGTCGGATCCTCGACTGGTACAAAAAACAGCAGCCGCAGCAGGATTTCAGCGGCGAACAAGACCCGGGCGTTCAGTTTGTCCGCCGTGTGTATCAGTATTTTAAAACGCATCGTTATCCGACTATTGTGATGGGTGCGAGTTTTCGCAACAGTGAAGAAATTCGCCAGCTGGCCGGCTGCGATCGCCTGACCATCAGCCCGGCATTACTGCAGGAACTCGCCGACAGCACAGGCCCGGTGCCACGTCGTTTACATGCCGACGTCCCGGCCGCAGCTATGCCTTCAACGCTGACCGAAGCCCAGTTCCGCTGGCAGATGCTGGAAGACCAGATGGCCAGCGACAAACTGCAGGAAGGCATCCGCCAGTTTGCTGCTGATCAGCAGAAGCTGGAGGATATTTTGCGGGGGCTTTGATGCTAGGCTTGGCGTGTCGCTGCGCAGGCTTTGCCCTGCGGGCGGCTTTGTTTTAGTAATCGTTTTTGCCGTTACGGCTATTCCGTCTAGCAGAGAGTTCACCTAACGGTGAGTCACTTTCTTTTGTTTCAGCAAAAGAAAGTAACCAAAGAAAAACCGACCCCGGTTACGCTCGAAAGCCCGCTGAAAAATGGCAATTTGAGGCAAAAACGCAACTCGCGATTCGCTAACGTCGAATCGCTCAAACACCCGTTTTTTTAAAACCTCAAATCACCATTTTTCATCGGCTCGCTCCAACGGGGAAATTGGTTTTCTTAGTTGTTACTGCTTTTGACGCGAGTGAATTAAAAACAAATCTTGATGCTGAAGCAGGCTGCCCGTTGGAGCGAGCCGGCTGAAAATCGTTGGCCAAGGTTTTAAGAAAACGGGTGTCTGAGCTGGGCAACGGTAGCGCACAGCGAGTTACGTTTTCGCCTTGGACGGCGACTTTTCAGACGGGCTTTCGAGCGGAACCGGGCGAGCGCTTTTTGGTTACTTTTTATCGCGATAAAAAGTAACTCGCCCATCGGGCGAAACGGCCGCCCGCAGGGCAAAGAACTAAGCCAGCAACTGCTGCGCCACAGCCACAATATTCTCCACGCTAAAGCCAAAATGTTGCATCAGCACCGGCCCTGGTGCTGACTCACCGAAGCTGCGCATGCCGATGATAGCGCCGTCACGGCCGGTGTATTTGTACCAGTAGTCCTGATGCGCCGCTTCAATCGCCAGAATTTTACTGCCGGCCGGTAACACCGCGGCCTGATAGGCGGCGTCCTGGGCGTCAAACACATCGGTGCTTGGCATCGACACCAGCCTCACCGCCACACCGGAGGCGGCCAGCTGCTGATAAGCCTCAAATGCCAGCCCCACTTCAGCGCCGGTGGCGAGCAGAATAAGTGCCGGCACTGCCTGTTGACCGCTTTGCGCCACTACATAAGCGCCGCGCTGAATCAGGCTCAAATCCAAATCTTTTGGTACTACAGCTGCGGTGTTCTGCCGGCTTAAGACCAATGCCGTCGGGCCCTGCTTCCTTTTGAGCGCATGTTGCCAGGCCACGGCCGTTTCAGTGGCATCTGCCGGGCGCCAGGTGGATAAGTTCGGGGTTAAACGTAAATTCGGCACTTGTTCGACCGGTTGATGCGTAGGGCCATCTTCGCCTTGGGCAATCGAATCGTGGGTGTAGACAAAAATACTCCGAATGCCCATCAAAGCCGCCATCCGCACCGCATTGCGGCCATATTCCATAAACATCAGGAAAGTACCACCAAAGGGGATAAAACCACCGTGCAGCGCCACGCCGTTCATGATGCTGTTCATGCCAAATTCGCGCACGCCATAATGCAGATAGTTACCATCCGCATGTTGATGCAGTGCTTTGGCTTCGGGCCACAAGGTCAGATTAGAGCCGGCCAAATCGGCCGAACCGCCGAGAATTTCTGGCAGCAGTGCGGCAAACACACCAATGCTTTGCTGCGAGGCTTTACGGGTCGCAATGGCCTGCGCCTGTTGCTGACAATCCAAAATATGCTTTTGCGCAACTTCGGCAAAAGATGCCGGTAAGTCGCTCTCCAACACCCGCCGGTTGAACTCGGCGGCAAGTGCCGGGAAACGGCTTTGATATTCCAGCCATAGCTGCTGCCAGGCCAGTTGTTTCGTGGTGCCTTGGTCACGCTGATCCCAGGCTTTTGCGATTTCTGGCGGGATCTCAAACGCCGGCCAAGGCCAACCCAGTTGCGCCCTGACCGCGGCCACCTCGGTCTCTCCCAAAGGTGCGCCATGGCAATCGTGGGTACCGGCTTTATTCGGTGAGCCAAAACCAATCACGGTTTTACAGCAAATCAGCGTTGGCTGATGGGTATTCGCCTGTGCCTCGCGGATCGCCTGTGCTATAGCGGCCGGGTCATGACCATCGACACCGCTAATCACCTGCCAGCCATAAGCGGCAAAGCGTTGTGGTGTGTTGTCGCTGAACCAGCCTTCGACATGACCGTCAATTGAAATGCCATTGTCATCCCAAAACGCAATCAGTTTGCCAAGCTGCAAGGTGCCCGCCAGCGAGCAGGCTTCATGCGACACCCCTTCCATCAGGCAACCGTCACCCAGAAAGCAATACGTGAAATGGTCTACTAACGCCAGACCCGGTTGGTTAAACTGCGCCGCCAGTGTTTTTTCTGCCACCGCCATGCCGACGGCATTAGCAATACCGGCTCCGAGCGGGCCTGTGGTTGTCTCAACACCAAGCGTATAACCATATTCCGGGTGGCCCGGCGTTTTTGAATGCAGCTGTCGGAAGCGTTGTAATTCGCTCATCGGCAGGTCATAACCGCTTAAATGCAACAGCGCATACAGCAACATTGAGCCGTGGCCGTTCGACAACACAAAACGGTCGCGGTCGACCCAGGCCGGGTCTTGTGGGTTGTGCTTAAAAAAATCACGCCACAGCACAGTGGCAATATCTGCCATGCCCATCGGCGCGCCAGGATGACCCGATTTGGCCTGTTGCACCGCATCCATCGCCAATACCCGAATGGCATTGGCCAGTTGTTGTTCTGTTGTCGCCGTCATAACCGCACCTTAATTAATATTGTATTACAATTAAAGCTATCATGACAAAAGCCGGCACGACAAACAAGTCTTCGCCGTCGAATATCAGTGACAAGAAGGAGCAATCAGAGTTTTGCACGTTGAAGTTTTTAGCTGTCACAGTACAAAAACAAAAAAGGCCACTGTAAAACAGTGACCTTTTCAGCGGGCGGGCCTGCAGGCCTGCTAATCAGTGCTCAGGGCACTGATTGATTTGTTCTTACAGAACAGTGATTTTGGTAGCTTGTGGGCCTTTTTGGCCTGGCGCTACGATGAACTGAACGCGTTGACCTTCTTGCAGCGTTTTGAAACCGGTAGAAGCGATCTCGCTGAAGTGAGCGAATACGTCCGGGCCTGAAGCCTGTTCGATAAAGCCAAAACCTTTAGTTTCGTTGAACCATTTCACTGTGCCAGTAGTTGGAGTAGACATTGTATGTACCTGTAATAATTAACATTAATTTGAGTCTGAAATCAGACGATGGTGCTGCAAAAGATGTTTTAACTTATGAAGACAGGAGGTACTAATACAACTGGTACTTTCGATGTGGTGCATAAATAATGAACAAACTGATTAAGCGCGGCCAGTGTATCTGGTTTGGCGAAACTGTCAAAGCTTATTTCTCTGAGTTATTAAAATAAATAATTTTATAACCCGAGGTTTTACTGCCCGCCGCTACAAACTACTTAGCGACTGACGGAACCGGCGCAGCGAAAAGCGGAATAACACAGCGCCAATCAGCAGCAACGCCAGCAGCTGTGGCCAGACGACGTCCAGGCCAGCGCCGCGATACAAAATGGCCTGCGCCGCCGCGACAAAATGGGTATTGGGTGCCGCCAGCATCAGATGCTGGATAAGCGCCGGCATACTCTCCCGTGGTGTCATACCACCGGACAGCAGCTGCAGCGGCAATAACACTAAAATCAGCAACAAGCCAAACTGCGGCATTGAGCGCGCCACAGTCGCCATAAAAATACCCATCGAAGTAGTAGCAAACAGCTGTAACGCAGTGACCAGCAAAAACAGCGCCACAGAGCCCGCCACCGGTACCTGCAGCACCAGCTGGATCATCAGCGTCAGCGAAAAACCGGTGGCCAGCAGCACCACCAGCCCCATTGCCAGGATCTTCGCCAGCATGATTTCCGCAGGTGTTACCGGCATCACCAGCAGATGTTCGATAGTGCCGTGTTCGCGTTCGCGGATAAGCGCTGCACCGGTCAGGATAATAGAAATCATCGTCACGGCATTGATCAGTTCCATCAGTGAGCCAAACCAGCTGGACGTTAAGTTCGGGTTGTAGCTGGCCCGCAGCACCAAATCGACCGGCAGGCTAGTATTAAGCCGGTGACGCTGACGGAACTCGTTGATTTCGCTGCTGACAATTTGCTCGATGTAACCACTGCCGCTAAAGGCCTGGCTGATGCGTGTCGCATCCACGCTGAGCTGAATACTGCGGGCACGCCCGGCCAGCAAATCCCGCTCAAAGCCTGGCGGAATATTCAGCACAAAACTGTAGATCCCGGCATCAAGCGCGGCATCGACCTCCGCCAGACTGATCAGCTCCGGCGGTTTAAAATATGGCGGATACAAGGCCGCCACGATGCGGCCGGATAACGTCGACTGATCTTCGTCCACCACTGCAATTGGCGCTTTGTGCAAGGTTTCCGGCATTGAAGTGCCGGCGATATAAATGCTGGCGCTGAAAGTATACAAAATCAGCAGCAACATCATCGGGTCACGCCACAGGCTCCACAGTTCTTTGCTGCCAAGCCGCAGAATATTCGCCAGTTTGTGCCGCATCTGTCAGGACTCCTGCTTTTTCAGCAGCAACACCGCCGCCAGCAAAATCAGCGGCGCCGCCAGGCTCATCTGCAGCAGCGCCGGATAAATATCTGCCAGCTGCAGTGCTTTACTGAATACACCACGGCTGATGGTCAAAAAAGCGCTGGCCGGATGGACTTCACCAATCAGCCGGCCGGCGCCTTCCAGTGCGGACACCGGCGTGATCATGCCGGCAAATTGCACGGCTGGGATAATACTGCCAAGCACCGCCACCAGAATGGCCGCGATCTGACTGTTGGTAAAAGTCGACGCAAATAAACCGAACCCGGTGGAAAACAGCACAAACATCAGCGCGCTCAGACTTAAAGCAACAAAACTGCCGGTCAGCGGCACCTGAAACAAAGTCACGGCCGCAAGCAGCATCAGCAGATAATTCAGCATGGCGAGCGCAATATAAGGCAGTTGTTTGCCCAGTAAAAACTCCAGCCGGCTGACTGGCGTCACATACAAATTGATGATAGAACCCAGCTCTTTTTCCCGAACCACCGACAAGGCCGTCAGCACCGCCGGGATCATCAGCAGCAACAACGGGATCATCGCCGGTACCATCGCTACCAGGCTTTTTACATCCGGGTTGTAACGAAAGCGGGTTTCCAGACTGCTGCTCAGGCCACTTGCATCAGCACCGAGCGCTTCGGTCGCCTGCATCCGCAACCAATGCAGATGCATACCGAGCACATACCCTTTTATCGTTTCAGCGCGGTTGGGCATAGCACCGTCGACCCAGGCGGCGATGGCCACCTGTTGGCCACGCGCCACATCACGGCCAAAACCGGGCGGAATTTCCAGTGCCAGACTGATATCGCCGCTGCGCATACGCCGGTCGATGTCGTGCTGGCTTTGCAGCGGGGCTTTTTCGATAAAATAGCGTGAACCGGCCAGGTTCAGCACATAGTTCTGGCTCAGCACCGACTGGTCCTGATCCAGCACGGCAAAACTGAGATCTTCCACGTCCATGGTGATGCCAAAACCAATAAACACCATCAGCACCAGGCTGCCAAGTAATGCCAGTGCGGCGCGGATTGGGTCCCGCCTGAGCTCCAGCGTTTCGCGCTGACTGAAGCTCCACAACCGCTGCCAGCTAAATCGCCGCTTCGACGCAGCTGCCGTTTTTTTCTCAGCCGCAGCATGTGGTGCCAACAGCGCCAACCCGCTGCTACTGCCCTGCTCGCGGGCGCCGGCTTGTTCCAAATAACGGATAAAGGCCTGCTCCAAATTATCAGCCTGCTGGCTGGCCACAATTTGCGCCGGTGTGTCGCTGACCAGCACTTTGCCGGCATGCATCAGCGAGATGCGGTCGCAGCGCTCGGCTTCGTTCATAAAGTGGGTCGAGATAAAAATGGTGACCTGGTCCTGGCGCGCCAAATCAATCATCAGTTGCCAGAACTGGTCGCGGGCAATAGGGTCGACGCCGGAAGTTGGTTCGTCGAGGATTAACAGCTCCGGCTGATGCACCATCGCCACCGCCAGCGACAAGCGCTGGCGCATGCCCAGCGGCAAACTGTCCGGCAAGGCTTCAGCTGCCTGAGTCAGACCAAAACGCTGCAACATTGCACTGACGCGCGCGGCAATCTGCGCCGCCGGCACCTGAAACAACTGCGCATGCAAACGCAGGTTTTGCAGCACCGTCAGCTCGCTATACAGTGAAAACGCCTGCGACATATACCCCACCCTTTTGCGGGTAGAAATATCGTCCGGGTCCAACACCTGACCAAACAACCTGGCTTGGCCCGAGGTTGCCGGTAATAAACCGGTCAGCATCTTCATCGTGGTAGATTTGCCGCAGCCATTGGAGCCGAGAAAACCAAAAATCTCGCCTTTTTTGATTTGGAAACTGACATTATCCACGGCGACGAAGTCACCGAACTGCCGGCTCAGGCCCGCCGCTTCGATGGCTGTCTGGCTGTTGCTGTCTGCGACAAGCGGCGGCACTGTCACCGGCTGATAGTCCGCCGTCAGCGCCGCCGGTAATAAACGGATAAAAGCTGCTTCTAACTGTTGGGTTTGGGTTTGCTGTTTGAGCGCAGCCGGGCTGCCACAGGCCAGCACAGTACCGGCGTTCAGCGCCACCAGATAATCAAACTGTTCGGCTTCGTCCATGTAGGCGGTCGCCACCAGCACGCTCATCTGTGGCGCCTGCTGCCGGATACGCTGAATGAGCTGCCAGAACTGACTGCGCGCCAGCGGGTCAACGCCGGTGGTCGGCTCGTCGAGGATCAACAGTTTCGGGTCATGGATCAGCGCGCAGCACAAGCCGAGTTTTTGTTTCATACCGCCGGATAACTTGCCGGCCGGCCGCTGTAAAAAGGCATACAAACCAGTCGCCTGCGTCAGTTCGTCAATACGCCGGCGCCGCTCAGCTGCATTGTGACCAAATAAGCGGGCAAAAAACTGCAGATTTTCTTCCACCGACAAGGTCAGATACAGATTTTTGCCAAGGCCCTGCGGCATGTAGGCAATGTCAGCACAAACCCGCTCGCGGTGCGCGCGGCTTGCCATGTCGCCGCCCAGCACTTCCACCCGTCCCTGCTGAATGGCGCGGGCGCCGGCCAGCAGCGACAACAGGCTGGATTTACCCACGCCGTCCGGCCCAATCAGGCCAACCATTTTACCGGCCGGGATCTCTAGCGAAATATCCGCCAGCGCTGTGGTTTTACCATGCACCAGCCGGACCTGCTGCAGCCTGGCTACCACATCGGTCACTGTGCGCTCTCCACCACTAATGGCGGTACTGAAGCCGGCCAGGGTTCAGTGCGGTCCAGCCGCAGGTAAGCCACACCCGGCAGGCCGGTTTTCACTTTGGTTTTATGCCGCAGCAGCAACTGCGGGTCGATGCGCGCCTTGACTCTGAACATCAGCTTTTCGCGCTCACTGGCGGTTTCCACGGTTTTTGGCGTAAATTGCGCCACATCAGCGACATAAGACACTTGCGCCGGAATGGCCACGCCAGGCAGCGCATCCAGCACCAGCCGGACTTCACTGCCAATATCTATCCGGCCAGCTACTGCCGACGGCAGGAAAAACGTCATATGCACGTCGCTGACATCAATCAGGCTCAGCACTTTGCCGCCGGCTGCGACAATTTCGCCAACCTGGGCAATGCGGTATTGAATTCGGCCGGCCCGCGGCGCACGCAGCTGATTGTCGCGCAGTTCCGATTCCACCCGCGCCACTGTGGCACTGGCGGCGTCCACCGCCGATGCCGCCGCCACAATTTGCGCCTCGGCGGACACAATGGCCGCCTGCGACGCTTCCAGCTGCGCCTGCACCGCGCTGACTGCGGTTTTGGCGCTGGTCACCAGCGTATCGTTATCTTCCGCCATCTGTTTGGACACTGAACCGGTTTGCGCCAGCGTGCCGGTGCGGCTGGCTCTGCTGCGCGCGGCGGCAAGTTCGGCCTGACGCTGCAACAACAACGCCTGCAGCGCGGCTTTTTCACTGTTGCGCTGTAGCAGCTGGCTTTGCGCCGTCACCGTGCTGCTTTGCGCCTGACGCGATTGTGCCTGCGCCTGCAACAGCTGCGCTTCCAGTGACTCTGACGCCACAGTCGCCACCAGCTGGCCAGCTTCGACAAAATCGCCTTCATCAACCAGTAATTCTTTGATCCGCCCTGCAGTTTTAGCGGCCACTGCAATTTCAACCGCTTCAATCCGACCATTGCTTTTCAGCAGATTACTATCCGTTGCACCGTGGTATTTCAGCAGATAAAACACAGCCAAGGCCGCAGCACCAGCCAACACCAGCAGCGTGGTCCGGAATATTGTCCGCTGGTTGTCCGGCGATGGACCAGATGGTTGTGTTGCTGATTGTGTTGCTGATTGAGTAGAGGGTCCCGTCATAGTCCGTCTCGTCCTGGGTGGCTGCATAGCCTGCTTTCGTCGCATGAATAGGAACTATAAGCCGGACTCTGTGAAGTTTCTTTGATGCAGACCAAAAGAATGTGATTCACCTGGCTTGGTGACAAGATTGAGAGCAGAGGCCTGACATGCCGCCCCGTGCAGTTTTAGCAATAAAAAAGCAGCACCGCCATCACTGTGGGGGTGCTGCTTGTCAGCATCGGCCGTTACAGGTCGAAACGATCCAGCTCCATCACTTTTTGCCAGGCTTTGGCAAAATCGCGGGCAAAACGTTCTTTACCATCGGCGGCAGCATACACTTCCGCCACGGCTCTGAGTTCAGCATGAGAGCCAAACATCAGGTCCACCGGCGTGGCTGTCCAGCGGATCTGATTGGTCTTGCGATCCAACCCTTCATACAACCCCTGGCTACTGGCTGATTTTTGCCATTTAGTCGACATATCCAGCAAGTTGACAAAGAAGTCGTTGCTTAAAGTGCCGGCTTTGTTGGTCAGGACCCCATGGCGCACGCCACCGCTATTGGCATTGAGCACCCGTAGGCCACCGACCAGCACTGTCATTTCCGGCACCGACAAATTCAGCATCGCGGCTTTATCAATCAGCGCTGCCGCCGGCGACAGCATGCTGTTGCTGCTGTGATAGTTTCTGAAACCATCAGCCAGCGGTTCTAACACCGCAAATGACGCGGCATCGGTTTGCGCTGCAGTCGCATCGGTCCGGCCCGGATGAAACGGCACTTCAATGTTCAGACCGGCATCTTTCGCTGCTTGTTCGACCGCGGCAGAACCGGCCAGCACAATCACATCCGCCAGCGAAACTTTTTTGCCACCGCTCAGTGTTTTATTAAAGTCCTGCTGGACTTTCTGTAACACCGGCAACACTTTGGCGAGCTCTTTCGGATCATTCGCCGCCCAGTCTTTTTGCGGCGCCAGCGCTAAACGGGCGCCGTTGGCACCACCACGCATATCAGTACCACGGAAACTTGCCGCCGCAGCCCAGGCGGTTTTGACCAGCTGTGGCACGGTCAGACCGCTGCTCAGTAGTTTGGCCTTTAAGTTTTTGATGTCATTAGCATCAATCAACGCGTGATCAACAGTTGGCACCGGGTCTTGCCACAACAACATTTCGGTTGGCACTTCTTTTCCCAGATAACGGGCTTTTGGCCCCATATCGCGGTGCGTCAGCTTAAACCAGGCTTTAGCAAAGGCCAGCTCAAATTCTTTTGGATTGTTTTTAAAGCGCAATGAAATTTCGCGATAAGCCGGATCTTCTTTCAGCGCTAAGTCGGTGGTGAACATGATAGGCGCGTGGCGTTTGGTTTTGTCATGCGCGTCTGGCACCAGATTGGCGGCCTGGCCATTGGCCGGGATCCACTGAGTCGCACCAGCCGGGCTCTTGGTTTTTACCCAGTCATAGGCAAACAGGTTGTCCAGATACTGCGTAGTCCAGGCCGTTGGGTTGACCGACCAGGCCCCTTCCAGACCGCTGGTGACAGTGTCTTCTGAATGGCCTTTACCACATTTGTTTTTCCAACCGAGGCCTTGCGCCTCCAATCCTTCAGCGGCCGGCTCTTTGCCCACACATTCTTCCGGTTTATGTGCACCATGCGCCTTACCAAAAGTATGGCCACCGGCGATCAGTGCCACGGTTTCTTCGTCGTTCATCGCCATGCGGCCAAAGGTATCGCGGATGTCTTTGGCGGCCAGCAATGGGTCTGGCACGCCATTGGGCCCTTCCGGATTAACGTAAATTAAGCCCATTTGCACAGCGGCCAGCGGTTTGGCCAGCTTGCGCTCTTTGCTGTTTTTATCGTAACGCTGGTCATCGAGCCATTTTTTCTCGCTGCCCCAGTTCACTTGCTCCGCCTGCCAGTCGTCCATCCGGCCACCGGCAAAACCAAAGGTTTTAAAACCCATCGACTCCAGCGCCACGTTACCGGCCAGTACCATCAGGTCGGCCCAGGAAATTTTACTGCCGTATTTTTGCTTCACCGGCCAGAGTAAACGCCGCGCTTTGTCCAGGTTGACGTTATCTGGCCAGCTGTTCAGCGGTTCAAAGCGTTGCTGACCACCACCGGCACCGCCCCGACCATCGAAAATGCGGTACACCCCGGCGGAGTGCCAGGCCATGCGGATCATAAAAGGCCCATAATGACCATAATCCGGCGGCCACCAGTCTTGCGGCGTGGTCAGAATTGTTTTGATATCTGCTTTGACTGCTGCCAAATCTAAGCTGTTGAATTCTTTGGCGTAATCAAAGTCTCGCCCATAAGGATTTGATTCGGCACTGTGGACACGCAGCGGCGATAAATCCAGTTGTTCAGGCCACCAGTAGCTGTTGGTGGTCATCTCTTTTGCCAGCAGCGGCTGACTGCCTAGCATCATGGCCAGCGTTAACGCTGACAATACCGGAAATTTATTTTTCATTGTCTGTTTCCTGTCCTTGTTGGCTGCACTTGCGTGTTCAGCCAGAGATTGGGGTTGACGGCTCTGTGTCCCCACAGCGGCCAGTTGCGCCCTACGCGCCTGTCAGCTGTCGCTGTGATCAGCAACAGTGCAAGCCAGGGCGACCTCCACCAAAGGCCAGCGGGGTACGCCAAATAAATTAAAGCCGGCTACCCAGAGTCTGTAGTGATTAAAATCGATTGCTTTAATCGGTAATTTTGATTTGTCGCTTCCAGCGATTTTTCAGCTACCAGGCGCTTTTGCATGAATTGCGCAAATCAGACGGCGAACCTCATTTACGCCTTAGGCTGAATTGACGATCCCTTGGTGACCTGTCACCCAGTAAAAAACTCATCACGGGATTGGTATCAATTCCGGGGAAAGGTCAGAATCATTAACTTCGCCTTCAAAGGCGCTGTAGTCGCATCAACTATGTGTGGGTTAAAAAATATCAAGTGTTCAGACTGTGGATGTCCGTAAACTTAAGTTGTAACAATTGAACCGACTCATGACTCTCCGGACAGACTCACGTTTTGGGGCCTTTTGCGATTTTTCATCAGCGAAAAAATATACCGAACACATACCAGCGATGAAATTAAACCAATGCGGTTCCTTGCAACTGAAGGAATAAAGCAACAATGAAGTATTTTGAAGCAAACTTTGACGGCCTTGTCGGGCCAACACATAACTATGCCGGACTTTCTGTCGGTAATGTGGCATCGCAGAATAATGCCAACAATCAATCGAAGCCAAAACAAGCCGCACTCCAAGGCTTGCAAAAAATGAAAGCATTAGCCGACCTTGGCATGGTGCAAGGCGTGTTAGCACCACAAGAACGGCCAGACGTGTTTACCTTACGGCGACTTGGCTTTAGCGGTAGTGATGCCAACGTTATTCAACAAGCAGCAAAACAAGCGCCCGCAGTCCTGCGGGCTGTATGTTCTGCCTCAAGCATGTGGACAGCCAACGCCGCGACCATCTCCCCCAGTCGGGATACATTAGACGGCAAAATTCATTTTACCCCTGCAAATTTGACCAATAAATTTCATCGCTCGCTCGAACCTGCTACAACAGGTCGTATTCTGGCAGCGATGTTTAATGATGCCCGTTATTTTGTGCATCACACTCATCTACCGGATAACGACCACTTTGGTGACGAAGGGGCAGCCAATCACACCCGGCTTTGCGCTGATTATGGCCAACCGGGTGTTGAGGTTTTTGTGTTTGGCCGCGCAGCCTTCGACCCATCAAGACCCGCCCCCAAGAAATATCCAGCCCGTCAAAGCCTTGAATCATGTCAGGCGGTGGCGCGTTTACATGGTTTGTCTGACGATAAAGTCGTTTATATCCAACAAAACCCGGAAGTCATTGATCAAGGCGTTTTTCATAATGATGTGATCGCCGTGGGCAACCAAAATGTGCTGTTTTATCATCAGCAGGCTTTTTTAGATTCGGCAACCAAACTTGCTGAATTAAAAAGTAAATTTGGCGCTGAAACCCCGCTGTATCTGATTGAGGTGCTAGACAGCGAAGTCACGGTACAACAAGCTATCCAAACGTATTTGTTTAATACCCAGGTCATTACCTTGCCTTGCGGCGACATGGCCATTATCGCACCGACTGAATGCCGCAATCACCCGACAGTGAGTGCCTACCTGGCTGAACTGACAGAGCGTGGCACGCCGATTCGCCAGGTGCATTATCACGACGTGAAACAAAGTATGCAAAATGGCGGCGGGCCCGCGTGCTTAAGATTAAGAGTGGCGATGTCTGAACAGGAAAAACAAGCGGTAAATCCGAATGTCCTGATGACTGATGAACTGTTTGTGACGATGAATCAATGGGTTGAACGTCATTACCGCGATGTGTTAACAGAGCGGGATTTAGCAGATCCAGCCTTGTTAGTCGAAAATCGCACAGCGTTAGATGCCTTAACCAAAATCCTCAACTTAGGCTCGGTTTATCAATTTCAACGTGATTGAGCCTGCTTAAATACGATACAGGCCAGAAGACTCGCCGACTTGGCCAGGCAAGATATCCAGCTGGATGACAGTTTCAGCAAATTAGTCGTGTTATGTTCTTAAATCTGTGGAAAAGCTCAGTGCTTCAGACGCAAAAACCGCCGAAAGGCGGTTTTGACCCCAAACATAATGACAGCATCACGTCAGGATTCACCCGCACCATCCATGGCGCTCGCCCTGCGGGCGTCGCTGCGCGACGTGCCAAACGGCTATCCTGCGTGCTACTCGTATCATCCTGATACTCGCCCTCGCGGGCCAGCAGGGCTGTTCCAGTTTGCTCCAGGCAAACTGGTGGTCGAAGAAGGTTCAAATCTGCGGGTCGCACCGACAAAAAAACCGCCGAAATGGCGGTTTATTTGTTGGCGCACCCGTCAGGATTCGAACCTGAGACCTCTGCCTCCGGAGAGAGGAACTCAGGTTCGAATGTAATTCAGTGCAAATTATTGATTGTAGACAAATATCAACTTAATACAATTACTTAAACAGAAATAGATCAAGTCAATTAATGTCACCTGATGGCAATCAAGGGAATTAATACGGATAGAAACTGAAGGATTTCAGGATTTTTTCTTGATAAATGTGTCACATTGCATTTCTATTTTTTAGACGATTGCTCTCGGTCTTGAAATTGCTCTGGTGAAGTCTTTTTCCGGGCAGGGATGCTGGACAGGTGTAAAGGTCTTTCAAATGCGATCGGGCGGAAATATACGAGCACTCGTATGACTGTTAGTAAGTGTGTTTATGCTCGTAAATTTCCGCCCGATCGTGTTTGGGAGAGCTTTATACCTGGCCAGAATGCATGCTCGAAAAAGCGCACCCTCTGGATCTGATCCAACTTCCAGGTAACCCTGATATCGGTGTTTACCCTCGAAAAGGGCAGCCCTGCTCTGGATTAGCTCCCCAATATCCGTTGTCATTATTCGACGGGCCATCCGGCGGAGACTAATAAATACTACGGATTTGTGAGATGGCATAAATGGCGCTGTTCAAATAAACTGCGCCAAAATATCTAGCAAAATGGCGCAGTTCAAAAAACTGCGCCATAATGGCGCCAAATCACTTATCCCGCGCTTCAATGATGACAGCAACCACGCAAGAAATACTCAAGAGCATCCAACTCGCGACAAATGGTATAACGCTGGCCGAATTACTGAGTCAGCACCCAACGCTGGCCAGGCGCACGGCTCAAAGATATATCTCTGAATTAATCAACCAGCGAAGCATCACCGCGATTGGTGAAGGTCGCGCCAGACGGTATTTTTCGTTGCAGCGAAATCAGCAACCACTTCACCGAGATACAGACCGGTTCCCTGCTTTAATTCCCGTATCAGCGGATAGTTTGGACATTTTGGCTTATATCGACCAGCCACCAGAGGCACGCATCCCGGTCGGTTATCAAAACGATTTCATTGACTCATATCAGCCAAATAAAGATGCGTATTTATCGGATTCGTTACGACGGCAATTACACAAAATCGGTAAAACCACCGAACAATCACAACCTGCCGGAACTTACAGCAGAGCCATCCTTAACCGGTTATTGATTGATTTATCCTGGGCATCAAGCCACTTGGAGGGGAATACATATTCTAGGCTCGATACCCTGCAGCTGATTGAAAATGGCAAAGTCGCGCCAGGCAAAGCTGCAATCGAAACCCAGATGATCCTCAATCACAAAACCGCGATTGAGCTACTGGTGGAAAACATCGATACCGCTGAGCTGAACCGATATACCCTGATGAACTTGCACAGCGCCTTGGCAGAAAACCTGCTGCCCAATCCGGCAGATGAGGGGCGGATCAGACAACATGCCGTTGATATCGGTAAAAGTGTTTACCGGCCAATTTCAACGCCACAAATGCTTGAGCAACAATTCGATGTGCTGCTTGGCAAAGCCAACCAAATTATCGATCCGTTTGAGCAATCTTTTTTTATGATGGTCCACCTACCCTATCTGCAGCCGTTTGCTGATATGAACAAACGGACCTCCCGACTCGCGGCAAATTTACCATTGTTTCGTGCCAACCTGTGCCCGCTGACATTTTTGGATGTCCCGGAACAAGCTTATAGCAGAGCCACTTTAGGCGTATATGAAATGACCCGGGTGGAATTGCTGCGTGATCTTTATGTATGGGCCTATGAGCGATCAGCACAAGAGTACTTAGCAATCAGGCAAGAATTAGCAGAGCCAGACCCGCTCCGGCTTTTGTGGCGTGAACTGGTTAAAAAAACCATTCGGCAAATAGTCACCACGCCAACCGCTGACGCAATGGGAATTATCGCCGGCATGCTCAACACCACAGTACCCGAACCGCAGCAAGGGCCGGTAAAGGCCCTGATTGTTGAAGAGTTGCGCCGGATTCATGAAGGCGTTTTGGCTCGCTATGGCTTGCGCCCATCAGAATTTGAAGCCTGGAAAGCGGCTCAGGCAAAATTAGCTTAGAGTGAAAAAATTGGGCTAGTGAAGCTTGAATTTTGCTACAGTAGCATTCATTTGCTCAGCTAATGCAGCAAGCTGCTCACTGTTTTCAGCATTTTGCTGTGCCGCCTCGCTTGTATCTTCTGCTACCAAGTTGATGCTAATAATTTTTTGGTTGATATCTTCGGCAACGACTGCTTGTTGCTCTGACGCTGAAGCGATTTGTGTATTTTTGTCGTTGATGGCCTGGATGTTCAAAAGCACCGCATCCAGCGTCTGACCGACGGTTTCAATTCGACTATTTCCCTCTGATGCCTTACCTTGGCTTTTTGTGATGGCGTCCGCAGCTTGCTGAGATCCACTTTGAAAGGCGGAGATCATATGTTGGATATCTTTGGTTGACGCAGCTGTACGACTTGCCAGAGCCCTCACTTCATCTGCCACCACTGCAAAGCCTCTGCCCTGTTCACCAGCGCGAGCTGCTTCGATCGCGGCATTCAACGCGAGTAAGTTGGTCTGTTCTGCGATACTGTTGATAACATCGAGCACTGCTGTAATTTCATTGCTTTTGCTTTTAAGTAACTCAATCACTTGGGCTGTTGCGCTTACTTCTTGGGATAACTCACCAATCAAAGCGATTGTTTGCAACAATTGCTGCTGACCCTGCGCTGCATTTTTCTGCACAAGTTCGGAAAGCTCTGCGGCTTCGGTCGTTGACAGAGCAACGTCACGAACCGTAGTGCTCATCTCATGCATAGCGGTCGCTGCGAGTTCCGTATCCTGTTGTTGACGTTGGATCCCTTTAAAGGTCTGCGCTGTTACGACTGAAGATTCTTCGGCAGCTGCAGCTAATTGAGCAGACGCACTACTGAGTCCACCAATCACTTTTTGCAACTGCGTTACTAACGATGCTGTAGCCCGGGATATATTGCCAAACTCATCATCTCCGGCACCCGCAGTGATTTGATGGGTATCCATGGTTAAATCACCTGCAGCCACAGCCGCCAGCGTTTGTTCTATCGTCGTTACAGCGTTGGTCATAGAGTGAATCATTTTGCGAATGACAATTACGGTGACAATACTGAGCAAGCTCAATAATACAGCCAAAAAAATCAGTTGATTGAGCGCAGTGTGCTTTAACTCAGAAGCCTCTGCAGCAAGCTCATCAGACAAAACTTTCTCGAACTCTGTTAGTTTAGTAATTCGTGCAGTAGCCAGGTCAAACCAAGTTGCATCATCAATTGAAAATTCTGTCGCGGTTGCTGTGGCAAAGGCTTGCTGATGAATCTCGGCTACTTTACGAAACTCCGAGAGTAACTGCATATCATCCCAGCGTTTTTTCTGTGCTGGTGTGAGCATGCCAGACATACCTTCAGCATAAGCATGATAAGCCCCCAGATTGTTGGCAAAAGTAGTCAGCGTTTGCTCGGTAAAACGGCTCTGACTAAACACTATGCCCAAAATTGCGCGCTCCCGTCCGGCTCTTTCTTTCGTTTCAATAAGTTTATTCAACGTGGCCAGTCTTCGGCTCAACCCTAAATGCGCCAGTTGAAGCTCAGCTTGGTGATCTTTAGCGATGAGATCTGCGATCAATTTAGTGTAACGCGCAGCAGATACTGCACTCTCCATTGAAAGCCCGTCAATCTTTGTCCTGAGTTCATCTACTTCAGCCTGAATGGCTGCAAATTCTGTTAAAGCAATTGATCTTACCAAGCTCAGAGCGTCGTTTGTTTTGTTTCGTAGCCCAGATAACCGGTCTTTAAAGCGCGCTCCTTTGCTTGCGAGAACTACACCACTTGCACCTCGCTCAGCCTGTAATGCTCCGATCAATTGACTTATTTTAACGGAATGACTGACGGTCGTTTCAACCTGCTGTGCGATACTGTAGTTTCCCACATCCATCAAAATACGATTGAGTGCCAAACCAAGTAGAGTCAGAACCGGCAGCGTCAGTAACAAGAGAAGTTTGGATTTGACTGTAAGATTGCGGATTTCCATCGTCGTGATAGGCCTCATATTTTTCCCTGATAGAAACAACATAGGAGACACTCGAAAAAAGGCAAACAACTACCACTTTCGGATTAGACCTTGATTTAACTACCTAGAAAGAGCGATTAAATGCCGCGTTAATGAGCTGTTTGTCACTTGAGGTGTATGATTGTTAAAGCAGATAAAACTATAAGTCAGCTGGTATCCAAGCAATTAAACTCGTTCCCGAAGCAAATTATTACGTAACAACGCGCGCCGGACACCCAAACACATTTTGCCAAATCGGCGGATCTCATCAAATTTAGGACTTACACCACGCTTCATTGCACTCTCCCAATAACAGATCTCGCTATCAACCATCTCGAGTAGCTTTTTCGGGCAACCGGCACAATCTGTATTTGCACCACAGATAAAGGTGCTCGGCTCATACAACGGAAATTCAGCTTTAACCTGCGCGATAATCTCGCGCATCGCAGTCATTCGATCCGGCTTCATTCTCAAAGCTCATTCGCAATATCGGGAGTATGAGGGGGCTTGGGCAGCGATTTTGTGGCGGCATACCCTTCTGCTATTTCCTGCTCCATCAGCTCCTGAAAAAACAGCAGGTGCTGATTTAGGTTAAGAATAGAATCAAGCAATTGCTGTTGAATGTTTAGCATTTTTCTTTCAGTTGAATATTCAACCGGATGCCTCTGTCTATTTTCATCCAGCGGGTATGAGTCATTTGGGGATGTTACCTGCTGTTCAATCCTATCTAAACAGCTTCCAGAAATTTGCTTATCGTGTTTAGTCACGTTGCAGTCACGACTTCATGATTAGTATTTGAATCATGAAGTCCGCAGCTCTTTATGCCAATTAACCAAAGGAGGTAGTTCCATTTTATTATGCAGGTACTCTCTGCGCTAAATACTCTGGGTAGAATCTAAAATATACGCCGGTGCCGCCTGCTTTACGACGTTCTATCCGTAATTCGCCGTGGAGCTGCCGGCTGCGTTCCTGCATTATGGCGAGACCGTAATGATTGAGCTTTTCGGCTTTATCAGGAATCCCGATGCCGTTATCCTCAACACAAAGCTCTATCCACTTATCAGGGTGCTGTTTCAGTCCGACCAATACCTCAGTGCCCCTACTATGGTGTGCCGCGTTCTGACTGGCCTCCCGCACAATTTGCAGTAAATGAATTTCTTCTTGTGGTGATAACGGAATGTTTGCTAACTGATAGTCGACTCGAAACCGCATTCCAGACTGTTCAGCCAGCACAACAACCGCTTGCTGCAACGCAGCTTCGACACCGCCACCATCCACTTTTAGTCGGAACGTGGTCAATAGTTCACGCAGTTGCCGATAAGCACTATCAAGGCCCTGTTTCAGTTCGTCCGTAATGTCCTGCAATAGGTCGGGTCGTTGTTTTTCAATGGCTTTATTAAGCCTTGTCACCTGAATTTTCAGATATGATAAGGCCTGCGCAAGAGAGTCATGCAGCTCACGGGCAATAACGGTTCGTTCTTGCATCAATACCAACCGACGGCCCTGCTCCTGCTCTTGCTTTAAACTCAGTGCTATCGCTATATGACCTGCAACACTGCGGAATAACTGTAGCTGCCAATCGCTCAGAGATTCAGTACTGTGGGTGCGAACAACTAAAACACCATGATGATTTGCTTCACGCTGCACCTGAAAACGGTATACCCAGCCAGTATTATCAATCTGACCACTGTCACTCGCTGATGTACAATCTCCACAGCTAGAACGTCCACATTCTTCATGGTTGGTATCAGGCAGGATTTGTAAATAAGGCCGGTTGCCCTGCTCTGTAAGTAGACACAGCTCAATATCCTCAACCGAAACAACGTGCTGCAATTGCTGTACTATGGTATCGAGTCTGTTGCGATCGACAGTTTCAACAGTCAGGTCCCGCACCATATCGTATAAAAACTGCAGTTTCGTATTAGAAATTTGCAACGCCTGAGTTTGAGCATCCACCCGTTTTTGCAAGGTGCCATACATAGACGCAATCGCATCTGACATTTTATTCAGCGTTTGCGCCAAAACCCCCAGTTCATCCTGTTCCTGTGGCTGGACCCGGCAAGTAAAGTCACCTTGACCAATCCGATGTGCTGCCCGGGTTAATTCACTAAGAGGTTGTTCAACCCTATTGCGTAACCAATGCAGGACCACAGCTGCGAGAAATACTGTGGTAAAAAGCGCGAAGATTTGCACGATGCGCAACAGACGAACCTTGTGTTCAGCGTCCTGCTGAATGGTGCTGACTAATACTTCAATCTCATTGACTTGGCGCTGTGCGCGCGCAAACCGCTCAGCCGCTGACAGCGTCAACAATTCCTGATCCAGCAACAACCAATTCTGCCGCGCTTTGACGAATTGCAAGTTCAGCTGGGTATTACTGGTTTTCATATGACTGAACACCGGATGCTGCCAGCTCTGCTGCAGCTTCTCCCGCGATGCCTGAAAATCTGCACCCGATGATTGTTCACTTAACATCACGACTTTAAATGTCTGCATCCTGAGCGACCCGGCAACGTTAATTGCTAATGCATCACTGTCCGCCCGTTCTGACAGCCAATAAGAAATAATCATAGTGCCGAGAGCTAAAGTGACGATGATGCCTAGCGCAATGCCAATACGACTGACAATTGAAGACTGTTGCTTCAACAATGGTTTCATAGCTAGCAGACCCACCTGTTGTGCTGATACCCCATCTTACCTGTTTCGCTAGCTAATTTCAGGAGCTACTCCTTTTGCGCTCAGTCTCTTAGCGATGGGTGTAATCAAGCAAAGAAAAATCAATTAATTCCATTATTTTCATACAGATAAGCATTTAAAGCCATTACCTACTAGGTGGTACTTTTCAGCGTTTGTACCTTTTTACGCTCCGTGGATTGCTTGCGCCAAATCAATCATGATTCGCCATGCGCAATCCAGACTACTGGCAAGTTCAGCATCGCAGTCTGGTGCCCCACACCGCACCAGATTGGCAAGCAGGAGTAATATAATGAGTCACTTGCTCGACAAACTGCGTTTTTTTAAAACGCGCAGCACCCCCTTCGCCGAAGGGCATGGCATCACCACCAATCAGGACAGAACCTGGGAACAGGGTTACCGGCAGCGCTGGCAACATGACAAGATTGTCCGTTCCACCCACGGCGTCAACTGTACCGGTTCCTGTAGCTGGAAAATTTATGTCAAAGACGGCCTGGTGACCTGGGAAACCCAGCAAACCGACTATCCGCGCACCAGACCGGATTTACCCAATCACGAACCCCGCGGCTGTCCGCGCGGCGCCAGTTATTCCTGGTATATCTACAGCGCCAACCGGTTGAAATACCCGAAAGTGCGCCAGCATCTGATGAAACTGTGGCGCGAAGCCAAAGCGGTGCATCAGGACCCGGTGTTAGCCTGGCAGTCGATTGTCTCTGATCCGGTCAAAGCCAAAAGCTACAAAGAACGCCGTGGTTTAGGTGGTTTTATCCGCGCCAGCTGGGATGAAGTCAATGAACTCATCGCTGCGGCCAATATCTACACCACCAAGCAACATGGCCCGGACCGCGTCACGGGCTTCTCGCCCATTCCGGCGATGTCGATGGTGTCTTACGCCGCCGGCGCACGTTACTTGTCGCTGATTGGTGGCAACTGCTTAAGTTTCTATGACTGGTACTGTGATTTACCGCCGTCTTCGCCGCAAGTCTGGGGCGAGCAAACCGACGTGCCGGAATCAGCTGACTGGTACAACTCGAATTACATTATTGTCTGGGGCTCAAACGTGCCGCAAACGCGCACACCAGACGCGCATTTTTTATCTGAAGTACGCTACAAAGGTACCAAAACCTGTGTCATCACCTCGGATTATTCCGAAGCCTCCAAATTCGGTGACACCTGGCTGGCGCCAAAACAAGGTACAGACGCGGCACTGGCGATGGCCTTTGGCCATGTCATTTTAAAAGAATTCCATGTCGACAGCCCCAGCAGCTATTTCACCGACTACGTGCGGCGTTACACCGATATGCCGATGTTAGTCCTGCTGGAAGAACATGACGGCAAGCTGACGCAAGGCCGCTTCCTGCGCGCCGCTGATCTGGTCGACAACCTCGGTGAAGCCAATAACCCGGACTGGAAAACTATCGGCGTGAAACAAGATGGCAGCCTGACCAGTCCAAACGGTGCTATCGGTTATCGCTGGGGCCAGAACACCAATCAGGTGGGTAAATGGAACCTGGAACAAAAAGACAAAGACGGCGATATCGAGCTGAAACTGTCGTTAATTGACGCGCATGACAGCATCGCTGAAGTCGCCTTCCCGTATTTTGGCGGTGCGCCGCACGAGTACAAATACTTCCAGCACACTGAACACGACGAAGTACAAATCCGCCGTATTCCGGTGCGTAAAGTTCAGCTCAAAGATGGCACTGAAGCTTTAGTCGCCACTGTCTATGACCTGACGCTGGCGCATTATGGTGTCGATAACGGCACGGCTTTTGGCCTCACCGACCCGAATCGCGCGCAGTCATATGCCGACAACGTGCCTTATACCCCGGCCTGGCAACAAGCCATTACCGGTGTCGAACCAGAAGCGCTGATCCGGGTTGCCCGTGAGTTTGCCCGCAACGCCGACAAAACCCGTGGCCGCTCTATGGTCATCGTCGGGGCTGCACTGAACCACTGGTATCACATGGACATGAACTACCGTGGCCTCATCAATATGCTGATGATGTGCGGCTGTATCGGTCAAAGCGGCGGCGGCTGGGCGCATTATGTCGGTCAGGAAAAACTGCGGCCACAAACCGGCTGGGCCCCGCTGGCCTTTGCGCTGGACTGGCAAAAACCACCACGTCATATGAACGGCACCTCGTTTTTCTATAACCATGCCAGCCAATGGCGGTATGAAAAACTCGATATGGCTGAAGTGGTGTCGCCACTTGCCAATAAAGAAAAATGGACCGGTTCTATTATAGACTTTAACAGCCGTGCCGAACGCATGGGCTGGTTACCTTCTGCGCCGCAGCTTGGCACCAACCCGCTGCATTTAGTCAGCAAAGCCAAAGCGGCTGGCCTCGATGTCAAAGACTATGTGGTGAACGAGCTGAAAAACGGCAGCCTGAAATTTGCCTGTCAGGAGCCGGAAAATCCACAAAACTTCCCGCGTAATATGTTTATCTGGCGCTCCAACCTGCTGGGCTCGAGCGGTAAAGGCCATGAATATATGCTGCGGCATTTACTCGGCACCAAACATGGTTTGCTCGGGAAAGACTTAGGCGGATTTGGCGGCAAAAAACCAGAAGACGTGCAGTGGTCCGACAACGCCGCTGAAGGCAAAGTCGATTTGTGGGTGACGTTAGATTTCCGTATGTCAACCACTTGTCTGTATTCCGACATCGTATTGCCAACCGCCACCTGGTATGAAAAAGACGACATGAATACCTCGGACATGCATCCGTTTATTCATCCGTTGTCCGCCGCCATCGACCCGGTATGGGAAGCCCGCAGCGACTGGGAAATTTTTAAAGGCATCGCCAAAGAATTCTCCCGCCTCTGTCCGGGCCATTTAGGTGTTGAAACCGATTTGGTCACCACGCCGATGCACCACGACACCCCGGCCGAACTGGCCCAGCCTTATGGCGTCAAAGCCTGGTGGAAAGGGGAATGTGAAGCCATCCCTGGCCTGACCATGCCGCACCTGAACGTGGTCGAGCGTGATTATCCCAATACTTATCAGCGCTTTACCTCACTT
This sequence comes from Rheinheimera texasensis DSM 17496, assembly GCF_000711985.1. Taxonomy (GTDB): domain Bacteria; phylum Pseudomonadota; class Gammaproteobacteria; order Enterobacterales; family Alteromonadaceae; genus Pararheinheimera; species Pararheinheimera texasensis. The sequence continues at coordinate 542,595 of NZ_KL544005.1, forward strand.
GGGCCATTGCTGGAAAAAGCCGGCAACGGCGGTAAAGGCATCAGCTGGGATACCAAAAATGAGGTTCATTTCCTCAAAGAGCTAAACCGCACGCACACCGCCGAAGGCGTCAACAAAGGCCTGGCGCGGATTGACAGTGCCATTGACGCCTGCGAAGTGATTTTAAGCCTGGCGCCGGAAACCAATGGTCAGGTTGCCGTCAAAGCCTGGGCGGCTTTATCGAAAATTACCGGCCGCGATCACCGTCATCTGGCGCTCAACAAAGAAGACGAAAAAATTCGCTGGCGCGATATCGTGGCGCAGCCGCGTAAGATCATCTCCTCGCCAACCTGGTCAGGTCTGGAAGACGAGCATGTGTCCTACAACGCCGGCTATACCAACGTACACGAGCTTATTCCGTGGCGCACCATCACCGGCCGCCAGCAGTTTTATCAGGATCACGAATGGATGCGCGATTTTGGTGAGCAGCAATGTGCCTACAAGCCACCGATCAACTTAAAAACCGTGGCGCCGGTGCTGCATAAAAAACCGAATGGCAACAAAGAAATCGTACTGAACTGGATCACGCCACACCAAAAATGGGGCATCCACAGTACCTATTCCGACAACTTGCTGATGCTGACCTTGTCGCGAGGCGGCCCTATTGTCTGGCTCAGCGAGCTGGACGCCAAAGCGGCTGGCATCGAAGACAACGACTGGATTGAAATTTTTAACGTCAACGGCGCTATTGCTGCCCGCGCCGTGGTGTCGCAGCGCGTGCCGGAAGGCATGAGCATGATGTACCACGCTCAGGAACGCATCGTGAACGTGCCAGGCGCTGAAACCACCGGCACCCGTGGCGGTATTCACAATTCGGTGACCCGTGCTGTGATGAAACCAACACACATGATCGGCGGTTATGCCCAGCAAGCCTACGGCTTTAACTATTACGGCACCGTCGGCTGTAACCGCGACGAATTCGTCATCGTGCGCAAGATGAGCAACGTCGACTGGTTAGACACCAAATAAGCTTGGAGTAGCAATTTATGAAAGTCAGAGCCCAAATTGGCATGGTGTTAAACCTCGACAAATGTATCGGTTGCCACACCTGCTCTATCACGTGTAAAAACGTCTGGACCTCACGGGAAGGCGTCGAATATGCCTGGTTTAACAACGTTGAAACCAAGCCCGGCATCGGTTTTCCGAAAGAATGGGAAAACCAGCAAAAATGGCACGGCGGCTGGACCAAAAATGCCAGCGGCGAGCTGGAACTCAAAATTGGCGGCAAACGCCGGGTGCTGGCGAATATTTTCGCCAACCCGGACTTACCGGAAATTGACGACTATTACGAACCCTTTGATTTTGATTATCAGCATCTGCACACCGCCAAAGACAGCCAGCACCAGCCGGTCGCGCGGCCGCGGTCACTGATTAGCGGCCAGCGCATGGAGAAAATCGAATGGGGACCAAACTGGGAAGAAATTCTCGGCACTGAGTTCGAAAAACGCAAAAAAGACCAGAACTTCAACGACGTGGTGCAAAAAGACATTTATGGCCAGTTTGAAAAAACTTTCATGATGTACCTGCCACGGCTGTGTGAGCACTGCCTGAATCCGGCTTGTGTCGCGGCCTGCCCCAGCGGCGCTGTGTACAAACGCGAAGAAGACGGCATTGTGCTGATCGATCAGGACAAATGCCGCGGCTGGCGCATGTGTGTGTCGGCCTGTCCGTACAAAAAAATCTATTACAACTGGAAAACCGGTAAATCTGAAAAATGCACTTTCTGCTTCCCGCGCATTGAAGCCGGTCAGCCGACTGTGTGCTCAGAAACCTGCGTCGGCCGCATCCGCTATTTAGGTGTGTTGTTGTATGACGCCGACAAAATTGCCGCCGCGGCCAGCGTTGCCAACGAGCAGGACCTGTATCAGGCGCAGCTGGATATTTTCTTAAATCCAAACGATCCGAAAGTCATCGCCGCCGCCCGCGCCGAAGGCATCAGTGATAACTGGATTAAAGCGGCGCAGCAAAGCCCGGTGTACATGATGGCAATGGACTGGAAAATCGCCCTGCCACTGCACCCGGAATACCGCACTCTGCCGATGGTCTGGTATGTGCCGCCCCTGTCGCCAATTCAAAGCGCCGTACAGGCCGGTCATGTCGGCATGAATGGCGAGATCCCTGATTTAAAATCGCTGCGTATTCCATTGAAATACTTAGCGAATTTATTAACCGCCGGCGACGAAAAACCTGTGGTGCGGGCTTTGGAGCGGATGATTGCGATGCGCGCCTTTAAACGCTCGCAGCAGGTCGATGGCGTCGAAGACTTAGCGGTGCTACAGCAGGTCGGCCTCACCGCACATCAGGTGGAAGAAATGTACCGGTATATGGCGCTTGCCAACTACGAGGACCGGTTTGTCATTCCGACCAGCCATCGCGCTTATGCCGAAAATGCCTATGACCTGAAGAGCTCCTGTGGCTTTAGTTTTGGTAACGGCTGTGGCGATGGCAATAACGGCGTCAACCTGTTTGGCAGCAAAGCCAAAGGCGTGCGTCAGGTCATTCCGGTGGAATTGAAGGATTAACAACATGCAAATACTTCAGGTGATTTCGTTATTGCTCGACTACCCGACCGAACTGCTACACGACAGTCAGGCCGAGCTTGAACAAATTGTGCAGGCGGCGGCGTTGTCCGACGCCGCCAAAACGGCGCTGCTGGCCTTTATCAGCCAGCGGCTTGGCAAAGATTTAATGGACTGGCAGGCCGAATACGACAGTCAGTTTGAACGCGGCCGTAGCTTAAGCCTGCTGCTGTTTGAACATTTACACGGCGAATCGCGGGACCGCGGTCAGGCGATGGTCGACCTGCAGGCGCAGTATCGCGAAGCCGGGCTGGATATCTCCCAAAAAGAACTGCCGGATTATCTGCCGCTGTACTTAGAGTTTTTATCGACCCAGGGCGATGACAACGCGCGTTTTGGTCTGCAGGAAGTGGCGCCGATTTTAGGCCTGCTGGCTGCTCGTCTCGCACAGCGCGATTCGGATTATCAAATCCTGCTGCACAGCCTGCTGGAGCTGTCCGAAGCTGACATTGACCTCGCTGATTTGGCCAAACAAATCAGCAGCGAGCAGCGCGATGACACACCCAAAGCGCTGGATAAAGTCTGGGAAGAGGAAATGGTCAGCTTTATGTCGGCTGGCAATAACGGCGCCGGTGAAACCAGCTGCCCCAGCAGTCAATACCGCCCAACTGAAGGTCAACGCCGCGACCAGATGGTGCCGGTGCAGTTTTTTAACGAGGCGACACCCGCTGCCGCTGCAGCTTCAGGAGTTTTATCATGAATTACTTTGATCATCTCGCCTTTGGCATCTACCCCTATATCGCCTTTGCGGTGATGTTGATTGGCAGCTGGATCCGTTACGACCGCGAGCAATACAGCTGGAAAACCAGCTCTAGCCAGTTGCTGGAAAAGAAAGAGTTACGCCGTGGCAGTATCCCGTTTCATATCGGCATTCTGGCCATTCTGGGCGGTCATGCCGTCGGTCTGCTGACGCCGGCCGAAGTCTGGCACGTGCTCGGCATCAGCGCGTCATTTAAACAAATGATCGCAATGGGCGTCGGCGGCTTTTTTGGCCTGATCTGCCTGTACGGTTTAGTCATTCTGCTGAAACGCCGGCTGACCAATCCACGCGTACGCGCCAGCAGCAATCCGATGGACATCGCGCTGCTGTGGTTATTACTGGCGCAGCTGCTGTTGGGCTTAACCTCAATTTTTGTCTCCGCCGGTCATATGGACGGCAGTGAAATGCTGAAGTTAATGGCCTGGGCACAAAACACCGTGACCTTTGACAGCGCAGAAGCAGTCGCGGCGATGCAGGGCGTGCACTGGATTTTTAAAGCGCACATTGTGCTTGGCATGACGCTGTTTGTAGTGTTTCCGTTCAGCCGGCTGGTGCATATGCTCAGCGTGCCGCTGCAATATATCCGCCGGCCGCATCAGATTGTGCGTCAGCGCTTTGTGCGCTAACCCGCCTCGGAGAAGTGATGCCGTAACCAGAACACAGGCCAGCGCACAGCTGGCCTGTCGGGAGTTCAACATGATCGAAGTCAATCAGCAGCAAATTTCCGAAGCGGAGATCTTTGCTGAAATGCAATATCACCCGGCCGCCGACAAACGCGCCGCCATGGTCGCTGCCGCGCAAAGTCTGATTATTGAAAAGTTAATCTGCCAGCGCGCCGACGAACTGGGCTTAACCAAAGAACTTGCCGCGTTACAACAGACGGAAAACACCGATCAGCGCCAGGCTGCGCAAGACAGCTTGGTGCAACAAGTGATCGATTTGGAGGTGAAAGTCCCCAGTGCCAAAACAGCGGATTGTGAGCTTTATTATCAGCAAAATCCGCAAAAATTCGTCAGCTCGCCATTATTGGAAGTGCGACACATTTTGCTGGCTTGTGCGCCAGACGACCAAACGGGCCGCAGCAAAGCACAACAACAGGCCGAAGCCCTGATTGGACAAATTCAGGCGGGCAGCGCCTTTGCCGGCTTAGCCAGTCAGTATTCTGCCTGTTCGACCAAAGACAGTGGCGGTTTACTAGGCCAGATCTCCAAAGGCCAGACCGTGCCGGAACTGGAGCGGCCGTTATTTCGCTTACAGCCGGGCTTATTGCCTTATCCGCTGGAAAGCCGCTATGGCCTGCATGTGGTTGAAGTGCTGCACAGAGTCGAAGGCCAGCAGTTGCCCTATCAAGCGGTTTCACAACGCATTGCCGACTACCTGAACGAAAAAGTCCGGCGTAAAGCGATCAGTCAGTACATCACGCAGCTAATCTCAACCTCACAGATTGATGGCTTTGATTTTAATGTGAATTCATCACCGTTGATGCAATAATTGACGTGGGATAGCCGCTGGCCGTTATTACAACGGTCAGCGCTGTCTGTTTCCAGCATTAGTTCGATGCTGCCGTTTTTATGCACTAAACACAGCGGATGAATTTTGGCTGTCGAATTATAAGGTCTGATACCCATGTTCAAGGGATACATTCGCTGGTTCAAACATGTATTCGCATTAAATAACTGTAATGGTCAGCGCCTTTCAGCCATTCCATTGACTCAACGTTTTAAAGCGGTCACCGCTGCGTTTGTTGCGCTGTGGCTCGTTGCCCAAATCAGCGAGTTTTCACTGCGTGGCAGTGAGCATGCTCTGTTGCTGGCGTCTATGGGGGCTTCTGCCGTTTTATTATTTGGCTTGCCAGGCAGCCCTTTAGCAAAACCGGCAGTTTTCTTTTGGGGCCATTTACTTGCTGCCGCTATCGGACTAATGGTCAGCCATTTGGTGAATCATTTCGCGCTTATGGCTGCCCTGACCATTTCCTTGGTGATATTGATGATGTATCTATTTGAGGTGATGCATCCGCCTGCGGGGGTTACAGCTCTAATTCCCGTGATAGCAACAACTACTGGACCTGCGCTAGGGTTTGATTTTCTACTATACCCGGTCGGCCTGAATTTAATCGTGATGCTAACGGTCAGTTTGTTCTTACAACGCTATTTGTTAAGAATCAACAAAATCACTCCGGATCCAGGAACACTAGGAACCCGAGACTTACCTCCACTAGCAAAGAGCCAGTTGCAGAAACAGGACATACGAGCAGCCATGCAAGAATGCTCACCGGGGCTGGATATTAGTGAGTCTGACCTGGTGCGTTTATTCAGCCTTGCTCAACAAAAAGCAATGAACCGACAAATTAGGACGCTTCATTGTAGCGACATCATGGCAAAGGACTTAGTGACTGTCGAGCCGGAAACGTCGTTGCAACAAGCATGGAATTTGCTCCGTAAACATAAAATCAACATGTTGCCGGTCGTCGATGCCAATTATCGTTTGGTCGGTGTGATCTCGGTCTCAGATTTTTTAAATGACCTTGCGATTGCAGAACACACTGGAATCAGCCAACACCTTCACAGCCTGCGGCTTCATTTGCGGCTGAAATGGTTAGGTAGCGCGCATTTTGCCCACCACAAGGTGGCAGACAAAATGAGCACTCGCTTGATAGTCGCAACACCAAACGACGCGATATCAACGCTCGTGCCATTACTTGCTAACAATGGATTACATCAAGTCCCTATTGTGACCGAAAACTTTGAACTTTGCGGTGTTGTCACTCAATCTGACTTGATGACGGCTATGACACATTCCAAGTAATTCAGTAGCTACAACTACTAACCACCCAAATTACCTCTTTGTGGTTATCCGACTGTTTATATTGGTATTTTCCTGAAAAACGCCTTTTATTCCACCTACAATACGCGCAGCGAACCGCAAGAGGAAAACTACGATGAAACGCGCGTTATTGCTGGCCAGCCTGGCCCTGTCTGAAGCAGCTTTTGCAGATGGCATCAATCAAATATGGCAAGACTCTAGCTTAAAATGGAATTTCCGTTATCGCCTCGAACAAGTGCAACCTGATGGTCCGCTCGAGGATGCTTTAGCGTCGACATTGCGCAGCCGACTCACAGTCAATACTGGTAAATGGACATTGGCTTCCAATCAAAGTATTAGCGCGTTGATTGAAGCTGACCATGTGGCCGTAATCGGTGGCGAGACTTATAACAATACAGTGAATGGTTTGAGCAAATACGCCACAATCGCAGATCCGGACGGCCTGGATTTGAATCAGGCTGCTCTGTTGTTTAAAGCAGGTGACTCCAGTCAAATTACGCTTGGCAGGCAGCGCCTGAACTTCGGCGACCAACGCTTTATTGGCAGTGTTGGTTGGCGGCAGAACGAACAGACTTTTGATGGGATCCGACTGACACAGAGTTTCGGCAGTGCGGTGCAACTCGATCTTGCCAGTTTACATAATGCAAATCGGGTGTTTGGTCCGGATGGGACGAATGCTGACTTACACGGGCGGTTTAATCTGGCACAGGCACAATGGATGGTCAAACCAGAACATGTGCTGCAAGGCTATTTCTATGACCTCGATTTTGACAGTCTCATCGCCCGTTCTAGCAGCACAAGTGGCCTTGATTACAAAGGTGCAGCGCAAGGTTTTAAATGGCAGCTGGCCCTTGCCAATCAACAGGATGCTCACCTGGCTCCCACCAATTACAATGTCAGCTATCAACGGATGGAACTGAGTTATCCACTGGGTAAAGTTACAGTCAAAGGGATTGCCGAAAGGTTAGGCTCTGATGGCAAAGTGGCATTCCAGACGCCATTTGCCACTTTACATGCGTTTAATGGCTTTGCTGACATGTTTTTAACCACTCCGGTCAATGGCTTACGGGAGCATGCGGTACAGTTGGCTTTCCCATTACTGAAAACAAAAGCGACGGTCTCCTGGCACCGTTTCAACAGTGATTATGCTGATATCCATTACGGCAATGAAATAGGTGCGACGCTTGCCTATGAAGTAAACCCTCAATGGCAATTGTTGGGTAAAGTCGCCTTTTATCAGGCAGATAAATTTCAGGCAGATACTCGTAAATTCTGGTGGATGGTGACTTACCAGCCATAAAAGCGATTTAGTCTCTCGGTCCGACAACTCCACGTCGGTTTTTTGCAGCGCCACTTCATATTGATTTGGCGCTCTTTTTATTGCGAATGGCAAACTTTTCTACGACCTGCTCAGCCACTTTCGCTAGTGATTCCTGCCTATCCATTGCCAGTTTTTGTAATTGGTGATGGGCTTGTTGCTCAGTCAGCTGATGCTGGTCGATTAACAGTAGCTTTGCTCTTTGAATAATTTTGAGTTCTTGTACCGCAATTCTTGCATTACATAACTCTGCCTCAATATTTGAAATGTAGTGTGACTGCTCCCGCAACAAGTGTAGCAACGATGCTTGTTCCGGATATTTCACAGTACTTGGAATAAGGGGCGGTCCATTATCTTTCGTTATTCCTACCTGTTCTGTCCGATGAAGTTGTAGCAAACGCTGTTCTTTATCGTAGATTTGTCTCGAGTTGGTCAATTGCAATTCCAGGTTCGCTTTGACGGGCTCTAACATACTGTGCAACACATCAATCCGTTGAGTGGCGCTTTGGTACCACAGCTCTGCTAATGCTGGCGACGCCTGTGAGTGAACACAAAGACCAAGCATCAGCTGTTTCAGTTCAGCATACTGTTGGTCAGTATCTTGCTCAAAGTAGGGCTGAAACTGCCGACTACTCTCGGCATCGATTACCGGCCAAAGTGCCCGTAAAGCATCATTTTGAGACTGCCCCAGTACTTGTAATCGCTCTACCAGCTCACCTCCAGCCGCTTTACCAGAAAATGCAATGACTCCCCAGGCACGTTCCTGTCCCGCATACTCTTTGGCTTGTAATAGATAGATCAGGCTAAGTACCGACCTGCTGACCTGCGCAGAAACCGACAGTCCTGCCGCGTCAATCACCACATCAAGCCAAAGACGGATCAATACTGAATATTTTTCACAGGGTGCCTGACTGACTTCCTGCTGCAACTGGTAGTGCTGTACAGATTTTCTGATCTCCGGTAAGCCAAAACTACTTTGCAACGCCAATGCTATCGAAGTTTGCAATCTTGCCGCACTGATGTAGCCCGACGACATGATGTTTTGTATCACCCGGGCTGTATTTTCCAAGGCCTGCTCAACTAATTTGGCCTGATCATTCAGCTGGATTTGGAATGAGGTCTGCGGTGTATACATCACCAAATTGCTGAGTCCACGCTCGCGTTGCAGGTGGTGAACGACATCGCCGATTTGAGCCACTAACTCAATCAGTGCATGGAGCTGCCGCAATGCAGCCAAATCTTGCTGCTTTGCTGCCAATAATAAACGAAGCACTAATGGATCCATTGGAACTCAGCATCTATTTCAAGGAACTTTGCTATCGCAAATGATGTTCCAACATAGCAAATACAAAACTATGTCACTGATTTATATAATGTATATTGCCAATAGCCATTCAGTACGCTAACACTGCGAAATACAAAAATGCGCTATGGCTGTGCAACCCCTGCACTGATATGGCGCACCATCAAGAAGATGTTGAACACACTAAAAATATTTTCCCATAGATATGAAAGACTTAACTAGTTAGCAAATCTGGCATCTGAAATGCATTAACTGGAAAGCGGAATAACCGCAGCAATCACAACAGAATATTGGACAAAGGCGTCCGCTCCTCACCTGAGGGCGGACGCTTTTTTTTGCACACAGCACAAGAAGGAAAAACTATGGCTTACCTTATTCCCGCTGAATTTGTCACCAAAATGGTCGACGCTGGCGAATCAAAGATTTTTATGTCGACCCGGGATACTCTGATTCGTGCCTTCATGGCAGGGGCGATTCTGGCACTGGCGGCCGTATTTGCAGTGACAGTCTCTGTACAAACCGGTTCACCGTTGGCTGGAGCTATGTTATTTCCGGTTGGCTTTATCATGTTGTATTTAATGGGTTTTGACTTGTTAACCGGTGTTTTTGTGTTAACACCTTTAGCATGGTTAGATAAGCGCCCTGGGGTTACCATTAGCGGCATTTTAAGGAATTGGGGATTGGTATTTTGTGGCAATTTCGCTGGTGCTTTGACAGTTGCGTTCATGATGGCCTTTGTATTCACGATGGGGTTTGACGCCCCGGCCGGCCCGGTCGGTGAAAAGCTGGCTGGCGTTGGTGAAGCCAGAACCGTGGGTTATGCTGCACATGGCGTTAGCGGATGGCTGACAATCTTTTTACGCGGCATGCTGTGTAACTGGATGGTATCGATGGGCGTCGTTGGCGCCATGATATCCACCAATGTCAGTGGCAAAGTGATCGCGATGTGGATGCCGATCATGCTGTTCTTTTATATGGTATTCGAACATTCGGTCGTCAATATGTTTCTGTTTCCTTTTGCCTTGATGATGGGCGGCGATTTTTCCGTGATGGACTATCTGCTGTGGAACGAGATCCCGACAGCACTGGGCAATCTGGTTGGTGGTTTGGCATTTACCGGTCTCACTTTGTATAGCACTCACTACAAAACGGCACCGAAGCGGGATTTGTTGAACACAAGCAGTTACAGTACGAATAAAAAGGCCGCCTGATAGTGGGTTTGCATTTAAATATCGGCCAGTACAGTACCGCTGGCCGTAAATCGATCAATCAGGACTTTATTGACTACAGCATGCCTGCCAGAGCACTTTTGCAGGAAAAAGGTGCTGTATTGGCCATCGCAGATGGGATTGGTAGCAGTCAGGTCAGCCAGATCGCCAGTGAAACTGCAGTGCGCAGTTTTATCCTGGATTATTTTGCGACCAATCCTGCCTGGTCAGTGCAACATGCAGGTCAACAGGTGTTGCAAGCCTGCCATCGTTGGCTCTACCAGCAAAACAGACAAAGCAGCTATGGACAAGATCCTGATAAAGGCTATTGCTGCGCCTTCTCGGCGGTGATTTTCCGGCAAAAACAGGCACATCTGTTTCATGTCGGTGATTGCCGGATCTATTTGTATCGACAGTCACGATTGTCGCAGCTAACCCGTGATCAACGTGTCTGGCAAGCGAATCAACTATTACTGAGCCAGGCCCTTGGCGCCCAATCATCGATTTTGCCAGACTATCAACAACTCGATGTCGCAGTTGACGACCTATTTCTACTTGCATCCGATGGCTTTTTTGAGTTTATCGAACAAAAAAAGTTAGCTGAAGTGCTGGCACAAGCGAATCAGGATGTGGATCTCACTGAAGTGGCTCAACGACTTGCAGAAATCGCACTCACCAATGGCAGCGATGATAATATTTCAGTGCAACTTGCTTTTGTCACGCAGCTACCCACTGAGACTACCTTGCCAGGTGGCTCACTAGAAGAGCTGCCACTACCACCGCTCCTGCATGAGGGTAGTCAGTTTGATGGACTCACCGTTATACGGGTACTAAGCCAGAGTAACCGCAGTCATTTATATTTGGTTGAATTACCTGCCGGTCAACAAGCGGTGTTAAAAGCGCCGTCGCTCGAATTGGCTGCAGACGATTCCTATCTCGAGAGTCTGCTGCGTGAAGAATGGATCGCGAATCGGGTACATAGCCCTTATGTGCTTCGTGCGGCAAGCATTGAACATCATCGGACCGCCCTTTACAGCTTGTTTGAATACATTCCCGGTGAAACGTTACATCAATGGCGCTTGCGACAACCTCAACCAGATCTTAATCAGGTCATTGATATCGTTGAACAAGCAGGCAAAGCGTTGCAGGCGCTACACCGCGCGGAGATCCTGCACCAGGACATACGGCCTGATAACGTGATGTTGGATCAACAAGGTCAGGTAAGAGTGATCGATTTTGGTGCTGCACGACTTGCAGGTTTACAGGCGGATCATGAAGTCGCAGGTTTAATTCCAGGCACCGCGCTTTTTACCGCTCCTGAATATTTCACCGGTCAGGCCGGCAGTACTCAATCTGATCTGTATTCATTGGCAGCCCTTTGCTATTACCTACTTACAGGACAATCGCCCTATGGGCCGGATATTGCACGTTGTAAAAATCTGCCAGCTCAGCAAAAGCTCAGTTACAGGCCGCTCATTGGTCAAAATGCCGATTGGCCAGAATGGCTGGATCTGACTTTGCAAAAAGCATTGCAAGTTGATCCGTTAAAACGCTATCAGCACCTTTCAGAATTTTTATATGACTTACGTCACCCGAATCCGGGGCTTTGGCGTGAGTTGACGCTACAAGTCGCCTACCCGGTACGAATTTGGCAAACGATCTGTTATCTGCAGACATTGCTCATTCTCTGGCTATTGTTAGTTGTGAACTAATTTAGCGACTGGGACGCATGCTTGTTACGTAGCGTCCCATCCGCTTACTTTTGACAACACGGGCAGTCGTTGAGCAATTGATTTGTCAGAACTTGGCTAACAGCTGTATCCAGTACTTGCTGGTATCTGTCAAAAAGTGTTTGGCATCATACTGCGCAGCTTTTACTAGCAAACCATACTTCGGGCTGAATTTGTATTGCAGCGTTGCATTGAGTTCAGTGCCGAAGTCCATATTTCCTATTGCTGCATCCAGCCAGTGATATTGCAACTGTAAGTCCCATTTTGGTTGCACATAACCGGCCTTGAGCTGAAGGTCTTTCACACCATTCGCCGGAGTGTTGAGGAACTTGTCCGCGAATCCCTGAAACTTATGCAAAGTTGCTAATGGCGTGGTAAAACCCACGCCATTGCCTGAGCCCAGTTTTTCATAACCAGCTCCAAAGACATAAGACTGATAGCTAATCTGGCCTTCGATATTCTGGTAAGAAGCCCGGTAAGACTTCGGATTATCGGCAGCTTCCTGTTGCGTTGCGATTGCCGCAGCCCATTGCCAACTGAGTGCGCCTGTCTGACCACTTTGCTGATAGTCCATGCCCAAAGTCCGGTTCGACTGCAGCGGTGCTTCGCGGAAGTCCATATCATAGGCATAGGCTTTTAATTGCTGTGTGGCGGAGATGGCGTAATTCAGATCCAGCAAATGAATATTGCTACGCCAATCACCTTGCGGACTCTTGCTACCAAAGACCCGGTTGACTCTGTTACTGAAGCTGTAATCCATTTTGACTGCTGAACTGAGCTGAGTCTGATAGCGAATCGCATCAAAAGTCTGTTCGTTTTGCCGCCAGCCCACGCTACCAACAAAACGCTCATTACCAAGCGCCAGCTTTTGCCGGCCTATTTTCAGCTGATGGCCTTGATGCTGGTATTGCACGAACACCTGATTTAAATCACTGCCTGCCGGGTCTGCAATCAACGGATATTGTGTTTTACCGTTGAAACTATTGTTGTAGCTGGTATCCCCCAGCTCGGCGACATAATCAAACTCAACGCCAGCGCTGAATTGGTCAGTGATCCCCTGCAGTACAGTCAGTCGCGATAGCAAGGTACTGGCCAGGGCGTTTTCAGCCAGTCCAGCCTGATCAACGCTTTCCAATCGATAACGAAATAGCCAATTGACACTTTGTTGCCCGGCTTTTAACGTCGCTGCTGTTGCTGGCGCGACTTTAGACACGGGTTGTGTTGTTTGCGCAGCTAAGGACAGCGGCAGTAAAGCCAGCGCCGCCACGTGCAGGTTCATATATAAGGTGAATTTATTTTTTCGCCCGGTTGTTACAGGTGTTAAAGCCATCATAAACGCTCCTTTTTGCAGTTTTTTGGCGACACAATGCCTCGGAGGTCAATCCGACAACTTTGTGCGGTTTACATGGCCTTTGGCCTGAGATTTAAAAGACCTGCAGCAGGTTTTCAGGGACCTTTAGCAAGGCTGGGGAGACTGCCATTGGCGTACTGACAACCAGTCCAATAACAATCAATGTTGGACCCAACAACGGATTGGCTCCTCGCTGGTGGCAGGCATAACGGGCACAGATATCAGCTAGATTTCCGGTCAGTTGTTGTTGAGCATCGGTACTCACTTGATCAAGCAAGGCAACCGGCATTTCACCGGGCCAGCCGACATTCATCAGGCCAAGGCACAACTCATTAAGACGGTTTAATCCCATGTACACCACTAAAGTGGGATTATTGCCATATTGATAGCGATAGTTGTGCCAATCTGGCTGGCGACTGGGATCGGCAAACTGTGCCGTCAAAAACTGTACTGCAGTTGCCTGACCACGGGCTGTTAACGCAATTCCGCTATAGGCACTGGCAGCACAAGCACTGGTGATTCCAGGGACTATGGCAAAACGTAATCCGGCCTGTTCCAGCGCTTCGGCCTCTTCACTGACCCGGCCAAAAATAGTCGGATCACCGCCTTTGAGGCGGACGATCACTTTGTCTGCCGTGACGCTGAGCCTGCCGTATTCAACTAATAGCTGGTTGATTTGAGCTTGTGGCATCGCGTGCTGACCGGCGCGTTTACCGACGTATATCTGTTGGCAACTACGTCTGCACAACGCTAACACTTGAGGGGATACCAGATTGTCATACAAAACGACATCTGCAGCGCGCAATAACCGTTCACCTTTTCGCGTTAACAGCTCCGGATCGCCAGGTCCTGCGCCAAGCAAATAGACTCCGGGAATCGTTTCGCCGCCAGCCGGCAGCGGGACTGTGCGTCGGGTCGCACCAGCAATATAATCACCGAGGTTGCTGCCAAAGCTATTACCAAACTGGCGCAAATTTAGGCCAGCTTGCTGGAAAAAACTTAGTACACTCATATCACTCTCCCGCAGCTGGTCTTGCGCCTTTTTGCTGTTGCTGCATCCGTAAAAAAGCCGGTATACCCTGTCGCTTTAAATAGTTACTTTAATTTATCGCTAGACCTGTGAAGCATTGCATGATCAGGCTGCGACAGCGTCTACCGCGACCGGTTGGCTGCCAATCAGGACCTTGTGATGAGACAACATCACCGGATACACAGGAACACTCAACGAAGGGTCTTGCAAACACTGGCCGGTGCGCAAACAAAAATGTTGTTTGTACAAGGGCGATGCGACCACCAGCTTGTCGCCAACAGAACCTAAAATGCCGCGTGATAACACATTGGCACCACCAACTGGATCAAAATTACCGACGGCAAACAATTCCCCTGTCCCGCCAGAGTCGTCGGGACGCAACCAGAACAGTGCAACCTGTTGCTCTGCCACTAACACACAAACACCACTATTTTCGACCAAATCGTCGAGACTACAGATCTCCTGAAAGCTCATGCGATACTCTCCTCTGTCAGATTTTTAACTGGGATTTGAAGCTGAAATTGCTGCTTTTCCTCTGCCGTCGCCGGGCGGATTTGGGCGCGCTCTTCGACAAACAAAATGTTCGAATCGGCCTTATCACTATTTACAAAATGTCTGAAACGTTTTAGTGCTTGCGGATCGTCAAGCGTTGCTTTCCATTCACAAGCGTATGTTCCTGCCAAGCGTTGCATTTGGGCTTCGAGCTCAGCAGCAATGCCAAGGCTGTCGTTGATCACAACGTCTTGCAAGTATGCGAGCCCACCGTCCAGCTTCTCGAGCCACACGGATGTCCGCGTCAGGCGGTCGGCTGTTTTGATGTAAAACATCAGGATGCGATCGATGTAACTGATAAGAGTGTTGGTGTCTAAGTCGGTGGCAAAAAGATCGGCATGGCGTGGACGCATGCCACCGTTCCCACAAACGTACAAATTCCAGCCGCGTTCTGTGGCAATAATACCGATGTCTTTGCTTTGTGCTTCGGCGCACTCCCGGGTGCAACCAGATACCGCCATTTTGATTTTGTGTGGTGCACGCAGGCCTTTGTAGCGGTTTTCAATAGCAATGGCCTGACCCACACTGTCCTGCACGCCATATCGACACCAGGTACTGCCAACACAGGATTTTACAGTACGCAAAGATTTGCCATAGGCATGGCCGGTTTCAAAACCGGCATCGACCAGTAACCGCCAGATTTGGGGTAACTGTTCTAAACGCGCGCCAAACAAGTCGATACGCTGGCCACCGGTGATTTTGCAATACAAATTAAAATCCTTGGCGACCTGACCAATGACAATCAGTTTATCCGCAGTAATTTCGCCACCGGCTATGCGTGGGACTATCGAATATGAACCGTCTTTTTGCATATTGGCGAGGAATGTGTCGTTGGTATCCTGCAAACCAACATGTGGTTTTTTCAGCACATATTCGTTGTATACAGAGGCAAGCAATGATCCTATCGTTGGTTTGCATATCTCGCAGCCATGCCCCTTGCCGTGTTGACTCAGAATTTGGTAGAACGTTGTAAGCCCCTCAACCTGGATAAGGTGCAGCAGTTCTTGGCGTGAATAGGCAAAGTGCTCGCATAAATGATTGCTGACTTCTACGCCACGGGCTTTGAGTTCTTCATCAACCACAGATTTCAGTAATGCACTGCAACCACCGCAGCCGGTTGCAGCTTTGGTGCAATGTTTAATGCTGGCGAGGTCACAGACACCTGCGCCAATGGCACCGACAATGTCTCCTTTGGCGACGTTATGACAGGAGCAGATGGTCGCGCTATCTGGTAACACTAATGCCGGTAATGCCGTTTGGCCCGACGCTGGCAATATCAGCTGCTCTGGATTTGCCGGCAGCGGCATCTCATTCAGAGCATATTGCAGCAGGGTATCGTAGCCGCTGGTGTCTCCGACCAGCACAGCGCCTAAGAGCTTTTTGCCATTTGGGCTGACGACCAGTTTTTTATAGTGACCAGCTTTCGGATCGGTAAAGAGGTAGCTCATTGCGCCAGGTGTTCTCGCATGAGTATCACCAATAGAGCCGACTTCCACACCCAGCAGCTTAAGTTTGGTGCTCATATCTGCACCGCTGAAAGTCAGCGTAGCCTGTTGTTGATTTACCAGTCGATCGGCAACAACCCGCGCCATCTGATAACCGGGTGCGACCAGACCGAATATTTTTTGTTGCCATAACGCACATTCGCCAATGGCATAGATACTCGGATCAGAAGTTTGACACAGGTCGTTAATGACAATACCACCTCGCTCACCAACGACGAGCCCGCTTGAGCGCCCCAGTTGGTCATAAGGCCTGATGCCCGCAGAAAACAACACCAAATCAGTTTCAAGCCTTGAACCATCGGCAAACTGCAGCTGATAGCGATATTGAGTACCCGGTGCAATGGCTTGTGTGGCCTTGCCGGTATGCACCGTAACCCCTAGTTGCTGAATTTTCTGCGCGAGTAAAGCACCACCGGCTTGATCAAGTTGCACCGCCATCAACTGCGGCGCAAATTCGACCACATGAGTCTCAAGGCCAAGCTGTTTTAGCGCATTGGCTGCTTCTAACCCTAACAAACCACCGCCAATCACTACGCCGACTTTGCTTTGAGCGGCGCTCGCTTCGATGTTCTGTAAATCCTGTAAAGTGCGATAAACCAAACAATGCGGTTGGTCATTGCCTGGAATGGGCGGTACAAAAGGATATGAGCCTGTCGCTAATACCAGCTTCTCATATGAGAACACCCTGCCATCACGACAATAAACCAGGCGTTCTGTAGGAACAATTCGCTCGACCCAACAGTTCAGTTGTAAATCTACTTGCTGCTCCTGATACCATTGTTCCGTCGACATCAACAGTTCGGAGAAAGGCGTGCCAGTAAAGTAGGAGGACAAATAGACCCGGTCATAGGCCAACTGAGGCTCACCACACAATACAGTCACACTGCAGCCGGCATCGCGCTGGCGTAATTGTTCAATAAAATGATGTCCAACCATTCCGTTGCCGATCACCAGGATCTGCGCCTTCACTGTGTCCTGAAATGTCTGTTGCATGCTGCTTTCCCCTTGCCTTTGCTTGCTGAGCGTGCCCACGGACTGTCATTTGCAGACAATAAAAAAAGCCCAGGTCTCCCCTACTGTTTTGCAGGTTCAACTTGGGCTTCTTTGCCGGGGCAGAGTCTCGCTCTGCCTGAAATGTGTGACCAACCGGTCGTTACCAGATAAAAGAGTGAAAGCAGTAATCGGGCCAATTTAATATGTTTTTGAATTTACTGAATAAATCTAAATCCCCCCTCTGAGCTCCTCAGGCTTTTTGCACTTTTTTGGGGAAGCTGTGCACCAGTTAGCAGCAACTACTCCTGATGGGGTATCAGGCTTCGGTTTGGAGCAATCTTTGATCTGGATCAAATTCCAGCTACAGGCAAAGCCTAACCTAAACACCATATCTAGTATCAAAAAAAACAGAAGAACACCATATATGGGATCTTCAAGTCCAAATCAGCTCAACACCACGGCCTGCGAAATTTTGTTGCAGGAGATCCCTGGGGAAGTCAGCCTGGCCTATCTGATCAGTGGCTGTACTCTGGGTTGTAAAGGCTGCCACAGCAGCGACAGTTGGTCCGCAGCAAATGGCGAGCCATTGACCCTAGACCGGCTAAATTCAGACTGTGAAAAATACCGGGGGCTTTTGAGCTGTGTGCTGTTTATGGGCGGTGAATGGCAAGCCGCATCCCTTGCAGAACTGCTGGATAAGTGTAGAAAAATGGGGTTACGGACCGCTCTGTATACTGGTCTTGCCTTTTGTCCTGCAGTGCTGCGGCCCCTGCTGGATTATGTCAAAACCGGCCCCTGGCAGGCAGAACTGGGTGGCCTCAATAACCCCAGCAGTAATCAACGCTTATACGATTTACAGCGTCAGCTGTGTCTGAATCCATTGCTATGGCCAACACCGGCACCTGCTTATGCCGCAGTGCCTGCTTTTTCACCTCAATAAAAACTTAAAAAAGGAAATCATCATGCAAGTGCTGCCACCGGATCAACTCGCTCAAAAACTCGAATTTATTCAGCAATATGTATCAGCCGCGAACCCGGCTGATGGCTCGAAACTGGATGCCAACGCCAATGTGACACAGAAAAACATCGCTACGCTGGAAGCCGAGCTGATGAAAGACTGTTTTATTCAGGTCAATCGCGCTTTGGTCAGCAGCAAAATTGCCAGTTTATTCGGTCAGCCGCTGGCAGATGAATATCACCGGCAGATTGAAGCTCATGAAATCTACGTTCATGACGAAACCAGCCTGAAACCCTATTGCGTCTCTGTCACCATGTATCCATTTTTATTGGATGGCTTGACCAAACTGGGTGGAGAATCACAGGCACCAAAACACCTGGAATCTTTCTGCGGTTGCTTTGTTAATTTTGTTTTTGCCGTATCGAGTCAGTTTGCCGGCGCAGTCGCAACCGTCGAATTCCTCACCTATTTTGACTATTTTGCCCGCAAAGATTACGGCGATGATTATTTGACAACACACCGTCATCAAATTAAAAACCACTTACAGCATGTGGTCTACGCGCTAAATCAACCAGCGGCGGCACGTGGCTATCAGAGCGTGTTCTGGAACATCTCGGTCTACGACCAACATTATTTTTCCGCGATGTTTAGTGACTTTGTCTTTCCCGATTTCACTAAGCCGGATTGGCACAGTGTGCAGGCCCTGCAACTGTTTTTCTTACGCTGGTTTAACCTGGAAAGGATGAAAACAGTCCTGACGTTTCCAGTGGTGACGGTGGCGATGTTGACAGAGAATCAACAATGCAAAGACCGCGAGTTCGCCAGCCACATTGCAGATGAGATGGCGCAGGCCAACAGCTTTTTTGTTTATCTGTCTGAAAATGCTGATTCTTTAGCATCCTGCTGTCGTTTACGCAGTGAAATCAGCGATAAGACTTTTTCCTATTCATTAGGTGCAGGCGGTGTTGCCACCGGTTCTATCAATGTGATCACGCTGAATATGAACCGGCTGATCCAGGATGGTCGTGACCTCGCAACAGAAGTCAGCAAAATTCAGCGTTATCAGGTGGCCTATCGTGCCTTGATGGAAGAATACAAAAATGCCGGTCTGCTCACGGTGTACGATGCCGGATTTATCAGCCTCGATAAACAGTTCCTGACTATTGGTATTAATGGCATGACTGAAGCTGCAGAATTTCTTGGTCTCACTCCGGGCAATAATGCACCTTATCTGGATTTTGTCCGTGAGCAGTTGAAAGTAATTTATGACGCGAACCGGCAAGCGCGTGCGGACTATGGCTATATGTTTAATACCGAATTTGTACCGGCAGAAAATCTGGGGGTAAAAAACGCCAAATGGGACCGGGCCGACGGCTACATGGTGAAACGGGATTGCTATAACTCCTACTTCTATCTGGTTGAAGACGAGGAAAGTAACTTGTTAGACAAGTTTGTCCTGCATGGTAATACCCTACTGGAGTATCTCGATGGTGGCTCAGCGCTGCATCTGAATCTCGAAGAAAAACTGCATGCGAAGGGTAATTTAGCTCTGTTGGATTTAGCGGCAAAAACCGGCTGTAACTACTTTTGTGTCAACGTCCGCATCACCTTGTGCAACTGCTGTGAACACATAGATAAGCGTACACTGACAGCTTGCTCGAAGTGCGGGAGCGACGATATTGATTACGGGACTCGTGTCATTGGTTACCTGAAACGAGTGTCGGCTTTTAGTAAAGCACGTCGGGCTGAGCATCATCGCAGGCATTATCACCTGCAATCCATATCAGTAAAACAAAAGCAGACAGCTGAAAGCAGGAATCGAGCATTAGAACTTCAATCAGAAACTCCTACTCCCTAATGAGTATTCAACTGCTCCTTTCGGGGAGCAGTTTGCTCATGACTGTTTTGCTATGCTGCCGGCAATATGATTGCAAACAAGATGACAAGGTTCACATCATGAGCTGTGCCCACCATTCCCAGCCCAAGCCCGCCGCTGAGGCCAATATCGACAGCTACGCCAGCTTTATCAGCATGGCCAATGCCCAATCGGAACCACAACGCTTGCTTTGGGTGCTGGCGCGGGCCGAATTGCCAAACGGCTATACCGAAACACAACACCAACACTTTCTGCAAGGCAACGGCGGTGCTTTGGAGCCGGTCCTTTGTGTCGACAAACTGCCGTCTGAGGTCGCGGATTTTGCCAGTTTAGTTGCGGAATCAGTGCAGACCGGCGTCGACTGGGATATCGCCTTCGTCGCCAGTATGTCCGGCCGGGCCGGCATTGCGCCGAATAGCGACGAAGCAATTCAGCCCCTGAGACTGATGCTTAATAAAATCCAGTCCGGCATTATTGCCGAGTTTCTGACCTTTAATAAACAAGGGGAGCTGGTCAGTCTGAGCTGAGCGTGCAGCTGCCGGCACACTAACCAGATCCAGACTCAAGGCGAAACTGCTGGGTGCGAATCGCGCAAAGTACCGCCTTTAGCGCACAAGGTTAGTACCCTTTGAAAATGGCGACTTTGACCGAAAAGCAGAATTCTGAAAGTCCGTAGGGGTAGAGCCTGTCCCTGCCCGCAATCCACGGAGTTCGACTAATTCGGGTTGGCGCAATCATGTGACGACCTGACTACCCCTACGGATTTTTAAACGTCCGTAATTGACATAAACCTGCTATCCCGGCACCAAAGCTGCTTGGTCGCCAGCTCAACTCAATGTAACAAACACAAAGCAGCAATACACAGCTTCAGAAAACGCCTGGCGCCAGCTAATTTTGCGTCGGCGCCTGCTTCGTTTTTGCAATTTCCTGCAGCCATAACATGATTGCAGTAGGCAACAGGTTGTCTGGCTCGAGCGTGTCCAGAAAATTCTTCAATTGCAGACCCAGTTCAGTGTCGCCAATGATGGTCAGACGTCGTTGGAAAAACAAAGTATCGGGGTCCACCTGCTGGCTCAGCAATAACAACAGCTCGTTACTGTTTGCCCGAAATAACACCTCGCCTGTACATGGCTCGGCTGAAGAACCGGCCGCTGCCAGCCAGAACTGTCTTTGTGCATTAAGACCAAGGTCATAGTGCAATTGTAAATCCGGTACTTCAATACTCAGACGTTTGCCGCACAAAAAGTCGAGAGTGCCCTGTTGCGCAACTCTGCCAAATATCTGTCTCAGTGCCTGCTTTAATACGGTAGTTCGGATTGTTGCCGGAAGTCTTTGCTCTGTAGCTCTGAGCATAGCCAGGCCATATTGACGATGTTTCAACAGCCATCGCCCAACAACAGATTCCGGCGTCGGGATTTTCGGCAGCAAAAAATTGCCAACCTTAAACCCAAGGCATCGAACTACCTCTTTGGGTGTAAAACACCGATACCCGTTTTGCATCCGCCACCTCTGCAGCCGCGTCTTTATAATGGCGCCATAGTGCCAAATTCGCTGGCAAGTGCCCATAACAACAAAGAGGTAAACCTGCATGGATAGCTCACGAAGTCGCACATATACAGAGGCTCATGAATTACTAACCAAGGCAGTAACGAAGTCAGCCGCCCCATTACTTGAGCTACTGTGTCCGGCGGGCTCTATGCCAGCGCTAAAAGCAGCAATCCATGAGGGCGCGGACGCGGTTTATGTTGGCATCAATAATGATACCAATGCGCGGCATTTTGCCGGCTTAAACTTCACCCCAGAGCAACTAAAAGATGCCGTTCAATTTACTCATCAGGCCAAACGAAAGTTACACGTTGCTATCAATACCTTTGCTCATCCGGGCCAACTCATCCGATGGCAGCGTACGATAGACATCGCAGTAGCCGCCGGCGCTGACGTCCTGATCCTGGCTGATATTGCGCTGTTGGAGTACACACAAAACCGTTACCCAGATACAGAAGTACATCTGTCGGTGCAAGCCAGTGCGACAAATCTTGCCGCACTGGAGTTTTATCAACAGTTTGGCATCCGCCGCGCAGTGTTGCCCCGTGTTCTGACCTTGCAACAGGTTCGGGCCCTGGCACGTCAGACCACGCTGGAACTTGAAGTCTTTGCTTTTGGCAGCCTGTGTATTATGGCGGAGGGCCGTTGTTATTTGAGTTCATATCTGACCGGTGAGTCGCCCAATACCGCAGGGGCTTGTTCGCCAGCAGCGTTTGTAAGGTGGCAGGAGCAAGCAGGTCAATTAGAGTCCAGGTTAAACAATGTGTTGATTGACCGTTTCAACGTCGATGAAACTGCAGGCTACCCGACCCTCTGCAAAGGCAGGTTTGATGTCGATAGCGAACGCTATCATGTGCTGGAAGAACCCACCAGTCTCAATACTTTAGAGCTACTGCCACTGCTGCATCGTGAAGGTATAGCATCGCTGAAAATTGAAGGCCGGCAACGTAGCCCGGCTTATGTCCGGGCTCTTACGAAGGTCTGGCGGGCTGCGATTGATAACGTCAAAGCGGCACCAGACAAGTTTCAGACCCAAGAGAGCTGGCAAGCTGTGCTGACTGGGCTATCAGAAGGCAGTCAAACCACCTTGGGTGCTTATCACCGGCACTGGAAATAACCTCAAAAAACCGATTGTCTATTCATAGGAGCACATTGTGGTTGCATGTTTCGACCAAACTATGGTGCCAAAAGTCAGTGTCGGCCCCATTTTGTACTATTGGCCAAAACTTCAGCTTGAACAGTTTTATCAGCAAATCGCGGATAGCTCAGCGACTGTCGTTTATCTTGGCGAAACGGTCTGTAGCAAAAGACGTGAATTCAGCTTTGCCGACTATCTGCGTACTGCGCAAATGCTGCAGGAGGCTGGCAAGCAAGTCGTCTTATCCGGCCTGACATTATTGGAAAGCCAAGCTGACCTGCGCGCTCTGCAGCAGTTGACCACCCAGGGCCAGTTTATGGTCGAAGCCAATGATTTGGGGACAGCCCATTATCTATCCAGCCAGCAGCTGCCTTTTGTCGGTGGCGCAGCTCTCAGTCTGTATAACGAGCAAAGTGTGCTGAAACTGTGGCAACTGGGCATGCGACGCTGGGTGGTGCCGGTAGAATTATCCCGCGACTGGCTGCAGACCCTATTGTCCCAACCGGCACTGGATTCTATTCGTCAGCAGCTGGAAATTGAAGTTTTTGCTTATGGCCACCTGCCACTGGCCTGGTCCGGTCGCTGCTTTACCGCGCGCTCGGAAAACAGGCATAAAGATGATTGTCAGCTCTGTTGTATTAAATATCCAACCGGGCGGCTCAGTACCAGTCAGGAAGGACAACCATTGTTTGTGTTAAACGGTATTCAGACGCAGTCCGGGGCAAAATACAATTTGCAAAACGACCTGCATTCAATGCAGGGTCTAGTGAATTATGTCCGGCTGAGCCCTGACCCGGACGAATTTATGGCAAAACTAAGCCAGTTCAGTCATGGTGTTGCATCGCCCCTGCGGGCAAATGAAGTGAATGGCTACTGGCATCGTCTTGCCGGGTTTAACCAACACGGACCCAGTATTGAATGAGTCCTCAAGTTTTAACTGAATGAGCACCTCGAATTTATGAAAAACGGCAAGATACGGATTGGAATTCTAACGGTCAGTGACCGGGCCTCACAGGGGATTTACGACGACATCTCAGGTAAAGCAATTGAACAAACTCTCGCAGAATATTTAACTTGCTCTTGGGAAAAAGTTTACCGGCTTATCCCAGATGAACAGGCACTGATAGAACAGACACTGATTGAGCTGACGGATGAGGAGCAATGTTGCCTCGTGGTGACCACCGGCGGTACAGGCCCTGCCAAACGGGATGTCACGCCTGAAGCAACCGAGGCGGTCTGCGACCGGATGATGCCGGGTTTTGGTGAACTGATGCGTGCCGAATCCTTGAAATTTGTTCCCACTGCGATTTTATCCCGCCAAACGGCTGGCTTGCGCGGTCAGCGGTTGATTGTGAATTTACCAGGGAAACCCAGTGCTATTCGTCAGTGTCTCGATGCAGTGTTTCCAGCAATCCCATATTGCATTGACTTGATGGAAGGGCCTTATCTGGAGTGTAACCCGGCAATTATTAAAGTGTTCAGGCCAAAAGCCTGAGCACTATTTGCTTGTCTGCTGGTTTAACTACGTAAGCTAAATAGCCAAAAAAGAAGGATAAAGGTGATAAACCAAAATCCGCTCATTAATTGCCAGAACAACAACTTATTGTTCTTCTGCGCCTGAGTCACTTGCTGATGCAAAAATAATGGGTTGGGATGCTGTAAATCCTGCATCAGCTGACTGATATGCAAATATCGCTCGGATAAATCAAAGCTCACGCCTTTTTGCAAAGCGCGATCAAACCAAAGCGGGATCCTGCTGTTATGGTTACGCGCGCTTTGATAACGCAGGCGCTGATAGTCAGCTAATGAACTGCAATCTTCAACTTTATCACCGTATGGCAGACTGCCAGTAAACAGCTCATATGCAATAGTCGCCAGTGCATAGACATCGCCTTGTTCGCCGGAATTATGGCCATGCAGATAATGCGGATCTGAATAACAGGCAGTGCCAAGCGCCAGTTCCTGAGTTAATGGTGAATAGAGCTCGGCAAGACCGGGCACATAAGCGGAACCAAAATCGACAATCTTCAGCTGACCATCGCTTAAGCGCATAATATTGGCGGGTTTTAAGTCCTGATGAATGATTCCGAGCTGATGAAAAGCGCTAAGCGCCTCAGCAATTTGCCGCAACAGAGCGATAGCTATTGCAGGCCGCATTGGTTGTGGTTGAGTGGTCAGGTAACAATCGAGCGAATCACCGGGCAGATATTCCATCAGGTAATACAAAAAAGTACGGGGCCGTTGTTGCCGGAACACCCGAACCACGGCCGGGTGATCAATACGCAGACCGACCCACTCTTCACGGATAAAACGTTCAATATAAGCACTGTCGTCGGCAAAGTTTTGCGATGGTGTTTTCAGTACCATCTCTGTGTTATCCGCCAAATCACGGACCAGATATAAGTGGCTACGGGCGCTGGCAAATAAAGGCCTGAGTACCTCATAACCATCAACCTTCATACCCGGTTCCAGTGCCGGCAAAAACGGCAGCCGTGTCAGGCGATCGTTGTAATCGTCTAATGATTCATCAGGGAGTTGCCAGACTTTAGCCAGCACCACACTGATATTGTCGTCACTGTGTTGTGCTGCCTGCAATAAAGCATCAACTTGCTGCTGCAAGGACTGCGCAGCGAGCAGAATGCCGCTAATATCGGCGTCGGATACAAAATCACTGAGACCGTCCGAACACAGCAAAAACAAATCGCCAACTTCCAGTGGCAGCGAGCCGTGTTGCCACTGTACCTGTTCATCCATGCCTAGTGCCCGCCCCAAAAACTGACGGTTTTCGGAGAGTTTGGTCGTGTGATCTGTGCTGATTTGCCTTAGTTTGCCTGCTCGTAGCAAATACAGCCTGCTGTCACCGATATGAAACCAACGGGCCGTTGCTGATTTCAACACCAATCCGGTAAAAGTGCATAAGTGGCCGCGGTCATCTTGCTGATATTGATGTGAACGCTGATACAAAGTGCTGTTGATAGACGTCAGAACCGTTGCCGCACTGTGATCAGTGCTCCAGCTATCCGGCGTTTTGTAGTAGTCGGCAACAAAGCTTGTACAGGCGTATAGACTTGCGCTGGCTCCTGCCTCTGCAGAGCTGACTCCGTCTGCCAGCGCCAACGCAAATCCTTTATAAATTTGGGCATGCGCTGTGAGTTCAGGCGACAGGCAAATCGCATCCTCATTCGGTACTTTACCACCGGCAATACTGCTGCCTGTGGTTTCAATCAACAATTGCTGGCTGCTGGCTACCGCGCTCTGTGGCCAATTGGTTTGAACAGTAGGTTCCCACTCTGCCATACCTTCATTTGCCATCAACGTCGCTTTTTCCATCTCAACTGACCTGAATATGATGCACGTTGCCGTCTTCATCTACTTCGGTCAGATGGCCTTTTGGTTCTGCCAGGAACATCACAGAAACCAGACCAATCAAGGCGGTACCACCAATCATGTAGAAGAACGTTGCGTAATCAACGTAACTGAAAATTGTCAGATAGACGACAGCACCTACGTTACCGTACGCACCTGCCATCCCGGCAATTTGTCCGGTCATCCGACGCTTAATCAGCGGGACTATTGCAAATACTGCGCCCTCACCACCTTGTACAAAGAAACTGCAAGTCATGCACAGGATCACTGCGGCAGCAATTGGCCAGCTGCTATTGATAGTCCCCATCAGCAAATAACCAACTGCTAAACCACCAATCAACAACACCATACTTTTGCGACGGCCGAATTTATCAGAGAACCAGCCACCAAGCGGCCTCGAAACCAGATTCATAAAGGCATAACCTGAAGCCAGAAGACCTGCTGTTACGGGGGTCAGACTGCTAAATGTTTCGAGGAAGAACAATGGCAACATCGAAACAACAGCGAGCTCAGAACCGAAAGTAGTGAAATATGCCACGTCCAAAATGGCGACTTGCTTGAATGGATACTTTTCGTGCTCAGGCACACCTTTGCGCAAGTGCTCTGCATTGATCCGCCATACCTGATGGGTCTGGATAACAAACAGCACCACTAGTCCAATCCAAATCGCTTCCATGTAAGCTGTGCTGAACAGGTTGACGCCGGCAGGAGACATTTTCCAGGCCAACATCGCCAAAGCCAGATACATCGGGATGTTCATTATAATGAGTAACCATAAATCACCCCAGCTGGTTACTTCCATCGCGCCGGATTTTTTCGGTTTAAAATACACTGAGCCTTTTGGTGTATTGCGTGCAGCATAATAAAACACCAATGCGTAACCCATACTGAAGATACCAACGCTTGCCAGTGCATAGCGCCAACCTTCTGCGCCACCAAACATCAAAGCAATAGTCGGCAAGGTCATTGCGGCAGCAGCCGAGCCAAAATTGCCCCAGCCGCCGTAGATGCCTTCTGCGGTGCCCACCTGATGAGACGGGAACCATTCGCTGACTAAGCGAATGCCAATTACAAAGCCTGCGCCGACAAACCCCAATAAAAAGCGAAACAGCGCCAGACTTTCAAAAGAATTAGCAAAAGCAAAGCCTAGGCAGAAAATCGACGATAAAAACAGCAGTACACTGTACATAATGCGCGGGCCGAATTTATCGACCAGAATGCCAACCACAATCCGCGCCGGAATTGTCAGCGCCACGTTGAGAATCAACAATGCTTTGATCTGTGCATCGGTCAGACTTAATGCCTGCTTCAGATCTGCCAGAATTGGCGCGTGGTTAAACCACATGACAAAGGTCAGAAAGAACGCAAACCAGGTTAAGTGTAAAGTTTTAATCTTCGGGTCGGCAAAGTTCAGTAACTCAACTTTGCCAGCGCCCCCATGGGCGGTACTCGCCATAATGTCCTCCACTGGCATCCCAGTTATTTATAAATTCAGCATCACTTTAGGTAGCCTAATGGACATTTCCTTTGACCGACATCAAAGTATTTAACTGCTATCTTGTTGATTAATATCGAGTATACCTACAACTAGGTAGCCCCTACCCAACGGCAGACGCGGGGAAAAGCAGCAAAAACTACTCCTTTGGGGTTAGGTTGATTGCTCGCATTGTTAAAGATGGCAATTGCGGAGTACCTCTTTACTCAGACAGCGTATTGATACCGGTTGCGATAGCATTGCTACCATCAACTTTCAGACTGGGAAATAACATGACCAAGCTGCCGTGGCCTGTTGTGATTGCCGCCACTATGACTTTTGGCTGGTGTTTTGCTGTCTGGACCTGGTATGCCGCCGCAGGTTTGTTATTGCAGGACCAATGGCAACTCAGTGGCACTGAATTAGGCCTGTTATTGGCAAGCCCGATGTTATCTGGAGCATTATTGCGCCTGCCCGCAGGTATTCTGGCGGACCGGATTTGCCCACGCCAACTCTGGCAAATCTTGTTACTTCTGCAAACACCGCCACTTTTTCTGCTCAGTTACGTCGAAACCTTTACCGGCTATCTGTTTTGTGGGCTTTGGCTGGGCATCTCAGGTGTCAGCTTTACTCTCGGAACCCGCTATCTGACCCTGTTGGTGCCGCCGCAAAAAGCAGGTTTTGTGCTGGGAATTTTTGGCATTGGGAATGCCGGCGCCGCAATCTCGTTATTTGTTGCCAGCCATGTGGCGGACCAGGTCACTCTGTTATCAGACGCCGGCATCCTGCTCGGCTGGATTAATTTGCTGGCCTTAAGTTTATTCAGCTGGTTTTGTCCGCCGGTCAATCCGCTGTTGCATGCGACAGTTTTGCAGCAGCCTGTCGCGCAGGAACGAACCATTTCAGCTTGGCGAGATTTGTTTACTGACAGCCGGCTCTGGCGTTTTTCACTGTATTACTATTTTGTGTTTGGTTGTTTTCTGGCATTACTGCTGTGGTTACCGCATTACTACATGACGGCCTATCAGTTACCGATGTCACAAGCGCTAAGTTTCACCCTGTTTTTTGTCGCGACTTCCAGTATGGTCCGTGGGCTTGGCGGCTATCTCGCGCAACGATTTGGCAGCAGAACCATCAACTGGAGCGTGTTCTGGATTTGCCTGTGTTGTCTGTTTTTCTTAAGTTACCCGCCGACAGATTTAGTGATCCGCGGCATTGATAAGCAGGTTGCGCTGCACATTGAAATTAATGTGTGGCTATTCACTGCACTGTTATTTATCGTCGGCATCGCCCAGGGCTTAGGCCGTGCCAGCGTGTATAGTTTGTTATATCGCTATTACCCGCAACAATTTGGTGTTGCATCCGGCATGGTCTCCGCAATTGCAGCAACCGGCGGTTTCACACTCCCCATCCTGTTTGGCTTATCTCAGGACTTGCTAGGCATTTACAGCGGTTGTTTCATGCTGCTGTATGGTGTGCTGGCGCTTTGTATGATTTTGATGTTTTTTGCCAACCAACGTGAGCAATTTCAGCTGGCTCTCGCAAAAGCCCGCGCAGACAATTTTTTAGCCGACGACCATTAAATAGTTGTTGTATGAGGACTTTATGCAAATCACAGATCTGGCTCAGGAGCAGAAAATTCCAGTGTTACTGCGACTGGCATTTCGGCCATTATTTTTAGGCGCTGCGTTTTTTTCAGCGCTGGCTATTGCCTGGTGGGGCGCCATTCTCGCCGGTTGGGTCACTGTCAAACCTGCATTGCCTTTAGTGTTTTGGCACAGCCATGAAATGGTGTTCGGTTTTGGCAGTGCCGTTGTTGCCGGATTTTTGCTGACTGCGATGCAAAACTGGACCGGGCTGCGTGCACCACACGGCAAACCATTGGCCCTGTTAGTTGCCTGCTGGTTGTTGGCGCGACTGGCGAACGCAGCGCCGGTAGCAATGCCTTTACCAATGTTGATGTTGATTGATTTGAGCTTTTTACCATTGGCTGCCGGGTTACTGGCAAAACCATTGATTGCCGCCCGACAATATCGCAACTTATTTTTTATTCCGTTATTGCTGGTGTTAACCATCTGCAATGCTCTGATGTGGTTTGGACTTACACCGGGTTATGAACAGTTACAGAATCATGGGTCTACCAGTGCGGTTCTATTGATCACGCTGGTGATGGCGATTGTTGGCGGCCGCGTGCTACCGATGTTTACGGCCAACGGCACCCGCACCACGCGGGTTACCTCGCTGGTTTGGTTGGATCGGGCTGCACTTGGCTGCTGCTGGGCGGTATTTGGCTTTCACTTTTTCCATTTACAATCCTGGCTCCCCACCCAGGTACCTTTTTTATTGTGTACAGTCGCCGCAACGCTGCTGGCCGTGCGAGCGGCCCGCTGGAAAATCTGGATCACCTGGCGAGAGCCACTACTCTGGTCTTTACATCTGGCTTATTGGTGTATTCCTGCTGGATTAGCGCTATTCGCAGCGCGCTACGCAGGCTTTGCTGTGGCACAAAGTCTTGCACTCCATATGCTGACAGTTGGTGCCATGGGTGCGATGATTCTGTCTATGATGTCCAGAGTTTCATTGGGACATACCGGCCGGCAACTGAAAGTTTCACGCTGGATGCCACTGGCATTTGCTGCCATGATCGCCGCAGTGGTATGCCGCGTGTTGCTGCCGTTACAATCCACCCAGTGGTATCAGATCGGTTTGTTGTTATCAGCCGTTTGCTGGACGGTAGGATTTATACTGTTTCTGCTCTGTTACTGGAAAATTCTGACCAGCCCGCGTGCAGATGGACATCCGGGTTAAAATTGGCATCTCGGTTGGGTTGTTTAATCTGTTACTTACCGTGACAGCCAAGCAATTTTATTGATTGTAATAGCCACACCGACCACGTCTGCGCTAGCTTAGAGGCCATTAGTGCCAAGCAAGAAGGAATACCCGGTGAGTCAACAACATTGGGACGGCGTCTACAGCCGCAACAAGAGTGACAGTGTCAGTTGGTTTCAGCAGCAGGCAAGCATGTCGCTGGCGCTGATGCAACGCAGCAAACAACTAAAGACTAGCCGGGTCATCGATGTCGGTGCAGGTGCATCGGTACTAGCCGATAGTTTGCTGGCGGCAGGAGTCTGCGACCTGACCCTGGTGGATTTAGCTGACTCAGCATTGGCAACCACTAAACTGCGACTTGGTGATAGAGCGCAGCAGGTCCGCTGGCTGACCGGTGACATCCTGCAATTACCATTGCCTAACGCTGGTTACGATGTCTGGCATGACAGAGCCGTGTTTCATTTTATGACCAGCGCTGCACAGCGCAACGCCTATCTTGCCCAGCTGCAACAGGCGCTGGTGCCGGGCGGATTATTGGTCATTGGTACATTTGCCAGTGATGGCCCAGAAAAATGCAGTGGCTTGCCGGTTTGTCGCTATGATGAGCAAACCTTGACACAGCAATTTGCCAATGGCTTTAAGGCTCTTTCTATCGACTACGAAACCCATGTCACCCCATCAGGAAACACTCAGTCCTTTATCTGGGGCTGTTTCAAAAAAACAATTCAACTAACTACCCCTGAATGAGTATGTGCAAACCCAGCTTGATTTATATCAAGTTCTAACACTCAACCAAGCCGCAGACTGAGTCCAATTCTTCAACAGGAGTTTTAAGGATGCCTCATTTTGCCAAGCAAAAACCACTGGTGTATGCCTGTTCAGGCTGCTCAAACGTGGCACAACTGACTAATGATTTAGCGGTTGTACTGGACAGAGAAGGGATTGCCGAGATGTCTTGCATCGCGGGGATTGGCGGCAAAATCAAATCCTTGGTCAAAGTCGCGCAATCAGGGCGCCCTGTGCTGGCGCTTGATGGCTGTCCGCTCAATTGCGTGCGTCAGACGCTGTCGACTATTGACGTGATTCCTACCTGGCACATTGAAGTCACGTCTTTTGGTTATAAAAAATCGCGGCAACAAGATTGCAGCTTAAGCACGGCTTATGAATTACTGCAGTACATCCAGGGCGAATTGCTACCAGACAACCAAGTGGGCCTGCACTGAGCTCTGCAAAATTCACCGCGATTTATCGCAACCACAATTCTGTTGTTTTAAGATGCCGAAACTCTGCCACTGGCTTTGTAGTGCATCAAATATCTTGAGTTGGTGCCAGGGTAAATCCTGCGCACCCGACAGCCATAACATGGCCCATAGCGCTTGTTGCACGCCAATCAGTCCAACTACAGGCGCAAAAATCCCAGCCTCCAGACAGGTTAACTGTTGTTCGCCAAACAGGCGGGAAACACAACGATAACAAGGCCCGCTACCATCATTTTTGAAACAGCACAGCTGACCTTCGAAGCGGATAGCTGCTGCACTGATTAATGGTGTTTTTGTTTGTACACAGGCATCGTTGATTTGTTGGCGGATGACCAGATTATCTGTGCAATCGAGCACCAGGTCGTGGCGGCCAACCAAATCTGCTAACAGTTCTTCATCGGCAAACTGGCAAATCGCTTCGATGCGAATGTCCGGATTTTGCAGAGAAAGCCAATGCGCTGCTGTTTGTGCCTTCATTTTACCGATGTCTGCGTCTGTGTATAAAATCTGACGCTGCAAATTAGTGAGATCAATCGTATCGCCGTCCACCAGGGTTAACTGCCCGACACCACCGCTGCATAAATATGGCGCCGCCGCACAGCCCAAGCCCCCCATGCCGACCAGCAAGACTTTACTGTTCAGCAGTCGTTCCTGCCCATCTAAGTCGATTGCTGGCAGCATAATTTGCCTGCTATAACGGCGGGTTTGCTGCAAAGAATCCAGACTGTTCATTGTAGTAACCATGGCGTTATTCCTTATCCGATAAAGTAGTTGCAGCTCATTGTGTCTGCCTTTCACTATGCTTCGCAGACTGCTTGATACCGAGTTTCACCGCGAGCTTATGCAAATTACTGGGGTCCAGCGCTAACTTTCTGGCTGCCTCTGACCAATTCGCATCGCTAGCTTGTAACGCAGTCACAATCATCTCACGCTGAAAATGCGCAACTGCAGCCTTCAACCCTATGTCCGATGGCAGCTGGATAGCAGTTTCGGACACACTCTTACTACATTGGATAGCCGGCTCGGCAAGACTTTGGCTAAAAGCCGATGGTTCACTAAGCTCCAATAGTGGCGGCGTCAAAGTAATGATGTCCTGCCGGCTCGCACCTTGTGACAATGCTTTTAGTGCAGCCCGACTGATGCAGTGCTCTAATTCACGCACATTTCCGGGCCAATGGTACACCTCGAGCGCATGCGCGGCGCTGATGGATAAACGCAGTGCCCGCACGCCAAGCCGCACCCGGTTCAGCTCCAGGTAGTGGCCCGCTAGCAAGACGATATCGCCTTTCCGCTTACGAAGTGGTGGAATATGGATGGGATATACCGACAGCCGATGGAATAAATCAGCACGAAAATTACCGGCAGTAACTTCTGCGGCCAAATCACGGTTTGTGGCTGCCACAACTCTGACGTCCACCCGGCGGCAATCATCACTGCCCAAACGCTGAATGTCGCCGTTTTGCAGCACTCGCAACAGCTTGGCTTGCACGGACAAAGACAATTCACCTATTTCATCTAAGAATAATGTTCCGCCATCCGCATGCTCGAACTTACCAAGCCGGTCCTGCACTGCACCGGAAAAAGCACCTTTTTTGTGGCCGAACAACTCACTTTCAGCCAAGGTCTCTGGCAATGCGGCACAATTGACGTAAATCATCGCTTTTTGCTTTCGAGACGACTTTTGTAGCAGCCGTCGGGCAAACAGTTCTTTTCCCACGCCGGTCTCGCCAGATAACAACACCGGCAATTCGGTGCGGGCCACCATATCAAGCTCGGAAAGTACAGCTTTGAACTCAGTGCTTTGACCAATCAGCTCCTGAGGGGACTCAAGTTTACTGTCAAACGGCAAAGGTTGGTTAATACCTGCAATCCTTGCTTGTCGTAATTGGTTTTCCAGTTGACCAATCCGGATAATGGCTTCTACCAACAAAGAAAAGCGCTGCAACTCCAGCACCGTCAGCCGGCTGAAAGTCCCGGCACTGAGCGCATCAAGCGTCAACACTCCCCAACATTTCCCCTCAACATAGAGGGACACCCCCATACAATCGTGCACTGCTAAGGATTGGCCGGCATGAGATTCAACCAAGCCATCATAGGGATCCGGTAAACTGGAGTCAGGCGGAAAATGCACAATTTGCCGGGTGGCGACTAACTGCGCCAGACGTGGATGCTGAGACACTTCAAAGCGGCGACCCCGAACTTCTTCAACCAGACCGATAAATGCGACCGGCTTTAGTGTTTCTTGATCAAGCTGTAACAAAGCGACGGCATGACAGCCGAAGTGCATTTTAAGCGTGATAACCAGACGCTCCAGCCGCACCGCAACCGGCAATTCAGTGACTAAATCGGCTATCAAACTTTCATCCAGCATTTATCCAGTCATCCTATTGCTTAGCTATTACTCAGAGGGGGCTTACAGGGTCATTTATACCCAATCGGGTCATTCACACCATGACGATTCAGGGTTGATTTTACCCGACATAAACAAAACTCCATATAAATCAAAGGTGGTAGTTCTGGCCCAGATTTTGACTACATAAAGCGTCCGGCTGTGCTTTTGTAAAATGAAACCGGCCACGCTTTTTCAATTAGTTGCGGAGTAATGTCATGATCCATGCAAATCAAAGTCTTGGCCAGTTGGCGACCAGTATCCCGGGGGCCACCGGCGTTTTTCATCAATACAAACTCGACTTTTGTTGTGGCGGGTCCAGAACCCTGGCAGAAGTAGCTGCGGAACGGGGTTTGGATGCTACAGAAATCATCGCCAAACTCAGTGAACTCCAACAACAAATCACCAGCCGGGACTGGCGTGCTGCGAAACCAGCAGAGCTGGTACATCATATTTTACAACGCTTCCATGCAAAGCACCGCGAGCAATTACCCGAATTAATCCGGCTTGCCCGCCGGGTCGAGACCGTTCATGGCGACCATGCAGAATGTCCTACCGGCCTTGCGGAACATTTAAGTCATATGCAGCAAGAGCTGGAAAGCCATATGCTGAAAGAAGAACAAATTCTGTTTCCCATGTTGTGCAACGGATTTTATCCGGCTGGCCCCATCCATGTGATGCAGCATGAGCATTTACAACATGGTGACGCACTGGGCGATATGTTGAGACTTGCACATGAGCTGCAGTTGCCGGATGGTGCCTGTAATACTTGGACCGCTTTGTATCTGGGTCTGAATGAGCTCAAAGAAGATTTAATGGAACATATCCTGCTTGAAAATGAAATTCTGTTTGTTGAGCCGGCGACCCAAAAAGGCAGTTGCTGTGGTTCCTGCCAATAAGTTACTGCGTTAATCTGATGGCATCGAACTCATGCCTTTACAACAATCTTGGTGCGTTCCCGCACCAAGATTGTACAAAAAACCGCTTTTTCTTATGCCCTCCCTCATACCTGAGAATTAAAATTTCCTAATTATTCATATATTTAATTCATCATTACCTTACTGGCATAAAAACTGAATAGATAAACAGCCAGCAAAGTTCTGGCGTATAAAAGAGTTCACAGCAAAGACGCTGATAGGCCCGCACGACGGCAGCCATCGGCGTTTTTTTTTGCCTGTGAATTCTTCTGACAAAAACCGGAGGCATGATTTGAAACAAATAATGAAAAAAACGACTCTGTGGATAAGCGGCATCTTGTTGACTTTGCCCCTGTCCGGCATCAGTGCGGAAGCTGAAAAACAGCAGCTTAAACTGGGATTTGTCAAACTCACCGATATGGCACCACTGGCGGTGGCTCTAGAACACGGTTTTTTCGACGATGAAGGATTGTCCGTCCAACTGGAAGCACAACCAAACTGGAAAGTATTGCAAGACCGGGTACTGGATGGTCAGTTAGATGCGGCCCACATGCTGGCCGGCCAGGTGCTGGCCAGTCAGGCAGGTATGACTGGCACAGAAAAATTGCAAACAGCACTGGTGCTGGATCTGCACGGCAATGCCTGTACGCTCAGCACACAAATCTGGCAACAACTTTCTGCCAAAGCAAAACCACAAATCCCGCTGGATGCCAAAGCGCTGCAAAGTATTCCAACCCAGCTTAAATTCGGCATGGTGTTTCCGGTCTCAAGCCACAATTATGAGCTGCGTTACTGGCTGGCAGCCGGTGGTTTGCATCCCGGATTTTATGCGCCTAAAACCGGCGATAATTCTGGCCAACTGGATGCTGATGTATTGATCTCAGTAGTGCCGCCGCCGCAAATGCCGGCAGCGCTCGAATCAGGAACGGTCGCAGGGTTTTGTGTCGGTGAACCCTGGAATCAACAAGCGGCGGCCCGCAAACTCGGCGTCCCGGTGATTAGCAATAGTGATATTCGCGGCTTTATGGCGGAAAAGGTGCTTGGCGTTAACAGCCGTTGGGCCGCAAAGCACCCGGTCACGCATCTGAAGTTAGTCAAAGCCTTAATCCGCGCAGGCGCCTGGCTGGATGAACAGGACAATAGAAACCGTTCTGAGGCTGCACAGATAATCTCCGCCGCGCACTATGTCGGTGCGGATGCCGCCATCATCAAACGTAGCATGACCGGCGAATTTGAATTCGCACCAGGCGATATCCGTAAAGCACCTGATTTTAATGTGTTTTTTCGTTACCACGCCACCTATCCCTTCTATTCCGATGCGATATGGTATCTGACGCAAATGCGCCGCTGGGGCCAGCTGAGCGAAGCCAAGGCGGACAGCTGGTATCAGGCCACCGCAAAAGCCGCTTTTGACACCGCTTTGTACCAACAAGCTGCAAAAACGTTGATCACTGAAGGCAAATTCAACACCTCGGATTTCCCTGACTTTACCAAGGAGACAGGGATTAAAGCGCCGGAGCGCTACAAATTTGCCGACAACAAAGCCTTTGATGCCAATAGACCGAATCAGTACCTGCAGCAATTTGATATTGGTTACAAGGACTAACAGATGATTATTCAATTGAAAAACCCAATGCCATCCAGCGCTATTGCCAGCTGGCAGCCAAAACTACGGGAACTCTTACGTCAGGGCAGCCTGACACTGGCCGGCCTTGCCATCTTTGTCTTGTGCTGGGCGGCTTTAGCGGAAAATTTGCAGACATCATTGGGGCAGTTTCCTGGGCCCACTGCAGTCGCCATTCAGTTCAAAGCATTGGTGGCTGAGCATCAAACAGAAAAAAGCCGGGAGGAGCTGTTTTATCAGCGCCAGCAGGAGCGTCTGGAGAAAAACCCAGAGGCGGTGAGTCGGCCTTATAGTGGTCGCCCCACCTTTTTCAGTCAAATTCAGACCAGCCTACAAACGGTGTTGAGCGGGTTTTTGCTCGCCAGTCTGTTTGCAATTCCGGCAGGTGTGCTGATTGGTTTAAGTCCGCTCAGCTACAGTGCTGCCAACCCGCTCATCCAGTTGCTGAAACCAATATCACCGCTGGCCTGGTTGCCCCTCATTACTATTGTGGTCAGCGCCAGTTATCCGGCAGACGGGTTACTGAGCCGTTCCTATCTCGTGTCGGCCCTAACGGTAGCGCTCTGTTCGTTATGGCCCACACTCATCAACACCATTGTGGGTGTATCGCAGGTTCCGGCAGATTTACAAAACGTCAGCAAAGTGTTGCGGCTCAACTGGTTTCGCCATGTGCGCGCAATTGTGTTGCCCTCTGCTGTACCGATGATTTTTACCGGTTTACGCCTGTCGCTGGGCATCGCCTGGATGGTGCTGATTGCGGCAGAGATGCTGGCGCAGAACCCAGGCCTCGGCAAATTCGTTTGGGATGAATTCCAAAACGGTTCCAGTGACTCGCTTGCGCGCATTTGTGTCGCTGTCGCAGTGATTGGTTTGATTGGTTTACTGCTGGACAGGCTGATGCTCAGCCTGCAAAAAGCAGTCAGCTGGGATAAAAGTGTGCAGCTGCGCTGATCCGTCAGTGCGCAGTGGCCAAGGTTTAAAAGAGGAATTGTCATGCAAAAACATCTGGAACTCAGTCAGGTTGGCATTAGTTTTCCAACGCCAAAAGGCCCTTTTGTCGCGCTACAGAATGTAAATCTGAGCATCGCCAAAGGCGAAATAATTAGCCTGATTGGCCACTCCGGCTGCGGCAAATCGACTGTGCTCAATATCATTGCGGGTTTGTTAAAAGCAACCGAGGGTGGCGTGATTTTAAATCACAAAGAAGTCAACGAACCGGGGCCGGAACGCGCTGTGGTGTTCCAGCACCATTCGTTATTACCCTGGCTGTCAGTCTATGAGAATGTCGCTTTGGCAGTGCGTCAGGTGTTTGCCGGCAAAATGACCAAAAGTCAAATGCAGGACTGGATTGAGCACAATCTGGCACTGGTGCAGATGAGCCACGCCCGCGATAAAAAGCCGGCGGAAATTTCCGGTGGCATGAAGCAACGGGTTGGCATCGCCCGCGCTTTGGCGATGCAACCGCAAGTCCTGCTGATGGATGAACCTTTTGGCGCGCTGGACGCACTGACCCGCGCCCACCTGCAAGACAGCGTACAACAAATTCAGGCTGAACTCGGCAACACTGTCATTTTAATTACCCACGATGTCGATGAAGCCGTGCTGCTGTCAGACCGTATCGTAATGATGACCAATGGCCCGGCGGCAACGGTTGGCGAAGTGCTGCAGATTGATTTGCCGCGCCCACGTGACCGGCTGGCCTTAGCAGATTGCCCGAAATACAACCACTACCGGCACCAAGTGTTAAGTTTCCTGTATGAAAAGCAACGCAAAGTGGAGCCACTACCCGTTGCTTCAGCAAAAGCCAGCCAGGACAAACGACTCGTCAAAGATGAGGTGCGTGCATGACGGCGCACAGCCACAATTCAAGTGCCTATGACCTGGTCATTATTGGCTTTGGTATGGCTAGCCACCGGCTGTTACAAGAGCTTGGGCAGCTGTCACAGGCGTCCAAACGTATTCTGGTGCTGGGGGAAGAGTCATTACCGGCTTATAACCGGGTATTGCTGCCACAGCTAATCGAAGATTGCAGTACCGATATATCTCTGCCTGCGCTTAACTTTGGTCAAAACATAGTCACTGTGTTGTCAGATGAAAAGGTTGTTAGCATTAGTCGACAGACGCAACAGTTGCACACGAAGTCAGGCAAATGTTTTGTGTACCGGCAATTGGTGTTTGCCACCGGCTCTGCTCCTGTGTTTCCAGATTTTTGCAAGGAGCAAGACATCGCAGGCAGCGGAATGTACGGACGCATGTTGGCACTGCGACACACTGGCGATGTGGCAAAGATCAGCGAATTCCCAGCTGGCAGCCATATCGTTATTCAGGGCGGTGGCTTTATTGCACTGGAAACTGCCGCAGCACTCAGTGCGCATTATCGGGTGTCTGTTTGTCACCGCGGTCCGTATTTAATGAACCGGCTTTTGGATGAAACCGCCTCACTGTTGTTACAAGCGTCCTTAGAACTGCGGGGTATTGAGGTCTTACTGCAAACCGAGATTAACGGGGCCAAAGCAAGTCCGGATAAACTGCAGTTAGCTGTATCCGGGCCTGCCGGAGTGCGCGCTGTAACCGCTGATTTGCTCATCGCAGCGCTTGGCGTACAACCACGTTGTGAACTGGCGAAGCTGGCCGGCATCAACACCAACCGGGGCATTCTGGTAAACCACCAGATGCAAAGCAGTGACCCTGATATCTTTGCCATCGGAGAATGCGCAGAGTGTAACGGCGAAACGGTAGGCTTAGTCGCGCCGGTGTACCAGCAGGCGGTTGTGCTGGCACAAGTGCTGACACGACCAGTTCTATCCGACCAGAATCATGCGCGGTATCAAGCCAAAACCAGCGCAACAAATCTAAAAATCAGTGGTCTTGCGATTAGCACTGTCGGTGACATTGGTGCACTGCTTAAAAATACTAATCCCGCATTAACCAGTTTGGTATATCAAGACCAGCAACAAGGTGATTATCGGCGAATTTGGCTGCTCAATGGCCAGTTGCAAGGCGCAGTTTTATGTGGGGATATCAGCCTCATTCAGCACTATCAACAACTGATGAACGTACCGCAGACTACAGGCCCTGCAGCTGAACCAGAGGACTGGCTGAATACGTGGTTGTTTCAGGTTGCTTGATTCGAATCCAACGTTCTGTCAGCCCATTCTGTCTCCTGCTGCACTTTTGTTGCATGCTTGCTTCGCTTTCGCTATTCACGCTTCAGATTTTCAGCATTGGCGTATGCTGTAATAATTGCCTGATTTCAGGTAAACAAGAGCCACAGCCGGTGCCGCATTGAAGCTGCTCGCCGAGACGCCGCGTGCAGCTCGCACCGCTTTTGATTGCCTGTTGGATACTCTGCTGCCTGACCTGAAAACAACTACAGACCAGCGCTGAACAATCCCCGGCTTCCAGCGGCGCACCGCGTAATAACTGACGCCTGGTGGTTGCAGTGAGCCGCTTGGCAAAACATTGGTCAAGCCAGGCGCGATCCAGCGCTGGCAATGTCGGGCCGGCATAGAGCAAGGCTTGTAACTGATCGTCCTGCACATAAGCCTGGCGCCAATGCTGCGGTGCCTGTGCCTGGATTTGTTCTGGTTGTGCGCCTGTTGCAGGCTGTTGAATAGCAGAAATTAACTGGTGACTGATTAAACTGATGAGTTGCCCCAGGGCAGTAACCGGCACTGTCAGGGCCATTCTGTATTCAGTCATATTGGCATGGGGCACAGTCACGACATAATTGCAAAGCCCCTGCAGCTGAGGCAGTAAGTCAGTCTGTCGGCTAAACATCACCAGCTCGGCACTGACAACCAGCTTTTTCAGCTGCACCTTGCCTTGTTTAAAGGCCGGCTGGCGGGAGATTGGGTCCCGGCAGTCATCGTAGAGCACGTCACAACGCGACAAAAATCCAAACTGACCACTCCAGTGCATCGGGACAAACAATTCGCCGCAACGCTGAGCATCGGTCAACTGGGCACGGCCACGAAAAATGCCCAATACGTTCGACAACTCTACCAAATCACCGTTTTTGAGCTGATGGTGCCGGGCGTCATGGGGATGAATGGCAATAAAGGGCTCACTTTGATGTTGCATCAACGCAGCAACCCGCCCGGTCCGGGTCATGGTATGCCATTGATCGCGGATCCGGCCGCTATTGAGCACAAAGTCGCCGCCTTGGCCTGGCAAAACCTCCTGCCCCGATAACGGCACCAGCTTTGCTTTACGATCTGTCGTATAAAACTGACCATCGGCAAACAAGCGGGCACTGTCACAGCCTACCTGCGGCAATGGCCATTGTTGTGGTTGCCAGGCATCATAAGCTGCGTCAGACATGGTACGGCACGCATTTAAATCCAGCGCACGCCGGCCGTTGTTGCATAAAGTGGTTAAGGCCGCATGTTCGCGGAAAATTTGTGCCGGCTTCTGGTAGTTAAAACCATGGTCAAATCCCAGCGCTTTGGCGACATCACAAACAATCTGCCAGTCCGCTCGTGCCTCTCCGGGGGCTGGCAAAAAAGCGCGCTGGCGTGAGATGCGCCGCTCGGAATTGGTTACCGTGCCATCTTTTTCAGCAAAGCCCAGCGCCGGAAATACAATATCAGCCAGGGCGACCGTATCCGTGTCCTGATAAATATCGGAGACCAAAACCAGCTCGCAGCGCTGCAACGCCTGCTTCACCAAATCAGCCTGCGGCATGCTGACCACCGGATTGGTAGCCATGATCCATACCGCTTTAATTTCACCGCGGCCAATAGCCGCAAACAAATCGACAGCGGTATAACCGCCTTGTTGCACCAAAGCTGGCGCACGCCAAAACTGTTGCAGTGCTTGCCACTCGGCATCCGGGGTGTGGGTAATGCCGGCTAGCTCAGATGGAAAACGCAAATGACCGGCCAGTTGATTGGCCAGTGCGCCCACTTCCCGGCCCCCCATTGCATTGGGCTGGCCCGTCACCGACAGCGGACAGGCGCCGGGTTTGCCGATACGGCCCGTGGCTAGATGAACGTTGATGATGGCGTTGACTTTGTCAGTACCATTGGTGGCCTGATTGACCCCTTGCGAAAATACAGTCACGGTGCGGGCTGTTGCGCCAAACCACTGAAAAAACGTCGTTAAATCGGATACTGGCACATCACAATAGTCAGCCAGTTGCGCGATGTCCTGCCAACACTGAGCTGCCTCCAGCGTTTGCGCCAGGCCAGTACAATGCTGCCGGGTAAAATCAGCATCGAGCTGATCTTGCCGGGCGAGATAGGCCAGCAGACCACTAAACAAGGCGACATCTGTGCCCGGCCTTATTGGCAAAAATAAATCAGCAGATTCAGCGGTCGCCGTGCGCCGTGGATCAATCACCACGATTTTTTTATCCGGGCTTGCAGCTTTTGCTGCCAGCAGACGCTGAAAAAGCACCGGATGTGCCCAAGCCAGGTTGCTGCCAACCAGCACGGTCAGGTCGGCCAGCTCCAGGTCCTCATAACAGCCAGGCACAACATCTTCGCCAAAGGCTCTTTTGTGTCCCGCCACGGTAGAAGCCATACACAATCGGGAGTTAGTATCCAAATGGCTACTACCGATAAAGCCCTTCAGCAACTTATTTGCGACATAATAATCTTCGGTGAGTAGCTGACCACTTAAATACATCGCCACACTACCCGGACCATGCTCAGTAATAATTTTTTGCAGCCGGCTCGCTGCTGCTGCCAGCGCCAACGGCCAGTCAGCCGGCATTCCGTCTACCATCGGCTGCAATAATCTCCCTGTTGGATGCAGGGTTTCAGCCAGTGCAGCGCCTTTGACACACAACCTGCCGAAATTAGCCGGATGAACAACATCGCCGGCAATAGTTGCGGTCCCCTTCCTATTGATGATCCCGCAGCCGACGCCACAATATGGACAGGTGCTGTGGGTATTTTCAGGCGACTGATACTGCATGGGCT
Organism: Rheinheimera texasensis DSM 17496; assembly: GCF_000711985.1. Lineage (GTDB taxonomy): Bacteria > Pseudomonadota > Gammaproteobacteria > Enterobacterales > Alteromonadaceae > Pararheinheimera > Pararheinheimera texasensis. The sequence goes on from NZ_KL544005.1 coordinate 585,088, forward strand.
GCTCCAAAACAAAAAAGGCGCCGCGACCGACAATTATGTCGGCACAGGCGCCTTTACCAGAATATGAATGTCCCTCTTCGCAGCATTTCTGATGCCAGTTGTTAAGTGATTGATTTGTATAGAAGTGATCGAGAGCTTTGCTGAGCACGTGGTTCAGGCTGGTGCAGCGTTGCCCCATTTTTGTACATCTGGCGCACGGAGCCGAAAACAGAACCAGATATTTCTATATTTTTCATTAACTTAATCTACGGCATTAAAATTGAAAGCCAAGAGAAAACAGTCATTCTGATTGGCAATGAGGCCAACTGCCGGAACATCGGTGGTTGGCCTTTTTGTTTTTCAGCCACGCTGTACCCACAAATAGGTAATAAAACTGCCCAGAGAAGGCAATAACGGCTGGAGCTCCAGACTTTTACAATACGAACAACGCCGAGCCCTGCTGTGCTAACTCAGAATTACCTGATATGCCAGAGCGGCCGTGGCAATCATGCCACCGGGCCAGACTGGAAACGGTCTGACCTCCCCCACTTGGAAAGGTGTCGATTTATGCTGCAAGACTCATTTGAACGCCGGTTCAGTTATTTACGTTTATCGCTGACTGAAAGCTGCAATTTTCGTTGCAACTATTGTCTGCCCAATGGCAGCGCATGTGACAACAAAGCGGCTGAACTTTCGGTTGCTGAAATTAAGCATTTGGTAAATGGTTTTGCCCATGCCGGGACCAGCAAAGTCCGGCTGACTGGCGGAGAGCCAACCTTACGCCGCGATCTCTGCAGTATTATTGAAACAGTACGTGCTACTAACGGCATCACCCAAGTCGCTCTGACAACCAATGGCTATAGACTCAATAAGGACATCCATCATTGGCTGGATGCTGGTTTGACAGCGCTGAATGTCAGTATCGACAGTCTCGATGCGGACACTTTTCATTTGGTAACCGGGCAAGATCGGCTGCCGGACATTCTGGCAGGCATTGACCGCGCACTCGCACTCGGCTTGCAAAAGGTCAAAATCAATACCGTACTATTGCGTCAGTATAATGGCCGCTCGTTAAGTAGCTTTCTTGAATTTGTCCGCGATAAACCGATCAGTCTGCGTTTTATTGAACTGATGCAAACTGGTGATAACGGTCCCTTTTTTAAAGCGCAACATCTGAGTGGTCAAAGTATCATCAGCCAACTCGTTGCAGCCGGCTGGCAGCTAATACCTCGGCTTGCAAACGCAGGCCCTGCGCTGGAATACGCCCACCCCGACTATCTGGGAACTATCGGTCTCATTATGCCTTACAGCGATCACTTCTGCGACGACTGCAACCGACTGCGTGTCTCCAGCACAGGCCAGTTGTTTTTATGTTTATTCGCCGAAGAGCATCAAAATTTACGTCATTTGCTAAACCAGGAGGATCCAGCTGCCATTGTTGAATTCCTGCAAGCACAACTGAAATTCAAACCATTTAGTCATCAACTAGCGAAAGCTCAGACTGGCTTGACCCGGCAACTGGCAATGATTGGAGGTTGATGATGCCTCATAATAAGCCTGTCTTTTCAGTACTGGTGCTATGCGGTGGCAAATCGAGTCGGATGGGACGAGACAAAGCGCTGTTGGAGCTTGATGGCGAAACGCTGTTAGAACGGACAAAGAGACTGGGCAAAGCGTTGGGAGCTCAACAAGTGCTGGTCAGTCGCAACGAAGCTGGATTCATTCAAGACCTGGTCAGTGACGCAGGCCCGATGGCTGGTATCGCCGCAGCAATTCCTCACTGTCATACTGGTTGGCTATTGGTGTTGCCCGTCGATATGCCGCTATTGACGCCACAGGCGCTGGACCCACTTTTATTGGATTCACTTGTATATCCAAGAGGGAGTTTTATCGAAGGCTTTCCATTACCAGTGTTGCTGGAGAATACCTATGAGTTACAACAATCTCTGGCTGCTGCATTATCAGACCCGACGGCAAAACGCTCGCTACATCAAGCGTGGACCAGACTAGGCCTACGTCAACTTCCCCTGCTCTTGCCTATGTCATTTCAAAACTGCAATGACCCAATTAGTTTTGCCAATATTCAGGCGCAACTGCTGGGTGGTCATGCGGCCCAGCCGACAACTGAAAGAAGGTGCAGTCAAGCATCAGGAGCTTAATATGACCTCGTTTCCAGGCGAATTGCCTTTGCAATTATCTGTTTTAACCGTATCAAATCGTCACACTGTCGACACGGACGATACCGGAATATGGCTTGTTAACGCGTTACAGCAGCAAGGTCATCAACTGAACCAGCGATGTATTGCCGAGGAGAATATCTACCAAATCCGCGCTGCCGTCAGTGCATTAATTGCGGACGTACAAACTCAGGTCATTTTGCTCTGTGGCGGTACTGGTTTTCATGCAAAAAATTGCACGGTTGAGGCTATCGCGCCATTATTCGACCGCGAGATCCCTGGTTTCGGCGAGCTGTTCCGTACCCTGTCCTATCAAAAAATTGGCAGTGCCGCACTGCAATCAGGTGCTATTGCAGGTATCGCTAATCAGAAGCTGATTTTTGCGATGCCAGGCAGTGTCGATGCGGCTCAACTGGCGGCTGACCAGATTATCTGGCCTCAGCTTATTGCGCACACCAAGCCTTGTAATTTTACCAGTTTGCTTCGCCGTGGCAGTGCTTGTAGTGCTTCAGCTGTAACAGGAACAAAATATGACTGATTTGACCCATTTGAATGCACAAGGTGAGGCGCAAATGGTGGATATAGCCGGAAAGCTAGCCACAAGTCGCACAGCCATCGCCCAGGCAGAGGTCACGATGTTACCTTCTATCATTGCGACCTTAACGCAATTACCTAAAGGTGACGCACTGGCTTGCGCCCGCATCGCTGGCATTATGGCGGCTAAAAAAACTGCAGATCTCATCCCTTTATGTCACCCATTATTGCTCTGCAAAATCGATATCCAGTTTGAATTGGATGCTGATCTTGGCAAAGTATTGATCCGCGCATTGTGTAAGGTTGAAGGCAGTACCGGTGTAGAAATGGAGGCTTTAACAGCGGTGAGTGTCGCTGCCCTCACGTTACACGACATGGCTAAAGCTGCAGACCCGGCAATTGAAATCAACAAAATCCACCTGGTGGAAAAACTGGGCGGCAAGTCAGGCCACTGGATACGAGCTGAATCAAACGGGAGATAGCAGCATGGTTCAAACTCTGGTCACACAAGTGTTATTTTTTGCATCGCTACGGGAAGCAATGAAAATTGGCAGCCTTAAGCTGACACTGACTAAACCGGTTACAGTGCAAAATTTGCTCATGATGATTGCAGGACAGTCTGATAGATTCGCCGCGGCCCTGGCCGAGCGCGAACTGCTGGTTGCCATCAATGAACAACTTGCTGATCAGCACAGTATGGTTCAGCCTGGCGACACCATCGCCCTATTTCCACCTGTGACCGGGGGCTGATGATGACGTGGATTAACTGCCGGATCCAAGTTGAGGATTTTTCGCTCGCTGCAGAATATCAGACACTGGTTCGGCAGGATTGTGGTGCTGTAGTGTTGTTTTCCGGCCTTGTCCGGGACCAGTTTCGACCCGACAGTGTCAGCTCAAACAGTATCGACCCAAACAATATTGACCAGCTACAAGCCCTGGAACTGGAACATTACCCCGGGATGACCGAGCGCAGCATATCAACGATTGCAGAGCAAGCGGCACGACGCTTTGACCTACGGGCAGTCAGTATCATTCACCGGGTTGGCGTATTGCCTGTTGGTGAGCAGATAGTGCTGGTTGGTATTGCAGCACCACACCGGCGCGATGCCTTCGCGGCCTGCGAGATGCTGATGGACTATCTTAAAAATGAAGTACCACTGTGGAAAAAAGCACATTTTCGTCAGTCCGCCGAGTGGGTGGAAGCAAAAGCAGCGGATAAAAACGCTCTGCAACGCTGGGAACAACCAAAGTGATGAACCTCTTGCTGCGTCTGGTATTTGTCCTGATATTCAGTGCTATCTGGAGCAACGTTGCTGCACAAGACAAACTCACTATCGCCGCAGCGTCAGATCTACGTTTTGCTCTGGAAGATATTCTGCGTGATTTTAAAGCTGAATATGCGCAGGACCTCACAGGCCTATCGGTTCAGGTGATTTACGGCTCGTCGGGAAAAATCAGCAATCAGATCCGCCAGGGCGCACCATTTGATGTGTTTTTCTCAGCTGATCGGCATTTCACTCAAGAGCTTTTTCGCGGAAATTTCACCACTGACGCTGGAACCGTCTACGCACACGGTCGTTTGGTGCTCTGGAGCCCAAAGCATGATATGCGCGGCGTCGCGCTGACAGAGCTTACCGCGGATAAGTATCTTAAAATCGCCATTGCGCAGCCTCTTCATGCGCCATATGGCGAGAGAGCCCGCCAAAGCCTGGTGTCTGCCGGAGTGTGGTCACAACTGGAACACAAGCTGGTTTATGGCGAAAACATCGCGCAAACGGCCCAGCTGGCACAAAGTGGCGCTGCAGACGTGGCGATCATCGCGCTGTCATTGGTGAAAAATCGGCGGTTAACTTCAGATACAGCGGCGCATTATCAGTTGCTCGATGTATCAACCCATCAACCGCTGCTGCAAAGTTACGCCTTAACCAAACGAGGTGCGGAAAAACTACCGGCACAGCTTTTGGTCCGGCATATGGCTTCAGGCAAGACCAGGCAGGTTCTGGCACAATATGGATTTGAATTGCCTGGGCCAACACATCAGGTGGCTGAATGACAGCACTCAGTGCCGCAGACTGGCAAGCAATTCAGCTGACCCTGACACTTGCTTTTTACACAATGCTGCTGCTGTTAGTGATTACGACACCATTAGCCTGGTGGCTGGCTGGCGAGCGACGTGGCTTATCCGCTTTTAGTTATTGGTTGCGGACTTTGGTGCAAACAGTTGTTGCTCTGCCTTTAGTCCTCCCCCCCACAGTGCTTGGGTTTTATTTGCTGTTGTTACTTGGTCCGCAAGGCGTTGTCGGCAGCACACTGCAACAACTGGGGTTGCCGCATCTGGCATTTTCCTTTCCGGGTATTTTGCTGGCGTCGGTGCTTTATTCGTTACCATTTGCCGTGCAGCCTTTGCAACAGGCATTTGAGCAGCTGGGCCGCCAGCCGGTTGAGATCGCGGCAAGCCTGGGCGCTGGCCCAATAGATCAGTTTTTTACTGTGATCCTGCCTTTGTGCCGTGGCGGATTTGTCGTCGCGGCGACGCTGAGTTTTGCCCACACCCTTGGCGAATTTGGTGTGATTCTGATGTTAGGTGGCAGTATTCCGGGCCAGACCAAAGTGTTGTCTATCGCCATCTATGATCATGCAGAGGCCATGAACTATGCGGCGGCACAGCAGCTTTCATTGTTGTTGTTGCTGTTTTCGTTTGTCGTGCTTTTTGTGGTTTACGGTGCTCGTCGCAAAACCGGGAGTCTATGATGACGGCATTACGGATAAAAGCGCATTGGCAAAGACATCACTTCAGTCTGAACATCGATACCATTTTGCCTGCCAGCGGCATTACCGCATTGTTCGGCAGATCAGGCTGTGGCAAAAGCAGTTTACTGCGACTGATAGCTGGTCTCGAGATGGTCCGTGATGCAACGGTCATTTTTGCCGACCAACCCTGGCAACGCCAGCAGAATTTTGTCCCGTTGCATAGACGCCGCATTGGTCTGGTCTTTCAGCAAAGCGGATTATTACCCCATTTATCCGCAGAGCAGAATTTATTGTATGGATTTCACCGGGTGCAACCCGAACTCCGCCGGTTAATGCCTGCGGACGTTATCAGGATGCTTGAGCTGGAATCATTGCTGAGGCAACCGTTAACCAGCCTGTCCGGTGGGCAACAACAACGCTTGGCTCTTGGCAGGGCCTTATTAGCGAATCCCCAATTATTGCTGTTAGATGAGCCCTTTGCGGCCTTAGATAGCCTGAGTAAAACGGCGATACTGCCATACATCCGGACCCTGGTTGATGAAACCGGTATTCCGCTGTTTTTTGTCTCGCATGACAGCCGGGAGGTTGAAAAACTTGCAGACCAGCTGGTGCTGATGGATGGCGGTCAAATCACAGAACAATCCAGTCTCACTACTGCATTGGCAAACCCAAATAATCCTTTGTTTGATGGCTCCGACATCGTCTCTTTGTTTTTCGGAGTGCCGGCTGAAAAAGACAGTTGGGGGCGGGTTCCAGTCCTCAGCAACGCTTGTTGCCTTTGGCTGGGTGATTTGACTGAGCCTGTCCCAATATCACAAGGTCAAGTCAGACTCAGTATTCGGGCCAAAGACGTGAGTCTGGCCCTGTCTCCGATCGCAGATCTGTCGATCCAAAATCAGTTACCAGCCCATATCACCAACATAACGCCCTACCGTCAGCAATTCCTGATCCAACTGCAATTGGCTGATGGACAGCTGTTACAGGCTGAAATTACACCCTATGCAGCCGCCCAGCTCAACCTCACAATAGGCAAGCCCGTGATTGCGCTGGTCAAAGCTATTGCTATCCGTTGAGCTCAGTCATCAGGCAATCTGGTTATGCACTGCTACACAGACCACGTTGAAAACTCGCCAGGGTTTCACTATAGCCGTGCTGTGGCAACATCACTTCAATCAACCGCGGCCTGCGTGTGTCCGCAAGGGCGTCCGCCAGGGCGCCATCAAACTGGTGCAGGTTCCAGATTTGACTGGCTCCGCAGCCCATAGCTCTGCCAAGCGCGGCATATTGCCAGCCGGCTAACCCGGCAGCTGTCAGCTCGGGCGCAAAAGCTTTAATCATGCCCCAGCTTTGATTGTTCAGTACTATGACGATCGGATTCAGCCCATATCGCTGGCAATGGCCCAGCTCCAGCCCGGTCATTTGAAATGCCCCATCACCAACCAACACTATCGGACGTAAACCGGAACTTAACTGTAAACCAAGCGCAGCAGGCACGGCAAAACCCATCGATGCGTAAAACGCTGGCGCGATGAGTGTGGCAGGATTCGCGGATAAAGCGGCAAACAAACAGTCACCGATATCAACAACAAAAGGATAGGTTTGCGATTGTTGACTTAACAACTGATGCAGGCGATTCACCAGGGTATCAGAACGCCAGACACCCGCTGTTTGTCCGTTTTGATCTGATGCTGACTTGAAGGCATTTTCACAGGGGGCTGCGGTTATCTGCACCTGCGGTTTTGCCTCAGCCCGAGCAGTAAAAGCATGTTGCAGTGCGGCGAGCACCTCAAGTGCAGGTAATTTAATGACACGGCCATCAGGCAATTGAGTTTGCTGCTCATCCACCCACAGCACAGGTCTGTCGGTCAAAAGTCTGGGATGCGCTGCAAAGTTACTGTCAGAACGAATAACACCGGCACAAATTAAAAAGTCAGATTGCTGCAGCCAGGGTAATGCCGGGTCTTCCTTCGCCCCGCTGTATACGCCTTTGTAACTGGCGGCACTGATATCTAACACGCCACGCCCCAATAACGTCGTCAACGCCGGCATCCCGCAGCGCTGGGCCAATTCAGCGACTGCAAGGTCAAAGCCAAAACGCTTTGCTTTCACGCCCACCAATAAACAGGGGGTTGTTACTTTGCATGGCAAATCCAGACAAAACTGTTCCAGCTGACGTTGTGCATTCCTGAGATCTGTTTGATTGACATCATCCGACGCGCCAGACTGCATCTTCGCAAGAGGAGAACACAACACTTGTGCATTCGCCATATCGCGGGGCAATTCTATCAATACCGGTTTACTTTCAGATATTGCCCGTTGAATCATCTCAGTTAGCTGCTGAGCCGCCGTTGCCGGATCATCGAGCCGGCATTGCCCGCAGGTGACTTCAGTTAGAATTCGTCGCTGCGCGTTAAGATCACTCACCTGATGATGTAGCAATAAACCTGAGGCTGCTTCGTGCTGCGATGGATAGCCGGCAAACACCAGCAGTGGCACATATTCCATGTAGGCCTGTGCAATCGCATTCACCGCATTCAGAGCACCGGCGCCATAGGTCAGCATCACCGCAGAAGGCGCATTGCGCCAGCGTGCGGCGGCATCAGCCGCATAGACTGCAGAGGGCTCATGGCTGAGCTGGATCAGCCGCAGTGGCTTTGCTTGTTGTCGTTGCCCCGACTCCAGCGCCCCCAGCCACGGCAGAATAAAGTCGCCGGGAATGGTATAAAGGTCGTGGATGCCATTGTCACTGAGTCGCCGATGTAACAGGTCTGCCAGAATCATTGTTGCGCTCCGCAATAAAATTGCGTGCTATTGTGCAGTGGCAACAGCCGCTGGCTTTGCGCTACATCAATAAAAACGCCGCTGTCCGCGGCGCAAAAGGAGTATCCCTGAACGTTAATGCTTTTTGCGCTTAACGCCACCAGCAACTTTTGGGCTGGACCCAAATGTCTTCGCCAGGTTCTACGTTATTGCGTTGTTGTTCAAGCCACGTCAAAGCATCAGCATGCATCATCGAACTCAACATCCCTGAACTGTCAGTCCCTACAGACTCCGCTTTGATGCCGTCAGCGGTGACCTGTAAACTGACGCGTTGCATGTCCAGCCGGCCGGGCTTTTTACGCAAGCCCTGCACCGTTTTAGCCGGCCACAACACCGGTTTTTGAACTTGTTGACCACTTAATAATTGCAGAGCCGGTATCAGTAGTTGCTCACAGGTGACCGCGGCGGAAACCGGGTTGCCTGGCAGGCCGAATAACCAGACTGGCGGGATTTGAGCGCGACGTTCGGTATCAGACCGGTTCAACCAGCCAAACGCGAAGGGTTTGCCTGGCTTGATGGCAACCTGCCAGAAATCCATTTGTCCCAGTTCGCTGAGCACCTGACGGGTATAATCCGCATCACCCACTGACACGCCGCCACTTGAGACTATCACATCGACAGAATCGGCAGCCTTTTGCAGCAAAGACCGGAGCGCCTGCGGATCATCCCGCACCCAGCCTAAATCGACTACATCACAGCCAAACCGTTTTAGCACGGACAGCAGCATAATTCTGTTGCTGTCAAACAAATCGCCGTCCTGCAGCACTTCTCCCGGCTGTCTTAATTCATCGCCGCTGGATAACACGCCGACCCGAACCTTTTTATAAACCGAGACCTGTGCAATCCCTAAAGTCGCCAGTAAACCAAGTTGCAATGGTCCTAACACAGTGCCCTGTGGCAAAACTAATTGACCGATTTCTAATTCGCTGCCGCATAAACGGATATGTTGCCCGGCGATCGGCCGCTGTTTGATGAAAAGCGCTGTCGCGTCATCCCCGGCCCACTGTGTATCCTCTTGCATCACCACAGTATCCAGATCTGCCGGCATCACAGCGCCGGTTGTGATCCGAATACAAGCCCCAGGCGGAACCTCACCGTCAAACGGGTGGCCGGCCAGACTTTGTCCAGCCACCTGCCAGCGTTGTTGTGGGTTTAACGTCACATCGGCAAAACGCAACGCGTAACCGTCCATCGCTGAATTAGTCGCGGTTGGGACTGCAATAGGTGAAAACAGGTCAGCAGCAAGCGTGCGGTCTAATGCAGAGAAAATACTGACGGTGGTCGCAGTTAATTGCATTCTGCTGCGGATTGCGGTTAATAAACGCTGTTGCGCCTCAGGAAGCGGCAGCATCGACACTTTTGGTTGCATGGTGCTGGTCATCAAGTTCTAGCTACCTTTTTTGCCCTGAAAATTTACCATCCAGACTGCAGCTTCTACGCGTGAGCGTAAATTTAGTTTTTTCAGCAAATGCTTCACATGAACTTTGACTGTACCATCTGAAATGTCGAGCTCGCGGGCAATCAATTTATTGCTCCGCCCTTTTGCAATTAATTCCAGAATTTCTTGTTCACGGTTCGTCAGTTGACTGAGATCAGTCGCAGGCTTTTCCACTGGTCTGCGGATCGCATCAGCAAGTGCTGCATTCACTGCTTCACTGAGCACCATTTTGCCATGCACTGCTTTTTTGATTTGCTCAAGTAATTCATCCGGATCTGAATCTTTGAGCAAATAACCATCAGCGCCCAGACTGATCGCTTTGATCACATCTTCATTCGAATCCGATACCGTGAGCATCACGATGCGGGAAGTGACGCCATCGTCCCGTAATTTTTTCAGCGTCTGATGACCATCCATACCCTGCATGTTCAAATCCAGAATAATTAAATCCGGATCCAGTTCGTTTGCTAAAACAATTGCTTCGGCACCGGAGCTGGCTTCCGCCACAATCTGCAGTTCATCTTCAAAAGCCAGCAGCTGACGCAGGCCTTTGCGAAGCAGTGGGTGGTCATCGACCAACATCACACTGTAGGTCTCAGTGTCTGGCGTTTCCGTTGTTTGGGTTTGCAGCTCTGGCATGTTGGGTTTCCTGTTTGCAACCAGTCAGGTGCCTATTAAGGAATAGGTCATTTATCTTCATGTTGATTTATATCATGTCCTGACAAAACACCGAAATGGCAGCGCGATTTAGTAACGAGGCAGCCGCTCTTGCGAGCAGATTTATCCAATTGTTTTATAAGGAGAAGATTAGCAATCTGCATCACTAGATACCTCATTGTAGGTATCCCTAACAAGTGTATTGGTACATTTAGCTAACTATTCAGATCCATTGAGAGCCCAAAGCGCAGCCTGCATAGTTGTCGCGATATGTAAAACTATGCAGGAGTGTTTATGGCCGATTTAAAACGATGGCAGCCAGAAGACGACCAATTCTGGTCGCAGACGGGTAAATCCATCGCCACACGGAACCTTTGGATCTCTATCCCCAGTTTATTGTGCGGTTTTGCCGTATGGATGCTTTGGAGCATTCTAACGGTCCAAATGCTGAACCTGGGTTTTCCTTATAGCGCCAGCGATTTGTTTTCACTGACGGCCATTGCCGGTTTGACCGGCGCAACACTACGCATCCCCGCCAGTTTTTTTGTGCGCTTGTGTGGCGGCCGCTACACCATCTTTTTAACCACGTCTTTGCTGATGATCCCTGCGATTGGGACTGGTATCGCTTTACAGGACAAAAACACGCCGTTTTGGGTATTCCAGCTAATGGCACTTTTATCCGGTATTGGTGGCGGTAACTTTGCGGCATCGATGTCAAATATCAGCTTCTTTTTCCCAAAAAAGCAGCAAGGCCTGGCCTTGGGCTTAAATGCTGGTCTTGGTAATTTTGGCGTTACCAGTATGCAAATTCTGGTACCCCTTTTCATGACATTCGGTGCTTTCACTGTGCTTGGTGGTGGCGACTCGATGACTCTGCAAAAGGCCAGCGGCACCTTGATAGGCGCTATTCCTGCGGGTAGTGAAACCTGGGTACAAAATGGTGGTTTTGTCTGGTTACTATTGTTAGTGCCTCTGGCTTTTGCTACCTGGTTTGGCATGAACAACATCAATACCGATGAAGTCACGCCCAAACTGCCATCAGCACCAGTGTCCTTTGCGATCCAGCTGTCGATGCTGGCCATCGGCTTTATCACTGCAATCGCCGGCCTGTGGTTGATGCTCCCTGTTTCCGCTAACGGTTCAGGCTTCGGCATCCCAAAAGAGCTGGTGTTAATCGCGGTGTTATTCGCGACTGTCTTTTTGCTGAAACTACTGCCAGGTACCATTCGGGCCAGCTTAGAACGCCAGTATCAGATTTTTGGCAACAAACACACCTGGGTGATGAGCGTGTTATACGTTATGACTTTTGGTTCTTTTATCGGGTTTTCTGCGGCGTTCCCGCTTTCTATTCAGGTCATTTTTGGTTACAGCCATCAACTGGTTGATGGCGTGATGATCCATAATGCCGTGAATCCAAATGCACCCAGCGCTTTAACTTACGCTTGGATAGCGCCATTTATCGGCGCATTAATTCGTCCGGTTGGTGGTTGGCTGGCAGATAAACTCGGTGGCGCACTAGTCACTCAATTATGCTCGGTGGTGATGGTGCTGTGTGCATTAGGTGCAGGCTACTATATGCAGCAAGCCTATCAGTCGGCGACACCAGAGCAGTTCTTCATGCCGTTCTTTTTAATCTTTCTTGGCCTGTTTGCAGCCAGCGGAATCGGCAATGGCTCCACCTTTCGCACAATCGCCGTGGTTTTTCCAAAAGAACAAGCGGGCCCGGTGTTAGGCTGGACATCCGCAGTCGCAGCATACGGTGCGTTTTACATTCCACAGGTATTTGGCGAACAAATTAAAGCGGCCACTCCAGAATATGCAATGGTTGGCTTTGCTGTGTTTTACGCAATTTGTTTGCTCTTGAACTGGTTCTTCTATCTGCGTAAAGATGGCGAGTTCTACAATCCATAGGCCGCTTTAGCACAACAAAAAAGCCAGCCCAGATGAGCCTCTGAGCTGGCTTTTGTTTTTGACGCGTTAGACTCTTTGAATATCGATCGCACTATCGCTGGAAAATTACTGAATCACCACCAACCAAATAGATTTTTCCCAGCAGTTCCTAGTACGGTTTTCAAAGGCCACTAATCAAAAAGAACGGTCAGTCATAGTCTAATGCGACAAGGTGAGTAAACTATTGCCCCGAACCATCTTCCTCAGGCGTATTTGGAGAATTCATCAAGTTTTCGTAGCATTTCTGAATCCACAGCTCCTGCTCTGAGAGCTTTTTCTCCCGGGGCTTCTTTTTCGAAGTCTTCGGGCTGTCCCAATCATAAAGAATTGGGTCCAAAAGGCTTGGGTCATACAGTTCCGGACCGGCATCCATTATCAGTTCCAAACCCTGGCTGTCGTAGTGTACTGACTCGATGTCTTGAGTTTGCGGCGTCGTGACCTGCGTACTTGCTTGTGTCGTTTCGGTTTCCTTCGGAGCAATAGGCGGCACTTCCCTGCTGTATTTCTGTGTGTAGAACTCGATATGAGGATTGTCGCGGCAATGGAGGTAATACAGACCAATCAAGGCGGTTTTCAGGCCGTAACCGGAGTTTCTTGGGGTCAGGGATTCGCTGTCTATCACGCGAGTCAGGTTTAACGATACATAGTAGCGATTTTCAATAAATAAGTACTGCGGGTGTCTTATTAACATTCGCTTGAACATCCTCAGATTCAGCCCCCGCTTTCTCATCAATGATTTTCGCAGCCAGGCGTCAGGTTCGGCTTTATTACGAAGCGACAGCTTGATTTTTTGCCTGGGTTCCAGCTTTTGGATGATGGGTTTGATATTTTCGACAAAGTCCACCAGGCGATTTTTGTAAAAGAAGCGGATGTCACTGAATTTACCCGGGCATACCCAGACGACATAACTTGCCGCCGCGAGAACCATCGATTGCTCTTCGGCGGTTAACTTTTGATACATCACCAATATTTGCAGGGCAACAGCTGCATCCCGACGATGACGTGGCCAAATCGGTACTCGGACATGAGGTCTATGCAATAACTTCTTCTCATCTTCATTATCCCTATGGCCATCACTGTCGCGATAACTATCACTGTGACTCTCGCCATATTCCTCATTCAGCTGCGCCAATCCCCTTTCATAAGATAACTTGCACTTCCCGCTCATCGGCTTTGCATGCACCACCACCTGCCAAGCATCCACCGCAGCCTTGAGTCTGTCGATATCAACCAGATACTTCTTCTCCAACGCTTTGAGCGATATTTCTTTGAAGTTGTTTTGATAATAATGCAGCGCTTGGTAAAAACGGCTATCCGCGTGACCGTAGATTTTTAGATGAATAGCCTCCGCAAGCTGCTGCGCCGGGGGTGCTTCTGGGATGGCATGACAAAATGGCTGAAGCTGTTTGGCTACCAGTCCTGCCAAATGGCCCTGCTCTAAATGACGAAACACCGTCCGCCGATGAAGCCCCAGCAATTCTATTTCCCGCTCTCGGGAGAAATGACTGTCTCGCCAAAACTCCGCAACGATGGCCCAGTGCATCGAATGCAGGTAATGAAAAGTGGTAATCGACGGACCTGAGTGACCGGTCATCAGACTAATTGCATGTAGCGTTTTTCGGCTCGGCATAGCCTGCAGCTGTTGAAAGTACTGCGCTTTTGCCATCGCTAAATGCGCCATCACCGGGTGCTGTAACTGTGTTTTCAGTGGAAATGCATGGGGATATTTATCCGCTTGCCAGGACCAGAACAGCCAGGTGGCAAAACTATGTCTTAGGCGGTGAAAACGAAAGGTTGCGTCATCGGTGATAATCTGCAGGACCTGCACCAACCCGTTAAATAGCTGGTCATCCGGATACAGCTCCGCATATTTATTTTTTTGCGAAAACAGATATTGCGGCCCCCGTTCTTTGCGGGGCCTCGATTGCATAAAATCAAACAGCAGCCGGATTTCATCCGCGCTCGCCAGAAGACCAAGGGGGACACGACGTGTCGCGGAATCTGACTTCAGCCCCCGCTCTTCATGCGGGTTGACGACAACCACCACCGAGCTTGCTATCCACTCACCAAGGTCATCCCGCTGAATTTCGAAATCTTGTAGCCGCAGCATGTACGCTTCGCTGCGTCTGAGGCCACAGCGAAACCCCAAAATCAGTAAAAGACTCTGAGCCTTCGCCACATCGTTGTCTTGGTCTGCCAAATACGCTAAGGCCCTTGCATATTCTGCCGGCAGCAGAATATTGGCATCGACCAACTCGGCCTTGTTCCGCTCGCCTTGGACGATGGCTTGCGTAAACACGTAACTTTGCGCCAAGCCATAAATTTTCATCAGATAGATGTGAAAATCCCGCAACACACGGGCACGCTTTGTTTTCCCGGCACTGCTGGGCGCGCCATCAATGATGTCTACGTAAGCTTCATCCAGACTTTCAGCTAACAGTAGCTCGATGCGTTGCTCTTGGAACCGTCGGCTAAGTGGCTCAAAGATAGTACCGAGATAGCTCAGTAAACTTTTGGGCCGGATCCTGCCGGACCAATGACTTTTCATCACCAGCCGATGTGATGCCCAGCTGATTAATTCGCGCGTCACCGGCAACAAATTCAAATCCGGATTGTTGGCAATACTGGCAATCTGTTGACTGGCGTCTTTGAGGCCACTAAAAGTGCTTTGTGTCTTCGAAGTGCCGGTTTTCGCAGAGGCATTTTCAGCGCTCTGAAGTGCAGCCGCCGCACCTCTTAAGATGTCCCTCACATCTTTCATGACATCGGCACAGGCGGTGACCGAGCTCAGCGATTTCGAATAACTGGGGCGCTTTTCAGCTTCGCGAGTGCGCACGACTGTCGAGATTGGTGCTGAGAGTTCTGCTGAGGCGTCAGCTGTGTCTTCAACAATCGCTTCCTGCCCGGGATATCGTCCGCCTAATAACCGGTAAAACGAAACCGGGTCGAGTGTCAGGTTCGGCTCGCTATCACTCATCACCCCAAGCAGGCATGGGGTCATATGAAGCGACAACCTTGCCAATATCAATTCCCGCATTGCTGTTGTTGTCATCCCGGCAAGCTCTGCATGGCCCTCATGACGTAAAAAAGCCCGGATATATTTTTCCGGCTGCGGTGGGAGCGCAGGGACTTGTTGGATGTGTTGTTTTGCCTGAATAAAAGCATTAATCAGTAGCAAGGACACCGGATCTGGCAGCCATAGATGAGTTTCGCCCGCCTGACCGGTTAACTCGAACCAAATCACGTCCTGATGGCAATACGGTTTATCCTGCAGAAAGACTTGCAGTAACTCGCTTTGCAAATCCCCCCGCAACAAACCACCAAATCGCATCGCACAGTACAGCAGCCGCCCCAGGCACAGCGTCCAGTCCGAATGACTGAGTAGCTGCGGCTTGCCATCAGGCGCCATTCCAGCATGTTCATCATCGGCTTTTTGCAACAGAAGTTTTTTATCACATTGCTCCAGCAGAGGCAGTAGCTGCAAGTTCCCCTGACGCAGTGGCGGCTTTGGCCGTCTGAGCTGTATCGGATTGCGCAGATTTAGCTTGGCGAATTCCCCCTTGTTGCGATGAGCCACGATGTAATTATTCAGATGCGCTAATAATTCAATCGCCGAATGCGTGCGGGATTTCGACTTTCTGGCGCGCTCATGCTCTGGACTGAAAATCGCCCAAAACAGATTGTCATAGTCAGATTGCTGCAGAATGATCAGGTCGCTCTCGATACGCTGTGTAGCCTTCAGCCCCACCCCATCCATAATAGTGATGAGCTCAAGTGGCAATTCCCTGATTTTCATGAACAAAGCCCGGTCATCGCGCGAATATCCAACAGCCGAATGAGCTCATCAAGCTGAGGTCTCAACGCCTGACGAATATCGGTAAACGACAATGTGGATTGTGCATTCCAAAAGTGTTCCCCAAGATTGCCATGCCCGATGTAAGCGTCAATGATTTCGGCAGGAACCCGTTTCATATCCAGATAAGAGCGCAAGAAACGGCGGTGACTGTTGGCAGGTAAATCTATCCAAGGTGCGAGCAAGTCGGCATATTTCTTGGGCCGAAATGGCGTGATGGCGACCCGGATGGTTTTGTCGCCATCCTTGCGCTTGCGCCCGGCGTTGGTGAAGAAAAATGGCGTGGGGCACTGGAGCAAATGCCAGGGTTGTAACATCCCAATCCGGTGCATCCGTCCGGCCATCGCTTCAATATGACTCTGGTAGTTCTCAGCAATTTGAATAGCAAGCGGATGAAGCGGGATCGTTCGGCTGTGGAACTCATCTTCAGTATCTTTATCGCGCAGCACCGCCACATCGACGCCATGAAGAATATCACTCGAGCGGATAAAGCCATGATGCGTGGGCCGCATGCCAGTCAGCAATCCCTGGCAGAGGACCGAATAGACAGTAAAGTGATTGTGAAACACTAACCATTGGTCATCGGTAAGCAGTGACTTCTTTAACTGCTCCAGATGCTTTCGAAGCCCAGCCAAGGCATCGACATATTGCTGCAAAGTCGGCAGATAGCGACAGCCAAGTGACAATGACGGAATGGGCAACTGGTCGTCATTTTGCGAAAAGGTCAGAGGCACGCCACTACTCACCGACATCTCTTCAATGAGCTCGCGATAACGCGCCCGAATTTCCACTAAAGGTAGTGCCGTATAATACAAACGTGCCTGACTGCCAGGTGCCGGCCTGCCAAACATCAGCGTGGCAGTGGCACTGCCAAAGCGTTGGCAAGCCCGGATAAACAAATGATTAGCGACCTGGGATAAAGAGATACCCGACAGTTCACCTTGCATGCTAAGCCTGTAAAATATGTCGATGCCTGCCGTTTGTTCGAGGTCACCTAATAATCGATTCTCTCGGTATAACCGATTTTTAGAAATGTCAGCTTCTAACCACTCAACCAACTCGTCCGGAAATGGTAACCTGACTCCTTCCGCAAGCGGAGTTGCATCCACCTGGCGCAGGTCATGCTCATAGTTGATGGCATACGCTGGCAACCCCACTTCCCTACCGTCTTCGCGCAAATAAACGACGTCAAACCGATTTTCACTCAAATCGGCTGTGACTCTTGATGCCCTGAATCCAGGTTCATGCCGCGCACAAAACAACATCAACAATATGAGCTTTGCAGGCTCCTGGTCATAATCTTTTGCACTGAAGCAAACCTTTAAAATGCTCCGAAGCTGGGTACCAGATAACGACTGAAACGAAGATGGTAAGTACTGATGTTGACGCTCTACACGTTTGCGGACGGCCCCTGCGACCCGTCGGCCATGAAATGCGGTGATATAGTGCTCAATCGGTTCGTGTTCGGCGAAGATAAAGGCTTCTGTTGCAGGTTGTTCAAATAATTCCTCTCCTGCGTCAAACTCGTCTTCGCCGTAGTCAGTTTCGAGCAACGAATAGAGCGTATCTGGCGCACCATTGGTTTCAATCAACGTTTCCGGATAAAGCAGTGCACTGCCAGTGAGTGCTGAAATACCATGACTGCTTAATCCACTGACGATGTCCCTACCGGGCCCTTGCCCACCCCGGGGCCCGCTGGCTGTGCGCTTTTTCTCAAATCCCTGTGTGATCCGCAGAATCTTTATGACGTCCATTATTTCGTGATAAAAATACTGATTCTTCCGTCGCGGATCTTTAGACTTTAATGCCCCTCTCGCTGTGCGATAGTCCGGCGGCAACTCACTATGCGCAACAAAGTAGTCCGCCAGGTCATACAAAAACTCAATAAATGCGAAATAGCTTGGGCAATACTGACAATCCGCTTTTTTAAGCCATTCCAAACCGACTGGATTTTCATCGGTTAACCGACGCATCATAATGCTGATGGTATTAAAATCATGCTCCTTGAAACCTATGCTGATCCCATAGTTCTGCATCGTTGCCTGACGAAAAGTGAACAAAAATTGTCGCAACCAGTGAAAAAACAGCTGATTTTCCGCACTATTTAAGTAGAACAACGAATAAAAAGGGTTTTTATCTATGGTACCACGTAAGACGCTACGTACTTTTGTCTGGCTGGTGTTTCGCCACAAACGTTGGTGTTTTTTGGCTGGCGTGATCTGAGCATGGCAGCGATAAATCAACTCCTCCAATAGACGCAGGTCTTCAACAACATCGTCCAAACTGCTGACATCCCGCATCAGCGGCAAGGCAAGCGCTGCTTTGGCATTTTCAAACACCCCGGCAATCCCAACCAAATCCGCAGGGGCGTTTAATCTTTCCAGCAGACTTGGCAAGCGCTGGCCTTGTTCGGGGTCTAACTGAAAGGTCTCAAAGGCAAATGACCAATCAGGCATCGAGTTCATCAGCTTGTTGCGGCAGGCTAGTGTCTTTTACATAGCGCAGATTCCGGTATTTCGGGAGCACGTTGAGCGTGTCAGCACTGACGTGGTTTTTGATAAGCCTCAGCTGTTCAAAGACTTTATTGCCAAGGGAAAACAGCAAAGGACTGCCTGCCAAATCCAGTTCAGCCAGCGCCACAATTTCCTTTGGTTTGATGTTTTGGTGAATGATGACAGGAATCAAGTTAAACAGCTGCGCGTCTTGAACCGATAACACCCGCGCTGTACACATCAGTTCATACAGCCGAAAGCCCGCAATCACCTGAAATTTAGATTCCTCTTGAACAGCGCTATCTTTAGCATCAGTGACTATCGGACTTTCTTTTTCAACCACATGGATAGGATAAAGCCTGGCAAGCGCCAACAAACCAGCAGGCTCAATGTCTTTTACCGAGGCAGTATAAGAGACCGCATGCAACTGCTTAACCAGAGCTTCCGCTTTTGGATGTAGTCCTGAAATCCGATTAAATTCAATTTCTTGCATCAATGCTTAGCTACTTTCCTCTGCTTGAGTAGCCAACATATAACGCGAATTGATGCTAGGCAAGTGGGTGTAAATGTCGTTCCTCATCAACTCTAAATTTGGTTGGGGTTGAAGTCATCTCAGAGATGAGCGGATATAAAATAATGTATTTGCGAGAAACGGATTTCCTTGATTTTGTTTAGGTATCAGAGAACAAGACAACCTGATTATGGACTTGCTCTCTGATGGTCGCATTTGCTAAAACAGACTGACGAAATTCACAAAACCTCCGGTCCAAATCTGATCCGTGGTCAGTAACTGCTTAATACCTTCTCCTGGGCGTGCGATTGCAGCACCGAAATTGAGATAATTATTTCGGTTGATTATGTGGTTGTACTCAATGAAATAATCGTCCGACAAATGCCTTGCGTTTACCCCAGTCACAACACTTGAGAGCCCATCAGCTAGATCAAGTCTGGTTGCCTGACCGAATTGGATGGGACTGCGTAATTCATCTGCCAAGACTCTTGCAATTCGAAACGTCAAAATATGTTGGGCGCCCGGTAGCCAACGTACTGCAAGCTGGTGGACTCGTAGATTTGAATTAATAAACATCATTGACGACTTCGAACCGCTTGACCAAGCATTTGGCGACCCCTCGTAATACAATGGGTCAAATCTCTCAAGTGTTGCGGTAAACGGATCATCACCACTAAACTGCTGATATGTATAAGTAATTGTTGGTTGCCACTTTTGTTTTTGCCAATTGACACCTAAACGTAAGCGCGCTGCGTCTGCTGCCATATCCAAGATCTCGTGCGTCTCTTTGCTAATGTCTATTTCGGTCGTCCATACTCGCTGCCCTTGATCTTCAAGACTCATTTTGGTGTAACCATAAACGAATTTAAGACCATCACGGCCCTTTTCAATTATTGTAGGGGCTGATACGCCATCTAAACCAGCTTGTGGGTACGGGGACAAAGACTCAGTGATCTTACCAGCTGTTACACCAGCAAATTTAATTATGCTTTCAGGCGAAATTCTGAAATCAATACCAGTAATATCGGTGTTGGTAATGTTTGAATCCAGATCGTTTGGAGATAAACTGAACAAAGAAAACTCGACTTGCTCATGCTGAACACGCGCAATCATTGTATTCTTCCAAGCTTTGCGCGGTCCGAATTTCAGCGCCCCGCGCTCAAACCCGCTAGATCCACCGTTGGAAATCAACATGCCGGACCCTGTGCTAAACTCTTGAGCCCCTGCTGATACATCCAGCCGGCTGTGGTCACTAAATTGCCGCCGGTAACCAACATAAGCATCTTCGATGGTTACACGACCAGTATCCCCATTCGCAAAAGCATCGGTTCCCAGGGTTCCAGTTGCAACCACAGAAATCTCACCATAGAACTGATGACGGCCTTGCTGGTACTGACCGGCGAAACCTGGTTCCAAATATAGCTCCAGCCAATGGGTCGAGGTATCAAACTGACTATCAGGTGCAAATTGTTCAGACATTCGCCAGAACAAGTTATCTTCGCGCACTAGGTTCGCACCAAATTCGTTGCTTTTACTATAAGTCCATCCGTTTGCAGTCTCTGCGAGCGCTGGGCTAATCGTTTGAAGAGCCAGAACATAAATTAATGCGCACACTAAACCTGTATTATTTTGCTTTCCCAAAACTTATTCCCTCTGTTTCAAGCTATAGAACTCAAGCGTAAATTCCCAAAATCTGTTTGTGCAGGTAATAACGGCTTAATACACTTTTCGAATCAACTAAACAGTCCGATTCCATGCCTTATTTAGTTTCAAAAATCGTTTTCCCTGCACTGATAGTTCGAATTATTTTTAAGTCATTCAGTTTCATCGGTTCGATCTTTAACGGGTCTTGATTTAGGATCACAAAGTCAGCCTGAAAACCTACTGCTAATTTACCTTTTCGCTGTTCCTCAAAATGTTGATGAGCAGCCCAATGCGTCATCGCTTTTAGCGCCGTATATGCGTCGACCCGTTGGTCAGCACCTAACACCTGCCCGCTGCGGGTCACACGATTAACTGTTGCATGTAATACCCGCAGTGAGCTTGGCAATGCTACCGGCGCATCATGATGGCTAGTAAACATCAAACCGGCATCCCGCACCGATCTGGTCGGTGAAATAAAATTAGCCCGTTCTTCGCCAAGAACAGACTCCCGATGCCAATCCCCCCAATAATAGGTGTGCATTGGAAATAAGGAAGGAAACACAGCGAGTGATTTTAATCGGGTAATTTGATCAGCTCGTAGCGTCTGGCCATGGATTAAAACTGTGCGACGGTCTGTATTGCCATGCTTAGCAGCGGCGACTTCAAGCGCATCGAGCATCTGGTCAATCGCGGCATCCCCGTTCGCGTGCACCAATAACTGCCATTTATTACTGTACGCCTGGTCAATAAATGCAGATGCCTTTTCATTGTCAAACACCGGATAACCGGCATAACTCTGTTCCTGCCCGACCGGTACCACGTGGTAAGGGTGGCTTAACCACGCGGTTTTTCCCTGTGGCGAACCATCCAAGGTCAACTTAACACCAGCAATTCTAAACCGGTGTTTGTACTGACTGGCATAATACGGCGACGACATCGCTTTGCTATCGCTGACGATATCCGGGTAAGCAACAACATCCATCAGCAGTTCGCCGCGTTCGGCTGCCATTTGCATCATCGCAACACTGTCTGCAGATGCACGACCTTCCTGAGCTGTTGTGTAGCCATAGCTGGCATACATCTGTTGCCCACGTTGGAACATAGACTGTTGAAGCTCGAGATCCATTTTGCTCAGCAGTTTACCCAGCGCCATAAAATGAGCGGTTTCTTCCAAAACACCGTCCGGTTCACTGCTGCCGGATTTACGCCGGATCACTCCACCAGGGGGATTTTTTGTCTCTGCGGTAATGTTGAGCATTTTTAAGGCGACCGAATTAACCACACTTAAATGCCCGGAGGTATGCATAATTAAAACTGGCAGTTCGGTTGACACCTTATCCAGATCAGCAGACTGTGGATAACGGTCCAACTCAGCATCATCGTAACCGAAACCGATGATTACGCCAGTCTTCTGGATGAATGGTTGATACTCTGATTGCTTTGGGGCATCTTTTAAAATGTTGAGCATTTGGTCAACGGTTTTTGCTTGGCCATCAGGTGGAGGCAGCAAGTTTGCTACGGAAGCCTGTAACCCCACTGCAAACACATGGCTATGTGCATCAATAAAACCAGGTAACATGGTCTGCCCACGTAAATCTATATAGTTCGCTTTGCCTGTGTAAGCCTTATCAGCCGCCTCTTTGCTACCGACAAATGAGATAAAACCATTTTCAACAACCACAGCCTCTGCATATTCAGGGGTATCGCCGGCCATCGTAATAATTGAACCGCCATGATAAATATCCGCGCTTGCAACTACAGGCGGAATGGCCTTTTCATTAGTTACCAGTGCAGGCTGGCCACAACCGAGCAAAAGTAAAGACGACCAAACAATAAAGTGTTTCATAGCAACTAACTCCATGTGACTTGAAAAAGTTACGGTCACCAAACATAACTAGACGTGTGTAGGTTAAACATTAATCTAGTTAAGATTCTGACGACGGGATCCGGTAAATCACGAGATACAATAGCGGAATGACCACCAAAGTGAGCGCGGTGGCAAATAACAAACCAAACATAATGGTCACCGCCATGCTCTTAAAAAACGGGTCCAACATTAAAGGTGCCACGCCGAGAATCGTGGTGACAGCACCCAAAATCACCGGTTTCGCCCGGCTCACGGCGGCATCGATCACTGCCAGATATGGCATGCAACCAGCTTTGATGTTTTGTTCTGCCTCATCGACCAGCACAATCGCATTTTTAACCATCATGCCAATCAGACTCAAAAATCCGAGGATCGCCATAAATTCAAAAGGCGTGGCAAATGCAACCAAACCAACCACCACACCAACGACAGCTAACGGGACCGTTAACCAGATCACGATGGCCGGACGAATCGCATTAAACATCAGCACCACCGTCAGAACCATTGCCGCGAAACCGATTGGTGCCGAGGCTGCAATCCCCTGATTAGCATCGTTTGACGCTTTATACTCGCCATACCAAGTTAACCGGTAGCCTGCCGGCAGTGGGATCGCTTCAATCTGTGGACGAAGTCGGGCAAACGAATCGGCAGCCAGTACTCCTGGCGCCGGATCTGCCTGCGCCAAAATGGTAGGTTGCCGGTCAATCCGGCGGATCATGGCATCTTGCCATTGCACCGCGGCACTCACCTGCAAACTTTGCAATGGCAGCGGTTTTTGCGTCATCGGGCTGATAACCTGCACGGTATCCAGTGCCGACGGGCTATTGCGCTCCAACGCAGGAGCCCTGACAACCAAAGGGATCAAACGGTTGTGTTCACGAAAATAGCCAATCTGTTGCCCTTGCAGCGCTTGCTGTAATGCCTGATTGATCTCAATTTGAGTAAGGCCTGCTTGCTGCATTAATGCTGCATCGTACACAGGTACTATTACAGGTACCTGTTGACGCCAGTCGTCCTGCACCGCAATTAACCCCGGCGTCGTTAACATCACCGATTTTGCCTGCTCTGCCAGAGCACGCAGTATTGTTGGATCTGGTCCGCTAAAGCCCGCTTCAATTTTCTTACCACCACCCCGGCCCAGCATAAACTTCCAGACTTTGACCGATACATCCGGGTATGCGGCAGATAACTGCTGTTGTAATAGACTGACCAGCGCTGAGATTTCTTTGGCATCAGTCACATCGACTAACAACTGTCCATAAGCCGCATTGCGTGCTTCAGGTGCATACGACAACATAAAGCGTAACCCGCCACCGCCAGTAAAACTGGTGATGTTGGTGACCGCGGGCTGTTTTGCCACCTCGCTGACGATTTGCCGGGTCAATTGCTCGGTATGCTCAATCGCTGTGCCCTGCGGTAGATACAAATCAATCACAAATTGTGGCCGTTGTGATTCAGGCATAAAACCTGGCGGGATCCATCGCATGCCCCACACTGCTAACCCGAATAAACAACACAGAGCGACGCCGGTCAGCCAACGCTGGCGCAGAACGTGGTTTAGCAAGTTGCGATAGCCGTTCAGCAAGGCACTTGGTTGCTGTTGCTTGACAGCGTCGGCGGCTAAAAACTGATGGCACAACATCGGTGTCAGCGTAATAGCAAACACCCAACTCAATAACATCGAATACAAAATGACCCAAAACAAGGAGCCGGCATACTCGCCCATATCACTGGGTGACAAGCCAATCGCGCTAAAAGCCAGGATACCAACCAAAGTGCCGCCTAATAAAGGCCAGACAGTCGCCCTGACCACATCACAGATCGCCTGATCCGCCGGCACGCCCTGCCGTAACTTCACCAGCACTCCATCCGTCACCACAATGGCATTATCAACCAGCATCCCCAAGGCAATAATCAATGCCCCTAATGAGATCCGTTGCATAGCGATATTATCAATCAGCATGATGATCAGCGTCGCAGCAACCGTCAGCAGCAACACAAACCCGATGATCACCCCCGCGCGGAACCCCATAAAAAACAACAAGACCAGAAAGACGATAACAATGGCCGCGACTAAATTCTCTACAAAACTGGCGACCGAAGCTCTGACACTATCGGATTGCACCGACACTTCTTGCAGCGTCATGCCAACCGGTTGCTGTGCCGCCAGCAAGGCAAGTTTTGCCTTGACGGCATCCCCCATCCTGACGACATTACCGCCTTTGATATTGGAGATGCCAAGGCCAATTGCCCGCTCGCCGTTATAATGCATCAGTAGTGCTGCCGGTTGTTTTGAAGCACGGCTTATAGTCGCCACATCCGATAAAACCAACACAGTACCGTTGGCTCCGACCCCGATTGGCAACTGCTGTAAAGCGGTAAAGCTATCAACTGTGCTTGCCGGACGCAGTGGGACCCGTAATTGCCCCGCAGCCAAATCGCCGGCAGCGACCACCAGATTTTGTTTCTGTAACACATTGAATATTTGCGAAGTGGTCATGCCAAGAGCGGCAAGTCTGCTGGCAGAGAACTCGAGATAAATCTCCTCCTGCCGGTTTGCCAAGATTGCCGTTTTCGCCACCCCATCGACCAGCGCCAGCTCTTTACTTAAAAAATCAACATAATCATAAAGTTGCTGGTCCGTGTACCCTTGACCGGTCACGGCATAAAATAATGCGTAGACATCAGCAAAGTCATCGTTGACTAGCGCCGGGCCGGCACCTTTGGGCAATTGACGTTGTGCATCAGCAACTTTACGCCGCAATTTGTCCCACACTTGGTCCAGCTCAGCAGCTGTGCGGGCAAAGCGCATATCAATATCAACAGTCACTTCTGACATGCCTTGTGCTGATACAGACTTGATCTGTTTGACTTCTTGCAGCGACTGCACCGAACGCTCGATCAGCTCGGTCACTTCGTCAGCTACCTCGCGCGAACTGGCGCCCGGGTAGGGAGTCGAAATAACCGCGGTACGGATGATAAATTCAGGATCTTCAAAACGGCCCAACTGCTGATAGCTGTGATATCCACCGACCAGCAGCAACACTATCAGGACCCAGAGACTGGTTCTTTTTGCAATGGCGTAACGGGCAATATCCATCAGCGCTGCTCCATGGCGTACACCGCCATGCCATCCGATAGTGCCTGAACCCCCGCCGTCACAATTCGATCGCCGGCAAGTAAACCATCGGTCACTTCAATTTGATCACCAAACAGCCGACCAACCATCACAGTCCTGCGCTGCACTTTGCCATCGGGACCGACCAACCAAAGAAACTGCTGCCCTTGGTTGGTTGGCACTACAGCTGTAACTGGGACCAATACAAGATTCTGGCCCGCACTGGCTGCTGATTTGGCAAATACCCGAACGTTCATCCCTGGTAGCAAACGACTGGCCGGTGTTTCAGCAAAACCGAGAATAACCTGATAGGTATTGGCCAGCGGATCAGCCGTTCTGGCATGATACCGGTAAGTCACGGCAAAACGTTGCGCCGGCAGATTTTCGACTTCGACTAAACCATGCATGCCCGCTTTTGGCGACACAAAATATTTAGCCGGTACTTCGATGGCAATTTCCAAATTTTCCGGGTCCTGCAGCACCAATATCGGTTGGTTTGCCTGGACCGTCTGAAAATTACTAGCAAGCTTTTGTGCCACCACTCCGGAAAACGGCGCTTTCAAAATTGAATTGTCCAGGCTTTGTTCTGCCTGGCTCACTTTATTTGCAGCCACATCGCGTTTAGCGGCCAATTGCTCTAGCTCACTGCGGGAGATCGCTTGCGAATCACGGTAAATTGCAGCGGCTCGGTCATAGTTTGCTTGCGCCTGCTTCAACTCGACCATTGCTGAATCCAGTTGCACAGCCAATTCACGATTATCCAACTCAGCGAGTATCTGTCCTACCCGAACCTGTTGCCCGACTAGTACTTCCAATTGATTTAACTTGCCTGATTGCCGGAACGCGAGTTCAACCCGCTGTGCGGCTCTCAGCACACCGGTGAAGCTGGTTTCATTGAAGACTGACGGTTGGACAGTGTAAATCAATGCGGGCCTAGGTTTTACTTCGCTCGGCGCTACTGGACCTGGAGGTTCGGAACAGCCAAAAAAAACCAGTGATGCAGTGATCAAACTCAGGGGTGCTGCTTTCAAAATTAACCGCATACAGGGGTCCTCAGAAATGGAAAAATTCCCAGACAGGCAATCAAGACGGCAAGATAAAAAACCACTATTAATAATCTGCAGTCATTCCTTTGAATGCATTCAAGACACTTGAGTTTACAATTGGAATGCCATCTATATCGAACTATATGAAACGATTACACATTAACCAATTGATAATTAAATTAATTCATTTACTATTCACTCGCAAGCTTGAACACAAATAATTAACATAGCGGCGTCACTTAGTCATGTGACTTATAAATCGCAGGTTAGCAAGGTAACTTGAAGAAGAAGCCAATCATATTAGCTCCCACAGTCGTCGTATCCCTATGGATAGACCCTGATGACAATAATTGCCAGTTCGAGGTGCGGGTTGTTTTACAAAAGAAGGGCTATCGAAACCAACGAATGTCAGCTTTGCATTCAGACTGTGCGAAAATCTGCTCTCCACTATGCAACAACTTAAATACAGTCTAAGCATCCAAGTCACCCTGCAGGTCTGCGGCAATCCTCACTAAGTGACCACAAAACACGCGCCTATACTGAAGCTATTCAAACTAAATTTGCTCTGGACCCTTTGTGGAAAAACGCGTCTTCACAGAAATTGAAACCGCGGCTTACCTCGGCATGAGCCGCTCTTATTTACGTCAATCACGTATGGAAGGACAACGCGCGAACCGCACGCCTGCCCCGCCTTTTATCCGCATTGGTCGTTCGATTCGATATCTAAAAGAAGACCTGGACCTATGGCTGGATGCATTACCTAAACAGAATCACCTGACCCAAGCGGAATAATATGCTGAGTGCCAATGTCGGTGAGTCGTCGCAAACGCGATGGCTGAAGTTGACAAGACAAGCATATGTGCGATCATAGCTGTATATAAATACAGTTATTGGTGGTTATGTCCGTTTCATTTCTTGGTGAGTCCGCGATCCGCAGCACTCTAAAGTTGCCACTGTTTGTCAGCAAAGTGTCGGCAGGTTTTCCATCGCCGGCGCAGGATTATGTTGAGCAAACGCTGGATTTAAACGAGCTGTGTATTAAGCGCCCAGCTGCAACTTTCTTTGTGCGGGTTGAGGGCGAATCCATGATTGAAGCCGGCATTTTCCATAACGATATCCTGGTGGTCGACCGCTCCGTCAAGCCAGTGCATGGTGATATCGTGGTCGCACAGGTCGATGGTGAGTTTACCGTCAAAGAGCTGTGTTTAAGGCCAAAACTGATGCTGGTACCACGCAATAGCGCGTTTCAACCTATCTGTCTTGCGAACGACAACGAGCTGCAAATCTTTGGCGTGGTGACGAACGTTATCCGGCAGATGAGCCGCTCGCATAAAACTCTGTAGCGATGAACAAAACCTTTGCGCTGGTTGATTGCAATAACTTCTATGCCTCTTGTGAGAAGTTGTTCAGGCCAGATTTGGCCAACACGCCGGTTGTCGTCCTCTCGAACAACGACGGCTGTGTCATTGCCCGTTCCCGGGAAGCAAAAGCGCTGGGTATCAAAATGGGCGTGCCGTACTTTCAGGTGCGTGAGCTGGTTGATAAACATCGCATCGTGGTGTTTTCATCGAACTATGCACTCTATGCCGATATCTCTTCCAGGGTAATGTCGACTTTGGAGCAGTTGGCACCAGCCGTTGAAGTCTATTCAATTGATGAAGCTTTCCTGGATTTAACCGGTGTTGAGCATGCGCAATCGCTCACGGAGTTAGGACTAAGCATCCGCCAAACTATTCAAGACTGGATTGGGATGACGGTGTGTGTTGGTATCGCACCAAGTAAAACGTTGGCAAAACTTGCCAACCATGCAGCCAAGAAGTGGCAGAAAACCGCGGGCGTGGTGGATTTAACCAACAAAGAACGGCAGCGTAAGTTGATGGCATTGTTGCCGGTCAGTGAAGTCTGGGGCATTGGTGGTAAGCTGACAAAACGCCTAAACGAGTTAGGTATTCATACGGCACTACAGCTTGCGGATGCGTCACCGAAAATGCTGCGACGGCAATTTTCTGTGGCGATTGAACGCACCGTGGCTGAGCTAAATGGTGAGTCCTGCCTGGCACTGGAAGATGTGGTAGCTAACAAAAAAGAAATCGTCAGCTCCCGCGCTTTTAGCGAGCGCATCACTGACTTTTCTCATATGCAGCAGGCAGTGTCTGAATATGTACATCGCGCATCAGAGAAACTACGCAGTCAAAGCAGCAAAGCCAAACAGCTGACCGTATTTATCCGCACTAGCCCGTTTAGCAATCACGGCCAAGACCCGTTTTACAGCAATTCAGCAACCGGTGTTCTAGTGACTCCAACAGATGACACCCGGGATTTTCTGCACCTAGCCGGGGAGCTTTTGAAGAAAATCTGGAAAGACGGTTACCGCTACGCAAAAGCTGGCGTGATGCTGGCCGATTTTTACGATGAAGGGATTGAACAGCTGCAACTGTTTACCGACGCATCTGGCGGCAGCGTTAATGAGGCAGCGCCCGTATATCGGGCCAATCCAGCGCTGATGACTGTGCTGGATGAAATCAACCACAGCGGCAAAGCCAAAGTGTTTTTTGCCGCAAAAGGCCTGCAACAAGACTGGGCGATGAAACGCCAGCTGTTATCACCGGCGTATACCACGAAGTGGGTGGAAATCCCCAAAGCGAACTAAGCGTGAAGATCGGACATAATGCTTTGTTAAATTAAAGGGTTGCCGCAGCACAGGTAATCTCCTGGTAGTGCGATCTTTATGGTCTTAGCAAAATCAAACAATTTGTTTGCTTAAAAGTGGAATTCAGAGCATGCGAATATCAGATACAACTAATTAAGAGCGTTCAATCAATGGGGAAAATTTTTGGATTATCAAATTGCATTGAGCAATGCTTTTGATGCGATTATTGGTAAATAAGTAACTGGGATAGATGTAAATGGTATAGTCATTAATGCAATTTTAAAGTGCGCTCAACATTGCGATTTAATAAAAAGTTAGCGAGAATGGCTACTGCAAAATTTATTATTAATTGGCTATATATATTTTGCAGTTATTTTACCAAAAATTCTCGCTATAAAAATACTTAAATAGCAGAGTAACTATAGCGGTCTAGGCCTTGGTTTTGGTCGAGCCTGATTCCGAATAGTGCTTTTTGTATTTTTCCTGGAATTTACTTGTTTTTTCAAATCATCCAGTTTTACTTGAGTACTTTGAACTGCTTTCGCTCTACCCGCATCTTTTAACACGGCGTTTACATTTGTTTGAGTCTTATTTATCACGTTCTTCAATTTGCCATCATGACCAGTCAAAGTTAGAACTCGCTGAACTTCTTTTTGTACCCTCTCTCGCTCTTTTTGAATCTTGTCATTGCCAGATTTCCCACTAGAGCCACTACTTGAGGAACCAGGATTTGGGTTTATTACCTCTCGAGGAGAATCTGAAAGACGATTCATACTCTCTTGAAATGCATTTACAGAAAAACAGCAGAAAATTAGTGCAAATACGAAAATACATTTCATCATTAATTACTCCCTAACACAGTTTTATGAAACCAATAAGAATCGGCAGCTGCATTTATATTTCTTTGACGTTCTTCTTCTCTAGTTTCCGGCGTGGTAGTGGTATTCGCAGAAATTTCAGCAAGAGCCTTTAAAATTTCGTTACTTGAACTGACAATAGACTCATTAATTTTATCAGCATTATCATTATTGCTTTTAATTAACCGATCGAAATTACCTTGAAGAAACTCTTTCATTTCTGAGTCTTTTTGAATATCAAACTTAGCAGAAGAATTCGCTGATTCTGATTTGACGATAGCATCAAACATTACTCTGGCTCTAGCTGCATGACCATTATTTTTATTATTTATCATCTCAGAATAATAACTTCTAACGAAATCTTCTACTGCGTCTTTTTCATTTGTATCTTCAATGATTCTGTAATACATTCTATCAAAAAAACTTAAATTCTTTATATTAGATATATATTTTTCAATTTTACCCATTTCCAGGGTCACAGAGTCATCATGCCATGATTCATAAACTTCCTTTGGCACTGCAGCACCATACTCTTCCATGTAATACTCTATAGCAATGGGGTTATTCATCGGCTTTATATAGGACTCATACTGATGAATTAAGTAATTAGTTTTTATTGACTCAATGACATCCTCTGAACTCTGAAAGAAATCAATCGCATGAACATAGCTTTCAACAGATTCTAGTTTTCTTAGATGCTGACTAAGACTGTTAGTTACAATATTATTTAAAGATCGATACCCACCAGACTTATCATAGAGATATTTATACAACCCTAAAGAGACATCTTCTCCGCCAAGGATTTTTACAAAGTCGCTTTTAACTAATTCTACTTCTACAGGATCACCGACATTTATGTAACTCGAATCCCACCCTAGTCCATCTATGTAAAAATTCCTTAAGGCATATAGTGGAACATTTGGGAATGGAACTGACGTATTACCACTCGCAGTATACTGTGCATCTTTTTTATCATGATACTTTATAGGGAATGATTCGTTACCAGTAGAAATATACATATAATCATAGGTATAGTTATAATCTGTACACGTGCCCTGACCATTGGTTAAAATTCCTAAAAGCAATTGAGCACCAACACCATTCGCACATGTAGACCCGTTATTTATTACAGCAACCTTGCTGCTACCAAAATCAATATCAAGATATGTAACCTCTGGAGTCCACTTAATATTATAAAGACTATAACCATTAAAACTAGCACTTACATTATAATTTAGCTCACTTCTTGGAATTTCTCTTACTGAACTTACATAGTAATCTTTTATGTTTCTATCTGTGAATCCCTCACTTGCTATATTGTCGACCTTCTTGTCAAATTGTTTATATTCAACGCTATCAAAATCTGGAATTTTTTTAACTTCCAAACAGCCCACCAAGCAAACACTTAAGGCTATTACAGACAAGCCGCGACAACAAACCATACACCCCATTAACATTTCCTTTTTTTGATTGTAAAAATCCAAGCAACCGAGCAAGCGTTGACGCGGCAGCATTCTCAAATTTAGGCATTTAATGTTGCAAATTCGAAACCATATTTCAACTCTAATCTGAAAGCAGGTTGGTTCTCTACTCACGCCTCTATTTGGAGTTATCTGACTTGCACTCGCTGAGTTTACGCTAACCCTCTCAAAAAGAATTCTCTGATCCCACAAAAACAATTAGTTATCATTAGTATTTAATTTAACTGTTGCCTGTTGGTTTTCAAGCAATGATGGCCAAAGATCAATACAAATCACCAAATACCTAACAAAAACAGATGAAATTAACAATAATTTAAATATTAATAAACGCTCTTTGCTGAAAAGTTTAAGTAAATATGTATCACTCACATCACGTGCAAAATTAACATGTATGTCTCTGTAAGGACCTTTGTTTTTCTTATTGGACTCTGATTCGCTGTGTCGCGAATTGCCCTGCATACTTGTACCTGAATTTGTCGTGACTTAATTTATCCACATACTCAGCAGAATCGACCAGTAAAAACGGGCGACAAATTAAGCGCAATCAAAAACTGCATTGCGGCTGATATGTATGCGGATTCAACACATCTACGTCGATAGCCCCGCAGCAGCTCTAGCAAAAAAAAGGATATTGAGGCAAAAAATACAACTGGAGTGATACAAAAGCCTGTACATCTATCTGCAAAAAGCCCCGACACATCGTATGCCGGGGCTCTCTATCGAATCAGACGCCTCCCATTCTCGGCTGCAAATTGATACCCACCGCTTTGAGCGCTTCATACTGCTTCAACCGGTTTTCCGCTGAGGTGTCTTTGCGGTGCAGCAGATAAAATGACTCTGAAGTTTCGGCCAGCCAGTATTGGGTATCGATGAACAGCACCGGCACTGTTAACTCGGTTTGCAGGTTATCGGTCAACACATTGGAGCCAATTACACGAAAGCGATTGTTTTGGTCGATGTGAACGAACCAATTCTCCAGAATGCCGCCGAACAGCTTTTTGGGTTCGGTGTTGCCATTTAAGTTTAAAACTTCTTGCATACAGTACTCCTGAATCTGTGAAAGCTGGGTTGCCGTTGAGGCAACCCGATTGAGCGCGGTTTAATTGATGGCATCGCTGATTGGCACGCTGACCAACACATCTTTTGTGTGCTGCGTCAGCGCATCGCCAAAGACACTGCTGTAGAACATCCAGTCCTCGGGTTTCGGCATTTCCTGCTTCAACCGGTAGTCGACAAACAAGGTACGAAGCATTTTCGCGCCGCGATTGATGTAAGTGACTTGGGCGGTTCGGATGAGATAGCCATAGGGCTCACCAGGTATCGCCAGCCAACCAATCACGAAACGGTTGTTCGTATAGATATCGGTATAAACAAACCACCACTGCAGTGTTTCGATATGTGAAGCAGGCTCTGTCATATGCCCTCCGGATATTGGCCGGTGGTATCAATCAGGAATCTGACAAAACTGCGTTGTAGCTGTTTGAAGCTCAGCGCCTTGGTGCAACTGGCACAGCAGGTTTCCAGCTCAACCCAGTGATAGATGGCTTCGGTGTTGTCGCGCTCAGTGCCTTCGCCACAAACGCAAACCAGCTCTTTGCCATGAGGGTTGATATGCAGCATGGCCATCAGGCTGGATGTCAGGTTTTTCAGTTTACGTTGACGGATTTGCTCAATCAGTCTGGTTTTGAATGCGCGGTCGATGTCGATGTGTTTCATATTTACTGCTCCAGAAACTTGTGTTGCATTAACAGGGATTCAAAGGCGCTGCCGTCACGGCGGGTCAGGTTTGGTACAAACCGGCTATAGACCCGGAACAACATTTCGGTGGTGGTGTGTCCGAGCTGCCGGGCTATCCATTCAGGGTTCTCCCCTGCCGCCAGCCATAAGGTGGCCGCGGTATGGCGGGTCTGATAAGGCGTGCGGCGGCGGAGCTTGCAGGCTTTAAGCAGCGGGTACCAAACCCGCTTGGTGATGTTGCCGTGATTGGGCGCAGTGTCGTTGCGAGTGGCAAACACAAAGCGTTTGTCGCCGGTCTTGGCGTACTGACGTTTCAGTGCTGCCATCACCATGCTGGAGATATCGACTTCACGCGCACTGCCGCTGGTTTTGGTTTCTGTCATCTTAAAAGCCACGACCGTTTCGCGGACCAGGATTTGCGCCTTGGCAAAATCGACATAGCGCCACTGCAAGCCATCGATTTCGCCGGTACGTAAGCCGGTAAAAAACCGAATGATGTAGTAATCACGATGCGTTTCATCCACGGTCTGTAACAGCTGGTTCACTTCATCAAGCGTGAACGGGTCGACATCTGTCTTCTGGATTTTCAGTGGTTTCAGGCGGACAGGTGCAGTAAACTGATATCGGTCGGCTGCTTCACTGAGGATCATCTGAACAATTTTCAGATGCCGGTTGATGTGACCTGAAGATAACTGCGTACCATTTTCGCGTTGCACTTTGCCGAGTTGGGCGCGAAATTGGAGCAAATCTGCTTTAGTGATGCGGTCGACTTCCTGTTCGCCAAAAAATGGCACCAGCCGTTTGTTCACGATAATGCCAACTGTCTGACGGTACGAATCCCGCCAGCTCACGCTCATCTCATCGAGCCAAATCGCAGCGAACTCTGCAAAAGTCGGCATTTTTCCAGCGCGATTAACTGCTAACAGAGTGGTTTGTTTGTTGGCAAATTTGGCTGCCAAAGCGCTATTCGGGAAATATTTCTCATAGACAAAAGTACCCAGCACAATTTCGGCTTCGATTGCCTTTAATAACTTCTCCAGCATCTTCCGGTTAGCCGGTGTATCCGGTAACGCCGTTTGTTCACGACAGCGTTGGCCCATATAGCGGAAATCAATTTGCAGATTTCCTGAGCCCTCTCTGGGTCTAATTGTTCCCATAAGCTATGCCTCCATTGGCCATTGGTATTACGTTGGTTTTTGTGACTTGCTTGCACATGTCACGTTGAATGGTTTCCCAGATGTAGAGGATCTTCCGGCCTCCAAACGGGCGGATGTAGTGGATGCCCTCAATCAATACTGTGTCTTTCAATTTGTTCCTGATGGTCCGGCAGTCGTACTTGATCAGCGCCGATAACTCTTCAGTTGTTACGTATGTTTTGTACATCATTTAACTCCCATGAAGAACATTTGTAGCGTATACGCTTCATTATGCGCAATTGAAAGTTGTTGTCAACCATCTTTTGTAGCTTTTACGCATCAAATGATGAGTTTTTTCTGTAGCCGCGCTAGAATGTGCGCTCAGCCGGAGAGAACGAATGATCAGATTTCGATTAAAAGAGTTAATTGCGGATAAAGAATTCAAGGAAAACAGAAGGATCACCTTTGACGAAATCGCCAAGGCCACTGGGGTGCATCGAACAACCTTGTCCAAGATCGCAAACCAAAAAGGCTACAACACCACAACTGAAGTGTTAGATAAGCTCTGCGCTTATTTCGACGTTCAGGTGGATGCGGTCGCAGAGTATGTAAAAAGCCAGGAAAATGAGGCGGAATGACGCTAACTGAGCAGCGGTCAAATATCGGCAAACAAACAAGCAGTAAAAAGAAGCGTGGTCACGGAATGGTCACGATGTGGTCACAGAAAATAAAAAAACCACTTGAGTTGCCTCTAAGTGGTTGATTTATATGGCGCACCCGTCAGGATTCGAACCTGAGACCTCTGCCTCCGGAGAGCACTCTAATATGGGGCTCAGGTTCGAATAAAACCCGGAACTGAACCATACAACACCCCATATATTTAAAGGCTTATACAAGAACTTTACTGCTATTCAGCCTCTCTGTCAATTTACACTTTACACCAACGGAGAACGTCGGCTACCGATGATTTCGGTCTCAACCCCAATTCAGTTTTGCACTTTGATTTTTGTAATTTTTGACACATGCTCTTTACTGACTTTTCAGGTTCACCAGGCTTGAACTTGTTAATTCATGCGTGCAAATGAGCCATTTGGATGAATGGCTCATTTTCAAAAGGGAGCCATTCATTTGCCTAACTCTCGCTCGGAAAGACTAGCGGTCATCCAAATGGCTCATTTGTGCGCAAGGATTGAGAAGCGAAAGCCGGTGAACCATTCATGTTTGTTGGTCACTTCGCTGCGAAGCGACATGAAATTGTTCGCTCGGCACACCCTGAGTAGGAAACGCATCCACCTGCGACACAATTTAACCCTCAAAAAGGATAAATTGAAAATAACCTCTCTAGAGGTTATAGTGAATTTAACCCCTGCAAGGCATAAAACTGATGAGGTGAATGATGAGGGTGACAACTCCGGCGGCATTGGCCAACGCCATACGCAATCAACGAAAATTGGGACAGAAAACGCAACGGGAAACGGCGGATCTGGTCGGTATCAAACAAACCACAGTTTCTGACTTTGAGCTCAAGCCTGAATCCACCAAACTCGAAACTTTGTTCAAAATTTTGGCAGCGCTGGACCTCGAGCTGCATATCAGCAAGAGAGGCGCAGAACTGACGGACAATAGCGACAAAAAGAGGGAGTGGTAAACAATGCGCACCCAAACACTCTTGGTTGCGATGAACGGTGAAGAGGTAGGAACACTCTATCGGGAGGGAGACGGCGCCATGTCATTCCAATATGCCGCTGCCTGGCTGCAGGATCATGACGCCCGCCCTATTTCATTGTCGCTGCCACTTCGGGCACAGCGTCATCGTGGCCCTGTAGTCTTTAACTTCTTTCAAAACCTGCTGCCCGATTCAGATGCAATTCTGACAAGAATGCAGGCCAGGTTTCAGGTTGCCACAACGCATCCATTTGATTTGCTCGCAGCCATTGGGCGCGATTGCATCGGCGCCATTCAGCTGTATCCGGCTAACAGCCAAATTCCGCCTGTTACAACAATGACCTCAACCCCATTAACAGAAACTCAAATTGAAGCACTACTGGCTGGTTATCAAACCGCTCCACTAGGCATGACCAACCACAGTGATTTTCGTATTTCATTGGCGGGAGCACAGGAGAAAACGGCACTGCTATGGGTAAACGGGCAATGGCAACAGCCATCAGGTAGCACCGCGACCAGCCATATTCTAAAACTGCCTATAGGGCGGCTGGAACATCATAATATCGACCTGAGAGACAGCTGCGAAAATGAATGGTTGTGCCTGCAAATCGCCACCGCATTTGGTATTGAAACTGCTCATGCGGAACTTGCTACTTTTGGTGAGAAAAAAGTATTGGTTGTGGAGCGCTTTGACCGACGCTGGTCACAATCAGGCCAGTGGCTGATGCGTCTACCACAAGAAGACTTTTGCCAGGCAATGGGCATTGCCCCCGCGCTAAAGTATCAGGCTGATGGAGGCCCCGGTATAGAAGCGTCAATGACCCTACTGTTAGGTTCACGCCTTGCCACGACGGATCGGGAGACCTTTTTCCGAGTCCAAATTTTGTTCTGGTTGTTAGCCGCTATCGACGGTCACGGCAAAAACTTCAGCCTGTTTATCGAAGCCGGTTCTTCTTATCGGATGACTCCGCTTTATGACATCATTTCGGCTTTCCCGCTATTCGCTTCGGGAGGGATTCAGGACAAGAAAGCAAAGATGGCAATGGCATTAGAGGGAAAAAATCGTCAGTATCATTTCTCGATGATCCAGCCACGTCATTTTATCAGCACTGCTGAACAAGTCGGCTTCTCCGGTCAACGAGCAGTAGCGCTGATGCTGCACATGGCAGACCAAACAGACCAAGTGATCGCAGAGGTGTCCGCAAAGCTGCCGGCAGATTTTCCGGAAGCGATCAGTCAGACGATTTTCGCTGGGTTGAGTGCGCAAGCGGACAAAATAAAGAGAGCACTAACACCCGCATAGTTTGGATGATATGGGCTATTCAAGCGCGTATACATCTACAACAGATGTTATCAAATACGGCACGAAATCGTCACATAACCTACTTAAACTATCGCCGAAAGTGGCTACGAAACAATTTTATGACGCATATTGTGTTGGTCTTTTTACTCTGCTTCTGGCAGTACTCGGTATTTGCTTGTACTCCCTCTCCTACCTGGCCAACCGTCAAATTCGCCAGTTCGGAATGGCCACCGTTCACCGGGAAAAATTTACCGGGTCATGGCGATACTGTACAAAAAGTATTTGAAGTCCTATGTTCGATCGGGTTAAACGCTTCAGTCGATTTTTTCAGCTGGCAGGAGCTACTCAGAGAAATCCGCAAAGTTGACAGTCCTTATATTGGTTACTTTCCTGAATACCAACTTGCTGATGATCGGGTTGTATTGTCTGCACCATTGGAACAGAGCGAAGTTGGGCTGGCAGTGTTGGATCCGACACTACATAACCTGTCTATTGAACAACTGACTCAGAAGAGAATTGGCGTGGTTAAGGGTTACATCAATACTCAGTTCATTGATCAGGCCATTGCGCAAAAACAACTTAATCCTGTCTATGTGGACTCGGACATAGCGAACATTCAGCTTGCTGCTAACGGCAAGGTCGACGCTATTGTCATCGACAAAAAAGTGCTGAAATATCTGATACAAACACAAAGACCAAGTACATCCGCGTTTTCATTTATAGCGCCATACACGGAAATCAAAACGCTACACATTGCTTTTCTCCAGCGTACGCTCGATAGAGAGCTTATTGCTAAGGTCAATGAGAAACTCAGATTTTCGCAGCAACTGGGCGACAAGGTAATGCGCCGGCCAGGTGATGTTTTCCTTAAGGCTCCATCAGCCACGTCGTTTGATAGTGCAAAAAAAGTACAAAGTATTGCACATTGAAATTCGCTTGGGCTGTACTAGAATTTGTTTCAGATATATGAACAATGATCTGATTCAAGGACGATTACATGGCCAGATATTCCCACGTTGATGATTCATTTATCCAGCTACAGCTCAAAGTACTCAGCAGCTGGCATAGCGAGGACCCACAAATAACGTTGGACATCAGAGTCCTACGCAACGCCATTCTGCAAAATCTCTCCCAAAATGAGCGTTTAGAAATTGTGCACAGAATCCTGGATAGGCAAGAGCAGTTACTGAAAAGTGCACTGGGCGCAAA
This sequence comes from Rheinheimera texasensis DSM 17496, assembly GCF_000711985.1. Taxonomy (GTDB): domain Bacteria; phylum Pseudomonadota; class Gammaproteobacteria; order Enterobacterales; family Alteromonadaceae; genus Pararheinheimera; species Pararheinheimera texasensis. Next base: position 623,963 of record NZ_KL544005.1, read on the forward strand.
ATATGAGCTGATCAATAGCGTTCGTCAGAACCAATTTGGGAAACCACTGGGAGCATAAGCAAATGAATTCCGGGGATCATCCTTCCCGAAATGGAAGTGACTCAATGACCTACTGGCGTTTAGCCATGATTCATAAAATTTACTACGCAAAAGCACGTCAGGTTTGTTTTAAGTCTGTGGGACCATCTGAGTCTGGCTATTGGACAAAGATTTATTCGATATCAAATCAAGGCGTCATTTTCTTCGAAGATCGCTGCGCTTCACCGGAAGAGATAGTACTATTAGGGCCGGTGAACAATCCTGATAGCGGAGGTTAACATGCCTACACAGAGCTCATTCGTAAAGCAGGTCCATTTAAATAGCATTGAGAACATGCTTAAACGCGGTAAGAAACCTGAATCGATAGTCTCCCACCTGAAAGCGGTTTGGTGCGAAGAAAACGAAATTGAGCAATTAATCAACGAAGCACAATCTAAACTCAAAAATGAAAAATTTCAAAAACCACCCGCCAATTGAAATTATTGAATGAATTGAATTAGTTAAACATTGTTCATCAATGCATCAAGGATCGGGATGGGCTTCCCAAGGCCAAAGCCTTGTCCGTATTCAACTCCCATGTCCCGAAGCATCATGCCGGTTGCATCATCACTGACAAACTCAGCAATAGTCTTTTTGCCAAGACTATGCGCAATATCAGAAATTGCTTTAACCATGACGGCATCGGTGTGGTTATGCTGCATATTCCGGACAAAAGAGCCATCTATCTTAACGTAGTCCACCTGCATATCCCTTAAATATCCAAACGAACTCATACCGACCCCAAAGTCGTCTAACGAGAAGGTGCAACCAAGCTGTCTGAGCTCAGCAATAAAGGCTTGTGCCTGAGCAAGATTACTCACTGCAGCAGTTTCGGTAATTTCAAAACAAATGATTGATTTTGAGACAGAGAAACCTTGAAGCAGTTGCTTTACTTGTTGCAGAAACAATTGATCGCCTAAAGAGGTTCCAGAGATATTAATGGCAACCTTACCTATTTTATCCAGTCTCTGCCCAAACTGTTCCAGTTTATGCAACACTCGCTCAATGACCCATAAATCAATTTCTTTCATCATGCCCTGACGTTCAGCCAACGGAATAAACACTCCGGGACTCACCGGCGTGCCATCAGGCCGGAAAAGTCGCAGCAATACTTCCAATTGCACCAGCTCAATTGAGCGCAGGGGTACAATCGGTTGCGCATACAGTTCAAAGCCATCATTGAGTAAAGCTGCTCTGACTAACTGGAGACAATTGCGCTCTTCTTCAAGATGGTCTAGTGCCGATTGTTGCTCTCCGACAATAAAATATCGGTTCCTTCCACTGGCTTTTGCCAGATAACAACCCGCATCAGCGGCTTTTAGCGCCGATGGTACATCAGGAAAAGATCCGTCCAACGAGACAACACCGATGCTGGCGCCAATAGAGAATGCCTGCTCGTCCCACATAAACCTGAACTGGGCAATACGCTCGAACAAAGTTTTAAGTCTCAATTTAACTGCATCCAGATCTGTATCTTTCAACAGCATACAAAACTCATCACCACCAACCCTGGCCAATACATCCTTTTCAAGTAGTACAGATTTTAAAATACCCGCAGTTCGCTTTAACAATTCATCGCCGGCAAGATGGCCACAGGTATCATTGACTACCTTGAAATGGTCCATATCGATGTAGCAGAGATGACATGGCTCTGACTGCTGCAGTGTGCTTTCAAGTTGCTGACTAAAAGCATACCGGTTAAGTAAACCGGTAAGTTGGTCATGATTAGCCTGGTACATTATTTTCTGCTGCAGCTGCTGCTCCTTCGAGACGTCCTGCAAGGTTACCGCCACCCCTTCCGGCATTGGAACAATCTGCAATTTCAGCCACACCTGCTGCTCATTTCTTTTAATTTTCAGCAATTGAAAGTACGGAGTATGAGACTCAAGTACCTGAGTCATTAAAGTCTCAAACGCATCCAACCCAAGCAAACGACCAACTAGGACCGCAGGGGTTGCCGCTTTTGTAATTTGTCCCGACATTCGTATAGCAACACTATTGCAACTAAACAACTCAAATTCGTGAGCATTCTTAGATCTGGACTTTTTGAAGATGAACATAGCATCCGGAGAAACGTCTGCTGCGGAACGATAGACTAAATTGAGTGCTGAAATTTCATTTCTTTGCTGCATCCAACGGGCTAAACCTGCGCTAACCAGCAGTGATCCGATAAAGCCATAAAGCAGTAATAACTCGAGTGAACTAATTTTTTGTTCTTTACTCTGCGCGGCTAAAGTCCAGCTTCCACCAGCAAAACTCAGTGCAAGCTCAACCTGTGGGTACTCACTATCAAACTCACCGCTGGTAAAAAGTATGGTGTTTTCTGCCTGAACGTTAAACGCGACAGCTCTTTCCTGCCAATCTGCGGTCAACGCCGCAATAATGGCTCTCGGATCCATTAACATAACGGCACGCCATTGTTGTTTTGTGCCCTGTAATATCTGCTGTTGGTAAATGACCAGCGTTCTGTTGCCACTTTTGGTCAAATATCCATTGGCGGTTCGAGCTGTAATGCTAAATCGGACATCTGACCCGGCCATTCGCGAGGTCTGCTGAATGGTCCAAACCAACTGTTGTTGTTGATCATACAACCAAAGATCATAGATACCGGGCAACATTTTCATCAGGCTACGGCCCTGAACATTAAACCAATCAACTTGATTTGCATTCGACAAAGGCCAGTTACCCGCCAAAGCGTCTAAAGCTCTGGTTCTGTCAGCTGCAACTATGGTCAAAGCTGTCGATAGCTGTTCGGCCAAGGTAGCAGCTCTGAGTCTGTTAGTTTCAATTTCAGTGGAGCGGGTATGTAACGACCATAAGGCCGAGCAAGAAAACAGAATTAGAAATGACAGAAGAAAAATCGTTTTGCTCGTCAGTTGGGTCATATGTACCTGCATAAGAGAATACGGAAGTCCATTTCCGTCAAATCAAACGACCTGATTCGAGCGTCAGATAAACTGGCAGAAGCCAGGGAGGTCAATACCTCCCTATCTTCTTAACAATCCATGACAGAATAGTGACGACATCATCGGATGACAGAGGTTTTTGCAGATCTTCTAAAGTTTAAACTGTGTCGTTAAAGCAGTTAACTCGGAGGCCAGGCGTAATAGTTCGTCTGCACTGCGTTTAACTTGATTGGCATCGTCCACACTATCCCGGAAGCCTTCAGACATTTGCTGGACTTGTTTGGATATATCCTGACTCACCAAAGATTGCTCTTCGGTGGCCGCTGCAACTTGCTCATTCATCTGTTGAAGGCTGTTGACCTGGCTACCTATCGCCGCCAAATCAGTAAATGCATCTTCAGTGCCCTGCACCGACATATCGGCTTTACTGACGGCCTGCTTGACGGTGCTTACTGCGACCTCGGTTTGTTCAACTAAACTTTTAATCAATTTCTGAATTTCATTAGCAGAATGTTGGGTCCTACTCGCTAAACTTCTGACTTCATCCGCCACCACGACAAAACCGCGCCCCTGCTCCCCTGCCCTCGCAGCTTCGATAGCTGCGTTCAGTGCCAACAAGTTGGTTTGTTCAGAAACGTTGTAAATCACGTCCAGAATTTGTGTGATGTCTTGTGTCTTAGCGGACAAGTCACTCACGGTCCCACCGACCAGATCCATATCATCCGCCAGTTGATTGAGAGCTTGTTGTGACGTCTGCATCTTCGTCAAAGCATTTTGTGTGCTGTGGTTTGTTTGCTGGGTGGTCGACGCCGTACGAGCCGCATTTCTTGCGATCTCTTGTACAGTCAGGTGCATTTGTTCCATTGAACTTTGCACCTGTTCACCTACACCGTATTGATAGGAATTTGACTGCACAGATTGGTCAGCCTGCTGATTCAAACCTTGAGCATACTCAGATAGATGCGAAGCGTTGGCACGGATGCGGGTAACCAGTGACGCAAGCTGAACAACAAATTGATTAAACCCGCCAGCCAGTTGATCGAGCTCTTTGCCATATTGCAAATCAATCCGGGTGGTGAGATCTGCTTCTTTGCCAGACAGCTGTGAAAATACATTCGCAATGTGGTCGATAGGCCGGGTAATCGACTTACTGAGCCAAAAAGCAAACAGGAAGCCAAGGATCCCAATCACCAAAGCCATCATCAGCATTCTGGATTGTACGTGATACAGACTGGAGTAGAATTCGTCAGCCGGCACCTGACCTATTAACTGCCAGCCGGTTGAAGGCATTTGCACTGACACCCACAGGTAATCTTTATCCTGCATCGACTGGCGATAGACTTCGCCGTTTTGCAGCTTGTTTAAGTTCTGTGCTACCTCTGTCGGTAAAAAATCTACCAGTGCCGTACCGATTTTTTCTTCCGGGTGAATGACAACTTTGCCATCTGGCCCGAGCAAAAATACAAAGCCGGTTTCCTGAATACGAAAACCTTTGATCATTTCGACCATATCATCGAGCGACCTGGCAACGCCTGATAAACCCCTGCCATCTGGCTGCTGGTAGTTGACGAAAATCTGGTAACCGACCTCTGCACTGTTGTAAACGCTGACTTGTGTCTGCTGACGAGACTCTTTAAAGGCAAAGAACCAGCCATCCTGATCCGGTGTTAAGCGACGCAAAAAGCCACGTTCATTCCAGTAGTCACCGGTATCCCGATCACAAAATGAGGCCGCTTGTAACTGATGCGCCTGTCTTATTGATGCGAGTTCCTGTACCAGCCGCTGCTCAGTCTCTGGCGTTTTGCCATCGACAAGCATTTGCTGGGCCATCGCAGAGGACGCCAGTTGCTTGGCTATATTCTGTAAGCCATTGATCCGCTGTTCGATATTATCTTTAATCTGCGCAAGTTCGATCGGCAGATCTTTGGCGACTCGTTGCTCTATGTATTGGCTGCTTAGGAACCAGTTGGTCAGAGTCAGCCCTGCGGTCACAATCACCAGCGTCGCTATTAATCCAGACAGAATTCTGGCCCGGATCGACACCTTTTTTGTCGATGTTGAAGTATTCACTTTGCCTACACCTTAAAGACAGAAAATGCCCGATTTTATGGCTCTTTGATGATAAATTGCTTTCATTTGTCGCTAAATACCGTAAAAAATTGATTAAAATCGGCGAATTGAGTTAATTTTCTACAGCTGGAGGAAGTTCAGCAATAATGCGAAAACGCTGATCAGCAAGTTCGCGGGGTAAATAACCTATGGTTTGGGGATGTTGCAGAATATACGCCTCTACCCCCACGCTATCCTGCAGCTCAACCGGGGGAGTACCGTTGCCGGTGAACAACAATTTTGCCCAAATCCCAATGTATTGGCTCTCAGAAACTTTTAATACATGTTTTACAAAGGCTGCACGCTCTGCTGTGCCCTCCGCATACATGACAGGAAGGGCTTTTGCACCATCAGAAAAAGTACTGCTTTGACCCAGATATATTTTGCGGATATCTGCAAGAGTCAGCTGCTGCGGATTATCACGACTAACTACAACGACGAGGTCTGCCCGGCTAAGCATTGGCAGCAATAACAGCACCAGGCACATAATGGTTGTTTTCATTGCGGCCCTTAAAACGAAAAGTCTAGCGAGACTGCAAGCGCCGTTGCATCGGTATCACCATCGCGATTGCGGTCAATAAATACAGGCGCATCACCTTTATCCGAAAACAACGTCAATTCGGTTTTTAATGCAACACGAGGCGCCAAATCGTAACGCAAGCCCAGACCAGTTGACTGGTAATGATCATCAAGACGAAGCGGATCCACTGCCCAGCGCTGTGTCCCTTTAAATCCAGATAAGTACACATAAGGTGTCCAAAGTTCAGCCTTGTAAGCTACCGATGTAAACCAGGATTTGTAGATTTTCTGGTAATAGTTCCACTCGGCTACCACGAAGAAGTTTTTCAAATCCAGTTGTACCGAGCCATCGAGAAATCGCGTCGGTAGCCATTCATCGCCAAACCGTAACCGATATCCATTGGGGGAGATGTCATAGTAGGAGAAGTTTTCCCGACCTTTGAGGTAACTAAAGCGCAAGGTCAACCAGTCAATACTGTTTTCCAGCACCAATCCCCGCATATCACGGTAAAATTTGGTTGTATGGATATCACCAAGTCCGACAAAATCCCCAACGATATTGAACTTCTGCTCATTTTTATACTGTTCAATCGCCGTGATAAGTCGGTTTGGATCAGTATCGCGTTGTCCGCTGTAAATTGTGAACTTTGTACTTCCTGCCTGCCAATTCCAGCGCTGACTCAGCATCACACCATCAAATTCAGTGACTGCAAGTGAATACGCATCTGATGGCACCCGTAACCATGGATAGGTCACACCAACATCCATCACATCAGAGTATTGATAGACAGGTAAGCGCAAACGCCCCACTTTTAATTGCCGGTCGGACGAAAGTGTCAGCGCGCCATACAACCATGCAACTTTAGGTTCAAACTGATCGTGCCCACGCGCGACAAACTGCCCGACAAAATCCCACTGCTCTGCGAGCGCATAGTTCGCCTGTAGTGCCAGACGGCTTTCGCTCATCAACTCTAAACCTTGCTGATATTGACCTGCACCTTCGGGTAAACGAGCCCAATAGCCATCCCCAGACAAGACTGTGCCGCCGACAATGGAACCAAAGCCAGAAACCTGTAAATCCCCCGCCCGGGCTGAGGCCACGGCGAACAACAAAACAAATAGAGAAAACCGACAGAACTGCATGGGGAATAACTTGTAGATCGTAACCTGATGACTTCTCACTTTATGGCTGTCCCATTACAAAAATATGGCAGTCGTTTATCGACCCCACTTTTCAGACAACAAAAAAAGAGCCTCAATTGAGGCTCAAAGACAAGGAATAGACGTACAAAAACAGGAACGGGAGTCCCAGACACACTTTCGCGGAATTTCCCTACATTATTCTGAAGAAAATAAGAAAATTCCGTGAATATCAGCAACACATGAAATAATTCACAAAATAAAACTGTCGGGGTGTACCGGTAAGTTGCTACACAATTTACTGTTTTCCCGAGGAGGATTCCCAACTCAATGCAGTCGGCATGCCTTTAACATAACCAGGCCAGAGTGAAGTCAGTTCCTTTTGCTGCAAAAGATCACACCGCGCTTTAATAGATTTCACATGGCAATCCAGCATCGCCAGCGCGAAATGACGGTTGATATCATTGAGGGTATCCGTTGCCCAATTCGCTTCTTGGTAATGTGCAAAGTCCCCTGCCAACTTTCTGCTCACCACTGGTGCTGGGTGCGGCGCAATATTATGACCCGCATGATGATAGGTCAGGAAATACTTGTGCTTACTGCCCGTCTGCTCATACAAGTGACGCATGCCGTCATAGCCGGACACATCATCTTTATCACCAGCCAGATACATCACAGGTACCTTGATGTTTTTCAATGCCGATGCTGAAAACAGCTGATGCTGACCACCCCAAGGGGCTATGGCGATCGCCGCTTTCCAAGCTGGCGCAACTTTAACCTCTGATGGCAGCTGACCACCGGCACAGCTGTTCAGTTTCTGCTGTAACGCCTGATTGGCACCACTATCTTTGACGCCAGTAAATGCAGCAATACTCTGCTCAGTGAAGGCAAAACAACCCCCAACCGTATTGATGGCACCATAGCCCCCCATTGAGTAGCCAATGACCGCAGCAGCATTCTTATCGACTTTGCCTTCGATAAATTGCAGGTCTGGGTTACCGGACTGGCGCAATGCGTCCAACACAAATTGCTGATCACGAGACCGATGATACAAAGTGTTCAGAAACCCCGCATAAGGCGCTTTTTTCTGATCAATTTCGGCATAGGTTGAATGCATATGGTCAATTGCAGCGACAAGATACCCGTGCGAAGCAAGATGCTCCCCCAGATAAAACATGAGCGCTCTATTGCCAGGATAACCATGCGAGATCACAACGACTGGCAGCGGCTGTGCGGTGTCAGGTTCAGCATTCCGGTAAGCATTACCTTGAATAATAAAAGCCTGCTGGCTTTTGGTCATACTGGTGTAATTGGCCATTCGGTGACCGCTAAGAAGTTTTGCCGGATACCAAAGTTCAACAGTCAGTTTTCTGGGGCCACTTTGTTGGCTAGTTAAATCAAGTTGGTTTTCGTGCATCAGTTCTACTGTGCGCACACCAACAGGGAATGAGCCGGGTTGCGATAAGGCTGGACGCATTTCTGCTGGTTTTGCCAGATACAGCTGCTCTGGCGCAGTTTCAGCCTGACATTCTAGCGTTGCAGTCGAAGCGACCAACATAAGCGTAAAAATTTTCCGAACAGTTTGACGAGATGGAACAAACATAAGCGCCTCTAAATCTATGAAAAAGGCAGCAACCAGAACTGGCACTGCCTTTTATATGGCTGAATTACATAAAGTTTTGACGGAATTCAATCCCAACCTGACGAGGAGCACCGGCAATAAAACTTGGGTAACCAAAGGCACCGCCAGTATTTCCGGCATCAACCAGATACTCTTTGTCAAACAGGTTTGTGGCATACAAAGTCACAGACCAATTGGCAGAGGTTTGTTCAAGGCCTAAACGCACACTGGTTTGTTGTACTGCACCCTGGCTGATATCAAAACCTGCCACAGGCGCATTCGCTTCTTCAAAGAAGATGTCACTGCGGAAGCTGTACAACATTGAACCATTCAGGCGATAGTTTGCAGACAAGTCTTTTGCAAGCAGCAATCCTGTCCCTGCGGTGTACTCTGGTTGCAAACGGAAACGTTTCCCGGCCAGGTTACCGTTACTGCTATCGTCATCAATCTTGGCGTCAAGCCATGCCAGATTTGTGAACCACTCGACCGAATCAGTCAGTCCCAACGATATCTCAGCCTCGATCCCCACGTTTTTGGCCTGACCCGCATTGGCAATATAGGTATTACCGGCGCTATCACGCAGTGAAACCTGGAAATCACGGTAGTCCTGTGAAAACGCGGACAAGGCATAACGCAGTCCATTATCAGCAGTATTGCCTTTGATACCCGCTTCATAGTTCCATAATGTCTCTGCCGGTACTTCATTGACGCGTGGTACCACGCCTGCAGGACTATTCATTGAACCTACATCAACCACTTCTGAGCGACGGCCTTTGGAGACTGTGGCATATAGATTCATCGACTCGTTCAACCGGTACAGCGCGTTGAATCGAGGTAACCAGGCATCGTAATTACCATCAGCGCTAAATTGCTTGCCACCTGTTGATGCAATTGGCAGTAAAGGCGCGCCAGCTAATACTGACCGGGCAAAATCAGAGGAATATCGACTGGTTTTATCTTCGTCGACATAACGTAAACCTGCGGTCAGTTCCCATTGCTCAGTCAGCTGGTAACTCATATCAGCAAAAATTGAAATGGACTGATTATCGCCAAAGTTCTGATAGACCCCCTGATAAGGCAGTTGCTGAAAGCGGCCTTGTGTCAGTATTGGTGTCAACACATTCACTGTACCGTCCGGATTAATACAAGGCTTGCCGCCAGGCAGACGACCGATACAATTCAGAAACACCGATTCTTCGGTGCTAAATGGCACCCGTTGCGAGCCTTCTTCGTCGAAATAGCTGATGCCAACAAAGCTGTTAAGTTGCTCTGCAGCATAGTTAAAGCGGAACTCCTGACTGAATTGCTCACCGCGTGCATCTTCGGCGAACTCCAAAAACCAGGCTTGTGTGCCGTCCGCGTCAAAAACTTCAAGCGAATCAAAGCGTCTTTGCGCGCTGATGCTGGTAAATTTCCATTGTGGGTTGAGATCCCAGTTTATGGTTAAATTCAGGTCGTCGACGGTGCGGTCTACCCCTAACTCAGATTTCCCGAAGACTGCAGCGGATACTGGACTACCACTTGCTTCGACAAAACTATAGGGGCTGGTATCCCCACCAGTTGGCGCAAACCGGCGACTCTTAAATGCAGTCCCCGTATCGTTGTTTTCTTCGTGGTTGTATATCAAATCGATGAGCACCGTATCGCTGGGTGTAAAGCGCAGTGAGGCGCGAGCACCTAAACGGTCAATGCCATGCAGATCGGGTTGTGTTGCTGCAATATTTTTGACATAGCCATCACGCTCCCTGTAGGTAAATGCAAATCGACCTTGCATCGATTGCTGTCCACCGGTAATAAATCCTTGCATCTGTCGGGCCGCAAAATTACCAAATCCAGCACTGGTTGAGGCTTCAAACTATTCCTGCGGTTTGCGGGTGGTAACACTCAGCGCACCAACAGAGGCCGCGGTGCCAAATAACGTTGCCTGAGGGCCTTTCACAACTTCAACCCGCTCAATATCAAAGAGCTCGAAATAAGAACCGCGAGAGCGGGAAATATCTGTACCGTTGTAATAAACCGAGACTTTCGGGGCGGCTTGCGCCGAGCCACTATCTGAAGTGATCCCGCGGATCACAAAACCCGGATTATTCGGGCTTTGCTCCTGAATCACCAGACCCGGCGTAATATCGGATAACACATCCAGATCTTGGATCCCTAGCTGTTCCAATGTTTCGCCATTAAAGGCACTGACCGTTACTGGCACATCCTGCAAAGGTTGCGCTCGCTTTTGCGTCGTTACCGTGATCCGCTCGATTTCGGCAATTGCCGCAGCCTCTTCAGCTACCACCGATGGCAATGCCTGAATAAAAAAAGCGCCCATGATACAAGTGCTGAGTAATTTTTTACGAAAAGGGAGGTAAGTTTTTGATTTCATAGCAAAGTTCCTTATAAAAGATCGAGGAACTTTAGAGATAAATAATTAACCTTTTGCTTAAAACTGGTGACAGATTGATTGCAATCATCAGTTCTTCGTGACAAAAAAACCACTGATAAAAACAATGCTCTATCAATGGTATAGCTTTTCAATAAACCTGGAGAGACAGCAAGAGTCTCTCCAGTTATTAGTTAAAACACGAAGTCGATGCCGAGGCTTAGCAGCTTTGCATCATTGTGATAGCTAAAATCAAACCAAGGAGAGCGGTCGCCTTTGTCCTGGAAATCGTTATATTCCAATTTGATAGCCGCGCTACTGCCAAGGTTATAGCGCAGGCCCAACGTCATGATTTGGTGCTCTTCAGCATCTCCGACACCGAACCCCTGCCAGTCTTTCGTCAGCTCCAGTTTCGCGGTCGACAGCCCGATATAGGGCTGCCAGGTCTCGTGGTTATAAACCATGCTGACGTAAAAGGTCGGAAACTCTGAACCATACCCGTCATCATAGACAACGTAGTTATAGTCGAACAGCACGATGACATGTTCAAAAGTAAAGCTGCCTCCAAGCCCATAAAAATCCAAATCAAAATCAGTCAGAGGCCAGTCGCCGGAAACAAAAGGCGTGCCGTCTGGCTTGAACCGGCGTTCGATGCGTTGGTCGACAACACCGTCATTATTGATATCCAGTTCGTCAGTAAAAAACACATCCGCAGTGGTATTGTAATGGGTCCGGAAATACGACGCTCGTAAATCGATCCAGTCATTACTCATCGCCAGATTGGCGCCGAGAATTTTACTCCAGGTCACATCAGCGGTACCTGCAATGTAGGTGCCCGCTTCCGGAAAATAGTAGCCACCCCGATTACGCCAAAAATCATGTGATTTGATATCCCGCTGCGTTTCCCGACCGCCAAATACACTGGGAGTCAGCGTCCAGTCACCGAGATAAAAAGAATGCGCATAAGTGAGGCCGTTAAACTGGGTAATTTCCCACCAATACAAATTGGCAGGCGGGCGTAACCAGGGATACGCATAACCAACTTCCATATATTCTGAGAAATAGTACATCGGCAACATGCGCCGCCCCGCCATCAGCGTACCATCCTGCCCAACCTGATAACTCAGATAGGCCCAGTCAATATCAGGACTCCAGCCGTCCGCACCTTTTGCCACCAGTTGAATCGTCGCGGTTAAGCGATCCATGACATCTGCACGCATTTGCAGTGCAACCATCGACTCCTGTTCAAAATCCAGCTCCTCGGTGTAAAAAGCGTAATCGTAAAAATCGACCTGGAATTCTTTTTCGCCGGAAGGATCGACTTCACCGCCAATAACCTTTCCGCCTACCAGGGATCCATAGCCACTGAAATGAAAACGATCTTCAGCCAGCAGTTCGGTACAAAATACTAACGCGATTAACCATAAGTATCGAAACATGAGCCACTCCTCAATATTTACCTACAACGCGTACACCGCTGACCTTGCCAGCATCAACAATCCCAATTGTGCTTGGATTTTCAGCGACTAATTTGAGCATTTCGTCTTGGCTGACTTCTTTTGGCGGCGTGCCTTTCCCGGTAAACATCACTTTCGACCAATAGGCTTTCATCTGAGAGTCAGATTTACCTAAGGCCTTACTATTGAAGACGGTAAGATTGCTGTCACCTTCCGGCAAACTCAGCACTATCGCTGCATTGCCATCTGGAAAGCTCTTCTGCTTCCCACTGAACAGGTTTTTTATATCGGTATCAGACAGGTTTTGCTGGTTGGATGGATGAACAATCACGGCAACTTCTGCATATGCGGGAGCAATAATAACTCCCCCTAGGTACATGGTCATACATAGTAGTTTTCGCATCACGTCGTGCTCCGCTTGAGAGGAATGTCTCTCCTCAAACATAGCAAGTGTTACAAAAATCGCTGAAAAATCGTGCTGAATTGACCATGGGGATTTATGAACTTTTTATGAATACCAATAAAAGCATATCCATAAAAGTAATCTCACAAAGGACTTCCCCCGTCAGCATTGTGTGAATCGCCACTAATTTATTAGTGGCGATTCAGTTTATTGGAAATATCATCAATGTCATGGTCTTAAATTTGGCGGAAAGGTCAAACGTCATCTGAACTAACAATCCCTCTTTTCTAATGTTGTCGCATAGTCAGACAGTTAATCTCTGTGACTTAAGTACGTTAACAACAGTCCTTGTACCTCACAGCACTAGCTCTCCCCCGTTCGCTTTGCTAAATTCGAGACACGACAGGATGTTTCTTTACGACGGGGCATATGCGTTTACTCACCGTGCCATTTGAGCTGTTGGCAGGGTTACACCCTAAACTCAGCGAACAAACCAAAAAGACCAGTCAGTTGATGTATTCGTCGACTATCGCTGACTTTTCAGTCGATAGCCTGGCGGCGCTTCTTGGGCTTTACCCAATCCACGTGGTTCAACAAAAAGACGAGGCGAACTATTGGGTTATCGCTGGCCTGCGGCAATTCGAGTTGCTGTCTGTGTTTCATGCAAAAAATGCAGCTTCCGAAGCTGTGGCAAAAACCAATCCGCTAACCAATATTCCTGTTCTCGTGCACGATAAAACGACAACCAAGTACATCCAACAGCTTGCCGCAACTGATGTTGCCGGCAGTGCGATTCTGTTTTCACTGGGCACCAAAGTAGCCGCACAACTGGACTTAATCAGAGAAAACTTGCCGGAGGAGATTGTGCAGCAGTTTCCCAAGTTCAGCTCTGACCGACGTTTGTCAGACCGCAAGAGCCGCAAGGATTAAACGCCGTTGTACCGAACCGAGTTTGATGAAGTTTTTGCATTGATGGACATCTCGGATAGTGAGAGGATCCAATACGCCGAATTTTTGCGGCACCTGAATACGCCACCTGACATGAGAAGATTGGCTGGCGTACTGAAAAACTTTATTACCACCTACAGCGATGCCTGGTTCGAAGACATCAGCCTCAATGCAAATATTGTCCAGCATACCCATCAATGGCTGGAATTGGCCGAAACTCTGGAAGAAAAATTACCGTCAGCTCGCAAGTATCACCGTCATCCCGGTAAACGAGGTTTGCAGACTCTATTCCGTGGCAGCTTTACCCACTATCCGTTTTATTCAGTCCATTACATTTTAAGTATTGATAATGCGGATTTTTTTAAATGGCTGCGGCAAGTCTTGTTTGTGCTGCCGTTTCTGATGCAGGGTCGCATCCGGGATACCCAACGATTTATGGCCTACGAATATAAATTTGTGGGCCTTTTTTTTCGGGAAATGACAATCAATGAACAGGCTTTGCAGTGGTTAAGACAAAAAGACTGCTCAGCATGTAAGAACATTCGTTGTTTTATTGGCTGGCTCTACGAATATCGCGCTTATTTTCGCAATAACCACACGCTTACCTACGCCGAGCTTCAAAGAGCAGGAGAAAAATCCAACACAGAGTCAAGGGAAAGAGTGATTGCCCTCTACCATGAAATAACTCGCGTCATTAAAACTCTCGAAATCCTTATCGGTTATCAGAAAAAGCGTCGTGGCAGCGGCAACCGGGATAGGCGTCCGTCTGGACATTCACGAGTGGATGGAGACATCCCAAGATACGGTGTCACTGCGCTGGAAAGTGACCTTCTCATCCAAATTGAAACGTTGCCCGATGAAGCAGAGGAATTGCTTTATTCGGTAATGCAGCCGGAACTTGATGATGAACTGGTTGATGCCGGTGAAGACTTATTCGAGCAGCAACAAGATGAGGTTTATTTGTTTGCTGACGCGGAGCCGATGGAAGCCTATATCGCGGCTTTTCATGGCCGCCGATTGTCTAAGTCAATCATGCGGCGAGTTGAACGGCAGCATCAATATCTCACCAATCAGCAGACTTTATCCAACAGTGACGTGTATCGCCTACTGAACTGGTGTCGCCAACCAGAGAAATATGGGGATGAGCATGAAGTTGCCTGCATTACCGCAATGGTCTTTTTCTGTGCAATGCTACCGCACCAATTAATATCGACCAGCCTAAACTGGGACAATAGTAAATATCCCAAGCTGGATTTTGGCGAAAATAAACGCTTGGCGTTAAAAGTATTTTCGGTTCAATACGCTTTTAACTTAAAGAATGATTCACGTGCAAAAGCCCTGCTGTTGCCGGTACCAACCATTTTATTGCAAGCTTCAGAGAATTACATTACTAGACTAATTGACGAGTTCAAAGATCCAAATTATCCGTTAAGTGAATCTAAGTACTCTGCTGGTGGCACTGCTCTACAAGACAGGCTTGAGCTTGCAACCGGACTTAATGTCAGTGCGCATCAGCTTTCAAGCTTTCTGTTTTTGCGCGCCTGTGCCATGTTCGGCACTGCGTGTGCAACGTTGATGTTCAATAGGCCTGCTCCTGGCAGCCAGGCAAGACTGTATTACACGTCACTCAATGCAAAGTTACTCCAGGAGCGATATAAGCAGCTGGTTACCCAGGTACTGCAGGATGCGAACTTGCTCGACCAGCCCGCATTTGCCTATGACTCACCGATACAAACCGACAACATTGGTTGTCGTCAGGCGCCAAAGTTGCAGGACTACCAAAGCCTGCTGGCAAAGTTATCCACCAAATTACAAGAGCTACGTAAAAACCTGCTAAACCAGGATTGGGTACACTTTCATAATTACTTCACAGCTTACTGTATCGTTGCGCAAGGTCTGCTTACTGGATTAAGACCTACACATCAGGGCTTTATCACTGCCCGGCAGATTTTGTATAGCAGCAAAGTTGCGGTAGTTCGGGACAAAGACAGCGCCGACGAGTATCACACCAGAACCATTCCGCTGCATCCGGTTGCGATAGAGATTGCAGAGGCTTATCAAGCGCATATGCAGGCAATGCTTGGACGATTACATCGGATTGGAGCCCTCAGGAAATGGCAAGGCATCGGTAGTCCTGAACCGTTCTTTTTCACCAACACAGCGAATGTTGATAGTAGTTACAAGGTCTCGCTGATGCCCTTTAAACCCAGCCTGTTGCAAGAAACTCTGCAAGAGTTTTTCTCCGGGCCTCCGAACGGCAATCGCAAGTTTTTACGATCCTGGTTCGAAAGCCAGTCAGTACCAAGCTACTGCATTGACGCGCTGCTCGGGCATGGCAATTTGGGTGAGACGGTTTGGCATCCACACAACACGATGTCCCTTGAGGATGTCCGACAGACTCTCGTCCCATATCTTGATGCTCTAGTTCAGGTGCTTGAGCTTAGAGCAATATCGGGGCTGACTTCATGACGTTCTCAGAACTACCAGCGGAATTACAAAGTTTGCTACTAAAGACCACAAAGTTGCATAGAAGCAATGTGGACGAGGTCCCTGCAAAACTGAGTCAATCGCACTACTCGCAGATTTTTTGGGAACTGTACGGCAAGCGTTCGCGTAATGACATGGGCCAAGATGACACGGCAAAGACAGCGACCGAACTCATCCATCTGCTCAATCAATTTATTCTGGCTAACAGAAGTGCACTCTATGGCCTTAAAATCAGAAACCCCATTCTGATCAAACGCCCCAAGCCACCATTACGGGAACAATACGCCTCTTACCTGCCGGAAATTGACTACATTGACCAGCAGTTTTTGCGTAATCCCGACGTTACCTTAAACGGCTCACCTCTTCACCAGTCAATACACACACAGGCAAAGTTCTATGTCGGACAGCTGCTGTACGCCGCTAGTCGTTTTGGCGGGCTGTTACGCGTCGATTTACTGAAGAGCCTGTTGCATCAGACCATCTACGCCGCGCCCTATCAGCACAATAACGTCGTTTGGTATGAGCTAGAAGCTGCCGACCAGTCCCACATGATTTGGATCCCAGACCCTGTCAGTAGCACGCTGTTACCTCGCTTGTTGAATATGCGACATACTTCAAATTGGGCAGAGCACCCGGCAGTTCAGCAACTGAATATTCAGAGTTGTCTCAGTTACTTTTTGAAATCCTTTGGACTGCCGCATTTTGACGAGCTGCTCAGGCAGCGTAAAGAGCGCATAAAGAAACTGCTCAAAATCATTGAAGCCAGGTTGTCGCTGACGCATACAGCCTGTCATCTGCCTGTGTTAGCCGGGGAAGAAGCCAACCTGTCACTTGCCCCAGAAGCATTTAGACGCCTATTAACAATAACAACCAGAACCGGGCCATCACATGCTTATTCATTTCTCTCATCTGCGCCTGGTGTACCTTCGATACATAAAAGCAAACAGCGTAAGTCAGACAAAGAACTGGCTCTGCTATCAAAACCTATCAGCCAATCGATAACAGACTGCGTGGCCGTAATAACCATTGTGAAGAAAAAATTGGCCTCCGGCGCATCAGCAGCGGATAGTGACCAGTCAAACAGCCCACAACAACATTCCCTCCGCAACTTGTCCGCAACATTAAAAGCGATGGCGCAATCGACGGAGTTCGTGCTGCTACCTGTTACACGGTTACTGATTGAATGGGCTGCATTTCGACTCACTTCGCAAAGTAAATGGTCTGGCAAACTCAAACCAAGTACCCTGATTTCTCACCTGGGGGTGATATTAAGGCCATTAACGCGGCTGTTTGCGGCTCACTCCCCATTAAAAATGAATATTGCAGACCTTGACGAGTATTACCATGAAGTCATCGATGATGCGCCGAAACAACAAGGGCAAATGAGACGCGCGGCTATCCTGCGTGACTTTCATCTGTTTTTAGAAAAGGAATACCAGTTAGAGCCGAGCTACGTGTGTTCAGGTTTTGTCATGCGAGGTAGCAAATACAAAGCATTGATGGTTGATGCGAACATCTTGCTCCCTGCGGAATACAGCAGCGCCTACCAAACCTTACTACGACGTGTCGTGTTATCTAAAGCGCCGGATGCAGACCACATCAGGCTTATACTACTGATTTTAGGATTTCGTTGTGGGCTCCGTCGCAGCGAAGCGCTTTATCTGCGCTTTGAAGATATTCAGACCCCGGGCACTTCCCTTGACGAGGTATCATCGCTCTCCGAGCTTTTAGTACGGCCGCATTCGGAGCGCCAGCTAAAAAGTAAATCGGCCACTCGCCGCTTGCCACTGGGCCTATTATTATCGAAGGAAGAGCGTGATTGCTTCAGTAATTTCCTCAAACTGCGACAACCTAAAGACCCATCGAAGTATCTCTTTGTCGGCGCACATGCCGACAAACCACTCGATACTGATCTTGCATTCAAGCCTTTGGTGGCCGTGCTGCAAGAGATCACTGGCGATCCTGATTTTCGGTATCACAGGTTGCGCCATAGTTTTGTGACATGGACCTTCTGGTATTGGCAGCAACACAAATATCCAACCACACATCCGTTGACGCCGTTTTTATCCCACGCAGTGATGTCGCATTTAGCTGAGGCCCGACAGCAGTATTTCTTACAGACTCACAGTTCAGCGATTCGGGGGGAATTACATGCCGTCAGTAGCCTAGCTGGGCACTCGAGCCCGTCCATTACGCTGTTTCATTATCTGCACTCGATGCAGTGGTGTTACACCGCTGAAAACTGGCGTCTTTACGCCTTACACCAAGATGCTACGGCTAAGTTACTGAGTATGTCCCGGCGTAATTACTTTTACCGGCTAAATCAAATCGGTTTTACGGCGCTACTCGCCGCTGAATTAACGCCATGGTGTAAAGCTCCTGAATTATCCAATAGTGAGCAGCAAGCCAAGGAAAGTAACCCCACGGACCAACCCAAAAAACCATCCGGGTTTCACGAAATTTGGGAGTTTTATCAGGCATTTCTGCTATACACCAGCAAGGCCATGGGAGAGTGGAAAGAAAACCTACTCTATGAAGATACTCGCTATCGCGATACGGATATTGACCCCGATCCAAATGCCCCCCGCGTCTGGGCTTCAGACAAAAAGCTAGAACCAGACAGATTTGTGTTTGCTGTTGAGCTCCTAGAGTACCGGCAACAAAAAAGAAATCGTGCAACGCGTCAGTCGTCCGAAAATAGCCCTCCGAGCAATATTGCCGGTTATCAGCTACCCAAATGGTCTACCTGGCATATTGCTACCAGCAAAGCGATGGCTATTGTGAACTCGTATCAAGAGCTCAATGACGATGAACAATTAGATGTGCTCAAAGCATGTCATTACGTCGTAGTCACCCGCCCTATCAGCGCACTGAATTGTCAATTCCGCGAGCCAGCTCAACTCTGGTTGTTCGTACAATGGCTCAAACCAATTCTGCGCACTTTGCCCAATACCTATTATTTGAACGTGAGTATTCATTGCCATCACAACATCGCCATAAATGAGAAGGAAAAAATACTCGTGGATTGGCAAACGCCTGAATTTGCGGGTTTTGTTGTGAATACACAGCTGGTCGCCGTCAATGATATCAGCAATGTTCCATTTGCTGACATCACTTTGCGGCACACACCAACACGCGAGGTCAGCAAGCCATTTGCAGACATAGGTTTAACCCTTGGGATGACCATGCTGTATTTCTATGACGGAGCACGTCTACAACAACAGATTGCCCCAATTCCCATCACAAAGGCGATGCACAAGGAATACGTTGCCAGACAACAACGGAAAGCCGAAGAGGCAAAAGCGGCTGAATATCAACGAATCAATCCACCTCTCTTTGACCCCGCAGTTGCTCAGGTTAGTGGTATGTCAGACGAAACGTTTTTTGGCTTCTTAAAATCTAAAGAGATTGATGGCATCGATGAAAAAAAGCAACATCAACCGTCTGACCTGGATAGTATGATGAGTTCTCAGGACAATCAGAAGTCAGATCTAAATGACATGTGGTCAGACTATAGTGACAAAAAACCGAAAAGGCGGAGCAGAAAAACCAAAGACAATTGATGGAGTTTGGAAGAAATTGCGTGATATGGATATTGCCACTGCCAATAGCGACCCAAGGACGCGAAATCCAGCCCAGAAAGTATACTGTGTTGCTAATTAACTCATACTCGTTGGATGCGCTCGTAATATCGCCAGAGCCCTAAGAACATAAGCAGGAAAGGACTAACTCCAATGAAAATCCATACCACACGCAACCAAATCCCCCCCACAGAGCCGTCATGCAAAGGATGCAACCAGTTTTTCACTGTTTCGCTGCTACCTCGCTCACGGATATCCTGGATCCGTACAAGAGCGCCACTGTGCCGGTCAACTTGTATATAGCTGTGTGGGAAGCGCCGTGACGGATCGCCTGGCAGCTGCACACGGAATTGATAGTAACCTCCAGACTGCGCCGGCACTTCAATCCAGGCCAGAATGGCTTGCGGCACTTCGTGCCTGATCTTTTTGATAGCTTCGCTGAGCGGGATCACAGGGGTGATTACTGCATCTGTTGCTGCAGTCTGCCAGGATAACAAGCCTGGGTTTGGCTTTTGGCCCGGCAATACCTGCAGTAAAGTCTGGGTCGGTCCCGGCAATGCCAGCATCACGCCCGTCGCGGTCAACAGCATCAAAGGCAGTAAACAGCATAATCCAATCGTTTTATGCCAATCGTAGAGTAGCCCGACTTTATTACTTCGGGCTTTAAATACCAGGCTTTTTCGCCACTGCCCGCGACGCGGCCACCAGGCCAATAGGCCTGAGATCAGCAGCACCAGCGTGGCAATGCCGAGGTAACCTAGCAACAAAGTTCCAGTCGCGCCCAATAGCAGCTTATAATGCAGGTTATACAACCAGGTCAGTAAAGACTGACCCCAATAGTCCTGACGTAACACCTGACGACCATCGGCTGATAACCAGACCAACAGCGGTGCAAAATGCTGGCCCTTTGTTTCCTGTGGCTGGTTATAACGGGCCGGGATCAGCTGCAGCTCCGGCGTAACTTCCAACCGCCATGGCCCGGTTTTATCCGGATAACTGGCACGAAGTGTCCTGACTGCCTGATCCCAATCCGGCTCGCCACTCTGTGGCATTGGTACTTGAAGTTCCGGGTGCAACCATTGGTCCAGCTCGACATAAAACACAATGGCAGCACCGGACAGGCTGATTAACACCAAAATCATGCCCACCGATAATCCCAGCCATAAATGCAGCCGACGGCTCAATAAACGCCAGGATCCCTTCATCAAACTACCTAATTGCCAATCTCAGGGTTAATAACGCAAATGCACAGCCGCGGTCACCGCCCGCCCTTCGCCCGGGCTGTGCAACGTTTGGCTGCCATCCCACCAGACATACTCGTAAGCGTCGTCTGTCAGATTTTGCAGTTGCAGGCTCACTTCCAGCTGCGTATTGATGATGTAGCGTGCCTGCGCATCCAGCAACAGATACTTGCCATACCGGCCGCGATCATTGCTGGTGGTCAGTTCATACGATGACTGGGCACGCAACGAGGCGGACAGCAGCCATTGATCGGACAGGCTGTAGTCAACACCGGCACTGTGGATCCACTGCGGGATATGGTCGATATCATTTCCAGCGAGCGCGGGCGTAGCAGGGTCCGGCGTCTCAATCTGTGCTTGCTGCCAGGCGATAGCGGCCCACAGATTCAGCGCCTGCGTCGGTGCTATTGAAAATTGCACATCGACGCCTTTACGCCGGGTGGCACCCAAGTTATCAAAATCGCCAAGCGGGTCATTCAGCTTACGCTTAAATTCACCGGTTGCAGTCTGCTGCCACAGCGTCGTGCGTAATTGGGTGCGCGCGGAGGTCTGGTATTTCACACCGAGTTCCCAGCCATCATTAACCGACGGCGCCAGATCAACCTGGCGCGGCGGGATCAAATACGCGCCAGAGCCTGCGCCTATCTGAAAGCTGCGGCCCCAGTTGCTAAATAAGGTAACATCTTCAGAGGCCAGGATCGCCAGCGCCAGTTTCGGCTGAGATATAGTGCCGTAGTCATTGATATCCGCGCTGGTTTTGGCGCGAAAATCCTGGAAATCGCCATCGACCTTGTCGAGTCGCCATGACGGCGTGATCCGCAACCAGGACACAGGCTCCATTGATAGCTGGGCATAGACACCGGCAACGGATAAATCATATTGCTGATCCCGCGTTTGGCTGGTGATCACCCGCTCTTTAGTCAAATAGCGTCTGGATTCGTTGTCCTGTTTTTCAATGCTGGCACCCAATTCCAGCTGCACATGTTCAAATCCGTCGACTTCCGGCGCCACACCGAGTGTGCTGCTGGCACCATAATGCTGCTCTTGAGTGACACGGTTTTGTTGTGAAGTCCCGGCAGAAAATTTCACAAACCGGTCGTCATCCAGTGTATTCAGCCAGACCAGTGTTTTAACCGATGCCAGCTCTGATAAATGTGCATCCAGCCCAAGGCTGAACTGGTCCATGTCGCGCTCATCCAAATCAGACGCGTTATAGGCATTAGTCGCTCTTGGTGTCGCTGCAGCAACATCAGCAGTCAGATACCCCGGTTCCTGCTGCTCCGCGCTATAGGTTCTGGCGCTGGCATGCAACGTCAGTTGCTCTGTCATGTCCCAGCCCCATTTGCCGGAGAAACCCAGCCTGGTGGCTTCGGAATGATCACGATAACCATCAGCTTTGCGGTAATTCAGTGCATAGTTCTGCCGAAAACCATCTTGCTCCAGACCGGCGGCGAACTGCGCCTGCGCTTTGCCAAAGCTGCCAACGGACAACCTGCTGTCGAGATAAGTCCCACCACTGCGGGTAATAAAATTAACGTGACCGGCAATGTTGTACAGACCAAAACGCGGGTCCGTGGTGCCGCGTACGACTTCGGCCGCTTCAATTTCGAGCGGAAAAATCATATCCAGATAAGGCATATTGCCATCATTAGAATTGGATGGAATCCCATCAATCAGCAATTTGACGGCGTTGACTTCACCTTCGCCATTAAAACCGCGGAATGACAATTTGCCACTGGAAGAACCCTGATTAAATTCTGTCGTCATGACCCCAGGTAACTGGCCAATCAACCGCCAGGCAAAATCCGCATTTGAATTTTGCGCAACATCCGCGCCCAACCGGTCGACCGAAGTCAGGACCCGGCTGGCATCCGTCAGTCGCTTTCCGGTCACTTCAATATGCTCACCAATAACAAAACTGGTATCACCTTTGGAAGGTGTAGTCTTTTTCGCAGTATCCTTGCTGGATTCTGCCGCAACAGCAGGCTGGAGAAGAATAAAAGAAACCATCAAAGCGACAGTATTTTTCTGAAAACGGCGACGAGACTGGGCGGCAAACACAATGAAATCCTTACAGTTTTAATCGGGCGGCAGATTATAAAGGAAGGGTTTGGACCGAACAGCGTGACAAATTGTCGCACCCGGCAGGTTCGGAACGTCGCGCGACAACATACTCAGCCACTTATAGCTGAGTATTGGTTGATACCTGCCCGACTCAGAAGGCACTAAAGGTTCACTGCAGATTATCAGCAATTTTTTGTAACAGCAGACTGAGCGTTTGCTGCTGTGCCTGGTCCAGCCCTGCCAACATCTGACTGCTAATTGCAGCGTCGATTTGACGGATGTGCGCGATAAGCTCTAACGCATCTGCTGATAGCACCAGGCAAACACTCCGCTTATCAGTTGGGTGCGGGACTTTTTCAATCAGGCCCCGCTGCTCCATATCGCTTAATAGCCGGGTGACTTGTGCTTTATCTCTGCCGCTGTATTGCGCCAACATCTGGGGCGTATTGATGCCCTGATGGGCAATCAATTTCAGGATTTTGGCATCAAGTGCTGACAACGCTAATTGATGGCTTTTAAAACCACGCTGCAGCGCAGTTTTATAATTTTGCAAAACCTGAAACAGCAACTCAGGCTTAAATGAATTCGCTTGCATCATAGCTCCAAATTTAGTTGACAATATCAACCAATAAAGCATAGTTGATATTGTCAACTAACAAGTCTGTTTTGGCAATGCTTACATTCAATTGGAGTACACACGATGAACAACTCTTACCGCATATCAGTGGTTGAAACCCATCCACAGCAAAACGAGCACACACAAGAAGTGATGCTGTTTGATACCACGCTGCACGACAGCCTGACGGAACTACTACCCAAAGTAAGTGCAGGATTGGGGCTTTCTGCAGAAAAATCTCAAGCCTTTTTATTGGGCTTAAAACTACTCGGTGAAGTGATCATGACCGAGCGTTCACATCCGACGATGCGGGAATTGGCACCACATTTTCGCGCCATGATGCAGGTTGTCAAACCCAAGCGGCCAATGAGATAATCTAACTCATCAGATCACCACATCTGACAATTATCTCAACCGATTAACATGTTATGCTCTGTGTTGAGTTTTCGGTGTGCGGAGCAGAAAAAAGCTATGAGATTTCTCGCGATCACGCTATTTCTTGCATGTTCTGCCAATGCTGCAGAGTTAAGATGGTGCTTGGACCACTTTCCTCGCTACCACGAATTTAATACCAGTAATCGCCAACCTGAAGGGCCAAGTGTGCAGTTAATGCAGCATTTAGCGAAAGTAGCAGATTTCAAATTGGTGATCATGCCGAAAACACCACCGAAACGTTGCTTTCAGCTGATTGCAGCAGGTGAAGCTGATGTGATGACAAATCTGCTGCACAAACCTGAACGTGAGGAGATCATGACTTTAATCCCCATGGGAGCAAAAAGGCGTGACTCTTTTATTGTCAGACAAGACGAAAAACGTGACCTCTCAGATGCTTCGCGTTTGCGCCACGCTTCTGTTATTACAGTGCATGGCTATCATTACGAGCAAAACTTCGTCGACTTTCTAAAAAACTTTCCAAAAGAGCAGCTGACCGAAGTTGCTGATATTCAGTCCGGTCTGAATATCATCAGCAGAGGCAGAGCGGACGTGTTGGTTGCTCCATCGATGCCTGCACTAACAGTCGCGATAGAGAATTTTCCACCTAACACATTCACCCGGATTAAATCACCATGGGTTCTGCCGACTCAAAGCTTGGTGTATCTGGGGTTATCAAAAAATTCTGTTACGCCGGAACTCGCTGACAGAGTGAAACTGGCGTTAGAGCAGGCAATCACTGATGGCACTGTTGATAAAATTTTTGCCACTCAAGCTATTGAGAAAGAAGTTGCCAAACTCAAGGATGCGAATGGCATCACCGCTAAAAACCCTGAGTAAATAACCGGAAAAATCACTGTCTGCCCTGTCACTCCTTTTGGGAGGAGCAGCGACAATTCTGCTCCTCCTGTGACTATCAAGACTTCCGGCTAAAGCCGACAGGCCACGCCAACAACAAGACAACTGCGACATAGCCAACCGTCAACTCACCAACCCATGCTACAGAACCAATAACACCGCCCCATAGCTCCACGCAGAGACCAAGTGACGCGACCAGCAACAGCCAGCCGGTTAATTTAAGCATCCTGATTTTGGCAACAGACAACTGTGACTCAAACATGCTCTGATAGTGTTTTTCCATCGCCAGCGAAAGACACACCATAGCCGCCAGTGCGGCAATAAGACTGAATATCAGCAACAACGATGCCCCCATCAAATGCCTCCAGCTGTAGATTGCATTGCTTGAGTAGATTGCGCTCTTCGCTGATTGCTAGCGCCCTTGCTGCGCACTTTCAATGCAGCCCAGCCAAACATCAAACCCAAAGCGATAAAAACCAAATCTATCGACGCAAGTACCCAGTCACCCTGTGGTATCGTTTTGAGCAGATAACGTTCTGTCGTCAGGGCGTTTAAAACCGGCAATAACAAAAATGCTATGCATGTGATGGTGAGACTGTCTCGCCATGCCAACATCACCGGGCGAAACAGACTGAAAGCTGCCAACAAAGCCCAGCTAATAAACATCACGTGGATCTCCCATTGCTGGCGTCCTGCCAGGTCGGCAGGGATAAGCCGGTTAGCCCAGAAATAACAAGCGAGGCCGAAACTCAAGCCAGCGATAGTAGCGACATTCAGGCGTTCAACCGATTGATGCCACACACGATACTCACCAGTCTTTTCCAACTTGGGGCGTCGCTTTACAGTCCAGACCACCAGACCGGTTGCAATCATCGCGCAACCCAAAAAACCTGAAATAAGATACATCCAACGTACTGCGGTGCCTGCAAAGAGGCCCTCGTGCAAACCAAGCATACTGCTACCAAAAACCTCAGGCGCAGCTAACTCATTGGGTAACGTTTTGATTTCTGCACCGGTAAATGCATTAAATTCGATATTTCCAGCCCCTCTGCTTCGCCGAATAGTCTCGGAAAAAGCCGGGCTAAACTGAATTTTGGCAGGCTCACCACGCACAGCAGGTGTTATAGTCAATGAGCGGACCTGACCGGTACCCCATTGCTGTTCAACTTGTAACAATAATGGGACCAAATTCACAAACCGTTTGGCCTGTATGCCGAGACCATCAGCACCCCGCATGGTTGCTGTTCCATCACCACGATGTTCGCCTGAACGTTGACGCCCCTGACCACTTCGGTTTGCTCGCTCGCTATTCCGCTCTGAACCAGCGACTTGCGCAGATTGATCAGGCCTGCTACTGCGCTGAGACTGCTGTTCTGTTGGCGTAGTCCCATCCATCCGTGGTCTTTCACCTGCTCCCTGTGCTTGTCTTGGCGGACCACCGCCACCACCTAAGCCCAAAATGCGTTGGCTGCCCGTTTGTTGCATTAACTCCTGATAATAAGTTTGCTTGTCTTGCTCAGAAAAACCATAGGTAAATGGCACACCAAGCGGCATATAGGTGTAGAGGAAAAAGATCAATCCACTGTAGGTAATCATCAGGAAAAAAGGCAACGCGGCGATACTGACCACATTATGTGCGTCTAACCAGGAGCGTAAATTTTTCGCCGGACGATAGGTAAAAAAATCCTGCAGGATTTTTTTGTGTGCGATGACTCCGGTAACCAAAGCGATCAGCATCAACATTGTACACACACCGACGATCAGAATCGCCGTATCTGAAGGGATGTAATGTAATGCATAATGCATCCGCAATAGCGCGCGACCACCGGCAGTTTCACGTGGCTGTTCCGTCAGAGGCTCAGCGGCACCCGTCTGATGATTCAGGTAAATAGTCTCAGTTCTGCCTCGACGCTCGCCCTCTGCTGCAGGCATCGACCAGCTGGCAGATAGCTGCTGACTGTTTCGGGCATCACTGACAAAGTTGATAGTCCAACTCTGGGCATCTTGTGCACGCGGGTCATGCAGTAATTGTTGATAGGCTGCATCAAACTGCGCTTTGATATCCAAGTTGGTTGGACCCTGCATAGGCCGCTCTGGCTGCATCCATCGGGTTATTTCCTGGGTCGCATAACTTGCCGTTCCTGTTACAAACACAAAAAACAACACCCATCCGGCAATAAGCCCAACCCAGGTATGCAACCAACTCATGGATTGCCTGAAGCTTCCTTTCATACGCCTCTCCAGATCTGCAAGCCTTGCACGATTAAAAGCATGGCAGTTGATGCAGAGCACACTGACAACGCCGCCACACGCACACTGCGCAGGTGAAAAACCAACAACACCACTAATAACCAAACGGTGAAGCTAAACAGCATCGCACTGTAAGTTGCTAAAGCCTGCGTGTCGGTAAACAGCAGTCCGACCATCGCGACACTCAAGTTCGCGACCAAAAAGCCGCCCGCAGCTGCCAGCACGCATCGTATGAATACCATCCAGCGGGAGCGGGTTAAATCATCATTTTTCATTTGGATCTCATACACCCCATGTTTAGCCCGCCTCGTACTGGACCAGGAACATTATTACGATCGCGAATTATTCGCTTTAAAATCTGGTTATCCAGAGTTTTTACACACTCTTTACAGTGATAAGTTTTGACCGCTGATAATTGCAGTACCCAATTCAGGAAGTACCATCAGCGCAATCCGCCATTGAGTGAATTGCTGACTAAGTTTATTCAGCCTTGTGATGTGGTCCGCCTGACATACTTGATTAATCGGATGAATGATGCCGTTACACATCATCAGTTGAAGCAACTGCTGTAACGTTGCTACATTTTGGCGGTAAACCGGTATTGCGCAGCATTCTGCGTAAGAGAGCGGTTGCAGCTGAAGTTTTGTCCAGAGCGGCTCAACCAATGGTGCCGGGCAGTCAATCATGCCGATGGACGTTGCGAGGCGCTGTGGCATCACTGCACCCGGGACTTTTGCAAAGGTCAATGTATTCAATTGTCGCAGCTGTTGCGCTTTGTTTAACTGGGCGGCACTTCGCTGAAAAATATCGACGCGTTGGCGTTGGTTTCTCACCAAATCACGGAACAATTCCCGCACCGTATGTTGCCCAATTTGCTGCAAAACAGGCTGCAAATTTGCAGGAATTGAGATGCTATCGATATTATCTGTTAGCACTCCACTACCGAGGTACCTGATATTCTCTGTTGCAAGCCGTTCATGCACATCGACTGAATGCTCGGGAAGCCAATATTCAGTAAGGAATTCGTGCGCCAGATAATTCTCCGGGTGTTTCGTCATCGCTTTGATGTGCAGTTCGAAATCAGGTGAATCGTGGAAAGCCCCGGCTTGTGCGGTTGCTGCCAACAATTTTATCGCCAGTTGCACATTATTGAGCGGATAGCGGCCACCTATTCCGTTTTTAGCTATCTCATGGATCAGTTTTTGGATCGGCTGCATCCGGGTCGAACCCGGATGACACATGTAGTGTAAATATCCTAGCCCGCGCTCTGACAATAAATGATCAAACGCAGTTTGCAGCTCGAGCCGTACCTGTTGGCTGACCCATGACCAGACCCCGTGGCAAACTACATAATCAAAAGTACCAAGCGACAATAAAGGTACATCGGCAAAACGACCGGTTATAAAACGCACATTTGACAAGTCAGCAGCATCAGCCATGGCCTGAGCTGCTGCAGTATGTTCGGGATTTAAATCGACCCCAATAAATTCACTTTGTGGATATGCAAGCGCTGCGACCAGCAGATTAATGCCAAAGCCACAACCAAGATCGCAATACCGAAACGACAGTGTCGGATCAGGTGCAGCAACGCCCTGAAACATCGCGGCAGTACTAAGCCACCCCGGCGTCATTTCTTTGTAAAATGAATAGCTGTAGGGGACATCTGTCAGATAGTCACTCTGAGTCTGCTTCATTTAAAGTGCTCCAGATGCCAGCTCACCATGAACAGGTAAGCTGGCTGAATCAACCAGACTCAGAATGTGTGACTCACAGAGAATACAAACTTACGGCCATCGAGAATGTAGGCATAGTTTTCTGCTGAGGTGACTTCTTTATTGCCGACGTTGTAAACACCTGCTTTCAGCATCAAGTCATCTTTAGGTTTGTAAGCAAAGCCCAGATCTGTGAAACCATATGCCGGATATTGAATACCGTTGCTGGACGCGCCACTGGTACCGGTTTGCCAACGCCCCGTTGTCTTACTGCGGAAGTTGGTTTGTGCCCACAAGGTCAGTTGGTCCGTCGCTTCCCAGTCGATCGAAGCATTGAACATATGTTTGGCCAAGTCAGTGAGCGGTTGACCTGCGTAAGTGCCTGTTTTTGCCACTGAGGAGGTATAGGTATAGCTGTGGCGGTATTTCAGCGCATCGGTGATCCGGTAGTCGAAAGTCATTTCGACACCTTTTAACTCAGCTTCATCAATGTTTTCATAAGCGGTGTAGCCAAACTGATGGGCCGGATACTCGGTACCTTTGTAAGTACATGGTTGATTCTGCAGACAAATCCGACCGGTACGATTGATTTTGTCTTCATAGTCGGTTTTATAAACGACCAATGAGGTATCAATTTCGTTATCTGAACTGGTGTAGCCAATGCCTGCCTCATAGTTCAGCGTTGTTTCCGGTTTGAGTTCAGGGTTACCAATGACCACTCCACCCATTGAGGTTGCGCCAAAATCCGTGGCACTTTGACGCAGACTCGGCGCCTTAAAGCCAGATGTCACACCACCTTTGAGTACAAAATTATCACTCAAGCTGTAAACAGCATAAGCTTTTGGACTGAAGTGACTGCCAAACCGCTCGTTATCATCAAATCGCCCACTGAGAGTCAGTGTCAGATCATCAATTAAACGCCAGTGATCTTCCAGATAGACCGAATATTGGTCTCGTTCCATCGTCACAATAGCGTCAGCAACCGGGATGACGGGGGGGCGGAGGCCATTCGTTGCACCATCCTTTAAACTTTCATTTTCAAAAGTGAATCCACCTGACAGCGTATGCTGGTCAAGGATCAACGTAGCCTGAGAATTCACCGTCAACACATCAAAGCTAATACCGTTTCCGGTATTGGCATTGATACGACTCGGGTTTTCGCTGGTGTCATAATTGGCATAACTTTTCCAAGTCCAGCCTTCGTAATTCCCTTCGTGTGTCAGAAAATAATTGTTTTTGATTGATTGGCTGTAACTTTCGGTTGCACGAGCTGCGAGACTGCGGCCAGGCCTGTGCAGCCGCTCTTGCCATGCATAAGTGTGCCCTAAGGTTACAATATTATCCTTGTCGACCTGCCAGCCTAGCTTGCTGCCAATATTCTTTTTCTTGTATTCAGGATCAGAAGCTGCGCT
This sequence comes from Rheinheimera texasensis DSM 17496, assembly GCF_000711985.1. Classification (GTDB taxonomy): domain Bacteria; phylum Pseudomonadota; class Gammaproteobacteria; order Enterobacterales; family Alteromonadaceae; genus Pararheinheimera; species Pararheinheimera texasensis. Next base: position 654,168 of record NZ_KL544005.1, read on the forward strand.
GTCAGAACCGCCAACAAATAAGCTTTCTTCCTGATTTTGCAATGCGCCATTCAATTGCAGCGACAAAGTATCTTTGATTAATGGGGCATTTAAATAAACGCTGGTCTGAAAACCATCTTCGTTCACTTTGTTATCAGAGTCTGCTTTGCTGTACTCTGTGGTGATACCGCCATTCCACTCGTTGTGAACTTTACGGGTGATAATATTAATCACACCGCCCATGGCATCAGAGCCATACAGCGATGAAGCAGGCCCGCGGATCACTTCAATACGTTCAATGGCCTCGATCGGTGGCAGGAAGTTAATTGGTGTACCGGCCTGAGCGCCATTAAGCCCAAAACTATCGTTCCCTTGCATCGGCTTGCCATCTATTAAAAACTGCGTGTAGTCAGCAGCCATCCCCCGGATCAGGATTGATTGCTCTACACCACCGCCCATGATTTGGATACCGGCGACATGTTTTAATGCATCAGTGATATCGGTGTATGCCTTTTTTCGTAACTCATCGCCACTGATCACTGACATGGTGGCTGGCGCTTCCAGAAGATTCTGTTCATAACCGGAAGCGGTGACAACAATCACTTCAACTTTATCGGCTGCTTCTTCAGCGAAAATGGGAGCTGCATGCAAAACAGCTGCGACTGCACAGCAGGTATAGGTACGACGGGATACTGACATGACTGGAGAACCTCAAATAGCGTGCCTGAAAAAAGCACGCGAATAATAATGATTATCATTAGATCAATTCAATGTCAGTGAACGTAAGTTTTGTGTAAAGACCAAAGCGTTTTGTAAAGAATCGTAAATAAAGCCACCTCAAGATTTGTGAGTTTTCCTCTCAGGCTTCACTGGCTGAGCTTATCAAGGATCCCGACAGTAAACTCAGTACAGAGCTTTCGGCAACTTCGAGCGCATCCAGATCCTGATTTGCCCGACAAATCAGGATCGCCCCTTCTGTGATAGCAATGATGGTTGTGGCTAACTGTTCAGCTTGAGGCTGTGCAAGCCCTTCAGCCTGTAAACAAACCGCAATTTGTGTGCGTAAATCATGAAAAACTTTAGAAACCCGGATGAGCGCTTCAGGAGCATCCTGCTTTGCCTGTGCATCCATCGAAATAGCCGCCAGAGGGCAGCCAGCGGCATAACCGGAGCTCAATAATACAGTGCGCCATTGCGCAAAATATCGTTTGAATCCGTCCAGCGGTCCCAATGCGAGACAATCCGCCAATTGTTTTTCCACTTGACCGCCGGTGAAGGTCACAGCATCAGCCACAAACTCCGCTTTGCCGCCCGGAAAGTAATGATAAACAGAACCTAACGGTGCACCGGCGTGCTTGGCTAATTCACGAACGCTCGTAGCTTGCAAGCCACGCCGACGCAGTAAATCGGCGGCAGCAGCGACCAGCTTTTGCTTACTCTGTTGTTTGCTCATGGCGAATTATATCGACTGTTATAAAATATCCAGTATTGGTATTATATCAGTCGATATAACTCTTTGGGGCTATGGCACCGCCAATTAGCGCCCTGCTGTGAATTGGAGATCCCGATGAATTTATGGTTCAGACTCAGCAAGTTACTCTTAAGCCGACCCTGGCGTCGTCAGGTGTCACCAGACAGTACCATCATCACAACGATGCGGGTGTGGCCCTTTGATCTAGATATCAATCGTCACGTGACCAATGGCCGCTACTTTTCAATGGCGGATATCGCACGGATGGATTATCTGTTTCGTAGCGGCGCCTATAAAGTTGCTTTGGAGCACAAAGCATTACCTATAGTGGGAGACAACTGGGGGAAATTTCGTAAAGAACTCAAATTGTTCCAAAAATTCGAAATCCATACCCGCATGTTAGGCTGGGATGAGAAATGGATTTTTGTTCAACATGACTTCAAGCGCCACAACCGCGTCCTTGGCAGCGTCATTATGCGCGGAGTCTTCCGTGCTGGCCGGAATATTCTCAAACCTGGCGCTTTTGTTGAAGGCATGGGTTTACCCAGTGAGTCACCAACACTACCGAGCTGGATCTCACAATGGTCTGACAGCTGTGATGCGTTGAGTGAGAACATCCGGGAAGCGGAACAACAGGTCTAAGACCTGCTGTTCCCTTTCTGTTTCACGGTAATTTAGCGATCCAATCGAACAATTCAGGCAGGTCATAATCGCCACCATGTGCTTGGCCAAATGGCAACGCAAAATCGACTTGTTTCCCACTGTTCTCCAGTTTCAATGCCAAGATTGCAGGAACCGCCAAGGCCGTATCGTTATCTGCAGTACCGTGTCGGATTCGCCAATGCACTGCGCTATTCGCTTTTGGATTGCCGATAAAATTCATTGGATTCATCATGCTCACAACATTTGCCGGTGCAAGCTTTTCAGGCTTTTCCGCCGGACCAGTGTGATGCGCATGACCCCACTCAGTAAAATGTCTGGTGTCGGTACTGTTATCCCCAAACAGGCTGTTTTCACCACTGCTTAAATCGAGTGAGTCGAAGGCTGGTGCTTTTTTCAGGCGTCCGGTCGCTGCAATGTAGCGATCCCAATCAGCTTTAAAACCTTGACTGCCAACACTGAGCCAACTGACGCTGCTGACATTCTGACCGTCCTGCTTGGCTCGCTCAGCCGATTTTTCCAACTGTTGCTGCAGATAGTTTCTGAATGTTCCGGAACCTTTGGCATCCAGCTGCAGCGGCTGTCCCTGCCAGGTCAGTTGCAGTGAGTTCAGATAAGCTGGAAATCCCGCGGCTAAAAGTGCAGAGACTTTTATTTGTTCTGGCGACATCGGGCCGGTATTGAACATCGGTGCCCCGGCAGGCCGGCGAGGCCGGTCTTGTTCGGACTTAGCACCCATTGGTCCATTCGCTGGCGCAGGTCCAAAGGCTGGACCACCGGAACGTTTAGGCCGTGTCGCTTCATGAATACTATGAAACATCCATTCATAAGCCAGATCGGCGTGTTCCAGGTTTGTAATAGGGCAATAGCTGGAGACCGCATAAATGGCATCACTGCCGGGCGCTGCGCCAAGTTTCTCTAGATAAGGCAGATATTCAGGCGCATCACCACTGGCACCGAGTAAAGCAGACAAAGCACCACCGGCACTGGTCCCGTTTGAAATAATTCGCTCCGCAGTTCCAGGCATGCGTTGGTCGTTGAACTTCAGATAACGCACCACGGCTTTTAAATCCACAATAGCAGCTGGCGCTTTGCCGGTGAATTTTCCACTTTGATCTTGTAGGGTTCTGCCACGGGTGCCGGGCGAAATGACAACTAGCCCCTCGGACAAAGCGACTGACATCGCATCAGGTTGCTGATCGCGCCCAAGTCCGGGAGCTTTTGGCAAAGCAGGCATATAGCCCCCGACATGATTCGGCAAAAAAATCGGTGCCGTATCGGCTTTATATCGTCCCTGAGTTTTGTTCTCGGCATAAGCCTTAGGGATATAGACGTTTAGTTGCTGGTATTTTGGCTCGAGTGGGTTTTTCACGTAGGTTAGCCCCTCAAATGCTAGGTATTTCACCTCGACACCACTGACCGTTAATGTCCGCTCAACACCTGCAGTCATATCAAAAGAGAGTACAGAGGCAGCAGACGAATCCGCGGCAGTCGCGGCGGTCGCCATAGTTAAACCTGCTATCGTGATAGCGATTTGGTAAATCATCACAAATCTCCAAAACATGTTATTAAGAATCATTCTCAATCTATCAGTTATAAACCAGTGTCGCTGATGCTTTACCTCTTCTTTACCTGTATCGAATTCTGCTAAACCGGCTTAGTTATCAGTTTAGACAAGAACTGATTCGGGACTTATTTGCATTTCTGATAACTGATATCAGTAAGCCCGATTGGTCAGGTGTTATCCCGATGATTAATCTGTCGGCGTTTACCAACCACTGGAGAGAAATCATGCAAAGTATTCAATGGCCAGCAGGCTACGTTCCCGGTTTTACCGACAATTTTTGTTCAAATGAAGTGATCGTGAGTGGCCTCTCAGTCGCACAGATTTGGCCTTTGCTGGTAAGCCCGGCGTTATGGCCAACGTATTACAGCAATTCTGCGAACCCACGCATTTATGACAGCCAAAGTAAAGAATTGGCATTACATGACCGCTTTTATTTCGAGACTTTCGGCTTTCCGGTTGAAGCTGAAGTCGTCGAATTGATTGCACCTGTACCTGGACAACCAGCACGCATCGCGTGGCATGGTTGGGCTGGAGAAAGCGAAAGCCGTCTTGATGTGCACCATGCCTGGTTATTAGAAGACTTACCTGAAGGCCGTGTACGGATCCTGACCCAAGAGACGCAGAATGGCGCTCCGGCAAAAGAATTAGCGCGAACAGTTCCGAATCCGATGATCAATGGTCACCAACAATGGTTAGACGGCATGGTGTCGGCCGCTCTTGCAGCCAATCAATAACTCAATAATTCCAGTCAGAGGCAGTCTCTATGACTGCCTATTTTAGGGGAAACACAATGAAAATTGCTTTTCTTGGGTTAGGTGCAATGGGCAGCAGAATGGCAAATCGCATGCTGGACGCAGGGCACGACCTCACTGTTTGGAACCGGACAGAATCGGCAGCGTATCCACTGATGCAAAAAGGCGCACGAATAGCCGTTACACCTGCTGCCGCTGTTTGCGAAGCCGATTTGGTGTTTTCTATGGTGCGCGATGATATCGCCTCAAAATATGTCTGGAGCGATTCTGGTACTGGTGCTTTGAAAACAATCAGGGAAGGTGCCATTGCTATTGATTGTTCTACGTTGTCATTTGAATGGGTTAAGCAATTGTCCATTCTCATGCACAAAAAAAATATTTCATTTATCGAAGCGCCAGTATCAGGTTCCCGACCTGCAGCTGAAAATGGTCAGTTAGTATTTTTTGCGGCCGGTGATAAGACACTCATTGAGCGAGTGAAGCCAACCTTGCTTCTGCTTGGCAACCAAATCAACCTAGTCGGCGATATTGGCTGTGGCGCTGTGACTAAACTCTTCACTAACGCTTTGCTCGGAACTCAGGTTGCGCTCTTTGCTGAACTACTGGGTGCTTGCCGTGAACATAGTCTATCCGCCACCAGTATTTTGAAAGCAATTTCAACAACGTCCGTTTGGGCGCCCGTTGCGAACTACCTTTCCATGTCAATGTTAGCCGAAGAATACAGCCCTCAATTTCCAGTCGAGTTACTTAACAAAGACTTGGGGTATACGACAGCGTTATCCAAACACCATATGCCAGTTGTTAACACGGTACTCGGCATCTTTCAAAGGGCAGCTCAACGCGGCTACGCTGAAGAGAACATGACTGCAGTCGCGAAATTATACCAAACCAGCGAAAGCTTTCCCCGCAAAGCTTATTCAGCCACTAGTTAAGGAATGCTCATGTCCACCTATCCAAGAGCTTTTTCACATATAGGCTTGTCAGTCACCGATTTAGACGCTGCAGTGAAGTTTTATACAGAAATTATGGGGTGGTATCTGATTATGCCACCAACCACAATTGTTGAAGACGACTCGGCAATCGGCATCATGTGTACTGATGTGTTCGGTAAGGGATGGCAATCTTTTCGAATTGCACACCTTTCAACTGCGGACCGGGTAGGCGTGGAGATTTTTCAATTTGTCGGAGCTGAGAGGCCTGTAAACAATTTCGATTACAAAAAGTCAGGAGTCTTCCACTTCTGTGTCCAAGATCCTGATGTTGAAGGATTAGCTGCAAAAATTGTTGCTGCCGGTGGCAAACAGAGAATGCCTGTTCGGTTTTACTTTCCAGGTGAGAAACCCTACCGCATGGTGTACATGGAAGACCCATTTAGCAATATTCTCGAAATTTACAGCCACAGCTATGAATTGACTTACGCAGCCGGGGCCTATCAAACCACCGCAAAGGACGCAAAATGACAGCATTATTTACACCATTTGTATTAAAAAGCGTCACATTACGTAACCGCATTGCCGTCCCGCCGATGTGCCAATACAGCGCTCTGGAGGGATTCGCTACTGAGTGGCATCTGCCACACTACACATCTCTGGCAAAAGGTGGGGCTGGACTGGTGATTGTTGAAGCGACAGCGGTGGCTCCGGAAGGCCGAATTACTCCGGGATGTCTAGGGCTGTGGCAAGATGCACACACTGAGGGCCTTCGTGTAATTGCATCAGCAATAAAGGCTACAGGCGCTGTGGCAGGTATCCAGCTCGCGCATGCTGGCCGTAAAGCGAGTGCTAATGAACCCTGGAATGGCGATGACCATATTGACCAAACAGACTCTCGCGGATGGCAAACGATTGGTCCCTCCGCCCTGCCATATGGAGCTCATCTCCCTAAAATACCTGCTGAAATGACACTGCAGGATATTGAACGCGTTCAACAAAACTTTGTTGATGCGGCTATCCGGGCTGCAGAAGCCGGGTTTCAATGGCTGGAATTACATTTTGCCCACGGTTATCTGGCACAAAGTTTTTTATCTTTGCACAGCAACAAACGAACCGATCATTATGGTGGTAGTTTGGAAAACCGGGCTCGGTTTATGCTAGATACCATTGATGCAGTCAAAGCTGTTTGGCCGACAAAACTACCGTTGACCGTACGACTCGGAGTGATTGAGTTCGACGATAATGATGAGCAGACATTAAGCGAAGCAATCAAAGTAGTCGATATCATGAAGTCAAAAGGCGTTGATCTGGTAAGCGTCAGCATGAACTTTGTGATCCCTGAAACAAATATCCCTTGGAATAAACCAGGTTTTATGGCCCCCATAGCAGCAAGAGTGCGTCAAGAATGCCAGTTACCAGTCGCCAGCAGCTGGTCGCTTGATGATGCAATCACCGCAGATGAAGTTGTTGCTAAAGAGCAAATGGACTTAGTCACGATAGGCCGCGCACACTTGGCCAATCCTTGTTATTCGTATGAACTTGCTTGCCAATTGGGTGTGATTAACGCCAGTAGCGTTTTGCCGACGCAGTACGCTCATTGGTTAGCCAGGTATCGACGCCCTGCAGCACTCACCAGAGCTGAGTAAACCTAGTTAAAATCTGACAACATCAGCACCGAGAGAGAGAGCAGAGACAAGCTATGAATCTACAAAAACTGGATTTGAACTTACTGAAAGTATTCGATGTGTTGATGGATGAGCGCAATGTATCCCGGGCTGCGGAACGGCTCGCGCTTTCGCAGCCCGCAGTCAGTGGAGCTTTAACCAGACTCAGGGACAGTCTCGGGGATCCATTGTTTGTCAGAACCCAACACGGCATGACGCCGACCATGAAAGCAACTGAACTCGCTGCTCCCCTGAAACGGTTGCTGAACGAACTGGCTATAGTGCTTGAATCCGAAAAGTTCGTGCCTGAACAGGCTGAGATGGTACTTTCAATCGCCGGTACTGATTATTCGTTGTCAGTGATTATTTTGCCGTTGATCGAACGATTAAAAAAACTGGCGCCGGGGATCAAAGTATCAGCCCGGTTTATTCGTGATGAACTGGTTCAGCAACAAATGGAAAAAGGCGAATTGGACATTGCGCTAATGACGCCTGACACCGCACCTGAAGGGTTACGCGGCAAAACACTTTTTACCGAAGATTATGTCTGTGTAATGGGTAAAAACAACCCGTTGGCAAAGCTGCCAGTTTTAACGCTTGATGATTTTTGTAAGGCAGACCATGCCATTGTTTCGTACCTTGGCGGAGCGTTCTCGGGAGCAACAGACAAAGCGTTGGCGTCTTTAGGTTTCCAGCGGAATGTCACTATTTCCGTACCCAGTTTTTTAATTTTGCTGGATTTGGTCAAGAAAACCTCGCTCATCGCTGTCGTGCCTTCAAGACTTGTAACCAACTCAACAGATTTACACGTGACAGATTTGCCTATCTTGGTCCAGGGGTTTACAAAATATATGGTTTGGCATGAGCGGACACATCACCATCAGGCATATCAGTGGCTTAGAGAGCAGGTGGCATCGATTAGTTATGCTTGAGCTGTACTCAACGTTTTAGCAAATCCGCAGAGTGATATATCTAAGTAGGGATGTCAGCCCTCTAGATAAAAAAGCTCGAAAACCTGTTTTATGCTTGGGCAAACCCTTAATCCGCTTAGGCCTCGGAAGCAGACGAGCGAGCTTAGAATTATGATCTGATCCGCCAATACTGGACACGCCACTAAGCTCTTTTCTTTAACTCATAGTTTTGCGAGCTTAGATAGCACTATGCCGTCTGGTTTTGTTGTAATCAGCTTCAATATATTCAAATACCTGTTGTTTCAGCGTGGCCCGATCCGTTAACGGTTCATCTTTGAGCAATTCGACCTTCACCATATGAGAGAAGCTTTCCGCTACCGCATTATCCCAACAGTTACCTTTCGGACTCACGCTTTGCGTAAGCTGATGTTTTGCAATGATATTCTGATAAACCATCGAGCAATATTGGCTGCCCCAGTCGCTGTGCACGATAACCCCTTCATGGCAACCACGCTGGAACAGACGACAATTCTTGAACCTGAGCTGCGAAAACTGCTCGATCCGGCGCTATTGGCAAAAGGTTAAACCAGCCAATCAGTTTGTGATAATCCTTCCATTGTTTCAGGACAGAGCCTGTGCCAGATGCAGGCTTTTTTGTATTTCTTCGAAAAGCCTTTAGCTGATTTTAAACAGGAACAATAAATCATATTCCTTTATGAGCAGTTACTTATATTGGCTGCAATTGATAATCATTCCTATTCCGATCTAAAATGAGCTGCTTATAAAAAAAAGGAAACGGAAAATGGGTGTTCGGAACGTACAAAAACAAACTCGAGTCAGTGAACAAAAAAAAGTATTGAGGTTATCGGCGCTGACACTGGCACTGTTGATATCACAACAAAGTCTGGCCGCTGAGGCTGAGGATGCTACCGCAGATAAATCACTGGAACATATTGTGGTGACGGCGAGTGGTAACCAGACCAGTGTGGCGCAGGCGCCGGCGTCGATTTCGCTGATTGATCTGGCAGAAATCACCCGCCAGCCGGTGAAAGATCTGGTCGATATTCTGGAATCTTTACCCGGGGTCACCAACAGACCAACTTCAGGGGGCCGCAACGGCATTATGATCCGCGGTCTGGACGAAGACTATGTGCTGCGGTTAGTCAATGGCAAACGCGTGTCCTCAAGTAACGGTATTTGGCGGGCCAACAACTTCGACAATACTTCCATTCCGCTGCAATTTATTGAACGTGTCGAAGTGATCCGGGGGCCAATGTCGGCTTTGTATGGTTCTGATGCCGTCGGTGGTGTTGTCAACGTCATCACCAAAAAGCCGGCGCAGCAGTGGCAAACGCACTTGAGCTATGAAAAAAGTATGATGCAGCAAGGTGACGGGGGCGATCGTGACAAAACCGCTTTGGTCACCAGTGGAAAACTGAATGACCTGTTAGGTCTGACCTTCAGCGCTGAAAAAGCCAAACAGGATGCCTGGTTTTATGCGCCTATCAGCGACAGTGCCGATCATACGTTGATTGAACCTCGTGATGCGACGAAGTTTGCCGGAACCCTGGACTGGCAAATTCAGCAAGGGCAAAGCCTGAGCTTTGATGTATCTCATGATCAAGACGAAGTGCCTCTGGCCAGTTACGGCTATGCCAAATACCAGCAGGATATCGATCGCTGGACTTATGGCCTGACCTGGCGCAGTGAATGGGCCTGGGGCGGATCAGAGTTTCTGCTGAACCGTTCAGACGCTTCGATGATGGATTTTAATTCGCGTTATGTTGACCTGAAAACGACGGCACGGGATGAGCGCTATCTGCGACCTGATGAAATATTCACCACAGTGCGGGGCACTACTTTTGTCAACCTGGCCAATCACACGCTGACCCTGGGTGCAGAATATCTGGAAACCGAAGTGAAAGACGATATCCAGTATCCGCTGACCGGCGGCGCCAGTCTGAACCTCAAATCATTGTTTTTACAAGATCAAATTGACCTGACTGAAAGTCTGATTGCGACTGTTGGTTTGCGCGCTGAAGATGCCGAAATTTATGGTTCACACCTGAGTCCACGCGCCTACCTGGTTTATGAACTGTCAGACGGTATTACGGTAAAAGGTGGCGTAGGTTCCGCATTTCGGGCGCCGACGTTGTTTCAGGCATCACCGTTGTTCCAGTCCATCAGTTGTGGCGGTAGCTGCTTCATTTACGGAAATCCTGATTTAAGCGAAGAGACCAGTGTCAATACTGAATTGTCAGTCCTGATCGAACGAGACCGCTGGAACGCCAGTCTGACCTGGTTCCGCAACAAAGTAGATGAGCTGATGGAGGTTGGTTTTTATCCGGCCGGTCACGCCCGGGCCGGCAATCGCGGTTACTTCAATATTGATGAAGCCACGTTGCAAGGGATTGAAGTCACATTTTGGTGGCGATTGAGTGACATATTCAGTATTGACAGCAATTACAGCTACCTCGATGCCAGAGATGGCGCGGACATACGCCTGGATAACAGGCCACGTCATAAAGCCTTCACCAAACTGGATATGGATCTGACAGAGCAGTTTAGCCTGTATCTGAGCCATAACTATTACGGTGCACAATCAGACATTTATCTGGCAGACAAAGAGCAGGACAGCTACGGGGTGACCGATTTAGGCGGTCGTTATCAGTTTGCCAGCGGGCTGACAGTTAAAGCTGGTCTGAGCAACGCCGGCAGCACACAGCCGCGGAAAAAAGACCGTACTTCCACTTTGTATCTGCAGGGCAAGTCTGTTTTTGCCGGTGTTGAATACAGCTTCTAAGTTCAGCGAAGCCGGGTCCGGTCGCCACCGGGCCCGCATTTGGAGCGCGCTATGTTTGTCGCATTTATCCTGATGCTGACGGGAACCATTCTGTTGTATCTGAGCCATCCCAACCAGCAATTGCTGACCAGACCTGCAGGTCTTGGCGTGAAGGCCGTTGGTTTTCTGAATTTTGCTTTAGCAATATTTTTATTAGGTCGTGATTTCAGTGCCGGAACTGCGGCATTGATTTTGATTTGTACAACGATGTTATTACTGGGCACAGTCCCTTTTCTGTCTTTGCTAAAACGCGGCAAGGAGAACGGCCATGACTGAACGCAGCCGGCGTACTCAGCGCATTGAACCGGATTGGTGGAGCAAAACACTGGCGATAATCTTGCTGAGCTATCCGCTGGCACTGGCGTTGGCCGGGTTATTGGAAATGTTGTTGCCACCGGGAGAGAGCCGTATTCAATTGATCATGTGGTCTGTCGCGGCTTTTGTGCTGCTATTGCTCGCCTTTAGTTTTTTATTGCGAAGCGGTCAACGTGCCTGGTGGGTTTTGGGTAGCGCAACGCTTTTTGGCTGGACCTTACTAAAAGGCCTGCAAATTTTGACAGGGAGTGCCGGATGAAAATACATGGCAGTGTGTTAAAGGTATATCGCGATTTGCACAGCTGGGTCGGGATCTGTGCCGGTTTACTGTTGTTTATCTGCTTTGTCGCAGGCAGCCTGACAATGTTTGAACCTGAGATCAACCGTTGGTCACAGCCACAGCTGCAACGGTTTGCGCCGGTTGATGTGGCGCAATATGACGTATTGCTGCCACAGTTACTGGCACAAGAACCTGCAGCAGCTGCAGATCTGACAATAGCACTGAGCAGCGACGCACCAGCTCCTTTTGTCTGGCAGCAAACACCTTCCCGTGGCTTTACCCTGCATAATCCGCAGTGTTTTGCCGGTCCGGATGCAGGCAAGCTGCTGCAAATACGCTGTGAAGCGACGTCGCAACTGGGCCAATTAATCGACTTGTTACATCGTACTGCGGGCATCCCGGGTCTTGCCGGACATCATTATGTTGGCGAAATTGTCATGGGCGTTGCGGCCTTGTTGTATTTCATTGCACTGGTGTCGGGACTGATTCTGTTATTGCCCAATTTGATCCGGGATTTTTTTACGCTGCGCCTTGACAGCGCGAAGAAGTTCTGGATGGACAGCCATAATCTGCTTGGGATCACCAGTTTACCTTTTCACATCATGATTAGTCTGACCGTCGTGGTTTTTGCATTTCATGATCCGATTTATGATCAGTTGGAGCAGTGGGTCGCTCCGTCAGCTCCGGGATCCACGGTCGCAGCTGCTGTAAAACCACCACGCGACAGCGTAGATCTGGCAACCTTATTGCCGGTGAGTAAGCTGGTGCAGACAGCGCAGCAACATGCCAATGGTGCCAGCGTGACAGAGCTTCGTCTGATGTTAAGCGGTCCACGGAAAACAGTCCGCGCAGCACTGGATGCACCGAAACACTATAGCCGCGGCGCGCGCACTGGCTATCTGCTGCTGGACCCTTTCAGTGGCAAGGTCCAGAACGCGGCGATGGTTCCTGGCGCACAGCCCGGTTACGCCGCCATCGTTGACCTGCTATTTGCCAGTCATTTTGGCAGCTATGGTGGCTACGGCGTGAAGTGGCTGTACTTTTTGCTTGGGATCAGCGGAGCCCTGCTGTTTTATTCCGGCAATCTGCTGTGGCTGGAGAGCCGGCGAAGCAAACAGGTCCGGGGTTATTCAGCAGAAGGCCAGCCGGTCAGGCAACCGGCCAAAGTGGTCTGGCTGGCAGCACTGACAACAGGGATCAGCAATGGATGTTTACTTGGGCTTGCGGTGGTGTTTCTGGCGACTAAATGGCTGCCGGCGCTAGTGAATGAAGTAAACAGCGCATTATTGACGCTGTATTATCTGACCTTTGGTATTGTGCTGGGGTGGACTCTGCTACAAGGCGCTGCGAAAACTGCAGTACCACAACTGAAGCTGTGTGCCCTGCTGTTGTTTGCGGTACCGCTCAGTTCGATGCTGGGACCATTTCTGCCTGGCAGTGGCGTGTGGCCCACGCGTGAAATCGCCGAGGCAATGCTGGACTTAACTGCGCTGCTGCTTTCATTTCTGCTGTTCAGTGGCGCAACGCTGTTACAGAGGCGATTTCGCAACGCGGCCAGTGACAGTATCTGGTATCAGGGAGAACGAACTCTGCCGGACAACAACCTGCCAGAACGGAATCCGGATTGTTAGTTCACAATAAGGCCGGCCACCAGAGCCGGCCTGACGTTACTTAATCAGCAGCTGAATACAGTGCAATGAGGCCATCGGCCAAAGCTCCGCGCCAGGCCAGATAATCATGACCAGCAGCATATTCCCGGTAGGTCACCTGATAACCTTTTGCTCTTAGCACGTCTTTAAGGTTCCGGCTGCCATCCAGGATGCCTTTATCTCCCTGCCCACCGTGCGTACTTTCATAGATCCCGGCACTGATAAAGACTTGTAACGGTAACCGTTCACTGGCCAAGAATCGCTCGCTGAGCAAGTAGGTACCCGCTGGCGGCTGTGGGCGGTTGTCCCACCAAAGCGATGGTGATTTTGCGATCACTTTGCCAAAGATCTGTGGGTGACGCCAGGCTAACTGCAGTGCTGCCAAACCGCCAAAACTGGACCCGGTCAGGATGGTGTCAGCTGCCGCAAAGCGACTGCCGTATTTTTGCTGCAAGAGGGGCAGGAGCTCATCGGTCAGCATCTGGCCAAAATTTGTATTGTCAGGTAACTCAGCAGCGCGGGTTTCATTATCAATGGGGTCGATCAGCACTAACTGAACGGGGGGGATCAAGCCCTGCTGACTCAGATACTCAACAATGGCCGGCGTGTTAATGTGCCGCTGATACTTAGGACCATCAAAGGCCAGCAGGCGGATATTGCCGGGTTTACCTTTGACAAAATTACTGCTGTGGTAGACCGCAATGGTTCTGCTGTTGCCCAGTAGTTTGCTGCTGAGGATAAAGCTGTCCACAGCGCCTTTAAGCGAGATATTGCCATCGCTGCCAGGTTGTGCCGGTGCTTTTGGTAACACCAACACCGAACTTTGCTGGTATGGGTCAGTTTCATCCGCCGGGTATACCACAGAATTCAGTGGGTCCCGTTGTGCAGTGGCCAGAATGGCGACCCGCTGCGCCCGTGCCGGAGCCAGAATATCCGGTACATCCGGGGCGAGTTTATAAGACAACCGGGTACTGGCTGGGACTATATAACTGCGATACCACAGGTCAGTGCCGGCTATTGGACTCAACCAGTCATGATCCGGGGACGGGCCACCTAACAGCCGGACATTGCGCTTCGCGCCCTGATAGATAAATGTCACCCGGTAATTGCCATCACTGAGCGCTGTTTTTAATGGCATGCCTTGTTGTTTTAATCCGATCCAGGCAGAACGCCAATCGGCCCCGGTTTGAGCTGACTGTGCTATTCGTTGCAGCAATGGTTCATCAGGTGCTGTAGATTTCTGATCAATGCGTGGATATTTAGCGCGCCAGGTTAATTGCACCTTAGTAGCCGTCTGGCTGTGCAAAAGAAGTTGCTGTCCGGCTGGATCTGACACCAAATGCAGGCTTTGCCGGCCGGACTGCAGTGGAAACTCACGGAGCACGTTGTGATGCTTATCAACCAGCTGTAGCCGTACCGGACTATCACTGTGTAGTTCACCATGCCAGTATTGGCCGGAAGTGTCTGCCAATGGCACTACTTGCCTCTGCCCCGGCTGCAAGCTGAATTCCAAGGGGGCAACATGCTGTTCCATGGCCTTGACAACTGCGGGTTTTATCAAAGGAATACAAACTAACATCACTGATATTGCTGCTGCTTTCATTGGTAAGAACCTCGAGATCACACACAAACACGAATAACAATGATTCTTATTTTAATACATTTTAGTGATTCGTTGGAAAGTTTGTGAGTTTGTGAGTTTGTGAGTTTGTGAGTTTGTGAGTTTGTGAGTTTGTGAGTTTGTGAGTTTGTGAGTTTGTGAGTTTGTGAGTTTGTGAGTTTGTCTGAAAATAAGATTCAACTTCTTTCATCTAGTCAACAATCGTCGCTTTAACCACAAAGCTGCTGGACCGACAGTTTTGTTTCTGCACTGCCAAAGTTCCAGCTGAAGCGGCAGCAAGGTTGCTCCCTTATCGACTATAGGTAGTGCTTTAATGTTTTTATGAACTTTGTTTTGTTCAAGTACATGCTCTGGCAACCATGCCCAGCCAACCCCCTGCTCAACCATCGCCAAGACAGCAATATCTCCCTCCAACCACCAAACCTGGCCAGACAAACGCCCTCGTTGTTTTTCTGCACCCTTTCCACGGCCTGCAACCATGAGTTGTCTATACTGTTGCAAATCCGTATTAGTAACGGAAACAAGTTTAGAAAGCGGGTGATCCACCGACGCTGCAGCCACAAAGTGTAATTGATGAAGTGGCCAGCGTAAAAATAGCTCTGAAGGCGATTGAGGCTGAAAGCAAATCCCCAAATCAGCCTCATCATCAGCTAAAAGATGCGTTACATCCTCAAGTAGCGGAAACATGATCTGTAACTCGAGTTTCGGAAACCTCTCAGCCAGCTCCGCTAAGATAGGAGCTAGCCAAGGTAATTGGCCTTCATCATCGACTGCCAAGCGCAAGCATGTTTCAGTTCCTGAAGCTAAATCAACAGCAAGTTCTTTTAGTTGGCTGCATTGCATATGCACTAGTTTTGCTTGCTGTAGAATCCTCGCTCCTACTTCTGTCAACTGTGGGTATCTTCCACTACGGTCGAATAGATGCAGATCTAAATCTATCTCAAGTTCACTTATTGCTGTACTGATCGCAGACTGTGCTTTACCGAGCTTTCTGGCCGCAGCGGAAAACGAGCCTGTTTCGACCACTGTTAGCAGAGTTTCAAGTTGTTGTAGATTCATGTATCTGTTTTTCAGATGCTATCTAACTTATTAATGCCCAATATAGCAGATACACTGACATCATCATTATTTTCGTAGGCTATTTTTATGAAACAATCATCTGAAACAAGAAAAGTGAGTCACGGACGTTCTACGAGAGATAGACTACGAATGGCGGTAGGTTTTGAAATCTTAGGCCTGTTAATTTTAATACCTAGTGCTAGCTTTGTATTAGACAAACCAGTCGTTGAACTTGGATGGCTTGCTGTACTAATGTCAGTGATTGCAACGTGGTGGAACTATATGTTCAATAAGCTGTTTGACCAATACTATCTAACTCCACGTGGCAGAGCATTTAAAACACAGTCCGAACGTATTTATCATGCATTTGGATTTGAAATGGGGCTGTTGGTCGCCATTTTACCGCTGACAGCATGGTATCTCGATATTAGCATGTGGAATGCTCTGCTACTTGACATCGGGTTTATGCTTTTTTACCTGGTGTATGGTTACTTCTATCATTGGCTTTATGATGTAGTTTTCCCGCCAACCAAAAGCGTATTAGTAACTGCAGATTAAGTGACTGATGACTCAGTCTATTCAGAGCATCTTAAATAAATCGAATTTTTTCAACTTCGAATCACTTTGAATGAGTTCCGTATACTGTCATCTCTGTTATTGTCAGGTCTTTTTGGAGAGGCAGCACAACTAACTTAGCGATGATGGGCGTTGCCATGTCTGCATCCCTAGACATCCTGTTTATTTAGATGAAAACGATGGCAACGACTTCTTGTTCAAGATCGGTAAAACTAACCTTTAAACACACTTCACAGTATGAACTGTTCAAATCTAGCGCATATAGTCAAAAACCAGCAGACTCAACCACAAAGGTGTCACGTCCAACAGCTTTGGCGCGGTAGAGTGCTCTATCAGCTCGGCTAATCCAATCATTCAGGTCAGTTGCAGGGCCCCGGTGAAATGCAATTCCGATACTAGTGGTGATGTTTATTTCGTCATGATTAATCCATATCGGAGCGCGCATAATTTTATTGATCTTTGAAGCAATAGTTTTAGCTTGCTGCGCACACGTTAGATCCTCCAAAATCACAACGAACTCATCACCAGCTAGTCTTGCAGCCGTGTCTGTTGAGCGGATGACCGACTTTATTCGATTTGCAAACTCACTCAACACCGAATCGCCTGCACCATGTCCCAATGAGTCATTAATTTGCTTAAAATAGTCGATGTCCAAATAAAGCAGTGCAGTAATTGCACCGGAGCGAATGTTACGGTCATGAGCTAGCTTTAGAGATTCATTGAACTGTACGCGATTAGGTAATCCCGTTAGACTATCAATGCGGGCAGACTTACGAAGTTCAGCCTCTACTCGTTTAAGATCAGAAACATCCGTACAAAGTTTAAAGACCCCCTTGACTTGGCCATCTGGATCTACATCAGAGACCAGTTTTGTTTGCATATAGACAGGTGCACTACTCTCGCCATACTGAGCCTCAAATTCAACATGCTCCCCTAATAAGGCTCGGAGGAAGAAATCCCTACGTTTTGCATGAAGCTCTGGTCCTTCAACTTCCAACATCGTTTTACCAATAGCATACTCTTTTGTGATTTTAAGTCGCTCACAGTAAGTGCGATTAATAAACCGAACCCTTTCTTCTGCATCAACGTATGCTATTAAAGCGGGTAAGTTGTCAGTAATTGCTCGCAATTGGTTTTCGCTTTCGGCAATCTTTTTTCGTGCTTGAACCTCCGCGGTTCTATCGATAACAAGACCCAGCACACCAATAATTTGTCCTCTATCGTCAAGTTCTGGCGCACAATACAAAAATATGTGGGGAGGAGCATTAGATGGTGGCATATCTAGTTCAACTGAAACTTCATTCCCATTCATCGCTTGATCGATATAAGGCTTGATGGCATTAAAAGAAGCAGTTTCAAAAACTTCTCCAACAGTTTTACCAATAACCCCTGGCACCTGATGACCGGGAATGTTCAAACCGCCCAAGGCATACCAAATGTCAAAATTATTGTTGGCAAAGGTGTAACGATACTCTTTATCTACAGATGCGATTAATACTGGTAACTTATCGGTAATCATGCGCAAACGACGTTCGCTTTTTTGTAGTTGGACTTGGGCTAATACTCGATCAGAAACATCCCGATTGCTCCCCACTAATCTGGTCGGCTGTCCTATACTGTTTCGGATTACTGTGCCATGCGCATTTATGTATTTAACTACACCCTCTATGTTGCGAATTCGGTACTCGCTGCTAAAAGTTGCGGAATTTTCCAAAGCACATAACAACTCTTGCTTAACACGTGAAACGTCCTCAGGATGAACAAACTTAAGCCAGTCTTCCTCTAAACCACCAAATGTGCCTCTCGTTCCCCCAAAGAGCTCAAACATGACGTCATTCCATTGCAACTCTCCACTGGCAAGATCGAGCTCCCATGTTCCGATATCATTGTCTTGTATAGCCATTTCAAGGAGGTTGTTAGTCGCTAATTCTGTCTTTAGAGGCGTATCTTCTAATCCCAGTACAGGAATATCATGGCTACGCAAAGCAGCTATAGCAATTCCAGCAATTTCTTTGATCGCGACGCGATGAAGATCGGTGAGCTCAACTTCATGGGGTGCCATAACCGATAGGGCGCAAAGAATATTGTTGTCCGCCGAACGCAAAACCACAGAGAAAAGAAAACGTACGAAAGGAGAACAAGTTACCACTGAAGCATTACTGAACCTTAGGTCGATTGAAGCATCAGGAACTTCTAAAAAGCCCTCCATACCATCAAAGAAGTCCCATAAATTATCAATATCTACCAGTGTATCAATACCATCAAAACCTGTTGCGAACCGCAATTCAGGTCCCTGAAGTTGGCGAATACGAATACTTGCCAAAGGGCATCCGCAAATTGTGGCTGCTGAGCGCGCTATACTGCAAAGAACGGTCTCCAACCTCGGGTCATATTTAATCATGGTAATCTAGCATTCCATTCGCACTCCTCATTTTCCACCAGGTAATGAAAATCGCCCATTAGCAAAACTTAATGTATTGGGCATCACCTACACTCTAAACGAATCGCCCAGCTTAAACATCGAGTGATTGTTGACAGTTTGACATTTAGGGGCAGCACTAAAAACCAATCACAATGTATCCGAAACCCAATAATAGACAACAAATCTAAAGACAGGCTCAATGGTCGATTTAATGGAGATTTTATGACGACGATTTTCAAGTGTACAAAAATCTATAAAACTAAACTTTTGATTTAAAATGCTGACGTGACTGCTCAGGAAGAATCAGGTTAGCGTTTATTCGACTTTGAGTGGCATTGCCTGAGCGCATGTGCTCAGGCAAATTCATTAACCTTTTAATACTTTTAACAACTCTGCGGCTGTTATTGCCGAAGAGCCAGGATTTTGTCCCGTGATCAGTAATCCATCAGTCACCACATAAGGCTGCCAGTCTGCAACTTTACTGTAGATGCCCCCCTTAGCCTTGAGCATATCTTCAACCAAAAATGGCACAACCTTAGTTAACTCAACAGCATCTTCTTCAGTATTGCTAAATCCGGTCACTAACCTACCTGCGACTATCGGCTTACCGTCCAAGCTTTTAACATCTCGGAGAACGCCTGGTGCGTGACAAACCAACCCAACTGGTTTATTTGCTTTAATGCTATTTTCAATCAGACTAACTGAGTTTTTATCCTCGGTTAAATCCCATAACGGTCCATGGCCTCCGGGATAGAATACTGCATCAAATTCGTCAATATCGACATCAGCTAATTTCCCTGTATTGGCCAATGCAGCAAGCGCGTCCTTATCTGCTTCAAATCTTCGGGTTTCATCAGTCTGAAACATAGGATCATTACTTTTTGGGTCTAAAGGTGGCTGTCCACCCATTGGAGATACTAAAATTACGCTAGCTCCCGCTTCCTTAAAAACGTAATAAGGAGCTGCAAGCTCTTCAAGCCAAAAACCAGTTTTCAAACCTGTATCACCAAGATCTTCGTGTGATGTTAACACGATTAAAATTTTCATTAACAACCTCGCTTATTTGTCTGCTGTTTTGAAGTTTTCGAACGTACACAACTCATAAAAAATCACTAAAGACAAATCTGCATATAGGCTTTATCTAGTGACTTCGCTAGAAAAATTTGCCAAAGAATGACTATTCAATAAATTTATAGTTTAAAACGACCAACTAAATGGCTTAGATGCCCCGCGACACGTTTCAACTCATTTATCATTGTGGAGTTTTTATCAGCAATCTGCTCGGCAAGAATTGCCTGATCATGAAGCTGATGGAGGTTCCGGTTTATTTCTTCTGATACCTGGGACTGTTCTTCAGTCGCGGCAGCTGTGCGCAAAGACATACCACTGACTTCCGAGGATGATTTCATTAGATGACTAAACACTGATTCAGCCACTTCAGTATGTTGAACGGAACTATCTGCAGATGACCGCCCACGCCGAATTGCTTCCGTTGATTCCGATACAAGCTGCTGTAACTGTTGGACAGTTGCTTTGATTTCTTCAGTGCTCTCTTGTGTTTTAGAAGCAAGTTTGCGAACTTCATCTGCGACAACAGCAAAGCCACGTCCTTGCTCACCTGCTCTCGCCGCCTCAATGGCTGCATTTAACGCAAGCAAATTTGTTTGACCGGCAATATTGCTAATAACTTCTATTACACCAGAAATTGCGACTGAACTATTATTGAGAACCTCTGACAGATTCATTGCTGTATCTACGTCAGTTAACACTCTTGCAATGCTCGTCGTGACAGTTCCAATTGAGCTGATCCCTTTCTCAGCATAAACACGAGAATCTTCAGACTCGCGAGCTGTGTCCGCAGCAACAACTGCAACCTCTTTGTTAGCAACAGACATCTCATGAACTGCACTTACGATAGAATCAGTGGCAAAATTCAGGTTCTGAGTAATGCGTTTGGTTTCGTTGACCGAGGTGAGCATATTTTCAGTAACAGCGGCGAGTTGCTTAGTGCTACCTAAAATATCTGAAATCATGAGTGTTTGCGCATCAAGAAAACGGTTGAAAGAATCAGCTAAGTCACGAAGTTCATCTTTCGTCTGTACATCGATACGCTGTGTTAAATCACCTTCTCCTTGAGTAATTTCATCCAACCTTCGGATAATAGTTTCAACATTTGATTTAATTATAGTTGGTACCCTATAACTGTACCAAGCAGAAACCCCAAACACTATGATACTCATAATCAACGCTAAAAATTCAGTACTACGTACTTCGCTGTTAGCAGCGTCGATGTATTGCTTTGACAGTTCCAGCGAAAATTCGCCTGCATCATCAAATACTTTTCTTAAGGCTTTGAATTCACGTTCTTCTTGTTGCACAAAATCATGATCCGAACGTCCATTCTTCATAAAATGTTGATCTGAATCCTTAAGCCACTCACTATATTTCTCGTTAAAATCTGAAAATTTCCCAGTAAACTCAGGATATGTATTCATCAACTGTTCGTATTTCTGAAAACCGTTTTTAGCTTGCTCAACGTTTTCTTGAAAGTCGATTTGATGTTGTGGGCTGTAATCTGTTTTAAATTCCACAATGGCAAGTTTTGCTTGATATAAATCTCGGTCTGCATTAAGGACAAGTGAGATCGCTTGCTGAAATACTTCAGATTCATCTCTAATTATTTTTTGCAGCTTTGAAACTATCACTGAGGATAAAAAAAACATAAAAAATAAAGTAATAGACATCAATATAGTGGGTACACTAA
The DNA here is from genome assembly GCF_000711985.1 of Rheinheimera texasensis DSM 17496. Lineage (GTDB taxonomy): Bacteria > Pseudomonadota > Gammaproteobacteria > Enterobacterales > Alteromonadaceae > Pararheinheimera > Pararheinheimera texasensis. Next base: position 675,632 of record NZ_KL544005.1, read on the forward strand.
TTTTGAAACGCAGACCATGGTAATTCATTAAGAACCTCTATAACTTTGGAAAAAGACTTGAATATTCGACAGGCTTGCTGAAGTAATACCCCTGTAAGTATTGGATCCCCATGTTACGAAGGATCTCAACCTGTGCAGATGTCTCAACTCCTTCAGCGACGACCTCCCAGCCCATCGATTGTGACATTGATGCAATAGCATGTAGAACCGGCATCCCACCATGCTCGATTTTTTCGATAAAAGCCTTATCAATTTTGACCTTGTTTAGATGTAATTCATTGATTACTGACAAAGATGAGTACCCAGTACCAAAGTCATCGATTGAAATAGCAATACCAGCATAGCGCAACTGTTTGGTTTTATCGATCAGCACATTTTTATTGGCTGTGAATATAGATTCTGTAATTTCAATCTGAAGTAAATTGCGCGGGATGTGATGTTTATCAACTAACTTCAAAAGTTCACCCACAAATTCCTCCTGCTGGAATTGTACAGCCGATACATTGACAGCCAATTCTATTGGCTGATTTCGTTGTAGACTCTGCCAAATAACCAAGCAAGATTGCTCGAAGACCCAATGGCCTATTGAATTAATTAAATCGCTTTGTTCTGCTAGCGGGATAAACTCATCTGGGGGGATTGCTTCACCATTCAAATTCCATCGCAGCAATACTTCGTAATAACTTTTTTTCACATCCTTTTGATGGACAATTGGTTGGAATACTAACCGCAGTTCCTTTTTCTCAATAGCGTGTTCTAATCGGCTCCGTAACATAGATTTACGCTGATACCTTTCACCTATTTTTCTGTTGTAAATCGTAAACAACTGCTTGCCACATTTTTCAATATCATCATATAACGCAAGATCAGCCATAATAATAAGTTCTGAGATTTTTTGGCTATGGTCTGGATATATGGATACACCAATATTATTTTTAATTTTGAGAACATTTCCCTGAAGTAGCAATGGCCGTATGGTAGATTGTTGTAAGTTTTTTACGAAGTCAGCTAAAGCACTGTCGATAATCGGGATAGCAATAAGAAATTCATCGCCCCCCCATCGACAGCAAATGGCAGGTTCTTGAATAATTTCGCGAAGCCGATTAGCAGTAGCGCGAATATATTCATCTCCGACCTCGTGACCCAAACTATCATTTATACTTTTAAGATCTACTAGGTCTACTATTACAAACGCTAATTTTAGACCGTTTATCTGGCTTAATTTTATAAGCTCCGAAGTTAATTCAATAAATCTACTCCGATTATATAAACCTGTTAAAGGTTCGGTATTGGAAAGATGCAATAGCTCTTTCGTGCGAAGTTTGACTTCAGTTTCCAGATTAACCAACAGATGCTGATGCTCCCGACGTAATCTGATAGACTGAAGCGTGAAGATGTAACTATTACGTGCAGAAAATGATAGCAAGGCAGTAAAAGTCACACCCAAAAATCCAAATAATTTTTGCTCTCCTCCCTGGTAAAAGGACCATAGCCCAAACGGCAATAACGTCAGAGTGATGTAACTGATTATTAATGACTTGCTTGATGACATTGAATTTGTCACGCCAGCATTTACAGCCGCAAGCGCTGAGAATACAATTACCATTTGATTAGAATCGGCACCAGTACTAAAATAAAGGCCGAACACACACCATAAAAGTGCCGTACCGAGCGTTAGAGCAGAATAACGCTTAAGTACAATTGGGTGGTATTTATCTTTTTCAAGTTCTAACTTATTCCAGCGACATAAATCATAACCACGCAGCAAAAGGCTCAACAACATTAAAATCAGCCAGATGAATACTATTACATCATCGTTCTGATAGTACAATAATACTGATGCTGACACGGCCGCAACACCTGCACCTATCAAACCAGTCTTTAGATTTTTATAAAGTATATCCAATGTCCCACGTAATGCATCCGAGTTATCTGACATTCGAAACTCACTCCAAAACTAAAGTTATAGTTGGACCGGCGACACTTTACCAAATATTATTGATTAAATCTGGCGAATCTACCAAAATCTTTGCCTCTTCATTTAAAAAGAGGCAAAAATCTAATGCATGTCTATTTAAACAAAATAGATGTACACGACACACAAAACCATACAAGTTGATAATGTAAATAAACTCTACAAGGCAACCAAGATCATTAATGGATAATATTAAGATTTGGTATTTATTTTTTTGCAGCGAACCTTATTGATTTTCCATCATACACTTGCACGTTGTTGGTTTGAGTCATCGTAATGTTGAACATTGCTCTTGCGAGGTCAGCTACCGGTAAACCAATTAATCCCCACAGAGTAAGAATTTTTTCTGTGGTCGATGCGTCATTTCCACGGTCTAAACTGCCAGGTCGTAAATAAGCAGCCCGTTCAAATTGGAGTTCAGTGACAAAATCTTCAACTTCGCCCTTCACGCGATACATGTTCATGCTGCTTTTTGAGTTAGCCCCTTGCCCTGATATAAAACTAAAGAACTCAACACCAGCGGCTTTAGAATATTTGGCAAATTCCGTTGCGATTCCAAAATCTGTGGATCTATATTCTGCGGCTTTGCTACTTTTAAAAACGTCGTGAAATGCTGTGCCAATGCAGCAAAATGCTGAATTAGCACCTATGGCATGTGCAAGTGGTTGTGAAGCTATTTCAAGCATATTTGGTACAATGTGCTGTGTTAACTTCGCCACACCTTTGTGCTCAATGCTTTCCCGTCGCCCGAACGCTACAATCGACTCACAATCATCAGATGCAATGAGCTGATCTAAGAGTGCTTTACCAGTTGCTCCAGTATGACCAATAATCAATGCTCTAATTTTCTTATTACTCAATTTCAAAACGTTACTCCTAAAAACATACTAAAAATTCTTTATTGGTATCGGTTTTTAATTTATGTAGAAGACCATCCACCACCTAATGATTTGAATAGATCAATCATCGCTATTAACTGCGCTTGACGATTGTTCAGTAGCTGCATCTCAGAGCTATTCACTGTTCGTTCTGCTTCAAGAACCTCAGAGAAACTTGAATAACCCGCGTCATAACGAGCATTCGATAGGGAAAGTGCAATAGTTGCAGCCTGTAATTTGGCTTCTGTGTCAGCTTGTGATGAATCGGCGAACTTTATATTCGTCAGCGCATCGGAAACATCCTGTAAGGCGACATATACAGCACTTCTATAATCGGCTTCTGCAGCTTTTCGTTCTGCAATAGCCTGCTCTACAGCCGCTCTTCGCCGTCCTGAGTCAAAGATAGGAACATCAATACTTGGCCCAAAACTCCATACTTCCGAAGGATTCGATAATAAATTTTTAAGAGTCGCACTCTCACCACCACCACTTGATATCAGGGAAAACGATGGTAATCGTGCCGCCTCTGCAACCTGAATCTTTGAGTTCGCAGCAATCAACTGTTGCTCTGCTTGACGGACATCTGGTCGACGACTTAATAATTCTGAAGGAACGCCAAGTGCGGGATACGCCGGAGTTTCAGGGAGGCTTTTTGCTCTCTGGCTAAGATCAATTAACGGGTCAGCTGCAAGTACGCTCAGCTTAGAAATTAGTAATGACTGCTGTTGCTTTAATTCCTTGAGTTGTACATTGGCATCAATTTGCTGTATTTCTGCTTGTTTTAACTCTAATTGTCCGATTTGACCTTGCGTAAACTTCAATTGCTGAAGTTTGTAATTTTCGATGTAACTTTGAATATTCCTCTGGGTTAATTCAATCTGTAAATCGGTAGTCAGTAACTTAAGGTAAGTTTGTGCGACCTGAGTTGCTATCGTCTGACGTACGACTTCTGCAGCATAAGTCGTCGCCAGAGTTTGCGCTCTGGCGGCTTCTGTTTCATGGTGAAGCTTGCCCCAGAAGTCTATTTCAAATGCGCTAGATAACGATGCACTGAAGGTATTGGATACTTGATTACCCTTAGCTTGATCATTTGCTTTTGAACGTGTTCCGGAAGTTTTTAGTTCAACATTTGGCACTTCTGCGGTTTCAATCACCCGACTAAGCGCATTTGCCTGTTCAATTCTTGCAACAGCTTTTAATATGTCAGAATTATTCTCAAGTGACCGTTCTATTAAATTAGTCATGGCTGGATCATTAAAATTCAACCACCATTCAATAGACAACTGATTAATACCATTGATATTTTGATTGATTTTCAAATCTGAAATATATGAATCGGGTAAATTCAAATCCTGACGGTTATTTAACTGAGCTGAACTACAGCCAGAAACTCCTATCACTGATGCAAGCATAACAGCCAAAGATATATGTTTTTTCTTCATCGTATTATTTTGAAGGCACATTATTTATCTTCCGCGTTTATTTCATTCGTTTGTGGCTGACTAGTTTTTCGAGCTAATACTGTAAAGAATAAAGGAATGAACATCGGTGCAATGAAAGTCGCAAGTAGCATGCCCCCAAAGACACCTGTTCCCATTGATTGCCTTGCAGCTGCTCCAGCACCGGTGGCGCTAATCAGTGGCACTACACCCAAAATGAATGCTAGTGAGGTCATCACAATAGGACGGAAACGAAGACGGGCTGCTTCCAGGGCTGCTTCTCCAGCCTTTAAGCCTTCGGCCATTGCTTGCATCGCAAACTCTGCGATTAGAATTGCGTTTTTTGCCGCAAGGCCGATCAGCACGACTAAGCCAATTTGAAAGTAAATGTCATTCTGCATGCCCCTTAACCAAACCATTAAAAGTGCGCCAACCACTCCAAAGGGGACTGCGAGTGCTACAGCAAGTGGGACGCCCCAACGCTCATACATTGCGGCGAGGATCAAATACACCATGATCATGGCAAATCCAAAGGCAAATATGGACGCACTTCCAGTTCGTTTTTCCTGATAAGCTTGGCCTGTCCACTCAATACCATAACCACTTGGCAATGTTGTTGCCGCGACCTGCTCTACAGCCGCAATGGCCTCACCTGAGCTAAATCCTGATTTTGCGGCTCCCATCACTTTGGCAGAAATGTATCCGTTATAGCGCTCGATTTGCTCAGCACCCACGACTGATTGCACCTTGATCAATGCCTTTAGCGGAATCATTTTAGAAGTCGTTGTAGAGCGCACATATAAATTCCCCAAGTCTTCAGGCTTCGCTCTGAATCTTGCTTCCGCTTGAATAGTCACTCGGTATGTACGGCCGGAACGGTTAAAATCATTGATATACAACGAGCCCATTTGGGCCTGTAATGCACCATAAACATCTTCCAATGGCACACCCAAGGACATTGCTTTTTCGCGATCCACGTCGACCAATAACTGCGGAACATTCGCGTTAAAGAACGTTTGCATTCCTGCAAGTGCCGGATGCTGAGAGAGGGCTGAGATGAACTCTTGAGTCACAGCTGCCAATTTCTTGGGATCGCTGCTATTGCGACTTTGGACATACACTTCAAATCCACCGGCCTCACCTAAACCCTGAATGCCTGGCGGATTAAAGGCAAAGGCAATGCCATCTTTTAATGCCATCCCAGCACCACCAATTTCGGCGACTAATTGCTGTGCGGACTGCTCTCGTTCTTCCCAATCCTTCATCGTGATAAAGATGGTTGCAGCATTTCCTTTCGCACCTCCACCAATCATGTCAAACCCATTGATTGTGAAAAAGGAGTCAATGGCGCTGTTGTTAGCGCTCATCTGTCTGAGTTCTTCAGTTGTTTGTTCTGTCCGCTTCAGTGTTGCACCGTCTGGGAGCATTGCTGCCGCGATAATGTATCCCTGATCCTCTTCGGGTACAAAGCTGGTAGGAATACTTTTAAATAACACCGCCATAACAATAAGCATTCCCAAGAATGTTCCTGCGGACGCTAAACGATGTTGTTGAACAAAGCTCACAGCATTTGTGAAGTGACTAGTAACCCACTCAAATGCGGTATTGAATTTGGTAAAAAATCCAGCGAAACGACTGGTGTCAGTCTCATGAGGCTTTAACAATGTCGCGCAAAGTGCCGGAGTTAGAGTCAATGCCACAGCACCCGATAGCACAACTGCGATTGCAACTGTGACTGCAAACTGCCGATATAATTGCCCAGCAATTCCGCCCATAAAAGCGACCGGTATAAATACGGCGCAAAGTACTAAAACAATCCCAACAACAGCACCTGAGACCTCCCGCATGGCTTCAATTGAGGCGGCTACAGGGCTTAACCCTTTCTCGCGCATCAGACGTTCCACGTTTTCAAGCACGACTATGGCATCATCAACTACGATACCAATCGCTAGTACCATTGCGAAAAGAGTTAAGGTATTGATTGAAAAACCAAACAACCATAAGCCTGCAAAGGTTCCAATGAGCGACACCGGCACCGCTAACATCGGGATCAAGGTCGCACGCCAAGTTTGAAGAAACAAAAACACGACAGCTAAAACAATCAAAGCTGCTTCAACCACGGTATGGACAACTTCTGATATAGATGCAGAGACAAACGTTGTTGTGTCGTAGGGAATAGAGTACTCAAGGTCTGCCGGAAACTTGGTTGCTTTAAGCTCGGCCATTTTGGCTTTTACTGCATCGCCCACTTCCAACGCATTTGCGCCTGATTGTAAGAAAACTGCAAGTGACACAACAGGTTTACCGTTTAAGGTACTTGATTGCTCGTAGTTCTGTGCCCCTAACTCGACCGTTGCGACATCTTTTAAACGCAAAACGCCTTTAGGGCCGCTGGCACGAAGTGCAATGTTACCGAACTCTTCTGCCTGAACTAATCGCCCACGAGCTGTCACGGTATAAGACAAAAATTGGTCTTTTGGCGAGGGCTCGGCCCCTATTTTACCAACAGCATACTGGGCATTTTGTGCTGATATAGCGGCAGAAATATCACTGACTGTGATGCCCAATTGCGCCATTTTGTCGGGTTGCAACCATATACGCATTGCATATTCACGAGCACCAAAGACGGACACATCCGCAGTTCCTTGAATGCGTTTGATTTCATCAACCAAATTTTGGGTTGCAAAGTTAGAAAGGAACATCTCGTCCTTACTACCATTTGGTGAAATCAGAGAGATAACCTGTAAAAAATTATCAGACCGTTTAGCAACAACAATCCCATTTCTTCTTGCTTCATCTGGCAGTCTTGGAGATGCCATCTGCACTCTGTTATTGACATTTAATGCAGCTTTGTCGGCATCGGTACCAACCTCAAAAGTAGCTGTGATCGTCACGGTGCCGTCAGAGGATGAATTTGAATTGAAGTACAGAAGACTCTCTATGCCTGAAAGTTGCTCCTCGATAGGTGCGGCTACTGTCTTTGACAGTGTTTCTGCAGAGGCACCAGGGTATGTCGCTGTAATCGTCACCGATGGAGGTGCAATATCGGGGTACTGCGATATGGGTAATATCTTGACTGCCACTAAACCGGCTAATACCAAAATAATCGACAATACAGCTGCAAAAATTGGTCTATGAATAAAAAAGCGAGAGAACATGTAATAAATTCTCCCTTAGTTAGACAATGATGAAGTTGGATCTGACTCAACAACAGTCGTTGTTACCGCAGCATCAGGACTTAGCTTCATTAGATTGTCGACGATAACTGCATCACCTTCTTGCAATCCCTTTGCGACGATCCAATCAGATCCGTTCCATTCTGCAGTCTCGACAGGAACAATGGTCGCCTTATGCTCGCGTGCAATCCATAACATATTTCCTTGTTCAGTTTGAACAACCGCAACCTGAGGAACTTTAAACACAATTGATTTACCAGCTTCGACACGGAGCTTTGCAAATTGTCCTGGCATTACCTTGTGTTCAGGGTTAGAGAATTCTGCCCGAATTTGAACAGTACCCAATTGGGGATCAACTTCAGAACTTGAAAAATTAAGTCTTCCTCCCTTGAGTAGCTCGTTTCCATCAGCAGAAACCAATTGAATATTGGTTGATTGTGTAGCTTTTAACCGATGAGCCTCACTTTCTGATACTGAAAATCGAACCCAAATCGGATCGGCTTGAGTAATGGAGGTAAGTGCTGTTTCTGAGTTTGAATTTACCAAATTGCCGACCGAAAAATAGGCTCTATCAGTAAACCCGGAAATAGGGGACGTAACGGTTGTGTAAGAAAGATTGAGCTCAGCTTCTTCAAGACTTACCTTTGCGCTATCCAAAGCAGCCTTTGCGACTTTTTCAGCAGACAAAGCATCATCATATTCTCTTTTTGAAACAGCCTTCTTTTCAGCGAGCGGTTTAAGCCTGTTGACTTCTCGAAGACTTTGTTCAAACAGATTCTGACGCTGTAAAACGTCCGCTTTTGCGTGTTTCAACGCGAGCTCAAAAGGAACTCGGTCGATCAAAAACAATGGTTTACCAGCAGCCACAATCTCACCCTCACTGAAAAGCTGCTGTTCAAGCAAACCAGATACTCTCGCCTTTACTTGTACGACGCGCGAGCCCTCCGCTTGTCCAACAACGTCTAGCACAAAGGGATGTTCAACAGGCTTTGCAATCTCAACCCCGACAGAGATCGTTGGGTTAAGACCTGCTGAAGATGGGGCACTGGACTCATCAGGCGCTTTCGTGCATCCGGCGATATTTATTAAAAGTCCAGCAGCGACTACCAAACTAATACTGCTGAGCTTGCGGATATGACCGCGTTTGTTATGTTTCATATAAATCTCGATTACTTACATGAGTGATTGATCACTCAGTTAAGAACTCCAAAAAAAGGCTAACTTTGAGTCAGCCCTTTCCACATGATTTTAAACCCGACTTGTTTGTACTTTGTGGCTTCTGCAGGGTGCGATATCACAAAATTCACAGTGACTTGTGCGAGCGCATTCATGACCGCATCAACATAAAATGTCGAAACATTTTGTTCAGTTAGAAATAGATCTGAAATATCTTTTCCGTGTAAATCAATGCAGAGCTGCATGACCCTTTCGTGTGATTCTGCAGTAATTTTCTCGGATACAGCCAATTGACTTATCGCTGAATTTTCAACTGGGTGTGCCACACCCCAATCGATATAGTTATTCCATATCGCTTCAGTTCTCTCATACAGAGTAGAAGAGGGATCAGATTTTTTGTAGATAGACTCGTTCATTAAGTTAATTAAGTATAGATAGACCTCATTAATCAACTCGTCTTTAGTCGCGTAATACCTAAACAGAGTCCCCTCAGCAACTCCCGCAAGCTTCGCGATTTTAGAAGTAGGAGCACCAAGGCCATCGCTCGCTATCGCTTGAACCGCGGCTTTTAGCAATGCAACTTGTTTATCAGTGCTTTTTGGTCTAGCCATTAATTACAACCATTAAATGAGTACTCACTCATTATAGGCTTTTATTTAGTTTTTTTCAACTCAATAAATGCGCAAAATTCAAGCAATCCACATTCGTTTTTGCTATGTCAATTGTAAACAACTCTATAAAATTTACTTATGAGCTATCAAGGGTATTGGAAATCGAAGCTCTAAAGCAGGTTGTTGATAGCAATATTCGCCATAACCTTAAAGCGGCTGGACCTACCTTTTTGTTTCTGTTTTGCCAGAGTTCCAACTGAAGCGGTAACATGGTTGCTCACTTATCGGCGATAGGCAGTGCTTTTATGAACCTCGTGTTGTTCAAGTACATGCTTTGGCCCCCATGCCCATCCAATACTATGTCCAGCCATCGACAAGACAGACAACTGAGTAATGCATCCGGTGTTGGCAAAGCAGAACATGTCCGCAGCTTCAGCCAACACACCATAGCTCAGCTTTGTTTCGGGCTCAGCGCTTCGCCTTCGAATTTTTTCATCGCGCTGAGTGTATTGGCCCAGAACAACATCGCCGTGCTGTCTTTACGAGCAGCCGCACTTTGCAGAACCTGCTGTGCCTTTTCAAAAAAATTGACTGGGGTAAGTTCGTTTTTGCTGCCTCCGCCAGTAGCGGAGTAAATCAGCGCTTTCAGTGCGCCGCTTTGTTCTTCCGTCAGTTTGCTGCCACTTTGCTCAAGCCACTGTTTCAGCTGCTTGCTGCTAATATTGGCAAAAGTCAGCGTCGTCGACGGTTTGGCCGGCACGCTGACCATCGGCGTGTCAGGTTGGGATGTGACACCATTTTTATACGTCTGCTGTTGTTTAATTTTGTCGCTGTACTGGTTTAGTAGCGCCAGTTTGCGATTTTGCTCGCGACCGCGCAATTGCTGAAAAGTGTCAAACAGGCTGCTGTCTAGTTTCATCGGTTATGTCATCCTTGTCGGTCGGGCTATCGCGAGGGATGGATTTAAAGGCCATGTATTGCAATTTGTGCGCCAAAGTGACTTACAAAATTTTGACAACCGCCCGCCACCAACTGGGTGGCAGTCGTTTAAATTGACTAGGCCAGAGGCTCCGCAACGGGTTATATCGCCAAATATATCTGCAGAAACATCGAAGGCCCGGACTGGTTCAGCATATTAACGACAGTGATACAGGGCTAGCCGCCGCAGGAGTTGAGGCTCGGGCCTATTACAGGGGATCCGTCAGTTTCAATCACTAGGCAGCGTGTAGATAACAGTCTGGTGTGGCCTGAAATGGACTTTTTTGCCGTCTATTTTAGGTGTTAATCCACCAACTATTGAGGTGGTAAATTGGACTTACGTTTTGCATTCGCCTGAATAAAAATTTAGCCCGCCTTGAACTTCGCTCCTGTAATTAATGCATCAATCAACGCGTTACACCTATCCAAAGATTCATAGCTCATTACCTTCATATGCCGGGCAAACATTGCAATCGTGGTTGGTTGACTAAAAATTTTAGTCCAGAGAAAAGCACGTGTCGGATCTGACATGATAGTCATCATATCTGCACCAAGCTTATATGCGGCGGCCAAATCTTCATCATAATCCCAACGTTCCATCACCCCCTCGCTGTAAAGCAAATCATGTATTAGCGGGATTTTGGCGTAAGACTTCATCATATAAAGTAAATCTGAAGCGTCTTTTGGCCGCACAGAGAGGTCACGCTCAATCCAGGCGACCAGTTTGAGCGCAGCCATCGCGGCTGGAGAGCATACGTCTATCAGCGTATCACTTTCGATCTGGACCTTCATTGCATGTTCATAAGCTTCTTGAAAACCCAAAATCGTCATGACGACGTCACCACTGGGTGGCCATGCAATTTCACTGCTATGTTCTTCAAAACCAAAAGGAACTATATCAATTTCCCATGGCAGGCCTTCCATGTCTGCGCGGTGAAAACGATGCCTAACCTGTTGGTCTTGCACAAACCCTTTCGCTACAAGTCCAATCGACATCTTGTGAAAATCTTCCCAAGTCCTGATCTTAATCCCAAAATCAATATCACGGGTGCCGCGTACAATTGCAGCTCCAAACCCATGGTAGAGAATGAGATCACGTGCTGTAGCGCCAACAACCAAATAAGGAATATTCAGCTCTCTCGCAAGGACATTTACATCACGGTAAATCGCGACGACGCCCTGTGGCAGTTGGTCAATGACCAAAATATCTGTCATATAGTCGCTTAGCAGTGTCAATATTGCGTGGATCTTTTGATGCCATCAGCTCCGCATAGGCCAATAGCGGATGTGCATAGCCATCATTCCCTATAAGTAGTTCTTTAGGCATCATAGGCTCCATAAAACTGATTTTATAACCAGATTCAAAATCTGTTCTCGCCTTTCGTAGCCTGAAAGTTCGGGCCATGCTATCAATCTCTTGCCTTGTGGCATAAAACATTGCTGAGCCCGGAGTCAGATAGTTCAGATAATGAGATGCTGCAATTTCACCACCGATGACAGCAGTAGAGGCGGAAAGTTGTTGTTCATCCTGCCAGAACGGTTCACTCGAAACCCAGCGCTCAGGACTGCGAAACTTACGCCAGACATCCATATATCCTGCAGTCCAACGCTGGAGCAGTTCGTCAGGCTGCAAAATGCTTGTCACTTTGGTTGATGATTTTGTCAGATACCCCTGCTGTTCCAGCTCACGCATCACTTGAGAAATCATGCCGATTGATACCGAAGTTTTCTCTGAAAACATGCGATATGACCACTTCAATGCGTCGGGCTCTTTCAAAATGGTATACATCACCACGAGAGCTTTTGCTGACAGAGCCTTTGCCATTGGCACAGACTGGCCTTTGTCATGACTCAAGTCTCCCTCCTTGTTCCCTGTCACAAATAAAAAGTGACCAGGCTGCCTGAGATAAATGTTGCCGACAGTGTCTATAAACTGAAGTTCGGCATCCCTAAATCGTTCTGCCATTTTAGGATTGATGTACTGTGCAACCAGAATAAGGTTCTGAATGGGTGACTTCCTGCTGAGTTTCATCAGCAACAGGTCTGTGTCGATATGGTTAGCCCAGCGTTTCACTTCCACCACTAGTGACACAAAGCTGTCCGCGAGATTGAGCCGAACCCTTGCGTCGTCCATATCGCTTTCAAATGCTTCGATCTGCAATCCAAGCTTGTAAGTGTCATTAGCATGACTCACTGCATATCGAAGTAAATCAGCTTCATTGTTGTGAGACATTGCACCTCCAAAACAGGAATCACGATCGTTCATTATTAATGAACATTATAGATTACTGAACGCAGGAATATCCAGACATCGTTCACGAATTAATTTTGTTCATTATTAATGAACAAATCTGCATGTAACATTGATAGTGATTAAAGGATGAATTTCACAGATAACTTTGAGACAACAAACTCTTTCATCAAAAATGCGCCGGCTAAATGACTCATTCTGCAAGTGTCATTAGCTGCGACCAGATTACTCCGGTCGAAGCTAACTGAGCATGGTGTTTATTTGCAGGCCGCAGGTTTGCTAGCACTCGTTGCCTTGTCGGTGTTCATGACCAGAACCTCGCCACAAGCGCCGTTTTCACAGACTTGCATGCCGTATTGCAGCGTATCAGGCGTCAGCGCCCCCAGCTGCACTTCGGCCTGAGTAAAGGTTCCAACGACAGCCGGAGTCGACTTATCCCACTGCTCCCCTTTTGGAATGGAGACCAACTGATAACTCACGTTATTGAGCAAAACCCCGTTCATGAACGTGACTTTAAACAGGTTGCAGAGCCGGGCCTTTTGACCAAAATGGTCCAGCAACCAGATTTGCTCACATTCGGTCTTGGAGCCAAGCGCGTGCTCGATGCGATTGAGGCCTCCGGCTTTGGCAAGACGGGCAATCCCCATCACCCCTGCGGCATTTAAACGACCGGCCCCACAAGTGTCCTTCACATCACAGCGTGCATCTCTGACTGACTCAGAGGTCAACAGCAACGCCAATTTGAGCGTGTCATCATCGACACCGGTTTCCCGTTTGACGGTTGCTAACACGCCAGAGACCACAGGCGCTGAGAACGACGTACCGCTACTGAAACAGTAGGTTGATTTCTCGTCGTTATCCTCACAGGGGACTGGTATCCAGCTGCCCTGTGCCATCACATCCACTTCTTTCCCGGTATTGGAATAGGACGCTATGGTTCCATCCGTATCCAGAGCACCCACGACAATCACACCACGGCAGTTCGCCGGGGATTTGACTCCGGTATCAGCGCCCTCATTGCCGGCAGAGACCACAATGGTGAATCCCGCCTTGATGGCTTCATCAATCGCTGTTTGCAGATACACAGGACATGACTCTGATTTACTACCCAAGCTCATGTTGATGATGCCTGGCTTGCCTGCATAAGGCGTCACGAGGTTCGAGTCCTTAAATGGCTTGCCAGCGAGGAATAGCAGCGAATTCGCCGAGTCTGACAAAAAGCCCGTACCACAGGTCATAGAACGAATAGCATGTCGGTTTACATTGTTGGTAATGCCTGCACCACCAAATTCATTGTTGGTCTTGGCGCTGGCCGTTGCAATGACCTGCAGACCGTGCGCATCACAGACATCATCCACTTCCGGGCGGACGCTAAAATCATCATTGGGTTTCTGAAACGGGCCACCCTTGGTCAAAGCAGTAGTCGTCAGGGAACGACCTGAGTGATAGGTCACCTCCTTACTGGTTTCAAATTCCGAATCGATGAAGACGAGGTCAATCGGGTCTTTGGGCTCCAAAACCGCAGGGAGACCCACCATATTCCACAGGTCAATAATTCCACTGCCCACATTCGCTTTGCTCGGGCTCGCAAAATACCGGTTCAGCTGATACGAGGTAAAATATGGGTCATTGATTTGTGTTGAATCGCTCTCAACCGTCATGTCCATGGTTTCAACCGGGCGAGCGCTTGTTATCAAATCCGCCTCAACCACACCAAATTGGCCGCTTTGAGTAAATAAGTGCGCGATGTAGCTGGCGTCATAGCCATGTGCCGGAAGTTCATGCACAGCAAAGAGCGGCTCAGTACCTGCAGCGGAATTGGCTTTCGCCTCACCAGCTGGAATACACCACTGCGTCAAACCATCTGGCGTGCTGACACAACCGGCTTGCCCCACATTCTGTGAAGTAGTTTGCGACTGGCTGATGGCCTGCTGCTGATTGAATACCAATCGCACGGTTTCATCGGCATAAGCCGGCATCAACACACCAGCAAGGCCTAACATGGACGATAGAATTGCAAAATGTTTCATAATGATAAGTCCTATTCTGCCTTGCACGTTTGCGTTTCAGGAAAAACGATAGGAGTGAGGAATGCGTAATTGGCGTTGAACTGCCACTTGCCGTCTTTGTACTGCCCGAGGCTGTTATTGCCGATAAAGCGGGACAGTTTTTTGCTGGTGCTGTCGAACAAGAGCGCGCCCAGTGCGACTTGAGGCACGACACCGTTGTTGGCGCTGACTGCGTCACTGATGACGGTATCGACAGTGCTGCCATGGGCCTGTAGTAATCCCATCAGCTCTGCAGTGGCCGCTTTTAAAGCAGTCTCTTCTGCTGCGCCACTTTGATAGCGCGCGGCATCCCCAGCATGAGACTGCAACCAGGATGTAATGGCTGCCTGCTTACCCTTGGCGTTCACTTCTTGTTGGAGGCGGTCCAGTAACGTTGATTCTGTGCCGGTATAGGCGGCGTTCGTCAGGACCGCGAGCGCAGACAGCCGACGCACCAGTTCCCGCTCGGGTTTTAGCTCCGAGAAGGCTGGAGCTGCGGCGTAGGTCTGATTGAACTCTTCAAGCAGTTTGGCGCCTGTGGCGTTTATCAATGAAAACGACTGGGTACGTTTTTGCACCTGACCTGCCGCATCGGTAAACGCCAGAGCCAATTTGAGCTCATGATTGACCCGTACCAATTCGCCAGCCGTGACCTCCAACGTGCCACCGGCATTTGTGAGTGTTGTTTTTGTGGTGATGCTTTGCTCAGTCGTGGTTGGTTCAACAGCAGCTTTGACATCCCCGCTTGCCCCGTCAAAGGTGAACTGAATAGTGGCGCTGCTGTTCTCTTTCAGTTCAATACCGCTTTCAGGAATGCTCGCCACCACGCGGTGAAACCCTGGTGAGTTCTGTAAGGAAACCGCCATCGATACGGTACTGCTGCGACCGTCCGCATCACTCACCACCAGTTGCACATTGGCCTGCTGATGACTGAACAGCTCCCCGAGCTGCAATCGCAGCGTACCGCCTGTGCTACTCATCGTTGGGGTGACGGTGAAATTGGATGGGCCGTTATGGGTTGCC
This sequence comes from Rheinheimera texasensis DSM 17496, assembly GCF_000711985.1. Taxonomy (GTDB): domain Bacteria; phylum Pseudomonadota; class Gammaproteobacteria; order Enterobacterales; family Alteromonadaceae; genus Pararheinheimera; species Pararheinheimera texasensis. The sequence continues at coordinate 691,187 of NZ_KL544005.1, forward strand.
GACACATTCACAGCACCCTGCGCACCGGTGATAGTCACGGGGACATCAATGGCACTGCTTTCAGGAACAGTGCTGCTACCTTGAAGCGTTACCCGCAAATCGGGTTTGGTTACCACAGGAGGCGTGGTTGCCGTGTCACCGCCACCACCTCCTCCGCAGGCTGACAATAACAGCGCCGCCGTGACCGGGACCGCTATCCGTTTAATCGCTTTGAAACGACGCCACCCTACTAAAGCCAGCAGGCCGATAGTCCACAGCGGCATCGAACCGCCACTGCTTTCGGATGATAATGGTGTCGTTGTATTGCCTGAACCGCCAGTTCCAGTGCCACCATTTCCAGTACCTCCACCGGTGCCAGGATTTGAAGGCGCAGCCTTTAACGTCGCATCCAGGATGTTGTTAAAGCCATTGCGGTCAACGTCGAAGTCGGTGGAATACACCTCGCCCGCGATGACATAACCAGAATCGGTTAACGCACCAAGTGTCAGCGACATTTTTTTACTGGATAGTGCCGCGAGGTCAAATATACAGCTCAGCACCTGCGCTTCCAGCACGCAGCCCTGCTGGTCACCCGACAGTGTCACACCCGTATATTTGGCGTCCAAACGCACTTGCGCCTGCAGCTTGTCGACGTCTGCATTCGTGTGATTTTTAAAGGTGACGTCAATGTAGGTTTTGCTCGCGGTGCTGGCATTTGTATCAAGCGTTGCCTGTGCCGACACATCAATAACCTGGCCGGTTTTGCGACACCACCCGGCATCACAGAGCATGTGTGCGGCAATCCCCATGTCCTGAACCCGGGCAGCAGCTGAATACATCAATTGCTGCGGTTGCACATCAAAGGAAATGTGACTACCGACCTGACCGTCCCAATCACCCTTGCTGGTTGGTGTGGCAAACATCTGCACGTAACCACCGCTGCTATCAACATAAGTCCCACCGGTTAATTCGGAGCGCACCGCCGCAGAAGTCCGCGGCGCGCTTAAAGTGCCACCTGCGAGGAACCGGTTGCCACTTTTGCCGGCCGCCTCCCGGCCATCCAAATCCAACTGCTCGTAGCTGACCAGCGAATTGTCTGTATTTCGGTACCATAGCAAAGGCGTCATGTGGCTGTTATGCGACATCCGGGCAGGAATACAGGACCCCAAACAGGAGTTTTCTGCAAAGCCGTACAGGTGAATGAGTTCGTGATACACAATCGAGGTCAGGATTGGCTGACCGCTGCTTGGCGCGATGGCGGACTGTATATTTTGTGGGTTTGCCAGGAACTGCGTTTCGGCGTGAGGCTCTCCCGGGATAAAGCCGACGTCAAAGCCATTGAGTCCCGAGAGTAAAGTGATGGGATACCACTGACCGAGCTTCGCGAATCCATTTTTATCCTGGTTTCTGGAAGTGACTTCGGTAAATGCAGGCCCCATGGTCAACGCATCGTAACCCGCATTCGTTTGAAACATCACACTCCAATTCAGTGGCGCCGCGTTATGAAACTGCAGTGCTACTGCCCGCGCCACATGCTCAATGGTGCTTTTACGAAAAGCCCCCACCGTCGTCTGAGTACCATCAGAGAGCGTCAGTTGCGTCGTATCATTCACGCCGATGCCGGCTCCGTCTTTGTATTGAATATTCAGCGGTGCATGCGTCGCAGTGACACCCTCTGAAAGCGCCCCTGCACTGAACGCCAATGAACCACACAGCATACTCTGCGTGACCAAGTTCCTGTTCCACATCGTTCTCTGTACTCCTTTTGCCTACACCAGAAAATCAAAAATTGTGCGACTCAAACAGAAAGGCCCCCTTACAAATGCAGCACGCGCATGACTCTGCAGGTAACCTTTCGCAAACTTGATTCGAATTAGTTTTGTAACCAGGGATTGGGTTCTTCAGCAGGTGGATCCAGAGTGATCTCGCTTTCTGGGGTCCCGGTAAAACTGTTTGTGCGGATCGCTTTTTGAACCGCATCTTTGGCAAGTTGCGTTAACTTGGGGTCGATGAAATAACCATGAATATTTCGGACGATGATGGCGCACCAAATACCGGCCATAAAAACCAGGAAGCCAGCCAAGAACTCGCTAGCAAAAGCCACAAATACTCCGACGATCAGGGCTAAAAAGCCTGTGGCGTAAAATGGCAGCCCTTTAGAGGCGAAGGCTCTTGCGATGCCTGCGTTGTTAAAAATGACATACTGATCCGTGTCGATGTTTAAATAACCGACGTAGCCGGAGAGTCCGTCCTCGCTCTCGCCACGCAGTAAGACCAGTCGATGCCCCTCCCGAGCCTTCACCTCCTTGTCATGCAGAGTGATTTGGCTCTCGGTGCCGTCTAATTTTTTTATCCAAAACTCCTGAACAGTGCTCGTTTGAGAATGCACTCTGACAGGGTCATGACGAGTTCCACGACCTGTTGAATACACACTGGTTTCTGCATGTTTGCTGCTTTCCAGTAGCACTCCTTCGACCAAACTTACTGATAGATCCATCTTTCACCCCACAGCTAATTTCAAGTTTGATGAGCGAAGACGACATGCTGAGGTACTTTCCAACTCCCCCTGCGATTCAACGCTAAAAGCAAACATGATGGCAAATTTATCGATTTTCGATAATATTGATCAAAAGGATATGTTTTTCAACCATGAAGAGCATATTCAATGAACGCTATCGACAGCTGATCGGCTGGATGATCGCGGAGCGGAAGTTCAAAAAGGTTACTCAGCTAGAATTAGCGGAGAAGCTTGGCTATCCCAATTCAACTTACATTTCCAAAATTGAACAGTTCGAGCGCCGGATGGATATTTTAGAATTCGTTAACATATGCGAGAAAATCGGAATCAACCCGCATGACGGATTATCGATACTCTTAAAAGGCAGCTCGCAAAACAAGGCGTAACAAGACGCATGGGCTCTTTTCCTACCCAATACGCAGCACTAACCAAAAGCTCGACTAGCAAATACACTCCTGCCTGCCTGCATGCATATGCTAACTAGTTCAGTAACGCCACAGGTCCAATTGCGATCTTAATGCTGGTTAGGGTGCGGCTCAAACGCACTTTGTGTCAGTCGCCAACGGTTGCAGCCGAATAGCTGCTTTTTACTAACAACTGACTTCCGTTATTGCCTATTCAAATCGACAATATTGAAGATCCTTATGTCAATACGAAATTTCCAAAATAGATTGGTAAAAATTAGTCATATCGAATAATCGTGTGGAATTAAAATATTTTCGTGGCTTCCAAAGTTGTTTCTGAGCTTGCAACAAAAATTGGCTCCTGTTAGCGTCTTTATAGCAACTGAAGGTACGGATTTGATGTAAAAGGAATAGTCTTTATGAACGACAAATTGTTGATTATCGGTGCCGGCGTAGATCGTACACAAGGTATTGATTTTCCACTTGCCAATACTTTGTTAGCTGATGTGTCCAGATATCTTGAGGGGCCAGGCAAATCCGTTGATGTGTCACTGCGAAAAATGTTACCAGGGCTGAAATTCAGCTTCAACAACATGATTGCCCGTGCAGTGGACAGGATTGCAACTCGCGAAACTCATGAGCAAAAAGCAATGGTGCAGCGTGTTCGAGATGCTATTGCTAACCTGCCACAGGATCAAGATACAGTTCGTAAGCATGGTGAGCTCATTATCCGTCTGTTTGAGAAGCTTGCCACCATTGCCGAACACAGTTATCTGGATGAAGAGACGGAAGCGCTGATTCGTGTCGTGTTTCCAAAAGATGCTGAAGATCTGATTGATAGTGATTCAATTTTGGATATTCATAAACTATCACTTTCGGATACATTTAAAACTGTACTGAAGCGTACGCTCAAGTTAGGGCTAAGCGGTGAGCACCATGCAGTAGCGAGTGCACTCGGTGCCGATATGTTGAATATCGAAACCTTACTTGTGGAGAAGTTTCTTGGCTTTTATAACGAGAAGCCATCTGATATTAAAAACTATATCTACATTTCATGGGCACTCTGGGCGTATTTGGTTGCCAAACAAAAAGAAGTCATGTCGACGGTAGAAGACGCCAATATGCCATTTTATGGAAAACTTCCAAATAATGTTCGGGCATTGACGCTGAACTATACTGCCTTTTTACAAAATCAACTTGGTGCTGATCAAGTCATTTACTTCCATGGTGGGTTAGCGGAATACGTCCGAATGGATACTCGTGATTTGTTGCCTGTGGAAGATATACTTAAATGCGACCCTGCTGAGTTCATTCGAGAGATTGTCGCACCAAATGTTGACGTGACTCATGAAGACATACGGCTGCAGCGCCATGTAATTCCAGCATTGGTGCCACCACTGCGCTTGAAGCCCATACTTTCCCATAGATACATTGAACTATGGTCACAGGCATCACAGTGGGTTAATGATGCAAAACATATTGTTGTAGTTGGATACTCCTTCAACAATGCTGATGAGCACTTCAACGATATACTTCGCAGCCATCCAGATAGAAATGTCGATATTATTGTTCCAGAAGCCGGAAGTGAATATTTCAAGAATCGGATAGAGAAGGTTTTCAACATTCCTGCATCACAGTTCAATACAGTCAAAGTTAATGGGCATACAGCTTTGCAGGCCAGAAAAATCCGTCTTATTGCAGCTAAGGCTTCAGAAGTTGACGTGTCAGCATTGTTTAGCTCTATAGCGAAATAAAAAAAGGGAAAGAACCTGCATTGGCCTTTCTCAAGCACTCAACGGTAAAGAACAGGACAACAACGGCGGCTGCATAATGCCCAAAGTCAAACGCTTTCCCATACATTAGTTTTGGGCATTCAGTCCACTTTTCGCAAGGACATCCTATGGACAAACGCGTATTCACCGAGATTGAGACCGCAGCTTATTTGGGCATGAGCCGCTCATATCTGCGCCAGTCCCGTATGGAGGGGAATCGGGACAATCGTACACCTGCCCCACCCTTTATCCGGATTGGGCGCTCGATTCGGTATCTAAAAGAAGATTTAGACATATGGCTGGATGCGTTGCCTAAGCATCAGCAACTAAATCAAACGACCAAAGGTATGACAACCAAGTATAATGCCAACTGCGACAACATAAACGACGAAAACACAATCATGTTGTACAAGCTCAACAATAATTAATTGAATTTATAACTCAGTTCCAGAGCAAATTTACCAGAAGTTGCCAATCCGGGTAGCCCGTTGTTGCAGCTAACTTACAACTTTAATCAAAATTCCATTCTAATAGCTGTGCTTTAACTATCGATATCTAAAATTCGGAATAACTGTTTCAGAAGGTGGCTTTGCGCCATTTCCAGACAAAGAGATTGGCAGTTGTCGAATCACAGCTTTTCACTGAAAGCAGACCTTGTCGAAGGTAGCTGGATAGTGTTTCTCGAAATTTTTGAGTTATTCAACTAGTTTTCAAAACAAAAACAAGTATTAAAATAAACTGTCTTCAAATCAATTTTTCAATTAGTTTTGTATAGCCAATTTTGTTCACAAACATTCTAGCGTTACTGAGTAATTGAGCTCTGACCTCCTCAAAAGGCACCGACCAAACGTCACTAAGAAGAGCTACCGTAATATCGAAATCCCAAGGCATGACAGAGCGACCATCTAATTGAGCAAAAGGACCATCGCTTTCAGGAAGAACTCTATCCCTCGGAAGTTTCGTGGCTAGTGCCTTTCCTGCAGCGGAACAAAAGGCCGCTGGACCGATACTGAACCAGCAACCCTGTCCAATAGCAGTTTTAAGCTCCGATGCCGTTCCCGTAAACCAATGCAGTACCGGAACTCCATGGTCAGGGAACAAACGGAGTAGTTCTAAAACGTCTGAAACCGCCTGCCTTGAATGGATACTAAGCGCCCGCCCACCCATTTGATGGCATCGCCTCACGGCCGCAGAGAAGACTTGCTTTTGCTTTAGGTAGCTAGCAGCATAACGTTTAGATCCATCCAAACCGATTTCACCAACAGCAATAGTGTCACCAATTTGAGCTGTCAGCAGCTCCAACTCATCAAAGCGATCACTTACTATCTCAGGGTGAAGGCCTGGACTTATCAACACCGTTTCATGCCGGCCAAGCACTGAGCTCGTAGCGCGAAAAGCCTTTGGACTTGTAGTTACTAACCATGTGAATGCATTGCGTCTCAGAGACTCTGCATATACTTCCTTTGCTTGTGGATAAAGATCTAGATGACAATGAAAGTCGATCAAAGCAATTGATCCTTAACAAGAACGGCTTCCAATTCAGTAAGACCCTGTTGCAGCACTCTGCGATATGCAGTGCGGTCATTAATAGATGCAAATGCCAAAGTACCACCAAGGAATCGATCCAATCCTCTTTGCTTAGCATCAAGCACAGCCAGAGCCATTGCCATTGGATCGTCAGGACCGCTGGACTTATTGCTGCCAACTACTGACGGAAAGCGATAGTTGGTTTGATCGGAGCCTGGTTTCCATGCTAGAAAAGCAGCTCGGCGGATAAGGCAAGGCACACAACGACCACAGTGTTGACGATTATAAGTCCTGAAACGTCCACAACTTGTGGAGCCTGATGCAAGTTCACTCAATCGGTTCTGGTCGAGGCAGCTCCGCATCATCTCCCCTTTTGTTTGGAAACGATAAGGCAATATCAGTTCGACGGATATACCAAGCTCACCTAGTACACTTTGAAGCATATCGATGAAAAGAGGATGAGTCGTGCGCGTACTCAGGCTCGAGACTCGGCCCGGTACCAATGGAGGATTAATACAAATAAACCCGTTTTCGGGAATATAGATTTGTGGCTTGGGCAGATTGATCTTCGTTGAAGCTAGTATTGCAAACGCATAAAATGCCAAGGAGCGAGCTCGAGTCGAAGGTTCGCGTGTTCCTTTAAAGCTGATACCGTGGCTCCATTGATAGTGAGATCCAGCACCAGCAAGTAGTTTTGCGTAGTTCCGTTGTAACTCCGAGTCTTTATGAGCAAGCTGAGACACAAACAGTGGATGTCTTTGCTCTGCAACCAAATTAATACCGCCAATCAGGCTGTCGAGCCCGCCTGATAACAAAGATACGCAATCATTCTGGAGATAGGCGCCATCCCCTTCAGGCGGTTCAACACCTGCATCATTAAAAATAAGAGTCCAATAATCGCCAGTTAAAACCTTCAGCATTTCCTCAAGACGCTGTCTAAGTGGAACCCACCGCCACGGTTCGCAAAGCCCAACGGTAAGCTGAATCGTGCGTGTCCATCCATCCGCACTAGTGTTTCTTGGGCTAGCCAAATCAGCACTGCAAACTGCCAAACAGAATTGAACGAAGTCCCACACCACTGGCGATGGCCGGAAACCCGAACGTTTTAATGACCCATGCCAGCGATTGGCAATTGCTCCGACGCCATCGCGACCTGCCGCCTTGAAATATGAAAACACTCGCTCTTCAGGCGTTAAAAATTGTGGGATATTCTCTGCTTTGGAGCACAGTACTTTATTCATTCGGCAAACACCTCTAACGCAGATTTAAGAACTGACTCGGCCAAACCATTTGGGTCTATCTGTCCGGATTGATTTTGTTCTATGACTACCCGAATCTCAGCCCAAACCCATTCCCTAATATCTGTCCGTCGTTCTTGGATTAATGCTGGATCATGCTCAAGTTTTTCGTATGTCTGCCCGAGCAGTAAATCAATTCGCTGACAAATTTGGATAGCAATAGTCCTTCCAATAACCTCAGCAATTTGTGAGTCCGTAAGAGCAAATATATCTACTCCAGGATACTTTTCGTAAAGTTTGGCTAACGCCTCCGCGCCAGCGTCTTGCAACGAATCCTCATCAATGCTGCCCGAGTCTGGATAAACTACCTTCAGGACTTCAAGTATCAAGTCGGAAGCAGAGAGATTGGCTGATCGACAATGTGCTACCCAATCTTTAACTATTTGGTCTGAACTCTCGCGAGCAGCAACTAGAAACTGACCAAGAGCCCCGGCTCCGCTGGCTGCATTCCTCATCGTAGAAGCCGCGCGACTTGCCCCCCCCATACCTTTTGAGATCATACTCTTAGTCGCATTTCGAAGATTGGAGCGACTACCATTTCCAAGGTATGAGCTCATTTGCGAACGAGCAGGACCAAAACGACGCTCAGGAGCTTGAACATTCTCAGGGCCCGGTGATTCATCATTGTCAGCGGGATCAACATTTCCATTCTGTTCAGAATCCGAATTGTTTCCGCTGCAGGATTCGCCTGATGCCAGTCCATCAGGAGAAAGCCATTCAGGATCGAAAGGAGAGCCTGAACGGCCGCCTCCGCTTGATGTTGAAGTCCCCATTAACGCTTCACCCCTAGATTTTCAATCGCTTTTTTGGTCGGTTTAGACAATTCGTTTAGATCCTTCCAACGTTCTAAAACTTCACGCGCCCATTGTTGAGCACCTAGCATTGGAACAATTCCAGGACCAACAAGCTTTAAAGGTGCTTGCTCCAGCAGACTGGCTGCCTTTTTCCCAAGCAATGGGAAGACTTTGCAGCACTCAATAAGCATCAAAATATCTTCGCTGCGTTTCCAGGTGCGAATTGTGGCACAGCTCTGCCAAGCCTTAATCATCGCCAGTTCAGTCTGATCAGGTCCAACTTTTTTCATTAGGTCTATAAGGGATTGATGTCCACTTGTTGCAGTCTTCAAAGCGTCACGAAGCTTTCTTGAATCTGGGTTCAGATTGTCATCGCCGAAGTCGCGAGTGCCAGAGTCGCGGCTCAGGTGCAATAGTGGTCGAAGATCCTCGGTGCCGAGTGCAGGTGGTAACTGGAGCCACTGCCTTGTAAAATTATTATTGCTAAACTCTGCTGGCAAACCTCCTTGGCAAGCGGCTGCTGTCTCAGCATCAGCAAGGATCTGTACTCGACCGTCGTTGTCCGAATGCACTTGGCCAGCAATAACTTCTGCCAGTGATTCGTCACAACGCTCTAAAAGGTGCCATTTTGCCAACGCAGCAATATCCAGCTTAATACCCTGCGGTGCGGAAAGGGCTTCACGCAGATAAACTGTGTTTAAGAAGCGTTTCATGAGACGTGGGTTTGCGTTGACCGCAGACGAGCCATGGAGAAGTGAGGCTAATCCTTCTGCAAGGTTCATTAAGCTCTGTAGAGTTTCGTTTGTTCCAACCAGTTCATAGAGAAATACTTGATTAATTGTCTCGCCTTTCCAACTATTTCGCAGTCTCTCAGGAATAAGCTTTAGTGCATTTTGGAACTGGTGATGAGTTAGCGTTCCGGCCTTTGTTTCTCGTTCTAGTAGGAGTAGCACAAGATACGCTTTTGCCTCATTGAGGCCAAGCCGCGGAACATGAAGTGGCACCTGAATCAGCTTATCAAAGTAGTTTGTAGCAACGTCGCTCGAGATGCCTGCACCATCGAAATGGACTTTTACAGCGGCTTTTATGAAGTCGTTATCAGCTGCAACGACGAATGCACTTCGGCGAATGAATAACAAGAGGCGAATAGATTCGAGCGTTGAAATTGCAGTTTGAGGAAGGCATCGATCCAAGTCGTCAACAAAAATTACCAAGGTAATTTCGAGTTCGGCAAGAAGTTCTTCAAGAGTGTCCCGGAAAGCTTGGATATGCGAGGGCATCGAAAACGGTTCGCTCGGTTTCAACAAACCATTGACAGCGGAACCAATAACCTCAGAATCTACTGATACCTCGCTCAATTTTTCAGTCGAGGAAAAGAAGCCCAATATGCTATTAAATGTTTTACCAAGAACTCCGATTGGAATCCCGGTAGACAATGTTAATGCCGCCTCACCACTCAGTTGGGCAATTCGAAGCAGGTTGATGCGGCGCCATAGTTCAGTGACCTTGTCCTGAATGGTCTGATTCTCTTTAGAAAGTCGAACAATCTCATCCCCCACAATCTGAAGCAATGCACTGCGAGCGGATTCAAAGTCTTGGTAAAGCCACGGATTGAAAGTGAGGACAACAAACTTGTTGGGGGATTTCCCGCCTTTATCTATTTCGGGGAGGGCTTTAAGGCGGGCTGCAATCATCTTCACCAAAGACGATTTTCCAGCACCCCATCCACCAGAAACACCAATAGAAATCGGCTCTCCATCAGCACGGCTCAGCATGCTTGCACATGCATCAGCCACTACGCCGAAATTAAGGTAATCAATAGCTGTTTCGTTATCATGCCACATAACTTTAAATCCATTTTATAAGTTGTGCGGCAAAAGAAATTTCATTGCCACATAAGTTCAACTTCAAGATAACTGAATAAGAATTGTGTTTCAATTAGGAACGTAACTGTGACTAGTAGTGTCGCGAGTACCGATAAACACAAAATTAAAAATAATCAACAAATATTAACAACATATAAATTGGCATGCTTAATTTGGCCTTAACTTCAGAAAATTAAAGCGGTCTAGTCAAAGGATACTGGCGATATACTCTTTGCTATTTTGTCGTTTGTCCTTCTAGGATCACCCAGATGACAGCTATGGATTTCATGAATGTAAGGGGTCGTACAGTACTCCAAAGTGTTATCCACTAAATCGAGTAACGGGATAATAGTCTTCCTAGCTATTTGGTTTTTATACCATTGCTGGAAAACATCATTACCTATTTTTAAGTCTTTGTAGGGGATAAAACACATCACTGCACCGTTTACGCTGCGGTGTATTGCAAGGGTGTAAACATTGAAAGATATATATTCACAGACTGCTTGATCTATCGTCACATCATCTGAGTCTGAAAGCTTCGGGGCATGCAGTTTTCCAGCAGTGGCAAACATGCAATAATTGTCTAGAAGATTGGCAAGCTCCTCTGAATTCAGAGAATACTTGGTTACAACAGCATGTCGTGTATAGCTTCGTTTCTGATTTTTAATTTGGTGAAGAACCATAGCTGCATGGTGAGATCCACCTGACTGTACCCCCACAAACCTATTTAGCCACTCAAAATAATTGATGGTAATAGGCCTGCTCTTCGAAAAACCCTCGCGATTCTCTATATACCAAATGTTTTGCTCCCAATCGCTATCATCTAAGCCCGAAAGGTTATCCGAAGGGTACATAGCTTGGCCCCAAGATGCTGCATCCGCGAACCAACTACCGTTAATTCTTGCTGGGTAAAGTGAAGGACCAAAACTTTTTGAGTGTGAAAGACTACTTATATTCGAGAAATCAAAGTTCGGTATTTCGTATTTCTCAGTAACAACCAATTTTTTCAATGCTTCTGCCAGATCATTTGGTAAATAAGGTGGGTATGAACGATGAAGTTCATAGTGCCAGTCAAATAGCAATCCTGCATCGACGCTGGGTTTGTAGAATTTAGGTGGCGTTAACTGTAACGTATTCAAATTGTCTGATTGTAGATATGGAGTTCTGTTATATAGCCAACGAATTATTTTGTGGTGCCATTTTATCTTATTCTTCCCTGCTTCTATTTTCATATATAACTATCCTGTGTTTAGTTGTAGTAGCTCACTCAATTTGGCCACCCGATCCGAGCTAATTTTCTGAGTTCTCGAAAAAACGAATGTTCTTAACTAGGGAAAAGCAGAGGTTCGTTTTTTAGAGAGCCAGAGCTAAACAGCCGTTATTCGCTCATAGCACTTTGTGGAGCTGCCAACAATTTCTCAAGCTATTCTGATGTATTTACTAAAGCAGTGTTTTTTCATACAAGCTGGACAGAGCGATCTGTATTTCCAGATATTCTACTGCACCATCATGAGCTCCCGAACTAATAAGTCTTTTCTTGTGAAATAGGCGACTAATCCTGGACTTAAGAAAAACGTCCTGATAAAAACGTTCGCCGTCAGCAGATTTAAATTCTAATCTGACATCCATTAGCCCTAAGTCTACAGGCAGTTTCTGTACAATGTCTTCGATGACTCGAAATGATTGCTTAACAAAATTCTCGTGATCCGACAAAGTTATATGTGGCGACTTTTGACACCAAAACTCGCTTAAAGTCAAACTGGAACCATCGGGATGACAACGGACATAGGTGTGCATTCCGCTATGCTTATCCAATAAGTCACCTTTTGAGAAAACGCTTCTGGTATTTATTTTGAATCGAACAAATTCATTTAATTGTTCACTTAAAGTATCTCTAAAACGAAAATTAGAGTATTCCGCCCAGTTGTTGATAGCCAAATGAATATCGACATCAGTGTCGTCAGCATAGTCATGCCATTCGCTGTAGTTGAGCGAGATGAGGTGATCTTGGAAATGCGTTGGCAAATCGATGCAGTCTTGCAAGCTCAGAGCTAAAAGTTGCTTACTGCAATTAGATAATGTGTTTCTGTCAAACTTACTTAGGCTAATACATTCATCTATTTTTTTCAGAAGATTAAATAGCTCTCGCCCGCCCTCCCTCTGTCGAATTGTTGCATTGAGTTGACGCTCAAACTGATACCATGTTGGTATACCAAACTTACTGGCAATTAATTTTTTTGCATTATCTGTAGTGACAGAACATTCTCGGCAAATTTTTTCTGTCATCTGAGCTAAATGCTCAAGTGGTTTATCTAAATCTGCAATTTCGTTGATCGTATTTTTGGACATGAGTTCACCCTTTTTGTTAGCCGCTGTGTCCTGCAACAACGGGCTAGAAAGAGTAAACCATACACTTGGTGGGTTACTTCAGGACCAGATTTAGGCTAACAGAGCGAAATCAAATGTCAATATCTGAAATGATCGATGTTGAAAATTGTCTTAAGTCCCCTGCCAAATTGCAATTTTCAGAAATTCACCTGATTTATTTCGTCTTTCTGCAAGTTGGGAAACATCACTGACTACGATGCAGTGGCACACTAAATCTGTGCCGCCTTGTTAGATGATCTGTGATATGCGGAGTTCTTGAAATACAGAACAGCCGTAAATAAGGTAAAGCAGAGATTCGTTTCTTGCGTGAACGCCTGATCTGGACGACTGCATCATGCTCATAGCTGACGAACAAGTAACTGGGTGATTGCTGTAACGGGTGGCTATTTGAAAGTGCAATCGGCAGTAAATAGCCTCTGAGCGTGGTGGTAAATTTGGATGACACTTTGCAATAAAAAGCCCCGGCTGTCTGCGCTATAGCCAGGGCTTGAGAGATATTAACGATTCCTGCCCATCCAACCAGTTAGTTCAACCCAGCCAGTCCCGGTAACCGGATATAAGATACCGCCGTACACGCCTGCCCTTCACTGCAAAATATCAGCTTTTGCCAGGGCATCAGGCACAGGTTGTGGCCCAGTAGCGCAATCACATCCAGTGCCCCGCTGCTGCTGCCGGTAATATCCGACCCAATCAGCCATTCGTAACAGCCGTTTTCGTGTAAGTACAGGCTCCAACCCGCCGCATGGTTGCCATAAATGGCGGTTTTACAAATCACCTTGGGCAGAGTTTTATCAACCCCATGCCAGCTCGCCAGCCGGGCCGGGTCGAGCAGTACGATTTCGTTGTTACTTTTGCCGGAAAAGGCCGGCACCGGTATTAAAGTTTGCATCTCTGGCCTCCTCTGGCTCACGAATCCAACCGCGGATTTTTCCAGCTTTCGCTGGTGACCATCCGGCAGAACTGCATCACTGGATGGTCGCCATGGTCTAACCCAAGTGGCTCATAGCTTCTGAGTAAATACCAACAGACATCAAGTAACAGCTGGTCACCAAAAAACAGCTGCACTTCTTCGTAAAAACCGGGCTCGATGTAGTGTTGCAGGATGCCTTCAATACCAAAATATAGGTACTGATAACCGCTGACCTCGCAAATCACCCGGCCAGTGTCACCATACTCCCGGGTCAGGCTGTACCCCAGTAACAGAGACGCTGGAATGCAGCCCATATGGGCGAGCTTTTGGCAAAAAGCCTGCTCAGTCAGCGTATTTAGCCGCTGCAAGCCACGCTGCCCAAGCCTGGTGTATGGATAAAAAAAGCGCGGGTGCTTGCGGGGCACATTGCGAAGCTGCATTGCCTCCCAGCCATGGTCAGCGGTAACAAAATTGCCCAACCAAACCTGAAAAATACCGAAAAAACCATGTTGTTCGTTCATTGCAGCTCTCCTGCCGGAATATCGTGGTTGAGTAACCAGCGCACAAAATCACGCTGCAGTTGTTTAAAATCGACTTCCTGCAAGCAGCTGACACAGCAAACTTGTTGCCGGACCCAGTTCAGCACCAACTCGGTATTATCCTGCTTAGTCAGCGGGGTAATAACCGTGGCTAGTTGCCGGCCATGTGGGTCAATAAACAGGGTGGTCATCAGGTAACCTGCCAACTGCTGTACCTGCCGGTGCAGCCTTTGCTGCAATACTTGCTGTTTAAATGCCGGTGTTTGTTCAACCTGGATCATCACTGCGCCCCTCCGCTAAAACGTTTGAATAACCGGTCTGCCGCTGAGCCATCCTGACGGGTCAGGTTTGGCACATACCGGCTGTACACCCGAAACAACATTTCGGTAGTGGTATGCCCCATTTGCCGGGCTATCCACTCAGGGTTTTCCCCCGCCGCCAGCCATAAAGTGGCGGTGGTATGCCTGGTTTGATAAGGCGTGCGCGGGCGCAAATCACAGGCTTGCAGCGTCGGGTACCAGACGCGCTGTGTCATGTTGCGGTGGCTAAACGGCGTGTCGTTACGGGTGGCAAAGACAAACTTATTGCCACCGGTCTGCTCGAGCTGGCGACGAAGCGCCTGATACACCGGCTCGGACATACCAATCTCACGCTGGCTGCCATCATTTTTGGTGTACTCGAAACGCCCTTTCACCCAGGTTTCACGCACCAAAATCCGCCGGTTATCAAAATCAACATAACGCCATTGCAGCCCGTCAATCTCAGCAGTACGCATCCCTGTGAAAAACCGCACTATGTAGTAGCTGCGGAACTTGGCGTCGACATGCGCAAGGAAGAGTTCCACTTCTTCCAGCGTCATGGGGTCGACATCCGACTTCGGGGTTTTCAGTGGTTTTAAACGCTCAGGCGCAGTAAACTGATAGCGATCGGCGGCTTCATTGAGGATCATAAAAAGAACTTTTATGTTCCGGTTGATATAACCAGCTGACAGCCCTTGTCCATCTTCGCGACGTACTTTGCCGAGTGAGGCGCGAAACTGGAGAATGTCTGCTTTCGTGATGCTGCTGATCAACTTATTGCCAAAGTACGGCTTGATGCGATTGGCAACCAAAACGCCCATCGTTTCCTGATAAGAACGCCGCCAGCTCACCGCCATTTCATCAAGCCAAATATCCGCAAACTCGGAAAACTTCGGCTCTTTACCCGCCGCGTTTACAGCCAATTGCTGCACGGCCATTTTTTCAAACTTGCTGACCAGCTTGCTGTTTGGGAAGTAGTTGCGATAAACAAAGGTCCCAAGCAGGATCTCCGCTTCAATTTTCTGCATCAGCTTCGCCAGCGTTTTGCGGTTCGCCGGTGTATCCGGCAGCGCTGTTTGCTCGCGGCAGCGCACACCTTGATAAGTGAAATCAAGCAGTAAATTCGGCGAACCGGAACGAACTCTGATACTACCCATGAGCACGTCCTCCATTAGCCATCGGGATCAACATTGCAGGGATCGCTTTGGCCATATCCCGCTCGATTGCATCCCAAATAAACAGTATTTTCCGGCCGCCAAAAGGCCGGATGTAGTGCACGCCCTCCATCAACACCTTGTCTTTCAGGGTTTCACGAATGGTTCGCACGTCGTACTTAATCAATGACGCCAATTCTTCGGTCGTCAGATAGGTAGCCGTTGTTGCCATGGTATAAACTCCTCGATTGAGTTATCCTAAATAACAGAATCACATTTAAAGAGTTAAAATGTCATTCCAAATGCAATTTAGCATCGCAAAATGACATTTGCAACAGTTTTTTGCCATCTAAGATGGCATTTTGTCGTTTGAGGTGAATTTTGATTAGATGCCACTTAGCTAAACTGATGGGCGAGCACAAGCTGAAAATCGTCGATGTCGCGCGGGAGACCGGACTGAATCGCAATACGATCACGCTGTTATACAAAGAGACCGCTCAGCGGGTGGACTTTGAAACTATGGATAAACTCTGCGAGCTGTTTAACTGTCGAGTTGAGGATTTGTTTGAAAAGGTTTGAGCGCCAGACCGCTGACGATAGTTGTTTGTATCTCTCCTAATGGTCTGGCGGATAGCTGCCAAGCTAATCTGACCTTCAGCTCTGCGTGAGTAGTGATAGGCCAAAAAACGACTGTCAGCTTTGCCTTATTTGCGGACATTCGATTTCTCGAGAACTAGGGCATGTGATGCTCCTGTTCAGGCGCGGCGGCGCGTTAGCGCCGACGTCGTATGGAACCAGTTGTTAGTTTTTTTGCTTGTTATCTTGATCTCGTGGTTCGACCAAGAATCGCTCGGTGTTCTCAAGAACACGTACCCAATGTTCGGCAGCTTTGCGCTGAAACTCCAATTCATCAACATGACCTTGAGGAACATAAAACTTGTCTAGATCTGTTTGCTTAAGTTGCGAGTAATTCAGTTCTTCCGCCATTGCTGTCAGGAGCTCAAGCCAAGTATGCCCTCTCTCCTCTCCCGGAGGTTGCCCAAGAAGCGAATAGTACTTGTGCCAAAGGCCCCTCACTCGCTGCGAGTCGGAGTAAACGACATCTATTGTATTTAAGGCGCTAGCCATAACCGGAGAGATCTTTAAGCCCTTTCTCTCTCCCATTAGGGTTATGAATAGTTGTTGTTTAGCCGCATTTTTCTCTCTTCTCGCTTGAAACCAAAGAGTGAATAGCACACCTGCTAGTGGGCCTAGAAATATCGCTAGCCCGGTTATCCAAAGCTGAAGGTTCGCGATTTGTACTTGCGCTTCTGCAAGTTCTTGTGGGCTCATATTTTGTTAACCTTTTTTGTAAAACTAACATTCACAACAGGGATCGCAAATCGTACCTGTTTGTAATTGTTAAAGTTTTGTAGCTGAATCCCATATTGCATTGTAACTATCCAGTTTATCGGGAACGATATCTGGTGGAGACGGTACCAAGTATGTAGGCTTGGCTTTTGCGGCATCTTTAATTGATTGGCCAATTAACCAGCAAACGTAACCATCAATAAATATGACGCGGTCATGCAGTTTGTTACTCTTCCGAACATCTAAGACATTACCATACTGAGCATTATATTTGTCTTTGGCTGGAAGCAGACTGTTTGCATTGTTATAAGTAAGCAAACGAATTGTCACTTCGCTCTGTCGGGAGTTTAAGTAATGCTCAAAAACAGAGCTGTCGAGATAAGGATCTACAATGAAAATCGATTTTTCGGCACTTTGAACGACTTTGTTTAATGATTTGAAGAAGTCGTACACATCGCCAGCACCAAACTCTTTTTGAGTTTTCGCAGGAACCCTAAGTTCTAGGTCTGCTATTGCTCGATGAATAATTGCATAAATCGTTCCTATATTCATTTCTCGTGTATGTATCGAGGTCAAATTTTGTGATGATATTTGAAGCATAATCGCGTCAGAGCTGCTCCACCGAGCGATTAGAGCGTGCGCTTGGCCTAACCATGTATGATGCTCTCTAGAGGTAGGTGTGTACTCTTTTAGGTTTGGCTCTCTTTCAAGTAGAGCCCTCAAATGCGCTAAGACTATTTCTGGTTCCATGCTGTAATTTCCTTTGAGAACTCTAACGCCGTATTCAGCCGCTTGTCCGTTACAATGCCTTGTCAACTTATCTTTGTATAATGTCTATCAAACTCTTTTTGGATGTTCGGGTTATAAAATGTTTTTTTCCCGCCACTTGGATTCTTTGGGTTTAGAAGCCGCTCGTACGCAAATTTCTTTTCTCCTTCCAGTTTTTTTCTGATTCTGTGATATTTTTGGTTCATTTTGAAATCAGAATATCGCTTGGACAAGCGTGTACTAAGGATATCGTAATCCCATGGATACTTATCAGTTAAATCCTCTTCCAATAGATAAACTGCGGTGGCACCTGGGTCATTAGTGATCTGAACAGGTAAACCAGACGTGCTCTTTACTTTCTGGAATTTAACATCAATTCTCAGAGTCAAGTTGTAATCGCCAACATCTCCGTTGCCATCATACCCCTCTTCAGATTTTTTTATGTACTCTAGAACTTTACGTTCATTGGAGTTCAATGAAACGCCAGGTGCTTCATTGAAGTTTCGAAAGAAAGACAGAGGCATTAAGTAAAAATTATATCCTGATAGGACATCACCAAACCAATTAGATACAAGGTGAAGGTAGTTTTGCAGTGATGCACTACCTAGCTCTTGAATCTTCAGAGCCAAGAGCAAGTCATCATTCACAAAATGTATTGAATTATCCCTAATTTCAGTAAGCGCAACCAAATTGTCATATACCGCTTTATCTATCTTAACGCCATAATCATCGGTAGCGACTCTATAGGCTTCAAAGAGATTAATTGAAAGAGGGTTCCCAGATCTATTGGTCTTTGGCCTCTTTACGTTAGACCTATTTCCGCTTTTTAGTGTCCTGTACTCCATTGCGTACAGCGAAGCAACTTTATTACTGGCCAAGTTAAGTACTTTTGCTTTTAACAGCAACTCCCAAGAGTTAATGCACAAAACAGAGAAAGTCTCCTCTCGATATTTGAAGTCGGGTTTATTGTATATCTCAATTGCGGACAGTATTGCCGCGATAGATTTTTCAAGCATTAATCGAGATCGTGACTTCATGAAGCTCCCTCGGGTAAGTTAATGCCGCGATCTTCGGAAAATTTGGTGTGCTGCGTAAAATTTGTCCGAGAGCAGCGCTTTATAAAATTTCACTTCTTAACGATTTCCGGCCGCATATCTATAGCAGTAGTGTAAATTGTATGTTCATTCATCATCTGCAGCTTTTTAAAATGCTTTCCGTAATCTCTTTCTCGAGCATCAAATACAACAAGATAACCAAGTTTTGTGGATTTATTGATTTGATAGTGGATGATCTGACTCTCCCCTGAAAGTGCATAAGTTGAGCTATATCCATAGCCACACATCTTTAATTCAATTACAATTTTTAAACCACCGGGCAATAATACGTATAAATCAATAAAACCTGCACCAGCTCTAGGCTCTTGAAGGATTTCAATCTCACCTTTGCCAAATTTTCCATTTAGAAAAGTAATTAGCATCTGTTTTGATAATTCTTCAGGATTTTTAACCCACTTGTACTTTCCTGACTCTTTATCCATCTCCCAAAAATGCATTCTTGAATCTGAACTTATAGATTTAGAAAACTCTTCCAAGGCATAATAAAATTGTTCGGCAGTTACCGTCTTTTTAGTAACAATGCTTGCTTCCTCATTAGCATTTATATCCGAGTCATGGAGAGACTCTAAGCATAAAGATATATAGTCACCAATTCCTTCTGTAGACGGGTCTGATTTTTTAAAATACTTAAGTGCTAGCTGGTAGTTACTATTCTCATAGAGGCAACGAGCATAAGCAAAACATATTCCAGGGAGTTCACCTACTAGAGCCATTCTTTCCCTAATGAATATTTCAGCCTCTTCCCAACGCTTTTCGCAGAACAACATTGAAGCGCAATTTTGTGCGGATGAATGATAAAATTTATTAATAGATAACGATTTTTTGTAATATATAAAAGCATCATCAACTAGCCCTTCAACACGATACTTTTCAGCTATAGCAAAGAAAATTAGACCTAGCATTTCCTTGTCATTATGATACTCAATCTCTTTTCTAGACCTATCAAGTAATTCCAATGATTCCTCTAAACTGAGAGTGCTGTTTGTTGATTGATACAGCAGGGCAGCTGACAATATAGAGCTATCGCCTGATGAAATAATTTTATTTAATAAATCCTCATTAATAACTCCAGATCTCGATATTATATCGCCTATTTCACATCTTAAAAAAAAGTTATCGTCATCTATTTTCTCAGCCAGAATCACAGACTCTGCTTTTAATTCTCTTGATTTGTCTTCCTCTCCATTGGCAGCTGCGAGAATCTCTGCCAAGACAAGACTTGCATGAAGTTCAATCTCATTACCAATCAGTCCTCGTCTCAAAATACAAGACTCTTCGGCAAAAGGGAGCGCCTCCGTGACTCGCCCTATTCTTTGTAAGTACGCTGCTTTTTTATGTTTTAACGAAGCCAATAATTCTCTATCTATTAATTTTTCCGACTCGAATAAATCAATACACCTATCGATCAATTGGATCGCCAATTTAGGGTTGTCCGCTGACTCAATATCCGAGACTCTGATCAGGTTTTTAACCGCTTCATCTCTTGATCCAGCTTCTAAATGTTTATCAGCAGCCTTTTCTGCATATCTAATTTCATCTTGTACGTTTTCAGCGATTTTAGATAATCCTTGGTAGGCCCACGCAATGGTTCCTGAATCACTATCACTAGATGAAATTACTTGTTTGTATATGAGCGATGCTTTATTTATAAGGCCATTAATAGCAGCAATATTGGCCTTTTCCAACAGTAAATTCTGAACAAGAATAGGATCTAACTCCTCTTCATATTCATGAAGTAGACTTTCTATATCATTAAGAGATTTTTCTCTTTTACCTAAATGTGAAGAAAGTCCAATCAAAAATATTAGATAATCTTTTCTAGAGTCTCTACTAATTTTTGATACATCCATGCTTCTCAATCGATCGAGCACTTCAACATTAGCTGAAAACTGTAACTTCCACCTATTTTCGTCAAATATATCATAGGCTTTTTGGTAATCGTCCTGTGCTATTGAATTACCAAACAGATACATCCAATCAGAAGATAAATTGCCTAAAGAACGTGTGATCGACTCTGCAATCTTCCTTCCAATGTCCTGAGCGTTTTCAGCATCGCTATCAGACGCTCCAATCATTCTTTGGTTTCTTAAATCAATTTCAAAAGAAACTCTAGTAACATATTTTTCAGTCATATATTAATTTCGTTATATTTGATGGCGGTTGAAACTTAATAATTTAATTACAACTAATAGCCACGCTCTTAAGCTGGGGCAGCCATTTTGAGTTTTTTAATATCCTGCAGCGCTTGCGAAAAAATCAATCGCTATCAATGCTTTACCGGCAACCACATTGTGGCGACAATAACAAAGCAGGTTCAAACCCTCCAAGCAATTACAGCATATATGTAACATCTTTGTATTCGTCGGATCGAGCACTACAAACTGGCCAGCAAGTCAAAATAGACATGGATAGCGCTCGGATTTTTAGCCTTTGGACAATGTGGGACCATCTCGAAAATTTCGAGAGCCACTACAGTTGCGGTCTCAGCAAGGTCCGCTTTCAGTGAAAAGCAACGATTCGGCAGTATCAATTGTACTCGTCGGCCAATTGAAAAGACCCATCCCCCAAATATCACTCAAGATCTTCATCATCCAAAGTATCAATAACTTGCTCGGCATCCATCTCGATCTGGTGCCGGGTCCACTCAGCTGCAACTGCAGGATCTGCTGCTATCCGTTTTTCGATTTCCAGTGTTTCCCGGTATTCAGCGGCTTCGGCTTGTAAAGTCCAGGCTGCTTCGTGGCCGCGTTCTTCGATGTGAGATTTAATGTCGCTGATGCTCAGGCGGAAGAATTCTTTACGTGGGTTCACTTTATTTAACTGGGCACGCAGGAAGTAACGATGCAGGTCGCGCTCCAGTGCCGGGGCATCCTCGCTCCAAATCATCGCGTGCACATCAAACGGGAATGGAACGCTAGCATCACCGAGCTCTTTAACCCGATCTAATGGTTCCAAGCGGCGTGTCATACCGACTTTATAAACATTTTCGCCAAAGGAACCGAGATTCGAAATAATGTACACATGGCCAGTTTTGGTTTGCTGAGCCATCGACAGTGCGCGCTGATTTTTCGTTTCGGCATCAATCAGTTTTTGCTGCAAATCAGCTAGCTTCGCTTCAAATTCGGCCCGTTGGTCTTCACTGGCTTTTTCCAGTTGCGCCTGCATTTTTTCTAACGCTTTTTGGATAGCCGCTTCTTCTTTTGCTGTATCTTTGATGGCACGTTCGTATTCACGCCTGGCCTTTTCTTCTTCACGGATTTGTTCACGGATCCGCCGTTGTTCTTCTTTTTCTTGTTCACGAATAAGGTTCACAGCGGTTAACCAATGCAGTTCATCAACACGGGATTTTAGGTATTCTTCAGTGATACGTGCATTGCGAAATGCTTTGCCGTTATGGTTGACCAAAGCAAAAGCATCGCGAATTTCTGCTTCCAGTTTGCCGAAGTTGTCGGTTTTTGAGCGGGACAAAATGGAGTCCACCTTGCCGTTAAACGCATCGGTCACAAAGTTAATGGCCGTTTCAGCACGGTTTTTCTCAACGTAGTCACAAGCTGCCGCGCGTGCAGAAGTAACCATCAGTTTGGTGCGCTCGCGAGCGCGCTTAAGCTCCTGCCCTGCATCCTTAAAGGCATACATCTCTGCGAGCTCATCTAACAGACCATAAGTTGGCTTCAGATGCGCGTCACCATAACCTTTTACGGTGTTTTTCAGCGCCTCTATAACAGCTTCTAACCGGTCAGCCTCTTTCAATGCGCGATAAGCATCACCAGCAATGTCCTCAGCATTTTGCTGAGCTTTGCTGATAATAGCTGCTGCCTGAGTATTGGCTTCATCAATGGTTGCCTGCAGTTTTTCCCGCTTTGCTTTGGCATCGGCGTTGGTTTCACGCCTAAGCGTTTCGGCGTAAATATTGGCTTTTTCGGTGATGAGGCCAGCCTCACGATTGGCATCTGCCATGAGCTTGCGAACCCGCTCTTTCGCTTCTTCGTCGTTGCGGGCGATGATCCCAGTAAGACGTTCGAGTTCCAGAGTTGTATCGCGAATATGGCTGAAACGGCTTAGTGATTGGATCTCAGCAGCGAGCTGTTCGTTTCTGGTCTCAAGCTCGCTGATGATTTGGCGTGCTTGGTTGGCACTGGTTGTTTGTTCCTGAATAACTCGCTGCAGTTCTTCACTTTCTGCAGTCAGTGCCGCAACCTGTTTTGTTAGCTTAGAATTCCATTTGAACATCGCCCGGAGGATCAAAACAAAACCGATGCAAAGACCGATGATCACCAAAACGCCAAACTGCGCATTATCCATTGCAAACTCCTTTTTGTATTTTTGTACCTTTTTATGCAATTTTTGTCTATTGGTACAAGCATGTAAATCGGAACTTTTCAGCCTTTAGCAAAGATGTCAGGGTCGAGAGCGCATGATTGCATCTGTCGAATTAGCAGCGATTTGTTAATGCGGATGCATCTCGCAAAAGGTCAACAGTCAGAGCGAGGCAAAGGTCAAAATATTTAGATGATTCAACGTTGGTAGGTTTAGATTTGGCACATTCACGGCACATTTAAGGCACAATAAATAAAAAAACCACTTGAGTTGCCTCTAAGTGGTTGATTTATATGGCGCACCCGTCAGGATTCGAACCTGAGACCTCTGCCTCCGGAGGGCAGCGCTCTATCCAGCTGAGCTACGGGTGCGCGACGGTGGGCATTGTATTGTGCCTGTTGGCGCTTGTCCAGCCGCAAAATCGTTGGTTTTTCGGCTTTATTAAAATTTATCAATCGATTAGCCAAAATTTGAACAACCGCCGATATATCCGTGTGACAAGCACCGGCAGCGCCGCTTCACGCCGCGAGGCGGAAGCGGTTGATCATGGCCTGTAACTGCTCGGCCAGTTTTGCCAGTTCGGCGGCAGTGACGGCGGTCTCTTCGGCACCGGAACTGGTGTGCTGCGAGATGTCGCTGATACGGGTGATATTTTCGTTAATCTGCTCGGCGACAGTGCTTTGCTCTTCGGCCGCTGAGGCGATTTGCACCGTTTTGTCGTTGATTGCTGCCACGCCGTGCACTACGTCTGCCAGCAGTTCGCCGGTGGTCTGGATCACCGCGGCGCCCCGGTCGGCTTGCTGCAAGCTTTGCTGCATCGCCTGATTGGCTGCTGCCGCGCCTTGCTGCAGCGTCTCAATCATCTTTTGGATATCTACCGTCGATTGCTGGGTGCGCTGCGCTAAATGGCGCACTTCGTCGGCGACTACGGCAAAACCACGGCCTTGTTCGCCGGCGCGGGCGGCTTCGATAGCGGCGTTTAGCGCCAGCAGATTGGTTTGGTCGGCAATACCGCGGATCACGTCCAGTACCTGAGTAATCGTCTGGCTGTGTTCATTCAGCGCCAGAATCTCCTGGCTGGTATGCTGCACTTGCCCGCGTAGTTGTTGGATCAGCGTGATAGTCTGGCTGAGCTGTTGCTGGCCCTGACCGGCTTTTTGCTGCACTTCCTGCGCCTGCTCGGCGGCGGCCGCCGTGCTGAGTGCCACATCATGCACAGTTGCGCTCATTTCATGCATCGCAGTGGCGGCCATTTCAGTGTCTTGCTGCTGCTGAGCGACGCCAGCGCTGGTTTCGCGCGTCACAGCTGAAGCTTGTTCGGCAGCAGTCGCCACCTGCTGCGTAGCAAAGTAAATCTCCCGCATCACCTGTTGGAGCTCTTCGGCGAGCTGGTTCATGCCGGCAGCGATTTGGCCAAATTCGTCCTGGCCCTGATACTGGCTGCGCGCCGTCAGGTCGCGGCCAGTGAGCTGTTGCATCAGCCTGCGGATTTGCCGCATCGCCTGCTGAATATTGCGGTGAATAGCCAGACTGAAACCGGCGACTACCAACACGGCCAGTAACAGCAAAATAGCCGCCTGCAACAGACTGCCCCGGGCGGCTGCTTGCTGCGAGGCGGCGGCGTCGCCAATTTGCTGCATCAGTTGCTGCTGGCGGCTGATCAACATCGCCATCCGTTTGCTGGCGACGCTGAACCAGTTCGCAGCATCCTGACCAAACTTTTGTCCGCTGGCGCTTTGCAGCACCAGTGGCTGCAATGCCAGATATTCGGCACTGTCGGCTTGCTGCAATAAGGCTTTGTCGTCGGCACTTTGTTGTAGGCGGCTGCTGAAGACCAAAAATGCGCCCTGATTCTGCGCGATCCGGCTAATGAGTGCTGGCTCCGCCTGGTCCTGGCTAAAGGCCAGGCTTACCATCGCCCGTTCACGGCCAGCCCGCTCAATCAGTTCAATCCAGTCATTTAACGTTGCCAGCTGGCGTGCCAGCGTCAGATCGGTCAGCGTTTGTACCACAGCGTCATTGCGCTGCAGTAACTGGCTGATGTGTTTGGTATAAGCGGCAGCCGCAGCCGTCGCGTCCAGGTTGAAACTATCAATCTGGACGCGCAGGCCCGGCAATGCCTGCATCAGATCATTGAGTTCAGCGCGCTGCAGGCCAGTCAGTGCAGCCAGCCGCTCGTCGCTGCCATTGCGGGCTTTTTTTACTTCAGCGCCAAATCGCGCGCCTTTGCTGCTGATAAAAATCCCGCTGCTGCCACGTTCAACCTGCAGGGCATTCACCAGCTGGCCCAGCAGCAGATGGTCGCTGATCGCCGCACGCACCTGCACGGCATTTTGATATTGCTGCCACTGCGCCAATAAACTCTGGGTGGCAAACCACAGTAGTAAAACGGAAGGGAAAAACAATAATAACAATAGCTTGCGATGCATCGGCAGGTTTTGCAGCAGGTGTTTCATCAGTGCTCCTTACTGAATGATGGCGCCAGGCCGGATAAACAGGCCGGTTTTTCTTCGCCAGTATATGTGTTACCAAAACACCTACAGCTGAGATTTATTCACCTGTAAAAGGTCGAGCGTGCTGCATTCGCAAACATCGCGACATTGGTTATAGTGGAGCAAGTCCAATGACCACGGGCGCTTCCCTGATGCACTGCCAAACCTTTTATTTCCGGCTTTTTATCTGGTTTTGCCTCGGTCTGCCTGCAGCCGCAAAGGCCAGCACCGCGCCTGAACTCATCTGGCTAACCGAGCACGCACCGAATCAGGCGTTGCAGGTGCTGGATATCAATGAAACGACCTTTCGGCTGCTGGAATCACAGTTACCGGGGGTTAAAATCAGCCGACAGCAAGCGACGACCGCACAGGCGGCGAAACTGCTGCAACACAGGCCTAATGTTTGTGTAGGCAACAAGCTAGCGTCGCCGGATCGGCGCAGCTGGGGGATGATCAGCCATCAGCCGCAGGTGATTTTTCCGGGGCTCAGGCTTTATGTGCTGCAATCATCCGGGCTCAGATCCTGGCTGGCGCAGCTAAGCAGCGGCAAACCACTCAGCCTGCAGCGGGTACTGTCGGCGCATCAACGTTTTAAACTCGGTTTCAACACAGATCGCAGTTATGGCAACCAACTCGACTCTTTGCTGAAACAAGCCGCTAATCAGCGCAATTTATTCTCCCGTAGCGGGCCGGATAACGCCGGCGGTTTGCTGCAGATGTTTAGCCTGGGCCGGATTGACCTGCTGATTGAGTACCCCAATGTGGTCGAACATTATCTGGCGCAGTTGCCAAAGCCACCTGCCGTGCAAAGTTTTGCGCTGCAGGAATCGCCCGCGCTGTTGCCTGGCCACATCATCTGTTCAGACACACCGCAAGGCCGGTTGCTACTGACCAGCCTCGACCAGACCATCAGCAAAGTCAGCCAGCAGCAGGCGTATCTGGATGCGCATTTACACTGGTTTGCGCCGGCGCTTCACGCTGAGCTGACAGCCCTGTACAATCAGACGTATGGCACAAATTTCTAATATAACCGGAGCCTGATAATGAAACAGTTCAATATGTTGTGCAGAGCAGCGCTGCTTGGCCTTGCGGTGTTTGCCGCGCCACTGGCTTTAGCAGCAGATAAAATCTGGATAGATGTGCGCAGCGCTGAAGAATTTCAGGCTGGCCATTTAAAAGATGCGCTGAATATTCCGCATACCGAAATTGCAGCGAAAATTAGCGCTGTGACGCAGGACAAAAATGCTGAGATCCAGCTGTATTGCCGCTCCGGCCGGCGCTCTGGCCTCGCCGAAGCGGAGTTGAAAAAGCTGGGGTTTACCAATGTACATAACGCCGGCGGTTATGAGGCGCTAAAAGCAGCGGCAGAAAAAGCGGAAAACCGGATTAAATAGCCGGTTTACTGCAAAAACTGCAGGCTTTGCTCGATAGTTTCGGCGCTTAAATTGTCGGTGATAAATACCAGCTTACAGCGCCGGTCGGCGTCCGGCCATTCGGTCAAAAGACCAGCCGGATGCAGCAGATGTTGCACCGCGTGCACCACCAGCGGGCCAGGAAAACCCACGACATTAAGAATTGCTTTGAGGCGCAATAACTGCGGCCCCAATTCCGGCATTAAGGCGTCCAGCCACTGGTCGATTTGCGCCGCAGTGACCGGATGTTCCAATACATAACAATAAGCGCGGATACGGTCGTTGTGGCGGTTCACATCCACCGGCTCGGAGCTCGTTTGCTCAGCCCGCAACAAGCCTTGTTTACCGCTAACCGGCGCAAAGCTGAGCTTATCTGTCGGCAGCCAGCTGTGCAGCGGTGCCGTCGATTGCACCGGCTCAGCATGGTCCAGCGCTAAAATCTCATCAACCCGGGTTTGGCCCTGCAGCACCCGCTCAACCGGCGCTGTGGGGTTCAGTGCCGCCATCGCTTCGCGCGTAGCGGCTTGTTGGGCATCAGTGGCAAGGTCGGTTTTGCTCAGCAGCAATAAATCCGCCACCGCCACCTGTTTTTGCGCTTCGGGATGGGTCGCCAAAGTACCCGCGCCATTGACCGCATCGACCACAGTGACAGTGCCTTGCACCCGGTAGCTGTCATACAGTTTTGGCGTATTGCTGATGATTTGCAGAATCGGTGTCGGTTCTGCCAAACCTGTGGTTTCAATCACCACCCGGTCAAACTGGCGCACGCCGTTGCGGGAAAAACGCCAGGTGGCATCACTTAAGGTTTTGGCCAAATCACCGCGAATAGTGCAGCAGATACAACCGCTCGACAGCTCGACAATTTGCTCATCGCTGCTTTTACTGACCAACAGATGGTCCAGGCTGGTTTCACCAAATTCGTTGATGATAACCAAAGTGCGGCTGAACTCCGGTAACTGCACCAGCTGATTTAACAAGGTGGTTTTGCCACTGCCTAAAAAACCAGTTAATAAAATCAGCGGGATACGTTCATGGCGCATAAAAACTCCAGGGCAGCGGCAAGCAAATTCGCGTGATAATATCACAAAACACTAAGAGTACTGCCCTGCCCCGTGCAGCAATTTTTTTGCTCAGGTTCAGCTATTTTTGTTATTGATAACTATTCGCATTTAGTTATACTGCAGTTATCGCTGTTTTCGGAGCAATACCGGATGAAACTTCGCAAAAAAATCGCGCCACTCAGCACAGTCGCGCTGATCACCACTTTTCTGCTGGTCAATCAGCATTGCCAGTGGTTTCCGACTCAGGTCGTCAGCGGCTGAGTGCTGCTGCACAAGCATTACACGCAGCACAAGGAGACAGCATGCAGATTTGGCAATATTGGATGGAACTGGGTAATCAGGCGTATTTCACGCAAGACTGGCCACAGGCCCAGCATTGTTATCAGCAGGCACTGGCAGATGTCTGGCCGGTCTGGCTGGAAAGCACTTTAGGCGCGGCGGCTGAAGCCGGCACTTTGCAGCAGCTGCCGGACGATGAGCTCTGTTTACCCAGTTGTTGCCTGGCCGTCACAGTGCGTAACTTAGCCAATTGCCATCGTGCCGCCGGCCAGCCAGGCCGCAGCCGTGCTTTGCTGAAACAAACCCAGCGCTGGTTCTGCTGCGCGCTGCAACAAGCGAAACTGCCGGCACCGCTCTACGCCAGCCTGCTGAACCTGCAGGCCGATTTACACGAGGCTTTGTTGCACTGCGCGGCAGACCCGCAGCCACAAGAGCAGAATCGCATTGTCGGCAGCGGCTTTACAGCTGCGGCGGGCTCAACAATTCATTAGGCATTGTTTCTGGCGGCAGTTGTAAATCCGGTTTGAGCTTCAGCACGGACTGATACAAATCAGGCCGGTACAACTGCAAGCGCTTCAGCCTTGCCAGATGTGAGGGTTCAGGGTCAGTCAGCTGCGACAGAATGAGCGGTAAGGCCGGATGTAAATAGCGTTGCAGATAACTGTGTTCCAGCGCCAGATCCAGCGCATCCGGGCCCATGGCCTGGGCAAATGGTGATAAGCCCTCATTTAGCAATAACAGCACAGTTTCCGGCGATGTCTGAAAGGCCCAGTGAAAGAAGTTGCGACCATAGAGATCCTCGATGCCGAGGTCAAAACCAGCTTCCAGTAGTACCTTCAAATCTTGTTCAGGCTTAAAACCATATCCTGGATACAGATACGCGGGTGCTTTTGGGGCAAAGCGCTGTTCAAACGCCGGCACCAATTCCGGTTTCGTCATCACTTCCATCAACAACCATGCTGTGGTGCCACTGTCGAGTTCAGTTTTTTGCAAAAACGCCATCAGCTCGACCGGGTCATGTAACAAATCTGTCAACTGGTCTCTGAGTGCCTCGTCGACATCCAGTTGCCGCGCCCCGCCCATTTGCCAGTGCCACGCCAGCCAAGCCGGGTCGCGCTGATGTAACGGCGCTAACGTCAGCTCGTCCAGCGGTTTACCATCACGCCATAAAAAGATTTGGTCCTGAATGGCATCTCGGCTTAACAAAGCTTCCTGTGTCAGTAACTGATTTTGCTGCGCCAGACATTGTTGCCTCGCCTGTTTGCCTTGCGCTTTTCGCTGAATGTGTTTCGCAACCCAGTCTGCCAGCGCAGTGCCTGCAGGCACCGGCTGAGGCTTTAGTTCGACCCGGCGGAACATCGTTGCAGGCGGGCCGGCGGGCAACAGCGCCAGAATGTCTTCCGCACGAAACCGACCGGCATTCAAAAAGTTGTTGCCAAAGAACCAGCTACCGTCTGCGGTTTGATAACCATGCGCCCAATAACCTTCGTTCAGTAAATAGGTAACTGTGTCGCGCTGTGCTTGTTTAAATTGCTGTAGCAGATCAAGATTCTTCTCAGCATCTAAGTGGCGGGGCGGCTCAGTAAATAACGCGAAATCGAGCCCGGTCACCACTCCTTCTAAGCGAGTTGGCACTACATCTTGCTGCTTCAGCGCCTTTAACACTGCCGGCTGCCACAGCATGGCGGCAATATCCGCCAGGTTCCAGACCGGGGTTCTGCTCTGATAATGATGATAACCAACAGGAAACTTCGCCAAATCACGGCCTTGCGCCACCAGTTGCAGCAGATGGGTTTCAGGCAAACGTAAATGCATCGCCACGGCAATCTCTAATGGTGAAAAGCTTTTGCCGGTGATGAGTTGTTGAAATTCAGGTGCCGGAATTTTGTGACTGAGCTGCAAAAACAGCAGCGAGGGTGAAATCAGTGTGCTGCCATTTAATGTACCGAGCCCAACCGGTACAAATACCTGAAAATCATCAGCCGCAACCAGCGAGCGGGCAAAATCGGCCGGGTTGTCGCTCAGTTCTTGCTTGATTCGTTCAGCCAATGCGTCCAGTACGCTCGGTTTGCGGATATCTAAAGCCGTCGCGCCGATGATATGCATCGCCTCTGCGATACTCTCTGCGTACTGCATGTACCAAATTGCTGCTGTCACATCGTATTGCAGCAACTCCGCGGGTGTTTTACCGGCTTGCAGCAAAGGCAGCAGGTGTTCAGCAAGGCTTTTCTCGCTGTCGACAACATGCGACCCGGTGTCCGGACAAATGGCGTATGGGCTTAATTGCGTCGTATTGAGTGCAGGCTCTGTCGCTGCCGGGCTCTCCTCACCGACCTGTTTTGCTGCAGGTGCGTTCGCTGCCGGTGCAGGGCCTGCAGCAGAACTGACAACCACCGACTGAGACAAAAACCAGCCCAATCCAGCCAGCACCGCGACTATCAAGGCGGTAAATATCTTTTTCATCTGTGACATCTACTTTGTTTTATCCGGGAAAGGCCGTAATGTTTGCATAACTCCAGCTGCGAGTCGGCGCATTACTTCTGCTTAAAATCATCGTCATTTTTGTATTTGAAAAAGACAAAAGCATTTGAACTGTCATTTGGCACCATGTGCTGGCCCCCACCCCAGGCACTCATGCCCAGTGTCGGCCAAATGTTATGTCTCGGATTGTCGAAATACCGGTCATAGGCTTCAAGTGACATGGCCTGACCTTCGATCCGGCACATAGTTGCACGACATTCAACCCGAACGGCGGCAAATTCCTGCGGCCGCTGATCAAAAAATTGCTGGATCACCTGCTGGGCTTTCTCGGCCCAATCACTGGTCATTTCACCGCTTTCAAAGCTTTCGACTGCGCTGGCATAAAACTCATTGCCCTGAAAAGCTGCATATTTTCCGGCATAAGCAGCCGGATAACGCAGATGCATATTGCTGCGATCAACACGTTCTTGTCTTTCCCGACGCTGTTCGGCCAGTTCGTCCAGCTGTGCCGGGGTGAATTCAATGACTTCGTGATTGACAGTTGTAGCAACTGTAGGCTCAGGGACTGCGGACAAGGTGGTTGCTGGTGTGGCTTTGCCGCCTGCCACGTCAGGCTGAATAGCTGGTTGATTCGCAGCAGGTGAGGCAGTTTCTGTCATGACCACCGGAGCAGGCGCCCACCAGGCTGACAAGGTCAACACGGCAGCAGCCCCAACCACCACCCCGGCAATAAAAACCACTGGCTTTTGCATCTGAACTCCCTGATTTATCTGTTGTTATTCCACTGAAACAACAGGTTAACGGCAGAGTAACTTCAAGTGCAAGCCGTTATAGCACCCAATGATGGCTATAAACCCGGCCTTGCCAGTCTTCGATAATGAGCCACAGTTTGTCGCCGGCTTTGAGTTGCTGCGGCGTGCGCGCATGCACGTGCAGGCCATGTTTGTTGCCGTGCAGCAGGCTGCTATGGTCACGGCTTAAGCTTTTGAGGTCCGGTTCCTGCTCGCTGACCAACAAAAAGCCCTGACGAATTTTTTCAACGCAACCGGCACACCACTGCAGGTAATAATCTTTTACCCATTCGCCATGATGGGCATAAGGGCCGTCTTCACTGAGCGGCATCGCTGTGACTTCGTATGGCCCAAGCTGGGCTTTGGGCAACGCCGGCGGGAACTGCACATTCAGCGACTGATACAAAAACCAGAATGGCAGAATCAGCACCAGGCCATTGAGTTTAAATTTGTGTCGCCCCCAAAACTGCTTCAGTGCATTTGGCTGTGTCATTGCTTGGCTCCTGCGGTGTTGTCGGTTGCGCCAGATAAAGTCTGAATTGGCAGTGCGGCTGTCATCGCCTGTTCCACCCGCGCCTGTGCTTCCCGGCCAGCTGCGCCGCGAATGGTCCTGCTGCCCCAAATCATAAAACCGGTGATAGCCATACCACTGACCAACAAGCCAAACACGAACCAAATGACCTTGGTCCAGAGCCCGCCAATGGTGCCGTAATGCAGCGGGTCAGCGACTGACATCACCGTTTCAAGCCCGCCCATTTGCGCCGGCACCCGGCTGTCGGCTACTTCGCCGGTCCAGGGGTTAATCCAGACGTTATAGGAATACTGATCAAACCACACTGAATCGCCATACCCCGAAATGCGGTAATAATCGCGCGGATGTTCCGGCATCATGACAAAAGCTGGTTGTAATTCAGGCAGGAATTGCTGCGCCCGCGCGACCGCCTGTGCCAGCGGGATCATGTCCGGCACTTTGCCGTCTGCGGCCGGCGCCGGCACATAGAGGCTGCTGAGCTGTTCCGCTTCATAATAAAACTCGACATCGTTATGCCACAGCACCGCCTGGATCAAATACCACAAACCGGTCAGTGACATCAGCAGTAAGAACCACAGCGACCAGACGCCCGCTAACCGGTGCAGGTCCGCCAGCACAGTCTTTTTGCCCTGATGCAGCCGCAGTTTTGGTGCGGTAAAAGACTGCCAGAAACGTTTATAGATAATCAGGCCGGTGATTAAAGCGCCCAACATCAGCAGCGACATGGCGCTGACCAGGTAATAACCGACGCTGTAACTGTGCTGCCAGGGAAACAATAACCAGCCGTGCAAGCTGCGCATAAAACTGATGAAGTTAATGCCCGGATTAATCTCCTGCACCACGCCGGTGTAGGGGTTCACATAAGCAATAGCCGCCGGCATGGTTTCAGTGGTGAACAGGACTGCGGTGACCAGATAAGGCTCCAGCACCATCACGGAGGTAACAGCTGCAGTCGGTTCGGCCTGCTGCACAGCAGCGACTAACTCGGCCAGTGGTTTTGCCGGCAGGTTCTGCGGGTTATAAGCCCGGGCATTTTCGTTAAACAGCCAGGTCAGCTCATGGCTTAATACCGCAATAGTGCCGGTCAGGCAGACCGCAGTAAAAATCAGCCAGACTGGTAAAGAGCACCAGCCATGCAACTGAAACCAAAATTTTTGCGAGATTTTCATCGACCCCTACCTGCAGCTTATCTGTGGTGCGTCAGCTTCACGGCTGCAACTTTAAACAAGACAACAACCGCGAAAAAACTGCAATGTACCTGATATTTTAATGCACCTCAAACAGATCTGAGAACTATTCGCGTTAAGATTTGCAAATAGGCCAACTTAATAACTATTAAAAACAACAACTTAACTACATGTCAAAAAATAAACAGTCGAATTTAGCAAAATCTCATGTGATAATAATTCTTATTTGCGTAGTTAACATAGGTCTTCCACATGTCAAAGTCTGCTGATATCAAGTCTCAACACACCGCCGTGATCACATCTCCTTCAGTTCTGACGCTGGCCATTGCTGCAGCATTGTTTAGCCAGTCCGCATTCGCGGCTGACGACAGCAGTGTCGAACGGATTGAAGTCACCGGCAGCCGGACTCAGGGTTATCTGGTGAATCAGAACAGCAGTGCCACTAAACTTGATCTGGCACTGAAAGACACGCCGCAGGCCATCAGCATTTTGTCAGCCGAACAACTGCAGGATTTTGGCCTGACCAACATCAACCTTGCGCTGGATCAGGCCACCGGCGTCAATGTGGAACGCATTGAAACCGACCGCACCTATTACAACGCCCGCGGTTTTGATATCACCAACTTCCAGGTTGATGGCCTGGGACTGCCGTTCACTGGCGGCGGTATTGAAGGTGATTTAGACACTGCACTTTATCAGCGCATCGAAATTATCCGCGGCGCCAACGGTTTAATGTCCGGCGTTGGTAATCCCTCTGCCACGGTCAATATGGTTCGCAAACGTCCTGGCGCGGATTTCGCCGCCAACGTCAAGGCGAGCTACGGTTCCTGGGCCAATACCCGTCTCGAGGGCGATGTCCAGGGCGCGTTAACTGAAGGCCTGAATGCCCGCGCTGTCTTGGTAAAAGAAGACAAAGATTCATACCTTGACCGCTACAACCACGACAAAACCGTCGGCTATGTGGTGGCGAGCGCAGCACTTGGCGACAACACCCAACTGACTTTTGGCCACAGCACACAGGACAGTCAGGGCAACGGCGGGATGTGGGGTGCTTTGACGCTGCATTATGGCGACGGCAGCCGTATTGACTATGACCGCTCGGCCAGTACATCCGCCAACTGGTCCTATTGGCAGGTCAAAGACAACCGCTCATTTGTCGAACTGGCGCATCAGATCAATGCCGACTGGAAGCTCGTCACTTCATACCAGCTGATGAAAGTCGAAGAAGCCGGTGACTTGTTTTATGTTTATGTCAGCGCACCAAACGGCATTGACCCAAAAACCGGCTTAGGCAGCACTGGTTATGGCAGTTTCTATGGCAAAGACGAAAACACTCAGTTTGGCGACTTGTATTTGCAAGGCAAATTCAGCCTCGGTGGCCGTCAGCACGAATTAGTTACTGGCCTTAATATCGCCGACCGCGAATACACTGATATCTCTTTGTATGATTTCAGCACAGGCCTGGGTTTCCCGGCGATGCCGGCACTGACCAGCTGGGATGGCAATACGCCACTACCAAGCTTTAAAGACGGCCAGAACGGCAGCGCCGTCGACGCCGACCAAAAAGCGCTGTACAGCGTAGTGCGCTGGGATTTAGCCGACAGCCTGAAACTCATAACCGGCGCGCGCTGGATTGACGCCGAAGTGGCTGGTACTGCTTATAGTGTCGACCAGACCATGGCCGATGACGGCGTGGTGCCTTATATCGGCGCCGTGTATGAACTGACGCCGCAGGTTAGCCTGTACGCCAGCCACACGGCCATTTTCCAGCCACAAAAAGAACGCGACGAAAATCGTCAGTTATTGCCGGCTGTCGATGGCAAAGCGCTGGAGCTTGGCGTCAAAGCCAACCTATTTGATGACAAAGCACTGCTGTCATTCGCCGCTTTTGATATCGAACAGCAAAATCTGGCGGTATTCGATAAAACCGTGTCAGATCCGGTGCAAGGCTTGTATCAGGTGTACCGCACTGCCGATGGCATTAACAGCAAAGGCTTTGAGCTGGAACTGGCCGGTAGCCTGACCGAACAGCTGCAGTTAAGTGGCTCTTTGACCAGCATCGACATCGATGGAGACGATTTAGTCAAAGGCTATACACCTGAGCGTGTCGCAAAATTTGCTGCCGTGTATCAGCTGCCGCAACTACCGGGTGCCCGTGTTGGCCTGAATTATCGCTGGCAATCGGAGATTTCACGCAAACAAGGCACAGTGGCCGCCGTGTATGCCAATGCCGGTCAGGATATTGTCACCACGCAAAAAGCCTACGGCTTGCTTGGCCTGATGGCCAGTTATGACATCAACGGCCAATGGCAAATTCAGGCCAATGCCAATAACGTGACTGACAAAACCTATCTGAACAGCCTGTATTGGGCGCAGGCCTATTACGGTGCTCCGGCCAATTACAGCTTAAGCGTCAGTTATCAGTTCTGATTTGACTTACGCCGGGTGCTGAAAGAAAAGCCCCGGCAGCACGGTCTCTGTGAGGACAACCCCCTCACCGAGACCTGCTTATGTTTACCTGGTATTCCCGCTTACTGGCTGGCCTGCGCCATACCGAAGGCTTGCCGTTATTGTTGTTACGTCTCTATTTAACCCCGGTGCTGTTGCAGGCCGGCTGGAACAAATACCTGCATTTTGAAGACACTGTAGCCTGGTTTGGTGACATGGAATATGGCCTGGGCCTGCCGCTGCCGACATTACTGGCTGGTTTAGCGATTGGCGCCGAGATAGGCGGTAGCCTGTTGTTATTATTCGGTTTATTGACCCGCCTCGCGGCCTTTTTGCTGGCAGTGACCATGTTGGTTGCGATGCTGACTGTGCACGCCAAAAACGGCTGGCTGGCGATAAGCGATGCGTCGAGCTGGCTGGCTGATGGCACCCTGTTCCATTCAGAACGTGTTCTGGCCGCGCCGGAGAAACTGCAACGCGCGCGTGAGTTACTGCAGGAACACGGCAACTACGACTGGCTGACTGAAAGTGGCAATCTGGTGGTACTGAATAACGGTATCGAGTTCGCCGCTACTTATTTTGTCATGTTGCTGTGTCTGCTGTGGTTTGGCGGCGGCCGGTATTTGAGTGTGGATTATTATTTGGCGCGGGGTAAGTTGGCTTGATGGCTTAAGCCATCAAGCCAGATCTGCCAGGGAGGCCACGATGAAAATCATCAATTCACAATTAGAGTCGGCCGTTACCGCAGGTGCAGCCACTGGTGGCTCCGCTTCGTTAAAATCATTGATTTGAAATCTGTCGTGGCTGGTACGGTGGCGCAATGCTTGCCGTACGACCAGGGTTATCCGGCGGAATTAAAACCCACTGGCGGCCGGAGCGCTGTCGATTGGGATCTCGAGTAATAACGCCACTCCCTGCAGCACCAGCAGTTCGTCCAACAATAACTGGCCATCGGCAGCGACAGCTGCTCGTAGTGCCAGCCAGATTTGTTGTTTCAGCATCGGCGTGCTGTTAATCAGTGGCAGCAGCTGCAGACTGCCAAGCGGTTGTGACTGCGGTTGATTGATGGTCGCCGGGTCCAGTTCCAACGCCTGCAAACCGGCCTGCCAGCTGTGTTGTTGCATGGCCTCATCAGCAGCTTGTTGACTGACCCAATGCAGCAACGGCAACAACGTCGGCAATACTTGCGTCAGCCGGCCATGT
This sequence comes from Rheinheimera texasensis DSM 17496, assembly GCF_000711985.1. GTDB lineage: Bacteria > Pseudomonadota > Gammaproteobacteria > Enterobacterales > Alteromonadaceae > Pararheinheimera > Pararheinheimera texasensis. The sequence continues at coordinate 728,070 of NZ_KL544005.1, forward strand.
CTGGCTCTGGTTTGCGCCGCCGGCTCAAATTCTGCCGCAATCACATGTTCAAGCCATAACCAGACCAGCGCTTCAAAAGTATCGCAGCGGCCATCGAGGTCAATCAGCGCACGGCACAGCTGTTGTAAATGCGTAAAGCGGCTTTGACTCAGCTGCTTCAGTGTTGGCACCAGTTGTTGTAGCAATGTCAGCCGCGTTAACGCCTGCAGCGGCTGTACCACATCAAACAGCCGGTCGACTTCACTGAGTAGACACGGCATCCCGAGGCCCTGCACTAATTTCAGCTGACGTGGCAAATCCTGTTCACGCATCAGACAACAACACAGCAATGCCTGCGCCGGCACTTCATGTTGACTGGCATGGCGAACCGCCGGAGGCAAATTATCGAATTCAGCCTGCAACTGGCGACGCTGCACAGTGAGGTCTTGCGCCAGTAACGAATCTGGCGCGCCTGGCAATACAGCAGCTGTCGCTCCGGCAATTTGGTTATCAGTCGTTGGAGTTCCGGCCTGAGTTGCCAGCAAAGCAGCCTGTAATAGCGCCATGCGCTGCTCTAAAGGTTTTGAAACCGGCGTTTCTGCAACAGAACCGGCCGGCGTGGCCGCTGTTGCTGCATCCGGCAGGCCGCCAATCCAGTGTGGTTCTATCCGTTTAATCCGCTCCGTCAGCGGCGGATGGGTAGCAAACCAGCCACCGATAAACCCCATTTGCCAGCGCGACAAGGCGTCGGCAAAAAATAGATGGCTCATTTCACTGGCCTGCGGATGTTTCACCCGCCCACCCTGCTGCAGTGCGGCAATCCGTTTTAACGCGCCACCAATACCGGCCGGATTACGGGTAAACTGCACAGCACTGGCGTCGGCCAGAAATTCCCGTTGCCGGCTCACCGCAGCTTTAATCAGCTGGCCGAATAACACACCGATGTAGCCGATGATGATAAAACTGAGGCCGACACCAAACACCACCAGAATGCCACCGTTACGGTCGCGGCCGCTACTGCGCACCTGCAGCAGTTGCTGCCCGGCTTCGCTAATAAATAGAATGCCATGCAAAAGCGCCAGCAGGCGCAGATTAAGCCGCATATCGCCGTTCAGAATATGACTGAATTCATGTGCGATCACGCCTTGTAATTCATCGCGACTAAGCAGATTTAACGTGCCTTCGGTGACGCCAATCACCGCATCAGCTGGCGAAAAACCGGCGGCAAAGGCATTGATACTCTGATCTGCCAGCACATACAGCGGCGGTGCCGGCACACCTGCGGCGATGGCCATTTCACTGACCACATTTTGTAGCACCCGCACTTTGGGGTCGGTTTCGTCACTTTTCAGTCGCCGCCCGCCCAGCGCTTCGGCCACGACTTTGCCGCCTTTTTTTAATTGTGCAAGGCGAAACAGCACCACGGCACCAATCACCGAGACCACAGCCAGGCTACTGACTGCCAGATAACCCCAGGGAAATTGCGGGGTGGCGTTGGTGTCGACCTGATCCGCCTGCAGAAATGCCAAAGCTATCAGCACCACGAAGTCGGTCAACGCCACCAGCAGCAAGACTGCCAGCGAAAACAACAACACCAGCAGCCGGGTGCGGCTGCGGGCCTGTTGCTGCGCTTCAAAGAAGTTCATCGCCACCGGCGTGGCCTCAGAATTTAATTACAGGGGCGGCCTGAATGGCGGCGCTGTCGGCAAATTCCAGCAAAGTGGCGTCTTTGGCATGGCCAAAACTGCCAGCAAACACCACAGCCGGGAAGCTTTGTTTGTAACTGTTGTAGTCCATCACCGCGTCATTAAAGGCCTGACGGGCAAAGGCGACGCGGTTTTCGGTGCTGCTGAGCTCTTCACTCAGTTGCAGCATATTTTGATTGGCTTTTAAATCCGGGTAGGCTTCCATCACCACACTGAAACGGCTCATAGCCTGCTGCACCGCATTTTCAGCGCCAGCCAGCGCCTGTACAGCTGCACCATCTGCAGGAGACGCCGCAGCGGCTGCCAGGCCAGACACAGCGCTGTTACGCGCCGCAATCACTGCCTCTAATGTTTCGCGTTCATGCGCCATATAACCTTTGGCGGTTTCCACCAGATTAGGGATCAGGTCATAACGGCGTTTTAATTGCACTTCGATTTGCGCAAAGGCATTTTGCCAGCGGTTTTTCAGCGTCACCAAGCGGTTATACACGCCAATCACGACAAACACTAATACGCCGAGCAGTACCAGCAGAATAATTCCGGTCATCTTAACTCCTTGATTTCACTGACTAGCAAAGACAAACAGCACCTAAATTTTAACCACTGTCGCGCAAAGCTGTCGGGCATGCAATAGATCGGCGGAATAATTATCACAACAGACTTTTAAGCTAATCTTGCTACGTGTTGGACATACCTCACCGACAATTGCTCCTGCATTGTCGGCGTACCGTCCTTCCATGGACATAAAAAAACGGCGACCAATGGCCGCCGTAACAGGGAAGACAGGCTAGGGCGTGTTGATGTTTGGTGTTTGTTTTTGCAGCAGTTTAGCAGCTTTTTATGCAAGGCAGTGCGAGAGCAGTGTAGTTATTCTACACAAACGAGCACTAACGCAGCAGAAAGAGCTGCCAAACGCTGCCCTGCGGGTTCGTTTGGTGGCGCTTTGGGCTTTGTCACTCGTTGCTCACATAGAATGACTATGCCACGCGCCTCGTTTCGCGCCCAAAACGCCACCAACTCGAACAAAACTTAACCACCAAACATCAACACGCCCTAGTGCCTGCAGTGCTTACATCAATGGGAAATCGTGGAATGATCCTGCGCTGCCAGCCGGGCTGCTGCAGGTTTAAATAAAGTATTGAGCCACATCAGCAGACATAAGGCGCCGGCGACACCAGTCGCCAGGTAAAAGCCGTAGCGCACTTCACCAAAAAAGTCGCCGACGATGCCCATCAACAAAGGGCCAACGGCGGCGGCGAGCGCAGTAAACGCCAACAGCAACCCGGCGACAGCACCGTGCTGAGCGCGCGGGAAACAACTGATGCCTTTGGAATTAATGGTCGGGTACATCATCGACATAAAAAGCCCGGACAATGGCATTAGCCAGACCGCAACATCGACGCCACCCAGCATACTGGCGACATAACAAACCAGAATCGCACTGCTGAACAATGCCAGTACCAGGCTCCACTCCAGTTTGCTTAAGATCCACTCAGCGAGAAAACGCCCCACAGTGCGCAGCACAAAAAAGATGGTGATGGCATGTAATGCCAGATACTGATATTCGCCCTGATAACTTTGCAGCAACGTCGGCAACCAGACAAACACCGCCACTTCGACAGCGACGTAGCAGGCGATGGCAATCGAAAAACCAAGCGCGTAAGGATCACGCACCAGCTTCAGGCTTTGCCATAAATCTGCTTCCTGCGCGGCCGGTTCGTAATCCGGATACTGCAGCATCGCCGCCAAAGCCAGTAACAAACCACAAATCAGCCCGGCCAGCAGATACAGCTGCGTCCAATCCAACTCGTAGCTGATCAATAACGTGACTAATAAAGGCCCGACAATAGCGCCTAAACCAAAAAAACCTTCGACCCGATTCATCAGCCGGGTGTGCTGCTGATTGTCCGGGCTGATATCGCCAATCAGCGCCAGAGCACCGGTTTTGAACAAACCAATCGCCAGGCCAGACACGCCTAATAAACCTAAATAAAACAAAAATGTCTCGCCAAAAGCAAAGGCAATACATGCCAGGGTATAAACCGCCAGGCCCGCCATAATCACGGTTTTACGGCCTATCGAATCTGCCAGCCGGCCCAGCAATAAACCGGACAGCCCAATCAATACCATCGGCACATAATGAAAGGCGGCGGCTTCAGTCAGGCTTAAATTAAACTGCTGTACGACTTTGGGAATAATGACGCCGACCGCGTCTGTGGTCATGGCAAAAACAAAAAACATCAGGCAAGTCATCCACTTGACCTGATTCAGCTGACGCTGCTGAGTTTGCTGCTCAGTCAGTCCATACTGTAGGGGTTCAATTTTCATCATGGCTGCCTCGTCCGTCCGCGCTGCGAAAACCAGAGCACTGCAGTCCAACTCAAATACGTTGCAGGGATTCCGGCGGTCTGTTGATACTTCGACCAACAATAGTGCCAAGGTATACATCTTAAACGTTTAAGAATCAATATTACTGCGACAGAAAAATGAAATTTTTTTGTCTGTCGGCTTTCAGCTATCGGGGCCGACCCAGCCGGCAATATCGCCCGCTGTAATACCAGAGCTCAGACTAAAACTGGAACCCACTGTTTCAACGACAGCGGTGTTGCGGCTCAGGCCAAGCAATTCACGCAACCGGAATAACGCTTCGATACCGGTGCAATGGCCGCCTACCAGATAGCGCAGCCCCTTCAGATGCGCTGCTGTGCGCACTAAAACCGGATCTGGTTTGCCGTATAAATGGATCCCACCGATCACCGCCAGCAGACTGGCAGATTTCGTTACCTGTTTGGCCGCATCGGCGATATTCATAATGCCGGCATGGCCACAGCCGGTGACGATGATGGTCCCCTCTTTGGTTGGGATAAACAACGAGCTGTCCTCTGCCACATTATCGGCGACATATTTGCCATCACGCTGTACCAGCAGACCAGGGTTCCAGTTACTTTCATCGTACTTGCGTTCAACCGGGCCGCTAAACCAAACTCCCGGCAGGATTTGCACAGGTCCAGCATGCTCTGTGATCTGGCCGCCAGTTGCCCGGAATGCGCTTGCGACATCAATGAAACTATTGCGCTGCTGGCGCTGTAAATTAAAACGCGGCTGCGTGACACCTGCCCCAACGTGTAAGCGGGACAATGCTTTTGGATTAGTAGCTGACATCGCGCGGCGTAGCGTCAGCAATCCACCGGTGTGGTCGCCGTGAAAATGTGAGATCACCACATCTTCAACCGTCGACAGATCAACGCCAAGCTCTTTTGCGTTTTGTAACACCACATCTGGGCGGGCACCGGTATCAAACAAAATCCGTTTGCCATCCACTTCCACCAGCGCGGCATAACCCCATTCCCCAAGCCCGTCATTGGCCAGCATGGTCGATAATGTAGTCACCTTTACCGTCTGAGCCAGAGGTGGCTGACCTTCAGCCCAGGCACCGCCACAAAAGCAACAAATCACCAACAGCCAGAGTTTGTATTGTCTTTGCATCTGTATTCCCTTGCGCTGAAGTGGCATCAGGGACAGTGTAGATCAGAAAAACCGGCTATTTGATGAGCTTCAGTTAAAACTAATTCAGCCTTGTCGCGTCACTTCCAGATCACCTGAATGATGCAGTTCAGTTGTTGCGCGGCCGGTGTTTGGACCCAGCACCCGGTGTGAAAAACAAAATACGGCAGCTTTCTCCCGGGATGATATCTGCGCTGTGCCAACAACCTTTGGGGATGACCTGCACCTGCCCTGGCGCGTCAAAAGGGATACGCTGCAACTGACCTTGTTGTTCGAGCAACAATTCACAACGGCCGGCTAGCAAATACAGCACTTCATCACCGGCCGGATGCACTTCAAAGCAAACCCAGTTTTCGCTAAAGGTATATTCCGACAACAACACAGCACCATCAAAAGTACCAAATTGCGCGGCCAGCTGTGGGTATAAGTCTGGCCCGGCGGATAGCACATGAATTTGCTGCCGGGCATCCAGCACCACTGCGAAGTCTTTCAGGTTCAGCGGTTGATCCGCAGATGTAGTCATTTCCTGCTCCTTAAGCTTTGTTGTGCTTTGTATGCAATGTAGCAGCAGTTCATGGCATAGTAATCTGCAGCGCAAAATCGGGAGATTGATATGCTATTGACCGCTGAAAACAGCCTGTTACTGCTGATAGACCTGCAAAGTAAACTGGCACCGGCCATTCACAATAATGCCGAGGTAGAACAACACTGCCGCTGGCTGCTGGAAGTGTCGCGCGAACTGGCGGTGCCGGTGCTGGCGACCGAGCAATATCCACAAGGCCTTGGCGTGACAGTACCGTCTTTGCTGACGCTACTGAAAAGTGAAGAAATTCTGGAGAAAATCCATTTCAGCGCCGCGCAAGAGCCTCATATTCAGGCGGCTCTGGCCGATTCCGGCCGCCGCCAAATCGTGCTGTGTGGCACAGAAACCCATGTTTGTGTGCTGCAAACAGCGCTGGATTTAATCAGCGCTGGTTATCAGGTGTTTGTAGTGGCCGAAGCCTGCGGCTCGCGCCGTGACAGTGATAAACAGCTGGCGCTTGGCCGGTTACAGCAGGCCGGGGTCGTGATTGTCAGCCGGGAAATGGTGGCTTTTGAATGGTTACAGCGGGCCGGCACAGCGCAGTTTCGCCAGATTAGTCAAGGCTGGCTGCGCTGATCTCTGTCTGGTTTTCAGCGGGATCGGCAGCTCTCGCCGGCACGGACTTCATAAGGCAATAAAATCCGGCCGTCTTCGCCGCGGATAAAGGCTTCCACCGCGGCGATGCCTTTCTGGTCGCTGTGTTGCCATACGGTGCTGAGCGTCGGATGGTAACGTTGACCCTCTTCAATACCGTCAAACCCGACGACCTGCACATCTTCCGGAATGCGCAGGCCGGCCTGCAGTACCTCGCGCATCGCGCTTAATGCAATCAGGTCACTCATACACAGCAAAGTGTCTGGTCTTGGATTCAGCGCCAAAGCAGCCCGTGCGGCCAACGCGGCTTGTTGCTGGTTACTGGCCGGAATGTGCCAGATGCGTTCCGGCGCCAGAGTTTGGCCGACTTCACTGAGCGCGCGTTGATAACCGTCCAGCCGGCGATGCGCAATCGAGCTTTGATTATCCCAGAGTGGGCTGTCGCCTACCGGCCGGGTGTCTTCAGCGTCAATCAACCGAAGGCCCAGTACCGCGACGCTCGAATTGTTGCTCAGCACCTGACGGGCGACTTCATAAGCCGCCTGTTCGTTATCGATATTGACCGAAGGCCGGTCGGTTAAATCACAGTCCACTGTCAGCACCCGTTTGCGGGTCTTTTCAAGTTGTGAAATTAAATCGGTGTTGCGCGGCGCGCCGTAGCAGATAAAGCCGTCGACAAAATCGACGATGGCATCCAGACTTGGTGCACTGCCCGAAAATAACAACAAGTGGCGTTTGTGTTGCTCCAGCGCATTGGCCACGCCACGGATAAACTGGCTGGCGACCGGGTCACTAACCATGTATTCCAGTGAGTCGGATAAAATCACCGCAATAATGCCGGAACTGCCTTTTCGAAGTGATTGTGCCGCTTTGTTTGGCCCCTGATAACCGAGCTCGGCACAGGCACTGAGGATTTTTTCGCGCAGTTGTGCAGATAGTTGGTCAGGCCGGCTGAAGGCGTTTGAAATCGTGGCCGTCGATACACCAAGTTGCTGGGCGACGGTTTTTAACGTTTGTGTTGGTTTGGCCATAACTGTTGGGGGTATTGGTTATGCTATTCCCCGTTATACACAACTTTGGCGGTGAAGGACAACAGGCCAGGATGATTCGCGCTTAATCGACCCGTAGCTTTTCAGTTTTTTCCAGTTGCACCAGCCGGCCCTGATGAAACACCAGCTCGACTTTGCCAAATTCGACCCGGCCAATCAGTTGTTCCAGCTGTTTCAGTAAATCTGCCACCAGCTGCTGCCGCTCCGGCGGCTGGTTCTGTTGCCAATCTTTCATCATCGCTCCATGGCGTGTCTCTGTAGATTTCGCCATTAAAGCAGAGCTGGATGGATAACCATAAATACTAAATAATTGTTTTTATATTCCATAAATGAATTAGAGATACAACTTCGGTAACACCTTTTGCGGGTCTTGTGCCGAAAATATGTTATACATTTATGGAATATATATTTTTATTGTAATTCTTTTACGATCTATTTAGATTGCAATCAACGCAACGACATTGCCCTGTCGGTGTGTGTGATGTTCGAACCATTGTGAAGGATCACAGTGGCTTGCCCTCAGGATGAATCTGCAAGTCTATCCTTGTCCCTGTTGTTTTTAAGCCTGCATTTTTGCAGGCTTTTTTTGCCCTGCGGGCGGCGGTGTCCGATGTATGAATCATTTTTTCCTGCTGCCGCAAGACCGTCTAGCAAAGAATTCACCTGTCGGTGAGTCACTTTCTTTTGTTTCAGCAAAAGAAAGTAACCAAAGAAAAACCGACCCCGGTTCCGCTCGAAAGCCCGCTGAAAATCAACAGTTTGAGGCGCTGGGGCAACTCGCGCGGCGCTACCGTCGCCGCACTCAAACACTCCCCAGCTTAAGACCTCAAACCGCTGATTTTCATCGGCTCGCTCCAACGGGGGATTTGGTTTTCTTAGTTGTCGCTGTTTTTAGCGGAAGAGAATTAAAAGCAAAGCCAACTACTGAGGCCAGCTGCCCGTTGGAGCGAGCCGGCTGAAAATCGTTGGCCAAGGTTTTAAGAAAATGGGTGTCTGAGCACGGCGACGCTAGCGCCGTGCGAGTTACATTTTCGCCTTGGACGGCGACTTTTCAGACGGGCTTTCGAGCGGAACCGGGTGCGCCTTTTCTTTCGGTTCCTTTCTTTTGGCAAGACACAATCGGACAACGTCCGATTGAACAGCTTTAGCTGGCCCGGAGGGTGAATGGCACAGCCATTCATAAAAGAAAGGAACTCACCGTTAGGTGATTTCTCTGCTAAACGGTCTCACCGAAAAGGAAATAACGATTACTAGAGTAAAGCAGCCCGCAGGGCAAAAGCCGCGCCAGCGCAAATATTCCAAAACAATATATCTAATCAAATTTTTGTTCTTTTTAATTATTAAAAACCCACCTAACATCCGACTCAGCCCATTTGGAGATGTACAGACGTCCAAATGAAAAAACCTCAAGCACTGCACTGACCGGACCACCGGAAGTTGCTCAGTGATAACTGAACGACGAAACGACTGATGACCAACGGAGTATCCCATGTCAGTGCAATCTGATTTAAACCAATATTACGGCGTGAAAAGTAAAGCGCTGCAGTTCCCAACCCGCCGCTTCCGTGCTTTAAGCCCTCTGGCAGCTGCGGTTAGCCTGGCCATTTTCGGTAGCAGCCCCGTGCTGGCAACAGAGGCAGCAGCGCCACTGGCAATTGCAGCCGCCGCTGCTGCAGAAGATGCCAATTTAGAAGTTATTACCGTCACCGCCCGTAAACGGGTGGAAAACGTGCAGGACGTACCTATCGCGATTTCCGTGCTGACGGCGCAGGATTTAGATAAAACCGGTACTTATTCCACTGAACAGCTGACGCGTTTACAGCCATCAATTCAGCTGATTTCATCGAACCCGCGTAATACCGCGGTGACCATTCGTGGCCTTGGCAGCGTAATTGGCTTGACCAATGATGGTCTCGAATCCGGTGTTGGTTTTTATGTCGATGAAGTCTATTACGCCCGGCCAGGTTCGGCGGTCGTTGACCTGCTGGATATCGAGCGGGTTGAAGTATTACGCGGCCCACAAGGCACCTTGTTTGGTAAAAACACCACGGCCGGTGCACTGAACCTGAGTACTGCAGCGCCGACTTTTACACCGGAAGGCAAAGCCGAAGTGACCTTGGGCGAAGATGGTTATACCCAGGGCAAAGCCATAATCTCCGGAGGCCTGAGCGAAAAAGTCGCAGGCCGGCTGGCCGTATCCAGCACGCGGCGCGACGGTACTGTGTATAACGTGACGACAGGCGCCAAACAAAATGATACCAATAGCCAGGCATTGCGTGGACAGCTGCTGATTGAAGCGGCGCCAGACTTAAAAATTAAATTATCTGCCGATTATGCGTATCAGAACCCGAATGCCAATACCCAGGTATTTGTGCGTTACGGCGCGACCAAACGCTCGGCAGCGTCACAATTCCCGGCTTTAGCGGCGGCGCTCAATTACAAACCAGCCAGCGAAAACCCTTACGACCGGCTGGTTGATGTCAACTCGCCGCTGCAGGCGCGGCAAATCCTCAAAGGCACCAGCGCCAAAGTCGACTGGGATTTAGGTGATTACAGCTTTACGTCCATTAGTGCGCTGCGCGCCTGGGACTGGACACCACAAAATGACCGCGATTACACCGGTTTAGCCATTCGCACCAAATCAAATAACCCGTCGGCACAAGACCAGTGGAGCCAGGAGTTCCGCCTCAGCTCTAATGGCAGCGGCGAACTGGATTGGGTGGCCGGTTTATACGCCTTTGGTCAGAACGTGGAAACCCACGGCACTGAACAATGGGGCAAAGACGGTGCGCGCTGGTTAATTGGCGCGGCCCTGCCAGGTGGAATTAGTATCCCGTCAAACCTGATTGATGGTTACACCTCCAATACCGACGTGTACTCCAGCACCGATTCTTACGCCGCTTACGCGCAGGCAACCTGGCATGTCACAGAGGATTTCCGCGTCACGCCGGGTGTGCGGTATACCAAAGAAGAAAAAACCGGTGATTTCACGCAAGTCGCCAGCGGTGGCCTGGCCACCACAGACGCAGCGCTCATAACCGCCAAACGCGGTATTGCCCGTAACCAGAAATATTATGCCGAGTTCTCTGACTCAAGCCCAACCGGTCAGCTCAATCTGGCGTATGACTTAAGCGACGACCAGCTGGTGTATCTGAACTGGGCCCGCGGGTATAAATCAGGCGGTATCAATGCGGCTGGTATTCCAACCGACGCCGCCGGTAACCCGTCGCTGGTCAGCGCCACAGTACAGCCGGAAAAATCCACCACAGTCGAGTTGGGGCTCAAGTCCCAATGGCTGGAGCGGCGCCTCACCACCAACTTCGCGATTTATGACACCCAGGTCACCGACTATCAGGCAAACGTGGTCGATGCCGGCCCTGGGGCGCTGCGCGGTTATCTCGCCAATATCGAAAAAGTCAGTGTGCGCGGTTTTGAATTTGACAGCCGCGCGCAGCTAACCGACAGCTGGTCTGTGTACGCGACTTACGCCTACACCGACGGCCAATACGATTCGTTCCGCAATGGCCCACCGCCACTGGAAGAGCTGGCATCCGGTACTGCCGCCTTTGATTTGTCCGGGCGTGATTTACCGGGCGTGTCGAAAAACGCCGGTTCACTCGGCACTGAATACAGCTGGGGCGGCACTGTCAGCGGTGTGGCTGGTGAATGGTACAGCGCAACAGATCTGAGCTACCGCTCAGACTGGAACTCAGATGCGTCGGTGTCGAAATACCTGGTGGTGGAAGCCTCGACACTGGTCAACCTGCGGCTGGGTTTCAGAACCGATAACGGCACAGACGTATCGATTTATGCCCGCAACGCCTTTAACGAAGACTATTTAAGCTTCCTCAGTATTCAGGCCGGTAACTCCGGAGCTGTGTATGGCCATGTCGGCGACCCACGCAATATCGGTCTGCGCGTCAAAGCAGAATTTTAAACTGATTTTTAAGCGGATTTAAAAAAGGGGCCCGGCGCCAAAACACCGGGCCTACATACTGAAATAAGGAACGCAGGTTCCACTGGAGCAACACATGAGCAAGTCCCGTATACCACACAACATGGCTACGCTAGTTCTGGCCCTGGGCACAGTTTTCGCCTCACTGGCGCTGACCAGTCTGGCCGTTGCCGGCCAGGCGCAAGCCAAAGAGATCACATTACTGAATGTGTCGTACGACCCGACCCGCGAGCTGTATCGCGACTATAACCAGGCCTTTGCCAAACATTATCTGGCGAAAACCGGCGATACCGTCAAAATCGAGCAATCGCACGGCGGCTCTGGCAGTCAGTCACGCGCTATTATCGATGGCCTGAAAGCCGACGTCGCCACGCTGGCGCTGGCTGGGGATATCAACCCGATCGCCCGCATCGGTAAATTGCTGCCGGAAAACTGGGTCACTGCCCTGCCGCATAACAGTGCGCCTTACACCTCGACCATCGTATTTCTGGTGCGTAAAGGCAATCCGAAAAACATCAAAGACTGGGGCGATTTGGTCACAGACGGCGTTGAAGTCATCACGCCGAATCCAAAAACCTCAGGTGGCGCGCGCTGGAATTACTTAGCGGCCTGGGCCTGGGCACAGCAAAACACCGGCTCGGCGGAAGGCGCTAAAGCCTTCGTCAGCCAACTTTATACCCATGTACCGGTGCTGGATTCCGGCGCCCGCGGCTCAACCACCACTTTTGTGCAACGTGGTATTGGTGACGTGTTGTTGTCCTGGGAAAACGAAGCCTTTTTGGCGGTCAACGAGTTAGGCCCGGACAAAGTAGAAATCGTGGTGCCATCAGTGTCGGTACTGGCCGAACCCTCAGTAGCCGTGTTGAAAAAGAACACCGACGCCAAAGGCACGACAGCCGCCGCTACAGAATATCTGCAATATCTGTACAGCGCTGAAGGCCAGGAAATTGCCGCCAAACACTATTACCGCCCGCGCGATACAGCAGTTGCCGCCAAATATGCCAAGCAGTTCCCGGCCATTAAGCTGGTGGATATCGGCAGCTTCGGCGGCTGGGACAAAGTACAGCCTGAGCATTTTGGCGACGGCGGTATCTTTGATCAGATTTATCAGCGCTGATAATTCACTGGCATTGGCAAAAACATTTGCACATTTTCCGTGCTGGCGCAGTATATAAAACCGATACATTGCCGCAGTGTTCAGACTGCGGCTTTTTTGCCGACCAAGCACCTGGAGCCAGTTTATGTCAGAGCGTAAAACCGCCAAAGATTTTCATCCGGAAACCTTACGTTTGTTCGACCGTTATGTGCATGGAGATATCAGCCGGCGCGAGTTTTTGACCGGCACTGCGAAGTTTGCCGTGGCCGGCGTCACGGCGTTATCAATTCTGGAAGCTTTAACACCTAATTACGCACTCGGCCAACAGGTGAAACCAGATGACAAAACCTTGTCGGCCAGCTTTGTCGAGTTCCCAAGCCCAAACGGCAATGGCACAGTGCGCGGTTATCTGGTGAAACCAGCCAAAGCGACCAGGCCACTGCCGGTTGTGCTGGTGGTGCATGAAAATCGCGGCTTAAACCCGCATATTGAAGATATAGCGCGGCGCTTCGCGAAGGCTGGTTTTATCGCCTTAGCACCGGATGCACTGTTTACGCTCGGTGGTTATCCGGGCGATGAAGACAAAGCCCGTGAGTTATTTGGCAAGCTGGATCAGACCAAAACACGGCAGGATTTCATTGAAAGTGTGGCGTATCTGCAAAAACTTGCAGGCGGCAACGGCAAAGTCGGCGTGGTCGGTTTCTGTTACGGTGGTGGCATCGCCAACTTCCTCGCCACTGAAGTACCGACCCTAGCCGCTGCAGTACCGTTTTATGGCCGGCAAGGGGACCTTGAAAAAGTCGCCCGGATCAAAGCACCGCTACTCTTTCATTACGCCAGCAATGACGAACGCGTCAACGCCGGTGCCAAAGCCTATGACGACGCGTTAAAAGCCGCCGGTAAAACCGCGCAAAGCTTTACCTATCCGGACACCCAACACGGCTTTCACAACGACACCACACCGCGCTACGACAAAGCCGCGGCGGAACTGGCCTGGCAACGGACAGTGGCGTTTTTTCAACAGCAGCTGAAAACCTGATAACCCGCTTTTACGCAGAAGCTTTTGGTGACCGCATCGTCTGTCCGGTGCGGTCTTAAAACCACATCAGGCAATCGCGACCATTTTCTTTGGCTTTATACAATGCCACATCGGCGTCGGCCATTTGTAAGTGCAAATCTTCCACTTCTCCGGCTGGCACATAGCGTGCGCCGATACTAGCAGTGACGGATACATCTGCGTCAGCGGTATGTACCACTTCAGCACTGATCTCCAGACGCAGATTATCCAACAGCAAATGCACCATATCAATTTCGGTATGCTCGATCAGCAATGCAAACTCTTCCCCCCCAAGACGGGCACCATAGTCGTCTGAACGCAGACAGTGCTGGAGTTTGCGGCCTATCAGCTTGATCACCTCATCGCCGACCGCATGGCCGTATGTGTCGTTGACCCTTTTGAAATTGTCGATGTCGAGGATCGCCAGCACATAACCGGTGGGGCTGTTTTTTAAGCGGGCACAATGTTCGATAAAAGCGCGCCGGTTCGGGATGCCGGTTAAAGGGTCTGTCATCGCCAGATTCTTCAGCTGCTCTTCGGCATGCACCCGCGCCTGTTCCTGCTCAACTGCATAAAACAAACCGGCCAGCGCGTCACAGAGCGGCTGTAAAAATGCCGCATCTGCCGGCGTGTAGTCAGACAATTTATTCGCAAGGCCTATCATCCCCACCAAGCCATCCTTGAGCATGATGGGCAGCCCCAGAAACCGGAAGATTTTCGGGTGGCCGGCCGGCGTGCCTTTTGATGCCGGGTGACTGGCCGGTTCGTTACTGATGACCAGCGTCTGGCTGGTGATCACTTTGCCAAACAAGTTATCGAAGCTGTCAAAGTACAGTTGCCCCTGCTGATATAACTCGACCAGCTGACTGCTGCGCTCATTCCAGGAAATCTCGGTGATCGCATGAATAAAAAGGCTATTTTTTTCGTTATTCAGGCGCATCTGACCAATAAAAGCAAACTGGCTGTCCGCTATCTCAGTCAGCTCCGCCAGCACTGCGCGACAGGCTTCAGACAAGTTGCCGCTACGAAGATACATCGCCTGGGCTTTATTGATAAAACTCAGCAGTTGGCGCTGTTTGGTTTCCAGCAGCGCCATTTCTTTTTTCACTGTGATGTCGCGGTGAGTGCCGGCAAGGCGCACCGGCTGCTGCTGGCTGTCCCGCTCCACCACTTTGCCGTAAGTCTCAATCCAGACCCAATGACCGTCCTGATGCTTCATCCGGTAAACCGTATTAAACACCGGCGTCTGCCCGCTCAGATGACGCTGTAACTCTGCATCCAGCGCGGCCATATCTGCCGGATGTATTAACTGACGCCAAAACAAACTGCTACTGTCAAACAACTCATAGTCCAGCCCCAGCATTTCGCACCAACGCCGGTTCACTTTGCTGCTGTCCAACTGCAGGTTCCAGTCCCAGGTGCCAAGACCGGAGGCATCCAGCAATAGGCGCATCTGTTGATTAGTTTCAGTCAGCTTGGCTTCTGTGTAACGATTGGCCGTGTGATCGACCAACATGGCGTGAATAGCATCAAGCCGGCCGTCGCTGCTGAAAAAGGCACGGGAAATCAGCTTGACCCAAAACAGCTTGTGACTGGGCGATTTGATCTGAAAATGCGCCTCTGCGGCTGCAACGCCACTTTGGTGATTACTTAGCAGAAAATTAAAATCATTGAGGCTGGCCGGGACGATAAAGTCTTCAAATACCGCTTGTTTCTGCCGCAGCGCTTCAGCCGGCAAGTCAAATAAAGTATCGATATTGCCGGAGACATGCGTCAGCGTCAGCCCATGCAGATTGCGCCATTGCATCAGCACCGCCGGCGATTGCTCGAGTAAACGCTGTTCCTGTGCCAGCTGTTTATGCTGATGCCAGAGTGTCAGGTAGTGAGAGACGTGTGCACTGACTTTTTCCAGCAATGCCAGCTGCTGCACGCTGATACTGCGTGGCACCTGGTCGATAACACACACGGCACCGACCGGGACATTATTCAGTTGCAGCGGCACGCCGGCATAAAAGCGGATATGCGGCGCACCGGTAACCAGCGGGTTGTGCTGAAATTCAGCGTGGCTGCTGGCATCCTCCACCACCATTGGCGCGTCCTGTGCCACGACATGGGCACAAAAAGCATCTTCCAGTCGGGTCCGGTCTGCCCCGAGGCCATAGCGGGCTTTAAAAAATTGGAAATCCGCGCCAATCAGACTGACCAGTGCAATAGGGGCATCGAACAATTGCGCCAGTGCTGCCAGCAACTGATTCAGGCTCGGGTCTTCGTCAGCGACCTGCAGCGAATATTCGGCAATAGTCTCTAAGCGCGTCATTTCATTCATACATCAGTCTCAACATCTACCCTGATTGTGCGGACTTGCCACAGTAATTTCCCGTTCGCTTCAGGCAAAATTAGCAGCCACCACTGGAGTTACCAGTCGAAAAGCAAAATTTAGTCGTGAATTCCGCAACAGCTTTGCCATGAGGGGGAAACTCTCGTTCACTGGTCAGATGCCTGAAAGCAGAGTTTACAGCCCGCACACCTTGCATCCGTCATGCACTGCTCAGCGAATCTCAACATCTGCGTCAGATTTTATCAAACATTTATCGGCGGCTTATCAAGCGTCAGGGCTACGCGACTGCTGTTTTACCCGGCATTCTGCAATCTCTGGAAACACGCCATGCTATTCACCGCACCGCTAGCCCTGCCCTGCGCCAAGCGACGAATTTGTCTGCTCCTGGGTTTGTTATTCACCACAACGCCCCTCACTCAGGCAGCCACATCGACTGAGCGTTATATCGTGTTATTGCGGCAAGAAAACACAGCGCCGGCGCAGACAGGGGGAGTTGCGGTCTCATCAGAACGCACCGGCCGCCGGTGGGCACTGCAGCAATTTGCCCGAGTAAACCGGCTGGAGCCGCTGATCATGATCCCTGAGCTCCAGCTCTTCAGTGTGCAGCTGAGCACGCAACAGCTTCAGGACATCAGGCGCCAACCGCAAGTCGCTCTGGTTGAACCGGACCCGCTGCGCTATATGCTGAACACCGCGGTCGATCCACGGCAACACACCGCAGCACCGGCGCTACAACCGGTACTCGTTCCAGCCACTTTGCAAAGCCCGAGAAAGGTCTGTGTCATCGACAGTGGCTACGCACTGCAGCATGAAGATCTGCACAGTACGGCAGTCTCCGGCGAAGGGATTGCTGACAACGACAATATTGCCGCCGATTCATGGGATCGGGATGAACAAGGCCACGGCACCCACGTCGCCGGCATCATCGCCGGTTTGGCACAACGCCCATCAGGCCGCGGCCGCCTGGGGCTGCTCAGCCTGCATATCATCAAAGTATTCCGGCATAACCAGAACTGGATTTATGCGTCAGAGCTGATTGCGGCACTTCGTCAATGTCAGGCCGCCGGCGCCCAGCTGGCCAATTTGAGTTTGGGTGGCCCCGGCTATTCTGTCGCCGAAGCACAAGCAGTAAACAGCAGTGCAACAGCCGGCCTGCTCCTCATTGCCGCAGCAGGCAATAGTGGCGATGATACGAAGTTTTTTCCGGCTTCTTATCCTGTCGTGCTGTCAGTCACTGCGACGGATGCACAAGGGGAGCCTGCTGCTTTCTCGCCAACGCACAGGACCATCGATATCGCAGCTCCGGGCGTAGGCATTCAGTCCACCTGGCCTGACGGGACGTATCGGCATCGCTCTGGTACTTCGATAGCAGCGGCACAGGTGACCTCAATGGCAGCGTTGCTCTGGAGCTATTACCCGCAGTGCAATCATCAGCAGATTAGTCAGGTATTACAAGACACTGCGACCCGCAAAACACTGACATTTGGCGAAATCAACTTTCAGGCCGCTTTTGCAGCCCTGATGCCGGGTTGTGATGCGCCTGACTGAAGATAACCTCTGGCAATATTGTTAGAAAAGCGATTCCTCTTCCGGCAAGGGGGGTGGGTCAGGCTGCGCATTTAACTGCAACCAGGCCTGCCAGACCTGCTCTTTTTCCGCTGCAGGAAACGGAGCAGTTAACAGCTCTCTGAATTCCGGCGTCTCGCGGAACCGCATAATTGCCTGATCCAGCAGCTTCAACACCTGAATACTTTTGGCATCCTGACCACAGGCAAAATAGGCCAGCGAGTAATCAGGCGCTTCAGCCAAGCGGAATTCAGTGAACTTTGCGCGCTCTTCTTCCGGCAACGCCAGGGCAAATTCGAGTGTCATGTCGACAAAATCTTTGAGCAGCATCGGCAATAAATCACCATATTTAGATGCTTTGGCGGTTCGCACATAAATAGAATCAGCGGCACGGTGAAAGGCCAGCAGCTGGTCAATTTTGTCTCCATACAAACGGCCATCTTCCGTCACCAAAACCGGTGGATTTGGCAAAATCAGCAGACGCTCGAGGCTGATACGACCCGCAGCATCCTCCATCCGGTGTAACCGCTTCACCCAGGGAGAATCATTTTTCACTAATAGCCGGATATCCGGCGCGATAATAAAAGCCTGACTAAACAGATAATGATGCAGACGGGCAGCCGATTTGCGCACGACCGGCGTGCAAGCACCCGGCGTTTTACGCAGTTCAGTAAAAGCGCGGTTCAGACTGACCGTTTCAATATGGAAGGGTTCGGTATAAAACTGTAATACGTGCCGGACCATTTTCACCGGCTGATAGCTATTGTATTCGTCCAGATAATCCGCCGCAGGGTTCATCGACAATAGTAATAACTCCGCGGCATGCAACGGCATCATGATGAACAGGGCAAGAAAAAACTTCATCGCACGCATAACCAATTCCTTGTCAGCAGGCTCAGAGGTTTATGCAGTGTAGGACCCTTCACATCAGAGTCAAACGGCCGTTCTGCCAGTTCACGCTAAAGCAAAGCTATCCATTTGATGTTCCGAAAAAAACAAATTTACTACCCAGCCGCATTCATGGATCGCGCGCGACCAACCATTATTCTTCTGAGGTCAGCTTTAACCAATGCTGCCAAACTTGCACCCTTTCCTGCTGTGGAAATGGTTCAACTAACATCGTTCGGAATTCAGGTTTACTGCGAAATGCCAAAATGGCGTTATTGAGCTGCTGTAAAAATTCAGCAGTAGCGGCATCCCGCTTACAGGCAAAATAGGCCAGGGCAAAAGGATCAGCTTCTTTGAGGCGGAAACTCTGCAAAGTCCCACCGGCCTCTGGCGGCACAACGACCGGATATTCCAGCGCAACATCGACAAAGCCTTTACTGAGCATCGGTAAAGTTTCACCAAAACGCGACACTTTCGTTGTTTTGAGGTACATCGCATGATGGCGTTTATGTTCGCTGAGCAGCGCATCTATGGCGTGACCATAAGCCCGCCCCTCCTCTGTTACCAAGGCCGGTGGCGATTTGAGGCTTAAAATCTGCTGCAGACTCAGCAACCCCGTCGGGTCCTGCAATCTTTGGAGTCGACGCGCCCAGACGGAATCTGCTTTGACCAGCAGACGAATATCAGGGGCAATGATGTAAGGCTGACTAAACAAAAAATCTTGCATGCGCTGCGGAGTTTTCCGCACACCAACCACACAACTTCCGGTCCGGCTTTGCAACTCCGCAAAAGCACGATTCAGGTTCACGGCTTCTATTGTATAAGGGGCAGGATAATACTTCAGAACCTGCTGCACCATGGCAACCGGCTGATAGGCAGATTCTCTGCTTTTAAATAACTCTAACGGCAATGCTGACAGCAACAACAGGTCATCACCAGCAGCGCATGCACAAGAGAAAATACAGAGGCCTGCTATCCAATTGCGCACCTGTTGCTCCTCAATTTATGCTGCAACTTCGCAGTGTACCTTGCAGGATTGCGGTGTCAAACCGGCTGCCTGAAAACATGCCGGTGCGGCGGTGATCGCCGACACCGGCTACAACAGCATCAGGAATTTACCCGGCATATTTAATCGAACAACCATAAGGTGCGGTGGCTGCATTCACCACTTGCTGGCCTGCTTTGACGGCAGCCAGCGCGTCTTTCAGATAGGGCTGCGCCTTCGCGATATCTTCCGCTTTGCTGGATTTGATACTGTCGATGCCACCTTTGTATACCAGCACGCCGTCAGCATTAACCAAAAACAGATGTGGCGTAGTCTGGGCATCATACAACTTACCGACCTGACCACTTTCGTCCAGCAATACCTCGGTGGGTACTGCTTTGCGGTCCCGGTTTAGCTGCAACGCTGTCGCGCCGTCGACATGCCCCTGCTTGCCAGGTGCTGATGAAATCAGCTGCAGCCAGACCACGCCATCTGCTGTAGCGGCCTGTTGCAGCGCCGGGATATTGCCGCTTTTGTCATAATGTTTCTGCACATATGGACACAGATGATTGGTCCATTCCAGCACCACCGTTTTGCCCTTAAAACTACTCAGGGTGACGGGGTTGCCATTGGCATTACTGACACTGAAATCCGGTGCAGGCTGTCCAATGACTGCAGCAGCCTGTGAGCTGGCCGCTGCCAGGCTCAGCAGCGACACCGCCGCCAGTTTCCACATACGATGTAGCATAAGACTCTCCTTTTTTATCGGCTAATCAACAACGCTGACGGTCCGGACCAGCAAGTCCGGCGTCAGAATTTGAGGCAGCTCTACCGCGTCCCGCTGCCCGGCAGGAAAAAACAGGTATAACGGCACGCCACTACGGCCATATCGTGCCAGCGTCTGGCGAATGTGTTCGTCGCGTGCTGTCCAGTCGGCTTTTAAATACACCACACCCCGCTCCGAAAAAGCCTTTTGCACTTGCGTGGTACTGAGCGCCACTTTTTCATTGACCAGACAACTTAAGCACCAGGCCGCGGTGAAATTAACAAAAACGGGGGTACCGGCGGCCCGCAGTTCAGCTAAACGGGCATCGCTGTATGGTTCAAACGCAGGGCCCGCGTGCTGAGCGCCTTTCTTGCTGACTAATGGGTCTGTCGTCTGTTCTGACGCTACAGATTTAAGTTGCAACACCCCCCAAATGAGGCCAAGTACCAGCAAGACCAACGCAGTCAGCGGCTGCCAAAAGGTGCCCGCACGCTGCTGGCTTTGTCCCAGCCACCACAGCGCAAAGCTCTGCAACAATAGCACCATCAATAACCAACTCCAGCTGTCAGCGCCTTGTAGTTGCGCCAGCACCCAGCCGAGCCAAATCGCGGCGCCATACATCGGAAACGCCAGCATTTGGCGGAATACCAACATCCAGGGGCCAGGCTTTGGCAAGCGCCGCTGCAACGCCGGCCAGTAGCTCAGCACTAATACCGGGCTTGCCAACCCCAGCCCCAGACAAACAAACACCAGCAGTAACGTGAGTGGCGGTTGCGTCATGGCAAAACCCAACGCTGCTGCCATTAACGGCGCAGTACAAGGGGTTGCCACCACGGTCGCCAGCACCCCGGTAAAAAAACTGCCGCGATACCCCTGCTGAGCAGCCAATGCCTGCCCGGCGCCATTCAAACGGCCAGTGATCTCATAAACGCCGGACAAATTCAGCGCCACAGCAAACAGCAGGCAAGTCATCAGAAGCACAAACAGCGGGGACTGAAACTGAAAGCCCCAACCCAGCTCAGTACCGGCCGCTTTAAAACCAAGCAGCAGCAAAGCAAAGCCCAACAGACTAAGGACAATACCTGCGGTATAAGCCCAGCCATGCCGGCGCTGTTCGCCCAATGGCTGCTGGCTGTGCGCCAGCAATGCCAGCGCTTTCATCGACAGGACCGGAAACACACAAGGCATCAGATTCAGCAAAAATCCACCGGCAAAAGCCAGCAACAGAGCCAATGTCGTGGACATATTCGTGTCGGCTGATGGCGCAGCGACTGGCAAAAGCTCGCCAGACGATGCTGCAGCCATGGTCACACTTAACTGATAACCCCTGGGCCCGGCACCGGCTTCACTGAGCAGCAACACACCGTCCAGCACAGCTCCGGTTTGCAGTGGTGTTTCACCGGCGGGCAATTGCAGACTAAGCACGCCATGCTGTAACTGCCAACGCTGCGGCTGGCTTTGCGCCAACAAACCCCAGCGCGACGGGAAAAAGTAACTGTCTGTCAGGCTGACATCAGCCGGCAGCCCGCTGACGGCTAACTGATAGCCACCGGTCGGATCTGGCTGCAACTGGCCGTTAAAGGGCAGCGGCTGCGGCAATCTGGCCTCACTGGTGCTGAGCACCTGCAAATCTGCCGCAGATGCACTGACCGGACTGGCTGCCACCGGCAAACGAAGAGCCAGCTGCACGCTTTGCGGAATACATTCCTCTTCACACACGAGCCAATCGACAGTGGCCTGCAGTTGTAACGGCTGCCCGAGTGGCCAGTCCGCTGGCACGCTAAGCCACTGTAACAAACTGACTTCGTCGCTGTAGCCATAATTCGTGACGGGTCCCAGCACAAAGCGCTGCGGTGCCGGCCATTCTATCGCACTGATCTCAACGCCAGAGGGTAATTGCCAGCGGATTTGAGTTGCTTCGCCAGAATCACCCGGGTTTTGCCAGTAGGTGTGCCAGTGCGGGATAATTTTTTGCTGCACGGCGATGCGCAGGCGCTGGCCCGGGCTGACCACCTGATGATCAACCAGCAATCGCGCCTGCACTTGGTCAGTCGCAGCACTGGCCTGCGCCTCTGCGATGGCTGGCAGTGCGCACAGATTCAGCAATAACCCAAGAAAAAGCCTCAGCCACATATCTAACCTCTGGGGTGCCATGACGGACAGTTCGTATTGAGATATTAAGCACTATGCCCGGGGCTTCGCTTCAGAATAGCGGTTGCAGCTATCGGGGCTGCCGCAATCAAAGCGTTGTTGCATGAGATGTTACGCAATACGCCTGAAGCCTGATCTGCGTTTTGTCGCGATAACTGCGCTTTTGAGCGGAAATGACTGAAGTCGGACAGACAGGTAAAGAACACAGTTTAGTGCCACAGGTGAGATTTAAACCACGCTTTACCAGCGACCGGCAAACGGATGGCCTGCAACGCTACACAAAATACGACTGGCTAAAGCGGCGACCAGTCGCGGGCTAACAGACCGAGCTTCACATCGTCGACAAAACGGCCGCCGAGGAAATAGTGTTCACGCAGCAGCCCTTCCTGCACAAAACCATGTTTTTTCAGTAATTTCAGGCTCGGCTCATTGCCGGCGGTGACAGTGGCCACCAGCTTGTGATAACCACAATTTTGCACTGCAAACTGCAACAACGTTTGCAGTGCTTCGCCGGCAAACCCCTGGCCTTGCTGTGCAGGCAGCAGCAAAAAGCCCACTTCAGCCTGTCGGTTCGCCCAGTCGCTGCGCAACCCAATCACACCAACCGGGGCTGAGTTGTCGCGGCGCTCGATCACCAGCGCCATCATATCCGGGCGATGCACTGTCCAGGGCAGCAACCGGCTGTCAAAGCGGGCGCGGATTTGCGCTTCGCTTTGTACATCACACACATAACGCCGGACCGTTTCATCCTGATGCAATTGCAAGAACAGCGGCCAGTCCGCCGTGCGCATAGTCCGAAGCTGTAATCTGGCACTGGTTAATTCAAGAAAGTGCTCCATAACATGGCTCCGCTGAAAAAAAATGAACTGACATCTGATTACTGAGCCTGCGGCGAAACGACCGCCGGCGCCGCAGGCAATTAAACAGCGGCGTCGCCATCATCGTCGTGATGATCGACATCAGCACCAGTACCGAAAATAAGTCGGCTTTAATTACGCCATTTTGCAGGGCAATATTCAGTAAAATCAATTCCATCATACCGCGAGCATTCATCAGGATGTCAACCGGCTCGCCAGTTAAGTCCATAACAGTGCGTTTACCACGTTCAGCAGTAGTGTCAACCAGGACAACATCACCCTGATGTCTGGCAACATTGCCAAATAAATCGCTGAATTTAACGCGCCATACTCAAGTGGAGTGGACGCAGCAGGACTACCCGTTCGCCGGTGGCGCTAAGTATTTTATGAGCAAAGTGCTTTAGTAACGCTGCTTAGATAGTTGGCACATCGCGGCAAACCCAACACCGCCACCACTGCGTTCGCCCGTTCGCGCCTCCCGCGCTCACTCTTGATCGCTCACTCCGCGGCTGCCGATGTTGGGTTTGTTGGGGTTTGGGATGGCGGACTTCGGCGAATTTTGGTACTTGGTTTTATCTTTGGCAGACTATTTTTTTTCAATCGTTCTGACAGCAAAGAGTATCAATACAAAAGCGAAGACAACATATTTCAGCATATGCGTAAAGTATACGACGCTTCCATATTCGTACTTTGTTGCTCCGGAACTGATTATGTATCCCTGAAGGTATTTATCTACAATAATTTTGATAATAACCAGCGCTAAAACCAAAAACAGAACCCTCACCGGCCAAACAAAGTTCTTGGGGACTTTAATCACTATCATTCGATTCTTCCTTGACCTCTTGCTGTGTGGTGGTTAACTGGGACACTCCTAGGACACCCACCCGATTTCATAAACGCTCAGACGTTAACATCTCCACAACCGAAGAAAAAGCTTGTTAGTGCAACTGAGGGTTTTCCAGAGCCAAGTTTTGTTAGAGTTTTGAATATGCGTTTGGGGCGAATTGCAGGCATCGAATATGGAGCATTGTACGGCGACGCTATCGCTTGCCGGTACCTACGATCTCAATCAGCGAGTAGGTACGCGCAAGCGAAGCCCGCTGGGCGTCACACGCCGTACACATTATTCCCAAATAGTTGTATGTGTATGTAACTGCTACAAATGAACTCGCAAAACGGCCGGATGATTACAAAAGCAGACCGTCAGCCGCAGGGATAGCGGCTGACGAGCCTACAAGGATGTATTCACGGCGTGTCTGCGTTGTAAGCGTCCGCGCCGTTCGCCAATGTTTACTGGGTGAGTGAAGTACGCCAAGCGCGTGGATTGGTACCATCTTATGACGGTGAATCTACCCCCACCACTCAAGGCTCAATCCGGATCTGCTTAATCAAAACCGGTTGTTTTGGGCTATGAAAGGCGATGGGTTTTGCGCCCGGATTGTCGATCCATTTTTCGTCGACTGGCAGTGCGGCAAAGGCGTCCAGTACTTTGTCGCCGTCGCTGAGCTGGCCGAAATTGGTGTATTTGCCGTCGAGATGTGCGCGGCGTTCTAAGCAGATAAAAAATTCGGTGCTGCCGCTATTGGGGTCTTCGTCGCGCGCCATGCCGAGGCTGCCGCGGATGTGGGGCAACTTGTCGGAGAACTCGGCCGGGACACGGTATTTTTGATGGTCCGGATGATTGTCATCATTGATGCCAGCTTGCGCGACGTGGCCTTTGACCACGCGGTAAAAAGATTTGCCGTTGTACCAGCCGGATTTGGCGAGTTCAATAAAACGCGCGGTGGTTTTTGGCGCCGCTTGCTGGTGCAAATCAAACTTCATAGTGCCAATAGTGGTTTCAATCACCGCAGTTGGCGCCGCCTGTGCTACACCAGCGCCAACACCAGCCAAACCGAATAACAACACCGCACTTTTTAACAGCTTCATCCGCTTTTCCTTGTGGTTTATTGCAATAAAATGGTGAGTTGATTGGTCTGACCTTTGGCTTCCTGCGCGCCAAACGGCAGCACTAAATCCTCTTTGCCATCGTCGTTTAAGTCATTGACCAGTAAGTTAATGGCGCGTTTTGGCAGTTTAATATTTTGCCGGGTACTTTTATCGGAAAACAGCTTCGCGCCAACCGGGGCGTAGCTGCGTAGCGTGTCTTCATCTTCGGCTTTCAGCAAGGTCGCTTTGCCATCGGCACCTTTTAATACTGCGGTGACGGGCAAATTAAACTGACCGCTGCCAAGCGAAATGCCGACATCGACTTCCTGACGGTGCACTGGTTTAGTGCCAAAACTGCCGTCGGCCTGCTGTTTGTAGAATAACCAGTCGACCGACGCCGAACCGGTCAACAGCGCTGACACTATTTTGCTGATGCCAATCTCCGCCGCCGGCGTGTAAAAATCTAAGCGGCCGTCGGCGTCTAAATCAGCAAATTGCACATCAAACTGCACACCTGTGGTGTTGATCTGTTGGTCCGCTGTGGTTGGGAAAACCAGCTTGCCGTTGTCATTGCGGCCATAGTGAACACGGTAGCTGTATTTCTGCTCCATCACATCCACATAATGCTGCTGTTGCACTACTAAATCGGTGACTTTATCGCCATTTAAGTCGAGTAACCGTTCCAGCCGCGTGATAGTCAGGCCCTCGTAGCTGCGGCCGTCGCCGCCGCGCTGCTGCGCCTGCACATCCGGCGTCAGGCCAACCCCGAGCGGCACCACTGTGGCCGTGGTGGCAAAGCTGCCGTCCGCTTGCTGCGGATAAACCCACAGGTTGTCGTCGACGTTAAACACGATATCGGTGCGACCATCCAGCGTGAAATCGACCTGGCGCGGCGTTTTCAGGAAAAAATCCGGGTCTTTTTCAAAAATCTGCATTTGTGCGGTAATTGGCAGGGCATAAGTGCGAAAAGAGCCGTCTTTTTGCTGCATCAGCACCTGCAAGGCACGAAAATCAGGCACCAGAAAATCGGTCAGGCCGTTTTGGTCCAAATCGGCGGTAAATTCGAGCTGCAGCATCCGTTTGGCATCGGTCACCGGATAAGCAGAAGGCGCGCTGGCTAATTGCCGCCATTTTTTTGTGTCGGTTTGATAATGCCACAAAGCGTCCTGCCCTATGGCCACCAACTGGCTGCCATTGTGGCCGGCTAAAGTCGCGGCCTGAAAAAACTGTACCTGGGCCGGTAAGGCGATTTGTTCGGTACTGTTATTGGCATAGTCGACCCGGCTGAGCCAACGAAATTCATGGTTGTGGCCGGACACCAGCAACACCGGCTGGCCTGGCATGCGCAGCAGACTGCCATTGGCCGGATGCTCCAGTTTGACTGTGGTGGCTTTAAGTTGCAGCGCGTGCGCTGGCATAGCACCGAGCGTGCAGGCCAGTAACAAGCTGCCGGTCGCGAGCGCCAGTCGTTGTGGCCTGGCTGCATAAAAAGCTGAATAGACGGCGGATCTCAGCGGCATCCTGATGTTCCTTTCAGATGGATTAAACGGGATTTTGCCTCAGCATACGATGAAGCCGCTGTTAAAGACCAACAAATGTGTAACAAATTCAGTCATTCAAGCAATTATTTCGCTGAATAAAGGCAAAGGTCTGGCGAAAGATTTCCGCTCCAGGCCGGTTCGGGCTAAAATAACCGGCTTTGTTGTGTGTTGGAGATGAGTGATGTCAATTAACTGGTTCCCGGGTCATATGCATAAAGCCCGCAAAGAAATTGCGGAGGTGATGCCCCAGGTTGATGTCATCATCGAGATGCTCGACGCCCGCATTCCATTTTCCAGTGAAAACCCGCTGGTGCCGGAACTACGCGGCGACACGCCGTGTATTAAAGTGCTGAATAAAGCTGATCTGGCCGACCCGGCTGTCACGGCCATCTGGCAGGCGCATTTTGAGCAGGAAGCCGGCGTCAAAGCCATTCCAATCAGCCAGCAGGACCCGGCACAAATCCGCGCACTACTTGACCTCTGCACCACTTTATTACCAGACCGCAACTTCGACGTACGTGGCCCGCGCGCGATGATTATGGGGATCCCGAACGTTGGTAAATCGACCTTAATCAATACCTTAGCCGGCCGGGTGATTGCCAAAACCGGCAACGAAGCCGGTGTCACTAAATCACAGCAACGGATTAAACTCGACAACGGCGTCATTTTAACCGACACGCCGGGCTTCCTCTGGCCCAAACTCAGCCCGGCCAGCTGTGGTTATCGCCTCGCCATCACCGGCGCCATCAAAGAAACCGCTTTTGACTATGGCGACATCGCGCTGTTCGCCGCCGAATACTTGCTGGAACATTATGCCGACCAGGTGCTGGGCCGCTATCAACTGAAAGAAAAACCGGAAAATGACTTGGCGCTGCTCGACGCCATTGGCGCCAAACGCGGCTGTATGGCCAAAGGCGGTGTGGTCGATGTGACCAAAGCGGGCGCGATTTTAATCAATGAGTTACGTGCGGGATTGTTTGGCCCTATCACGCTGGAAACCCCTGAAATGGTGACAGCAGAAGTCACCAATGCTAAGTTAGAGGAAGCCCGCAAAGCCAAAGAAAAAGCGGAGCGTGATAAAGAACGGGCGCGCCGCACCAAGAAAAACCGCCGCTGACGCCCAGACCCAGGTTTGTCTTTTGCGCTGTTTGCCCGCTCTGCCGGCAAGGCGCAAAAGCCCACGTACACGGAGTTTGCGATGTCTTTTCTGTCCCGCCGGCAGTCCCTGCTGGCCTTGTTGATTTCCGGCTGTTTCACCCTGTCGGCACACGCCGCGCCTGTGCTTATCAGCAATATCAAAGGTTATGGTTTTGACGATCAGCGTCAGCTGCTGTCGTTTTCTGAACTGGTGTTTGACGACGCCACCGGCAAAGTACTGGCACGCGGTCAGGGCATTGCCAAAGACTTTCCTGAAGCCAGCAAAATCGACGGTCAAGGCCGCACTTTATTGCCAGGCCTGATTGACGGTCACGGCCATGTGCTAGGCCTTGGCCAGAACTTGAGTCAGGTTGATTTACGCGAAAGCAGCTCAGAGGCACAAGCGGTAGCCAAAACCGCCGCTTTTGCCAAAGCCAATCCGCAGGCGCAGTGGATTTTAGGCCGTGGCTGGAATCAGGTGTTATGGCCGAGCCAACAGTTTCCCGGCAAACAGTTATTAGATGAAGTGATTAAAGACAAACCGGTCTGGCTCAGTCGCGTCGACGGCCATGCCGGCTGGGCCAACAGCAAAGCCCTGCAACTGGCCGGCATCAGCAAAGACAGCATAGACCCGCCGGGCGGCCAGATTGTCCGTGACGCCAACGGCGAACCCACCGGCGTATTAATTGATAACGCCATGCTGATGCTGGAAAAACAAATTCCGGCCATCAATGAAGCCGAGCGCATCAGTGCGCTGAACGCAGCATTTAACCATCTGCTGTCACTCGGCATTACCAGCACCCATGAC
This sequence comes from Rheinheimera texasensis DSM 17496, assembly GCF_000711985.1. Lineage (GTDB taxonomy): Bacteria > Pseudomonadota > Gammaproteobacteria > Enterobacterales > Alteromonadaceae > Pararheinheimera > Pararheinheimera texasensis. Next base: position 756,559 of record NZ_KL544005.1, read on the forward strand.
GCCGGCATCGATGCGGCCAACCTCGCCACATACCAGCAATTGCGCGAAGCGAAACAGCTCCCGCTGCGGCTGTACCCGATGTTGTCGGCGACAGATCCGGCGCTGGAAATCTGGCTCAAAGCCGGCCCCACCGACGACCCGCTCGATTTCCTCGATGTGCGCTCAGTGAAAATTTACGGTGACGGCGCGCTTGGCAGCCGTGGCGCGGCGTTACTGGCGCCTTACAACGATAAACCCAAAGAAACCGGTTTGTTAGTGACCCAGCCGGATAAACTCAGCGCCGTGATGAAACTGACCATAGACGCCGGTTTCCAGGCTAATGTGCACGCCATTGGCGACTATGCCAACCAGCTGGCGTTAGACCGTTTTGAGAGCCTGCAAACTGAAGTGCAGCGTAAGACCGGCCGTCATCGCATTGAACATGCGCAAATTGTCGCCCCCAAAGACTTGCCACGTTTTGCTGCATTGCATGTGCTGCCGTCGATGCAACCGACTCATGCCACTTCGGATAAAAACATGGCCGGTGACCGTTTAGGTGTGGCGCGGCTGCGTGGGGCTTATGCCTGGCGTTCACTGGTCGATGACGGCAACCGCATTGTCGGCGGCTCAGATTATCCGGTCGAACTGGCCAATCCGTTTTTTGGCATCCATGCCGCCGTGACACGGCAGGACCAGCAAAATCAACCGGCCGGTGGCTGGTTACCAGAGCAAAAACTGACGCTGGTTGAAGCGCTGCGTAGCTTCACCGTCGATGCCGCTTATGGCGCTTTCCAGGATCAGGCGATGGGCAGTCTCGCGCCCGGCATGTGGGCTGACTTTATTCTGGTCGACCGCGATATTGTCAAAGTCGCACCGGAACAGCTGTGGCAAACCAAAGTGCTGGCGACTTATGTCGGCGGCGAACTGAAATACCAATTCCGTGAATAAACAGTTCCGGGAATAAACAAGGTTTTTTATGATTAGCCAGAAGTGGTCAAAACTAATTAAGTCACTGCATTTAAAGAAGTTTCGAAAAGCAGAGCAACTGTTTTTTGTCGAAGGTGAAAAAGCAGTGCTGGAAGTATTGGCCGCGCACTGGCCGGTCAAAGCCTTGTTTGGCACCGCCGACTTTTTTGACCGTTTTCCTGAAACTGCCTATGCCGCCGAGATGAGCCACCCCTGCTCCGCCAGCGAACTGGAACAGGTTGGCACTTTTACCAGCAACAACGCGGCGCTGGCTGTGGTCGCTATTCCGCAGTACGCGCCTTTTGCTGAAACCGCCGGGGAATGGACTTTAGTGCTGGATAACGTCAATGACCCCGGCAATCTCGGCACTATTATCCGCATCGCCGACTGGTATGGCATCCGCCATATCCTTTGCTCAGCGGATACGGTCGATGCCTTTAACCCCAAAGTCATCGCCAGTGCCAAAGGCTCGTTTTTACGCGTCAAACTGCATTATGGCGATTTAACACCAGTGCTGAATCAGGCACAGCAAGCGGTGTACGGTGCCTTTTTAGACGGCGATTCGGTGCATCAGCTGGCTTTAGCCAAACCCGGTGGTTTTATCGTGCTTGGCAATGAAGCCAACGGCATCAGTGACGCCATCGCAGCATGCGTGAACCGTCGTATAACCATTCCGGCTTTTGGCCAGGCTGAGAGTTTAAATGTCGGCATCGCCAGTGCGGTGATTGTGGATAATCTGCTGCGGCTGTCAGGGAAGTAGCTGGCTGATAAAGCAGTTATGGCTTAGTTTTTACCCACAAAAAAGCGCCAAAATCAGGCGCTTTTTTATTGTCTCAAGATTGATATAAACCCGACATCAGGCTGCTTTGTTGGTGATCTGGCTGCGCTGCCGACGCCAGGCCAGCAGCGGTAAACCAAGCAGCAATACGCCTAAACCAGCACCACCGCCGCCCGAACCTGAACTGCCGGCATTCGGCGTCACCGGGTCACTGCTGCGCGTCGCATCCAGCGGATATTTATCGCTGCTGTCGGCCACACCATCGTTGTCATCGTCAGGATCGGCGTTATTGCCGGTGCCGTCTTTGTCGGTATCCAGCGTTTCTTTGGGATCCAGTGGGAAAGCATCGGCTGTGTCGGCCACACCGTCGTTGTCGTCATCCGGGTCAGCGTTATTACCAATGCCGTCTTTGTCGGTATCCAGCGTTTCTTTGGGATCCAACGGGAAGGCGTCTGCAGTATCTGCCACGCCGTCGTTGTCATCGTCCGGGTCGGCGTTATTACCGATGCCGTCTTTGTCAGTGTCGACTGATTCTTTTGGATCTAACGGGAAGACGTCGGCGGTATCTGCCACGCCATCGTTGTCATCATCCGGGTCGGCGTTATTACCGATGCCGTCTTTGTCGGTATCCAACGTTTCCGCCGGATCTAACGGGAAGGCATCGTTCACATCCGGCGTGCCGTCGTTGTCATCATCCGGGTCGGCGTTATTGCCGAGGCCATCCTGGTCAGAATCAGTTGTTTCTGTTGGGTTGTATGGCATGGTGTCGCTGCTATCAGGCACCGAATCATTGTCGTTGTCGGTGTCGGCACTATTGAGGATGCCGTCACTATCGACATCATTATCACCACCGACACTGGCACCAATACGCAGCGCTTCCGGCATCGTATTCAACAATTGATTGCCCGATTGCGTCAAAACCTGCAGTCGCAGATCCAGCCAATGCTCACCGGCACGCAGCGGTAACGGGAACTGATGCACGCCGGCGTTATAACCGTGGTAAGCCAGCTTCCAGTCGCCATCTTTGGTTCTTAACAAGACTTTGAATTCCTTTACCGGATCTTGTTTCGAGGCAACTTCGACACTGAACTTGTTATCAATCCGGCTGATAGTGTCGCCACGTTTTGCTCGATTAAAAGTGGCTAAATCGACAAAATAAGGCGACTCCAAACCGGCCTTGATCTGATCAAAGCGGACTTCACCAAGCAGGCCCTGCGTGTCCCTTCCATCAAGCGGATAATTCAGAAAAATAAAGTTCTCTTTACAATCAAAAGGCTGGATAAGATCGGTGCGGAAATGTGGTGGAACATCGCCGCTAAACCAGAGGTTTGACCTGAATTCGTTTAACAGATTTGCTTCGGGGCCACATTGATGGCGCGCTTTTACCTGGGCGTACGACGGAATGTCGTTTTGCCATAAATCATTGAAGATATTGTTGCCTCTGTATAAATCAACAGATTGGTAACGCGGCTTAATCAGCAGTCCATCGGCACTGGCCTGTAGCGGCGATGTCAGATAACGTAAGTTGTTATCAAAAGATAATTCCCGCACATCTGAGCTGTAGATAAGCTCCAGATCGGATAACTTTTTGATATCGCATATATCTGATTTACAGCGGAATTTCAGTATTTTGCCATCATCTGTCAATCGCCATTGCTGCGTCGTCACTGATGCGGCACTTTTTGACCAATCCTCAAATCGAAACCTGTTATCCGGTAGCTCGTCTGCTCTCAGTCCAACTGATTTTTGCCAGATATAGAGATCAAGTTGCCCACTAAGATCGGCAAAGCCCAACCCGTCCATCGCAAATAAATGATTTGGTTTTTCAGCTGGTTTGCGCAGCCTCACCTGATGTTGTTCAGTAAAATCAAGCTCTAAGTCTTGGGTCGGGCTCAGGGAGTTAAAGCGGAAAGACGCCATAATCAGATGTTGTGGCATCGAATCTGAGAGCAACAGCTGCTGCTGACTATATAAACTGAAACTAGCCGGCACGTCACTCAGATAAAACTCTGAGGGCGGTATGGCTGCGCACAGCGGCCTGCATTCAGTCCAAAAGGTAAAACCGGTTAGATAGCGGTCACCATCCTTAAGCGCCACACTACCAAAGGTTTTCTTAAAATCGCCGGCCCAAAACGGCGCGCCATTTTTGGTCGGCGACTTGAGCCGCAAACGATGCTTGATATCAGCATTTGAGACTGTGATTTCCGGTGTGGCTGACAAATCGACATCAGTACGGAAAATCCAATTATCACGTTTGATCGACATATTTTTTGTTTCTTCCGGCAGCAGTGAGGCTGGTGGCGAAGACGCTTCAGCGAATATGTGAATCGTTTTATCCGTTAACCGCAGATTGACACTGGATTGCCCCCACAGGTTGTAGCGGGATGCGACTCTCGCCCACTTCGGCGTGTAGATACCGACCGAATTCATCGGGCTGGCCAGATTTACTTTGAGGATAAAATAATGATCTAATATCACCGGTAACCTTTGAACCTGGTTACCGCCTGACAACTCAATATCAAATTGATAGACCGCATTTCCGGGTGGATTTTCCGGGATTTTAGATGCATCAACCAGATAACTGAGATCGACATCTTTCGTCTCGCCTGGCGCTAATTTTACGGATGCACTACTTAAAGTTACAGTCAAGAATGCCGGTGTGCCAGAGGTTTTTAATGTTAATTCAACTGCTTGGGCCGAATTATTCTGGACGCTGAAGCGGCGAGTTCCCTGCTTGGCGAAATCTGCACTATTGAGCAGCCCCAGATACAAAGCATTCTGATCCAGAGCGACTTGCCCCCGCACTGCTTTAAGTACATTCAGCCGGCCAGTACCGTGGTCCCAAAATGATTCCTTCAGCGGGTCTGTATTCTGCACCAATCGCTGTTTGAGCTGAAACGCGGTCAACTGCGGCTCCGCTTGTAGCAATAAAGCAGCAGCACCGGCTACATGCGGTGCGGCCATACTGGTACCGCTTTTATACTCATACTTATTGCCAGGGATCGCAGCATAAATGCTGCTACCCGGTGCGGCCATCTCAGGTTTAAACAGCGCGCCCGCGACGCCGGGCCCACGGCTACTGTCGAAAGACACCGCGTCGGTTTTCGAGGTATTAGCGACCGTTAAGGCCTCCGCGGCAATACCAGGCGAACCTAAAGACTCTAAATTGGGACCCGAGTTTCCAGCTGCGACGACCACCAATGCACCGGCTTTGGCGGCATTATTCACAGCGACCACCAAGGGATCATTGGCGTCCCGGCTATCGTTGCCAAGACTCATATTGATAATCTGAGCACCGTCGCGGGTCTGTGGGTCGCCGTCTGGATCTACGGCTTTTTCTAAAGCGGCAATAATATCGAAAGTGCTACCAAAGCCATTATCTGCCAGTACTTTATAAGCAATGATGCTGGCCTCTGGCGCTACACCTGTGATAGTTGCCGACTGACCGGCGATAATAGATGCCACATGAGTGCCGTGGCCGTGCACATCCATCGGGTCATCATCTTTGGCGACAAAATCGTAACCGCCGGCCACTTTACAACCGGCCCCGAAACAACCACCCAGGGATTCGTGGGTATAATCCACGCCGGTATCTAACACCGCCACGCGAATGTTCTTGCCTTTGATGGGCAGGCCGTCGCGTTGCATCTCCCATACCCTAGGCACTTCGATTTTCGGCACGCTTTGCGATAAAAAAGCCCGGACCAACTGCTCTGGATAAACCGCTTTCACCCCGGGCAGTTGCGCTATTTGTTGTGCAAGCTGTTGTTTGTCGGGCGCTTTCAGCGTCACGGTTAAGGCATTTTCTAACTGACTGAATTGGCCCGTCACCCGCGCCTGTGGAAAACGACTCTGGATTTGGATTTTAGCCAGCTGCTGCTCGTTCTGAATACGCGCCTGGGCAGCACTGATTTGACTGAAACTAAGCTGTTGCCAGCTGTCGCTGCTGAGCGCCTGTTCCGGCGCGAGCTGTATCTGTTGTTGCGCCCGCAATTCCTGTTCTAATTGCGGATATAAACCAGCGGTTTCTAGTTGCACCAGAAAACGCTCTGGCTCTGTCAGCCGTAACTGCCCATCCGGCAGATCCTGACGATAACCACCCGGAGGTAAATCTCCGGTCGCCGCAATTGTGGCAATATCAGGTTCAGCCGCCTGAATCTGATGAGCAACCACCGCACTGACAATGACTGCCAGCAATGTCTTCCGTGTCATCGAACAACTCTCCGCATCTTATTTATTTGTGTAAAAAACAAAATCTTCACAATGGTTCCTGATGATGACCATCAATTTATTTGTCAGCCCAATACCAATTTCGGCGTCGCCAGACCAGCAGCGGTAAAACTAGCAACAGCTCACCTAAACCAGCACCACCGCCGCCACCAGAACCTGAGCTGCCGGCATTCGGTGTAACGGGATCGCTGCTGCGCGTCGCATCCAGCGGATATTTATCGCTGCTGTCGGCCACACCATCGTTGTCATCGTCAGGATCGGCGTTATTACCGATGCCGTCTTTGTCTGTGTCCGTGGTTTCTTTTGGATCCAGCGGGAAGGCATCGGCTGTGTCGGCCACACCATCGTTGTCGTCATCCGCATCGGCATTATTACCAATGCCGTCTTTATCAGTATCCAGCGTTTCTTTTGGGTCCAGCGGGAAGGCGTCTGCAGTATCTGCCACGCCGTCGTTGTCATCGTCCGGATCAGCGTTATTACCGATGCCGTCTTTGTCAGTGTCGACTGATTCTTTTGGATCTAACGGGAAGACGTCGGCGGTATCTGCCACACCGTCATTGTCATCGTCCGGATCGGCGTTGTTACCAATACCGTCTTTGTCAGAATCCAACGTTTCTTTGGGATCCAGTGGGAAAGCATCGGCGGTGTCTGCCACACCGTCGTTGTCATCGTCCGGGTCAGCGTTATTGCCGATGCCGTCTTTGTCAGTATCCAACGTCTCCGCCGGATCTAACGGGAAGGCGTCGCTGACATCCGGGGTGCCGTCGTTGTCATCATCCGGGTCGGCGTTATTGCCAAGGCCATCCTGGTCAGAATCAGTTGTTTCTGTAGGGTTGTATGGCATGGTGTCGCTGCTATCAGGCACCGAATCATTGTCGTTATCGGTGTCGGCATCATTCAGAATACCATCGCTATCAACATCGTTATCGCCACCGGCACTGGCACCTAAACGCAGCGCCTCAGGCATGGTATTTAGCAACTGATTGCCAGACTGCGTAATAACCTGCAGTCGCAGATCCAGCCATTGCTCACCGGCACGCAGCGGCAACGGGAACTGATGCACGCCGGCGTTATAACCGTGATAAGCCAGCTTCCAGTCGCCATCTGTGGTCTTCAGAAAGACTTTAAACTCTTTAATCGGATCTACTGTAGATACGACTTCAACACTGAATTTGTTATCAATCCTGCTAATAGTGTCCCCTCGTGTTGCCCGGTTAAAGGTCGCCATATTGACAAAGTACGGTGAGTCTAAGCCAGCTTTCACCTGTGCAAACCTGACTTCGCCCAGCAAGCCTTTATCGTCTCGCCCGTCCAACGGGTAATTCAGTAGAATTTCAGCCCCTTTACAGTCAGCAGGTTTCTGCAGACTTGTTGCGAAATTACTGCCAGCCTTTTCGTACCAGAAACTCGCTTTTAACGGCTCCAGTGACACTTGCTCAGTATCACAGATCTGACTCACCGAAATCTGTGTGAATGCAGGCGCATCGTTTTGCCATAAATCATTGAAAATATTATTGGAAAAATACAAATCGATCGCTTTACTACGTGGAATGATCTGTAACTGAGTACTATCTGTCCGCAGCGGTGAGGTCAGGTAACGCAGGTTGTTATCAAAGGACAGTTCGCGTACGTCGGAGCTATAAATCAGTTGATGATCGGCAATTTGGGTTGGATTACAAGAATCTGTTTTACAACGATATTTCTCAATTTTTCCGTCTTCAGTCAGCCGCCATTGCTGGGTGCCTATTTTGTCTCCCCAGTCGTCGCCTTTTCCAAAAGTTATCCGGCTATTTGGCATTTCATCAGCCGTTAGTCCTGTTGTTTTCGACCAGATACTCAAACTGACGTTTTTGGAAAATGCAGAGGACCCCACAGAAGACTGGCCAAAACTAAAAAAGCTATTTTTGTGTTTTCTTAGTTGAATCAGATCTTTATCACTATAATCCACTGATAAATCCTGTGTCTGAAGCGGAGAACTGAAGCGGTAAGTATTCATGATAAGCTGCTGCCACGAAGGGCTTATGCTTTGTTGTTGAATTCTCAAAGATGCCGTCGCAGGCAAATCACTGAAATAGTTTTCGACTGGCGGCGTCCCTGAACAAATTGGGTCACAAAACGAAAAGCGAAGATAACTACCTAAGTTATATTTACCGTTATTAAGAGAAACAGACTCCCACGCCAGTCTGTTTTCAGCATCCCAAAATGGTTTACCGTCCCTGGTAGGCGAATTCATACGTAAGCGATGTTTTAACTCGCTATCGGAGACTGATAATTCGGGAGTCAATGTAACGTCAACATCAGTCCGGAAAATCCAATTATTGCGGCTAACCCATCTACCCTTTGTTTCCTCGGGTAACAAATGCGCCGGTGTGGATAACGCCTCACTCCTGATATTGATGTGTTTTTGGAGCAATTTATAATCGACCACAGTCAAATTTGTTAAATTGTACTTTGTATTGATTGATTGCCATTTGGACGTGAAAAGATAAACGGATGAGATTGGACTCATCAGATTTAATCGAAACGGGAAATAGTACTCCAGTAAAATAGGCAGCGCTGCTGACTCGCTTGCAGTTCCATAAGTCACATAAAATTGATATGCACCAGATGGAGGCGGGTTTTCCGGCAGTTTGGTCAGGTCCACTCGGTAACTCACTTCAAACGTTTTTTTCTCTCCAGATCTCAGTTTCACATTGGGAGTATCAAAGGTCACATTGATAAAATCAGGTAACCACTGGGTATTCAGCGCGATGTCTGCAGCAACTGAGGATTTGTTTTGCAGACTAAAACTGCGGGTCCCCTGGATGGCAAAATCACTCGCATTGACCCGCCCTAAATAGAGCATGGACAGATCTGCAGACAACGTTTGCCGGACTGCTTTTAATACATTGAGCCGTCCGCTGCCATGGTCCCAGTATGTGTCCGTCAACTGGTCGGTCGATTGCACAAGTCGCCGTTTCAGATCTGCTGCGCTTAATCCCGGCTCCGCCTGCAGCAACAAAGCGGCAGCGCCGGCAACATGCGGCGCTGCCATACTGGTACCGCTTTTATACTCATACTTATTCCCAGGGATCGCCGCATAAATGCTGCTACCAGGTGCGGCTATTTCAGGTTTAAACAGCTCGCCCGCGACGCCGGGTCCACGACTACTATCGAAAGACACCACGTCGGTTTTCGAGGTATTGGCGACCGTTAAGGCGTCAGATGCAATACCTGGCGAACCTAAGGACTCTAAATTGGGCCCCGAGTTTCCTGCTGCGACAACCACCAAAGCGCCGGCTTTCGCGGCATTGTTGACCGCCACCACCATGGGATCATTAGCATCCCGGCCATCGTGTCCCAGACTCATATTAATAATCTGTGCACCATCGCGGGTCTGAGGGTCACCGTCTGGATCTACGGCTTTTTCCAAAGCCGAGATAATGTCAAAAGTGCTGCCATAACCATTGTCTGCTAAGACTTTGTAGGCATAGATACTGGCCTCCGGAGCCACACCGGTAATGGTAGCCGACTGACCGGCGATAATAGATGCCACATGAGTACCGTGGCCGTGTACATCCATCGGGTCATTATCTTTGGCGACAAAATCGTAACCGCCGGCGACTTTACAGCCGGTGCCTAAACAGCCACCCAGGGCTTCGTGGGTATAATCCACACCTGTGTCTAACACCGCCACCCGAATGTTCTTGCCTTTGATCGGCAAGTTGTCACGCTGCATCTCCCACACCTTGGGCGCCTCGATTTTCGGCACACTTTGTCCGAGAAAAGCTCTGACCAACTGCTCTGGATAAACCGCTTTCACCCCGGGGAGTTGCGCTATTTGTTGTGCAAGCTGTTGTTTGTCGGGCGCAGTGAGTGTCACGGTTAAGGCATTTTCTAACTGGCTGAATTGGCCCGTCACCCGCGCCTTTGGAAAACGACTCTGAATTTGGATTTTAGCCAGCTGCTGCTCGTTCTGAATACGCGCCTGAGCGGCACTGATTTGACTGAAACTAAGCTGCTGCCAGTTGTCGCTGCTGAGCGCCTGTTCCGGCGCGAGCTGTATCTGTTGTTGCGCGCGCAACTCCTGTTCTAATTGCGGATATAATGCCGGCGTTTCTAATTGCACCAGATAACGTTCTGGTTCTATTAGTCGAAGTACTCCATCAGATAGGTCCTGACGATAACTGCCAGGTGGTAAATCACCGGCCGCAATAGTGGCAATATCATGTTCAGCCGCCTGAATCTGATGAGCTACCACCGCACTGACAATGACTGCCCGCAATGTCTTCCGTGTCATCGAACAACTCTCCGCATCTTATTTATTTGTGTAAAAAAGCAAAATGTTCACAATGGTGCCTGATGATGACCATCACTTTATTTGTCAGCCCAATACCAATTTCGGCGTCGCCAGACCAGCAGCGGTAAACCTAGCAACAGCCCGCCTAAACCAGCACCACCGCCGCCACCAGAACCTGAGCTGCCGGTATCCGGTGTCACCGGATCGCTGCTGCGCGTCGCATCCAGCGGATATTTATCACTGCTGTCGGCCACACCATCGTTGTCATCATCCGGGTCGGCGTTATTGCCGATGCCGTCTTTGTCGGTATCCAGCGTTTCTTTGGGATCCAGTGGGAAGGCGTCGGCGGTGTCTGCCACACCGTCGTTGTCATCATCAGAGTCAGCATTGTTGCCGATGCCGTCTTTATCAGTGTCCAGCGTTTCTTTGGGATCCAGTGGGAAAGCATCGGCTGTGTCAGCCACGCCGTCATTGTCATCGTCCGGATCAGCGTTATTGCCGATGCCGTCTTTGTCTGTGTCGGTGGTTTCTTTTGGATCTAACGGGAAGGCGTCTGCGCTGTCAGCCACACCGTCGTTGTCGTCATCCGGATCGGCGTTATTACCGATGCCGTCTTTGTCAGTGTCGACTGACTCTTTTGGATCTAACGGGAAGGCGTCGGCCGTGTCTGCCACACCGTCATTGTCATCATCCGGATCGGCATTGTTACCGATGCCGTCTTTGTCGGTATCCAACGTTTCCGCCGGATCTAACGGAAAGGCATCGTTCACATCCGGCGTGCCGTCGTTGTCGTCATCCGGATCGGCGTTATTGCCAATGCCGTCTTTGTCAGTATCTATGGTTTCAAGGGGATCTAACGGGAAAGCATCGCTGACATCCGACGTGCCATCGTTGTCGTCATCCGGGTCTGCGTTATTACCAATGCCGTCTTTATCGGTGTCGGTAGTTTCTAGCGGATCTAACGGGAAGGCATCGCTGAGATCAGGTGTGCCGTCGTTGTCATCGTCCGGATCGGCGTTATTACCGATGCCGTCTTTGTCGGTGTCGACTGATTCTTTTGGGTCCAGCGGGAAAGCATCGGCTGTGTCGGCCACACCGTCGTTGTCGTCATCCGGGTCAGCGTTATTACCAACGCCGTCTTTGTCGGTATCAGTGGTCTCAGTCGGGTCGAAGGGTAACGCATCATCAGTGTCGACCACGCCATCATTGTCGTTATCCGCATCCACAGCATTGAGGATACCGTCACTATCGACATCGTTATCACCACCAGCGCTGGCACCGATGGTCAGTACCTCCGGTAATATCTGTTCAAACTGATTGCCATTCGCTTGCTGAACACGAATACGCAAGTCGGCGACTTCAGTTTGTGCGGAGATTGGTAAACGAGCGCTATGAGGTCCGTTGACGGTTGCCTTATACACATTGCGCCATAGCGAATTACCGACCCTAAAATCCACCTCAATGGCTTTAACCGATGACTCACCGGCAATTTCAGTCAAATCGAAATTCAGCCGGTGGTCGATACGGCTGACAACATCAGACAACTGCTGCCGGTTGAATAACACTAAATGGCTGAGTCGCGGGAAAGCCCCGTCTGATTTTATCTGGTAGGTCACTGTTGGTAATGTGTGCAATTGTTTTGCAGTGATACCCTCCGCTTGCAAGACAAACTCTTTACAGTTACGGCCATAATGAAACCAATTGCCATAACTTAAATCGCCCCAACGCCCCACGGATGTCTGATCACAACGCATTTCCAACTGAGTCGCATCGGTAAAGTACCCGACATTCATATATTGATCGTGCCAAAGTACCGGGAAATGCCAGTTCTCGCTGTCATTCCGCGGCGCCTGCGTCATCGTTAACAAACCGGCTTTTTCTCCTACCGAGACAGCGCCGGTAAAAACTTTCAGACTGGAACTCAGTGGAAGCTGGTTAGTATTAAAGTCTACTGCTACGACTAACTGACGTGGCCCGGTTTCTGACATCCGCCATTTACGGATCGAGCCCTCTGGCGAGGCCGAGAAATATCCGGAGTGAGCGTCTTTGTTAAATCCGGAAGAAAAAGACTGAATTTGCGGCGCAGTGTCCGGCAACAGCAATGGCCCGGCCTGATAGACGCGCAGCACATCACCTTCTTTTGCCTCAAATGGCCAACCGTAACTCAATCCGCCGCCTGTCACCGGAACTTTACCAGCCAGTAGTCCAAACTGGATCAAACTGTTTTGATCAAATTTGATTTCTCCGTTACTCGGGCCATTGCCAACCGCACCCTGCCAACTGAAAAATCGGGTCTCAGGCCGGCTGATATCCGGTTGAGGGTATTCATGTGTCTGCTCAAAGCTCCAGTCTGCTCCACTAAAACCACCAAACATCATTGCTTTGGGTTTTAACATGCATGGCGTTTCACACCACCGCGACGAATACAATACAGGCACAGCCAGTTTTAAATTCTGCAGTATGGCAAAACTACTATTACTGATATTGCCTGAAGCAAAATCGTAAGGCTGACTGAGAAATTCCACATTGTTGATTCTGTGATATTCGGTCAGCAAGTCACTGCTCATATTAACTAATGTGTCAGTGCCAGTCAGGACCGGGAAATCAATTCTCAAAGCAGCCATCATACCTAAAGCATGAGGATCTTTCGGGTCAGACAGTTCAAGTCTGCCAAAAATATGTTTGAAGCCGCTAACATTAGTCATCCTGACTTGTTTTGTACCGGCACTGCCGAAACTGAATCCGGAGGCATAAAAACGCTCCGTCAGACTTTCGTCCAGGATGCGTAACTCGACTAAAGAACCGTCATGTTGCACCTGCAATGCCTGATATTTTTCATACCAGACCGGTACAGTCAGACGTTGTGCACCTGCATCAAACGCCAGCTGAAATCCGGCAACGCCACCATCATTATCAGGGAAATTTATATCTTCACTTTGCGCGTTGAACTGGATGTCAAAAGTGGCGCTGCTGTTTGGTGCAACCTGATGTTCAGATTGGACAACAGTTACTTTTAATCCTGCTTGTGCCTGGCCGAGTACACTGGCTTTAACAAGCACAGTTTGTGCTGTCGGATTGATAAAAGTAACCTGACGACTGCCGCTGAACACCGTTGGTTCATTTGGCACCCGGCCAAGGGCGACTGCGGTTTCCTGCAAGAAGAAAGACTGGTTAACCGCGTTCAGCACATTCAGACGCCCGCCACCGGCTTCGGCCGGATTGGCGTTAATCAAATCTGCTGATTGCACTAACCGCTGTTTTACCTGCAACGGGGTTAATTGTGGCTGCGCCTGCAGTAACAAAGCCGCAGCTCCGGCGACATGTGGCGCCGCCATGCTGGTGCCGGTCAGACGTTTTAAACCACCACCCGATTTTGCCGCTTCAATATCAGTACCGGGGGCGGCGATTTCAGGTTTCAGATAGTCTGCCCCCTCAAGCGGCCCGCGACTGCTACTAAAATTAACCCGATCCTCGAGATCGGTATTGGCCACAGTGATCGCAGACCGCGCCGCGGCCGGGCTGCCGATGGTCAGATAGTCGTAACTATTGCCGGCAGCAACTACAACAGTCACGCCAGCCTGTACGGCTCTCTCCGCCGCCTGACTAATGGGCGATTGTGCATCACCAGGCCCGCCCAAACTCATATTGATAATGTCAGCGCCATCGTCAGTCGCCGGGTTCCCGTCCGGGTCAACCGCGTATTCAATACCGGCGATGATGCTGCTGTCATAACCATAGCCCTGGTCATTTAACACTTTCACTCCGATCAGCTGCGCATCAGGCGCAACGCCATTGCCTGTGTCCGCCTTACCCGCAGCGATAGCCGCTACATGGGTGCCATGGCCGTGCACATCTGTGACATCGTCGTTGTTGTCGACGGTATTGCGCGCAAGGATCACTTTGCAGCTGGCCCCCACACAACCACCCAAGGCAGGATGGCTGTAATCGACGCCGGTATCCAGCACCGCAATGCGGATACCTTGGCCGGTAATTTGCTGATCTTTGGCATCTTTTTGTGCCCAAACCAGTGGCGCTTTAATCTTCGGTACGCTTTCGCTCAAACTGACCTGATAAGCCTGCTCTGGCCAGACACGCACCACGCCGGGCAGCGCCGTCAGCTGATCCTGAGTAACAGGACCTGAGACCAACAGCAAATTACTGAGCTGACTGAATTGCTGTTCGACCTGAGCACCGGCTAACTGCCGCACTGCGGCAATCACTTGCTGTTGTTCAATGTCGATCTGCTGGCGTAATGCGGTGATAAGCCCTGGATCTTTCGCCAGACTTTGTCTGGTCTGGCGTAGCTGTTGTGCTGAAACTGCAACATCTGCTACCGGTTGATGTTTTAGCTGTTGCAGGGCCTGTTGATGAAGGGCCGGATACAATCCAGGTTTATTTAATTCAAGCAGGTATTTAGGTTTAGATTGCCGGTACCAACGTATGGTCTGGCCGCCGGGGCCTGTGGTTTGCAACAAATAACCATCGCCGTGGACCGGCTGTCGAAAAGAGGAAACCGCTGACGTATTCTGAGCTGCTGCGGTCACAGCTACTAACAGCCCAATGCTAAAAATAAGTAATTTTTTCATCAGCATTCCTTTGCATTTTCAACACAGTCTAACCTGCCACAGTGCGAAAAAACCAGCAGAATATCAGCAGCGGCAATCCTCCGTTTTTGGCCGCTTTTCCGCTACAATAGCGCCTCTTCCCACCGCCGGAGCCCCAGATGTCTGTTTCTGCTGAACCGAATTTCCCCACTATCGCCGACTATGTTGGCCAGACACCGCTGGTGCGGTTGCAGCGCATGGCGGCGCATACCCAAAGTACAGTGCTGTTAAAGCTGGAAGGCAATAATCCGGCGGGTTCGGTCAAAGACAGACCGGCCCTCAATATGCTTAACGCCGCCGAAGCACGCGGTGATATCAAGCCCGGCGACACCATTATCGAAGCGACCAGCGGCAATACCGGCATTGCGCTGGCCATGGCCGCGGCGATCAAAGGTTACAAGATGGTGTTGATCATGCCGGACAACGCCACAGCCGAGCGCAAAGCCTCGATGCAGGCCTATGGCGCTGAACTGATTCTGGTGACCAAAGCGCAGGGCATGGAAGGTGCGCGCGATTTAGCGCTGCAGATGCAAGCGGACGGCAAAGGCAAAGTGCTGGACCAGTTTAATAACCGCGACAATCCGGCAGCGCATGTTCAGGGCACTGGCCCGGAGATTTGGCAACAAAGTCAGGGGCTTATCACGCATTTCGTCTCCAGTATGGGCACTACCGGCACTATCATGGGCGTTTCCACTTATCTGAAACAACAAAACCCGGCGATACAGATTGTCGGTTTACAACCAGCCGAAGGCAGTTCGATACCGGGGATCCGGCGTTGGCCTGAAGCTTATCTGCCGGGTTTTTATGAAAGAAGCCGCGTTGATCTGGTGCTGGATGTCAGCGAAGCCGATGCGGTTGCCACCACGCGGCGCTTAGCGCGGGAAGAAGGTATCTGTGCCGGCGTCAGCTCCGGCGGTGCTGTGTTTTCGGCCATCCGGCTGGCCGAACAAAATCCCGGCGCAGTGATAGTCGCCATCATCTGCGACCGCGGCGATCGTTATTTGTCTTCCGGCCTATTTAATAATTAGGAACAGTTGTGACTTTTGAATGGATGGCGCTGGCCGCTGCGCTCTGCTGGGCGGTTGGCAGTTTAATTTCCGCACCGGCGTCGGCGCATTTAGGCGCTTTTGCTTTTACCCGCTGGCGCATGACTTTTGCCAGCTTGTTGCTGTGGTCAGTCGCGCTCTATAGCGGCAGTTGGCAAACCTTGCCGGCAGATAAGCTCTGGTTGCTGGCCGCCTCTGGCTGTATTGGCATTTTAATTGGCGACACTGCGCTTTTTGCCTCAATGAACCGGCTTGGGCCACGCCGCGCCGGCGTGCTGTTTGCCACCCATGCGCTGTTTTCGGCGCTGCTGGCTTATCTGTTTTTGGGCGAAACTCTATGGGGCTGGACGCTGGTGGGCTCAGGACTGCTGGTTAGCGGCGTGATGTGCGCCATATTGTTTGGCAAAAGAGCCAGTGAACAACATCACTGGGAATCTTCCAGCCATCAGCTTGGTATTGGCATTGGCCTGGGCTTGTTGTCGGCCTTGTGTCAGGCCGTTTCCACGCTGATGCTCAAACCGCTGATGGAAACCGACATCGACGCCATCGCCGCTTCGGCGGTGCGGATGACCACGGCGCTACTGTGTCATTTGGTCTTGTTGTGGCTGGGTTTTAAAGTCGCCCGCACCTATCTGCCGATGACTAAAAAAGTGCTGGGCATGGTCGCCTTTAATGCGCTGTTATCGATGGTGATTGGCATGACGCTGATTTTGCAGGCATTAAAACTTGGCGACGCCAGTCTGGTCGCCATGCTCTCATCCGTCAGCCCGGTGCTGGTGTTACCGCTGTTATGGCTGGTGTATAAACGCCGCCCAGCCGCCGGCGCCTGGTTAGGTGCGGCTTTGACCGTTGGCGGTACTGTGTTGATTTTATTGCATTAATTTATTCTAAAACCAAAACACCGTGGCTTATTCCACAGCCTGTTCAGAGACTTGTTGCCGACGCTGCCGGACTTCAGCCAGGCCGCTTTGGTCAAATCCGCCAAAAGCGGAATGGTGGATAGCCCAATATACCGCCGCAAAAAACGGCCCGAGAATTAACGTGCCTAACGCCCAATATCTGGGCGGTACCAGCCAGCAACGACTGCCATCTTGTTGGCCACGCCGGGCTGCCTGAAATACGCCGACAGCAAATACCAGATTTAATATCGCCATCGCCAGCACGAAAAAAAACATCAGCGAGGTTGGGAAAGTTTGAAAACCAAGAGAATTCATCAGCATCCTTGTTGTTATGTTGTTGCCAAAATCACTGTAAGAGGTTAACGAAAATGAGCAACACATTCAATCTGTGAAAGCAACCAGCGCAATTAAGGAGCCGCCTCTGTCAACAGAGCTTCTGCTTGCTGTTCAGCCTGTTCCAGCTGGCGCTGCACCACTGGCAACTGGTTGCGGTGTAAATCGATTTTCGCCATGATTTCGGACAGCGCCACAGCGTGGTCAGGCGTCAGAATGCCGTTGTGGCCGCTGATGATGTCGTCGGAAACCGCCAGCACCCAGACCGCCTGCATATTGGCGTCACCGCAGCTTTGGACAGTGCGCCGGGCTTGCAGCCGGGCGCGGATTTTCCAGCCGGATTTATCCAGGGTCATCATACAGCCCGGTGTTGCGTCATGTTCAGCCAGCGCTTTCGGAATATTCAGCGGTATTGAACAATCGCCGCGCACGCAGCGATCAATATCGTGAGTAATAGCCCAGGAATTCCCCATTACCCGTTCGCCGTCCCGCAGCCAACTCCAGGCTTCTTTTAACGCGTAGTCGCCTTTGGATTGCAGTACCACCATCGCCGGTTTTTGCCGGTCGACACTGAGCAGCTCGTCCATTGGCCGGTATTCGCTGGCGCGCACGGCCGGGTTTAACAGAATAAATAAATTCGGATTATCTTCTCCGGCTTTAATTGCTTTGCTGATGCGGTCTTTGCTGCCATGCAGCGCGACAGCCCCGCCCAAGCTGTGACCGAGCACAGTGTAACGCTGCAACTGGCCAGCGCTGACTAATCCGTCCAGCTCGTCCAATAATGCGGAAAAACCGGTTTTGCCGATGCGCCGCGCGACTGATTTACGCTGAAAAATTGTCGGGAAATCTAAGGCTTCAACCTGACTGCTGGCGTCGGTGGAACCATCCAGCCACAGCGGGTCGAATTTGTCACCGCGCCAGCCGATGTAAAGGCCGATCAGATTTCGCTGGGCGTCGGACTGGGCCATTTGCTGATAAAACTGCTGGAAAGCAATGAAGTTTTCGTCATCGGGTTTGGCGCTGTGATGCCAGCCGTGGATAAAAATCAGCAGTTCAGGTTTGCCACTGCTTTGGCTGATGCGCGCTTTTAAACCAGCCAGCTGCGCCGGATTATGTGGCTGTCCTTCGTCATTAAATTCAATGACATGGAAGTTTTGCTGCGCGATGTCCGCGCCGGGCACATGATAAGGCTGATCCGGTATATAACTAAGCGCCAGCGACAGCAATAACACCGCAACCAGCAGCAATTTAGAAATAGCGATACGGAACAGGACTTTTTTCAATTAATCACAACACGCTCTGGCAGGACAAACACAACTGCGCGGGTGCGCAGAAAAAACCAGCAGATTATACGGCAAAACCAGGGCTGGCAGGTAGCACTGTTCAGCAGTTCCGCCAGGTTTTATTTGAGCCCTCAGACAGAAAAAACGGCTGCTTTTCAGCAGCCGTTCATAGTTCTCGCAGTAGTGCAGTCTGACTTAAGAACCAATCACGCCGCCGTCGTCTTTGGTGACAATCACAGTACCTGAACGTGGCCGGCTGGTAGCGTCGTTGGCTGGCCAGGTTGAGGTCAGTTTGGTCACCGTCGAGCGGTCGCCCGGATGCTGAATATTGACAAACATCGTCTTCATATCCGGTGTAAAGCTGATACCGGTGACTTCACAGTCAACAGGGCCAACCAGGAAACGTTTGATCTGGCGGGTTTTGCTGTCTGCCACCACCATTTGGTTGTTACCATATGGGCCTGAAGCTTGCTGCGAACCGCTCATATCGGTCTGGATCCAGAGTAAACCGTTCTGATCAAAGGCCAGGCCGTCCGGGCTCGCCAAATGATTGTCAGCACTCAGTTTCAGGCTGGTGCCCGGTGTTTCCGTGCCGACGTCACCCGCCAGCAAGAAGATATCCCAATCAAATGCCAGCGCTTGTGGCTGCTGCCGCTCACGCCAGCGGATGATATGGCCGGTGGCGTTATTGGCACGCGGATTGGCGTTATCCACTTGTGCCGCAGTACGCGCCGTGTTGTTGGTCAGGGTGAAATACACTTCACCGGTCGTTGGGTGCACAGCGCCCCACTCCGGTCTGTCCATCTTGGTGGCGCCAACCACGTCCGCCGCTAAACGGGTATTGATCAGCACGTCCGCCTGGCTGACAAACTCGACATTTTTCGCCAGTGCAGCAGCGCGGAATTTCTCCGAGTTAAAGTCCAGCGCCAGCCATTCACCGCTGCCGTCGGCATTAAATTTAGCGACATACAGCGTGCCTTCGTTCAGCAGGTGGCCGCCGGCGGTGGCTTTGTAATAAGGCGCTTTGGAGACATATTTGTAGATATATTCAAAAGTCGAATCGTCACCGGAGTAAAACACCACCGGCTGGCCTTCGACCACAGGCGCAAACACCACGCCTTCGTGACCAAAGCGGCCCAGCGCTGTGCGTTTTTGTGGCACGCTGTCGGGGTTAAACGGGTCGATTTCGACAATCCAGCCGAAGGTGTTTGGTTCGTTGCGGTAGTCGCGGTTGGCGTCTGTCGCGATGGTGGAGGCATTAAAACGCAGATACTGATCAGCACCTGAATCAGCAGTTTCCCAGCTGTAACGGCCGTTTTTAGTACCAACACCATAACGTTTATGTTCACGTGGCTGTGCCGCATCAGCATTCATAAAATAACCGGCCCAGTTCTCTTCGGCGGTTAAATAAGTGCCCCATGGCGTGTAGCCATTGCCGCAGTTATTTAAAGTACCGCGGGTGCGGGTGCCGTCCGGGCTGTATTTCGTGATCATTTTCAAATCACCACGTGCTGGGCCTGAAATTTCCATCGGCGTCGCGCCGGTGATACGGCGGTTCAGCGGGCTGCCCTGTACCAGCTGGAACTGGCCGCTGGCGTCTTTTTTGATATGCGCCACAGTGACACCGTGCGCAGCCACTTCTTTGCGCACTTCATCGGCCGGGCGCGGAGCGCCGGTTGGACCGTTTTGATGCAGCGTGGCCGGTTCACAGTACTCGTGGTTAAACACCAACACACCTTCGTTGCTGTTTTTGCCTTCAGTGCGGGCATCCAACGGGAAGAAATGCATACCGTCATGGTGTGCGCCGACTTGTTGTTCCATCTCTGCGCCGGTATTCAGGCCGCCTTCTTTGTAAGCCGGATAGCTGCCGGTCAGTGGCGTGCCCATCGGTAAAAAGGCGCGGGCGGTATAGCCTTGCGGCACTGTCACTTTGTCGAAGCGATTGGTCGGAATGGCGGTAAAATTCAGCAGCACCGGTGCTGGTTCTGGTTTCACCGCTTCCGGTAACACCAGCGGTGCTTTGGTGTCACTGTTGCAGCCGGCCAGAGTGCCGCCAAATACTGTGGCCACAGCTGCGGCAATGCCACCTTTTAAAAAGCCACGACGGGTCGCGACGATGTCGCTGAACGTCGGGTTGTCCGAGAAATTGGTCTGCGGATCGATGCCGCTGTTATCGAAATCTAACTTATTGTTTTGCTGCTTGTTATACATGAGCGCTCCGGCAGTGAAGGTTCAAAAAGTTCCGCCGGTATTAGAGCTTTCACAGATGTCAGCGCCGTGACGTTTCATCGACAGTTTTGCGACATCCCGTCGACATTTGTATGACAACCCCATTTATGTGCCGGATGCATCAGACAAAAGTTGCGTATTGAGAGGCTGACACAGTGCTGCATTGCTCTGGTATAGTGCAGCCATCTTTGCGCACAAACTGAGGTCCGTAACACCGATGATGGAATGGCAAATTGTACCTTTTGAACAGTTAGACAGCCTGACGCTGTACAACATGTTACAGCTGCGGGTTGATGTTTTTGTCGTCGAGCAAAACTGCCCGTACCCTGAACTGGATGGCAAAGATTTACAACCGGGCGTGCTACATATTCTGTTGAAAAAACAGGATAAAATTCTGGGCTACACCCGTGTATTACCACCGGGCGTCAGTTATCCGGACCACCCGGCAGTGGGTCGGGTTTGTGTCGCGCAAACAGCCCGGCGTTTAGGCCTCGGTGAGCTGCTGGTAGCAAAAGCAATTGCGGTCGCCAGTGAACAATGGCCGCAGTTGGACTTGTATATTTCCGCGCAATGTTACCTGCAGCGGTTTTATGAAAGCATGGGGTTCGCAGCAGCCAGCGAACCTTACCTGGAAGACGATATTCCGCACCTGAAGATGATCCGGCCGGCGGGTTAACCGCCTGCCGCTCGTCAATATCTCCTGCTTACTGCGCGTACAAATGCTCGGCGCGCTGCAGCAAAATCCAGCTGGTCAGGATGTATTTGTCATTCGACACCGGCACACAACCACGATGGGTATGAGTGAAGTAAGCCGGCGCTATGACCATCCGGCCGGCTTTAGGCTGAATCGATTTTTGCTGATAATAAAAATCAGTCTGGCCGCCTTCTGCGACATCGTTGAGATAAAACATAAACAGCAGCGTGCGGTGCAGTGGTTCGTTCAGTGGCGCCTGCGGATAGACCTCACAGTGCCAATAGTTGTAGTTGCCTTTACCGGCGTCATATTTCTGTGCCTGGATCGGCCCCAGCCGGTATAGCAGGCGCATATAGTCGCCGGCGCGCGCTTCACCGAGCTCAGCATAGTTTTCATGGGTCAGATTGACTGGTTCGCCGGTCACAGGGTGCTGAATGGTTAAAGCCACAGGCGCAATCAGCGCAAAATGATATTTGCGGAAATACTGTTCAGCATAATGGCCGGTGACTGCAATGATTTGCTGCAACAACGCCTGATACTCAGCGTGGTCGTTCAGGTACAAGTCGGTACTGATTTTTTTGCTGGGGTCAACGCCACCACCGGTGCGGCCCGGCGTGCGGTGCGGGCTTTGCTCAAAAGTGTTGATAATGGCCTGACAGAGTTCAGGGCTTAACGCGTCGTCGTAGATCTCTATAAAATCAGTCATCGGAGTCAGTTCAGCTGGCAAGGTCTGTCTGCAAGATAAAGCATCTGACCTGCTGCTGAGAAGCGCTGCGTGCGGAAAATTTGCAATTCATTTACAGCAGGCAAAACTACGGCGGTATCAAACCGCCGTTGCTGTTGCAAAGCGCTAAAAACGAATTCAGCCCTGATAAGCCGGATAATCGCTGTAGCCCTTGGCATCCTGAGTATAGAAAGTACTTTGATCCGGCGCCGTTAATGGCCAGTCGTTTTGCCAGCGCTCAACCAAATCCGGATTGGCAATAAAGGCCGCGCCGACTGCCACCGCTTGCAGCTGACCAGTCTGCAGCGCTTGCCCGGCTTCGGCTTTCTGGTAACCCATATTGCCGATCAAATTGCCCTGATAAGCCTCGCGCGCAGCCGTCACCACATCACCTTGCTGCACACCGAAGAAATCGGCCCGCATCAGGTGCAAATAGGCCAGATTCAACGGGCTTAACGCCGCAGCGACATGGCGGGTTAACGCCACAGGATCTGAATCGATCATGCTGTTGTAGCTGTTTAATGGCGAAATGCGCACACCAACGCGGTCTGAGCCCCAGACTTCTACGACGGCCTGTACCACTTCGAGCAGCAGACGGCTGCGGTTTTCCAGCGAGCCACCATAACGGCCACTGCGGGTATTGACGCCATCGCGCAGGAACTGGTCCAGCAGATAACCGTTCGCACCATGCACTTCGACGCCATCAAAACCGGCTTCTTTTGCATTAATCGCCGCCTGACGGAACTGGGCAATAATGCCGGGGATTTCCTCGTCTGCCAGCACCCTTGGCACTGTGTATGGCAACTTGCCCTCTGGCGTATGTACTGTATCGTCGATGGCAACAGCAGCAGAGGATACCGGCGTATTACCGTTATTCAGCGCCGGATGACAAGCACGTCCACCATGCCAAATTTGCAGCACAATTTTGCCGCCTTTGGCGTGTACCGCATCTGTGACCTGCTTCCAGGCCTGGATCTGCGCCGCTGAATAAATACCAGGTTCACGCCAAAACGCAGAATTGCCCTCAGCCACCATGGTCGCTTCGGCGATGATCAAACCGGCGCTGGCGCGCTGGGCATAATAATCCGCCATGATCGGCGTTGGCACGTGGTCAGCATCGGCGCGGCAACGGGTCAGCGGTGCCATAAGAATGCGGTTTTGCAGTTCTAACGCGCCCAGTTTCACCGGGCTGAATAAATCACTCATGTTGTTTCCTTAGTTCAGATGCGTGGTGGCAATCGATGCTGCGTGGTTGCAGGCGGCCTCATTAACTTACCGAATGGTACATAAAGGCGCAAGTGTGCTTTTTCAAGTACGTCGCTGCTGACTTTTTTGATCAGTAGTGACAAATGTCACGCCAGGCTGATGACGCTCCGCCCTGTCTCAGTGTTTGCTGCATCCGCACAATAACCGCATCTACCAGACAGGAGTTATCCAGATGAGCGAACCCCTTATCCGCATCCATAAGCTTTGCCACAGCTATGGCAACACGCCGGTGTTGCGCCAACTCAGTGCCGACATGTCCGGCGGTGAAATTATTGCGGTACTGGGTGCAAACGGTGCCGGCAAAACCACGTTGATCCAGCTAATGCTGGGATTACTCAGCCAGCAACAAGGCGAGATTAAAATCCTCGGTCAGGCACCGGCACAAATCCGGCGCGATCCACAGCTAAGCGGTCAGCTCGGCGTGATGCTGCAACAAGCCAGCCTGCCGGGTCAGCTCACAGTGCTCGAGCAGTTGCGCCTGTTTAGCGCTTATTATCCGGCACCGCTCGATCTGCAGACCCTGATAGAACGTTTTGGCCTGCAGGGCTTTTTACAACAGCGCTGCAGCAGTTTATCCGGCGGTCAGCGGCAGTCCCTGCTGTTGGCACTGGCGTTGTTGGGCCAGCCAAAAATTCTGTTCCTTGATGAACCCACTGTCGGCATGGATGTACAGGCGCGCCAGCGCTTCTGGCAGTTAATCCGCGCAGCCCGGGCTGAAGGACTCTGTATCTTGTTGACCACCCATTACCTCGAAGAAGCCGATGCGCTGGCCGACCGCATTCTGCTGCTCAAAGACGGCCAGTTTATAGCCGACACCAGCCCGAGCGCCCTGAAAGCCGGTTTGAATCAGCGCCAGATCCGCTGTCACAGCAGCCTGCCGCTGGCCGCTCTGCAACAGTTACCCGGCGTCAGCAACGTCGTGGCTTTGGCCGGACAACAAGTGCAGATCAGCAGCAGTCAGGTAGAAAACTGTTTACGGCAATTGCTGCAACAAGACCCGCAGCTTTGTGATTTAACGGTCAGCGCCGCCAGTTTGGAACAAGCCTTTTTACAACTCACTCAAACCACAGCGGAGACACAACAATGAACAGTCCCTGGTTAAGTTTGTCGCAGCGCGTGGCGCTGTATAAAACCGAAGCGGAAATGGATTTAAAAACCTTATGGCGGACCCCGGGTTTTATCCTGCCATGCCTGGCCTTTCCGGTGCTGTTTTACCTGCTGTTTGGCGTGGTGTTATCCAAAGGTCAGCATGCGGAATATCTGCTGGTGTCTTATGCCGCGTTTGGCGTGATGGGGCCGGCACTGTTTAACTTTGGCGCCAATGTGGCAACAGAACGGGCACAAGGCTGGCTGACGCTGAAACAAATCTCGCCGGCGCCGATTGGCAGCTGGTTATTTGGCAAAACCCTGTCCTGCCTGCTGCTGGCACTGCTGATTATTTTGTTGTTGTTTGTCTGCGCGGGAGCAATTGCCGGGGTACGGCTTTACACCAGCCAATGGCTATCTCTGGCGCTGGTTTTATTGCTGGGCACTATCCCGTTTTGCCTGCTGGGCCTCACGCTTGGCTTAACCCTGTCAGCCAAATCAGCGCCAGCGACTATCAACCTGATTTATCTGCCGTTAGCGTTTTTGGGCGGCCTCTGGTTACCGCTGCAACTGTTGCCAACAGCCCTGCAACAGCTGGCGCTGGTGTTGCCGAGCTATCATCTGGGGCAACTCGGGTATGCGGTGATTGGCAAAGATCGCGGCGAACCCTGGTGGGTCAATGTGGCGGTTTTAGCCTTGTACAGCCTGGTGCTGCTGTGGCTGGCTGCCCGCCGGTTTCAGGCCCAAAGCCATGAACGACGCTAAGCGGAGCATTGCAGATGAAACTCAGTAAAAACAGCTGGCTGGGCTTGGCCGGCATCGCAATCCTTAGCACCTTTTTCCTGCTGTTGCCTGAGCCGCAACCGGTGCAGAACAGCTTTGTGCTGGGACCTGTCCGGGTGTTTGATGGCAAGCAACAGCTGCCCGAGCCGCAATACATCGAAGTGAGGCATGGGTTGATCCACAGCATCAGTGCACAGCGACCAGATCCGGACGCAGTTGTGATCGACAGCAGAAACCCTGACGGCAGCCCGCAGTGGCTGATGCCGGGGCTTATTGATGCCCATGTGCACAGCTGGGGTAACGCCCAGCAGCAACAACTGAGCTTTGGCGTGACCAGTGCTATTGATTTATTCAGTGCCGCCGCGCAGTTACCGCAATTGAAATCCAGTCGCGACAATATTCATCAGGCACAGCAGTCTGACCTGTGGAGCGCCGGCACGCTGGTCACAGCCCCCAAAGGCCATGGCACTGAATATGGCATGCAGATCCCAGTACTGCATTCGCCCGAAGAAGCCGAAGCTTTTGTCGCTGCCAGAAAAGCAGAAGGCTCTGATGTTATTAAAATTGTTTATCAGTCCGAGCGGGCGATTTATAAAAGTATGCCGTCGATTAGCCGCGAGAGCTTGCAGGCAGTGATATCTGCCGCGCACCGGCAACAACTCAAAGCCGTAGTGCATATTGCTGAACAGGCTTCTGCTTTAGACGCAGTGGAGGCCGGCGCTGATGGTCTGGTCCATAGCTTTTTTGATTCACGTATCAGCGACGCTTTATTGCAGGCACTGAAAAGCCGCGATGTGTTTGTGATCCCGACCATGACGGTCTACGAGGCGGCAGTGCGTGGCATGACAGCACGGCAGGTGCTGCTTGATAACACCGCGCTGGATTTGCCAATGGCCGCCCGTGCCGCCCTCGGTACCAGCCGCAACCCGCGTATTCCGGCCGCTTTATATCAGAACCTGATTGAGAATACCCGCGCCATGCATCAGGCCGGCGTCCGGCTACTGGCCGGCACTGACGCGCCCAATGCCGGGACTTATCATGGCCTCAGCATGCTGTTGGAACTGACACTGTTGCAGGAAGCCGGCTTGAGTTTCTTCGAGGCACTTTCCTGCGCCACAGCAATACCGGCCCAAGCCTTTGCTTTGCCGCAGCGCGGCCAGATTGCGGTCGGCTATCGGGCTGACTTTCTGCTGCTGCCTGCACTGAATCAACCCGCTGATTTGTTGTCTGCCCGCATCTATAAAAATGGCCAGCTGGTGACACTCAGCCGCAATCCGCCACAGCGCCCAGCCGTTAAAGCCGGTGCTTTGGCTGATTTCAGCCGCAGTGACAAGCCTTTGCAAGGCGCGGCTTTTGCCGCCAGCAGTGACCAGATGATGCAAGGCAAATCCAGCGCCAGCCTGACCCTGCAGCCGCAACAATCACCAGCCAGTTTGCGGGTCGACGGCAAGTTGGTGCCGGGCTTAGCCTATCCATGGGCCGGTGTGGCCTGGAGTGCAGCAGCCGATTATCAGCAAGGCCTTGATTTCAGTGCCATCAGCACTTTGCAGTTTCAGGTTCGTGGCAGCATCGGTACTTATCGTTTGCTCGCCTTCAGTGAGGGCAATCAACGTCCGGCCGAACTGACCTTCGATGTCACCGCAGACTGGCGAGCTGTACAGATCCCGCTGTCGCAACTGACCGGCATAGACGCAAGCCGGCTCAGTATGCTGGTCTGGAGCGCCAGCCCTACCCCGCAAGCGCAGGACTTTGTGCTGGAACTGGCGGAAGTCAGTTTGCTGAGCAACAGCGAGCAGTAAAACCCTCACCAGCCCGGCCGATGTCAGTGAAGCTGTCAGCCGGGGCCGGAAAAGTTTATGCTCCGCGCTTGGCGACCCCCTCGCCGGGCGCCGAATTCTGCTATCATAGCCGGCCATGCCTGATGTTCAGCGCTCGAGTAAGGCGAATTATGATCAACCATTTCCGTGTGTTAGGCGTCAAAGCCAGCGCCAGCGAAGATGAAATTAAAAAAGCCTATAAACGGCTGTCGAATAAATACCATCCGGACAAGCTACTAGGCTTGTCGGAAGACGAAAAAGCAGCGGCCGCGCAGACGCTGCATCAGGTCAAACAGTCGTATGAAGTACTGTCTGACCCTAAAGCCAAAGCGGCTTTTATCAAAGATTTTAACAATGTCATTGTCACAGACCCCGCCGCAGCGATGAAAGAGCTGTGGGACCAGTTCTATTGAGGACGTTATGACGAAGAAACTGAATATTCAAAAAATCAATCAGTTAAAAACTGATGCTTATGAGAACATCGATTCTTATAACGACCCGGACACCCCCAAAGCGCTGGAACAGTTCTGCGGCAAAATCAAAGCGATTTTACAGGCCGACCCGGAAATGCTCGAATCGGTGCCGGAATATCTGCCGGTTGCACTCTATGGCCGGGTCAAATTCAGCAAAGAAGCCAAATTAAAATGGGCCAAGTGGATCCAGACCGCGACGCTGCCGGCCTGGGACGAATTTAAGGTCACAGTGGCTTTTAATAACGCCGACCTGCCGCTGGTAAAAACCGTGCGTGATTATTCCGAAACGCTGCTGATTGAGTCCTG
The DNA here is from genome assembly GCF_000711985.1 of Rheinheimera texasensis DSM 17496. Taxonomy (GTDB): domain Bacteria; phylum Pseudomonadota; class Gammaproteobacteria; order Enterobacterales; family Alteromonadaceae; genus Pararheinheimera; species Pararheinheimera texasensis. The sequence goes on from NZ_KL544005.1 coordinate 784,334, forward strand.
CGCGGTGTTGTATCTGCTGGAACAACAAGGCAAAGCGCCGGCACGCAGCCGAAGCGCCAGCAGCGAAGATCACGACGACGAACCATCTTACGACGAAGATGACGACGAGATGCGTGACGAAGCCGAAGACGATTACAACGGCAGAGACGACGATGATGAAGACGAAGAAGGCTACGATGATGCCTTTGACGATATCCGCTTTAAAGGAGAAGGCCGCTGATGAATCAACTGATTGAAATTACTGTGGCCGAGATCAAAGAGCTGGCCATTGTCGAACCGAAACAGGCCAGCAAAAAATTTGAGCTGATTGCCAATGAAATGTCTGACGAGCAGCTGGTCGAAGTCATTGAACAGATTGATATTGTTACGCTGACACAAATCAACAGCCAGCACGATATCTCCTTCCCTTCGATTATTTCTGAGCTGATGACACCGGAAAAAATCCGCGACATCGTTTGCCAACAGCCGCTGTACTGGGAAGAGAAAATCAAAAACAACGCCGAAGAGCTGAAACAGCACACTTTTGATTTCCTGACCTACCTCATTCGTACGCAGGACACCGAAGAAAAACAAGCCGAGATCCTCGAATGTATCGCCGAAGATCCGGCCGGCCTGTTTTATCTGTCGATTCCGTTTATTGAACTATATCGCGGCGAAGTGGTTGAAGATGAAGACTTTTATCAGGATATCCTGCATGAAGAAGAGCAGGACCTGGAAGAAGCTGTCAGCTACACCGAACGTCATCTGAACGAAGAAGTGCACGGCCTGGGTTTTGACGACCCACGCAGTTTGCTGGCGTTGATCCGACAGCTGACACCACAAGTCGAACAGTCGATTAAAGCCTTAGTGCGGAACGAAAATTCCGGTTGGGAAGGCATTATCAGCAAGTTTGCCACTGAACTGGTGATGCAGGCCAAAGAGAAGAACCAGGGCAGCGACGAATACGCTGAAGTAGACGAAATGTTCAGTTTCCTCGATTAAGGACTGCCGGATGCAATTAGTCGTACGTGATCAGGCACAAGGCCCGTTTCTGAGCAAAGTGCTGAACTTTGGCAAGGAGCAACAGTTATTATCTGCTGCCGATATGGCTGCGCTGAAAAGCAAAGCGGTGTTGATGAGCCTGAAGTTCGCTGACAAGTTTTACAACAAATACAAAATGCATTTGCTGGAGCAAGCGGCGCACGATGTGGTCGGTGTAGTGAGCCTTGGCCTTGCCGAATTATCCGGCCATGATCTGCAACGCGCACTGGGGTTATTGCAAGGTGCGGACGGTGTGATGAAACCGTTCCAGAAAGGCTGGAGCATGCTGGTGACAGTGAGCCCGAAACAGCAAAACCGTAAATCGCTGTATGGCGATGTTGATGAGCAACTGCTCAGTGATATCTCCAGCCCGCCGGACGCCGAAGAATGGCACGGCTGGCAGCTGTATCAGCAGGCGCTGCTCGAATCAAACCGCCGCAATGCCATTCACCTGCTGAAACAACAGTTTTTTCAGCAAACACAAGTAGACCCTTTTGAGCATTTTAATCTCGAAGGCATGCTGGCCGAAGTGGTGATTTACCGCGTCATTTGCGGCCATGGCAAAGTCAAACAAGACCTGAAACAACGCATCCGCCAGACCGAGATGCAAGAGCGCTGGTTCAGCACCGATTATCTGCAACTGCAGACCGAAGCGGCGCTGGCCGAATTACCTGCCGGTATTGCCGACGCTATCCGCGCCGATATTGGGCAGAACTTTGCACCCGCCATGTTGAAAACGCTGCAGTTTGCAGTGAAATACCGCGAAAAAGCGCTGGCACAGGCCTCGCCGGAACAGCTGGATGCCTTTGAACATAAACAAGGCATGCAAAACCCGCTGTTAGGCTGGCCGCAATATATTGAGATGTAAAACCGACGCTCTGAGTGCACAAACCGCACTCAGGGCTTCGGCGCCAGCAACACCTGATTACGGCCGGTTGTTTTGGCCAGATATAAGGTTTTATCTGCCGCATCCAGTGCCGCCTGCGCAGAACTGAAATCATTGCTGCCGGCCACACCGGCACTAAAAGTGACCGAAAACATCTGCTTATCTTCGCTAAAAGCAATCTGGCCAAACTGCGTCAGGATCTGCTGCATCACCTGCAACGCGGCCGTTGGCTCAGTATCTGGCATCAGCACTAAAAACTCTTCGCCGCCATAACGGCCGATAGCGTCACTTTTGCGCAGCCGCTGCTGTAACAGTTGTGACAACGACACAATCACCCGGTCGCCCACCGCATGGCCGAAACGGTCATTCACCGACTTAAATTCGTCGATATCCAGCATAATCAAACTGCAATGTTGTTGTTTACGGCCGGCCAGCACAAACAACTGCTGAGCCAGTTCCTGAATATAACCATGGTTATGCAGACGGGTCAGACTGTCCTGCTTCATCAGCTGGCGCAGCTGGCGACCACGCCGGACCCGGGCATTGAGTTGTGCCAGTAACGAGTCGCTGCTGATATTTTTTGGGATCACATCGTCAGAGCCAAGCTCGACCAAATCATCTTTGATCAGGCTGCTTTGCTCGGCTGTCATAAACAGAATAGGCACAGCTTCATATTGCGGGATCTGGCGCAGCATGCGCCCGAGTTCAGCGCCGTTATAATCCGGCAGGTGGTAATCAAGGATAAACAAATCCGGATTAAAAGCATCCAGCGCCTGAAGCAAATCGGCCGGGTGCATTACGCCACGAAATTCAAAACCGTCGTGTTCCAGCAGCACTTTGTAATAATTCAGCACCGGCTCCTGATCGTCGACCATCAGGATGCGATAGGGTCTTTCGTTTTCCAGGTCGAGCAAATAGCGGATTTTTGCTACCAACTCATTGATTTTTGGTGGTTTATTAAAAAACGCCGCCGCCTGATGCCTCACCGCCAGCATCCGCACTGCAAAGTTGTTTTCGCTGGTCATGATAATGGCTTTGCTGCCGAGCCGGTGCAAGACACTGACCAGCTCAAACACCTGCTGACGCGTGCTATCCGGCAAATTTAAATCGATGATGGCAATCACCGGGGTTTGCGCCAGCAGATATTGTTCGGCTTCGCTGAAGGTTTTCACCCAATCCACAGCGAAACCGAACTCGGACAAATTGGTTTTCAATACATAACCATGACTTTCGCTATCTTCTAACAGCAGCACACGGTCGACCAGTGCGCGTTGCGGGGGCATGCTCACGGTAATATGTGGTGTCGAAATGGGGGTAGTCGTCGCAGGCGTTGCGGCGCTGACTGCTCCGCCGGCAGTTAACGGTTCCAGACTCAATGCAATGGCCTGCTCCAGTTGCAGTATCGCCAGCTGCAGTTTGACCTGAGCAGCGGCAAAACGCGGGGCATCGGCTGCCTCCTGCTGCAAAATATTCAGAAAATCAGCTGCTGCATCAGAGACTTGTGGCAAACCAAAAGTCCCGCCTGAACCTTTCATCACATGCAGCCGATTGACCAGCTCATGGTTGCCGTAACTGCTCCAGCGTAGCTGCAGCTTCCGAAAAATATCCATAATCTGGCTGAATTGCTGCGGCAACCGCACACGATATTGCTGTGACAGCTGCGCAATTTTGGCCTTTAACTCATCTGACATAAAACTTTATCCGGCCGGCATTCTGATTGACGCAGCCTGATGCAATGCTGCGCCTCACTTTTTAGCTTATCAGTCAGTGTGAAAGACTTAAGCGACAGCGTCAACCATAGCGATATCAGCAGCATGCTGTGCAGAACCCATAGTCGCGAGCGGACTCACGGCGGTGACGCCATTACGGCAACTTTTTGCCGCCACTGGCTGAAAAACCAACAAAGCTTTGATACACTCAAAAGGTTTTTCGCCATCAGCAGGAGACCAGCATGGTCAGCGCAATTTCCGGCAGTTCTCAGGCCATCAGCCAGACGCAACAAAGCACGAATACCTCCGCGACATCAGCCACGCAGGCGACTCAGGCGAAGACCAGCCCCACGGAAAACAGTGGTACCAAAACCACCCGCAGCACTGACGCCGAACGCTACACCGCAGTGCAACAAAGCCTGGCCAACAGCAAAACTGCCATTGGCGCCGCCAGCACCGCCAATAAAGAAATTGATGGCCAGCTCAAACAAGTCCGCGAAATCGCCACCAAATTAGCTGACGACAAAATCACCGGCAAAGATCGGGAAAAACTGCAGGCAGACTACACCAAAGCCCGCGACAGCATCATCGCCAGCCAGGACAAAGCCACAGTCAAATCCGGTTCAGGCAATAATACCAGCAAAACCAATTTGTTAACCGACAGCAAAAACCAGACGGTTTCGACCAATACCCGCGGTGGCGAACTGGAAGTTGCCAGCAGCAAATCCGCCAAAGCACTGGGCCTGCCTGAAAAAATTGGTTCAGCAGCCGAAGCCAAAGCACTGCTCAGCGGCGATGATAAAAAAGCAGGTTCACTGGCCAATGCCGAAAAGGCTACCCAGGACACCACAGCACGGCTGAAAAAAGCCGACGCCGACGTCAGCAAACGCCTGGAAACCGCCAGTCTGGCCGCCAAAGCAGCGCAGCGGCTGGAAAGCGCAAAAAGTGGCAACAGCCGGACTTTGTCGGCGGATGAAGAAGAAAAACGCAGCCAGGCGCTGGAACAGGCCAAACAGGCGCGTGAGCAAATCAAATCACAGTTTGGCGGCTTGTCACAAAACAGCGGCAATAAAAACGTCAATTCACTGTCGGCGTTATTCAGCTAAACACAATCAGCCCACCTGAGGTGCAGCGGTCGGGTGGCCTGCTGCACTGGTTGACCGGTCCCCATTCCCGTCCGGTACAAACGCATAAGAAGTGTTCCCATGAACAAAGCCATACAACTCTATCAACAAACCCGTCAACTAACGCCCCAGAGTAAACAGCTCGATGCACAGGTGCTGGCGCAAATCTGTTTTGCGCTGGAACGCGCGATGGACAGCCACGACGCCTTTGCCCTCAATCAGGTCTGTGGTGACTGCCGACTGGTTTGGGTGACGATCCGCGGCCTGATGCTGGATGAACAGCATCCCTATCCGCAAGCGTTAAAACAAAGCCTGCTGCAACTGGCCGAAACCGTGCTGAACGAACTACAACAAGACCCGGCTGAGGCCGATTTACCGCTGGTGTTACAAATCAGCCAGGAGCTGGTGACAGGCCTGACGAGCTGATCTCACTGCATAGCGCGTCGCTGAACCGCCCACAGAGTCACCCCATCGATTTGCCACTTGGCCCGGCACGCCAGACCCGGTAAATTGAACCCAAAGGGTCAGCCGGGGGTCAGAAGCCCTAATCCCCCAACCGCGATGTTATGGTTTTTTCTGAGGCTTCCTGCAATTGTTACGACGTCAATTTTTAGGCTTATGCAGTGCCGTGCCGGCACTATCCGCACTCAGCGGCTGTAGTCAGCCGCTGCCACAAATCCAGTCTGTCGCACCGCAGCCCTCTGCCGAAGACTGGCTGACGCTGCAGCAACAGTTACAAGGTGAATTACTATTTTCGCAGCACGCTGAATTCCAATGGCGCGGTCGCGCCGCCAACAGCCGTTATGACCATAAAATCCCGGCACTGATAGCCCGGCCGGCCAGCAGCCTGGATGTGCAGCAACTGGTGCGTTTTATCGCCCGCTTTGCGCTGCCATTTACCATCCGCAGCGGAGGCCATAGTTATACCGGTTTATCGTCCACCTCCGGCGTGTTAATTGATCTCGGCGCCATGAACCAAATCAGCCTGAGCCAGGACATCGCCAGCATCGGCGCCGGCGCGACACTGGGCAATGTTTATGCTGCCCTTGGCCAATGGCAACGCTCCATTCCCGCCGGCAGCTGCGCTGGTGTTGGTATTGCCGGACTGGTACAAGGCGGTGGTCTTGGCATTGCCGACAGGCTATACGGCCTGACCTGCGACGCTTTGTTGGAAGCTGAAATCGTCACCGCTGACGGTGAGATCCGCCGCTGTAACAATAGCGAAAACAGCGATTTGTTCTGGGCGATACGCGGCGGTGGTGGTGGCCAGTTTGGTATTTTAACCCAACTGAAAATGCAGACTTTTGCCAGCGCGCCGGTACGCAACTACATCGGCCGTTACCCACTGAAAGATGGCGAGCTGGTACTGCAGGAATGGCAACGCTGGGCGGCCCAACTGCCGGATACGGTCTGGACCCAGCTGGCGATTTGGGTCAACGGCAACAGCAAAAAAGCGCCGGAAATTCAAATCCGTTGCTGTGGTATTGGCCATCAGGCTGATGTCACAACCGCCTGGCAACAGCTGGAAAACCGCCTCAGCAGTTTGTGGGGTGAAGTCGATATGCAAGACCACCAGTATCTGGATTTTATGCTGAGCGACTGCAGAGGCCTCGACACCAACCAATGTAAGTTACCGACCCAACATGAAGCCGGCCAGCTCAAACGAGTGGCAATGGCCGGCAGTTCTGACATGTTTTACAAAGCGATGGATCAGGCCGGTTGCCGTACTTTGTTGACCGCGCTGCGCCGTCGCGCCAGTCAGAATCAGACCGGCGCTGTACTGCTGACACTAATGGGCGGCGCTATCGCTGACAAACCGGGTGATTTCAACGCCTTTGCCCACCGTCAGGCGCTGTTCAGTGCACAGTATCTGACCATTCATCCCGAACACAGCCCGGAATCACTGCTAGCGCAAAGTGCCGACTGGTGCCATCAGATGCGGTATCAGATGCGACGCTGGAGTAGTGGCGGCGCTTATCTGAACTATACCGATGCGCTGATGAAACACCCGGCCAAGGCCTATTACGCCAGCCATTATGCCCGGCTGCAGCAGATTAAACGACGCTACGACCCACAAAGCTTGTTCCGCCAGCCGCAAGGGATTAAAGTCTGATTTGTGATTTTTTAACACTTTTATGGGGTTAATCTGTGCAAAACAAACTGAACACCGCGTTACTTGTCCTGCTGTTGAGCGCCTGCAGCAACCCCCCCGCTCCACTGGCTACAGCCGCCAACAGCATCAGTAACAGCGAAGCCAGTGCCACCGACAGCCAGATCTTTGTGCCGGCCGGCACTTTTCACGCTGAAGTGGAAGGCCCGGACACCGACAGCGCCGGCAATCTGTATGCAGTGAATTTTGGCGGCCCCGGCGATGAGCACAAAGGCAGCATCGGCAAAGTTACGCCGGACGGCAAAGCCAGTCTGTACTTACGTTTACCAACCGGCAGCACGGGCAATGGCATTCAAATCGACGCAAACGGCGTGATGTGGATTGCCGACTATACCGGCCATCAGATCTGGCGCTACGCCGGCGGCACCTTAACTTCCTTTGTGTTTGAACCGCGGATGCATCAGCCCAATGATTTAGCCCTAACCGAAGCGGGTGTGATTTTCGCCAGCGATCCGGACTGGAAAAACCGCACAGGCCAGCTGTGGCGCATCAGTGCCGACGGCAAAGCGCGGTTGATTGACCAGACCGGCACCAGCAATGGCGTGGAAGTCAGCCCGGACCAGCGCTGGCTTTATGTCAATGAAAGCGCGCAGCGTCAAGTCTGGGCCTACCCGCTCAATGACCAGCTGGAACCTGGCGCGAAAAAGCTGCTGATCGAATTTGCCGATTTTGGCCTCGACGGCATGCGCTGTGATAGTCAGGGCAATCTGTATATCGCCCGTTATGGCAAAGGCACTGTGCTGAAACTAAACCCGCAAGGCGTTGTATTAAAAGAATTTACACTCAGCGGCAAGTTCCCAACCAATGTCGCACTGTCACCGGACGAACACTGGTTGTATGTCACTATGCAACGGGATGGCAGCATCGAAAAGATTGCGTTGCGCTGATTTGCCACAATAAATCTCAACAGCCTTTTATCCGGCATTGTTGCCTTTTGTCACGCTGCAATGCCGAACTTCACATCTTTATCACCTGTTGCTTCCGCTCATTTTACTCTGCACTCAGTAACTCCACTTTGTGAACCATAACAAGGAAGACTGAGATGACAGACCCGGTAATCAGCACGCCAACCGCAGCAACTACATCGGCAAATATCGCAACACCCGGCTTTTTCAGCCAAATCCTGAATACTTTATTAAACCCATCCGCAGCGATGGCGACAGTGCCGCAGCAATCCGGCCGCCATCTGTGGCTGCTGGCTATTCAGGTGTTGCTGACGACAGCCATCATCTATTGGTTTTATGCCGGCATGAGCCCGGCCTGGCTGGTCGAGCAACAAATCTTACATGCCGGTGAATTGACCCCGGCCGAAACCGAACAAATCCGCGCGGCGATGGCCGGTATGGCCGGTGCGACGCCGATCATCGGTGCAGTGTCTGTGGCGGTGGGCAGTGTGGCCTTTGTCGCGATTTGTGCCGGTTATCTGCTGCTGACCGGCACCCTGCAAAAAGCGCTGAATTATGGCCAGTGGTTTGCGTTAGTGGTCTGGAGCCAGTTGCCGGCGCTGCTCAATATCCTTGGCCTTGCCGTGCTGGTGCTGCTCTCTGACAGCCCGGACCAGCCACTGATGCTGGTGAACTACGCCTCCCTCAATCAACTGGTGCTGGATTTACCGGTCGGCCATGCGCTGTATACCTGGGCCGAAAGCATCAACGTGTTTTTAGTCTGGCAACTGTGGATTTTATTCGCCGGCCTGCAAAGCGCAGCAGCATTCAGTGCAAAGCGTGCAGCTATCGTGGTGGGTACGCCAGTGCTGCTGATTTTTGGTCTGTGGGCTCTGGTGGCCTGAGGACATTTATATGAATGAACCGACTGTTTCTGCGACAGCAGCAACCACGCCCTGGCGCCGGCTGCTGATCGCTGCGGTGATTCTGGCAACAATTGCCGGTGTCACAACGTACCGTAAACAAACCCAGGCGCTGGATGTACAGGTCAGCGCCGTGACCAAAGGTGATTTGACTGACAGCATTCTGGCGTCCGGCAATCTGGTGTACCGCACCCAGGTCGCCCTGCGCTCAGAACTGATGGCCAGAGTCGATGCGGTGTTTGTGCAGGAAGGCGACAAAGTCGAGGCCGGTCAACTGCTGCTACAGCTCGACCCGCAAAGCTACAGTGCCAGTCTGGAGCAGGCCCGCGCCCAGACCGCACGGGCCCGCACCGACATTCAGATGGCGAACACCAGATTGAAAAACGTCGAACGGCAGTTAAAACGCCAGCAGCAGCTGGCGAGCAAAGGCCTGATCCAGCAGGAGTTGCTGGATAATTTGCAAAGCGAAAAGCAGCTGGCGTTATTGCAGCAACAAGCCGCAGAGCAACAACTGGCACAAAGCCTCGCCGCGGAAAAACAAGCGGCGGATTTACTGGCAAAAACCGAACTGCGCTCGCCCATCGGCGGCGTAATCGTCGCGGTGGATGTCAAAGCCGGCGAAACCGTGATCCCGGGCAGCGCGCAGATGATGGGCAGCGACCTGATGACCATCGCTGACACCAGCGCATTACTGGCCGAATTGCGGCTGGATGAAGCCGATGTGCACAGCGTGTTTGTCGGTCAGCAGGTGAAAGTATTTGCCGCAGCAGCACCAGATCAGGCGCTTGATGGCAAAGTGCAAAGCATCAGCAGCAGCGCCCGTCAGCTTGGTCAGAGTCAGGCTCTGGCTTTTAAGGTCAAAGTGTTGCTGGAAAATGCTGAAGAAGCGCTTTATCCGGGCATGAGCTGTCGCGCTGAACTGCAAACCGCAGCGCTGTCGCAGGTCTGGTCGGTGCCAGTGTCGGCGCTGCAAGCTACGCCAGCAACTTCGGCAGAAAAAAGTGTGACTGCCAGCAACAACAGCCGGCAGGTCTGGCTGGTTCGGGACGGCCGGGCTTATCCGCAAACAGTGGAAGTGGGCCTTGCCACCGACACGGCGCAGCAAATCAGCCAGGGGCTGACTGGCACTGAACAGGTGATCACCGGGCCGGCACGGATTTTTGCCAGTCTGAAGGAAGGTGCCAAAGTACGGTTTGACCCGCCAACTACGGGAGCCAAACCATGATGACGGCCGCAATTCCGCCTGTAACTGAACCGCCAGTCATTGAACTGCGCGGCATCAGTAAACACTATGAAATGGCCGGCGAAACCTTCACAGCGCTGGCTGATATTCAGCTCAAAGTCGAGCGCAATGATTATGTCGCACTGATTGGCCCCAGCGGCTCTGGCAAATCGACGCTGCTGAATATGCTGGGTTGTCTCGACACGCCGGATCAAGGCGATTATCTGCTCTGTGGTCAGCCGGTGGCGAGCCTGGATGAAACTGCGTTAGCACAGGTCAGAAATCAGCAGATTGGTTTTATTTTTCAAAGCTTTAACTTATTACCGCGCCTAACCGCGCTGCAAAATGTGATGCAGCCACTTTTGTACCGGGTGATGAGCAAAACTGAGCGACTCAGCCGCGCCATAGCAGTGCTGGAGCGGGTTGGCCTTGCCGACAAAGCGCAGCATCTGCCGAGTCAGCTCTCCGGCGGGCAGCGCCAGCGCGTGGCCATAGCACGGGCTTTGGTGACAGAGCCGGCCGTGCTGCTTGGTGACGAGCCGACCGGCAACCTCGACAGCAAAACCACCGCCAGCATTATGGCGCTGTTTGATGAATTACACGCGCAGGGTCAGACCATTATTCTGGTGACCCATGAACAGGATATCGCCGACCATTGCCGCCGCGTGGTGCGGTTAGTGGATGGCCGGATTGTGGCGGACCGGCAACAGCTGCAAGGCCACAGCGCACTCGCGGTTTAAACACTCAGCGCTAAAGAACGGACAAGGAGTTGAAAATGTTAGCTTTCTGGCAAATGTTCAGTCAGTGCGCGCAAAGTGCGGTGTTATCGATCCGGCTGCATTTACTGCGCAGCGGCCTGACCACGCTCGGTATTATTATCGGTGTGGCGGCTGTCATTAGCGTGGTCGCCATTATGCAGGGCTTAAGCGCCGGTATTCGCGGCCAGCTCGATGATTTAGGTTCTGATATGACCACCCTGCGCGCATTTACCACGCCGGACCAGGAACTGCTGGGTTTTCGCAATAAACTCACCGACAGTGATTACGACGCCTTATTGAATAAAATCAGCGACTTTGAGCAAATCACTGTAGCGATGCCGGCTTTTAGTATGGGGCTCAGTGTCAGTTATGGCCGCAGCAGCAGCCAAAGCCAGCTGATTGGCGCGGCGCCGAATTACCAGCATGTGATTCGGATTTACCCGCAGCTCGGCCGCTTTATCCTGCCGCAGGATGACGAACGCCGCCGCCGGGTGGCGTTTATCGGCCCATCACTGATTAACAAACTGCAGCTGCCGGCCAATCCGGTCGGCGAATTTGTGCTGATCTCCGGCGACTGGTTCCGCATTATCGGTGTCGGCGAAAAACGCGGCAGCCTGTTTGGGTTTGACCAGGACAACTACATCATCACGCCATTTCAGACCGCTAAAGCGCTGAATGGCCCGGACCAGTTGCAGGTTGAAATCAGCTATCGCGCCAAAGCCGGCGTCGATGAACAGCTGCTGCAGCAGCAAATCCGCAACGTGCTTCGCACCAAACGCGGCCTCGCCAGCGATGCGGCCGACCCTTTTGAATTTATCACCGCCGAGAAAATGAAAAGCCAGTTTAACCAAGTACTGAATTCCGTCACGCTGGTGGCAGCTGGTGTGGTTGGCATCAGTTTGCTGGTCGGTGGCATTGGCGTGATGAATATCATGCTGGTGTCGGTGACAGAACGCACCCGCGAAATCGGCATCGTCAAAGCGCTGGGCGCGACACCGCAGGTGATTTTGCTGCAGTTTTTACTCGAAGCCGTGCTGCTGAGTTTATTTGGTGGTTTGCTTGGTTTGTTGCTCGGTTATGGCGTCGCAGCTTTGCTTGGTGCGTTAATTCCGGGCCTCGCAGATGCCATGGTACCGCTGTGGGCGGTGTTGTTATCGCTGGGCTTTACCACTTTTATCGGCGTGGTATTTGGCCTGATGCCGGCGGTGAAGGCTGCCAGACTTGCACCTATTGATGCGCTGCGGTATGAATAAGCCGTTGAAATTTATCAGAACAGGAACCCAGATGTCCGAATTAGCAACTCGTGGCTGGCAAGCTCGCCTGCAGCGCTGGTGGCGCATCAGTTTTCACTGCTCACCGGCTTATATCTGGGCCAGTCTCGCCTGTTATCTGGTATATCTGGTGTTTTATATGCTGTCGATCAGCGTGATGTTTAAATCACCAAACTTCGACACCTATTTGTTAGCAACGCTGCGCGGTGCAATTGACACCAGCCTGATGGCGCTATTTTGCCATTTCCTCATTCGGCCATATCTGAAACTCGAACTACTTCCACAAGGCCGGTATGGCAGTAATTTATTCGGCTTTTTGTTGTACACCCTGCTGCTGGGGCAGTTGTTGATGTTTATATCGTTGAATCTGGCTGATTTAACGCCGCTGAAAGAGCTGGATTTTCGCAACATGTCGGTGCAAAAAGCTAATGGCGAAGAAATGCAGCTGCAAATCGGGCTGCCGATCCTGCAATTGATTGGCGGTTTTAATCAGGCCGTGCTGTTTTGGCTCTGGGCGTTGGCTTATGTGTTCTGGGGCACTTTGGTCAGTAAACGTCAGATGCAAAAACAAATGCATCAGGCACAGCTACAGCAACTGACCAATCAGCTCAATCCGCACTTTTTATTTAATGCGCTGAACAGCATCCGCGCCCTGATTTATGAAGATCAGGACAAAGCCGCCGCCACTGTGACGCAGTTGTCGGAACTGTTCCGCTTCCATTTGCAGGCGCATTTGAAACCGTTATCCACGCTCGCCGACGAATGGCAAATCACTTCGCAGTACCTGCAGATTGAGCAAGTGCGGCTGGAGCGACGCCTGCAACTGGACCTGCAGTTTGATGAGCAGCTGTGGCAGCAAAAACTCCCCACATTAAGCCTGCTGACGCTGGTGGAAAACGCGATTAAACATGGCATTGCGCCGCTGCCGCAAGGCGGTCGGCTCTGGATTAAAAGCCGCCCGGTCGCCGCTGGCTGGCAGCTGATTGTTGGTAACACCAGCGCGGGTCTGAGCAGTACGCACGGTACCCGCACTGGCCTGAAAAACCTGCGCCAGCGTCTGGCATTATTACCAGGCCGGCATCATTTGCATATCGAACCACAGCTGGAGCAGTATCAGGTCACTATCGAGCTGGAAGCTGGCCCGCTGGAACAACCTGCAGATTCAACTTCCCACACCACCGCCACTGAAATGGAGCTTCATCATGTGGAAAACCCTGATCGTCGATGACGAGCGCCTGGCGCGCAGCGAACTCAAACGTTTGCTGCAAGCCCATCCCGACATCGAGATTGTCGCCGAGGCAGACAGCGCCGACAGCGCGCGCGACATTCTGGCCACGCAGCCCGACATCGCTTTAGTGTTTCTGGATATTCAAATGCCGGGCAGCAGCGGGCTGGAACTGGCGGCAGAGCTCAGGCCCAACCTGTTTTTTGTGTTCTGCACCGCTTTTGACAGCTATGCGCTGGACGCCTTTGCGCTCAATGCGCTGGATTATCTGGTCAAGCCCATAGTGCCGCAACGACTGGCGCAAAGCTTAAGCCGCTTGCCGGCTGCTGCAGCTGGCAACGCGGTCGTTTCGGAACAGCAAAGCCAGAACTATCTGCCAGACAGCCACGGTTTATTGCTGAAATTCGGCGAAAACAGCCGCATTGTGCGGTTAAGTGATATTTGCCGCTTTGAATCGGTTGGCAATCACAGCGCGGTCTACACGCCATACGGCAAAAGTTTTGTATTAAGTTCGCTGTCGCGCATCGAACAACGGCTCGACCCGCAGCAGTTTTTTAAAGCCAGCCGCGCCGACATTATCCGTATCAGCGCCATCACCGCATTAGAACCCGGTGTCGCCGCCGGCAGCATGCTGGCGATTTTACAAGACGGCCAACAAATCGACGTCAGCCGCCGCCAGGTGCAACAGCTTAAAACCTTGTTTGGCGGGTTTTAGGCGGGGTGTTTGACATCAGCGATGTTGTAAAAATTTAGCCGCCAACAATGCCCAGCGGCTTGGTTTTTTGCCACAGGCCGCGGGTGAAATCCGGGAAATCGCGGCTGTTACCACGGTCAGCCACGGATGCGACCGACAGCGGTAACACTGCCGACCAGGCGGCGCCGTCGTAGACGTCCTGATCCAATGGCTCGGCATTACGCAGGCAATAAATCAGCCGCCAGCACATCAGGAAATCCATGCCACCATGGCCGCCGTTGCGTTCGGCTTCACGGCCCATGCGTTGCCACAGCGGGTGGTCGTACTGCTGATACCAGGGCGTCATATCCATATCCCACTCATGATAACTGCCGCCACGGCCGCCGGTTTCCAGCGCGATACGATTGGGGAAACCGGCAAAGACGCCATTGGTACCCTGAATGAGGTTATGCCGGCTATATGGCCGCGGTGTAGTGGTGTCATGCTGCAGCATGATAGTCCGGCCCTGCACCGTTTTGATGATGCTGGTATTGATGTCACCACAAGTGTATTTGATTTGGTTGCGCGGATGGTCAGCCGGGAATTCGCGTTTGGCATATTCAGCGCGGCCAATCGCCGGTGAGCTGACCGAGTTCAGGAAATCAAAGCGGTCGCCGCGGTTAATGCCCATATATTGCGCCACCGGGCCTAAGCCATGGGTTGGATACAAGTTGCCGTTTTGCCGCGCTTCTTCAAAAGTGCGCCATGAGCCGGTTTTGCGCTCGATCTCTTTGATTTGCCAGCGTAATTCGTGGATATACGCCGCTTCGCCATGCAGCAGTTCGCCAAACAGGCCTTGGCGCACCATATTCAGCACCATTAACTCGTCGCGGCCATAACAGACATTTTCCAGCATCATGCAGTTGCGTTGCGTCGCTTCAGCCGTGTCGACCAAATCCCACATCTGCTCCAGCTCCAGCGCCATCGGCACTTCGACAAAGGCATGTTTGCCGGCAAGCATGGCAGCTTTGGCCATCGGATGGTGCAGTGCCCATGGCGTCGCAATCACGACGATATCGACATCTTGCCGCGCTAATAGCTGGTGATAGCTATCCGGGCTGTCACCAAAATACGCCGGCTGTGGTTTGGCCATTTTGTCGAACAAACCGCGCGCGCGTTGCAGCGTTTGTGGATCCGTGTCACAAATTGCCGTGATGCGGGCGCCTTCGATTTGGCTGAAATGGCTGATATAACCAACACCGCGCTCGCCGACGCCAATTAAACCCACCCGCACTTCTGCCATCGCCGGCACCACCAGCCCCATCACCGATTTGCCTTTGGCTGCCGGTGCTGCACCGGTGGGTTTAACGCCCTGTTGGCTGCAGGCCGCTGCTACACCCAGTGCCGCAGTGGCCATCGAAGCTTTCATAAAACTGCGCCGGTTAAAATTCGCCATAACTCTCTCCTGTGATGGTTTCCGCCAGTGTTGCTGCGCGCCGGAGCGCCGTCAGACCTGACTGTTTTTATCAGTTGATGGCTTTGGTATAACACAAATAAAAATACATTGAAACACTTTCGATTTGTTACGAACAAAATTTGCGACCAGCAGCTGCAGCAACATAAACAGCAGGCGCCCACGGGTCGCGGCTTTGCGGCCTTGTCACGAGTGACAATAATTAATTCATTTAAATTCATATAGATAAAAATTATTTAAAAATAATTGTCACAATTACCGCAGGAGCCGGCACTAGGAGATATCAGCAAGACATATCACCAACACAAAGGAATTTCATATGTTTAAATGTGCCAATCCCACCACTGCCGTTCGTTTATCGATGATCCCAACTATTTTTGTTGCGGTTTTTGCGGCGAACCAGTCTGGTCATAGTCATGCGGCCCCGGCACCAAAAGCAGTCACAGCGCCGGTTGCAGTCAGTGCAGTTGTGAGCGCAGCGACAGCACCAAGCTTTAGTGTCGAAGTGATTGGTAAAGGCCGGCCGGTCATTTTAATTCCGGGGCTAATGTCATCCCCGACCGTCTGGCAAAGCACTGTCGATGCATTAAAAGCCGACCATCAGCTGCATCTTGTTCATCTGGCTGGTTTTGCCGGCAAAGCGGCCCGCACGGGTATGCAGCCGGATAGCTCATTGCTCGGTGTGGTACAGCAGGAATTATTGGCTTATATCGCAGCCAAACAGTTGCAGCAGCCAGTGGTGATTGGTCATAGCCTCGGTGGTTTTCTGGCGTTTGCGCTGGCAAGCAGCGCACCGGATACCATAGGCCCGATTGTCTCAGTGGACGGTCTGCCGTATTTAGCCCCGGTCTTTACCCGCAATCCGGCGACCACGGCGGCACAGATGCAAACGCAGGCTACACAAATCAGCGTGCAATATGGCGGTATGACCAAAGCCCAGCTCAGCCAGGCCACGGCACAAGGTTTATTTATTCAGGCGACCAGCCCGGCAGCACAGCAACAGGTGTTGGCGATGGCGGAGCAGTCAGATCCAACCACTGTCGGCCGGGTGATGGCAGAACTGCTGACCACCGATTTACGGCCGCAAGTGGCCAACATCAAACATCCGGTGTTGTTATTAGGCGCCAGCGGGGCTTTACCACCACAGGCACAGGCGGGCGTCAAAGCTCTATATCAGCAGCAACTGGAAAAATTACCGGCAGCACAACTCGACATCAATACCAACGCAAGGCACTTTATTATGCTGGACGACCCGGCCTGGCTGAATCGAAAAATCCGCAGCTTTCTGCAAGAGGCAAAATAACATGGACCACAGCATCGAATTACAACTAATGCCTGACGTGTTAGCGGCACAACAAGGCGACATGGCGGCCTATCAGCGTCTGATCAACCGCTGTCGCCAGATGGTCAGCAGTATTGCGCTCGCCATCGTCAAAGATTTAGACCGTAGCGAAGATATCGCCCAGCAGGTATTTATCCACGTCTGGCAACAATTGCCGCAACTGCGTGAAACCAGCAGCTTTTTACCCTGGGTGCGGCAAATCACCCGTTATCAGGCTTTTCATGGCCTGCGCGACCAAAAAGCCCGGCGGGAACTGGATGGCGACGACGCAGAATCTGTATTAGCCGAATTCATCGATCCGGACGCCTGCCCGGAGCTGTGGCATGGCCGCGCTGAACAGAGCCAACTGTTGCAACAATTTCTCGACGCGCTGCCGGCTGAAAGCCGTGAAATGTTGCTGCTGTATTATCGGGAAGACCAATCCAGCAGCCAGGTGGCGGCCTTGCTCGGCATCAGCGAAGCCAATGTCCGCAAAAAGCTACAGCGGGTGCGTGAATCGTTAAAAGAACAATGGCTGAGCCGTTACGGCCAGCTGATTTTGTCGACCGCGCCCGGGCTTGGGTTTTCCGCAGCGCTCACTGCCGCACTGGCCACCGCCAGTCCGCCAGCGGCGGCTATGGCAGCCGATCAGTTGGTGCAGACTGTCGCGCCGGGCGCAGCCTCAGGCCCGCTGAAGTTGTTGGCCCTGTTGGGTGGAGCCGCTATCGGTGCCTTACTGGCAGTGGCAGCCGTGTTTTACGGCATGAAACCGGCGATAGACCGTGCCGACAGCGCCGAACTTGCGGCACAATTACGCCAGCTCAGACGCCGCACTATGGCCTGGATGGCGTTGTTTGGCTTGTGTTGGGTAGCGGCCTATGAGCTGACGCAAAGCGCCTGGGGACCCATCGCGTGCATGACGATGCTGACCGTGTTACTGCTCAGCACTCAAGTCCAGCTCAGTCGCCTGCTGGCACCACAACAGGCGCGGGAAAGAGCGGCAGAGCCAAAAGCTGCGGCTAAACAACGCCGGCAATGGCTGGGGTGTGCAATAGGAACTGTTGTCGGCATCGGCTCCGGCTGGGCCGGCATGATTGCCGGATTAATCGCGTCGGGCCGGCTTTAACAGCGAACCGGCGGTTGCCACGAACCCAAAACAACAAAGCCGGCGTGATGCCGGCTTTGTGTTCACTGCAACTGTTTACCGAGGTTGACGGAATTCCCGCACCGACAGTTGCTGGCGCCAAATCAGCCGCCAGTCACCCCCCGGTGGCAATGCGCTGCTATCACGGCAGAATTGGCCTGCTGTTTCGTTTAGCGCCAATACGGTATCTTCGCCGTTTTGCTGATGTATCACACTCAGCGTGGCGTCTTTGCCGGCCGGCCAGCTCACACAGAGCTGATTGGCGCTCTCGTCCAGTTGGAACTGGCTCTGGCTCAGTTGCTGCTGTTGCTGCTGTTGCTGTTGACCAGCGCTGCCGGCCAGCGCAGCTGAATGATCCTGCGTCGCAACTAACACGCCGTTTTGCCAGATCTCAAAACGCTGAATATTCATCTGCGGCAGTTCCACGCTGAAATGTTGCTCAGCCCGGTCGGTCGGATGATCAAGCTTTAGCAGCTGCAGGTTAAATTCAAACCAGCTGCCCTGCTCGTTTAACACTCTGATACTGTAACCGCCCGGTGCTTCGCTGCGCGGGGCACGCGATAACGGCATTAATGTCCTTACCTGCACATTGCTGCCCTGCAAAGTGCCGGCGAGGTATAAGGCGCTACCGCCCGATTGGGCCTGAGCGGCGGCCTGTGTCGGCGTCGGGAATGCTGCCGGCGGGTTCTTTTTCACAAACTCCTGCACTGCCGCCACACTGTAATCCGACACATGTTTAGGGCCGCAATATGACATCAAGTCTTTATGATCATCCGGCGACATCCAGCCAGTCAGCGCTAAATCCAACCCGACTGAGCCCATGCTGGAAGTTGGATATGGATAAGCCGGATCCGGGCCGGCCGGGTTGCCACAACCGACATGTTGCCGGCCAAAGTTGTGCCCCAGCTCATGCGCCAGAATTTCACCACTATCATTGTCAACACCGACGGCAATGGGTGCCCCGATGTAACCTAAACCACCACAGCAATTATCCCCCATCTCCGGTTTAAAATAACCGTAGTAATACACCCCTTCACCTTCAATGCGGCGCAAATCTGCCAGCTCCGGCAACATCACATAAGCGGAGGATTTCGTACCGCCGGCTTTGAGCTGATAAGGCGCGCGGGCCCGTACATCAATCTGACTAAAAGGCCAGTAGGTGCGAACAGCATTCTTCACTGCATTGACATCAGGGAGTGTCGCGACCTGGTCTCCAAGCTGAAATGGCACAATCCGGATCGCCAGCGGCCGTGCCGGCGCAAATGGTGGTGTATAGGTCCGGACCAGTTGGCCGTCCTGTAACACTTTGATTTGCAAACCAGGTTGCATCCAACTGGCCGGAATGATCGCCTGATAAGCATCGGTCAGGCTGCGATGCACTTTGCTAACCGGGAGTTTTTTCGGTGCTACGGCGTCCAGCAGTTGGGTCTTGCCATTCAACTGCAAATCAAGTTGAAATTTCGGCAGGACTGCCGGGCTTTGAGCTGATGTCACGTGCAATCGCAACAAACCATCGCGTTCAGCCACCAATAACGGCTTCGCAGAAATAGTAATTTGACTTAAATCCAAACTTTGCAGTGCCGGTTGTGTCGGAGCAGCCCCAACTTCGTCCAGTTTCACCAGTTTTTCGCCACCAATCCCGTTATCAAACCAGATAGCCGGGCGGAATTGGTCGGCCTGATGGCCGCTGTAAGTTGCAGTGCCGGTTGCAGCACAAGCCTGTAAGGTTGAGGCACTTGAACCTGGTAATTGATCGTCCTGCTCCAGATATAAAGCACAATGCACCGGTCCAGTATTGCCACTGATCTGCCAGCTGTACTGCAAGCTGCGGTTCAACACCTGCGCCTGCACAGCGAATTGAGCGTCTTTGAAGGTGTCAGCACAATCACTACGTTTTTCTGCACCCAAGTACAGATACAAGTTCAGTTTGGCTTTTAAGGCTTCTAATTGCTCCAGGTGACGGGAGTAACCGTTCTGGTCAATGCAGCCAGAAATTTCTAATGACGCATTTTGAGTCAAAGGCAACTCGTTGAAAATATCTAGATTTTGTATCTTACTACTGTACATTGACAGCGACATTAGACGATTGACCTGACGCAGTGGGCTCAAGTCTGTCACCTCAGTACCCGAGATACTCAGTCCCCATAAATTGGCAAGATTCGACAACACAGATAAATTCTGGACCTTGCTGTATTGCACGTCCAGATAACGTAATGGCGCCGCTGCCAACGGACTTAAGTCAGTCGTATCACTAAACCACAAATAAAAGTTCTCTAAAGGCATGCCTTGTAACGGGCTTAAATCAAGCACAGCCTTGTTGCTGAGCCCCAGCTCTTTAAGCTGCAAACCACGCAATGGCGACAAATCCGTCGCAGGTGCATCAAATAACCACAACAATCGCAAGTTTTTTAATGAACTAAGCGGTTGAAAACTGCTGATTGGGTTATAACCCAAATAGAGTTCCTGCAATTTAGTCAAATACTGCAAAGGCCAGATATCAACCACTTTGTTATTCTGAATCCGCAGATTTGTGAGACCCGCTGCGTACTGTAAGCCTTGCAAATCAACAACTTGCCCAGCATTCACCACCAAAGAAGTCAGCTGCGATAACTGCAATTTTGTGATATTGGCACTGCCATCTACCCCCAAAACAGTTCGAACAACTTTGTCCAACCCTGCATCCGGGAAAACCACAATCGTATTGACGTTAAACTTTGCCTCAACAGTACAGGCTGCTGTGACAGGCGCTGTGGTAAACACCGCGCCTTGTAATTTGCCACCACAACCGGACGCCGTCGTGATATCAAAACCGGTATCCGGCAGCAGTGTCAGCTGCAGGCTTTCGCCGTATTTCACCTGTGGGTTTGCCAGATTCAGCTTGCCACCGCTGCTGCTTGTGGTCGTGACCTGGATCATGGCCGGTCCAAACACGGCATCCACTTTACAATCTGCAGTAATAGCGCCGGTGCGGTACACCTCGCCCTGCAACTGGCCATTACAGCCGCTGGCTGAATTGATCGCAAAACCACTGTCAGCTTTCAGCGTGACCGTGGTGGTATTGCCATGCTCCACTTTTTGCGTGACAGGTGTCACAGTGCCACCGGCATTGGCGGCGGCGCTCACGGTATAACTAAGCTTTTTGAAACTGGCGTTGACTTCACAAGCGGCAGTCACTGCGGCAACACTATAAATGTCACCACTGAGGCTACCATTGCAGCCGGTGACCTGATCAATCTGATAACCGGATCCGGCTTTGACTGTCCATTCGGCTTTATCACCATAAAACAAGCGCTGTTCGGCCGGGGTGATAGTGCCGCCGGTGCCGGCTTTGGCGGTGAGCAGGAAGTTCTGTTTTTTGAAACTGGCGGTAACAGTACAGGCAGCGTTGACTGCCCCTGTAGTGTATTGACTCCCGGTCAGACTACCGGCACAACCACTGACACTGTCAATGTCATAGCCAGTCGCCGGGCTCACCGTGAAAGTTGCTGTCGAACCCTGTCGCACCTGAGTGCTGGCCGGGCTCAGGCTGCCACCGGCACCGGCTTGGGTGGACACAAGATATTGTTGCACTTCTGGTGTGACTGGTGCAGGGCTGTTCCCGCCTCCGCCGCCACAACCACTGAGACCCGCACATAAACTGAGGGTAAAAATTGTTTGATACCGCATAAGATGCTCCCTGCCCGCCCTCGCTAATTGTGGCTCAATTACCTGTCTATCAGCGGCTGTAGTGAAAAAGGCTACAGGTTACTTGAATGTAGCCAAATTGCAAACCATCTCAGCAATGCCAGAAACATATAAAGTGCAACCAGACGCGACTTCCCAATATTTGTTCCTCCTTCTGCTACACTGAACCACAATATTGATAGCGATGGCCAGGGAGGCGCGGATGCAACATCGGATGTGGCTGCTGGCTTTGTTCTTTTGCGCCATGACGCATGCAGCAACACCGCTGCGGGTTGGGCTTGGCGTGTCTGATCAGGTGTTTAAAAATCCAACTGCGCAAAGCGGTTATGAACAGCTGCTGGTTAACGAGCTGCTGCAAACGCTGCAGCTGCCTCACCAAATCATTAAAGTCCCGCACGCCAGGCTGCGGCAGATGCTGATGGCCGGCGAGCTGGATCTGGCGGTACGCCAACAGCAGCCGAGCTTTGGCGGCGTTTATCTGACTTCGCCCTATAGCCGGGTGCACAATAAAGCTTTTGCGCTGGCTGATTTTCGTGGTCAGCTGCAATCTGTTGCAGATCTCGCAAACTATCGACTGACTGCCTTCCAAAATGCCACTGCGGTGCTTGGTCCCCTCTATGCCGCAGTCACAGCGCATGCGCCGGAGTACCGCGAACTGAGCGACCATACGCAGGCCGTGCTGATGCTACTCAAAGGCCGCACTCAACTGCTGGTGATGAATGAAAAGACGCTGGAAAACGTACTGACTGGCCTTGGCAGGACGCGTAACGAACTGCGTGAATATGACCTGTTTAAAGTCACAGAATTTCGGCTGGGCAGCCGCGACGCTGCGCTAATCAAGGAATTGGATAAGCTGCTGGCGCTGTGGCAGGGAAATGGCCGGCTGCAATTATTAGCACAACGCGGTCAGGAGCTGCGCCACGCAGACAGCGGCCAACCCCAGCCGGCGACCGTGCGCAACGAATAACACCGGCTGTTGGTCGCAGCAGCTTAATCCAGACCCGGCTTTTTCTGCCGCAGGCTTTTGGTACCACTGCGCTGTTTTTTGCTGTCGAGCCGGCGTTGTTGGCTGCCATAAGTGGGCTTCGTCGCATGGCGTTTTTTCGCCACAACACCGGCGGATTTGATCAGTTCGATCAGTTGTTGCAATGCCGTTTCCCGGTTCATTTCCTGACTGCGGCTTTGCTGGCTTTTGATAATAATTTTGCCGGATGCCGTGATGCGATGATCGGATTTTTGCAGCAATGCGGTTTTGTAATGCTCAGGCAACGACGACTGCTGAATATCAAACATCAGCTGCATCGCAGTCGAGGTTTTATTGACATGCTGCCCGCCCGGGCCACTGGCGCGAATGGCTTGCCAGTCTATTTCGGTTTCATCAATAGTGATGGTGGCAGTGATTTGCAGCATGCAGAGCAGTCCTTAAACGAAGTGGCGCCAGTGTAGCAGGAGTCCGCTTTGGAAAGCGCCGGCCAACCTCACTTTCTGAGTCAGCAGATGCTGCCGATTGACAGTTTATGGCCAACACTGCAGGATAAATGAAAGCGCTTTCTAAATGGATTTTTCATGTCAGTTCTATTGTCGAGCCTGCTCCGCCACACGTCCTACCTCGGCCTTTTGGCTTGCTTATTGGCAACTCCTCAGGCTAGCGCAGCAGCAGTGCCAACCAGCTGCACAGCTTCAACCGCCGGCGAAATTGCCTTGTCACGAACCGCCTATCAGGAAAAACTGGCCGGCTTCTGGCTCGGGCTCAGCATTGCCAACTGGACCGGACTGGTGACCGAGATGGATAAAATCGGCGGTGCCGGCCCGGCCGGTCGTTTTTATACCCGCGCCGACTGGGGCAAAGCCGATGAACCCAGTATCTGGGGCCAGGGTGTGCCGAGTGATTTGTCGCCAACCATCAACTGGGTGCTGCGTAGCCCCTCGCAAGTCTGGGGCTCGGACGATGACAGCGACATTGAATATATTTACCTGCAACTGATGCTGCAAAGCCCAAATCCGCTGCTGACCGGCACACAAATTCGCGCCGGCTGGCTGGCTTACATCTATCGCGATGACAACACACCGCATCGCACCAAAGACGGCAAACCAGAGAATTTCCTTTGGGTGTCCAACCAGCAAGCCTTTGATTTAATGCAGCAGGGAATGCTCCCGCCCTTTACCGGCATGCCACCACAAAACCCGCATTACGATATGATTGACGCCCAGCTCACTACTGAACTTTTTGGCGCATTGGCACCGGGCCGGCCCGATATCGCCCAGCAGCTGGCGTATTTACCCATTCGTACTACAGCATCCGGCGAAGCGGCTGATATCGCGCAGTTTTATGTCGAGTTACATGCTCGCGCCGCATTGTTCACGGAAGATGTGGTACAGGACAAAACCAGACTACACCAGGCACTGCTGAATATCGCCGCACAGGCACGTAAGACGCTGCCCGCCAATCAATATCCGGCCAAGATGTATGACTTTGTGCTGGCGCAGTTTCAGGCCGGCGTACCCTGGGAAACCGCGCGCGACGCGTTGTACCGGCGTTACCAGCTGGAGCAGCAGGACGGCTATGAGCTCAGCGCTAAGCAGCTGTATTGCAACGGCTGTTTTGCCGCCGGGATTAACTTCGCCGCTAGTTTGCTCAGTTATTTTTATGGCGCCGGCGACATGCAGGATACATTAAAAATCGCTGTGCTGGCCGGCTGGGATTCCGACAATCCGGCGGCGACCTGGGGCGGGTTGTATGGCCTGATGCTGGGCGCTGATCAGGTTGAGCAGCTATTTGGTCAGAAGCTATCGCGCCGTTTTGACATTCACCGTACCCGCAAAGGTTTTGCCAATAACGGCCTGACTGATTTCGGAACTATGGCGACACAAGGTATAGCCGTCACCGACAAAGTGGTCAGCCAGCTGATGCGGGGTAAACGCAGCGCGGACGGTCAGTGTTGGCTGATCCCATCATCAGTGCCACTTGACGGAATTCGGCTATAACAGCAAAAAAGCTGCAAACTCTGTCAGTGGCGGGCCCCAAAACTAAATCGTTTTAGCCACCGCAGTACAAACGCTTCGCAATTCTGGTAAGACCAGCGAATATTCCATTGCGATCAAAGCAAAACGCACAGAAACTGCACAAATAATGCTGTATTTTGGTGCAGGTCGCCGCTCGGAGTTTTGCTTATAATGCCAAATCAGGATCTCACGTTGCAGGGTACGCTCGACGTCCTCTACAACAACCTGAAAACCGGGCTGATTGGCACAGGTGTCGCAGCCACAGCATCTTGTTTATTGCTGTTTCAGTACAGTCAAAATACCGCAATCGGCATCTGGTGGTTGTTGATGATCGGGGTGCTGAGCTGGCGCGGCTATGACTTACGCTGCTGGAACAGCTTAAAAACCAAAAGAGAAAAATATCAGCCACAAATTTTCCGCCGTTTTGCCACCCTGGCCATCGCCACCGCCATGTTATGGAGTTTGTTTAGCCTGTGGTTTGGCATCGGCAGTGACTCCGAACAACTGATCATCATTCTCGCCACACTGGCTGCGATAGCCGCCGGTGTCACCAATGCGCTGTCGTCTAATAAAACCCTGATTATCAGTTACATCACGTTGTGTTTGTTGCCTTTTGGCCTGTGGTTTTTGTGGCAAGGTGGTGATCAGATCATTTTTGGTTATCTTGGCATCATTTTCACAGGCTTACTGAGCTTCTCCGCCCGTAATAGTTATCTGTTTACACTGGAATCCATCCGCTTGCGCCGTGAACACGAGCATCTGCTGGCGAATCTGGAAACTGAAGTACTGATGCGCACCAAAGAACTGTCGTATCTGTCAGATATTGAAAGTTTGACCGGGCTTTACAACCGCCGGCGTTTTATTGAAATTGCAGTGGAACTCACCGAAGTCAGCCGGCGCAATCAGTTAAAACTGGCACTGGTGATGATTGATTTAGTCGGCTTAAAAAGCATCAACGATGGCTTGGGCCATGAAATCGGCGACGAGTTTTTGCGTGAAATCGCCGAGCGGTTGCGGCTGCTCACACATGAGCCGGCGATCTGTTGCCGCTGGGGCGGCGACGAGTTTTTAATTGCGATTCCGATCACAGACGAGGCGCTGTATCACTTCGTCGAGCAGGTACAGCAAAGTATCTCCCAGCCCTTCCGGCTTCAGGAAAACGCACTGCGACTGTCAGCCAATATCGGCGTGTCGCTTTACCCGGACCACGGGCAGGACATCTCCCAGCTGATTAACCTCGCCGACCTCGCGTTGTACGGCAATATCGAAAAAGCCGGCAAGCAGGGTTTTACTGTCTATGACAGCCAGATTGCCGGTAAATACCGGCGCAAATCAATGCTGCGCACCCGGCTGGAACAGGCCATCAGCCAGCAGGAGTTGCGGCTGGTGTATCAGCCGATTATTCAGCTGAACGCAACACAGCAAAATTATTACGAAGTGCTGTTACGCTGGACCCTCGACGGTACGCCAGTGGCACCGGACGAATTTATTCCGCTGGCCGAACAAAGTGGCCTGATCAATCCGATTGGTTATTGGGTGCTGGAGCAAGCGTGTTTGACCATCAGCCACAGCATAAAGCTTGGCAAGCCATTACAACTGGCGGTGAACGTGTCAGCACTGCAATTTCAGCAAAATGAATTTGTGCCCGACCTGTTGGCGCTGCTGGACAAACATCAAATCCCTGCCAACTTGCTGCAGATTGAGATCACCGAATCTGTGTTTACCGTCGATAAAAAAATCCTCATCGACAAAACCAACCAGCTGCGGGATGCCGGTATCGCCATTGCGATAGATGACTTCGGCACAGGTTACTCATCTTTGTCGGTGATCAATGAACTGCAGGTCAATAAGGTTAAAATTGACAAAGCATTTATCGACAAAATCGACGATGGCGGTATGCCGGTACTGCGGGCTATTGCCTCGATGTCGCAATCGATGGGCTGGGAAATCGTGGCTGAAGGCGTGGAGACCGCAGCCCAGGTGGAGGTGCTCAGCAAACTGAATATTCACTATATGCAGGGTTATTATTTCAGCAAACCCGTTGAATATTCGTCTCTTTTTCAAAATTAGTGAAGTGATAGAGGTTGTTCATGAATTACCACGGTCTGCGTTTTAAAGCAAGTGTCCCGACCGCGCTGATGTTTATCACCTTAGTGTTTGTCCTGAGTTTATCCTCGGTGATAGTGTCAAAGCTGCAACAAATCGTGCACGAAGAATCTGATGTTTTTCAGCAAGCGATTTCAATTGTACTGAACGCGGACCGCGATTTGTATCAGGCAAAACTGGCTATTTCTGAGCACAAAGCGGCGGCAAATCCACAGTTCAGCGCCGATTATCAGGAAAATGTCAGCCAGGCCAAAGATCGCTTTATCCAATATAAACAGTTGATGAGCACTTATCCGGAATTTCGCGGCCAGTTTGCTGATTTTGAACAGAAATTGAATGACTGGACGCAAAGTGCCGACCAGTATTTTGCCGCAGGTGCCAGCAAAGATGCTGCTTTTGTCCAGCTGGAAGACCAGCAGTTTGCTGCACTGCGTAAAATCTACAACGACGCCGGCGAGTTTGCGCTGAACTTGTCCAAACAGCATATCGAACAAGCCAACAGTGAAGTGGGAAGCATTGAAACCACAGCCCTGCTCATCAGCTTGCTAGTGTTTGCCGTGGCAGCCTGGTACAGCGTGAAAATGCCAACCGCTATCAAAGCCAATGTCGAAACCATTATCCACCGTTTGAATGAAATCACGCAGGGTGAAGGCGATTTAACCCAGCGCATCAGTGTGCAGACCAAAGACGAGCTACGCGACCTGGCCGATGCCTTTAACCGCTTTCTCGATGCGCAAACCGCGATGATTGCGGATATTTTGCGCAGCAGCCAACAGCTCAGCACAGTCACAGAAAATATGCTGAGTTCGGTGCACGAAACCAAAAGCATCACCCAGAGCCTGAATAGCGCCACAGATTCGATTGTCAGCGCCGTGCATGAAATGTCGGTTGCCAACCGCGAAGTGGCGGTCGTGGCGGCGGATACAGCGCGTGAATCCGACGATTCCCGTGGTTATGCCGAAAAAGGCATCAGCTCGATTCAGGCGGTGTCCGGCAGTATCAACGGCGTATTAACCGACGTCGATACCGCAATGAATTTATCCGAAGCGCTGAACAACAGCTCTATCGCCATTTCCGGTGTCATTGAGGTGATCAGCAACATCGCCGGGCAGACCAATTTGCTGGCGCTGAACGCCGCCATTGAAGCCGCGCGTGCCGGCGAGCAGGGTCGCGGTTTTGCCGTGGTGGCCGACGAAGTGCGCAAACTTGCCTCGAAAACCCAGGAAAGCACCGAAGAAATCAAAGCCACAGTGCATCAGTTACAGCAGTTGGTGACGGAATCAACCCAGGCCATTCGCCGTGGCCGCCAGTCCGCCGACAGCTCAGTGCAACAAACTGAAGTGGCGGAATCTGTATTCAGCCATCTGATGAAATCGTCGTCTGAGGTCAGCGGCATGTCACTGCGCACCGCGGCGGCGACGGAACAGCAGTCGCAGGTGTCGGAAGAAATTAACCGCAACCTGCATCAACTACACGACCAATCCGTGGTTGCGGAGCAAATCGCTGATCAGAATTATGTGCTGATCAATGAGTTAAAAAGTGTCGCGGAACATTTAACCGATTTGGTCGGCCGCTTTAAGGTGTAACTGCAGCCGGCACCTGACATTGATGCAGCTGTAAAAACAGCGTCACCACAGCATGGACATGACCGGGGACATCGGCCGGTTGACGTTTCGGAGTCTGCTGAAACATGGTGCGCAGCATATCCATACCGACCAGCATGCCGTATAACAGTTCTGCACTGAAATCCGGCTGCGGACAATGAATGAGACCGAGCTGGTGCACCTGCGCCAGCCAGGCTTCGACCCGCACACAAGTGTCGACCGGGCCCAATTCATACATGCGCTCACGCAGGTCGGCCGGAATATCCTGATGCCCCTGCAGGGTTTTCATCAGACACAGATGATCTTCGCTGAATAAATACTGCAACAGCCGCAAGCTAAAAGCTTCCAGCGCTGCAAAAGCCTGAGCGGCGTTTTGCACAGCCGGGCTTAAAGTTTCGACAAAAAAATCGGACTGAGCACGCAACACGGCTTCAATCAGCGCATTGCGGTTACCAAACCGCGAGTACAAAGTCGCTTTAGACACCCCGGCTTTACTGGCCACCGCTTCCATCGTCAGCACACTGGCACCTTCAAACAACAGGATTTGCCGCGCCGCCTGCAAAATGGCTATATCCTTATTGCGATCAACAGGCCGGCCGCTGGATGCAGCGCCTGGAAACGAAGATGTGGCTGGGCCGGAGTTGCTGGTCATCATTTTACTCTTGTTTATTGAACGCATCCGTTCAATAATGCATTTCTGAACGAAGCCGTTTAATAATACCAGACTCTACCCGAGGTGGCCATGTTACGTCCTTTTCCACTGCTTGCACTCGTCTCACTGCCCTTGTGGCTGGCCGCCTGTTCCGACCCTGCCGCACAAAATTCAGCCCCGGCACCACGGGTGGTGATGACCGCCACACTCCAGCCGTTAAATCAATCAACCTTAACTCTGACCGGCGTAGTGCGCGCCCGCAACGAAGTGCCGGTGGCCTTTCAGGTTAGCGGCCGTATCGCCGAGCGGTTGGTTGAAGCCGGTCAGCCAGTAAAACAAGGTCAGCTGCTGTATCGGCTCGATCCAAAAGACTTAGCTGAATCCGTGCGGGTCGCCAAAGCGGCACAAGCCGCAGCCCGTGCCAGTCTGCAAACGGTACAGGCGGAAAAACACCGTACTGAGCAGCTGATCAAACAACGTTTTGTTAGTGAGCAGGCCAAAGATCAGGTTGAATTACGCTTTAATGAAGCCAAAGCCAATCTGGACCGCGCCAATGCACAGTTACAACAAGCCGAACATGGCCTGACTTACGCCAATCTTACCGCCGGCAGCGACGGCGTGATCACCGATGTCACGGGTGAACCGGGCCAGGTGGTGGCTGCAGGCCAGCGCCTCGGCGCTTTAGCGACCGCGCAGCAAAGTGAAATTGAAGTGCAGCTGCCAGAGCACATTCAGCCACCACAAAGCGGCACTGCCGATTTTGCCGGTCAGCCACTGCAATTAAAGCTGCGCAGTGCCGCTGGCAGCGCGGACAGCGCCAGCCTGACCCGGCAGGCCCGTTACAGTCTGGATGTACAACCAGCCGAACTGGCCTTAGGCCGGGTGTTGGCCGTGCAGTTACAATTGCCGGCACAAGAGCAGCGAGTGCTGGTGCCGTTAGCGGCGCTGGACGAACGCGGTCAGCAGCCGCAGCTGTGGACTGTCACAGACGGCAAAGCCCAGCCGCACGCAGTACAGGTAGTGTCGCTGAATGCGCAATCGGCCACATTGCGCACTGAGCTTGCCGCTGACAGCCGTATTATCACACTCGGCACTCATTTGCTGGAACCAGGTATGGCAGTGCAGGAGCTGCAGCCATGAGTTTTAACCTGTCGGTATTGGCGGTGCGCGAGCGCGCTATCACCTTATTTTTTATTCTGCTGGCCTTTATCGGTGGCACCTGGGCGTTTTTGTCGCTGGGCCGCGCCGAAGACCCGTCTTTTACTATCCGTGCTTTAGTAGTATCGGCTTACTGGCCCGGTGCCACCGCGGAAGAAGTGCAGTCGCAGCTGGCTGACCGCTTAGAAAAACGTATTCAGGAAGTGCGCAATATCCACAAAATTGACAGCCAGGTGCGCCCGGGCGCGGTCAACTTAACCATTGAATTTAAAGACTATACGCCGTCGGCCATGGTGCCCGACCTGTTTTATCAAATCCGCAAACGCATGCAGGAAGAAGCGGCCAATATGCCGGCCGGCGCCGTAGGGCCGCTGGTCAACGACAACTTTTCTGACGTGTATTTCAGCTTGTTGTCGCTGACCGCGCCAGGCTTGCCATTTCGCGATTTAAGCCGTCAGGCTGAACAGCTGCGCGATGAACTCAGCATGGTACCGGGTGTATTGAAGGCAGTGATTGTTGCCGACCGGCCGGAGCGGGTTTTTATCGATTTTGACCAGAAAAAACTGGCTGCGCTGGGCATCAGCCTGCTCGATCTGCAACAGCAAATCACAGCCGCCAGCCGGATGTTGCCGGCCGGCCAGCTGGAAACTCAGGGTCAGGCGCTGCAGTTTAGGCTCGACGCCCGCACTGACAGTTTCAGTGAACTGCAACAACTGCCGGTCCGGGTCAACGGTAAGCTTATCCGCCTGTCAGAAATTGCCACTATGCAACGTGGTTATGAAGAACCGGCGCGTTTATTGGCGCGCACCGGCGGCGATGATGCCATTTTGGTTGGTGTGGTGATGCAACAAGGCGAAAACGGCCTGGTGCTTGGCAAAGCGCTGCAGCAAAAACTCGGCGAAATTCAGGCGCAGCTACCACTTGGCATGGAGCTACATCAGTTAACTAACCAGGCTGAAGCCATCTCTAAAGCGGTGAACCTATTCGAGATTAAGTTCTTAGTCGCGGTACTGGTGGTAATGGCCGTCAGCGTGCTGGCGATTGGCCTGCGTGCCGGTTTAGTGGTTGGTATCGCCATTCCGCTAACCCTTGGCATTACATTTTTGCTGATGAAAATGGCCGACATTAACCTCGACCGTATCACACTCGGCGCGCTGATTATCTCGCTTGGTTTGTTAGTTGACGATGCCATTATCGCCATCGAAATGATGATGGTGAAAATGGAACAAGGCGTGGAACGGGTGCGCGCCGCTGGCTACGCCTGGTCTGCTACCGCCGCACCGATGTTATTTGGCACGCTGGTCACTATCGCCGGTTTTGTGCCTATTGGTTTTGCCAAATCCGGCGTCGGTGAATACACCGGTAATATTTTCTGGGTGGTGGGTTTTGCGCTGATTGTGTCCTGGGTGGTGGCGGTGACTTTTACGCCCTACCTTGGCGTGAAATTGCTGCCGGATGTCAAAGCCCACGCGCATGACCCCTACCAAACCCCGTTTTACAGCAAACTGCGTGCGTTGGTGCTGTGGTGTATCGGCCACAAAAAAACCGTGATCAGCATCGTGCTGCTGGCCTTTGTACTAGCGCTGCTGGGCATGGCCAAAGGCGTGCAGAAGCAATTTTTCCCCAGTTCCGACCGGCCGGAAGTGCTCGTTAGCGTCTATATGCCGCATGGCAGCGCTATTGCCAATACCGACGCAGTGGCGCTTAAAATCGAGCAGTTGCTGAAAGATAATCAGGATGTACGCTCGTTGTCGTCTTTTGTCGGCGCCGGCGCACCACGCTTTTTTATCTCGGCCAACCCGGAACAGCCAGACCCGTCTTTTGCCAAAATTTTAATTGTCGCTAAAGACGCCGAAGGCCGTGACCGGCTGATCCAGCTGCTGAACGAACATATCGCCGCCGGTGAATTCAGTGCAGCGCGGGTGCGGGTGACCCGCTTGTTGTTTGGCCCACCTGTGCCATGGCCGGTCAGTTTCCGTGTGATGGGTAAAGATCCGCTGGAGCTGCGCCGTATCGCTTATCTGGTGCGCGATAAAATGGTTGCCAATCCCAATACCGTCGGCGCCCATCTGGAATGGGAAGAACGCATGCCGGTGCTGGCACTGAAACTCGATACCGCCCGCTTGCTGGCTTATGGCCTGACCGCTGCTGATGTCGCACAGCAACTGCAGTTCCAGTTCAGTGGTGCCAGCATCACGCAGCTGCGGGAAGATATCCGCACTGTGGATGTCACAGCGCGTTTAGACCGGGCACAGGTGCTGCAGCCTGATGCCATCGAATTAAAAACGCCGGGCGGCAAAGCTGTGTCTATCCGCCAACTTGGTGAGATCCGCGTGCAATATGAAGAGCCGCTGTTAAAACGTTATAACCGCCAGACTTATCTGGCCGTGGTGGCCGACGTGCAAGGTGCGCAGCCAAACGATGTGTCAAACCGCATCTGGGCTGAGCTGGCTGACATTCAGGCGCAGTTACCACCGGGTTATCGCATTATGCAGGCTGGTTCGGTCGAGGAATCCGGTAAAGCCAATGCATCTATCCAGAAACTGATGCCGCTGATGGTGGCGCTGATGCTGATTTTTATCATGCTGCAGATGCGCTCTTTCACCGGTATGTGGATGGTGCTGGCGACAGCGCCGCTGGGCCTGATTGGCGCCACGCTGGCGCTGCTGGTGTTCCGCCAGCCCTTTGGTTTTGTCGCGTTACTCGGACTGATTGGCCTGGCCGGCATTCTAATGCGCAACACGCTGATTTTAACCCAGCAGGTCAGTGACAACCTGAACGATGGCTGGGCCGCGCGCGATGCCGTGGTAGAAGCCACTATTCACCGCGCCCGCCCGGTGCTGCTCACAGCGCTGGCCGCGATGCTGGCCTTTGTACCCCTGACGCTGGATACCTTCTGGGGACCGATGGCCTTTGTGCTGATTGGCGGCGTTGGTGTCGGCACAGCACTGACGCTGTTATTCGTGCCGGCGCTGTATATGGTGTTTTTCCGCAAACGCCTGGCCCAGGTGCCGGTGGTGTGAGGTTGCCAATCCGGTCGGTGGCGCTTTGCTGACCGACCCTACGGCTATCTGCATTTCCAGTGACCGCCGTACATTGACAACGGCCGGCAAAGCAAAGAGGATGGTTTTTTTCGACACAGGATGTTCTCAATGAAAAAAACCATCGCTTTGACCTTTGCGCTGCTAACCAGCTCCATCGCTTACGCCAGCCAGAGTTTTGGCCCGGCCTTTGATTTCAGCAAATCTGCTGCGGTGACAGTGGCCCAAGTGTTGGCCCAACCGGCAAACTACCTGGAGCAGCCTTTTACCGTACAAGGCAAAATTGACGCAGTCTGTAAGAAAAAAGGCTGTTGGATGCAGTTTGCGACTGGTGCAGCTGAGCCGACTTTCCGCCTCAAGGTCAAAGACGGTGACATGGAGTTTCCGGTCAGCGCCAAAGGCAAAACCGCCTATGCCTATGGTTCGCTCAAAGCAAAAGCGATGACGCTGGAACAGAGCAAAACCTACCTGAAACATCGCGCCGAAGAACAAGGCGAAGCTTTTGACCCCGCCAAAGTCACCAGTGCTATCACCTTATTTCAGTTTGAGCCTGTGTCGGTATTAATTGAATAAGCGGCTGAAATGAATACATATATTCTGTTATTGCGCGGCATTAATGTCGGCAAAGCCAACCGGCTACCGATGGCGACGCTAAAAACAGTTCTGGAAAATCTGGGCGCGCAACAGGTGCGGACGCTGCTTAACTCCGGCAACGCCATCTTCGCCCTGCCCGCTGATGTTGCCGGGACCACGGCTAGCGATGATGCCGCTTGCGACCTGATAGCCGATCAAATCGCAGCAGCTTTATTACGCGACACCGGCCTCGACTTACATTGCATCGTCAAAACCGCCGCTGGCATCAGGGCTGCGGCCGCTGAACTGGATCCGGCCGTTTTCACAGGCCAGACTGAACCAGATCCGAGCCAGCTATTAATCGGTTTTAGCCGCAACAAGCAAACGCTGACCCAGTTCGAGGCTGCTGCCAGCGTTTTGCCGGCAACCACATCGAAGCTGCAAATCAGCACCACCGCGCTTCATTTGTATTGTACCGATGGCATCAATCAATGCCCGATGGCCGATTTGCTGGTCAGTAAAAAATGGCGCGCTATCACCTGTCGTAATCTCGCCACCTTACAGAAAATCATCGCGTTGCTGTAACAACTGAGACAGCAGCTTACTGCCCGCTGCTGCTTTGCGCTGCACCAAACTGATAACTGGCAGTGATATTCGGGTTGGCCGACCAAACCGGGTCAGCTTGCAGCACTGCGCCTCTGAATTTGCTACTGACGTTCAGCTGCAGGCCTTTGGCGCCCGCAGCTTGCCACTGCACATCCACACCAAGCTGCTCAGGATGGCCTTCGCTGATAAACAAATTACCCGGGCCATCTGCCAGAATACCATCTTTGACCAGCACAGAAATATTGCTGCTAAAACCCGGCACATGGTTACAACTGCGCACAAACACCACGGCAGTGTATTTGTCATCCGGTGAGGCCAGCTGTTTGACGATGCCATTGCTGCACTCTGGTGTAGTGGCAGCAAACATCCAGGCCGTCAGGCCACCTAAAATGGCTAAAGGCGCAACGACAAATAACCCAATATCTCTGACTACCTTTTGCATGCGTGTTCCTTCCGGTGAAAGCTTAAAAACGGCGCCATTACATGCCAGCACGCCGTGAAAAGCAAGGCCCGCAGTATCCTTGACGGCCGTCGGCTGATATCTGCCGCTTTCCCTGCCTACAAAGGCAGCTATCAGACGGGCCTAGTTAGCAAAATTCCATTCTGTGCGGTCCGGACACTGTGTGACGGGCTGATTTTGTTGCTCAATATCAGAGGTGATCCAACATTCGTCATACACAGAGCAATAGCAAATCTCGACTTTTAATTTGTCGCTCGCGTCGTACATCTGGCGCGCCAGCTTTTTATCACTGACAGTCAGCGCGTCCAACATCTGATTCGTCGGTAATGTCACCCGACTGACAAAGGATGATCCCCAACTTCCGCGGAATTTCGGGTCAAACTGATTCAGCAATTGCTGCCAGTTGTGCATCGGTTTACCGTCATATTCAACCCTCATACTTTGGATCATGGCAGGGCCTGTCCCGCGGTTCATCAATAAAAACCGAAAGCCGGTGTCGTTAAAGCTGACGCCGGCACCGAGGTTGGGCCATAACGACGCTCTGGCGTAAGCGCGGCTGGTGTAAGCCGAATGAATAGTGGCCACCGCAGTGACCAGCGACACCAACAGCGCGGAGACCGCCATGATCATTTCAGGCGTCATTTTTCTTTGATTTTCTGCCACTTCAGGCTCCATTACAGTCAGTTGAGATTGAGCTCTCAGGCTGCCAAAAGCGCCGCATAACACAAGTCTTCAGTTACAATTTGTTGCTTTAACAACGGTCTTGTTGCAAAGCAAACCGCCGGCGCTGCACTGAACTGATGGTTACTGAAAAAAGCTGTCAGGGATTTTTATATAACCATAACACCGCCTGGCGAAACTCTGCCGCCCAGGCGGCTTCATTGTGTTCTGCATCTGGCGACAGGCTGAACTGGCGTTGCCCTGAGCTGGCCGGCAGCTTGTCAACCGCCTGGTAAACCTGCTGCGCCTGTGTTGCCATCTCACCGCCTTCACTGCCGCCGACATAAAAATACCAGCGGGCGTTAGCTGGCACCGGGCTTTGCTGATAACGCTGCACCTGCTCAGCGGTGATCCAGTACGACGGCGAAAAAATACCGATTTTGCTGAAGGTGTCTGCCGCTTCCAGCGCAGCAAAATGACTGAATAAACCGCCCATCGAACTGCCCATAATGCCGGTATTTGACGCATCCGGCAGCGTGCGGTATTGACTGTCGATATAAGGTTTTACCGCGTCGCGCAGCAAGGCCAGATAAGCTTTGGCGTCAGATTTGCCATATTCAGCGTGATCAAGCGGATTGAGCTCAGTCATGCGGTGCTCGCCGCCGTTGTCGATGCCCACGACAATTAATTCGAGCTGTCCTTCCGCGGCCAGCTGGTTCAGGATCTCATCGATCTGCCATTCACCGGCATAAGCGGTGCTGCTGTCAAACAGATTCTGGCCATCATGCATATAAAGCACGGGGTACCGCTTTGTGTTGTTGGCATAATCCGGTGGCAGATAAAGCCGTACAGTGCGTTGGCGGTTCACGCCGGGAATAGTGAAGATCTGGGTCAGCACAGTGACATTGGCAGCTGCACTGGGCGAGCGGTCAGGTTCTGGTGTACAACTGGCGCAAGCCAGCAATAAAGTGATCAGATAAAACGGCTTTTTCATGGCGGCTTGCTTGCTGCGGAGGGGAAATACCAGCCTACCGCAGCAGTTTACAAATCACCAGTTTGATTAAAAACGATAGCCCAGACTTAAACGGAAGGTATCCGCCTGCAGGTCATCTTTTTTGAACAAATGCACCACTTCAGCCCGGCCAAACCAACGCTCGTTGAAGTTCTGCTCCAAGCCGAGGCCCAATAAGGCGTGTAGTTGAGTGTCGTCTGACAGCACAGTGCTGTTATTGAGTGTCAGGCTGGCCTGATGATTCAGCTGGCTGACGCCGGCACGATAATACAGCA
The DNA here is from genome assembly GCF_000711985.1 of Rheinheimera texasensis DSM 17496. GTDB lineage: Bacteria > Pseudomonadota > Gammaproteobacteria > Enterobacterales > Alteromonadaceae > Pararheinheimera > Pararheinheimera texasensis. The sequence continues at coordinate 820,972 of NZ_KL544005.1, forward strand.
AAGTGCTGTCGCTCAAATTGGTTTTACCCACTGCTGCCAGGGTCAGGCCTGTGGTGTCGATACTGACGCGTCGGCCTGCTTCGCTCTCTTGTTTGTCAAACAGCTGTTCGGCCGTCAGTTCCGCCGACCATTGGCTGTTGATCACATAACCAACTCCGAGCTGATAACCTGCATCGTTCAGGTCAAAAGGCTCACCCGCGCGGCTAAACTGCAGACCCGCCGTGCTGTAAAAATCAGTTGCAGCCAGGGCCTGACCTGCACCTCCGGCCAACAACATTGCGGCAATTAACATCTTTTGCATAAAAACTTCCTTTTACGGGACAAAAATCGGCCGCAACCTTAGCCTAAAAGCCATCTGGCAGGCAAGCCGCAACACCGCTGACTGCACCTTTCTGCCGAATATCCGCGTTTTTAGCCGAATGTCACATTTTTACGCTGTGTTGCAGGCAAAGTTGGCATGCTGTATTCAACAAATCCCCTGTAGATCCGAAGGAGTGAATCATGAACGAAGTGATGCAAGCTTTTCAAAATGCCAGCCCAATGTTTTGGGCCACGATAATTCCACTGGTATTGTTTATCTGGTTTTTGCCGGTGATCCTGGCGGCGTTTTTTAACCGGCCACATCTGAAATATATCGCCATCGCCGCAGTGCCGGCTGGCATGTCGTTTATTGCCTGGGGGGCTTTGCTGGTCTGGGCATGCAGTGGCAAAGTCACAGGCCGCTTTGCCCAGAAGTTTGGCAATTTACCGAAATAAGCCGCAAACAAAAAGGGCGCTGAGAAGCGCCCTCGCCCTTTTTGCTGGTGTATCAGCTGACTTTAAATTTACCGACCAGCCCAAACAGCATCTGTGACAACTTGCTGATTTCATTTGATAACTGATCATTCTTTTTCGCCACTTCGCCAGCCGCCAGAGCCTGATCATTCAGCGCATACAGATTTTTACTGATTTCGTCCGACACTGTGGTTTGTTCTTCGGTCGCAGCCGCTGTACGCACCGCCATGTCATTGACCTGCAGGCTTGACTGCATAATGTCCTGAAACACCTGCTCAGCGCGGGCAAAGTTACTGACCGTCAAATCAGCATTTTCCTTGCCACTGCCAATGGCCTGACGCGACTCAGTGACGCGCAGATGCAGCTGCTCAATCATCTGCTGAATATGGTTGGTGCTTTGTTGCGTGCGCGATGCCAGGGTGCGCACTTCGTCGGCCACCACAGCAAAACCGCGGCCATGCTCACCGGCCCGCGCCGCTTCAATAGCAGCATTCAGTGCCAATAAGTTGGTCTGATCGGCAATGCTGCGAATGACTTCCAGCACCGACGAAATGGTCGACGAGCTTTGCTCCAGTTCTTCAGCAGCCCCCAACGCCATATGCACGTCACGCGTTAAATTCTGCATGCTGCTGTTAACCACTTTAACGACTTCCAGCCCCTGGCCAGCGCTGCGTTTGGCCTGCTCTGAGACTTGCGCAGTATCGGTCGCAACCTGCGCCATTTCTTTGTTAGCCATCGCCATTTCGTGCACAGCGCTGACGATTGAATCCGACGCGGTATTCAGCGACTGAGTAATAGCGCTGGTGCGGTCTGCCGACTCGGACAAATGGCCAGTGAGCTGACTGAGCTGATTGGCCTGGCGCAAAATCGCCGCGATCATCTCGCATTGTTTGCTGATAAAGTTATTAAATTCATTGGCTAAATCGGCCACTTCGTCTTTGGTGTCGATATGCAGCCGCGCCGTTAAATCACCGTCGCCATTGGCGATATCGCTTAAACGGGCAGATAAAGTGCGGATTTGTTCGGCCAGTTTTTTCGGCCCCTGATAACTGAACCAGCCGGCGATCAGCAGCAGCAAAAACGACAGGCCATAGACCCAAAGCTTGGTGCTGGCAATGCTGCTGCTCAGCTCCTCCTGTTCCTGCTCGGAGCGTGACAAGGCAGCTTCGCCGGCTTTGTCCAGCACGTCCCGCAGTGCGGCAAATTCAGTTTGTTCCTGTGCCGCCAACGCGTCTTTTTGTGCGCCATCCTGATTGTCGAGCAAAATGACCGCGCTTTGTTGCCAACGGTTAAACTGCGCATCAAAACCGGAAAAACGGCCGGTGACATCAGGATAGGCTTTGAGCAGTGCTAAATACTGGTCAAAACGTTCTTTCACCTGTGCTGCGTTATCAGCAAAATCTTTGCGCTCGGCGACAGGGTCGCCTACACCGGCTAGCAGATGGGTAGTGGCGAGTTTGGCCTGATAAATATCACGGTCAGCATTTAACACCAGGGAAATGGCTTTTAAAAACTTCTCGGCCTGAACTTCCAGCGCCTTGTGCTGCATCGAGATTAAACTACTGAACATTAACATCACCGTGAGCAGGCTGACGCCTAACATCACCACCGGAATACTGCTTTTTACTCTGATACTTTGCCAGTTCATCTTTATTGCCTCTGTCCTGATAAGACCGGAAAACATCCGACAGGATGTTTTACTGATGGGGGTACAAAACAGTATGGCTGGCCGATCTGGAACTGCAAATTTGCAAATGAATCAGCCAGATGCGCTATGATGCCGTTTTACCAACCAGCCTGAATTAAAAGGGACTATCCGACAGTGAGAACCGGGGCCAATGCCGAAATGCTCGGTGACCTGAACGCCAGATTATTACTGGGTGCTGTGCGCCGGCGCATGGTGGCATCGCGGCCTGAACTGGCCAGCGAACTGGGGCTGTCGCTGCAGGCTGTGACGCGGATTGTCGCCGGTTTGTGCCGCGACGGATTGCTGCAAAGCTGCGGCAAAAAAACCTTAGGTGTAGGCCAACCGACGCAGTTTTTTCAGCTGGTGCCAGATGCAGTCTTCAGCATCGGTATTCAATTACAACGCACCCAATTGCAGCTGGTGCAGACTGATTTCTGCGGCAATATTCTGCGCCGCCAGTGCAGCCCGCTGAGCGACTGGTCGCCGCAGCAGGTGCAAGCTGCACTGACGCAACAAACCCGGTTGTTATTAACGCAATTATCCGCATTTCAGCAGGAACGGCTCTGTGGTATTGGCCTCGCCATGCCCTGGTTTGCCGGCAATAGCCAGTTTGCTGCACATTTATTTCCGCAGCTGGATGCCATCGCGTTGCAGCAGCTGCAGCAGGCCTGGCAAGGTATTGATTTAGCTGCAAATTTACAGCAGGAATTGCAAATTCCGGTTTATCCGGAAAACGACGGTTCGGCTGCTGCTGCCGCGGAGTTGTGGTTAGGCAAACCAGCCGCGGCTGATTTTTTGTATCTTTATCTCGACCAGTTACCAGCCGGCGGTTTAGTGCTCAACGGCCAGCTCTGGCGCGGCCGGCATGGTAATGCGGCGCACGTGGCGGTGTTACCGGCAGGGAAAGGACAATTACTGTTGCAACAACCAGACGCTAACACCATCAGCACAGGCCTGCAGGCAGCAATAGCGCTTCTGGATATTCCGCTGGTCATTATCGACAGCAGCACCGGCCGCGACCTGTCGCCATTACTGGCAGACATCCGACAACTGCTGGCACAGTGGCCTGCATTGGGCATGCTGGTACCGCAGCTGCAGCAAGGCAGCCTCGGCAGCGACGCTATGCAGCTCGGCGCCGCGATGCTGCCGCTGTATCAGGCTTATGCTGCCGACCGCACGGTGTTATGAAGCTGCATGCGGTCAAACCTGGCGGCTGGTTAAGCCTGGGCCGGCCGACTCACAGTACTCTTCTGTCGCCGGAACCTGCTCAGCATCAGATACACCGCCGGGGTGCTGTAGAGCGTAAACAGCTGGCTTAACAACAAACCACCGACGATGCTGATCCCGAGCGGCTGCCGCAGTTCCGAGCCTTCGCCCATCCCCAATAACAATGGCACCGCACCGAGCATCGCCGCGCAGTTGGTCATCAGAATTGGCCGCAGCCGCTGCTGACCGGCCAGCACTATAGCTTCAAGCGGGCTCAAGCCCTGCTGACGTTCAGCCGCCAGGGCAAAATCGACCAGCAAAATAGCATTTTTCATCACGATGCCAATCAGCAGGAACAAGCCAAGCTGCGCGATTAAATTCAGCGGCGTATCGGTAAAATACAGCGCCAGCAAAGCGCCAAGCGCGGTACAGGGCAAAGTTGATAAAATCACCAGCGGCTGCAAAGTGCTTTCATACAAAATACCGAGCAGCAGATATACCGCCAATACCACCCCGATAAACAGCCACAGCTGGTCGCCCTGGCTGAATACGGCGTTACGCTGATCTTCGCCATTGATGGCATAAATCGCCGTCGGCACCATCAGTTCGGCCAGCATGCGGTCCAGCGCTGCATCAGCTTGCTGCGCTGTCACGCCTTCAGCTAAGGCATAACCGATGCCTTGCGCCGCGAATTGATTGTCACGGCGGATGCGGTCATTCGACAGGCCATATTGGTAACTGGCGATGGCGCTTAATGGTACCCGCTCGCCGCGGCTGTTGATCAGCTGCAGCTGTTTCAGCACTTCCGGCTGTGCCGTGTAGCCGGGCAATAACTCCATCACCACGCGATATTGGTTCATTTCGTCGTATAAAGTCGCGACCTGCCGCTGCGAAAACGAGTTATTCAGCAAAGTCGCCACGGTGCGCATATCAACACCAAGTCGCTGTGCCGCTTCGCGGTCAATGGTCAGCACAATTTGCTGCGTGTCTTCGCCACCGGGCGTATTCACATCCACCAGCTCGGGCAGTTCCTGCATCGCTTTGGCGATTTTTTTCGACCAGCTTTTCAGTAGTTTTAAATCACCGGACATCAACAGCAGTTCGTAGTCAGAACTGGCAAAAGGCGATGCCAGGCGAATATCCTGATCGACACTTAAAAACATCATGCCGCCGGGGATTTTCGGCGCACCATTGCGAATACGGTTCACCACTTCCTGCGCCGAAATGCCGCGCTCTTCTAAGGGTTTAAGCCGGATGCGTAAAAACGAGTTACTGGTGCCCATCTGGCCGCCACTGGCGCCTGTGACATCAGCAATAGCCGGATCTTTGAGTAAATATTGCCGGTAAGCTTCGATTTTGGGCTGCATCAGCTGATAAGAAAAACCATCATCGCCACGCACAAAGCCATTGAGCTGGCCGGTGTCCTGCTCCGGCAACATGCCACCCGGAAGCGTGCGGAATAACCAGACTGACGCCGCAAACAGTGCCAGTAACAACACCCCCACGCCGTAACGATAACGCAGCACGACACGCAAACTGCGCTGATAACCGGCCTGAAACCGCTGGAAAAAACCATCTTGTTGCGTTTTGACAGCTTCGCGCACCATCAGCCGCGCCGACAAACCCGGTGTTAATGTCAGCGACACCAGCAGGGAGATCAGCATGGCGCCGACCAGCGTGATCGAGAATTCACGGAACAGCCGCTCAACCAAGCCGCCCATAAACAAAATGGATAAAAATACCACCACCAGCGCCAGATTCATCGCAATCAGCGTGACGCCGACTTCACTGGCACCACGCCTTGCCGCACTTAACGGCGACATGCCCTGCTCCAGATGGCGTTTGATGTTTTCGACCACCACGATAGCATCATCGACCACCAGGCCCGCCGCCACAATCAGCGCCATTACCGACAGGTTATTCAGCGAAAAACCAAAGGCATACATCACACAAAAAGCGCCAATCAGCGACACCGGAATCGCCAAAGTCGGGATAAGCGCCACGCGGATACTGCGTAAAAACAACAGCACCACGGCCACAACCAAACCAATGGACAACAACAAACTAAACTGCGCTTCGTCTAAAGTGGCGCGGATCACCGGGCTGCGGTCCATCACCACAGCCAGTTTCGAATCTTGCGGGATGAGCGCTTCCAGCACTGGCATTTGCGCGTAAATCGCATCGATAGTAGCGACGATATTGGCGCCACTACGCCGGCTGATTTGCAGGATCACCGCCGGTTTATCGTTATGAAAGCCGGCGCTATACCGGTTTTCTGTCGAATCACTGACGATCGCCACATCTTTTAGCCGAATAGCTGCCTGATTGACGTATTTAATTACCAAATCACCATAATCATCAGCGTTTCGAAGCGTCTGGCTCAGGTTGATTTGCCAGCGCAAATCGTCTTGTTCCAGCGTGCCTATCGGCAGATTGGAATTGACCGCGCTGATGGCACTGCGTACTTCATCGAGCGCAATACCATATTGACTGAGCAAAGACGGATTGAGCTGCACCCGTACCGCCGGTAACGAGGAACCTGTGACTTCGACTTCGCCAACGCCCTGAATTTGGGCAATTTTCTGCGCCAGAATAGTAGCTGCAGTGTCGTACAACGCCGACGCTGGCAGGCTGTCGCTCGACAGCGCCAACGCCATCACCGGCATTTGCGACGGGTTCATTTTGCGGTAGGTCGGATTGCCCGGCATGCCGGCCGGCAACTGACCGCGCACCGTGTTGATCGCCGCCTGCACTTCCCGCGCGGCTTCGTCAACATTACGGTCTAAATCAAACTCCAGCCGGATTTGCGTCGAGCCCTGATTGCTGCTGGAACTCAAGCGACGCAAGCCGGCGATAGTACCAAGCTGGCGCTCCAACGGTGTGGCAACAGTTGCCGCCATCGCTTCCGGACTGGCACCCGGCAAACTGGCGGTGACCACCACCATCGGGAAGTCCACCGCCGGCAGCGGCGATACCGGCAAAGCGCGGTAGCTTAAAAAACCAAGCAGGACGATAGCCAGCGCCAATAAACTGCTGGCGATGGGTCTTTGGATCAGCGCCAGACTCAGCTTCATACCGCCTCCGCCGCAACATTCGATTTGCGGCTCAGGTGCCGGTCAAACCACAAATACACCACAGGCGTGGTGAACAGCGTTAACACCTGACTGACCAGCAAACCACCGACCATCACTAGCCCCAGTGGCTGGCGCAGTTCAGCGCCGGAGCCGGTCGCCAGCAACAGCGGAATTGCACCAAACAAAGCAGCCAGCGTCGTCATCAGAATAGGCCGGAAACGCAGCAGCGCCGCTTCGTAAATCGCCTGCTGTGGCGATAAGCCGCGGCTACGCTGCGCCTCTAAGGCAAAGTCGACCATCATAATGCCGTTTTTCTTCACCAGGCCTATTAGCAGCACAATACCGATGACGGCAATCAAATCCAGCGGCCGGTCCATCAGCAGCAATGCCGCCAAAGCGCCCACAGTCGCTGAAGGTAAAGTCGACAAAATCGTCACCGGGTGAATGAGGCTCTCGTACAACACGCCCAGCACTATGTACATGGTGACGACAGCCGCCAGAATCAGCCACAAGGTGTTGCTGAGGCTGGCGCGGAAGGCTTCCGCTGCGCCCTGGAAAGTCAGTTCCATCGACGCCGGCAGTTGCATCTGCTGCTGCACTTCTTCAATCGCCGCCACCGCATCGCCGAGCGAATAGCCTTCCGCCAGGTTAAAAGACAGCGTCACGGCCGGGAATTGGCCCTGATGGTTAATCAGCAGCCGCGCCGGTTTTTGCGTCACTGTGGCGACGGAGGACAGCGGCACCGGGCTGCCGGAAGCGGTATTGATAAAGAGTTTATCCAGCGCATCCAGGCCCTGCGCCTGCTCTGGATCTACTTCCAGAATGACGCGATATTGGTTGGCCTGAGTAAACAACGTGGTGATTTGGCGCTGAGCAAAAGCACTTTGCAGCGCAGTGCCGATTTGACTGACACTGATGCCAAGCCGCGCTGCCGCAGTGCGGTCGATATCGACATACGCCTGCAGGCCGTTTTCAGCTAAATCGTCCGCCACATCGGCCAGTTCCGGCCGGGCTTTGAGGGCGCTCATCAGGTCCGGCAGCCACTGCGCCAGCACCTCAGAATCAGGTGAAGTCAGCGTGAATTGATACTGAGTGCGGCTGATTTTATCTTCGATACTCAGCTCCTGCACACTCTGGAACCAGGCCGTGATACCCGGCACCTGCGCCGCTTTTTGCCGCAGCCGGTCAATCACTTCAAGCGCATGTTCGTCGCGTTCATTGTGTGATTTCAGATTGAGCTGAATACGGCCGGCATTGAGGCTGACATTACTGCCATCCACACCGATAAAACTGCTCAGGCTCGCCACGGCCGGGTCGTCCTGCAACGCCGCGGCCAGCTGCTGCTGCCGCTCCGTCATCGCCGCAAAGGAAATATCCTGCGGTGCTTCAGTGACAATCTGGATCACGCCGCTGTCCTGCACCGGGAAAAAGCCTTTTGGTACCGCCAGATACAACACTGCGGTTAACGCCACACTGCCGAGCATCGCCAGCATACCGAGGCGCTGATGCGCCAATACCCATTGCAGCATTTCGCCATAGCGGCGGATCACCCGGGCCATAAAACCTGTGCCATCGTCATGTGGTGGCAAGGTTTTCAGCAAGTGCGCGCAGAGCATTGGCGTTAGTGTGAGCGACACCAGCAACGAAATTAAAATAGCCACCGCCAGCGTCACAGCAAATTCAAAGAACAACCGGCCGACCACATCGGCCATAAACAGCAGCGGGATTAATACGGCAATTAAGGAGAAGGTTAACGAAATCAGCGTAAAACCAATTTCTTTGGCACCGTTTTTCGCTGCATCCAAAGCCGACGCGCCCTGCTCGCGGTGGCGGGCAATGTTTTCCAGCATGACGATGGCATCATCGACGACAAAACCGGTCGCTATCACCAGCGCCATCAGCGTCAGATTATTGATGGAGAAATCCAGCAGATACATCACGGCAAAAGTACCGATGATCGACAGCGGCACCGCCAGCGACGGGATGATAGTGGCCGGAATGGTACGTAAAAACACAAAAGTCACGGCGATAACGAGCCCAATGGCAAACAGCAGCTCGTGTTGCACATCACGTACCGCGGCGCGGATAGATTCAGTGCGGTCGCTGAGAATGGATACATCGAGCTCTGCCGGCAACGTCGCGGTCAGCTGCGGTAATAACTCACGCACCCGATCTGTCACTTCAATGACGTTGGCGCCGGGCTGACGCTGAATATTAATCAGCACCGCCGCGCTTTGATTGGCCCAGGCCGCCAGAAAACGGTCTTCCGCGCCTTGTTCGATTTTGGCGACATCACCCAGGCGCACCGGCGCATCGCCTTTGAATGCGACGATCAGCTGTTCATATTCAGCGGTGGAGCTCAACTGGTCGTTGACTTCCAGCATGGTGGAGCGGAACGGGCCGTCAAAATTGCCTTTTGGCTGATTGGTATTGGCGGCAACGATAGCGCTGCGCAGGCTGTCCATCGTCAGGCCCAAACCGGCTAACGCCGCAGGATTGGCTTTGACCCGAATCGCCGGACGCTGGCCACCAGCCAGACTCACCATGCCGACTCCATTGACCTGCGCCAGCTTCTGCGCCATCCGCGTATCGACCAAATCATAGACTTGCGGCAACGCCATCGCCTTAGCACTGACCGCCAGCGTCAGAATAGGTGCATCGGCCGGATTGACTTTGCGGTACACCGGCGGAATTGGCATGTCATTGGGTAATAAGGAACTCGCGGTGTTGATGGCCGCCTGCACCTCCTGCTCGGCCACGCCCATATCGACAACGAGCGCGAACTGCAGCGTCAGTACCGACGCGCCGCCACTACTGGACGACGACATCTGTTTCAGACCGGGGATTTGACCGAGCCGGCGCTCCAGCGGTGCCGTGACGGTGCGCGCCATCACGTCCGGGCTTGCGCCCGGATAAAAGCTGAACACCTGAATGATCGGGTAATCGACTTGTGGCAGTGCCGCCACAGGCAATTGCCGCCAGCCGAGAATACCGGCGATCAGCAACGCCAGCATCAATAAGGAGGTGGCAACCGGCCGCAGAATAAAAGGTTTAGACAGTTGCATGGCTTATTCCTGCTGGCTGCTTTGCACCAATTCTACGTCCCGGCCCGGTCTTAACCGGTCGAGGCCTTCCATCACAATCTGATCGCCGCCTTTGAGGCCACTGCGCACTTCAACGCGGCCATTGTCGACCACACCCAGCTCGAGCATTTTCAGCTGAGCCTTTTTGTTTTCAACCACATAGATAAAAGTGCCGTCAGCGCCGTATTGCACGGCGTCTTGCGGAATAGTCACAGCACCTGGTCTTGAGGCGATATTCAGTCGCACATTCACGAACTGATTCGGGAACAGCTGGTCGTCGCTATTGGCAAACTGCGCTTTGAGTTTCAGCGTGCCGGTGGCCGGGTCAATCTGGTTATCGAGTGTGGTCAGTTCGCCGGTGGCCAGCAACTGTTTGTCGTTGCGGTCCCAGGCTTCAACCACCAGTTTTTGCTGTTGTTTTTGTTGGTCCTGCACGGCCAGACGCAGGCTTTGCAGCTGCGTTTCCGGAATGCTGAACACCACATAAATCGGTGCGCTTTGCGTGATACTGACTAAGCCTTCTGCGCTGTTAGCCTGCACCAGATTGCCGGCGTCGACTTTACGCAAACCGGTTTTGCCACTGATCGGCGCCACAATGCGGGTGTAAGATAATTCGAGTTTGGCGGCATCGATTTGCGCCTGATTGGATTTTAATGAACCCTTCAGCTGGTTCACCAGCGCCTGCTGGGTGTTGTACTGCTGACGGGAAATCGAGTTCTGCGTTTTCAGTTTTTCATAGAGTGCGAGGTCAAGCTCGGCGTTTTTCAGCTGCGCCACATTTTGCTGCAGCTGACCTTCCGCCTGTGCCAGTTTGACCTGATAGGGTGCCGGATCAATTTCTGCCAGCAGCTGACCGGCTTCAACTTTTTGCCCTTCGGTAAAATGCAGTGCCAGCAAGGGGCCACTGACTCGCGGTTGTACTAACACGGTATTTAACGCGGTCGCAGTACCGATGGTTTTAAACTGGACTTTTAAATCTGTAGTTTCGGCGCTAATGACCCGCACCGGCACCGGTGCATTCCAGGGGTTGGCACCGCCGCCAGGGCCACCAGGCCCGCCAGCGCGGCGCGGACCAGCACCAGCAGGTCTCTGGCCTGACTGCGGGCCGCCAGCTTGCGGACCGCCAGGTCTTTGCCCGGCCTGAGCCCCTGCGGTTTGCGCAGCTCCGGCAGGCGCTGCTTCATCCTGTTGCTGCCACCAGTAACCACCCATCCCGGCGGCTGCCAGCAATACCGCCCCTGAAACCAACCATTTTACCTGCATCTTTCCCTTTCCAACTAATTTGGGTCAGAGCACAAAACCCGCCTGTAAGGCTTGCTGTCGCTCTGCCGCGTTTAATGAGATGGCCCCTTGCTGTTGGGCCCGTGCCAGATGCAGACAATTGCTGATCTGGGCACCAACCCCTTCAGATTGCCAGCTATGCTGATTCAGCACTGCGGCAATGACCCAGTTTTCAAAACCCCATAACGTCAGTAAAAACGCCGACACCGCCAAATAGCTGGAGCGGCCGGCCGGATTGCGTTCGCTGAGTTCAGCATCACCCGCCGCGCGGCCGTTTTGCAGCAGCACGAGCTTGCCAAAACCGCTGAGCAGTGCCGCAATAAACACCTGGTCCTGCAACATCCGGCTAAAACCTGAGCTGCGGGCATAACTACGCGCCTGACCGGCTTGCATCAAAATCTGATCCAACAACTGCTGCCGCTCAGCTTGTTGATCTTCAGGCACTTTGCCGCCTTTCATCGCCAGCACAACCACCAGGCTGCGCAAGCTCTGATAACCGAGCCGGCTGATCGCCACTTCCAGATTCCAGGTTTCGCTGACAAAACCCATGTAAGGCGAATTGACCAACTGGAATAGTCGGGATACGACCAGCGGATCTGTGCTGATCAAGCCGGCTATCGCAGCAGCACTGACGTTGGCCTCAGCCAGTAACTTGTCGAGTTCGGTCAATAACGACGGCAGTTGCGGAAAATCATACAGGCCGCCAACCAGCCGACGTTCATGTTCACCGAGCGGTAACTCTGACAACCGCGCCGCATTGGCAAACAACTGCTGTAAATGTTCGGTATTCAGTTCGTTGCCGATAAAACTATGAAAATGACTTAAATGCCCCAGTACCACATCGTCATGCTGCGGGTCAGTTAAAATCACCCGCAGTGCCAGCGGTGCCTGAAAACACACCAGGCGTTTATCTTCCAGACTGCTGGTGATGCTGAGCCCGTCAAAAATTAATAAATCAATCTGGCTGTCGAGCCTGGGTGCCTGCAGATAACTACCGACGGTCGGGAAAAACTTACAATGCCACAGATGGGCTTTTTCCAGACATAAATGCCGCACCAGGCTTTGCAACGACGGATTGATGCCAACAACAACTACTTGAAACATTTGATGATTCTCTCCATAGCAGTCACGGCAGCTGCACTCTAGCAGCAGCCTTGCCTTGTTCGTAGTGAATTTACAAAACCTTTGCATGGCAACGCGCCGGCTTCATTAACATAGTCTGGCTGGCCTGCACCAGAGGCAGTACCGGCAGACTCGACAGGCAGACCGGCAAACGGGCTGTCTGCCAGACTGCGGGATAACTGAAGCGCTTTAAGGCAACAACTGCAATGCCAGACCCAACAGCACTGCGGCGCCAAGCGCCAGCTGTGCCAGCCACTGCCGCCAGTGTTGCTGCCGCGCCAGCCACCAGCTAAACCCCAGCACCGGCAGCAACGTCAGCAGAATAACCAGACGCCAGGGCTGACTGTCCGGCGGCAGCCCGAGCCAGAGTTCGGCGCTGAGCCGCAGTTGCGTCTGCCAGAGTGTCATACCCAAACCGCCCCAAATCGCGAGCGTCAGCAGAACCGCAGCGCCGCTGAGTAAACCAGTGCGGCAGACCGGCCGTGGCCTGCCGCTCAGCCAAAACCAGAGCCCGCCCAGCACAGGCCAAACCACTCCAAGCAGCGCACTGAGCAGCAAGCTCAATACTAAGGCCAGCAGCAATAAATTGGGTTGAGGTTGTTGTAACGATGCCAGTGCAGCCGCGATTGTTGGGTTTGGTTCCAGCGCGGTGACCAGAAAAGGCTTTGCAACTTCAGCTAAACAACCTGGCGGCCCAAAACGCTCTGGCGCCCGGATAAAATCGCCGACCATTTTACGCAGGCAAGGCCCACCACCGCGCACGCCGTGTAAAGCGCCAGACACTGCGATCAGCTGACTGTGTGGCCCCAGCCACTGCGACAACACCAGGCTGTCCGGCTGAAACACATCCAAACCTCCGGCCAGCAGCAACACCGGCGTTCTGACCCTGGCAGTTTCCGGTACCTGTGGCACCTGCACAGGTCCGCTGGCAGTTCCTGCCATAGCACCGGTTGAAACTGCGCTGGTTGAAACGCCGAACGACGCGCAAACCCCTTCCGGCAGACCAAAAACCTGTTCCAGGCTGTCGGCCCGTCTTTGCTGGTAATAACGTTGCCGATCCGCGCATTCAGTCGCCATCGCCGCAGCGAACTGGATGGTCGACGGCTGCAGCATGGCTTCGGCCCAGGGCTTCAGTAGTGCGGTATTGCGCTGACTCACCGCCTCCAGCCACAGGGGTAACAAAGATAAGGGTTCTTCTGCAGTTGCCGCTGCCATCACCGCCAGCCGCAGCTTGTCCGGCGTCAGCAGCAAGGGCCCAGTGCCGGTTTCCAGCTGCAGCGGGCGCTGCGTCAATTCAGTGATAGCGCGGTTAAACAGCTCCGGCATAGCGCCAAACCGTGACGCACAGCCCACTTGCTGCTGGCAAAGCTGGTCAAGCTGACGCAGCCACTGGTCTTGTTGCAATTTAAACGAGGTCAACAGTTCGTCGGGCGGATAGATGGAGTCCAACGTGACAGACTCCAGCGCTTTTGGCGCCACCGCCAGATACTGCAGCGCAACCACAGTGCCGTAAGATACTGAATAGACATGCCATTTTTCGATATTCAGCTGTTCACGCAGTAATTCCAGATCCTGCACGGTTTGAACTGTGCCGAAGTCCTGAGGGCTGTAACCTTGCGCCAGCATCTGTTGCTGACATTGCAATAGCGCTGTACGCCTTTGCTGCACGAAGCTGCTGTCATCCGGGCTTTCTGCCAATGCTTTGGTGAGATCTGCGGCAAGCTGCGGGCAAAACAACGGCCTGCTGCGGCCAGAGCCCCGCATATCGATGGTGATCAATTCATGTCCAGGCGAAAAATCGCCCGCGGACAAACCGGTGAAACGGGTCATTTCTCCGCCCGGGCCACCATGTAAAAACAACACAGGGGCAGCACCCGCTTTCGGTTCAGTGGCCGCTCTACGCACCACAGCCAGCTGAAACTCACTGCCATCCGGGCTGTGCACCTTCAGCGTGCCGCATTGCAGCCGCGCCGCCACGGCAGCGGATGAAACCGGCAGATCACAAGGCTGAGCCTGATAAGCAGGTATCGGCTCTTTTGCTGTGGTTGCTTCGTCGCTAACTTGCGCCGCATATGCCGCAACACTCGCCGCTCCACACCACAAGAACCCGCTCAGCACAGTCAAAAACATCAGTCTGATCATGCAGTTTTATCCTTTTATCCGGCCTGTACCGAGCCTATACCAGAGCGCTGCGCTTCGCCAGTCGCGCCAGTGCGGCCATCGTTGCCGTGCTGGTTATTAATAACATCCCGGCTCGCGCGGGCAACTATTGCCGCGGCTGCAAATCAGCTGCGCCGGTTTGTCGAGCGAGCGCGCCACCCAGTTGATATTCAGAATGTTACTGATGGTCGTCAGCGTCGAGCGGATAGCCGCCGGCACCGCCACTTTGCCCCCCCCTTTGACACACAGCTGTTTCATTTCCTGCGCCAGACTGTCGGCGTCTATGCCCTGCGCACTGATGGCCGGGTTTAAATCGACCCCGGCGCACAACACGTGCGGGTTGCCGGCCAAATCCATCACTTTGGTCGATTCACAGCAATAAATCCTGGGCTGGCCCTGCACATCCAGCAAAGACAGCTGCGCCGAATGCTGCTGCGTGGCGGCTTCAAACATCCGGAACACCGCCCAGTGCTGGCAAGGGTCTTCCACCTGGCGCATATTGCCCCAAGGCAGCGGAATGCCATTACCACGATACACAGCTTTGAGTTTACCCGGCGTGTAGGCATCAAAATAATGCCAGTGCTGATAAGGCGACACCGCCGTCATCCGTCGCATCGCTACCGAGGCTGAGACGCCAGCCGCCTGATGCGAGCTGATTTCATAACCGTGCCGGTCCAGCAACTGGCGAAATGGCAACTTAGGACACAGTAGCGCACCGGCAAAAAAACTTGATTCAAAATCACGCCAGGCATGCAGGATGTCCTGCGGCGCCAGGTTGGCGTTGCCGTCTGAAGCTTCCTGCGCGCCACCAACCCGCATACTGCTTTTCACACCATCTTTGTTGTGCAGCACTGCATGGCCGATATGCACCGCCAGCTCGTACTTCAGCCTTGTCGGATGTTGTTCCAGAATACGGTTTAAATGCAAAGTGCCGGGCGGCAGGAAATAGGAGGTTTGCACGTTTTTACTGCGCACGCCCAACTCGTCGAGCAATTCAGTTGGCACTTCGGTAAACCAGCGCACCTGCAGGCCGACTTTTTTCGCAATTTGCAACAGCTCATCGGCGCTCAGCGGCATACGTTTCTGGCCAATTTCTTCGGCCGCCCGCTCCAGTTCCGGGAAATGGTTCTGGTGATGTTCCTGATGGGCGCGAATAAGCAGCTGCGCAAACTGGCGGCCACCTGTGCCGGTTTGTGACAACAGCTCCGGAATGGCGATTTGCAGAATGTCCGGCGCAAACAAAAAGCCCGGTTCCAGCGCCATGCCGGAAATACCACCACGGCTGCCTTTGGCGGGCGTTAGATCAGTGCCGGCGTCGATGCCGTCCAAAAACCAGTCCGGAGATTTTTGAAAAACTTCGGCGATCACGGCCAGCATTTCCGGCGACGGCACGCGCTTGCCGGTTTCAATCATCGACAAATACGACACCGACGGCGCGTATTCGGCATTGATGCGAATACAGCGCGTGGACAGGTCGTCCATAGTTAAGTTATTGCGTTTCCTCAGGTTTCTGATTTTAGTCCCGAGAAAATGTGACTGGCGTAACAGGCTTTTTGCATTGGTCATTTTGTAAAATTCACACTGTGAAGTTTTAATTGTGAAATTTCGCTTAAAAACAACATAGACTGTTTTACAGGCAATCACAACAGCCGCCATGCCCGCCACCCTACCGGGCCAAACAGACAAAGAGTGAGCGAGGATAGAACCATGAACATGACCGCACTGCAGATAAATACCGACCCGATGATCCAGCAACAACTGCAACAACTGACAGCGCTGAACGACGCGCACCACCGTCAGGTGCTGGATTACTCCAAAGCCATGCTGGATAAATTATTTCCGCTGGAACATGGCTCGCATCAGCAGGTGAAAAGCTATGTGGTCTATTACCAGCATCTGCTGGCATTTTTCGCCGATGGCCAAAGCACAGGCCTGAAAAATCCGGCACAGTTTGTCGCCCTGTGCGGCAGTAAAGAACAACCGCAAACCCTGTTATTTAACGATGGCAGCCGTCATCTGGAAATCAGCCTGTGTCGGCACAGCGAGCGCGGCAGCGAAGATTGTGCCGGCATCGAAGATATTCAGTTGCAGCTCGACGGTGACGAGTGGTTTTCCTTAGTTCGCGGCACTGTAGTCACCACGCAGAAACAATGCCGCAGTGGCGCCAGCTACACCCACAAAGCCGGCGGCGACTACCGCTTAATTTAATCCTGCTCCGCGGTTGAAAGACAGGTCTTGCAAAGTTTGCCGGGCCTGTTTTTCTGTCAGCCAGTGGCCCTGTCACGGAATTTTTTACCCTCCCGCAGCTCTGAGGTAAACTATGGCGATTATTTCGCCGACCAATAGCCAGCAACACCGACCATAAAGTCACAGCAGTTGCTATTACCCGGAGCCTGTTTATTTTGATCCTGCGATTACTGCTATTAGTGGCGGCTTTGCTGCTGTGGGTATTCTGGCCTGACAATACGCCGGTCAAACCGCTGCCTGCCAGTAAAACCGCCAGTTGTTTCCAACAGATCAGCTGGCGACTCGACAGCATCGACCCGGCTTTTGGCCTCAGTGCTGAGCAGGCACTGCCGCTGCTGCAGGATGCAGCCAATCAATGGAATCAGGCACTTGGTAAAGAAGTGCTGCGCTATGACCCACAACAAGGCTTTCCTGTCCGTTTTATCTTTGACGCCCGCCAGCAACAACAGCTGGAACAACTGATGCTCGAGCGCAATCTGCACCGCTATGACAACCGCATTGAGGACCAGCAACGGGATTTCGAACAGCAACTGGCTGAATTTCAACAGTTAAAAGATGAGTTTGCCGAAAAAGACCGCCAGCTGGCCGCCGATATTCAGGCGTTTAACCAAAAAGCCCAGCAGGCAGACCCCGGCGCCGCCGCTTTGCTGGGCAAAGAGCAGGCAGAATTGCTGAGCCGGCAAAAAGAACATGCGCTGGAAGCGGAACAACTCGATGCGCTGACAGAGAAACTGCAGGACCGCCAACAACAACTGAACAACACAATCGCTGATCGCAATGCTTTAATCCCGGAACAACAGCCAACGGGCCTCGCTGAAGTGGGCTTGTTAGAGCAACAGGGCGCCAACCGCATGATGACCATATTCGCCTATAAAGATGCCCATCATCTGACCTTAACGCTGCTGCATGAATTTGGCCATGCGCTGGGTTTGGACCATCTGGCAGATCGCAGCAGCATCATGCACAGCCAGCTCAATGGCTCGCAGCAAGGGCTGACCAGCGCCGACATTCAGGCCTGGCAACAGCAATGTTCAGCGCGGGGCTGATAAAAAAACACGTGAAAAAAAACCGCCGGACGGCGGTTTTTTTAATCACAAAGGTCTTATCAGCCCATCGCTGCCAGGCCGATAAAACCGGCAAAGGCCAGAGCTGCGGCAATCAGGCAGTACGGCAACTGTGTCACCGCATGGGAGATCAGGTTACAACCTGAACCCTGCGCCGCCAGCACCGTTGAATCACTGTAGAAACACGCCTGCGAACCAAAAGACGCCGCCGATAACAACGCGCCGATCACCAGCGGAATATCAGCATTCACCGCAGTCGCCAGTGGCATCACAATCGGGATCGATACGGCAAAAATACCCCAGCTTGAGCCGGTGGCAAACGACAACAACGCCATCGCCACAAACACCAGCGCCGGCAACATAGTCGCATTCATATAAGGCGTCAGATTATCGATGACAAACTGCGGCAGCATGATCTTGTCGCAGACATCTTTAAAAATAAACGCCGCGATGACGGTGCTGATGGCCGGCAGCATGGTTTTAAAGCCATTCATCATCACTTCCATCATTTCGCTGATGGTCATCAGTTTCTGGAAATAATAATAAGGAATGATCAGCAACAAAGTCGCAATCACGCCTTTGAGCACATCGATGTCGAAATAAATAGTGAAAGCAATCAGCGCCAGCATCGGCACCAGAAAGTTATGCAGCTGGCCTTGTTTATCAGAGTGTTCAAACTCCTGCTCAATCGCCTGCACGGCATATTCGTCGCTGGTGTGGTGTGGCATTTCATGTTGCGCATGGTGTTGACCGTGGCTGCCTTTGACGATGTTTTTCGCATCAGCCGCCAGTTCACAGTCAATCGGCGTCCCGGCCTGAGTCGCCAGCTCGGCTTTTTTCATTGGGCCCAAATCCGGCACGATTTTCAACGCGACCAGCATCACCATTAACACAGCAAACCAGGCATAAAACATATATGGAATAGCCTGGATATACACCTCAATGCCTTTGCCTTTTTCCGCGATTCCGTTGTCGACCAGCAGGCCGCCAAAAAATACCGCCCAGGTGGAGATCGGGATAATGACGCAGATAGGCGCTGCGGTAGAGTCGACGATATACGCCAGTTTTTGCCGGGAGATTTTGTATTTGTCGGTGACCCGCTTCATCGCTTCGCCAACCGACAACGCATTGAGGTAATCATCGATAAAGATGATGCAGCCCAGGATAAAAGTCATAAACATCGACGAGCGCTGACCCGTCGCCAGGCGCGAGCCAAAGCGGCCAAAGGCCAAAGCACCACCGGTGTGAATGAGCAATGAGATTAAAGCACCAAAACCACCGCAGACCAGAATCAACCAGCCAATGGTTTCATCCTGCATCACTTTGAGCGAGATTTCGGCAAAATTATTAAAAGAATCGGCCGGCGATAACAGCAGCAAACCTGCCACAGCACCAACAACCAGCGACAGGATCGGTCGTTTCGACCAAATTGCTACCGCCATGACCACAATAGGTGGGATTAAACTTAACGCACTGGGTGAATCCATCAGGGGTTCCTTTCAAAAACTCCAGGTGACTGGTCAATAACACCACGACAAACAGAAAGCTTGTCGTCAGATTCGGCTCTGGCAGATTGACGCCTGCGTGCTGCCTTTGTTGTTTTTTTGTTTGCACAACTCAGCGGGAATTGTGGTCGGATATGATAACAAAATATGCTGCTGACTCAATCTTTGATTCAGTACGCCAGCAGCGCGCCGGCAGCGCCGTGCCTGACAGGCAAAACAATGAGTATGAAAGGCTAAGCAGATGTTTTTGCAAAACAATCTGCTTGTTGGAAACTTGTTTGCCAAGCACTATGCTGAGTATTCAATGCACAAGGGGCGGCCCATGTTATTAAATCTGGTAATTGCTTATTGGATCTTTTCTGTGCTGCTCGGGATCTGGGCAGCCCGCCGGGTGCACAGCAGCGCGGATTTCGCTGTCGCCGGCCGCCATCTACCTTTTTATATGGTCACCGCCACTGTGTTCGCCACCTGGTTTGGCTCTGAAGCTGTGCTGGGCATTCCTGCCACTTTTCTGGACGGCAATCTCGGCTCTATTGTGGCCGACCCGTTTGGTACTTCTATTTGTTTGATTCTGGTGGGGTTATTCTTTGCTGCACCTTTATACCGCATGCGTTTACTCACCATCGGTGACTTTTACAAACGCCGCTATGGCCGCACTGCCGAAGTGTTTTGTTCGCTGGCCATTGTGATTTCTTATCTCGGTTGGGTCGGCGCACAAATCACCGCACTTGGCCTGGTATTTAATGTGGTCTCCGGCGGCATGATCAGCCAGGAACTGGGCATGTGGATCGGTGCAGGTTCTATTCTGGTGTACACCCTGGTCGGTGGCATGTGGGCCGTGGCTGTGACCGATTTGGTGCAGATGGTGGTGATTATTCTGGGGCTTTTATACATCAGCCATGAAGTGGCGGATATGGCCGGCGGTGTCGCAACCGTCGTGCAGCATGCGGCGGACGCTGGTAAATTCAGCTTTTGGCCGGCCTGGGATTTAAAAGCGGTGTTGGCGTTTATTGCCGTGTCGCTGACGATGATGCTGGGATCTATTCCACAACAAGACATTTTCCAGCGCGTGCAAAGCGCCAAAACCGAAAAAATCGCCGTCTGGGCCACCATCTGCGGTGGCACCGGTTATTTCTTTTTCGCTTTTATTCCGCTCTTTATTGCC
Organism: Rheinheimera texasensis DSM 17496; assembly: GCF_000711985.1. GTDB lineage: Bacteria > Pseudomonadota > Gammaproteobacteria > Enterobacterales > Alteromonadaceae > Pararheinheimera > Pararheinheimera texasensis. Next base: position 841,340 of record NZ_KL544005.1, read on the forward strand.
TACGCCGCCACTATGTTGCAACCGGACATGGTGGCGCGGCTGATGCAAACCGACAGCCAGCTGATCCTGCCGCAGTTTGTCATGGACCAGATGCCTTTTGTCGCCCAGGTGATTTTCTTTGGCGCCTTGCTCTCAGCGATTAAAGGCTGTGCCTCTGCCACTTTACTGGCGCCATCCGTCTCCTTTTCCGAAAACATCCTGCGGCCGTTATTGCCCCCGCTTAATGACCGTCAACTGCTACGGCTGATGCAGGCGGTGACTTTTGTATTTTGCTGCGCGGTGCTGGCCTATGCGCTCAATAGCGAAGCGTCGATTTTTGCCATGGTGGAAAGTGCCTATCAGGTCACGTTGGTCACCGCTTTTGTGCCGCTGGCGTTTGGCGTGTATTGGCGCCGCGCAAGCAATCAGGGCGCGCTTTGCGCCATTGGCTCTGGTTTGCTGGTTTGGCAAGGCATGGTCTGGTTTGGGCCGGAAGACCCACTGCTGGCCCCGCAATTTGCCGGTTTTCTGGCAAGCCTCGCCGGTATGTTGATTGGCTCTTTATTGCCGCAATATCTGCCGCACAACCACGAAGTCCATGACCAGTTGCACCGGGGTGAACATGGTCACAGCGCGTTGTAAGCATCAAATGCGTTGCCTCAGTTCAGGGCTGTTACTGGCTCTGCTTAGCTGCGTCGGTAAAGCCGGCGCTGAACCCTTGAAGTTTTTCACTGAACACAGCCCGCCGGGAGAATATCTGGCTGAAGACGGCCAGGTGAAAGGGCCCACAGTTGAACTGATCCGCATCCTGCAACAGCGGCTGCAAGATGAAGGCCCGATTGAAATCTATCCATGGGCACGTGCGGTACAACTGGCCAGTCAGGAACCCAATGCGGTGCTGTTCGAAACCGTGCGGAACTCGTTGCGCGAGGATAAATATCAATGGGTGGGCCCACTGAAAATCCATGAAATCACGTTGTACGGTCGCAGCAGCAACAGTAAAAATGCCAACTCAAGGCCAATCGCCTGTGACTACCGCGATTCAGCCGTGTTAAGTCAAATCCGTCAGCTGGGCTATCAGGAGAACCGAGATCTGGTGGTCACCATTAAAGCCGGTGAATGCAATGAGTTACTGCTCAAAGGCCGCGTCGATTTAGTCGCGCTGAATCAGCTGGTATTTGCCGAACTGAACCAACAACTGGCCGCACAGCAAGACAGCCTTAAACCGGTGCACAAACTGGCCGCCGCGCGCTTATATATGGCGTTCTCTCCAAAAATTGCTCCGGAGCGCGTAGCCCGCTGGCAGCAAGCCCTGCTGGACAGCTACCGCGATGGCACCATGCGTGGGCTTTATCAACACATTTATAGTGAAGCGATGATTCAGCAGCTGGAGCAATTGGCGGCGTCGCCGGCAACTCCAGCGCAGTAAGCGTGGCCAGATTTGCAACTACCCGGGCTTTAAGCTCTGATCGCCGGCACCCAGCTGACAAAACCGATGGCAGCAATACCACCGAGCGTGATCAGACACCCCAGCAGCATCAGACCCGCAACAGTCCATTTCACGGCGGCACTGCGCTGGCGCTCTGCCCAAAACACCAGTTCAGCCACCGCCATCGGCAGCAGATAACAGGCGAAGCTGAAGAACAAATCCATTGGCCCGTCTAGCTTGCTGCTGTTGCCATTTGGCCCCTGATTCAGCACAAACCAGCCATACAGATACAAGCGGAAGCTCCAGACACCATTGACCAGCAAAAAGCTATGCACGGCCCAGCGTTTATGCGCACTGAAGTTACGGGCGATGGCATAACGCCAGGCGAAGAAAATCGCCACCGGGATCAGCAAGCCATTGAGCGTAATGCCAATAGCGCCAAGATCACTCAGGCGGTTACCAGCGCCCCAGGTTAAATACAGCCCGGTGATAGCGCCGCTCAGGCCAAGCGTCATAAACATCCGGCCATTCCAGCGGTGCAGCCTCGGCATTTTCTGGCGAATTTGCGGCACAAACTGCAGGATGCCACCAAGCCCCAGCAAGACCACCGGCAGGATATGGCCGAAATAAACCAGGTTGTAAAAACCTTCGCCCGGTTTATAGCCGCCAATATGATTGCCCTGATTGACGCTTTGATAATCGCCACTCAACAGCGGCGAGCCATAGCGCGCCATGATATAGACAGCAAATAACCACTGGCCGCACAGCGCCAGCACGAACCAGCTATAGACACAGCCCTTTAGCAGCGCATCGGCGCGGCTTTGGGTCTCTGCTACATAGATAACGGAAGATACAGTCATCACATACTCCTGAAGTAAATACTATTCAGGCAGCATGACGACAACGGCGGTGTTGATCGCGCCGGATTCGGAATTCGGCCTATGGTTTTTGCAAAAGTCCCCGAAAAGCACATCAAAAAATCTAATCCTTCCGTCACAATTCTTCTTGTGCTTCCGCCACGGCCCTGTCACGCAGGACCATTATTCTGACGCCCGTTGCTGCTGTTGCAGCGTCAACCTCAGAAGGAAAATCGGATGAAACTGCTGACTCACACTCCAACATTGCTGGCCGGCCTGTTTGCCCTGGTTCTGCTGAATATCGGCGCTGCACAGGCGGCAGACCAACAACACAACTACAGCAACAGTGGTTACTGCCAGCTGGCAGCGAAAGGTACTTCACAGTATCAGCGTAATCTGCTGGCTGCTTATGCCGGTAAACTGGGGTATGCGCCAAGCCAACGTGAATGCCGCACCCTGCAGCAACAGCGCACAGTCCACGCACCGGTGTTTGAGCTAGGTAGTGCTATCAAACAATTTGAACAAGGCTCAGTGCGTAAATTGCCAAATGCCACAGTGGAAAAACTGAAAGAATTAGATAGAAACCGCCAGCAACAGTGGTTTAATCAGGTCGCTGGTTAAGCTGCGCCATCACGACACGGGCGGCAGCACTCACCGCCCGTACATTTCTGTTGCTAACGCTTGAGCCAACCCACTGCAATTGCCTACAATGGCGCTCTTTTTTTTCAGCAGAAGCTCAGTATGAACGACACCACCGCACGCCCGGAATTACCAGACCGTTTATCAGTCCAACCGCGCAGCCCGCATTACAATGCCGCTGTGTTCGAATTTGATATCGGTATCCGCCTGAACGGCAAAGAACGTTTTGACGTTGAAGAATATTGCATCAGCGAAGGCTGGGTCAAAGTACCAGCCGGCAAAGCTGTTGACCGCCGTGGCCAGCCGCTGCTGATGACGATGAAAGGCAAAGTTGAAGCTTATTACCGCTAAGACAACCCAAAATCTTTAAAAAACCGCCCGTTTGTCACCAACCTGGGCGGTTTTTTTTCAGGCAGTGATCGCACTGGCAATCAGCTGTGCCTGCTGGCGAATTTCATGCAGCGCAGTGCTTTCCCATAATTCACCACGCAGCAAAGCACCGATGGCATAGACTGCCGGATATACCGCACCATTGCCGTCTTTAAGCCGCAAAGACGTGACATCGGCTGCAAGGCCCAGCCCCAGCGGTCCGGCTGTCAGCGCGCCGGCAGCGATGGCTTGTTGCAGCGGATGGCCAGCCAGTTTGCGGTAGTCTTGTTCCGGCCCTGTGCAATTAATAACAAAATCTGACTGATAATCAAAAGTTTGCGCTGCCACATCCCGATGCACCCGGCTGCAAATCTGCAGGTTCAGCTGCTCACCAGCCGCCCGGGCCTGCACCACCTGGCCGGCGTGTACTTCCAATAAGCCATATAACCGTTGTTGCTGCAGCTGGTCATGTAAATGCAGCGGCACCCGGTGCCTTGCAACACCCCATAAATGCCGTAAGCGACGCATAAATAAAGTTTTTTCTGCCATGCTGAATTGTTGCCAGTAACGCTGCGTGTGGGGTCGTAACGCGTCGATCAGCGGCTCTGCGGAGATACCAAGCCGGCGCACCTGATGTCGCGCCCGGTTAAACAGCCGCAATAACTGGCGCAGGCTGGCTTGCTCTGGCAACCCTTCACTGAACTGCCGCAACTGCAGCCCCGGATGGCGGTGCGGCAACATGCCATAACCATGTGGAGATACCGATAACACCGGTGTTTTTAAGCCGGCCGCGCGCAGTGATAACAGCGTATCGACCATGGTCAGGCCGTTGCCGAGGATCAACACTTTACTGTCGGGTTTGAGGTTGGCCAGCCAGGTATCAGACCAGGGGTTTTGCACGTAAGCCGGATGCTCCGTCAGGGCCTGTAATCCAGCCGGATGACGCGGTAACTCATTACCACAAGCCAGCACCAACGCCGAAAAACTCAGCCACTGACCGTCACTTTGCAGTTGTGGTACAGCGGGGGTTGCCAGGTCCAGAGCCGTGACCGCCTGCGGCCGCAACACCACCTGCACGCCTTGCTGCGCAGCCCGGGTCTGCGCTTCCTGCCAGCGCTGCGCCACATAATTGCCAAACAAGGCGCGGGGCAGATAGGCCTGTGCCAGCACAGCGGGCTCATCAGCAGCAAAAGCCGGCTGCTGTGCTAACCACTGCAGAAAATCGTCTGGTTTAACTGGGTCCAGGCTCATTTTGCCGGCCGGGACATTGAGTAAATGCGCAACCTGCCGCGGCTGATAGGCCAGACCCCGGCCAAACTGGCCTGTCTTGTCAAAAATTGTCAGCAACAGTCCCGGCTTTGCCAGATTAATCAATTGGATAGCCACTGAAATGCCGGCTATACCCCCACCCACTATCGCGATGTTTTGCATCTGTTTTTCTGACCAACTGCATGGATACCGCCGCTGTGATAACTGGCGACCACCCTTCCTGTCAATGAAAAAAGCAGTTAAGGTACAGCGCAAGCACCCTTTCTGTTTCCAGGAGTTCCTGATGTCCCAAGCCCCTTCGCCAAAAATCGCTCTGGTTACCGGCTGTTCCGGCGGTATTGGACTGGCTTTGGCGCGTGAGCTGAAATCTCAGGGTTATCAGGTGTTTGCTACAGCTCGTCAGCCTGGTGATTTGGCGCGGCTGCAGGCCGAAGGCTTTGGCGTCTTTGCGCTGGATGTGAACGACCAAAAGCAAATTAATGCGACTGTTGCCGAACTCGGTGCCCAGCATGGCCGGCTGGATTTGCTGGTCAACAATGCCGGGTATGGCGCGATAGGCCCGGTGCTGGATATCAGCCCGGAGCGGCTGGCGCTGCAGTTTCAGACCAATGTCTTTTCGGTGGTGGCGATGACCAAAGCCGCCTTGCCGTTGCTGCAGCAAAGCCGGGGCACTGTACTGAATATCGGCAGTGTCAGTGCCAGTCTGGTCACGCCTTTTGCCGGCGTTTATTGCGCGTCCAAAGCCGCTTTGCATGCCATCAGCGAAGCACTGCGGATGGAACTGGAACCACTTGGCGTACAGATGGTGCTGGCGGTGACCGGTGCGGTCGATACCGGTTTTGCTGAGCGCGCCAGTCAACTGGCCGAACAGGTGTTATCAGAAGACTCCAGCTGGTGGCCCTACCGCGATGGGGTGCGCGCCAGAGCGCGTGCCTCTCAGGATTTTCCGACACCGGCCAGTGAATATGCCAGAGATTTAGCCAATGCGTTGCAAACCCCGCAACGCCAGCTACACATCCGCGTTGGCCGCGGCAGCTGGTTATTGCCGCTGCTCAAAGCCGTATTACCAGCCAGTCTGCTACACCGCATCCTGAAACGTAAGTTTGGCCTGTCAGCGCATTAGGAACAATTGACCTGCATCAAAATATTCTTGAGTATTTTTTAATCACAGCCCCCGATTAAGACTATCTTAAGCTTTGCCATCCTTAATGCATTAAGCCGATGTGCGAACCTTAAGTTGAACTTTATCCGGAGGCCGTATGTTTTTTTCCCGTCAGAAAACCAGCGAGAACCCAGCAACCTTGTATGCCCGGGATTTGTCATTGCTGGAAAACGACCTCAATGCGATCCGCTCCAATATCGCTTTTATCAGTTTCACACCGGACGGCACTATCCTCGATGCCAACAAGCTATTTCTCGACACTGTTGGCTATGAATATGCTGAAGTGATAGGCAAACATCACCGTATCTTTTGTGACAAAACCTACACCGGCAGCAGCGCTTATCAGCAATTCTGGCAGCAACTCAACCAGGGCAAAGCACAAAACGGTACCTTTACCCGCTTGCACAAATCCGGCACAGTGGTATATCTGCAAGCCAGCTACTTTCCGGTGCTGGATGATACTGGCCGGGTAACCAAAGTGTTTAAGCTGGCCAGCGATGTCACCGTGGACCAACTGGCTCTGCGTGATAAAAACGCCATTCTCAGCGCATTAGACCGTTCTTTGGCAGTGATTGAATTTGCTCCTGACGGCCAGATCCTAACGGCCAACGCCAACTTTCTGCAAACTATGCATTATCAGCCGGAGCAATTGAGCGGCAAACATCATCGCATGTTTTGTTATGACGAATTTTACCGTCAGCACCCTGATTTCTGGCAACGTCTGGCCGGCGGTCAGGTGTTTGCCGGTCGCTTTGAACGTAAAGATGCCCGCGGTGAGAGCATTTGGCTGGAAGCAACTTACAACCCAATTCGCGATGAACACGGTAAAGTTTATAAAGTGATTAAATTTGCCTCGGATATCAGCGAGCGCGTGCATTCTGCCCGTCAGGCGGTCGAAGTGGCCGCAGCAACGTCAGAGCAGACCTCGCAAATCACGACCAATGCGGTACAGGTGTTAAATGAAGCCGTTGAAACTTCCGCCCGTATTGCCCGTGACCTGCAACTGGCAGCCAGTAATGGCACTGAGCTTAGCCTGCAAGCAAAAAACATCAGCGACATAGTAGCAACTATCCGGGGCATTGCCGAACAAACCAACTTATTGGCGTTAAACGCGGCGATTGAAGCGGCCCGCGCCGGCGATTCCGGCCGTGGTTTTGCTGTGGTCGCCGACGAAGTGCGCAAACTCGCTGGTCGCACCGCCGATGCAACAGCGGAAATAGCCAGGGTTGTTCATACCAACACCGAACTGATTAAAACTATCGACACGCAGCTGAACGACATCAGCAGTGTCGCCGAACGGGGGCAACATAGCATCCAGGAAGTCGCTGCCGGCATCGCCGATGTGGGTCAGGGCGTGGCGAATTTTGTGGCTGTGGTGGAAAAACTCAAGCCCTAAAAGGTTGTGACACAAAAGCAAGAACGGTCAGGCGGCGGTGTGATGACTTTGATACAGTAAGGCCATTGCTTGCTTAAGGAACTTGCTGATGTCAGAACCATTTTTAGCGCTGTTGCCGCGTTTACTCCAGCTGATTGAAAACGCCGATGAACCACTGACGCTAACCGAACTCAGTGCCCGCAGCGGTTATTCCGCCTGGCATCTGCACCGGCAGTTCCGCTTGCATTGTGGCATGCCGCTACAAAGTTATCAGCGGTTACTGAAGCTGCAACGTGCGGCCACTGCGCTGGCCTATCGGCAAACACCAGTCACCGAACTGGCTTTAGACGCCGGTTATCAGCATGCCGAAAGTTTCAGCCGGGCTTTTGCCCGCTGGCTGGGCCAGGCACCGGCGCAATTTCGCCAGCAGCCGGACTGGCAATATTGGGCGCAGCAAACTGAACAGCTGAACCACATTGCCGGCACTGACAAGGGAGATGTTGCCGATTCGGGCTTAAGAACCGAGCAGCGCGACAGCACCCTGCTGCTGCAATGGCTGCATCAGGGCCATCCGGCCAGCATCGGCAATAGTATCCGGCGTTTTATTGAGTTTCGCCGTAGCAATAAATTACATCCCAGCCGCTTCGCGACCTTTAACCTGTTATATGACGACCCACAGGATTGCGCACCGGATGACTACCGTTTTGGCCTGGCGCTGCAGCTTAGCGGACCACAGCCGGATTTGCTGCAGCAGCCGGAGTTAAGTCTGGTGACGGTGCCGGCCGGTTTATACGCCTGTTATGAGCACATTGGGCCTGATGCTCAGCTGGAACCCATTATCCGTGCCTTATACACAGAACTGCTGCCCGCGCGCGGCTGGCTGCCCGCCGATGTGCCTTTGTTGCTGGAACGGGTTAGTTTTTTTCCGGATGTGCCGGCACATCAGGCACAAACGCGCATCTGGCTCGCACTACAGACCGACTGAAGCCATTGTTGATCAAGGTCAGTTTTGCCTGGACAAGAACCGGCTAAACTCAACGCAGTTTTAGCCTGTTCTTCAACACGGACCTGATCATGAAATATCCCAACGCCGCCAGTGCTTTAAATCTGATTGGCAACAATGAGTTCATCTGGAGCCACTCGATGGCTGCCACCCCTTACTGCATGCTGGACGCTTTAGCCCAGGTGGCGCGCGATAAACAGCAGCTCACATTACTCAGCCTGCATACCGAAAAAAGCGGCGCTTTGTGCGCGCCAGAGCTCGCCGGTCATTTGCGCCAACGGGTATTTTTTGTCGGTGGCCCGACCCGCCCGGCGGTGAACTGTGGCCTTGCTGATTACGTGCCCTGTTTTTTATCCGAAATTCCGAAGTTGTTCCGAAGCAAAGAGCAACGCGTCGACACCGCTATCGTGCAGGTCTCACCACCGGATAAACACGGCCTGTGTAGCCTCGGCGTGTCGGTGGAAGCCACCCGCGCTGCAATGCAAAACGCCCGGCGTGTCATTGCGCAAATCAACCCGCGTATGCCCCGTACCCACGGCGACTCTTTTGTCCATTTGCAGGATTTCGCCGCGTACGTTGAGCTGGAATCACAAATCCCGCTGCATCTGCCGGCGGAACAGGACCCGGTGACAAAACAAATTGGCGCCAATGTCGCCAGCCTGATCCGTGACGGCGACTGTCTGCAAATGGGCATAGGCGCTATTCCGGATGCGGCGCTGGCTTGCCTTGGCGACCGGCGGAACTTAGGCGTGCACACCGAAATGTTTTCCGACGGTGTGTTACCACTGCTGGAACAAGGCGTGATCAACAACCGCAATAAGAAAAAACATCCGGGCAAAGTGGTCACCACTTTTGCCATGGGCAGTCAGGCGCTGTACGACTTTGTCGACGACAATCCGGAAGTGGTGTTTCTCGATGTGGCTTACACCAATGACACGGCGGTGATCCGGCAAAACCCGCAGGTGGTGTCGATTAACAGTGCTTTGCAGGTCGATTTGTCCGGCCAAATCTGTGCCGATTCCCTCGGCACTAAGATTTATTCCGGTGTGGGCGGTCAGATGGATTTTGTCCGTGGCGCTGGTTTGTCCGAAGGCGGCCGTGCCATTATCGCACTGCCAAGCACCGCAGCCGGGGGCACAGTCTCGCGCATCAGTTCCTTGTTAAGCCCAGGCGCTGGCGTCGTCACCACCCGCGCTCATGCCCACTATATTGTCACTGAATATGGCGTGGCGAACTTACGTGCCCGCAGTCTGAACGAGCGCGCCAAAGCCTTAATCGACATCGCCGCACCACAATTTCGTGAGCAACTGGCCCGGCAGGCCTATGAGGATTGGGGCCTGCTCGTCTAACCCTTGCCAGGCGGAGCGGACTGGCCAAAGTCCGCTCGTTAACTCACTCTGGCAAGAGTATGGTTAATTTTTGATTTAATTCAGCTTTTCGCCCTTGCGGTATCATCCGGTCTTTGGCTTTAATTGCTGAAGTCCCGCTGCCCGGAATTTGTCAGATGCTGCATTTGTGTTCGTTCATACTGCGTCCATTGTGCCTGCTGGTCTGCTGTCTGCTGCTGGTGAGCTGTCAGCCACAACAACAAGCACAGCTGCGGATTGGCACCAATCTTTGGCCGGGCTATGAACCGCTGTATATCGCCCGCGATCACCGGGTGTTTCAGGGGTTGGACGTGCAACTTATTGAATACCGCGCCGCTGGTCAGGTTATCAATGGCCTGCGCAAAGGTACTATCAATATGGCTGCAGTGACGCTGGACGAGGCTGTACGCATCGCCGCCAGTGGTATTCCGGTTGAGGTGATCTGGTTATTTAATATCTCTGACGGCGCCGATCAGCTACTGGTCCGCCCTGGCATTAACAATATCTCCGAGTTGAAAGGCAAAAGAATTGGCGTCGAAAGTAATGCACTTGGCGCTTATCTGCTGCAACGGTTTTTCAGCCAGCATCAGCTGTCCGCTGCCGATTATCAGGTCGTTGGGCTAGACCTCGCCGCCCATGCGCAGGCGATGGCCAACGCCGAAGTCGACGCCGTGATGACCTTCGAACCGGAAAAAAGCAAAATGCTGCGCCTGGGTGCTAAAGCCTTATTTACCAGCCGTGAAGTGCCTGGCGAAGTCATGGACGTGCTGATTGTGCGTAAAGACGGCCCGGACGTGCCCACCGAAGCCCAGCTGCAACAATTTATCCGCCAGTATCACCAGTTGTTCAGCCAGATTGAGGCCGACTTACCGGCCTGGTACGACGCTTTAAATAAACGGATGAAATTATCACCGGCTGAACTGGCGCAAACCTACAGCGAGCTGCAGATCCCATCGGTCGCGATGCAGCGCACTATCCTTAGTAACAAAACCCGGCTGGCGGAAGTGATCAAGGGCTATGAAACCGTATTGCTGCAGATTGGCATGATTGAAAAACCCTGTCCCTGCAGCACGCTGATTAATACCACCTATCTGGAAACGCTGCCATGAGGCTATACATCAGTCTGCTGCCACTGCTGCTGACGCTGGTGTTAACGCTGCTTGGCGTGACCTTGTTATACGCCCTGCACCAGCATCTGACGCGGGAACAGCTGATCAGCGCCGAGCAACATCACCTCAGTACAGGGCTGCTGGAACAGCATGCGTTGTTGCAGGGCTATCTGCTCAGAAACGACATTGCGGCACTGAAAAACTGGGCCTCGCTGAAATCTGAAAGCCCGCATATCCAGAGTGTGTTGGTGGTGTCGCCCACCTGGCAAATCCTCGCCGCCCATCAGGTCGCACTGGAAGACAGCCCGCTGGCACAGCACGACGCTGTACTGCAGCGACAACTGCAGCAATTACCGGCGCAAAGTATGGTCAGCCCGCTGACACTGCCACAACCTGCCCCCGATATGCTGCAAATGGCATTACCGTTGCAGTTTAATAGTCAACAGGGCTGGCTGGTCATTCAATACGACATGAAACCGGCACTGCAGCGTGGCTTGAGTGTCACCCTGCAAAATATGGCGGTGTATCTATGCAGCATGTTACTCAGTGGGGTACTGACATATCTGCTGCTGCGCAATATTTTGCATACGCGTCTGCGCCGGCTGGAGACGGCCTTGCAACAATATTCCCGCGGCGACCACCAGACGCGGGCTCAGGTCGAAGACAACAACGAGTTTGGCCGGCTGGAACTGATGCTGAATCAGACCTTCGATGCGTTGGATCAACAACGCGAGATGCGCCGCCACAGTGAACTTTTTAACCAGCTGGTGTTAAACAGCACTACAGATGGCATCATCAGTGCCAATACTCAGGGCCATATTCTGCAGGTCAATCAGTCCGCACTGAATATCTTTGGTTATCAGCACCAGCAGGAACTGACCGGTCAGGATTTAAATCTGCTGATCCCGGCACAGTACCGCAGTGGTCATCAACAACACCTGGCCGGCGCGGCAAACAAAACTGAAGGCCCGGCCCATGTGCTGAACCGGCTGCGCCAGGTTGAAGGCTTGCGTAAAGACGGCTCCTTAGTGCCACTGGACATCACACTGACCAAAGCCGAGTTGTTGGGGGAAACCATCTATATCGCATTTTTAAAAGACAACACCGAACAGCGCCGCTATCAGCAATCGATTGAAAACCTGGCATTTAAAGACAACTTAACCGGCTGCGCCAACTTAAACGGCCTGAAGCGTCAGGCGGCAACGCGGCCGGACTTACACTGGATGTATCTGCTGAATATCGATGGCATGTCTAATCTGAACCACAGCCTCGGCTTTGATATCGGCGACCAGCTGATCAAAACCAGCGGTCAGTTACTCCGACAACACAAACCGGCAGAAGCTCTATTAGCCCGCCACGAAGGCACCGACTTTATTCTGCTAAGCCCGCAGCAACCGCAGCAGATGCTGGCGATTTTCCGCGACTTACAGCAGCAGGACATCAAGTTAGACGGCATCAATTACAAACTGAGTTTTTGCGTGGTTTATCAGTTGGTCAATGCGGAACTGGACTTCGACCGCCAGCTGCATGGCGCCGAGCTGATGATGCGTCAGGCTAAAGCCAACGGTCGCGCCAGCATGCAGCAAGTCGAACCTGGCCTGATTCAGCAGTTGCAGCAAAATGCCCTGCTGTGTCAGCATCTGGAGCTGGCGATCCGTGAGCAGCAGTTGTTTTTCCACTTCCAGCCGAAGTTTTCGGCTTTAAGCCGGCAACCGGTTTCAGCTGAAGCGCTGATCCGCTGGCAACCGGACGGCAAAATGGTATCACCAGGCCTGTTTATTCCGCTGGCAGAACAAAGCCATCTGATGCCGGAACTAGACCGGTATGTCATTGCCACAGCCTGTCAGCAGATCCGCCGCTGGCTCGATCAGGGTTACCACGTATTGCCGTTATCGATTAATTTGTCGGCGCGTTATCTGACCGACGAGCAAACGATTAACTTTATTTTTCAGCAAGTTGGTGAATTTGATATTCCGGCATCTTTGCTGGAAATTGAAGTGACCGAATACAGCCTGATCAGCGACGAACAGCGCACGGCCGACAATATGCATCGGTTGCAAAAAGCCGGCATCACGCTGGCGATCGATGATTACGGCACCGGCCATTCTAATCTCGCGACAGTGCTGAGCCTGCCGGTACAAAACTTAAAAATCGACCAGAGTTTTATCCGTAAAGGCATGAGCAGCAGCAAAGGCCGGGCTGTACTGGAAAATATCCTGCAACTGGCCAAATCGCTGCAGGTCACCACCACGGCAGAAGGGGTGGAAACCGAAGAGCAGCTGCAATATCTGCAGCGCTCCGGCTGTGAATTTATTCAGGGCTATTTGTTGTCGCGGCCATTGCCGCTCAATGACTATGAAGCTTTATTGCGCCGGCAAACTCACTCCGATTAAAAAGCGGCGCTAAAGGTCTGCTGCAAATAAGGCTGTAACTGCTGCCACTGCGCATCAGTAAAATATTGCCGGTAACTGGCGACTAAACGCTGCTGCACTTGCGGCTGTGCCATCAGCTCGTCAATATACTGCATCAATTGCTGGCCATGTGCCTCGCGATTACAGACGACAAATCCTTCCAGATACAGCGGCAGCCCTTGTAGAGGCAAAGCGGTGTAAGTGGTGTTGTCTTGCTGAACCTGACGTAAATGATCTATCCGCACCGGATAATCCATGATGGCATCAATACGCCCGCGTTTTAACATTTGCCAGAGTTTGAGTGTTACATCCTGGCCATGCACCAGATAAAACTGATTGGGTCTGGATTTAATCAGCTGGTCAATCGTGGCACCGTAGCTGCTTCCCGCTGTAATACCGATTTTGCGCCGCGCCGGATGACGCAACCAGTTCTGCAAATCAACCTCATCCTGAGCGGCCTGTACTTCGCCCGTGACTGTGCCGGGCTCGGATTGCCCTAAGGTAATCAGACGCAGCGAAGGCGAGACATTTAATGGCCTTGCGCTGTATAACCAGCGTGCTGCCCGTTCGGTAGTTTTCAGTTTGTTGATGGTGCAATAGCCGCTTTGCGTCAATAATTCAAAGCCACGCTGCATAGCGACATGGACGTATTTCACCTGCAATTGCGGCGCACTTTGCAGCAATAATTGCCAGTGTTGCATCTGTGTGCTGTAGGCCTTGGCGTTGCTGTCTGAGAACTCAGTGGCAATAGTGACTTCCTGCGCCCACAACTTCGGGCTGCAGGCCAACAAACCAATGCCAATCAGCAAAATACGCCAGCACTGCATAGCCTACCCTCAATGAAAATAATTCTTATTGAGTGTAACGAGCAGATTGAGCAGAACAAGCTAATGTTGGACAGAATTTTGCGACATTCCGTCGAATACCGGCAAAAAAGCGACAAATAGTTACCTTTTTGCCGGATTTCGCTACATAGCTGGTTCAGTGTCAATGCACGTCATTCCGGCCGCCGGCACGCCTCAGCCTCAGCTAAATCGCGCGCAGCGCGCCATTCCAGACTGCTTTTTAATACCAGCGTCAGCAGCGCCAATAACGCCAGCAAAGATGACACAGCAAAAGCGGCAGCAAACTGATATTCGTTGTACAGGATTTCAATATGTAGCGGCATGGTATTGGTCTGTTCGCGGATTTTACCGGACACCACAGACACAGCACCAAACTCGCCCATCGCCCGTGCGTTACACAAAATCAGTCCGTACAGCAGCGCCCATTTCACTGACGGTAATGTGACGCGGATAAAGGTCTGCCAACCGCTCGCCCCCAGCGTCAGCGCAGCTTCTTCGGCTTCACGGCCCTGCTGCTGCATCAGTGGAATAAGCTCGCGCGCCACATAAGGAAAAGTGATAAAGATGGTGGCGAGCACTATACCCGGCACCGCAAACATCACTTGTAAGTCATGGTCGTTCAGCCATTCGCCCCACCAGCCGCGCGCACCAAAAATCAGCATCAGGCTTAGACCAGCAATAACCGGCGACACCGCAATTGGCAAATCAATCAGCGTGATTAAAAACTGCCGGCCACGGAACTGAAATTTGGCAATGGCCCAGCTCGCCGCCAGACCAAAAATCGCATTACAGGGCACCGCAATCACTGCGGCAATCAGCGTCAGCTTGATGGCATGCGCAGCAGCCGGTTCAGTAATAGCCGCCAGGTAAACCTGCCAGCCTTTGCTGAAGGCTTCGCCAAACACTATGACCAACGGCAACAGCAAAAACAACGCCAGAAAGCCCAGCGCCAGAGTTAATAAAATGCCGCGCAACCACAGCGGCTCTGTGGTGGCGCGTCTTGGTTGAAACTGTCCTGAAGCACTCACCGTCCACCTCCGTGCCGCTGCTGACTCCAATGCTGCAACGCATTAATCAGGAGCAATAAAACAAACGAAATTAATAACATCACAGAACCAAGCGCCGCGGCGCCGGCATAATCAAACTCTTCGAGGCGGGACATGATGAGCAGCGGCGTGATCTCAGTGCGAAACGGCATATTGCCGCTGATAAAGACCACAGAACCGTATTCGCCGATGGCGCGGGCAAAAGCTAAAGCGAAACCGGTCAGCAAAGACGGGATCAGCGCCGGAAAAATCACCCGGCAAAAAATCTGTAGCCGGTTTGCCCCTAAACTGGCGGCCGCTTCTTCCAGTTCCTGCTCTAAATCTTCCAGCACCGGCTGCACCGTACGCACGACAAAAGGCAAGCCGATAAACACTAACGCCAGCGTAACGCCAATCGGCGTATAAGCGATTTTGATGCCCCACTGATAAAAATACTGGCCAATCCAGCCGTTTGGCGCATAAATCGCCGTCAGCGCAATACCGGCCACTGCCGTCGGCAGCGCAAAGGGCAAATCAACCAAAGCATCTATGACTTTTTTAAACGGAAAGCTGTAACGCACCAGCACCCAGGCCACCAGCAAGCCAAACACCAGATTAATCAGCGCGGCAATAAAAGAACTGCCAAAGGTCAACTGATAGCTGGCGATGGCGCGCTCACTCGCCACCACTTTGACAAAACCGGCCCAGTCCAGCTCGAAGCTTTTCAGCACCAGCGCCGACAGCGGCAGGAACACCAGCAAGCTCAGATAGAAAGTGGTAAAGCCCATACTCAGGCCAAAACCCGGCAATACCGGTTTTTGCGTCGATTTTTTAAACAAAACGAATGCTCCTGTTACCGGACTCAGCGCGCATAAATCTGGTCAAAAATACCGTCTTCGGCAAAGTGTTGTTGCTGCACCAAATCCCAGCCACCAAAATCAGCGATGGTTTTCAGCTCCAGCTGTGGCAGCGCCGCCACGCCCGGCACCGGCTGCAAAGGCCGGAAATAATGCTCAGCCGCTAACTTTTGCGCCGCTGGCGTGTATAAAAATTCTAGGTAAGCCTGCGCCAACGCGGTGGTGCCTTTGCGTTCGGTGTTTTTCTTCACCACAGTCACCGGCGGCTCGGCCAGCACTGAAATCGACGGCACCACAATTTCAAACTGGTCCGCACCCAGTTCCTTCACCGCCAGATAAGCTTCGTTTTCCCAACTCAACAGCACATCACCGATTCCGCGGCGGGCGAAGGTGCCGGTCGAGGCGCGGGCACCGCTGTCGAGCACCGGCACGTTGCGATACAGCTTTTGCACGAAGGCTTTGGCGCCATCTTCGCTGCCGCTGCTTTTCAGGCCATAAGCCCAGGCGGCCAGGTAATTCCAGCGCGCGCCGCCGGACGTTTTTGGATTGGGCGTGATCACGTCGATGTTGTCACGGACCAAATCGTTCCAGTCATGGATGTTCAGCGGATTGCCTTTACGCACCAAAAACACAATGGTCGAACTGTACGGCGAGCTGTTATGCGGTAATTGCTGCTGCCAGTTGGGGTCAATCAGCTTGCCGACACGCGCCAGCGGCTCAATATCCGCAGCTAAGGCTAAAGTGACCACATCAGCGCGCAGACCGTCCAGCACCGCGCGGGACTGACTACCAGAGCCACCATGCGACTGTTCAACAATCAACTTTTGGCCGGTTTTTTCCAGCCAGACTTTGGCGAATTGCTGATTGATATCGCGGTAGAACTCACGGGTTGGGTCATACGACACGTTCAGCAGCCGTACTTCTTTGGCTTGCGTTTGTGTATTCGCCTGCAGCTGTGGTGCTGTAACCGTCAAGAACAAGACTGGCAACAGCTGACAAAAGCGGCGGACGATGCTGCTGTGCCTGAATAATTGCAAGTGGCGCCGTGTTGCGCTGACCTGCAGGGCTGAACTGAATAATTGCAACTTGTACTCCGCAATCAGGGCTGACCACCGGTCGCGAGGCTCCGGCAGTTTCAGATATACAGACGTCTGAACATCTCTTGATGGGAGTAAGACTAAAACAATTCGGTCAAGATAAAAAGAATCAAAAAGTGCGGAGCTATAACCAAAAGTTATGCTCGCAACTTCAGCGCTGTAACCGGTACTGCCACCAGGTCCAGCCGGTCAGCGCCACAGTGCAAATTGCCCAGCACAGGCCTAGTTGTGGTAGCAAAGCCAGGCCGCTGGGTGACAAGCGCAGTAGTTGTAGCAATATCAACAAGCTTGTCGCCAGTACAAAACCGCAGGTTAGCGCACGCAGCAGTGCCAGCAGCCACCAGCCTTGTTTACGGCCATAAGATTCCGCCGCTCCGCACAGCATCAGGACAACCAATACGCCGCCGAGCGCCAGCAAAACGCGCAGCGCGGGCACGGCATACAGGCTTTGATGCGCCGCGTAGCCGAGATTTCGCAGCGACCAGGGCGTGCTTTGCCAGTAATCGGCCTGTGGCAGCACCTGCAATTGTGTATTCAGTGATTGTTGTCGCAGTTGATAAGGCGCAGTTTGCGGCCAGTTCGGCTGTTCAGTTAACAACCATTTGCCGCTGGTTAAATCCAGCTGCACTTTGGCGACGGGCCAGCCCGGTGTGTCCAGCAAGGTCGAAAGTTCTGGTCGGGTGAATGTTGTGGCTGTTTCTTTGGTGGCAGCGATTGGCTGTGGCAGCGGTGTTGGAAACAAGGCCTGATAGTAGGCGGCACTGTGTTGTTTAATCAGTTCCGGTGCCCAGTTGCCGTATTGCGTCAGCAGCGCCGAGCCAAAATACCAGCAAAGCCACGGCAGGCTCAGCAGCGCCCCGGCTAAGTGCCAGCGTAACGGCCCGCGGCCAAAAAACTGCGTAGTACCGGCTTGCCGCCTGCGCTGCCAGAGCAGATAGATACCAGACAAAGTTAACGCCAGCAGCGCAATCGAGAGCCCGATTAACAGCGGCTGCGCCGCACTTTTCAATAAGCCCGCCAGCTGATAATGCAGCGAGAAAACCAATTCACCGACGCTATGCCGGCTGTTACCTGGCGTCAGTTCCTGCGGCGAACCGAGGGCGGTGAGACCCGCCTGCGCAGGATCTGTGGGAAGTTGTAGCCAATAACGGGTTAAAGTCCAGCTGCCGGGTTGTTGCAGATGCAACGTCAGATAAGGTTTGCGCGCTGAAGCGAATTCTACATACAGCTGCGCTGCGTTAGGTGCTTGCTGTTGTTGCCATTCCAAGGCCAGCTGCAACTGCTGCGCGGCGGGTATTTCGACAGCACGGGCCTGCGTCAGCGCGGGCGTCAATGCCAAATCCAGTTCAGCACGGTACAACGATAAAGTGCCGCTCCAGCTGACGATAACCGCCAGCGGCAGTAACACGGCACCCGCCAGCGCATGCAGTGTTTTTTGCCGTTTCGCCAGTTGCAGCAGACCAAACGCCAGTAAGATCAGCAGCACCAGCTGCGTCAGCTGGGTCCATAACAGCGCATCGACAACACCCAGCGTCGGCGTCAGCCAGGACAACAGCCAAGTTGCCAGTTCGCCACTAAGCCAATATCCCAGCGCACCGCCGAGGCTTAACCAGAGAATATTGCTGAACAATGGGCTTCCTTTTGAGTTGTTGCTTTTCGGCGGAAGTTTACGTTGGCGCATGTACGCCACGTGGTGGTCAGCGAGCGGTGTTCGTACGGCGACGCTGGCGCTTGCCGGTACCTACCCTAGACCTTCCTGTTATTGGCTTGGCGGTTTAGGCGAAATCCCGTATAACAAGCGCATATTTTTCCATGCGGATTGTCGCATCAATGCAGCTGACTGAACAACATCACCCTGAGTTTGGCGACATTGCCAAACAAAAAATTGCCGAATTTAATGCCTTACACTGGGACGCCAGCCTGCGCCAGCCGCTCGGCCTTGCCATCCATGCTGACGACGGCACTTTGCTCGGCGCCTTAGCCGGCCGCACTTTTGGCAACTGGTTTTATCTGGAATCGTTTTGGCTGGCACCCGAATTACGCGGCAAAGGCCAGGGTTCAGCGCTGTTACAGCGCGCCGAGCACATCGCCCGCGAACGCGGCTGCCGTTATGTGGTGCTGGACACTTTAGATTTTCAGGCGCGGCCATTTTACGAGAAACACGGCTATCAACTGCAATGGACGCAGCAGGACTACCCTTTCGCCGGCGGCGCTAAATATTTTATGAGTAAGGTGCTTTAACACAACCTTCTAACTAGTTGATACACTGTAGCCTGAGCGAAGAACAGAAATTTGTTACGTTGTAGAGGTAGGCCTAGCGTCTAAATGAATGCCACGTACTACGGGTAGGCACAATCTTGAGACGACCAGCCTACCCCTACAGATTTTAAAATATCTGCATTTACCACAAAGCGACGATTCAACTGAACTCGCAAAACGGCTGCATCATTACTAAAGCAAACCATCAGCCGCATAGTGCATGCGGGCCTGTACCGCACGGCCGTTCACCAAATCGACCGCCGGGCAGTTAAGCAAAAAGTGAATTTCGATATGGCTGTGTCAATGGTGGCAACGACCCGGTTTGCAATGCAGCTTAGTTGTATAAATGAATTATGAGGCCGGAGATCAAGCCCTAGCCGGCCGCGTGACTTGAGCTTCGCGAATGGGCAGGTTAGCGAGCGCTGCCAGCGCCGCCAGTGCCATGTCGGCGTACCACATCCAGCTGTAGTCGCCCTGCACCGTCAGCGCGATGCCACCGAGCCAGGCGCCAAAAAAGCCGCCAATCTGGTGGGCGAATAAGGCAATCCCAAACAAGGTTGCCAGATACCGGGTACCAAATAACTTGCCGACTATCGCAGCTGTCGGCGGTACCGTCGCCAGCCAGGTGAAGCCAAGGCCGGCAGCAAAAATGTAGAAGGTCCATTCGGTTTTAGGCAGTAACAAATAAACCGCAATTAACAAAGCGCGGCTGCCATACATCGCCGCCAGCACCGATTTACTGCGGAATTTCGTCACACAGGCCCCGGCGTACAGGCTGCCGGCAATATTCGCCAGACCGATGATGGCGAGCGACCAGCTGGCCACGTCGGCCGGCAGGCCACATAAACTGACTTCACCGGGTAAATGCGTCACCAGAAAAGCAATATGAAAACCGCAGGTGAAAAAACCAAAACTTAATAAGGCATAACTGCGATCACTAAGCGCTTCGCCGATGGCATGGCGCATGCCTTTGTCATCAGCGTGTTTGACCGGTGCGGCGCTGCCGCCGGTGAATTTGGCAATCAGTGGAATAGTTGCCAGTGCCGCCAGCGCTAAGGCCCACATCGCGCCCATCCAGCCGACACTTTGAATCAGCTTTTGCGACAACGGCGCAAACACAAACTGACCAAAAGAGCCGCCGGCATTGATGATCCCCGACGCAGCGCCGCGCGCCTCAGCCGGCAACCGCTGCGATGCAGCGCCGATGAGCACCGAAAAACCACTGATACCGGAGCCGATGGCCGTCAGTAAGCCAACGCTCAACACCAGCCCCAAAGTACCGCTGGCAAAAGGCGTCAGCGCGCAACCGGCCGCCAGCAGCAACAAACCGCCAACTAACACCGGCCCTGCGCCAAACCGGTCGGCTAAAGCGCCAGCCACTGGCTGCGCAGCGCCCCAGCTCAGCTGTGCAATCGCCATGGCAAAACTAATGGCCGCAATGCCCATGCCGGTTGAACTGCTGATGGGGCTGACAAACAAACCAAACGACTGGCGGATGCCCATCGACACCATCAAAATCCCGGCCGCCGCCAGCACTATCACCAGCAGATCTGGGCGACGCACACTTTGAAACATGACAAAACCTTAGTGCCGGGCACAGCAATCACAGATAGATTCAGCATGATGCCGCCTGCCTACAAAAATCGCTAGTAGACGTTTTGGTAACAGTGCGTTGCCGGAACTGAGTTGGCAGGCGTTCGGGATGGCGACTAAGAGCGAAAAGCGGTTTTATCGCGGCAAAGCCAACACCGCCACCACTGCGTTCGCCCGTTCGCGCCTCCCGCGCTCACTCTTGATCGCTCACTCCGCGGCAGCCGGCGCTGGCTTTGTTGGGGATTGCAGAAGACTGCTATGAGCGAAAAGGAGACTTAGCAAATCCAAAACTTTGAGGTTTCAGATGTCTGCTCAACGACCAGTTGCGGAACTTACCTTGATCTGACCAGCTGCAACAAAAAGAGACCTTCCGTTACCCACCAAAACAATGTGGCTGTAGAGCAACATTATTTAAATGCAACAGCTCAACAGCCACGTCCCAATGCAACAGTTAGTCGATTGATACCACTATCTTGCCAAACTGGGCGTTTGATTCCAGATATTCGGTTGCAGCGACAATCTGTTCAAACGGAAATACCTTGGCGACTTTGGCTTTGAATTGGCCTGACGCCATACCTTCCGTGATGAATTGTTTGGCTCTGGCTAGCTTTTCATCATTTGCTGTCACTTCGATAAACTCATAGCCGCGAATGGTGGTGTGTTTACCCAGTACGTGCATCACCGGAATTGAAGTGGTCTCGTGACTCAATGCACCGTAAATAAATACGATAGCATCGCGACAGGTTGCCTTAATCACCTTTTCAAAATCAGGTCCGGTCACAGGATCAAATACGACACGGGCTCCTTTGCCTTCAGTGATCGCCAGAATTTCTTTTTCCAGATCATGCACGCCCACCTGAAGCACATGCTTAACACCGGCTTTCTTTAACTCCTGCACTTTTTCATCTTTGCGGGTAATGGCGATAGGTTCAGCACCGACGGCATAAGCGATTTCGACGGCGGCTAAGCCGACACTGCTTGAGGCCGCACCTAATACGACAAAATCACCTTTGTTTAATTTGGCAATATCAATCAATGCGCCCCAAGCTGTAGTGTAAGGCATCCATGTCGCAGCAGCTGTTTCGAAACTAACGCCGACAGGGTTTTTCACTACAGCCCGTGCCGGAGCGACGACTAAATCCCCGTAAAGACCATACTCGTCAAACATAAAAGCCGGGATCACACTGACTGCGTCACCAACAGCAAATTCTGTAACGCCTTCGCCGAGCGCATTAATGTAGCCAGAGGCTTCGTACCCTAAAGTCGCTGGGAATTGCGCTTCAATCACATAACGCCCCGAACGATACATACTTTCCGCCCGGTTCAAACCCAATGCATGAACCCGGATCCGTACCTCACCCGCTTTGGGCTCAGGGGTTGTTACTTCCTCAATTTTTAATACTTCCGGACCACCGGTTTGATGAAAACGAACATGACGAGCCATAATATTTCCTTCAATTTCTGCGCCCGATAAAAGGCTTATCTATCATTTGAACAAGCATCAATAATCTGCACCAATGCTCAACTTTCGTACTGCTGAGTAACATGGTAGCCTTTTTGATTGGATGGATTAAGTAGACAAATAGACACATATTTGTTTCTCAGAAACAGAATAATCAGCTGAGTTTTACTGAAACCACGTGATGAGATGTATGGATAATCACGGCGGATAGCGGCACAAGCCCCAGTTATTCTGAGGCTTGCCACTTGATAAAATGAGTGTGGACTAAAGAAGACAACAAGATCGTCAGAAAAAGTTGGCAGAGCTCGTTCATCACAAGCTATAACGAGAACTGGATGTCATGCAAACTGCGGCAACACATATTCAGCCAATTCCAGTAACGTTTCTTTGGCCGGACGATGCGATACCCGTAAGTTTAATGCCACATGTGACACCCCTTGCTCTTGCTGGCGACGCCACAAATCAATCAGTGTATTTCTTCCTGCCCGGATGCCACGACCCCAAATCAGCGGTGCATTAGGGTTTCTGTCCAGTTCAAAGAAAGTGCCATAACCATAAGGTTTGGGCTCCGACAAACTACTGGTGTGCCATGCCCGTATCAACGCAGGTAAGCTTTCTAAATGGCTCTGGTGACCAATCCATGCATCAGCATGTTGAGCCAACCAGTCCAGCTCTTGTCCGCAGCGACCAACAGCGACTATCGGTAACTGGCCTGTAAATGGTTTAGGCAATAAATCCAATGAACCATCCAAATTGCCAAAGTGTTGAGACTTGTGCCTCGGAAAAGTCTGCTGCGACAGAACTCTTATCATTTCGAACGAGTCCCGAAAAATACTGGCACGCTCTTCAAACTGAATACCGAACGCAGGATACTCTGACGGACGGTCGCCACTGGAGACACCCAGAATAAATCGTCCCTGTGATAACTGATCAACCGACAACGCTTGTTTGGAAATAGCGATGGGATCACGCAAAGGTAAAATCATCCCAGCGGTGCCTATGCTGATTTTAGTCGTCGAAGCGCTAAGCCAACTGGCATAAACCATAGGGTCAAATACCTGCGCCACATCACCAAAAGTCGGATCTCTGAATGGAACATCACGCAGCCATAAGGCAGCAAAACCAGACTCATCAGCCAGTTTAGCGAGCTCAAGATGCTGATGCAGCGTCGGGATGTCACTTTGCGGATAGCCCTCAATGGGCGTCAGTAAACCAAAGGTCAGTTTGTTGGTACTCAATACCTGTTTAAAACTGCTGCGTTGCGAATGGGCTTGGCTGGTCATCAGATAGATCTCTTCTTTCATCAATATGGTAGCGGTGACGAAAAGCGAGGTAGGCAACTGTGGTTGCCTGCCTGTAGTGCAATTAACGTTCTGAGTTAATTGGGTTGCGGTATTCAACCGGGATCCAGTTGTAGCCCTGTGTTTCCTTGCGGAT
The DNA here is from genome assembly GCF_000711985.1 of Rheinheimera texasensis DSM 17496. GTDB lineage: Bacteria > Pseudomonadota > Gammaproteobacteria > Enterobacterales > Alteromonadaceae > Pararheinheimera > Pararheinheimera texasensis. Next base: position 864,884 of record NZ_KL544005.1, read on the forward strand.
GTGGCCAATACCGGGGAACGGGAAATGTGGCGCTGCAACCAGCCATTTATTTTCAGCCGCAGCAGCTAACATTTTAGTCCGTGATGCAATGGCAGCTTTAGAATCCACATCAACCGCAATAGTGACTTCCGGATGGCGTAATTGCACCGCATGCACATGCACTAAATCCCCCAGCAGTAGCACCTTGTCCTGACCTGATGTCAGCAAATAAGAAGTATGTCCCGGTGTATGACCGTTTGTCGGTAAAATTTGAAAGCCAGCGGCAATCGCCTGACCGTCAGTAAAGGTTTTGAATTTGCCTTTGCTGGCGTAAGGTTTTACTGCGTCGCGTGCCATTTTGAAAAATGGGCGTTGCGGTTCTGGCAGCGTATTTTCCATTTTTACATCCAGCCAGTAATCTGCGTCCTTTTTAGATGCCCAAACAGTGGCATTCACAAAAGCAGCAGAACCATTTGGCAGACTGATACCACAGGCATGGTCAGGATGCATGTGTGTCAATAACACCGCATCCACTTCTTCTGGCGCATAACCAGAAGCACGGATGTTATCAACCATTCTGCCCATCGTCGGCCCGAAGCAATCAGAAGAGCCAGAATCGACTAATACCAGTGACTTACCGTCATCGACTAAAAACGCATTCACAGCCGTTTGCACCAAAGGGGATGCTTTCTGATATTCATTAAAAATGTACTGATGGATTTCTTCCTGTGACATTCCTGATAAGTGTTTTGGGTCAAGGCCGATATACCCGTCGTAGATGGCCGTCACCACGGTATCACCCACCATTTGGCGGTAAAAACCAGCGGCTTGCTGGAATTTATCGGTTGGTGCCGCAACAGCAAGCTGAGCGGCTGACGCTAATGTGACTACACCAATAGCTGCCAGTTTCTTCGCAAATTTACTAAACGTCATTTCGCTTCTCCTGCAATTTAATTGCATCTGAATGTGTTGTATGGCTCGGATACGGGCGACATGACGAATCAAGGTTGATGCCTTCATCGGTCAGTTTGCGACCCGCTCAATCGCCTGCCATCGCTCTCTTCGTCGCACGCACTTAAATGAAGCGGCTGCGAAGTTGACGCTATTTTTCTACACATCAGGACGTTGATAAATCAGCGCAAAAGCACATAATTGTTATCGTTAAAAGAAACAATCAATGCATTGGTTTCGGTCAGAATAAGACTTTAAAACCATGGGAGTGACTATTGTGGAACTGTTAAAAACGATGCAGGTGTTCATTCGTCTCGCCGAATTGGAAAGCTTTACTAAAACTGCGGATGCATTACAAACGGGCCGACCACAAGTCACTAAGGTGATTCAGGAACTTGAAGCAGAACTGGGCGTTCGCTTGTTTCAGCGCACAACCAGAAAAGTAAAGCTGACCAATGAAGGGGAATTATTTTACCAACGGGCCAATGCTATCCTGAACGACATCCGTGACACTACATCGATGTTTAACCGGGCACCCGTGGCTATTCGTGGCAAACTGCGGATCGACATCCCCACTGCTTTTGTCCACGCTGGATTCATGGCTTGCCTGAAAGAGTTTTCACTTGAGCACCCGAATGTCCAGATTGTTTTAGGTGCCACAGACAGAGCCGTAGACTTGATATCGGAAGGGGTTGATTGTGTGCTGCGCATCGGTGAGTTAAGTAATTCGAGCCTTATCGCGAAACGGATCGGGCATGCCAAAATGATCACCTGCGCTGCGCCATGTTATATCGATCAGTATGGTCAGCCACAAAGTATTGCAGAACTGCACCAGCATAAAACAGTCAGCTTTCTGTCTGGCCAGAGTAAAAGAGCTATGCCATGGCATTTTTTGACCAATGGGGTAGACGAGTCATTTACCAGCCCATCAGGATTCACAGTGAACGAATCCCACGCATATATCCAAGCGGCCCTGACAGGTTTTGGCATTATTCAAGCACCGGGAATTGTCGTGAACAGTTACCTCGAAACAGGACTGTTGGTCGAAGTGCTAGAGCAGCATCGACCAGAATCGTTACAGGTTTCTCTGCTTTATCCAAACAGAGCTTATGTCCCACAGCAAGTGCGGGCTTTCATAGATTGGATCCCCCAGAAGTTGCAGCAGGTATACGCAAAATGGTTGGATCACTAGTGGTAACTTGAGAAGTTAATTTCAACTGGGCGAGTAATGTGTGGCAAAGCAACACTTCTGCACTACGTCTTCAGAAATACCATCTGGCTCCAATAGCAAGCCCAACTTCATTCCGGGCCTGCGCAGCCGGTTCCATTTGCGTATCAGGCTGAACCTTAAGCAAAGTCACCAAACCATATGTATTCAATGTTGTGCTATGCAATAAATCCAGCCCTACAGACCATGTTCTGGCATGCCCCTGATGCCGGATATGCGTTGGATCTTCAACATACTGGACTTTGTACAATGCCAGCTTTGTGGCTAGCTGAGCACTCAGGAGCCATGAATTCCCACCCTGTCGTGAAGTTAGGTTTTCAAGATGTTGCGCCATCGCACCTAGCGAAACAGTACCAAGTGTATTTTCATAAACTCTCACCTGTAAAACGACCCGATGACCACGCAGATTGTTTAATCCATTTACATAGGCTGCACCAAGATACATCGTTGTCTGCTTTAAAGCATCGTCGCCATAAGTCACTGACAGGTCATATCCACCCGCCTTCTCATCGCTTATCCCAGTTTGATAAGACGCATTCAGCTGAAACTGCTCAGACTTTGGACTGACATAGGTGAGAATATTCTCCAAGCGGTCCTGCCCCGCGATAACTTGAGACTTGTCAGCCACTGTTTCGCGAAAAAGGTCTACCTTTCCTTCAGACTTTTTAAAGCGGGTATCATTTTTGCCGAAAGACAATTCGCCAAATATTAAGCTGTTAATACCTATATAGGTATTGCGACTAGCAACAGGATGCTGTTTGTTGTCGCTGTCCAAACTATTGACCTGCCACTCATATACTGAAACTATTGAGTTATCCCCTGACAACGCCGTTTGGGCTTTAAATCCAAGGCGTGAAAGGGGGAAGTCCAGTTGCCAACCTTGATCTGCATAGCGAAATAAATCATTTGTCGTATGCAGCGCTTGTACATCAATTTTCCCGTAAAAATGGCTTTCAGTCTCGGCTGCGTAAACATTGTTCCAAGCCAGTAACACTGCAAGCGCAACTGGACGCAAAACCAATCCTTTTTGTACTTTGTTCGATTTTCGGTTCAGCAATATGTCTTGACTAAGTTCATGACGTGACAAGCTGAAAGTTGTCTGTTTCTGCATCAAAATTCCACCGATTTGTGTTAATGCGGCGAGATTTTTGCTTAAAAAGTCTGGGGAATAAATGCTATAAAAATTCAAAAAACTGTTTGCGGCAGCGATAACAATGACTGCTTAGCAGTGGAAGCAGAATTAAATTGAAAGATATATTGGATGATAGCTTTTGGCACAAAGTGACGATTCAACTGCCCATCAAAACGGCCGGTCGATGACTACAGCAGACCGTCAGCCGCAGGGTGCTGGTGGGATGTCAACAAATCAGACATCTGACTTGCCGCCGACTGAACGGGTTTTGGTCTGCGAGACCCGGGAGTATTCAAGGTGTGCGTGTGACGACCAGAAGGCCCAACATGCCGCTGTCCAACACAGCATAGGGGCCATTTTTTTATAACCTCAGGACCCGCTATCATCGCCAGGCTTTAACGCCGCACGCAGTTGCTGCAATTCTTCCCGAATCGCTTTCAGCTCGGCGTGCAGCTGTTGTTGTTCCTGCTGTTCGGCCTGTTTATCCTGCTCGCGCTCCAGCGCATGTTCTTCTTCGCTGAAGGTTTGCATGGTATTGACGATAATCGCGATAAACAGGTTCAGCATGGTGAAAGTTGCGACCAAAATAAAAGGCACAAAAAACAGCCAGGCATAAGGGAACTGCTCCATCACCGGCCGGGCGATGCCCATCGACCAGCTTTCTAATGTCATCACCTGGAACAGGGTATAAAACGATGCGCCGATACTACCAAACCACTCCGGAAACGCGGCACCAAAAATCTTGGTGGCCATCACGGCAAAGACGTAATAAATCAAAATCAACACCAGTGCGATGGACGACAAGCCGGGCAAAGAACCCAAGAGCGCCGACACCACCCGACGCATCGATGGCACCATCGACAGCACCCGCAGAACCCGCAGCACACGCAAGGACCGCAATACAGCTAAGGGGCCAGAAGCCGGAATTAAGGCAATAGCAACAACGGCAAAATCAAACAAACTCCAGGGATCTTTAAAAAATGCCGCACGGTAGGCAAAGATCCTGAGCAGTAACTCCACGACAAACACGCCCAGCAACAACTTATCCAGCAATAGCAGCGTGCTGCCATATTGCGCCATCAGCGCCTGCGAGGTTTCCATGCCAAGCAACACGGCATTGAGCAAAATCAGCGCCAGGATAAACTGGCCAAAACGCGGTAATTCGACAAAGGTTTGCACGCGCGATCGTAGCGAACTGACATCAGATGGTGGTTTCATTTCCATAACAGACTCCTTTAAGTGAACTGCGGGGATTGTAACGACTGCGCCAGAGCAAGCACAGCCTCTGTAAGCTGAATGCAGTATTCTTCATCGTGATCAACGCACGGGATAAAAAAGGCCGGCAAAAGCCGGCCTGATGATTCCCAAGAACTCAAAGTGTTATTGCACTTTCGCCACTTCTTTCACGCCCATGTTCCACAGTGTGAAACCAAAGGTATCGGCGGTTTGTTCAATGGTTTTCGATACCGGCGTACCAGCACCGTGACCGGCATTGGTTTCAATCCGGATCAGTTGCGGATTCGTACCGCCGGCTTTAGCCTGCAGCTCAGCAGCAAACTTGAAGCTGTGCGCTGGCACCACGCGGTCATCGTGGTCACCGGTGGTGACTAAAGTCGCCGGATACGCCACGTCTTTTTTCACGTTATGCACCGGTGAGTAGCCTTTGAGATATTCAAACATCTCCTTGGACTGCTCTGCTGTGCCGTAGTCAAAGCCCCAGCCTGCGCCAGCCGTGAAGGTGTGATAACGCAGCATATCCAATACGCCCACAGCCGGCAGTGCGACTTTCATCAGATCAGGCCGTTGTGTCATCACAGCACCGACTAACAGGCCGCCGTTGGAGCCGCCGCGAATAGCCAGTTTGTCGTTTGAGGTGTATTTCTGCGCCACCAGGTATTCACCAGCTGCGATAAAATCATCAAAGACGTTTTGTTTTTTCAGCTGAATACCGGCTTCGTGCCATGCTTTGCCGTATTCACCGCCACCGCGCAGGTTTGGCACCGCGTACACACCGCCCATTTCCATCCACACCAGGTTGGCGACGCTGAAGCTTGGCGTCAGGCTGACGTTAAAGCCGCCGTAACCGTACAGCATGGTTGGGTTGGAGCCATCCAGCTGCAGGCCTTTTTTGTGCGTGATGATCATTGGCACTTTGGTACCGTCTTTGGAGGTGTAGAACACCTGCTTAGACTCATAATCGTCGCTGTTAAATTTCACGGCAGGTTTGAAGTGTACTTTGGATTCACCGGTGGCCGGGTCATAGGCGTAAATCGAGCCAGGGGTGTTGTAGTTGGCAAAGCTGAAGTACAACACGCTGTCTTTGGCCTTGCCGTCAAAACCGCCGACGCTACCAACGCCCGGCAGCTGTACGTCACGCACCAGCTTGCCGTCGTAGTCATATTGTTGCACTTTGGAAATGGCATCGACCATGTAAGTGGCGAAGAAAGAACCCGCGCCTTTGCTGACTTCCAGTACATTGGCGGTCTCAGGGATCACATCTTTCCACTGGTCTTGCGCCGGTTTGGTCATATCAATGGCGATCAGCCGCTGATTTGGCGCTTTGAAGTTGGTCGAGAAGTACAGCACATCGCCTTTGCTGTCGATCAGGTTGTAATCTGAGCTGCCTTCACCATCCAGCGTGATAAAAGCGCTGTCTGGTTTGGTTAAATCTTTCACCAGCAATTTATTGCCGGATGTCGCGTTGGCCGCAGACACCACCAGATATTTACCATCTTGGGTCACCACGCCACCGACATAACGGTGTTTCTCGGCGTCAGTGCCGCCGTAAATCAGCTGGTCGTCTTTTTGTGGCGTGCCGATTTTATGGTAATACAGCTTGTGCTGGTCGGTTTTGGCCGACAGTTCGCTGCCTTTTGGCTTGTCGTAACTGGAATAGAAGAAACCTTCGTTGCCTTTAAACGAAATGCCGGAGAACTTCACATCGACCAGTTCTGGTTCGAGTTTTTCTTTGGTTTCGGCATTGATCACAAAGACTTTGCGCCAGTCGCTGCCGCCTTCAGAAATGGCATAAGCGGCGATAGAACCGTCGTCAGTGAACTGTAAATCGGCCAGTGAGGTGGTACCGTCGGCAGAGAATCCGTTTGGATCAAGGAACACTTCAGCCGGGCCACCGTCTTTTTGGCGATAAACCACATATTGGTTTTGCAGGCCGTCGTTTTTATAGAAGTAGGTGTAAGCGCCTTCTTTCATTGGCGCACCGACTTTTTCATAATTCCACAGCGCTTCTAATCGTTGTTTGATCTGGTCGCGGTACGGAATTTGCGCCAGATAATCAAAAGTGACTTTGTTTTGTGCTTTGACCCATTCAGCGGTTTCAGCGCTGCGGTCATCTTCTAACCAGCGGTATGGGTCCGCCACTTTAGTTTCGAAATAGGTATCGACCACGTCGCCCTGTTTCGTTGCTGCATATTGCAGTTTTGCCACAGGTGCAGCCTCCGCGACTGTTGTGCCTGCCGCTGCAGTGGCAGCTTGTTCTGGTTTTGGTCCACAGGCGGTTAAAACAGCGAGCGCCACTGCGCCCAGCATCAAACGTTTCATCAAAGCTCCCCTTTGCTTTTTTGTTCAGGCAGCGAGGATAACAAATTTTTCACAGCAGACAAATGCGGTACGCCGCGACTAGGCGCGCGGCAGGCGGTTTTCGCCGCCAAAGCCCGCTAAATCATATCCCCTCAATCATTGAAGCTGTCGGGGATTGCCCCAGTTCCGCTGATGGGCAATAAGTGCCAGCACAATGAGCGCCATCCCGCCGTATTGGCTCCAGCTTAAGGTCAGGTCGTAGTACCAGAAATCAATCAGCACCGTTAACAGCGGATAGATGAAGGACAAAAACGCGATGCTGGTGACCGGCAGACGCTGAAAGGCGCTATACATCAGGTTGTACATCAGGCCGGTATGCACCAGGCCAAGTGTCAGCAATGCGCCGACACTGAGCGCCGGCATCAGCAGCAACGCGGTTTTCTCCAGCGGTAACATCAAAAGCACACCCAACACCATCTGCAAACCAGCGATTTGCGCCGGCGCCACCCCGGTGAGTTTCCGCGTGGTCAGCGTCGCCACCGCATACAAACAAGCGGCAACGGCAGCCAGGCCCACACCTTGCCACAACAGCGGATTGTGCTGGTCCTGCCCGAGGCCAGTGGTGCCAGCCACACCAACAAAAGCCAGCGCCAGCCAGCCCCATTTCGCCGCCGGCGGCCATTGTTTAGTGCCAAAAGCGGTCAGCAATAACAGGAAAAACGGCTGGGTGTGATACACCAGAGTGGCAATTGAAATCGAGCTCAGTTTGTAGGCACCAAACAGACAAAACCAATTCGCCACCAAAGCAAAACCGCCAGCCAGCAGATAACCGCTTTGCCGGGCATTTAGTTTTTGCCAACCACGCTGCCAGCTCAGATAGGCCAGCAAAGCCGCCCCACCGAGCAAACAGCGGTAAAACACCACAGTCGCAGTATCCTGGCCGCTTTCAACGACAAAAAGGCCAATAGTGCCGGACAGCAGCATCGCCACCAGCATGCGCCAGCTGCCAGCAAACTGCGGGTGTTGCAGGAGGGTTTGCATGGATATTCCTGTGAAATTACATCTTTGACGGATAGTGCGGCAGCGCGGCGCGCTAAGCAAGTCTGGCTTGCAGCAACAGTCTGCTGTTCACGCTGCGTTTTTTGCCCTGCGGGCGGCTGTTTGGTTTAATTTTCGTTTTTTCCTTGGCGACTAGTCCGTCTAGCAAAGAGTTCACCTGTCGGTGAGTCACTTTCTTTTGTTTCAGCAAAAGAAAGTAACCAAAGAAAAACCGACCCCGGTTACGCTCGAAAGCCCGTCTGAAAAGTCGCCGTCCAAGGCAGCGCAGCAACTCGCGGTGCGCTAGCGTCGCACCGCTCAAACACTCTGCGCTTTAAAACCTTGGCCAACGATTTTCAGCCGGCTCGCTTCAACGGGGACAGGGTTTTGTAGATGGTCTCACTGACACAACCGAAAGCAACCTGCTGCAATAGCTGACTTGGCTTTTAACTTTCTTCCGCTAAAAACAGCAACCACTAAGAAAACCAATCGCCCGTTGGAGCGAGCCGATGCAAATCAATAGTTTGAGGTTTTAAGCCAGGGGGTGTCTGAGCGGGCTGACGGTAGCAGCCCGCGAGTTACCCTGGCGCCTCAAACTGTTGATTTTCAGCGGGCTTTCGAGCGGAACCGGGTGCGCCTTTTCTTTCGGTTCCTTTCTTTTGGCAAGGCAAAAGAAAGGAACTCACCGACAGGTGAATTCTTTGCTAGACGGTCTTGCGGCAGCAGGCAATAAATGATTATTACAACCAAAACCGCCGCCCGTGGGGCAAAAAATCAAGCCACGCGCTGGGCTGCCCCTTGCCGCCACGACTGCAAAACAGCATCGACAATCAACGCGTGATCGGCGTTCAGCACCAGGTGCTGGTGGGCGTGTAGTTGTGGCCAGTGCTGCCACCAGCCGCCGCAGCGGGCGACCAGGTTAGCGAAATTCACCGACGTGTCGCCGGCCAGATAATTGCGCCAGTGCCGGCAGTGTTTGCGCAGCATCTCGCCATTAGGTTTGCGCCAGCTGACCGGATCTATCGTCACCAGTTCATCCACCCGATAACCGCTGGCAATCACCCTCGCCGCAGTACTGGCGCCGTAACTGTGCGCAATCACCAACACCGGCTGACCGGCATGTTGCTGTAGAAACCGGCTTAAAGCGCGGGATTCAAACCACTGAAAATAATGCTGGCCAGGCAACACGTGCTGGCGCACCAGCCCGGTATATTTGTCCAGCGCACCGCCAACCCAAATCACCCGGCGCAACTCGGTCACACTGCTGTTATGGCCCATGCGTCACCCGCCTTAGACTACTCCAGAACCCAGCCAAATTCATTTAAGATGGCCCGATGTTCAGGCCCGCCATACACCTGAAACCAGGCTTTTTTCAGGCGTTCCCGCACCGCAAAAGGCACACCTTTACGACTGGCTACTATATAAACCGGATTACTGTTTAACCGGAATGCAATTTTATAGCGCGCAGCCAGATCAGGATAAGTGCGGCTCCATTCCAGATACTGAGTTTTATCTTCCAGCATGCCGACCACCCGCTCTTTTTGCAGCAAATTCAGTTTTTGCGTCAGACTGTTAGCATACTGCAGATAGGGCTGAAACTCAGTTTCCAGGCTCACCCGAGCAAATTCATCGCCATACCAGGCGTCGCGCAGCACGCCAATCGCACCGGGTAACAGCAGGATATCATTGAGCTTTTTCACCTTTGGCAGATATTGCTTATCCAGCACCAGCACCGTTTCTTCCAGATAATGCGGGCCGATAAAATCAGCATATAACTCGCGCTCTAAGGTGTAGGACATGGTCAGCATCAAATCGATTTTGCCGTCACGCAGCAAGGCCAGACTACGGGGCCAGGGGCTGCCGACGACTTCGAGACTGCAGCCGGCTTTGTCAGTCAGCAGCTTCAGCAGGCGGTGATGTAAATCGTACCAGCGCGGTAATTGCAGGCCAGCAGCGGCCGTCAGTTCTTTTGACTCGTTCAGATGGGCAACCAGATGGCAAGGCAATAGAGCTGTGGTTGCAGGCTGCGCCGGTAGCAGTTCTTCTGCAGCAGCGCCAAAAGCCAGGCAGAACCACAAAATACTCCAGTTGGCTGGCTTCATTGCGCATCTGCCGACAGTTCAAGCCGGGCTTTTTCAACCAGCTGTTGGTCGAGTTCCTGTTTCACTGCCACGCCGAGCTCCTTAAATTCTGCCGCCTGTTTTATCAGATTACCTTTACCGCTATAAAGTTGCGCTAACGCCTTGTCGTAACTTTCCCGCGCCTTGTCGAGTTGTTTACCAACACCCTGCATGTACTCCAGAAAAGCCGCCAACTTGGCATAGAATCGTTCCGCACGCTGCGCCAGCTCAGCACTGTGCTGGTTTTGCTGCTCAAAACGCCAAAGCTGCCGCACTATGTTCAGGCTGGTCAGCAACGTGGTGGGCGTCGCGACCAGCACATTACGTTCCAGCGCTTTTTGATACAACAGCGGGTCATGTTTTAACGCTTCGACATAGGCTGACTCAATCGGAATAAACATAAACACCACTTCCGGCGAATTCAGCCCGTCGAGCTGGTAGTAGCTTTTATCGGCGAGCTCAGCAATTCGATCACTGACCGCCTGACAATGGGCTTTTAACGCCTCAGCCCGTTCCAGATCCTGTTCGGCGTTGACATATCGGGTATAGGCCAGCAATGAGGTTTTTGCATCGATCACCAGATGCTTTTGTTGCGGCAGGTCAACAATCACGTCGGGCCGGCGCCGGCCCTGCTCAGTCTGAAAACTGACTTCACGCCGGTAATCGACGCCGGGCCGCAGACCGGAATTTTCCAGCACATTTTCCAGCATCAGCTCGCCCCAGTTGCCCTGCAGCTTCTTCTGGCCCTGCAGCGCACTGGTTAAACGCGCAGCCTGGTCGGTGATGGCGGTATTGAGTTTTTGCAGGTTTAACAGCTCAGTTTTCAGCTCACTGCGCTGTTTTAAATCTTCAGTGTGAATGGCTTCGACTTTGTCGCGAAAGCCTTTCATATCAGCCTGTAACGGATGTAACAGCTGCAGCAGGCTTTGCTGGCTCTGGCGGGCAAACTGTTCGCCTTTTTGCTGTAAGATCTGGTTAGCGAGGTTTTCAAATTCTTGTTTTAACTGCAGTTTACTGTCCTGCAACAACGCCAGCTGCTGCTGATACTGGCTTTGTTTTTCGCTCAGCAGTACCTGCAGCCGGTCGTGTTTTTCTTTTAAGCGCAGATAATCCTGTTGCTGCTGCCGCACTTCGTCCTGGCTTTGCTGCAGCTGCATGCGGTGGTCATTCAGCAAACTTTGCTGGTGCTCCAGCTGTGCCTGTTGGCGAATGAGTTGCTCGCTGAGCGACCGATTTGATTGTTGTTGCCGCCACCAGGCCACTAAGGCGCTAATAACACCGGTCAACAGCAGGACTTCCAGCCCAAGCCTGACCGTATTGAATTCGTTCATTTTGCCTCCGTTTCAACGGCTTAGCCCTACCACTGTATTACTATACAGCTTTTTAGGCCGTTGTCGCGCCTGTGTCAGTTGGAGCTCAGGCCGAAATCAGCTAGGCTGGTTTGATAGTGAGAACTTTTACAAGGTGCCTTGATGACCGCCAATAAAACTATTGCCACTGCTGTCCCGGTGTCGGACTACCTGGCGGCAATCACAGATCCTCAGCGCCGGGCCGATTGTGAGCAATTAAAGACGATGATGCAGGAGATCACCGGCTGTGCAGCGACCATGTGGGGCAGCAGTATTGTCGGTTTTGGCCAATATCATTATCGCTACGACAGCGGCCGTGAAGGTGATATGTGTATGGTGGGGTTTTCCAGCCGTAAAACCGATATCAGTATTTATCTGGTGGCTGAAGGCGAACTGCAGCAACAGCTGCTGGCGCAGCTGGGTAAACATAAAATGGGCAAAGCCTGCTTGTCGGTAAGGCGCCTCAGCGATATCAACCTGCAGGTGTTGGAACAGTTACTGCGCGGCTCAGTTGCGGCGATGCAAAAACGCTATGGTTGTGCATAGTCGCAACTGTGCCATCAATCAACACCCCGGGCTTATTCGCTGGCCGCTGTGGCTGGTTTACGCATCAGCCGGTACACGATAGCCAGAACTGCGACGACAAAAAGCCCCAGCGATACCAATACCAGCCCTTTGCCCAGCAATTGATGATACTGCATCAGAAACGGCAGTTTCATCAGTGTCTCGCTGGCCAGGCTCAGCACAAAAGTCCAACACCAGGCACTGACCAGGCTGATCATGGTCACATGCAGGAAGGTCAGCCGGGTCATGCCCATCATCATCGGGGTCAAGACGCGGACAAAAGGAATAAAACGCGAAGAAAACATCGCCAGCAAGCCGTGCCGTTCCAGCAAAGATGTTGCACGCGGCAAACTGTTATCGGGCACGATACGCCCGATGTGATGCATAAACCGGGTATGCGCCAGCGCATACCCCTGCCAGTACGCTAACAGACTGCCGAGCCCCGCCGCCAGCGGCATATAGATGTAAACCACTTCCGGCTCAATCACTTTGGCGGCCATCAAGCCACCGGCCATCAGCACCAGACTGTCGCCGGGTAATGGCAAAAACACAAAAGCTGATTCGAGAAACAAAATCAGTAATAAACACCAAATCAGCAAATCCACTTTCCCCAGCTGGATCAGCTGATCAAAATTCTGGTGCCAGATCGCCATGAGCATTTCTTGCATCGACTGCGGTTCCTCTGGAGGGCAGATCAGCTCTGCCACGGATTCTGGTAGGTCGCATTTGGCATACAGCCGTGACCTTGCGCCATCTTTCCGGTCAAAAACAAACAGCTGGGATCAGCTGTGCAAAGGCGGACTTTTTAGCGGCTGGCCAGCCATTCGTCAAACAAAGTTTTTTGGCTAAGGCGGTGCAATCTCAGCTATTTTTCCAGCGAATAAACCAAGACTGCTGACATTTTATTGATTTTTAAAGCAAAGGTTCGGAAACACAACAAAATGAAAAGCGAGTAAAAAAACAGTCCTCAAAGCTCGCAAACACTTTAAGCCCCTTGTTTTCTGCCGGCGAAATCCCTATAACCCAATCACATTTTGGTATTTTTGGTACTGTTATGACCCGACATTTTGATTACATCGCCATCGGTGGCGGCAGCGGCGGTATCGCCAGCGCCAACAGAGCCGCCAGCTATGGCAAAAACTGCGCAATTGTGGAAGCCAAAGCCCTGGGCGGCACTTGTGTCAATGTCGGCTGCGTACCGAAAAAAGCCATGTGGTTTGCCGGGCAAATCGCCGATGCGCTGAAGCTGGCACCGGATTATGGCTACGACGTCACAGCGCCGGCACTCGACTGGGGCAAGCTGGTTGAAAGCCGCGAAGCTTATATTTCGCGTATTCATGGCTCCTACGAGCGGGTGCTGGGCAAAAATCAGGTTACAGTGATCAAAGGCTTTGCCCGTTTTGTCGACGCCCATACCATCGAAGTCGATGGCGAGCGTTACAGCGCGGACCATATCAGCATCGCTACCGGCGGCGTGCCAGCCTGGCCAACCATTCCGGGTGCTGAACTTGGCATCGACAGCGATGGTTTTTTCGCATTAGACCATTGCCCGAAACGGGTCGCCGTGGTCGGTGCCGGTTATATTGCGGTAGAAATTGCCGGAGTGTTACAGGCGCTTGGCAGCGAAACGCATTTGCTGGTGCGCCACGACAAAGCTCTGCGTAGCTTTGATGCCATGTTGTCAGACACTTTGCATCAGCTGATGCAGCACAATGGCATTCAGGTGCATTCGCATACTGAAGTGACCGCCGTCAGCCGCGAAGCCGATGGCTCTTTAATGCTGCAACTTAATACCGGCCACGTGCTGCAGGTCGATTGCCTGATTTGGGCCATTGGCCGCACGCCGAATACGCAAAACCTCAATCTGGCGGCCGCTGGCGTTGAAACCGATGCGCAGGGTTTTATTCCGACCGACAAATACCAGAATACTAATGTGCCGGGCATTTATGCCATCGGCGATAACACAGGCCGGCTAGCTTTAACACCAGTCGCAGTGGCCGCCGGCCGGCGTTTGTCCGAGCGTTTGTTTAACGGCAAAACCGACGAACACCTGAACTACGACTTAGTGCCAACAGTCGTGTTCTCACACCCGCCCATTGGCACGGTCGGCAAAACCGAAGCCGAAGCACGCGCCGAATACGGCGATGCCGCGGTCAAGGTTTACAACAGTGAATTTACTGCGATGTACCGCGCTCTAACGTCACACCGTGAGCCCACGCGGATGAAGCTGGTCTGCGCCGGCTCCGAGCAAAAAGTAGTGGGCCTGCACGTGATTGGCTACGCCGCCGACGAAATGCTGCAAGGCTTTGCGGTTGCCATCAAAATGGGCGCGACTAAAGCTGATTTTGATAATTGTGTGGCTATTCACCCGACCTCGGCTGAAGAGTTTGTGACGATGCGCTGAGTATGAAGGAAAATCTTCTGGCACGCTTTGCATCGGTACTTGCTGATTCGATAGCTCTTTGTGAGGCGGAGCCAGAAACCATGGTGTTAATAATTGCCACCATTTATCTGCAAGCTACACTGAACACAAGTACAAACCAGCAAATTTTACATCCCTCCAAATAGTGCGTAAAGCTAACAGTTTTACATGTCACTTTATTTTACACACCTCTAAATCAAGGAGTACTTAATCACATTAAGGTGTTGATATTTATTACATTAACTGCATTGGTTCATTTTATGCTTGTTGTCCGTCAGTCATGCGAAGAAGCATGGCATACCTTCAATAAAATGCAGAGAGCTGTATATGAACAAGAAATACGCGTTAGTATCTTTGTTAGCTGGTCTGGTAATGGGCTCAGTGCAAGCTGCACCGATTAATGGCGGCTTTGAATCCGGGTTAACAGGGTGGACAAGCAATCTGTCTGGCGGCACTGCGACAGTAGTAAACAGTCACTTAACTACCTACGGCGGTCAGACGACCTATTCACCAACCGAAGGTAAGTATTTCCTTGCAATTCAAAGCGGTTCTGCAAACGTATGGCAGACAGTCAGTCAGATGATGAACTTATCTGCAGGCCAGAAAATTAAGGGCTATGCTGCATTTAACTGGGGTGATTACAACCCATTTTTAGATGGTGTTCAGGTACAGGTGCTGAACTCACTTGGTGCTGTAGTAGCAACACCATTTTACCTCGATGGTACAGGCCTCACAGATGGTTTTAATGGTCCATGGACGCCATGGTCTTTCACCGCTCAAACTGCAGGTTCATACACACTGGTCTATGGCGCTCGCAATACTCAGGATGGTGGAGGTCCGGAACAGACTTATGGTTATTTTGATGCAGCCCAGCCATCGCAGGTTCCTGCACCACTGAGTCTGGCTCTGGTTGGACTGGGATTAGCAGGTATCGCAGCCTCTAGACGTCGCCGTCGCGCTTAAGTAAGTTTAATAAAAAGAATAACCACCGTTTAGTGGCGTTCGATAGATACGAAACCCTGGTTTATACTAGGGTTTTTGTTTTCCGCCAGTCCCGTCTTGCCAGACTTGTTGCATAGACTCTGTTCAACAAAATCGCTTTGTCAGCAGTTCCCGCAGGCTGGAGTTACTGATACTCGGTCTACAACACAGCACTCGCCATATATAAAAAACCACAAAGTGAATCATCACCGCAAAGCCCAGCTGACTCGATAAAGTACAGTGTCGCGGGTTTGCAGCAAAAGCAGCGCAACCATTGCACAGGGTTGGCCAGAGCAACTTTTCCCGCAAAATACATTTAACAATCAAATTAATAGTTATGTTAAATTTAAAGGCCATATAGAATTATTTATTGAATGGATTCAATCGCATGTCAAAAGCCGTCCTATTTACCGGTACGTTTCAATACGGTGTAGTTGCCGATTTTATCCAGGGTATTGCCCACGCGCTCGGAGAATGCGGATATCAGGTGCAGCAGATTAACCTGAGTGACAAAGCCGCCTTACAGCAACAGTTGAGCGAGGACACTTTTCGCGATGTTCAACTGGTGTTTTCAGTCAATGCGCTCGGCGCTGATTTGCTGCCCTATTTCCCGAAATTACGTCAGGTGCCGTTTTATTCCTTGTTGCTGGACCATCCGTTACATTCGCTGCTGCGGTTTTTCGGCACGCCGTTACGGCTGTTGTGTGTGGATCAAGCCCATGTCGCCTTCGCCCGGGCCGTTGGCATGCAAGCGGAGTTTTGTCCGCATGCGCTCAATACATCCTCAGTCAATCCGACAATGAGCCCTGAAACTGACAAGCAGGGTATCTTATTTCCGGCCAGCTTTTTCTCGGCAGACAAGGCCAAAGCTATTATCGACAAGCATTTCCCGCAGGCCTGGCAATGGTTAAACAATCCGGCCGTGCGAACTATCAGCGATTTCCTGTATCAACTGGGATTTATGCAGGCCGGCCGCACGCCGCTGCTGGAGCTGAATAAAAATACTATTACAATTTTGTGCCACTGTGACTTCTATCTGCGGGCAACTGGACGCGACCGGCTGTTGCAGCAATTCGCCGATGCCGGCCTGGCACTTCAGGTGATTGGCAATGGCTGGGAGCAGGCAAAACAGCTACCACAGCACCAATATTTGCCGGCAGTTCCTTTTCCAGACTTGCTGCAGATGATGCAAAAAGTGCGTTATGTGCTGCACCATTCACCGGGGTTCGACGCCGGCTTGCATGAGCGGCTGCTTTATCCTGTTGCCGCCGGCGCTCAGGTATTAGCTGAACCAACCCCATACCTCGAACAGATGTTTAGCCGTCATGGTGCGGTGCGGTTTTTCAGTCACGCCGGCGCACTCCAGGCTGAACTGGCAACATGCAGCGATGACGATTACCGCTCTCAGCTCCTTCGCAGCCAGGAACTGATCAGACAACAACATAGCTGGCACACCCGCTTACAACCTTGGTTATCACCGCGCGAAACATCGCTGGTCTGAGCCAGAAATTGCTCCTGCTGATCCGGGTACCGGTTTTGCCTGGGTACCCCAGGCTCAGCGCTGTCAGTGCTATCGCAATACACCAGCAAAAGCCTTTTATTTTAATTTGTTAAAATAATCCAGATGCTGCTGCAGCCTGAGGGCATAAGGCCGTAGCGCCTGCACCCGGCTTTTTGCTTCGGTTTTATCCAGCCCCAGTTCCAGCAGGATTTGCGCTGCCAGTAAGCCGGTGCGGCCTGAGCCACCTTTACAGTGAATGGCAATTTTGTCGCCAAAACGCAGCCACTGATGCACCTGCGAAGAGGCAACCTGCCAGTTGATGGCAAACATCGGGCCTGGCGCCTGATCATCTTCTATCGGGCAGTGAAACCAGCCGAGACCCAGTTCGCGGCACAGCGCCGGAATGTCGTTGACCTGCAACTGCTGCATTTCGCTGTCCGGCGTCAGGCTAATCAGTGCCACAGCACCGGCGGCTTTTAATTGTGTCAGCGCCGTTTTGATGTCGACGCCCTGAGTGCCCGGGCATGGCGTAAACAGCAAGGCTGCGGTGGCAGCGGTGCCCGGATTAATCACCAGTTCGTCAAACGGATGGGATTTCACTGCTGCAACCATGATGTTCTCCTGTTTACGGAACGGTTTGCACTGTTTTGTGCTGCGGATGAATTTTTACCACGGTTCAACATCCGCGCTGACCGGGCAACCAACCAACGTTTTCAGCGCGCTGACCAGATCACAAACCTACAGCGCCTGTTGCAGCTGTCTCAGTGCCGGGTCTGATTTTGCTTTCCCGCTGCATCAATAAACTCAGCGCACAAGGCAATACCGTCAACGTCAGGATAGTCGCGGCAAACAAACCACCAATAATGGCGTAGGCCATCGGCCCCCAGAACACCTGAGTGGCAATCGGGATCATGCCCAAAATCGCTGCGGCTGCGGTCAGTAGAATCGGCCGGGCGCGATGGCGCGTTGCCGCCATAATGGCCTCATCGCGCGCCATACCTTGTTCGACATTGGTATCCACTTCGCTGATCAGGATCACCGCATTGCGGATAATCATACCGGCGAGCGCAATACAACCGAGCAACGCGACAAAACCCATCGGCGTGCCGGTTGGTAACATCGCAAGCACAATCCCAATCAGGCCAAAAGGCGCCGTGATAAAGGCCAGCACAGTGCGCGAAATGCGCTTGAGCTGGATCATCAACAGCACCAGCATCACCAGCATCGTCACCGGCAACACAGCAAAAATCGACGCATTGCCCTTTTCCGACTCCGCCGCCGCGCCGCCCACTTCCAGCTGATAACCGGCCGGCAGTTTGGCGCTGAACGCCGCGACGTCCGTCGCCAGGCTATTCACCACACCTTGTGCGGTCATGCCGGGAGCGATATCGGCCTGCACTGTGATAAAGGCCTGGCGCTGGCGACGCCACACCATCGGATCAGCGAGGCCATAACTGACTTTGGCGATCTGCCGCAGCGGCACAGCACGGCCATCAGCAGTGCGGATCTGTAAGTTCGCCACTGTGGCTAAGTCCTCGCGTTCATTGCTTTGCCCGCGCACCACCACATTGACCAGCCGTTTGCCGTCGCGCACCGAGGTTAAGGTCTGGCCAGAAAAAATGGTCGCCAGCGCCGACGCCACGTCTTCTGAACTAAAACCGGCGGCGCGGGCTTCGGTCTGATTGACCTCGACCAGCACAGTGCGCTCCGGCTCGCCGGCGGTCATATTGACATCGCGTGTGTTGGCGTTTTGCCCAATAATGCCACTCAGCGCCAGCGCCTGCGCCCGCACCACATCAATGTCCGGTCCCATCACGCGGTATTTCAGCGGCCAGCCGACCGGCGGCCCTAATTCCAGCGGCGACACCCGCACCACTAAATCACTGAATTGCTGCTGCACCAGTGTATCGAGGCGCTGACGCACTGCGTCGCGCTCGGCCAGACCTTTGGTAACCACCACAATTTGCGCCACATGTTCATGGCTTAACAGCACGTCCATCGGCAGATAAAAGCGGATGGCGCCGGAGCCGATGTAACTGGAGAAATAGCTGACATCCGGATCGGCTTTGAGCATCTGCTCAATTTGCGCCGTCCGGCGAGCAGTTTCGGCCTGTGCACTGTTTTGCGGCAGGTTGATGCTGACCAGCAGCTCAGGCCGGTCTGAGGCCGGGAAAAACTCTTCCTGCAACTGGCCCGAACCAACCACTGCCAGCGCAAAAACGCCCAATGCCAGCGCGATACTTTTGCCACGATGCGCCAGCGCCTGCGCCAGTAGCCGGTCATAGGCCAGCATAAAACGGCCCGGTGCCGGATGGGCCGCGCCCGGCGTGGCTTTAAGCAGCCAGACGCCTAACAGTGGCGAAAACAGCACTGCGACAATCCAGGAACTCATCAGCGCAATCAGCACTACCATAAACAACGAGAAACAATATTCGCCGGCACTGGACGAGGCAAAGCCGACCGGAATAAAACCGGCGATCATCACCAGGGTGCCGGTTAGCATCGGAAAGGCTGTGGTTTCATAGGCATAAGTCGCAGCGCGGCGTAAATCCCAGCCGGCTTCCAGCCTGGAGACCATCGCCTCGACCGTTATCATCGCATCGTCCACCAACAGCCCGAGCGCAATAATCAAAGCGCCGAGCGAAATACGCTGCAAGCCGATATCCGCCAGCTCCATGCCAACAAAAGTCATCGCCAGTACCACCGGTACTGACACCGCAACCACTAAACCGGCGCGGGTGCCAAGCGAGACAAAAGACACCGCCAGTACAATGACAATGGCTTCAATTAATACTTTGAGGAAACCGCCGACGGCTTCTTTGACGACGGCAGATTGGTCAGCCACCACATGCAGCTCAATACCATGCGGTAAATCTGCCGCAAGCGCTGCCATTCTGGCGCGGATAGCCTGACCAAATTCCAGCATATTGCCGGTTGGCGCCATCGAAATCGCCAGGCCAAGCGCCTTGTCGCCATTGACTTTAAACAGCGGCACCGGCGGTTCTGCCAGTTGGCGCGACACTGTGGCAATGTCCGACAAAGCAATAAAACGATCGCCCAGGCGCAATGTGATATCACGAATGCTTTGCTCAGAAGTAAAAGCGCCGCTGACCCGGAGACTGATGCGTTCTTTGTCGGTGCGCACGACTCCTGTGGGTGTCACGGCATTTTGCGCCTGAATACTTTGCATCACCTGCGCCGGGTCCAGCCCCAGGCCGGCCATGCGGCGGGGTGAAAATTCGACGACGATTTGCTCTTCTTCCACACCTAAAATGTCAATTTTGCCGACATTTGGTACCTGCATCAGCGCGGTGCGCATATCTTCAACATATTCGCGCAATTCACGCGGGCTAAAGCCGTCAGCGACAAAACCAAAGATAGTACCGAAGGTGTCGTCAAACTCATCATTGACGCCCGGTGTCGACACCCCTGCGGGCAAACTCGGCGCCAGATCCTGCATTTTTTTCCGCACTTTGTACCAGATATCCGGCACCATTTCCGGCGGCGTGTCATCCCTAAGCGCTAAAAACACCACGGCTTCGCCACTTTTGGTGTAGCTTTCGACAAAATCCAGGTATGGAATTTCCTGCAGCTTTTTCTCGATCGGTTCTGTAACCAGATTCATTGTATCCAGCACGGTCGCGCCGGGCCAACCCGCTGAAACTACAGCAGTTTTAATAGTAAACGCCGGGTCTTCGTTGCGTGGCAACCGGTCATAGCTCAGCACACCGCAGGCCATCACTACCAGCAGCAAAAACGCCACTAACTGCTGATTGGCCAGCGCCCAGCTTGAGAGGTTAAAGCCGGTGCTACCGGCAGTTTGAGGGGCTGAACTCATGCTTTTGGCTCCGGCAACAAGCTCACTACAAGGCCTGGCCGCAATTTGCCGACGCCGGCTACGACCACCTGCTCACCGGCAACTAATCCGGCGCTGATAAAAACTTCAGTGTCGGAATAGCGGCTGACACTGACCTTTTTCAGCTGCAGCTGTGAGGTGGCCGGGTCGACCACATAGACCGCAGGCTCTGAGCCGTCGCGGGTCATGGCGCTGGCCGGCACCATCAGCTGGTCCGACGCCGGTTTGTCGATACTGCCCTGCACTATGGCGCCAAAACCAAAGGCCGCCGGCGGCTGCTCCAGTGTGACCCGCACCCGGATGGTCCGCGTCACAGGGTCAGCCACCGGGCTGACATCACGGATGCGGCCTTGCGCCTGAATGCTCGGGTCGGACAACAAAGTCACTAACACTGTTGGATGGTCAACTTTGCTGTTAACCAGACTTTCTGACACATCAAATACTGCATCGCGCCCGGCCAACGCCGCCAGCCGCACCACTTCCTGTCCGGCGCTGACCACTTGGCCCGGATTGGCCGTCACCGCTGACACCACGCCGTCGCTGGTTGCGGTCAGCGCGGTAAAATTCAACCGGTCCTGTGCACTGGTAACGTTAGCTTCAGCACTTTTACGCGCTGACAGGCTGGCTTCATGATCTGACTCGGCCTGTTCTAGCTGCGCCGCCGACACAGCACCGCCCGGAGCCAATTGCTTAAGCCGTTTGAAGTTCGACAACGCCAGTTTTTCCGCCGTCACCGCACTGTCGAGCTGCGCTTTGGCGGCCTTGAGCTGGTTTTCGCTGTCGCTGGGGTCCAGCGTTGCCAACACATCGCCGGCTTTGACTACTGCGCCAACATCAACCAGCCGTTTGACAATACGGCCATCGATGCGAAAACCGAGGCTGGTTTCTTCCGAAGGTCGAATCTCACCGGTTTGCACCAGTTTCTCTGCACCGGTGCCGGCACTGACCACAATAGTTTTGACCGGACGGACAGTTTCAGCCGGCGCTGTGGGCGCGTCAGAACAAGCGCTCAGTAAAGCAACAGTCGCGAGCACACAGCAGGCGGCCAGTTGACGGGAAACAGCGGGGAAAGCAGGCATAAGCGCTCCAGATGATGGTATTGATAGTTGGCGGTAGATGTTGGCAAACCTAAACAGTGTAGTTGCGGCAGAATTGTTGCCAGTTCTGCCCCAGCATTTTTTTCGCCGCATCCAGGGTGGCGCGGCCTTCACGCTCATCCTGTTCCAGCGCCAGCCGCGACGCGGCGACGCCAAAATGCAGCAGCAAATTCAGCGTGCGATAGAGTTCAGCTGTGGCGGAAGCCGGAAAAAACGGCGCGGCCACAGTGCAAAAAAACTGCAGATGGCGTTCATTATCCTGCTGCTCCAGATTCTGCATATCTTTGTCGGTCGCAGTACCAGCCCAGACATCGCGCACCACCGGGTCGTCACGAAACATTTGGTAGTGTTGTTCCAGCACCTGCAAAAAGAGGTCAGCCAGCTGCTCACGACTGGTCACAGGCACAGCGAAAACCGTTGCCAGCTGCTGCTGGAACAGCTCGACGTAATACTGCCCCAGCGCCAACACTATCGCCGCTTTGTTACGGTAGTATTGATACATAGAACCCGGTGTCACACCGGCTACTTCAGCAATTTCACTGATAGTCAGATTGGCACAGCCTTTTTGCAAAATGATGGCGCGCGCCGCAGCGAGAATTTGGTCCGCGCGCTGTTTACTGCGCTGTTGCTGCGGCGCCCGTACTGGGTTGTTGTGGGATTGGTCCATCAGGAACCCCCCTAAATCTGAATATTTTTCAGATTTTACCGCAGTAGAAAAATTAAACACAAGTTAAATCTGAAAATGTTTCAGGTTTTAGTGTTTATTTGTGGCTCAATAGCTGAATTGATCTGAGTGGAATCGAGTGCTGTACAATCAGCCGCAGATGAGTCAAAGCGGAGCCGTCTATGCTGAATATGAATTTTGCCGAACGCGTGGTGATCAATACCGCCACGCAGCCGTGGCTACCAAGCCCGATGCAGGGTGTACTACGTAAACCATTGTCACGCGGCGGCGAAGAATCCGGTCATGCCACGAGCATAGTTTGTTATGCGACAGGCTCTAGTTTTAAAGCACATGCCCATCCGGGCGGTGAAGAAATTCTGGTGTTGGATGGCGTGTTCAGTGATGCATCCGGCGATTATGGCCCCGGCAGTTATCTGCGTAATCCGCCCGGTAGCGAGCACGCGCCTTTTAGCCGCGATGGCTGTACTTTGTTTGTCAAACTGCATCAGTTCGCGCCGGCCGATCAGGCCACAGTGCGGATAGATACCAGCAATGCCGAATGGCTGCCCGGCCATGGCGGTTTACAGGTGATGCCTTTGCATAGCTTTGAAGGTGAACATACCGCGCTGGTGCGCTGGCCGGCCGGCGAAGTGTTTCTGCCGCACCGCCATTTTGGTGGCGAG
Source organism: Rheinheimera texasensis DSM 17496 (assembly GCF_000711985.1). Taxonomy (GTDB): domain Bacteria; phylum Pseudomonadota; class Gammaproteobacteria; order Enterobacterales; family Alteromonadaceae; genus Pararheinheimera; species Pararheinheimera texasensis. The sequence goes on from NZ_KL544005.1 coordinate 887,986, forward strand.
GAAATTCTGGTGTTAAGCGGCACTTTTTGTGATGAGTTCGGTGAATATCCGGCGCTAAGCTGGCTGCGCAGCCCGCATCAGAGTCAGCACACGCCTTTTGTCCGTGAAGAAACCGTCATTCTGGTGAAAACCGGTCATTTGCCGTTGCTCTGATATGGAATATCCGAAAGCAGAGACAAAAAAGCCGCAGTCTGTGCTGCGGCTTTTTTTACGAAAGTCAGGCCTTGCGGCGGCGCCAGAACAACGCGGCGGCTGCGATAGCCAGCAATGCACCTGTTGGGCCTGTCGGCACTGAATTGCTGCTGATCTGCGGCGGCAATTCAGTGATTTGTACATCATCAATAAAATTACCGACAGTGCCCGCAGTGCCAGAGGTAAACCGCAGCAAACTGCTGGTATTGCCTGCCGTGAAATAACCGGTGAACAGACGCCACTCACCAGTGATATGGTCAGTCAGGGTTTGGTTCAAATCTGCCACACTGACACTGAAAGTTTCATTGCTGTTGGCGCGGGCACGGTAAGCAAAACTCAGCTGATAGCGCGCACCGCTGACGGTATTAAAGGTTTGGAAAATTGACCAGTCACCGTTGTTATTGCCGTGGGCATTTAACTCGATAAACTGCTGGCCGCTGTATGCCTCAACACCGGCATAACCACGCCAGATCTCCAGATTGCTGCCATCCCAGCCATTGACCTGATCCGCAATGAACCAGCGCCAGCTGTTGTTGCCAATCACATTGTCTTCAAAATTGCCGTTAGTGATCACAGATGCCTGCGCTGAAGTACCAGCCAGTGCCAAAAATAACGCAGAAATTGCAGCCCATTTCATACAACACAGTCCTCTGTACAACCTGAATGAGGCGCGCATGCTACCAGTTTGCTTTAGGTCTGACCAGTATGTTTTTTAACCTTTTCATAAGCCATTGACCTGATTGTTTTTTAAGCTGCCAAGGCAATTACAGACATAAGCGATAACCCACGCCAGCTTCGGTTTTCAAGTAATGTGGTGCGGTCGGGTCGTCGCCGAGTTTTTGCCGTAAGTGACTGACAACAATGCGTAAATAATGCGTATCCTCGCCGTGGCTCGGGCCCCAGATTTGTTCTAACAGCTGTTTTTGCAGTACCACTTTGTGCACTTGCTGCGCTAAGGCGGCCAGCACGGCATATTCTTTGGGCGTGAGCTCTACCGGCTGCCCGGCGACCTGCACCTGACGCAGCGCTAAGTCGATGCTCAGATGACCGTCGGTTAATAGCGGCGATGTGGTTTGCAACTGGCGGTCACGCAGTTGCGCCCGCACCCGTGCCAATAATTCTTCGACACTGAATGGCTTCGTGACAAAATCCTGTGCGCCCAAATCAAGCGCCTGAATTTTGTCGCGATCGCCGGAACGTACAGATAACACGATAACCGGCACTTTGCTGAAACTGCGCAGCTCTGCCAACAGGTCACTGCCATCACCGTCGGGCAGGCCTAAATCCAGCACCAATAAATCCGGTTGCTGGCGCACGGCGGCGGCAAGACCAGACTCGACACTGTCCGCTTCAACGACTTCATAGCCCACACTCTTCAGCGCAATGCGCAGCATCTTGCGAATTTGCATTTCGTCGTCAACCACCAGCACTTTTGCCTTCACACCATCTCCTCACTGGCCTGCTGCTGTGCAGGCAGCGGCAACTCGACAACAAAACAGGAGCCCTGGCCGGATTTAGCGGCGTGGGCTTCAACAGTCCCACCGTGTGCGCCAATCATGCCGCGGCAAATCGCCAGCCCCATGCCGGTATTGTGGCGTTTGCTGTCGCCGTCGGCCACCACGTAAAACATATCAAAGACTTTTTCGCGTAAGTCTGCGGCGATACCGGGGCCTTCGTCTTCAATCTCGATATGGCAATAATGCCGCTCCGGACCGGTTCTAAGTTCCGCTGTCACCACCACAGGCGCGCCGGGCGGGCTATAACGCGCGGCATTTTCCAGAATATTAAACAGCGCCTGTTCCAGCAACGCCGCATGGACAAACAGCGGCGGTAAGTCGGCGCTGACCTGGCAAATCAAACTTTGCTGCGGAAAAAAGCGTTTTAATCGCTGCCGCGCACTGGCCAGGATGTCATTGACCGACACCCAATCGCGCTCCAGCTTCAGCTGACCATGCCCAAGCCGGGTCATGTCGAGTAAATTCTGAATATAACGGTCCAGCCGCTGGCTTTCACTGAGGATAGTCTGCAGCAGTTCGTGCCGATCGGCCGCACTCAGCTGTTGTTCCAGCACCAGCAGGCTTTCCGCCGAGCCCATCATCGCCGACAACGGCGAGCGTAAGTCATGCGACACTGAGCTTAACAGCGCCGAGCGCAGCTGCTCCATTTCGGCTTTCACGCGCGAGCTTTCCAGCTCGGCGCTCAAACTAATGCGTTGCCACACCGAGCCGGCCTGTTGCAGCAAACTGGTAATAAGACGTTCATCGTCTGGCCGCAGCACGGCCATTTCCGGCGCAAAGCGCACCAGCAGGACAGCCACCGTGCGTTGCTGCACCCGCAGCGGGAACGCACTCCAGACACTGGCGGTCAGGGTTTCGCTAAAACGCCCGGCTATCGCCTGATGCTGCGCGCACCAGTCCAGCACCGCACCGTCAATCGGCAACAACGGCGTTTGCGGCGCCGGCAGCAACAGCCACTGATTTTCCGCCGGCAATGCCAGATGCACCGGAGCCTGCAGTGCGCTGCTAAGCTGCGCCGCCAGCACCTGCGCCAGTTCATCGGTCTGATGCACCACGGTGAGCCTGGCGGCAAAATCGCGTTGAAATTCGGAATAACGATTGGCAGCCTTCAGCAGCAAAAGCTGCTGACGGATTTTCGACGCGGCGGGCCCGCAAATCATGCCAATCACCAGCAGAAAAATCAGCGTGGCGATGTCGTCGCTTTTGTTGACGTTAAAACTGAAATAAGGTGCAGTCAGGAAAAAGTTAAAGCTGAAAAACGATAAAACCGCAGTGAAAATCGCCGGCCGCGCGCCGTATTTCAGGCCACAAGCCACCACCGCCAATACATAAATCAGCACCAGATTGTCGTTATCCAAAACCCGGTGCAGCAGAATAGCGACACTGCTGGCGAGCGCCATCAACAGCAGGCCCACGCCATAACCGGCGGTCTGACCAAAAGGGCTGGTGGGCATTGGTAATTCAGCACTGCCTTGCGCATCGGCCCGATATACCGACACTTCCAGCGGCAAGCCGCTGTTGACCAGCTGCTGATACAAAGGTTGGCGCCATGGCTGCCACCAGCGCGGCGTACCGGCACCAACCAACACCGCATTGATGCGCTGCTCGGTGATATAAGGCCCGATGGTTTGCAAAGTTGAAGGGCCGCGCAGCACATCGGTGCTGGCACCGAGTTCCCGCGCTAAGGCAAAAGCGGCCTGCAGCCGTTGTTGCTGTGCCTGATATTGCATGGCACCGGTGTCGACCCAAACCACCACCCAGGGCACCTGGCGTTTTTCCGCCACGCGCCGGCCAATACGAATTAAGTATTCGTGGTCGCGCCGGCTTGAGATCAGTACCAACAATTTGTCAGCGATGGTGTAGTCCTGACATGTAGCTTTGGCTTGCTGTTCGGTTTTCAGCTGGCTGTCGACATGGTGCATCACCAGCTTGATCGCCATTTCCCGCAGCGCGGTTAAGGTTTCTAGCTGGAAAAACTGCTGCTGCGCCTGCTCGGCGAATTCGCCGAGATAGACTTTGCCCTGCGCCAGCCGCTCCAATAAATGCGCCGGTTCCAAATCGACAAATACCAGCTGCCGCGCGCTGTCGATAAACTGGTCCGGCACAGTTTCACGCACCCGCACACCACTGACCTGCAACACCAGATCGTTGAGGCTGGCGACATGCTGGATATTCATCGTGGTATAAACATCGATGCCGGCCGCCAGCAATTCGGCGATATCCTGATAACGCCGCTTGTGCCGGCTACCGGGAATATTGGTGTGCGCCAGCTCGTCGACCAGAATCAGTTTTGGCTTTCGCGACAGCGCCGCATCGAGGTCAAACTCCGTCAGCAGCTGTGTCTGATACTGCACTTCACGCCGCGGTAACAGCGTGAAGTCATCAAGTAAAGCCGCCGTGTGACTGCGGCCGTGAGTTTCAATCAACCCGACCAGGACATCCACCCCTTGCTGCATCCGCTCGCGTGCCGCTTCCAGCATGGCGCAGGTTTTGCCAACGCCGGGCGATGCGCCGAGAAAAATCTTCAGCTTGCCGCCACTGGGTTGCAGTGACTTTAACAGCGCATCCGCCTGCTGGCTGCGTGGATCTGTTTGCGAGCCTGGCTGCGCAGCAGCGGAAGCATTGCGGGTCGGGTTCATCTGTTACTTCCTTAAAAATTACGGCTTAACCGCAACAGCACACGCTCGTCACACAAAGCCGGGCAGGCTGTCGCAGATATATCAGTGCCGGCCACGCCAATCGCCCAGTCCAGCTGCAGCCACTGCGCCTGCACCATCAGGCTCCAGTCCAGATAACTACGGGCTGCTGTTGCGCTGCCAAGGAAAGTACTGAACTCAGTAGCCGATGCAAACCGGTTCAGGCCGGCATGGGCCTGCAGCTGCACATTGTCAGTCAGCGCCTGCTGCCAGTCCGCGCTCAGATAACCAAATTTGCCGACGCCGCTGGCAAAATAGTTGTCCGTCAACGCCAGACCAAAGGTCCAGCCACCCAAGACAAGCTTGCTGTAGGCTTCCCAATAATTAAAACCATTGACGCTGTTGTGACCGTTCGGATAGCGGTATTGCATCACCCCTAAGTCCAGAGTCATCTCATCATTCAGCGCCCATTTGCGCCCGGCCAGCAGGTCCAGTTCCAGACTGCCCTCGCCAAAGCGGATATTGGAGGCCCAGCTGCTGACATACCAGCCGTCGGTATTGGCCAGCGTCAGGCTGCCCTGCAGCGCCATGCCTTCATTGGTCTGCGAAATGCCGCGGAACAAATAATCCGAGATATAAGTCAGATTGCCGCTGCTTTGCCAGGTCGAAGCCGCTGGCGCCGCCTGTGCGCCATTGCCCAATAACGCCGCTAATGCACAAATTTTACCGAAACCAAACACGGCACGAGATAAAGCTTTCATAAAGATCCTTCAACACAGTCATTACGGGGAAAAAACTGCGTGGCCAACCCGCAGTCACTGTTTTGACAACAATGTCAGTTGACGGCCACACAGCTGCTGCTATCCCGTTAAATCACAGCAAAACACAACAACAAGCAGCCGGTGACAAATCGCGCCGTTATGGCGCTTGCACCGGACAGGCCTGATCCAGCGACAGATTCAGTGGCAACACCGCAACCCGGGGCTCACCCAGCACACCCCATTGCGGCGCCTGAGTTTGCTGCGCCACCAGCGCAGTGACCGTTGTTGTGGCGCAGCCGCGGGCCTTGGCGACACGCTCAACCTGCAGTTGTGCCGCCGCCGGGCTGATATGCGGGTCGACGCCAGAGCCGGAACTGGCCAGTAAATCCAGCGGCAAGCTCTCAGGATTAACCTGATACAAAGCCGCTAAACGCGCGCTGTCTGCCGCTACCCGTTCCCGCAGCACCGGATTTGATGGCGCGAGATTCGAACCGGCGGTATTCATCGGGTCGGAATTCACCGCGCTTGGCCGGCCATGAAAATAACGCTCAGCGCTAAACGGCTGGGCGACCAGGACAGAGCCCAGCACTTTGCCGTCAGTGGCCTGAATCAAACTGCCGTTTGATTGCGCCGGAAACAGCAGCTGATTCAACAGCGTGACACCGCCGGAATACACCGCGCCACAGAACACCAGCCCGACCAGACTGAAACGTAACGCCGGTAACCATAAGGCATGCTGCTGTACAGGCGCATTCTCAACGGTAGGGGCAGCGGCGGGGGCAGACATAGGTTGAGTAAAAGCAGAATTCAGGTTCATTTCAGAGCATCCAGTTCAGGCCAAGGTCAATCAGTTTGATCGCGACAAAAGGCAGCAGCAGGCCGCCCAGGCCGTAGATCAGCAGGTTATTGCGCAGCAAGTTTTCTGCGCTGATGGCGCGAATTTTCACGCCTTTCAGTGCCAGCGGGATTAGGAGCGGAATAATCACAGCGTTAAAAATCAGCGCTGAAATCACCGCGATTTGCGGGTCTGGCAACTGCATCAGGTTCAGCAAACCAATACCAGGCATAGACGCGGCAAACACTGCCGGAATGATGACGAAGTACTTGGCGACATCATTGGCGAGCGAAAACGTCGTCAAAGCGCCGCGGGTGATCAGTAACTGTTTACCCACTTCGACCACAGCCAGCAGTTTGGTTGGATCTGAATCCAAATCCACCATATTGCCGGCATCTTTGGCGGCCTGTGTGCCTGAATTCATCGCCAGGCCCACGTCGGCCTGTGCTAAGGCCGGCGCGTCGTTAGTGCCGTCGCCCACCATCGCCACTAGGTGGCCTTTGGCCTGCTCGGCCCGGATCAGCGCCAGCTTGTCTTCCGGCCGCGCTTCAGCGACAAAATCATCAACACCGGCCACCGCTGCGATTGCACCAGCAGTGATTGGATTGTCGCCGGTCACCATCACAGTGCGCACACCGAGTGCCCGCAGTTTGGCAAAACGCTCCGCCACACCGGGTTTAATCACGTCGGATAGCTGGATCACGCCCAGGATCCGTTTGGCTGACACCACCACCAGCGGCGTGGCACCTTGTTGCGCGACTTTGCTGACGATCCCTTCCAGCGCCTGCGGTACCGCAAGCCCCTGGCTCAACGCGAAACGGCAGATGGCATCGCTGGCGCCTTTATAAGCAAAAGAGCTGATATAAGAGGAAGCAAAGCCTTGACCTGAATCCGCACCTTCTGCGGGGAGACGCAAACCAGACAAACGGGTTTCCGCACTAAAAGGCACAAACTCAGCAGCCTGCGGCAACTCAGTGATATCACCAAGTTCACGTGCCAGTTTCACCACTGATTTGCCTTCCGGCGTCGGGTCCTGCAGTGAACTTAGTACCGCAACCCGTACCAGCTCCGTCTGGGTAACCCCAGGTAAAGGCAGAAATGCCGTGGCCTGGCGGTCACCGAAAGTGATAGTGCCGGTTTTATCCAATAACAAAGTGTCGATATCACCGGCCACTTCCACTGCTTTGCCCGACTTGGCGATCAGATTAGCGGCTAAAGCGCGGTTCATGCCGGCAATACCAATGGCAGGCAACAGCCCGGCAATAGTGGTTGGGATTAAACACACCAGCAGCGCAATCAGCAGCAGCGGGTCGAGCTTAATGCCAACAAATTCAGCCATCGAAGGCAAAGTGGCCACCGCCAGCAAAAACACCAGCGTCAGCGCCGCCAGCAGCACGGTCAGTGCCAGTTCGTTTGGTGTTTTTTGCCGCTGTGTGCCTTCCACCAGCCGGATCATTTTGTCTAAGAAACTATGACCGGATTCGGCTGTGACCTGCACTTCAATGCGGCCACTGAGCAGCTTGGTGCCGGCGATCACGCCAGAGTGATCAGTGCCAGCCTCACGCAGTACCGGCGCCGATTCACCGGTCAGCGCCGACTCATTGATCGAGGCCACGCCTTGCACTATTTCGCCGTCCGCCGGGATCAGCTGGCCGGGTTCCACCACCACCACATCACCTTGTTTCAAAGTGCTGGCGTTGACCTGTGTGAGTTGCCCGGCTTTGTTGCGCAAAGTCGCAGTTAAATCGCGCCGCGTCGCTTTTAAGCTCGCAGCCTGGTCGCGGCCCCGTGCTTCAGCAATGGCTTCGGCGAAATTGGCAAACCAGACGGTAAATAACAAAATCAGGCTGCAACACAAGGCAAAGCCATAGGGCTGGTCTTGCAACAGCCGTTGAACGGTCATGGCAAATGACCACAAGGTGCCAACCCAGACCACAAACATCACCGGGCTTTTGATGGCCTGCATCGGCGCCAGTTTGCGCCACGCATCCAGACTGGCGGTGCGCACTGCACCGGCACTGATCTGCATTGAATGATTCATCAGAGACTCCACAGAATTAAGACACTAACGCAGGTCAACAAGGGCTTCGCCAATAGGGCCAAGCACCATCGACGGCAAGAACGACAGGAAATTCAGCAATAGGATCACCACCACTACAGTCACACCAAAGGTCAGGCTTTGCAGCGGCAGGCTGGCGGCACCTGGTGGCGTCACTGGTTTTTGCGCCAGACGACCGGCAATAATCAGTGGGATCAACAGCGGCAGGTAACGACCGAGCAGTAACGCCAGTACAGTACTGAGGTTCCACCAGGGCGTGTTGTCGCCAAGGCCTTCAAAACCGGAGCCGTTGTTAGCAAAAGCTGAGGTGTACTCATAAAACACCTGGGAAATGCCGTGCAGTCCCGGATTGCTGTTCGCTGTCCATTCCGGTACCGACAAGGTGATGGCCGTTAAAATCAGGATCACAGCACTTGGCAGCACCAGTAACAGACCCAACCAGCTCAGTTCGGTTTTTTCCAGCTTGCGGCCAAACATCTCTGGCGTACGGCCAATCATCAGTCCGGCGATGAACACCGACAGCCAGATGTAGACAATAAAGTTAATCAGACCACAGCCTATGCCACCCCAGATGGCGTTGATCAGCATGCCAGCGCGGCTGATGAGCCCTGCCAGCGGGTTCAGCGAATCATGCATCGCATTGACTGACCCATTTGAAGTCTGCGTGGTCAGCGTTGACCAAAGTGCCGACAAATCGGTGCCAAACCGCACTTCTTTGCCTTCGAGATTACCGCCACTGGCGCCAAGACCGGCAAAGGCCGCATTCGGTTGCATTTCGCTGTACACAGCTGCGGCAACAAAACACAGGCTTAATACCGCCATCACGGCAAAACTCATACGAGCAAAACCCTGGCCGGCCCGAGGCGTCAGCCCTGTGTGGGGCGTTAACCCGGCCTGACTGGCCGCTGCGGCGTTGACACTGGCAGTGCGGCTTAACATGCCGCCCATCATCCACAGCATCGCCATCGGCACCAGCACCAGAGCGATGGTTTGTAAGGCGTTAGACAGCGGCGTCGGGTTTTCCAGCGGGTTCGTGCTGTTCGGGCCATACCAGCCGCCACCATTAGTGCCGAGCTGTTTGATGGCGACCATCGCCGCGACCGGGCCTTGCGGAATACGTTGTATTTGCGCTTGTTCAGCACTTTGTGGCGCTTCCAGCAACACCGCTTCAGTGGCTGCCTGATAATTCGACGGTACGCCCTGACTGCCTAACAGCAGTGCCAGCACTACTGACAATGGCAGCAATACGCGGGTAAAAGCGCGCAGGCTGTCCTGATAGAAATTCCCGAGGTTACGCGGTTCGCCGGCTTTCGCCGTTGCGCTATTGAGGCCACCGGTCATGCCACGCAGCACCGCCAGTGCTAAAGCCAGGCCCATCGCCGGGGTTAAAAATTGCAGGGTGACCAGCACCACACTCTGGCTGAAGAAGCTTAGTTGCAGCTGACCTGAATAATGCTGCTGGTTAGTGTTGGTTAAAAACGACACTGCAGTGTGCAGCGCCAAATCCCAGCTAAGCGGGCCGACGTTGTCCGGGTTGAGCGGTAACAGATGCTGGCACAGCAACAGCACATAAGCGATGATGCCGAGCAGTAAATTGGCGGCGACAAAGGCCAGTCCATATTGCCGCCAGTTCATGCCGGCCCGGCCGTCGACGCCAAACAGGCGCAACATCAACCGCTCCGGCCCTGCAAACACTTTATCTGACCAGTGCGGGGCACCGGCAAACACCGCCGTCATATAACGGCCAAGCGGCCAGGACAGAAGCCCTGCCGCCAGTAAAATCAAGATGACGTCCATCAGCGCTCCTAAAACTTTTCCGGCGCACGCATGGCTTCCGCCAGCACAAACGCCAGTGCACACAAGGTGAATAACAACAACCAGTTCATCACGGTTCCTCAGTGGTAATTCCACGGAAAATTGTCGGATTTCGGGCCGTAAAGTCTCCAGAGCGAAACAGCGGATGGGCGTAAAGAAGGCGTAAAAAAGCAGGGAAACAACTGAGGACCAGCGCTCAGCCGCAGTTAAAGCGACTGAGCCTGTGGCAAATATTCAGGGAGATCAGGCCGGCAGTAACAAACTGACCCCAAGCAGCAATAACGCGAATAGCAGCCGCAACGTCATGTCGCGCAGCACCGGGTAACGCGGAAATAAAGGCCGAAACTCCGGCGGTATCGGCATCGGTCGCAGCGCTGATACATTCGCACCGCCGGTATTGCCAAGCGGCACCCAACCCAGCAAATAAGCCGGCAGTACCGCCAACAGCCGTAGCAGCTGGCCACGGATTTCAGCAGCAACCTGCTGGCGAGAGCCACATTTGAGCATCCACCAATGCGTTTGCAGATGCAGCCACAAAAAACGCTGACCCAATAAATGCGCGCGCTCCAGCTGGGCAAAAGCTTGCTGATATTCAGCGGCCTGATAATGCTGCCTGGCCTGCTGCAGTTGCGCCAGCGCCGTTTGTTTTAGTGTTGACGACATATTCACTCCCAAGCTGACTCTGCGGATGTAACGCTGTTGATGTGGCAGTATTTCAGCGGTTATGTCGCAGGTCGTCTTGGAAAAACTGGCTATTGTGCACAATATCTGACAGTGCCAAGCCAAAAGACTGGCGGATTTCATTGGCCAGATGGGCTGCGTCATAAAAACCAGCCTGCAGCGCCAGTTCAGTAAAAGCCGGCGGCTGTGGCGCTGCCAATGCGCGAAATACCCGCAGCAGTTTTTGCCAGCGCAGATATTTACGCAGCGGCAAGCCAGTTTGCTGGCTGAACAGATGCAAAAACCGGCCTGGCGACAACGCCACCTGTTGTGCCAGCCACTGCGCCGACAACTGGCTCAAATCAGCACTCTGTTGGATCAGCGTACAGGCCGCACGCACCCGAGGGTCAGGATAATGCTGACGCGCCTGCAAGGCCTGACTCAGGCGGACCAGATCTATCCCGTGCGGCGCTGTGACGATGTTTTGCAGCCACAGCTGCAGCGCTTCGACAAATGCCGGTGTGCTGCCGGCGTCAATTAGCAGCGTCAGATAGGCGGCCGGCTCATCGGCGAACTGATGCGGCGTCAGCGACGGAATAAAGATTTGTTGCACCTGCTGCCACTGCCCGTTACACCAAAGGCTAAAAGGCTCCCCGTCAGTACGGCAGGTCCATTGGTGCGCCAGATGCGCGTGGGCAGCACTGTGTAATGTCGCAGACTGTAACAAAGCACAGCTATCAAACAAATAAATCGAATGGGTTGGCCGGGCGCTCTCCATCCATGGCTCCTCAGGGCGTGTTGTCAGCCGCTGATGCTAACCATAACAAATTTGCCAGCCCGGCACAGCAAACCGCTCCCTGTTGGGATTTACTGCAGGAAAAATGTAAAAGAACGCAGGGTCATGTTCAGACGCATAAACGATAACCAACGCCGGCTTCAGTTTTCAGATGCGCTGGCGCGGCCGGATTGTCCTCCAGTTTTTGCCGAAGGCCAGCCATATGCACGCGGATATATTCCGGCCTGTCCTGATAAGCAGCGCCCCAGACCTGCGTCAGAATTTGGTTGTGCGTCAGCGCCGAGCCGGCGTGCCGCAACAGACATAACAACATTTCATATTCGGTTTTGGTCAGATGTACCAAAGCTCCGGATTTGTGCACCAGCCGCTGCACCGGGTCGACCTTCACAGTGCCAAAACTCAGCAGCGGGCTCTGGCCATGGCGGGGCCGCAATGCTGCGCGCAGCCGTGCCAGCAGTTCCCCGGCGCTGAAGGGTTTGGTCACGTAGTCGTTGGCGCCGCTGTCCAGTGCCGTGACTTTGTCCTGCTCTTTACCCCGCGCAGAAATCACAATGACCGGAATGTCCGACCATTGCCGCAACTGGCGGAGCAGTTCAATGCCATCGATGTCGGGCAGGCCTAAATCCAGCAATAGCAGGTCAAACGCCTGACTGGCCAGCGACTGCAGGCCGGCCTGCCCCTCGGAACATAGCTGCAGTGCATAACCCTGGCTTTGCAATAAAGTCTGTAAAAAGCTCTGCATGCCGGCGTCATCTTCCAGCACCAGCACTGAGGCGTTCGTGGTTTTCATTGTGGCCACTCCAGCAAGGCGGTGACGCCGCGCTCGCCCGTCTCCAGTGCAAAACGGCCCTGATGCAACGCGGCTACGGTTTGGCAAATGCGTAAGCCAAGCCCGGTGCCGCTGTCGCGCTGCACAATATGTTTTCGCCCAGCAGCATTGTGCAGGCGCAGCTGATACCAGCCGTTGGCAGCACTTAACTGCAGCTGATACGGCGGAGCGCCATGGCGCAGTGCATTTTCCAGCATATTGGCCAGCGCCATTTCCAGTAATTCAGCATCGCCGCTAAACAGCTGCCCGTCCGCTTCCGGGCTTTGCTGACAGATAGGCGCCAGAAAGGCGGCATCTTCCGGCCGGCGCGCCAGGGCTCCGGCCATTAAATCTGCGGCACTGAATGCAGTACGGCGCAGCGAATCGCCCATCAGCTGCGCTTTACTCAGTTCCAGCACTTTTTCAAAATGTTGATTGAGCAGCAAACTTTGCTGATAGATATTCTGCGCCTGTTGCCGGCGCTGCTCGTCAGACAGTTGCAGCGCATCGTCTGCCAGCATGCTGGATGCGCCCATAATAGTGGCAAGCGGTGTGCGCAGGTCATGCGACAAGCTGCGCAGCAGCACGGCGCGTTGTTGCTCCAGCTCTACTTGCAGCTGTTGCCGGGCACTGTGTTCCTGCTGCCGGCGTAACCGGTCCGCCAGATAGCTGATAAAAAGCCCAAAAGCAGCCATGACAAAAAAGCTGATAAAGTTGTTGGTATCGTGCACGTCAAGCGTGTAATACGGCGGCACAAAACACCAGTTCAGCAGCAGCACCGACCACAAAGTCGTCAGCAGTGCCGGCGTTTTACCAAACTGCAGCGCCATTGCACTGATCCACAGCAACATCAGCATTGCCACGTCGGTCGGGCTGACGGCAGCGCGCAGCGGCAATAACAGCACACAACCGAGCAGCGGCAGCAGCAAAATACCGCCGGTTGACCACAGCCAATAAGCCGTGGTCCCGGCGTTCACCGGCTTTCCCGCCAACACTGAACTGAATTGCTGCCAGCGCACCCGCATGCCTCAATACCGCCAATACGACGGAGTAAATAACACTACCAGCGTCAGAATTTCGAGCCGGCCCAATAACATGCCCAAACTTAACCACCATTTGGCACCATCTGGCAAGCTGGCAAAGTTGCCGGCCGGGCCAATAATACTGCCAAGCCCCGGCCCGACGTTGGCAACCGCTGTCGCTGCGCCGGTCAGTGCTGTGACTACATCTAATTCATAAAACGACAACATCAGCGCGATAAAGCCAATGCTGGCGAAGTAGATAAAACAGAATGCCAGCACATTACCAAGCAATTGGTCGTCAACCGATTTACCGCCATATTTCTGGCTCCACACCGCTTTGGGATGGATCAGCAGTTTCAGCTGCTTCACCAGCAACATCGCCGACAACTGGATACGAAAAATTTTCAGGCCACCGGACGTGGAGCCCGAGCAAGCGCCGGCAAAAGTGATGTAAAAGAATAACATCACCGCCATATTGCCCCATAAGGTGTAATCCTCTGAAGCAAAACCGCAGGTGGTAATAATAGAAACGACATTAAAAAAGCTATGGGTCAACGCATCCAACGCATCCCGCGCATTGTGTTTGACCTGATAAAAAGTCAGCAGCGCGGTGCAGAAAGCAACAATTAACAGAAAAGCCCGCACCTGCGGATCTTTCCACAACGCCTTGCGGTCACCTTTCACCATGCTGATAAACAGCACAAAAGGCATCGCCGCCAGCAACATAAAAAAGCTGCTGAGCCAATAAATCTGGGGCATGTCTTTGTAAATGCCAAAAGATGCATCGTAGTTGGCAAAACCACCGGTCGCGACGGTCGCCATCATGTGGGTGATAGCATCAAAACCATTCATACCAGCCAGATAATAACTGATGGCCGTGACCAGACTCAGCACCAGATACACCCCACCAATGGCCGCTGACATCGACGAACTGCGCGGCAGGATTTTCTCCGAGGTGTCTGAACTTTCAGTTTTAAACAGTTTCATCCCGCCGATTTTAAGTGCCGGCAAAATCGCAATCGCCATCACGATTATACCAATGCCACCAATCCAGTTCAGGATGGCGCGCCAGTACAAAATGCCTTTGGGCATATTATCGAGGCCCGAGTACACAGTAGACCCCGTGGTGGTAATGCCTGAGACGGTTTCAAACCAGGCATCGGTAAAGCTTGAATCAGGAATAATCAGCCAGAAAGGTAAGGCCGAAAACACACAGATAATCAGCCAGCTTAACGTGGTCAGTAAAAACAACTGGCGTTGTTTCATCGCGACCGCTTCGCGCCCCATCAGCGTCAGGCTATAACCAACAATGACGCAACTGGCCGCAGTGCCGAGAAAAGTCCAGAAACTGTTTTCGTTGAAATATACCGACACTGCAGCACCAGACAGGTGCACCAGCGACAACAGCAACAACAAATAACCCAATACTTTATAAATCAGCAGGCGACCACTGGCGCGCGGCCCCTGCACAGCTAAACCGGACATCGGTTCACACCTCTTCAGACTCAGACTGATAGTCTAAAAGAGCGCGTTGCAGCACTTTATAAAGAAAGTATAAGGATTGGCATCAGGACGTCAGAGCGACGCGCCACTTCTGCCAAAGCTTTGGGCCTGGATACTGAATGAATGTCGCATTGCAGAGCAGGAAAGTGCGCCAGTGATTCTGCAGCACGCAGCACAGAGCCGCAGCAGATGACAACCAGCCAGCGGAGCCAACCCCTGCAAAATCCTTTGATTGGCAAGCTCCGGCAATTCACCCTCTGCATAATTCAGCACATCAAGGCCCCGCTCGACAGTCCAAAACTGTTTTTTGCTGCAACTTGAGTTTTACTCAACTAAAGATTCGAAAAAATTCATTTAAATTTAGATGGCCAGCCATCCAAACATCTGTATACTTAGCCATATCAGCTTCTATAAGAGATTTCGATTATGCCGCTCAGTCTGCAGCAAAAAATTCAGGACCCTACGCAAGGGGTCTACCTGATTGGTACTACGCCGCCAAAGGCTGGCACTGCTGCAGATAAAACTGAGCGTATCGCCGGCAAACTGCTGAAGCGCTTAAACGAAATTGAGTTCGACGGTTTAGTGGTGTACGACATTCAGGATGAAAGCAGCCGCGTCAGCAGTGAACGGCCGTTCCCGTTTCACGCCACGCTGGACCCACGCGACTACAGCCTGCTGCTGCGCAAACTGGCGCGCCGCGATGTCATCACGTACAAGTCGGTGGCACAGCGCGATGCGGCAGAGTTCCGCGACTGGCTCGGCGAAACCGCCCGGGATTATCAGCTGCAAAATTTGGTGTTGGTCGGTAGCCCTTCTTCCAACGGTACTATAAAACTGAGTCTGGCCGACGCTTACCGCGAGCTGGCTGAACACCCGGCCGATGTGTATCTGGGTGGCGTCGCTATCGCTGAACGCCACGCCAGTAAAGGCAATGAGCACCAACGTCTGATTGAAAAATCAGCTCAGGGCTGCCAATTTTTTATCACCCAGGCGGTGTACAACGCCCAGGCCACGATAGATTTACTGACCAGCTACGCCCGCAGCTGCCGCCAGCAAGGCCTGACACCGAACCGCATTATTTTGACCTTCACCCCTTGTGGTGGCGAACAGACCTTAGATTTTATGCAGTGGCTTGGCATTTCAGTGCCACTCGCTGCCCGCTACCGCATTCTGGACGCCGAAAACCCGCTGAACGAATCCATTCGCTTATGCCGCGACAATCTGCAGCAAATCCTGCAGCACTGCGCCAGCCTGGATATTCCGCTCGGCTTGAACGTTGAGAGTCTGACCAACAGACGCGAAGAGATCGACGCTTCTGTATTGTTGTTCCGCTTGCTCAAAGCCACCATGGAGTTACATCTGGCAGAGAAGCAAGTCGCCTGATGCTGTTTTTTGCCCTGCGGGCGGCGTATTTGTTGTAGTAATCATTTTTACCTCTGCGGTGAGACCGTCTAGCAGAGAATTCACCTAACGGTGAGTTCCTTTCTTTTGCCTTGCCAAAAGAAAGGAACCGAAAGAAAAGGCGCTACCGTCGCCGTGCTCAGACACCCATTCCGGTCGTCGCACGATTAAAACCTTGGCCAACGATTTTCAGCCGGCTCGCTCCAACGGGCAGCTGCCCTCAGTAGTTGGCTTTGCTTTTAATTTTCTTACACTTAAACCAGCTCCAACTAAGAAAACCAACTCCCCGTTGTAGCGAGCCGTTGAAAAATGGTGATTTGAGGTTTTAAGAAAACGAGTGTTTGAGCGATTCGACGTTAGCGAATCGCGAGTTGCGTTTTCGCCTCAAATTGCCATTTTTCAACGGGCTTTCGAGCGGAACCGGGGTCGGTTTTTCTTTGGTTACTTTCTTTTGCTGAAACAAAAGAAAGTGACTCACCGACAGGTGAATTCTTTGCTAAGCGGTCTTGCGGCGAAGGCAAAAATGATGGCAGCAGCCAGCGCCAACAGCGCAACTCGCAGATCCTGACGACAATCCACAAGCAGCATGGTACTGTCAATACAAACACCTGATCACAATCACATTTTCTGGACTTCAATGAACCTGTTGCCGCCAAGCCAATCCGTTGGCCAATCCTCCCGCCACAGCGGACTCGACCTGCTGCGCGCCTGCGCTATCTTGCTGGTGTTTATGTATCACTATATGGTGTTTGTCAGCGGCGAGCCGACTTTTGGCTGGTTGAGCCGGATCGGTTGGGTCGGTGTGGATCTGTTTTTTGTTTTGTCCGGTTATCTGATTGGTAATCAGCTGTTCAAAGGCCTGGCACAGGGTAAACAATTGTCGTTCCGGCGCTTTTACTGGCGCCGTGCGCTGCGCACCTGGCCGGTATTCTGGCTGGTGTTGGCCGCGTTTTTTCTGCTCCCTGAATTGATGGGTGGCAATACGCCACCACCGTTGTGGCGTTTTCTGACTTTTACGCAAAATTACCAGCTAATGCCGGGCACTGCCTTTTCGCACGCCTGGTCTTTGTGCATTGAAGAGCAGTTTTATTTCCTGCTGCCGCTGGTGGCTTTTCTATGCCTGCGACTGAGCGGAAAAGTACAACACGCGTTTTATTTGATGGGTGCGCTGATTGTCGCAGCGACTTGCTATCGCTATCAGATGTGGCAGTTGTATGGCCTCGAAGCCGATGGCCAGATCCGCTATTTTAATGCCTTTATTTATTATTCCAGCTTTGCGCGGATGGATGAGCTGCTGCCCGGATTGGCAGTGGCTTTGTTTAAAAATGCCTATCCGACGCGTTGGGCTGCGCTGGCGCAACATCAGCAAAAACTGCAGCTGATCGGCTTTGGTACTGTGGCGCTGATGTTATATCTGCTGCTGAATTTCGCTTATATCAAAGGCGAGGGCTATGGCTTTTTTGCCACGGTGTTTGGTTATTCTTTGTTGGCCATGGCGTTTGCGCTGCTGCTGGCGAGCGCACTGCAGCCCGGCAGCTTGCTGGCGCGTTGGCGGATACCGGGTGCTGCCACTTTGGCGCTCTGGTCTTATTCGTTATATCTGGTGCACAAACCCATCGGTTATATCATCAAACAACAGGCATCGGCACAAGGCTGGTCCGACAGTACTGTGTTGCTGCTGAATGTCCTGCTGTCACTGGCCGTCAGCGCGCTACTCTACAAATTAGTCGAAGCGCCGGCGATGGCACTTCGCGACCGTGTGTATCCGGATATCTTCCGCCCTGCCCTTGCTGCTGCCCCAGTCGCAAAGGCTAAGGCCGCTGGCTGATCCCACGCCGGCGCTGCTGATACTTTTTTCCAATATTGCGGCTGGCGCTAAAGGTTGCGCCAGCGCAACTTTGTTATTGATAGAACCAGTCCGCTGCAGAAAGCTGCTGACAAAACCTTCGCATAATCATATAATGCGAATCATTCTCATAAACTTTAAGCTTTATCATGTCGCGCGGAACTGCCGGAGTCTTTGTGTTGTTGTTATTGCTGCATCTTGGCGCTATTGCTGCGTTGATGCAGGCAGATGCGGCGATCACCGAACCCAAAATCGACATGGAGCCACCAAAGTTGCAGGGCGTATTGATTGCGCCTGAACCCAAAATTACACCACCACCGCCCAAAGCAGAGCCTGAGCCGCAAAAACCACAGCCAGCACCGAAAAAGCCGCCGCTGAAACCACAGCCTAAGCCAACACAAAAAACTCCGCCGCCGGTCGCCAAAGCTGCGGCAGCTGCGCCGACGCCTGCCCCCAGCAAGACAGTCCGCCAAAAAGCAGCCGTCAGCAGCCCGACAAAAACTGCCGAGCCGACCACACAATTACCCAGTGCAGACGCCGCAGGCCTGAATAACAAAGCGCCGGTGTATCCGATGTTGTCACGCAAACGCAAAGAACAGGGCACGGTCTGGCTGTTATTGCTGGTCAGTAAAGAAGGCCTGGTGAGCGAATTAAAACTGAAAAAATCCAGCGGCTTTGACCGGCTGGATCAGGCGGCGCTGCAGGCGGTGAAAAAATGGAAATTCCAGCCGGCACGTAAACAAGGCCAACCTATTGATTATTGGTACGAATTACCGCTGAAGTTTTCGCTGCAGCAAGGTTAACGCGGATTTTTGGCGAGAAGCGCCACGTTATTCACAGGAGTACATCATGCAAGACAATCCCTATGGCATCGCGTTGTTATGGCAACAAGGCGATATGGTCAGCAAAACCGTGGCGTTTTTATTACTGCTGATGTCAGTCGCCAGCTGGACAGTGATTGCCAGACGTAGCTACGCCTTGTGGCAACTACGCCGCTTGCAGCAGGCCGGTCGTGAGTTCTGGCATGCACAAAGTTTTCAGGCCGGTCTGACATTGTTACAGCAAGCCCGGCCCGTTGATGGCCCCGGCAATCCGTTTTTTTATCTGGCCGATCAAGGCCAGCAGGCATTGGCACATCACAGCACGCATCGCGATGATTTACATGGCCATCTACCGCTGTCGGACTGGCTGACCGCCAACTTAAAAGGCGCTATTGATGAAAGTGCCGAGCAGCTACAGCGTGGTTTGGCGATCTTAGCTTCAGTCGGTTCCGTCGCACCTTTTGTCGGTCTGTTTGGCACTGTCTGGGGCATTTATCATGCTTTAGTCAGCCTTGGCGCCAGCGGTCAGGCCAGTATTGATAAAATTGCCGGGCCGGTCGGTGAAGCGCTGATTATGACGGCGTTTGGCCTCGCCGTGGCGATCCCGGCCACGCTGGCTTTTAACGCCTTTAGCCGCAGCAATAAAGGCATAGTGTCGCAATTAAACCGCTTTGCCTTTCAGCTGCATGCCTACTTCATCACCGGTGCTGCGCCAAAAGCCACGGTGTCACACACTCAGCCTGTGAACGGAGCGGCCTGATGTCTTTTCATAACGACTTTGACGATGACAGCGGCGTGATCAGTGAAATCAATATGACGCCGCTGGTCGATGTGATGCTGGTGTTACTGATTATTTTTATGATCACAGTGCCGGTCTTGACGCACTCCATCCCACTGGAGCTGCCGCAGGTCAGCCATCAGCCGAGTCAGAGCAAACCGGATACTGTGACGCTGGCAGTCACCGCCGACGGTGCTGTGTACTGGAACAAGGATAAGTTAAGCCGCGAAGAACTCACACAACGGCTGCAGCAAGCTGCACTATTAACACCACAGCCGACTTTTCAGCTAAAGGGTGACCGTGCAGTGGCCTATGAGCATGTGGTCGCCACGCTCGCCGCCGTACAACAGGCCGGTATTACTCAGCTGGGGTTTCTGACGGAACCTGGGGCATAACGCCTCTGCATACATTCGCTTACAGATTTCTGCTGTCACAAATAAAGTTTTGCGATACAGTCAAAACAAAGGCGAATGTACTGAAGTGAGGAGCCCATATGGCAGAGCAAGGTTCAGGCGGTAATGTCATTGCCGCATTATGCAGCGTATTTATTCCGGGACTCGGCCAGCTGGTACAGGGCCGTTTAATGCCAGCCATCTTGTTTTTTGTGGTTTGTATGGTCGGTTATGCCATGTGGTGGCTAATTTTTATCCCGGCGGTGATCGCAGGCCTCGTGCATTTGTGGTCGATTCTGGATGCCGCGACTTTTAAAACCCGCGCGTACTGACGGGTTTATCACCATAAAAAATGGCGCTAAAGGCGCCATTTTTTATTCAGTCCAATCAGACCTTTTTGACGAATTCAGATTTTAACTTCATCGCGCCAAAACCGTCGATTTTGCAATCGATGTCATGATCGCCATCCACCAGCCGGATGTTTTTCACCTTAGTGCCGATTTTCACCACCAGCGACGAGCCTTTGACTTTTAAGTCTTTGATCACGGTTACAGTATCACCATCCTGCAACACAGAGCCGGCCGAATCACGGACCTCTTTGCTGCTTTCAGCGGTGACTTCTGCGCCAGGCTGCCATTCGTGGCCGCATTCCGGGCAAACCAGCTGCACGCCGTCTTCATAGGCAAATGGGGACTGACATTGTGGACATGGGGGTAACTGACTCATCGCGGCTCCGCAGGACAATGGCTAATAGCCATAAAAAAAGGAGGGCTATTATAGCGCCAGACGGGAAAATTGCAGCAGGAAACTGCGACCAGATACCACATCCGGTGCCATTACGACTGGCCCTTTTCGCCGACCTGGCTTAAAAATGTCATGCCTGCAGCCACCCACTGTGAAAAACGTTGCTCAGGCAAAGGAGGCGAAATCAGGTAACCTTGTGCCGTATTGCAACCAGCCTGCAACAAATATCGCCAGTCATCCGGTCGTTCAACCCCCTCAGCGACCAACTCAATACCAAGCTTCTGACACATCGACAACGTACTTTCGAAAATCACCTGCAAATGCGGTTTGCCGCAAATGCCATGGATCAAACTGCGATCGACCTTCAGCTCGGTAAATGGAATTTGCGACAGCTGTTTGACTGATGAATAGCCGGTACCATAGTCATCAATCGACAGACCGCAACCAAATAACCGCAAACGGGTCAGAATGGCCAGCGCCCGGCCAATGTCCTTGATGACTCCCGTTTCGGTCACTTCAAAAATCAACGAATTGGGCGGCACGGCGCAGTCTTTAATCAGCGCAATCACGCGGGCGGAAAACTCTGGTTGCTCAAAGGAATAGGCCGACAAGTTGATTGACAGTGTCAGGTCCAATCCGGCCGCAACCCAACGTTGTTGCTGGGCAATAGCCAATTCGATTACCTGATAACTCAGTTCATCAATCAGGCCAAAACGCTCACATAAGGGGATAAAATCATTCGGAAAAATCAGCTGATCGTCTTCAGCCGTCTGCAAGCGCACTAAGGCTTCTGCTCCAATCAGTTTTGCACTGGCAAAATCGATTTTGGGCTGATAATGCAGCACAAAACGCCGGTCATTCAACGCTTGCTGCAACTGCTCTTTGGTCAGCTGCAGTTCGGTCTGCTTGACCCCACCTCTTTTACTCGACAACCAACTTTGACAGGATTGATACAATAATTGCCGAAAGCATGATTCCTGTACTGGCTTTTGCAACGATCCCAGAACATACAGGCCTTCTGTACTGGCCATGAGCTCAACGGCAGATAACAAGGATCTCTCCCTGCCACTGACGATGATTAAAGCACTGCTGATTTGACGAGCCGACAACAAATTAATCAATTCAATGCCATCAATCTCAGGCATCTCAAGATCACAAATCAGAATATCTGCGGCCTGACCGCTGGCGTCTATAGCCGCAAGAGCTGCCCGTCCATTCTCAGCCTCACTGATGTGTTGAAATCCGGCATTTTGGCAAAACTGTCGTAACACCGCCCGCTGTGCTGCGCTATCTTCGACGATTAAAATGGTTGAATCATTCATCCGAACAATGCTTTCCCGTAATTTCACGACACCCAGAGTCTTACCTCACTGGAAAGACTGGCATATCTAAGAACGAACTCAAGAAAAAATCTACAAATGTCGAAAATTTCGAAAAATCTTACATAGTTACAATGAACAAGAGCGCTTTGGAGCAAGCGATGAAAAAGACTATTTTGATTATTGATGACTCAGCGCCATTGCGGTTGGTGCTCAACGAAATATTACAAACGGCAGGCTTTGACACCTTGCAGGCCGAAGATGCCACATCAGCTCTTGGCTTGCTCGATGGTCGAAAGGTGCATTTACTGATCTGTGATTTGTATATGCCGGATTTAGATGGGCTGACGTTACTGCAAAAAGTCCGCACTATTCCGTCATACCGCTTTACGCCGGTGATCATGCTGAGCACAGAAAAATCCGAGGAGTTTAAGGACAAGGCATACAATGCCGGAGCAAAAGCCTGGGTGACAAAACCTTTCTCCCCTCAACAAATGCTGAATGCGGTAGCGCGATTGATATCTGTCGAGTAACCCGCTGATTTTTATCTTGTTCAATTGCTGGCTGTGCCTAAAAACCTGTGCTTGTATTGTAAGGTCTGAGGTTAAAGGTCAATCCAATCGGGTTTCCGGGTCTCAACATCACCACTGTCAATGCTAGATACGCTCTGCGGGAGTCAGGACATGAATTTTTTTCGGCAACTGAAGATTGCAACCAAACTGGGTCTGGGGTTTTTCTCAATATTAGCGCTGATGACATTTCTCGGTCTGATGGCATTGTCGGAAATGAGCAAAGTGAATGATCAATCCACTGACATTGCCAAGAACTGGATGCCCAGTATCAATTTTATCAATCAGATGAACACTGCGACCTCTGATTATCGTATCGCCGAGCTGCAACACGTACTGGCTAGTAAACCCGAACAAATGGCCAAATTTGAACAAGACATGCAAAGCGCGTTGGCCACTATCAACAAAAACCGTGACAGCTATGCCGCTTTAATTGTGTCAGAAGAAGAAACCCGGTTGCTGCAGCAATTTGACCAGCTATTTAAACGCTATCTAACCATCCACGAAGAAGTTGTGGCTCTGTCCCGTCAAATGAAAACCGAAGAAGCAATGCATCTGCTGAATGGCGAATCATTGAGCCTGTTTAATGAATATTCCGCATTGTTAATCAAACTGGTCGATTTGAACGTCAGCGGCGGCGACAAAGCCAGCGACCTCGGTGACCAGATTTACGCCAGCGCACAGAGTCTGGTGACTTCTGTCATTGCGTTGGCGATTGTGCTGGGGATTGTCATCGCAGTCGTGATAGTACGTGGTTTGCTGCGACAAATCGGCGGCGAACCAGCTTATGCGGCAGACGTCGTTAATCGGGTTGCTGCCGGTGATCTGACCTTACAGGTGCAGCTCAAAACCGGGGATAAGTCGAGTATGTTGTTTGCCATTAGCGAGATGGTAAACAAGCTCGCGCAAATTGTTGGTGAAGTACGCAGCGCCGCCGACAATCTGTCGTCCGCGTCAGAAGAAGTCAGTTCAACCGCACAAAATATGTCTCAGGCCACCAGCGAGCAAGCGGCCAGTGTCGAGGAAACCTCAGCCTCTGTGGAGGAGATGAGCGCATCTGTGGCACAAAATACCGAAAACGCCAAAATCACCGAAGGGATAGCAGCAAAAGCTGCGGTGAATGCCAACGAAGGCGGCCAGGCGGTCAGCCAGACTGTTTCTGCCATGAAAAGTATCGCCGAAAAAATCAGCATCATTGACGATATTGCCTATCAGACCAATTTGCTGGCATTAAATGCCGCCATTGAAGCTGCCCGCGCCGGTGAACACGGCCGAGGTTTTGCAGTAGTCGCGGCGGAAGTGCGTAAACTGGCTGAGCGTAGTCAGGTGGCGGCGCAGGAGATCGGTGAAGTAGCGAAGGGTAGCGTGCAGCTGGCAGAGCGCGCCGGAACGCTGCTCAGTGATTTAGTGCCGGGGATTAATAAAACCTCTGAGCTGGTGCAGGAGATCACCGCCGCTAGTGAGGAACAAAGTACCGGGACCACACAAATTAACAGCGCGATGATGCAGTTAAATCAGGTCACCCAACAAAATGCGGCCAGCAGTGAAGAGCTAGCTGCAACCGCAGAGGAAATGAGCGGCCAAGCCGAACAACTGCAACAACTGATCTCATACTTCAAGGTCAGTGGCGGCAGCGAAGCGCCCGTACGCACAGCGGCGTCACATAAGCCACCAACGAAAAAAGCGGGTTACAGCCCTCAGGTCAGTCACGACAATGATTTTGTCCGTTTCTGATGCGGTTGCGCTGCGCTGAGTCTTGAAGTATGACCGCACCCGCGCAGTTGATTGACATCTTGCTTCAACCCGGAGATTTCTACTTTAGCACCGACCGAAACACAAGGATCAGAACTCTGCTTGGTTCTTGTGTTTCAGTGACTTTCTGGCATCCCAAACTGAAATTAGGTGGAATGAGTCATTTCTTGTTGCCTGAGCGCAAAACGAAACATACAGCCGCCACCACGCCTCATCTGGATGCACGATATGCCAACGAATGTTTTCAACTATTTAGCCGGGAACTGAAACAGCTGAGTTTGCCGGCAAGCCAGTTCCAGACAAAAATATTTGGCGGAGCTTACATGTTTGACCACGCCACAAATGCAGCAGGAATAGGACAAATGAATATCCTCGCTGCGCGACAGGGACTAACCGGAATGGGGCTACATGCGTTGTCAGAACACGTCGGCGGACAGGGCCACCGTAACGTTATTTTTGAACTCTGGAGTGGTGATGTCTGGGTCAGGCAGGTAACAAACCATCGTTAACACAATGCGTTTTAGCGACTGTATTGCATCATCACACCGGGGATCTTATCCAGCGCCACCACATGATCAACACCACCTCGTTTAATTGCTTCTTTTGGCATGCCAAAAACGACACAGCTTTGTTCATCCTGAGCAAAAGTCCGCGCCCCCTGCTCATGCATCTCCAGCAAACCACGCGCACCATCATCCCCCATCCCGGTCATGATAATGCCAATGGCATTTGTTCCGGCAACTTTCGCTGCCGAACGGAACAATACATCGACCGAAGGGCAATGTCGGTTTACTGCCGGACCGGGTTTGACTATCACGTGGTAATAGGCGCCGTTTCGGGTCAAGCTCATATGCTGGCCACCTGGCGCGATCAGCGCTAAGCCAGGCCGGACCCGATCGCCATGTTTGGCCTCACGCACTTCGATTGCGCACAGACTATTGAGTCGCTCGGCAAAAGCCGCGGTAAACTTTTCCGGCATATGCTGCACGATGACCAAGCCCTCACAATCTCGCTCCAATCGACTCAACACATATTCAAGCGCCAGAGTTCCACCGGTTGAAGTCCCGACAGCTATGACTTTTTCAGTGGTCTTGCTCATCGCCTGAACCACCGGCTCCGGCGCCGGCGCCATTTTCATCGGCACAGCAGCGGGTAAAGGCAAACGGGCGAGGTTCCGTGTATTAACTTTGGCTACTTCGCGGATAGTATCGGCAAACCGACCACGCTCGGCAGTCAGAAAATCTTTGACCCCCAGTGTCGGTTTAGTAAATACCGCAGCGGCGCCCGCTTCAAGCGCCTGCATGGTTGTGGCTGCACCTTTTTCTGTTAATGAACTACAAATCAACACTGGTGTCGGCCGGGTAGACATGATTTGCTTTAAAAACGTAATACCGTCCATACGTGGCATTTCTACGTCCAGTGTGATGACATCAGGCCAGACTTTCGCCATTTTCGCCTGCGCAAAAATCGGGTCCGGTGCAGTCGCTATCACTTCAATGTCCGCCTCCTTCTCCAGCAAACTGCTGAGTACCTGCCGGACCAGAGCCGAATCATCGACAATAAGGACTTTGATTTTTGCCACTGCTTACTCCTGAAGTTGCCGGTCCACCGGCTTTTTATACTGATAACAGCTGGGACGGATTTGCTGTAAGGTGTCGAGATAGCCGTGGATACTCTCCGAATGACCAACCAGCAACCAACCGCCAGGTTTAAGTTGGCGGGTAACGTTTTGAATAATTCGCTTTTTATCCTCAAGCTCAAAGTAGATCAGTACATTTCTTAAAAAAATCACATCAAATAACGGCAGCTTCGCTTGTAAATCAAACAGGTTTGCCTGCAGAAACTGCACATGCTGGCACAACTCAGGACCCATTTTAAAACGACCTTGTTCTTTGCCGACGCCTTTGAGACAAAAAGCCTGCAGCAATGGCATAGCGATCCGTTGACTGGCTTCGATGGGATACAAAGCCCGCCTGGCTTTTTCCAGCACGGCGGTATTAATGTCTGTACCGAACACCTGCCAATCAGCGGCCAACCCCAGTTGTTGTGCGAGCAACAATGCGATGGAGTAAGCTTCTTCCCCTGAAGAAGCTGCTGCACTCCAAATCCGCAGGGGCTGTCGTTGTTGCTCAAACGCAGGCAAAACCTGCTGCTGCAGAAAGTTGAAATGTTTCTCCTCTCGGAAAAAATAAGTTTCATTCGTTGTCAGTAAATTCAGGGCGATTTGCTGTTCCTGACGCTGGGTTGGCAGGTTAATAAACTTCAGATAGGCCTGAAATGAAGGCATTGCTAACGCCTTCACGCGCTTTTGTAGCCGGCCAACCACCATGCTTTTTTTCACATCCGATAAGTGAATGCCACTATGCTGATGCAGCCAATCCCTGATTTGACGGAATTCCTGGTCGCTGAGCGCGGGCGCCATCGCTGTAGCTGAGGGCTGCTCCTGCACTGGCTGGACTGATTTCATACTGCAGGGTCACCTATTCCATGACTTTTTCAATCAAAGTTGCCATTTCGTCCAGCGACAGCACTCGCTCACCCCGCAACAAAATAACAAATCGTTCGCCGACATTTGCCACGCCTAAAATAAACTGCGCCCGGATCCGAGCCCCAAATGTTGGCGCCGACTCAATACTCTCTGGTTGAATTTCCAGAACTTCACAGACACTGTCAACAACGGCTCCTAATGTCACTAATTGCTCTTCAAAAGGGATCTCCAGAATGATGATGCACGTACGGCGCTGGATTTCTGTCGCTGGTTTATTAAAGCGGATGGATAAATCAATCACAGGCACCACTTCACCGCGCAAGTTCAGTACGCCTTTGACGAAATCGGGCATTAGTGGGATGGCGGTGACATTGTCATACTCGATGATTTCTTTAACCGCACTGATACTGATACCAAAATATTCATCGCGCAGAATAAAAGTTAAGTAATGCTGATGAGTTAATTCGGCTTTGTTAAAAAATTCAGCGCCAGCTGAAGGGGTTATGGATGACATGTCTGCATCTCCAGATTTGTGGCAAACTGCACGAGTTGCGGAATATCCAAAATGAGACCGATGTCACCACTGCCCAGAATGGTGGAACCACCGATACCCCGCAAAGACTGAAACATGGAATTGAGTGGTTTAATCACGGCCTGCAGTTCACCGTGCAAGGCATCCACGACCAGGCCGGCCCGATCTGAACCATATTGCACTATCACAACGTTTTCTCTCTGCAGCCTGCGGCCCGGTAGCCGGAAAATATCGCTTAAACGGATAAACGGTAGGACCTCACCACGCAAGTCCAGATAATTGCGTCCCTGAGTCTGCAGACCCGGTTTAAATTCCATGCACTCCTGCACCATATTCAGCGGCAGCACCAATTTAGTGTCTGCCACACTGACCAAAAAGCCATCAATAATCGCCAGAGTCAAGGGTAACCGAATGCTGAAAGTTGTCCCTTTTTCTATTGCGCTGCGGATCTGTATTTGCCCGCGCAATTCTTCAATATTGCGCCTGACCACGTCCATTCCGACGCCACGTCCGGAAAGGTTGGTCACAGCTGCAGCCGTTGAAAAACCAGGCTCAAAGATCAGCTTATAAGTATCGGCTTCACTCAGATCACGGTCTGGTGCCAGAATGCCTTTTTCAATCGCTTTGTCGCGGATTTTTTGCACATTTAAGCCAGCCCCGTCGTCAGAAATTTCAATGACGACAGAACCCGCTTCGTGTCTGGCGCTCAGTTTTAACTGGCCTTGTGCCGGTTTACCTTTATAGAGTCTGAGCTCTGTTGGCTCAATACCGTGATCCAGTGCATTGCGCACTATATGCATCAGTGGATCAGACAACTTCTCCACCATGCTTTTATCAAGTTCGGTATCAGCACCCTCCACAATCAGGTCGATTTCTTTGCCGAGTTCTTTGCTGACGTCGCGGACAATCCGGCGCAAACGGGAAAAAGACTCGCCAATCTGGACCATGCGCAGACTCAGCGCACCATCACGGATTTGTTCTAATAAACTGTTGAGGACTGAAAAGGATTCCGTGATTTTGGAATTGCCCAACTCGCTGAGCAAACTGTCCATTTCCGCCCCTGATGTGACCAATTCACCAATCAGGTTGATCAAACCGTCCAGTTTTCGGGCTTCGACTTTCAGAAACTGAAAGTCTGCCGGTCTTTTGTGCTCCGTCGCTTTTTGTTTGTCCAGCGCAGTACTGATCAGCTCAGGCGGCACAGCACCTTGCTGCACTAAGGCCTGACCAATCGCAATTTCCTGTTGTTTATGCGCTTGCAGCGCCTGTTGCAATTCTCTCGGGGTAACAGCACCGGCCTGGACCAGCAAAGTTCCCAGTTTTTCGTCACTGATATCCTGTTGCGCCAGCTGCTCCGAGATACTTTTTGGCACCGTAATATGGATTTCGCTACTGTCGCGCACAAACTCAAATACATCTTCCAGTGTCTGTTTTGACGCTTCCGACGCCAGATTGGCATGTAGACGCAAGTAACAGCTTTCCGGGTCAAAATGTTCAGCCGGAAACTCTGCACTGAGATGTACGTCAGTTAAAGTCCCCAGAGTGGCGAGGTAACTGAGCTGAGACATCGGGTCCATACCATCACGAAATACGTCAGCGCCATAACGCACATCAAACTGCCAATGCTCAGACATAGCGGCAGTTTCAGCTTCCGGCATAGCAAGCGCAGGTTTTCCATCGAGGTAAAGATGCAACCGCGCTAACAGCTGTTCCCCTGCGTGCAGATCAAGTTGGATGCTGTCATCCTGCAGTTGGCGGATCATCGTCATCAGGTGGTCCTGACACAAAAGACACAAATCACACAGGTCGTGGTCAAGACTGATTTTCTGATCCCGGACTTTATCCAGCACACTCTCAACGATGTGTGTAAATGCCACTATTGCATCAAAACCAAACAGGCCTGCGGAGCCTTTGATGGTATGTGCCGCCCGGAAAATCGCGTCAATGTGCTGGCCAGCAGTTGCATCACCCGCTTCAATTTCCAGCAAGCAGGCTTCCATCACTTCCAAAAGACCAAGAGCTTCCTCGATAAAAAGTGATCTGGCTTGGGTAAGATCCATCAGCAAACTCCTGCTCAGGCGGCCAGCGGGTTCAGGTTGTAAAGGTTCAGCACCCGCAGGACAGTCGGGTTATCACCGTGGCTCAAGGTAAAACTTTTGGCTGGTGCACTGTGTTGCAGCCACAGCAACAGTTGCAGACCAGCAGAGTCAAACTCAGATACAGCAGTCAAATCCAGAATCACTTTGTCCGCATCCGCTTGTGGCACCGATTTCAGGGACTCAAACAACTCGTTGACGGCAAAAATACTTAAATCCTGCTCAAACTCAACGACCAGAAAGTCAGCTTTGGGGGTAATCACCACTGCCATATCAGCCTCGTTTACGGAAGAATCAGTTTATTCACGGCAGCCAGCATTTGTTCTGGCCGGAATGGTTTAGTGATCCAGGCTTTAGCGCCCGCAGCACGCCCCTGCTCCTTTTTCTCTTCAGCACCTTCAGTGGTTAACATGACAACAGGTGTAAAGCGGTATGCGGGTATCTGTTTGATTTCTTTTAGTAAAGTAATGCCATCCATATTTGGCATATTGACGTCGGAAATAATCAGGTGCACTTTTTGTCCGGTCAGTTTTTTCAGCGCATCTACACCGTCCACAGCCTCAATGACGTCAAATCCCTGCCCTTTTAACGTCATACCCACTACTTGGCGAATACTGATTGAATCATCAACAATAAGGATAGTTTTCATGCAATTACCTTAAAAAAACGTAATATCGTCAGCAGCGGACGCTGCTTTCCCGGTGTGAACTGAAACTTGTTCTAACGTGGTATAAGTGCGCTTTAGCTGATCCAGCCATTGTTGTATCGGCGGTAACTCCGGCAATTGTCCGGTAGCCAAATCGCTGAGCAGTTGCTGTGCTGTATGCTCGAGACGTTGCATATCCGCGACAACATGCCCCAGGATTTGGCTGGTCCTGTCCTGAAATTGCAGGTGCATCACAACATCCGACAATTGTTCCTGTACCTCGTGGGTGTGCTGTTGCAGTTGATCGTTATCGGTACTGATCCGATCCACTGCCTGCTGATAATCACTGAGTACACTGCTGATGGTCTGTTCGGTTTGCTGCAACAACGATTGCTCATGACCAACCTGTTGTTCTGAATCTGCCACTGTCCGGGTCAGGGCTTGTGTGACGTCGGCCACACGCTCCCGGATCCGCTTGCCAGCTTCACTGGAGCGGCTGGACAAAGCCCGAACTTCAGTGGCAACCACTGCAAATCCACGGCCACTCTCACCGGCACGTGCTGCTTCTATCGCTGCATTCAATGCCAGCAAATTCGTTTGCGCAGCAATATCACCGACTTCGTTGGTCATTCCCTGCAGACTTTCCGTTACCTTTGCTAACGCCTGAATTTCGTTGAGCATCCGCAGACGATTTTGTTGCGCATCATTGAGCTGACGGGTCAATGTCAGAAGCTTATTCTCCGACTCCCGAATCATACTGAGCAGTTCCTGACGATGCCCAGCCATGTGCTGATCATTATGGCTACTGAGTAATTGCAGGAGATCACTGAACTTGTGGTTCAGATTTACCACTGCATCTTCGGTTTGCTGACGAACCAGGCCGGACTGCTTCGACCACACCGGCAATAAGTGCTGCAGTAGTTGCAACATTTGTTGGCTAAATGGCAGAAAATCTTTCGCAGGCTGCGCTTCAGGTCTATCGGTTTGCTGTGTTGCCGGCAGCAAGGTCGAAGGCCAGAACCACACCAGTAACAACATCAATCCGGTAGTTACTAAGGCGTGCCACCAACTGGCAGCCATAATCCAGGACCAACCAATCAAAACCACTATCACGAACTGCACCACAGGCGTTAACTGCAAAAATTTCATGCATTTGTTCCGTCTTCAATGACAACTATGGAAGTATGATCGCCGATAGCAGCTTGTCCAACTTCTACCGAAAAATTGTTATGATTCTTTAAGTTAGCACTCGACGAATCCGAGGCCACTGCTGCAGAAACATATTAATGAGAATCATTTTCATTTGTGGATATATCTTATATAATGCCGCATCCCGAAACATGCGGAACTGTGCCACTTGTTAGTTCTGATTGCCCTATTGTGTTTTTTTCTGCTTCCTGCCATCCATTTGGTGCGCTGGTCTGTGCAAGCTATTCAACACCGCCGCGAGCAACAGTTGCATCAGCCTTCGCTCCACTTGCGTGTCAGCCGTGTGCGCCGGCAGCGCAGATATCTGCAGCTGACGCTGGTCGCCGCTGATGGCCAGAAGCTGCCGCCGGCCCGCGCCGGTCAGCATATTCAGCTGTTTGGCACTGATGCTGCCGGGCAACCTGTCAGCCGGGCCTATTCGCTGGCGCAGGATTGCCGGCACAGTCATTTTTACCGGCTGGTGATTAAAGCCGAAACCGGCGGACGCCTGAGTAGTCAGCTGTTCGACACTGTTCAGGCCGGTGATTTGCTACAAAGCAGTCAGCCAAAAGGCCATTTTGTGCTAACCCGCAGTCGCAGACCGCTGGTGCTGGTTGCAGCAGGTGTCGGTATAACCCCTATGCTGGCCATGGCCCTGCAGGGACTGCGACAGCGCCGCCCTGTCACGCTGGTGTATCAGGCCCGGACTGAGGCCGATCTGTTGTTTCAGCGCTGGCTTAGCCGCTTGGCGCATTTACGTTTTATCCCGGTCCTTTCGCAACCAGATGCAAGCTGGAGCGGTGAAACCGGCCATATTAATGCCGGCCGTCTGCTACAACTCTGCGGCTATCAGGGAGATTATTACTGCTGCGCGGCCGCACAGATGACAGCCCAGCTGAAACAGGACCTGGCGCTCGCCGGTAAAACCCTGCAAGCTGAACTGTTTGCGGCGGCTGCCAGCCAGCAGGAACTCAGCATCCGGTATCGTGACATTCAAGCCAGTGCAGCCGGTTTCAGTTCAGTACTGGATGCACTGAACAGCGCAGGCGCCTGCATTCCTTCCGACTGCCGGGGTGGTTCCTGCGGCTTATGCAAAAAACGCCTGATCCAGGGAGAGGTGATCCAGATGCTGGACCCGGCGGCACCGCTTCACAGCGGCGAAGTACTAACCTGCTGTATCCAGGCCAAAACTGCATTGGTGTTGGCCGACTGACTTTATCCCGTGTCAGCGCCTGTTGGTCGATTTGTAAAAAAGTTGTCATTTGGCTGACTTGTTCAGCCGGCATGATGCGCCCTGCAACGCTTTCACAATGCAGGAATTGATTATGACTTCAGATTTTGTCCGCAATATTCATCTGCAAACCGGTCAACGCATGCTCGCCAAAGGTGCCAGCATGGAAGAATTGGCCAGTCATTTTGACCGGGTTGGTTTTACCGAACGGGAGATCGCCGCTTTATTGGCCGAGTTTGGCGACTTGTCGGCCAAACTGCCGGACCAGGAATTCGTCAGTCACCATCCGCAGCGCGGCTAAGACTGCTCAGCCTGTCAGCCGGGCCGAAAAGCGCTGGGCAATAGACCAGTCCAGCGTTTCACCGCCCGGCGAAAATTATGTTCATCCGAATAGCCAAGCCGGGCCGCCAGTTGCCGGTTCGACAATTCCGGTTGAGACAACCAGCACAGCGCCAGCTGATTACGCAGCCGATCCTGCCATTGGCTAAAACTGCAATCTTGTTCTGCCAGCAGTCTTTTCAGCGCCGCCGGATGCATCTGCAACAGAGATGCAGCTTCATCCTGGCTTAGCCAAGTGGGTAACCGAAGAAGTTGCTGCCGGTTTAACCATTCCAGCAAACCGGGCTGACGCGGTAACAACTTCGCCTGCTGACAACAGATCTGCCGCCAGTGCCGGCACTCTGCGCCTTGTGCAGCGACTTGCCCCATCGGCAGCCGCTGGGCTAATTGCGCTGAAGTCAGCTGTAATAACAACGATGCTGAACCTTGTGCTGAGTTCCACGTCCCCACTGCAACCACCTGACGTGCAGCACATAATGCCAGCAAAAACTGCTGGCAAAGCGCAATCGCCAGTGCCTGCGCAGCCCCCATCCCGACCGCCGGTAACAGGGTCAGCCGCAGCGTCGCGCCTTGCCATTGCAGCACTGGCAGACACAATGGCCACAATTGCTGGCGATAAAACCACAGATAACGCAAGGCTTTGCCGAGCGTCGGTGCCGAGAGGATCAGACGGCAGACCGGGATCTGCGGATTCAGTAGAATCGCCTGCGCGATCACAGCCGGCAATTCCGGGCTGGGTATTTTATTGAGATTACACAGCAGGCGCTGCAGCGCGCCGGCGTGCATGCGAAATTGCGGTTTTTGCAGGTCGGTTTCAAACAAAGTAGTGCCGGCCAGTAACTTGTGAGGCGGCATACCGCGGCGCGCGGCTGCCTGCAGCAGCTCAGGCACGCCATGCGCTACCAGTAGTTGTTTGTCCTGAAATCCACCCGGCCGACGCATCAGTACCATTCCTTTGCAAGCGTAAAAGATTGCGCTTTGGCCTGTCCCAGCGCCAGCTCAAGCTGTTGTAGTGCTGCTGCAGCACTCTGCTCCTGCACCTGCTGAACCACAGTCTGCAGCGTCAATGGATCAGTGCAGATATGCTGCAACTGGCTTTGTAAATGCTGTGCCAGCAGCTCGGCGCTCCCCGATGGAGTGTCCGGCAGCAACAGCACAAAACAATCGCCGCTGTAGCGGCATATCACATCTTGTGGCCGCAACTGGCCGGCAAACCAAATCGCCAGGCGCTGCAGTAACGCGTCCCCGGCCTCGACACCAAAATGGCGGTTGTAGGCGGCAAAACCCTGAATATCAAGTAGCAACAGTGACAAGGTCTGCCCAGGCCGGCGCAGCTTAATTTCCCGGTTCAGCACTGCGTGTAAATATACCGGGCCATAAAGCTGGGTCAGCGGGTCAATCAGCTGATGGTCACGTAAAAAACCCTCGCGCCCCTGTAACTGCCGGCTGATGACTTGTTGTTCGCGATGCCAGCCATAGAGGCCAATGGTCAGCAGCACCATGCCAACCGGCGCCGGAAAAGACTCCAGCCAGCTCAGCAGGCGCTGCTCTGGCGGATAATCGAGAAATTCATCGGCCACATCTAAAGTCGCCGAAAACAACAGCAAGAAACTGCCGAAAAACAGATAGTTGGTGATACGCCCCACAGGCCTGCTGCTGATAATCAGGCTGAGCCAGGCGCCACAAACTGCCAGCGTGACGGCTTCACCCAGGCTGTCGACGCTGTCGCGGACACTATAAGCTTTAAGATCCCCTTGCTGAAATGCCAGCACCAACACTGCCAGCAACAGCAGCAGACAGACACTCAGTTTTTGCCGGTGATATCGCCACATTTACTCTGCCCTTTGCGCCACTTTGCCAGCGCTGAACCACTGCATCTTAATCCTCCGATTGTCAGCAGGCCCTGTGACAGTGCCGTGACAACCGGATGACAAATCAGGCCCAGGCTTGTGCTGCAAAGACCCGGGTCCGCCGGGAACAGCACATCGGTTTTTTGGCCGCGTGGCTGTCACACAGCCTTCGCACAATAGCTGTTAGAAAATTGACCTTCAGCTCTGGAAACCGTTATGAAACCTCAACCTTTATTGCATCCAAACCGACTGAGCCGGGCGATCTGGCTTAGCCTTTGTGTTAGCGCAACCACTGCTTTCCCCGTATGGGCAGACGCCGCATTAAGCGGCCGAATCACCGACAACCAACAGCGCCTGTTACCCGGTGCTGAAGTGGTGATCCGTGAACTGAATCTAAGCCGCACCACCGCCGCCGATGGCCGTTTTGTCTTTCCGAAACTGCCGGCAGGTAGCTACACACTGCAGGTGCGTTATGTCGGCGCTGCGCTCGCTGAGCAAGCGGTGATCATCGCCGCCGACCCGCTGCAGCTCGGCGATATCAAACTACGTGCGGTTGATAACAGCCTGGAGCACGTGGAAGTGACAGGCCAGTCCGGCGCCGTCAGTAAAGCATTAAGCCGTCAGCGCAACGCCGCCGGCATCGTCACAGTCGCAAGCACCGATGAAATGGGTCAGTTCCCGGACAGCAATGCCAGTGAAGCCTTGCAGCGCCTGGCTGGTGTATCGGTCGAACGCGATCAGGGCGAAGGCCGTTTTGTCCGGGTGCGTGGTCTGGCACCAGATTACAACGCCGTGACCTACAACGGTACTTCGCTGGCAGCGCCCGAAGCCGGCCGGCGCGCGGTGGCGCTTGATGTGATCCCGTCTGATTTACTCGAATCCGTCGAAGTCAGCAAAACCCTGACGCCGGATATGCCGGCCGGTTCTTTAGGCGGCACTATTGAAATTAAGAGCTTATCGGCGTTTGACCGCAGTAACGACTTCTACAGCTTTACCGCGGAAGCCGGCCACAACAGCCTGGTCGACAAACAAAGCCCGAAAATCTCCGGCGTCGCCACCCGGCTGTTTGATATCGGTGATAACAGCGACAGCCTCGGCATCGCCTTTGCCGCAAGTCTGGCCAAACGTAAATTTGGCTCCGACAACAGCGAAACCGGCGGCAAATGGGATTTCGCTGATGGCAAAGCGGCACTGGAAGAGTTTGAACAACGCGATTATCAAATCAGTCGCGAACGCTTAGGTCTGGCGCTCAACGCCGACTACAGGCCCGACAGTCTGACTGAATACTATGTCCGCACTTTGTACAGCCGTTTTACTGACGACGAAAGCCGGCAAGCGCTAATTACCGAGTTCGACAGTGCCCAACTGGCCGGCGCAACCGGCAAAGGCAAACTGGTACGCGAGCTGAAACAACGCGAAGAACAACAGAGTATCAGCGCTGTGGTGCTCGGCACCAAACAGCAACAAGGTGCTTATGAGTGGCAACTGGAAGCCGGCAGCAGTCAGGCTGATGAAGATACACCGTTTAATATTGCCGGTGCAGCGTTCACCCAGAAGTTCAAAACCGGTTTGGGTTTTCAGGGCGGCGACATGTTGCAACTGATTGCACCGGATGCAGCTTATCTGGCCGACGGTTTCAGCATCGACGAAGTCGAAATGGGCGAAACCTACACTAAAGAGCAGGAGCACAATCTGCGGGCTGATTTGAGCCGCGAGTTTATCGCTGCTGAAGGCGTCTGGCAGCTGAAAACCGGGCTGAAAATCAGTCAGCGCGAAAAAACGGCCCGTGAAACGGTGTGGGCTTTTGAAGATTTCGCCGATGCTGGTGTTCAAGCATTGAGCCTGAGCCAGTACAGTAACAGCAGCGTCGACTTTGCCCCTACCCGCTTTGGCCCTGCAATCAATGCAGCCAATATTTATAGCTTGGTCAATAGCTTAGATAGAAATGATTATATCGACGACGTTGAATCCGCCATCAATAACTTCAAAGCCGACGAACAGTTAACTGCCGCTTACCTGATGGCGCAATGGGAAGGCGACCTGTGGCATTTAGTCGCCGGCGCACGTTATGAGCATGAACAACGTGACAGCAGCGGCATCCGTTATGACGGTGAACAGGATACCTTCACCGCGACCAACGCCGACACCAGCCATGGCGACTGGTTGCCGGCGCTGATCAGCCGTTATCAGCTCAATGAAAACGCGCAAATTCGCGCCTCGTATAGCCGTTCATTGGTGCGGCCGAACTTTGCCCAGCTCGCGCCGGCTTATCTGCTGGAAGAAGACGACGGTGAACTGGAAGCGAGCTTTGGCAATCCGGAATTAAAATCGCTGACCTCAGATAACCTCGACCTCGGGATTGAATATTATGCCGACGGCCTTGGCGTGTTATCTGCCATGGTGTTTTATAAAGATATTCAGCATTTTATCTATCAGGCCGACCTTGCAGGCAGCGCCGGTTATGAGAATTTTGCCGTCGCAGAGACCTATCGCAATGGCGACAAAGCAACTTTAAGCGGGATTGAACTCAATGCCGTGCATCAGTTGTCTGGTTTTGGTAACTGGCTGGACCGGATGCTGCTGTCGGCCAACCTGACGCTAACCCGCTCGGATGCCAGCCTGGGGTATCTCGATGACGGCCAATGGCAACAGCGTGACATTACACTGCCAAGCCAGTCTGATCGCACCGCCAATATTGCGATTGGCTATGAAACTGAAGCCCTCAGTCTGCGCCTTGCCGCCAACTATAAATCAGCCTATTTAGCCGAAGTTGGTGCGCTCGATGACGCGGCCTATGACGTTTTTGCCGACGACCATCTGCAGTTGGATTTTTCCAGTAAATATCAGTGGTCAGACTCAGTGCAGCTGTACTTCAACATCGTCAACCTCAATGACGAGCCGTATTACGCCTATACCGGACAGCGCAATGCCAATTTCCAATATGAACAGTACGGCCGCAGCTTTGCGCTTGGCCTGCAAATCAGCCACTAAGACGGGAGCCTATCAGATGAAATATCCTGTCTTACCATTCTCTATGCTCAGCTGCGCTGCGCTAATGAATCTTTCCGGCTGTCAGCAGCAGGCGAAAATTGCCGATGTCAGTCACAGCGCAGCCAGCCCGCTTGCGTTGCAGCAACTGGCGATCAGTGGCACTTATAGCGCCAAAGCCATTGTCGCGGGCCAGACATTACAGCTGCGCACAGACGCCAATGCGCTGCAAGTACTGGACGCGGCTGGCAAAGTGCTGGCAAGCGCTGCCGGCCGTTTTGAACGACTGACGCTGCTGCAACCACAAGCTGACCAGTTATTTATCAGCGCGGTGGATAAAGAAACCCAGCAGTTATGGTTGTGGCAGTATCAGGCCGACACACTCACACCGCGCTTCAATTACACCTTGACCAGTCGCGTTGCCGAGGACTTGTGCTTTTATCAAAGCAAAGAAAATCAGCAGCTTAGCCTATTTGTCATCGGTGACCGTGGTGGTGCCGACCAGCTGCTGTTACAACAGCAAGACCAGTGGCTGCCACAGCCGCTGCCGATGCGCGTGCTGAACCTGCCGTATGACGCCAAATCTTGCGCAGTAGATAGCAGTAAAGGCGTGCTGTATGTCAGCGAGCCGCAGGGTTTATGGCGCTTTAATGCCGAAGCAGAATCGGACGAAGCCGGCACGCTGATGCAGGCGCGTCAGCCTTTTGGTGCCATTGCCGGCGAAATCAGCGCGCTGCAGTTATTACCCGATGGTCAGTTGCTGGCACTGGAAGCAGAACCGGCTCGCTTGCTGCGCTTTACCCCTGCCGCAGATGATAGTTTCAGTGCGACGGTGTACCAGCTGCCGACGGAGCTTTCTCTGCAGAGTATGTCAATGCAAAGCATGGCTACACAGGGAAACAACCAGGGCATTTCCCTGCAATTCGCTGCCGAGCCGGCGCATTTGCTCGACGTGCAACCGCTGCTAAGCGCGACTTTACCGATCAAGTTACAGCCGCAACAAACTGCAACAGCTATCGTTTTTCCGCAGCTGCAGGCCACACTGGAAACCGCGTCAACCGCCACCCGCGGCGATGTCATCGACGACCCGGCGTTTTGGCATAACGCCACCAATCCGGCGAGCAGCCGCATTCTGGCGACCGATAAACGTTCCGGCCTTGAAGTGTATAACTTGCAAGGGGAACGGGTGCAGCAGCTACCGGTCGGCCGGCTGAACAATGTCGATGTGCGCTATGGCTTGCGCTGGCAGGGCAAACCTCACGATATCGCGGTAGCGAGCCTGCGCAACAATAACAGTCTGCAGCTATTTGCCATTGATGCCGCTGGCGTGTTACACGACGCCGGCCAAATCCAGACCGCGCTGCCGGATATTTATGGCATGTGTCTGTATCAACCCACAACCGGTGAAATCTATGCCTTTGTCAATGACAAAAGCGGCCGCATCGATCAGTTCCGCTTAAGTTCTGACGGCAATCAATGGCAAGGTCAGCGGGTACGCTCGCTCAAAGTGCCATCGCAGCCGGAAGGTTGTGTCGCTGACGATCAAAACCATCAGCTTTATGTTGGTGAAGAAGATGTTGGCGTCTGGACTTTTGCCGCGGATGCA
This sequence comes from Rheinheimera texasensis DSM 17496, assembly GCF_000711985.1. Lineage (GTDB taxonomy): Bacteria > Pseudomonadota > Gammaproteobacteria > Enterobacterales > Alteromonadaceae > Pararheinheimera > Pararheinheimera texasensis. The sequence goes on from NZ_KL544005.1 coordinate 927,176, forward strand.
ACTGCTGCGGTGACCGGGCAGCTGGTGATCAGCGCCAACGAAGCTGAAGGCCCGCTGGTGGCAGACGTAGAAGGCATGGCGCTATTACCGGCCGGCACTTTTAAGACACAATCCCAACCCTTGCTGCTGATCTCCAGCCAGGGCAATGACAGTTATGTGCTGTATCAGGCCACGCCGCCGTATGCTTTTGTGCAGCGCTTTCGGGTTGGCACCAATCCGGTATTGGGTATCGACGGCAGCTCAGAAACTGACGGCCTGGATCTCACAGTGAAAAGTCTGGGCCCGGCCTTTCCGTTTGGCGCCATCGCCATTCAAGACGGTCGTAACCGGATGCCGGAAGCCGGTCAAAACCTGAAGCTGGTGCCATTACAGCAGCTGGAAGCGGTGTTAAAACGGTAATTGTCAACCGCTGTCGTACGGCGACGCTTACGCTTGCACATACCTACTGCCCCGATAAGAGCGTAGGTATCGGCAAGCAAAGCGCCGCCGTACGTCACGTAACATTCCTATCTCACCACCAAAACCCCTCATATAACTTTTCAGTTATATCCTGCTCCGAAAAAGTATTTAAGGTTATTAAGCCGCTCTGTTTTAATGCAGGCTCTTAGATATTAGGCATATAGATGTCTAAACGGAGGCGCAGATGCAACAGACCCGATTGACCCGCTGGCAACGCTACAGCTTATGGCTGCAACAGGCGTTAATCCGCGCTGAACTTGGGCCCTGGCAGGCGGCTGTCCGTTCTGACAACTCTTCTGTGGCAGAGTCATTATGAGTATTGAAGTCCGGCAACTGCGGAAGAATTTCGGCGATTTTAAAGCTGTGGACAATGTCAGCCTGTCAATCCAAAGCGGTGAACTGACAGCATTACTGGGCCCCTCCGGCTCAGGTAAAACCACGCTGTTGCGCCTGATCGCTGGCCTCGAACAATCCGACAGCGGCAGTATTCTGTTTAACGGCGAAGATATCAGCGACCACCATGTCAGCGAACGCGGCGTCGGTTTTGTGTTTCAGCATTATGCTTTGTTTAAACATATGACAGTGGCAGAAAACGTCGGCTTTGGTCTTAGCGTCAAGCCGAAAAAATTCCGCCCGTCCAACGCTGAAATTCAGAAAAAAGTACAAAAACTGCTGGAACTGGTGCAACTGGACTGGACGGCAGACCGTTATCCATCGCAGTTATCCGGTGGTCAGCGCCAGCGCATCGCGTTAGCCCGTGCTTTAGCGGTCGAACCGAAAGTGTTGTTGCTGGACGAGCCTTTTGGCGCATTAGATGCCAAAGTACGCGCCGAATTGCGCCGCTGGCTGCGCCGGCTGCATGACGAAATCCATGTCACTTCGGTATTTGTCACCCACGACCAGGAAGAAGCGCTGGAAGTCGCCGACCGCATTGTCGTGATGAACAAAGGCCGGGTTGAGCAAGACGGCACGCCGGAACAAGTCTACGACCATCCGGCCAATCCGTTTGTTTACGAATTTTTAGGCACAGTGAACCTGTTTCACGCCCGGGTGCGCGACGGCGATAAACTGGTACAGCCCAGCAGCGCCGACCTGCCGGCTGAAGCCGCGCAACTGGAGCAACTGGGCCTCGCTTATGTGCGCCCGCATGAAATCGACGTGTTGCATGATAAAGAAGAAGACGCCATCGCCGCGCGGCTCGAGCTTATTACTGTGGTCGGCCCCACAGTGCGGCTCGAACTGCAATCGCAACAAGCCGACCAAATTATCCATGTCGAACTGGACAAAACCCGCTTTAAACAGCTCGGTTTATCCGTCGGCCAGCACACCTGGTTAAAACCGCGCTACAGCCGGGTGTTTTTGGGCGAAGGTATTTAATTTCTGCGCAGAGCAAAAATCTGCAATAGCTACCATGAACCGGTTTTGCCCGCTGGCGCGGCGCCGCAGCGGCAAAACCGTCGTTACTTTTTGTAACAGTCGCGCCGCTGTATTGCCGCCCTGTTGCTTTGACCGCCAGCAAATTCAGCTGTTACCATCAGCACTCTGCCCGGTCAGGACCCTGCCTTATGTACCAAAGCATCCATCTGCTGCTACTCGTTGTCAGTTTTGCCCTGCTTTGCAGCCAGTTACTGGTGCGTAAAAAACAGCTGGTGCATCTGCTGTTTGCGGCGTTTTGTGGCTCATTGTGCCTGATGGCACTGAAACGGCTGGGCGGTGCCGAACTTGGTTTTTATCAGTATCTGCTCGGGATGGGCGTGTGCATGACCTGCAACGGCTATTGGTTGTTGTCGCGCGCGTTGTTTCGCAACAGCGATGCCATCAGCTGGCAGCATATATTGGTGGCCGGCACTATTGCGCTGCTGATCATGGCGTCGCAGGGCTTGTCGTTGCTACAGCAGCTGTGGCCGGCCGGACAGCCGCTTTTCACTTCCAGCCGCATCATTTTTAACGAACTGCTGAATTTACTGTCATCCGCGGTGCTGATGCTGACCGCCAGGGAAGCCTGTCGTGGCTACACACAAACCCAGGGCTTTGAGCGCTGGCAACGCCGGCTGTTTCTGGCAACTTTTGGCAGTGCGGTGGTCGTTTGCGCCGTGATCGCCAAAATCTGGCTGCCGGCGCAGGGTGCGGCGGTGCCAATGGAAGTGTTAAGTGCCGGGGCTGCACTGGCTATTCTGTTGATGACTCAATGGTTGATCCACCAGCGCTTTGCCGCGCCAACCCGGGGCTCAACCGGGGCGGCAAAGCCTGCAGATCAACAGCTGGCTATATCAAACGCCATGCCGCCAGCACTGCAGACTCAAGCGGACCTGCTAACGGAATCGAGCTGCAACGCCTCAACTGCGCTGAGTCAGGCCGAATTGGCACTGGCTGTACAACTGCAGCAGCTGCTGTATCTTGACAAACTTTATCTGCAAGCCAATTTACGCCTGACCGATGTTGCGCAGCAGCTGCAGGTGCCGGAATACCGTGTCAGCCGGCTGATACGCAATCAGTTTCAGGCCAGCAATTTTAATTGCTTCATCAACACGTTACGGATAGAGCACGCCAAATCACTGTTGACCGATCCCGACAAACAACAGTGGCCGGTATTAGTAATAGGACTGGAAAGTGGTTTTGCTTCGGTCGGCCCTTTTAGCCGTGCCTTTAAAGCCCAGACCGGCGACACGCCGCACGAATATCGGCTGAAACAACGTGCAACAGCCACGCTGTTGTCGCCGCATCACAGCCCTTGCGGCGGTTCGGTATAAAAAATTGCAGACTGTCCTCGTCAATGTCGCCAACAGTCACATCAGCCAGAAACCATAGCACCCGCTCTGAGCGCTCAGCTGTTTAAGACAAGGATTTGTCCTTGGGCATCAACAACCACAGCACCAGATAAATAACAATAGTGCTGCCAAAAAACACACTGCCCAGTAAAAAGCAGGCTTGCACACCGCCTTTCTTTAAGCCGAAATAGCTGGCTAAACCAGCACAAACACCGCCTGCAATAAAGGACTTACCAAGGGTCAGTTTTTTTGTTTCAGTTAATTCCATATAAATTCCTTCTTGTGAAACACTGGTGCGGCCAGGCTGCGCGTTGTCAGCGATTAAAATCATTTATGTATGAATAAAACCACTCAGTAACTTTGGAGATTAAATAATATAACGGGATAAATATTGTCAGAAAAAAACCTAGATCCATCAGCAACGACAATTCTTGTAAACTAGTAAAAATATCTTCCACCACTTTTTTGATATAAAAAGCAAGTGTGAATGAGACTACCATTGCTACATAAGAAAATTCATCAGTTTTTTTAGACTTCACATCCTTGTTCATCTCATACTATCCAATTAACTATAATTTGGGGGTGGGCAACGCGACGCGTTAGACGTACCAGTCCTGCAGGGGCGATTAACAGCAAATTTTATACAATTTTTGAGTGCTCATTTACAGTGCTCTTAAAAGATACTTTGAGCGGTTGGAAGAATGAATAAATCCATAACCCTGGAACTATAAACAACCATATTACACAGGAAAATACAATCCCAAGCACTGGCCCCATGAAAATACTATAGATCAGACCTTCGATACCGGTCCGATAAATTCCATTCCATTGAATTGTTTCAGCTCCAAATATTGCTGCAATACCACATAAAAGAGAAAATATAGTTAACCCCGTTGTGAAACCAATAAAAAGAATCTTAAAAAGTGATTTTTTAGATATTTTTTTGGCAATAACTTCCACGATACATATTCCCTGTTGTTTTATAACTATCGCCTAAACGGCGAGTAAATTGTTGCGAGTCCAGCGGCCAAAGGCGCGTTTTTTATGACGATTTTTAGCTGCATTTAAGTATGCCGAATACATAAAAAAACAGTTTTAGAGTAAATCATAATCAAGAAACCACTTGGCAGTGAATCCAAAAATAACAATTACAGCACCGAATAACGATGCGTTATTTCGATCTCTATAAGTGCCAAATGCCATTAATGAAAACCCTATAGCTAATGCCAGAAATCCAATTTTTTGACCGTAAAAAATGAAATCAATAAAGTTGATAATACTGAGGAGTACAGCAACAACTAAAAATACTTTACCGTCCCTTTTCATTCTGCATTTGCCTCCGAGCTTGAACCATCATGCAGCTAGCATCCGCAGCACGGGCAAAATTGGAGCGCAGCGGAAAATTTGGCCCAGTGCCTACGTTTGTTAGCCATGTTTACTTCTTAACAGCAATTACTGTTAATGTTTGCAGGTCTTTAAAGGGGTGAACATTTATTAAAATCTTCACTTCTTCGTTTACTTCAATACTGTCATCACCAGTTCCTTGTACATATAAATCTTGACCATCCATGCTCACTAAATAACCTCTGTACTTTAATCCGTTGCGGCTCATTTCTGTTACGTTTTTTACTACTGCGTAATTTTCTTGTTTATATGAGTCCATATTCGTTTTAACTGTGTCTTGCATATAGTTGTAATACGGCAGAACCCAATAAAGTGATGCCAACAGCAATATGTGGAAAACCACAGAAGTGACTATTAAATATTTACTTAGGAATTTCATCTATACATCCTTGTTTGAGGTGTGGCTAACGCCCCGCTTAGGGGCAAAAATACGTGGGCTATAATATCGAGCGAAGCGAGGACAGCCCACGTGTTTTTGTCCAAGCAAGCTCCGCTTGCGTCTACAGCGGTTTGTTATACCGCTACACCACACCTTGCTCAAAGTTGGGTAATGTAGCGATTTGATTAACCCACTGAAGTTGTGACTCACAATAAATATTGATTGCAGGTTTAAGATTCGGAGCGTTGTCTATTGAACCCAAATATAAAATTTTTAGGCCAGCAAGTTTAGGATTTTGATTATATATTGGAGTACCGCAATTATCGCAGAAACTTTTGGATGCGTTTTCTGATACTTGCACTGCTTTCAATACACCACTCTTTAAAATAAAGCCTTCTTCTGCAACAACTACGTATGATGAAAATGCACTTCCATTCATTTTGCGGCAAAGATTACAGTGACAATTAACGATAGCTCTGATCTCATACGATGAACTAAATTGAACACTCTTACAGTTACAACTTCCTTCCATGAAACATCCTCTAAGATGAACAAGCGGTATAACGACCCGCGCATGCGCGCGAACTTGTGAGCGTCGCTGCAGCCGAAGGCTGCAAATGACGCGGCTTGTTATAAGGTGCCAGATTGAAACACATAGCTTGCAGCCTTGATTTTTATGACATCACCACTTTGCATTTGAATAGTAAACTCTGTGCCCGATGCCTTTGCATCTAAGATTGAGTTAGATGCCCCCCACTCGTTGAACCGAGAGCATTCAAACATAGTGACTGATGAAAAACTTAATAAATAATGGACTGCCGCCTCGCCTTTAATTACAAATGCAGACACAGACAATATGATCTCAGCACTGCTCCAATCGACAACTATTGTTTTTAACACGGCATCATGCAGCGGTAATTTATCAAAACTCAAGCCGTGCTCCTTGGCTTATAACTGTCCGCGCATGCGCGCGAACTTGTGAGCGTCGCAGGGCTGAAGGCCCTGAATGCCGCGGTTTGTTATGTGTTTTTGTAGTAAACAATTGCTCGCCTCGCTAAGATCTTAGAAAAAATCGAAAATAAAATTCTACCCTGCTCAACGACTCTTTAATTTTTTTTAAACTTTGATTCTTCAATAGATTTTTTAACTACCTCACACTCAAAACTCCCTTTTATGCATGTATAGCTGACTGCAAGAGCTTTTTTATTAAAATAGCCCATATATACCTGCATATAGAAAATTTGCTTTTTATTTCGATCTGGTCTGAAATAAACTTCAAACATCTTAAATTCAATTTTATCTATGTAAACATTCCGAATGAAACTTGCTTCAACTTCTGTATTAGATGAAAGCAGCATCATCTGACTTGATAGATGCTCTTTATAATCCCACGCTACTCGTTCAAAATCATCTATTTCTTTTGGAATTGAAATGACTTCAGAAGTAAACCTATTAAACGATGAATCAGTCTTAAGCATAAATATTTTTTGATCCTGAAGTCGACTTTCGAAGTCATCACCAAGTCCAACAGTGCGTCCGTATTTTTCAATAACACTGTTAATTTCATATCCTGCTTGGGCTGTCCAATAACTTGGTAACGTAAAACTCCATCCGATAGGATCAAATTTATATTCAACGTGCTTAGTTTCGCTCTTTACTGACCAAGTCATAATGAATGCAAAAATAGACAGAGCTAAACAGACTTTTCTTATCACGTATGTTTCCTAAAAAAATAACATCGCTACCTTAGAGGGGCGATTAACATTTGCTTTTTATGTGATAACTCTAAACTCGGGCTCTACTTTACTATCAGCATTTCCCTCAGGCTGGATTTCGGAAATAGATACTCGATATTTTCCATAATTCTCATTAAGACTGGATTTAATTACAAGAATCGCAATTGGTACAACTGCCAACCAGGAACAAACACTACCGATAATATTTACCAAAGGGTCATTTCCACCTGTAGCAATCATACCAATCATCGCTCCAAAAAAACCGCCAGCAAATGAGAATGGAATTCCAAAGACTATTGTTTTCCAAGTAATATTCCACCAAATTCTCATTGAGACTACAAATGATGGGGAAATTTCTTCGTGCATGATTACTCCTTAAACATAACGCCAGCGGCACGGGCGAGCGGAACGAAGTGTAGCGAGTCCAGCGCACACAGTGCGCGGCGTGCCCGCCTTTGTTAGGGATGGGGAACTAAGGTGCATGTTAACTCCCTTTTTCCCGATGACTGACGGCAAGCAGATAACCAATGAGAAGGCCGAGTACGCCAATGACTGGCAGTACATATTGCGCAAACCAGGCAACATACTGTACCGGTTGAAAGCGTGCGACGTGAGTTGTCCAGTCTGTGGGAAGTGAATATCCAGCGTAAAAAAGTATTGGCTCTAATAAGGAGGCAATACCGGCGATAGCAATAAAGCAGGCTGAGCCACGAAATCCGCGCAGAAAAGAGAAAATCGAGATCAAAATCCAAAGTATAGGCACGGCCCAAATCAAAATATCATTGAGAAGCATGTTGGATTCGCTGTCCATAGTAATACCTAACGTTGCGTTCACCTGCGGATTGTAAGTAGCGCGTTGCGATAAACTTCGCGCAGCGATATTGCAAAAGCGCTACTTACAATGCGTCAGGTGCAATGCCTTGTTAAATGAAGCAGGCTCGGCACAACCTACCTTTAGCTTTAATGAGCTACTGATTTAGAAAAAATATTTAATACAATTACGCCACAGAGTATTAATGAAATACCAATAATTGCAGGAAAATCCAATTTTTGCCCGTATACAAACCAAGAAATAGCAGCTACAGCTACTATGCCTAAACCAGCCCATATTGCATATGCAATACCAACAGGAATGGTTCTTAGTGCCAACGATAAAAAGTAAAAGGCTCCAACATAACCAATAACAACAATAATAGAAGGAATTACCCTTGAAAATTCTTGGCTTGCTTTAAGAGATGAGGTTGCTACGACCTCACAAAAAATTGCAACCCCTAAAAATAACCATGATTTCATTTTTTACTCCTGGAAATTGAAGGCGGTTTAATTCTAAGCTTCAATTCGGAGATAAAACAGTCTTGTCAATATTCTTCTGTTGTGTGCACTTTCTTGATGCTGTGGCCATTTAACGCGTAGCACACGGGCGACGAGCCGCGCAGCGTGTTGGCGTCCCAGCGACCAACGGGAGCGAGTGCTGCGTATTGTTAGGGCTGACTTGCATATTGAACCCAAATACTTTCAGTTGGATGATGTTCTTTAATTGTTTCAATTGCATCCTCCAACTCGCTTCTGATTGCCCCGCTGACGGGGTGATTAAATCTGGTAACATTTACGCCTTTTGCAACCAACTCTTTGTGGTTGAGTTCCGTTAATACATTGCTACCTGCCCAAATAGCAACACCAGGCAATTTAACGACTTCATCCAGAGCTCGTACTTCAAGTATCAGATAAACCATGCTGAAGCCCTAACGATTAAGCTAACGGGAGAGCAAAAGCGTAGCTTTTGCGAGTCCAGCGAACGAAGTGAGCGACAGTTGAGCGCATTGTTAGGTGCCGGTGCCATCTGCGCGTAGGACTCTAAGCTCTTTTACCGCTGCATCGAAGTTGTTTAGTGCGTTACTAATTATGGCGTCTACTTGGGATTGGATTTCCTGTGCTTTAGGAGTGGGCGCTGGTAGCTGCGCTAACCATTGGGAAATTCGACTGTGCCGCTCTGTTAGTAGGGTTTGAGTGGTTGCTTTGCGTGTGAGAAAAGACTGCCATGACTCCTCTCTTTTCTCATCGCCGTTGCAGCGTGAGCAGGAAAGGACATGGTTGTAGATGCTGTTACTTCCGCCAAGCGCTGACGAGACAACATGATCCATGTGGCCTGTACGTGATTCCCGTGGAATCTCAACTCCGCAGTAGGCGCATGAAGATTGAAAATACTGCCACAGCAGATCAATTTCGGCTTTGGATGGATATGGATCAATGACGGCAAGCAATGATCTTCTGATCATATTCTTTGCCATTGATGGTGTGTTTTTAGCCATGACTGCTGTGGTACCTAACGTTGAGCGCACGCGCGCGAACCTTGGTGAGCGTCGCTGCGGCCGTAGGCCGCAAGTGCCGCGCCGTGTTAGCCGAAAGCCCGAATAAGGGCAACGCTAAAAACAAAACAACGCCGCATGCGCAAATTTAAAACTTACCCCGCAAACGGCTGACTTTTGCAGCTTGGCTGCCATAAAGCTCTGAGCGGAGCCTGTAAATAATTGGTGAAAACCAAATTACCAGAAGGGAAACGGAGAACGTAATTGCCGTTTGCACTTTACCCAAGCAACGAACTGCCCGAACAAAGCCACCTCCCTGGTGTTGGCTGCAAAACCTGCCGAAAACTTTAAAACCGATTAACGGCTAACTATCAAATTTAGCGCGGCAAAACGCGCATGCGTTTTGCCGTCGCAGCCCATGCGCAGCGTGGGCGAATAACATTTGCTTGTTATACGCCATTAACCAACTCTATTACTGCACTGACAGAACTTAAAAGCAGAAGCTTGTTTTCATGTGGCACGTTATGGCCAGTTTTATTAGTAACCATATGGATAGAATTGGCATTATCGCGGATCAGTGATTGGTGCAAGTTCCGCCAGATTTTTTTACCTTGAACACTATGGCCAATCCACCAATCGCTTTCATTTAATTTTGATGATGTAACTATTACTACAGGAATTTTATTGGCAATATTGTCATCAGCAATCATTTTTCGATGATATATCCCCTGCAGAATATTCCATTCAGGTTGGTTATTCATCATGCCGTTTAATTTCGTGCTATCGCGTTCCGTCCATTTTGAGTCGTATTTACTTAATTCACTATCAAACAACTCATGGCTTGGATCGAGCAAAAGTAACCCTTTTACCCGCTCAGGATAAGAAGCAGCAAATGTTCTGACATGCAATCCACCAAATGAGTGACCAAGTAAGATAATATTTTCTTTGACGTTAATCGCTGTAAGCAGTTTTTCAAGTCGTCTATTTGAAGCTGCTAAACTAACGTCATTGGCAGTCTGAGATTTACCATTCCCAGCACGAGAATATATAACTGTTCTGATGTGTAATTTTGAAAGGTCAGCTAACAGGGGTTGCCAGTAAGCCAAGCCCATTCCAATACCGGATTCAATCACCAAAGTTTTGCTTCCTGCACCAAAATCGATGTATTCCAGTTGAATGCCATCAATAACTAAGACTTTTGATTCCTGCGGTTGCGCAACGGCTTCATTGGCAATTAATAAAATTAACAATAATGTGAAACGAAGAATCAAGCGCAACTCCTGTGCGTATAACGTTGAGCGCACGCGCGCGAACCTTGGTGAGCGTCGCTGCGGCCGCAGGCCGCAAGTGCCGCGACGTGTTAGCCGAAAGCCCGAACAACGGGAGCACGAAAACCCAAACAACGCCGCACGCGCAAATTTAAAACTTACCCCGCAAACAGCTGACTTTTGCAGCTTGCTGCCATAAAACGCTGAGCGGAACCTGTAAACAATTGGTGAACACCAAACTACCAGAAGGGAAACGGAGAACGCAATTTCCGTTTGCACTTTACCCGAGCAACGAACTGCCCGAACAAAGCCACCTCCCTGGTGTTGGCTGCTAAACCAGCCAAAAACTATAAAACCCGATTAACGGCTAACATATTAATCAACGGCAAAACGCACGGTTTTAAGCCTGCGCTATGCCTTTGATGTTTTTTAACATCCGTTAACACTACCGAAAAAAGCTACAGATCTCAATCTCTTCGTCGCTGCTGCACGCTTTGTGAAAACCGAAAGCGTGCGTGGTGCCTTTGATCCAACTTGAAACATTAAATTTACATTCTACAGTTAGATTTTTGCGCTGCAGAGGGAACTGCGATGGCGTCGTCATTTTTACAGCAAGTTGCGGACTATATGCGCACCCGGCGTTATGCCAAGCGCACCATTGAAACTTATCTGCACTGGATCCGGTTTTATATTCTGTTTCACAAAAAGCAGCACCCGTCGCAGCTCGGCAATGCTGAGGTCGAACTGTTTTTAACCTGGTTGGCTGTGGAACGGCATGTGGCGTTTAAAACCCAAAGCTCGGCATTGAATGCGCTGGTGTTTTTATACCGTGAATTCTTGCAACAACCGCTCTCCTTACAACTTAACTTTAATGCGGCGAAAACTCCGCCCAAACTGCCAGTGGTACTCACCCGCGTTGAAGTCGGCGCACTGTTACGTTGGATCGACCCCAAATATAAGCTGGTGGCTCAGCTGCTGTACGGTAGTGGTTTACGCTTAATGGAAGCGGTGCGACTGCGCGTGAAAGATATCGATTTTGATTATTTGTCGGTGATGGTGTGGCAAGGCAAAGGCAATAAAAACCGGCGGGTGACGCTGGCCAGTGAGCTAGTCCCGGCTTTGCGCCAGCAAATCATCCATGTCGAACGCTTGCTCGATGCCGACTTGCAAAACCCGGTTTATAGCGGTGTTTGGCTGCCTTATGCGCTGGCATTGAAAAATCCGGCGGCGCCCAAGCAGCTCGGTTGGCACTACCTGTTTCCATCGAATCAGCTCAGTCGGGACCCGGAATCAAAGCTTATCCGCCGCCACCATCTTGATGAAACTTGTGTGCGTAAGGCGATCAAATTTGCCGCCTTTCAGGCTAAGATCGGCAAAAACGTCACTTGCCACACCCTTAGACATTCATTTGCGACGCACTTATTAGAATCCGGTGCCGATATCCGCACCGTGCAGGAACAGCTCGGTCATAGCGACGTGAAAACCACGCAGATTTATACCCATGTATTAAGCCGGGGCGGCAATGCCGTAAAAAGCCCGTTGAGTTTGTTGTTGCATGGGGATGGAGGGGCGGTTTGATTTGGATGAGTAGGTGCAATCGTGTGATGACCAGGCTAGCCACGGCGGATGGCGTGTGGCGATAACCACAGGGCACGGCATGTGATGTACGGCGACGCTAACGCTCGCCGATACCTACCCGGCACCTACGCGCTGCCTACGGTCCGTTCAAGACCGTAGGCTCCCCCACTACAACTGCAGTAAAAACGGTGAATCGCTGGCCTGTAAAGCGGTGAAGTCGGCTTTGGAACTCAAACCGTGCCAGTTGATTTCAATCAGGCTTTGCGCCACGGCGCCGCCGAGTGCGGTGCCGGGGCCGAGCAAAATCAGCTGGTCTGGGGCAAATTCGCGTACCGCTACTTGCACCGCGGTTTTAAAGTCGTAATCGCTGCTGACCTGGCTTTGGAAAGTGTAGTAGCGCAGCAACTCCGGGTTCACTGGTAAATCTGGCCAGATATGGCCCTGGCCGTCAATCAGCGGCAGTTTCGGCTGGTTAAAATACTCAGCGGAAAAGCGCGCTAGGGCTTGATCAGACGCGTCCTGCATCAGCGGGCTGTGAAAGGCACTGTGGCCGGCCAGTTGCATCGGGAAGCGTTCGTCGACCGGCGGTAACTGCGCTAAGGCCTGTTTCACCGCTGGTGTAGTGCCGGACAGCACCGCATAACCGCCATACTGAATCGAGCGGTACATGCCGGGGATTTTCAGCGCCGCCACCACGGCAGCTAAGCGCGTCGCGTCAGGTTGCCAATATTCGTTGAGTACCGGATAAATTAGCTGGCCGCCAGTATCGCCATTAATGCCCTTGCAGTTGGCGGTTAAGCCCGCCATCGCCGACATAATCTCAGTACCGCTGTCGACATCCCACACCCCGGCACAGCTCAGCGCCGTATACCAGCCCATCGAATTGCCGGTGACAGCCACCACTTCGTACTCGTCCGGGTTTATGGCGTTAAATTGGCACAGGCCAGCAGCATAAATCAGCGCGGCGTTATTAACAGGCAATTGGTGGCGAGCTGGCAAGTATTTGTCGGCGCTGTCGAGCGCAGACACGGTTTCTAACCCAAGCTGCGCCCGTACCCGGTCGATTTGGTTTAAAAGCTCAGTGTCGTAAAAGGGTTTTAAGCAACCAAATTCGTTTTTCTGATAAGTACCCCGGCCCGGGCAAATCACCACGGCAGTTTTTTTGCTCATTTTTCTGCTCCATGCAACATTAACGCTGCCTCAACAATGGCGCCTTTTGACGGCAACACGTGATAAGCCGCGGCGCCAAGCGGGATAAAACTGTCTTCAGCACAAAGCCGGCTGATGTGATAGTGGTTTGGCTGCAGCTCGTGTAGCGCAGTAAACAACTCTTCGCTAAGGCTGCCGCGTTTGCGGCATTCATCAACAATCAGCACTTTGCGGCAATCACCGATGGCGGCGGCAATTTTGTCAGCATGCAGCGGCACTAAATAACGAATGTCCAGCACGCGGGCGCGAATTCCCTGTGCTGCCAGTAATTGTTGCGCCTGGCGCGACAGATAAAAGCCGTTGGCGTAGCTGACTATGACTAAATCAGCGGCAGCAGTCGCATCCGCCTCCACTACCGCAGGCGTACCAAATTCCGGCAACACCGCATCCGGCGCTGGCAATTCAAAGGTCCAGCCGTTATCACCGGGCTCATGTAAATCGCGTGTCATATACAGCGCAATCGGCTCTAAAAACACGATTAAACGGTTGTCGCGATACGCCAGATCCACCGCCTGACGTAGCAATAACGCGGCGTCTGCGCCATTCGACGGGCAAATCAGCAGCAGGCCCGGGATGTCGCGGAATACGGCAAAGCTATTGTCATTGTGGAAATGACCACCAAAACCGCGCTGATAGGCCAGGCCGGCGATGCGCACCACCATCGGGTTTTGATATTGGCCGTTGGAGAAAAACGGCAGCGTTGCCGCTTCGCCGCGGATTTGGTCTTCGGCGTTATGCACATAAGCCAGGAACTGAATTTCCGGCATGGCCAATAAACCCTGTTGCGCCGCGCCAATGCCCAGGCCCAGAATACTTTGTTCATCCAAAAGCGTATTAATGACGCGGTTCGGGCCATATTGCTGCACCAGTTGCTGCGTCACGCCATAGACACCGCCTTTTTTACCGACGTCTTCACCCATCATCACCGCCGTTGGGTAGCGGGCGAAAATCTCGTGCAGCGTCCAGTTAATCAGCTTCGCCATATGCTGCGGCTTGCCGAGGTTATGTTTGTCAAAGCCAAGCGCCGTGCTGCGCTCAGCCAGCGGCAGCGCTGGTTTGCCACTTGGTGGCGGCACAATCGATTTCATCACAGAAGCCGCATCCGGCAGTTTGGGTCTTTGTGTCGCTTCAAACGCGACGCGGGCAATCTGCTGATCGAGATGTTCAATCTGCGCCGCCAGCTGTGCTGTGGTTTCGACGTCGCGGCTCAGCAATAAGGCAGTCGCATACAGCAGCGGGTCTTGCTCCAGTTCGCCTTCGATTTGTTCTTTTTTCCGATACGCCACTTCGGCATCGGCACCGGCGTGGCCAAACAACCGGTAGGTTTTTAAATGCAGCAGCGCCGGTTTGCGTTTACTGCGAACAAACTCGACCGCCGCCTGCGCCGCGCTGTACACGTCGCCTAAATCGCGTGAATCGGCGGTAAAAGTCTGCATATGCGGCGACAAACTATGCGCAATCCAGCCGCACGGCGTCGGTGTAGAAATGCCTAAGCCATTGTCTTCACACAAAAACAGCACCGGCACCGGCACATGTTGGTAATCCGCCCAGCAGGCGGCATTAATCGCGCCCTGCGCGGTGGAATGATTCGCCGAGGCATCACCAAAACTACAAACGGCAATAGCGCCATGCGGCCAGTTGCCGTCGATGCCCAAACGCTCGGATAAATCGATGGCAAAACCGGTCGCAACAGCTTTAGGTAAATGCGAGGCAATGGTCGAAGTTTGTGGCGGCACACAGAGTGGCAAACTGCCGAGCACTTTATGGCGGCCACCGGAGATCGGGTCTTCGCTGGAGGCGGCGAAGCTCAGCAGCATGTCATACAACGGCGTGCTGCCGTTTAACTGCTTGCTGCGCTCAATAAAAAAGGCGCCACTGCGATAGTGCAAAAACGCCGGATCGGTGCGGTTTAGTACATGGGCCACCACCGCATTGGCTTCGTGGCCGCTTGAGCCTATGGTGTAAAAACTCTGGCCTTTGGCCTGCAGCAAGCGGGAGCGTAAATCCAGCAGCCGGCTTTGTAACATCGACTGAAAAATTTGCGCCAGTACGGGCGTTGGCAGCTGGTCGGCGCTGGAGACAGGGGTTGGCAGGCGGCCATCACGCACGCGCTGGATGTAGCTTAAAGCCCAGGGATGGAATTCTTGCTGGCTCATCGGAAGTCCTTGGTTTTATTTTTAATTCTCAACTCAGGCGTGCCGCTGTTGATGCTGCCACCGCTGCCCGGCAAGCGGGCCACAGTTTGGGATAAGCAGACCCTCTGCGGCATGGGTGCTGTCGGGATCTCAACAAGTCAGTAATCTGACTTGTTGCCGACTGCACGGGTTTTGCTCTGCAAAACCCCGGCTTGCCGCAGAGGAGCCTACATGGATGTATTCACGGCGTGTCTGCGTTCCCAAGCTTTGGCCTGCCTCAACCAGGCCGACCTCAGAAAAACGCCTGCAGCCCGGTAATAGCGCGCCCCAAAATCAACGCATGGACATCGTGCGTGCCTTCGTAGGTGTTGACCGCTTCTAAGTTCATCACGTGGCGAATCACATGGTATTCGTCGGCGATGCCGTTGCCGCCGTGCATATCGCGGGCGATGCGCGCGATTTCCAGCGCTTTGCCGCAGGAATTGCGTTTAATCAGGCTGATGGTTTCAACCGGTAATTGACCGGCGTCCATCAGGCGGCCGGCTTGTAAGCAGCCGAGCAGGCCTAAGTTGATGTCGGTCTGCATATCGGCCAGTTTTTTCTGAATGAGCTGAGTTTGTGCCAAAGGTCGGCCGAATTGTTGCCGGTCCAGTGTGTATTGGCGGGCGGCGTGGAAGCAGAATTCGGCGGCACCCAGTGCGCCCCAGGCGATGCCGTAGCGGGCTTTGTTCAAACAGCCAAAGGGGCCGGACAAACCGCTGGCGTTGGGGAGTAACTGTTCTTCCGGCACAAAAACTTCGTCCATGACGATTTCGCCGGTGATGGATGCACGCAGGGAAAACTTGCCTTCAATTTTCGGTGCGCTGAGGCCTTTCCAGCCTTTTTCTAAGATAAAACCGCGGATGACGCCGTCTAACTTGGCCCAGACCACAAACACATCGGCGACCGGGCTGTTGGTGATCCACATTTTCGCGCCGGACAGCACATAACCGCCGTCGACCTTTTTCGCTGTGGTACGCATGCTGGCCGGATCTGAACCGGCGTCTGGTTCGGTGAGACCAAAACAGCCAATCCATTCACCAGTGGCCAGTTTCGGCAGATATTTCATCCGCTGTGCTTCATTGCCGTAGGCGTGGATTGGGTGCATTACTAAACTTGATTGCACCGACATCGCGCTGCGGTAGCCGCTGTCGACGCGCTCCACTTCGCGGGCGACTAAACCATAACTGACGTAATTGACGCCGGCACAGCCGTATGTTTCCGGCAAAGTCGCGCCCAATAAACCGAGTTCGCCTAATTCGCGCATGATCTCAACATCAAAGTGTTCATGGCGGTTGGCCAACAGCACCCGGCTCATCAACCGGTCCTGGCAATAATCGTGGGCGGCTTGTTGGATCATACGTTCTTCGTCGGTTAACAAGGCCTGGAAAGAAAACGGGTCTTGCCAGTTAAAAGCGGTTTTGCTCATCAGAAAGGCTCCGGTACGGGCGTTGGGCTGATATTTTCAGCCGCGCTAAGATGTTGATTGCCATCTTATTGACGGCGGGTTTAAAGTTAAATCATATAGAAACTGTCACACCTATAGGAATTCCCTATGGACACACGTCAGCTGGCTTATTTTGTCGCGGTTTATGAGCAGCGTAGCATCAGTGCGGCGGCGCGCCAGCTCGATATTGCCCAGCCGTCGGTGTCCAGCGCGCTGCAGCAGCTGGAACAGCAACTCGGCACCTTGTTGTTTATACGTTTACCCAAAGGCGTTCAGCCCACTGAAGACGCCGAAAGGCTCTATGTGCAGGCTTGTCAGTTATTGAGCCAGATGCAGGCGTTGCAGGCGTCTTTTAACAAACCAGCCAAGCGGCTGTTGTTTCGGCTGGGGTTAGTCAAAGCGCTCGGTGTCGAGCGGATGAGCCAGCTGCTGAAAGAATTTAACAGCCTGCTGCCGGGGCTGGAGCTGCATCTGGTGGAGCCGGACGAACCTTGTGATGCGCGTATTATCAATATCCGCCAGCTCAAAGCCGGCGAGTTGTATCAACCGCTGTGGATCGACTCCTATTTACTGGCATTACCGGCGCAGCATCCGTTATGCACGCAAGCCGAGATCCAACTGACTGATTTTAAAAAGTTACCGCTGATTAAACGCACGCCGTGCGAAGCCTGGGATCAGGTCGCGCTGGCGCTCAGTAAAGCCAATATCAAACCGCAAATTCGCGCCAATATTCATACTATCGAATACGCCATCGGCCTGGTCGGCGCCGGCATCGGCTGTGCTTTGCTGCCGGATTTTGAGATGCAGAAATTCCGCCCCGATCTGCAATACCGCGCCATTCAGGGCCCGCTCCTCACCCGCGAATTGGTGCTGGCTTTTGATAAAAACCAACAGCACCAACGCGCGGTGAAACTGTTGTGTGAGATTGCCGCGCGCGCCGGCTAGCAGCAATCAGTTTATTGCGCACCGCAGCGCCGGGCGATAAGCCTCGTCGGAACGCCGCATCATCTCCTGACATTTGTCACCTGCTCTTGCTGATTGCTGACACTGCCGATCTTGCTGCCGGAGCGCCATCATGCTTGCAACAACGCCAGGGTGGCGTTACTCAAGGAGCATACCGTATGAAAACCACCTCACACACTTTACGTCTGACCATGCGTTCAGTCTTTTTACTGGGGGCTCTGGCGGTCAGCCAGCTGGCGCCTGCGGCTGAGACAGTATCTGGCCCGCTGAATGCAATTGACCTTGCCAGCCAACAACTGGATGTCCAGGCGCTGCAGCAATTCAGCCAGCAAGCGCAGGACGATTATCAATTCGCTTATGCCCAATACCGACTCGCTGTTACAGCTTCAGTGCGGGCGGATGAAGCGGTGTTAAAGCCGGCTTTAGAAGCGGCAGCTGATCGGCTGGAGCAGCTGATCGCCGCAGAGCCGGCAGCAACTTTAAAAGCCGAAGCACTGGCCTTGCTGGCGTTGACCCGTGGTATGCAGGCTGGCTATTACCCAATCAAAGGCATGTATTACGGTCAAAAATCTGACAAAGCGTTGCAAACTGCCACTGCGCTGCAGCCGCAGAATCCCCGGGTCACGCTCGCTGCGGCTATTCTGGCTTATCAGACTCCAACCTTATTTGGTGGTGACAAAAAAGCGGCATTGCAACACGCCAATGCCGCCATTAGCGCCTTCGCCGCACCTTGTCAGGAAATTTGCTGGGGCCAGGCCGAAGCTTATGTCTGGCGTGGTCTGGCAAAAAAAGCAGAAGGTGATCTGAGCGGTGCCAAAGCCGACTGGCAACAGGCGCTGCAACTGGCACCAGACTACAGCTGGGCGAAAAAACTGCTGCAAGGCGCCTAAGCACCAAAGCTTGTGACAAACGAATACACCGGGCTGTTTCTGCCCGGTGCAGTGTTTAAGATCAGGGGGCGAACCATGCAAACCAACACCATGCGACGCGGTTATCTGGTGTATCTCGGCTTTTATTTTCTACCGCCGCTGCTGCAACCCACGCCGCTATGGCAGTGGGCAATTCTGACCTCAGCACTTGGCGCTTTTTTGTTTATCTATCAAAAGCTTGACCAGGCACAGCCAGCAAAACGCTGGTGGTGGCTGGCGGGGTTATCGGCCATTGCCAGCGCGGTGACACCACTGAACAGCGGCAGTATGGCGATGTTTGCTTATATCAGTTTTTTTCTCGGTTTCTGGTTAAATGGCGGCCGTTTTATCGCCGCCATCCTGCTGTTATTGCTGTGGCAGGCCGCGCTGTTGTGGCTGTGGCACCCACAGCTCTGGTTGCAGGCTTACGCAGTCATTGTCGCGCTGGGTGTCAGTGTCACCGGCATCGTCGAGCGGATTCGACTACAGCATCAGCAGGCGCAACAACGCAGTGACGCCGAACTGCAGTTAATGGCCCGCCAGCTGGAACGCGAGCGCATCGCGCGTGATTTGCATGATTTGCTCGGGCATAGCCTGGCCAGTATTGCGTTGAAAGCCGAGCTCGCCGACGTCTGGCTGGCACAACAACAACCGCAGGCGGCCCGGCAGCAACTGGCCGATTTACAGCAGCTGGCACGGCATAGCCTGTTGCAGGTACGCCAGACCATCAGCGGCTACCGGCAGCAAGGGTTGGATGTGCTGTTGCCGGAATTGTTAGCCTTGCTGCGCAGCAACGGCTGGCATTGTCTGGTCGATGCAGATTTAACCGCGCTTGCAGCACAAAGCCCGCCGGAGCTGGAACTCTGCCTGACTGAGCTTTGCACCAACCTGTTGAAACACAGTGATGGCAATGAACTGTTTTTGCAGGCCCGTTTGCTGTCGGGAAATGACGGCCACTACTGGCAACTGCAACTGCAGGACAATGGTCAGTGCAGCAACCTGGTCCCCGGCTGCGGCTTAACCGGCATCCGTCAGCGCTTACAGGCGCTTGGCGGTAGCTTTAGCTGGCAGCTGGCGCCCACTCGTTTTGTCTTGCGCTGGCCTTGTCAGCAACCAACTACTTGCAGGGAGCACGCCGCATGAACATCCTATTCGCCGAAGATCAGGCCATTTTACGCAGCACCCTGGCGACTTTGCTTCGGATGCTCGGCCAGCATCAGGTCACTGAGGCACAAGACGGCCAGCAAGCCCGGCAACTGCTGCGCCAACAGCACTTTGATTTATTGCTCACCGATATCGAAATGCCCGGTTTTAGTGGTTTGGAACTGGTGGAAATACTACAGCAAGAACAACAGCATAAGGCCGAGCGCCAGCGCTGCAAACTGATGATCCTGACCACCTTTTCCCGCGCTGGTTATGTGCGCCGAGCCTTGCAGGCCGGGGTCGACGGTTTTGTGTTAAAAGACAGCCCGGCCACGGAGTTACTGACCGCCATCGATAAAGTGATGGCCGGCGGCAAAGTGATAGCACCGGAACTGGCGATGCTGGCGCTGGGGCAGGACAATCCGCTGCACGACAAAGAGCGCCGCGCACTGCGGCTTTGTAGTGAAGGCAAAAGTACCAGCGACATTGCGGCGATGTTGTTTTTGGCAGAAGGCACTGTGCGCAACTATTTGTCCGATGCCATCAATAAGCTTGATGCCGCCAATCGGGTTGATGCTGCCCGCATCGCCCGTCAGCGTGGCTGGTTATAAGTTTGTCTGACCCGACGGGCTGAGGGCAGTATGGCTAAGTATTTCAACGCACACGCACAGAGCCCGCCGCTGCGGCGGTGCCGCTTTGTTCGAACCTTTGGTCAAAGATCGGTGATCGCGCCATGTAATTTTTGATCAGCACGCGAGAGTCAGGGCTCAGCCAATCCAGCAGGGCTGAACGGTATTGCGGGTCTTGCCGCAATTGCTGCAACGCCTGATTCACTGCTTTTATCTGCTCTTTCGCATGCTCGTTGATACTGCAGGCAACATAGACTTCGGTGACTGCAGGTAAACCTAGCAGCGGTAGCGCCTTCAGCTGAATGTCCGGGAAATCCTGCGCCAGGTAATGCATGCGGTCGGCATACTCCAGCACATAGTCGGCGCGGTTAGCTTTGAGCATTTGCGCCAGATTAGTTTCAGTGGCCGAGACCTGAATAAACTCATTCAGATGCTCTGAAATAGGTGCCGGGTAAGTACGGTGCTGCTCCACCATACCCCGCCAGGCTTGGCCAAACAGCCAGCTCAGGTCAACCGCATTTTTCCCTTCCAGCTGACGCCACAACGGGTGGTCAGCTCTGGCCACCAACTGCAGATTCGGGATCACTGCGACAGGTTCAGAGAATTGCAAAAACGTCTGGCGCTGCGGGGTTTTCAGCAAACCAAATAAACAATGTGATTTTTGCTGTTGCATCATTTGCTGACGCATCGTCAGCGTCGAGATATGCAGCTGATGGTCGTATTGTGGCAACGCCGCAATCAGCCGGTTCAGCATCACATCATATGCGCCTTGCCCCTGTTGCGGTCCCTGCAGAATATTCACCGGTGGCCAATCCCGGATAAACCAGTCCATGGTGTCAGCCAGGGCACTGTGCGCAATCGCCAGTAACCCAAACAACCATACACCCAGCCTGTACATGTCAGCCTCTTTATTATTGTCTTGCTGTATACAAAGCATACACAGTTTTCTGTGACGATAAAGCCCGACTTTCGCTTCAGCGACTGATCTTCTGTTGTTTCATCTGTTGCAGATAAGCCAGCACCGCATCAATCTCGGCGTCACTGAAAAAATGAAAGGCCGGCATTTTTGACTGATAACGGTAGGATTCCGGTTTTTTGATGAAGGCTTTTAAATCATGCTGTTGCCAGTACTCAGTGACGTTCTTCGGCGCGTTCAGTTCTGGCCCAAGCACCCCGCCCTGCAGATTGATCGAATGGCATTTCAAACAATGTTGTTTAAACAGCGCAAAACCCTGCTGTACCTGTGCTGACGCGCCTGCCGCCGGGATCACCTGCGCGTACCGGTCGCGAAAACGGATTAATTCAATCTTGACCAGCTGATAGGGCCAGGCGAAATGTTCTGCGGCTTTAGCGGCACCGGGCCAGACCAGATAAAACGGCGCCGGCGATATTAAACCTTTACCTTGCTGCAGCGGCGTGAACTCAAAGTCCGGCTTGCCGGCCTCAGCAAATACCAGCATCGCCTGCTGTTGCTGCAGCTGCGCCGCGGCAAGCGTTGGGGCATAGCCGTCGCTGGCGGTCAGCACCAGCGTGTCGTCCTCCTGCAGCGGCGGAAAGCCGGTTTTTTCCAGTAATTTGCTAAAGTTGAAACCGCGGTAATTTTTGCGCTGGTTATAAGAGGGGTCATCCAGACTGACTTGCTGCACCGGCAGTTGCTGTTGCAACTGCGCCAGCGTCCAGTGCTGACTTTGGCCACTGTGGACTGTGGTTAATACCGGCGTCGCCCCGACCGCAAAGACCCAACAGCACAACAATATTCCGAATAATTTCATCACCAATCCCTGTTTTTCACGCTGACGCGTATTAAGCGGGCTGGCTGACAGCAGGTCAAGCCCCCGATAACGCTTTTATCCCCGCTGGCCCCAAGTTGGCAGTGTTTTGACACAGCTGTGACAGGCTCAGTGCTGAACCGGCCTGGCCAAATCTGGCACTGCCATCAGAACCGATGGATGCCCCTCCACTCTGCTAAAAAGGATATCCCGATGAAATTCTCCCGCTGCAAACTGATGATGCTGGGTCTGTTGGCAGGGCTCAGCCTGCAACTGACTGCCGCCGAGCTGGTCCTCAGTGGCCGTAGTGCCGCTGATTTAAAGCGTGACCTGACCAGCAAACCGGCTGAAACGCTGGCGCTGTTGCCTGTGCAACCAGGCCAGCAAGTGCTGGATTTATTCGGTGGCAATGGATATTACAGCGAACTGATAGCGCAGTTAGTTGGTCCGTCCGGCAAGGTGCTGCTGCACAATAATCAGGCTTATCTGAAGTTTGTCGGCGACGCGCTGCCGCAGCGCTTAAAAGACGGCCGTTTACCGAACGTCGTCCGCTATGACCGTGAATCCGATGCATTGGGCCTGACACCGGATAGTCTCGATGGTGTGTTGTTTGTGATGGGTTACCACGATTTTTACCATAAATCCGAAGGTTGGGCAGTCTCACGCGACCAGGTGTTAAACCAGATTAAAACCGCATTAAAACCAGGCGGTTATTTGCTGATTGTCGACCATCAGGCCAAAGCTGGTTCTGGTCACAGCGCCGCGCAGGAATTGCACCGGATCGACAAACAGGATGTGATTGCTGAATTAACCGCTGCCGGTTTTGTGCTGAAACAACAAAGTGATGTGCTGCACAACAGCGCTGATGATCATAGCCTGATGGTGTTTGATCCGGCGATCCGCGGCAAGACAGACCGATTCACCCTCGTGTTCAGCAAACCTTAGTGTTCAACAAGCCTTAGTTTTCAGCAAACTGCATTGCTGTGGCGCAGCGGCCTGAAACAACGGGTCCTGCGCCATCGACAACCGCAATTCCTGCCGCGACTGCTCGCTGAGCAAATGCAGCCAGGCTTGTTGATAGTCCGCATTGCTGCGCAGTTGTTGCAGCGCCAGGTTAATCGCCTGAATTTGTGCCGGCGCCTCCGGTGTGTTCTGACAGGCGACATACACCGGCACTACCGGTGGTTCGCCCTGTAAGCGGGCATACCGCAAAGCGACTCTCGGATGGCTTTGCGCCAGATAATGCAGCCGGTCCGGATATTCCACCACATAATCCGCCCGGCCCGCTTTCAGCATCGCGACTAAATCTGTTGAGCTATCAGACACTTGCAACAGTTCACCGGTATATCGCTGCACATTCTGCGGATACAGTCTTTTGTATTCGACCATGCCGCGCCAGGCCTGTTGTAGCAATGCAGCTAATTCAATATTGGCGCCGGCCTGAGTGGACTGCCATAACGGATGGTCGGCCAACGCTGCCACCCGCAGCGCCGGTGAATAAAAGGCGATATCCGAAAACAGCATCTTTTTTTGCCGCTCCGGCGATTTCAGTACACCGAATAAACAATGCGGCACATTCTGCTGCAT
The DNA here is from genome assembly GCF_000711985.1 of Rheinheimera texasensis DSM 17496. Classification (GTDB taxonomy): domain Bacteria; phylum Pseudomonadota; class Gammaproteobacteria; order Enterobacterales; family Alteromonadaceae; genus Pararheinheimera; species Pararheinheimera texasensis. Next base: position 950,903 of record NZ_KL544005.1, read on the forward strand.
CAGCTGCTGACGTTTCGACAAGGTGGCAAACTGCAGTTGGTGCGAATACTGCGGCAGCGCCGCTGTCAGTTGTGTCAGCATCAAATCATAAGAACCCTGGCCGGCATCCGGCCCTTGCTGGATATTAAACGGCGGCCAGTCTCGGACATACCAGTCGATTGCGCTGACCTGTGTACAACAGAACAACAACAACGCCAGCCAGAATTTGATCATGCGATTCCCTGCATCTTGTTACATTATCAGGGACTAATATATCGAAAGTATGCGGCGATACAAGGACAATTTCGCTGAACTGACATGCTTTTATAATGGCTGGTTGCCTGTGTCTTTCTGCAGCAGTTCGCGCCGGATGATCCATTGTTCGTCCGGGGGTAACAGCTGCTGTAAATTGTATTGGGACAGGTTATCCGGCGTCAGGATTTGAATGCTTGGCCCAACCTGCGCAGGCACCTGTTGCTGCTGCAACAACCGGATCGCGAGGTCTACCGCAATCCGCGCCTGCAACACCGGCGAATCTGTTGCCGCTGCAGCAATACGACCTTCCCGCAGCAACTCCACTACATCCGGATTGCTGTAATAAGCCACCAGCTGCGGGACCGGGCCCTTTGTGCGCACCTGTAATTGCGCTAATGCGCGGATCGCCACCGCATTGGCCAACACCCAATCCAGCTGCGGCTGCTGCTCGATTAAATCCCGTGCCAGACTGGTCTGATGAAAAGCATCCGGCGGGCCATACCCGCCGTGAAACCATTGTAGCTGATAGCGTTGTTGTAACTGATTAACGGCCTGCTCCGCGTCCTGCACCCAACCAGCGCCTCTTGGGCCTGGTAACCAGCCAATCCGGCCTGGCTGTACGTTTTGCTGACGAATAAACTGCAAGGACAGCCGCGCCATATCGGCAAAAGACACAGCGGAATGCGCAGTGACATCCGGGCTGTCGATGCCGTTAATCAGGTCAATCACCGGCTTACCTTCTGCTTTCAGCGTTTTGATCTCGGCATTCAGGCCCGTCGCGTGGATAGCCGCGATGATATAAGCATCCGCTTGTTTTTGCCGGCACTGCTGCAGTTGTTGTTGCTGCTTCCAGCCAAACTCATAGCCGCCGGCTTCATAGATCCCCAGCTCCACACCGATGGCTGCTGCCTGCTCTGACAGCCCCCAGGCCACGCCCCACCAATAATGATCTTTTCCGTGCGGCAACAACGCGCAAAGCCGCCATTGTTTTGCGGCCTTCACCAGTGGCTGATAGTCCTGTGGCTGACCGTCGGCGATGACTTTCGCCGGCCAGATCGCCTGAGCTGACACCGACAATGGCAATAAGATGAACAACATCAAGCAAGTGGTGCAGTAATGCCTCACTGACTGGCGGAGCAAAGTCACACATAACATCCGGCGCATTCCCTTCGGTCGGTTTGCCTCAGCATAGCCAACACAGACAAAGTTTGCACCGGATGCACCGGCCAGCCGCGCTGGCGTATTTACAAGCCCAACTGCGGCACCGGCAGTTCAATCAGTGGCTGCTTGACCTTGCCGGTACTGAGGAATTGCTGAATAGTCGCCAGCACCTGCGGTGAACTTTCCAGCAGATTGTGACCGGCATAACGCACTGTCACCTGCTGCCGGGCGCTGAGACCAGCAACGGCCTGCTGCTGTTCGGCCAGATAAGTCCGGCCATCCAGCGTCCCGCTCAGTACTAACGTTGGGATGGCATGCGTGGCTTCCTGGCGAAATGCTGCGCCAAGGTCAAGGCCGGCTACCGTGTTGTTGAGCTGCGGCATCGGGAAATTCAGCATGCCGCCCAATAACGCCGTGCTGTGCTGCTGTTGGTATTGCGCCAGCCGTGTTTCCGAGATGCCGGAGGCGATATCAGTCAGCAGCGGCATCATTTGCAGCGCAATAGGTCCGGCAGCGAAACCATCCAGCACGCCGCTTTGCAGCAGTTCCAGCAGCGCAGTTTTGGTTTCTGCCGATTGCGTTTTTAAGCCATAATACAACTGCAGCAATTGCCCCAGACGTGGATTCGGATCTGCCAGCGACATCGAGGTCAGGATTTGTAAGTGCAGCCGCTGGAATAAAAAACTGCGACTGCTGCCGTCGGCCTGTGCCAGACGCAGCTGCAGCGGCTGGCGATCCAGCCCGGTCAGCACTTGTTGCATTAACACCGTGATATCGCCAAAGCGGGCCTGCAACGCCGGATCCAACGCAATCAGCTGCTGCACACGCTGCAGATACAGCACCGTTTCTGCCGGCAATTTTACCGTCTGATCCAAGCCTTCAACACTGGCCAGTACCAATTTATCCAGCCGCTCCGGCATCAGTTTACTGGCGGCCAGCGCCAAATGGGTACCGTAAGAAATGCCCCATAATGTCAGTTTGTCGGCGCCAAGATGCTGACGTAAGGCATCCAGATCCAGCGCATTCTGCACCGTGGTATAGCCCAGCAGGTCTGCACCCTGTTGCTGCCAGAATTGCTGACACTCAGCGGCGGCCTGACGATGTAATGCAGCAAACTGCTGCTCATCAATGCGCTGCTTAGTAGGCACTGCCACCTTCGACTGACAAACGGGCATATCTGCCGACAAACCGGTGCCGCGCTGATCCAATGCAATCACATCAGCCTGCGCGGTCAGGCCGGTAAACAGTGGATAACGCCGGCCTTTGGCGGTGTGGATGCCAGAACCACCAGGCCCGCCCGCCAGATAGACAATTGGCGCGCCGGGTTGTGCTGTTGTTGCCGGAAAACGCACATAATGCAGTTTCAGCAACCGGCTGCCGGCGCGCTGCCGATTCTCCGGCACTAAAAAGAAACCGCGAAACGCGTCGGTACTTTCGCCACTGGCGGCGGTGAAACGAAATGCCGTTTCATTGGCATAAGGGTAGGCTTTACCGGCCGCGGCGAGGCTTTGCGGGCTCAGACCGACCAGCACAGCCAGGCTGATGGCCTGCATCCAGCTGCGCCCTGCTGTGCGTTGTGATAAACCACTTGTCTCGATACATTTCAATAACATAACATGCTCTCCCTGGTTAACTTCAATCCAGTAAAACAAGGCTGTTCCTGTCTGACGAGCATTGATCTGCCAGCGGTATCGACTATCGCGGCTACCGCGCTGAACGGTAGTGATCTTTCCGCTCAACGGCAGAGCACCATTGCCACCCTATTGCCATCGGAGTGAAGCATGCAGATGTTTGCCCTGAACCGGTTTCGCCACACCCGCGGCGGGATCGCGCTGTTTTTGCTGCTTTTGCTGCTGGGGTGTCTGACGCTGGTATTGCAGCAGCCACCGGCGCTGCCGCAGCTGCAACAATTAACCATCAACGCCTGGTGTGATGCAGAGCAGATCAGAACCTTACCAACTGATTTCAGCGCCGCCGGCTGCCAGCAGGCCAGCGCAGTGCCGGCCGATCCACAAGGCCGCTTATTGTGGCTGCAACTGTCATTTACTTTACCCGGCGCTGGCACTGAGCAGCCCTTAGCGCTGTTTATCTTTGCCAAAGCCTCCAGTGCCGTGTATTTAAACGGCCGGCAGATCGGCCAGAATGGCCAGCCAGGCCTTGCTGCCAGCGAAATTCCGGGACAAATGGACAGCCATATTTATTTGCCAGCGGCACAGCTGCGCCCCGGTGTGAACCAATTGGTACTGCAAATGTCCGCCCAACGTGGCTGGTTCAGGCTGGCACAACCGATCCATTTTATTGGCATTGGCCCTTATGGCGACGTGCGGACCTATTTGCAGCAACACGCGGAGCTGGGTTTATTCCTGCTGGGTGTGTTATGCACCGGCCTGTTGTATTTCAGTGCGCTGGCACTGCGGACGTCGCGCCATGAGACGCCGGAAGCCGGTCCTGCCGGGCAGGAAGCCTTGCTGGCCTTGTTGTGCCTGTTCGCCGGTGCGCAATTATGGCTGGAAATGAGCAGAGGGCTACTGGGTTACCACTATCCAATGCACGAGCTGAGGCTCTGTGGCATTTTGTTATGCGCCGCTGGCTTTGGCTTGTGTTTATTGTGGTTAACTGCACTGCGCTATCAGCGTCAGTACTGGCGACTGTGGACCCTGGTCACTGCGCTGCTGTTATTGCCGATGCTGTGGTGGCTGCCCGCATTTGACGATCGCATTGCTATCGCCACGTTATTGCCAGCAGGCATAGCTGCGCTTATCGCCGGACGGCGCTGGTATCAGGCGGATAAGACCGAGCCGGCCGAGTCGGCAGGTGCCGGCACCAGCACCGCGTTGTTGTTGCTTTATGTGATACTGGCGATAGTCCTCAATGGTATTTTTCAGGAGATTTTGGCGTTTTTGCTGGTGACACTGCTGTTATGTGGCCTGTTTATTGAGCAGGCGCAGCAACGACAGCAACAAATGCAACAACAGCTGGCTGACCAACAGTTGATCCTGCAGCTGCTGCTGCAACTACAACAAAACAGCGCCATTGCACCCCAGGCCAGTCTGACCTTAACCAGTGCCGGCCAAATCCAGCGAATTCCGGCCGACAGCATCGCGTATTGCCAGGCCGCCCGCGACTACAGCGACCTCTGGCTGGCGGACGGGCGTCAACTGCTGTACAGCGGCACACTCCGCGCGCTGGAACAGGAATTACCCGGCTTTTTTCTGCGGGTGCACCGTTCTTATCTGGTGAATGTCCATCAGGTCCGGCAATTTCGCACCACGATAGACACCGACAGCGGCAGTGGCGCCGTGTTAATTCTGGCCAGTGGTCAGCAAGTGCCGGTCAGTCGCCGGCTCATTCCGGCAGTACGCAGTGTGATGTTGCAGCAAAGCGTGGCAGATATGCCCCCCGCCAGCAGCGACGTCGCCTGACGCGGCTGCTCCTGGTGCAGCTTCTGGTGCTGCGCCTGACACGGCGGCCTGTTCATCACCGTCAGTGTGCGTTTTTACCGCACTGAGCCTGCAGTTCCGGCCGCTTTTTCCAGGCTTTCAGTACGCTTTTGGCGTTACTTTGATACCAGCCATAACCTTGTTGGCGTTCCAGCGACAGCTGATTGACGTCGTGGTAAACCTTGCCGTCGCGGTCGAAAAATACCGGCTGTTGTGCGGGCAGGCTGTAAAACCGTGCCCAGATTTGCGCACCTTTTTTCTCTACCAGTGTTGAACCTGTATCATCACGGAGCCAGGCTTTGTCGCGGATCTGGTGCTGTTGCAGCCAGGCCACACCACTGCACAGCGCCGGTAGCACTCCCGGCAGTTCCGGCGCTTTATCCAGCAGCAATTGCAGCACAGCGGCGCTTTCACTACTGACCAGACTGATTTGCTCAAACTTGCGCGCCGCGACCGGTGCGCCGCTCAGCGGATGATGTTGCGCTGTCCAGACCGTAGGTTGACCATTCACGCTGACCTGTGCCGCTACCAGCCAGGCCACGCCTTTGGCAAAACCGTCCTGCGCATTGCTGCGAAGGTTCGCACTCAGCCACTGATATTCAGGCGCATTGGCGATATCCCACAGCAGGTTCAGCAGCTCGGTCATCACGTTATCGTTCAGCGTCACCGCATCATGGTAACTACCACGCAGCGGATAGGACTGTGGAAAACCGCCATTTGGAAATTGTGCCCGCAGCACAAACTGTACGGCCAAAGTCAGCGCACTACGGATCCTGGCCTGATCAGCTGCTGCAGCTTTTGGATAATAAGCCGCCAGCCAGCGCATATGTGTGCTGGTGGCGCCATTGTCAAAAGTCGGAATATACGCAGGCTCACTGCCGGCCAGCTGGCCGGGTTTGCGCGGTTGCTGCATATCGGTGCGTTTACTCCAGCCGCCGAGCACGGTTTGGTAACTCAGCACTGCCTGCAGCTGATCTGCATTACTGATACCGTCCAGGCCAAAGTTTTTCGCTTTGACTGCCGGCAATGGCCTGGTAAGGCCAGCGGCGTTCAGTTCAGCCTTAAGCTGTTGCTGCAGCAAAGCCGCATCAGCCTCAGACTGGCGCCGATAGTCCTGCCACTGCGCATTCAACGGCTGCTGCGGCGCGCTCTGCCAGAAATCAACCGCAGCGGCGGCCTGCGCTGCGACCGGCAAGGACAGGCCGGCCAGCCCCTGACACATCAGGAGCATAGCCAGAGCTGTTTTTTGCATCAGAAATTCCCCCGGATCCCAACCAGATATTGCCGGCCGGTCAGCAGGTATTCCACTGGTCTTGCCGTATACACGTCACTCCATTGCTCAGTCGCAGCATTGGTTAAGTTAATGGCTTCAAAGCTCACAGACAAATTGCTGTTAATTTTGTAGCGCGACGAAATATTCAGCTGACCTTTGTCTTCATAACCACGGCCCCAGTTACCTTCGTCTTTGTATTTATCCAGATATTCTTTGATATAGCGTTCGCGGAAGTTGTACGACAAGCGCGCGCTGAAATCATTGTGCTCATAGTACAGCGTCCAGTTGTAGTTGAGCCTTGAGGTTTCTTCCGCCAGCAGGCTAATGACGTTTTTGGTCATAGGGTCAGCTACATCGCGGTTGTAATCAATCCAGGTTAAGTTGGTGGTGACGCCAAAGCGGTTCCATGGCGCTGGCAAAAAGCTGAACGGCTGTTGGTAAATCAGCTCGGCGCCGCGCACACCTTCAGCCGGGGTGTTCAGCAGCTGGGTCACATCCCAGGTCACAGTCGCCGGGTCGCGTGAGCCCAGGTCGATGCCGAGGTTCTTCAGCTGGTCTGCATCTAACACTTCCTGCCGTGAGCCTTTACTGAGACCGGTGATGTCTTTGTAAAACACCGCTAAGGCCAGCAGCGCTTCTTCGTCAAAATACCACTCGAGCGCAAGGTCAACCTGGTCGGATTCATAAGGCCGCAGCGTCGGGCCTGCGCCCATTTCAATAGTGGCAGTCGGATCTTTATCATCCGGCGTGTTCACTTTAATCGCCGAAGCTAAATCAGCAATGGCCGGGCGGGTAATGGCACGCGACAGGCTCAGGCGGCCGACCAGTTCTTCGGTCAGGTCATAAGCCAGGTTTAAGCTTGGCAGGAAATCTTTGCCGTTACTTTCGGTATAACGCCAGTCGTGACCGGCGGCTAACGCAGCACCGGCGCCACGCCCGGCGGTATAACCATCGGCATAGATATGGTCCAGATTCACAATACCTGAGGTATTGGTGTTATCGATATACCGGCCACCAATGTTCCCGCGCAGCTCACGTCCGGCTAATTCATAACGAAAATCCAGCTGGACAAAAGCACCTGTGACTTTTTCTTCAATGTCATAAGTGGCGTTATAGCGTTGTTTGGCTTCAAAGAAGCTTTCGCCGGAAAAGGCTGCCATCACTTTTTGATAGTCGGTGGTGAGCCAGCTGCCGGCGGTCAGGGTGGAATTCCCCGGCACATCCGCCGCTTTGCCAAAATGCTGGCCGGCCGCATCCAGTGAAATGCCATACAAGGCACCTGCCGTGCGCGCCGCCGGTAAGCCCAGCACCAACGATTCCGCGGCATCACCGCTGGTTTTATTGGTGGCGGTATTCAGCACTTTCCAGCCGTTGTCATATTGCACGTTGTAAGTGGTGAATTCGCGTTGATTCAGGCCCCATTTCAACGTCAGTTCGTCGTTCAGCTCATACTTAAAATTGACGGTAAAATTGGTGTTTTCGCTGTTAATTTGCTGGTTACGGTTACGAACCAGGCCAACTTTATATAAATCAGGATTGAGCATCAGCGCCTGTAATTCGGCCTGAGTATAAGTTTTGCCAAAGGCCTGACCCGGCGCAAAGGCAAAAGCCGGCATATCCATATTCATGCTACCGCTGCCAATGGCGGTGCCTTTAGTACCGATGAGGCTGATCGGGTCAATATTGCTGTCATAGCTATAGGCAAAGGTCGAGTTGTTGGCATCCAACGCAAAAGTGCGCTGATACGGGATGTCCAAATCGGATTTGCCAATCCCGGCGAGGAAAGTCATCTGTAAGGCATCGCTGATTTGCCAGTCACCGGAAAAAGTCGCCTGATTAAAGTCGGAAGTCGACACGTCCTGCCGCGCTTCAGAGCGGATCGGTACTCCGGATAAAGTGCCGGCCACTACAGTATTGTTGGCGTCCACCACCAGATTTTCGGCGTAGATTTTGGTTTTGCTCGAGACGTTGCCGCGCAGCAACGCTGAATACTGGAATTCATCCATGGTGCTGTCGAGCTTGGCATGCAGCAGATCAAAGTTCAGCAGCAGATTGTCATGCGGCCGGTACTGCGCCGCGGCGGTTAAGCCCAGCCGGTCCTGCTGCTTATTAAAAATCGAATACCGCGGAATACGCGGGATCCACAGCCCTTCCATATTGGCGTTAGTGTAGGCACCTTTCGGGTCTAATTGCGTCACCGGCGCAGCGGTTAATTTATTGCCGGCGTTGCCGGTTTTCCACGACGGGTTATTCACGCTCCAGCGCACTGTGGTGGCACCTTCGCTTTGCACCAGGCCCTCGGAATAAGCGGCGGAGAGCAGCAAACCAAAGGTATTGTCCCAGTTTTTGCTGAACATCAGCGAAGCGCGCGGCGTCACTTCAGACGCGACATCGTTGTAACGCGCATTGAGGTTATAAGCGAACTTGTCGTCCTGATATTGAAATGGCCGCGCCGTTTGCAGATTGACGTTACCGGAGATACCACCGTCTTCCAGTTCTGCCGCGGCGGTTTTGTTCACATCAATCTGGGTAAATAACTCGGAGGCAAAGACGTTAAAGTCAAAAGCGCGGCTTTTATTGGCGCCGCCCGAGGCGTCAGTGGCCGCGCCGGCGGATGCTGATTCCATGCCGTTAATCGTCGTTTTGACAAAAGTCGCGCCCAAACCGCGCAAGCTGATTTGGCGGCCTTCGCCGGCGTCCTGTTCAATCGCAATACCCGGCACCCGCGCTAAGCTGTCGGCGATATTTAAATCCGGAAATTTGCCTAAATCTTCCGCCAGAATAGTTTCTTTACTACCGACCGCTTCGCGTTTCGCCGCCAAAGCTACATTGAGACTGCCGCGAAAGCCTGAGACTTCAATCACTTCAATCTCGTCGGCTTTGCCGGCTTTATCGGCTTTTTGCGCGCTGGTTGTTTCGACGCTGGTGGTTGTTGCAGTTGCCGCTTGCTGTGCCAGCGCAGGCGCGGCGATTAGGCCAAGCCCCAGCCAAATGGCGTGGCTAAGCGCTTGCCGGTTAAAATGTGGTGTTAATTGGTTCTTTTTATTGTGTGTCATACCCTGTCGTCCTTTCTTGTTGATTTATATTGTTTTTTCTTTCTACGTCCTGCGTTCCCCCGCTGCTGCGACAGGCAACTGCAGCAGCGGGGTGTTGCTGTTATTCTGATAGAGGCGACAGTCCAGCAAACTGCCACCGGTGGCAAATCACCAGTAAACCGGTACGGCAAAATCAAACAACGCCTAGAACAAAAAGTCCGTCGCCAAAAACGCCGAATCGCGTTGCTGCACCATGTCGCGCACTAAATTAATGCCGGCTTCATTGCCTTTGGTCGCGACCAAGGTCGGGATCGAAAACTGATGCAAGGCATCCTGCACCGACAAAGTGCCTTCCGCCGAATCTTTGCGGCCGGTAAACGGAAAACTGTCCGGGCTGCGCTGGCATTGGCTGTTGATATTGATGCGACCAACCTGATTGGCGAACATATCAATTAATGGGCCTATCGCGCGGCCATCGGTGCCGAAAATACTTAATTGCTGGCCGAAGTTGCTGTGAATGACATAGTCGATAACTTCCGAAATATCGTCATATGGCACCACCGGCACTAAAGGCCCGAATTGCTCTTCCTGATACAACCGCATCGCGGGTGATACCGGATACAGCAGCGCCGGGCGCATCAGACTGCCAGCAAAATCGCCGCCGCCGGGATTGACCACTTTTGCACCGTGATCGCGAGCATCAGCAATCAAGGCTGCCATCGCTTCGGTTTTGCCCGGTTCCGGCAATGGCGTGATTTGCGCGCCGCTCTGCCACGGCATCGCCAGTTTCAGTGCGTCGATTTGCGCTGCCAATAACGGCAATAAAGCTGTAGCCTGAGCGCGTGGTACAAAGATAATTTTTAATGCGGTACAGCGCTGACCGTTAAAGGCTAAGGCGCCGGCAATAATTTCTTTGGCACTGGCGGGAAGGTCTGCGCACGGCAGCACTATCGCCGGGTTTTTTGCATCAAGACCCAGCACGGCTTTTAACCGGTGCGGTTTTGGGTGCAGTCGTTTTAAATCACTGGCGCCTTTGTTAGTGCCGATAAAAGCCAACACATCAACTTTGCCGCTTTGCATTAATGCGCCAACCGTTTCACGGCCACGACCATAAATCACGTTAATAACACCGGCCGGAAAACAAGTGCGAAAGGCTTCCAGCAAAGGTTCAATCAACAGCACGCCGTATTTCGCTGGCTTAAACACTACAGTGTTGCCCATCATCAGCGCCGGGATCAGCGTGGTGAAGGTTTCATTCAGCGGATAGTTAAAAGGCCCCATACAAAGCGCCACACCCAGCGGTACGCGGCGGATTTTGCCGAGCACACCCTGTTCGGTAATAAAATGGCTGTCGGCGCGGTCTTGTTGCTTCAGCGCCTGAATCGTATCGCGAATGTAATCGCAGGTCCGGTCAAATTCTTTGGCGGCGTCCGCGGCGTTTTTACCGATTTCCCACATCAACAGCTGCACCACTTCAGTCCGTTTTTGCTGCATTGCTGCGAGGAATTGTTCGACATGGCGGATACGCTCAAACAACGGCATCGTCGGCCATTCACCACGGCCCAAATCATAAGCGCGCACCGCTGCATCCAGCGCAGTCAGTGCCGCAGCGCTGTCCAATAATGGCGTAGCGCCAAGCCGCGCCGGCGCGATGTCGCCGCTGGTTTCAGCGCGGATTTGCACCGGACTCAACACTTCCGCCAGCTCGCCGGACCAATGGCAGAGCTCACCATCAATCAGATAGTGACGCTGCGCCAGATAAACCGGCGCCGGAAATTCCGCCGCGACTTGCGCGGCGGTCGGGAATAACAAAGCTAACTCAGACATAACAGCTCCTTTGATTAAATTGCGCTGTGTCCGTGGTTGAGGAAAACTGGCTGCGTTTCCCGCAGCTCTTGTTTTTAAATCAGTGCTTTACAAACTGTAATGCGCCTTAAAAGCACGAAAATTGTCCATACTGACAATAGCGCCGGTATGTTCAACGACAAAACCCGCCAGCGCCGCCGCCAGTTGTGCCGCCGCTTTAGGTGATTGCCCGGCAAGCCGCGCCGCCAGGTAACCGCCATTAAAAGAATCACCCGCGGCTGTGGTATCTACTACTTTCTTGACTGTGACTGCCGGCATCACAAACCGCTCGCCGCCGGCCCAGACCACAGCGCCGTCTTTGCCGTTTTTCACGATAATTTCGCCAGTGCCAAGCGCTTTGAGCTGGGTGATCACATCGTCGCAATTTTGGGCGTTAAACAGCACTTTATGGTCATCGAGACCAGGTAAGGCGATGTCAGACAGTGCATAAGCACGCTCAAAAGCGTCACGGCATTGCTGCACGCTTTGCCACAGCACCGGACGGTAATTCGGGTCAAAGCCAATCTTGACGCCGGCGGCTTTTAACTCCGCCACCAAGGCAAACAGGTCCTCACGATCCGCTTCAGATAAAATCGCCAGGCTAATACCGGAGAAATAAAACCAGTCGGCACTGGTCAGTGGGCTGCTGTCGTTGCGGGCGCGAAACAGCTGCAGCGTTTGTTTGGCGGCCGAACTGTCACGCCAATAAACAAAACTACGCTCGCCAAAAGCGTCGGTATTGATCATGTACAAACCAGGGCGCGCAGTTTTGCTACGCAGCAACAAACTGCTGCCGAGTTTTTCGCTTTCCACCGCCGCCAGCAATTTATCGCTGATAAGGTCGGTGCCAATCGCCGAGAAAAAATCGACCTGAAGCGCCGGATTAACGCGTTTGAGGTACACCGCGGTGTTAAACACGTCGCCGGCAAAATTCTGGTGGTAGACGTTTTCCACGAGCTGATACAGCTCGACCATACATTCGCCGAAAATCACCACACGTTGCGATTGCTGTTGTTGCGTTGTTGCCATCAGCAGGCTCCTGTCAGGCCGTTTTTTTCAGTTGTGGTGCTTGTTTATCGGCTAATACATCGGCGGCGATTTGCAGCGACTGTTCGGTCAGCCGGCGCACCGCGTCATAGTCAGCGTTTTGCAGCGCAGCGGCCGGCGTCAGCCAGCTGCCACCGACGACAAATACGTTCGGCAGTGCCAGATAATCGGCCAGATTGTTAATACCGATGCCGCCGGTCGGGCAGAACTGCACTTTGGGCAGAATAGTGCGTACGGCCGACAACAGCCCTGGGCCGCCACTGAGATGCGCAGGGAAAAACTTCAGCTCGTTTAAGCCCATTTCATGCGCCGCAGCCATTTCAGTCACAGTCTGCACGCCTGGCGCTAACGGCAAGCCGGTCGATAACATCGCTTCCAGTAATTTAGTGGTCGCAGCCGGACTCACCAGAAACTGCGCGCCAGCCCATTGGCAGGCTTGCGCCTGTTCAGCGTTAAGCACAGTACCGGCACCGACCAGCAGCTCCGGCAACGCAGTCCGAATTGCGGAAATTGCGGCTAAGGCTTTGGGGGTGCGCAGCACCACTTCGACGGCTTTGACACCACCTTCCTGCATGGCGCGGGCGATGGCGACCGCCTGCTCCGGCTGTTCGGTCTGAATAATAGGCAGCAACGGGCTGCCGTTTAATAAGGTCGATAAGGCCTTCATGCATCAACTCCGGATAAAAACTGCGATAAATCGGCGCTGGCGCCGTTCAGGAATGGGCTCAGCTGCTGATAGGCCTGCCAGAGCGCAGAGACAAAAGCGGTCTGATTAATCAGGTCTGCAGCAAAAATGCTGTCGAGCGCCAGCCACAGCGGCACGTCAGTGCGGGCGTCGCCGGTGCACTGTGCGGCGGTGGCCAGTAACAGCGGTGCCAGCGGGTCAACCAGCGCCGGCGCCTGCTCACCCAGCTGCTGCGCCTGCTGGGCGCGTAAACGAATAAACTGCAGCCAGCTGGCGATCGCCAGCGCCAATAGCTGCACAGAGCGGCCAGCGGCCAGGTTGTCGCGGATCACCGGCAACAAGCGCATTTGCAGTTTTTGCGAACCGTCCCAGGCAATTTGCGCCAGCAAATGCCGCACGGACGGGTTTTCAAAACGGCGGAAAATATCGGCGCTGTACTGCGCCAAATTTAAGCCATCAACCAAAGGCACCGACGGCAGAATTTCGTTGTTGACCAGCGCCTGCACCAGCTTACTTAACTGTGGCTGCGCCATCGCATCAAATACTGTTTCAATGCCAAGCAGCGAGCCGAGATAGGCCAGCGTTGAATGCGGCGCATTTAATAAGCGTAATTTGGCCTTTTCAAAGGCAGTGACGTCTTTAGTGAAAATCACCCCAACCTCGCGCCAGGCTGGCTGGTCGGCCGGCAGAATATCTTCCACCACCCACTGACAAAAGGCTTCGCGCTTGACCGGCCAGGCGTCCTGCACACCCAAGCGCGTAGAGACCAAATCACGCAGCGCGTCGTCAGTGGCTGGCGTAATACTGTCGACCATCGAACATGGGCAAATCAGGTCAGTGAGTTGCAGTAAAAAGTCGACATCTTTGGCAAAAACTGCAGCATTGGCAGCGAAACTACGCACGGCTGCTTTTAACTTGTGGCCGTTGTCGGTCAGGTTGTCGCAGCTCATCAGCGTCAGCAGCGGCAAACCGGCGCGATGACGCAGCCACAGCGCCTGCGTCAGCAAACCAATGGCTGATTTGGCTTGTGAGACCGCATCCGGCAGCTGCAAATCGGCGGCGATGTCGGCATGATTTAAGTCCAGCTCACCGCTGCTACTCAGGCAATAACCTTTTTCGGTGATGGTCATCGTCACATATTTGCAGCTGGCTGCCGTTAAGCGCGCCTGCACTTTGGCGTAATCCACAGGCGCCACCAGCACTTCAGCGATGCTGCCAATCAACGATAACTGCGTGTCTTGTTCCATCTCCGCCAAAGCATACAAACCATCCTGCGGGTTCAACGCTTCGGCCACATCTTTGCTTCGCATCGACACCGCACAAATCCGCCAATTGCCGCCGGCTTTGGCCATCGCCGCATCGGTATAAAACGCCTGATGGCCACGGAAAAATGCGCCCGGGCCTAAATGCACAATACCGATTTGCGGACTATTGCCGTTTTTCAAATAAGCCGGTAACAGAGCGCCGGCATTCTCCAGATTTAACCGCTTCATAACTGATACGCCTGTTTTGCTAAGCGGTACGTCAGGTCGTAGGCAAGTTCGTGCGCTTCGTCTTCGTTTAAGCGGTGTTCAGCCACCAGCTGGGCGAGGAACCGGCAGTCGATACGCCGCGCCACGTCATGCCGTGCCGGAATGGACAAAAAGGCTCGTGTGTCGTCGTTAAAACCACAAGTGTTGTAGAAACCGGCGGTTTCAGTCACCTGATGGCGGAAGCGCAGCATGCCTTCTGGCGAATCGTGGAACCACCAGGCCGGGCCTAGTTTTAACGCCGGATAATGGCCGGCCAGCGGCGCTAGTTCGCGGGCGTAGGTGGTTTCGTCCAGCGTAAACAGGATGATATTCAGGCGCGCTTCGTTGCCGTATTTTTGCAGCAGCGGTTTTAACGCCTGCACATATTCGGTCGGGCTTGGAATATCAGCGCCTTTGTCTGGCCCAAACCGTTCAAAAATGACCGCGTTGTGGTTGCGGTGCGCGCCTGGGTGAATTTGCATTGTCATGCCATCTTCGAGGCTCATGCCGGCCATTTCGGTCAGCATCTGGCCGCGGAACAGCTCGGCATCGGCGGCGCTGGCGCCTTTGAGGCAACGGGCGAATAAGGCTTCGGCTTCGACCAGCGGCAAATCTGCGGTATTAGCGGTTGGATGGCCGTGATCTGTTGCCGTCGCGCCATGGTCGCGGAAAAAGGCGCGGCGAATGCGAAGCGCTTGCAAGTAACCTTGCCAGTTACTTGTATCTTCACCGGTGATCTCGCCCAGTTTTTGCACGTTCGCGGCAAAATCAGCGCGGTCGGCATCGACCACATCGTCCGGCCGGAACGTGGTGATCACGCGTTTTTCAAAACCAGTGCCTTTGAGTTTGGCGTGGTGTTTTAAGTCGTTCAGCGCGCCTTCGGTGGTGGCGATCACTTCGATATTAAAGCGGTCTAACAGCGCACGCGGTTTAAAGGCTTCGGTCGCAAGTGCGGCATTGATATGGTCGTAAAACAGATCCGCCGTGGCCGGGCTCAGACTTTCGCGCAGGCCAAACACGTCATGAAATACTGAATCCAGCCACATCCGCGACGGTGTCCCGCGGAACAGATGATAATGCGCGGCGAAAATATGGAAGATTTTGCGGTAGTCAGTTTCCACCGCCACGCCGTCGCGCCGGCGGATGCCAAGTTGCTCCAGCGTGATGCCCTGGCTGTACAACATGCGGAATACATAGTGGTCCGGCAGCAACAGCAGGCTGGTGGCATTGTCCCAGTTCTGGTTGTCGGCAAACCAACGCGGGTCAGTGTGACCGTGCGGGCTGACGATCGGCAAATCTTTAATCCGCGCATATAAACGCCGGGCGATATCGCGTTGCAGCGGATCGGCGGCAAACAGCCGGTCGGGGTGTAAGGCTAAAACTTTACTTGATGCGATATTGCTCTCTGCGCTCATCTTTGTTCTCTTCGCTGTTTGCCCGTATTTATTCAAGGGCCAATTAATTTCTGCCGTTGCGGCCTGTAAAGTGCTGTTAAAGCGTCACGCCGTTTTTCCAGATGGCGATCTCTTTGTTCTGATAAATCTCGTTCCGTGTCCGCTCGCCGGATGCCACCGCAACCAGATAACGGAAAAATTCTTTGGCAAATTCAGATGGTTGCACGCCAGGCTGCAACATGGCGCCGGCGTCATAGTCAATCCAGGTCGGCTTGCGTACTGACAAGGCGGTGTTGGAACTGATTTTGACAGTCGGCACCGGAAAACCGAGTGGCGTGCCGCGGCCTGTCGTGAATAACAACAAGGTCGCACCGGCGGCGGTTAAGGCCGTAGACGACACCGCGTCATTGCCCGGCCCTTGTAACAAGGTCAGGCCCGGCACTTTGGCGCGCTCGCCATAGCCAATCACTTGCTCGACCACAGCACTGCCGCCTTTTTGAATGGCGCCTAAGGATTTTTCTTCCAGCGTAGTCAGGCCACCGGCTTTATTACCGGGACTTGGGTTTTCATACACAGGCTGGTTATTGGCGATGAAATACTGTTTAAATTCATTCACTAAGCTGACGATATCGCCAAATACTTCCTCTGTGCGCGCCCGTGCCATTAACACTTGTTCAGCGCCGAACATTTCCGGCGTTTCAGTCAGAATGACTTTGGCGCCGGCACTGGCGGCAAGGTCAGCGATTTGGCCGACCAGCGGGTTGGCCGTCAGGCCAGAAAAGCCATCAGAGCCGCCGCATTTCATGCCAAAGCTGAGTTTGCTGATGGGGCATGGCTGGCGCTTATCACCGGCCATCAACTGCAGCAATTCAATCGCGGCTTTGTGGCCTTCTTCGTCTTCGTCTGTCACTTGCTGGGCGTTAAATGCGCGGATGCGCGCCGGGTCCAGATGCTCCAGCCCCGTTAATAAGGTCGCCAGCTGATTGTTTTCACAGCCAAGACCGATGATCAGCACGGCGCCGGCATTGGGGTTTTGTGCAAGGCCAGCCAATACGCTGCGGGTATGGGCTAAATCGTCGCCAAGCTGTGAACAGCCAAACGGATGGGTATAAGCAAACACGCCGTCGATATTGGCAAGTCCGGCGCTTTCTACATACTGCTGCGCGGCTTTGGCGATGCGGCTGGCCGCCTGATTGACACAACCGACGGTGTTTAGAATCCACAGCTCGTTGCGGGTACCGACATCGCCGTTGGCGCGTGGGTAACCCATAAACTCGGTTGGTAAATCCGCAGGATAGCTGCCGTTGTCTGTTGTTAAACCACTGTACTGATAAGCCAGTTCGCCATCCAGCGCGGTTTTTAAGTTATGGCTATGGATATGACCACCGGCCGGCACGTCCTGTGTCAGCACGCCGATGGCATAACCATATTTGATCACGCTGTCGCCGGCCTTTAACGCCTTCAGCGCAAATTTGTGACCGGCCGGCACTTCCGCCGGCAAGCAGATGTCGCCGCTGGCGGTGCTTAATACCAGACCTGCGTCGAGCTGCTGCAAGGCGACAGCGACATTGTCGCGCGCGTGTACCTGCCACTGCAGGATGTCCGGCGTTTGCAGCAGCGGCGCACTGCAGCTTGAGTTTGGGTTTGCTTCGATTGCCATTGCATCAGCACCTGTGTTCTTGGTTAGTCGCAGCGGGTCAGCTGCGACCGATTCATTCATTTAAATGCATATACTGTCTATCGGTAGCAATAAGACAGTAAAAAAATCAGCGTCTGGCCTTTTAGCCCTGAAAACGCCACGGCTGACCATTGACCAGCACCTGTTGACAATCCAGCTGGCCAACCGCGTCCAGCACACCGACACTCTGGCAGTTCACCCGTACGCTGGATAACTGCAGCGGGCCGATTTGTGCTTCGGGGAAACCGCGTAATTCAAATAACCGATCAGCCTTGTCGACCTGTAAGTTGTGCACAGAAATATTGCGCACCGTCGGCAAAAACGCGCCATCCCGGCCTTCTTCGTAAAAATAGTTCACGACGATGACGTCTTTGACTTCACCGATGACGATGTCGCGCAGTGCCACAGTATCAATCAGGCCGCCGCGCAGCGCGTTGGTTTTGATACGCAGGCCACGGTCTAATTCCGGGCTACTCATCAACAAACGTCTCGCAAAAATATGGTTAGCGCCACCAGAGATTTCGCTGCCGATGACCACACCACCGTGACCGGCTTTCATTGTGCAATCCTGAATAAGCACCTGCTCGACCGGACGATTCAGGCGCCGGCCATCGGCGTTGCGGCCAGATTTCAGTGCGATACAGTCATCGCCGGTATCAAACAGGCATTGTTCTATCAGCACACGGCGGCAGGATTCCGGATCGCAGCCATCGGAATTGGGCCCGTGTGACACGACTTTCACGCGGCTAATCAGCACATCTTCCGACAACACCGGGTTGAGCACCCAAAACGGTGAATTCTGTAACGTCAGGCCTGCCACCAGCACTTGTTTACACTGATACACCTGAAACAGCGGCGGGCGTAGGAAATTTTGCGGTAACACCCGTTCGGCCACAGGTTTGCCCTGCTCCACCCACTGCATTAATAAATTGCGGCCAGCATGTTGCACTTTGCTGTCGTCTACCTGCCATGGCGTGTGTTTCCACTGCCCTTTCCATGGCCACCAGGCGCTGTTACTGCCACCACCATCAATAGTGCCTTCGCCGGTCAGGCCAATATTCTGCGCACCAAATGCATAAATCAGTGGCTGATAGCCCATCAGCTCCATGCCTTCCCAACGGGTAAACACTAACGGCAGATAGAGTTCTGTCGCCGGATGAAAAGCTAATAAAGCATCTTTTGCGACATGCAGTTCAACATTGGATTTCAGCGTTAATGCACCGCAGGGCCAAACACCTGCCGGCACCAACACCCTGCCGCCACCGGCATGATGACAGGCATCGATGGCACGCTGAAAGGCGGCTCTGTTGTGGCGGGCAGTATTTAAATCGCCGGGCTGACCGGTGTGGGCAGCAAAAGCGCTGACGTTAAATACTCTGGAAGAAAAACTGGTGCGGGCTAAATCACGTTCAATCGCATCAACCTGATCCCACAACAAGTCCAGCGCTGTGCGTGGCGGATAGCTGATGGCATCTATGGTGCCTGCAGTTGAACTGCAACGCCATAAAGCCAATGGCAGCGCGGCAGCAAGGCCAGCTTGAAGAAATTGGCGTTTAGGCATATTCGGCATCGGTGACCCCTACTTGAACTGGCGGCCCGCAGATAAGCCTTGACCAAGGTTGATTTGCAGCCTGAATTAAAAAGCAGCATAAGACAAGCTGCCACCGGTGGCAATAGCAAGACAAAAAATTTTGCCACCGCAGGACAGAAATCAGACCAGCAGCTGGGTTTTCTGTGTGGCAGAAAGCCCAGGCAGCCGTTTAGCTGGCGCTGCCAGTCGCTGTCTCGTCGGCAATTTGCGCCATCAGCTGCATCACCAGCACTAACAATGGTTCCTGCTGTCGACGCGCCAGACAACCAAACACCAGTTGTACTTGCTGCAGCACAGGCCCGATTAAGCGCACTTCGCCTTTGGCGGCAGCTTCCCGCGCCGTGGGCGTATGCAGCAGACCGATGCCAACACCACTGCTAATCAGCGCCCGCACCAGATGCTCCTGATCGGCTTCAATCATTTTCGCTGGCCGGAACTGCTGCTGACGAAACAAAATTTCCGCGGCGCGGCCACAACAGCTACCAGCCGGTGCGCTGATCCACGGCAACAATGCCAGCCACTGCCAATCCGGTTCCGGCTCCGCTCTGAAAGCCGCCGGTAACAGCTGTGGCGACACCGCCAGCTGAATACCAAAACTGTCCACCGGCGCAGTGTACAGCAGCTCATGCTGTTCATATTCGGTGTAAAAACCAGCGTCGAGCCGGCCTTCGCGCAGCGCCGTCGCAATTTCAGCCGGGCTGCCAAACTCTAAGCTGACATCCAGTTCCGGCGCATTTTCGCTGAGCTGTGCCAATAACTTACCGAGCAACCCCGCGCTGGCCCCACGATTCGACCCCAGCCGCAGCCG
This sequence comes from Rheinheimera texasensis DSM 17496, assembly GCF_000711985.1. Classification (GTDB taxonomy): domain Bacteria; phylum Pseudomonadota; class Gammaproteobacteria; order Enterobacterales; family Alteromonadaceae; genus Pararheinheimera; species Pararheinheimera texasensis. The sequence continues at coordinate 970,605 of NZ_KL544005.1, forward strand.
GCCACTGAGGCCACCGCGCAGGCGCCTTGCTTCGTCCAGTAATTCGCGCTGCTGCGCCAGCAACTGCTCAGCTTTACTCAGGATCACCACGCCATGGGGTGTCAGGCTCATACCGCGCACGGTGCGGTCAAACAGCGTCAGGCCTAACTCTTCCTCCAGCGCTTTGATTTGGGCACTGACCGCCGGCTGGCTTAAGTACAGCAGCTCAGACGCTTTGGTCACAGCGCCAGTTTTGGCAACAGTGACAAAAATCTTTAACTGATAGAGTTCCATACAGAGTCCTCTGTAAACAAAATCAGACCGGCAATAAGGCCACAGACCAGCCGTGATACAGCAACGCCGACAGATACAATCCAACACCAAATACCAGATGGCTACTGAGGCTTTTCAGCCGGGCCGCCCAGGGCGCCGGTGTTTTAGCCGCCGCAACCCCTAAGCCAAAAGCTGGCTGCATCAGCAGAAATGGCATCAGTACTGTGGCGGCGCCCAGTATTAACGCCGGTGCCAGGGTTGGCGCTGCCAGCCATTGTCCACCCTGCCACCAGAGCAAAGGCACTGCGAATACCACGCCAATGGCATAATGTGCTGTCCAGCCGAGCGCACATTCACCACTCTGCGCCGGTGCTTTGCCAATGCCATTATGGCGGAACTGGCCATGACGCATTAGGGCAAACCAACGCCCGACCAGACAAAAACTCAGCGATTTAATGCCAAAACCTTTATTCAGCAGCAGCGACCACAGATCCAGCAGCGCCGTCGCCCCTATCCCCAACACCAGCGCAGCGCCGGTCAGTTGCCATAAAGTATCCATTGTCATCTCCTGCCTTAGTGGCTATTGATCGCTTCAAGCTTCTTTATCCACGACGGCATTGACCAACATCCGCACCAGCGGCGTGACGGCAACGATAGTCGGGAAAGCGACAATAAAGGCCATGCCCCAGGCATGTAACCAGATGCCGGCCAGGCCTTCGACCGGCCCCAGATTCAGCAGCGTGATGACAAAGGACATGATGCCCGACATCAATAGCGACATAAAAAACGAGAACACATAAGGGGTATGTTTGCGTGCGATCATTGGTTACTCCTGGCGCCTGCAACGGCACCTTATTCGGATTTCAGTTAGCTTGCTGCCGGTTTCCGCGTAGTTGTCAGCACAGGAACCGGCGATGTGCATAGTGTGCAGCGCCGGGCCGGCGCCGTCTAATTGTCATTTCAGATGGGGGTATCAGTTTTTCTGAGGGTATAACGCAGTCTGCCTTAAAACTAATAAGGCGTGCCATCTTTGTGGCTAAACTGCCACTGCCCGACGACGAAGTCGGCGCGCAGATCATTATCCGGGTAAGTCACAGCATCGCCGGCACTGCGATCGCCGACTTCCAGATAGCGCACCACAGCGTCACTTCGGTTAATCAGCTGGTGACCATCGCCATTACCAGCGGCAAAACCGGCGCACATGCCGGGCCCAAGCAAAGTCTCGCCGGCATCGGTGATAAGCGTCGGTGTGCCTTCGAGGATATAAATAAATTCGTCCTGTGTTTGGTGATGATGACGCAGCGCCGACATCGCGCCGGGCGCCAGCTCAGTCAGATTCACGCCAAAATTTTGCAGGCCAAACAAATCGCCAAGTACCCGCTTCTGCCGGCCCTGCATCATGGCGGCGAAAGGCGCCGGATAAATCGATGGTTTTTGCCGGGGGGCGACGTCTTGTGCCACGACGGCCACTTGACCGTCAGTTTGTGGCGTTGGTGTTTGGCTCATCTAAGGCTCCTGCTGTTCTGTCGGTTTTTGCGCTAATCCCAAATCCAGAAAGGCGACAATGTAGCCATATTGCTGGTCTGATAGATGACCGGCCCGGTGTTGGCTCGCCGCGAGTTGATGGCTCCAACGCTGGCCAGCAGGTGCTGCCGGAATCGTTAAATCTAAACGCAGCAAAGCCTGGTCTTTCACATGATGACCTTGTGCCACTGCCCCTTTGGCACAGTACGCCAAAACATAATCAACCGCATGCCTATCGACCGCAGGCGCCCAGCTGTATTCAGTACGACAACCTGTTTTATGTTCGCCTTGTGGTGTTACATATTCTAAGTGGCCATAGGTACAGCCACTCAACATCAGCACAACTAAGGTACTGCAAAGTCTTTGATAATGCTGTTTCGGCGACGATAACGCGAGGGGTTTACCGGTAACACTGTGTTTCTGCATCATCCTTCCTGGGCTCATCGTCTACCCGTCAACAAAAACACCGGATACTGGCCCTGCGGTTTTTGCACCACACTGGCGTCCACCACCTGTACCTGAGTAAAACCAGCGGCTTGCGCTTTTGCAGTGATGTCGGCACGGTCAAAACCACAATGGAATACCCCGGTGTCTTCAGTGTGAAAACTGCCATCCTCAATATCTAAATCGGCCAGAGCGATAAAACCACCGGGTTTGAGCATTCGGTGAAACTCACGCAATAACGCCGGAATATCAGCAATATGATGCAGTGTCATGGAAGAGATAATGCCGTCAAACTGGCGGTTTAACGGGGTTTTCAGCAGGTCCTGTTCCAGCACTTCCAGCTGGCAGCCGATGTCTGGCGCTTTGGCGCGCAGCTGCGCATTCATCGAGGGTGAGACATCCACGGCAGTGATTTTCGCCACCAATGGCGCGATTTGCTGCAATAACAAACCTGTGCCGGAGCCAAAGTCGAGTAGTTGCATGTCGCGTTGCAGCGCCACTTGCGCTTTGATGGCCTGGCCAATCGCCACCACATTGTCGACCCGCTGCGGGTTTTGCTCATAAATAGCTGCTTTGGCAGCAAAAAAATCGTGGGACATCAGGAACTCCGCAGGTCAGACCCGCTGCCGTAACCATAGCGACAGCCCCAGCATCAGGCCAAAACCCAGCACTGGTGCAGCGCCGTAGCCTAACAGCGGCGCTGGCGTGGCGCCGGCGACTGAGCCACCGTATAACACGGCATAATAAACCGCCACCGCGGCCAGCCAGGGCTGGTCCAGCAGGCTTTGCCGGTAAAGGACCAGTAATAACAGAATGGCCGCGCCAATGACTAAAGCGCCGCACCACCAGGCCACACTAAACGCCAGCGCAAACACGCCTTCGACATAAGGCACACTTTGCAGGCCGTCTTGTTGCTGTAGAGCCCAATAACACAAGGCCAGCAACGGCACAAAACAACTTAGCGGCAACCAGCCGGCACTGACACCGGGCCGGCAGGCCTGCAAATATAACAAGGGGAAAGCGATAGTCAGCGCCAACAGCTGCGCTGCGTCCGGCTGCAACGCCAGAAACAAAGCGCCAGCCAGCAAGATGCCACAGGCTGCGGCGCGGCTTTGCGGTTGTTGGAACAACACCGCTACCAGCACCAGAATGGCCGGCAATAACAAACCACCGCTATAAAGCTGCAGAGTACCAAAGAGCAACCAGCGCTGCGGCTGATTTACTGAGGCTCCGCTGAACTCCGTCAGCAACGGCGCGCCAAGCAGCAATACCAATAAACAGGCCAGCGCCTGCAAAGTACCGGGCATCACATCACCTTCGCTGCGGGCTCCAAGCCAGATAAGCAGAGCCGCTACGAACAAACTGCCGGCCTGCACCAGATACAGCTGCGGCGCCACGCCCGCCAGTGCCAGCACGGCAAAGCCGGCCAACAGCGGCGCTATGCTGAACCACAATCCGCTTGCTCTGTCTGCCATCATGCTGCTTATCCTTTGCTGTGTTGCCGCAGGTGCATAGAAAAAGACTGCAGAAAAATTAAGCAGAAGTAAATGGGATAAACTGGAATTTGTCAGGAAAAACAGCTGGTCAGCGCTCAGGGCGGCGCCACAAGCAAAGTAGCAACCGCTACGCTGCCCGAAGCCGCCAACCGTCGGCGCAACATATCAGAGCCGTTTAGTCGATTCCCGCACCACCAGCGTCGGCGCGACTTTGGCCGCGACATGGCCGGCGCCGTGGCGATTATCTTCAATATCCATAATGATTTTGGTGGCGGCGAGCTGCGCCATTTGCCGCACCGGGCGGCGGATAGTGGTCAGCGCCGGAATGATCCGGCTGGCCAGTAAGTTGTCATCAAAGCCGGCGACCGACAGCTGGTCCGGCACTTTGATGCCAAGCTCGTGCGCGGCTTTGAGTACACCGGCGGCCATCTGGTCGTTGTTGGCGAAAATCGCCGTCGGTTTTTCTGCACCGCTCAGCAATTGCTGCGCACATTCGATACCAGTTTCAAAACTGTTGTTACCTTCGACAATCCAGTCCGGCCGCAGTTTGATGCCGTAGGCCGACAGCCCAAGCTGAAAACCTTCCATCCGTTCGGTAGAAGATTTATAGCGCTGCGGCCCGCTGATAAAAGCAATATTCTGATGGCCAAGCTGAGCAAAATAGCGCGCCATTTCGGCGGCAGCGGCGCGGTCGTCCGACACCACCGAATGATAAGTTTCATCCAGTAACACTGACGTTAACCGCACATAAGGCCGTTCCGCCTGTTTCAGCGCGCTGGCCAGATGATCCAGCTCCGACACCGGCGGCAGCAAAATCACGCCGTCGAGTTTAGAGCGGTTGATAAAAGCAAAACAGTCCTGCACCAGGGTCTCGCTGCGATAGCGGCACGGGTGCACTACCAGCTCGTAACCCAGCTGGCTGCAAACTTCCAGCACACCACGCTGCACGTCATCGAGATACAAGGCATCCGGGTTGTCGTAAATCAGCCCGAGCAGGTAAGAACGGCTGGACGCCAGACCGCGTGCTTGCGGGCTTGGCGAATAATTCAGCTCTGCTATCACTTTTTCCACTTTGACCCGCGTCGATTCACCGACCGCCAGCGAGCCATTAATCACCCGCGACACCGTGCGTTTGGACACTCCGGCTAAGCGGGCCACGTCATTAATAGTGGATGATTTGAGCGTGTAGATGATAGTTCTCCCGGGCGGTCTGAGCTGATGTGCTGCCGGCCTGTGCCTGTGCGGTCAAAGGGCCAGCAGCGCCATTCTAATGAACAAGCGGTGGAAGTGCCATACCAACCCACTTTGTTCCTGGTCCATCCAATTGCCTTGCTATAAACCCACAACAGACGGCAGCCATTCGCTGATGGCCGGTACATAAGTCACCAGCAACAACACCACAATCATCGCGGCATACATTGGTAACAACGGCTTGATCATCTGTTCCAGCTTCACCTTCGCCACAGCACAAGCGACAAAGAGCACGCTGCCGACCGGCGGCGACACCAGACCAATCGACAGGTTCAGGATCATCATGATGCCAAAATGCAGCGGCGATACACCCAGCTCCACCGCCACCGGCAGGAAAATCGGCGTAAAGATCAGCACAGCCGGCGTCATATCCATAAAAGCGCCAACCACTAACAAAATCAGGTTGATGATAAGCAGGATAATAATCGGGTTTTCACTCAAGGCCATCAAACCACTACTGATGCTTTGCGGGATGTTTTCATAAGACAAAATCCACGACATCGCCGCCGACGTGGCAATCAGCGCCAGCACAATGGCGGTGGTTTCGGTTGATTTCAGCAGAATTTTACCCAAATCGGCCCAGGCCACTTCTTTATACACCAGCACCGCCAGCACAAACGAATAGACCACAGCGATAGCGCCGGCTTCGGTCGCGGTAAAAGCGCCTTTGATAATGCCGCCGATAACGACAACTATCATCAGCAAACTCGGCACAGCCGCAGCGATTTTGCTGAGCACTAATTTGAGCGGTAAACGCGCGCCAACCGGATAACCTTTTTTGCGGGCATAACCGGCACAGACAATCATCAGCGCCGCGCCTAACAAAATGCCAGGCAGATAACCGGCAACAAAAAGCGCAGCAATAGACACACCGCCGCTGGCGATGGCGTAGACAATCATGATGTTCGACGGAGGGATCAAAAGGCCCGTAGTGGCAGCTGCTGCAGTCACCGCCGCGCTGTATGAATCGTCGTAGCCTTGTTTTTTCATCTCCGGCAGCATAAAGCTACCGATTGCGGATGTAGCAGCGACCGCTGAACCGGAAATGGCGCCAAATAACATACAGGACAACACGTTCACCAAAGCGAGGCCGCCTGGCAGCGCGCCGACCAGCGCCATCGCACATTCAATCAGCCGCTTGGCGATGCCACCGCGCCCCATCAATAATCCCGACAACACAAAAAACGGGATAGCGAGCAAGGCAAAACTATTCAGGCCACCGGCCATGCGCTGCGCCAATGTGGTCAACGCCGGCAATAAATCCATGCTCAGCAACATAGTGCCGAGTGTGGCGAGGCCAATACAAAACGAAATCGGTACGTTTAAAAACAGCAGGATAAAAAAGATGCCAAGGAGCACCAATGCAGACATTTCCATTATTCGCAGCCTCCGGTTGGTGCCAGCGTCTGGCCCCGCCATAAACAAATCAGTTGGCAGATGCCGTAAAAAGCAATCAGAAAGCCAGCCAGCGGGATCGCCAGATAAATCCAGGCCACGCGAATGCCTAAGGCCGCCGACATCTGGTTCAGCTCAAAGGTCAGCTGCACCAAAGCGCCACCGCCACCGACCATCACCGCCAGCGCAAACAACACCACCAATGCGGTCAGTAAAATAGCCACCCGGCGTTGCCACTGCGGCGTAAATTTTGATGTCACGATATCCAGGCCAAGATGCTGGCCGGTACGATAGGCCAGCGCCGCGCCGAGCATGCCAATCCACAGCAACAGCGTGCGGGAAATTTCCTCGGTCATTGAGCTTGGTTCACCAAGAATAAAACGCGACACCACCTGCCAGCACACCACCAGCACAATGGCCGCCATCAGGCCAATCAGCAGGCGTTTTAAAGCCTCATCCAGCCAAAACACAGTTTTATTCATGGGGTTTCTCCTCTGCAGCCGGAACCGCGACTGCAGGCGCCGTCACTGGCGGCAAAGCAGCAACTTTTACCATCAAAGCGCCAACCGGGGTGTTTTTTAACGCCTGATGCAGCGGTTGCACCGCGTCAATAAAGGGCTGTTTATCCGGATAAATCACTTCGACACCGGCAGCTTTGACTTTTTCAAGCGCATCACGGGTTTGCGCCTGCCAGGCTTCGCGTTGCCAGACAACAGAATCAGCAAAGGCCTGCTCTAACCAGCCTTGTTGCTCCGCCGTTAAAGTGTTCCATATATGCTGACTCATCAGAATCACATCCGGCACCGAGGTATGTTCATCCAGCACGTAATATTTGGATAATTCATAGTGGCGCGACAGGTAAAAACTTGGCGGGTTGTTTTCCGCACCATCAACCACGCCTTGTTGCAGTGCGGTGTACAGTTCACCCCAGTCGACCGGCGTGGCAGCGCCGCCTAAGGTTTGCACCATCTGCACGGCAGTCTGGCTATTTGGTACGCGAAATTTCAGCCCGGCTAAATCGGCTGGAGTGCTGATTTTTTTGTTGGTGCTATAAAAACTGCGGCTGCCGGCATCGTAATAACCGAGGCCCTTAAGCCGCACCGGCGAAAGCTCTGCCAGCAACTGCTGACCAATTTCACCTTCCAGCACCTGCCACAGCTGCTGTTCGTCGCGAAACACATATGGCACGCTGAACAGCTGCATATTAGGCGCAAAACCTTCCAGCGGTGCGGCGGATACTTTGGTCAGCGCCAGTGAGCCAATCTGCAGCAACTCGATCAGTTCGCGCTCAGAACCAAGCTGGCCACCGCTGTAAATGCGGATCTTCATGGCGCCATGTGAATAGTGGTCCAGCCGTTCGGCCAGTTTCACCATCGCTTTGTGCACCACATGCTCCTGGTCCAGCGTATGGGCCATGCGCAAGGTCAGCACTTGTTCTTCTGGTTTGCTGCAGCTGCTAAGCAGGACACTGAGTATGAAACTCAGCGCCAGCACGCCGCTGCGGCGCAACAAGCTCTTCATGTTGTCTCCCCTGTCGAGAAAAGGCGCCGGCTGTAGTGTTATAGGGTGCCGGCACCGGTTTATAGCGCTAAATCAATAGTTAACGCAGCGCGCTGGCCGGGAATTTATCCATATCGTTGTAATCGTGGTTTTCGCCGGCCATACCCCAGATAAAGGTGTAACTGCCGGTACCGCAACCGCTGTGAATAGACCAGGGCGGCGACACCACCGCCTGATCGTTGCCGGTGAAAATATGCCGGGTTTGTTGTGGCTCGCCCATAAAGTGGCAAACCTGCTGGCCTTCACTGAGACCAAAATAAAAGTAAGCTTCCATCCGCCGGTCATGCTGATGTGCCGGCATCGTGTTCCAGACACTGCCCGGATGCAGCACGGTCAAGCCCATTTGCAGCTGGCAAGTATCGACCACGCCTTTAATCATCAGCTGATAAATATCGCGTTTATTGCTGGTCTCCAGCGCGCCCATGTGCAGCACATTACAGTCGGCCATGGTGATATGCCGGTTCGGGTATTGGTGATGCGCCGGCGTTGAATTCAGATAAAACTTGGCAGGAACCGCTGCGTCGTTGGAGATAAAGCGTACCTCGCGCGCACCTTTACCCACATACAGCGCTTCACGAAAATTGAGCGGATAAGCCGTGCCATCGACTTCGACCACCCCGGCGCCGCCGGTATTGATCACGCCAAGCTCACGCCGCTCTAAAAAATATTCGGCTTTCAGCGCATCCACCGTTTGCAGCAACACCGGGCCTTTGACCGGCACCGCGCTGCCAACAATCAGCCGCTCATAGTGGGTGTAGTTCAGCACCAGCGTGTCGGGCTGCATCAGGTTATCCAGCAGAAAATGCTGACGCAGTTTGTCGGTATCGTAATGTTTCACATCATCCGGGTGGGTGGCGTAGCGGTTGGTAAACACAATGCTCATAAAAACTCCAAAAAATTCGACTGAAATTAATCTATCGCGCCAGCCAGCCGCCATCGACGGCGAGTACATGGCCGTGGACATAGTCACTGGCGCTGGAGGCGAGGAATATCGCCGCACCGGCCAAATCCGCCGGTTCCCCCCAACGACCAGCCGGCAAGCGGCTTAAAATTTGTTGATTGCGGTCAGCGTTGGCCTGCAGCGCCGCCGTGTTGTCGGTTTTAAAATAGCCCGGCGCAATGGCGTTCACATTGACGCCAAAGCCAGCCCATTCATTGGCCAGCGCCCGCGTCAGGCCAACTACCGCATGTTTACTGGCGGTGTAGGCCGGCACTGTGATACCGCCGCTGTAAGACAGCATCGAGGCAATATTAATAATTTTGCCGCTTCTGCGTTCAATCATCGCCGCGCCTAAGCGTTGGCTCAGCAGGAAAGTGGCGTCGAGGTTCACCGCTAAATTTTGTTGCCAGTCGCTAAAGGCGAAATCCACCGCCGGCGTGCGACTGATAGTGCCGCCACAGTTGACCAGAATGTCTATCTGACCGGCGTAATCCAGTGCTTTTTCGGCGAGCTGCACCACGGCATTACTGTCGGCCAAATCGGCAGAAAACGCCTGGGCTAAGCCACCTTGCTGGCGAATAGCCGCAACAGTCGCGTCGCTGCCGCCACTGCCGGAGCTGGCGCACAGGACTTCAGCACCGGCATCGGCCAGCGCTATGGCAATAGCCTGACCCAGGCCACGGCTGGCACCCGTCACTAAGGCTTTTTTGCCGGTCAGGCCAAACAATTGTTGCAGTTGCATCCGTCTCTCCTGTGGCCGGCCTTAATGTTGTCGGGCCTGGCGTGCTGTTGTCACTATCGATTACAAATTTTTATCCATATGAAAATAAACAATTTTTATGGATATGTACCGCCGTTTTTACCCTATCCCCCCAGCAAATCCACATTTTTTTTGCAGTTTTTTTGTACTGGGTTTGACAGTGATTATGGCTTGGTGTTAGCTTTTTGCCATCGGTGGCAAAAAAACGCAAGCGAATTTTGCCACCGATAGACAAAAACAAAAAACGAATCAACAGGGCTTGTCTTTAAGACGGGCCAGATAAAAAAGCGTCAACGGCGAAGGTCGTATGGCACCATAAGAACAAACCCGACGAGGAAGACATCATGGCAGCTCACAAACAGGCATGGCGCCTGCAACCGCTGACTCTGGCAATGGCCATTGCACTCACCGGCAGCTTCAGTGCTTCTGCACTGGCCGCACAAGACGCCGCTCAGCAAGCCACGCCACAAACCGCCGCAGAAAAAGCCAAAGCAGATAAAGACATCGAAGTCATTGAAGTCACCGGCAGCTTCCGCGACAGTCTGTCCAATGCACTGAACGTCAAACGCCAGTCTGACAGCGCCATCGACGCCATCATGGCGGAAGACATCGCTGATTTTCCGGATTTAAACCTGGCTGAATCGCTGCAGCGTATTCCGGGTGTGGCCATCAGCCGCGCCGCCGGTGAAGGACGCCAGATCACCGTACGCGGTTTAGGCCCAGATTTTACCCGGGTCCGCATCAACGGTATGGAAGCGATCTCCACTTCGGGCGGTACTGACCAGATTGGTGGCGCCAACCGCGGTCGGGGCTTTGACTTTAACACCTTCTCATCCGACTTATTCAGCTCGCTGACCGTACGTAAAACCGCCAGCGCCGACGTCGAAGAAGGCTCATTAGGCTCTACCGTCGACCTGCGCGCTGCCCGGCCTTTTGACTACGACGGCTTTACTTTCTCCGCATCCGGCCAGCTTGGCTACAACGATTTATCGGAGAAAAACGACCCGAAAGCATCCTTCCTGATCAGCGACCACTTCGCTGACGGCAAATTTGGTGCGTTAATTTCCGGCTCGTTCTCTGAGCGCAGCTTAAAAGACCAGGGCGCCAGTACCGTGCGCTGGGCCAACGTCAATGACTTCGGCAGCTATCAAGGCTCAAAAACCGCCACAGAACTGAACACTATCAACAACGCCTTCCGGCCGCGCTTGCCGCGTTACGATTCCTACACCCACGAAATGGAGCGGGTCGGTGCCAGCGCTGCCTTCCAGTACCGGCCAAACGACGACACCAAAGTCGATTTGGATATGCTGTATGCCAGCACTGATGCAACGCGCAATGAAATTTTCCTGCAAGGCATCTTAAACGCCGGCGCCAACCGCCCTACCACTGCAACAGCAGCGAGCGGCGCTACCGGCAACATGAACGTGCTGGAGTATTTCATCGACGACACTAATACGATGACGTACGGCAAGTTCGACAACGCCACGGTGCGGGCGGAAAACCGCTTTGACGAACTGGGCACCGACTTCCATCAGATCAACCTGAACTTCGCCCACCACATCAATGACAGCTTAAAATTTGATGCGATGGTTGGGACTGCAGTGTCGAAATTCGACAACCCGGTGCAAACCACTTTGGTAATGGAAAAAACCGGCGCAGCTTTTAGCTATGACTATCGCGATGGCGCACGGCAAAGCCCGATCCTGACCTTCGGCGACAGCATATTCCAACCCACCGGCTGGACGTCAAACTCAGTGCGCCTGCGCCCGCTCGGTGCGGAAAACCAGTTCGACAGCGCTGAATTAAATCTGACCTGGACCGTCAACGACGTCTGGGTGATCAAAGGTGGTCTGCACAAAAAAGACTTCAGCTTTGAAAGTTACGAAGCGCGTCGCCAGACTGAAAACGGCGCAGGCATTGTCTACACGCCGGATTTAATCAAGACCTATAACTCTGGCTTAGGGCCAAATCCAAACTGGCTGGTGCCGGATTTTGCTGCCATCGACGCCAAATATGGCCTGTATAGCAATACCGGTGTATTCACTGTCAGCAAAGATTTCCGCCGTGACGACAACTACTCGGCTGAGGAAAACACCACCGGCATCTGGTTAATGTCATCGTTTAACACTTACTTAAACGACGCGCCGTTCTGGGGTAACGCTGGTGTGCGCCGCGTTGAGACCGAACAAAGCTCCACCGCCTGGGCCACAGTGGGCGTCACGCCAACCCAGGTCACAGTCGAGCATAAATACGACGAGCTGCTGCCGTCGCTGAACCTGAACTACGAGCCGTGGGAAGATGTAGTGCTGCGCTTTGGTTATGCCGAAGTAATGGCTCGTGCTGGCCTCGGAGCCATCCGTCCAAACGTGTCGGTGTCAGTATCAGGTAGCGCGCGTTCAGTCGCCGGCGGTAACCCATACCTGGAACCAACCCGCGCCAAAACTTACGATTTAGGCCTGGAAATGTACTTCAGCGACGAATCGATGCTTGGCATTGCACTGTTCCAGAAAGATATCGACAGCCACGTGCAGACGCTGCGTGAAACTAAAGCCTTCACTGAAACCGGCTTACCTGTATCAGCCGCCGTTGCCGCCTGTACTGCAGGCCCAGGGTATGGTGAAGCGACCGGTTGTAACGAAAACGTCGACTGGTCCGTGACCACGCCGTTAAACGGCCCAGGCGGTGATTTAAAAGGTTATGAAGTCAGCTATCAGCTGCCATTTACCTTCCTGCCGGATTTCTGGAACCGTTTTGGTTTTATCGGCAACCTGACTCATGTGTCAGCGCAGATGGACTACATCAACACCGCAGGTGTGGTGCAGGCCACACGTGATCTGACTGGTCTGTCGCGCAATACAGTTGCCGCTACGCTGTATTACGAGCATGAAAAACTCAATGCCCGCGTAAGTCTTGCCAAACGCGACAAGTACTTAACCACCGCCATTGGCCGTGAAAACAACGACATGGAAGGCACCAACGCCACCACCAACGTCGATGCGTCGATGAGTTATGCCTTCACTGAACAGTGGAAAATCAGCTTCGAAGCGCTGAACCTGACCAATGAAGTCGATGACCAGTGGGTCGACAGCGCCGGTGACCGCCTGACTTATTACCATGAGACAGGCCGGCAGTATTACCTGGGCGTGCAGTACAAGTATTGATGTTTAAAAACGGCGCTGGTGCAAACCAGTGCCTGAGTTCTCCCGGCATGGCGTGGTGCGACGCTTGTTCCCGTTGCCCTACGCCCTGGATGTTTGCAGCGGGTCTGTTTGCCCGCTGCCTTTTTTGGACGGTATTTGCTGTGCTTAAAAATCCCCGAGTTGTTTATTTGGTCCGCCAGCCATTGGCATTGTTGATTGGTGGCGTCTGTGCCGGTGTGTTGTTCAGTGGCTGCGCTAAGCCAGTGACGCCTGCGAATTCAGCCATGGCAACGGCCCCTGCCGGTCTGGCAACCTTAACTGTCACCAATCCGTCGGCTTTTGCCCGGCCAGATTCGCCGGTAACTGTGACTTTCACTGATTTAGGCATCGTTGGCATTCCTGGTTCAGCCTCAGTCTGGTCAGGCACCAGAGAAATCCCCAGCCAGCTCATCGACAGCGACGGCAATGGCAGCCTCGACAGTCTGTTAGCGATGGCAGATTTTGCTGCCGGCGAGCAGCAGCAATGGCAAGTGAAACCGACCCCGGCCAGCACCAGCGCAAAACGCACTGCCGCGGAAATTTCGCAAAAAACCGGTGGGCAATGGGATGGCAAAGTCTACAAAGGCGGTACTTTTGAGAACGTACAAAGCCTGACGCCGCCACCACAATACACTGATCATTCAGAATTTATCCGCTACGAAGGCCCGGGCATCGAGTCGGACCGCGTGGCATACCGTATTTATCTCGACTGGCGCAACGGCTTTGATATTTTCGGCAATATTACCGGCAGCCCGGTGCTGCATCAGGTCGGCCAGGACGGATACAGCTCTTATCACAGTATGCAGCCGTGGGGCCTGGATTTACTTAAAGTTGGCAAGTCGTTAGGCGCCGGTGGTTTTGGTTACTGGGACGGCAGCGCAGCACAAGGCGTGTCGGTGTTAAAAGGCCACAGCGCGACGATTCACCAGTCCGGCCCGTTGTTTTCCTCACTCAGCATTGATTATCACGACTGGCAAATCGCCGGCCGCACGCTGGATGTGCGCGCGCATTTGAGCATGCAGGCGGGCAGCCGCTTGCTGAGAAACCAGCTGGAACTCAAAGCGCCAGACGCTAATGCTAAGCCTCTGGATAATCTGGCGATTGGTCTGGTGAAACACCAAGGCACCGAACTCTTGCAAGGCACGCTGGAGGTTTCCGGTCATCAGTACACCTACCTCGCGACTTATGGCAAACAAAGCCTGAACAACGATTTGCTCGGCATGGCCGTGGTGTTTAAACGCGGCAAACTGCAAAAACTGACCGCAGATGCCAACAGCCACGTGGCGGTGATGGAATTAACCGGGCTGGCGCCTGCCAAAATGGGTGAGATGAATCCGGCGCGCAAGCTGGATTATTACCTGCTGGCTGCCTGGCAAGGCGAGAAAAACGGCATCACCAATCAGGCGGATTTTGTCGCCTATTTACAGCAGCACCTGGAAATCCTCGACCGGCCAATTCGGGTCAAAATCAGCAACGCCGCCACCACAGCGGCCATCAGCAAGCCGTTAACAGCGCAGCAGGCGCTGTACTGGAGCCAGCAGCTGGCCTATGCCGGTTTACAGTTGCAGGCACCGCATTATGTCTGGGGCGGCTGGGATTTTGAGCGCGAACGCCCGACCACTTTTGAATACACCACAGGCCTGCTGTTGCAGGCCTATGATGACTTGCATCAGCTGGCGCCAAACCCGGCCTACAACCAGGCCATGCTGAAAATGGCCGACTCTTTTGTCGCGGCCGATGGCAGTATTCACAGCTATCAGCGCGAAAAATTCAACATCGACAGCATCAACAGCGGCAATGTGTTGCTGCGCGCTTATGAACAAACCGGTGAAGCGAAATACCAAAAAGCCGCCGCGTTATTGCGCGACCAGCTCAAAGACCACCCGAAAACCAGCAATGGCGCCTTTTGGCACAAAAAAATCTATCCGCATCAGGTCTGGCTCGACGGCGTTTATATGGGCATCCCGTTTCTGGCCCACTACAACCAGCTGTTTAACAATGGTCAGGGGTTAGAAGAAGTGGTGCATGAATTTGTCGCCGTGCGCGACAAATTACGCGACCCGGCTACCGGCCTGTATTTCCATGGCTGGGATGAAAAAAAGCAGCAGGTCTGGGCTAACAAAACCACAGGGTTATCGCCAGAATTCTGGAGCCGCGGCATCGGCTGGTTAGCGATGGCGGTAGTCGATACGCTGGACTATATCCCGCGCGAACGCGCTGATTTACGCGCGCCGCTGGAACAAATGGTACGGGAACTGGCGGTGGCGTTAAAAGCCCATGTCGACCCGGCATCCAAGGTTTGGTACCAAATCCCGAATAAACCCGGCGTCGCTGGCAATTATCTGGAATCCAGCGCCAGCAGTATGTTTGTATATTTTTACGCCAAGGCGCTGAATCAGGGCCTGATCGACCAAAGCTATCAAGACTTTACGCTTGCAGCCTATCAGGGCCTGTTGAACCAGTTTGTGCTGCTCGACGCCAACGGCACCGCACATCTGACGCAAATGGTGCAAGTAGCTGGCCTGGGTTTTGGCCGCGACGGCAGCTATGACTACTACCAAAACGAGCCGGTGATCCGCAATGACGCCAAAGGCGTCGGGCCTTTTATCATGGCCGGGGTGC
Organism: Rheinheimera texasensis DSM 17496; assembly: GCF_000711985.1. GTDB lineage: Bacteria > Pseudomonadota > Gammaproteobacteria > Enterobacterales > Alteromonadaceae > Pararheinheimera > Pararheinheimera texasensis. The sequence continues at coordinate 986,028 of NZ_KL544005.1, forward strand.
AAGTTGCGCGGCTGTTACAATAACGTACTTTTCTGCTGCATTGCGCTGTGGTTTGTCAGCAGCGCTATCGCAGCAGATACAGATGAGCCACCGCTGTGGCTGCAGGTGAATGCAAGCAGCGCCCCGAATAGCTTCCGCACTATTCAGGCGGCGCTCGACAGCCTGCCGACCGCAGGACCGGACGCCAACCGCTGGGCCATTGTCCGCATCGCACCTGGCCTTTATCGCGAAAAGCTGTTCCTTCGGCGCGATAAAGTGGTGCTGGCCGGCGGTGGTTTAAACCGCACTATCATCCAATACCCGGAACTTCGGCAGCATTTTCTGGCGGCACGCCAGACTGCGACACTCCCCTCCGGTGCTGATCTGGAAAAAGACTGGGGTGCGGCGGTGGTCAATATCAACGCCAGCGATATTCAATTGCTGGATTTGGCAGTACACAACAGCTACGCCTTAGAAAACCCACATGACCCGGCGCGGTTTGAACATCAGTTTGCCGTGCGCGGTTTTGCCAAAGCGACCCGTATCATCACCGACCAAAGCCAGTTTGCCAGTAACGGCGCTGATACCATGAGCCTGTGGAATAAACAAAATGGCATGTATCTGCACCGGCAGAGTTTTTTCAGCGGCCGCGTCGATATGCTGTGCCCACGTGGCAGCGCGCTGGTACTCGACAGTGATTTTGTCAATCACAATAAGGCGGCAACCCTGTGGCACGACGGCGAACTGGCCGCCTCGCAGCAGCTGGTGGTGCTGAACTCAAGTTTTCACGGCGTCACTGATTTTCAGCTCGGCCGGCGCCATTACGATGGCCAGTTTGTGCTCGCTGGCAACAGATTCAGCAGCGCGCTGGCAAACCAGCCGATTTTCCGCCGCACCTATCCGGACGAGCCGCAGCGCGACCAGCCAAACCGTTACGGCGACCGGAACTTCTATTATCAAAATCAGGGGCCTGCGTATCAATGGCTCAGCGACAATTTCAATGCGGCACAAACTACAGCTTACGCTGACGCGCAAAGTGCCAGCACAACGGTATTCGGTGAGCGTTGGCAACCACTGACCGAATTAGCCCGCAGCCGGCAATGGCTCAACACCAAATAGAAAAATCGCGTAGGTATCGGCAAACGAAGCCCGCTGGGCGTCACACGCTGGCCACCACGTGGCGTACATATCGTCGCCGTAAATGTTGCCGCCTTACGGACTTGCTAAACGCCTCTGCTTTGAACTCAACAACCGGATGACCGCAATGACCAAATTCGCTACTGTATTTCTTTTCCTGATGGGACTTCTGATGTTGCCTGTATCCACCCAAGCCACCGGCATTCCAAGTGGCACCAGTACCTCGATGCCGGCCCCACGCCTGCACCTGGTCGGCGATTCCACCATGGCCGACAAGACTAACCTGAACTATCCGGAACGCGGCTGGGGTCAGTTACTGCGCGCTTTTATGTTGCCGGAACTGTCGATCATCAATCATGCCGCCAATGGCCGCAGCACCTTACGTTTTCTCAACGAAGGCCGCTGGCAGTTATTAATCAGTGATTTAGGCCAGGGTGATTATGTGCTGATCCAGTTTGGCCACAATGACCAGAAACAAGACGACCCGGCGCGCTACGCCGCCGTTGATTCCACCTACCCACAACTGCTACGCCGTTTTATCAGCGAAGTGCGCAGCAAAGGCGCTATTCCTATGCTCGCCACCTCAATTTGCCGGCGCAGTTTTAACGATCAAGGCGTGCTCGAAAACAAACTCGCCGACTACGCCGAAGCTGCCCGTAAAGTTGCCGCCAGTGAAAAAGTAGAACTCTTTGATTTAAACGCACATAGCTGCGCTGATTTAACCCGCATTGGCGCCGCTGCCAGCCAGGCCTATTTTATCCAGGTGCCAGCCGGCCTTTACCAACAATTCCCGGAAGGCAAAATCGACAACACGCACTTGTCCGTGCAAGGCGCCAGCTGGATAGCCCAGCTGTTTATCCGCGACTTAAAAGCCAGGCAGCATCCGCTGGCACGGTATGTCTGGCGGAACATGCTCTAAATAACGTACAACACAAGAGAACAGGCGATGACAGTTGCTAGTGTCTAAGCCCCCAGTTCGGATTTGGCAGCAAGACATCTTTTGCAGAAGTAGTATGGGGGCAGGCTTGTATTATCTGTTTGTGAAACTGAACGCCTTCATGACCAGAAAATAAAAACGGGCTATACAGCCCGTTTTTATTTATACCTCAATACATATGTTAGGCTTTTGCTTTCCAGCGCGAGAGCCTAATTCCAGCCAATCCAAGACCAAGCAACGCGATTGATACTGGCTCAGGTACCGGATTTGTTTCAGTATTAACCAAAAAATTATCGAAGCTAGCTCTGTTCAAATTGCCAACCGCTTCCACTTTGAACGAATCGATTCCAGTGAAGATGGTACTCAATGTCGTATAGGAAGTAGCGTTCAAAAAATCTGTACCAGATTGAAAGATATATGAATTTATCAGTGAGCCACCTAGCCAGCCAGTAACTTTTAAAGTAAATACTGGATTTCCGCCGTTTACATAGCCACCTACAAAATCAAATGATTTTATGTTAAATAAGCCCGCCAGAGAGGTTAAGGTAAACCCGGAATAGCTACCATTATTGGTCCACGACATCAAATGCTGGGTACCGTTAGTTGGCCATAATAAGTTGTTATTAGTGCCAAATCCGTCAAAATTATTCTTAAAAACATAATCCCCTTCTATGACCGAGGATACAAAATATTGCTCAGATTGAGTATCAAAGGTAATAACGTCAGCACTAGCAAAGCTAGAAAACAAACAGACAAGTAAGCAAGCAAATAGACTTTTCATTTCCATTCCAAAATTTATAACAGCATTAAATACACCACAGCTTTAGCAAAAAGAGTGCCACGCACTCAAGTCACTGTATTTTATATGTTTTTCAGATGATTTCAGGGAGGGCGCTCAAAAAGTGAAAAAAATGCTGACACATTTATGCTTGGCTGACAAAAATTTTTACAGTCTCTTGATATTGCTCCATTTAACGTTTACGTCGATCTGGGCGACTAGTTGTGAGGTGGCGATTTTATTGAACACTTCTGTGCTGCTACAAGACAAAAAATATGACTAAAAACTTTGCAAAAATCAGTGTGTTTTCGAGGAACTTATTGATTCATGCCTGCCAATTGATTTTGAACCTTATTCAAATACTGTAAAACTGCTTCTCAATTTCTTGATTACAGACACAGCTGACTGCACATTTTTTATTACACCATCTGCATACCTATCAGACTCTGCTTGCCTGGCGCCTGCACAGCACGCAGCTACAACCAGACCAAGCCTGAATATGGAGCCTGAGCTAAAGAATTTAAACGGGTTTGCAGGCTGCCGCTATGAGCTTCAAACCGATGCCCGTCCGGGTCTAAAAAGTAGATGGATTGCCCTTCACTGGTATTTTGCTTCCATTCCATCACGCCTGCGGTCCTTAATTTATCCGCAAATGGCAAAAAGTCGCTTTCGTCGATATCAAAAGCAATATGCGAATAATCCTGCGCCGGCGCGGCTTTATCAACGGACAGACAAAACCAGACATCTCCCAGGCTCAAATAAGCACCACGCTCCCAGCGCACATGGCCCTGCATGCCAAGAATATCGGTGTAAAAACGCAGCGAACGGTCTAAGTCACTGACTGCAATAGTGATATGGTTTAGTCCGCGCAGCATAAGATTTCCTTGGTAATAACCAGTGGCAATGCCGAAGTCGCCCTGTCAATCCATGATGGCAAAGCGCTGGAAGCAATAAAAGCAGCTGGTCTCATAAGTCCTTTTCAGCCATAGAATGGCCGCACTTCGACGGCTGCCCGGCAGGCCGCGGCTGCTTTACGTCCCCACTCCAAGGCTTCTTCGATGTCCTGGCAGTTCAAAATCCAGAAACCATCAACGTAGGTGTCGGCCTTCAGATATTCACCGTCTGCGACATTAAAAGTACCATCGTCAGTTAACATGACGGATTTGGCTTCGGATACAGGACGCAAACCGCCAACAAATACCCGCACACCTGCAGCGACCATCTCGTCATTCAGCTTGTCTATATTATGCCGCGCAGTCGCATCAAGCGACGCGGAGTGGTCAAATCCATGCGGGCGATACACGGATACCCAATACTGCTGCTTTTTTATCAAATGATTGACCTCGCTATCGCCTGAACGGCGGACAACTTGGCAATGGCAACTGCAGACACCATCTATCCCTCCACAATCAAAGGCGAGCAGCAGCGAGTTCAGCCCAAACTTTTTATGAGCGATTGTAATTGCCTTTTTCGCTGCGGGCGTTTCGCCAAAGCGCTATAAAAAATAACGAAGACAAACCAAGTGCCACCAGGACAGAAATCACGAGACCAATCTTGTCATAGTGAAAATGGATCACTCCTGTTTGCATACTGAGTATCGGAATAAAAAGCCCGGCCAGGTTCAACCGCCAAAAATTTGGACTGTAGTTTTTTGCCATTTTTAGATAAAACAACCAGGCAGTAGTTATTACAACAATGGGCGCGGTAATGATTAAATGAAGAAGCAGTTGCATACCACTTGGTTCATGTGCAACCAGCCAACCATGTAATGACAGATATATTACGGCGGCATAAACCATATTTGCTGTCGATAGAATTACCGCGAACATTAAACTGAGCATAATCCTCCTGACAACTCCCTATGAGCTCACGCCCGCAACCCCTATTGACGGCTAATCCTGCCGAGCACTTTAAACCGAGTATCTGTTAGTGATTAGCGCAAGTGCGGCCAGGCCTGTCGCGATTTGGCGCTACAGTGGCCGCACCTGATGCGCTAAACAACTATACCAACATCATGCGAACCTAAGTAAAAAGAAAATCGTACAAAAACTAGCGCTCAAAACCTAAAAATAATTTGGCGTATTGAATGAAACCGGGTTTTGCATAATCTAATAATGCTTCCCGCTCGACTAAGCGCCCATAAAGATACACCTGCTGCACTTCCGTTGATTTGGCAACGTCGGTAAAAATTGCCGGGTCCTGCAAAGTGAAATGTGCATCCGCACCTACTTTGATTTGCCAGTCAATCCCCAAAAATTCATAGGCATCTAAGGTCGCAGCTTTGAATAATTGCCAGGGCGATAATCCAAACCGGGCTAAATGAAACAGCTCACGATGAAAACCAACACCCTGAAACATGGCTAAGTTGGCAGCGTCTGACCCGATTAACAAGGTCACGCCGCGTGCATGCAGCCGCAATACGGCATCTAGCATATTGCTCTCAAGCTGCTGTTCTGCTGATTTTTCCAGATAAGCTAAAAAGCGGGGATGACGTGCTGAAACCGGATAATCCTGCAGTAACGATTCGTCCACCAGCGTCTTCGTCAAGGGTAAACCCACGACCGAAGTTTGCAATTTTTGCTCAGATGCCTGGTGCATATATAGAAGTTCAGTCATGACTGCGACCGCCGGGATCACAACGGTGCCATTTTTTGCCAATAAATCTTCCATGCCCTCCGGCATTTTATCATCTGGTAAATGGGTCACTGCACTGGCACCAAATTCACTGGCTGTTTTTATATCTTGCCAGGTGCCCACATGCACCACAGACTTGATGCCAAGCTCATTTGCTTTGTCGATAAATGCTTTAAAGGTTGCTTCATCAAGCGTTGGCTTTTTCTGGTTGTGGTCATACACGACTTTCACCACATTCGGCTTTGATTTACTCAGTTCAATTAACTCGCTTCGGGCTTGTTCTGGTGAATTGATCAACCGATTTCGCGCGCCAAAGTCGCAATGCCCACCAGGCACGGTAAAACAGGGCCCGGCTGCAAATACAAATGCTTCGTTACGGCTATTGCCATAGCGGTTATCCCGGTAGCTTAAGATATCCTTTTCATCACTGTATAAGTCGAGCCAGCCATGCACTCCGGCATAGAGCATGGCGTTCGCTGTGCCACGGATACCAATATACTGATAGTCCGAGCGATCAAGCGATGAATTGCCCATACTGTGCGAATGCATATCAATCATTGCAGGCATCAGCACTTTGCCTTGCCCATCGCGGAAATCACGATGCTGCAAAGGTGTATGAAGCGGCACTATGTTAGCTATCTTGCCATTTTCAACGGCAACATTCACAGCTTCCAATTGTTGCGTTTTAAAGTTGGGTAACAATACATTGTTTAACACAAAGCTCTGGGATTGCGCATTGGCAAAACACATCGCAGCTATCATATTCAACAAACAAAAAAGTACAATTTTCATATATTCCCCTAAATTCAGGCCGAAAAAAGCCCTACCGAGTGAACGGTGTTATTTTTAAATGATAGTTTTAAATATTATTAGAGATTAAATGCTTGTTTAATTAAACCAGCGCCGCTACGGCTGGTTGTTACCGGGTGAGGATGATCTCTGAAGCGCAGCAAATAACTGCCATTTTGCCACTTTTCGATTTGCCACACCTTTTTTGCATTCACAATACAGTTGCGATGAACCCGCAGGTAATGACCAGGTAAAATTGCCAGCAAAGATTCCAGCGTGCCTTCTAAATGATATTCAGAAGTAGCCTCCACCGCGCGACATATACCATGACTGGTGGTGATGTACACAATATCGTGATAATCCAATACCCGCATTTTATCGCCAACTTTGGAAATTAATGGTTTTTCACCGAGCATTTGGAACGGGTTATTCTGATGATGTTGTGTGACTTGCACCCGCGATAATGCCTCCCGCAAACGCGCGATATTAAATGGCTTCAGCAAGTAGTCTAAAGCGCGACTTTCAAATGCCCGAATGGCGTATTCGCCATAAGCGGTTGTAAAAATAATATGGCAAGGGTGCGAGATAGCATCAAGCACGTCAAAACCGTTGAGTTCACCTAATTCAATATCAAGCAAAACAACATCGGGCCGGTACTGTTCAATGGTTTGTATCGCCATTTGTGGATTGTCGCATTCAGCAACTAATTCAACTCCAGCCACTTGGGCAAGCTGCATTTTGAGCTTCTGTCTGGCTGGCGCTTCATCTTCAACAATGACTATTCGCAAGCTTTGATTGGCAATATCACCTGACATCTTGCCCCCTCACGGTTAAATAAAGTTAAACTTCCGCCCACTAAAGAAAGCCGTTGCGCTGCGATGTCCAAACCATGACCTTGGTGCGTTTCTGGTTTATCACTCAGCATGGGCGCAAGCTGTTGCTGGCTAAAGCCCTGACCATTGTCAGCCACTTCACAGACTAAATTGGATTGTTTAACTTCAGCACTAATGGTTATTTTGATCGGCCTAATTTTTACATGTTTAATCGCGTTTTCTATTAACGGCTGTAGTAACAATGGTGGCACTTTAATCGCACTGAACTGCGCTTCATTGTATAACCAGGTAATTTCCAGGTTGTCGGTAAAACGCGCTTTTTCAATCGCTAAATAGGTTTTACAGATAGCCAGCTCATAATCAAAACGCACTTGCTCGGTTTGCTTATCCAGTGAGTAACGCAAAATATCAGAAAGTTTATGCAGCACCTCATCAGCTTGCTCGGTTGATTGGTACATCAATGCAGAAATTGTATTCAGTGCATTAAATAAAAAGTGCGGATTTAAACGGTTATTCAGGTTTATCCATTGCACTTGTTCACGCAACCTGCGCTCCTGCGCCAAACGCAGGTACATCATATACAACTGTGTCATCGAGAAGAAAAACACTCCCCACAGCACTGCAGAAGTCACTTGCTCAGCCAAACTAAATCGAAAGTACGGAGATGCCAGAAGATGTAATTCATTCACCAGCATTGCACCTAAGAACATCAAGGTGACAAATACAATGCCTTTTATCACCACATGCAGTTTATTCAAAAATGAATATTGCATCAGCCAATAGTGAAGCCAGAACGGCCCTATATAAAAACAAAGAAGCCAAATCGGCGCGCTAATCATGATTATTTCAAAATAATTTGACGAATGATTGAGCCAGTCAGGCACTGCCGGAATTAAATAAGTTAGAAACAGTAACACTGTGACGCTTATTTTTTCTTTTAAAGTGAACGTCATAATTTCTCACCGCAGTTACATGCACGCAACATAACCCATGCAATCTACTCGCTCAAGCAACAATTCACTGAGCTGTAGAAATCATCACCTGAATGGTAAAAAGGGCTTACTGAACGGCATCAGAGCCACTCAGTCGCAGAGAAATACACACCAACTATCTGGTCAAAAAAGTTGGAATACTGCTGTGGCGATACTTATGGGCTCGTGGTGTACTGAGTGACGAGTCGTTTTCCTCTGCATTCACTGACAGGGCTAAGCCAGCTGTTTGCAAAGGACACCATCTGGTAAGTTAACCAAAGATCGCGGCAACTGATTTTAAAAACATCAGAGCGGCGAAGACTGGAAGAACGGTTAAGGGCTAAAGCAGAGTTTTTAGCGGCAGTATTTAAGTTGTGGTCTTGTAGGAGGCTTTTGCGCAGCAAAACTACAAAACCGCAATTTAAATACAGTCCAAAACGCGAACCGTGCACGGTGCAACGACATGTTAAGAGTTAAGCCTTTCAAGGCCGTCCCATAACGATTGGACGATAGGGAAATTTCTAGGATCAATTAAGCCAAGTTCTTCAAGAGAGTATTCCATTTTACCGAAATTGCAGGCTGCACATGAAACTACAAGGTTTTCAAGCTCATTGGTTCCGCCGTATGAATGCGGAACAACATGGTCATACTGAGCCCACATACATTGGAATGCAGCATGTTGCGATGCATTGGTTTTTTCCCACACAACAGATTCAGGATAAAGCTTTTTCAATTTTTTCCTGATATCTGCACGAATTACTGGTATGCCGCAATAGCGGCAATGATAACCATCTCTTTTGTGCAATTCATATTTTTGTTTTGTTGTAGGCATGCGAGACGGAACTTTCTCTGTTACGAGTTTATTTGGGAGCTTATTTACTGTTACATAAAAACCTCTTTTCCCCCAAACTGAATCTGTCCATTCCCAAATTTTGGGGTCATTTGCCAACAAAAATAATTCATTAGCAAGATTATTTTTACCATTAAGATGAGCAGAAACGGCAGCATCCAAATACCGGGCTGCATCAAATATCTCAGGAATTGGTTCTCTAAAACAACGCCTCAAGGATACTGTTTGATTCATGATTACTCTTCGAACTATCGCCTAAACGGCGAGCAACTTGTTACTAGTCCAGCGCCGCAGGCGCGTTGTGCTGGCGTTTGTTATGCTTGATTTTCCAACGCAATCTTTATTGCCTTTTGAAACCCAGCAAACATTTCATAAATATCAATTTCTACATCGTCTTCAATACGTTTTGACACCGCTGTTCTTGGAAAAACTACTGTGCTTGTGCTGAGGAAGCGCAGAGCCGGATCACGGCCAAACTCATCATCTACTGCAACCCAACTCAATTCTTTTATTTCTTGCTCTAGCGCATCACCGAAACAAATTCCTAAAGCTTGAAGCTTGAACGTTTCCTCTTTTGAAACCCATTTATTGTCAATAATGGTTTGGATTAGTTCTAGCTTGAATGAGAGCGCTTCATATTGTTGAGGATCGTCGAAATGGCCAAAGAGCCAACTTCTATATTCTGCAAGTAGCTCAAGATCATTTTCATTCAGGGGTTTAATGTTGTCGCTCACTAGACTTCTTCCTTTGCATAACGCCCAAATTTAGCGCGGAAAACCGCGCAGCGGGTTGATGTCGCAGCCAGCGCTTTTTTCTGGCGATAAAATTTGTTTGTTATAACCCGTATGCTCATGAAACTCTTTGCATTCAGCCTCACTTGCGCGACGGAAAGATATAATTCTTACGGTCTCTTCATCTCGCATCGTGGTTACAAAAAGTACCACATATCCAGAATCATCTACGCCCATGTGCATGTGCCGAATCTCTCCGTTTTCGACAAACGAATCACTGGTCATAAATGGTTTACGGTTTAAAGGTAAAAGCAGGCGTTCAAAATAATAAACTGCACTTTCCAGAGAGTAGCCATGTTTAGTTCGGTTAACATCTTCCTTGCTCTTGTCATATTCAATTTTGGTAACACCAAATACGAGCCGAAACTCATACTCTGGAATACCAAGCTTTTCGGGAATGTCCATATCACTCCTTAAGGGTTATAACGCCGAGCTAAGCGGCAGTTTTTAAGTTGTGATTTTGTGGAATACTTTTGCGTAGCAAAACCACAAAAGCGCGACTTAAAAACTGTCCAGCCACGAAGTGGCTATGCTTGAGCGATTTGTTAGGCTTCTATTACTTTTGACAAAGCTGCAACTAACTTAAACGAATTTTCTGAAAGAATGCGTATGTGCAAGTTATAAATATTTTCCGCTAAATCATAAAGTTCAGGAGCAGCTATATGTTTTTCTCTTTTTCCTGCCTTCGTTGGAACTAATATTTCCGGCAGCTCATCATCAAAGTAAATTCTACCATGTACAAGCTCATTTCTTTTGATGAAAAGGTTTTCCGCTTTATCTAAGGACCTCACTAAGTTAGTAAGCTCTGCAGAGTTCAATTGCTTTATTGCCGATTTGCACCATTTGATTTTTTCACTGATTCTAGCTGTCTCGTGATGTTGAGGGCGCTCTACAGCCGCTCCAAGCCATTCTGCAATCTCTTCGATAACCCCTTCAAGATGTGAAGCTTGAATAGTCACATAACCCACTGCCCGAATTACATCATTATCTCTATTCATGATTGAGCCTAACATATTGATCAAAAGGAAAAACCACGCTTTAAACAGTGCGTTATCCCTTTTATCTCACTAATCCAGTTTTCCCCAACGCCCGATAACTGCAGCAACTTCAACAAACTAGCAATAAAAGTACCGATCGCTGGGACGTGAAAGAAGGTTATATCCACTATTTCCTGCCCGGGCAAGCCAGCGCCTGTAGATTAGCAATCCTTGATAAAGCATTTACCTCCCCCGCAGAAACAATGTGTTACTGCCAGCCGCTTTATCTGCGGCAAGCGCTTCTTTATGCTGTAAAGCTAGCCATATTGATTTCAAGACAAGGACTATCGATGTACGTCCCCAGCCGTTTTGCCATGCATAATCAAGCCGACATCATGCAGTTTGTCCGCCGGTATGGTTTTGCCACTTTAATCAGTGCCGACTTTCAGGTGACGCACCTGCCGCTTTATCTGGATGAAAACGAAGGCGAATTTGGCACTTTGTATGGTCATCTGGCCCGCGCCAACCCGCAGGCAGCCACGCTGCACCACAGCACAGTGCTGGCGATTTTTACTGGGCCACATGCCTACATTTCGCCGCGCTGGTATGGCAAAGCGCCGATGGTGCCAACCTGGAACTATGCGGCTGTGCATGGGACAGGCACCGTGACTGTGCTAGATGATACAGAGAACGCTCGTGCTATGGCGTTGTTAGTCGCGCAATATGAGCCGGATTTGCTGCAGGACGAACAGCTGATGCCCGCCGAATATCAACAGAAACTGCGCCACGCCGTGGTCGGTTTTAAGATTCACATGCAGCAGTGGCAAGGCAAAGAGAAACTGGGGCAACATCAACCCGCCCCGGCGCAGGCCGGCGTCTGGCAACAGCTGCAACAAAGCGCCGATCCGCATAGCCAACTGTTGGCGGCATATATGGCGGCGCGCAATATCGGCACCGGCCAGTAAAAGCACCTGAGAGGAACTCAATAATGCAACTTTACGGCAAACCCACCTCCATCAATGTGCGCAAAGTGTTATGGACTTTGGCTGAGCTGAACATCGAGGCCGACTTCATCCCCTGCGGCAGCGGTTTTGCGCCTATTGATACGGCGGAGTTCCGCCAGCTCAACCCGAATGCTTTAGTGCCGGTGCTGGTCGACGGTGATTTTGTGCTGTGGGAATCCAACAGCATTTGCCGTTATCTGGTGCGAAAATATGGCCATCCGACGCTATCAGGCGGCGATTTGCAGCAAATGGCCAAAGTGGAACAATGGATGGGCTGGCAAGCTTGTGAATTAAACCCGGCCTGGCGTTATGCCTTTATGGCGCTGGTGCGCCAGCATTCGGCTTTCACCGACCCGGTAGCCATTACCCAAAGCACTCAGCAGTGGCAGCAAAAACTGCACATTCTGGACAATGCACTGGCGCAAAGCGGCGCTTATATCTGCGGGGCAGATTTCACTCTGGCTGATATTGTGCTCGGGTTATCACTGAACCGCTGGTTGCAAACACCGCTCACTGACCGCCTGCAGCTGCCACACTTGCAAGCTTATCAAGCCCTGCTGGCACAACGTGCTGCCGCGCAGCGATTCTGTTTTAACGGCATTGCCTGATATTACAGCGGCTTAATCCGCAGCTGTGCGTATCGGCCGGAGTCTGCAAACGCATCATAACAACGCTATGGCGGCCCCCTCTGCGCAGCCTCTTTCACTGTCCCGCGCTTTTGCTTACAAAGAACCGCTTGCACCGGCCACAGCGCTGATTTACAACAATTTGCAGTGAGCGGATTTCCCCTGCTCCTTCGCGCCAGGTTCAGCCAAGCTGCACATCCTAAGTTTTTTACACAAGGCTTTGTTATGACGGCATTTTTTGCTCGTTCGCCCCAGTTTTATGTTCGGCTGGCCGGTTTATTTTATCTGGCGATTATTCTGTTGGGGTTGTTTGGTGAGTCCTATGTACGCGGCAACTTGATTGTCAGTGGGGATGCAGTTGCGACAGCGCAGAATATCCAGGCTTCAGCGTCTTTGTGGCGTTTGGGAATTTTCACCGATCTGATGATGCAGGTGCTGGATATCCCGATTATCGTGCTGATGTATCTGCTGTTTCAGCGTGTCAGTGCCAGTCTGAATCTGGCGGCGACATTTTTTAATCTGATCCAAACCGCTGTACTGGTAGCGAATAAACTGGTGTTGTTGCTGCCGCTGATTTTGTTAGGCGGTGCGGGTTATTTCAGCGCCTTTTCCAGCGAACAGCTGGCAGCCTGGTCCTATCTGGCGGTGCGGATTTATAACTATGGTTTTGCCGCCGGGCTGATCTTTTTTGGCATCGCCTGTGTGATCCGTGGTTATCTGATTATCAAATCAGAACTTTTCCCCAGATTGATCGGCTTGCTGCTGTTGCTGGCAGGCGTTTGTTATCTGATTAACAGCAGCGCTATGTTGCTGGCGCTTGATGTTGCACCACTGTTATTTCCATGGATTTTCTTGCCGATACTGGTCGGTGAATTGAGTCTCAGTTTGTGGATGCTGGTAAAAGGTGTGAGCCTGGCCAAATGGCAGGCGCTGCAAAGCTAATTACAGCGCCGCGCTGTTAACAAGGGCTCAACCGGATCCAACTGTCCGGCTTGATGCCAATCCGGGTCGCTTCATCAAAAAAGGCCTGGCACTGAGTTTTATCCGGGTTGGGGCTGCGCGCCAGTAGCCAGGCGTAGGTTAAATCCGGCCCGACAATCAGTGCCATGCTGTAGTCCGGCGCTAATTTCACAATGTTATAGGCGCCATAAAATGGCCCGAAAAACGACACTTTTAACCGGCCCTGGTCGGCTGGGCCATTCATTTTGGCAAGGCCCTCAGCTTCTTCCCACTCATTCTCTTGCGCCGAAAAACCGCGGTTCAGTACTTTAACGCTGCCGTCCGGGTTCAGACTGTAATTGGCCGTCACTTGCGTCAGGCCACGTTCAAATGAATGGTCCAGACGGGCGATTTCATGCCATTCGCCTAAATAACGATTCAGTTCAAAAGGTTGTACCGGTGCAAGGCCTTCCGGAATGCCGGTGCAGCTGGCCAGTAACAAGCTTGCTGCCAGCAGCGGCGCTTTGAGGGATAACAGTTTCATTGAGTTCTCGAATCTGCTTGGAAAGTTACACAGCAATACGCAGCAAACCGCCAGCTGTATCACCAGAGCCTGCGGCAGGCGCCAGCTTTTTTACTCAGCACAATAAATTTTCATCAATCTTTTCATAGAGATCTGCGCTATTAATCAGCGCATGCGCAGTAAGACCGGGCACGCCATAGACAATACTCCGGCACTGAAAACGCTGGCGCACCGCCTGCAATAACAAATCAAAATCGCCATCGCCGGACAGCAGCACAATGTCATCAACCTGTTCTGCCTGTTGCAGCACGTCGATGGTGATGCCGACATCCCAGTCGCCTTTGGCACTGCCGTCACTGCGCTGGATAAAAGGCTTTAATTTCACCTGAAAACCGATATGCCGCAGGGCGTCCTGAAACTTGCGCTGCTGGTCATCGGCACGCTCGATGGCATAAGCGGTGGCCAGCACAATATCGCCCTGATGCTGCAGTTGTTGCCAAAACCGGCGGTAGTTAAATTGCCGGCCATAGGCCTGGCGGCAGGTGTAATAGATGTTTTGCACGTCCACAAACACAGCGATTTTTTTCATCGGGTTTTGCCGTTAAAAGCCTGGGTTGGCACTATAACAGCTTGTGCAACGGCTTGTCCGGGCTGTCAGCACGGCCCTGATTTGGTGCGAAGAGCTTGCCAAGCACGGTCGGTACGACGAGCAGATGATAACTCAACAGGCAACCGCTGAGCGTCAGCAGTACCGCCGCCAGATACTTTACCCCTGCCGGCCACGACAGATCGGTGAGGCCAAACTGCAGCAGAAACAACAAAGGTAAATGCACCAGATAAACCCAATAACTAACCGCCGACAGATAACGCAGCACTTTATTACTGCGGTTTAAATAGCGTTTGGCGTATAACAACGCGGCGAGCGTCCAGCACAGGGCACCACTGGCTTCGCACAAAGTCATGAGCAATTTGGCCCAGCCCAGCGGCTGTGCAGCCAGCAAATCGGCTGGCAATAACAGATAAAACACCGCATAGCTCAAAGCCCCTAGCATCAACAAAAGCCGCCGGTCAGCATCGTAGCGGGCCAAAGCTCCGGCATGGTGATACACCACATAACCGCAGGCAAAAAACAGCCCGTAAAACCATAAAGCCCACAGCGCCGGAAAGATCCAGTCCGGCGCCGGCACAGGTGCCGGCACCAGCCAGAGCGGCGGCAGCAGCAGGCACAGCAGTAGTAATAACAAACTGCGAGATTTTAACGCCAGCAAGTGCTTCTGCAGCGCGTCACTCAGTAAGACCCGGGCGCAGTATGTCAGCACGTACAAAAACAGCAGATGATATAAAAACCACAGATGCATAGTACTCAACGGCAGCCTGGTCTGCGAGCCTGCCACAAGCATCGGTTTAATCAGCTGCAGCAACGCAGAGGGTTGTTCAACAACACTCAGACCAACGTGTATCACAGCGTGCATTGCCAGCGTCAGCAGCGGTAAAAACAACAATAACGGCAATGCCACGCGTTGCAGACGATTTTTGGCAAAGGCCACACCACCGGCTTTTTGCCACAGCAAGGCGGTAAAAAAACCGGCAATAAAGAAGAATAATGGCATACGAAACAAATGGCTGGCCCAGGCCAACACGTCAAACAACGGATATTGCGCGGGGTCGGCACTGAGCCAAAACCCATGTGCCTTCGGGCTATAGGCCAATGCGGCATGAAACAACAGACCTGCCAGCATGGCGACAGCGCGCAGATTGTCCAGATAAGCAAAGCGGCCGGGTTTTGGCTCAGTCATCATATTACCGTCCGCAGCTTAATTAGCCGCCAGCGTTATAAAAAGCTGGTTTTGCGCTGTTGCAATGCAGCAGTGCCCAATAACACGATAATTATCAATGTGATGCCCCCGGTTAACAGCCCAAGCGACGTACTGTTCCAGCTGGCTGTGGGCGCTTCCAGCGTCAAATGAATGGCCGGCATCCGCAGCAACCAGATAATAAAACCGTTCAGCAGAAGGTTAGTGATGATCATCACGGCCGTGGTATAGCCTTCGGAATAGGTCAGCAAAGCGGTGGCCAGATAACAGCAATACGAAAGCAAAATAAATACACTGACCAGTACCACCAACGGGATCACGCCGTTATACACCGGGGAGCTGACAATCACGGCCAGCATGCCCAGTACCAGCAGCAGCCAGGGCACCAGATACAACAGCAGATTGGCGCCCAGTTTGGCCCAGGCATAATCCTGTGGTGTGACCGGCAAACTCAGCACAAAGGCCAGCGTCTGGTCTTTCTTTTCATTGATCACCAGCTCAATCGCAGAACGGGCACCAATCACAATCATTAGGGTGATCATCAGGATAGCGCCGGTGTTAAACAACAGCGGTGTAGCCATCCCCATCAGCCCAATCACCAGCACACCACCAGCCAGGTAAGCCGCCAGTGATTTTTTCACCAGCTGCCAGTCCTTGCCAATCAGCAGTTTGATCATCCGGGCATTGGAAAAAATATTGCTCATCAGCTGGCTCCTATCTGCTGCGTTTCACGTTGGCGACAAAGATTTCTTCCAGCGACATCCGATGTTGCTCTAACACGGTAAAACCGGCCTGCACCAGCCGCTGCGGGAAGTCGTGGTTGTTCTGATCGGTAATAATTTCCGCCAGCTGGCCCTGTTGCCGGATGCTGACCGCTCCGGTTATATCGGCCTGCCTGCCCGGCGGCAGCTGACATCTGAAGCGGCTCCAGCTGTCCAGATAAGTTTCTTTATCCTGCAGTGCCAATAACTTACCGCGATCTAAAAAGGCAATTTGATCTGAGAGTTTTTCAATATCGTGGGTGTTGTGCGACGAGAACAACACACTGCGTGCATCGTCGCGCAGGACCTCCGCCAGTTCACTGATCACTTCATCGCGCGCCACCGGGTCCAGTCCGGTGGTGGGTTCGTCCAGAATCAGTAATTTCGGCCGGCGGGCCAGCACTAATAACAAACTGGCTTTAACACGCTGACCATGTGACAGGCCTTTGATTTTCTGCTCGCCGATCAGCTCAAAGCGTTTCAGTAAATCTTTGGCATAGGCTTGGTCAAACTGCGGATAGATGCTGTGCACAAAATCCATATGCCATTGTAAAGTCTGACTTTTGTACAAACGCATGTCGTCTGAGGCAAAGCCAATCTCATATTTTGCCTGCACTTGCTGCGCCGGCATCTGATAGCCAAGCACTTCGATTTGACCGGCAGCCGGTTTGACCAACCCCATTAGCATCCGGATGGTGGTGGACTTCCCGGCACCATTAACACCCACCAACCCCATCACTTGCCCCTGCGG
Source organism: Rheinheimera texasensis DSM 17496 (assembly GCF_000711985.1). Taxonomy (GTDB): domain Bacteria; phylum Pseudomonadota; class Gammaproteobacteria; order Enterobacterales; family Alteromonadaceae; genus Pararheinheimera; species Pararheinheimera texasensis. Next base: position 1,003,122 of record NZ_KL544005.1, read on the forward strand.
CAAAGCTAAATTCAGGTTTTCCATTGCAAAATGTGGATAGCGGATGTCGATACCCCGCATATCAAAAGCAAATGATTGCATGCTGTTGGTCCTTCCTGCTAGGCGGTTAACCGGCCGATGATTGTGCTGATGACTGCTGCAGTTGCTGCTCTAACTGCGCGGCCAATTCAGCGTCTGTAAGCTGCAGTTGGCGGGCAAGCGCCACGGCAGCCTGCAACAGCTGAGCCAGTTCCTGCTGTTTCAGTTGCTGCTGTAAATCCGGATGCGGTGAAACAAAAGAACCCCGGCCTGCCTGGGTTACTATCACGCCGGCTTGTTCCAGCTCGGCGTATGCGCGCTTGACGGTGATCACACTGACCTGCGTCGCAGCCGCCAATTCTCGGATCGAAGGCAACGCCATATCCGCCGGCCAATCCCCCAGCAGCACTTTGCTGGTGATTTGTTCCACAATTTGCAGGTACATTGGTTTCTTGTCCGTTGCGGACAGAAACAAGCCATAAGTCATGCGTTTCCCTTCATACAGGCATAACTGTGCATATCCGTATATATACAGTATATATACAGACATACACAGTCAAGTGATTTTTAGCAGATGTTGTTGCTACAGGACGCAGTTCCAGCCTTAGCAACTGTCAGAGTACTCTGTGTCAACGCCGATAAAAAAAGTGCTGTCAGCATGATGCCCGGAGGCTCAGTTCAGACAGCATTTTTTGTATTTTTTACCGCTGCCACAAGGGCAGGCATCGTTGCGACCGGCCAACACTTTTGTGCCAGCTGCTGTTTCAGCGCTGTTGGTGCTGAGTGGGATCTCAGGCTCAGCTGCCGCCGCGGTGCTGTCTGGCTGAAACGCCAGCCAATGCTGCAATGACATCACGTCAAAGCTTGGGCGCACCAGGCCAGATGCCAGCGGTTTTTCACTGTTGGTCAGCTGCCAGCGGCTGATTTCCCGGGTACTAATCACTTTTGTATCAATTCTGTTCTGCCGCAGCAGCAGCTCAAAAGCCGGTTTGAGTTGTTGCAGGCCAAAACTGATACACCAGATCGCCAGTTCGCCCAGCACAAATTTCTGGCCGTGGCGGGAGGCGACATCAATCACTTGCTGTAATAGCGGAATAAGTGCTGCGGAGTCGGGCGTCTGGCCTTGTTGCTCTGCCAGTTCCAGCTGGGCAAATAACGCCGCGAGCGCAGCCGCTTTGACATAAATGCCGGCTTTTTCACTGAGCAGCAGTTGCTGCAACGGCAAAGACTGGCCGGCTGACAGCACAAACAACATAGTCGGCAGATCTTCGGTCATGGCATCGCCGAGGGTGTATTCCAGGTCTGATCCCAGGCCGTCTGTGGTGTCCACCCACTGCATAAAAGCCGGCGCCTTTGACAAATCTGCCATATCAGCCAATAGCATCACGCCGTAAAACAGCAGCTGATATTCGTCATCAGTTAACTCTTCGTCTGCCTGCATCCGCTGCATCAACGCGGCGATATGTGGCCAGAACTCCGCCCACCGACTTTTGGCGGCCAGTAAAGCCTCCGCCGGGAACAACAACTGTTCAGAATCTGCCGCTACCTGCTGTTCGGTACTTAAGCGCAATAAAATTTCGTCTAACGTCATAGATACAGTCACCACACAGCTCCTGAAGCGGGTATTCAATGGCCGGCAGTCTAACAGTTGCCACTTGGGCCGTCACTTTGCCGCGGCACTGTGACACAAACTGTGGCACAGACCGCGGCAGGCAAACTGGTAGTGGAACCAAGACTATTTCAGGTTTTCCAGCACCTTGTGCGCCAATTCGACACGCAGAGCATTTGGATAACGCTTGTTGGAAAGCAGCACAATGCCCACCTGACGCGACGGGACAAAGGCAGCGTAAGCGCCAAAACCGCCGGTAGCACCGGTTTTATGTACCCAGCTGTTGGCCACTGCAGGCGCTGGTGGCGCCAACACAGTGGCTGCAGTGCCGGCGACAAATTCAGGCGCTGTCATTGCCGTTAATGCCGCAACAGTCACCGGATAATCCAGCATTTCCCAACCCAGGCCCTGATACATATCTTTGGATTTGGCATAACGTTGCTGCGACTTCGCGATACCGGCGCGCAGTAATGGGTCTGTCACTTGTTCCGGCCGCAGGTTGGCGTTCAGCCAAGTGGCTAAGTCGCGCACGCTGGCTTTAGCGCCGCCCGCTTCGTCCAGTAGTACGCCAGTGCCAATATGCACCGGCTTGCCTTCGTTATAACCCCAGGCGTATTGGGCCTGTGCAGCCTTAGGCACCTGCAGATAAGTGTTTGGCATCTTCAGCGTTGCTGTAAGCTTCTGAAAAACTTCGCCGTAGCTGTTGCCGCCGGCCGCCACTGCCAGATGCGCAAATAAACCGATGCTGCTGTTGGCATAAACCCGCTGCGTGCCCGGCGCATACTGCGGCTGCCACTGCTGAAGATAACTCAGCAGGCTGGCTTTATCGGTGACGTTCTCCGGCATAAACAGCGGCAGACCACCGGCGGTGTAAGTCGCCAGATGTTGCATGTTAATTGCCTGCCATTGTTTACCGGTTAAAGCCGGCCAGTGTTTGGCAACAGGGTCAGTCAGCTTAATGTCGCCGCGTTCCAGCGCCATGGCGCCAATCACGCCGGCAAAAGTTTTGCTGATGGAACCCAGTTCAAACAGCGTATCCGGTGTCACGGCTGTTTTTGCCGCCACATCGGCCTGACCAAAGCTATAAAAAAATGTTTTGCCCTGCCACAGTACAGCCACCGCCATACCGGGAATTTGCTGTTGCTGCATCAGGGATGACACTTGCTGACTGACAGCGGTTTTCAGTGCGGCTTCGTTTTCAATAGTTTGTGCCAGAGCCGGGCCGGCCCAACAGAGTGCACAGGTCAGCGCCAACAGAGTTTTATTGCAATGCATATAATTTCCTTTGCGGTTAAATTGGTTGAAATGAAGTGCCGGGCCCGCACTATCGATAGCTTGCGCCAGTTGACTTCGCCGGACAAACGGTTAATTTGCATATCAGCTGTTAGAAAAACTTACAGAAAGGCGCAACAAGCCGATGACCCGTCGTTATATCCCACTGAAATCACTGCGCGCTTTTGAAGCCGCCGCCCGGCATTTAAGTTTTACCCATGCGGCTATCGAGCTGAATGTCACGCATTCGGCGGTGAGCCAACAAGTAAAACTGCTGGAAGATCAACTCAATTGCCCGCTGTTTTTGCGTATCCCGCGCGGCTTAGCGCTGACGCCGGAAGGGGAAACGCTGCTGCCGGTGCTGAATGAATCTTTTGACCGCATCGCCCAGCTGTTAGATTATTTTGCTGGCCGAAAAGTACAGGAAAAGCTGAAAATCGGTGTAGTTGGCACTTTTGCCATTGGCTTTTTGCTGCCGCGCCTCAGTGCTTTTTATCAGAAATTCCCGCATATCGAACTGCAAATCTCCACCAATAACAACCGCGTTGATATCGCCGCCGAAGGTTTGGATTTTGCCATCCGCTTTGGCGACGGCGCCTGGCACGGCACTGCCGCACAGTATCTGTGCGACAGCCCGCTGACACCGCTCTGTACACCCGATATTGCTGCCCGGCTGCGACAACCCGCGGATCTTTTAAACTACACATTGCTGCGCTCGTACCGGCGCGACGAATGGGCCGGCTGGCTGCAACAAGCCGGCGGCCCGCAATTGCCACCGACCCATCCGGTCATCGTGTTTGATTCCAGTGTCACTATGCTGGAAGCGGCAAAAACAAGTCTCGGTATTGCGATAGCGCCGGCGCGTATGTTCAGCCATTTGCTGCAAACAGGCGCTATCGTGCGGCCATTTCCGCAGGAAATCAGCTTCGGCAGTTATTGGTTAACCCGACTACAATCCAAAGCAGAAACCAACGCCATGCGCGAATTTGCCCAGTGGCTGAGTGCGGAGCTGGCAAGCAATACAGAGTCGCCACCTGCAATTGCGCTACTCAAGTCTGCAAAGGAAGACAAGCACAACGCCCTTCATCTACCGCTGGAGAGCAAATGAACAATCCAACCACAGACCCCGCCAACGGTTACGAAACTCACGCGGCAGAGTTTCGCCACTGGCGCGAACAATCCAACATTGGTGTGGAGACTGTGTTGCAGTGGGCGCAAGGTTTGCCACCGGGCGCTGCGGTGCTGGACCTTGGCTGTGGCAGCGGGCTGCCGCTGGGGAAAGTGCTGGCAGAACGTGGTTTTAGCCTGTATGGCATTGATGCTTCACCCACTTTAGCAGTGGCGTATCAGCAACTGTTGCCGCAGGCACAGGTGGTTTGTGAAAAGTTGGAAGACTCGGATTTTTTTCAGCGTCAGTACGCCGGTGTGCTTTGTGTCGGGGTGTTGTTTTTATTGCCAGAGGCGGCGCAGCGTCAGCTGTTCGCTAAAGTCGCGGCTGCTTTATTACCGGGTGGGTTGTGGTTGTTCAGTGCGCCAGCGCAGGCTTGTCGTTGGGTGGATGTCTTGACTGGTCTGGAGTCGGTGTCACTCGGCGCTGCGGCTTATCAGCAGCTGCTGGAACAGGCCGGCTTACAGCTGCAGGCACAGTATCAGGACGAAGGCGGCAATTTTTATTTCGCCGCCCGAAAACCAGTCTAACGATTAGCCGAAGTGGTTAAAACACACTTTGTTGCCATCCAAATCGCGGATATAAGCGCCGTAAAACACGCCCGGAATACGCTGGCCCGGTGCGCCGTCACAGCTGGCACCCAGCGCCAGCGCCTTGTGATACAGCTGGTCGACTAACTCTTTGGAACCCGGCGCTATCGCCAGCATCACGCCGTTGCCCGGATGCGGGTCTTCTTTATTAAAAGGCACACAGACCGCCAGCATCGGCTCTTTATTGTTTTTACCGATAAACACAATCCGGTCCATGTTGATCAGGCGTTTTGCGCCTAAATCAGCCAGCAGATTGGTATAAAAATCAGCCGCTTGTTGTAAATCGCGGGTGCCTAAAGTGACGTAACTAATCATATGCGTGCTCCGTATTGGGATTCAGGTGAGATTTTGCAGGCGAGTTTACGCTGCAACCTAAGATTCAGACCAGCGTCAGCGATAAATCCGTCGCCACAATAGCCCCAATAACAACAGCGCTAATCCAGCACAGAGGCCAGTCAGCAGCCACAGCTGTTGTTGCCTGGCCTGCACCTCAGCGCGGCTGATCTTCAGTTGCTGCTGCAGCTCCACCAGTTTCAACTCGCGACTACGCTGCTCGGCAATTAACAATGTGCTGCTAAGCTGCGCCTGCGTGTTGTGTTCGTCAGCGTCTAACTGACGCTGCAAGCGCAGGTTTTGCTGCAGCGCGTTAAAAGCAGCCTGCTGTTGACCATGTTTTGCCAGCAGCAGCGCCCAGCGCTGCAGTTCCGGTATATACAAAGCCAGCCGGTGCTGCAGCAGCCAGCCGCTGGCATCGTCAAACTGCAGTTGCGCCTGCGCTGGCTGGCCGCTAACCAGCAACACCATCGCATGGCGTAACCGGCTGATGGCAATCCATTCGCGGTCGCCGCTTTGCGCCGCATGTTGCTGCAGTTCGTTGCTCAGTTGCATCAGCAAATCTGGCGTCGTATCAGCAGGCGTTTGCTGTAAATACAGCGCCAGCAACGCCATCCCGGCTTGTAAAAATTGTTGCTGCCACAGCGTCTGATATAACGCCTGCGCTTCCTGCCCCCGCCCGGTCGCCAGCAGAATATCGGCCTGTGTCAGTTGCAGGTGCTGTAATTGCCTGGGCTCTGTCTGCAGCGGCAGGGCCTGATTGATAGTACGCAGGGCTTCCGGATATTGCTCTGCAGCAGCCTGAATGTCGGCCTGCACCGCCAGACTGTCGGCTTCGAGCTGTGGCAACTGATTACGCCGGGCAATAGTCAGCACCAAACCAACGGCATTGGCGGCACTGTCATAAAAACCGCTTTGCAGCGCGTCGCGGGCATAATCAAGCCCAACCCAGGCGTGGAGTGCCGGCGCATCGCGTGCGGTCAGGCTGTGATATGCGAGAAAACTGAGTTGCCGGGTATCCAGCGACTCGCCGGCACTGAATTTACTCAGTTGCTGGCATTTGTAACCAGCGGCGCTGCCGGCAAATTCATTGGCAGCATTTTGATTTTCCAGTTGTTTGAGTGCAGCGCGGGCGCTGTCAAGCGCGGTTTTATCACCGGCCTGCAGGGCAAAACGACAGCGCTGCAGCCACCACCAGGCCGGCGTTTCTGCCGCGGGTAGCTGCTGAAGATTTTCGAGAATGTGCGGCGCTGGTGCGACGGGACGCTGCATGGTCAGCTGCCAGATCTGCTGCTCGACCGGCGTGAACTTCAGCTCACGCGGATATTCCTGTGCAGTGACAGTGATCGTACTGGCCATGCCAAAGAGCCAAGCGATACCGCAGGAAAACCAGCCAATTTTCACGTTCAGACTCCGCTTGCGTCAGGATACTGAAGACAGATATGGCTTAACTTATCATGTACTGCGCGCGCTACTGCTGGTTTTTCGTAACAGGATTTGAATCTGAGGCCACAATGGCCTGCCCTGACGACGGCAGGCGTTCCATATTACCAATACTCTTTGATTTTACTGATTTTATCGCCACTAAATTCAAACACCGACAAATGCTGCTGGCCGTCGCGCGTCAGCCGCAGCACCGCCGCTGACGACTCACCTGGCAGGATCTGCAGCAACTGATAGCGGTCGGTCAGCGTATTGTCGCCGCCGTTCTGGATCATCCGTAATGTATTGCGGTAAAGCTGTTCACGCGGATAAATCCCGCCGTATTTGTCATGCTGATAGACAAAATCGGCACTGTAGAGCGCAAACAGCTGGTCAGCCTGAGCCTGGGTGGCGCCTTTACGCGCGACATCATTTAACGCAACCGTCGCCTGCTGGACTTTGGCAGCGATTTGCCCGGCAGATAAAGTGTTGACGGCTGTCGCCTGCTCATTCGCAGCAACGCTCCAAACAGCATTCAGAAATATCAACGCAAACACAGCGGCTGCAACGGGTGATCTGGTAGGCAACATACACATCCTTGTGATAAAAAAGCAGTGTATTCAGCCTGCAGCGCTCTGGCGATCCATCGTTATCCAAAGGGATAAGTGGTGGAAAATCCGGGATCTGGTCAGCTCAGCAACACATAACCCACAGGAGTGCGCACATGCCGACACAGGCAAAACAATCATGGATGTTGGCAGCTATCATGCTCTGTGGCCAGGCTCTGGCTGCTGAAACGCCCCCGGCCAAATCAGCCTTCAGTTGGCCCAATGGCGCCAAAGCGGCGGTGAGCCTGGCTTATGACGATGCAGTGCCAAGCCAACTCGATACTGCCATCCCGCAATTAAACGCGGCAGGCCTCAAAGGCAGTTTTTATCTGCCACTCTCAGCAGAAACTATCCAAACCCGCCTGGCCGACTGGCGCGCCGCTGCAGCGCAGGGCCATGAACTGGGGAATCATTCACTGTTTCATCAATGTGCCAAATCGCTGCCGAACCGGGATTGGGTCAGTCCGGATCGGGATTTAGACCGGATCCCGGCAGCGCGCTTAGTGGACGAAATCCGCTTAGGGAACGCCTTTTTACAGGCCATTGATGGCAACACCCAACGCACTTTCACTGCGCCCTGCACCGATCAGCTGGCTGCCGGCACACCCTATTTACCAATGCTGACGCAGGATTTTGTTGCGATGAAAACTACAGTCGGCGGCGTGGTGGCGGATATGCAGCGACTGAATATCCACGCCGTGCCGGTGATAGCCCCCAGTGATGTCACAGGCGCACAGCTGATCGCCTGGGTCAAAGCCGCCGGCGAAAAAGGCACTATGGTCAATTTCACTTTTCACGGTATTGGCGGCGACCATCTGCAAATCTCGGCCGCGGCGCACGCCGAGTTACTACAGTTTCTGGCCGTACATAAAGATGAATACTGGACTGATACTTTTTTAAACCTGATGCTGCATGTCAAAGCACAGCAACACCAAAAGCCCTGACTGCAACTCAACCAATGATCGCGTAGGGTCGGTAAGCAAAGCGCCACCGACCTTTAACACCGACCTGCGATACCAACCAACTGACCATTGCTGCATCACCTACAGATAATTTGTTTACTTAAGTTTACTTTAAGACTGCCCCGTTAGGCTTGGTACATTGCCGTACTGCCCTTGGGTGCTTTGTGTCGCTGACTACTGTATTCCCCCCTGCTAAACAACTGTTGCTGCGCCCTTTGCTGGTGCTGGTTACACTGTTTGGCCTCTGTTATGGCCTTGGTTTTGATTTTGCGCTCAGCACATTCTGGTATCAGCTGCAGGATCAAAGCTGGGCTTTACAGCATCACTGGCTGACGGAAGATGTGCTGCACCGCGGTGTGCGCAACCTGAATCAACTGCTTATCGCCGGTTTGTTACTGCATTTTGTCCTGAGACTTAGCCTGCACCAATATCGACGCGCCCGTGGCCTGACAGAGCGGGCAAGCCGGTGGACCAGCATCCACCAGCAGGCGCATGGTCGCCTGTTATTGAGCCTGACGTTGAGCCTCGCCGGTGTCGCCATCATCAAACACAGCCTGCCGATGGATTGTCCCTGGGATTTACAGGCCTTTGGCGGCACGCAGTCCTTCACCGGTTTATTTAGCAGCTGGCCCGCCAACCGCGCGCCCAACGCCTGTTTTCCGGCCGGCCATGCAAGCATCGGTTTCGCCTGGCTTGGTTTGTACTTCTTCTGCTTACAGCTGTATCCGACGCTGGCACGGCCGGCGCTGATGCTGAGCCTGACGCTCGGTTTTGGTCTGGGCCTGGTGCAGCAACTCCGTGGCGCACATTTTATTTCCCATGACATCGCCAGTGCAGCCTGGTGCTGGAGCATGGCATGTCTGTGTGCCTATTGGCCGGCCTTACGCCAACGTCTAAGCCCCGTTTCTTTACCAACTTCATATTCTCAGGTTATCCAAAATGACTGAACTGACTCTGCACTGGCTGCAGCGTAGCCACAGCTTTTTTCTGACCCGCACCCAACGCTTTGTGATGTTGCCGGGCGTCTACGCCATGCTGCTGGCGCTATTAACGACCGCGTTATTTTGCGCGCCGTTTCTGGCGCAGGTGCAACAAAAAATTCCGGGCCAATATGGCCTGCAGGCTGTTCTGCTGCTGGTATTGTGGTTGCTGAACAGTCTGGTGTTTGTGTTGCTGAGTGTGCCCGGTTTACCACGGCTGCAACGTAGTCTGCTGTCTGGCTTTTTCCTTATCGCCGCCATCAGCCATTATTTTATCAGCCACTTTGGTACTGTGATTGACCGCTCCATGCTGCAAAACGTGCTGGAAACCGACATCGCCGAAGCCAGTGGTTTACTCAATCCGGATTTGATTTTCACCACGGCCGGCTGGTTCGCGCTGCTGGGCTGGCTCAACTTAAAAATTGAGTTTAAAAGCCAATCCTGGCGTCGCTCTGCCGCACAGTGGCTGCTGACGCTATTGTTGCTGGTAAGCGGCATTGGTGCTGTGGCCGCAACGCAATATGCTGAACTTGCCAGCTTTTTCCGTAACTACCGCGACGTGAAGTTTTTTGCCTTGCCGATCAGCCCGCTGTCGGCCAGTATTTCAGTGACTAAGCAACAAATCGCCGCACATTTTCCGCCGACTTTTCAGGTGCTTGGCACTGATGTGCGTAATCTTGCGCCCAGCGCAGCGCCGAAAACTGTGGTGCTGGTGCTGGGGGAAACCGCCCGCGCCGACCATTTTCAACTGAATGGTTACAGCCGGCCAACCAATCCGCGCTTAAGCCAGTTACCGGTCATCAGCTTTAGCCAGGTCAGCTCCTGTGGCACCGCCACCGCGCATTCAGTGCCTTGTATGTTTTCCTGGATGGGCCGCGAGCGGTATGATGAAACCACGGCAAAAAACAGCAGCAATGTGCTGGATATCCTGCAAAGCAGCGGCGTGGAAGTCAGCTGGTATGACAATAATTCCGGCTGCAAAGGCGTTTGTGACCGGGTCAAACACGAGATGCTGTTTGAACTGCCGGAATGCCAGAGTGATGGCTGCACCGACGCCATCCTGTTGCAGGCACTCAAGCGTGAGCTGGCGCAGCCTGCGGGCAAAGACCGCATTATTGTGCTGCACCAGCTTGGTAGCCACGGCCCGGAATATTTCCGCAGAAGTACGGCACAGCAAAAGGTATTCGGCCCGGAATGTACCGATAAAGAGCTGAATCATTGCCCGCCACAACACATTATCAATGCCTATGACAACAGCCTGCTGGCAACCGACGACTTACTTGCCAGCGTGATCCAGCAGCTGCAATCTTTGCCCGACAGCGCCATGCTGTATATTTCTGATCACGGCGAATCGCTCGGTGAAAACGGTGTTTATTTGCACGGTCTGCCGTATTGGATGGCACCCAAAGCGCAAACCGGCGTGCCGTTGATTTGGTGGATGTCACAAAGTTTTGGCCAGCACTTTGATCCGGCAAACGGCAAACCACTGAGCTATGATTGCCTGAAGCAGCAGCAAAAACAGCCACTTAGCCACGATAATTTATTTCACAGCCTGCCGGCGCTGTTTGCCCGTACCAGTAAAGAATTCCGGCCCGAACTGAATCTGTTTGCTGCCTGCAGCAGGAGGTAAGTATGCATTCCCTGCGATTGTCGGTGTTGCACTGTGCGCTCTGCAGCGCTGTAGCCCCTTTACTGTTTGTCTCAGGCAGCGCTGTTGCCGGCGAAACCCCACAACAAGTGGAGCCGGTCTCCAGTGAATTGTTCTGTGACTGGCTACATAAAAAACCAGCGCGCAGCAAAGAGACTACAGCTACAACAGACGAACGCCGCATCCGCGTCGGGCAGATCCACATTCGCACCGAGCCGATTTTTGTCGAAGACGCCGATGCCATCTGGCTGCATCACTTTGCCAACTGGGCGCACGTCACCACCCGCCCCGACACAGTCGGGCGCGAATTACCTTTTGCCATTGGCGAGGAAATCAGCGTCAGCGATCTGGCCGAAGCCGAACGGCTGCTGCGCGACAAATCATATCTGCATGATGCCAAAGTGCGGTTAAGCCCAACCTGTAATGCCGACCAAAGTTATGATGTGGTGGTTGAAACTTCGGACAACTGGAGCTTGTTGCCGTCTTTTGGCCTCGGTCGCAGTGGCGGCCAGAACAAATATGCCTTTGGTTTTAAAGAAGATAACTTCCTCGGTTTTGGTGTACGTACCTCAGTCAAATACCAGAGTGACGCCCAGCGCAGCGGCTATGAATTTAAACTGGAAATGCCGCTGTCACTGGTCACCGGCTCGGCTGGCAGCGACTGGTTCGCCCACAGTTATCTGACCGCCGAATGGACCAACAATGACGACGGCCATGTGCAGCAACTACAACTGGAAAAACCGTTTTATCAGGACGACAGCCGCTGGATGTACCGCACTGAATGGCTCAGCGACCTGCAGCAAACCCAGGTGTTTCATAACGGCGCGCTGGAAAACATCTTTGAAACGGATCACCGCCGCGTTGACCTCAGCGCCGGCATGCTGTGGTCCTATCAGGACCGCGCTTCCACCCGGCTGCTGGCCGGTGTACTGAGCGAAGACTGGCGTTTTGCCCCGGCGCTGCTGCAACCAACCTTAGCGCTGCCACAAGACCGCAGCTGGGCTTATCCCTGGGTTGGTGTTGAATACAAACAGCACGACTACCGGGTGCTGCAGGACATTCTGTTTATCGACCGCGCCGAAGACATTAATCTCGGCTGGCACCACAGCCTGAAGGCCGGTGTGCAAAGCAACAAACTGCAGGCCGACACCTCCTTGGGTTACCGTCTGATCGGGCACAGCAGCAAAGGCTTTGGCGACCGCCAGCATTTGGTGTTACTCGAAGGCGGTTTTGATTTCATCGACGGCCTGCAAGGCGGCGATTTACGCGAATGGCGCTTTCAGGCGGAAGATTTTTATCAGCTGAACCGCGATTTTACCTGGTACAACAAAGCAGAGCTGACGCGGCGCAACCGCAATTTTGCCGACCTGCCGCTGGAACTCGGTGGCGACAGCGGTCTGCGCGGTTATCCGCTGCAGTATCAGCACGGCATCAGTAAAACGGTACTGACCAGCGAATTGCGCTGGTATCCGCGTATCAACCTGTACAAGATGCTGGATTTGGGTTTTGTCGCTTTTGCTGATCTGGGCCGCGTCAACGGCGGCAGCGTCGCAGATCCGGCGCAGCTCAATCCGACTGCTATTGCTGCGCGTTTTGCCCTGCCTTTGGGGATTGATATGATCACGCCAATGTCGCCGCCGCCGCCCATGGATGCCATCTACCGCAGCAACAGCGACTTATTACGGCAAAACCTGACCGACCGCTGGTTAGGTAGTGTCGGTGTTGGCATGCGGATCTATTCGTCCAAATCCAGCAACAACCACGTGGTGCACATCGACCTGTCCACACCAATGACCTCAGCCCCAGGCGTCGACAGCTGGGAGATTGAGCTGAACGTCAGTAACAGGTTTTAACTGTTGGCGTACGGCGGCGCTTTTGCTTGCCGTACCTACAATCGAGAGTAAAACGTAGGTACGGCAAGCGCTGCGCCGCCGTACGTTTACCACAACAGTACTGATGTCGTAACCAGCAACTAACTGTCGCCGTCAATCTGACTATTGCTGTCCCCGCACCAATCGGCAGTGTAGATGCCTGCAGCTACATAGCGGTGAAAGGTGGAATAGGGCCAGTCCTGCACCCGATTGACCCAGCCATGTTTCAGCGGATTGCGATGGACATAATCAAAGTGATGCTGGTAATCACTGGCATCACGGATTAAATGCTCCCAATAATGCCGTTGCCAAATCCCGCGTTCTCGCCGTAACTCCCTACTGGGAGTGCGATATTCGCCGACGGGTATAGCACGCGAAAATGCTTTTTTAATATCCCGCCACCGACCGGCAAAGTCGCAGTCACCTGCAGGTAAGGTCCAGATACAGTGCATATGGTCCGGCAAAACGACCCAAGCATTGATTAAAAATGGCCTTTTCTGGTGCACATGTCGAATACAGGATTTCAACAAATCGATCTGTTCAGTCAGCAGCTGCAACCGCCGTTGTTCAAGGTTTACGGTAAAAAACCAGCTGGCACCTGTATTACGGGCACGACGATAGTTTGGCATTCCATTGCCTCCGATAGGGATGATCGGTATGAATTGTAGTTGATTGTACGGCGGCGCTTTGCTTGCCGTACCTACAATGCCAAACAGGACGTAGGTGCGGCAAACGAAGCGCGCTGGCCACCACGTGGCGTACGTCCCCCCCCAAAATATCAATCCCCCAACCGGCAAAACCGGATAAAACGTTGGCTGGCCGCGGACAGGTATTTGTCGCGGTGCCAGCATAAATGCAGCTGACGCGGCATCGGCTGTTTAAAGGGCAACACAACTAAGGCGCCGCTGGCGAGCCGGTCGCGCGCGGCGAGTTCTGACACCAGCGTGATACCGAGGCCTTGTTGCACTGTGTTCAGCACCGCTTCTAAGGTATTGAGTTCCAGCACAGTACCGGGGTTGGTCAGCTGTGGCCGCAGGTATTTATCAAACTGCTCACGGCTGCCGGACGCCGGTTCACGCAGTACCCAATATTGCCCGGCCAAATCCCCGGCACTCAGCACTTTTGCCGTCGCTGTGATCGACAACGCCAGCGGATGCGCCGGGCTTGCCACTAAGACCATCTGATCCTGCTGCCAGGCTTCACTATGCAGCTGCGGATGCGTGACTTCGCCTTCAATCAGCGCCAGATCCAGCTCAAAGGCCAGCAGCCGTTCGGCCAGTTGCTGGCTATTGGCAATAAAGACACTGAGCTGCCACTGCGGCCCCAGCCGGGCCAGTAAACCCGGCAACAGATAATTACCGATGGTCTGGCTGGCGCCGATGCGCAGCAGCGCTTTACCGGCGCTGTCGCCACTGTGCGCAAACAGCGCGCCGATATCATCCAGCCGCGTCAGCATTTCATCCGCCAGCGGCAATAACAATGCGCCTTCACTATTAAGCAACAAATGCGGATGGGCGCGATCAAACAGCGGCGTGCCAAGCTGAGTTTCCAGCTCTTTTAACGCCTGCGAAATCGCGCCGCGCGTCAGGCACAGCTGGTCGGCGGCGGCGCCTAAATTGCCCAGCCGCGCCACAGCAACAAAAGCTTTGAGCTGTCGAAAACTGATGTTCATATAGTTTTTCTAAATGATTAGTTAAATTTATATCGATATTCTAAACATCTAAAGCAACCTAAGCTAGCGCCATTGCTACCACTTGTGAGGTACTCCAATGCGCCAGTTTCAATTTCTCAGCCATATTCAATTGCAGCGCGTCCCGACTGCGGCCGCAGGTTTAGCGCTCGGCCTCGCCAGCCTCGGCTGGTGTGCTGATCAGTTATTTGGTTTCGATGGCAAAGTCCAGCTCAGCGCTGCCTTACTGGCGTTGCCGCTGCTGCTGGCCGTATTGCTGAAGTTTTTGCGTGCTCCAAAGCTGTTACAGCAAGAGCTGGCGCATCCGGTGGCGGGCAGTCTGCTGCCGGTGATGTGCATGGCGACACTGGTGCAAACTGCTGCCTGGCAGTCATTCAACCCCGCGTTGGCCACTCTGTGCTGGTGGCTGGCGCTGGCCGGGCATCTGGCGTTACTGACTGGTTTTATCCGCCACCGCCTGGCGCAATTTGCGCTGACTGATTTAGTGCCGGCCTGGTTTATTCCACCTATTGGTTTTGTCGTGGCCGTGCTGACAGCGCCAGTCAGTGCGCCGCAGTGGCTATTGCAGCTGCTGGCCGGTGCCGGTTTACTGGCTTATCTGCTGATGTTGCCGCTGATGTTGTACCGCTTACGCCGTGGCACACCTTTACCTCTGCCACAACGGCCTTTGCTGGCAATTCTGGCCGCGCCCGGCAGCCTGACATTAGCTGGTCTGCTGTGCCTGCCGCTCGCGGCGGCGTTGCCGGTCAGCCTGTTATTGGGATTAAGCGCATTGGCGCTGCTGCTGACGTTACGCGTCTGGTGGCAACTGCCGCAGCTGCTGCGCGGCAGCTTCAATCCGGCTTTTGCCGCCTGCACTTTTCCGCTGGTGATTAGCGCCACCGCCTTGCTGAAATTGTCAGGTTACCTGTCACAGCAAAGTGCCCCTTTACTGCAACAGCTGGCGCACTGGCAACTGGCGCTGGCGCAACTGGAATTTGCTGTGGCACTGACCGTCTGTGGTTATGTACTAAGCCGTTATCTGTGGCAATTGGGCAAAGTTTGGCGGCCAGCACCACAGACGGTGTAGCACAACCAGCCGCTACTGTGGGATAACAAAAACCATATTGCAGATTTCAGGGGCAGGACAGCAGCCACAGCGCCGGATATACTCAGACTGAAAATAAGCAGCGGAGCAGATAAGGCGTTGAAACGATATTGGCATCTGGTCAGTTTGCTGATGCTGGCTTGCAGCACTCAGCCGGCTCAGGCGCGTCCGGCAATTGATTTGGCGCAGCTGCAGCAAATATGTCTGCAATCCTATACCCATTGTGTCGAAGCCAGCGATGCCGCACTGACGCAAATTCAACCGCGCAGCCGGCTCTGGTATGAAGTGCAGTTATTAAAACTGGATACGATGTTCTCCCAGCAATCGGCAGAACCGTTGTTCGCGCTCACTTCGGCGTTTGTCAAAGAAGAGCATGCGCCGACCGCTTTCCTGGCGCGCATTTATATCTATCACGCCAAGTTGCTCTATGTGCGCGGTGACAAACCGCAGAGCCGGCAATATCTCGATAAAGCCGTGGCGCTGATGAGCGACTGGCAGCAAAGCACGGCTGACCCCATGAGCTTTATCCGGCTTTATAACGTGCAGCTGTACGCTGATGGTAACTATCAGCACTGTTATGATCAGCTGGCACAGCTGGAAAAACGTTATCAAACCAGCCAGGACGCTAAGTTTCAGTACGAACTGCAGAATAACCTTGGTCACTTCGCCAATTATTTGCAGCAAACCGACAAAGCACTGCAGCACCGTCAGCTGGCGCTCGGCTGGGCCGAGAAAACCGGCCATCCGGCGCTGCGCGCTGAAGCGCATTTTAATCTGGCACGGGTTAGCGCTCTCAAAGGATTATGGCAGGATGCCGAACGGCATTTTGTTACGGCTTTTGATGATTACCGTCAGGCCGGAGAACCGATAGCACAGGCAGAAAGCCAGCTGTATCGCGCTGAGACTTTATGGCAGCTGCAGCGGCAGGCCGAGGCGCAACAATTGTTCGACCAGGTCAATCAAAACCTGCTGCCACCGCATCGCAAACCCGATTTAGCGCACATTCGCTTGCTGCTGCAGCGTTAACGCCGCCCCAATACAGCTCCCGCACTTGGGTTTTGTTTAAATTGCTGCAGGATGCGTTGATAGTCGCCGGAGCGGCGCAGTTCGGCTAAGCCCTTGTCGAGCGCGTCGGCCAGTTGCTGGCTGCGTGGTGATACGCGGCTAAAGGCAACGTAAATATCGCTGACATGATTCAGTTGGCCTTTTTGTAAGCGGATTTGCCGCAGGGCGGGCTGTGCCAGGTAATACGCCAGCACCTCATCAAAGAAAATCGCCAGCTCCACTTTGTCGTGTTGCAATAACGATATCAGCTGCGGATGGGTCGACACTTCTACCAGCTGAAAACGCTTTTTATGCTGTTCAAACAAATCGCCGTATTCATAACCCAGAATCACCCCGACCACAGTGCCGTCCGGGATCTCTGCCACAGACCGGTAGTTTTTCGCAAAACCATGGAAATAAAACGAAGAAGCCGCCTGAAACAGCGGCTGTTGATGTAAGAGATAATCACGTTCGGTGTTGGCCTGGCGTGTCACATTCCAGCAGGCTTCGGTTTTGCCTTTGGCGGTGTAATGCAAAGCGCGGGCATATGGCACCACCAGGGTCTCAATTTTGTAGCCACTACGGGTAAATGCGGCGCTAACCAATTGTGAAGACAGGCCTTTGCCGTTTTCGTCAGAAAATGGCGGCCAGTTATCTTCAGCCGCAATCCGCACCGGATGCTGTTCAGTGGCCAGCTGGAGCTGCGCTGTAGCGTGCGCGCAGGCCGGTGCGATAAACACCAGCCACAACAACCACTTGCACCACAGCTTTACGACCGGCATCGGCAGCCCCTGCTGAAAAATCCAGCAGTCAGCATAAAACAAAACCGGCCTCGCTGGCAAAGCTGTTCCGATATCAGCTTCTTCAGCGCAAATAATTAATGTTGATGGCCTTTTTCGTCTTCGTGCGCTTGTTCATGCCCGTGTTCATGACCATGTTCATGCTCAGCTTCAGCTTTGGCCGGCACCGGTTTAAAGGGTGTAAACATCGCCTGTTCGGTGATTTCGCCATGGTCGGTTTTGATGCTGATATTGACCACGGCTTTTAAATCTGCTGCCGCGGTGTAAGCCGCGCTGCCGGCTAACAGATTTTCGCCTGTTGGCAGCAGCTCTGCTTTGGCCTTGGTTTTACCCGACACCATCAGCACTGTGGCTTTGGCATCTTTGGCTGGCTGCGGGTTGTTACCGTGGTCGAGTACATACAGCTTGACCGCGCTCGGCGCGCCGGCTTTGGCGTCTTTAGCCAGTACCAGCTCAAAGTGATAAGCACCCGCCATCCGCAGCTGACCACCGTTTGGGCCCACCACAGTATCTAAGTACTCGTCGGTATGAGCAAAAGCAGCAGTGCTGAACAGGCCGGCAGTCAACAACAGCGTTTTTACTAATGGCTTAACCATCATTGATTCCTTCTTTATCAATAGACTTCAGATTTATCAGTATTTGCCAGCAAGCGCTCAAGCGGCTCGCGGCCCCATAACCAAAACATCAGCGGCGTCAGGATGGTGTCGAGAATGGTCGAACTGACCAGACCGCCAAAAATCACCACCGCTACCGGATGCAGAATTTCTTTGCCCGGCGCGTCAGCGGAAAAGAGCAACGGCAACAGCGCAAAAGCTGCAACTAAGGCGGTCATCAGTACCGGCGTTAAGCGCTCCAAGGATCCGCGGATAATCATCGCCTGGCCAAACACTTCGCCTTCAAAACGACATAAGTTGATGTAATGACTGATTTTGAGGATGCCGTTACGCGTCGCGATCCCGGCCAGTGTGATAAACCCAACCAGCGTTGCCACCGACAGCGGCTGACCGCTCAGCCACAGCGCCAGCACACTGCCAATCAGCGCCAGCGGAATATTCGCCATAATAATCAAGGTCAGACGCAGCGACTGATAGCGGCTGTACAGCACCAGCAACATCGCCAGTAATGACCCTAGTGATAGCAACGCAATCAGCGACGAGGCTTCCTCCTGCGCCTGGAACTGGCCTTCCAGCACAGTGAAATACCCCTCTGGCAGTTGGCTGGCGGCCAGCACTGCGCGGATATCCGTCACGGCATGGCTTAAATCTCGGCCTTCCACATTCGCCGACAGCACAATACGCCGCCGGCCATTTTCGCGGCTGATTTGGTTCGGCCCGTCTGATTCCACCACTTCAGCGAGCAGCGCCAGCGGCACTGCGCCTTTGGGTGTCTGAATGAGTAAACCGCTTAACGCCTGCGGTTCGCGCGTGCTGTCCGGCAGGCGCAGCAGCAAATCAAAACGGCGTTCATTGCTGACCAGCTGGCTGAGCTTAACGCCGTCGATTTGTTGCTGCAGGCTATGCAGCAGCTCGCCCGGCGCCACGCCATAAGCAGCGGCTTTTTGATAATCGACCCGCACTTTCAGCTGCGGGATCAGCACCTGTTTTTCCAGCGTGAGGTCGGTCACACCTTCAACTTTGCCAAGCTCGGCCTGCAAACTGGCACCCAGCGCGCGCAATGTCGCAATGTCGTCACCAAATACTTTCACTGCAATCTGCGCCCGCACGCCGGATAACAAATGATCGAGCCGGTGTGAGATCGGCTGGCCGACGCTGACACTGCCCGGTAATACCGATAACACGCGGCGAATTTCAGCCAGAACTTCATCACGTGGTCGCTCTGAAGGTTTCAGGTCGACATCAATTTCGCCGTAATGCACACCTTCGGCATGTTCGTCCAGTTCAGCGCGGCCGGTGCGCCGGCCGACTTGTGTCACTTCCGGCACCTGCAGCAATAACTGCTCGGCCAGCGCGCCAATTTTATTCGACTCACTGAGCGCCGTGCCCGGCTGCAATAACAGGTTGATGGTCAGCGTGCCTTCGTTAAAGGCCGGCAGAAAACTACGGGCAAACAGCGGCACCGTGCTGGCTGCAGCCACCACAGCAATCAACGCCACTGCCAACAAGCTACGCACATGGCCAAAAGACCAGCGCAGCAGCTGCTCGTCGCGTTTTTTCAGTAGCCGCACCAGCGCGCTGTCGCCATGTTGTTTTTGCGTCAGGCCCGGCAGCAGGTAATAACACAGCACCGGCGTCACGGTAATGGCCACCAACATACTGGCCAAAATCGAAGTGATGTAAGCGATACCGAGCGGGCTGAATAGCCGGCCTTCAATGCCCGACAACGCAAACAGCGGCACAAACACCAGCACCACAATCAAGGTGGCGTACACCACACCGCTACGTACTTCGCCGGATGCATCGGCAATCACCTGCAAAACCGGCGCAGGCACGGCTTTTTGCGCATTTTCTTTTAAGCGGCGCAGCACGTTTTCTACATCGACTACGGCGTCGTCGACCAGCTCGCCGAGCGCAATCGCAAGGCCGCCGAGCGTCATGGTATTGATCGACAAGCCAAAATAACGGAACACCAATACGGCGGTTAATAAACTGAGCGGTATCGCCAGCAGCGAAATCGCCGTGGTGCGGCTATTGAGTAAAAACATAAACAGGATGATAGCGACCATCACAGCGCCGTCGCGCAGCGCTTCGATGACGTTATCAATCGAATTATTAATAAAATCAGCCTGTTTAAACAAAAACACCGGCGCTTCGACGCCTGCTGGCAAGCCTTTGCTGAGTTCCGTCACCGCCGCTTCAATCTGTTTAGTCAGCGCCACGCTGTCGGCAGCCGGCTGTTTTTGCACCGACAAAATCACCGCCGGTTTGCCTTTGTAACCACCGTCACCGCGTTTGGTGGCGGCGACGACTTCAACGTTGGCCAGTTGGCTCAGCAGCACCGGCTGGTCATTTTGTACAGTCACAACTAACTGCTGTAGATCCGCTAAATCAGTGGTGCGGCCAATATTTCGAATGAGCCACTCGCGACCCTGCGCTTCTAAAAAACCGCCACTGCTGTTGGCGCCAAAACCGGTCAGCGCCTGTTCGATTTGATTGAGGCTCACCCCCAGCGCCGCCATTTGTGCGGCGACAGGCTCGACCCGGTACTGCCGCACTTCGCCGCCGATCGGGATCACCTGCGCCACGCCAGGAATACTGAGTAAACGCGGCCGCACTACCCAGTCGGCAAATTCGCGCACCAGCATCGGGCTGACTTGGTCTGGGTCGGCCGGAATCGCCAGCAGCAGAATTTCGCCCATAATCGACGACACAGGCCCAAGCTGCGGCACCACGCCCTCCGGCAGCTGTTCGCCAGCCAGGCTTAAGCGTTCGGCCACCATCTGGCGGTTGCGGTAAATGTCGGAACCCCAGTCAAATTCGATATACAGCACCGACAGCCCAACGCCCGACACCGAGCGCACGCGGCTGACGCCCGGCATGCCGTTCATGCTGGTTTCGAGCGGGAAACTGACCAGCTGTTCCACTTCTTCCGGCGCCATACCACCGGCTTCGGTGAGCAGCGTGACTGTGGGTTTATTCAAATCAGGAAAAACATCAACCGGCAGCTGGCGCAGGCTGAAACTGCCGTAAATCAGCAAGATCAAAGCCGCACCCAGCACAAACAGGCGTTGCTGCAAACAGAGCCGGATCAGCGCGTTAAACATGCTTACCTCACCTGTGCCAGTAACGACGCGGCCTGCACCACCACGCGGTCGCCGTCATGTAAACCGCTGACCACCACCACTTCGCTGGCGCTGAAAGGTTCGACCCGCACTTTTTGCGCGATAAAGCGCTCTGCGGCCTGATGTACCCAAACCGCGGTTTCGCCGTTGTCGAGTTTTTGCAGCGCGCTGCGCGGCACTGTCATGCCGTTGATTTGTTTGCCAGTGGCGACTTCGACTAACAGTGGCTGACCGACAGTTAAATCCTGCGTGGCGGCAGGCTTGTTGTTATCGATACTGAACCATAGCGGCTGCGCTTGTTGTTGCAGCTGCAGGCTTTTGCCACGGAAACTTAAACTAAAAGCATGGCTGTCCTGCGATTCAGCTGCCGCCGGAAAGCGGGCACTGGCGTGGCTGTCGGCGTTGAGGTTCAGCCCGCCGTGCGCCGGCAGCGCCGGATAGGCCAGCGCTTCGACGAGCAGCTGCGCCGGGTCGATGATTTGAAACAGCGCGTCGCGGCTATCCACCACCTGACCACTTTGTTTAAACACTGTGCTGACCACGCCAGCAACCGGCGCCACCACGGCAATACCGCCGCCTGTGCCTTTGGCAGCAAAACTGCGCCGCGCCTGCAGGCCTTTTAGTTCAATCTGCGCTGTGGTCAGTTCGTTCCGCGGCACCAAAGCGCCGAGTGTGCTAAAACGCTGCACCCGGTCTTTGGCGAGTGCAATCTGCGCGTCCAGCTCGGCCAATAACGCCTGCTGATTGCTGCGGTCCAGCGTGGTATCGACCGGCTGCAAATAGGCCAGTACCTGACCAGCTGTTACGCTTTGCCCCAGCGTCGGCCAGCCATCCGGCCCGGCGCTTAACACGCCCAGCTGCGCCGCTTCGACTAAGCCGGCAAAAGCCGGGTCAACTATCACTTTGCCTTGTAATTCAATTTGTTGTGGAAGCTGCGCCGCTGTCACCAGACGAGTACGCAGTTGCCATAACTGCTGAGCGGATTTGGGGATATATAAACTGCCGTCACTCAACCGGCGCGGCTGCTCGCCGGTCGCCTGCGCCAGCGGGGCCGGGCTATGCGAGTGGTCTTCACCACCGTGGGCTTTGGCGGGTTGGGTCAGTAGTTGCTGACTGAGTGCTAACAGCACCAGGGTGCTGAGGATGTTTCGCAGGGTCATACTGCTGCCCCCATTTTTTTGCCAGGAGTTTTGCCTGCGGTTTTGCGCTGGCGTGACAGCCGCCACAGCAGCAAACCAACTAACAGCACACCGACGCCAATCACATACTGGGTGCTGTATTCAGTCCAGCTGTGTTGATGTTCAACGGTGGTGCTGTGTGGGGTTAAATCGAGTTTGGTATTGAGCAGGTCAATATCATCGCCCGCTTCAATCGTCAGCGCGATGGCGTGGCTCGTGGCCGGTAAGGTTTTGACATCAAGCTGGTACAACCCAGGCTGCAGCATTTTGGCGGTGCCGCTAAAAGCTGAACTGCTGAGTTCAATCACCGCGTCTTTCACCGGGCTGTTGTCGGCATAATAATCGAGGTAGATTTGCAGGCTGGCGTTATTCTCTGAAGCCTCTGGCGCCACCAGCACCAGCTCAAACAATTCCGAACTGGCATAAGCCCGCCGGCTCTGCCCTTCTGCCGGCAGCGTCAACGCCGCTTTGTCTTCATCACCGTGATCCTCGCCGCCATGAGCCAGCGCGTGTTGTGGTGCCATCGTAGTAAGACAAATTGTCAGCGCCCAGCGCCTGACCAAACCCCAAACCATCATAAAACCCCAGTCCAGAAATATTCCGAGACTGGCAGTGTGCCAAAGCCCGCCCAACAACGACCTGACAGCAAGATGACAAAGTTGTCATGTTGGGGTTGGTAAATAGGTGCTTGCAGTAGGGACGATGTTCGTATGATGGCCCTACCCGAAATTCATAGTTCTGATACGCCGCGAAAACCGCAAACACCCAACACAGTGGCAAACCCAACACCGCCACCACTACGTTCGCCCGTTCGCGCCTCCCGCGCTCACTCTTGATCGCTCACTCCGCGGATGCCGATGCCGGGTTTGTTGGGGTTTGGGCTGGCTGCTATGAGCGAATTGCAGAAACTTACCGGGTTGGGTACGGCGACGCTGACGCTTGCCGTACCTACGGTTACATTTGGAAGGTAGGTACAGTAAGCGAAGCGTACTGGCCACCACGTGGCGTACATTTTCCAATGTCAGCTTTTGGCACAAAACGAAGATTCAAATGAACTCGCAAAACGGCCGGATGATTACAAAAGCAGACCCTCTGCGGCAGGGATGCCGCAGAGGAGCCTACAGGGATGTATCTACGGCGTGTCTGCGTTGTAGTCGTCCGTGCCGTTTGCTGCGGATTCGCCCCAAGATTTTTCTATTATCAAAGGTTCGCAGCGGCCGGAACTTGGTCAATTAAAGATCGAGACAGCAAAAAGTCAGATGATCGCCCCGTCACCCACCAAACACACAAACCCGATTCCGGCCCTCGGCTTTTGCCTGCATCATCGCCACGTCGGCCTGATGTAATAAGGTGCCTAATAGGGTTTCCGGGTCAAATTCCGCTGGGAAGTCTGACAGGTAGGTGATGCCGAAACTGGCGGTGCATTGGATGTCGTCGTTGGCGGTGCCTTGCTCAAAACCGGCGCGTAGCCGCTCCACGAGATGCCAGGCGGCGGCTTCGTCGGTGTCTGGCAGCAAAATTGCGAATTCTTCACCGCCGATGCGGGCCAGAAGGTCGGAGCCGCGCAGGATTTTGCGGGCCAAGGCGGAGATTTTCACCAGCACGGCGTCACCGGCGGCGTGATTCCATTGGTCGTTAATTCTTTTGAAGTGGTCTAAGTCGAACATCACCACGGCCAGGGTTTGACCGGCGCGGTGCGCCTGATGGAATAAGTGGCGGCTTAAAGCAAAAAACGCCCGGCGGTTATAGAGCTGGGTCAGTTCGTCGGTACTGGCCTGTTTTTCTGCCAGCGCTTTGGCTGCTGCCAGTTGCTGCTCCATGGCTTTGCGTTCCGTGATATCGGTGGCGATTTCAATCCGCACCAGGCGGCCATCGACCCAGACAATGGCCTGATCGCGGCACTGATACCAACGGCCATTGATAGTGTTTTGAAACTCCCAGACATGCACACCGACTGGTTTTCCGGTGGCGTCGGTCAGCAGGTGGTTAGTGCAGAACTGACAAGGTGCATCCTGACCGGCCTGCAGCACCTGATAACACTTGCGACCGGCGATTTGCCCCCATGCCTTCGCGCCATAATCATTCAGATAGATTAATTCGTAAGTCTGTAAGTCCGACACGTACACCAGGGCATCCAGACTATTCAGAATGGTACTGATCGCCAGATAGCTGTTGTGCTTATCCTGCAGCGCGGAACAATCTGCGGCACAGTCTTTTGCACAATCTCCCGGACTATCTGCACTTGCGCGGCATGCGTTCATCACGGACCCCATCCTTGTGTATGCATATAAGGTAAACCTGAATAACGATAACTGCAATTCGCGCATAAAGCAGCCATTTGCAGCTTATTTCCCGGCATTCCGGGTAAAAAATTCGGAATCATTGCGCATGATCAATATCGCTATCGTTGGTGTTCAACCGAGCGCGCAGATTGACATCATGTACGGCGTGTGACGCCCAACGTGTGACGTCCAACGTGTGACGCCCAACACATGGTTTGCCACAACAAAAAGCCCGCCGGGAGCGAAACTGCCGGCGGGCTTTTTACAATAAAACTCAGAATTAGCCTTTTGGCAGCACCACGCTGTCGATGACGTGGATCACACCGTTGCTGGTTTCGATGTCGGTGCTGATCACTTGCGCGCCGTCGACAAACACTTTGCCGTCTTTGACTTCAATCTTCAGCGCCTGGCCTTGTACTGTGGTGGCGGTTGACAGCTTCACCACATCTGCCGCCATCACTTTGCCTGGCACCACGTGGTAGGTCAGTACTTTTGCCAGCGCGGCTTTGTCAGCCAGCAGGCCTTTTAAAGTGTCAGCCGGTACTTTGGCAAACGCGGCATCATTTGGCGCGAATACGGTAAATGGGCCTGCGCCTTTTAACGTGTCGACCAGCTCGGCGGCTTTTACGGCCGTCACCAGTGTATTAAAACTACCGGCGGCAACAGCGGTGTCGACGATATCAGATTTGGCACTACCCGCATGAACAGCGCCAGCGACTAACAAAGTTGCAGAGAATACGGCAGATTTGAACAGTACAGAGAGCTTCATTTTCGTTTCCTTTGAGGTTGCACAAAAAATCCTCTGACTAAACGCTACTGATTCCTGTTGAGATCAAAACTATATTTTTTCGATTTCGCTGAACCGGGGACAGGTTTAAACGTAATGCGCACGGTGAAAAAGTTACACTTTTTCTGGCAGGTGACGTGTGACGTCCAACGTGTGACGTCCAACAGCCTCATGTATGCCACGTGGTGGCCAGCGTGTGATGCCCAACGTGCCCATGTACGGCGGCGACAAATTGTACGGCGACGCTTCGCTCGCCGGTACCTACCCGATACCTACCCGATGTTTCCCCGCCATTGCCAAATGTCCGCGCCTGCAAAGCAAGCGTTTCCACACTTTAATTCAAATAAATTCAATTATTTAAACTCATCCGTGAAAACTCATTGAAAATCCATTGGAAAACGTTTTCCCTTTCATGCTATAAATCCGCCGGTGAACTGCTGTTGAAAAAAGCGGCAGCAGGTTCAGGGCAACGCTGCGCACTGCCGGATAACAGGCAGGCAACACAACAATAACCGGTACGACAAGGGTGGATTATGAAGACAATGTGGCAAAAATCGATGCTGGCACTAGCGGTCAGCTCGGCGATTTTCAGCGCTTACAGCCAGGCGCAGACGACAGAAGGCACTGCAGCAACAGCTGCCGACAAAGCGAAAAAAGAAGAAGTGGCGATTGAAAAAATCGAAGTCCGCGGCTTCGGTGCCACCCTTGGTAAATCCTTATTACAGAAAAAAGTAGCGGACTCAGTTGTGGAAATCGTTTCCACAGATGACCTGGGTTCACTGCCAGACGTGACCATCGCTGACGCCTTAGGCCGCTTGCCGGGCGTGGCAGCAGAACGCGACCGCGGTAACGCCAGCAGTATCTCCATTCGTGGTATGGGCCCGCGCCTCAATATGGCGACTATGCAGGGCCGCGAGATTGTCAGCGCCGAACCAAGCCGTGAAGTGCGTTATGAGCAATTCCCGGCTGAACTGATTAACTCAGTGGAAGTGTACAAAAGCCCGCTGGCCAGTCAGGTCGAAGGCGGCATCTCAGGCCTGGTGAATATGAACTTTGTCAGCCCGCTGGCGAAAGACAAACGTATCATCAACGTGACCGGCCACCTGATGGACTATCAGTTGGGCCACGACATCGATGGCGCTGACGCCAGCGGCCATAAAGGCAGCTTCAGTTATGTCGACCAGTGGAGCGAGACATTTGGTGTGGTGCTTGGCCTGACTTATCAGGACCAGCCGTCGCTGCAACGCGAAACCAGCAGCTGGGCGTACAACAAAAACACCGCCGATCAGGGCGATGTCAACGGTGACGGCATCCGCGAAGCTGCGCCATGGGGCGGCAAAACCGCGACTAAACTCGGCGACAACCAGCGTACCGGCGCCATGACCATCCTGGAATGGCAAGCCAGCGACCAGCTGAACCTGAAATACGACCTGTTTTATTCTGAATTTGATATCGAAGAGCTGGAAGACCAGTTCTGGTTCGACGGCTGGGGCAACTGGGGCGGTGGCAGCAACTGGAACTACAACAACTCAGTCGCCAAACCGCAAATTATGACTAAAGCCGATGGCAGCCAGCAGCTGACCGGCGGCGGTCTGCTGTGGGGCGCGCATTCGGCCAACAACGCCACCTGGTTCCAGGCCAATGAATTATTGAGCACTGGCCTGAAGTCGGTCTGGGAAGGCGATGTCTGGACCATCAGTACCGACCTCGGTTACTCCGAAGCCAGCATCAAATCACGTTGGGTCAACGTCACTTCCACTTACTCAGGCCCAACGCCGCTCGACGTGCAGTGGTCCACTGCCGGTGGCCGTTTAGGCGTGGTGGTCAACGAGGACATCAGCAAGCCGGAATACTACAAAGTGAACGGCATGACGGTCGACAGCGACCGCGATTTAACTGACGAAATGAGCAGCCTGAAACTTGACTTCGAACGCCGGCTGGATCATGCCGTGATTGACAGTGTGTCTTTTGGTGGCCGTTTCTCTGACCGTGAAAAAGACAACGACGTGCAAAGCTGGTGGCAGGCGGTGAAGAACCCGAACGTCAGTAACTACGGCCGCCGTTATGCCTTAGGTGGTGGTTTACAGTCGCCGGATATGTATGGCTTTAACAACTGGGGCGATTTAGTACAGCAGGCGTTTGGCGGCATCGACAACCGCTCGGCCTACAGCAAAACCGATCAGGACCGCATCAACAGCTGGTTTGTCAGCGAGAAAAACCAGGCGGTGTACGGCATGGTTCGGCTGAACTCCGAGTTATTTGGCTTTAGCTACACCGGGAACGCCGGCGTACGTTTAGTGAAAACTGACTCTGAATCCATTGGCTACCAGTTTAAAGACAACCAGTATTCACCAGTCAGCGTCGATCATAGCTACACCGAAGTGCTGCCGTCGCTGAACCTGAATTTTGCACTGACCGATGAAACCCAACTGCGGGTTGGCCTGTCACGCGCTTTAGCGCGGCCACCGCTGGTGGAAATGCGTACCGGCTTCCAGCTCGATTCACAAAGCCCGGTTAAAACCGGCTCGGGCGGTAACCCGCTGTTAGACCCATTTGTGGCGAACCAGCTGGATATCGGCGTGGAATATTACCTGTCGGAAGATCAGGCGCTGACCGTCTCCACCTTCTTTAAAGATTTAAAGAGCCACATTGGCAGCAGCACCGACAAGCTGACATTAAACGGCGTGACTTATGACTTCACCGGCCCGGTCAACGGCGACGGCGGTCAAATCAAAGGCTTTGAAATGATGTATCAGCAGGCGTTTAAAAACCTGCCGGCACCGTTCGATGGCCTGGGTTTTTACGCCAACTACTCCTACACCGACAGCAACGTTTATGAATTTGTGCCAAAAGACAATCCGCTGCCGCTCGGTGGCCTGTCCAAAGACGTCGCTAACCTGACGCTGTGGTACTACAAAGCCGGTTTCGACGCCAAAGTGTCGTACAACTACCGCAGCGGTTTTACCCGCGTCGGCAGCTGGACACCGTCTGAAATCAACAGCATAGACGCAGAAACCACGCTGGACGCCAGTGTGTCGTACGAAGTGAACAGCCAGCTGAAGCTGATGTTGCAGGGCCAGAACCTGACCAACGAAGCCTCGACTTCTTACTTCGACAATGACCCAAGCCGGATTGGCAGCTACCTCGACTGGGGCCGCCGTTTCCTGATTGGTTTCTCTTACTCGATGTAACCCTGAGTCCCGGCAGGCTGCTTCAGCCTGCCGGTGTTGTTCCCATGCTGGCGCAAGCCGGATCTGACGAAATCAAGGAGCAAACGATGGCCGAACATTTGCTGTTAACCGGCGCATCTGGCGGCATCGGGCGCGCCTTAGCGCTGCAACTGGCCAAAGCCGGTTATCGCCTCAGTTTGCACGGCCGTGATGCCGCAAAGCTGGCTGAAACCTGCGCCCAGGTGCTGGCCGTAGCACCGGCAAAGCAGCTGGTGTCTAACGCCGCCTTTGATTTAACCGACCCGGCCGAGCTGATTGCCTTTTGTCAGCAGGCCGAAGCCGCTTGTCCGGTCGATGGCCTGGTGAACTGTGCCGGCGCCAACTTAAGCCGTGCCCCGGCGCAAAACCCGGACTGGCCGGCATTGGAGCAAATGCTGGCCCTGAATTTTCGGGTGCCACTGCTGCTACAGGAATGTCTGTTGCCCGGCATGCTGGCGCGTGGCCACGGCACCATTTTGCAGGTGCTGAGCACCTGCGTCAGTTTTGCCAACCCAGGTGTTGCGGCATACAGCGCCAGTAAAAGCGCGCTGGAAAGTTACAGCAAAGTACTGAGGCGGGAACTGCAGGACAGCGGTGTGCGGGTGCTGCATTTAATTCCCGGCGGCGTTGATACCGGTTTCCGGCCGCAGGCGCGGCCTGAATATTTAACGCCAGACGATGTCGCAGCCGCCGCGCTTGCGATGTTGCAGGCGCCGGCCAGCGCCCATTGGCACGAGCTGGTACTGCGGCCACAAGTGGAACGCAACTGGGCATGAGTCGAACGCGACTTGGCAAAAGTTGAACACAACCGGGCTTAAGCCAGTTCATCATTTTTTAGTGCAAGGATTTTTCATGACGCGTTTTTTTACGCCTTTTTCAGCGCTGACTTTGTTATTACTGTGCGGCCATGCCTCTGCCGGACAACAAGCCAGTGCCGCGCCACAAGCTGAAGCTCCAGCTGTGCCCGCTTTGGTTGCAGCCTGTCCGGCCCAGATCCAGACCAGCGCCTGCGACCTGACAGTACATCACTGGTTATTCAGCAAAGACGCCCTGGGCGCCGGTCAGTTACCGGCCGCCAACGCTCACTGGGAACTGGTGCGGCTGCCACATACGCCCAAACGCGAACCGCTGGTGGTCAATGACCAGTGGCAAGGCACTATGTGGTACAAAACCACGCTGGATTTATCGAAACAACAAGCTGGCCAGCAGCTGTGGTTGCAGTTCGGCGGTGCGATGAATGTGGCCGATGTGTATGTCGACGGCCTGCATTTACGCCAGCACCTCGGCGGTTATCTGCCGTTTAGCGTCGATTTAACGCCTTATCTGCAGCAACAAGCCAAGCAGCCGGAAAAGGTCGAAGTGCTGGTGCGGCTGGACAACCGCGATCATGCGCTGACCGGTTTAAAGCCGCTCAAACAGCTTGATTTTAATCCTTATGGCGGCCTGTACCGGCCAGTCACACTGGCGCTGCGCCCGGCGCTGCACATCAGTTCTGAGCAATTAAGCGACACTGTCGCCGGCGGCAGCGTGGCGGTCAGTTATCCACACATCAGCACAGCGTCAGCCACTGTGATGGTGGCGACTGAACTGCAATCGGCTGCAACGGCGCCAGCCTCAGCCCGGCTCAGCCAGCGCATTCTGCAAAACGGCACATTAGTCAGCCAAACTCAGGCGCAAATCAGCCTGGCGGCCGGCAAAAAACAAACGCTGCAGCAACAGCTGACTATCAACACACCACAGCTTTGGAGCCCACAGCAACCGGCGCTGTATCAACTGGTGACTGAACTGTGGCAGGGCGAGCAGTTGCTGGAGCGGCAACAGCGTAACATTGGCCTGCGCACCATCGCTTTTAATACCCGGCATCAGCTGTTGTTAAACGGCGAAAAAACCTTTTTACGTGGTGTGAACCGCCATCAGGAATTTCCGCATTTAGGCTATGCCGTCGGGCCTTTGGCCGACGAGCGTGACGCCGTGCGCATTAAAGCGGCCGGTTTTGACTATGTCCGGCTATCGCATTATCCACAGTCCAAAGCCTTTATGGACGCGGCCGACCGCCTGGGTTTATTGCTGCTGGACGCCATTCCCGGTTGGCAGTACCAATCCATGGACCCGGCATTTGCTGATTTGATGGCGCAAAACTGCCGCGACCTCATTCGCCGCAGCCGCAATCATCCAAGCATTCTGGCCTTTGAGTGTTCGCTCAATGAAACCGCGATGGCGCCGGCGTTAATCGAGCGTCTGCACCAGACGGTGAAACAAGAAGCGCCCTGGGCCTATTCCGCTGGTTGGATGCCGGGTTTTGATTTGTATCTGCAGGCCCGCCAGCACCGGCTGCAACATTACACGCCACCGACGCAGCCTTACATCGTCTCCGAATATGGTGACTGGGAGTATTACGCGCAGGACGCCGGTTTTGCCCAGCATCAGTGGCAGGGTTTAAAAGCTGAAGCGCGCACCTCGCGCCAGTTGTTGTCGGCCGGCGAAACCCGCCTGTTGCAACAAGCGACTAACTTGCAGGAAGCGCATAACGACAACCTGCGCACACCGGCCTTTGCAGACGGTTATTGGGTGATGTTTGACTACAACCGCGGCTACGCCGATGACCTGGAAGCCTCGGGCCTGATGAGCATCTACCGCGAGCCGAAATACAGCTATTACCTGTTCCAAAGCCAGCGGCCCGCCAGCGAGCAATCAGCCCTCTACCCTTCTGGCCCCATGGTGTTTATCGCCAGCGACTGGAGCGGCGAAGGCGTTGTTGCCGGACAAAATGCACAGGTGCGGGTATTCAGCAATGCCGAACAAGTGGCGCTGTACTTAAACGGCAAGCTGGTAGAGACCCGCACTGCGAACAGACAAGCTGGCGAACACTCAATGTCCGACCGTATCGCCCGGCCGCCATTTGAATTCAGCCTGCCGGCTTTTGTGCCGGGCACCCTCGAAGCCAAAGCGCTGATCAACGGCAAAGTGGTGGCTGAACATCAGGTACACACGCAAGGACCGGCCGCCGCTATTCAGATTCAAGTTGATAACACAGGTCCGGCGCCGGCAGCTTTTGATGAAGTGTTTGTCAAAGCGCAGCTGGTCGACGGCAAAGGCAATCCGGTGCGTTCCAGCGGCGTGACGCTGACTTTCCAAAGTGCAGAGCTCGATATCGTCAACCCGGAACCCGTAGTCACTGAGCGTGGCGTTGGTGTGGTGCTGGTGAAAACCAGTGCCGCGGGCCTGAAAGGGCGTTTAACCGTCAGCGCCGCCGGACTGCCGGTTGCCAATATTCAATTCTAACGGAGCACAACGGATGAATATCCTGCTGACCGGCGGTGCCGGTTATATCGGTTCTCATACCGCGCTGGCATTGATGGCGCGCGGCCATCAGCTGGTGCTGGTGGATAATTTCAGCAACAGCCAACCCGAAGTATTGAAGCGGCTCAGCAATTTGAGCCAGGGCATGCCCGGCAGCTTTGATTTTCACCAGCTCGATATCTGTGATGCCAAGGCGCTTGCTGCCGTGTTTGCGGCCAAGGCCGCAGCCGGACAACACTTTGATGCGGTGATCCACTTTGCCGGTTTAAAAGCAGTGGGGGAATCGGCGCGCGAACCGCTGAAATACTATCAACATAATGTCGCCGGTACTGTGACGCTGCTGAATGTGATGCAGCAGTATCAGGTGAACTGTCTGGTATTCAGCTCATCGGCGACTGTTTATGGCGACCCGCAGTCATTACCGCTGACCGAACAATCGCCAACCGGCCCACAAAGTGTGTATGGCCGCAGCAAGTTTATGGTGGAACACATTCTCGCCGATTATTGCGCTGCCAATGCGGCATTTTCTGCGGTAGTACTCCGCTACTTCAACCCGGTCGGTGCGCATCCGTCGGGTCAGCTTGGCGAAGACCCACAAGGTATTCCGAATAATTTATTGCCTTTTATCAGCCAGGTCGCGGTCGGCCGGCGCGAAGCACTCACAGTGTTTGGCAACGACTACCCAACGCCGGACGGCACCGGCGTACGCGACTATATCCATGTGCTGGATTTGGCCGACGGCCATGTCCGCGCGCTGGAGCAGCTCTGCAACCAAGCCGGCCAGCATCTGTTTAACCTCGGCACCGGCCAGGGGTATTCAGTGCTCGAGATGGTCGAAGCCTTCCGCCAGGTGTCGGGCCACCCCATCCCCCTTCATTTTGCGCCACGTCGCCCCGGCGATGTTAGTGCCTGTTATGCCGATGCCGGCAAAGCGCGGCAGCAACTGGGCTGGCAAGCGCAGCTCAATCTCACTGATATGGTCAGCGACACCTGGCGCTGGCAACAACAAAATCCGCAGGGCTATCGCACTGCCAATCAAGCTGTGGGCACTGCTGTAGAGGAAAATGCTGATGTCTGAAATGAATACCGCCGTTACACCACCTGTTTTTGACCCTGTCGAGCACCCGCACCGTCGGTTCAACCCGCTGACCGGCGACTGGGTTCTGGTATCGCCGCACCGAGCCAAACGGCCGTGGCAAGGCCAGGTCGAAGCGGCCGACAACAGCGTGCAGCCGTCTTACGACGACACTTGTTATCTGTGCCCTGGCAATGTGCGGATTAATGGCGCGCATAACCCAAAGTATCAGGGCCCGTTTGTATTTCAGAACGACTTTGCGGCGCTCAATACCCAGACACCGGATGCGGTCGTCAATCAGGAAGATTTGCTGCAATTACAGGCCGAACAGGGCTGCAGCCGGGTGATATGTTATTCGCCGGATCACAGCAAAACGCTGCCGGAACTGAGCATCAGCGACATTCAGGCCGTGATCCAATGCTGGATTGGCCAATATCAGGAATTATCACGCGACTACGGCTGGGTGCAGGTCTTTGAAAACAAAGGCGCGATCAACGGCTGCTCCAATCCGCACCCACATGGCCAGATTTGGGCAAGTAAAGGCATTCCGACGCTACCGGCACGCGAAGACGCACAGCAGGCGGCTTACCTCGCCAAACATGGCAAGAATTTATTGCAGCGCTATGCCGAACTGGAGCTGGCCGACCGCTCGCGACTGGTGCTGGATAATGCCGACTGGCTGGTGGTGGTGCCTTATTGGGCCAGCTGGCCATTTGAAACGCTGCTGCTGCCCAAGCGCGCCGTGCAGCATCTGGAACAGTTGACCGAAGCAGAACAATTGAGCCTCGCGGAAATTCTGCAGGCGCTGACCATTCGTTACGACAATCTGTTTCAGTGCTCTTTCCCTTATTCGATGGGCTGGCACTGCGCGCCCTATGCGCCAAACGGTCAGGCCACTGACCCAGCCACTGAAAATGCACACTGGCAGCTGCACGCGCATTTTTATCCGCCGCTGCTGCGCTCCGCCAGCGTGAAAAAGTTTATGGTAGGGTATGAAATGCTGGCCGAAACCCAGCGTGATATGACCCCGGAACAGGCTGCAGCGCGCTTACGTGACTTGCCAGCCACTCATTATAAAAAGGCAGCAACAGGAGTCAGAGCATGAGTCTGTCCGGCGTTCTTCAGAACATGGTCAAAACAACTTTCCAGCGTGAATTTGGCGCGGATGCCACGCAGCTGTTCAGTGCGCCGGGGCGCGTGAATCTGATTGGCGAGCACACCGATTACAACGACGGTTTTGTGCTGCCCTGCGCCATTCAGTTTGAAACTGTGCTGGCGAGCCGTCTGGTGCCGGGTTCAAGCCAGATTGAAATCTTCGCGGCGGATTATCAACAGCTGCATGTCATTGATTTAACTGAAACTGTTCAGCCCGTTGCGACACCACGCTGGGCCAATTATGTCCGCGGCGTCGTCGCCGGCTTACAGCAACGCGGTCTGACGCTGCCAGGCTGCCAGCTGGTGGTTGGCGGCAATGTGCCGCAAGGTGCTGGCTTAAGTTCGTCAGCGTCGCTGGAAATGGTGTTGGGTTTAGGTCTCAGCACGCTGGCAGGCGCGCCACTGTCGCCACGCGACAATGCGCTCAATGGCCAGCAGGCTGAACATCAGTTTGCCGGTTGCCAGTGCGGCATTATGGACCAGCTGGTCAGTGCCGCCGGTTTAGCCGGTCAGGCGCTGCTGCTGGATTGTCGCAGCCTCGACTATCAGACAGTGCCGATGCCGGAGTCGTTACAGGTCCTCATCATCCACTCCAACGTCAAACGCGGTCTGGTCGACAGTGCTTACAACGAACGACGGGAGCAGTGTGAAGCGGCCGCCAGATTCTTTGGCATCAAAGCGCTCAGAGATGTCACGCCGGAACAGTTGGAAGCGGTGAGATCTCAGCTCGATCCGCTGATTTATGCCCGCGCCCGCCATGTCATCAGCGAAAATAACCGCACTGAAGCCGCAGCTGTGGCGCTGAAAAACGCTGATATCAAAACCTTAAGCGCGCTGATGGCGCAGTCGCATCAGTCGATGCGGGATGATTTTGCCATCACAGTGCCGGCCATTGATTTTCTGGTGGCAGAAGTGGCGGCCATTTGCGGCGAACGCGGCGGCGTGCGGATGACCGGCGGTGGTTTTGGCGGTTGTGTGGTCGCGCTGTTACCAGCCGATTTAGTCGAGCCGGTCTGCCAGCACTTGAGCAAAGTTTATCCGGCGGCGCATAGGCTTGAGCCGACTTTTTATCTGTGTCAGGCCAGTGCCGGAGCCCGCGCTTTATGAACGCGCTGATCGACGCGCAGCGCCTGACGCAGCAGCTGGCACCAACAGCGCTGACACCGCATGCCATCAGCTGCAGCGGTGGCCTCACAGTCACTGTATTACCTTATGGCGCTCGTGTGCAAAGCATCAAATTGCATGGTCAGGAGCTGACGTTATCACAGGCCGACCCGCAGTTTTATCTGACTGACAGCGCAGCGCTCGGAGCCAGTGTGGGTCGGTATGCCAACCGCATCGCTAATGCTGCGTATCGCGATAGCAGCGGCGCGACTTGGCCGCTGAGCGCCAGTCAGCCACCACATTGTCTGCATGGCGGCGCGCAAGGTTTTGCACAGCGGGTTTGGACAGTCCTGGAACACAGCGCCGACAGCTTGCTGCTGGAACTGATAAGCCCCAGTGGCGACCAGGGTTTTCCCGGCACTTTGAGAGTGCAGCAGCGTCTGCAGGTGGTGGATACTGTTGACAGTCAGGGCCGGGCCGGCGGCGAATTACAGCTGAGCTTCACTGCAACGACAGACGCCGAAACAGTGATTAATCTGACCAATCACTGTTACTTTAACCTGGCGCCGCAACAAACAGTGGAAGCGCTTGCAGCGCATCAGTTAGAGTTAATGGCCGAACAGTATCTGGCGGTCGACACCAGCGGTATTCCGCTGCCGGACGCCGTGCGCTCTGTCAGCGGGCATGCCTTTGATTTTCGCTCGCCAAAAGCGGTGGGGCCTTTGTGCCGGCAAAGCACTGATTTACCGCATGGGTTGGATCACTGCTTTGTAAATCGCTTTGTCGCGCGGCCAGCAAAGGACACAGTGCCACTGCAGGCCAGACTCAGTTTTGGCAGCGGCAAAGCGCAGCGCACACTGGAATTACGCAGCTCCCAGCCCGGCGTACAGGTTTATGTCAGCACCTATTTAGGTGCCCCTTTTGCGCCTTATCAGGGCATCTGCTTAGAAGCGCAAAATTTTCCGGACGCACCGAACCGGCCAGATTTCCCATCGGCTGTGCTGAGACCAGGCGAGCTGTATCAACAACAGATTTTTTACCGCTTTAGCTGAGGCATCTGGCTGAAGTTTATAAAAACCAGCTCCCAACAGCCTTGCTGACGCAACGCTGCAACAGAGCGAAGACAATAAAGCTGTGGCTGCAAGGACACAGGGAAAAGGACAGGTTATGACTTTATCAACACTCGATATGACGATTTTTGTCGTCTACATCCTCGGCCTGCTATTCGTCGCCTATTGGGTGTCGCGCGAAGAAAAAGGCCATCATAAAAACACCAACGAATACTTTCTGGCCGGCAACAGCCTGCCGTGGTGGGCCATTGGCGCCTCGTTGATTGCCGCGAATATTTCCGCCGAACAAATCATCGGCATGTCCGGTTCGGGTTATGCCATTGGCCTGGGTATCGCCTCTTACGAATGGATGGCGGCGCTGACGCTGATGTTAGTCGGTAAATACTGCCTGCCGATTTTCCTGAAAAAACAAATCTATACGATGCCGCAGTTCCTGCAGCAGCGTTTTGATAACCGCGTCCGCACGACACTCGCGATTTTCTGGTTGGCTGTGTATGTGTTTGTCAATTTAACCGCCGTGCTGTGGCTGGGTGCTTTGGCGGTCAATGCGCTGACCGGCATTGACCTGTTCTGGAGTATGGTGCTGCTGGCGTTATTCTCAGTCAGCTATTCGCTGTACGGTGGCCTTAAAGCCGTGGCTTTTACTGACATTCTGCAAGTGGTGTTGCTGGTGTTCGGTGGCCTGTTTATGTCGTATCTGGCACTCGACATGATTGGTGCCGGCGCCGGTGTACTGGCTGGTTTTGACACTCTGCTTGCCAAAGCGCCGGAAAAATTCGACATGATTTTAAGCCCGGACAATCCGCATTATGCCAGCCTGCCGGGTATTTCGGTTTTAGTCGGCGGTATGTGGGTGATGAACTTAAGTTACTGGGGTTTTAACCAATACATTATCCAGCGCGCTTTGGCCGCATCCAGCCTGCAGGAAGCGCAAAAAGGTATCGCTTTTGCCGCCTTTCTGAAGCTGTTAATGCCGGTCATTGTGGTGTTGCCGGGCATTGCTGCCGTGCTGATCCTGCCGGATTTAGCCAAGCCGGATCAGGCCTATCCACAAATGATGGCGTTGATGCCTTCTGGCCTGAAGGGCCTGATTTTTGCGGCTTTAGTCGCGGCGATTTTGTCGAGCCTGGCATCGATGACCAACTCAGTGGCGACTATTTTCACCATGGATTTATATGCCCAGGTCAAACCAAGCGAAAGCCAGCAACATTATGTGTTAGTTGGCCGTGCGGTTAGTTTGCTGTCGCTGTTGATTGCACTGTTCACCGCCAAACCGCTGCTCGGCGATTTTGACCAGGCCTTCCAATATATTCAGGAATTTACCGGCTTCTTTACTCCAGGCATTGTGGTGCTGTTTTTTATGGGCATGTTCTGGAAAAAAACCACCGCCGATGCTGCGCTGCTGGCTGCAGTGGGGTCTGCCGTATTCAGCTTCCTGTTTTATCAGTTCTGGCCGGCGCTGCCGTTTATGGACCGGGTGGGTCTGGTGTTCCTGCTCTGTCTGGGCCTGGCGATTGTGGTGTCTCTGCTGCAAGGCAATAAAAATCAGACCGGTGCAGTGGAACTCAATGACATCAGTTTCGGTACCAGCAAAGGTTTTAGCCTGTCGTTGGCACTGGTCGTCCTGGTGCTGGTGGTGTTCTACAGCGTGTGGTGGTGATGATGCGATTCAAGCCAATAACATTGCTGACACTGGCGGCGCTGTCACTCAGCGCCTCCGCCAGCGACTCTTATGTCAAAGACGGTATCTGGTATCAAACCGATACGAATGGCAAACCTGAAGAAGTGGCGCTATTTGGCGCCAACTACAGCCTGCCGTTTGCCTTTGGTTATCGTTCGGTCAAAGCCATGGGTTTGTCACACGAGGAGATGATCCGGTTGGATGTGGCCCACCTGGCACGTTTAGGCGTAACAGCCTACCGCATCCATTTGTGGGACCGTTTAATCAGTGACCAAGACGGCAATCTGCTTGAGAACGAACATCTCAAGCTGTTTGATTTTCTGCTCTCTGAACTCAAACGCTACAACATCAAAGCTGTGGTGACGCCAATTGGCTGGTGGGGCAGCGGTTATCCGGCGCCGGACCCGCAAGAGCCTGGTTTTTCCGTGCTGTACAGTAAAAACCAGATGAACGAAAAAGCCGATGCGATCAAAGCGCAGCACCGCTATTTAACTCAGCTGATGGCGCATAAAAACCGCGATGGCGTGCCCTACGCCAAAGACCCGAATATTCTGGCGTTTGAACTCTTTAACGAACCAAAGCACGCTGACGCCGGCACTGTAACTAAGTACGTGAACGACCTGATCACAGTCATGCGCGCCGCTGGTGTCACTAAGCCATTGTTTTACAACAGCAGTGAACAAGGCAACTGGCCGGAATTTGCCAAAGCGCTGTGTGAAAGCAACATCGATGGAGTGTCGTTTCAGTGGTATCCAACCGGATTGTTAAAATACAGCAGCCTGCAGAGCAATGTGCTGGGGTCAGTCGCGTCTTATCACAACCCATTTAAAGACATCGCGGCGTGCGCCGGCAAAGCGCGGCTGATTTACGAATTTGATGCCGCTGATGTCAAAGCGCCGTTGCTGTACCCGGCGATGGCGCGCAGTTTCCGCACGGCCGGTTTTCAGTGGGCCACGCAGTTTGCCTACGACCCGGCGGCGCTGGCCGCCAGCAATGCTGAATACAACACGCATTATTTAAATCTGCTGTACACCCCGGCCAAAGCCATCAGCTTTTTAATTGCCGGCGAGGTGTTTCGTAGCCTGCCACGCGGCGCGGATACCGGAACTTATCCGGCATCCAATCAATTTGGCGGTGCGGCGCTGAATGTCCGGTTAGACCCGGCCACAGGTCTGGCGCTGCTGAATAACGGCAGCCGCTTTTATCACAGCCATAGTACGACTGATAAGCCGGTGAATGCAGACCAACTGCGTCATATCGCGGGTGTCGGCAGCTCGCCGTTGGTGCAATATCAGGGCAGTGGCGCTTATTTTCTCGACCAACAACAGGCTGGTTTATGGCAGCTGGAAGTGTATCCGGATGCAACTGAACTGGACGACCCGCACCAGAACTCCAGCTTAAAACGCGAAGCGGTGCGGCTGTCGGTTAGTACCCATGACATGACGATTCAGCTGGCCGATTTGGGCAAAAATTTTCTGCTGCAGCGTGCCGATGGCTCTCAGCTCGCTGTGAAAAACGGCTTAGTAACACTGACGCCAGGCCGTTATCTGCTGGCAAAAACTGCAGCGCTGCTGGCACAAGCCCAAACGCAAACGCGGCCATTTTTATTGCCGGACATCACCACCAAACCAGCGCTGCTGGTCCATCAACCACTGCGCCAATGGCCGATCGACCAACCGCTGCCGGTCTGTGCGCAGCTGTCTGCCGCTCAGGTATCCGGTCTGAAAGTCAGCCTGTTTTACCGGCTCGCCGGTGAAGGTCAGGTGCAAGAACAACCGATGCAGGCGGAAGATTTGGGTCGCTATTGCACCAGGCTGAAGTTGCCGGCACAAAGCGGCCTGCTGCAATATCAGCTGGTAGTCAAAGACAGCAACAAAGCGCTGAGTTTCCCCGGCGCAGTCGAAGCGCTGCCGTCGGACTGGGATTTCCCACAAAACCAGCAACATCATTTCAGCACTTTGCTGCAACAACCCGGTGCTGCAGTGCCGCTATTTGATGCGCGCGTCGACCAGACCACTTTGCTTTATCCAAAAGATGCGCAAGTGACTCAGCAATGGCTGGCTGGCGAGCGTCAGCAAGGCCTGGCATTACGCCTGCGCCCTGCCAAAACGCCGGACTGGCAACAGCCGCCTTTAGCCCTGCTGCGCACAGAAACCCATGCTGTGATGGGGCTGACGCAACGCGAATTAGCCGGGTACACTAAGGTCGCCATCAAAATGCGTGCAGTGAAAGAGAGTCTGCCGGTGCGTTTTGCGCTGCTGAATCAAGACGGGCTGGCTTTTGGTATTGACCTGGAAGCGAGCGCCGACTGGCGTTATCAGCTGGTACCGCTCAGTGCGCTGCAGGCCACGCCCACCCTGCTGACTCAGGCCTACCCGACTTTTATGCCGGCAACGCTTACGCATCAGGGCCAGAGCCTCGGTGATTTGTCGCAGCTGCAAGGCACTCAGTGGCAGTTGCTCGCGCCCAGCGACGGCAATAATGCGCTGGAAATTGCCGAAGTAAGTTTAATGCGTTAACGGAGCCTGATTGCCAAACCGAGCCAGCACAAGCCAGGCCGACACGAACTGTGCCGCCAGCAACCAAAAAGTCCAGCGCTACTTGTTAGCCGCTGGCTTTTTGGCATTGTTTTTTGCCAACCAAAGTGTGCTGGTGCTGGCCGTGCCGTTTTATCAGATGACACTGGCGCTGGACCCGGTCTGGCTCAGTCTGGCGATCGCCGGGCCTATGCTGCTCGGCAGCAGTATCAGTGGTTTTGTCGGCCGCGCGTCAGACCGCTGCCAAAGCCGGTTTGGCCGGCGCCGGCCGTTTTTACTGGCCGGTGTGTTGGGTTTAAGCCTGAGTTTTGTGCTGATGTGGCAGGTGCCAGCAGACTGGCCGCCGCTGTGGCAGCTGGGCTATTTCTCGCTGCTTTCGTTGTTATTTTTTCTGGCGCTGCCGCTATTGGCGGTGCCGCTATCGAGCCTGGTGTTTGAACAAACACCAGATCCACAGCAGCGCACGGCAGTGTTTGGCCTGGCCAGCGCGGTGCAAAAACTCGGCTCTTTGGGCTATCAGTGGCTGGTGCCTCTGTCGCAACTGGCGTTATTCAGCAGTTTTCAGCAAGGCGTACGCTGGGTCGGCGCCCTGACCGGTACTTTGCTGATTGCGCTGCCGGGGTTATTGTTGGCGTTTCGCGCCCGCGAGACAAATCACGCTTCAAACCACAAGGCTGCGCCGGCAACACAGCCTCAGGTCGCGCCACGCGACAGCCTGAGCCTGTTACGCCAGCGGCCGCTGCTGCGCTGGTTAATGCTGTTATGCCTGCTGCAACTCTGTGGCTGCGCTTTTGTTGCGACGCTGGATTATTACCTGCTGGTGTATGCGATGAACCAGGCCGATTTGGTCGCGGGTTCCTGGTGGAAAGCTTTGTTATCCAGTGGCTATGCTTTGGCTGGTCTGGCTTTTGTCCCAGTGCTTGGCTGGAGTAACGCGCGCTTTGGTGCTGTACGTACTTTGTATTGGGTCTTTTTGCTGAATCTACTCGGTGGCGCTGCCAAATGGTGGTTGTATCAGGGCGAACCGACCTATTGGCTGCTGTTCGACGCCGTGCTTTGCAGTGCGGCCTGGACTGCGATGGCGATGCTGATCCCGCCATTGTTAGCCCAAACCGAACCGGCCGGCAGCACGGCCTATGGTGCAGTGTCGGCATTGCATCATTGGGTCGTCAGTGTCAGCGCGGCGCTGTCTATGTTATTGTCTGGCCTCGCTTTAAATACGCTTGGTTTTGCCGCCAGCGCCGGTGCAGCGCAGGCCGACGGCGTGCTGAACGCCATGCGGCTGTTATTAAGTGGCGGCACTGTGCTTTGTAGTTTTTTTGCCCTGCTGGTGCTTTGGCACGTGCAGCGGCTGCAGTTTTTGGAGGAACACCGCTGATGGCCAATATCAAAGATGTCGCCCGCGTCGCCGGCGTGTCGATTGCGACCGTATCGCGCGTCATCAATGGCAATCATAAAGTCGGTGACGCTTGCCGCGCCCGGGTGCAAAAAGTCATCAAAGAGCTGGGTTACCGGCCCAACAGCAATGCGCAGGCCTTAGTCAGCAAAACCAAAAGCACCATTGGCCTGGTCACGCCAAAACTGGCGATGACCTTTTTCGGCACGCTCGCCGCCGGCGTGGAAAAAACCGCCCGCGAACAAAGCTACAAACTGCTGATGGCCAATTCGATGTATGAAACCCAGTCGGAACTGGATGCCATCAATTCACTGCGCGACCACAACTGCCAGGCCATAGTGCTGCACAGTGAATACTCCGATGAAAAAACCCTGATTAAACTGGCCGAAGAGATCCCAGGCCTGGTGCTAGTCAACCGCTACATTCCGGCCATAGCCCATCGTTGTGTCTGGCTTGATAACATCGCCGGCGCTGCTTATGCCACGCAGATGTTGCTGGAGAAAAACCACCGCGACTTCGCCGTCATCACCAGTATTTATCAAAACCGTGACCCCGGCGCGCGGTTGCAAGGCATC
The DNA here is from genome assembly GCF_000711985.1 of Rheinheimera texasensis DSM 17496. Lineage (GTDB taxonomy): Bacteria > Pseudomonadota > Gammaproteobacteria > Enterobacterales > Alteromonadaceae > Pararheinheimera > Pararheinheimera texasensis. Next base: position 1,045,312 of record NZ_KL544005.1, read on the forward strand.
CGCCAGACGCTGAGCGCTGCGCAAATCACACTCAAAGATGAGGCCATTGAAGAATCCACCGCTAATATCGAAGGCGGTATGCAGGCGGTTGAGGCTTTGCTTGCACGAAAAGTGCATTTCACCGCACTGCTGGCCTACAACGATTTAATGGCGGTCGGTGCTATTCACGCGCTGTTTGCAGCGGGCTTACGCGTACCGGAAGATGTGTCGGTGGTGGGTTTTGATGACTTGATTGTCGCCCGCGCCTGCCGGCCGCAACTCACCACCATGCACTACCCGGTCGAAGAAATGGCCAGCTACGCCGCCCGCCTCGCCATTGAATTATCCAGCAACCCGCCAGCAGAACCGGCGCATCGCACCCATTTGTTTTTATCGCAGCTGGTGGAGCGGGATTCGGTAGCCACCGCCAAATAAAAATACCAAAATGGGGTCAGGTCTTGCTCCGTGCGCGAAGGGCGTAAGGAGCAAGACCTGATCCCATTTTTACAGTAGAATATCGGCCTTGTTTAACCGCCGACATTTGCTAACCAAGGTAACCGCCGCTTTGCACCCAGCATCCTCTATTCCCGATCTGTTGCACCAAACGCTGAAACAAACCTTTGGTTATAGCGAGTTTCGTTTTGGTCAGGTTGAGATCATTGAGCAGGTACTGGCCGGCCGCGATTGTTTTGTGCTGATGCCGACCGGCGGCGGTAAATCGATGTGTTATCAGCTGCCGGCCTTGTTGTTGCCGGGCGTCACTGTGGTGGTGTCGCCGCTGATGTCGCTGATGAAAGATCAGGTCGACGGTTTGCAGGCAATGGGCATTGCTGCTGATTTTGTCAACAGCAGCCTGGCGCGCGAACAGGTGCTGGACGTGTTCCGCCGCCTGCGCGATGGCCAGATTAAGCTACTGTACGTTGCGCCGGAACGCCTGCTGCAAGAGCAATTCTTACAGCGCCTTGGCGAAGTTGGCGTCAGTCTGTTTGCAATCGACGAAGCACATTGTGTGTCGCAATGGGGCCACGATTTCCGCCCGGATTACATCGCGCTATCGCGACTGAAACAGCAATTCCCGCAAGTGCCCATTCTGGCCCTGACTGCAACAGCTGACCCGGCCACGCAGCAGGATATCCGCCAGCAACTGGGCCTGTATCAGCCGTTTATTAGCATCAGCAGTTTTGACCGGCCCAATATCCGCTATACAGTGCTGGAAAAATTCCGCCCGCTGGAACAGCTGGTGACTTTGCTGAAAAGCCAGGAAAATCAAAGCGGTATTGTCTATTGCTCGTCGCGCAAAAAAGTCGACGAATTGGCCGAGCAGCTAAAAGGCAAAGGCTTTGCCGTTGGTGCTTATCATGCCGGCCTTAGCAACGAACAACGTGCGCTGATACAGGACCAGTTTAAACGCGACCAGCTGCAGCTGATTGTCGCCACTGTCGCTTTTGGCATGGGCGTCAATAAACCCAATATTCGTTTCGTCGTGCATTTTGATTTGCCGCGCACCATCGAAGCCTATTATCAGGAAACCGGCCGCGCCGGCCGTGACGGCGTTGCCGCTGAAGCCATCATGTTATTTGACCCGGCTGACACTGCCCGTACGCGTAAATGGATTGAAACCGACGAAAACCAAAACCGGATTGAAGTGACGCTACAGCGTTTTAATGCGATGGCGGCTTTTGCTGAAGCTCAGACTTGCCGCCGCCAGGTGCTGCTGAATTATTTCGGCGAAGCCAGTCAGCAGGCCTGCGGTAACTGCGATATTTGCCTCGACCCGCCCCAACGCTTTGACGGCACTGAGCTGGCACAAAAAGCGCTGTCCTGTGTGTTTCGCGTCGGCCAGAGCTTTGGTATGCACCATGTTATCGACGTGCTGCGCGGCAGTCAGGGCCAGAAAATCACTGAACTCGGCCACGACAAACTGTCCACTTATGGTATCGGTAAAGATAAAAGCCACGATTATTGGCTGTCAGTACTGCGCCAGCTGATCCACTACGGTTTGTTGCAACAAGACATCACCCGGCATTCGGTGCTGCAGTTATTACCTGCCGCCCGGCCTGTGCTCAAAGGCGAAACCAGTCTGCAGTTGGCCATTCCACGCTTAAACGCGCCGACCTCACCAAAAGCCGGCAAAGCGCAGCAAAAACAGGATTACGACCGGCTGTTATTCAGCAAACTTCGCGCGCTGCGCAAACAAATCGCCGAACGCACCGACGTCGCGCCTTTTGTCGTATTCAGCGACGCGTCTTTAATCGAAATGGCGCAGCAAATGCCCACCAGCCGCAGCGACTTCCTCGCCATCAGCGGCGTCGGCCAGACCAAACTCAGCCGCTACGGCGATGAGTTTCTGGATTTGATTGCCGAGTATTTGGATCAGTAGGTGTCCGGCTGCGCGGTTTTTTGCCCTGCGGACGGTGGTTTCTGTTTCATGAATCATTTTTGCCTTTGCGGCTAGTCTGCTTCGCAAGGATTTCACCTAAAGATAAGTTCCTTGTTGCTGACGCAGGGCAAAGATAGAAGTGAATTCTTTGCGATGCGGTCTTACCATAAAGGAAAACCAACAACACCCGCCACCGGCGAAAAAAGTGACAACTCCCATCTCAGGCTGTGTGGAAATCCACACAAAGGCAAACACAACAACCTTCACCAGAAACATAAACATATAATAAATAACAATATTTTCCACAACCAAGTTCTGGCCCAGCCTTTGCCTAAGTCAACGCGACAGGGAGATTTCCTCCGCCAACCTAAAAAGAGAACAAGATGAAACAAGCAACAGGCCGGCTGTTTTCCAGCCTCTACTTTCAGGTGCTGCTCGCCATCACCATCGGTATCACACTCGGACACTTTTATCCGGACACCGGCACGGCGATGCAGCCGCTCGGTACCGGCTTTATCAAGCTGATAAAGATGATTATCGCGCCCATCATCTTTTGTACTGTGGTGATTGGCATCGCCGGTATGGAAGATATGAAACGGGTTGGTAAAACCGGTGGTTATGCCCTGCTGTATTTTGAAATTGTCTCGACTATCGCGTTGGTAATTGGTCTGGTGGTGATTAACGTGGTGCAGCCCGGTAACGGCATGCATATTGACCCGGCGAGCCTGGATCAGCAGTCCATCAGCAAATACACAGCGCCGGGTCAGATGCAGACAGTCACTGATTTCCTGCTGAATATCATCCCAACCAGCGTGTTTGACGCTTTTGCCCGTGGTGACATGCTGCAGGTGCTGTTTTTCTCCATCCTATTTGGTTTTGCGCTGCAGCGCCTCGGCGGCCGGCAGAATATCCTGTTCACTTATATCGAAAAAAGCTCAGAACTGCTGTTTGCCATCGTGCATATGCTGATGAAAGTGGCGCCTATCGGTGCTTTTGGCGCCATGGCCTTTACCATCGGTAAATACGGTATCGGTACACTGTGGTCATTAGCTGGCCTGATGGCGACTTTCTATGCCACTTGCTTGCTGTTTATCTTTATCGTGCTCGGCGCTATTGCGCGTTATCACGGTTTCTCTATCACCAGGTTTATCCGCTATATCCGCGAAGAACTGCTGATTGTGCTCGGCACATCATCGAGTGAATCTGTGCTGCCACGGATGATGACCAAGCTGGAGAAACTCGGTGCCACCAAGTCAACTGTTGGCCTGGTGATCCCAACCGGTTATTCCTTTAACTTAGACGGCACCGCGATTTACCTGACCATGGCGGCGGTGTTTATTGCACAGGCTACTGATACTCCGATGGATTTAACCCAGCAGCTGACTTTACTGGCGGTGTTGCTGGTCACCTCCAAAGGCGCGGCGGGCGTCACCGGCAGCGGTTTTATCGTGCTGGCTGCGACACTGGCATCGGTTGGCTCTGTACCGGTGGCCGGTATCGCGTTAATTCTCGGTATCGACCGTTTTATGTCAGAAGCGCGGGCTTTAACCAATCTGATTGGTAATGGTGTGGCAACGTTAGTGGTGGCGAAATGGTGCGGTGAGCTCAATAGCGACACGCTCAACCGCGAACTGGCACAAGGCCCGGCGGCCACACCAGTCATCGTCACTAACACGGAGACGCAAAATGCATAAGCAGCGCTTACTGGTAGTTTCCGCGTTGCTTGCCGGAGCGACAGCACCGCTGCAGGCCGACGATTTTAACTGGGATTTTTACGGCAAACTCGACCTGCAGGCACTGTATGCCGACGCCGATTTGCTGCGCTACGCCGATAAAGGCTGGCAAATCGAAGCGCCGTTCAGCCGGCTGGGAATCAAAGCCGACCAGGCGCTGACTGACGATTTAAAGCTGATTGCCGTGTACGAGTGGCAGGTCAATGGCCTCGATGACAGCAATAAAGGCCACAGGCTTGGCAGCCGCAATACTTATATCGGTATTGCCAGCAAAACCTACGGCGAACTGATTTTTGGTAAAAACGACAGCAAGTTTAAAAAGTCAGAAGGTAAAATCGACTTATTTAACGAGACCTTAGCTGATATGGCGCAGCTGACGCCGGGCCAGGATCGGCTGGAAAATATCGTCAGTTACCAAAGCCCGAAACTGGGTTTATGGCAATGGAGCGCGACTTACCAGACCGGTGCCAGTGACGAAACCGCCGGTGGCTACGACTGGACTCTCAGCTACGGCGATGCCGCTTTTAAGCAAGCGCCCTATTATTTCGCTTATGCCCGCGCCAATGAACTCAACAACATCAGTGCGGACCGCCTACTGGCACATGCGCTGTTGAGTGAATCCAGCCTCGGTACTTTGTCCGGCGGCCTGATGTGGCAACATAGTGAACATCAAACCAAACCGCTGCGTGGCAACGCCTGGCTGGCAGAACTGCAGTTAAAACGCGATGCCATTGCCTACAAACTGCAATATATGCAGGACCACAGCCGCACCCGGCATAGCGAAGAAGGCAACAGCTGGTCAGTTGGCGCCGACTATAGCCTCAGCGAAGACCTGACCGCTTATTTGCTGGCCACCCGGCTTGACCTGCAAACGCAGCACGACAGCGCCGCCGCTTTGGGCGTGCGCTGGGTGTTTTAAGTACCGCTGAGATTTTCTCCGACGGGCGCGATCAATGACTGCGCCCGTGTTTTTTATCAACTGAAGCTATCGTACAGAAAAACACCGTTCGTTCAGCAAGAGTTTAAATTTCCGGTGTTTAACTGCAAGAGTCCTGTTACTATTTTGCAACTTTCACCGAAAAAGGAAATTTACATGAAAAGTACCTTCCGTACCTTAGCGCTGGCGTTACCCCTGGTGGTGTTAGCCGGCTGTACCGCCACCGAATCGTCCCGCACTATCGAAGCCCCTAAAGTCAATGCCGCTTACCAGCCGTATCAGGGGCCAAAAAGCAAACTGGTGGTTGGTAAATTTCAAAACCGCTCTAATTTCCAAAATGGCATTTTTAATGCCGAAATCGATCAGTTAGGCTCGCAGGCCAAAACCATTCTGATCACACATTTACAACAAACTAATCGTTTTCTGGTGATGGACCGCGCCAATATGGCCGAACTGTCGCAGGAAGCCCAATTTGCCGGCGCGAAGCAAAATGTCATCGGCGCTAAATATGTCGTCACTGGCGACGTCACAGAATTTGGCCGCAAACAAACCGGCGACAAACAACTATTCGGCATTTTAGGCAAAGGCAAAGAACAAATCGCTTACGCCAAAGTGGCGTTAAATATCGTCGACGTAGAAACTTCTGCAGTGGTGTTCTCGGCAATGGGCGCCGGTGAATACAGCCTGTCCAACCGCGAAGTGATTGGTTTTGGCGGCAGCGCAGGTTACGACGCCACATTAAATGGCAAAGTGTTAGACCTGGCGTTACGTGAAGCGGTCAATAATCTGGTCAATGGCATTAGCAATAACCAATGGCAACCACAGTGAGACCTAAACACATGGAAGTAAAAATAATGCTGGTTGCCGCGTTGTCTGTCGCGGCACTCAGCGGCTGTCAGAGCACTAAGCCGCTGTATCATTACGGTTCTTATCCGACCAACGTCTACGAGCACTTCAAAAACGAAGATTCAACGGTTACCGAGCAAATCGAAGCGCTGGAAAAAACTATCCGCGACACTAACCGCAATAAGCTGCAGGTCGGCCCGGGCATCTATGCGCATCTGGGCTTTTTGTATCTGCAAAGTGGTCAGCGCGATACTGGCCTCGGTTATCTGCAAAAAGAAAAGCAGCTGTACCCTGAATCGACCCGGTTTATCGACTTTTTACTGAAAAACGCCAAGGCAGGTCAGTCATGAGCACTCTGAAATTATCCGTGGCTTTTGTGCTGACCTTACTGCTGGCCGGTTGTGCCACTACCGATACACCGATGGATTACAGCGCCTTTAGACAAAGTAATCCGAAGTCAATTCTGGTGCTGCCACCGACCAATCACACTTCAGAAGTGATAGCGCCATATGGCGTGTTGGCGAACGTGACAGTGCCGCTGGCTGAAGCCGGTTATTACGTATTTCCGGTGGCGTTGGTCAATGAAACCTTTAAAAACAATGGCCTGACAGTCGCAGAAGATATCCACGCCGTGGCACCAAAAAAACTCAACGAGATTTTTGGCGCCGATGCGGTGCTGTATATCGACATTGAGGAATACGGCACTTCTTATGCGGTGTTGTCCAGCGATACGGTGGTCGTGGTCAAAGCCCGCTTAACCGACAGCAAAACCAATGCGCTGTTATGGGAAGGCAAAGCCAGTGCGTCCAGCAGCGAGCAAAACAATAATGGCGGCGGCGGTATTGTTGGCATGTTAGTCGAAGCAGCAGTGACGCAGATTATGGAAACAGCACTCGATACCGGCTTTGATATCGCGGCCATCGCCACCAACCGGCTGTTATCGCCTCAAGTACACAATGGCCTGTTATATGGCCCGCGTTCACCACATCATGGTAAAGAAAAACCGGTGAAATAATTCGGCTTGTTTTGCCTGAAGTTCATGAAGCCCTCGTATCAACGAGGGCTTTTTTATCACAAGATGTTTAATTGACCCGCCGCTGTTGCGTAAGCGCAAGCGCTTGTTGCAACGCCTGTACCGCCGGCACTTGGACATCCGGCACTACACCACGTTGTTCAAAATTATCGCCGCTTTGCGGGAAAACTGGCCGCGCCAGCGGAATGCGCACAAATAACCAATCAGTCACCGCCATCGCGCCAGTGTAATGGGCAAGTCCGGCACTGGTTTCGCCAATCACTGTGGCGCGTCCCTGCTGCTGCAGGGCATAACTGAAAAACTCGGCGGCACTGACCTGGTTGGCGGATTGCAGCACATACAACGGCATCTGCAGCTGTTTTTGCAGCACCACCTGCGCCCTGATGTCCTCCGGTTGGTTAGTGCTTCGGCTTTCCAGTTGCCACAATAAGGTTTCGGCCGGCACAAAAAAACTGAGCAGGTAACGCACCAGTTCTGGCGAGCCACCGGCACTTTCGCGCAAATCGATAATCAGTGCATCAGTTCTGCTTAAAAACTGCAGCGCCTGCGCTGCCACATCAAAAGCCGCGTCCGCCTGCACAAACTTGTTTAGTTTCAGATAACCAATATTGCCGGGCATGATCTCAAGCTTTTCAAAAGCAAAGTTGTTGCGGCGTTTTTCCTCGGTTTCATGGCGGATATACGTGACTTCGCCATAGTTTTGCGTAAGCTCCAGCCCCAGATGGCCGTCTTTACCCACACTGCGCAGCCAGTGCCCCACTTCATCGACCAGCTGTTGTTTACTTTGCAGATGATGAAACCGGCCAGCCGCTTCGGCCTGAAGCAGCGCCAGAGCAAGCTGCGCTGCCCTCTCGGGCAACACATAATGCTCTGCTAACACTTTAGCCAGCTGCGTCAGTGCGGTGTTGCGCTCAGCGGTCGTGAGTCTTTGCTGCGTTTCAGTAGCTTTAACAGGAGCAGCAGTGTGTGCGGCGACTGGCACACCGATGGATTGAGCGAAAATGATCAACAATACGACGAGCAGCACCAGCAAACGCCAGCGGCTTTTCACCGGCGATTTTTTAGAATTTGACATAAATACCTCTATTGATTGGAAAAAGTTAACTTTTCAAATGCAATAAGAGGTTTCAGTGATACAGCTGCCTTTTGCAGCAAAGGTTGGCATCCCGCCACAACGCAAGCCGGAAACTGCGCCTGGGTCCGGCGCGGATAAACCAGGCCACCACCAACACCACCGGCAATAACAACGCCAACAGGCGCAGCAACAGCAACACAGGCTCCGCCACCAGCACATACACAGCTTGTTGTTTGGCATGCAGGAATAACTGCGGGCTGCTGCGCTCACTTTGCGCCTGCAGCAACATTGGTTCCGTCTGATCCGGCAGGCTTTGCCACAATGTGATCTGTGCCGGTTGCGTGGTAACTTCAGGCCCCAACGGCGCAGCCAGCGTCAACGCCAGTAACCAGACCAGCCACAACGTACTTAGCAGCACAGCCAATTGCCAGGTTGCACCGGTTGGTATTGTTGTGTCAGCAGTTTGTGGAGCGTGGGGAGCAGGCATCAGGATTGGGTCTGGTCATGGGCTGAAATGTAGATCTGGGGGCCCGCCTTTTGTTTACAAGGTGGGGTTTGCAAAGTGGAAAGTGGAAAGTGGAAAGTTCAAGGATGATTGATCTGTAATTGCGGCCATAACTCTAACCAGCGTTTTGCCGCCACCCGCTCGGCAAACACCTCCGGCCGTGGGAAATCAGGATTTATTGTCACTTGCAGCGACCAGTTCAGCGCCAGGCCAAAAGGCGCGTAAAACTCCAGCCGGTCGTCCGCCAACAAACGCACACCAACACAGGTCGGTTGCTCAACCCAGCGCCGGATGCCGTCGCCGCAATGTTGATAAGGTGGATGACCATGCTTCAGATGCATCCGCGCCTGGTTGCGCACTTCAAAACACTGGCCGGGAAATTGCGCGGCTAAGTGTTGTTCCAGCTGAGTTTCGTGATCAAGGCTTAGGTCCAGCGGGTCGAAAAACACTAGGTCGATGTCATTGAGTGGCGTCTGCGGCAACTGATGCATCGCATCCCAAATCGCGTTTCTTAAAAAGCCAGCCGCCAGATACCAGTCCGGCAATTGCAGCGCCCGCACCGCACGCAAGCAATCCAGCCGCCAGGGGTCCGCCTGCAGCAGCGCTGCAGTCTTTGTTTGCCAATCGTCCATACGCCCCTCCGGGAAATTTGTACGAAGCTTGCCATTTCTATCGCCAGAGGTCGAACTTTTACGCTTCCGGCAGTGTTGCGCAAAAAGAATCAGGTCGTTGCTTTGTGGATTTGTGCCAAATGCGTCAGATGGGGTCACATGCACACTTTTTATTGCGAATAATTCTCATTTGATCTAATAATGCAAATGCGAACCACTCTCAATTAAAAGGTAACCCTCTGTGATTTCAGTAAAACCCTTGTTGTTGGCGCTGTGCTGTACCCTGCCATTGAGCGCTGCTCAGGCTCATGTGCCTTATCTGGCGCCTGCCAGTTTTGAACCGGTGCGGGGCTGGGTCAGCCTTGAAGCGGCATTTGCTGAGCAGTTTTTTCTGCCGGAAGCCAAGTTTGATCAAAGTGAATTTCAGGTCACCGGGCCGGACGGTCAACCGCGGGCGCCAAAAGAGCTGGTCGCAGTGAAAAGCCGCACTGTGCTGGATGATGAACTGAAAACCGACGGCACTTACAAATACAGCACTGGCCAGCGCTTGGGCGCGGTGTTTCATAGCTATGAATTAAACGGCAAAACCGAAAACAGCCGGGACCCAAAGTTTGTGCTGCCCAAAGGTGCCACGCTCAAAGCGCATTTTCAGAGTGTGACCCGCGCTGAAACTTATATCAGCAAAGGCAAACCGGACCAAACTGCGTTAAAAGCCAGCGGCAAAGGCCTGGAGCTGCAGTTTGTGAGCCATCCGAATGACCTGTACGCCGGCCAGCCGGTTACAGGCGTTTTACTGCTGGACGGCAAACCACTGGCCGGCAGCAAACTTGAACTGCACCAAACCGGCAACCACAGCGCCGGCCAAAACAAAACCGCACCAGTGCCAGTCACGACCAATGCAAAAGGCGAATTCAGCCTGACACCGACACAGGCCGGCACTTACCTGTTGCTGGCCCGCCACCGCGCCCCAGCCCCGCAAGGCGCCAAAGCACCGACTTACAGCCACACCAGTACTGTGGTGTTTGAAGCGGCGGAATAAGCACAACCATATTTCAGGAGAACTTTATGATGATGCAACCCAAAACCATCCGGCATTTTTTACTGGTCAGCAGCTTGTATCTGCTCGGCCAGCCCGCGACAGCGCAGCAGACCAACAACACAGCGCCAACCCGTGCCCACCAGCCAACACTGCAAGCCAAGATTGATTTTATTGCCGAATTTGACCAAAACGGCGACGGTCAGGTCAGCCACAGTGAATTTTTCACTGAGCGCCAGCACCGCCTTGCCCTGATGGACCTCAGGCACAACGCCCAGATCGATGTCGCCGGTTATCAGGCCGAATACGCCGACCGGCTGGACCAGCGACTGGCGGCAGACCGCAAAGGCCAGCTGAAACAAACCGAGGTGCGTTTTGCTGCGGTAGACAAAGATCAGGACGGCCGCATCAGCAGCGCTGAATATCAGTCGTCGGGCCAAAGCGCCTTCCGTTTTATCGACAGTAACAAGGATGGCCAGATTTCAAAAACAGACAGCAAGGCCGATCCGGTACCACAGCGGCGTGGTCAAAATAACGCCGAGCAACCCCGCCGCCGGCCAGCGCTGGTGATGCCAACCACCCATAGCGTCAGCGGCATGCTGGCCATGTACGACACGGATAAAAATGGCGAAGTGAGCGCGGCTGAATATCAACAGATTCGCCAGCAAGCCTTTGCCCGCACGGACGCCGACCAGGATGGCTCGTTGTCTGCGCAGGAATACATGCAGGAATTTACCGACCGGGTTGACCAGCAAATCGCCAGCACCCGCAGCGCACAGTTAAAACAGGCACAGGTGCGGTTTAAAGCGCTGGATAAGGATGAAAACGGCATCTTGAGTGCGGCTGAATATCATCAGTCTGGCCAACGCATGTTCAGCCGCTGGGATACCGACCAGAACCGGTTGGTCAGCGCCAGCGAAGCACTACCTGAAGCAGAGAGTGCCCCAGCGACCAGTGACAAAGCAAAAAAGACCACAAGGACGGCGCCTTGATATGAAAACTGCATGTTGCCTGCTGTTCTGCACTAGCCTGGCGCAGGCTGCCACAGTCACGCTACCGGGCCCCGGCCCGCTCCCTGTCCGGCTGGAAGTAACAGGCACAGAGATCAGCAAGGCTGAGCAACTGCAGCTGCAACAGTATCTGGAGCAGCAATGGCCCTGGCTCGCAGACGCCCGGTACTGGTCCGCCGCCGAGCAATTTGCCGCAACGGGAACTTGGCCAGCCGATGCAGTGTTATTGCGGCAGGCCTGGCAGCAATGCGAGGCCTGGTGGCAACAGCAGCGCAGTTATCATTGCCGCTTTGGCGCGGCCCGCAAGTTATGGGGTCTGGCATCGCAACAAGCCGCTGCCAGCGGCGAATTACCGGACCGGGTGAAACTGCGCCGCGAAGCACGCCAGCTGCTCAGTCTGCAGAGTGATGCAGTGCGGTTGCTGCCGGATCTGCAAGGTTTTGCCCAGGCAGTGTTGCTGGATAATCTGCTCACCCAAGCCAAAACCTTGTGGCCAGACGCCAGCTTGCAATTGCAATTTGGTCACTGGCGCGCACAGTTTGCAGACACGGCGCTGACGGTTCAGGCATTTGGTCAACCGACACAAAATCCGCTGACCGCCATCCGTTTACAGCAGCAAGTGTTGCTGCAGGCGAACGTGAATCATGCGATTGGCCCTGACGCCGTCTGGCATCCACTGGAAGCCTGGCCGGTGCAATATGGGCCTGCTGTGGCAGTGACCAGTCAAAGCTTCAGCCGCGCCTGGTTACTGGCGCAGGCGCTGACTGCCGTTAATCCCAAAGCGCGCACGCAATCTCTGCAGCAGACCGACGCAGCGCTGTGGCGTGAATGGCAACAAGACCCGACGGCAGCGCCACAGTTGCAGGCATCCGCCAGCTGGTTTGATCAGCTGCAAGCGGCGACGGCCTATCAGCAAAGCCAACAGCTGCAGTTGCAACTGGAATTGCCGGTGCAGCCGCGCCAGGCAAAACGGCCTTATGTCAGCGCCTGGCTCAGTCAGGATGGCCAATGGCAGGCGCAGCTGTTGCTGCTCGGGGAACAGCCACGCTGGTATGCGGAACTGCGCAGCTGGTGGCGTCAGGCCAATCAACAGAAAGGCCAACCCTTCGACCAGCTGGCAGGCGCCACGCGCAGAGCGGGTGTGCATCAGTTCCTGTGGGACGCCCGTCTGGCTGACGGCAGACCGCTGCCAGCCGGCGATTACATCTTACATCTGGAAGCCGCGCGCGAAGGCGGCGGCCGCGAGCAACTGAAATTGCCGCTGCACTGGCCGCTGTCGCACCCCTTGGTGCTGCAGGGCCAGCACGAGCTGGGTCAGGTCCGCGTGGACGTTCGCCCGGCCGGCGACCCCACGCCGACCGCCGCGGTGCATCCGTCCGGCTAAGCGACAACAACCCCCGACTGCTTTTTGTAATAACCGGCACTGCCTTTTGGCAGGGCCTGGCTGAGTACTACCCAAAACAGCCATTTGACCATGAAACATCTGATTGATAAGGAATCGAACATGTCACCCCGTTATTCATTGCTGATGCTGGCGTTAAGCCCTGTGTTACTGACCGCCAAAGTCTTTGCGGCCGATGCTGCCAGTGCCAAAACGCTGGAGGCTGTCGAAATCAAAGCCAGCGAAATCAAAACCAGCCCGCAATTAAAACAACAGCAGGTCAGTGCCAAAGATATCGACAGCCAGCAAATCAGCAATCTCACAGATTTAGTGCGGATGGTGCCCGGCGTGAATCTGACTGACATCGGCCGCTTTGGCTCCAGCGGTTTTAATATCCGCGGTGTCGAAGGTGATCGCGTCAAAATTGCCGTGGATGGCTTAGCCCTTGGCGAAACCATGGACCCGGACAGCCATGCACCTTATGAGTTTTTCCGCTCCGGCCTTGGTGGCATCGACCCGGATGCATTAAAGCAGGTCAATATTCTCAAAGGCGCTGACGCCATCAGTGCCGGTAGTGGTGCCTTAGGCGGCGCCGTGCTGTTTTTGACCAAAGATCCGGCCGATTTCCTCAATTCCAGTGGTGACGACGGCGCACTCAAGTTCAAAAGCCAATACAGCGGCAATAACAGTGAATGGCTGCACAGCATCACCGGCGCCGCCCGCACCGGCCGCTTAGAAAGCCTGCTCGTGTATAGCAGTCGCGATGGTGAAGAAAGCCAAAGTTATGACCGCCACAGCACCGTCACAGGCCCGGGTAGTACCAGCGCCGACCCGCTCAGCGCACAAAGCCGGAATTTATTACTGAAGCTGCAATACAGCTTGTTGCCGGAGCACAAAATCGGCTATAGCCTCGACAGCTACCAAACTGACAGCAGCTTGCAGAACCTGTCCCGGCAGGACCAAACCTACTTAAGCCGCACCGGTCTTGATGACAGCAACCGCGACAAACACAGCCTGCAATATGACTATCTGGCCGGCCTGGCTTTATTTGATACGCTGCAGCTGAAATTTGACCACCAAAACAGCCGCAACCACGGCCTGACGCGGATGACCGTCACTGCGACCTGCCCACAGAATGTGAGCCCATGCATCCGCGAAGAAGACCGCGATTTCCGGCAGAAACTGACCCAATGGACCGCCGCTTTTGATAAAGAGCTGAACACAGAAAAACTGCTACAACAATGGACTTATGGTCTGCAGGCGCAAAACAAAACGGTCAGCTCAGTCGCGATAGACCGCCGCTTTGTCGGCCAGACCTCAACACTCGCGACCACCGAAGTGGACCCGGCTTTTGTGCCGGTCACCGATATCAGCACCCGCTCGATCTATGCCCGTAACCTGCTGAGCCTGACCGACACGGCCTGGTCGTTCGGCCTTGGCGCGCGCTACGATTCAATCGATTACAACCCACAGTTGTCGGCGACTTACCAGGATAAAACCGGTTCAGTCAAAGCCGTCGATTTTGGCGCGGCCAGTTATCAGGCGCAGCTGCATTATCAGCTCGATGAGCGGCAACGCCTGAGCCTGCAGGCCGGCCGGGGTTTCCGCGCGCCGACCACCGAAGATATGTATCTGCAGACCAGCACCACCAGTTTGCAGGAAGCGGTCAGCGGCAATACCGTGACGTTACCGACGGCGCAGGCCAACCCGGCATTAAAACCCGAGCACAGCCTGAATCTGGAGCTGTCGTACCAGCTGACGTTGGATAACAGCGCACATCAGCTGTCGTTATTTCGCGATAAATACAGCGACATGATCCAGAGCGGCCAGTTCACCATCAACCCCACCACCGTCTACCAAAGCTGTGTGCGCGGCGTCTGCAGCAAACAAAATGGCGCTGTGTACAGCATGCCGGTCAATATCGACTCGGCCGTGGTGAAAGGCATTGAACTGGAAGGCCATTGGCAACCAGACGCCCACTGGCGGCTGAACTGGGCAGCAACTTACCAGAGCGGTGAAGAACAAAATGGCGAGCCGCTGCTCAGCGTGATGCCATGGAGTGCCGTGCTGGGCGTCGGTTATCAGCTCAATGACGATATCCGGTTATTGCTGAATAACCGTTATCAGGCGGCAAAAAGCAGCTCAGACGCCTGGGTCTATAACAGCAGTGGCGCACAAACAGCTGCCACGCCTTATTTAAGTGACAGCGCCTTCGTCAGCGACTTGTCGTTGCAATGGCAAGTGCTGGATCAGCTGGCGCTGACCGCCGGGGTGTTTAATCTGCTGGACCAGGAATATTATCGCTGGGAGCGGCTGCAATATGTCACGCAATCAGTGGGCGCGGTGCGCGGCGGTGTCAGTGGTGATGGCATCCGGCGTTATCTGGAAAGTGGCCGTTATGGCAAGGTCAGCCTGACGCTGAGCTTCTAAACTGCGTCTTTGCCAACAGGCAGAGATCCAGCGATCTCTGCCTTTTTTGTCACAGTGCTGGCCATCAACCAGACGCAACAGCAGCACTAAGCTCCCGGTACAAAGCTTTATGATGGTCGCTCAGAACCGCGACATCAACCTGCTGCAAATAACCGCGCGCTTTGGCCGGTGCCTGCAGTGCCAGATAGAGCTCGCTAAGGCGCAGCCGGTGAATGGACTGCTGCAAATCGTCTATGCCGGGGCGCATATAAGGCAATGATTTTTCATAATAATCCACCGCTAACCCCAACTGCCCGAGCAGCTGATAAGTGCGTGCCAGATTACCGTGCGCGACAATAATGTCGTGATGACGGTCACTGGGCAGGATCGCATCGAGTGCCTGCTTGCGATAATAAGCGGCATCATCAAGCTGCTTCAAAGCATGGCGGACCAGCGCTTTATTGCTGTTCAGTTCAAACACAAACTGCGGATCGCGGCTTTTGGCAAAACGCTGCTCTGCTTGCAACAGCAACTGCCAGGCTTTGTCATTTTGCCCGGCAACGGCCTGCAAATTCGCCAGCTCCAGCACCCGCATCGGGTCAGCAAAAGCCTGATAAATCGCCTCAAGCTGCCGGCTCGCCAGCTCAGTGTAATAAGCCGCCTGGGCGTCATCACCGCGGGCTATTAAAGTTTTGGCCTGATAAAAATACAGCTGAGTGCGAAAGGCCACAGGCGCATCGGCAATTTTCAGCAGCTGATTGCTTTCATCATACAATTGGCGGAACTGATGATTCACATACAGATAATCCAGCCGGTACGACTGCAGCTTAAACCACAGCAACGTATGCAGCGGTGTCTGCGAAAGCGCCTGCTGCAACAATTCGGCACAGGGCGTGGCCGGTTGCTGCAGGCAAAACTCTTCATGATCACTCAGGTGCTCAGCCGCTTGAACGCCTGGCAGCAAACTGCTGCACATTAGTGTGAGGGGAATTAGGTTTAATTTCATCAGTCTGGTTGTACCTCAGCCAACGATCATCGTCAATCGGCGTCGCACTGCGCTATTGCCTTGCTGGCAACAAGCTGCTGGTGCAGGTATTGATAAAGTGACTGGTAAGTCGTCTCGACCAGCTGCGGCTCGACCTGACTGAATATCTGCCTTGCGCCAGCCAGATCCTGCAACTGACAATGGACCTGACTAAGGCGCAATAAGCGCATTTGCCGGCGCACATCGTCCGCCCCCGGATTCATCCGCGCTAAGGCCTGCTGGTAATATTGCTGCGCCAACCCATATTGGCCGAGTAACTGATAAGTCCGGCCCAGATTGCCGTAAGCGACGCTGATTTTGCCGTCGTCGCCGCTGGGTAAAATGGTGTCTAATGCCAGTTTGCGCGCATAGGCAGCGTCTGCCATCTGCCCGTTTGCCTGCTGCACCAGCGCTTTGTTGGTATAAAGCTCAAACAAAAATACCGGATCTTTGCTTTTGGCAAAGCGGGCTTCTGCCTGCATCAACAGCTGCCAGGCCTGCGTTTGTTGCCCCATCACGGTTTGCAGATTGGCCAGC
The DNA here is from genome assembly GCF_000711985.1 of Rheinheimera texasensis DSM 17496. GTDB lineage: Bacteria > Pseudomonadota > Gammaproteobacteria > Enterobacterales > Alteromonadaceae > Pararheinheimera > Pararheinheimera texasensis. Next base: position 1,061,808 of record NZ_KL544005.1, read on the forward strand.
TCCACCAATCGCAGCGGGTCAGCAAAGGCCTGAAATAATTGCGCCAGGTCTGCAGCAGCCAAATCAGCGTAATGCTGCGCCTGCAACAATTGGCCATTGCTGTGCAGAATTTTGGCCTGATAGAAATACAGCTGCGTGCGAAACACCGGTGGCATGTCTTCCAGTTGCAATAACTGGGTCGTTTGTTGCGCCAGTTGCTGGTCCAGATGTTTATCAAACAGGTAATCGAGCTGATAGGATTTCAGCTGATACCAGCGCACCGAAAAAGGCTTAGCGCTGTCCAACTGTTGCTGCAGCAATGCCAGGCAATCCTGCCGCGCCGCGCTTTGGCAAAAAGCTTCATGATCGTTGAGGTGCTCAGCCGCCTGAGCCACTGTCATCATCACAGACCACAACATACAGAACAGCAGCCAACACAGCTTCATACGACACAATGAATCAATTAAGTTTTTGCTGTTTTACCTGCTGGCAGCTGTTTGGTCAATCACTGTGAAAGTCAAAGCGTTCTTTGCCTGAACAAAGAAACATATCGAAACTTTCTTTAATTTTCTTTTTATCAATGTTTTGTTATGGTGCTGTGGCGTTTCTGCCAATTGCAACCGGTCTGCTGTGCCATTCCCGACAAGGACTTCTGTGGTGAAAATCTTATATCTTGTGCTCGCTGGTCTGCTGTTTCTCAGTACTTGCAGCTTTTTTTATCTGCAAATGAATGAAAAATATCCGTCGTTACCTGCAACAGTTGCTGTCAGCAATACTTCAATTCAGCCCCGATCTGCAGCTGAAGCGCAAACCCAAACGCCGCAGCCGACAGTGCTGGGTGCTGCGGTCGGTGGCAGTATTTCGGAAGGATTCGTAAGCGACAAATCAGTGCCGCAGCCAGCCGATTTTGTCCAGTTTGACGGCGGGGAACTGGTACTAAAACTCAATGGTATGAAACAGCTGAATGACGCAGGCCGCATCGATAGTTTTGCCAAAGCGCTGCGGGCAGAGCCGCGCAGTGATGCATCGCTTGCCGCCGAGCGGCAACTGACCGAATTACTGCAAACGAAGGTACAAACTTTCCGCCAGTCTGCGCTCAGCCGGATTGATTGCGGTGAGTATTTTTGTCTGGTGGTGGCGCCGGTGCAGCAACCAGACCAGTTGTTCAACGAGTTTCTGCAACACAGTAAACCGCTACGCTTTGGCTCCGGCAGTTTTTATAACTTTCAAAGTAATGGCGAGCTTTATAACAGCCTGGTGCTGAGCCTCAGCGCCAATACAGTTATACAGTAAACTGCACTTTCGCTCGGACTAAAGCGCTGCCGCGCAGCGGTCGGCCCAGTCGAGTGCTGCCGCGGCTGGTGCAAACAGCAGTTCCGCCTGCGGCTTTAATAGCTGCAGCAAAGCTTCGGCCTGCTCTGCTGCTGACAACTTCGCGCTGATGATTTGACTAAACTGCTGTTGCTGTACCAGCAACCGCTGCAGTTCTGCCGATTTGGCTGCGACGCTACTCAGCTGCTGTTGTTGCTGTGAAAACGCCTGTTGCCACACCGGCCAGTCCGCCGGCAACTGACAGGGCGCTGCCTGCGCAAAACCCTGCTGCAAAGCCAGCAGCGCCGGCGACTCCAGCATTAAGCTGTCGGCAAGCTGCGTCAACGGCTCATCCAGATGATAACGGTCTGCTGCGGTTTTCAGATGGTGACGGCCGTAATAATGCAGCGGCTGCAAATACTGGCTGAAGTCCTGCAGCGCCTGGTTCTGCGCGCTTGTCAAAGCCCCAAGTTCCTGCTTCGCCCATTGTTGCAAACTGGCACTGGCCTGAACACGGTGTTTGAGACCAATCTGCGCGGCATAGTTATCCATTGTAATTAACCGTTGTGACAGGTTGGCCGTTGCATCCGCAGCAGTCGCCGCCGGTGACCAAAACCGTTCTGCCACTACAAACAACCGCGGCCAGAGTTTTAAGTCGAGCAGCTGCGGCGCGACCAGCTCAGACCAAAGCGCCGCTTCGCCACCCCATAGCAATTGCTGCTGCGCATCGGTTAATACCGCTGTGCTGGCAAGCACTGTATAAGGCTCGGGCTCTAACATCAGCGGATAACTATGATTGCCAATCAGCGCCAGCGCTTGGGCTGGTTTGCCGTCTTTCAGACTAAAACGCAGCTGCACAGGCCCGAGATAATTATTGGCATCAACCCGCAGCTGCTGTGTGTTTGCCAAAGACTTGTTGGCCAAAGGCCAGCTGCGCACTTGGGCCGGCACCACACCCCGGCCTGTCGCCGCCAGGCTGCCTTGCCAGTCACCGTTTTTTGTCTGATACAAGCGGACCGTGCCAGTCACAGTCTTGCCGTTTAAGCGCTGCAAGCTGAAGGCAAACTGCAGTTGTTGTAGTGTTTGTGGCGGCGCTGTCACCGGCATGGTCACCGCCAGCGGGTCGTTCTGCGCGTGATAAGACGCGGGCTGCGGCATATCAAGATAAAAACCTGCTGATAGCAGCGCCGGATGACCAGCCCGCACCGCAGCACCGAGCGCGTCCTGGCCCTGCCAGCTTTGCACCACCGTAGTTTTCGGCAATTGCGGATGCAAGGTTTCATCCCAGCCAATCATCCGGCGCTGCTGCTGGGCGAGCAGCGCTGCCAGTTTCTGATTAAACCAGGCCTGCAGCGCATGGCCGTCCACCAGTAGCTGCTGTTGCATCAGCTGCTGAATATTAGTGTTCGCCAGCCAATAATCAGCTTTCACTTCATCGCCGCCAATATGCAGATAAGGGTCCGGAAACAGCTGGCGCCACTCTGCGACCAGCGCGCTGATAAACTGCCAGCTCTCTGCTTTGCTGACATCCAGCACCGGCGCAAACACGCCAAAACGCCGCTCCGGTGGTAGCGGCTGTATACCCTTTTTGTCCAGCATCGCATCCGGCCAGGCTAATAGTTCCGGATAAGCCATGCCAATCGCCGAGGCATGACCCGGCACGTCCAGCTCTGGCACCACCCGGATGCCCCGCGCTGCGGCATAGCTCACCAGCTCGCGTACTTGCTGCTGGCTATAAAACTGGCCCTGACTCGCTAACTGGTGCAGCTTCGGATAAGCCTGAGATTCAATACGCCAACCCTGATCATCGGTCAAATGCCAATGCAGCACATTGAGTTTGGCCGCCGCCATGCCGTCCAGCGTGCGGCGGATATCAGAGAGAGGAATAAAACGCCGCGCACTGTCGAGCAACAATCCACGCCAGCGAAACCGCGGTTTATCGCTGATTGTCAGCAGCGGCAGCTGGCAGGTATTGCTGTCACAACTGACCAGCTGGCTCAGAGTCATCAGGCCATACAATACGCCGGTGCTGCTGTGCGCATCGAGGCGGACTCGGTCCGCGTCAATTTGCAGCTGATAACTTTCGTCATCGTCCGGGCCGGGCAGCGGAATGGCTGCCCGATAGCGGATCTGCAGCTGTGCGCCCGCAGCAGGCGAGGCTTTAAAAGTGAGCTGCGGCTGGAATTGTGCCAGTAGTTGCAGTGCTTGCCCGACCGCAGCACTGTCCGGCCCGTCCACCGCAACGCCGATGGTTTTTGCCAGCAACATTTCACCGCTACCAGCCTGTATCTTTGCCGGTTTTGGCATTAAAACGGGTTCGGCCTTTGTCGTTGCGGCAAAGAGCTGTGTAACCACACAGATAAACATCAGCAGCTGTCGCATGCTCAGGCTCCTTGCAAGCTGATTTGCGGCATCAATTCCCGCGGGATAATAGCGCCATGCTGCTGCACCACCGCCGCCGCCAGCTGATGGCCTGCCTGCGCAGCCGCCACCAAATCTGCCGCGACCAAATCCGCTGCGACCAAATCTGCCGCCACTAAAGCATCAGGCGCAGTCAAAAAACGGGCTAGAAATCCGGCAGCAAAGGCATCGCCGGCACCGCTGCTGTCGACCAGCTGACGTACCTGCTGCGCTTCGACTTGTAGCCGCAATGCTGCCGTGCCAACCCAACAAGGCGCTGCACCGCATTTAAGCAGCACGGTGCGGGCGCCGGCGTGCAGCGCTGCGTCGACTAAAGCCGCCGGTGCTGCATCCGGAAGTTGCCAAATCAGCCGCTCGTCGCTGTCGGTCAACAGCGCCAGCTGACAGAGCGGCAACAGCTTTTGCTGCCAGCGCGCGGCAGCTTCGGCTTGCCACAACAAAGGCCGGAAATTATTGTCATAAATCAGCCGACCACCGCGGCCAACAAAATCTGCCGCCGCCTGATACAGCCGCTGCCGGTCTGGCTCGGTCAGGATCGCAAAGCTGATACCGCTCAGATACAAAGCATCCAGGCTGCCGTCAGCCAGCGCCTGCTCCAGCGGCGTCTGCTGCAATGATGTCTGTTCAGGTGAAAAGTACTGCCGCACTGCGCTGTCATCGCGCTGATACCGAAAACTGCGCTCGCCGCTGGCGTCGATATCAATCCAGTATTGGCCAAGCGTTTTCAGCGGATGCCGGGGGGCCCGCAGCACTAGACCCTCTGTGTCCAACGTTGCTGCCAGCTGTTCGCTGGCAACGTCCTGCCCCAGCAACGTGAAATACTGCACTTCGATGTTAAGCCCGTGCTGAGTGCTGAGCCGATGCAGATACAAAGCGGTATTGAGCGTATCGCCGCCAAAACCATAACCCCGGCCATCCGCCCGATGCTCACGCATCACTTCACCAAAAAAACCGATGCGCATCAGCCGGCCTCCGCCTCAGTGGCAGTTGAATAACCGCCGGTTTTCTCTGGGCCAGTCGCGGGCTGATCGGTGACCCGCCCTGCCGCCAGCAGCGCCAGGGCTTCAGCGCGGCTCATCGCCACTGGCGCGCTGAGCAGGCTGCCGATTATCGCCGCAACCAAACTCAACACCGTCGCCGGGATCACCGGATTGCCCCAAAAAGCCAAAGCACCCGGCCACCACAACACCAATAACGACACCAGCGGCGCGGTTAATAATGCCGCCAGCGCGCCGGCTTTATTCAGCCGGGTCCAGCGCAGGCCGAGTAGCGCCACGGCAAACAAACCGGACAACACCATGCCGACCATCGTCGTGATATAGCCGATGATATTGTCAGCCAATAAGGCAAAACCCAGAGCCAGCGCGACCACAGCGACCAACCCGAGCCGCGATAGCAACACTACTTTTTCCGGCGCAGGCAAACGGCCAAACAGCGCTTTGTACAAGTCGCCAACCAACACCGACACACCGGCGATGGCATCGGAACTCGCACTCGACAAGGTCGCAGAAATACCGGCCAGTAGCACTAACACACCCAGCGCCAGCGGCAAGGTATTCAGCGCCAGAAATGGAAAGGCATAAGAGGGGTTTTGCAGCGACGGTGCCAGCTGCAGGGCGGCGAGGCCCAACACGGCCGGGATCATCGAGAAAAACAGATACAACAGGCCAGAGCAGACAAAAGATTTGCGGATAGCACTGACATCTTTGCCGGAATAAATCCGCTGGCGAAAACTCGGCGTCGCCAGCACACCAACCGCCACCGCGACCGCCAGCGACAAACCGGGCAGCCAGGCGGTACCAGCAGTTTGCGCCGCCGCCAACGTATTGGCCTGCGTCTGAATAGCGTCAACACCGCCCACCGCCGCCAGCGCAAAACCCGCCATCAGAATAAAACCGACAAATAAAATGATCGCCTGCACCGCGTCCGTCCAGACCACTGCGGTGTAACCGCCAATCACCACATAAATGGCAAAACCAGCGGCTATCAATAACTTACTCTCAGTTAAACTCAGGCCAGTGAGCCAGGCCAGATACATACTGCCGCCAAGCATATGTGCGCCAAGCCAGCCGATACAGGCGATAAAAATCAACACACCGACCACATGGCGCACCTGCTTGTCGGCACCGGTGTAATAACTCAGCTCCTCCGCCATGGTGAGGAAATTGAGCTTGCGCAGCGGCGCAAACCACCAGGCCAGCAGCAAAATACCAATGCCACCGCCAAGGCCATACAACACACCGCCCCAGCCATGTTGATAGGCATAACCGACTGCGCCCATCGACGAACCGGTGCCAACCATAGTCGCGACTGTAGTGCCCAGCATCAGCCAGAATGGCAAAGCGCGGCCACCGAGTAAAAAGTCTTCGCCGCTTTGCTCGCCAGCGCCTTTAGCCCGGTGCGACACCCACCAGCCCAGCATTACCATCGCCAGTAAATACAGCGCAAAACCGGTCAGAAACAGCCATTGCTGCTCTGTTTGTTGTATGGATTGTTGCATGAAATGTTTATTCCCCGTTGCGCTGTCGCGCCGATGTTCCGCTACGCAGACTGGCAGCTCTGTGGCCGCCTTGCTCTGTCGCAGCGTTGTTTTGTCGCGCGCTTAGCTGCCTTTGTAGCAGGTGACGTCGACTTCCACTTTGCAGTCCACCACCAAATCAGCGACAGCACAGATCCGCGCCGGCGGATGGGTACCAAAGACTTCGCGGAACACTTTATTAAACGAGCCAAAATAACGCGGGTCAGTCAGTACCACAGTGACGTGCACCACATGCTCAAGGCCATAACCGGCTTCCTGCATGATGTCGAGGCAGTTCTGAATGGCGAGGCGCGACTGCTCAACAATGCCGCCTTCGACCACTTCGCCATCTTTCATCGGCGTCTGGCCGGATACATACAACCAGCCACCGGCTTCCACCGCGCGGGAAAAAGGTAAAAACTGGCCACCGGTGCCGGTGCCGCCTTCGGCGCCAAATCTGCGGATCATGCTTGTGCTTCCTTATCTGGATTGGAGTTGGGATGTTTAATAACGGAATTTCGCGCCGGTTGGCGGGCTAAAAAACGACCGGCGCGCTGACCTGTCGCCGCGCCCTGCTGATAACTGAGCACACCATTGACCCAGACCGCAGAAATGCCGGCCGCAGCAGCAACAGGGTGAGTGAAAGTCGCGTTATCGCGGATTGTCGAAGGGTCAAATAACACCAGATCGGCCTGATAACCTTCGCGCAGCAGCCCGCGCCCGGTCAGATTAAAATTCTCCGCCGACAACCCGGTCATTTTGTGAATGGCTTCGGCCAGTTCAAACAGCTTTAAGTCACGGCAATAATGACCAAGCACCCGTGGAAAGGCGCCCCACAAACGTGGATGCGGCAGCGGGTCACAAGGCAGGCCGTCGGAACCAATCATGCTGTACGGCGCCTGTAGAAACTGCTGCACGTCAGCTTCATGCATGCCGTGATACACAGCACCTGCCGGCATCAGTCGTGTGGCGGCCTCCAGCAAACTGCATTGCCAGTCGGCGGCGATGTCCGCCAGCAAACGTCCAGCACTGGCCGGCTCCGGTTCTGACCAGGTGATCATAATGGCAAAGTCGGCGGTGACCTGCGCCAAATCCAGCGTGCTGGAACTGGCCGAATAGGGATAACAGTCACAGCTGAATTGCTGCTGTTTGCGCCTGGCGGCAAAAAAATCGAGGATCTCCGCCGAGCGGCCCCAGTTCAGCACGCCGGCACATTTTAAATGCGACACAACCACCGGCACATTGAGCTTCAGACCCAAATCCGCCGCTTCGGTCAGGGCATCAAGAATGCCATCGAATTCAGTGCGTAAATGCGTGGTGTAAATAGCGCCGGCGGCACAAAGCGGCGCGGCCAGCGCCAATAATTCTTCGACCGGTGCGGCAGCGGCATTGTGATAAGCCAGGCCCGAACTTAAGCCCAAAGCGCCTTGCAAGAGAGCCTGTTCCAGCGTCTGGCGCATCTGGTCGATTTCGCCGGGCGTCGCGGCACGATCAAGCCGGTCCAAAATGCTGGCTCTGAGCGCCGTGTGCCCCACCAGTGCCGCCACATTGACTGCGGGCTGTATTGCATCCACCGCAGCAGCATAATCGGCAAAGTGCGGATAACAAAAATCCGTGCTTTGCCCCAGCAGATTCATCGGGTCCGGCACTTCAGCGCGCAGCGAAACCGGCGCAGCACTGATGCCACAGTTGCCGGTAATGACCGTCGTCACGCCCTGGCTGAGCTTCGCCAGCATCTGCGGGTTACGCAGTACTTCCAAATCGTCGTGGGTATGTACATCAATAAAACCCGGCGCCAGTACCAGCCCTGTGGCATCCACGACAGTCGCTGACTGGAGATCTACCCCGGCCAAATCGCCAATGGCGACAATGGTGCCAGCCTGCGCAGCCAAATCGGCGTACCAGCCGGGGCGGCCACTGCCATCCAATAACAACGCATTGCGGATCAGCAGGTCACACTGCAAAGCAGCGGCGGAACTCGGGTTTCCCAACATTAATCTCCCAGCGGCAGGCGCTCCGGCCCTTTGCGGTGTTCATCCAGTTCGTGTTTAATCCGCCGCAGTTTCTCGCGGGATTTGCGCTGATTCAGCACTGCAATCTGGCTGACCAGAATGTCGATGGCCGCCAGCATCACGTAACGCGACGCGCTGGGTTTATAAATAAAATCAGACTCTTGCGTCAGGATCGGCAGATGCACATCGGCCAGCGCTGACAAGCGGCTGTCCGGACAAATCGCCACGACCTGGCTGCCATAATCTTTGGCAATCTGCACCGCCGCTTCGACATCCGGGCTATAACCACTGAGCGACAGACAGAGCACCACGTCGCCTTTGTCGACGCTGGCCGCGGTCATCCGCATCAACAATGGGTCGGAATAGGCGTTGCTTTGCACACACAGCCGGAACAAGCGGTTATGCGCTTCCTGCGCCAGCACGGAGCTGCCACCACCGACGCCAAAAATCAGCACCTTAGGTGCATTGATCATCAGCTGCGATGCCGCTTCGATGGCTTCCTGGCGAATCAGGCCGGTGTTGAGCTGCAAAATTTCAACAATGGCGCTGTAAATGGCCGGAATGTCTTTTTGCTCGACTTGCTGTTCACTGTTAAAGCGCTCACCGACGGCGGCTGACTGCGCCAACCGCAGTTTCAGTTCACGCACGTTGGTGCATTGCAGCGCCCGCGCCAGCCGCGTAATGCTGGCATGGCTGACGCCGGCCTGATCGGCCAGTTCATTGATAGGCGCATTGGCGGCGTAGTTCAGGTCATTGAGGATAAACCGCGCCACTTTTTGCTCAGACGGGCGCAGATGCGCCAGACATTCATGAATTCTTGTCACTATATCCACAGCTGGATGTCCTTAAGGCCCAAGGCCAGGCTGATTTTGTTCAGAATTGGGTCGCCAGTACCCGGCGCACCATAAAATCGTCGTCCAGCACCGCCAGCTGCCGCCATTTATCCAGCGTCAGACAAGGGTGGGACGTGCGAAAAGCCAGCATATCACCAACAGCTAAAGTTGTTGTGGCCGCCACCCGCAGTAATAAATGTTGGTCCATGATTTTTAGGGCTTCGGCGGTAAATGGCGCAGGCTTTGCCATGCCAGTTTGAAACCACAGCGCCGGCTGCGGCAGCCCGGCATCAAAAGCCGCATCACGTTTGCCAAGCCCGACCACCACCAGGTCCGCCTCAGGGCGCGACAGCACATAAGCCCACACTAATAAGGCATCTTCCAGCGCACCGGGGATCAAACAAGCCTGCGGACTTCGCGCCAGCACTTGCTGCTGTGCCTGCTGATAAATGCCGCTGTCATGCAGCGCATAACAGCCGGGCCGCAGCACCAGCGCAAAGCCTTGCTGGCTTATGTTGCTCTTTTGAAATTCGTCCGCCACTAAATCGTAATAAGCAGAACCGGCGCCGCTGACTAAATAAAGACCCGCTGCATTGGTTTGCAGCAAACCGGCCTGATGAAGCTGCGCCGCAGTGGCATAACCATCGCGGATAAATTGTTTGAGCGCAGCCTCACCGCCTTTAACCACGCCTTCATAAAACTCGACACCACAGAGTTTTAACGCCGGGTACGCTGTGATGCGCTTTGCTAAATCAAGCGCTGCCTCCGCGCCACGTACCCCGCAGCGCCCGCCCGGCACCCCGAGTTCCAGCAACAACTGCAAAGTGACGCCGGCCTCAGCCATCACCTGTTGCAGGCCGGGCAGCTGCGTCGCGTCATCAATCAGGCAATAAAACTCCAGCCCTTGCTGCAGTAGCTTCGCGACCTGACGCTGTTCGGCGCGGCCGACTAATGGATTGGCTAACACCACCCGGCCCATGCTGGCGGCAACAGCCACCTGCAGCTGCGGCACAGTCGCCACAGTGCAACCCCAGGCTCCGGCGGCCTGCTGCGCCTGAAATAACGCCGGTGTCATCGCGGTTTTGCCATGCGGCGCGAGTAGCGCCTGTTGCTGGCTAGCAAAAGTCGCCATCCAGGCCAGGTTCCGCTCTACCACCTGCCAGTTCAGCGTCGCGACCGGTAAACAAATATCGCCATCGAATAAAGACCAGCCTGATGTCGACAATTGCTGCCAGTCGCCCAGGCCTTTTCCGGTTAAAGGCAATTCCTGTCCTTGCTCATCTGCGGCAAGCCTTCTGTTGGTCAAGGTTGTGTTCCTTTTTCCCTGCAGCAAAGCCGGTTCAGCCTGCTGCAAAAATAATCGTTGTGTTGGCTTAAAATATCGTGTTAAAACATAACAATCAATATCAATTTTAACTGTTATTAAATAACATATGTATCGCGAGAACAATTCAGACAAGAACAAAGAAGTGCGATGTTTGGGGGCCTGCGGGCCCCGTTTTTTTCAGGTCTGCCGGCAAAAACATTTTTAGGTACATATGTAGATATCTTGTTGTAATAAAAAAGAAAAACCGATAGCTTGAACACAACGATTTCCGCAAACAGACCAGGACGACTGATGAACAACACAGGGACTACGGCGCAGCCGGAAACAACGGCAGAAAACACGGTACAAGCCCCGGTACCTCAGCCCTGGGCCTTTGGCGGCTGGTTGTGGTTACTCGGTTTTGGCATCTGGCTCGGGCCTTTCCGCTTATTGGTGAACCTTTGGGGTCTGTACCAACCGCTGTTTAGCGACGGCGATTTCAGCGATATCCTGCACGCCGCCTCCGCTGGTTTTATTCTGCTGATTTTCTCTGAAATGCTGATCAACCTGCTAATGCTGGCGCTGTCGGTCTATCTGATTTATCTGTTTATGCGCAAAAGCAGCTTACTGCCGAAGTACTTTTTTATACTGGCCGCCATGGCCGCCACCTTCCTGCTCGGCGACACCCTGATCACCAGCCTGATGTTTCCACAGCTGGAAGTCTGGACCGACGACATCATCAAATCCCTCTTCAGCAGCGCCATAGCTCTCGGCATCTGGGTGCCTTATTTGTATATCTCAGAGCGGGCGAAAAATACTTTTGTTTGTTAGGTGGGTTGCGGAAGCAAGTGCTGTTGGTAAAGCTGCAGGAACTTCTATGGGTGCTACTGCACGAGCAATCATTGGAAGCAGTGCGAATATGACAGGCGAGATGACCGTCAATACAGCACGAGGAGAAGGATTCAAAGTTTCTAATCTCGCCGCATCGAATGCAGAATTAGCTGGAAATGCTCTTGGTGCTGGTCTTGGTCAAATAGCTGGCGCAGTTGGCAATCACTGGCTCAAGTGCTATTTCTGCCGTGACTCGGAAGAGCGTATCAACTGGTACTACCGAAATGGTAAAACAAGAGATAAAAGAGAAATAGAATGACTGATAATGACACAGACAAAAAGCTGATGATCATTGTTTTATCGTTTATCAATGGAAGTGTTGCAATGGCAATTGCGTCGGCAGTTGTTTTTCCGATTATATTTGTCGGGCTGTCCATTACAAGCGGCTCATTTAGTTCTGCGATGAATAATATGATATCCAACTGGGATGTATATGGATTCATATGTTTCATTGGGCTTATGCTGGAAATATCAGATCGGATATATATAGGTGTGAAGAAAAATAAAGTTATAAAAATAATTAGAGATAAAGAAGATAGATGGTAACAATTGAACCTTCGAGATACTACATTAATCATTAATTGAGAATGTTAAAATATTAATTAATTTCAGAAAAGGACGCCCATGCCGGTGTCCTTTTCTTCATGTCCATATTGCGCAAAACCACCAGCAGCCCGATCAGTCATTTCCAGTAGAAGTGATCAGTGCTCACCAGCAGGGCTGGCAATGTGGTGCAGCGCCTACATAGCCCACAAAGTCCAAATGTCTGCGTTTGAAGTAACGCAGACATTTAATAATGCCCAAAAATTAGTTATTTCTAGATCTGCTTTTCGCTCAAAGCAGCTGTCGCCAAACCCCAGCAAAACCAACATCGGCAGCCGCGGAGTGAGCGATCAAGAGTGAGCGCGGGAGGCGCGAACGGGCGAACGCAGTGGTGGCGGTGTTGGCTTTGCCGCGATAAGTAGGCGGTGCTGTGCATCAAGTTCCAGCCACACATCTGTTGCCATCATCAACTAAAGCCAAATCGGCAATTGCGCAATCGTTGATTAGCAGCTTAAACAAAACTGACTAAACCACAGTTCAAAAAACCGGCGACTACCCGCTCAGCATCTAAATCCCGACCAAACATTCCTTTGCACAAGCCAACACCTGTAGCCGCAGTTGCTTCAGCTGCGGGCTTTCGGTTTGCCAGTGATGCCAGTACAGCGGCGTGTCGAGAAAATATCCCGGCGCGAGATCAATCAGCTCGCCATTAGCAAATTGCGTTTGCATTTGCATTTGCAGCTCTGGCAACAAGCCAAAGCCTAGACCGGCCAGCACTGCTTTTAAAAAACCTTCGGACGATGGGCACTGATGCACCAGTGTTGGGCTGATGCCGGCGATGTCGTGCAAAAACCGGTGTTGCAGCGCATCATCGTTGCTAAACACCAGACAAGGCGCCTGCGCCAATGCTTCGGCAGTCAAAGGTTGCAGGCCATAACGGCGGATAAAAGCCGGGCTCGCCACAGCGCGATAACGCAGTGCGCCGAGCGGCATCACAGCGCCGCCATTAACCGGCTGCGGGCTGTCACAGATACACGCCATCACGTCGCCTTGTTTCATCCGTTTCAGGCTGACGGATTGATCCTCCACCACCAAATCAAATTGTAACTGCGACGGTGCCGGTAACACCAAAGCCTGCGGCAACCAGGTGGCGAGCGAGTCGGCGTTGGTGGCAAGCCGCACCTGCAGCGGACTGTCGGGTTCGGTGAGGCCGAGTGCACTTTCCATTTGCCGCACTTGCTGCAAGTGATTGAGCAAACGCTGGCCGGCGGCCGTGGGTTTGGGCGGTGTGCTGCGCTGCAGCACCGGCTGACCCAAAATGGCTTCAAGCTGTTTGATGCGCCGGCTAACTGCCGACTGCGTCAGATGCAGCGCAGTGGCGGCTTTGTCAAAACCGCCTTGTGCTGTGACAGCCGCCAGCGCCTGTAATAAACGGTAATCCAGCATGTGGGTGCTCCCGGTTCTTCGCCAGTTTCAGCGCATTATGATTTTCAATCATGTATCACAATTATTATTCGTTAGATTCATTTTAAGCCAGCACTTAAGCTTGGGTTGTGATCTTCCAGAGCGCGGAGCTTGGTGATGTTGTCGTTTTTGACTGGATTTAGTATTGGCTTAAGCCTGATTGTCGCCATCGGCGCGCAGAATATCTGGGTGCTGAGCCAAAGCATGGCCGGAGCCAACCGGCTGGTGATTGCGGCGGTCTGTATCGGCTGCGACGCGCTGCTCATCGTCGCCGGCGTCAGCAGCATCGCGACTTTGCAGCAGTGGATCCCACCGCTGGTGCCGTTGCTCACTGTAGCCGGTGTGCTGATGCTGTTGTATCTGGCTTATGGTGCCGCGCAGCGGGCCTGGCAAGGCAGTTCTGGCCTGCTGACCAGTAGTGAAGTGCAACTGCAATCAACCGGCAAAACCGCGCTGACGGCTTTTGCTATCACCTTATTAAACCCACATGTGTATCTGGATACTGTGGTGCTGTTAGGCAGCATCGGCAACGCCCAGCCGTCGCCGCTGTGGTTTACGGTCGGCGCTTGTCTGGCGTCTTTTTGCTGGTTTGGGGCCCTGACAGGCCTGGCGCCTAAGCTGAAAATACTGCTGAGCTCACCGCAGCGCTGGCGGCTGTTTGACAGCACTGTAGCGCTGTTATTAACGCTTATTGCCGGCAAGCTGGCGCTGTCACAACTGTAACAGCCGGCCTATTCTATGAAGCTATAGCGCTGGTCACTGGCGTCAACACAATTCACCGGCATCCCTGCCGATAAACACAGTCTTTAGCGGCGCTGTGTTGGTACTATCAGACGCCGCCAGCCCGCCAGTAACCATAACAGCGCGAATGCCGCGCTCAGGCTACCGCCTCCGGCGCTGTCTGCGCTGTTGCTTCCTGGTTTGGCAGTCTCCGGAGCGCCAATCTGATAACTTTGTAACTCGGTCGACTTGCTCCATTCCTGTACTTTCACCAAGCCAACGCCTTCTACGAACCAAAAAGTTGCGTCATAGGTGATAAAGACATTGTTAGTGGCGGATTCGACGGCTGCTCCGGCATTGAGCTGCAGTTTCACCATCACTGCATCGAATTCGCCGGCTCCAACTTTCACTTTCTGCCAGCCAGCGGCTTCGACTTTGGCCGTGTAGTCCATCGATTTTTTACCGTAGGTCGGGCTGATGTTGACCTGACCTTTCTCGATTTGCATGCCTGAATACGCCAGATTCACCGCGCGATCAAAGCGTAAATCCACCGAAAAATTAGCACCACCGACTGATATGGCCGGGAGATACAGACCATGCAGTTGCAGCTCGCCATTAAAACCCAGCAAATACAGTCTGTTGCCATTGGAAAACTGCAGCGGCAACAGCGACTGACTGCCGAACATCTGGGACTGCCCCAATGACGCTGTCACCGTGTTATAGGTCCAGGTACTGCCAGTCAGCTGCGGGATAAACTTGCGCGCATCCAAATCCCAGCGGCTGGCATCCCGTGGATAGTAGTCGGCGTTGTCCAGCCGGTTATCGTTGTCATCGTCGGAGTCTTTGTTGTCGCCGATGCCGTCCTTGTCGTGGTCGGATTTTTCGCTGGCATCTAATGGAAATGCATCTTCCGTGTCCGCAGCGCCGTCATTGTCATCGTCGCTGTCTTTGTTGTTTCCGACACCATCTTTATCAGTATCAAGGCTCTCTGTCGGGTCGAGCGGAAACGCATCACTGCTGTCCGGTACTTTGTCATTGTCATCGTCTGTATCGGCGTTGTTGCCAGTCCCGTCTTTGTCCGTATCCAGCCATTCGGTTTTATCCAGCGGGAAGGCATCATTGTTGTCCGGGTAACTGTCGTTGTCGTCATCGGTATCTTTGTTGTTGCCGATACCATCCTTGTCCGTATCAACCGACTCTGTAGGGTCTAGCGGCAAATCGTCCCGATCATCCGGTACATTGTCATTGTCATCATCGGTATCTGCATTATTGCCAGTACCATCCCGGTCGGTGTCTGCCCACTCTTTTTTATCTCGCGGGAAGGCATCCTGGTCGTCATTGACGTTGTCACCGTCGTCATCGGCGTCGGCATTATCACCGATGTCATCAAAGTCCAGATCCAGCCATTCTTTGTTATCAGCCGGAAATAAATCGGTATCGTCTTTGACGCCATCGTTGTCCAGATCGGTCAACGTCAGGGGGATTGTTTGCAATTGCGGGAACCCCAGATGCAGAGTCACCGCCAACACTTTGTTGCGCAGCGGCAAGCCCAGCAGCGCCACGGGTCTGCCGGGCAGAATTTGCGCATTGGCCACAGCCAAATCGGCGCGCCAATGGCTCAGATACGTTTCCTCATACCGACTATCCGGGCTCAGCGTAAACAGTTGGCCATGTACCCAGCGATGCAGCGTTGTGTAAATGAAGCTGGTTGGCGCTTCGGGGCGCAAATCTTTTTGCAGTTTCAGACTGGCGGCACTGAGGACATGGCCATATTGTACCGACATGGCCGCACCATTTTGTGAGAATTCAGGCTGGCCATAGATATGGTTCCGGTTCTGCTTATTTTGCGTTTTTTTATCGCCGAATATCAGCTGTTTGCTATCAAATTCCATCCAGTGCAGTGCTTCGCCCTGATAGTCCTCGATATGGTAAAAGCGCTGACGAATCGGCTCGTAGACGCTGCCCGCCGGCACTGGCCAATTCTGGATGATTTCGACTGTTTTACCATCTGAGTTGAAAAAGCGCGCAAGTGCGGTGCCGGACTGCACGCCAAGATCACGCACCATCAAATGCTCACCAACCAGGCCCATTCCAACCGGGATCTCAGGTTCTTTGCTGAAGGCGCTGACCACCCCGGTCGCCAAAGCAAGCTGATAAATAACCGGGTCACCCACATAACGGAAATACAGCCGGTTTTGTGCCGGTGCCGGCACCCACTCTGCGACTTCCCGCTGCAGCGCCACTGAGGTCAGATATTTTTCGCTGGCCACATCCCAGCGATAGAGCTGAAAGCGGCTGTTATCCAGCAAATAGACCTGATCCTGACTTTGGTTGGCAAACACTGCTGCGGGCTCAAAAGCCAAATTCGTCGGGTCTTTTGGCTCGTTCGGCAAAATTGGTTCAAATTGGCTGAAGCTCACAGCCGTTAAGGTCAGGCCGTCCCGCTCCAACAGGTAGAGTTGGTTTTGCCAGATAAAAATTCGTGCGATACGGTTTTCTGTGGAAAATTCATCGTGTGGGATCCGATAACGTTCCAGTAAAGTCGAATCCGTACCAATCCGATAGACACTGCGCTCAGATAAAGCGATTGCTTCGCTGTCATGCCAGGCTAAATCATTGATGTATAACCCGGCGCGGGCAAAAGCCTCCAGGCTGGTAAAGTCGCGTAACCGGCCGTCACTGCCATAGAATGCCGTGCGATCCGGCGCGAAAAACAAGGCATAATCCGGTGAATTTAACGCCATCTTGCTACTTTGTGTGCGCATAAAGCGGCGCTGCTCATCAAGCGCCAGCCGATGCAGCGTATATCCTTGTGCCGGGCCGTCATCCGTGATGACAAACGCATCGGGGTTGTTGCCATCTACCACTAACCGCTCTGTCAGATTCGAGAAGCTCTGCCGATCATATTCAACCCCAGTATTGAGATTTGACACCCATAAATCGGTCTGACTGGTCAGGTACAGCAGATGGCCAACAATTGCCACCGCTTTGAGTGCACTCGGATAGCTGCGAAATAGCCTGGACGTGCCGTTATTGATATCAAACAGATACAAACTGCTATCGCGGATGAGGTAGATGTTACCGTCACTGACAGCTATGGGGCCGGCGTCAGCAGGCAATTCCGCATTTTTGCTGAAAGAACCATCTGTTAATGAATAGATCAGCAGCTGGGTGTCAGTCCTGATATAAGCTTTGTCTTCGACCTGAATACTCTGTAGTACTTGATCTGCATTGATTTTGAATGAGAAAACTGCAAAGCATGCAATCCAGATCCAAAACAGCCGGCGTATATTCGGCAACATAACAGCAACTCCCTCGTGCAGTATCCATTCAACAAAAGTGCAGGACGCTAGCAAATATTAAACTTTTAAGCAAAAATTTGTCACACAGCAGCCTTCAGGCAATGCTGGGTTCAGCCACCGGGGTCTGATAAGCTCCTGTTTATCTCGTTTTCACAGACATGTAGTGGCCGATGACGCATACTGACCCAGCCCCCTCTGCAGATATAGCTGCGGTGCCCCTACCGGCAGCGCTCTGGCCGCTGTTGCTCAAAGCGGGCCTGACATTGCTGCAGCCAAAGCAACCTTTTGGCCCTGTGCCGCGTCAGTTTTGTCATCAGACGTCCGCGCCATCATCTGCTCAGCTGTCCGCCTATCAGCAGTTTTTTGGTATTCCAGCTGGCCCTGTGCCTTTGTGTTTTTATTACCCGCTGCTACAAAAAGCTCAACTAGCCAGCATGCTGCAATGCCCTGGATTAAAAGTGGCGGGC
Organism: Rheinheimera texasensis DSM 17496; assembly: GCF_000711985.1. Classification (GTDB taxonomy): domain Bacteria; phylum Pseudomonadota; class Gammaproteobacteria; order Enterobacterales; family Alteromonadaceae; genus Pararheinheimera; species Pararheinheimera texasensis. Next base: position 1,079,575 of record NZ_KL544005.1, read on the forward strand.
TTGATCCATCTGCACAATGAACTACAGGCGCGAAAACACCAGTCTGAAACCCAACTTTGCGGTGACGGCCCGCTGCTAATTTGCACCGTACTATCGACAGTGCCTCATGAAAAAGGTCTGCTACTGCGGGCTGAGCAGCAGTTATGGCAACAGCAGCGGTTAGTCCTGACCGGCAGCAGCGAGTACCTGCTGCAAAAAGGAGTACGAAGTGGCCACAGTCACAAAACAACTCAAGCCCCAATCCGACCGGAACAGCGCATCGCGGAGATTGAGACAGCTCCAGAGGCTCCCCGCGCTTACGCCCGTTTATCCGGTGATTACAATCCTATTCATTTGTGGCGCTGGTCGGCCCGATTATTTGGCCAGCCGCAACCGATTTTGCATGGCATGGCCAGTGCTGCATTGCTATGTCAGGCTTTACCTGTTCCGGTACAGCAGCTCTATCTGCAGTTTAAAACACCGGTATTACCCGGCATCCCGCTACAGCTGACACAGCAAAACAGCGGTGAATATGCCTTATGGCAACAAGGGCGTTTGTGCTTATTGGCAAATCTGCAACTCTGGCCCAAAGAGGCTGATGTACCGGATGCGGGCTAATGCGATTCGCCATTACCGCCAGTTGAGACTGACCGTCTGCTGGCTTTGTATAGCGTTGAGCCCAGTGCCTTCGATTGCGGCGCCGCTGCCCGCAGACCCAGTGATCACGGCATTCAGCGCCGCAGATTGGCAGCAGTTGAAACTGCAGAGTGAACAATCTCCGCCGCTACCCGGTCTCCCTTTAGCCAGTTATTTCAGCGCCGGTCATTTTTTTCCGGAGTTACCGCTACAGCCGTTGCTAAGCCCAGACGGGCGTTGGGTTTATTATTGGCGCCGGCAAGGCCAGCAATACTGGCTAAGCCGCAGTCAGGGTGATGGCGAAGAGCAGGTGCTGCATAAACAACGCGAAGTGCCGCCAACTCAACTAATGCTAAGCGAAGATCAACAACAGCTCTGGCTGGCATCGTCCGACCTGCTGCAGCTGCTCGACATCCGGCGCAAAACGCTGCGCACGCTGTGGCAACCCGGCTTTGCCTTACCGGGCCAGAAACAAATCCCACCACGCCAGCAAATGCAGGTGATTGAACTCAATGCCGCCGGTGCTGTGTTGCAGTGGCAGCAAACCAGTCTCAGCTATTGGTGGCTCAAACCCAATCACGCGGCACAGCAAATCTGGCCGGCCACAGAAGGCAGCCAGTCGTACGCGAAGCCGCGTCCGGTTTGGCAAGACGCCGCCGGCAGAACGCTATTACTTCAGCAATTTTCACCGCAAAGCTCCCGACAAATCCCAAAGCAACTGCCTGACGATATTGCAAAGACACCGGCAGCCGGCCTGCAACCCGACATCAGCCAGACCTTACATAGTAGCGATGGCAAACTGCTGGCATATGCACGTTTGTATCAGCGGCTGTATTGGCAAAGTACAGACCCGGCCTGGCAGTCACTGCTGGACCAGCTGCAGGCACTACAACCACAGTGTTCGATGCAGCTGCAACTCGCCACTCAAACTGCAGCAGATAAAAACAGACTGCTGGCCAGTTTCAGCTGCAGCGATCAAATCAACGCGCAGCATCTGCTGCTGACGCTGAATAAAGACCTGCAGATCCAGCAACGCCAGCCATTGCGGCTCAGTGCCGCAGCGCCGCTGCCGGCCGGAGTGTCGCCACAGCAAGTCGCCTGGCAGACGCCGGACGGCCAAACTATCCCAGGATATCTTTATCTGCCGCCGGGCCGGGAGTTGGCCAAAAGCCCGCTGGTGACGCTAATCCACGGCGGGCCTTTTAGCAGAACCGACCCGTCGTACGATGTGTGGGTGCAATGGCTGGTCAATCACGGCGTTATTGTGCTGCAACCCGAGTACCGCAGTTCGGCCGGTTACGGTCAGGCTTTTTTGCAGGCGGCGCAGGGAGATTTTGGCCCGCAAAGCCCGCTGCTCAGCGATATCTTTAGCGGGCTCGACCTTTTATTGGCAACCGGCATTGGCGACCCGACGAAGCAGCTGGTGATTGGCCACTCCTTTGGTGGTTATCTCGCGGTCCAGGCGCTGCAGGCGCAGCCACAGCGCTTTCGGTTTGGGTTGGCGCTGGCTGCGCCGGTGGATTTGGCAGCCACCTTACAGGCTTATCTGCCGGTAGCCGCCACGCCTTATGGTCAACCAAGCCTCAGTACATTGTTTCAGGCGGCCGGCGTGCCCTGGCAAGACCGGCGCTGGCAACAACAGCTAAGTAGAGAATCGCCGCTAATGCGCATTAAATTTCTGCAACGCCCGCTGTTTCTGTGGGCTGCAGGCCGCGACGACCGCATTTCAGCAGCGACGTTACAGCAATTTCAGCAACAGGCTTTAGCACAGGGCAAATCCGTCCGGCTGTGGCTGGACCCGGACAGCAGCCATCAGGCCGGCACGCTACAAAGCCGCCGCCTGCAGTTTTATCTGCTGGCCAGCCTGGTAGTCAGTCATTTACCCCCCGCCCCCCTTAACAGCACTGCAACAGCGCCGGCTGACGACAATCAGAACCCAGATCTGGATAACCTCGACAACGCGCTACAGGGACTGGAAGTCCGGCCAGCAGCGGCTGGAAATTAACTTTTATTTAACTAAACTCAAAAACTCAACGCAAAAGCCAGACTCAAAAACCACCGGCGGTCAGGACGACTACCGGAACCCTTTGCAACAGAAGGATTTGCCCATGTGTGCTCAACAGCTTGCCCCGCTTTTTACTCCGTTTATTGCCAGCTATGCCCGTAGACTGCTGCCGGGCCTGCTGCTGAGTTTTAGCACCCCCACGCCAGCACAAATTGAACAGTTCAGCGTTGCCCAGTGTGCGCAGCTGGAAGCCGCACTGGAACTGAACCGCGAACAACAACGCCGTGGTTATAAGCTGAAACAGGAACTAAAAATCAAAGCGCAGCAAGCCCAGCTCGAACTGCAGCTGCAATATCATTGTCAGCAGCCGCAGGACATTACAACACCGCAGCGCCGACGCGCCGCAGCAACCCGTAAAAAGCAGCAACAAGCCGTGCAGGCCAACAGCCAAGCGAAAAAACAGACCAAGACCCAGGCAAGCAGCCAAGGCAACAATCCGCCTGACGCCGGGATGACTATCTCGGTGATCAGCGTTAAAGCGCCGTTTCAGGGCAACAAACAGCTTGCCTGGCTGAATTATTATCAGCCGCCGTTTTATTGTTTTGGCGTGCGTCAGACCGAACGCATCCGCCAGTGTGTCGAGCAGCGCCAACAGGCTCAGCAGCGTTTTGAACAGCAATACAGCGAGCGACAACCCAGCCAAACCAATAACTTGTCTGACCAGTAACAGTCAGATATGCTGTGGCCCGGTTTTTCTGTTTTTGCGGAGTCACAATGCGCGTCACAATGAAACAAGCTCAGCGCATGCTGTTTTGGTTCGGTCTGCGGTACATCCCGCTGATCGGTTTTTGCAGCCCGAAGATCCGCGAAATGTCGGATACGCATTTGGCAGTCAGCATGCCGCACACCTGGCGTACCAAAAATCATCTGGGTAGTATTTATTTTGGCGCGCTGGCCATTGGCGCCGACTTAGCCGGCGCTTTTCTGGTATTTAGCAAAGCGCGTGAGCGCGGCATCAACGCCAACTTTGCCTTTAAAGATGTCAAAGGTGAATTTTTAAAACGGCCGGAAGCAGAAGTCTGGTTTCGCAGCAACGACGGCGCACTGATCGATGCGATGATGGACGAATCCATCGCCACCGGACAGCGCATCAACAAAACCGTCAGCATTACTGTCACCTGCCCTTCCTTACATGGCGACGAGCCGATGGCCAGGTTTGAGCTGACGTTATCAGTCAAAGCCACCGCGAAAAAAGCCGGTTAAACCGGCTTTAGCACAGCAATAATCAGCAAAAGTCGTGGATTGCAGCCCGCCGTCGTTCTGCGTACACTGCGGTTTTTGTTGGCAGAGCCTGTTTCAGAGAATTTCCGCATGCAACATTTACCCGGCAACCTGTTTATTCTGTCTGCGCCAAGCGGTGCCGGCAAATCGAGTTTAATCAACGCCTTACTGGCACAACATGCCGACATGCAACTGAGTGTGTCGCATACCACCCGGGCGCCGCGCCCTGGCGAAACCGACGGCGTGCATTACCATTTTGTCAGTGTCGAGCAGTTTAAGCAGTTGATTGACGAAGGCGTGTTTCTGGAGTGGGCTGAAGTCTTCGGCAATTATTACGGCACTTCACGCCGCGCTATCGAAACAGAACTGGCCAAAGGCCGCGACGTGTTTTTGGATATCGACTGGCAGGGCGCTCAGCAAATCCGGCCACAAGTGCCAGGCGTGTTATCGATTTTTATCCTGCCGCCGAGCGTAGCCGAGCTGGAAAAACGCTTAAATGGCCGTGGCACTGACAGTGCAGAGACTATCGCCAAACGCATGCAGCAGGCGCATAGCGAAATCAGCCATGTCACTGAATATGATTATGTTTTGATCAACGACGACTTCCAGCATTGTCTGCAGCAGTTTGCCGCAGTAGTGCTGAGCCAACGCCTGACGCTGGCCAAGCAGCAGCAAAAGCAAACGGCCTTGTTCGCCAGCCTGTTGGCGACACCGGCAAAATAGCGTACACTAGCCGGCTTTGAACGAATCAGTCTTATCCCGGAGTGCAAAATGGCTCGCGTAACAGTCGAAGATGCAGTAAATCAAATTGGTAACCGTTTTGACCTGATCCTGGTCGCCGCACGCCGCGCACGCCAGCTCTCAGTGGAAGGCAAAGAAGCGATGGTTGACATCGAAAACGACAAATCTACCGTCGTCGCGCTGCGCGAAATCGAAAAAGGCCTGATCACTGCCGACATCCTGGACCAACAGGAGCGTCGTGACCAACTGCAACAGGAAGCATCTGAAATGGCCGCAGTCGCCGCCATCATCGGTTCAGATCACTAATCCTGCCCATTGCCAACGGGGTATCCCGTTGGCAAGCCTTGAAAATCCACGTATATTTGAGTCTGAAAACGGATACAACCCTGATATCCGGGCCCGGAGTCTCACACTGTGTATTTATTTGAAGGTCTGAAACAACAGATCAGCGCGTACTTGCCCCCTGAGCAGGTTGCCCTGGTGCAACAGGCCTATATCCTTGCGCGCGACGCGCATGCGCCGCAATTTCGCAGCAGCGGCGAGCCCTACATCACCCACCCGGTCGCCGTCACCAGTATTCTGGCCGACATGCGGATGGATCACGAAACCCTGATGGCCGCTTTGTGCCACGACGTGATTGAAGATACCGAATACAGCTTTGACGACCTGAAACAACGTTTTGGCAGCACAGTCGCCGAACTGGTACAGGGCGTGTCGAAACTCGACAAAGTAAAATTTAAAGATATCAAAGAGTTCGAAGTCACCAACCTGCAGAAAATGTTTCTGGCGATGACGCAGGACATCCGCGTTATCCTGATTAAACTGGCCGACCGCACGCATAATATGCGCACCATCGGCGCGTTAAAACCGGAAAAACGCCGCCGCATCGCCCGCGAAACTTTAGAGCTGTACGCCCCTATCGCCAACCGGCTGGGTATTCACAATATTAAAAATGAGCTCGAGGACTGGGGCTTCCGCGCTTTATACCCGATGCGCTACCGTGCGCTGGAAACTGCAGTAAAACAAGCGCGTGGCAACCGCAGCGAAATTATCGACAAAATTCAGAACGAAATTTCTGCGCGCATCCGCGATGCCGGCATCAATGCCGAAGTCAAAGGCCGGGAAAAACACCTGTACAGCATCTACCGCAAGATGAAAAGCAAAGAGCTGATGTTCAACGATGTGATGGACATTTATGGCTTTCGCGTCGTGGTCGACAGTGTGGATTCCTGTTACCGCGTGCTCGGCGTTGTGCACAACCTATACAAACCTATTGAGATCCGTTTTAAAGATTACATCGCTATTCCAAAGCAAAACGGCTATCAGTCGTTGCATACGTCGTTGATTGGCCCACACGGTATTCCGGTGGAGATCCAGATGCGCACCCGCGATATGGATGAAATGGCTGATAACGGCATCGCCGCACACTGGAAATACAAAAAATCCGGTGAACAGGGCGACAGCGCAGCGCAAATCCGCGCCCGGCGCTGGATGCAAAGCCTGCTGGAAATTCAGCAAAGCGCCGGCAATACCTACGAATTCGTGGAAAACGTCAAAACCGAGCTGTACCCGGATGAGCTCTATGTGTTTACGCCCAAAGGCAAAATCGTTGAGCTGCCGATTGGCGCCAACGCTGTCGATTTTGCTTATGCCGTGCATACTGACATTGGTAACAAGTGCGTTGGTGTGCGGGTCGACCGTAAACCTTATCCGCTGACCAAAGCCTTAGAAACCGGCCAGACGGTGGAAATCATCACCAGTCCGGGCGGTAAACCCAACGCCAGCTGGCTGAACTATGTGGTGACCAGCCGCGCCATCATGAGCATCCGCAACTTCCTGAAAAAACAACAGCAAAGCGAAGCGGTGGCGCTGGGTAAACGGCTGCTTGGCTCGGCGCTCGGTGAAGTCAAAATCGAGACTATCGCCCCAGAGCGGATTGAGCGGGTGCTGGCGCATACCACGAAAAAAACGCTGGACGAACTCTACTCCGACATCGGCCTTGGCAATCAGCTGCCTATCGCCGTGGCGCGCCGTCTGCTTGGTGAATTTGATGAAGTCACTCCGGTTGCGGCGCAAACCGTCGCCGACAATCCGTTACCATCCAAAGTCAAAGCGGTAATTGTCGGCTCGGAAGGTTTACTCACCACTTTTGCCAAATGTTGCCGGCCTATTCCGGGCGACCCTATTGCCGCCAGCGCTTCACCGGGCAAAGGCCTTAACGTGCACCGCGCCGAATGCCGCAATATCCGTGGCTGGGAAAAAGAACCGGGCAAATATTTCCCGGTGAAATGGGATCAGACCGGCGACAAACAGTTCCTGGTTGATATCCGCATTTTTATCGTGAACAAACAAGGCATGTTGGCCAAACTCACGACTGTCATCGCGTCGCAGGATTCCAATATTCAGGATCTGTCGACCGACGACCGGGATTCCGGCGACTATGTGATTAAAATCACGCTGTCGGTGCGGGACCGTATTCATCTGGCCAACGTGATGCGCAAACTCCGGGTCACGCCGGATGTGATTAAAGTTTACAGAAGGAAGTAACCCTCATGTCCAAAGTCATTATCAGTACTGCCAATGCCCCTGCCGCCATCGGCACTTATTCGCAGGCGGTCAAAATTGGCACTACTGTGTATTTAAGTGGCCAAATTCCGCTGGTGCCGGCTAGCATGCAGATGGTGTCGGAAGATTTCGCCGAGCAGGCCCATCAGGTATTTAAAAACCTGTCTGCCGTCTGTGAAGCCGCCGGTGGCACTATCCAGGATATGGTCAAAGTGAATATTTTCCTGACTGACTTAAGCAAATTTGCCATCGTCAACGAAATCATGGCGCTGTACTTCAGCCAGCCTTATCCGGCGCGGGCTGCAGTGCAGGTCAGCGCTTTGCCGCGCGCCGCGCAGATTGAAATCGACGGTGTGATGGAGTTGCCATCAACCAACTAAGCCGTTGCCGGCAGTGGCTGACGCAGTCACTGCTGTTCACTTTATTGTTATTGTCGTCGGCGGTGCAGGCCGCAGACGACCGGCCGGTGCTGCACTGGTGTCTGGACCATTTCCCGCGTTTTCATGAATTCCAGCGGCCTGACCGCCCGGTTGGCGCCTCTGTCGACCTGATGCAGGAACTGGCGCGCCGCGCTGGCTTTCGGATTGAATACAGTCCCCGAACGCCGGTAGCCCGTTGTTTTCGCCAAATCGCCAGTGGCGAAGCGGATCTAATGACTAATCTGAACAAAACACCGGAACGCGAAGCCTTAATGCTGATGTTTCCATACAGCGAACGTATTCCGGAATCTTTGTATCAGCGTGGTGACGACCCCCGCACGATTAATCAGCTCAGTCAGCTGGAACATTTAACCTTAGCGACAGTGCGCAACTACGCCTATCATCCGGATTTGATGACCTTAGTCCGTAATCTGGGATCCAACCGCCAGCTGGAGGTCCCAAGTATCGCTGCCGGTTTTGATGTACTGGCCAAAGGCCGGGTTGATGGCTTAATTGTACCGCGTTACAGTTCGCTGGATTATTTGTACAACACACCGCGTTTACATCAGAAATTTAAACGCGCGCCATTGATGCTTAAAACGGCCACACCGCAGTTTATCTATATTGGCTTTTCCCGGCATAGCCGCCACCCGCAACTGGCCGCCGTCATTGAAAAAACTATCGCCGAAATGATGGCAGACGGAACTGTCAGCCGCTTATACGCACCGGATGCAAGCCAGGCCGACTTATCGGTGTTGGTAGGAAACTAACAGACTGGCTTGATGCCAGAAGGAGTTGCAGATGTCCGGATGGTTTCGCTACAGCGCTCTGTGCTTGTTTTGCTGGCTATCGCAGGCAGTAGCCAACCCTACCGAAGCATCCCAGACTCCAGCTAAACCTGTGCTGCAATGGTGCCTTGATCACTTGCCGCCGCGCCATAGCTACATAGCCGGGCAGGCGCCCACCGGGCCTATGGTCGACATGATGCGTGAACTGGCGGATGCCAGTGGTTTTACCCTGACGTTCAGCCCTCCAACCCCATTAAGCCGTTGTCTGAAACTGCTGGAAGAAGGTAAAACCGATCTGATGACTGGTTTGGTGCAAACCGAAGCGCGCCAGGCGGTATATCTGATGGCGCCTTTTGATGAAGTGCGGATGACCAGTATCTTTTTAGCGCCGCATAGCCCGGAGATCCAACGCGAACAGGACTTGCGCGGGCGCATCGTGGTACTGACGAAAGACCGCACTTATCCACCGGCCTTTCTGAAACGGTTACCCCAGTTGCAAATGACCATCATTTGGGGCAAAAATTTGGAAAGTGCGCTGGCGTTATTGTTGTATCAGCAAGCCGATCTTTACGTGGGGCCACTGCATTATACCTCGTTGGAATTACAGAAAAATCCGCGTTTTAAGACGCTGAAGCTCAATGACTGGCAACTACCCGCGGACCACACTCAGCGCACTCATCTGGCGATGTCCCGGTTAAGCCCGCACCAGGCGCTCTGGCCAAAAATCGATCAGGCACTGCAACACATGGTCGCGGCCAATAAAACGCATTTTTACTGAGCCTGCGCACGCTGCAGTATTTTTCCGTTATGATGCGACGATGATTGTCTGCGGACCTGACAGAATTTGAGCCGGACCTCTCTTGCCAACCTGGCCATAGTGCATCTCAAAGGTGTTGGCGCCAAAACTGCTGCGTTGCTGGAAAAACTGGGCCTGCATTCGGTGCAGGATATTTTGTTCCACCTGCCACTCCGTTATGAAGACCGCACCCGCGTCTGCCCTATCGCCGACACCTGGCCGGCGCAGCAGGTCAGTGTGCAGGGCGTGGTGCAAAGCAGTGAAATCACCTTTGGCAAAAGACGCAGTTGGGTAGTAGTGCTGCGTGACGGCAGCGGCAGTATCACGCTGCGGTTTTTCCACTTCAGCGCGGCACAAAAAAACGCAGTGGAACCGGGGGTCACGCTACGCTGTTTTGGCGAAGTCAAACGCGGCATGCGTGGCGTGGAGATGCTGCATCCGGAATACAAAATCATCAAAGATGACGCCGGCCCCGAGCTCGCCGAGTCGCTGACGCCAGTCTACCCGACCACCGAAGGCTTAAAACAAGGCAGCTGGCGCACGCTGACAGAGCAGGCGCTGACAGAGCTGCGCCGCGCCGCGCCGGAAGAATATCTGGCGCCGTTATTCGCGCTGCAGGCACAGCATGCCGGCCACTGGCAGGCCTGGAGCCTCAGCGACGCGTTATTTTATCTGCACCGGCCACCGCCGGATGCTTCTTTACAGCTGCTGGAACTGGGACAACATCCGGCGCAGCAGCGGCTGATTTTTGAAGAACTGGTGGCGCAGCAGCTCAGCATGCTGCAGGTGCGCAGCCTGTCGCGCACTCAGGCCGCCCGTCCCATTCCGCCCGACCAACAGCTGACGCCGCAACTGCTGGCCAGCCTGCCGTTTAGACCAACCGGCGCGCAGCAACGGGTATTGCAGCAAATTCAGCAAGATCTGGCCCGCACAGAACCTATGTTACGGTTGGTGCAGGGCGACGTTGGCTCCGGTAAAACCCTGGTCGCGGCGCTCGCTGCTTTGCCGGTGATCCAGGCCGGCTGGCAAGTCGCACTGATGGCGCCGACTGAACTGCTGGCCGAGCAACACGCCAGCACCTTCCGGCGCTGGCTGGAACCTTTAGGCGTGCAGATAGCCTGGCTTGGTGGCAAAACCAAAGGCAAAACGCGCGACGCTGAGCTTGCTGCCATTGCCGATGGCAGCGCCCGGTTGGTGATTGGCACTCATGCCTTGTTTCAGCAGCAAGTGCAGTTTGCTGCGCTGGCGCTTGCCATCATCGACGAACAACACCGCTTTGGTGTGCATCAGCGGCTGGAACTCAGAGCCAAAGGTGAACAACAGGGGTTTGCGCCACATCAGTTGGTGATGACAGCGACGCCTATCCCCCGCACGCTGGCGATGACCGCATACGCTGATTTGGACACCTCTATCATCGACGAGCTGCCGCCGGGCCGCACGCCGGTAACGACTGTGGCAATCCCGGACACGCGCCGTGCTGAAGTCGTCAGCCGGGTGCGCCAGGTGGTGCAGGAACAAGGCCGGCAGGCGTATTGGGTCTGCACTTTGATTGATGAATCCGATGCGCTGCAATGTCAGGCCGCCGAAATCACCGCCGCCGAACTTGCTGCAGCTTTGCCGGAACTGAACATTGGCCTGGTGCATGGCCGGCTGAAAAGCAGTGAAAAACAAGCGGTGATGCAGGCCTTCGCCGCGAACGAACTGCAATTATTAGTCGCGACCACTGTGATTGAAGTCGGCGTGGATGTGCCAAACGCCAGCCTGATGATTATCGAAAACCCGGAGCGGCTTGGCCTGGCGCAACTGCACCAGCTACGTGGCCGGGTCGGCCGTGGCAGCGCCGCTTCACACTGCGTGCTGCTGTATCATGCGCCGCTGTCCCCTACCGCGCAGGCCCGCTTGAGTGTGCTGCGCGACAGCAACGACGGCTTTGTTATCGCCCAACGCGATTTGGAAATTCGTGGCCCGGGTGAACTGCTCGGCACCCGCCAGACTGGCCTCGCCAGTTATCGCATCGCCGATCTAAGCCGCGATCAGGATTTGATCCCGGCGGCGCAACAGACAGCCCAGTTGCTGTGGCAGCAGGATCGCCGTGGCAGTGAAGCGCTGATCCGCCGCTGGCTGGGCTATCGGGAGATTTATGCACAGGCCTGATGCAATAGCTCAGGCCTCAACCCATAACTTTCGCACGGACGACACTGACGGATGAGAAATCAGTACCTGTGCTTCCTGCAATAAATCTGTCGCTGTGATATCCCGCAACAAGTGCACCCGCAGCAACAAACAGCTTTCCCCGAGATATTCAACTGGTTCCGGTGCACCGACGTCATGCACCGCCGGATGTTTCAAGTCATAACCACATTGCTCTGCGATTTCCTGCACCGTGACATCATCATCCGAGACATCAACTGCGATATATAGCTTCATAACGACCTCTGTGATTTTACGTCTTATAATAGTGCCACAGCTCAAATGCCGGATGCGATCTCACCATTAAAACTGATAGACGAATGACTATATCGACTTGGTATACTGTGTTTTTGCAGCATATATCGGTAACCCGGACCCCTGATGAGTATCGAATACAAAACCCGCACCCAAGTCGTTGTTGAAGTAATTCGGCAGAAGATCCTGTCCGGCGCCATTAAAGGCGGTGAACCGCTGCGTCAGGCCGCGCTGGCCGAAGAGTTAAATGTAAGTCGCATTCCGGTGCGCGAAGCGCTGCTGCAACTGGAAGCTGAGGGGCTGGTCGAGTTTGAGGCGCATAAAGGCGCCACCGCCACCCGCTTATCTGCCGACCAGGTCACTGAGTTATTTGAACTCAGAGCTATGCTGGAAACCGATTTGCTGCGCCGCGCGGTGCCGTTACTGACTGAAGCTGATCTTGCTGCCGCCGAAGTGCTGCGCAGCCAGATGGCTGATGCTTATCAACAGCAGGACAGCGCCGGCAGCTGGAGTGTGCTCAATACTCAGTTCCATCTGACTTTGTACCGCGCCGCCAACCGGCCCTTAAGTTTTGAAATGGTGCAGCAACTGCTGACCACGTCAGACCGCTACATCCGCATGCATCTGATGCTGGCCGGTGGTGTGCAAAAAGCCGATCCGGAACATAGTGAACTGCTGAAGTTGTGCCGTGAAGGCCAGACCGACGCCGCCTGTGCCTTGTTGGCTCAGCATATCCTCGGCGCAGCCGGTGAAGTGAAACAAATAGTCGCCAGCCTGAGCAACTGATCCGAAGTCCCGCAGCAGGATCATTCGCCCTTCCGTTTTGATTTCAGCCGCTTAGTGGCTGACATTTCAAACCGTTATAGCAGTCTTTACTGCTGTAACGCGATGTTTGCAGCGGCAAAATAAGACAGTTGGGTGAAACTGTCCGGATCATTGCTTTTTTTTCGGGCAAATCGAAATAAAATCCTGTATATTGTCGCCCTATTTTCTAACCCCTAGCTTAATCGAGATGACTATGTCAGCAGATTTATCCTTATACAGAAACATTGGTATCTTCGCTCACGTTGATGCCGGTAAAACCACCACGACCGAACGTATCCTGAAACTGACCGGTAAAATCCACAAGATCGGTGAAGTTCACGAAGGTGAATCAACTACTGACTTCATGGTGCAGGAAGCTGAACGTGGTATCACTATTCAGTCTGCTGCTGTTACCTGTTTCTGGAAAGGTCACCGTTTCAACGTGATCGATACCCCGGGCCACGTTGACTTCACAGTTGAAGTTTACCGTTCTCTGAAAGTTCTGGACGGTGGTATCGGTGTATTCTGTGGTTCAGGCGGTGTAGAACCTCAATCTGAAACCAACTGGCGTTATGCCAACGACGCGAAAGTTTCTCGTCTGATCTTCGTGAACAAGCTGGACCGTATCGGTGCTGACTTCATCCGCGTAACAGAACAAGTTAAAAACGTTCTGGGCGCACAACCATTAATCATGACTCTGCCAATCGGCCGCGAAGATACCTTCGTTGGTGTGGTTGACCTGCTGTCTGAAAAAGCCTATGTGTGGGACGATTCTGGCCAGCCAGAAAACTACAAAGTGACTGACATCCCGGCTGACATGCTGGATGACGTTGCTATGTACCGCGAACAGCTGATCGAAACTGCCGTTGAGCAAGACGATGACCTGCTGATGGCTTACATGGAAGGCGAAATGCCAACTGTGGAACAAGTCAAAGCTTGTATCCGCAAAGGTACCCGTGAGCTGGCATTCTTCCCAACTTACTGTGGTTCAGCCTTCAAAAACAAAGGTATGCAATTACTGTTAGACGCAGTTGTTGACTACCTGCCGAACCCAACTGAAGTTAATCCTCAGCCGCTGACTGACGAAGAAGGTGCTGAAACTGGCGAACACGCTATCGTTTCTGCTGACGAGCCATTCCGCGCACTGGCATTCAAGATCATGGACGACCGTTTCGGCGCCCTGACCTTTATCCGTATTTACTCTGGCGTGCTGAACAAAGGCGACACAGTTCTGAACTCTTACACTGGTAAGACAGAACGTATCGGCCGGATGGTTGAGATGAACGCGAACGACCGTACTGACCTGACAACTGCTCAGGCCGGTGACATCATCGCGCTGGTTGGTCTGAAAAACAACACGCAAACTGGTCACACCCTGTGTGATCCAAAAGCACCATGTACTTTAGAACCAATGGTATTCCCAGAGCCGGTAATCTCTATCTCTGTTACGCCAAAAGACAAAGGCGGCATGGAGAAGATGTCTGTAGCTATCGGTAAGATGGTTGCAGAAGATCCAACGTTCCGCGTTGAGACTGACCAGGATTCTGGCGAAACTATTCTCAAAGGCATGGGTGAACTGCACTTAGATATCAAAGTCGACATCCTGAAACGGACTTACGGCGTTGAACTGATTGTTGGTCAACCACAGGTTGCTTACCGTGAAACTATCACTCGTGAAATCGAAGATAGCTACACGCACAAGAAACAATCTGGTGGTTCTGGTCAGTACGGTAAAATTGACTACCGCATCCGTCCGGGCGAGCCAAACTCAGGCTTCACATTCAAGTCAACAGTTGTTGGCGGTAGCGTTCCAAAAGAATTCTACCCAGCGATCGAAAAAGGCTTCGAGTCTATGATGTCTACAGGCACCATGGCTGGCTTCCCGGTACTGGACGTTGAAGTTGAACTGTTCGACGGTGGTTTCCACGCCGTTGACTCATCAGCTATCGCATTCGAAATCGCTGCTAAAGGCGCATTCCGTCAATCAATGCCAAAAGCTGGTCCACAACTGTTAGAACCAATCATGAAAGTCGACGTCTTCACTCCAGAAGACCACGTTGGTGACGTGATCGGTGACTTGAACCGTCGTCGCGGTATGATCTCTGGTCAAGAGTCTGGCGCAACTGGCGTTCGTATCAAAGCAACAGTGCCGCTGTCAGAGATGTTCGGTTACATCTCTACACTGCGTACAATGACATCAGGCCGTGGCCAATTCTCTATGGAATTCGACCACTACGCTGCATGTCCTTCAAACGTAGCTGAAGCTGTGATCGCGAAAGAGAAAGAAAAGAAAGCTGCCGCTAAGAACTAATTAGCCGCTAGCCAAAAAAGAAGCCCCGCAATTGCGGGGCTTTTTGTTTTGGCGAAAAAGTCAGTGGCAGCTGCTTTGTATTCAGCCGCCAAAGTTCTGCCAGCATATAGGCCGGACAAACCGCTGATAAGACGCAGTACCGACCGCTGTAAAACGTAAGTCTGTACTGGCCGGAAAAGGGCCGCCATGCTGCATGGCACTGCAGACTTCAACGCCAGTCGGCATCTGATTACGAATGAGACGGCCACAACAGTCAACAAGCAGCGGTAGTAACGGCTGCAGCGCCTGCAAATCCTGATCTGTGCCATAGACCGTACAAGTCAGCTGACCTTTGAGTGTCGGTAGGATCGCTGCTATTTCAGCCAGCGTGCGGTAGCGGATAAGCACTGTCGCAGGCCCAAACACTTCATGCTGTAATTGCGGCAATTCATGCCAGCGCATCGCGTCTGTGATAAACAGCCGTGGCAACACCTGACAGCCTTTTTCCACCAGTGCCGACCGCCCCTCGGCAAGCTGTGTCACACCTGGCAAGCCATTGAGCACCGCACAGCTGTGGCGGTAGCCTTCGGCGATTTTTGCCGTCAGTAAAGTCACCAGCGAAGTGGCAGTGAAACTACCGGTAAGCATATCCAGCATAGCGCCGGTTTCTGGTTGATCCGGTACAAACACCAGACCAGGCCGGGTACAGAACTGGCCATTGCCCTGTAGCACTGACTGCGCCAGCGCTGTGGCAAATGCCGCACCATGCAGCGCCAGCTGTTCCGGTAACAGCAGCAACGGGTTTTGTGAACCCAGCTCACCATAAAACGGCACCGGCACCGCGCGCTGCTGGATCAGTTTTTGAAAATGCAGCCCAAGCAGTTCTGAGCCGGTAAAAGCCACAGCTTTCACTACCGGATGCTGGAGCAGCTGCGCCGAAAAATCATGGCGCTGTGCATACACTAGCTGAAACACTCCGGCCGGTAAATCACAGGCCTGCCGGGCTTTGTCTATCGCCTGCGCCACCAATGCTGAAGTCGCCGGATGGGCATTATGCGCTTTAACAATCACCGGACAACCGGCCGCTAAGGCACTGGCGGTATCACCACCAGCCACCGAAAACGCCAGCGGGAAATTACTGGCAGCAAATACCAGCACAGGCCCAAGCGGCACAGTATCGAGCCGGAGCTCAGGTGCCGGTAACGGCACACGCTGTGGCTGCGCCGGCAGATAAGTGCTGGCTGCAGGCTCGTCCAACAAGCCCGCGAAAAGCCGCAGCTGGTTGCAGGTACGGCCACGTTCGCCTTCAACCCGCGCCTGCGGCAAGGCAGTTTCCGCCATCACAGTTTCAACCAGCACGCTGCCGAGCACCTCAATCTCAGTGGCAATTTGTCGTAAAAACGCCGCACGCGCCGCGCGGCTGGTTTGGCGATATTGGCCAAAAGCCGTTTGTGCACTCTGCATCAGCGCCTGCAGCTCTGCCGAACCCGCTTCGGGGAAAGTCCAGGGTAAGGCGCGGTTTTCTGCCGGCATATAACTGTGAAATTCAGCCGTCGCTTCGCCTTGCCAGACACCGTCAATCAGGTGACGGCCAGCAAATGGCGTGTTGGCATCTTGCAGCTGAAATAAGGAATCATTGCGCATTAACGCACCTCAAAACCAAAAGCATAAGGGTCGGCGTCATCGACGCGGATTTGGTTGGCACCATACACATGGGCCCAGCCGGCGATGGACGGGAACATTGCGGCAATGCCAGCAACTTCGGTCGCCGCTTCCACCACACCGGTGAACTGGCTGCCGATGATGCTTTCATGCACGAAACGGTCGCCGACCTTTAAATCACCGCGGGCATACAGCTGTGCCATCCGCGCGCTGGTGCCGGTGCCACAGGGCGAACGGTCGATGGCGCCATCGCCATAAAACACTGCGTTGGCGGCATCAGAGCCTGATGTTTTCGGCTTGCCGGTCCACTGTACGTGGCTGATGCCGGCAATACTGGCATCGAGCGGATGCACACAGGAATAATGCTGATTAGCGATCTTGCGCACTAACGGGCTCCAGCGCAGCACATCAGCGGCTGTCCAGTGCTCAAGGCCGGGGAAATTGGCCTGCGGCTCGACAATCAGATAAAAATTGCCGCCGTAGGCCACATCAAATTTGATCAGGCCAAGGCCAGGCACATCGATTTCACCGCCTTTAATCGCCAGAAATGACGCCACATTGCGGATTTTCACCGATGTGACTTTATCGCCGTCGCGCTGATAGCTGATGCGGACCTGACCGGCCGGCACGTCTAATAACAACTGACCCGGTATTTTCGGGGTGATGAGACCCGCTTCCAGCGCAGCCGTGACAGTGCCGATAGTGCCGTGTCCGCACATCGGCAAACAGCCGCTGGTTTCGATAAACAGCACTGAAGCGTCCGCATCGCTGCTGCACGGCGGGTACAAAAAAGCGCCGGACATCATGGCATGGCCACGCGGTTCAAACATCAGCGCTTGCCTGATCCAGTCAAAACGGGCGAGAAAATCCAGCCGTTTTTCGCTCATGGTCTGACCGTTTAACTGCGGATGACCGCTGGTCACCAGCCGTACCGGATTGCCGCAGGTGTGGGCGTCGATACAAAAAAAGGTACCTTTTAGCATACTGCTGCTCCTGAAAACCGCATGGGCCGGGCTGTTATTGATTCAGCAAACGCTGATAGTGGCTCAGATCCGGCCGGCTCGCGAGTGCATCAGCCACAACTTTTTCCACATAAGCACGTTCGTCGCCGATCAGCGTCAGCCGTGGCAGACGCACTTGCTCACTGCCGCGCCCAACCAATTGCTCGGCAAACTTGATGCATTGCACCAGCGTCGGGATCGTATCGAGCCGCAGCAACGGCATAAACCAGCGGTAAATCTCGCGCGCTTCTTTTAAGTAACCGGCGCGGGCCAGCGCAAATAAGGTCACGGATTCACGTGGAAACACATTGGTAAGGCCCGAGATCCAACCGGTGGCGCCAAGCAGTACAGATTCGAGTGCTATATCGTCAACGCCACAGAAGATAATAAAACGCTCACCAAACCGGCTTTGCAGCTCAGTGATGCGACGGGTATCTGTGGTCGATTCTTTAATCGCCACGATATTCGGCTCTTCCGCCAAAATCGCCGTCATCTGCAGATTAATATCCACGCCATAACTGACCGGATTGTTGTAAATCATAATCGGCAAGTTGGTGGCGCGGGCAACCGTCTGGTAATGCACCAGCACTTCGCGATCAGTGCCGCGATAAACCACTGCCGGCAGCAGCATAATGCCCGACACGCCAATCTGTTCAGCGGCCTGCACATAGGTCACTGCATCTGTTGCGCTATGCTCGGTACAACCAGCAATCACCGGAATACGGCCGGCGACGGTTTGTACGGTATGACGCAAAAATTCCAGTTTTTCCGCCGCGCTTAGTGAAGCATTCTCGCCGATAGTGCCAAGCGCAATGATGCCGTCGATGCCATCTGCAATCAGCTGTTCCAGCATGCGCTGGTTGGCAGCAAAGTTAATAGTTCCATCGGCATGAAACTGGGTAGAAATCGCCGGAAATACACCGGCCCATTGCGGGCGATTGGCCATTACCGGGGTAGACAAAGCAGCAGACATCACAGCACTCCTGAAATACAGTTTGACGAACCATTCGATATTTAGGATATTGTATACAATCCTCTAAAAGCAAGAGAATTCGACAAATGGATACAGAGGCAAAGGTCAAAGTTGCAGTGATTGGCGCCGGTATAGTCGGCCTGACGACCGCATTGCAATTGCAGCGCGCTGGTCTTTCAGTGGTGCTGCTGGATGCGCAGGGCCCTGGCAGCGGCTGTTCGCGCGGTAACGCCGGTCACTTCGCGACAGAACAGGTGTTTCCGCTGGCATCCATCGCGGTACTGCGCCAGCTGCCGGCCATGCTGCTGGACCCGACAGGCCCGCTGCGGCTGCGCGCCGGATATTTTTTTAAAGCCCTACCCTGGTTGCTGCGTTTTGTTGCCAACGTGCGGCCTAGCCGGCAGCAGGCCCTGCAACGGGCGCTGAGTGTATTAAACGCGCAGGCGCTGCCCGCCTGGCAACGGCTGTTGCCGCAGGCAGAAGCGACGGATTTAGTGCAGTTTCGCGGTGCTTTGCTGGTGTCGGAGCAACCCGGTTTAATCGACCTGGCGCAAACCTTTCGTCAATACAAAGAAGCAGGGATCAGCGTGAAATGGCTGGAACAAGCGGCCTTGCGTGCCCGTGAACCGGCTCTTAGTTCTCAGGTTCAGGGCGCTATTGAATTTCCGGAAGTGGCGCATACAGTAGACCCTTATGCGCTGTGTTTGCAGCTTTATCAACAATTTGTCGCTTTGGGTGGCCAATTCCGCCAGCAACAGGTGCAGCGCATCCGGCCATGCAACAACGGCTATCAGCTTGATCTGGTGCCAGAGCCGAATATCCCGCAAACAGGCCCGGGCGAGCTGGCCCTGCAGGTCAGCCAGCTGGTGATCTGTGCCGGCGCTGCATCGCATCGGTTATGTGCAGATCTGGGTTATCAGGTACCGCTGGAGTCAGAGCGCGGCTACCATCTGATGACGCAAAGCCGGCCGCTACAAAGCCCGGTCAGTTCGCTGGAGCGCAAGTTTATTATGACACCGATGCAGCATGGCTTGCGGCTGGCCGGCACTGTGGAATTTGCCGGCATCAACAGTGCACCGGACTATCGACGGGCCAGCGTGTTATTGAAACACGCCAATCAGCTGCTGGCAGAACCAACCTCGGCTAATCCGGCGCTGGAACCCTGGGCCGGTAACAGGCCGTCATTACCGGATTCGCTGCCGGTATTGGGCGCCGCGCCGCGCCATCCAGGGGTTTACTTAAACTTTGGCCATCAGCATCTGGGGCTGACCTGGGCGGCGCTGACTGCCGAAATCACCGGTGCGCTGCTGCTGCGGCAGACACTGGAACTGGATCTCAGCCCCTATCGCATCGACCGGTTTTAATGCGCTGTGGATGGCGCCTGACGTGGGCGACGTAAATGCCGCCAGGCGTCGAATGAGTACAGACACAAGGCGGTCCAGATAAAACCGAAAGTCAGTAATTTGCTCGGGTCCAGCGGTTCGTTGTACAAAAACACGCCAAAAATAAACATAAAACTGGGGCCGATGTACTGAAAAAAGCCCAGCGTCGATAACTGCAGCCGTTTCGCTGCGCCGATAAAACACAGCAACGGCACTGTCGTCACCACGCCGGCGGCAACCAGCCACAAGTTCAGGCTCAATGGGTTTTGTGTCAGGTCAGCATAAGGACTGTCCGCGAACTGGCTCCAATACAACAGCGCCAGCGGCATCAGCAACAATGACTCAATAAACAGGCCACCAATCGCATCAGTCGCCAGCTTTTTGCGGAACAACCCGTACAGCGCAAAACTGCCGGCCAGCACCAGTGCTATCCAGGGCAAAGAACCAAAATGGATCAGCTGCAACAACACACCACTAAAGGCCAAAGCCACTGCGGCCCACTGCGCCGGTCGCAGGCGCTCGCCGAGGAATAACATGCCGAGCAGAATATTCAGCAGCGGATTGATGTAATAACCGAGACTGGCATCCAGCATATGGTGATTATTCACCGCCCAGATAAACAAGCCCCAATTCCCAGCCAGTAACAAGGCGGTGCCAAGCATCGCCAACACCATTTTTGGCTTTTGCAGTACCGCAACGACTTTGGGCCATTGCTGTAATAAAGTCAGCACCAGAGCCAATAAGGCAAAAGACCAAACGATACGGTGCAGCAGAATTTCTGCCGCCGGCACTTCATCAATCTGTTTGAAATATAACGGGGCAACGCCCCATAGGGTGTAAGCAGTGGCGGCAAAAGCACCGCCGATTTTCTGTTCGCGCGTCAGTGACATGAGGAAATTCGCCTTGCTCCGGTCACTGCGGCGTTTTATCCGATATAAAACTGCAGGGCCGGCAAAGCGGCATTTTAACGGATGTCTGAGGATACCGATACTTGTACCCTGGCAACGGATTGTTTCCCGTAGGTGTTGCGCACCCCGTCGCCCGGACCTTCGCAGAGCTCAGAACAGCCTTTCGCAGAGCTCAAGGCGCTTTTCCGGCAGCAGGCAACATTGGTTGCCTGCTGAAATCCCGGATTCGCCGTAAAAACGGCAACAGGCAACGCAGGTTGCCTGTTTAGATCCCGTTTTTACCCCACCAGATATGTACCGGTGCCGAGGGCGATGTGCAGGCCTTCGTTATTGTGCAGCTCCATCCGGCAAACGCAGACTTTGTTGCCGGAGCGGATCACTTGCGCCGTGGCGATAAATTCGTCACCACGGCCTGGCCGCAGATAGTCGGTGCGGATATCGATAGTGCTCATTTTGCCAAGTTTGGCGGCCAGCTGGGCGTGATCTGTGGTGTCGAGGCGCACCAGCGCGCTCGACACTGCCATAATACCGCCCACCACATCCAGCACTGAGGCAATCACACCACCATGCAGAATTTGCTGCACCGGATTGCCGACCAGCTCGGTTTTCCACTCAAAGCGCACTTCGGCACGTTCGGCCGAAAACTCGGTGACCCGCAGCCCTAACAGCTGATTAAACGGCATTTGCTGAAACACTGAGGCAATAAATGGCAGTAAATCAGAAGTTTGCATGCGGATACTCCGGGCGACGGCTATTGGATTTCACTGGTAAGAGCAGTTAAGTTACTGCGACATCACGTTGCTGTAAAGCGACACCACTACCACAGCATCGCCTGCCAAAGCACAACAGATGACAGTTTTGTCATCCGGTTGTCATCTGGTTGTTGGCTGCACGACGTCACCCTAAGCTGTTATGCTACAGCGGCTCAAAGCCAGGATCTGAAGAGACATCCGATGCGTTTATTGATTGTCGAAGATGAAGTGAAAACCGGAGATTACCTGAAACAGGGTTTTACCGAAGCCGGTTTTAATCCAACTTTATGCCGCAATGGCCTGGACGGTCATCATCTGGCGATGACCGAAGAGTTTGAGCTGATTATCCTGGATGTGATGTTGCCGGACGTTGATGGCCTGCGTATTGTCAAAGCACTGCGTCAGGCCAACCGCCATACGCCGGTGTTGCTGTTAAGCGCGTTGGATACTGTCGATGACCGGGTGCGCGGGCTGGAACTGGGTGCCGACGATTATCTAGTAAAACCTTTTGCTTTCAACGAGTTACTGGCACGGGCCCGCACTTTACTGCGCCGTGGTCAGCTGGCGCCGCAGGCTGACCGCTTGCAGGCTGCCGATTTAGTGCTGGAGATCAGCAAACATAAAGCCAGCCGCGGCGGAAAAAAACTCAATCTGACACCAAAAGAATTCGCTTTACTGGAGCTGCTGCTGCGTCGCGAAGGCGAAGTGCTGCCGCGCTCGTTGATTGCCAGCCAGGTCTGGGATATGAATTTTGATTCCGACACCAACGTCATTGATGTCGCAGTACGACGCTTACGCAGCAAAGTGGACGACGACCAAGCTTTGAAACTCATTCACACCGTGCGCGGCATGGGCTACAAGCTGGAGGTACCGGATGCCGACGCCAGCTGAGCCATCGCAGCCACAACCGCGGCCATTATCGCTCGCCACCCGGGTGATGTTATTTGTCGCCGCCGCCGTTTTACTCTGTGCCGGCTTGCTGGCGACTATGCTGCAAAACTCCATTGAAGCGCATTTTGCTGAACAGGACGCCGGCGAACTACAGGCGGTGGCGCATTCAGTGCTGCACACGCTGCAAGACCCGGCGCTGCAACCGCAGCAACATCATGCCAGTCTGCATCAGGTGTTAACTGGTCATCATCAGACTTATTATCTGGTGCTGGACGCGACAGAAAAACCAACCCTCAGTGCCGATGGCGCAGATTTAACACCGTTATTTCGTCTGACCCGCCCTGTCAGTCAGATCACGCCAGCCGACCTTATCAGCTGGGATCAGGGCGCACATACTTATCGCGGCGCAATTTTGCAGGGGCCACGAGGCCTGCAAATCGCCGTGGCGATGGAAATGGAATTTCATCTGCACTATCTGCATCTGCTGCGCTGGACTTTATGGCTGACCATCGCCGCTGCCGTTGCACTGATTTTACTGGCAGCCTGGCTGGGCGTGCGACAGGGCTTGTTGCCGCTGCGCCAGCTCAGCAGTGATATCCGCCAGATCAGCACCGAAAAACTGCATTTGCGGCTGGAACCGGGTCAGGTACCGGTGGAACTGGCTGAACTGGTGCAAAGTTTTAATCAGATGATTGAAAACCTGCAGCAAGGCTTCAGCCGGCTATCGGAGTTTTCGGCCGACATCGCCCATGAACTGCGCACGCCGCTCAGTAACCTCATCACTCAGACGCAGGTCAGCCTCAGTAAAGACCGCAGCCTCGAGGAATATCGCGAACTGCTGTATTCCAATCTGGAAGAGCAGGAGCGGCTGGCAAAAATGGTCAGCGACATGTTGTGGCTGGCCAAAACTGACCATGGGCTGATTAAACTGCAGCCGGAAGCGGTTGCGTTAGAACCCCTGTGCCGGCAGCTGTTTGAGTTTTTTGAGTTTATCGCTGACGAACGCAATATCCGCCTGCAGTATCAAGGCCCCGCGGTTTCACTTCGGGCCGACAAAGTGATGCTGCAGCGCGCGCTGTCGAATCTGCTGTCCAATGCCATCCGGCATGCCGACGCCGACAGCACAGTCTGGATCCGGGTCAACACGCTGGCCGGCCACCTGGAGATATGTATCCGTAACTGTGGTCCTGTGATAGCGCCGGAGCATTTACCACGGCTGTTTGAACGCTTTTACCGCGCAGATCCTTCACGGCAACGCCACAGTGAAGGGGCTGGTCTTGGCCTTGCCATGGTGCAATCGATAGTGACACTGCACGGCGGTGAAATCAGCGCTGTTTCTGTGCCGGATGCGGCGCAAAGTCCCGGTCATGGTAACACCGATTTTATCCTGCGCTGGCCTCTGGACAAGCGCCCGCTGAACCAGCTAAGTTAACCAGAGCCGGAGTTTTGTCCGGCGCTGTCATCGAGTCGTCATCCATCTGTGCTGAGCTAAGCCACAGCGAACTTGTGCAGCCAGCCACAGGCATAACAATAACAACAAGGATCTTTATGCTGTTCACACTGTTTATTTTCTGCTGGTTTTCAGCCACGATTTTTTATGTCTATCGCTTACGTGGTGACGCCCGTTATCAGAGTTTCAGTCAGTATTTACGCAAGAGCTGGCCGATTTTTGCGCCATTTAACTGCGTGTTATATCTGTTTACCAAACGCAAAGCCCAGGGCGCTTACATCGACCCGGCACAGTATAAAAACCTGCATTTAATTCAACAGCATTACCCGACCATTCTGGCAGAAGCCAAAGCCCTGTTTGACAACAAAGCGTTTTGCCAGACCAATGAACCCGGCAGCCCCGGTTATTACGACGTCGGTTTCCGCACTTTTTTTAAATACGGCTGGAGCAAATTTTACCTGTGCTGGTATGGCTATCAGCACACAAGTGCAAAAAAAACCTGCCCGCAAACGCTGGCAATTTTGCAGCAAATTCCCGAAATCAAAGGCGCGATGTTTTCTATTCTGCCGCCGCATTCGCAGCTGACCATTCACTCAGATCCGCTGGCCTGTTCACTGCGTTACCATTTTGGCCTGATGGTGCCGAATTCACCGGACTGTTTTATTAATGTCGACGGCAAAGCCGCGCACTGGCGCGATGGTGAAGCCTTTATTTTTGATGAGACCTTCCCGCATTTTGTCCGTAATGATACCGACCAGCATCGCCTGATCCTGATGTGCGACATCGAACGCCCGATGTACTGGCCGGGCCGTTTGTTCAATTTCTTTTATGGTTTTCTGGTACGGACCACGGTAGTGCCGAATACGGCCGAGGATAAAGTCGGCAAAGCCAGTGCTTTGTTTGCCAAAGTGTCACCTTTGCTGGGCCAGGGCAAAACGATGAAGAAAACCAAACCGCGCTTATACAAAGTGGTGAAATACAGCCTGAATACCACCTTGCTGGCACTGTTCTATCTGATGTTACACGGCATTTATCAGGTAGTGGCCAGCGTGGTCTGAAAGCCAATTGGCAGATAAATCTGCCATAAAAAAGGCCGGTAAGTTACCGGCCTTTGCGATCTGAATGACCTGTCCTAGAGCTTTTTCGCCCCTAACCAGGCATCACGGCGTTTGATACTGGCGCGGCTGGCTTTTTTATCCAGGCTCAGTTTTAGCGTCGGATCCGCCGCTACGGTGATTTTCACGGTGTGTTCGCGGTCAAAGCGGCGGTACTGCAGAGCGAGCACATCACCGGGGCTTGCTGCTTTGAGCGCAGTGTCGATATCCTCGGCGGAGCGCAGCCGCACCGCGCCAAGCTTTAGCAATAAATCACCGTCGGTGATACCGGCACTGGCCCAGGGACTGCCGTCGCGCGACACCGACTGTACCCGCACCGCATCGCCGAAGCTTTCCAGCGTCAAAGGCCCGAGCCAGGCTTTCTCCGCATCTTCCGGCTCCAGCGTTAAGCCCATTTGCGCGAACAAAGCGGCAAAATCCGGCAAGGCCGGGCCATGAACGCTGTCACGAAAAAATGCCGCTGCAAACTCCGCATCGCCACTGACTTCGGCCAGCGCCTGCTGAATATCCGCCAGCTGATAAGGTTGTTCCGGTTTGCCAAATCGTTGCCACATCAACTGCATCAACGCGTCCAAATCGGTGTTGTACTGCGTGCGCAGCGTTAAATCCAGCGCCAGCGCCACGACTTCGCCGTAGGTGTAATACGACAGGAAGTTGTTCGCATAATTACTTTTATCCACCGCCACACCGGCATCGACAAACACAGCCTGCTGGCTGACCGCGGCCGGACCAGACCAACGCCGCGCCGGCGTTTGTAACGTTTGATTTAACGGCTTTTGCACTTTTTCCAGATAAGTGTCTAAATCAAAATGACTGCTGCGCTTTAACGCCAGTTTGCCGTAGTAGTTGGTAAACCCTTCGGCAAACCACAGCGCATCACTCATATTGGTCTGGCTGTAATCAAAAGGTTCGAGGTTTTTTGGCCGGATCCGCTCGACATTCCAGGCATGAAAAAACTCATGGGAAATCGTTTCAATCTGACTGAATTCATTCTGCGCCAGCGAGCTGTCACTGGTCACCACGGTCGAATTCCGGTGCTCCATGCCATCGCCATCGACACCCGGCAAATAGTCGGCGATAAAGGTGTAACGCTGGTTGGCAAAATCCGGCAGTTCACCAAAAATCGCCTGCTGCTGCCTGACCACTGCCTGAGTTTTCTCTAACAGCACTTTGGCTTCATCAGCACTGCCATCGTGATGCAGCGCCAGTTCAATCCGATAAGTTTTGCCACCGGACGGCTGGCTGAAGCTGTACAGCTGATGCTCGCTCAGCTCCAGCGGACTATCCATCAGATAATCGATCTGTGGTGCATTGAGCGAACCATCCGGCTGCGGATACAGCTGAGTCGCAGCCCGCCAGCCTTCGGGCATGGTTTTGAGGCTGACTGTGGCCGGCGCGGCCCGCAACGCCGGGGCAAATAACAGAGATGCGGGCATATTTAAATGCACGTGGCGGCTGTCAATCTGGTTATAGGTGCCGTCGGCATGATTGCCAAACAACAAGTAGCTGACCTGCACTTCGCCCTGATGGCCACTGACCTGCCAGCTGGTCGGCGACATACGCTGCAGCGCCAGTGGGTTGCCCTGCCCATCCAGTGCTTTAAGCGCATAAATATTTTTGGCAAAGTCGTGGCGGGCATAACGCCCTGGCGATGCGGATGACATCTGCAGCAGCAAAGGTGCCGTGTCTGCCACAACAAAACGCGCACTGACAGCTATCTGATGCCGCTGATGACCAGCCAAATCCAGCTGATAAAAACTGTCGGCCCCCGCCGTCCCTGTCAGACCGGCCAGCAACAAGGCCAGCAACAAGGCCAGCGTACAACGATTGAATACCACGATGATGTCCCTCTGCTGAGCAACCAGATTGTGGCCGCCGGCTTATTCATAACTATAAAACCAGTTAATCACAGCGCAGGGCTTTGCCGCAAAGTATTTAGCCGGTCTTTGCTGTGACTGGTCGCATTCTGCTGAATATATGAAGCCGTTGATCTGTATCAGGTCTTTGGGGAATAGTCCGGCAAGGTAAATTAGTTTCTTCTACACTTTCGGAACAAATAACACCGCCTCACAAAGCATCATGGTTTCTGTCAGTTCGGGCCTGTTGCTGTCGTGTCAAACCAAGCTGGGAGAACCGCCGCCTATGCAGTCAAAATCGCCATTGACTGGTCGTGAGATCAGTCTGGACGAGGAGTCATTTATCGTCACAAAAACCGACCGGAATGGCATCATCAGCTATGCAAACCGGACCTTTATGCAAATTTCCGGTTATCGCGAAGCTGAACTACTGGGACAGCCGCAAAATATTGTGCGTCATCCGGACATGCCCAAAGGCCTGTTTAAATACTTGTGGCAACAAATCAGCGCTGGCGAAGAGTGTTTTGCTTATATCAATAACAGAGCAAAAAACGGCGATCATTATTGGGTTTTTGCCAACGTGTCACCGGTGTTCGACAATCAACACCGCCATACCGGTTATTTCTCCTGTCGGCGCAAACCAAAACGAGCCGCTATTGATAAAGTGCTGCCGTTTTACCAGCAGATGCTGCAAATCGAACAACAACAACCGTCCGACCGCGGTGAACAATCCATGCGCTGGTTGATACAAATGATTGAAAAGGACTTTGGCTGCTATGAAAAATTTGTTCTGGGGCTCTAAATTTGCGTTGCTGCTGGTCAGCTTTAACCTGGTTTTATTACTGATTCTCAGTCTGAACAGTATTGCGGCCATCCCCTGGTTTATCTCCTGGGGTCTGTATGGTCTGACGGTGTTTGGCAGTGTTCTGGCATTCCGGCGTATTGCGGTGCCGCTTGGGGTTTTGCAACAAATCCGCGATATTCTGAAACATGCCCGCGACGGCGATTTCAGCGCCCGGATCACCCAGGTCCCCAACATGGGTGAAGTCGGTCAGGTCGCCTGGGAGGTCAATGAAATGTTTGACCAGCTGGAGACTTATTTCCGCGAGGTCGGCACCACTTTTACCCGTGTCGAACAAGAACGCTTTGGCCGGCCAGCGCAGGCCAGCGGGATGAGTGGTGGCTTTCACAAGTCTCTTATAGATATCAACAAGGCCATCGAGCACGTTGAACAGAATTACCGCAATGTGGTGAAAAACCGGCTACTGTCGTCAATGCAGTCAATGAATGCGTCTAACACCAAAAACAATTTACAAATGACGCAGCAGGACTTGTCGCAAATTACTGAGCAAATTGTACAAATTGGTCAAATCGCTTCCGCGACCGCCGAACGGGCCACTGACAGCAGCAGCACCATAACCCAGGTGATGGATAGTTTTGCTGTCAATAAAGCGCGCACTGAGCAAAGCCGTGATGCAGTGCTTGAACTCAATGCGATGGGTGCGCAAATCAACGGCATTCTGGATCTGATTGGCAATATTGCCGACCAGACTAATCTGCTGGCATTAAATGCCGCGATTGAAGCCGCCCGCGCTGGCGAACATGGCCGTGGTTTTGCGGTGGTGGCGCAGGAAGTGAAAACCCTGGCCGAACATACCAAAAAAGCCACCGGCGATATTAATCAGGTGGTCGGCCAGTTCCAGCGTCAAAGTGAAGGTATTTTACTGCATCAGCAACAACTCAATGACAGCGCGGCGGTGATGATGCAGCAACTGGAATCGCTGCAGCAAAGTTTTGTTGCTCTCGCAGCAAATGCCGGACAAGCGCAGCAACAAGTACAAAAAGCCCGCATTACCACTTTCACTTCATTGGTCAAAGTGGATCATATTGTCTACAAACAAAATGCTTATGCGGCCTTTAACGCCGGTACCCAAAGCGCGGAAGCCACTGCTGTTAAAGTCGACCATCAACACTGCCGCATGGGTAAATGGTACCAGGGCGACGGTCGGACTTTATTTGGTCATCTGCCCAGTTATCGCGCATTGGAACAACCCCATCAGCAGGTACATCAAAGCGTGCATCAGATGCTCGATTCCATTGATTTGGACTGGCAGAGAGAGGCCGCAGTGCAGGAACATATTCTGAGCTGTTACCACAACATGGAAACGGCCAGTCAATCGGTATTTATTGGGTTAAATGACCTACAGCAGGAAGCACAGGCAGAATACGACACAACCCATTAAAACAGTTTGCCGCCTTGCGCCGTTAAAGGCGCAAGGTCCGGTTAAACACCCTATCCTGCTGTTGTTGATGGCTGGCAATCATCAAAATGCCCTGCTGCTGAAATGCCGCCAGCCGCTGCAACAGTTGTTGCGCGAGTTGTGGTTGCAGGCCGGCGAAGGGTTCGTCGAGTAATAAGACCGCTGGTTTTTGTAGGAGCAGGCGCGCTAAAGCAAAACGTTTTAGTTCGCCACCGGACAACCCGACGCCATAATCGCCCAGCACCGTTAATAAACCCTGCTGTTGGTGCGACAGCCAATCGTCCAAACCAACCAGTTGCAGTACTTGCAATAATTCTTCATCTGTTGCATCCGGTTTGGCCAGGCGCAGATCCGCCGCCACCGACAAACCAAATAAATAAGGCCGTTGGGGTAAATAGCCGATCTGGCGATACAGCGCAGCTTCAGGCCATTGCGCCAGTGTCACGCCCTGCAACAGTGTGGTTCCGCCCAAAGCCGGCATTTCCGCCGCCAGTGTTTGCAATAAACAACTTTTGCCACTGCCCGACGGGCCTTTGAGCAGCACAACGTCGCCGCTTTGAAAACTTGCGCTGACTTCGCCCAGCGATGCCTGGAAACCAAACTGCAGTTGTTGTAGGTCCAGACGGACTTGCTGCTGCACAACGGGCGCTGCAGCCACAGTTTCGTCCGGCTGCAATACCCTGTCATCTGTCCCGGCCATGGCATTGCAGCGCTGCTGCGCCGCTCTGAGCTGACCATAACTTTGCGGGATAAATATCAGCGGCAACAGCAGTTCCGTCAGCCCCAGCCAGGCCAGCACTAAACCCAGCCATAACGGCACCGCAAGCGGAAACGGGAGTCCAGTCTGCCAGGCGTCCAGCATGGGCCAGGTCAGCGTGGCCAGGCCCGCCAGTATCAGCAGTTGCAGCGCAAACTGTGCCGCCAGCTGGCCATATTGCTGGTCTTGCTGCAATTGCTGCAGCTGCTGATCTAACCGGACAAACTGCTGCTGCCGCGGCTGCCAGTGACCGGTGGTTAATAAGGTGGTCAGCAATTGCAGGTTTTCCAGTAACAGGCCACGGCGTTGCCCTTGGCGCTGTACTTCGGTGGCAGCCTGTTGCACCGGTCCAGACGTACCAGGCCGGCATAACCCTATGATCGCCAGGATCGGTAACAGCAGCAGCGCCGTCACAGACCAGAAAGCCGCCGGCAGCAGCAGAAACACCAACAGCAAAAAGGCGGCGCTCAGCAAGCTGGCATAGCCCAATGGATTCAGTAGCCGCAGCGGCAACTGATCTAACAGGTCAATATCGGCAATTAAACGCTGCAAGCGGTCACCACCAACTGTTACGGTCTGACCGGTTTGGTGCGCGAGCGCGACAAATACCCGCAACCGCAATACCGCCAGCAAGCGCAGCACCAAGGCATGCGATACCAGCCTTTCGCCATAACGTCCGGCGGTGCGCACAATGGCAAACAGCCGGATCAAAGCACCCGGCCGCAAATAGTTAAAACTGGCGCCGACACCAGCGGCGGCCGCCGCGCTGATAAACCAGCCGGACCAGGCCAACAGCGCCACTGTTGCCATGACTGTCAGCAGGCCCAAACTGAAACTGAAGCTCCAACCGGCTTGGTGACTGAGCCATAAGTCGCGCAGCCGGATGCCGGGCTCTGACCGGGCCTTCATGCCAGATCTCCAATATCACAACGGCCCGACAGCTGACCCTGACTAAATTGCAAAGCCCCATCGAGGAAACCAAGTTGCTGCCACTGATGGCTGGCGATCAGCAGCGTGCGGCCGCTACTGAGCTTTGCCAGCAACAACGCCAAATCCGCCGCAGTGTCCTGATCCAGCTCGGCAAAAGGCTCATCCAGCAGCCACAAAGGCCGGTCCGCCAGTAATAAGCGCGCCAGACATAGTCGCTGTTGCTGACCACCGGACAAGCCCTGCCCGGCTTCACCTAACCGGTAATCAAGCGAAGTCGCTTCACCTAATTCGGTCAACAAGCCGACCTGTTGTAAGCAAGCCCGCAGCGCTGCGTCGCTGGCCGCAGGCTTGGCCATGCGTAAATTCTCTGCCACAGAGCCGGCGAATAATTCCGGCATTTGCGTTAAATAACTCAATTGTTGCCACAGCTGTGGTCTGTTTGCTGCTGTAACCGGCTGACCGGCGAATTGATAAGCACCGTTAAAGTCGGCAAAACCGGCCAACAGCTGCAAAAATGACGACTTCCCACTGCCACTGTCGCCACAAAGCAATAAACGTTCGCCGACGTTGATTTGTAGTTCTGGGATTATTAATCGCGGCCGCTCAATACTGCCCAACCGGATTTGGCGGAGCTGCAGCAGTGGCTTAACCTGCTCATGCAGGCTCGGGCTGTATGTGAAAGTGCAGGAAAGGCTGTCGGAAGCTGTGCCGGTGAATGGCTCCGGCAATAACCACAACGGTTTAAGCGCCAATGCCGCCGCTTCGGCTTGTGCTTTGGCATGATAATCACTGCCAAGCTGGCGCAGCGGCTGATAAAACTCCGGCGCCAGTAACAAAATAAATAGTGCCGGCGCAAAAGCGACCGGCACTTCGCCTTTGGCCCAGGGCAATTCACCCAAAAGCCCAAGGCCTAAATACAACGCCACCAAAGCGATGGCCAGCGATGCGAATAACTCCAGCACTGCGGTCGACAAAAACGCCAGCCGGAGCACCTGCAGCGAACTGCTGCGGTAACGCTCGGCAGCATATTGCAGCTGGGCAGTAGCCTGCGGGATGGCATTGAGCCGGCGCAGCAGCGTCAGCCCCTGCAGGAATTGCCACAACCGTCCGCCCATCCGGCCCAGTTCGGCCAGTTTTTCACTGCTGGCTTTACTGGCTTCGCGGCCCACTAACACCATAAACAACGGTACCAGCGGCGCGGTCAGCAGTAACAGCAAACCGGCCAGCACACTGTGCAAGCAGACCACCACCGCAATCAGCAATGGCGTCCAAATCACCAGAAATAGCTGCGGCCAATAACGGCTGATATAACCGTCCAGCGCATCAACCTGCTCAGTGAGTAAGGTCGACAGCACACCATCACTGCCAAAACGTTGTCGCGCCGGGCCTTGCGCTGCCAATTTGTTTAACAGCTGCCGGCGCAGGTCTGCCCGTAACAAACGACTACTGTGTTGGGTCAGCCCATCGCGCAACAGCAAACACAGCTGGCGCAGCACAAAAGCCAGCGCAAACTGCCACAATAACGAAAATGGAAGTGCCGTAGCAGGTGGGCCGGCTGTCAGCGCAGCGGCGTTCATTGCAGTGTCCAGCATGGCATCAGCAAAAAGTGCCAGACACCACAGTTGCCAAAGCAACAGCGGCACGGATAGAGCCGCTGCACATACTGCCAGCAGTAGCTTAGGCCGGTAAGGCCTCAGCCACTGTTGCAATAAGGTTCTGGCATGATTTGGCTCAGATTTAGCCAGGGTAGACTGACTCAAAACAGGCTTATTCAGAGCAGACTCACTCAGAACCAGAATCCTCTTCGGCGTAACCATTCAACTCCAGCCACATCGCGTTGATGATGCCAAAAGAACAGGCCAGCAAGACTCCTAAAATCCAGGCGAAATACCACATAATCTTGTCCTTTTAATACAGTGAATGGGTGTTATTGCTGATGTGCTGCGCATTGATGCGGCCAAACATCTTGATATAACTCCAGATGGTGTAACCGAGCACAATAGGCACAAAGACACAGGCTACAAAGAACATGATTTTTAATGTCAGCTCGCTCGAAGTCGCGTCCCACATGGTCAGGCTGTGGTTTGGCATTGAACTGGATGGCATCACAAAGGGAAACATTGCAATGCCACAGGTTAAAATCACCCCGGCCTGGCCCAATGAAGTCAGCAGGAACGCCAGCGCGCCTTTACCGGCTTTACTCAACAAGCCACTGAGCGCAAATGCCGCCACGCCCAGTGCCGGCGCCAGCCACAGCAGCGGATAATCGGCGAAATTCTGCAGCCAGGCGCCACTGCGCACTTCTACAGTTTTACTGACCGCATTGTTAATGGCATTACCATCCAAAGCGCTGGTGACAACATAACCATCGATGCCGGCATTGAGCCAGACACCAGCCAGAACAAATAAAGCAGCAGCACCTAAGCCAGCAATAAAACCGGCGGTTTGACTGCGTTTGAGCAGATCACCTTCGGTTTTCATCTGCAGGTAAGCTGCGCCCTGACTGACAAACATCAACAAACTCAGCACGCCGACCAGCAAGGCAAATGGGTTTAACAGCGCGAAGAAACTACCGGTGTATTTGATGCGCAGCAGTTCGTCAAAATGAAACGGTACCCCTTGCAGCAAATTACCAAAAGCCACACCAAAAATGATTGGCGGGACAGCCGAGCCAAAGGTCAGCGCCCAGTCCCAGTTACTGCGCCAGGCCGGATTTTCCAGCTTGGAACGGTAATCAAAGCCAATTGGACGCATGAACAAGGCCGCCAACGTCAGCATCATCGCCAGATAAAAACCGCTAAAAGCAGTGGCATACACCGGTGGCCAGGCGGCAAACAAAGCACCGCCAGCGGTAATGAGCCAAACCTGATTGCCATCCCAGTGCGGCGCGACCGCATTAATCATCACGCGCCGGTCCATATCGTCTTTGCCGACCACTTTTAATAAAGCGCCGACACCCATGTCAAAACCGTCGGTGATGGCAAAGCCAATCAACAGCACACCGACCAATAACCACCAGATAAATCTTAAAAATTCGTAATCCATGTTACACCTCAGTCGCTTTGCCGGTTTCGAAATCGTATTTGCCGGTATGCAGGCTGGACGGGCCTTTGCGGGCGAAATGCTGCATCAGCCAGACTTCGATAATCAGGAAAATGGTATAGAGCACTGAAATCAGGATCAGGCTGGTCCAGATCTCAGCTGGCGTTAAACCAGACGCGGCCATGTGGGTGGGCAATACTTCACCGACGGCCCAGGGCTGACGGCCATATTCAGCGACAAACCAGCCGGCTTCACAGGCGATCCACGGCAGTGGCAAGCCCAGTACCGCGGCGCGTAACAACCAGGTTGGTTTGCGCTCCAGTCGTTTCGCGCTGTAATAAAAACTCAGCGCAAAAATCACCAGCATGGCAAAACCGGCCGCCACCATAATACGGAAGCTCCAGAACATAGGCGCCACCTGCGGAATACTGCCATCGACTGCAGCCTGAATTTGTTCTGGCGTGGCTTTGGTTGGGTCTTCAGCATAAGCGGTGACTAACAGGCCATAACCTAAGTCTTTTTTCACACTGTCAAAGGCCGCTTTGGTCTCAGCCGAAGTGTCGCCGGCGCGCAGCAGATGCAATAACCGGTAAGCTTCAATACCGTTAATAATACGGGCGCGGTGCTGCTCTTTTAAATCTTTCAGACCACTAACCGGCTCATCCAGCGACCGGGTCGCGATGAGGCCGAGCGCATAAGGAATTTTCACCGCGTAGTCAGTGGTTTGTGTCTCACTGTTTGGCACGCCAATCACGGTAAAAGACGCTGGTGCCGGATGGGTATCCCACTCTGCTTCCACTGCTGCCAGTTTGACTTTTTGCACGTCACCCAGCTCATAACCGGATTCATCACCGAGCACAATCACCGATACTGACGCGGCTAAACCAAAAGCTGAAGCAATGGCAAAACTGCGGCGGGCAAAGGCTAAATCGCGGCCTTTGAGCATATACCATGCCGAAATCGCTAAGATAAACATCGCGCCAGTGACATAACCCGCCGACACGGTATGGACAAACTTGACCTGCGCCACCGGGTTGAAGATGACTTCGCTGAAGCTGGTCATTTCCATCCGCATCGTTACATAGTTGAATTCAGCGCCCACCGGGTTTTGCATCCAGCCGTTGGCAATCAAAATCCACAGCGCGGACAGGTTAGAACCTAAAGCCACCAGCCAGGTCACCGCTAAATGCTGCACTTTGCTTAAGCGGTCCCAGCCGAAGAAAAACAAACCGACCAGCGTCGATTCGAGGAAAAACGCCATCAGGCCTTCAATCGCCAGCGGCGCGCCAAAAATGTCGCCAACATAATGCGAATAATAGGACCAGTTGGTACCAAACTGGAATTCCATCGCGATGCCAGTAGTGACACCCAGCGCGAAATTGATGGCAAATAACTTGCCCCAGAATTTGGTCATATCGCGGTAAATTTCTTTGCCGGTCATCACATAAACCGACTCCATGATCGCCAGTAAAAACGTCATACCAAGCGTCAGTGGCACAAATAGGAAGTGGTACATTGCCGTAAAGGCAAACTGCAAGCGCGAGAGTTCGACGATATCCATCCACCGTCTCCTGTGGGGTTAACTTAATTAATCATTTACTAATATAATGCCTGCGCATTCAAACAGCGAACCCTAACTGCCGGGTTGTTGATCAACATCAAAAATGCCTTCACAACAGCGCAAGACTATTGTCTGCGGCAACCGGGGTATAAACCTTGATTAGAATCAAATACGAGGGGTAAAAGCTTGACCTGCGACAATTTGCCGCAGCGGTTTTTCATCCCTGAATTCTGTAGCTAAGTATTGGAAGGAGTTCAGATTTTTGCAAACTACCGTAAAAAAAACACGCAACTCTTCAGCGCAAACAGCGGGCCCGGCAGCGGACAAAACATCTGCCGGACCAGCACTGCCACGTCAAAGCGGTAATAACACCCGCAGCCGATAGCTCCGCCCGCTGTAGACCTCGGGCAACAAACCACCAGCCAGTTGTTGGTTGTCCAGATAAACTTCTGGCGCCACGATACCGGCCTGACGGCTGTAACTGCATTCAATCAGTGCACCACGGAACTGCCGCGTCACGGCTGCTTCCGGCCATTGGGCCGGCAGCTGTGGCTGGATCCGCAGCCCCGCGCCTTCACCTTTCAGACCAAACAAATGTTCAATCAGGCAACGATATACCCAATGCACAGTGCCGGTATTAAACAGCTGACTGGAGCGGCCTGCCGTGCGCGGATACTGGCTGTAAGCGCCACGATAATAGTTCGGTATAAACACCGGTAACTGGCCGCGTTGACGCTGATCGGCTTCATCGTCCGATGGCAACATCTGGCGCAGTGTGTGAAAAGCGCGATCGGCATCGCCGATTTGATACAAGGCATAGAGATAAAAGGCCGCCGCATGGTTATACACAGAGCCATTTTCAGCCGAACCGGGGAATTTTTGCGTGACCCGGCCAACATCGTCACGCATCGCGGTATAAGCCGGTGCCAGCATTTGCACGCCATAAGGCGTTTGCAGCTGTGCATCCACCGCCTGTAATAACGCTTGTTGCTGCGCCGGGCTCGCCGCGCCGCTTAACAGCGCCCAGCTTTGTGGGTTGAGATAAATCCGCCCTTCAGGGTCTTTGCTGATACCAAACACCACATCATCGTCGGTGATGCCACGGCCATACCACTGACCGTCCCACAGATATTGATTCACCGCCTGATTAAAGGCTGCGGCTTTGGCCCGGTAGTCGTC
Source organism: Rheinheimera texasensis DSM 17496 (assembly GCF_000711985.1). GTDB lineage: Bacteria > Pseudomonadota > Gammaproteobacteria > Enterobacterales > Alteromonadaceae > Pararheinheimera > Pararheinheimera texasensis. The sequence goes on from NZ_KL544005.1 coordinate 1,116,044, forward strand.
TGCCTGCGCCGTCTCATTCTGGGTTGGGCCCTGGGTTGCAATAATTTCCGCCCAGGTATTCAGCGCATAAGCGGCGGCGAGACTGAGCCAGCCCGACACACCACGGCCTTTGTAGCCGACCATATTCATCGGGTCGCACCAGTCGCCTTGCTCGATATAACTTAAGCCCCGGTGGTCTTTTTTCTGCCAGAGCCAGGCCATAGCGCGATGCAGATGTTCGCGTACTGTGGTCGCGCCGGCGTCGGCTTCTTTGTAGCCGACTTGTTCGTCCAGCACAGACCAGTCGTTGGTTTCATCCAGATAAGCGCGCAGGAATAACGGCAGCCAGACACATTGGTCGGTATGCGGCACCTGATTGATGTATTTCAGCTGCGCGTCCGGATGCAGCAAAATCCCATCCGGCATTTCGCCGCTCTGATGCTGCTGCGACAGCGCCGTCAACAGCGCCTGCCGCGCCGTCTGCGGCGCCAGATAAGCCATGCCCATATTGTCCTGCAGATAGTTGCGCGTCTGCGGATCTGTCGTCAGCCGGTTCACCTCGCCGTGGTAATACACCTGACGCGGCAGCCACTGATTAACAAAATTATCCAGGCCCGCATCCGGTGTGCGGATTTGAATGGCGGGTGTGATAGCGTCCATATGCGCCTGACTTTGAACAATAGCTGCCGCAAAACCGTCAATCTGCGTTGAGCCAAAATAACGCTGCCGGATGGCGGCAATTTCGGCCAGATCTTTGGCCGGGCCAAACACAAAGCGGAATAACTCATTGGCGCCGGCAGCCAGCACCACATCGTACTGCAGTGCACAAGCCGGTGTTTCATAATCGGCGTTGCCGTTTGCCAGCCGTTCGGCGCTGATACCAGCAGGTGCAGCCAGGCCGCCTTCACCTTCAAACTGCTGTTGATTGGCTTCCCACGCCAGCGCCGCGCGTTCTGCCAGCAAAAAGGTCTGATCTTTAAAGTCTTTTTGTTTGAAATAATCCGGATATTTCTGGTACGGCGTCACGCTGCTGCACACCACCGCCTGTAAATCCGCTTCATAACGGCCGCTCTGATTCATCCAGGACATATAGCCAACCGGAAAATACGGGTACAGACTGAGCCGGCGCGTGGCAGTACCTAAATTTCGCACCCGCAGCTGCCACAGCTCCAGCGGCGCATCCGGTGCCAGGCTCAGCCGCCATTCCAGCCGTAAATCATCAGTGAGCTCGAGCTGCCAGCAGATGTCAGCACTGCCGGCGGAAAACACAAACTTTGCCGGGGCACGGCGTACCGGTTCATACGGCACCGACCACAATTCGCCGCTGTCCTGATCTTTGACATAAACAAAGCGGCCCGGATGATGGGCGTAATACGGCTGCTCCGGCTGCATAAAAGTTTTGGCTTCCAGATTGGGCGCATGGGCGTATTTGGCCGGTTCCGGCTGCATAAACTGGGCAGTGGCATAACCGCGGCAGTTCAGCTGGATCATCATGGTCTGATTCCATAAAAATGCGGCGGCCTGCGGCATGGCGGTGGCACTGAACAATTGATAACGCTTCCCTGTAGCATCCGGATTCATCAAAGGCATCAGGTTTTACTCCCGGAAATATCAGTACTGGAAACGTCTTGCTCAGCAGCTACACGCCGCGCGGCCAGCTCTTGTTGCAGGGCATGGACCTGGGCTTCAGACAACGGATAACACCACATCACCGCCGCCGCCAGTAACGCGACAATGCCGGGGATCACCGACATCAGCCACAAAATACCTTGTTGCGAACCGGCGTTTTGTTCCGCATTGGCGACATAACCCAGCAGTGCCAGCACCCAGCCGATGGTGGCAGAAGCCAGCGCCCCACCGAGTTTTTGCGAAAAAGTCGCCGCCGAAAATGTCATGGCGGTGGCCCGCCGGCCGGTGCGCCATTCGTTGTAATCCGCGCTGTCGGCATACATCGAAAATGCCAGCGGCGACTTGGGCCCCAGCACAAAACCAATCGCCAGATTCAGCGCAAATACCAGTGTGATGTTGTCCGGCGGCACGAAATACAGCGCCAGCGACATCACCCCAGCCAGGCTCATCAACAACATCATCAAGGTTTTCTTCGGCAGAAAACGCGTCATCAGCGGGGTCGATGCAGCGCCAAGCGCCAGTGCCAGCATATAACTCGACAAAAACTCACCGACCAGCTGTGGCTGCTGCAGATAATATTTGAAGTAATACACAGCGCTGCTGGCACGCAACGTGATGGTGATCATGATGACCAGCGCCAGGCAAAACAGCACCAGCCATGGTTTGTTGCCGGCCAAATCGCGGATGTCCTGCCACACCGGTGCCGGCACAGTACTGACCGGCTGAATACGTTCGCGCGTGCTGGCAAAAGTGCAGAGAAACAACAACGCCGCCGCCAGACCAAACAGCCCCATCGTCAGCTGCCAGCCCAGTACGTCGTCGCCCTGCCCCAGCAGTGGCACCAGTTTAGGTGTCAGATAAGTGACTAAAATGCCGCCGGTAAAACCGCCGATAAAGCGGAAGCTGACCAATGTGGTGCGGTCCTGACTGTTGGCAGTGATGACGCCGGAGAGCGCTGAATACGGAATATTAATGCCGGTATAAATCAGCATCAGCAGGCTGTAAGTGCCATAAGCCCAATATAATTTGCCGTCGGCATCGAGGTCGGGCGTGGTGTAAGTCAGCACACCGGCGCCCGCCAGCGGTAACGCCAGCCACAGCAGATATGGCCGGAATTTGCCAAAACGCGAGCGGGTGCGGTCGGCAATCGCCCCCATCATCGGGTCGGTAAAGGCGTCAATAATTTTGGTGATCAGCATCATAGTGCCGGCAGCGGCAGCGGAAATACCAAACACATCGGTATAAAAAATCAGTAAAAAGGCCGAGATATTGGCCCAGTAGAAGTTAAAGCCGATATCGCCGACGCCGTACCCGACTTTCTCGCCAAGCCCAAGCCGCTGCTGCGGGCTAGTCGCCTGTGGTCCTTCACTTACGCTGGTGCTGCTGATGGTCGTGTTTGTCATGCTGCTAAGCCTGTATCATCCGGCACGGTTAATTCGCCGGTTTTGTGTTAGCGCTATCAGCGGTTCGCTGCAGTGCCTGAAATATGCGTTTAACTTGTTCCGGCAACGCCAACCGCAGGTCCAGCCACAACACGTCCGGTTCCAGTACCGGCACCTGCATCGTCGCGAGCTGACTGTGCAGCATAGATTCCGGCATAAAATGCGCGGTGCGGGCGCGTAACCGTGCTGCCAGCACGTCAGCCGGCCCGTGCAGGTAGACAAATAATGGCGCAGCAGCAGCGGCACGGATCTGCGCCCGTTGCTGCTGAATCAGACCGGAGTAACTCAACACAGTCGGCAGCCCGCTGGCCTGTTGTTGCTGCAGCGCCTGACATAACAATCCGACCCAGTGCTGGCGCAGTTCTGCGGTTAACGGCTGGCCAGATGCCATCATTTGTTTGGCAGTAGCAGAATGAAAATCGTCGCCTTCCAGATAAGTCCAGCCCAGCGCGTCCGCACAATGCCGCGCCAGCGTGGATTTGCCGCTGCCGGCCACCCCCATCAGAATTAACGTCTGCGGCTTTTGTCCAGCGACATCCTGGGCCGCTGCCGGGCCCGGGCCTGCTATCTTTGTAGGTGTGCTTAATGCTGATGGGCCGTCAGCTGCGGTATCACGCGGCATCTGCCTGTCCTTCTTTTGCTGCTATCCAGTGCTAAGATCCGGGAATGATGAAATCGCTTACAACAATGCCGATACAGCTTAATTCAGACAAAATGTTAGCGCAATCATTTTGACCACAAGACTGATTTTCCGTTATGGTGAGCCAATTATTGAATGCTGTCGCAGCCTCCTGCAGCAGCATTCGCAGCAAAAATCGCAGGACGTTCGCTGATGAATCGTAAACCCAATTTAAAAGATGTGGCTAAACTGGCCGGTGTTAGCGCTATCACTGTGTCGCGGGTGCTGACCACGCCGGAGAAAGTGTCAGACAAACTACGGCAAAAAATTGAACAGGCCATTCACGAACTGGGCTATATCCGCAACCACGCCGCCAGTGCGCTGGCATCCAACCGATCCGGGGTGTTGGCGGTGATCATCCCGTCCTTGTCGAATATTGTATTTAACGAAGTGCTGCAAGGCATTTACAGCGCAGTGAAACCACACCAACTGCAGGTCATTTTGGGCGATTGCCATTATTCGCCACTGGAAGAAGAAAAACTGATCGCCACTTTATTAAGTCAGGCACCGGAAGGGGTGATCCTGACCGGCACCGACCAGACCGATTACGCCCGAAAATTGCTGCAAAACGCCGGTATTCCGGTAGTGCAGCTGATGGAACTAACAGACCAACCCATTGATATCAATATCGGTTTTTCCCATCTGGATGCCGGCATGGCGATGACCCAACATTTGCTGGCACGCGGATATCGCCGGATTGGTTTTCTCGGCGCCAGGATGGACCAGCGCACACAACAACGCCTGGCCGGCTTCAAGCGCGCGATAGAAGACTGGAACCTGACACAGGCGCGGGAGTCTCAGGCCTTGTGCCAGCAGTTTGTCGTCACCACCGGCCAGTCGTCGTCGATTAAACTCGGCGGCCAGCTATTGCAGGCGGTGATGGCCGAATCGCAGGGCCATTGCGACGCCGTCTTCTGCTGTAACGACGACCTGGCGCTCGGCGCTTTATTTGAAGCACGCAAAATGAACCTGCGGGTGCCCGCCGACCTTGCCATCGCCGGCTTTAACGACCTCGAAGCCTCAGCACTGGTCGAACCCGGCATCACCAGCGTCGCCGCGCCGCGTTTTGCCATGGGCAAACAGGCGGTGGAACTGCTGATGCAAAAAGCCAGCGGCAATCAAACAGAATTCCCGCCTATTGACGTGGGTTACAGCATTATGGTGCGCGGCTCGACCTGAGTGCGCCGAGCAAAGGCCTGCATCTTTTCCGCAAAATATTCACCACAGTGAAATCCAAAGCCAATTCGGCGTGCATCTAAGTTTCAGCATATTCAATCGGAGAACTCAACATGCTGAAACTCACTTTATCCCTGCTCACAGCGGCTGTATTCAGCCTGTGCTTTAAAACAGCAAAAGCGGGACAGACGTCATATACCGCGGAATCGCTGCATCAGGCGCTGAGCCAAAAAGATGCTGAGTTTTTCGAGCGTGGCTTTAATCAATGTGATTTGGCTTATCTCGACGCCAATGTCAGCGCAAAGCTGAAGTTTTACCATGACCGTGCGGGTTTTCAGGACAAAGCGTTGTTTATGCAAAGTGTCCGGCAAAACCTGTGCAGTGACCCGGCGCATAAGCCTATCCGTAAACTGACCGCCGGTAGTTTAAGGACTTTTCCGTTATATCAAGATCAGCAGCTGTACGGCGCTATCCAACAAGGGGAGCATGAGTTTTATCTGCGCGAGCCCGGTAAAGCCGACCGCCTGACCGGCACGGCCCGCTTTACCTCGGTCTGGCTGAAACAAGGCGACGATTGGCAGCTCAATGATGTGCTCAGTTATGACCATCAGGACCCGGTTATCAGGGCAGCTGAAACTGTGGCAACCAGTACCACCAACAGCAAAAACAACATCGCAGAGCCATCTGCATCTTTTATCGAAGGCTTACTGAAACAACATCAGGTGCCGGCCTTGGGTCTCGGCATCATCAATCAGGGCAAATTGCAGTCGGTGCGGGTCTATGGTGAATTGCAACAAGGCGTGCCAGCCCCAGCCAATACGCTGTTTAAAGTGGCGTCGCTGACCAAACCTATTGTCAGCCTGCTGACGTTGCGGCTGGTGGCCGCCGGTAAATTTAACCTCGATGAACCGCTGGCGCGCTATTGGGTCGACCCGGATCTCAAAACCGACCCGCGCCATCTGTTATTAACCCCGCGATTAGTGCTAACGCATCAGAGTGGTTTTGCCAACTGGCGTTATCTGGAGCCTAACAAAAAACTGCAGTTTCAGTTTCAGCCCGGCACCAGGCATCAGTATTCCGGCGAAGGCTTTGAATATCTGCGCAAAGCGCTGGAAGCGAAATTTGGCCTGAAGCTGGAACAGCTGGCAGAACAGTATGTATTCAAGCCGGCCGGCATGAAAGATACGCATTTTTACTGGACGCCGGCAGTCGACGAGCAGCGTTATGCCCGTAACCACGACGCCAAAGGCCAGCTGCTGCCTTTGGAAAAACACAGCACAGCCAATGCTGCAGCCAACCTGCTGACCACAGTTGAAGACTACAGCAAGTTTTTGCTGTTTGTACTCACGCAGCAACAGACGATGCCAGCGCTTTACCAGCAAATGCAGAGCATTCAGGTGCCGCTGAAAGCCAATAATGGCGTAGGCCTTGGCTGGGAAATCTTCAGCGGCTTTTCCACAGGAGAAGCGCTGATGCTGCATACCGGCAAAGATCCGGGCGTGTCCACCGCCGCCATGCTGTTTCCGCAAAGCGGCAATGGTTATGTGATTTTTATGAATGGCGACAACAGCATGCCGGTGCTTGAACAACTGTTGCCACAGTTGTACCTTGGCGCTGAACTGTGGCAACGAAAATAAGTACAACTCATGACCGGACAAGAGTGGGCAGAGATCCTGGTACCTTTCATTTCCTTCAGCGCACTGATCGCGCTGTTGGGGTTGTTATTGCTGTACAAGTACAAGAAAAAGCAGCTGTTTTTGCAAATGGTCGAACGCTCGCTGACGCAACAGGTACCGCTGTCACCGGAGACTATCCGCGAAATCGCCAACCAGTTTTTTTCTGCCAACCGCGACTTACGTAAAGGCATTTTTTTGCTGGTGCTGGCGCTGGCCATTTTGGCTTTTTCCTATCTGGCCGATTTCCCGCAGCGCGGCAATCTGGATTTAAATGACGCGCTAAATGGTATCGCCATGTTACCGGGCCTGCTCGGCCTGGCGTTTTTACTGCTGGCCTGGCTTGACCGCCGGCGGCCCGGTTAAGCGGGCACTGTGTCGCAAACGCCAGCAAACCGGCAAGCGCTGCAACAAGCATCAGTCGACCAGTTGGTCGCTATTGTGCAGGTGTCCGGCGACAGCGCGGCTTTTAACGAATTGTTTGGCCGCTTTGAGCGCAAACTGCGGGCGTTTTTGTTGTATAAATCCAGCGACAGCAAGTTTGAAGTTGATGATTTAATGCAGGAAACTTACGTTAAAGCTTTTCTGCATATCGGCCAGTATCAGCAGCAGGCCGAGTTCTCCACCTGGCTGTTACGCATTGCCATCAATGAGTTATTACAGGCCAAACGAGCGCAGGGTATTTTCGCCCGGCTGAAGCAACGTTGGTTTCACAGTGAGCCGGAAGCACAAAGCCATAACGACCAGAGCGCTGGACAACGTGATGCCGCAACGTTATTGGCACACCTCAGTGATGTACAGCAGCAGGTGTTTGTTTATGCTGAATTTTATGGTTATTCCCAAAGCGAAATTGCCGAAAAATTGCAGCTGCCGCTTGGCAGTGTTAAGACCTATATGAAACAGGCGCGTGAAGCGCTCGACAGGATAAACTGCTGATGCTGAAACTCAAATGGCAACACCGACTACGGCTCTGGCTCTGGCAACACCGCCGCCTGCTGGTGCTGAGCAGTGCAGCACTGCTGGCAGTGACGTTGCTGTTGGCAGCCAACGTCTTGGTGCTGGCATTGCCGGCCATTGCCCTGCCACCGCTGAGCGCCGGGCAACTGGCTATCGGCGGTTTCGCCGTGGCGCTGGTGCTAATCCTGGCGGATTAAACACCGGCAGCAAGGCTGACGCACTGGTACAACCATCACCCAGCGCCGGGAAAAACACTGCGAAAATGCCAATGATGCAGTACCATTTTGTTTTTACAGCTTTGCTAAGGAATGCCCATGTCGCTGACCCGCTCCTGGCTGCTGGTTTTATCCCTGTTCACCTTGCCAGTCACGGTGTCGGTCCTGGCGCAGCCTCCAGCACCTTTGGCAATAGAAATCCATCACTACGACGCTGAATCGGCCGACATGCTCAACAGCGGCGGTACTGACCAGTCAGCCGATATTGATACCGTCCGCCTGCTGTTTAAAGCCATCGCCACACCACTGCAGGTACAGCAGATGCCGATAGCGCGTACCGACCGGATGATGGAACAAGGTCTGCCGGTGTGTTCACTAAACCGGGTGAAAAGTGCTGAGCGGGCCAGTAAATATCTGTTTTCACTGCCGGTAAATTTTTATCTGGGTTATCAGCTGTATCAACATGCGGCAGCGGAAGCTGTACCGCCGGCGCTGCTGAATAAACAAGGCCAAATCCGTAGTTTAAAAGCGCTGTTGCAGCAGTATCCGCGACAGCAAATCGTGGTGCCGAAAGACTATTCCTTCGGCGACGCGCTGGATAAAGCCGTGGCAGAACTGCCGGCACGGCAGATCACCGCCATCTCGACTTCGCATTATTACCAGCATTTTGTCGCGATGTTTGAAGCCGGCCGCGCTGATTTTATTTTGCTGTACCCGACCGAAATGCAGGCTTATCTGCAGAAAAACACGGCGTTAAAAGTCCGGCAATATCCACTGGCTCAGGCACCGGCCTATGCCAGCGGCCATCTGATGTGCGCCGATTCGGCACTGACCCGCGCCTTCGTCAAAAAGGTCGATGCAGCGTTAAAACAACTGTACCGCCAGCAGGCTTTTGTTGAGGCCAACAGCTACACACTGTCAGTGGCTGACCGGCGCAAAATTCAGCAAATCATCCGCCAGCACCAGCAACATTAAGCCGCCGATTGCCGGTTTCAGACCCGCACGACACCGCGAAACCCACGTGCGGCATAATAAGAATCGGCGCCGTTGTGGTAAACAAACACCTGGTCATAACGCCGGTCGCCAAACAGCGCCCCGCCTAAATTGCGGATAGCAGCTGGTGTGGCGAGCCAGCTCGAGGTTTTTTGATCCACCGCCTTGATACTTTGCAATAAGCGGTATTGCTGTTCGTTTAATAGTTCAATACCGATCGCCTGCGCCATTTCATCGACACAACCGGCCGGTTTATTGGCTTTGCGACCGTCCAGTGCCTTGCGGTCAAAACACAAACTGCGCCGGCCGACCGGGCTTTCGGCCGAAAAATCACAAAATAACAATTCGCCGCTGTCGGCGTCCAGCGCCAGCAAATCGGGTTCACCGCCGCTGGCTTCCATCGCCGCCAACACTTCGAGTGTGGCCGGCGCGGCTTGCAGGCGTTCGAGCACCTGCTGCCAGCTCAGACCCGGATGTCGGTATGGCTGCAGTGCAAAACGCTGTTGCAGGATTTGCAGCTGGGCTGCATACGGATTCGGCTCCATCATTACTCTCCTTTGCTAAATTGCCCCGGGGGCTGATGCAAACTTGCCCACACTTTGGGTGTAGTGCCAAAACACTGTTTAAAATGCCGGTGCAGGTGGCTCTGGTCGGTAAAGCCGCAGCTGTAGGCCACCTGCACCAGCGGCAAACCGCGTTCTATCAGGGTTTTGGCTTTCTGCAGCCGTTTCAGGATCACGTAGCGATAAGGCGTAGTGCCATACAATGCCCTGAAATCGCGGGTGATTTGCCACTTACTGTATTGGGCAATAAGCGCCAGCTCATCCAGGGTGATCTCAGCAGGCATGTCGGAATTAATGGTAATAATATCGTCGATATATTCCCGCACCCGGTTCATTGCCTGGTAGTTGACGCTTGTGTGCCGGCTGCTGTTGTTGGTGTTTTGCTGTAAACAGCGCGCAAAGGAATAAATCAGCTCCTGCTGCTCTAAAGTCTCCAGCGGCCGGTCAAACTCCGCTAACAAGGCGCCGGCGATACGGACAAACTGCGGATCTTTGGTCACGCCGCTGGGTAAAAACGGTAAACTGGCACCTTGCAACACTTGCTGCACCTCGACCGGATTGATAGTGATGGCGCGGTAGGCAAACGGGCTGTCAGTGCCGGCCTGGCCATCATGCAGTTCATCCGGGTGCAGGATCACCACCTCACCGGGCAATGAATGTCGCAGCTGCCCGCGATAATGAAAACTTTGCACGCCGGCTGTGGTTAAGGCCAGGGTATAAGTGTCATGACGATGCGGCGCATAAGCCAGACCACTGAAACAAGCTTCGAATCGCTCAGTCTCCCCGGCGGCGCGTTTGACCCATCCCTGGTTTTTTCTCATCTGGGGTGATACTCCTGAATGTAGGCAGCGCAATATCGTGCAATAACGTGCAGAGTGATGGCTTTACTATATCGCTGAATGTAAACAATTTGGAAATTGAACATGCTAAATGGACTCAAACGGTTTTTGCTCTGGACGCTGGCAATTGCAGCTGTGGTCGCCATTGCGGCCATCGTTGCCGGGTTTTCCTTTCGCGCCGGTTTAGGTACGCCGACCGAACAGTTCCGCGAAAAGGCGGTCTATGCCCCCAACGGCGTGGTCAGCACCAGTCAGCCACTGGCCAGTCAGGCCGGTTTAGCCGTGTTGCAACGCGGCGGTAATGCGGTAGATGCGGCGGTGACAGCCGCGGCGGTATTAAGTGTGGTCGAGCCTTATATGACTGGCATCGGCGGCGACATGTTTGCCATGGTCTGGCTGGAAAAAGAGCAGCGGCTGGTCGGCATCAATGGCAGTGGCCATGCCGGCGCTTTAATGACCTTTGACGCCATTGCCAAGCGTGGACGTATTCCCGGTGAAGGCCCGCTGTCCATTACACTGCCCGGTGCTTTATCCGGCTGGGCCAAATTGCTGGAAGCCCATGGCACTATCACCCTGGCGGAAGCGCTGGCACAAGCTATCGCACTGGCTGAACAGGGCTTTCCGGTATCCAAAGCCACAGCCAGCGAATGGGCTTTGTTTGAAGGACAAATCAACTGGGACCCGGGCGCCCGCGCCACTTTTCTCATCGATGGTAAACGGACGCCCGCAGCCGGCGAATGGTTTACCAACCCGGATTATGCCAACTCGCTGAAACTGATTGCTGCCAAGGGACCACAAGCGCTGTACGGCGGCGAGCTGGGCGACAAGATTGCCGCCGGTGTTCAGGCGCTGGGCGGCTTTTTAACCGCAGCGGATTTTGCCAATTACAGCGCGGAATGGGTCGAGCCGATGTCGGTGTCATTTAAAGGCTACCGGTTATGGGAATTACCGCCGAATGGTCAGGGTATTGCAGCCTTAGAAATGCTGAAGATCTTAGAGGCTTATGATTTGGCGGCGATGCAACACAACTCCGCCGACTATCTGCACCACTTGATTGAAGCGAAAAAACTGGCCTACGCCGATTTGGAACATTTTGTCGGAGACCCGGCTTTTATGCAGATTAAGCCTGAGCAGTTGCTGTCTGACGAAGTGATCGCAAAGCGCCGGGCATATCTTGATGCCAACAAAGCGCTGCCAAGAGCAGCACCGGAACCGTCGCTGACCACCAGTGATACCACCTATTTAAGTACGGCAGACAAAGACGGCAATATGGTGTCTTTTATTAACAGCCTGGCCGGTCCTTTTGGTTCAGGCATTGTGGTGCCGGGCACTGGTTTTGCGCTGCAAAACCGCGGCGTCGGCTTATCGGCGCAAGCGGGAAGAGCCAATACCGTCGCGCCGGGCAAACGACCTTTTCATACCATTATCCCCGGCTTCGTCACCAAAACCGATGCTCAGGGCAAACAGCAAGCCTGGTTAAGCTATGGCATTGTCGGCGGGCCGCAGCAACCGCAGGCGCATGTCCAGGTGCTGCTGAATATGCTGTTGTTTAATATGGATATTCAGGAAGCCATCGATGCCCCAAGGTTCCGGCATTGGGAAGACAACAGAGTGAGTTTTGAACAGGCTATTCCGCAAAGTACCGTCGAACGTTTATATGCCATGGGGCATGCACCGCAAAACCCGGTGATGGCCACAGCGCAGGGCTTTTTTCATGGCAACAGCCCTGGCCTTATTTTTGGTGGCGGCCAGGGCGTGATGAAACTGGAAAAAGGTTATGTCGCAGGTTCAGACTCGAGGCGTGACGGTATCGCCGCGGCGCACTGAAATATTGCCGGCGCTGGCAGCCAAAGCGTCACAAAGCTTCGGCGCTGCCATCGTCCTGCAGGCGGAAAAACTGGCCATCGCGGATCAATAATCCCTCACTGCTGCGCGGTGGGATACTGCCGCGGTAATCGCGTGGCTGGCGCACGTTGATGGCAATCACCTTACCGGCAAACAAACTATGGACCCGCCGCTGTGGTGTGTGGCCCACCACCACAGCGCTGGCGCCAAAGCGTGCCAAAGTCTTTTCCACTTCATCTTGCGTTAAATCGGCTTCAAAATAACCACGATACCAGGACGGACCGCTGCGGGTGGATAACAGCAGGTCGTTGGCTTCGGCGTTTTTCTTCGGATAATAGGCCGTGCGGTAATGCGCCCGGACTATGGTATTTAAATCTTCCAGCGAATAATTCAGCGTCGCCAATTTGGGATGCAAACCGCCGTGTACAAACAACTGGCCGTTGATGAGTTCCGCCGTATTTTTACTGGCCAGCCAGCGGCCAAGCAGGCTGTTGTCGCCATATAAATCGGCTTGCTGTTTGCCCAGCACTGTCGCGACAAACTGATACTTTTTATCCGCTGCCTGAAAGTTGCCCTGCAGGTTTTTGATTTCGTGGTTCCCCAAAATGTAATGCACAGTGCCACCCTGCGCCCGCGCCGCCTGTTCCAGCTGATAAATCAGCCACAGCACCTGCGTGGTGGAAGGCCCGCGGTCGGTCATGTCACCAAGCAGCACCAGATGGCCTTTGCCAAAGGTCCAGTTCAGCTTTGCATCGATGACCCGGTGCGCCTGCAAAAAATCGCGCAGTGTTTTATAGGCGCTTTCAATATCGGAGATCGCCAGAATCGGCTCGTTGTCCTGATAACGCAGCGGCGGCGGGATAAAACGGCCATCTGGCTCCCGGTCCGGGCTGCTGCCGTTAATGGTCAGGGCAAAATGATTATCTTCCAACGGAAAACACACCTGCGTTTGTACTGTTGCCGTCAGTGGCACCGTTTGTTGTTCCAGATAAAAGCCGGTTTCGCCATCGCCGCGGATAAAGTTCAGCTGCATCTGGTCGCCGCTAAAAAACACATGCGGGCCTTCACCGCCGACTTTATAAGCGCGGCGGTCGTCGCCGTAATCAATATCGATACTGAAGAACACCGCAAGGCCCAGCGCCAAAGCCAGCAGCAACAGGCTGGTGATGCAAAAATGTTTCAGATTGGTCCAGATGAGTTTCATCGCAAATTCCCTGTGTATCAATCAGTCACATATGCTGTTTTAACACCAGCAGCACTTTGCGCGTCAGCCAGGCCACCCCTACAGCCAGCAATGTCGCTACCGGCACTATCCACCAGCCCATCACCTCGGGCGTGGCCATCGGCGGCACTGAAACAAAACCAACCACTATGCTGTCGCCATGCGGTGTCGACCAGACGCCAACCGACTCGGGCAGCAGAAATTTCGCCCCGGCGATAAACAACAACCCAAACGCCATGCTGAAACCAAACACCGCCATGGCAAAATACAGACTGGCGGTGACGCTTTTTTTCACGCTTTGAATGGCGCGAAAACCACGCGGCGGCGGCGCGCCTTCTTCGATGTGGGCGACATACAATGCCGCCAGCTGACGCGCATCACCAAAACCGCGCAAAATTTCTGCCACGTCTGCGGCTTGACCATTCGCAGCCTGCTGGTCCAGCACATCAAACAAATGGCTTTCAATTTCACGGATCACTTCCTGCGTTTCATGCGGGGCCAGCCGGGACAAATAACGACGTAAATCATTGAGATAACCATGGATCATCTCGTTATTGTGCAATTCTGCTGCAGACATCTCAGACTCCTGTATTCGGTAGCGGTTGCGGGCCCGGGTTGGCCAACAGCCATTCAATATCGCTGACAGACTGGCGCCAGAGCCGGGTCAGATCGGTCAGCTTTTTGTTGCCAAGGGGGGTTAGCTGGTAGTACTTACGCGGTCGGGTCTCGCCTTCCTGTACCCACTGCGCATCGACCAGTTCATCGCGCTTCAGCCGGTCCAGCAGCGGATATAAAGTACCTTCAGTGATCGTCGTAGAAGGCAAACTTTGCAGCAATTTCAGCAGTTCCAGGCCATATAAAGTGCGCTGCTGCAACGCCGCCAGAATAGCCAGTTCCAGCGTGCCTTTGCGCAGCTGCACTTCCCACTTTTCCATCAAAGCTTCGGTTGAGTTCATCATTCACCTGTATCGGGCCTAGGCATTGGCTCGCTATGTATTAAATTATACCTTGCAATACAAGGTATAATGCTGAGCATAGTGATAGCCAAGATAAAGATCAACAGGATAAAGACGTCAGATGAAAAAATAATCAGTAGGTAAAAAGCAAAAAGTCAGTGACAACAACAAGGCCACTGACTTTCTATATTGAAAAACATCAGCGCTTAGCCGGCTCTGGCAGAAGTTGCACCCGTTTTCGGCATCGGCGCTTTAATACCTATCAGCACTGTGAGGCCGCCAACGGTAATAAAAGACACAATCCGGCTGAGCGAGCCGGCATCCGCGAGGTCGACCAAAAACAGTTTCACCAGCACGACCGCCAGCAAAGCTGCGCCAGCTTGCCAGCGCAGCCGGTGTTGCAGCAGATGACCACGCAGCATCAGCACCAATGCCAGCAGCGTCCAGCCGACTGACAGGCCAAGCTGCACTTCGCTACTGTGCCACAGCGACTCAAATTGCCACGGCAGCTGCAGCAGCAGCGCAATAGCGCGTACCAACAGCACAGTGGCACTGATAAAAGCCGCGGCGGCCAGCAACTGCGTGAGCCAAGGCGTTGGCGTTAACACACGTTGGATAGCCCGCCATTGCAAGCCCGCGGCCAGCACTGCGCCCAGCATCACGGCATCCGGACCGTTCAGCAGCGGATAACCTGTTGCCGATTCCACCAGACTCCAACCCCACAGTAGCAACAGTCCACCGAGCCAGGGCAAAGGCAGCCGTATTAAAAACAGCGCCGGTGCGGCCGGATGCGGCCAGCGCTGCTGCACAGATAACCACAGACACAACAACATGGGTGCCACGACAGCAACAAAAAACAGCCCCAACAGCTGCTGATTCTCCAGTTGCCAACTGTTCGCCAGATAACGTGCCTGCCACAGCACTAAAACCCCCACCAGCCAGGGCATCGCCAGTAAATACAATGGCTTGCTGACCTGCGCCTGCCGAATCCAGCGATAGAAACTCAAAAGCACCAACATCAGCGCGACGATACCGCTCAGAGACAACACCGGTTGCCAGTGGCCGCTGTCGAGCTGGCGAAAAAATTCGGCGCCATACCAGCAGTACAGCAGCGGTAACAGCCACCAGCCAAAACGCTGCAGCGTCGGCAATGGCCAGCGCTGATAAAGTGCGGACGCCAACACTAACGACAGCGCCGCCGCCGCGATCTGCGCCGCTAAAGGCTGCGTCAGATGACCGTCCAGTTCGGCAAAAAACGCCAGATGCCAGAGGCCCCAGCCGAGCAATGCCCACAGCAAGGTCAAAGCAGTTTCACCCGGCAACAGCCGTGTATCCGCCGGCTTGCGGTCGCTGCTGACTGACAGCAATAGCAGCGACAAGCCGAGCACCAGAATATTGCTAAAGTCGCCCTGCAAAAACCATAAGCGGCCGGTCTGCACCGGCAATTCACTGACAAAAGCGACCAGTGCACCCGCCATCAGCAGATAAGCACCGGCGCGGCTGGCGCGGCTTCGTTGCTGGAAACCGAGCCAACATAGACCGGCAGCCTCCAACGCCCAGCCAAAGGCGGTCCAGCTGGCGCCTTGAGAAAATGGCAGCACCAAAGAGGCAAACATCAGCGCGAGGCCCAGCTGGATCTGGCCAAACCGGCGTAAATCGTCGCGTTGCTGCCGGCGTACCAGCAGATACATGCCACCATACAGCAACGCATAGACCGCGGCGCTGACGCTATCGCCCTGGCTAAAATGATTCGTCAGCAACAGCTGCTGACTAAAGGACAACAACGGCAGTCCAAACACTAAACTGCCATCGATAAAACCGCGGCTCTGATGGCCCTGGCGCAGCGTAAAGCGATAACCAATCAACAGGTACATCAGGAAATAAGCAGCGAAAAACGGCTGCACCAGCGCGTAGTCGCTGCTGTGGTAATTGATCAGCTGCCAGGCCAGCGCGATGCCAAAAGTCGCGACAAAACCAGTCCAGTTCAGCCAGCGCCATTGCCGGTACCAGGCCAACAGCAACACACCGGCATTCAGTAGCAGGTAATAGCTGAACAGTCCGACAAAACGATTCGAGCCGTCCGATGTCAGCAAAGGCACCAAAAAACCACCGGCGGTAGCGAGAATGGCCATTGCCTGGGATTGCTGTAACAACGCCATCGCGCTGCCAGCCAATACCGTCAGCAACATCAGCGCAAAAGCCGTTGTACCACCAATCATCGGATAATACTTGCAGGCGGCAAACAAGGTCAGATAGACCACAGCAAAACCGGCCCCCTGCAGCAGCGCGGCGTGATTGCCCAGCCGGCGGCGTTTCCACCAGCCAAGCCCGACCAGACCAGCGCCACAAAGCCCGATAAAACCGAGCCGCAGCTCCATCGACAATAAGCCCTGATGGGCAAAGTACGTGGCGAGAAAACTCAGGCCCAAAAACAACACGGTAAGGCCAGCCAGCACCAACGGGCTGATCTGACGGAACAAATCAAATAAGGGGCTGAGCCAGGTTAACGTAGGAGCAGCAGTTTGCTGCGACGGTGATTGCCAGGGATCAGCAGCAGTGACTGGCGACGCATCAGGCTCAAACGGCAGCTCTGTACCGCCAACCAGCACTGATGCGGCCCTGCTGTTTGCTGGCGCAGTCTCTGCCGGTCCTGCGTCTGTTTGGATCTGGGCAGGTTGCAGCGCCCTCGCCTGCAGTTCGGCTGCCTCAACAGCCGCGGTTGCACAAACAATTGGTCTGGATGGCGTCTGCTGACCGAGCTGCTTCACTTGCTGCTGTAATGCGGTCAGCTGCGCTTCCATTGCAGCTGCTTTGCGCCAGGCATCTAAGGCCAATCCCAGCGCCAGGCCAAGCACAGCGCCAATCATCGTCTCGCCTTCCAGCGCGCCCAGACTATAACCGGCGATAAATCCAAGCAGTGCCCACATGCAGTGACGTCCTTGTGATGAACTATGACGTCCTACCATAGCACCGGACTTTCCGCTTCAACAAGTTTTACAGCAGCGAAGTACAGGCAATAAAAAACCCGGCTTAGTGCCGGGTTTTCTAAGATAAATCAGAAACTTACTCTACAGTCACTGACTTCGCCAGATTGCGTGGCTGGTCAACATCTGTGCCTTTAATGATGGCGACATAGTAGCTCAGCAGTTGCAGCGGGATGGTGTAGATGATTGGTGCGATCAGCGGGTGAACGTGCGGCACGTTCAGTACGCGCTGAGTGGCATCCGACTTAAAGTGTGCGTTGACGTCAGCGAACACATACAGGATGCCGCCGCGGGCGCGCACTTCTTCGACGTTTGACTGCAGTTTTTCCAGCAGTTCGTTGTTCGGGGCCACCACGATAATTGGCATCTGCGCGTCAATTAACGCCAGCGGGCCATGTTTCAGCTCGCCTGCGGCGTAGGCTTCAGCGTGGATGTAAGAAATTTCTTTCAGCTTCAGTGCCCCTTCCATCGCGATTGGGTACTGATCGCCACGACCTAAGAACAGTGAGTGGTGTTTGTCGGCGAACTCTTCCGCCAGCTGTTCGATTTTACCGGCTAACGTCAGGGTTTCTTCCAGTTTGGCTGGCAGCGATTTCAGCGCTTCTACCATATCTTTTTGCGCGGCTGCGGTCAGGCCGTTGTACTTACCCACGGCCAGCGTCAGCATGGCTAAACCAACCAGCTGCGTGGTGAAGGCTTTAGTGGATGCCACACCAATTTCAGCACCGGCGCGGGTCATAAAGGCTAAGTCAGATTCACGCACCAGCGAAGAACCGGCGACGTTACAAATCGTCAGACTGCCCAAATAACCGGCTTCTTTGGCCAGACGCAGCGCGGCTAAGGTATCCGCCGTTTCGCCGGACTGGGAAATGCTGACCAGTAACGACCCTGGCTGCACAAAAGATTTGCGGTAACGGAACTCAGAAGCGATTTCAACGTTACAGGAAATGCCACCTAAAGACTCTAGCCAGTAGCGCGCCACCATACCAGAGTGGTAAGAAGTACCACAGGCGACGATCTGGATATGTTTCACTTTTTTGAACAGCTCAGCGGCGCCGTTACCAAAAGTCTCGTCCAACACAGAATCAGAACCCAAACGGCCTTCCAGCGTATTCATGATGGCGTGTGGCTGTTCGTAGATTTCTTTGAGCATAAAGTGGCGGTACTGGCCTTTGTCGCCGGCGTCGTAGCTGACGTTCGACTCTGTGACAGCGCGTTCTACTTTATTGCCGTGTTTGTCATAGACAGTGACGTCAAAGCGGGTAATTTCTGCGACATCACCTTCTTCTAAAAACATAAAACGACGGGTCACCGGTAACAGCGCCAGTTGGTCTGAGGCGATAAAGTTTTCGCCGATACCGAGGCCAATCACCAGTGGGCTGCCTGAGCGCGCCACCACTAAATGTGACGGGTCGGTTTTGTCCATCAGCACAGTGCCATAAGCACCGCTGAACTGTTTTACCGCTGTTTGTACTGCAGCCAGTAACGAGCCCGCTGTTTTGAATTCTTCTTCGACTAAGTGCGCGATGACTTCAGTGTCAGTATCAGAATTAAACACATAACCTTTGCCTTTCAGCATTTCGCGCAGCGGGCCATGGTTTTCGATGATGCCGTTGTGCACGACGGAGATTTTGTCAGAGACGTGTGGATGCGCGTTGCGCTCAGAAGGTTCGCCGTGCGTCGCCCAGCGGGTGTGCGCGATACCAGTGCCGCCGACGGTTGGGTTTAACTTCACTGCGTCGGACAGTTCTTTCACTTTGCCTAAACGGCGGATGCGCTGCAGCTCACCGGTTGGGCTCACCACGGCCACGCCGGCTGAGTCATAACCGCGGTATTCCAGACGGCGTAAACCTTCGACCAGAATGTCGACGACGTCACGTTGCGCTACTGCGCCTACTATTCCACACATATTTACTCCGATGTCGTATGTTCAGTTGAAACAGGGGCACAGATCACCCGGACGCCCTGTTGTTCTATTTGCCTTTTTGCCGTGTCGGGTAACTTGTCGTCTGTTACCAGGATTTTTATCGACGTCCACGGCAGTTCGAGATTATGAATTTTGCGGCCGATTTTATCCGATTCGACCATCACCACTACTTCACGCGCCACTTCCGCCATTACCCGGCTTAAGCTGGTCAGTTCATTAAAAGTGGTGGTGCCGCGTTGTAAATCGATGCCGTCAGCACCGATAAACAGCTGGTCAAAATCGTAGGCCCTGAGCACCTGTTCCGCCAGCTGGCCCTGAAAGGACTCAGACTGCGCATCCCAGCTGCCGCCGGTCATTAATAATTTGGGTTCGTGCTCGAGTTCACGCAGGCTGTTGGCGATAAACAGCGAGTTGGTCATCACCACCAGGCCTTGTTTGGCGGAAAGCTCCGGCAGTAACGCGGCTGTGGTGCTGCCGCTGTCGAGAATAATGCGGTAATGGTCTTTAATCAGCGCCGCGGCCGCTTTGGCCAGTGCCTGTTTACGGGCGGAAATGGTGGCAGGTGCCGCCTCGTTGATCAGTTCATGTGGCAGCTGCACGGCACCGCCATAACGGCGCAACAGCAGTCCGTTGTCTTCCAGCGCTGTTAAATCTTTGCGAATCGTCACTTCCGAGGTTTCAAAGCGCAGCGCCAGGTCGTCAACACTGACTTCACCCTGTTCGGCCAAGAGGTCAAGGATGCCACGACGTCTTTGTTGGGTATTGCGTTTATTCATCAGGTTGCAGGCGCTTAAATTTCGGTTTAAGTTTCGATTCGAAAGATATTCTATCTATTCGAAATATTATTGCAAGCATTTCACTGCTACACAACGCCAGCCATTCAGTTAGTCCGGCCGGCGTTGTAACGGTAACAATATCCGGTAACTCAGACCCTGACCAGCCTCACTGCGCACCTGAATACTGCCATGCAGTTCCACCGTCACCAGATTGTAGACAATATGACTGCCGAGACCGCTAAAGCCGGCATGGCGTTTGGTGGTAAAGAAAGGTTCAAACAGCCGCGGCAGCAGTTCAGCCGGCATGCCCTGACCATTATCCAGATACTGCATCAAGACCTGATTGCCTTGTTGCGTCAGGCCCAGGCGGATCTGCCGGTCGGTTTGTTGCGGCAAAAAACCATGCTGCAACGAGTTCATCACCAGATGTTCCAGTAACCGCGCCAGGATGCCGGCATCGGCATGCAGCACCAGGCCAGGCTCGGCATCAAACTGCACCTGACAACCGGTTTTACTGAGCTCAGGCGCCAACGCCTGCAACACCTCAGCGAAGTAACTGCTCAGTTCAACATCCCGCACGCTGATCGCCGAACGATCCACCGCCACCTGTTTAAAACTTTGCACCAGCGCGGCGACGCGTTGGGTGTTGTCAGCCAGCATCTGGCAGGTGGCTGCAGCGGTCTCCAGGTATTCATGAAACATCGCCGCAGTCAGACGCTTGTCGCGCTGCAGCTCCGTCAGCTGCGAAAGTTCATGTTGTAAATGACTGGCGGCGGTAACACAGATACCCAACGGCGTATTAATTTCATGCGCCACCCCGGCGACCAGGCCCCCAAGCGAGGCCATTTTTTCCTGCATCACCAGTTGCTCGCGGGTTTGCTGCAGTCGCTGCACCACATTAGCATTGGCCACGGCAATGGCGATAGTGCTGCATAAAGTACGCAGTAAATCAATTTGCTCTGCCTCGAAGGCCTGTTGCTGCGGGCTTTGTACGGTCAGACAGCCAATTTGTTCGCCTTTGACACTCAGGGGGAAATACAACACCGATTGCATCGGCTCACCAACCAGCGGAGTTGGCAACTCTTTCAAATACAACAGAAAGTCCTGCCGGCTTTTCGTCTGGATCTCGCGCTGTTGGGCAAAACACACCGCGGCAAGATTGGCCTGACCTTGCAGCACCAGTTCGAATGGTGGCATCAGCTGGCCGTTTTCCATCCAATGACTGAACTCCAGCACTTGCTGCTCGCATTTATACACGCCAATCGCCAGCACATGCACATCCATCAGGTCGTTCAGACTACGATGCACCAGCAGCAGAATTTCCTGTAAGTCCAGCGACGCCGTGATCTGCCGGGCCACAGTTTGCAGCAGCGATAAATCGCGATAGGAATTACTCAGCGCCATATGTTGGGTTTTCAGCTCGCTGGTGCGGCTGTCCACCACTTTTTCCAGCCAGAGCCGGGTTTTGCGTTCATGCCGCAACCGGTATTGCATCACAAACCAAATCAGACTCAGCGTCAGCACCACCACCGAGGTTTTGAACCACCAGGTCAGCCACCAGGGCGGTAAAATCTGCAGCGTCAGCTGACTTGGCTGCTGGCCCTGCCAGCTCTGCCCTGGCGCTCTGGCCATCACTTCAAACTGATAACGGCCCGGTGCCAGCCGGGTGTAGGTAGCGACCGGATTCGCCGCATCAGTTTCAATCCAGTCACGGTCAAAGCCCAGCAGCCGGTAGCGATATTGCATCGACAACGGGTCCACCAAATTCAGCGCAGAAAAATGCAGACTGAACATGTCCTGCTCATATTGCAGCTGGATTTGCTCAGCAAAACCGGGCGATTTTTTCAGTTGTAACCGCGAGTCGCCCACCTTGACCGGCCGGTTAAACAAACTAAAACCGGTCAGCCGGACCGGAAAGGTCTGCTCCGGTATTTGCAGCAAAGCAGCAGGGTAAATATCCAGCCCCTGACTGCCGCCCCGGTACTGGCGTTGTTGCTGATCAATCAGCCAGGCGCCAATCCAGGTCGTGCCCTGAAAGCCATGCATCTCGCCATACTGGACTAAACCGCCTGACTGTAACTTATTGCGGTACAACAGTAAAAACTGGTTGGCGTCTTCAAGATATTTGTCGTGATCAGCAGGGCTCAGATAAGCTTTAAAACCTTCCACCTGAGCGGGCTGCTGCGGATTAAACAATACCCGGTGATTGATGTTTCCGGCCCGCAACCACAGCTGTCCGCCTTCCGGATAAATCAGCTGAATACCATCAAAACGCAGACCTGAACCGTCGGAAGCCTGCCAATGTTGCAGCTGACCGCTGAGCTTATCCAGCCGGATCAGTCCTTGATCAGCCAGCCCAATCCACAAAGCATCCTGCTGGTCCGTTGCCAGGATAGAAATCACCGCATTATCCAGCCGCACGCCCGGCCGCACCTGCTGATGAAATTGCCTGACCTGTCCCTGCTGCAGCAAATACAGCCCTTCACCCCGGGTGCCAATCCACAGGCGCTGCTGGTTATCCAGATGCAGATTGCCAATATGGGGTTGGCGGCTCTCACCCAGCGGCTGCAACTGCCAGTTGCGGCTGTTGGGATCTAAAACAAACAAGCCACTGTCGGTGCCGACATACAACAGGCCTTGATTATTTTGCACCACTTGCCTGACCAGCGTCGGCTGCCTGGCCAGACCCGGTAAAACCGGCAGCGGCCAGCGTTTGACCAGAAAGCGGGTTAAATCCAGCTCGGCGACCCCGGCATCACGATTGGCCAGCCAGACATGCTGTTCATCCTGATACCAGATGCCAAACACATCGCCGTGTCCCAACAAACCAGTCTCGCCCGGCCCCAGCGGAATATTGCGCACTTGCTGAGCCTGCGCCGACAAGCCAAAAACACCGACCGGCGTTTTCAGCCACAGTGTCTGCTGTTTATCAAATAACAAACCGGTCAGATTATTGCTCGGCAACTGATAACTGACTAACGGATTGGCTTTGAATAATTGCCACTGCGCGCTGCCGGCGGCCTGATACCACAGCCCTTTGTCATAGCTGCTGAGCCAACGACCACCCTGACTGTCAAAACCGATATCGGTCAGCAGCCCCTGTGCCAGGGCTGCCGGCTGCGCCCGCTCCGCCTGCAAAATGCCGCTGGCGCTGTCGAAATGATAGAGGCCGCCGCCATAGCTGGTCAGCCAAATCTGGCCCCTGGCGTCGGCTTTAATCGCAGTCACAGCCGCCGCGGTCAGTGCAGAGCTACGGGTGCTGAACAGCTGTTTGTGGCCCTGCTGCGGGTGCCAGCGGATGGCGCCGCCTTGTTGTATCTGGCGGTTACGCAGCGGCGCATTACCGGTGCCTAACCACAGATAACCGCTGCTGTCGCGAAATAACGTGTTGATATACAGACTATCCAGCTCGTTGAGCGGGACCGGCAATACCACGTTTTCCAGCCTTGCGTCTTTCGGCTCCCAGCGCAGCAGCCCGCCTCCATAAGTGCCGACCCACAGCTCGCCGGCACTATCCTGATACAACACGGAAATTTCAACCTGCTGCTGTTCGCCCTGTAAAGCCGGTAATGCCACCCGGCTGAACTGTTCAGTTGCCGGATTAAAGCGGTTCAGACCGCCATAACGGGTACCAATCCAAATCATGCCCTGACGGTCAACCAGCAAACTGGATACCCAGTCCGCCGACATCGCATTAGGGTCAGTTGGATCGGCCTGCCAGATTTTGATTTGCTGGCCATCAAATCGGTACAGGCCGTGTTGCGTGCCAACCCAGAGGTAACCTTGTTGATCCTGCACAATGGCAGTTGACTGCGTCAGTTTCGGCGTGACGCGGGTCAGATTGAGGAAACGGCTGTAAACCTCAGCCTGAATGGGCGCAGGCATTACCTGCGACGCCTGAGACCAGGCTGAAAGAGGAGCAATACACAATAAGATCAGGCAGTAAATCCGCCAGTTCAGCATCTGTATCTACCTGAAAGGAAAGCGACTCTGTCCAGTATTAATGCTTTTTGCTGTCACTGCAATCAAAGAACAGGATCACAGCGGCGATTGCCCCCCAACTGTCTGCAGCACGTTTGCCGGCTGCAGCGCCGCCATACTCATCACCATCAGCAGCATCAACAACACCCAGGCCGTGCCAAGCAGCAAACTCCGCCAATCCAGCCGGCGGAACAGCCACAGATCTAGTCCACAGACTAATAACGCCGGCCACAGCACCCATAAACTTAAGCCCAGCATTCGCCATCTCCATCGGTCAATCGCTGAGATCAAAATAATTTAAATGAGAATTATTTGCAATTAGAAAAAGACTAAGTTATGGTAAGCAACGTCAGGATGACACACCGATACTTGCCCGGTGCATGGAGGGATCCACTCCACGGTAGTCCCAGTCGTTGATTGGGTGTTTGCTGTTCTGCAGTGACTTTGCGGGGGACGTTTGCGCCGTCCCCCGTTTTTTTAGTCGGTCGCTTTCCCATCACTTTGCTGCACGATCAGCGTTAATAGCTGCGCCGTGAGCTCAAATTCTGTTTGCTGGCGATCAGTCAGCGGTTTGCCGGCAGCATCGGCATATAACAAGCCAAACAGCCGGCGTTCCAGCCGGATCGGCGCGACAAAACAATCGCCGTCGTAGGGCAAAAATTGCTGCAGCGCGCCGATATCGGCACCATTGAGTTTTTTATGCCACAGCATCTGCTCAGAGCGCAGCAAGTCGTGCAGCACTTCACCTTTTCGCAGTTGTTCCAGGGCTATTGCCGCCTGATTGCGCCACAATTGCGTGTCACGGCCGGCGACATAACTCGGCACAAAACTCTTGCTCTGAAAATCCATCAGCAGCAACGCGACTCGCGGTAATCCCACGCCTTCTTGCAGGCAAATCACAGTCGCATGCAGCAAGCGCGACAAACTGTCGCTGACGCGCTGCAGTTTTAACAAAGTATTCAGTTGGACACTGAATTCATAACCGGTCGGCTTGCTCTCGGTATTCTGCGCCAGAATTTGTGCCCGGTTTGGCAATAATGACACCAGGCTTTCAGCATTATATTGATTAGCCGTGAGCGCTGCTTCTTCAGCCATCAGCAGCACCTGCTGCTGGCTTTCTTCCAACGTCAGCTGACACAGCTGGGCCACTTGTGTGCAGTTTTCCAGCATAGCCGGAGACTGCAGCCCTTCTGTCAGATGCACACTGATACTGTCCGCCAGATTGACCAAAGCGCCGATGGAACCAGCCGGTGCGCTTTGCTGCAACGCATCCAGCATAAAATCACCGAGCTTCCATTCTTTCACCAGCTCGCGGTTCAGGCTGTCGATGCCAATCCCGAGATGTTTCATCGCAATGGCATGTTCATCGTCCGGATATTCGCGGCATTCGCGGACAAAATGCTCAGCCGCCGGCTCCCGCGTCGCCAACAACGCCAGCTTGCCGATATGCCGCAGCAAAGCCGCAATAAACACCAGCTCCCGTTTGGCCGCATCGGCACGCGGCACTAAAGCCCGCGCCTGCACTGCTGCATGGAAAGATTGGGTCAGTTGCTGTAGTAACAGCTGGCGTGGTTTGCCCTGTAGAAAGCTGTCAATCAGACTACTGGCCAGCGTGATGTTTTTAATTTCGAGGAAACCGACCTGAATAATGGCACGGGAAACGGTATGGATGGGTTTGCCGGATCTGTTGTAATGCACAGCATTGGCGACCCGCAGCACTTTGGCAGTCAGCCCGGCATCGCGTAACACAATTTTGGCTAAATCGTCGGCGTTGCCTTCATTGCGCTCATCCAACTGGCAAATTTGCTGCACCACCACATCCAGCGCCGGCATTTGCTGATTTAAAATGAGCTTCATCCAGGCCTGCAGGCCCCTGATTTCTTGCATAGCGTACTTCTCTTCACTACAGCACTTTACGCAGAGTGTAGCCCCAAGCACTGTCAGGCTTGAAGCCTAATTTCCAAAAAGGCTAGACTGTGCAGATCCTCTACACGGCAGTAACAAAATGAATACACCAATGGAACATAGTGCAGAATTATCGTGCAGTCACTGCACCACGCAGATTGAGCATCAGTTTTGCCCGCAGTGCGGCGAAGCTCGTCCGGAGCGCCTGCACAGCGCCGCCATTCTCAACAAGGTGTTTGCGTCGGTGTTCAATATCGACAAACGCTGGCCTGCAACTCTCTGGTTATTATTGAGAAATCCCGGAAAATTGATCCGCGATTATCATCAGGGCATCCGCTTGCATTACGCCAATCCTGTGTTGATGTTGTTAGTTTTTGGTGCGTTTTTTACTTTTTTATACCAATGGAAGATCTATTTACCCGAGGTAAAAATAGGCGAGGTATCGGAACAGAAAAAACTGGAAGATATCATCGAAATCGTCATGCAATATGCGAATTATCTGATGATAGTGTTGACTTACCCGGTAGCCGCCGCCAGCGGCTGGTTATGGCGAGGTTCGACAGTCGCCGAGCGTTATGTCGCGTTACTCTATACCAACGTGTTGAATTATATGGTGAGTCTGGTCATGTTACTCAGCGGCGTGTACGAACAGCACGTTGAGCAGATGGTGGGGCTGTCAATTCTGGTGATGCTGGTCGTTTTTTGTTACACCGGTATCAGTGTCCGCCAACGATTCTGGCCGGGTATTTGGCTCGGTTGCTGGCAAGTTTTGCTACAACAGGGCATCGTCATGCTATTGGGGGCCACCAGTGCGGTGATTTACATGCTGCTGTTCAAATTAGTGGAATATCAGGAAAGTCTCGACCCGACCCGTTATCTGTAGGTGCAGCTATAGCGGCCCTTTGGTTCTGAACCAACCGGTCACCGAGTAGCGCACATGGCGGGCGAATGGCGTGACGTAAGTTACCGCATGTGGGTGATGCACCTCAAATAACGCCATATTGTTAAAACGTGGAACCCAGGTCTGTGTTGGCGTGCCATCCGGTGTAAAAAACTGCAGCAAACCGCCCCAGTCCGGGTGCCATTGCCGGGTAAAACCCATCACATACGCAAAACGCCGCCCCTCGGCTTCAACCACATCGTTATGCCGGGTCAGATAGTTGCCCGGCACATAGCGACTGGCTTGTGCCGAGACATACATCAGCGTTTTTTCTCCGGTCAGCTCGCGCACAAACTGCAGCATCTCCGGACTATTCAGCAACTGATGTACCTGGCTCAGCAATGGCGGAGTCTGCATCTGGCGCTGCGGCCGGCCAATCAGATGACTGCCATACAAAAAACCGGTGCCTTCAGCGGCCAGCTGGTGCAGCTGTGCCATCCACTGCCTGACCTGTTCGGCTGGCATTTGCCGTAACTCCTGATCTAACAGCGACTGGTAACGGCCACCGGCAAAAAAAGCATTGTCGTATGGGGTTTCGCGCTGCAGGCAATGCAGAATGTGCTCTGCACTTTCCGGCGTCCAAATGTCTGACAGATTGATTTTCAGATCGGCGGCAAACTCAGCTTTTAAGTCAGCGCTTACAGTTGGCAGATTCAGTTGTAACATTCAGTATGTCCAGATAAAGCCAGATCAATGCAGTCTTTTGTCCTGCACCAGCACCCAGGGGGAAACAACCACAGCCCATAATTCAGCATTTTGCTGATACCAGGTACTGGCCAGCACATCATCAACCCGGCGCACCTGATTGCCCTGCAGCCAGGCACTGACTTTGGCTTTATCGTCGACGGCAAAAGCGTATGCGACTTCGACCAAATCGAGGCCAGCTACAACTTCAACCACGGCGCCGGCGGCATAAAATTTTTGCAGTTCATGCCAGTGAATACGCGCGGTTTCCCCGGTGATCTTGGCCTTTAAAACTTCAGGTTCAGTGTCAAAATTGTCGTGCATCTTGTACTCGTTCTATCAGGTTATTCAGGTTCGTCGCCTTGCTCAGACACCTGTGCTGCGCTTAACTCATGCTTTTTCAGCAGCTTATGGAAATCAGTTCTGTTGCGTCCGGCCAACTCCGCGGCACGGGTGACATTGCCTTCGGCCATTTTCAGCACCCGCACCAGATATTGCCGCTCAAACTGGTCACGCGCTTCACTCAGTGTCGGCCAGAAGCTGCGGTTCTGTTCCAGCGCCTGACTAACCAGCGCCAGACTCACCACCGGGTTGCTGGTCAGCGCCACACATTGCTCGACCACGTTGACCAGCTGGCGCACATTGCCGGGCCACTGCGCTGTGACCAAAGCCTGCATCGCATCTTCGGAAAACCGGTTGACCTGCACGCCATGGCGCTCAGCGCTTTGCTGCAGTACATGTCGGGCTAACAGCGGAATATCTTCGGCCCGCTCCCGCAAGGTCGGCAACTGCAGATTGACCACATTGAGACGGTAATATAAGTCTTCGCGGAAGCTTTGTTCCTGCATCGCCTGCTTCAGGTCGCGGTGCGTGGCGGAAATCACCCGCACATCAATCGGAATTGATTTGGCGCTGCCGACCGGGCGGATTTGCCGCTCCTGCAGCGCGCGAAGTAATTTCACTTGCAGCGGCAGCGGCATATCACCGATTTCATCAAGGAATAAGGTGCCACCATCGGCCTCACGGAATAAACCGGCATGCTCAGTGACTGCGCCGGTAAAAGCGCCTTTGGCGTGGCCAAAGAGTTCGGATTCGAGCAGATGCTCAGGCAAAGCGCCACAGTTAATCGCGACAAAAGCGCGGCGCGCGCGTGGACTCGCCAGGTGAATGGCATTTGCCAGCAGCTCTTTACCGGTCCCGCTGGCACCGGTGATCAGCACGCTGACATCGCGCTGCGCGACTCGGTACGCCTGCTCCAGCACCTGTTCCATGGTTTTACTGCGCGTGACAATGGCCTGACGCCAGCTGTCTTTGCTGGGTACATGGGATTGATGCACAGCTTTTTGCAAAATATCGCGCAGTTCAACGTTATTCAGCGGCTTGGTCAGAAAGCCAAACACGCCGCGCTGCGTGGCGGCAACGGCTTCCGGAATAGAACCGTGTGCCGTCATCAGCACTACTGGTAAACCGGGGCTGCGTTTAGCAATTTCATCAAACAGCGCCATGCCATCAAGGCCAGGCATCCGTAAGTCGCTCAGCACCACGTCAACCGGCTGCTTGGCCAGCAACGTCAAAGCAGTTTCAGCACAATCGGCCGAGATCACCTGATATCCCTCGCCTTCGAGGCGCAACGTCATCAGCCGCAATAAACTCGGGTCATCGTCGACCAGTAATAAACGGGCATTGTTGCCGGTCGGAGTTGTTGGCATCTCAACCTCCGCCAGATTGGTTTAGCTTGGCTTCGATTTGGGTCAGCGCCTCGATTTTCTTTTGCAGATCGGCATTTTGTTTTTGTAATTTTTCCAGATTGTCCTGCTGCTGACCATTGAGCCGGCCGAGCGCTTTGACTGCAGATTCAGACTCCAGCAATTTCTGGTTGTAGGCGTAATCCCAGCGAAGTAAGGCAGCCAGGCCCGCAGGTAACCGGCTCAGCTGCTCACTGAGCTGATTCTGGGCACGAAACCGCACGGCATAAGGAGTATCCGGATGCAACCGCAGCAACAACCCCTGCAATTCACCGACCGGCGTTTTTTCCAGAGTCTTACTGACGGCGTCGCGCTGTGCGGCATTCATTTGCAGCACTTCGCCGCGGAAATTCTGCCAGGCGCCAAGCGTCGGTGCATCATCCTGTAACGCCAGTTGCGGCTTGACCGGCGCCGGCTGTTCTTTCGGCAACTCGACCACTTTTTCCGGTGCTGGTTTGGGTTTTAAAATCACTGGCAAAGGCGCAGGCACGCCCTGACAACCAGCTACCAGCAGCGTTACCCCAAGCAGGGTCCACTTGTTCATACTTATTCCTCTACCATAGGCAAACGCACACGGATACACACGTCGGCATAATTCACATCAATGATCTCGGCCATGCCACCGAGTAATCTTGCACAGTCAGACACGATCGACAGGCCAAGGCCTGAGCCTTGTACCGCATCAAAGCGTGGCGCTTTACCGCGCTGAAACGGCTCAAACAGCTTGGCCCTGAGCTCCGCCGGGATCGGCGTGCCGTTATTCGCCACGTCCAGCAGCATAAATTTCTCATGTGGTTTTAACACCACCCACACCGGGCTGCCCTCGCCACCATAGGCCTGGGCATTATTGATCAGATTGTCCAGAATACGCCGAAATAACATGGCATCGGTATAGATACGCGGTAGCTGACAGTCCAGCTGGATGAACTGCCGGCGTTGTTGCAACGACAACGCATGATCAGCGAAACAACTGTCGAGCAGTTGCTGGCTGTCGTGCCAGGCGAATTCTGGCTTGGCTTGTTGTAACAGGCGGTTGTAGTCCAGCAGTTGTTCCGTCAGTTGACTCAGCCGGTCGGCACTGCCGTTGAGCAGTGTCACTACTTCCATTTGCTGGCCATTGAGCGGCCCCACCAGTTGTTCGCTGAGTAAAGCGCAACCTTCTTTGATACTGGATAGCGGCGTTTTCAGTTCATGCGAGGCGTGGCGCAACAGAATCAGCCTTAAAGCTTCAAGCTGTTGCAAGCGCGACGCCAGCCAACGTAATTGCTCACCGAGTTCAGTCAGCTCCCGCGGCCCCACCACTTGTTCGTGCGGAAAATGGTGACTGGCCTGACCGATGGATCGGATCATGGTATCGAGCTGTTTAATTGGTGAGGCGATCCGCGCCTGCGCCCATAACACTAACAACAAGGTCAGCAGCACCAACGTGACGGATTGCCAGGCCAACTGGTTCTGCGCATCAACAACAAAACTCTGCTGTGTCTGTAAACGCTGTTCCAGCCGTTGCCAGATTTGTTCCGTCAGCTGTTGTTGCTGCTGGCGCAGCGTCTGCAAGGTGGGGGAAAGTTCTTCGTTACTGGCATGCAGGAAATTCTGCAATAAGGTGGTGACTTGCGCTGCCTGCGCCTGACACAGCAAAGGCGCGTCTAAATCCAGGCAAACCTGCTGCAGCATCTGCTGGTAATTCAGTAAATGGGTGGTGGCCAGTGTACTTAACGAATCGGTGCGTAAAATACCAAACTGGCGCACCGCCCGTTCGATATCAATCACCAGATTTTGCATGTTCTCGGCACGTTTCACGCTGTCGACGGAAGATTCAGCTTCGGCCACGGCAAAACGGCTGACGTCAGATAAGGCGCTGTTACTTTGCCACAGCAACACCGCTAACGGGATCAGCGCCAGAAAAAAGCTTAATAAAATAAACTGCCGCAATGAGGCCGGCTGGATAGGACTTCGCATGCCGAAGGCTCCGCATCAATCAGGCGCATCAGGCGCCGGTCTGGGACTCTGGCGCCTATCATAGCGGATTTGTATGCGACAACTCACGGCCAATTATTGAGTTTTGCCGATACAAGCTGCCAACGGCTTATTTTAACTGCAGCTCAGTGGCAAATTGCTGCAAAGACAGCTGTTGCTGCGGGCTATCCGGCAGCACCGGCTGGCCTGGCGTTTCGGCCCATTGTAGTTCTAGCAAGCCTGCATCCGGTTGTGCCGGCAACACCAGCATAAAATCGCCTTCGTCCCGCACGACAAACTGGTGACCCTGAGCTGAGCCAGGCAACATCGGCACCCGGATCACTCTGGGATCATCAATAGATAGCTGCTGCAGCACTTTGCCGTCGGTCTTTTTCACACTGACCATCACAGCGCCGGCATGCGTCCGTTGCGTGGTCCGGCGTTGCCCGTCCGCGAGCTGCACCCGCTGCACTTGTTGAATTTCACTGCCGTTGGCATCAAAAGCCACTTTCACCAGCCAGAACTCGGCAGCAAATCCAGGTACTGCGGTGCAGGCGGCCAGCACGGCAACTGTGAACAGGCCGACGAATTTATTGGATCTGAACATGCCATTCCACCTCTTTGCTGACAAGCGCTGGCGCTTTGATTAAACCACTGATATCCGTAACTACAGCTTTGAGCTGATAATCTTGCTGTTGGTCCTGGCAGCAACTGATGCTGGTTTTATTGTCAAACTGAGGCAACAACTGACCATTTAACCACCACTGTACTTGTTGCTGCGCACTGCCGACGGACAATTCAAGCGAAAACTGTTGGCTCTGGCCCCGAAGCTGCACCACTTGCGGTTGTGCTGGCTGTTGGCTGTGATACATACCGATAGTCTGATACAGCTGGTTGACCCAGGCTTCACCATTGATTTCACCAACAGGCTTACCTAATTCGAGCATAAAACTATTGTCCTTCGGCCGGTAAAACCCTTTACTGTGGTAATACCCGCCTTCAAACAAACCTACACCGGCCTGACCCGGCAACGTCGGCACTTTGGCCGGATCGCTGAACCAGTGCCGCCATTTCACCTGAGTTAAATCCGTCAATTGGGTGATGTTGGCGTAACAGGATTCGCAATAGCCTGGCAAATACAAATGTGCATTGGCATCATCAACATATTCGTCAGCCAGACGGGCGAAGGTATGGCCAAGTTCATGGATAGCTACATCGGTCGCACTCTGATGCAAGGTGAACGTCGAGATGGCGCCACCAGCACCGCCATATTTGGTGCTATTGCCGGCGACCAGTACAAAATCAAACTGCGGATAATGCTGGAACACATAATTAAACACTTTACTGCTGTTCACACAGTACAGACGGTCGATGCCGGCACAGCCAAAATTGCCGTCAAACAGCGTATCGACCAGTGTGTTGGTCGACGGATCGTCGGCACCGCTTTGCGCGGAGACCGCATCCAGCACATGCAGGCTCCAGCCATCGCGATGGGTACCAATTTCTTTGCTGTTGAAAAACACCTGGCTGAATTTGACTGCAGCATCGCGTAATTTCTGCTGTTCTGTCGCAGTAAAACCATCGCCGACAATCACCAGATTCAGCCGGTTGCTTTGCACAGGCCCAACCAAAGTTCGCCCCATGCCATTGCTATTTTGGATCGCCAACAAGACTTTTTGTTTGTATTGCGCTGTAGCACCTTGTGGATCTGTGGCCTGCAGCAGAAGTTCGGTTTCCAAAGCCTCAGTACGGGCTAAAACTTGTAATGACGTATTGGTCTGGCTGCGGTCCAGCCGGAACAGCTGCGGCTGTGCATTACTCACTGTCACCATATCGCCATCGACATCTTCAGCGCTGAAGTTCAGAGCATAACTCTGGCCTGCATCCAACAACACAGGCAAAGGTGTGACGGTCAGCGTCGGGGCATCATTGACGGCAGCCAGCGTGATCTCGGCGTTAAACCCCACTGCTGCAGACTTCCCGTCGGTGACCTGTAACTGCAGCGCGATTTTGCCATTGAGATTTGCCGCTGGTTTCAGACTGATGCTGCCGGCCGGATTGACCACCACACCGGCATTGACCGGATTAACACTTTGTAGGGTAAAGGTGAGTGGATCCTGATCGGCATCCGTCGCTTTGAGCTGAAAGGTAGCAGCTGTGTCTTCTACCCCATCAAATTGTTGTAGCGCGACCTGCGGCAGGTCATTGATATTTTGTACTGTCAGTTTGGCATTGCCGGCCACCGGCGGATTTTTCCCGTCACTGACGGTGAAGGTAAAACTGGCTTCACCAGCAAAATCTGCGGTGGGCTGATAAGTAAAACGCCCGTCAGTTTGCATACCCACCACACCTTGTGCCTGACTTTGACTGCTCAGCTGATAACTGAGCGCATCATTGTCCGCGTCAGTGGCACTGAGCTGGCCCTGCAGGCTGCTGTCTTCGTTTAACTGAAAGGTATTGCTGCCGGGCACCGGCGCGGCATTTTGTGGTGTGGGTTGTGGTGTACCTGTGCTGTCTGAACCGCCACCGCCGCAACCGGCTAAGCCGATGGCACTGAAGAATAAAAAGCCGGCATGGTAAAACCAGCGCAGTCCTTGCAGACGCATCGAAACCTCCATGTTTATTTACATATTTTTATCAGCTTATCACATCAGCAAAGCAGCAGTCTGTATTGCCAGACAAAGAGTTCTCAGACAACCGGGCATTTGCCAGTACAAATTGCAGACGAAAAAAAACCGGCCAACTGACCGGTTCTTTTTCAAATTTATTTGCGCTTATGCGTTTGCTGCTACACCAGCAGCGCGGGCTTTACGAACTTTTGCGGCTTGACGGTTGTAAGCATCAGTAAACTGGGCTTTTTCCAGTTTGCGCACTGCTTCACCGTTCAGGTCGATCTTGCGCAGATAAGTTACAAACACAAAAGCATTAACCACGAAGAAAGCTGCTGCTGCGATTAAAAATGTGTCCATCTTACACCTCTCTACATCACCGGACTTTGCCGGACTACATACTGTGATTACCTTGGGTTTCAGGTAAAAAACGGAAGTGGAACTCGCTGTATCACTTTCGTTATTTACCTGCTTGATAACCTATATGCAGCTGGTGTGCCAACTTACAGATAAAATTTCAAGTCACTGTTTATATTGAATTTTATTAGTTCGCAGGCACTAAAATATCAAGATGGACGTTTGCAGGATCAAAGGATCTGTTGCTAAATAGCGACAGCAAAAAGCAGACACATATTTTATATATATAAATCAATAACTTAACATGTATCTTTTTTGCGACAGTTTTTGCTGCACACAGGAAAAATCAATAAAATAATTTATATTCAACAACTTAAGGAGATATCAAACCACACAAATTTCAACTGAGCCTGGTCTGCAGCCCCGGTTGCGGTAAATCCGCCTGAACATCGCCAGACGCGAAAAAGCAAAAAAGCGCCGGCAGGCGCTTTTGCAAGTCAACACAGGCCGCTTAATTAATAAAACCGTATTTGCGGGAAATCACATCGAAGTAGTTCAGACACTGCTTGGCATATTCACGTTTTTCCACATAACTGCCCGGGAAAAAACTCTTTTTAAAGCCATAAGCCACGATATCTTTTAACCGTTTCAGCGGAATATCAAAATTGTCTACCGCCAGCTGATACTCACGGCTCACAGTGGTATTGGACACCAAACGGTTGTCAGTACAAATCACGGTGGCGATGCGATTTTCCAGCATATCTTTAAACTTGTGTTGTTTGATATCGGCAATCGCCGGATTGGTCTGTAAGTTTGAGGTCAGGCAGACTTCAATCGCGATGCGCTTGTCCGCAATATATGAAGCTAACTCTTTGATGTATTTCTGTTTATCGGTGATGGCAGGGTCTTTAATCATCTCCGGAATAAACATCGAATAGCCATGACCAATGCGGTCGGCATAACATTCGGTGATAGCTTCGAACACCGATTCGGCACCATAGGCTTCGCCGGCATGCAAAGTCTTCAGCAAAAAATGCTGATGGGCGTATTCGTAAACTTCTTTAAAATTGTGCGCCGGAAACCCGGATTCTTGCCCCGCCAAATCCAGTGCGACTATAGGAATACCGGCTTCGTCACGTAATCGCACGCTGGCGCGCACCAGTTCCATCGCCGCCAGTTTGATCACCTGCATCGGGTCAAAATCTCGCATCAGCTGGAACAAATTGGTGTAATAAGGCGAAAAACCTTTGCCGGAGAACATCCGCATCGCACAGTTAATAATGCCATAAGCAAATGGCGGTCGATGACCGAGCTGGACCTGATCATGCGCATTGTATTCATGCATGGCTCGCTTTAAGCCGTTGTTGACAGTATGCATAATGCGGTCGAAATCGATGCCTACCGCCGGGTCCATCAATAGCTGCGGCGCAAACCGCACTTCGATGTAATTGACGCCTTCAGCCTGATTATCCAGCGCCAGCTCATAAGCCGCTTGCTCCAGATTTTCCAGGTCGCGCAGTACACCGCAAGTGTACTGAAAGCCATGCAGGTATTCGCCTAAGTTGTTGTAGCGCTCTTTAAACACCAGCTCTTTCATGCCTTCAACCGTGTTAGACGGCAGCACCAGCTTGCTGCGCTGTGCCATTTCAATCAAAGACTCCAGCCGCAAACTGCCATCCAGATGCAGGTGTAAATCAGACTTAGGCATTTCTTTAATAAAATCAGCGGAATAAAACGGCATAGTGAGTCCCTGAGCAGCTTACGACTGCAGCTAGTTTAGCAAAATCGGCACCTGGATGTTGATTTGACTGCATCCCAGTCGCATTTGGGGTGTTATGCAGATTGTGCAACCGTTGGTTTTTCAGCCAATCAGTTGTTCCTGATCTGGCGATAGACCCGCGACTGGCCTAGGCTTTGAGTTTACAACCCTGCAAAACCGGAGGTTGAATGGTTGTATCCACCAAAGTTAAAAACGCATTGGCTGTTTTAGTCTTGGGAATCAGTACCCAGACTGCTGCCGAAAATAATGCCGGGCTGAAATTCAGCGCATTTGAACAGCGCATCTGGCAGATAGTCCAAAATTCTTCAGCGGAAAATCCGCTCACTTTGTTACAAGCGCTGGCAACAGACGTTACTGAACCGGCCGACCAAGCGTTATTGCTGATGCATCAGTGCCGGCTGGCCGTGCGGCAATCGCAACAGCCGCAACCCGCTTTGTTACAACATCTGAGCAAATTACATCAGAGTGATACAGACAGGGCGACCGGCGCTGCTGCCCTGACTAAATGCCAGCAATATCATGCCATGCTGGACGCCAGCTCGAATCAAATCCTGCAGCTGGAAAACACCGCGTACTATGGGCTGAACGCAAGCGACGGCCCTTTGATGCAGATGTGGCTGTCTTTCGATTTTGCCAATGCCGCGATGGATGCCGGTTTTGTTGATGAAGCGTTGCAAGCCATCGAGCGCTCGCTTTCAATCGCCAGACAAAACGACTTGTCCGAATGGGTCAGCGAAAGTCTGGGCTTGCTGGCCCTGTTGCAAAGTGATTTGGGCCAGTATCAGCAGGCGCTGGCAACAGTACAACAGGGCTTGGCACAGGCCAAAGACCCGCTGAATCGCGAAACTTTACAACTGCGGCAGGCTTTTGTACTGAAGCAGGCCAAACACTATGACGAAGCGCTGGCCGCCTATCAGCAGCTGCTTTATCAGGCAGGACCAGACAATGAGCAGGTCTATATCACTGCAGCGCTGAATATCTCGGCAATTTATCAGGCAACCCGGCGTCATGCCGAAAATCTGCAACTGACCGCCCAACTACTGCAACGGCTGGACAAAACTCAAGATCCTTACTCCTTCGCTCAGGCCGCAACTTTGCGGGCGATAGCACTGCTGAGCAACGATCAATATCAGGCGGCAGCCCCACTTTTTACTGAAGCACAACAATGGTTTGAGCAAAACGAATGGTTGGTATATCTGGTTCCCACGCTGGAGCAATGGGCCGATTTGCTGGCGCAAAAAGGTTATTTTGCCGAGGCCTATCAGGCCAGCCAGCAAAGTAAACAGCTACGCGACCAACTCAATGAACAGCGCCGGCTGCGCGATGCCACGCTGCAAAATGCTCAGCTCGAAGTTGCCCGTCAGCAACAGGCGTTACTGGAATCGCGCCAGGCCCATCAGCAAGTCACGGCTGAACTGGCCCGCAAGGAATTTGAGCAACGCAGCTTTCAGCTGATTGTGGCGTCGCTGATGCTATTGGCTCTGACCATTCTCTGGGCTTATGTGCGGCTGCGTCAGGCCAATCAGGCGCTGGCAGCGAAAAATGAGGAACTCGACTACGAAAGCACGCATGACCCACTGACAAAAGTGTTTAACCGGCGTTACTTTAATCAGTTTATCCAGCAAAAACTGGCGCAAGGCGGCGAAGCCCTGCTGCTGCTGATCGATATCGATCACTTTAAAAAGGTCAATGACACTTATGGTCACCATGCCGGTGATCAGGTGCTGGAAATCGTCAGTAAACGCCTGGCCGGCAAGCTGCGTGACATCGACCGAATCATCCGCTGGGGCGGTGAGGAGTTTCTGATTTTTATCGAAAAACCAACGGACAGCACGAACGCGGCGGCACTGGTGCAACGTTTGCTGAGCGAAGTTGCCAGCACGCCGGTGCAATTGGCGCATACCCAACTAACAGTAACGATTTCGGCCGGTTTTTCGCTGATCACTCTCAGTGATATTCAGGCGCTGGAGAGTACACTGAACCAGATTGATGAATCGCTGTATCGCGCGAAAACACAGGGCCGTAATCAGGCCGTGGGCTTGTTGCCACAGCCGGCGCAGGAACTGCTGACGATACAACCGGCGCTGTAGGAAGAATACAAAACAGCGGCCATAAAACACGGCATTGTGATGTTGATTCAGCTTTCTTACTGTTGAAAAGGGCTGGAAAGATCAGAAAAATTACAGGGAAGTGGTGCCCGGGGCCGGACTTGAACCGGCACGCCCTTTCGAGCGAGGGATTTTAAATCCCTTGTGTCTACCGATTTCACCACCCGGGCAGAGTCGCATGTGCAGGCGCACTTGGCAGAACGGCGGCGATTTTACGCTGGCTTTTATCTAACTGTCATGTGCTTTTTGCGATGTGGGCCAAATTTTTGCTGTAGTTGTGCTTTTTTTCGCCATCACACCAAGCTGATGAAGCTGAAAACCACTGCTCCGATCTCAAATTTAGCCATCCAGAAATCTATATAAAAACCAACAGCTTAATAATTCATCAGCCTAAAGTCGTATCCATTTAGCCATCTATACTGTTGCATTCGGCTTTTTGTCGTGATATTACTAAAAACGCTGCAGCTTTGTTCAGTCGCGTATCTGCAGCACAATGTGCCGGCAATGTCGGCCAAGCGCCAAAAAAAGACAGAGCAATGAATCACTTAAACACTATGACCGCCATTCTTCTCAGCCTCCTCGTGCTCCTAATCGGACCTCGGGGTGTTGTGCATTGGTCGTAGTGTAAATACGGATCCAGCAAACAAACCCCGAGCCACAGGCCGGGGTTTTTTGTTACCTCAAGGTCTGATGGGTGAAAATTTCAGCAAGAGGAACAGGATATGAGCAGCGCCCAACACGAAAACAATAAAATCTGGATTTTTGATACCACTTTGCGTGACGGCGAGCAGGCATTACGGGCCAGCTTAAGCCATAAACAAAAAATCCAGCTGGCCCATGCCATTGCGCGCTTAAATGTCGACGTGATGGAAGTGGGCTTTCCGGTGTCTTCGCCGGGCGATTTCGCTTCAGTGCAGGCGATTGCCCAAAGCGTGAAAGGCCCGGTGATTTGTGGCCTGTCGCGCGCGGTGTTCGCCGACATCGACGCCTGCGGCGAGGCGTTAAAAGCTGCCGAACGCCGTCGAATCCACACCTTTATTGCTACTTCCCCACTGCACCTGCAATACAAATTACGCAAGACTTTAGAGCAAGCCACTGAGCAAGCCGTCGCCTGTATTCAGCATGCGCGCCGTTATACCGACGATGTCGAATTCTCCTGTGAAGATGCCGGTCGCACGCCGATTGATGATTTATGCCGCATTGTTGAAGCCGCGATTAAAGCCGGCGCCACTACCATCAATATTCCTGATACTGTCGGCTACACCATCCCGAACGAATTTGGCCAGATCATCAGCCAGCTGATGCACAAAGTGCCGAATATCGATCAGGCACGGATTTCGGTGCATTGTCACAACGATTTAGGTTTAGCGGTCGCCAACAGCATCAGCGCCATTCAGGCTGGCGCGCGCCAGATTGAGTGCACCGTGAACGGCATCGGCGAGCGCGCCGGCAACTGTTCGCTGGAAGAGGTGGCGATGATCATCAAAACCCGCGGCGACTATCTGCCGTTTTATACCGATATCAAAAGCACAGAAATTTACCGGTCCAGCCACTTGGTCAGCCAGATTTGCCACATGCCAATTCAGCCGAACAAAGCCATTGTCGGCGAAAACGCTTTTGCGCACAGCTCCGGTATTCACCAGGACGGCGTGTTAAAAGCGCAAAATACTTATGAAATCATGTCGCCGGAGCAAGTTGGCATCCGCACCAACGAACTGAACCTGACTTCACGCTCTGGCCGCGCTGTCATCGCGCACCGCTTAACCGAAATGGGTTACAGCAAAGAAGATTATGATTTAGACCAGGTCTATCAGGCGTTTTTAACGCTGGCCGACCAAAAAGGCCGGGTGTTTGATTACGACTTGGAAGCGCTGGTGTTTTTCGAAAACTTAAAAGATGACGACGAGCGCTACAAACTGGCGTTTTTAAGTTCCAGCACCCACACCGGCCATGTCGCCAGCGCCACTGTCGGTTTAACGGTCGGCGATGAAACTTATACAGAAGCAGCCACCGGTAACGGTCCGGTCGAAGCAGCCTTTCAGGCGATCCACCGCATCGCCAAACTGGAAGATGCCAAGATGGTCGATTACAACCTGCAGGCCAAAGGCGAAGGTGAAAACGCGCTGGGCCAGGTCGACATCATCATCGAATATCAGGGCCGGCGTTATCACGGCGCAGGCCTGGCCACCGACATCGTGCGCTCATCCGTGCTGGCTTATGTGCATGTACTGAACCTGATTGAACGCAGCAAACGCATTGATGCGGTGAAGCTGGCGCGTAAAAACGCCGACAGCGCCATCGAAAAATAATTCGCTTTAACTTTTTCCGAGACAGATGATGAAGACTTACAACATTGCAGTATTAGCCGGCGACGGCATCGGGCCGGAAGTGATGGCAGAAGCATTAAAAGTGCTGGATGCGGTCAGTGAGAAGTTTGGTTTTGCCATTAAAACGCAAAGTGCCTTAGTCGGTGGCGCCGCCATTGACGCACACGGCGAAGCACTGCCGGCCGCCACTTTAGATTTGTGCAAACAAAGTGATGCGATTTTATTCGGCTCAGTCGGCGGGCCAAAATGGACCAGCCTGCCGCCGGCGCAACAGCCAGAGCGCGCGTCGTTATTGCCACTGCGCAAAACTTTTGACCTGTTCTGTAACTTACGCCCTGGCAAGATTTACCCGGCTTTTGCTGACTTATCGCCAATTCACCCACGCACCAGCTCGAAAGGCATGGACATTCTGTGTGTACGCGAACTGACCGGCGGTATTTATTTTGGCGAAAAAGGCCGCACTGAGACGGCCGCTTTTGACACCCAGACTTACAGCGTGGCCGAAATTGAACGTATCGCCCGCGTCGCTTTTGAAGCCGCGGCCAAACGCAGCAACAAAGTGACATCCATTGATAAAGCCAACGTGCTGGCGACCAGCGTGTTATGGCGTGAAGTAGTCAGCCGCATCGCCAAAGACTATCCGCAAGTGGCGCTGGATCATATGTATATCGATAACGCCGCAATGCAGCTGATCCGTTCGCCGCAGCAGTTTGACGTGCTGCTGTGCGACAACCTGTTTGGCGACATTTTATCCGATGAATTAGCCGCCATTGCAGGTTCGTTAGGCTTGTTACCGTCCGCCAGCTTAAACGGTTCTAACTTTGGTTTATATGAACCGGCCGGTGGCAGCGCGCCGGATATCGCAGGCAAGGGCATTGCCAACCCGGTGGCGCAGATTTTAAGTGCGGCGTTGTTGCTGCGCTTTAGCTGTGGCGAAGAAGCCGCCGCGCGCGCGATTGAAGCCGCAGTGGAACAGAGCCTGGAACAAGGCATTGTCACCCGCGATATCAACGCAGAGTCCGGCTACAACACCGCGGATATCGGCAACGCCATCGTGCGTTTTATTCAGGCAGCTTAAGGAGTCCACCATGGGCCAGACTTTATATCAGAAGATTTACCAGAGCCACGTGGTCGGCGCCTTAAACGGCAGCACAGATTTGTTGTTTGTCGACCGCCACCTCATTCACGAAGTGACCAGCCCGCAGGCGTTTGCCGGGCTGCGTCAGGCCGGGCGCAAAGTGCGCCGGCCGGATTTAACTTTCGCCACTATGGACCACAACACCTCAACACAAGTACGCAGCTACGACGCTGCTGGCGAGACTTCGCGTAAGCAGCTGGAGGCCTTGGCTGCCAACTGTGCCGAAAGCGGTATTGAGCTGCTGGACTTGTATCACCCGGATCAGGGCATTGTGCACGTGATTGGCCCTGAGCTCGGTTTAACACAGCCCGGCATGATCATCGTCTGTGGCGATTCACACACTTCCACGCACGGTGCTTTTGGTGCCATCGCTTTTGGTATCGGCACGTCCGAAGTTGAGCACGTGCTGGCGACACAAACACTGCCGCAGCAAGTGGCAAAAACGCTGAAAGTAGAAGTGACCGGCACGCTGTCGCCTTTTGTTACGCCAAAAGACGTGATTCTGGCAGTGATTGGCGCTTTGGGCACGGCCGGTGGTAACGGTTATGTCGCGGAATTCTGTGGTGATGCCATCAAAGGCATGACGATGGAAGGCCGGATGACGCTGTGTAACATGAGCATCGAAATGGGCGCCAAAGCAGGTCTGATTGCGCCGGATGCCACCACTTTTGCGTATCTGGAAGGCCGCCGTTTTGCGCCCAAAGCCGAGCATTGGGATGCCGCTGTCGCCTACTGGCAAAGCCTGTATTCAGACGCCGACGCGCAGTTCGACAAAGTCGTCTGCATTGACGGCAGCCAAATCAAACCACAAGTGACCTGGGGTACCAATCCAGAGCAAGTGATAGCGATTGACCAGCCGGTGCCGGCGCCAGAATCTTTTACTGACCTGATTAAAGCCGACGCCGCCCGCCGCGCGTTGACATACATGGGCTTGGAAGCCGGCCAGAAACTGACCGATGTTAGCGTCGATGTGGTGTTTATCGGTTCCTGCACCAACAGCCGGATTGAAGATTTACGCGCTGCTGCTGCTGTGGTCGCCGGTAAAACCGTCGCCGCCGGCGTACGCGCTTTAGTTGTGCCTGGTTCTGGTCAGGTCAAACGTCAGGCGGAAGCAGAAGGCTTAGCCGACACTTTCAAAGCTGCTGGTTTTGAATGGCGTGAACCGGGCTGTTCGATGTGCCTCGGCATGAATGACGACCGCGTCGATGCCGGTCAGCGCTGCGCGTCCACCTCAAACCGTAATTTTGAAGGCCGGCAAGGCCGCGGCAGCCGCACCCATTTAGTCAGCCCGGCGATGGCCGCCGCTGCTGCTATTCACGGCAAATTTGTTGATGTGGCCACTTTAACCGGAGCAAGCGCATGAGTGAGATCTTCGCCAAGGGCCTGGTGTGCCCGCTGGACAAAAATAACGTTGATACCGACCAAATCATCCCGAAGCAGTTTCTGACCTCGGTCAGCCGTGACGGCTTTGCTGAAGCGCTGTTTTTTGACTGGCGTTATCTGGCCGATGGTAGTGCGAACCCGGAGTTTGTGCTGAACGAACCGCAGTATCAAGGTGCATCTGTGCTGCTGACCCGCGCCAATTTTGGCTGTGGTTCCAGCCGCGAACACGCGCCCTGGGCCATTCAGCAATATGGTTTTAACGTCGTCATCGCCGAAAGTTTTGCTGATATTTTCTTTAATAACAGCATCAACAACGGCATGTTGCTGATTAGCCTCAGCGCTGCCAACATAGATTTTCTGTTTAACCGCTGTAAACAAGGGCCACAGCAGTGGCACATCGATTTGGCCAATCAGGAAATCTTATTGGGTAATAATGCCGCTATTGGCTTTAGCATTGATGCGGATATTAAACAGCGCCTGCTCAGCGGCCTGGATTTTATCGGTGCCAGCGAAACCTTCAGCCCGCAGATTGACCAGTATGAAGCGCGCCGCCGCGCGGCCCAGCCCTGGTTAGGCTAACTGGCTGCAGACAGCGATGTACATTCGCAGTACATCGCTGTTTTTCTTCTGTTTTCAGCAAGTTTTCAGCATCTTCCATTCATTTTTATCAAGCTTCGTTCACAGTTCACACACCTAACACCCTATAACAGGGAAAAGTCTAAATTTATTGGGTAAAACAATAACTTCCTGACTATGCTCGAT
The DNA here is from genome assembly GCF_000711985.1 of Rheinheimera texasensis DSM 17496. Classification (GTDB taxonomy): domain Bacteria; phylum Pseudomonadota; class Gammaproteobacteria; order Enterobacterales; family Alteromonadaceae; genus Pararheinheimera; species Pararheinheimera texasensis. The sequence goes on from NZ_KL544005.1 coordinate 1,159,574, forward strand.
CGGTAACACGCAAATACATCAGGGTCTGTGAAGCTGTCGGAACCCGGGGCCAAGCGCAGGAAAACCCGACGGTGCATACTGAAAATCTGACGATCCTGTTCGTAGATATCGCTGGCTTCACCGCCACCACCAATCGCCAGTCGCGCCGGCAAAACGCCTCTTTGCTGCAAAATTTTGAAAGCCTGCTAAAACCGCAGATTAAAAAATTCTCCGGCCAGCTGGTGAAATCAATTGGCGATGCGTTATTACTCACCTTCCGCTCACCCACAGACGCCATGTTATGCGCCTGCCGCATGCAGGACCGGCTGGCGCTGCATCACCAGCAATATCCTGACGAACAGCCGATTGTGATCCGCATCGCCGCCCATTTGGGGGAAGTCCGCACCGCCCGTCACGACATTTTTGGCGAAGCCGTCAATCTGGCATCCCGCATCGAAGCCGTGACGCCGCCGGGTGAAATTTATCTGTCTGAAGCGGTGTTTCTGGCGATGAACAAGACCGAAGTTCATGTACAAAGCGCCGGGCAATTTCAGCTGGACGGCTTTGACCACCCGCTACATCTGTATAAAGTCCAGCAAGACCCGTTGCTGGAATTACCCTTTGGATCATCATCGACAGACCTGCTGCCCAACAATACTCAAAAGCACTGGCGTATGACGGCGCTGGTATTTATTACTCTCTTAGGCGTGGCGACGACAACCGTATATCTCCAGGATCCGCCACTGGCCCCTGCAGCTTTGCCCGCTACAACGCAACGCAGCAGTCAGTATGTAACGGCAGACCTGACTGCGATTAACGATAACCAACTGCCCGCAGAATTTCGTTTTGGCCTGCAACTGGCCATAGAACAGGCGATTCAGCGTATTCCTGGCTTATATCTGGCACCAGAAGATGGATCGGTGTCGACCGATTATAGGTTGCGGGTGAATCTGGTTATGCGGGTCTTCCCGAAACCCGCCGAATTGCACTTCACACTCGAGCGGCCAGCGACACCAGCCAAGCAACAATGGGGAATTCAGTGGTCCGGACAACAGCAACAACAGACGTTACGTCAAGTACAACAACAACTAATCCAATTGTTCAGTCAAATCACTGGTGTGGCTGCGCTGAATACGCCGCCGACAGATATCGATGTCCCAGACAGTTTTTATCAGCAATATCTGCAAGCACGTCAATGGCTGCAACAAGGTGAGCAAAGCCAGAATCCCCGATTACTGCAGCAAAGCAGAGACCAACTCCGGCATGTCGTCACAGCGTTACCGGAATTCCGGGCTGGGCGGCAAGCATTGTGTAACGCTATGCTCCACTTGTTTGAATGGCGAGGAGATCACTCGCAACTGACGGATGCAGCACCTTATTGCCAGAAACTGATAGAAGGCGCGGCAGACAGTGATGACTGGCTGGCCTATGGCCGCTGGCTGGCATTACAGCAAGACAAACAAACCGCCGCCAAAGCCTTGCTACAGGCATTAACAACTAACCCTAAATCTGGCCAGGCTTATGCGTTGCTGTCACGTTTATATCTGCAGGATAATCAGCCACTGGAAGCAGAACTGGTACTGAAGCGTGCTGTCTCTTTACAACCTGACTATTGGCCGGCAATCCAGCTTATGGCTGTCTTTCAGCTGGAACAAGGACAGCTACAGGCTGCTGTGGCCAATTTTAAAAAAGTCGTCCTGCTTGCCCCTGAGAATGCTGTAGCATTGACTAATCTTGGCTCCGCTTATTTATACAGCGGCCAGTTGCAGGCCGCGGCCGACACCTATCAAGCAGCACTGCAAATCCAGCCCGAACCTTTTATTCAGGCCAACCTGGCTACCGTTTACTACTATCTTGGCCGCTTGCAGGATGCAATAGCGCTGTATCAGCAGGCTCTAAAAACCAGTCCTGATGAATATGAATTTCACGGCAATATTGCCGATGCTTACCGGCAGAACCAACAGCCCAGTGAAGCCAGACTGCATTATCAGCTGGCACTGCGGGCCCTAGAGCAGAAGCCAACACTGACAGCCCGTGAGCTGGCGCTGAAAGCGCATTATTTAAGTGCGTCCGGCGACAGTGCCAATAGCCAAAAGCAAATGAAACAGGCACTGCAACAACAACAAAATAATGCCGAAACCTGGCTGCTGGATGCATTAATGAAAGCGCGTCAGGGTGAAAATTCTGCGGCGTTGCTATCAGCAAAACAAGCAGTCCGACTGGGTTTCCCGGCAAAGTTACTGGCGGTAGAACCCGATCTGCGGGCCCTCGCTGCGGATCCGCAATTTCTGGCGTTGCTCAGTCAATGACCCCTCTTTCCATGACAAAAAGGACAGAACCATGAAGAAGATACCATTGTTGTTATTGCTAAGCGGTGTGCTGTTATGCAGTTGGGCCGCTGTTGCTAAGTGTGACAAAGAACGCGAAAATCAGACCATAGAAATCAGCCGAAATGGCAGTGTAATCGCGGTGGAAAACAAAGAATTCAGTCAAAAATGCGTGGTAAAAAACAACAAAAAGCACGACGAGAATACCGGCTCGCAACTGGTTTGGCTATTCCGTGATATCCCTTGTCCGCCGGGGCATTGCCGGGTGGAATTAGACGGCAATCCAGAATTAACTAAAGAAGTTTTTAAATGCGACATCGGCAACGAGCAAAAAAGCCGCTGCCGGTTAAAAGTCAATAAACTGAAAAAGTTGTGCCGCAACCTTGACCCCGGCGATAACAAAGACAGCTGTGAATTTAACTACCGGATTTGGGTTGGCGATCAGGAAATCGACCCAACTATTATTATCCGCCCCAGACCGATGGCGGAATAACAAGCTTTGTACGCCTTGGCAACAGCCCGCTTGGCGGGCTGTTGCTGCAGATTCAGTCCCGAATGTCTGTGCGTAGCAGATTGTGCTGCATGAACTCCTGTTGACGCGGATCGCGGATTGCCAAGCCATCGCTTTGCAGGGGGGCTGCCGCTGACAGTGCTTGTTGAGTTTGTGCTTGCTGCGCCGCGGTCAGCACCGGACAGCTGTTATTGCCGGCATAAAACAACGCTGTTTTTAACAGGCCTTCCTGTGCATCACCAAGCGGTTTGCTCAGGTCGTCCGCCACCGGGCAGCCTTTGATATCAGCGGCAAACTGCGGGGCTGGTTTTGGTGTGAAACCGGCGGCATAATCACCAAAACCTTTGGCGTTGACGCCGCTGAACTGAATGGTGAAATAAGTGGTGCCGCAGTTGTCGGTCGGATAAAAACCATAAGGTTTGCCACAGGTTTTGCCGCCAATCTGGATCACCTCGACATCAATCCCCCGCAAGGCGTTGATAAAGGCTTCGCTGGCCGAGCAGGTATTGTCGGTGGTCAGCACAAAAATCCGGTTCAGGCTGAGGTTAGGCAAGGTCTGATTGGTCAGCCGACCGGCGTTGTAGTCGATACCGCGGCTATAAAACGGTGTGGGTTCCAGTGCTTCGCCGGTCACCGGATCGGTATTCGGATATTTATCGTTAAACTGCAACTTGTCGAAATAACGCGACTGGATTTGATTCGGGCCGCTGACCATATAACCAAACTGCGATGCCAGCGCCAGCAAACCACCACCGTTATAGCGCAGGTCGACGACCAGCTCACTGACTGCTTCGTTGCGGAACTGCTCCACAGCACTAATCAGCTGTGGCTGCGCTGCGGCGATGTGAGTATTAAACTGCAGATAACCGACTTTTTTACTGCCGCTTTGCAGCACTTTGACGTTATGCACCGGCACCGTCGACACATCGGCAGATTGCAAAGTGAAGGATTTGCGGCTGCCGTCGGCTTGTTGCACCGTAAATTGGTGGCTTTCACCGGCTTTGGCCGGGAATAACGCGGCGTTGATAGCATTGACGCCGGCCTGGGTATTGTCGTTGACGAAATCTATACCATCAACTTCCAACAGCTTCGAACCACGGCTCAGCAATGCAGTCGCCGCTGGACTACCAGGTTCGGTGTAAGCGACGGTCAGCTGACGCGGTGGCCGGGTCGCAGTGAAAATCCACTCAATACCATAGCCACTGGTGACCGCAGACTGGGTTTGCTTTTTGTACTCAGCAGTATCCTGATAAAAATGGAAATTGTCTTTGGCGGCACCGGAATCGGTTTTGTTGCTGGTTTTCAGCAGGTCAAAATAGGCCAAAGTGCTGTATGACGCCGGGTCAAGATCGGGCAATTCCTTGTACCACAGATAAGTTCTGTTGCTCCAGGAACGCAGCCAGAGCTTTTCATGCATGGCGGTACCGGCTTTGTCCGGATAGGCGCTGTTACTGAACGGGTCTGTACCGCTGCGTGGCGTGGCGCAGAAGTTCTGTAACGTCGACTCAGCGGCATATTGACCCGCTATCCAGGTTGGCGCTGTCGGAGTGGTTGGCGTTGTGGTGCCGGTGCCGGGTGTAGTACCGGGATTAGTCCCACTGTTGCTGTCGCCGCCGATGGTCCCGCCACCGCCACAAGCACTGAGCAAAGCAGAACTAAAGACGATAACGCTACTGTATATCCACTGTTTCATCGCACACTCCAGACTCATTGATCCCTTATTCCTGCAGGATGATAACAAAAAGTTATCACCTAAGTTAATTACTTGCCCTACGTCAATCAAGCTTGATTTGCCAGCAGCATTTGTTGCAAAAATCGCCAATTGTTTCCACACTCAGGCAGTGCACATACAAGGAGCATCGTGATGACCAGTCTGGCCCCGAGTCAAATTCTGCAACTGTTTCAGGGTGGCGGCAGTGTTAATCAGCGCTTAGCCAATTTACACGACCGTGTTCTGCAAACCATGCCTGCCATCAGCCGGATCGCCTGCGCTTTGTATGAACCTTCCAGCCAACTGCTAAAAACATTTATCAACAGTACCAAAGAAGGCCAGGCCATCAGCGGCTATGAAGCCAAGATCGATAGTTGCGGCGAACTGAGTCTGCTGGCAAAAAATGGCAGCTGCCGGGTCATTGACGATATCCCACTGCAAATCAAATCGGGTAATCAACATTCCGACTGGCTCTTATCACAACCCTACCGTAGTTCCTTTACCGTTCCTATGTACGATAACGGCGGCTTTTTGGGTTTTATCTTTTTCGATTCCGCAGAACCCGGTTATTTTGATGCCCGCGTGCAACGCGACCTGTTGCTCTACTGCAATCTGATTAATATGGCGTTATCTGCCGAACTGTCCGCAGTCCGTGCCGTTTTGGTGTCGGCACAAGTGGCGCGGGAATTTGTTGATTTACGTGACTTTGAGACTGGAGCCCATCTGGAACGCATGGCGCAATATGCCCGACTAATCGCGAAATCGGTAGCAGCCTATTTTCAGCTTAGCGATGAAACCATTGAACACATCTATCTGTTTGCTCCTTTACACGACATTGGCAAAATTGGCATTCCAGATCAGATCCTGCTAAAGCAAGGACCGCTGACCCCCGACGAAAGAGCATTGATGCAAACGCATGTGGAAAAAGGTGAGCAACTGATGCAAAAAGTCATTGGTGATTTTGGTCTGCAACACCTGCCGGATTCAGAGATTATGCATAATATTGTGGCCTGCCATCATGAGTTTCTGGACGGTTCAGGCTACCCACGTGGTTTGCGTGGTGACGAGATCCCTATCGAAGCCCGCATCGTTACAGTGGCGGATATTTTTGATGCACTGACCAGTCAGCGGCCCTATAAAAAGCCATGGACAGCTGAAGCTGCGATGATAGAACTCCACCGAATGGCTGAAACCGGCCTGGTCGATAGGCGCTGTGTCGAAGCTTTAGCCGGAGAGCTCGAAAAAGCCCAATGGATTGCCCGGCATTTTGTTGATGCACATATAGCGGAAAGCCCAACCCACTAATCATGTATCCAACTGGCACCAGGGTTGTTCGGTCTGCCAGTGACGGATCCAGCCTGCGATCTCAGCGGCCGGCATAGGCCGGGCAATACCGTATCCCTGGGCCAGCTCACAACCGATACTTATCAGGGCTTTGGCGTGCGCCATAGTCTCCACACCTTCAGCAATCACACTGCGGTCAAACACGCTTGCAAGCTGCACCACGCCGGCAACAATATTGTGGTCATCCGGATCTTCCAGCATATCGCGGACAAAACTCTGGTCGATTTTCAGGCTATGGACCGGTAGCTGACGCAGATAGGTCAAAGACGAATAACCGGTGCCAAAATCATCGAGCGCAAAACGCACGCCAAAACCCTGACAGCGCCTTAACGCGTCGCGTGCGGCGGCTAAATCATGGATAGCGGTGCTTTCCAGAATTTCCAGTTCAATCTGCCCTGGACTGAGCTGTGGGTAATGCTGTAACAAGCCAGACAGCTGGGCGGCAAAGTCGGCATTCAGTAAGTGGCTGGCACTGATATTGATACCAACTTCCAGCTGAATCCCTTCAGCCAGCCAGCTGTCAGCCTGCATGATGCCGGCATGTAACACAAACTGGCCAAACTGGCTTTCCAGCTCGCTGCCTTCGATAAAAGGCAAAAATGCTGCCGGCGACAACAAGCCGCGCTGCGGATGTTGCCAGCGGATCAGCGCTTCGACCCCTACCACTGCACCGCTGCGTAAATTCACTTTCGGCTGATAAAACAGCACAAACTGATGCTGCTGCAAGGCTTCATGCAGTTGTTCCAGCATCATCCGGTGCTCCTGCGCTTCGCGCTCGTGCTCAGGGTCAAACCACTGAATACGGTTGCGGCCGGCCTCTTTGGCCTGATACATGGCTTTGTCAGCATGGCGCAGCAGCGTATCAGGGTCGGCGTTGTCATCCGGATATAAACTGACACCGATACTGCTGGTCAGCGAGATTTCGATACCGTCGAGCTGCAAAGGCCGGTTGACCGCCTGCAACAGCCGTTTGACGATATGGTTGCCTTCCGGCAGCGCCGGCATATCCGACAGCAACACGACAAATTCATCACCGCCAAGCCGAGCCAGCGTGTCGTCGTGGCGCAGCGCAGACTGGAGCTGGTGACTCAGCGCCAGTAACACGCGATCACCAAAGGCGCTGCCGTGCTCTTCGTTAATTTGCTTAAAACCATCGATATCAATCAGGCACACTGCACAACGTTGTCCGGTTTGCAGAGCGCGGATCAGCGTCTGATTAAAGCGCGACAACAGCAAACGCCGGTTCGGCAGGCCGGTTAAAGCATCAAAATTCGCCACTTTATCCAGTTCAGCGGCATGGGCTTTGAGCTGACTGATATCAGCAAAAATACCGATATATTGCCGGATTTTGCCATCGGCATCGCGGACCACTGAAATCGACAGCATTTCGGTATACACAGTACCGTCTTTGCGTTTATTGATGATTTCGCCGCGCCAGAAGCCATGTTGCTGCAACTGATGCCACATCTGCTGATAAAAGCCTTTTTCATGCAGACCGGACGATAAAATACGTGGCGATTTGCCTTCAACTTCAGCCGCGCTATAGCCGGTAATACGGCAAAACGCCGGGTTGACCCGGATAATCCAATTCTCTGCATCAACCAGCATCATGCCGTCATAGCTGCCGGCAAACATCAGCTCTGCCAGCCGCAGTGTTTCTTCATTGTGCCGGCGCTGCTGAATATCGGTGTGAGTGCCGGCCAGCTGCAGCGGCGCGCCGTCAGCCGAGCGCGTGACGATTTTGCCGCGGGTCAGTATCCAGCGCCAATTGCCGTCTTTACAACGGGCGCGAAATTCCACTTCATGCAGCGGCGCCAGGCCTTGCAGATGTTGCTCAAGCGACCGGTCTACCGCAGCAAAATCTTCAGGGTGCACCAGCTGCGGCCAGTTATCCGGCCGCACATCCATTTCACCGGGCTGATACCCCAACATAGTCTCAAAGCGTTCACTTACCTGCATCCGCTGTTGTTGCAAGTCCCATTCCCAGAAACCCTGCTCTGAGCCTTCCAGTACACGCTGCAGCAAACGCTTCTGACCGACCATGGCAGTAATATCGCGGGCAATACCAAAGGTGCCGCAGAGCTGTTGACGATGGTCAAACAATGGCCCTTTGCTGACGGAATACAAAAGTGGTTTACCATCAGCCGCCTGAATTTGTTCCTGAAAATGCAGCACTTGTTGCTGCTGCCGTACTTTGGCATCATTTTGCTGCCACACCACAACCTGGGACGGGTCCAGCAATTCGATGTCGGTACGACCGATAATCTGACTGGCATCGCGGCCAAAAGCCCGACAAGCCGCCTGATTCACCAGCTGATATCGTCCGGCGTTGTCTTTGGTAAACACGACGTCGTCAGTGCCTTCAATCACCGCATCTAACAAACGCTGCTGCTGACCCACGTGATACGTTTTGTTGCGCAGTTGCTGGCATAACCAGCTGACGGTCAAGCCGTTAATCGTCAGAAACAACCACTGCAGCTGCATATACAGGCTTTGCTCCGGACCACTTAACGTGTGCCGGACAATCCAGCCGACGGCCATCGCTGACAACAGCGTGGCAAAAATACCGGGGCCAAAACCACCAAAAACGGCCGCCAGAATGACCGGAAATAACTGAAGGATCATCATTGGCTTAGTGGCTATATCCACCGGCAATAACACACGGAACCACAGCATCATGCCCACCAGCAACGCCGCCAGCAGATAATCGCGAACCTGACTCTGCCGGTGATTCAGTGGCAACACACTGCGCTCGACGCCTGCCGGCAATGGCACATTTTTCAGCGCCAGCGACAAGCCGACCGCGCTGACCAACACAAACAACATGCCCTTCAGCATCGAGACTTTCAGCAGCTGCTCCGGGCCTATCAGCAGCAGCAACAACTGGTCAGACAAAAAAATCCAGCTGAGCGCCAGCACCAGATAAGCCAGCACAACAATGAAGATGAACCTTTGACGAAGTGACAACAGGGCAAACCCGTAAATGCGAACAAGTCGCACAAGGATAATAGAGCCCTCTGGCCGCAGCAAGTTTCTAAATAGGCAACAACACTTGTCAGACCATTGATAACTGAGACCTTTGCTTACAAAAACGGCTGGTTTTTTCTGTCGCCAGCATACGGCTTCTGCATTAGCATAAAACCTCGCAGCCATAGAAACGGAGATATTCAGATGCAGCGCCTGCAACAACTGATCAGCGAATTCAGCCGGACCGATCAAGTTGACCCCAGCCAGCAACTCTTGGCCAAACATCAAAAAATGGCATTAAACCCGTTTCGGTTTTTACGCGGCAGCTCTGGCTTGTTTTATGCCGATATTCAGTCGGGTCTGCTGAAATTGCCACCGGCGCTCACCACGCAAGTGCCACTGACCACCGTGATGGGTGATTGCCATATCTCCAATTTTGGTTTTTTCACTGAAGATGGCAGTTATGGCGAACGTGTCATTTTTGCTCCCAACGATTTTGACGATGCCTGTATTGGGCCGGCAGTGTGGGATTTAAGCCGCTTTATTGTCAGCCTGTTACTGGCCGCAGATTATTGCCACGGCCTTACCACCGGGAAATACATCAGCGAAGATGCGCCGGACCTGACCGGGTTGACCGCCGCCAGCGCTGCAGATGCTCACGCTGCCGCCCGCCGTTTTCTGCAAAGTTATGCTGATTGCTGTGCGGCCGTGGCCAAAGACCCGGAATTTCGTTTCAGCACTCAGGATGATTTCCCGAAACAACATGTACTGAAGCCGTTTTTGAAAAAAGCCATTAAACGTTCAGCCGCCGGACCTGACTTTCTCAGCAAAAGCACGCTGGCCAAATCGGTAGACTTCAGTGCCCGGCCTTTGCAATTTAAAGCCGACAGCGGCAAATTCAGCCGGATTGAAGCCAGCCGTTATGCCGAACTGGAACAGGCTTTTGCGCCTTATGTGCACGATAGCATTCTGGATATCGTCACCCGCCATGGCGCTGGTACCGGTTCACTGAATATGCAACGCTATTATTTGCTGGTGGGGCCGGCTGAGATTGGATCTGATGCCGATGTGGCTTTGTGTCAGGTGGTTGAAGTGAAACAACAGCGCCGTTCAGCACCGCTGTTTTTCTTCCCGGACTTACACCCGGTCAACCGGCTCAATGACGCGCATCTGACAGTCGATTGCCAGCGTCTGATGCAGCGCCGGCCCGATTCAATACTGGATGAAGTGCAGTTTGAAGGCGCACATTATCTGGTGCGGTCCCTCCATCATGCCAACGTCGATGTCGACCCGGAAGACATCTGTCTGCACATGCAGGACCCGGCGAAATCATTGCGCCAATATGCCGAAGCCTGCGGCCATGCGCTGGCGCTGGCGCACAACCGGGCTGACCGGCGCTCTGCGCGTTTCGCCGTACAGATGCAACAGACGTTGGAAGTTGAAGCCGACGCCTTACTGCAAGCCTGCGCTGACTATGCCAGCCAGCAACAACAAGACAGCCAGTTGCTGGCCACTCTGCTGACTCAAACGTCAGAGCGGATCGAGGGTCAGCAATAAACGCACAGAAAGGCCTGGTGGGGAGCGGTGCCAGACGGCTGCTGCGTCTGGCCAGGCTGAGCCTTTTAACACAGCTGTGTCGCCCAGCTGTAATGCTCCGGTAACATCCGCTTCGTCCGGACCCTCGCGCCATTCAGTCGCAGGTCCGGCATAAGTGACCAGCATCCGCAGTGCCACATGGTCAGTATGAAAACGTGGACACATCGCTTGATGTAACGTTTTTAGCCGGATGCCAAGATAATCTGTATCCATCAGACAGGCCAGCATTTCGGCCTGTAACATAATATCCTTGCGCAGTCCGTCACTGCCAGGGAGCTCCGGCAACGCATTTATTAACAGCGCCGGTAAGTCATCGAGATGCGTCTGGCGCTGCAGCGCAAAGGCCGGACGCGCAGCCAACTGTCTGGCACAGCTCAGCAATTCTTTATCCAGCTGCCGCTGCCATACCGCGAGATTGACTTCCGGCAACAGAATATCGCTGAGTACGTCCGCTGATGTGCTTTGCCGGATCTGTGCCCCGATCGGCCTAAACTCAGTGAACATCATCTTGCTGAAATGGGTTGTCATACAGTCGCCAGACCGCGGGACCTGCGGCGTATTCCTTCGGAGTTAACAGGCAAGCAGCTAACTGGCTGCGCATTTCAGCCTCATCAAGCTCCTGACCGATAAAGACTAACTCCTGGCGACAATCACCGAAGTCTCCATTGAACTGGGCTTCAATCGCAGCGCGGCTTTCAGCATCATCCGGCCATTCCGCTTTAGGCACGGCAAACCAGAACAAACCCGCCATGCCATAGCGCGCAATGCCGCCGGCCTGATGCCACTGCCAGGCAAATTCCGGCTGTGCCGCCAGCCAGAAATAGCCTTTTGAACGCAATAAGCGGCCTTGTGGCCAATCCTGATGGAAGAACTGATAAAGTCGCGTCGGATGAAACGGCATTCTGGCAACAAAACTAAAGCTGCTGATGCCATACTCTTCGGTTTCCGGCTGCTGCTCGCCACGCAACACCTGCAACCAGCCGGGCGCTTGCTGCGCCTTGGCAAAATCAAACAAACCTGTGCCCAGCACTTTGTTTAGCGGCACCCGGCCATGCTGGCTGTACTCAATCTGCGCCGACGGATTGAGCTGACGCAGCACGGCGGTCAAAGCATCTAATGCAGATTTACTGACCAAATCTGTTTTACTGACCACCAGCACATCACAGAATTCCACCTGATCAATGAGCAGATCTGCGACAGTGCGCTCATCCTCTTCTCCGAGGTGTTCGCCACTGTCTGCCAACAGACGGGCTTGTTGATACTCGGCCATGAAATTCACGGCATCAACCACTGTCACCATTGTGTCCAGCCGGGCGATATCAGCGAGAGTTTTGCCGTCTTCGTCGGTGAAAGTAAAAGTTTCGGCGATGGGCAAGGGTTCGGAAATACCAGTAGATTCAATCACCAGATAATCAAAGCGCCCTTCCCGCGCCAATGCCTGTACTTCAATGAGTAAATCTTCCCGCAAGGTACAGCAGATACAGCCGTTACTCATCTCGACCAATTTTTCTTCCGTGCGATTGAGTTGAATTTCTTTTTGCACGGCATGTGCATCTATATTCAGTTCGCTCATGTCATTGACGATCACCGCGACTTTCAAGCCGGCGCGATTTTGCAGAATATGGTTTAACAAGGTGGTTTTACCGGCGCCTAAAAAACCGGATAACACTGTGACAGGTAACAAGGGTGTTTGATGATGCATAACAGCGGCCTGAAAGATTCTTTGAGATGTTATATTATAACAATATCCAGATCGATTCCAGCATCCGCTGACAGGACGAAGCCCGCATGAGCAACCATTCAGGTAAAAAAGCCCGCAATGCGGGCTTGGTGTTTTATTGACTGCGGTTATTGATAAGACCAGTTCTGCGTCACGCCGCTGAAGCTGCTGTAAGCGCGTAAACCAACATGCCAGACACCCGCCTGCGGGTTATTGATCACACAACTTTCAGCATTGCCATTTTTGTATGGCCGGCACTGGTAGCTGCTGGTGGTCGGTTGACTGCCAAAACGAACATATAGGTCTGCATCACCAGTGCCGCCGCTGATTGTGACCGTCAGTTTGGTCATGCCGGCCGGGACCGTAATAGTATTGCGTGTCCAGTTGCCGGTAGTGGCAGCCAGATTGGTTAAGGTGCCGGAATTACCACCGGGTGGTGTTACAGTGCCACAATCTGCGGTCGTTACACCAACCGCTGAGAATGCCGCAGCAACATCGGCAGTGTTGTAGCCTTTGTCTTTGGTTGCCTTACAGACACCGTTGGCAGCTGACACAAAGGTTGCATTCGAAGTCCAATAGACCTGGTTGGCGACGGTGAATACTTCAAAGGCTTTGCGGGTATTCCAGCCGGATTTGTTGGCTAACAGGTAAAAGGCTTTGTTGAACACGCCGGAGCTGTGATGTACATCCATACCGCTGGTGTAGTTGCTGGCGTGACCGATAGAGCGACCGTCTTTGGTCGGGTCGTCCATATAACGTAAGGCGCCGGTGCTTTTGAAAATGTCAGCACCGACCTGCCAGTCGTTGCTGCCTTTCATAAAATATTCGGCAGCTTCACCGGCCATATCCGAGAATGCCTCGTTAATGCCACCGGATTGTGCGCTGTAGACCAGGCCGGAGTTAAACTCAGTGAAACCATGGCTGACTTCGTGCGCAGAGACATCCAGACTCACCAGCGGATAGAACCGGCTGGCGCCGTCACCGAAGGTCATTTGTGTGCCATCCCAGAAGGCATTTTCATAGTTGCTGCCATAATGCACACGCATTTTCAGCTTGGTGTTCAGCGGATTCACATTGAACCAGCTCTTATACATATTAAACACCACACCACCAAAATAATGCGCGTCATTCAGTGGTGAATAGGCGCCATTAATGGCTTTAAAGGTGTTATTCGGGCAAGTGAACTGGTGAATACTGCCACCAGACGTGGCGCCATTGAGGTTAATGGTATCAACATTGGCGTTGGTCATCCGGCAATTGGCATCAACATCCAGATAGCCGTAAGTTGTGCCGTACTGATATTGGCCGGTTTTGCTGTTGCCGCCAGGCCCGGTCGCATTGGCATGAGCGATGCCATCCCAGCTTTGCAGCACTTTACCGCTATTGGCGTCGATAATGCTGTAAGGCCGGCTCGGATGCTGGCCTTTTTGCGTCAGATAATGCGTGATGTAGACCAGCCGGGCCGTGTCGTTCTGATCCAGATAAACCCAGAGTTTGGCGTTGGCGCTTTGTGCACTCAGTTCGGCCTGCAGTGTGGTTTGCTCATCAACGGACAACGCCTGCAGACTTTCCCCGCCGCGGCTGGCCAAAATCGCCTGCTCCGGTGCCAGTGCCGGGCGCGCGTCCGGTAAATCGTCTTCGATCCCGGTCACCACAGTGCCGCTGATATCGCTGTATTGACCATTGGCGTTAATCGCCGCCACGTTGTGGCCCCAAACCGGAATGCCACGGAATTGTTGTTGATAACGACTTTTCAGTTTGCCGTCGAAGCGTTTGATTTGTTGCAGTGCTTTAAAGCTCATCGTGTCAGCACTGCGATCGCTTTGCGTGCCGTCCAGACTACTCAGCGCCTGACCATTTAGCAGATTGGCAGCCGGGACAACCTGGGCAGCTTGCAATGGCGCGCAGAATGCCAGGGTCACGGCGATGGCCAATGGGCTCAGATGTGGTAATTTCATGAGGTTTCCTCTTAGATTTTTTTATCAATAATGTTCCTGAATACCGCGCTGATACAGAGCGGCCCAGCTAACATAGACAAGAAAAACCCCTTAAAATTAACATCATATCAATATCAGTAATTTATTAAGTTCTTATCAACCCCGTCACATCATGCTGTCACCAAACTAGTTTTCACCAGCGCTGTTTCCCCGGCAAAACTGGGATAAGATGATGGTTTTTCTGGCGGGATCTGCGAATGGAACAGCTTTTTCACTGGTTTGATTTAATGGGCATCGGTGTGTTTGCCATCGCCGGCACACTGGCCGCCTGGCGCAAACAAATGGACGGCTTTGGAGTCATAGTGCTCGCGACGGTCACCGCGATTGGCGGCGGCACTCTTCGCGATCTGATTTTGGACGTACCGGTCATTTGGCTCAGTGACAACAGCTATTTCTACGCCATTTTTGGCGCCACCGCGCTGACCATTCTGTTGGTGCGCAAACGTCTGACGATTCCAAACAATGCGCTGCAAATCGCCGACGCTATAGGTCTGGCATTTTTTGTCGTGATGGGCGCGCAGAAAGCGCTGGCATATGGCACCTCAGATTTTGTCGCCATCATGATGGGTACTATGAGTGGGGTCTGCGGAGGCATGATCCGCGATGTACTGTGCCGGGAGATCCCGCTGGTGTTTCGTGGTGAGCTCTATGCTGTCACCTGTATTTTTGGCGGCCTGGTTTATACCCAGTTACTGAATTTGCAGGTTGCTGCGTTGCCGGCAATGCTGGCCGGCATGCTCGCCTGTCTGCTGTTGCGGCTTGCCGCTATTCGCTGGCATCTGACTATTCCGGTATTTGGCCGCAGTGGCCAGATAGGTAAATAACCTGTCTTGCAGTAGCAAAAAGCCCGCAGCAGCGGGCTTTTTTCATAGAAGCAGAGAGATGCCTTGTTACGGCAAATCTTTGTGCAGCTGCACCGGGTTCGATTTCTTACGCAGGCGGATATTAATCATCTCAACACAGCACGAGAACGCCATCGCGAAGTAGATGTAACCTTTTGGTACATGTACATCAAAGCCTTCAATCATCAAAGTGACGCCGACCAAAATCAGGAACGACAGTGCCAGAATTTTAATAGTTGGATGGGCGTCAACAAAATCACCGATAGGCTTGGCGGCAAACATCATCACGCCGACCGCGGCAATAATCGCAATCGCCATAATTTCGATATTATTGACCAGGCCAACTGCGGTGATCACTGAATCTAACGAGAACACGATGTCGAGGATCATAATCTGGATCAGCACCATCATCAGGCTGTTGGCCACCACTTTGGGCGCGCCCGGCTCTTCATCAGCACCTTCCAGACTATGGTGGATTTCCTGCGTGGATTTCGCTAACAGGAACAGACCACCGCCAATCAGAATTACGTCACGACCGGAGATATCATTGCCAAGCACCGTAAACCAGGTTTCGGTTAGACCCATCACCCAGGAGATCGAGAACAACAGCGCCAGCCGGGCAAACATCGCGAGGCCTAAACCCAAACGACGAGCAAAAGCACGTTGCTTTTCCGGCAACCGGCCAACCAGAATTGATAAAAAGATAATATTATCAATACCTAATACGATTTCTAATGCGGCAAGCGTGCCCAGTGCAATCCAGGCCTCCGGACTTGCAATCCACTCAAACATATCGATCTCACAAGTTAAGCTAAAAACTGCCGGCTAGTTTACTTGCGAAGCTCTACGCTGCCAATGAAAACGTGGCTTAGCCGCAAGCGAGCCTTGCTGCGGTGAACGTCAGCAGCAACAGGTTAAAGACCACGACGCTGCAGTTGCCGCTCTGTTATGCTGGATTTTTCAACAGTTTCAGGAACAACTGGATGCGCACCTTTTCTCTCACTTTGCTCAGTACCGCTTTGTATGCTGTGTCAGCGCAGGCTGCTGTGGATGCAAAAACTGCATTACCGCAATCAGTAGCCAGTGATTATCAACAACATCTGGGCGCCTTATTTACCCACTTTCACCAGAACCCGGAACTGTCGCATATGGAGGTCAACACTGCCGCGCGGCTGGCGAAAGAACTCAAAGCGGCCGGTTTTGAGGTTCACACCGGCATCGGCAAAACCGGTGTGGTTGCCATCCTGAAAAATGGCCCGGGGCCATTAGTGATGATGCGCGCTGATATGGACGGCCTGCCGGTTGAAGAAAAATCTGGCTTGCCGTACGCCTCCAAAGTGAAAACCAAAGATTGGGACGGCCACGATGTCTCCGTGATGCACGCCTGTGGCCATGACGTGCATATCACCAGCCTGGTTGGCACGGCCCGACAAATGGCGGCGCGGAAAAAAGACTGGTCCGGCACCCTGATGTTAATCGGGCAGCCGGCAGAAGAGCGCAGTGGCGGCGCTTTGGGCATGGTGCAGGATGGTTTGTATCAGAAATTCGGTAAACCGGATTATGCGCTGGCATTCCATGTATCCAGTGAAATTGAAGCAGGTAAGTTGGTCGCTGTAGAAGGCTCGCCTTATTCCGGTGTCGACAGCGTCGATATTATTATTCACGGTGTTGGTGCCCATGGCGCCAGCCCGCATCGCGGTAAAGATCCGATAGTGCTTGGCGCGCAGATTGTGTTGGCTTTGCAAACCATTATCAGCCGGGAATTGCCGCCGAAAGAGCCGGGTGTTATCACTGTTGGTTCCTTTCAGTCCGGCACCAAACACAACATCATCTCAGACCAAGCCGTGCTGCAGCTGACGGTGCGCAACGACAATATGGAAACGCGCGATCAGCTGATTGCGGCTATTAAGCGGGTCGCGGTGAATATGGGACGGGTCGCAGGCCTGCCGGAAGACAAACTGCCGGAGGTGATAGTACGCGATGGCACCACACCACCGACCGTCAATGACATTCCGCTGACGCAGCGCCTCAAAGCCACCTGGACCAAGCATATGGGTGCGGATATTTTTGATCAGAATTACAAACGGCTCGGCATGGGTGCAGAAGACTTTCCGTTCCTGACGACAGACCCATACATCCCCAGTGTGTACTTTGCCGTCGGCGGCACACCGGCTGCGGCTTTTGCCGCGGAGAAAAATGGTGGGCCTGCCGTGCCGAGCCATCACAGCCCGTTATTTAAAATCGAACCTGAACCTGCAGTTCGTACCGGCGTGGAAGCGACAGTGCGGGCTCTGACTGATTTGCTACAGGCACCGCGCTAGTTCGTTGTCGTTTTGAGCTGTTCTTTGTGTTCCAGCAGCTGATATTTGTCTTTCAGCTGCTGGATAGCGCGCTGCTGTTGGCGCAAAAAGCGGTTAAATTCAATGATAAGCCCAGGTTGATTCACACTGGATAACAAAAACGGCAACTCAGAGAAGGGCAAAGTGTCAGCCGCCACCAGCGCACCCGGCTGGCCAATCCGGCGCAGGTATTCATTGGCGACATTCAGTTCAATCGACGCACCATGCACCCGCCCTCTGAGCACCAACCCCAAAGCGGACGCACTGTCTGCGACATCCACCATGCGAAATTTGTAGCGCTTTTGCAACTCCAGCCAGCGATGCGGCGCAAAACCGTGGATCACAGCCAGGGAGCGGAACTTTTCCAGCGGCATTTGCTGGTTTTGCGGTAACACTATTGTGCTGCCTAAGGTGTAAATCACCGGGTCACTAAAAGTCTTCGGATATTCCGCCACCATGTACTGTTGCCAGGCCGGATTGTCCGGATAAACCAAATCTATTCCGCTGTTGGCTTCCTGATACAGGCGTTTGACTGGTAATGCTGAAAAGCGGATTTGATAACCGGCGGTTTTGCCAAATAACTGCATCAAATCGTAGAAGAAGCCACGCTGCTGGCCGCTGCTGAAATCGAAATGCGGGTAATAATCGATTTGTTCGATACCGACCACAATGGAGCGGGGTTCAGCTTTGGCAAGCGCAGACCAACACAACAACACTGCTGCCAGCCAAACTTTCATACGACATACTCCGGAATTGTCAGAAATAATAATCAAAGCCTAACTGAATATAATCATCCTGTCTGAACCACCAGGTCGGCTGTTGCAAAGACATGGTTTGAAAAAACCAGGCATCCAGCCGCAAGCGCAGATTGTTACTGAAACGCATAGAGGCTTCAAGCATGCCGCTTCGGGTGCCACCATTTTGTAAATCCTGTGCGATGCCAAATAATAGCTCGCTGCCGGCTTCATCATTCAGTGCTACGCGCACGCCGGCAAACAGATCGCGTTGCCCCGGAACCGGCGCAAACTGCCCGCGGTTGTCGTATTGATATTCTAGCAACCAGCCAAGGTCCACCGCCGAATCAAACACACCAACATTGGTGTATTCAAAACCGGCCACCGCGGCGGTGAAATTGTCGATATCGCTGCTGCGACGAATAGCTTCAAGCTTCCAGATCCAGCTGTCGACAATCCACTGGCCTTCCAGCCCCCACTGCTGCATTTGTTCGTAATAGGGTACCACCGCACTACCCTGACCCACCGGCATAAACCGCGGGTCCCGGTTAGTGCCGGTAAAATACGACAGCGCCAGGTCGATTTGGTCGATTTGTTGGCTGTAACGCAGCGCCAGATCTACATGCTGCTGTTCGCGCGACGACTGATACACAGCGTCATCGACTAACACCGGCAATGGCAGCCGCAAACGGCCTTGTTCGCCGCTTAAGGTACGCTCCCGAAAATATGGCAGCACAAAACTTTGCAGATTGCCCCAGTCACCGCTCAGGTTGAGTTGCAGCAGCGGCTGGCCCAGTTTCGATTCACCATCGACCGCATCCACCCAGTCAGTCTGGTTGATGATATCCACCAGATGGATCGACTCGGTCACACCCCAGAAAATTTTGTCGACGCCGGCTTTAAACTCCCAGCCATCGCCTACGCTCAGCCAATAAGCCTGACGCAAATCAACCAGATTGCGTTCACTATCGCGTTGATCCCAGCGCAGGTACGGACTGACTGTCCAGCTGCTGCGCTCATCTTCGGATTGCCAGTACCATTCGACCAACGCGCTGCCGCTTAATGCACTGCGGCTTTGGCCCTGTAAGCCGCGCTTGGCGAACCAGCGCCAGTCCAGCCCTAAAGTGGTATCAGTTTGCAAACGTTCAGTCCAGTCACTGCGGGGTTCACGCGTGAGCACTGCCGGCGCTTCAGCGATGTCCGGGGCAGATGGTTCTGGTGGCAAAGGCGCCAGTGGCGCTGATGCCGCCGAAACGGGGGCCGCTTCGGCCACGGCGGCAGGTGTTTCTGCCGGCGCAGCTAACAGCACAGGCACGGCTTTACTTTGTTGCTGCACTTGCCGGGCTAAAGCCGCAGTGGCCTGCGACGACAAACCACCGGTTTTACGCACTGCAACAGCGCCCTGCGCAGTGCCGCCCGACGTTTGCCGGGTGGCAACCCATTGCCGCCAGGCCACGGCATCCGCTTCAACTTTTTGTTCGGCACTGAGCGCATCCACGGCAGCAATTTCAGCGGCGGTTGGTAGCTCCAGCACAGCACCCAGTTTGACGTGATGCACGTTGTTACCAATAAAAGCAGTCGGATTTTTCTGTTGCAAAGCAACAATGGCCTGATACATCGAATACGGTGCATCGCCACGGGCGGCGCGGGCCAGACTCCATAAAGTCTCATTGCCGGTGACAGGCCCGATGGTTGCGGCGTGCGAGGGAGTGACAGCAGCCAAAGCTGCAGCACATAACACCCAACAGATATTTAATTGCATGATTCGGTTCCGGGATCTGACACTGCCTACGTCTCAAAGCTGCTTTCAGCATGGCTGAAAGCCAGATTTTTACCAACTGGACAGCACGGCGAAACAACAAACTCAGCAAATCTCGGGCCAGACCGCAGATTTGCTGAGTGACTGAGCTTAACGGCTGCGTTGCAGGGCATTGGTGTCAAAATCAGCATCGGTACGACCTTTGCCAAACTCAATGTCGCGCACGAGTAAATCGGTACTTTTGCCGGTTTGATGATTGGTCATCTGCAGTTTCAGCGGCCGCCAGTATTTATTCAGATACTGCTTGTAGTCACTCATCACCAGAGTTTTTAACAGTGCATTTTTTCGGTCATAGAATTCGATTTTGCGCGCGCGATACTCAGCCTGATCAATCCACACCACACTTTTGCTGTAGCCAGAAAATTCGTCGAGCGGCACCTGCTCCACCACAAACACCGCTTCGCCGTTTAGCTGCTCATCACGCAGCCAGGTAAATTTGAATTTCTCCAGTTCAAACGAACTTAAGTCTTCATAGGCAAATTCGCTGGCCATAAATGGGCCGGATTTATTGCGCGACGCAATACGTTTGACCCGCTTCACCGAAGGCAGATACAGCCATTGGTCGTCCGGTTTACCGGTGTGCGAGTGGTTCAGAAACGCGGTACCGCGTACATCTTTTGGTTCATCAAAAATGGTCAGGCCTTTGTCGCCGTCGTTGGCGACTTCCAGACTGATGCTGCGGATCTCGCGGGTACTTTCTTCGCCTTGGGCATTGCGCAGCACCATAGTGGTTTTGGACTCGCTGTCTTTCCAGCCCTCGTCACGTTTTTTACGTTCAGTGGCGATTTGCAGCCCCTTGCCGCCATCGTCGGCCAGCACAGGCATGCTGAACAAACCAGTGGTTAACCAACTGGCACACAACAAGCCGGACAACAGCTTTATCCAGCTGTTTCGAACCTGCGGGCGATGACAGATCAGCAAATGAGTATTCATATCAGACTCCGTTCGGATGAGTGGCGGCAGGTGCCGGGGAATAGGCTTTGCGGTCCAGCTTCAGCAGCACCGCCGGTAAAAACAGGAAATCGACAATCAGCGCGATCAACAAAATGATGCCGGTGAGCAGACCCATATCAGAATTCAGCCGGAAATCTGACAACAGCAGTACCGAGAAGCCAATCACCAGTACCACAGTGGTCACGACCAAAGCCCAGCCCACACTATGAAAGGCGTACCGCACCGCATCTTCGGCATTTCGACCATCCTGTCTGGCGTGCTGATATTTAGCGAGAAAATGCACGGTATCGTCGACGATAATGCCGAGGCTCATCGAAGCAACCACCGACAAACCTAAGTTGATTTCGCCGGATAACAACTGCCAGACACCAAAACCCAGCAGGGCCGGTATCATATTCGGCAATAAACTGATAGTGCCCAGTTTCCAGGAGCGCAGGCTTAACACCAACAGAGCGGAAATCAACACAGCCGCCAGCGGCAGGCTTTGCATCATGCTGGCCATATTGCGCTCACCAATATGCGCAAACATCAGCGCAGTGCTCGATGCTTCAATCGAATATTGCGGATATTGCTGCCGGAACCAGGCAATAGTTTTGTCTTCAATCGCCGTCATTTCTTTACTGCCAAGGTTTTGCATCGTGATACCAACCTTGGTGGCACTTTTATCCATATCCAGCTGATTGCTTAAATCCAGACCAAAAGGTAACGACATTTCGTACATCAGCAGATATTGCGCCGCCAGCTCCTGACTTTCCGGCAGCCGGTAAAAGGCCGGGTCGTCACCATGCATACTCTTATTCAGCCGTTTATAAGTGTCGCTGATCCGGCTTACATGGGTCACTTCCGGTAAGGTCTGCAGATAATCGCCAAAAGCATCAATGGCGGCGATAAATGCCGGATCATTGACGCCAGATTCACCGCCGCTTTCGATGGCAAAATCCATCAGCGACACGCCACCTAGTTTTTCTTCCAGCAAATCAACGGCCTGACGATACTCCGTCTGAGTGGAAAAATATTTGACTGCCTCGTCATTCACGCGGTTTTGCAACGTCAGATAGCCGCCCGCCAGGGTCAGCAGCACAGTGCCAATTAAAATAGGCCCGGGCCGGCGGATGACAAATTCCGCTAAACGGTCCATACCACCAAAGGCTTTGGAATCGTGGCCTGCACTGATTGGCAATAACGCCAGTAACGCTGGCAACAACAGGATGGTTAATAACCAGGCCAGCATTACGCCCACGGCCACCATATTGCCGAAGTCACGCAGTATAGGCACTTCAGAGAAATTCAGTGTCAGGAAACCAACCGCCGTCGTCGCACTGGTAATAAACACCGGCATAGTATTTATCAACATGGCCTGGCGGATCGCATCAGGTTTGGACTGGCCTTGCCGCATCAAAAACTGACAGGAAGCTATCAGATGTACACTATCCGCTACCGCCAGCGTCATCACCAGGGTCGGCACATTCACCGTGGCGGTGCTGAGGAAAATGCCGGCCCAACCGGCCAGGCCGAGCGTAGAGCTGATGGTCAGAATAATAATAATCACCACAGCAAGCGCCGCGAGCGCAGAGCGCAGCATCAACGCCAACAATACAATGATAGTGACAAACATCAGCGGCACCAGAGCGCTGGCGTCATGCTGCGCTTCGGCGGTAAAGGCATTGTTCAGCGCTATCACGCCAGCCAGTTTAAAACTGACGGTCGGATGTTCTTTTGCCAACTGTTCGGTCAAAGCCGCCACCGAGGAATAGACGTCCGCGACTTCTTTATTCTGGTCTTTCTCCGGCAACTGCACCGTGATGTTCACTGCAGTCATGCCGCCGTCTGCCGATACCAACCGCTTCAGCAACGCCGGTTCATTAAGCACAACTTCTTTGATTTTACTGATTTTTTCTGCCGAAATATCCGCCACATCTAATAGCAAATCTTCGACAAGTAAGTCGTCTTCCTGCGCTTCAGTGTGCTGAAAATTAGTGATCGAATCAACGCGCAACGAATAAGGCGTTTGCCAGGCGGCGTCGGTAAGCTTTTTCACCACGGTCAACACTTCTGGCGTGAACACATCCCCCTCGGCCGGCAACACCGCCACCAGCATATTGTCGCTTTTATTAAACTGCGCCTGCATCCGCTCAAACGCCTGCATCTGTGGATTGTCGGCCGAGAAAAAAATCCGGAAATCACCGCGGAAATACAGATTTTTCGCGCCCCAGCTAAATAAAACTGTCACCAGCAAGACCAGGAACACCGCCAGCCAAGGCCTTTTTACAGAATTGTCTAACCAGGGATGATTCATGCGGGCTCCTGTGTTTGGTTCAACGTCGGGTGAATGAGGGGATCGGACATCAGCTGTTGACTGAAAATCAGGCCGATGCGGTGCCAACTGGCCTGATAATCCCAGTCTGCCGACAAAGGTAACCAGCCCATGCCATCAAACAATAAATTAATGCTCTGAATGTTGATCTGTCCCGCCTGCAGGCCAGCAAACAAACCTAACTGGCGCAGCGGCGCAAACAGCGCATTACAGCCAAAAGCCAGCGCCCAGTTGATAAAGGAATATTGCTCCACCGCAGCCCCGGCAGGCAAAGTTAAACTACCGTCCGCCAGCGCTGCTGACAGGACGGTCTGGCACATGGTCAATAATTCGGTTTCCAGCTGCTGACGGCGTAGTAGCCGCTCTGGTGAACTTTTTTCCATCACCCCCGGTGTGGCAGCGGTCAACAAACATAAAAACAAGGTCGGTTCGGCGGCGCTGAAACGATGATAAGCATAATGCAGAGCCAGCGCGCGTTCCCGGCTATGGCCGTTAAAGTTAAGTGCTAATTGGAAAAGATGTTGCAGCCGCTCTAATGAGTCGACGCTGAGGGCAGTCAGCACGTCTTCTTTGCTGCTGAAATGATTATATAAAGTGCCTTTGGACACGTCAGATAAAGCCGTCAGCCGGTCCATGGTCAGGCCGGCAAAACCGTCCTGCCGTAAAATCTGCTGCGCCAGCTTCAACAGCGCCTGCTCCCGGAGTTGCCGGGCCAGGCTACGCGAGTTTTGCATTGGCGGCTGGGGGAGCATTGGACGATACCGAAAAAAGTTGACGGATCGTCATTCTAGGTGAAAACCACCACAACGCAAGGTCAAAGCGGAAAAATCAACCGGAGGTCGGACCCATCGGTTCAGAAGCGCCAGTACATCGGCGTAAACAATAACAAGACCGTCAGAATCTCCAGCCGACCCAATAACATACCAAAGCTAATCAACCATTTGGCGCCATCGGGTAAACTGGCAAAAGTACCATCCGGGCCAATCACAGGGCCAAGCCCCGGGCCAACGTTACTGATCGCCGTCGCAGCGCCGGTCAGCGCCGTAACAAAATCCAGTTCGTACATTGATAAACCGAGCGCCAGCGCAGCAATAGAAGCGAAATAGATAAAACAAAACGCCAGTACTGAACCCAATAACTGGTCGTTTACCGGTTTGCTGCCATATTTCTGCACCCAGACTGCATTCGGATGTACCAATAATTTAAACTGCTTGATCAACAATAATCCGGCCAGCTGGGTGCGGAAAATCTTCAGGCCACCGGTAGTTGACCCTGAGCATCCCCCGGAAAAGGTTAAATAAAAGAACAGGATCAGCGCCAATCCACCCCAGGCCGCATAGTTTTCGCTGGCATAACCACAAGTCGTAATGATGGAAACCACGTTAAAAGTGGTGTGAGTCAATGCATCAAGCAAAGGCCGGTCATTATGATGGTGCTGATACAAGGTCAGTAAAATCACGCTAAAAGCGGTAATGGCTAAAAAGGCCCGGACCTGAGGGTCACGTAACAACAGCCATTTGTGACCTCGTACCGTGCCTACCAGTAGTACCAGCGGCAGCGCCGACAGCAGCATAAATAACGACGAAATCCACAGCAGCGCCGGTTTATCGTTAAAGTGGCCAAAAGATGCGTCGTAATTGGCAAAACCACCGGTGGCGACTGTCGTCATGCCATGGGTAATAGCATCAAAGCCATTCATGCCAAACAGATAAAACAGCGTCATACAGCTCGCCGACATGGTTAGATACACCACGCCAATCATCAGACTCAGACTGGAACTACGCGGCAGAATTTTTTCAGAAATATCCGAATTTTCGGTTTTAAATAACTTCATCCCACCGATTTTTAACGCCGGTAAAATGGCAATCGCCATCACGATAATACCAATGCCACCAATCCACTGCAGCACCGCGCGCCAGAACAGCAGGCCTCTTGGCATGTTATCCAGCCCTTTGAGCACTGTGGCTCCTGTGGTGGTGATCGCCGACACAGTTTCAAACACCGCGTCAACATAACTGAGCTGCGGCAGCACCAGCACAAAAGGCAAAGTGGCAAATAAACAAATCGATACCCAGCATAAGGTGGTCAGCAAAAACAGCTGGCGTTTCATCAGCACAAAGTCATGCCGGCCTTTGTAGACCAGGCTATAACCGACGCTGACCGTTAACAGGCTGCTGATGAGGTAACTCCAGAAACTCTGCTCATCGAAGTACACTGCGACACCAGCGGTCAGCAGCATAAACATCGACAAAATCACCAGCAGATATCCAATCACCCGGTAAAACAGATAACGACTTTTTGCAGTTTGTACTTCAATGCGCATGAGGGCCCGGGATTAATGCAGTCAGAAAATTGGATCAACACAAGATAGTTGAGTGTAGCGGCTTCTTGGCACAGAAGAAAGGCTGCCCGAATGGCCTGCCACAGTGAATTAGTTTGCATTTATTTAACATTGGGCTACATCTTTAGATCTGTGCAACAAGCAAGGACGCTGATGACACTGGCATTCATTCACAGCCGGGCGCGGCTCGGACTGCAGGCGCCGCCCGTGACTATCGAAGTACATTTGTCTAATGGCCTGCCCGGTTTTCAGCTGGTTGGGCTGGCGGAAACCACAGTGCGGGAAGCACGTGACCGGGTACGTAGCGCACTGTTGACCTGCGGCTTTGACTTTCCCGATCGCAAAATTATCGTCAATCTGGCACCGGCGGATTTACCCAAAGAAGGCGGCCGTTTTGATTTGCCTATCGCTATCGGCATTCTGGTAGCCAGTGGCCAACTCCCTGCCGCCGCAGTTGCTGACACTGAATTTTATGGCGAACTGGCATTATCAGGCGAGATCCGGCCTATCGTCGGCGAAATTCCGTTAGCGCTCGCAGCACAGCAGGCTGGCCGGGCTTTGCTGCTGCCGATGCAAAATGCCTGCGTTGCCCGGCAAGTGCCGGATGTACTGGTGCTGGGTGCCAGTCATCTGTTGCAGGTCCATAGCCATTTGCTGGCACAACAACCTTTACCGCCCATTCCGGCGCTGCCCGACACTGCCATTCCGTCGCCATTATGTTTGTCGGATGTCAAAGGCCAGCAGCACGCCAAAAGGGCGCTGGAAATCGCGGCCAGTGGATCACATAATTTATTGTTTTACGGTCCGCCCGGGACCGGAAAATCGATGCTGGCTCAGCGGCTGGCCGGTATCTTACCGCCACTGACGTTCCATGAAGCTTTAGAAAGCGCAGCGATTTATTCGATTGCGGCACTACCTCCCGCCGCTGATCTCCGCCGTCGACCATTCCGTCAGCCGCATCACACCAGCTCGGCGCCGGCGCTGGCAGGCGGCGGAACCATGCCCAAACCCGGCGAAATTTCCCTGGCGCACCACGGTGTATTATTTCTTGATGAATTGCCCGAATTTCAGCGCCATGTGCTGGACGCGCTGCGCGAACCACTGGAAACCGGGCTGGTACATATTTCCCGTGCCGGCCGTCAGGCTGAATTCCCGGCTCAGTTCCAGCTGGTCGCGGCGCTGAACCCAAGCCCCAGCGGCCATCATCTGGACGGCCGCGCCAGCAAAGCCGAGATTTTACGTTACCTCGCACGTATTTCCGGCCCGCTGACTGACCGCATTGACCTGCAGCTCGAAGTGCCCTTGTTACCAGCCGGCGTGCTGAGCCAACAGAGTAATGGCGAAACCAGCGAAATAGTCGCAAGCCGGGTGCTGGCCGGGCGGGAACGTCAGCTGGTGCGCCAGGGCAAACCCAATGCAAGGCTGAGTAGTAGTGAACTGGAACAATTTTGCCCGCTGCAAAGTGCCGACAGCGCTTTTCTGGAACAGGCGGTCTCGCAATTGCAGCTATCCAGCCGCAGTTTTCACAAATTATGGAAAGTGGCACGCACTATTGCCGATCTGGCTGGCGACCAAAAGATTGACCGGCCACATTTGCTGGAAGCGCTGAGTTACCGGGCTTTTGATAAGCTGCTGCGGTATTTACGCGACTAGCACATGTAGGGGTGCCACTACCCGCTTATCCCTGTTTATCCCGCTGCAACGCCCGTTGAACCCTAGCTTGCATCCGTGATGAGCTTTATTCATATACTGAGTGTCATTGCTGCTGGAGAGCTGGCCCATGCCATTAGACTTACCAAGACTGATTCGATTTAACATCTGGTTCTGGTGCTGCGTCGCTTTGTTTGAAATAACGAATCTGCTACTGGAAGTACTGGTGTGGAAAGAGAAATTCGAACTGAAATATTTGCTGTTGTCATTCGGTTCTTTAGCGGTGCAACTGGCCTTAACCAGTGCACTGCTAACGCTGGCGCAGCGCTGGCAGTTGTCGGCGTTGCGGCTGTTTCTGGCCACGGCGTTGCTGGCTTTGTGTTATATCCCTTTATTCAATTACGCCAGTATGCTGCTATGGCAAAAATATGATTTCCACCTGAATTTACTGCTCGGGCAGCTCGACACCCACGCGCTGGCGTTTTTTGTCTGGGCGGCCGCTTTTCTCAGTTTTAGCCGGTATTGCCTGCAACAGGCGCAAGCTCAGGAGTCCCACCGGCTGGCTCAGAATATTCAGCAGCTGGAACTGCAGGCACTGCGTCATCAACTCAATCCGCATTTTACTTTTAATGCGCTGAATTCCGTTTGTGCCTTGCTCGAAGCCGAACGTTTTGAAGATGCCGAGCTGATGTCAGAACAGCTATCGACTTTTTTACGCTATTCGCTCAGTCATTCGCCGGATTCACTGGTTCGCCTGGCCGACGAACTCTCAGCAATTGAGGCTTATCTGACCCTCCAGAAAACCCGCTTCGGCGACAAGCTGAGGGTGCAATGGCACATTGACGAACAGATCAAACAACAACTGGTGCCCGCATTGTTGCTACAGCCGCTGGTAGAAAATGCCATCAAATATGCCGTCGCTGCGCAGCAAAATGGCGCCACTATCACTATCAGCGGCGGGCAATGCGATGGTCTGGTGCAATTGTCGGTGCAGGATGACGGCCCCGGCGCGCAAAGTGCAGCTGGCCATGGCACCGGCGTCGGCCTTAGAAATATCCGCGACCGGCTTTATCAGCATTTTGGTGAGCAGGCACGTTTAGTAGTGCAGAGTTTACCGGCCGGTTTCAGTGTGGCGATCGCCCTGCCGCCGCAACAGAGCAGCGTTTTATGATTAGGCCCGTCAACGACTCTGCCTTAGCACTGACCCGTTTCTGGTTTTGGCATCTGCTGTATTGGCTTGGCTATTTACTGCTGAAATACACCCATCTCAGCTTGCTGATCCCACTACAACAGGAAGCAGCTTTTCCTTACCTGGCGACATACACGCTGATCACCGTCATTAACCTGAGCCTGACCGGCTGGCTCGGCACCCGCGAACTGGCCCGGCCCTGTACGCCTGCGCAGCAACTGCAACGACTGGCGGTCTGGTTAATGCCGTTGTTATTGCTGTTAATTCCGCTGCGCCAATATTTGCTGACACATTATGCAATGAAAAGCGGCCCCGACATGATGACGCACTGGAGCCACTATTTAGTCGTGGGTATTCCGCTGGTGCTGTTGCCACTCTGTGGCTGGGTGGCGGTGTTTTTGCTGATGAAGCTGAATTTCTTCACTTTGCAGCAACTGGAAAACCGCCAGCAACTGCTAAAACAGGCGCGGCAAGCGCGGCTGAAAGTCCTGCGTTATCAGCTCAACCCTCACTTTATGTTTAATACGCTAAACGCGTTGAATTCATTGATTGTCAGCCGTAAAGGCCTGGCCGCCGAAGACTTGATCCAGCAACTATCAGCATTTTTGCGCCACTCGCTGAAGAATCAGGACGACCAGTGGGTGCCGCTGCGCGAAGAATTACAGGCGCTGGAAGCCTATCTGGCTATTCAGCAAGTGCGGTTTGGCGAGCGGCTGGTGCTGGATTGGCAGTTAAGCGCGACTAAACCAATGCAGCTGCCGCCTTTGTTGTTTCAGCCGATGGCCGAACAAGCCATTCTGTGGACTGTGGCCGAACAAAGTGGTCCTATCCACTTACATATTGAGCTGACCGAGCCCTGCGAACCGGGCGAACAGGCGGGCATGCTGCAATTTATTATTCGTAGTGATGCCGCCGGCACCGAAACCCAGCTCTGGCCTGCCAGTCAGGTGCCCGCAAGTTTACAGCAGCTACAAGAGCGGCTGGAGTTGCTCTTTGGCTCCCGCGCCAGTCTGACGTTATTAAACCCGGCCTTTGGTTTTTATGCCCGGCTGAATTTACCACTGGAGGTGTTATATGCAGCCCATCCGGCTCGTGATCGCGGACGATGAACCGCTGGCGATCAGTAACTTAAAAGCCAAACTGGCGAATTATCCGAACCTGCAGATTGATGCCTGTTTTGATAATGGCGACGACACGCTGACATACTTACAGCAGCATCAGGTCGATTTGGTGTTTCTGGATATTCAGATGCCAGGCCTTAAAGGCATTGATATTCTGAAGCAGCTGAATAAAGCCTCCGCCTTAAGCCCGCCGCTGCTGGTGCTGGTGACGGCGTATGAGCAATATGCTTTTTCCGCTTTTGAGCATTTTGCCTTTGATTACCTGCTCAAACCGGTGTCGCGCCAGCGCCTGGCGCAGTGCCTGCTAGACGTGCGCACCACGCTGGATAAAAACCAGCCGCTCAGCGAAGTGGCCCCGCCGCACAAGCTGACCTTCCGCACCGGCGCTTCGACTTTGCTGCTGGATGACATCGACGTGCGGGTGATAGAAGCTGCCGGCAACTATATGTGTGTGCAGACTTTGTCAGAAAATCTGGTGATCCGCGAAACCATCAAAGAACTGCTGCAACGGCTGCCAGCGCATTTTGTGCAAATTCACCGCTCGATTCTGGTTAATCTGCATCATGTGCATAAAGTCAAAACCCACCACAACGACTATCAGTTCACGTTGTCCGACGGAAAAGTGGTGAATGCGTCGAGGCGTTATAAGCAGAATTGGGAAGGTCGGCTGGCAGAGCTTTGACCTGCCCTGTCCCGGTGTTGCTCATTGATGTGAATTAACCGGAACAACAGCTTAAATCTTCATTTAGTTTCGAAATAGCGTTTTTTTTGCACGGTGAAGGCTTGTGAAAAAACCAAACTTGTTCCTTTTTCATTCGAAATTCAAAAAAATATCACAGAAATATCACATTTTTGCGGCAGTGGATCCCGCATAGCCTGAGCAAAAACGTCTAGTCTGGAGCCGGATCTGTCCATACAGACCATGCAGCAGCCCCAGAGCTGCACTTGCCAACATTTTGCAACAGGAACATCCACCATGACTTATTCATTCCGGGCGCGGCCATTTTCAGCGGCTTGCTCTGTATTGCTATTCAGTGCGCTGCTGACCAGCACCACAGGTCTTTGGGTCAGCACGGCCCAAGCCGCCGTGCCTTATGCGAATCAGCCGTTTCAGTTCCGCCAGCCCGGTGGACAGAGCTTAACCATCTATTTGTCCGGTAACAGTTTGTTCGCCGAACAACGGCTGGCCGACGGTCGGCTGGTGGTGTACGACAACCAGTTAAAAGGTTATGCCTATGGCCGTGTCAGCGCCGATGGTAAAATCATTGAATCGACCGGGCAGCTGGCGTTGCCACCTGCCAATACCAAAGCAGATCCGGCACAAGCCACAGCTGAACTGTCCGGCGTGAAGCCAGAGCCGGGCTTATCTGCAGCTGCAAGAGCTGCATTGGTCAGGCAGGCGCAGCAACAGTTGTTTGGTCAACAGTCCGGTGAGACCTCTTTTCATCTGCATGACGAACCCGCCGACGATGCTGCCGTGTTGGCGACAGATATCAGCAACAGTGCCTTACCTGCCACGGTGAAAGGCCTGACGGTGATTATCCAGTTTCCGGATCAGGCCGGGACAATCAGTAAAACTCAGGTCGAGAGTTTCCTCAATGACCTGAATTACAGCGAATTTGGCAACGCCCAGTCCGTGCGCGGCTATTTTCGCACTGTGTCGGCCGGCAAACTGGATTATCAGAACAGCGTGACACGTTATTACACCGCGAAGAAAAACAAAGCGTATTACGCCGACAACAGCCTTTCGGCATCCGTCAGGTCAATGGAGTTGATCTCAGAAGCGCTGAACTGGCTGGATAAAACTGAAGGCTTTGATTTCTCCACGCTGACCACCAACAGCAGTAAACAAATTCTGGGGCTGAATTTCTTTTACGCCGGTGAAGCCGACAGTGCCTGGTCAAAAGGTTTGTGGCCCCATATGGGCGGGCTTTCGCCAAAATTCTGTGCCGACGGCGTCTGTACCTCTCGTTATCAAATCACCAATATGGGCACAAACATGGCCATTGGCACCTTTGTGCACGAAAGCGGCCATCTGTTATTTGGCTGGCCCGACTTATATGATTATGACGGCAGCTCTGAAGGTTCAGTCGCTGCATTTTGCCTGATGGGTTACGGTGCCATCGGCGCACAAAATAAATTTAAACCCACCCCACCGGTCGGCGTGTTGCGCCATCTGGCCGGCTGGGACAGCGTGATTGAACTCAATCCGAAACTGAACAGTCAGGCCCCATCCGGGCTACTTAGTCACACTTCAGAAAGCCATCAGCTGTATCGCTGGAGTAATCCGGCCAATACCAAAGAAGCGTTTTACCTCGAAGCTATTCACCAAAGCGGGCAACAGCAATATCAACCAGACCAGGGCCTGGCCGTCTGGCATGTCGACCCGAGCGGTGATAACTCGAATGAATGGAAACCTTATATCCAGATGGAGCATGCTGACGGCAACCGCGATCCGGAAAACAAACGTAATCGCAGTGATGCCACCGATTTATACGACGGCAACAGCACTGCTGAATTTAACCGGAATTTCCCGAATGCACTGACCAGCAAAGGCACCAACAGCCTGTGGTGGAATGGCACAGATTCAGGGTTCGCCCTGGCGCAAATCAGCGCTCCGGCACCCACTATCAGCTTTCAGCTGGTGGCCGCCAGCACTGGCGAAACTTATAGCGGTAACCTGACCAGCGGCGCCCAGGCCATAGTGCCGAACAACAGTTATTTTCAGTATGGTGGCGGCACTATCCGCTTAACTTTAACCGGTCCGGCCACGGCGAACTTTGATTTGTACCTGCAACGCTGGAATGGCTCCGCCTGGGTAAATGTGGCGCAGTCAACCTCAACAACGGCTAAAGAATCATTAAGTTACGCTGCTAACAGTGGCTATTACCGCGCGGTGGTGAAAGCAGTCCGTGGCAGCGGCAGTTACAGCCTGAAACTAGAGAAATAACTACAAGGCCACTAAAGCCGCCTGCGCTGTAGTGGCCATTTTATTGACCGCCAATCCCCGTTAAACCCGGCTTTCGGGGCTCTGGTCACTTGGTCACCTCGACTGCCCCTGCCGTCCCTTTTGTTCAGACAAGCGCCACCACCAGCAGAATAATGACGCTATGGCAGCGTGCTGAGCGCACCGCCAATACCTGACAGCACGAATCACCACGAGGGACACCCTATGAACAGCCTGACCTTATTACGCACTGCCGCCCTGACCATCACAGTCGCCACCAGCCTGGCCATGCCCGCCAGTGCCAGCAAAGGCGAAATGTCTTATATCGACCGAGCCGTCATGAGCGTCTGTGTCGAAGCCTCACAAGATGATGCCTTTGGCCTGGTGAAAACCTTAAAAGCCTATCGCATCAGTAAAGATAATGCGGTGAAAAAAGTGGTGTGTAATGCTCAGCCGCTGGTCGACTTCGCCCGCGCTGAACAAGCGCACAAAGTGGTGAAACTGTTAACGCCGGTCGAAAACCGCATCAATGGCAATGTGACGATTAAAGATGTGGATGCCCCGCTTTGAGTGCATGGCGAACAAATTTTTTGCTGAAACGCAGCAGCAAAACCCGCCGCGTTCGCGGCGGGACAGCAGCATCAGTCCGCAGTTATTGACTGACTGCGCAGTCTTAATACATCGAGTAAAAAGACCGCAAACAATTGATTCAGTAACATCGATACAGAAAATTCGTGTGCTGCATAATGCGCTGCCTCAGAGGAGAGCTCAGCTACCGCCGCCGGCATTTGCTGCAGGATAAACCCCAGCTGGACTGCTGCGCTCGCCAGTATCAGGCCAACAGCCCATTTCAATGCAACACTCAAATCCTGCCAATGTACTGCGCGGTATAAATAATCTGGTGTCCGGTCCAAGCGAAAGCCGTGAAAACTTTGCCCGACCACGATAAAACACAGTACAAAGGCCAGATGGAAAATCCCCGGCATCTGCACCAGCCAGCTCCTGTCAAAGAAAGGGATACAAATCAGCCGCAGCAACACGAGGGCAGCAACCAGCACGCAGAAGTAAAACGCTGGTCTGGTCAAATATCGAACCCGGTCAAATACTTGTGGACTTAAATAAAGCAGTAGCAACAGAGTGGCAGTTAACCAGATTTGTTGCACCAGCTCGGCCGAAGCGCTTAACAAGACCAGAATTGCAAACAGTGAGTAACTGACTGCAACAGTCCAAATCAGCGTAATATAACGCTTCATAACCGTTCCTTTGGTTTCTTCTCGAAATGTTGTTGTAACTTGCGCCCCAGCCGGACGCCCGCCAGATAACTTAAGACTGCGCTTAGCATGACGCCCAGATCTGCCAGCGAAAACTTGTCGCTTGACCACTGACTGACCGCATAAAACGACAGGAAATACACCACAAAACCGGCTCTTTTGCCGGGCATCTTTGGATCATCGGCCCCACCGGCAAATACACCGAGTAACAAAAACAACAAAGTACTGGCAAGGAATACTAAAAGCATCGGCGTCGACCTGATGAAAAAGCAGACTGCCGAATTTATATCACAAAATTAACAGTCTGTTATAACACTCAGTTACGCGCATCAACCCTCACCAAACAGCGCCAGTAAATCCATGGCACTGCCCTGCCACGGCTGGCCTTGCGTGCCGGCGAACAGCTGGTCAGCGAGGCCGCGTTTGTATTGCTGCATTTGCTGCACTTTTTCTTCGACGGTGTGACGGGCAATCAGCTTATACACAAACACCGCTTTGTCCTGGCCGATGCGGTGCGCGCGGTCGGTGGCCTGATTTTCGGCGGCAGGATTCCACCAGGGGTCGTAATGAATGACGGTATCAGCTGCGGTTAAATTCAGCCCGGTACCGCCGGCTTTGAGGCTTATGAGGAAAATCGGATTACTACCGTGCTGGAAGTCGTCAATTTGTTGCTGCCGGTTTTTAGTTTGCCCCGTCAGTTTGCTGTATGGAATGCCCAGATACTGCAGTTCCTGCTCAATCAGCCCCAACATGCTGGCAAACTGGCTGAACAACAGGATTTTGCGGCCTTCTTCAATCATTTCCGTCAGGTTGTCGCGCAGCCATTCTAATTTGGCATTGTGTTTAACCGACTGCGCCTGTTCAATCGGTACCAAACGCGCGTCGCAGCAGGCCTGGCGCAGTTTCAGCAGCGCGTCGAGGAATTCAATCTGACTGGCCGCTACGCCTTTTTTCAGGAACAGCTCGCGCACTTTGGTTTCCATCACCAGCCGGATGCTTTCATATAAGTTGCGCTGGTCGTGCTCCAGTTCCAGCAGCTGAATGATTTCGGTTTTATCCGGCAATTCAGTCGCGACCTGGTTTTTGGTGCGGCGCAGCATAAAAGGTGCGATTCGTTGCTTCAGCGCATTGGAGCGCTCCATATCACCTTGTTTTTCAATAGGTTTACGGAACACCTGCTGGAAATAGGTCTCAGTGCCTAAAAGGCCCGGCAGGACAAAATCAAACAACGATTTCAGCTCGCCCAAATGGTTCTCCAGCGGCGTGCCGCTTAAGGCGAGGCGGAAATCGGCTTTTAACAGACGTACCGCCTGTGCAGCCTGACTGCCGGAATTTTTAATATGCTGCGCTTCGTCCAGCACCACCAGGTTAAAACGCAGCTGCTGATACACCTTGATATCGCGCACAATCAGCGGATAGGTGGTCACCAGCAAATCATAATCACAAAGCTGCTCAAACAAATGCTGGCGTTTGCTGCCATAGATTTGCAGCACGCGAAGCTCTGGCGTAAAACGCGCCGCTTCCTGCTGCCAATTACCAAGTAAACTGGTCGGGCAAACGATTAACACCGGGCTATTGAGCCGGCCGGCTTCGCGTTCGCTCTGGATAAAACTTAACGTCTGCAAAGTTTTACCAAGGCCCATATCGTCGGCCAGAATGCCGCCTAAGCCATAAGTGCGCAGAAAACTCAGCCAGTTCAGGCCTTGTTGCTGATAAGGCCGCAGCGTCGCCTGCAGCCGTTGTGGCACCGGCACTTCGCTGATGCCGTCAAACTGCTGCAGCTGGGTGCTTAAACTGGCCACCCGGCTGGCGTTTAGGTATTTGACCTCACTCGCGCCGGGCGGTGGTAAAATCGCCGCTTTGTAATCCGGCAGCTCCAGTTCCAGCGGTGTTTTTTGCAGATTCAGCAGCTCGACAATAGTGTCAATTAACGGCTGAATGAGACTCACCGGCAGCGCCAGCTGACCTTGTGGTAACTTCAGCCAAATCTCCTGCTGCGCTGTCGGTAAGCCGTATTGGCGCAGCCACTGG
The DNA here is from genome assembly GCF_000711985.1 of Rheinheimera texasensis DSM 17496. Lineage (GTDB taxonomy): Bacteria > Pseudomonadota > Gammaproteobacteria > Enterobacterales > Alteromonadaceae > Pararheinheimera > Pararheinheimera texasensis. The sequence goes on from NZ_KL544005.1 coordinate 1,195,278, forward strand.
CTGATGAGCGGCAATAGCGGCACCTGCACGCCGTCGACTTCCACTTCAATGGCAACACCAAAGCCACCTTTGGCTTTGTCCTGCACTTTGAGATAAGGCCGGTCGCTTAAAATCGCCTGATTAAAGCGGCTGTCCTGTTCGACCCGCCAGCCACCAGCATGAAGCTCCGGCAACGCCTGCAGCAATTGCTGCCATAGTAACGGATTGTCCGGCCCTTCGCCGGTACCAAAACGGGCTGGATCTTTGGCCGGCGCGGTCTGCACCAGCCCGAGTTCCGTCAATTGTTCCACCGCCTGCACTTCAATAGCGCGCTGACGTTTGATAAAAATCCGCTCGTTACCCTGCTGAATTTCAGTCTGATGTGCGCTTAAATCCAGCGCCAACCGGTGAGAACCATAATCAAAAGCCAGAATGGCCTCGTCCTGCCCGGCATCACTTTGCCCCAGCTTTAACACCGGTACCGCATCGGCTTCGACCCGACTTAAGCCAACGCCACGTGGAATAGGCAAACTGACTCGGGAAAATAATTGCTGCAGCCGGACCAGACTGTCAGCGGCGGCATTGGCCGGGATCGGCGGCATGCGCGACAACAACTTCAGCTCACGGCCGGTTAAATCGGTTTCCAGCAAGCCCAGCTGATAGTTGCTGGTGTCGAGATAACAAGGTGGTTGGGTGTAAACCACTTCCAGTTCGGCATCGTCGCCCAAATCCCATTCCAGCAGATAACCTTCACGCCCTGCCAGCCAGTTCAGCTGTAGCGGGCGTGCTGCTCCCCAGCTCAATGTGTGGCGGCCTTCGCCGAAATAACAGCGGCCGGTGGCCATCATCTGTTGCAACAGCGCATAACCCCAGTCGTCTTCGAGCAAGGCCTGATCTTTTAAATTCTGCGCGCGGAACAAATTCAGCAGACGAAAATCCGCTTCTTCAATCCAATACGGTTGCAGATAACCGGAAAAATCCTGCGCTGTGATGGCAGTGCCTTTGCTGTAACCGCCTTTTTTACTGGTCTTGACGCGGCGTGGATAGAGCTGCAGGCCGCTTTGGCCATAACTTAAGATGTACAGCACCACTTCACGCAGTTTGGCGCTGTCGGCCGACTGTCCGGTCTGGCGCTCGGCGTCGGCAAACCATTGCGTCAGCTGACGCAGCGGCAGCTGCTGCAAATCAACCTGTTGCTGTTCCCAGGCCTGTTTTAATTTCAGCAGCACTGCCAGCACATGTTTACAACGGCCACCAACCGGGCAACTGCACGAATCGGTCAGCTGCCAGTCTCCATCCCGTTGTTTTAATGACAAATATTGCCGGTACGGCGCTAAAGCTTCGCCCCAGACCTGCGCACTGATCGACGATAAATCCTCGTTGTATTCCAGTTTGATCACTTTGCCAGCCTGCCAATAAGCGCGGGCGCGCTGAAAAGTAGCAGGGTCAAACCAGAGTTGCAGTTGCACAGGACTTATCGGAAACACAGCTGAATTATTCCTTCGCGGAAAAAAGGCAAACCGCTAGTGTACCGGAATGTCCGGGCCGGCCAAAGTATTCCGCAGCTGATTGCGGGGTTTTGTGCAACATCACGCCATTAAAAGCGACCAATGACCGAAAAAGTCCGGCGATCAAAGGCAGGTTAGATGAGTACGGCAGACAAATTTGCATTATGCTGCCTGTTTGGGTGCAAACACCGGGAACCTCAGATGAAAATAAAAATCCTTAGTCTGTTAACGATGCTGGCCTGTGCTCAGCAGGCCTTAGCAGCCGAACAACTCAAATACACGATTCTGGTCGACAACGGCGTCAAAGCCGGCGAACAAATTGTCGACATCAAAGATAACGGCGAAACCTCGGTCCGCTTTATCTTTAAAGACAACGGCCGCGGCCCGGAAATTAACGAAACTATTAAACTGAACAAAGACGGCTTTATCACCGACTATCAGGCCAAAGGCGCCACCACTTTTGGCTCAGTGGTCAGTGAAAGCTTTAAAGTCGAAGGCGACACTGCGCGCTGGAGCACCGGCAAAGAACAAGGCAGCGCCAAATACAATCAAAACGCACTCTATCTGCCGGTCGACGGCACACCGCAGCTGGCGACAGTTGCTATCGCCGCCATGGCGAAAAGCGGTAAAAACAGCCTGCCATTATTGCCCAGCGGCACTTTGCAACAGCAAGTCGCTGGTGAACTGATTGTCGAAAACGCTGGTGAAAAACAGCAAGTCCAGTTGTTAGTCCAGACCGGCGTTGGCTTTGAACCGAATTTTGTCTGGGCCACCAAAGGCGAAACGCCACGGCTGTTTGCCAGCATTGCGCCCGGTTATCTGACACTGATTGAAGAAGGCTGGCAGGGTAACGCTGATGCAATGCTGGCGATGCAGCTCAAAGCTGAAACTACTTTGCTGGAAAAAATGGCCACTGAGCTGCCAAAAGAGCTGCACGGCCTGACCGTGGTGCGTAATGCGCGAATTTTTGACAGCGTGACTTTGCAGGTCGGCGCGCCAAGTGACATCTATCTGCTGCGTGGCAAAATCACCACAGTAGTGCCGGCCGGCTCATTGCAAAGCCCTGTACAGCATGAAATCGACGCCGCGAACCGCATCGTGGTGCCTGGCCTATTTGATATGCACGGCCATATTTCACGCTGGGAAGGTCCGCTCCATCTGGCGGCAGGCGTGACCACGCTGCGTGATATGGGCAACGACAACGCCAATATGCAGCTGATGATCGACGAAATTGCCAACGACCAGTTGCTGGCGCCAACGATAGTGCCAACCGGTTTCCTTGAAGGTGAAAGCCCGTATTCATCGCGCAGCGGTTTTGTGATCAAAGACCTGGCTGGTGCGAAACAGGCGATTGACTGGTACGCCGCCCATGGTTACCCGCAGCTGAAAATTTATAACTCGTTTCCCAAAGCCATCTTAAAAGACACTGTCGCCTATGCGCATAGCCGTGGCCTGCGCGTCAGCGGCCACGTGCCGGCGTTTTTAAAAGCGGAGGATGTCGTTGCCGCCGGTTTTGATGAAATTCAGCATATCAACCAGTTATTGCTGAACTTCCTGGTCAAACCCGACACTGACACCCGCACGCTGGAACGGTTTTATTTACCGGCGAAACAAGTGGCCGATTTAGACCTGCAAAGCAAAAAAGTGCAGGATTTCATTAAATTACTGAAAGACAACAATCTGTCAGTCGACCCGACGCTGGCAACTTTTGACTTCCTGAAAAAAGTCGACGGCACCGTTGGCGAACCCTGGCGCGCTATCGTGAAAAACCTGCCGCCGGATGTGCAGCGTCGTTATGCCCGCGCCGAGCTGGATATTCCGGATGACGCTACAGCGCAGCGCTACGCTAAATCCTACGCCAAGATGGTTGAGTTTGTTGGCATGATGTACAAAGCCGGTATTCCGGTGGTGGCTGGCACTGACGAACTGGCGGGTTTCACTTTACAAGGCGAACTGGAATTGCTGGTGAAAGCCGGTTTAACCCCGGCGCAGGCGCTGCAGGTTGCAACGTTAAACGGCGCGAAATTCAGTAAAGTGGCGGAAACCAAAGGCCAGATCAAACCGGGCTTTGATGCCGATTTACTGCTGGTCGACGGTGACCCGACGAAAAACATCGCCGACATTCGCCAACTGGCATTGGTGGTGACACAAGGTAAAGCTATGGTGCCATCGCAGATTTATCAGCGTATCGGCGTACAGCCTTTTGCCAAAACTACAGTGAGTATCCGCGATTTTGCTGAGCCAGCCGGCAATGCCGCCAGTGGCGGTGCCAGAACCGGTCATCGGCATATGCACTAGTCGCTTTGCGAACTTGAAGCAGAAACCCGGCGCATGCCGGGTTTCTTATTCAGAGAAATAAAAACACCAGCAAAGCCGCGTGGCAGGCAACAACGACAGCTGTCAGCTGTTTGCGCAACTGCAAATAAGCCGGGTGATATTGCTGGTCCAGTTCGAACCAGCGTTCGCCGAGCCTGAGCGCGACAAACAGCAGCAATTCAACAGTTAAAGTAGCCGTCTGTGGCAGAAATCCGGCCAAAAAACTCAGCACCGGTAAACTGACAGCAAAAACTGCCAAAGGCCAGACCGACAACCGCTGCGACCAGACCGGCCATAACACCCCGGCCATAAAACCCAGAATAATAGCGCTGTAGCGCTGAAACATCGCCAAGGCATCAAAGCCCGGCAGCGGGAAAAAAGTCAGCAGGCTTAAGGCCAGAAATGGCAATAAACCGAGATAACCGAGAACGTGTAAAGCGGGCATAGGGGTATCAGCGTCTTGGTGATGTTGCATAACAAAGCCTTACGGGACAGTGTGGCAATTGGATCGCAGCACCATAACATCAGTTGATAGCAGCTTGCACCGAAGTCAGCTCAACCGCCGGAAAAACACCATCATGGGCAATCACTGCCCCAGCACAATACCGGCAAAAACAACCGCGCCCACATAATGATTGTGTAAAAAAGCACGGAAACAACCGTCCCGGCCCTGCCGGGCGATGCGATGCTGATAAAAAAACAGCAGCAGCACGGTCAGCAGCGCATAACTGTATGCTTCACCAAGGCCGGCCAGCTGACCTGCCCATTCCAGCAAGGCCAGAGTTCCCAGCTGTAACAACCCGATGATCCAAAACCCGTATCGGCCAAACAACCGCGCTGTGGATTTGACGCCGATTTTGACATCATCTTCCTGATCAACCATGGCATAAAAGGTATCGTAAGCCACAGTCCACAGCAGGTTGGCACCATATAACACCCAAACCAGCAGAGGCAGCTGACCCTGTATCGCCATAAAACTCATTGGCATGCCCCAACTGAATGCAGCGCCGAGCACCACTTGAGGTAAGTGCGTGACCCGTTTCATAAAGGGATAAATAGCTGCCAACAGCACAGCAACACCGCTTAACAACACGGTTTGCCAGTTTAAAAACAGCAGCAAACTGGCTGACAACACCAGTAACAACACAAATAACTGCAAGGCCTCGCGACTACTGACCCGGCCTGCCGCCAAAGGGCGGTTTTTGGTGCGTTCTACCGCACCATCAAAATTGCGGTCGGCATAGTCGTTAATCACACAACCGGCGGAGCGCATCAACACCACACCTAAACCAAATACCAGCAGCATGGTCAGGCTCGGAAAACCTTCAGCCGCCAGCCACAAAGCCCAGGCTGTTGGCCATAACAACAGGTAGATACCGATAGGTTTATCGAGCCGCATCAGTTGCTTATATTCAGGCCAATGCGCCAGGGACAGTTGCCAGTGCATATCAGATAAACTCCGCTAATGCAGGTAAATACAGTTCCTGCACTAATAATTCGTGATGTGACAAAGTGAAATAAGAACGCCGGCCCCACAGCTGCGGCAAAAGGCCGACGGACCGCAGCTGTAGCCCGGCGTCAAACGGGGCCAGCTCAATCCCGCTGCGCTGTAAATCAGGCTGGGTAAAAATATAATGGCCGAGCGGCATAGTACCGAGATCAGCCAGCGGCTGCAAAGCCGCCACTGTATGGTCTGGCAGAAAACTCTGCGCATAGATGCAAGGCTGCTGGTCCAACAGCAACACCACTTCACGCACTAAGCCATATCGGGTCTGCCAGCGCTGTTGCAGGAATTCCGGCAAGTCGATGTTTCGTTGCAACAACAGCTGCAAGCTAAAGGCATAACCCGTGCGCTGGAGCCGGGCCGTCAGCGAACCGGGTTCGAGTAACCAGTCCAGCCACAATGGAGCTATGTCATCGGGCTGTTGCGCCGACCAATCCGCCTGCCAAATTGGCGCTACATCCACATCATTCAAGCCAACACCCGGTCCAAACAGTTGTATTAAACCCGCATCATACCAAGTTCTGCCGGCTGTTTTCATTACCACGCTCTAGCATCAAACAAACTCCTTTGACAGTGCCGGAAAAATCGATCATAGATAGTCCAGGCGGCGCAACAAAGGCTGCTGATTTTTTTCATCATTCGCCCGCATGCACAGGATAGTGTTCTGCCATGCTCTCGGGTAAACTTGTTAACAAACCAATTAAGCGGACTCAGCTGTGTTAGCCAACAAGACTCTTATCGGCCTTTTCTTTTTGTTGTTTGTCCCTGTCGCCTTTGCTCAGGAGCCTGCACCGGCAGCACCGGCTCAGCCCAAAGTGGTTTATCACGGGTTTGACCCGGATATCGTGACTAACTACGTGACCGACGGGCAGAAATCCTTAGGGTATGTGCGGGTGACCATGGAGTTGATGATCAAAGACGAAAAGTTTTTGCCTCTGATTGAACATCATGAACCACTGATCCTCGACGCCATTGTCGGTGTGTTTGGTAAAGAAGCGGATACGACTATTAAATCTCTGCAGGGCCGCGAAGAAGTGCGGATGAAAATTCTGCAGAAAATCAACGAGCTGATGAAAAAAGAGACAGGGTCAGAATTGGTACAGGACGTGTTATTCACTAAGTACCTGTACCAATAATCTAAAAATATCTACTTTGGCTGGCGCACCGGGCTTCGGGCCAGTGTCGCCAGCGCCATACCACAGACAAACCCACTCAGATGTGCCCAGTTTGCTGTGTTCACCCACAGCAAATCCGCAAAACCTAAGCCCAGAAAGCCCAGCGCCATAATCAGATCAGGCTTGGACAATTGCAGTGGTTGCAGCGGAAACCGCCAACCGTAGACCCAGACAAAACCAAAAATCGCATAAACCACACCGGATAATCCGCCAAAATTCGGCCCGGTCAGCAGGAACTGACTCAGATTACTGACAAGGCCAGCCACCAGTGCCACGAGCAATAACTGCCGGCTGCCCAGCCAGACTTCAAGCCGGCCGCCATAAATCCATAACGCTAGTAAATTAAACATCAGATGCGCAGCAGAGAAGTGCAGCAGCATCGGGCTCCACCAACGATAACTGAGCAGCTCTGATTCGTCCGCGCTAAAAAAACGCAGACTATCAAATACTTGCTGAGGCCAAATCTGCAGGCAAACAAATACCAGCAGCGCCGGGATGGTCAGTAACCACACTACAGGCCCGGTTTGTTGCAAAAAGCCCTGACCTAAAGCTCCAAGCCCGCTGCTGCCGGAATGCTGCAACGGCTGACTGCGCTGCCAGGCCGCGGCGCTGTATTTGTCATGCCCCGGTTGTTGTAAAAATTGCTGCAGCTCGGCGGCAACTTGCGGTTCATCCGCCGCCTCGCAGAAGATTTCCGCATGCTCTGTGCTATGCACTACCACACTGACCGACCACCCCTGCGTCAGGCAATAATCGGCGAAGGTCTGGGCTGCGGCGGCAGAATTCAGCACGGCCAGCTGCTGCATGCCATTTACTCCAACGAGCTACTGAACGGATAGGCCAGACGCCAGCTTTCAAAACCACCGTCCATGCTGTACACAGTGTCAAACCCCTGTTCAGCCAGATATTGTGCCGCGCTCTGGCTGGAGCGACCGTGATAACACACCACTACCACCGGCTTATCCAGCGGGGTTTGCAGCATAAACTGGTGCAAAGTGCCGTTAGTCAGATGATAAGCGCCGTCGATATGGGCGCTGGCAAAACTCTGGTCGTCGCGGATATCAGCGATCACCACTTCACCGGCATTTAAAGCGGCAAAAGTTTCGCTGGTAGAAATATGTTTAAACTCGGACATGCTTAATTCTCCCGTCAAAGACCCGCCGCATGTTAGCCCAGTCCCGGCAAAAGATCAGCTGTAGTTCCGCTGAAAGGCGCTGTTGCTGCAAATTTATGCTTCTGCAACCGGACAGCCTTAGGTACAATATGCGGCCTGTTGTGTTTTGAGTACCTGCCATGTCTGACAATCGCCTGTTTTTAGTGTACGACCCTGCCTTTGACGATATGGACGCAGAAGGCTGCCCGGCCTTCGGTTATGTACTGTTATTCAGCGAAGCGGATGCTGCAGCCTATAAATCCGGTGAAAATCCGCCATTTGCTGCAGTGTCGCTGTTATTCACTGACCATGCCGACGAAAGCATCAGTGGCGATTTACTCGGCTGGGCACAGCTGGACGCGCCGGAGCTGCAAAATTTCCCGCTGGGTTATTTCTTTATGCTGATGGAACAGGCAGCCCAAGTGGCGATTAATGCCTATCGTCAGGTTGGCCATGTACCGGACCGGCTGATCGCACTGAATATGCCGGAAGACGATTTAATTCAGTTTGACGTGCAGTTTGCCAATCTGCAGCTGGAAGACAAAGACGCCGAAATTCAGCTGGCACAAAAGATGATGGCCGGTCGGCCTTATCTCGACTCGTAACCATTCTCCAAAATTCCGTTTCGTGCCCGCCCGGTAATAATCCATCGCCTGAACTGAGCCGTAACCTTACGCTCAATGCTTACTTTTCAGTTCAGGAACTATTCAGTTGGCTCACCACAAATTACATCTACCTGAAAAAATCTGCCCGGTTTGCCTGCGTCCTTTTCAATGGCGCAAAAAATGGCAACGTGATTGGGCGACGGTGAAATATTGTTCCGAACGCTGTAGGCGTAGCAGCAAAGGTCAGACCTGAAGCGCGTCTGTTTGCACAAATTGTTACCATCAGGTTAATATCCATTGATACATCAATTACAAGGATAGGCCGATGAAAACCGCTATATTGTTATGCGCTTCGATCTTCTCTGGTTTATTACACAGTCAAACTGAAGTCAACGCGACGCAAATCCAGCAGTGGCTGGAAAAAGACCAGTTCAAAAATATCGAAAAACACGTTACTACCCTGCCAACCTTCGCTTCTGACGTCAGCTTACAACAAGCGCACGCTCAAGCACTGATAGGACTCGAGCAAACTGAAGCGGCTGCAGAGTTTCTGCAACAAGCCAGCAAAACTTTTCCCAAAGATGCCGATCTGCTGCAGCTCGCCGCGATGAATCAGTTCACACTGGCACAGCAAGCCAGCATTTTTTCGGCCGCAGGCCATGCCAAAGACGGGCTGGCGCTGCTGAAACAAGCCGTTAGTCTGGCACCAGAAGATGCAGATCTGCAGCTGAATCTGATTGGCTTTTATCTGCAGGCACCCGGTATCGCCGGCGGTGATGAAGACGAAGCAAAGCGAATGACACAAGCCCTGGCAGGCAAAGATCGGGTAGCAGGCCCGCTGGCACAAGCCATGGTGCTGAATAACGATGAAAAAACCGACGAAGCACTGAAAGTCATCGATGAGGCCTTGCAGCAACAACCGCAGCAAGCCCGTTTATTGGCACAAAAGGCCGTGTTGCTGCTGAGTAAAAAACAAATGTCTGAGGCAGCAGCGCTGTATCAGCAGGCCGCCCAACTGGCAGAAAAACCGCAGCAAAAATACAGCTACCTGTATCAAGTTGGCCGCCTGGCCGCAGTCGAGCAACAGGATAAAGCTGCCGGTAAAGCCGCATTGCAGCAATTTATTGATTTTTATAAAGATGGCGAGAATCAACAATTGCCATGGGCGCGGGTCCGCTTAGCGCAAATCCATTTATTGGAACAGAATAAAACAGACGCTGAACAGGCATTACAGCCGGTGTTGGCTTTGGCCGACAAGCCAGAAAAGCTGGAAAAAGAACTGAAATCCCTGCAAAAACAACTGAAAAAGCTGAAAAGCTAAGCCAACAGCAAACAAGTCCGGTGGGGTGGCCACCACGCCGGATTTCCCCAAACAGACACTGCAGTTCGCCCTCAGAGCGGATATACTAGGCACTTATTCAATTGAGTCCTTGCCTTCCGGAGTCTGGCTTTATGGTCAAACCTATTGATATGAAAGCGGTTGAAAATGCATTGGCCGGTTTCACCATTCCCCCGCAACCTGAAGTGCTACTGCGGATCAAACAGGAAATCGAACTGGAAGATCCGAATATCAATACCATTGCGACGCTGATCAATATGGATATTGGCATTGCCGGCTTTACGCTGAAAGTCGTGAACTCCGCCTATTTTGGCCTGCGCCGTAAAATCAGTTCGATTGAACATGCCTGTAAATTTCTGGGCTTAAACCGCGTGGTGAAACTGGTGTCCAGCGTGGTGCTGCGTTTTACCCTCAGCGATGGCAAAGCCGACCCCTTTACGCTGCGGCAGTGGAACAGTGCGATGGATGTTGGCAGCGCCGCCATGCTGATCGCCCAGCATTTACGCCTCGGTTCGGACTGCGCCGACGATTGTTATTCGATTGGTTTGTTCCATAACGCCGGAATGGCGCTGATCCATGCGCAGTTCCCGGATTATCCGAAGGTGCTGAAAGTCGGCCTCAGCCAACAAATGAATTTTGGCGATATTGAGCAGCGTTATTTTAATACCAGCCACGAAATGCTGGGATTTATGATTGCCCAGAGCTGGGGCCTGGCACCAGAGATCAGTAACGTCATCGCTTATCACCATCAGCCCGAATTGTTGTTCCATTCCACTGATATGTATGAAAAACGCCTGTGCGCGATTTTAAAACTGGCAGAACATATGGTCGGCGAGCAACAGACCTTATTTGACGTATCAGACGACATGCAGTGGCAAGCGATCGCCGATGCGGTGCTCGACACGCTGGAACTGGACGAGATGCATTTGCTGGACCTCGGCGATTTCCTGCTGGAAAACGGCGTCGAAAACCAGTTCCACCGCTAAACTCAGCAGGTAGCTAAGCAACAGCACCCAAAGCGGAGCAAAAGCTGCCGCTACTGCACCAGTTTTCAACAGCCCGGCCCGTCATAGCCGGTTTTTTGTTGCGTGCTGGTGCAATCTGCGCACGTCTCGCCGGCGAATGCCTCATTTCGCCGCATCTGGCCTGGTTTGAATACGTATTCATGTTGTTGTTGCCGGCAAAGCACGATATCAAGAAGATCTGTTTATCTGTCTGCTTGCGCCACAAGCCGTGCAGGCCAGGTCCCACAGTTTCCTGGAGACACATTTGCGGGGAGTTAATGCTCCCCTTTTTTCTGGGTGTCTCCCGGCAAAACAGCAGAAAACCATAGTATAAACAGCACTCTGCTATGCTCTGAAAGCCTGCCACTGTCAGCACCGGCAGTCATAGCGGGCAGGGACAATAGACGCAAAAAATAACAATACGGGGAATCATTATGCAGCAGGCCAAACCGAATCTTAGTTTCTGGCAAATCTGGAATATGTGCTTCGGCTTCCTGGGGATCCAGTTTGGTTTTGCCTTGCAAAACGGTAACGTCAGCCGGATTTTTCAAACCTTAGGCGCCAGTATCGATGAACTGCCAATTTTATGGATCGCCGGGCCGCTGACCGGGTTACTGGTGCAGCCGGTGGTAGGATATTTTTCTGACCGGACCTGGAACCGCTTAGGCCGCCGCCGCCCGTACTTTTTCTACGGCGCCGTGCTGACTACGATGGCGCTGTTCTTCCTGCCGAATTCACCAACTTTGTGGATGGCGGCCGGCATGCTATGGATCCTTGATGCCTCTATCAATATCACCATGGAACCTTTCCGCGCTTTTGTCGGCGACAACCTGAACGAGCAACAACGGCCGCTGGGTTTTTCCATGCAGAGCTTTTTTATCGGTATTGGTGCCGTCGTCGCGTCCGCCCTGCCTTATATGCTGACCAACTGGTTTGACGTGGCCAATACTGCAGCACCGGGGGAAATTCCGGATTCAGTGCGTTATTCGTTTTATTGTGGCGGTGTGGTGCTGTTTATCGCGGTACTTTGGACCGTGATGCGTTCGACCGAATATAGCCCAGCGCAACTGGCCGCTTTTGGCGAAGCACATGAAGAAAGTCTGCCCGGCAGCAATCAACGCCAGTACTGGCGTGAAGGCGTGATTGCCGCGCTGATTGGCGTAGTGTCACTCGGTTTAGTCTGGCAGTTCCAGCTCGACCAGCAACTATATATTCTTGGCGGTTCGCTGCTGGCCTTTGGTTTGCTGCAATTCCAGGTATCCCGCAGCAAAGCCAAAGGCAAAAATGGCATGGTCGTACAAATTGTTGATGACCTGTACACAATGCCAGGCCGCATGCGTCAGCTCGCGGTAGTGCAGTTTTTCTCCTGGTTCGCCTTGTTTGCCATGTGGATTTACACCACAGCTGCAGTCACTTCGGTGCACTACGGCAGTTCAGATCCGACGTCTGCCGCATACAACGACGGCGCGGACTGGGTCGGCATGCTGTTCGCGTTTTACAACGGTTTTGCCGCGCTGGCGGCCTTAGTGATCCCATATATTGTACGCCGCACCTCATTGCAGGTGGCACACTGCATCAATCTGGTCTTGGGTGCGCTTGGTTATCTGTCCTTTTTGGTGATCAAAGATCCGGCGTTGTTGTGGCTCTCCATGATTGGTGTCGGCTTCGCCTGGGCATCAATTTTGTCGCTGCCATACGCCATGCTGGCTGATTCATTACCGTCTAACAAAATGGGCGTGTACATGGGCATGTTTAACTTCTTTATCGTGTTACCGCAGCTGTTGGCCGCCACTATTCTGGGCTCGCTGATTAATCATTTATTTAACGCCGAGGCGATTTATGCGCTGGCGCTGGGTGCTGCCAGTCTGCTGATTGCTGCTGTGTACGTACTGACCGTAAAAACTGAGCGCAGCTGAGCAACTGCCGCGAAGTAAAGGAGAGATTGTTGATGAAAGCTGTGTTTCGTCTGTCGGCGCTGAGTGTCGCCTTCATGTTGTCGGCCTGTCAGCCGCAGCAAGAGCCTGCCGCAACGACGGCGCCGGGCGCACCTGGTCAGCCTTCCACCTGGTCTTATGCCGGTAAAACCGGTATCGGCTCCTCGTACGAGCAATATCAGGATGGCCGTTATGCGGATACCGCCAGCACGGGCGTGGTGTCGAAAGTCTGGTTCTCACTGGCACAGGGCATTCTGACCGAAACCATGGCAGGGCTTATCCATGAAGCGCAGCTACGCGAATTACAGCTGGTAGTTCAAGGGCAAGGTTTTGTTGACGAAGAAAAAACCGCGACCAACAGTGAGACCGATTACCTGCTCAAAGATGCCGCCGGCCGCCCATTGGCGCTATCGTACCGGGTGACCAACACCGCAAAAAACGGCCAGTATGAAATTGAAAAACAGTATTTCACTGATCCTTCAGCGCAATCGATGGTGGTGCGGACCAAATTCAAAGCCTTGGCCGATGGCCTGACAGTCTATTCCTATATTGACCCGGCGCTGGCCAATACCGGCAGCAATGACAAAGCAACATTCAAAGACGGTATGCTGCAGGCGCAAGATGGCAGCAACAGTTTGACACTGCTGACGGTGCCGGCACCTTTGCAGGCCACAGTCGGCTTCGCCGGAGTGTCGGACGGCCTGACCGAGCTGAAAAAGTCTGGCAAAGTACCAGCTTATCAAAGCACCGGTGAGACAGCCGGCAACGTGGCGGCTTTGCTTACTCACGCCACACTGAAAAAAGGCGAGACAGCGAGCTGGGACCAGGTGATTGGTTTTGGTAGCGACGCGGCACAAAGTCAAGCTCAGGCGCAACAAACGCTGGCCCGCGGCCTCGACACCGTGTTGGCACAATATCACGGCGACGGCGATGCTATCGGCTGGCAGGATTATCTGACGCAGCTGCCGGCGCTGGCGACACTGACCGACCAGAGCACCGATCAGGGCAAACTGCTGTATGCCAGTGCGCTGGTGTTAAAAGCACAGGAAGATAAAACCCACGCCGGTGCTTTTATCGCCTCTTTGTCCAATCCATGGGGCGAAGCCAAATCAGCTGAACAGGCACAGACCGGCTACAAAGCTGTCTGGCCAAGGGATTTTTATCAGGTGGCGATGGCTCTGTTAGCGCTGGGCGATAAAGAGAGCCCAAAAGTCGCGTTCCAATACCTGCAAAAAGTGCAGGTCACTGACAAAACGCCGGGTTATAGCGGTACACCGGGCTGGTTCCTGCAAAAAACCCATGTTGATGGCACGTTGGAATGGGTTGGTATCCAGATGGACCAGACCGCCATGCCAGTGATGCTGGGCTGGCGCTTGTGGCAGGACGGCGTGTTATCGGACGCCGAGATCACCAGCTGGTATCACAGCATGCTAAAACCGGCGGCGGATTTCCTCGCGCACGGCGGCAAAGTCAAACTGGACTGGAACGACATCGATTTAAAGTCGCCGGCGACCCAACAGGAGCGCTGGGAAGAACAATATGGTTATTCACCATCGACCATGGCGGCGATTATCAGCGGTCTGGTCAGTGCTGCCGACATCGCGGCCAAGGCTGGTGACAGCGAGAATGCCACGCTGTATCAGCAAAAAGCCGACGAGTTTGCCGGCAAGCTTGAAGCCCTGACTTATACCGAACAAGGCCAGCTGAAAACAGCCAATAGTGACGGCAAATATTATCTGCGCATCAACAGCAACGAAGATCCAAACGACAACAGTGTGCTGGAACTGCGTAACGGTCAGGCCGATACCCGCGAAGGCAACGTGGTTGACGGTGGTTTCCTCGAACTGGTGCGTTATGGCGTACGCAAAGCCGACCATCCGGCGGTGCTGGCGACTTTAGGCGAAATGGACGACCTGACGTTGCCAGACCTGACGCGGGTGCGCTACGAATTTAAAACTGCCAGCGGACAGACCGTTTCAGGCTGGCGTCGATATGGCATTGATGGTTATGGCGAAGATATCGTCAGTGGCGAGGCTTATGCCAATGGACCTGGCCAGACCAACACGGCCGGTCAACGCGGCCGCGTCTGGCCGTTTTTCTCCGGTGAGCGCGGCCACTATGAGCTGGCGCGGGCGCTGCTGCAAAAACCTCAGTTAGCTGAGGCAGAACTGGCGCCTTTGCGGGCGCAGTATGTTGGCGCAATGGAGCATTTTGCTAACGAAGGTCTCATGTTACCGGAGCAGGTATTTGACGGCGTCGGCAATAATAGCCACTACCAGTATCAGCCGGGTGAAGGTACCAATGGCGCGACGCCGTTGGCCTGGACTCACGCCGAATATATCAAGCTGTTGCGGTCACTGCAGGACCAGAAAGTCTGGGACCGTTATCCGCTGGTAGAGCAGCGCTACGCCAAATAAAGAACAACGTTACGACAAATAAAGCGCGGCGTTACGCGAAATAACACACTGCTGCGGGCCAGTTTACCTGTACCGCACGACTCTCCCGCTCCCGGTTTGTTGTTGCGATGCAGCAGGCCGGGAGTTTTTCTTTGTGGGGAGTTTTTGCGATAGTCTTCTGCGATAGTCTTCTGCGATAGTTTTCAGACGATATGAACGCGGCGACGGCAGGACATCAACGACGACGCCAGCGATGTTGTTGCCATAATGCCGCAAGCTCAGGGGTCAGAAAACTCCAGGCTAAAATCCGGCTTTGTTTATTGCCCTGCGCCATCGTGATCACCTGCACTTGTGTCGCGCCCAGTTGCTGTAACTGCTGCTGCAATTTTGGCAAATGCTGCTGTTTCGACACCAGCGTGCTGAACCAATACACCTGATGGGCAAAATCTTTGCTCTCCGCCAGCATCCGGCGTAAAAAAGCCGGCTCGCCGCCTTCACACCAGAGCTCATTGGCTTGCCCGGCAAAATTCAGCGGTGCCGAACTCTCCAGGCCCAAATTGCGTTGTTTTCGGGCACTGCCGGCTGCAGCAGCGTCCGGACTGTCATGAAACGGCGGGTTACATAAGGTCAGGTCCAGATAGTCCCCGGGCTGAATCACGCCATGGAAAATCGCCTGCGGATTGCTTTGCTGACGCAGCGATAACTGACGTTGCAAGCCATTTTGCTCGATAAGAGACGCCGCATTCTGCAAAGCTCTGGCATCAATATCGCTGCCAATCGCCTGCCAACGCAGCGCTTTAGCGGCCAACAATGCATAAATAAGGTTGGCACCACAACCGATATCCAGCAGTTGCACTGCAGATGCCGGCACCTTTTTGCCCTGATGACTTTGGGTTAATAAATCCTGTAAATACAGCAGGTAATCCAGCCGCCCTGGCACGGCCGGACAAAGATAACCAGACGGAATTTGATAATGCGCCACGCCAAACTGCCATTGTAATAACGCGGTATTTAGCAGAGTGACAGCTTCAGGTTCGGCAAAATTCAATGTTTGCCGGCCATCCGGAGTCGTTTTTAAAAACGCCGCCAGTGCCGGTTGCAGCTTGACCAGCTCCGTGAGCGGATATGGCGCGGCAAAAGGATTCTGCGGATGCAGACTGGTTTTATTGGCCGTCATTTGCCGATGAGCGCGGTTTGAGGGCTGCCGCAAGAACGGCGCACAATCATTTTCGGTTCAATCTCAGTCTGACTGATACTTTCCTGTGCGATCAGCTTCAGCAGGTTCACCACCAACATCTCACCGGCTAAGGTGGTATTTTGCTGAATAGTGGTCAAAGGCGGCGTGCAGAAGCTGGCCATCGGGATGTCGTCGAAACCCACCACCGCCACGTCTTCCGGCACCCGCAAACCAGCGGCTTGCACCGCACGGATCACGCCAATAGCAATCAGGTCACTGGCGGTAAATATCGCCCGGGGTCTGTGACCTTCGGCAAATAACTGTTGCGTGGCACTGTAGCCGGCCTGTTCGGTCGAAATCGCATCAAACTGCGGCACTTGCTCCGGTGGAATACCATGTTCGGCCAGCACTTCAAGATAACCCTGAAACCGCTGCAAAAATTCAGGCGCATGATCAGACGCAATACCGATAAAAGCAAAACTGCGGTAGCCCAGGCTTAGCAGGTGTGCAGCTGCTTGCCGGCCACCTTCGCGATTGTTACTGCGAATGGTAAATTCCGGATGGCCTTCAACCTGCGCGCCCCAGCATACAAAATGCGTCTGTTGCGCCAGTAGTTGCTGTAACTTTTCTTCGTAATCGATGTAATCGCCGTAACCCAGCAGGATGATGCCATCAGCTTTTTTGCTGTCTTCGTAGTCGGCATGCCAGTCATTACTCAGTTGCTGGAACGAGATCAGTAAATCATGGCCGCGTTTGGTACAAGCACGGGTGATGCTGCCGAGCATCGACAGAAAAAACGGATTAATTTGTGAATCATCGACGGTAGGGTCTTCAAATAACAACAAGGCTAAAGTACCGCTGCGCTGTTTACGCAGGTTACTGGCATTTTTGTCGACTTTATAATTGAGTTGTTTGGCGATCGCGAAAATCTTGTCTTTGGTTTCCTGATTCACCGCCGGGCTGTCACGTAGGGCGCGGGATACCGTTGATTGCGACACTCCAGCCAGGTAGGCAATATCAAACGAAGTGGCTTTTCCTTTCATACTGCAAAATTCCCCATCGGCCTGCAACGCCTGCTACTGTTTTGCTCTGCTATACGGTGAAACAGAGATGGCAGACTTATTATCAGGCTGATAAGGTGCCACAACAGGCTGCTGTGGGCAAGCAAACCAACAGAGGATGCCGGGAATTCGCGTTCTTTAAGGCTGTGCTGTCACAACTGTCAGCGTATTGCTGTTTTGCTGAGCGTCAGCCTGTCGCCCGGTCTGGGAAACACTCGCCGATTGCGCGGAGCTCTGAGCTGGCGGTACATGAACACAGGACCCTAACAAATTCACCAGCAAAAAAGCCAGAATTTGCAGCCGGCAATAACGGCCCGGGGCTGGCGCATTCAAATCATTTTGCACTTTATGTCTCCATCCACAACATGTCGGTTCAGTCTAAAGAGTGAGGCAAGACGCTTCTGTGACAATTCCCCGGCCAATTTGTGAAACAATGTTATTTTTGCTGCCTGGCTCAGGCCACGATGCTAAAGTGCCGACATTTACAGCAGCACAGGCTCAGATCATGATGTTACGGGCATTGTACTTCATACTGGTTGTTCTTGGTGTCACCACGCCGGTACACGCCGACTGCACGGACAGCAAAACGCAGGAACCCTGCGTAGCCACAGATCAATGGCAAATCAATCTGGCGATAGGCGCCGGATTTCGCTCCAATCCACTTTATGGTGGTCACAATTTCCCACTCTGGCTGATGCCAGATATCAGCTATTACGGCGAACACTGGTTTTTTGACAATGCGACACTAGGCTATAGCTGGCAACTGCACGACGACATCCAGCTCAGCCTGGTCAGTCGCCTGAACGAAGAAAAGGGCTATTTCCACAGACGTTCGGCCGTCAACCTGTTTGAACCGCAATTTATCTCCAGCATGGGCGTGGCAGGCCCGGTACAAAAAGTTGCTATGAAACAAGAACTTTCTGTAGCAGAGGCGGACAAAAGACCATTGGCGCTGGATGGCGGTTTGCAATTGGACTGGTTTTTACCCGGCTTACAGCTGAAACTGAACTGGTGGCATGATATCAGTCAGCAATATGACGGGCAGCACCTGCGTCTTGCCGCCAGCTCTGGCTGGCAAAGTCAGTTTGGACACTGGCAGCTGGGAGTCGCGCTGGCATGGAAGGATCAGCATTTGATGAATACCTATTACGGTCTGAACGCCAGCGAAGGCGAAGGCTTGGAATATCGCGCATTGGCCAGCTGGCAACCAGAGATCAGCCTGCACTGGCAATATCCATTGACCGAGCGCTGGCAACTGCTGAGTGTATGGCGACATCGCTGGCTCAATACCGATGTTGAAGTGCCAGCCGGCATCGGCCGGATCCAAAGCCCGCTGTTGCAGGAATCTACTGCGCACAGCTGGTTTATCGGCTTCAGTTACCGGTTTCTCTGATGCGTTCTGCGCTGTGGCTGATTTTGCTGGTACATACCGTCGCGCAGGCAGCGCCGGCGGATGCGCAATGTGACCAGACCCTGTGCTGGCAAATCGCCCCTGTCGTTTGCATCGCCAATCAAAAATCCGACAGCTGCCAGCTGGATTTTCGCCTGTCGTGGCAGCACCCTGAACCCATCTCGCTGTGTGCTGAGCTCGAAGGGTTGTCGTTACATTGCTGGCAACAGCAAACCTCAGGCGAGCTGAGTTATCAGGCGCAGATTGAAGGCTCAGCGCAACTGCTGCTGCGCTCCGACGGCCACCCCCGGCTGTCGCGTGAATTATCGGTGTTAAGTCGCCAGCCCGCCCGTAAACGCAGGCTGGTCGCCCCCTGGAGTGTGTTCTGATGAGTAAAATTCTGTTAGTTGAAGATGATCAACGGCTGGCGAGCCTGGTGCAGAGTTTTTTGCAACAACACGGCTTTACGGTGCAAGTCTGTGACAATGGTCTGCAGGCAGAACAGCAATGCAAAGAATTTGGGCCGGATCTGGTCGTGCTGGACCTGATGCTGCCGGGGCTGGACGGCTTTGCCGTTTGTCGTGCCCTGCGCAGCTGGTATAAACAGCCGGTGCTGATGCTGACTGCCAAACAAAGTGATATCGATCAGGTGCTTGGCCTTGAACTCGGTGCCGACGATTATGTCATTAAACCGGTCGAACCCAGAGTGTTGCTGGCGCGTATCCACGCGCTGCTGCGTCGCACCCAAGGCGGCATCGGGGCTGACCAGCAGCGGCTCGAATTTGGCAAACTCAGGCTCAATCAGTCCGCCCGCGAAGCCTATTATGACGAACAGCTGGTCGAACTGACCAGTTACGAGTTTGATTTGTTGTGGATGCTGGCCAGACACGCCGGCCAGACCGTGCGGCGGGAAGCCATTCATAAACAAATCATCGGCCGCGAGTATGATGGCTTGGATCGCACTGTGGATGTACGGGTGTCGCATCTGCGCCGTAAACTGGGCGATAACGCCGAAACACCATTCCGGATCAAAACCGTCTGGGGTAAAGGTTATCTATTCGTTGCGGACGCCTGGAACTAAGCATGCGCCGTTTGTTCCTGCGCTTTTATCTGTTTATTTTGCTGATGCTGCTCGCCATCGGCTGGTCAGTCGAACGCTTGTGGGAACAGAGCCAAAGCCCGGAATTACCCGGATGGGTGGAGCTGTTAGGCCAAAGCCTGGCCTACCAGCTGGCCGCCCCGGAACAAAGTGCCGAACAAGTGGCTGCACAACTGAGTCTGGGGCTGCAACCCCTGCCGCCACAAAGCATCGCCTGGTCTGACGCCGAACAACAAGCGCTGGAACGCGGTCAGTTAGTCCCGCTATTCAGCGACGATCAGGTCTATTTCTATCAGATGGTGCAGGATCAGCTGCTGCAATTTGGCCCGGTGCAGGTTGAAGTCCCCGCACACAACACTTACCTGTTTACGCTGTTATTTTTCCTGCTGCTCGGCATAGCGCTGGCCGGTTTTTTATGGCCGGTGGCCCGTGATATTGAGACGCTGAAGCGCCAGCTGCGTCAGTTTGGTCAAGGCATGCAGCTTCCGGACCCGCCTTTGCCGGAGCATTCCCTGCTGGCTCCTATCGCCGGCAGTGTGCAGCAGATGGCCAGACAAATTCTTCGGCTGATGTCGCTGCAACGCGAAATGACCCACGCTGTGTCGCATGAACTGCGCACCCCGCTGGCCCGGCTGAAGTTTGCGCTGGAACTGCAACAGCTGCCGGACAGCGAAAAACGTGCGATGCAGCAGGATTTAACTGAACTCGACCAGCTGGTCGATGAAATGCTCGATTACGCCCGGCTGGAAGCGCAGACGGTACGGTTAAACTTTGAAGACGTCAATCTGGTGGAGTTACTGGAAAACCTGCTGGAAAAACTGGCACCGCTGCCTGGTGCGTCGATTTTACTGCAAAGGCCCGCCCGGCTGCATTGGACCTGCGATGGTCATTATCTGGAACGCGCGCTGCAAAACCTGTTACTGAACGCCAAACGATATGCCCGCAGTCAGGTGGTGCTGTCGGTGCAACAACAAGGCAACTGGCTGAATTTTGTTATCGAAGATGACGGTCCCGGCATCCCCGCCGAGCAAAGAGACGCTATCCTGCAACCTTTTGTCCGCGTCGACCAGAGTCGCAGCCGCGACAAAGGCGGTTTTGGTTTGGGTCTCGCTATTGTCAGCCGCATCGTGGGCTGGCATCAGGGCCGCCTGCGGATTGATGACTCCCTGCTTGGTGGTGCCCGCTTTCAGCTGCAACTACCGGTGCTGCCTGCCGGCAGCCAAAACAACAACGCGGCCTGAAAGCCGCGTTGTTTGCTTAAAACCTGTTAGTCAGATGCTGATGTCACAGCCCCAGATTTGCCAGGAAGTCATCATCCACATCCTGCGCTGCAGCGCTGTCAGCGGCGGCCGCAGATTGGCTATTGGCATTGGCCAGAATGTCATCTACGTTTTCTTCTTCGGCAGTTTCAAACTCATGGAGCTGAATAAATTCGGTTTTATCCATCGCCAGTTCCAGATAAAAAATATTGTGTAATGGCGTGTTAAAGGTCACCCGACGGGCCTGCGGCTGGTCCAGCTGCGTATTGATCAGGATCTGTACCTGTTTGTTGATCGCCATCATCTTCGGCTGGCTTTGATTAATTGACGTTTGTAACTCCTGACGCACCCGGTTGGTAAAGTCACCAACAATCTGGTTCATCAGCTCGCCCATCACGTTACCAACTTCGTCTGAAGTGTGGAACTGAGCCAGTTCTGTTTCCGGCATTCCCATACTCATCATGTACTTACGGTAAATTTCCATCGCTGATTCTGCGGTGAAATTGATCACCACCAGACCGGAAAAACCGCCATCAAATAACACAAAACATCCCAGGTCCGGGCGTAAACAGGTTTTTTGGATCTTCTGCACCATCGGCGAATAAGCAATTTGTGCGTTGCCTGCCGCGGCGAAGACCTGAGTCACGGCGGTACAGAGCGTCAGTAAGACGTCGTCGGTATTAATAACTTTATTTTTTCTCATGAAGGCTCCTGGTTGGGCCGGATTGCAACTGCATGATGTGAAAACCAAATCAGCACACAGATTAAGGACATGTCGTCGAATACTAAGCTGAATACTATGCCAGCCTGCCACGCTGCGCAACTTTGTTGCAAATATGGTCCAGAAACTGCGGCTGGCTTCACGCGGGCACGAACTTCAGCTATCGTGTAGTTTTGCGCACGGCTTACTACAGGGAACAGCGTGGATGGCCACCGACCCGAAAACTTCGGTTGAAAACAGTTACAGCAAAAACCTGACAAAACTGATCGGCGGCCTGTTAAGTGGCTCACGCTTTCAATTGTCAGTTTATGGCGCTGCCGCGCGTTTTTTTGGCCGGGATGAGCAGGATACTGCCGACATCGCGCAGCTGCAGGACATTTGGGAGCAAAGTCAGGCCAGGCTGGCGCAGGCCAACCGCAAGACCGAAGCCAGTCTCATCGCTGATGTGCAACAAAAACGTCAGCGCTTATTTGATGCCGAACACCGCTACGAACAGCTACAACAACAACGTTACAACCAGCTGCATTTGATTTGCCAGCAGTTATTGGAACTGACCGAAGGTCAAAACCGGCAGGAAACTATTCTGCGCTCTTCGCGCCTGCTCGGTACACTGCAACTGCTGGCGCCGAGCGAAGGCGACTCGATGGCAGCGATGCAACAGAAATACAAACCTTTTTACAAGGCCGTATTGAGCCTGCGCCTACTCGATCATCTGCTGGAGCAAAAGCTCATCACCAACAGCTACATCCTGAAGAAAGCGCAACAACGAGCCGAGATGTTGCAATTACCGGGGCCACAGCCATATTGCCCATTTCGCGACGACGTACAAATTCCGCTGCTGATGGCGGTGTTATTGCAGGACGTCGGCCACTATCATCCGGACGCATTGCGTTTATTACGTGCTGACGGCAGCCAGCCGAACTACCGCCTGCAATTCAGTGCAGCCGAGCGGCAAGAATTTTTGGATGTCAGTTTACAGGCCAGCTTAAGGTTTTTACTCAAAGGCATCGGCATGCCACTGTATCGCGGCAATTCCAAAAGTGAACGGGCTGAGTTTCAGCAAAACGAACAGGAAAAAATCGCTTTTGCCGCGACAGTGCTGCGGACCGCAGCAGCGCCCGGCAGCGGCGTTGGCAATCTGCTGCGCATCCCGCAGGTCTATGCGTCAGCGGTGTTGCCAGGGCGGGCGCGTTTTATTTATGAAAGCTTACCAAAAGTGGCGCTTATTCTGAAAAATGGCGCCCGGGCCGGCCAATATGATGAACGCATGGTCGACCAGCTACTGACCATCACCGGCATTTTTCCGCAAGGTTATGGCATCGTCTAC
The DNA here is from genome assembly GCF_000711985.1 of Rheinheimera texasensis DSM 17496. Taxonomy (GTDB): domain Bacteria; phylum Pseudomonadota; class Gammaproteobacteria; order Enterobacterales; family Alteromonadaceae; genus Pararheinheimera; species Pararheinheimera texasensis. The sequence continues at coordinate 1,218,225 of NZ_KL544005.1, forward strand.
CTGCCAAAGGAAAAATCCGCCGCAGCACCGGAACGTTATGAATTTGCCATTGTGAATTCGTTATATCCGCCAAGTCCGGAAACACCTTTATGTCGTGGTGTCACCCGCAATTTGCGCTTTAAAACCTCAGGCCAGAATCTGGCGGTCAGCGTCGACCACAATCTTTATTTCAAACCGGCGCGGCAAAAGCTGGCGGTGATCCCGGAAGCAAGATTGCAGGAGATCCTCAGTAAGCTGTCATCGAACTTTGAGCCGGCGCAGCTGCGGCACTTCTTACCGCGCTGCTGGCATCCGGATGAATTTTTTGCGCCGGCAAAACATCAGAATTTATGGAACCGCACTGAGCTGCAACAAAACTAACCAGCAGTAGAAATTTATGACCTCTGAACGTGAAAAAATGGCATTGCAGCAATGGTTTAACCCGGCTGATCGCGAACTGGCCGAGCAGCGCCGCCGTGCCAAACAGTTATGCCGGCAAATCAATCAACAAGGCCCTGAGCCTTTTAAAGCTCATCAGCAGCTAGCGCGGCAGTTATTCGGCAGCGTTGGCAGCTGTTATATCGAACCTGATTTCTGGTGCGACTATGGCGGTAATATCCACCTTGGCCAGCGTTTTTATGCCAACCATCAATGTGTGATGCTCGACGCTGCCACTATCACCATCGGCGATGATGTGATGCTGGGTCCTGCAGTACACATTTACACGGTCAGTCATCCGATGGCCGCCAGCGAGCGGGTAACTGGCATAGAGCAAGCGCATCCGGTCATCATCGGCAACCGGGTTTGGATCGGTGGTGGCGCTATTATTCTGCCAGGTGTCAGTATTGGAGAAGGTGCGGTAATTGCGGCAGGTGCTGTGGTGAATCGTGACGTGGCGCCCTACACGCTGGTCGCCGGTCAGCCTGCTCGATTCATCAAAGAGCTGGCGAACTAGGGCGTAGCGTAGCCACCAATGCGGCCAGTTGCACACAGTTTTTTGGCCGCGACAATTCACAATTCTGCATTCAGACGTTCGCTTCCTTTCAGCTTTTACGATCATTTAAACGCGGCTGATGCGGTAAAATATCGTTTTTTCCGAACAGATAAAAGTTATGCCCCATCGCCCTTCGCTCGCGTTAATCGCACTTTTTGCCTCTGTCGTGGCCATTACGCCGCTGGCAATTGATATGTATTTGCCAGCGATGCCGCTGTTAAGTCAGGCGCTGGCGACAGACTCCGGCGCTGTGCAACAATCGCTGAGTATCTTTTTAGCTTTTTATGCCCTCGGCATGTTGTTATTTGGCCCGCTGGCCGATGCGGTCGGCCGCCGGCCGCTGGCGCTGTTGGGCCTCGCTGGTTTTGTGCTGAGCAGCATCTGGCTGAGCCGTAGTACCGACATTGAAAGTTTTCTTGCAGGCCGTGCCCTGCAGGCATTTTTTGGCGCCGCAGCGACTGTGGTAGTGCCTGGCCTGATTCGCCAGCTCTATCAGGAGCACACCGCCAAGGGCATGTCCTATGTCTCGATGATGATGATGCTGGCACCCTTGCTGGCACCAGCCATTGGCAGTGCCGTACTGGCGCTGAGTGACTGGCGCTGGATTTTCCTGACTCTGGCTGGTTATGGTTTGTTGATTTTGCTGTGCAGTGCAAAGTTTTTCCCGGCCACTCATCCCGACAACAAACGCAAACCAGAGTTTTTCAGCGCTTACCGCACGGTATTAAGCCGCAAACTGGCGCAGCCACTGATCGCCGTGTCGATGTTTGCGTCCTTTAGTTTCTTCTGTTTTTTGACCGCAGTGCCTTTTATCTACATTGGTCATTTTCATGTCGACACTAGTACTTTTAGTATTTTGTTTGGCTGTAATGTGCTGGCGCTGATCGGCGCCAATTTTGCCAATGCCCGGCTCGTGGTGCGCCATGGCAGTGCGAAGTTATTAAAGGTTGCTTTTGGCAGCGCGGTGATTTGCGCTTTGCTGTTGACGGCCGTGGGCGCGGTGGACGCGCCGTTATGGGCCGTCGTCGCGGCGATCATTCCGCTAATGGCCAGTCTTGGTATCTGCGCGACCAACGCCGATGCATTGATTTTGATGGAGTTTCCAGAGCATTCCGGCACTGCGACCGCGGTGATTGGCACTTTACGCTTTGGTGCCGGCGCCGCCGCCGGGCCATTACTGGCGCTGGGCGGTCAGACGTCAGTGTTGCCCTTTGCGCTGCTGATGCTTAGCGGTGTTGGCGGCATGGCACTGGCGCTGTGGTTCAGACAGCGCCGCCTCGCGCACCCGCAATAACAGCGTCAGTGGCGCTGTAGCTGCTGTTGCAACAACGCGACAATCTCAGCACTTTTGCGCAGCAGCCGCAGTTGCTGGAACAAGACCTCAGCTTCCGGATATTGCAGGCGCAGATAACTGAACCATTGTTTGATGCGGTTGCTGTAATACAGGCCTTTGTCGCCGGCGATTTCGTATTCGGAGTAACGCATCAACATTGCCAGCACGTCCGGCCAGGGCAGCAAAGGCACGCCGTCACGAATACGCAGCGCCAGATTGGGCTGCGCCAGTGCGCCACGTCCCAACATAATATCCGCAGAACCGCTTTGCTCACGGCAGAGCGCAGCATCGGCCGGTTGCCAAATCTCGCCGTTGGCAATCACCGGAATACTGATGACTTTACGGATCTCAGCAATCCAGGGCCAATACGCCGGCGGGCGGTAACCATCGGCTTTGGTACGGGCATGAACTGTTAATTCCGACGCGCCGGCTTCAGCCAGCGCCCGGGCGTTATCGAGCGCCAGACTGGTATCATCAAACCCCAGCCGCATTTTCGCCGTGACCGGAAATTCGGCCGGCACTGCACTGCGTACCGCCTGCATAATGCGGTACAGCGTGTCGGTTTCTTTCAGCAGCACAGCGCCGCCTTTGCTTTTGTTGACCGTTTTGGCCGGACAGCCAAAGTTCAAATCCACGCCAGGCGACCCCAACGCCACAGCACGGGCAGCGTTTTCCGCCAGCCATTCGGGTTCCTGCCCCAGCAGCTGTACCCGCACCGGCGTGCCTGCCGGCGTTTTGCCACCGTTGAGTAATTCAGGACAAAGCCGGGTAAAGACCCGGCGTGGCAATAACTGATCCACGACCCGGACAAATTCGGTGATACATAAATCAAAACCACCAATGCGCGTCAGCATGTCGCGCATTAAATGGTCAACCACCCCTTCCATCGGAGCCAGAATAATCCGCATATTTGCGCCAATTGTCAGAAAAAGGCCGACATTTTAGCCAGAAGCAGCGACAATTACCAAATCTGCAGATAAGACCAGACACAGGCCCCGGATCCGCGATAATGCCGCTGATACGGCCCGTTGAAGTGGTCAGGCCGAGCTGAAAGGTATTGTGTGTTTAAAGCGCTGATTTTTACTCTCTCTGTGCTGCTGTATGCAGCAAAAGCCATAGCTGCAACTGCAGCGAATGCGGTGTGTCCGCAGCCCCTGCGGGTGCACCTCGACCTGCATGCGCCATCGGCTTATCGCGATGCAAGTGGCCAGCTGCGCGGCATGGACGTTGAACTGGTCAGCGCCATTCTGCAGGCCGCTGGTTGTCAATGGCGCTGGCATGTCACACCGATGACCGGTGCACGAATTCTGAAAAGCTTGCAGGATGGCGAGATTGATTTGATGATCCGCGCTTCGAAAAACCCGGATCGTGAACGTTTTGCCCACTTTAGTCAGCCGTACCGACAGGAAGTGGTTGGTATGTTCGCCCGCACCCGCAGCGACCTGCCGGACGAGCTCAGCCTCGCCGATGCGCTACGACTGGGATTGCGGCTGATCGGCCCGGCCAGTGGCTGGTATGGCATTGAGTTTGAGCAGTATCGCAACCGATTTAAACAGCAAAAACGCTATACAGCTTATCCGGATGCGCAGGTCGGCACTGAACTGTTATTTGCCACACCCAGCCGCGGCGATTTGGTGCTGATTGACGCCGACCTGTTTTACCATTTTGTCGGCCCGGACCGGATCATGGATATCCGGCTCGCCAGTCCACAACTACATGTGACACCGGCCCATCTGATGGCCAGCCAGCAAACGGTGAATCTGGCGACGATGGCAGCGATAAATAAAGCCATCCGGCGTCTGCAGCAAAGCGGTGAACTGCAGCGGCTGGAACAAAGTTACAGACCCAAAGTATTAAGTGAACAGCTGGCGCAGCAAGCAAAGCTGGGCGCGACGCCGGCGATCCGCTAGAATAGGGCTTTTGATGACCAGTACCGGAACCCTGCCATGAGCTCAGCCAAAGCCCTGAAAAAGAAAATCGCCAAACGCGCCAAACAGAAAAAAAATATTCAGGTAAAAAATTCAATCCGGCTGAAACAAAAAGCAGACACTGAAATCAGCCCGGCAACGGAAACGCCAGCTGAGACAGACACCACCACAGCATCTGCCACTAGCGGGATTTAAACGGTTTCAGGCTGATTTGCACATAAGCGTGATCGCTGCTGTAGCCATCACGCGCAAATACTGGACTGACCAGATGCTGGTCCACCACCCGATAGCGGCTGACCTCACCACAGGCATGATGGTGGCGTGGATCAAAAGCCGTGGACACCAATAGATAATCTAACACCTGACCGCCGGCACCATAATAATGCGTCGGCGCACGGTAAGCTTCAGCTGCCAGCTCTGCCGCGTCCTGTAACAGGAATATTGGCTGTTGGCTGCGATCTGTCGCCAGCAGCGGTTGTAATAACGCTGAACTCAACACATCATTAAAATCACCGGCCAAGATCAGTGGTTCGGCCTGACCATGTTGAGACCGGCAATGCAACGCCAGCGTCTGGCGCAGCAACGCCGCTTCATGACCGCGCTGCAGCTCAGAAGCCCACAATGCCAGCGCAGCATCCGGCAATTCTGCCGGCCGGCGCGATTTCAGGTGCACAGACGCCAGCCACACCGGACCAAACTGTGGGGTGTCCAGCTGCACCAATGCAGGTTTGCGGCTGAACTGGAAACTTTGCAGCCCAAGCTGTGCCAGAGCGGCGGCGTCGGCTGTGACTTCTGCAACCTTAAGCAGGGGATAACGGCTGGCGATGGCCACTACCGGGCGGGTAAACACATGCTGATCCAGCAGTTCTGGTTGCTCCACCACGGCAAACCAGGTGTAACCCAGGGTCGCCAGCAGCTCACGTAATTCCGTAACCGAAAACACTTCCTGCAGTGCCAGAATATCCGGTTGCTGCTCCAGCAACAGCGCCTTTAGCCAGTTGGTTTTTTGCTGCCACTGTGCCTGACTATAAATGTTGTCCCATTCATAACAGGCCAGCGGCGGCGCGGCAAAATTCAGCAGATTTAAAGTGGCGACACGCAGTTCAGCCAAGCCCGGACTCCTTCACTCGGACATTCCCCTGACGTTATCACAGCCCGGTTCAAGCACCTAATGCACTGTAATAGCAGGATTAATCAAAAATAATAAACGGTCGAGATTGAGTTTTTCATAAGGCATCAACCGGCTTGGTTTACCGGGACGTTCAATCAACAGCGCCTGCTCCTTAAAAGTCAGGCAAGCATTGCAGGTATGAATTTTCTGACCGTCGACATCAAAACGACACTGGCTGAGCTGTAAAAACCGGATGATCCGGCTGCGGATTTTTGACAACATCCTATTCTCCTTCAGTCACATTCATGCACTGGGGCATCAATGTGACTGAAGGAACGACCGCAGGTTCCCGTCCTTGTCAGTGGTCAGAGCTGTTATTCGCTTTGAGCTCAAGCCAGAGATCATCCATCACTTTTGGGGCGTCTATTGCCTTTGCACTAAAATTCCACGGCGACGGAGTCAGTTCGATACTGCGCAGCACACCTTCACCGGTTTTGTCCCAGGTGGACAGGTAAATTTTCGCGCCATCCCAGCCGGGCAAACCCAGCGCTGTAGCGTGATAACGGATCCGGATCAACCCCTTCGCCGCATCCACTGTCACTTCGGGTGCTGCACCAAGTTTTTGCCCGGTCGACATGGCGTTGGCTCCAGCGGCATTAAACACCGAATTGCCCCAACCAAACAGGAAATGGCCCAGTTGCCAGGAAAGCCCATGTGGCATACTGCGGTTCAACCCAGGCAACTCAGTAGCAGCGGGCAGTTGTGCCGCCTGAGGCAGATGGAAAAACAGCGCAAAGTGCACATTGTCAAAACCATTGGCCGGCGCCCAAAACTGGCTGATTTGTTGCATTTGCAGCTCCAGTTCCAGCACATTGCCGCCAGAACGGCCGCTCAGCCCGCGGATATCGCGTTGCTGCTGCGCGTGCGGCTGGGTTGGTCCTTTGTAATTGCCGTCAAAACCTTTGTCATCGCCAGTCGGGTCTTCTACTGCGGCCGCCCAGCTCGCGGCTTTGACATCGGTCTGATACTGCCAGACCGGGCTCAGCGCCCCGGTTTCGGCCTGATACAGCTGTAAACGCTGTTGCTGCAGCCCCAGGTCCCGCACAGGCAGCAATAGCCGGAAACTACCGTCCGCCGCAGCGTGCACTGGTGGTAATTGATGTAACTGACCATTCAGCACCGGCCAAATCGGCAGATCCGGCCTGTCTGTTTTGCCTTGCAGCCAGACATCCCGCTCTAACGGGGCTGGTGGTAATTCGCCCAACGTTAACTTGCCAGCCGCAACAGCCTTACTGGCTGCCTCGCCTGCCGGTTGCAGCACCAGCACCGCACGCCCCGGCAATTCCAGCGTCAGTTCGCCAGCGGGATTCAGCACTAGCGGGCCGGACGCCGCACCAGGGCTTTGCCATAACACCCGGGCCTGACTGGCGCCGAGCTTTAATCCGGCCAATAAACGCGGGCTATCGGCCGTATTCATCACCACCATAGCCTTTTGTCCCTGATATTGCATCTGATATGCCAGAATGCCGGCGCCGGCGGTTTCGGCCTGTAGCAGGCTGAACTCACCACGGCTGAATAAACGATGTTGCTTGCGTAAATCCGCCAGCTGACGAATGTGCTGATACATGCTGTGTTCTGGCCGGAAAGCATCCGCTGTGGCGCCCCAACCGCCTTTAAACATCGCCTGACGGGTTTCCGGTAACAGCTGTTCATCGCCCTGATAAATCACCGGAATGCCCGGAATGGTAAAAAGCAGCGCATAAGCCTGCAAAAATGCCGCCGGGCTGCCGGCCGCCAGAAAGCGTTTGGTGTCGTGATTATTCAGAAATGTCGGCAGCAGATGCGGCTGCGGAAACTGACTGACGTGCTGCTGTAGCCGGTAACCGAGCTGCGCCGCAGGCTGGCCTTCTGCCAATACCCGGTTCAGCTCAAAATACAGTGGAAAAGCGATGACTGAATTCAGTTCCGGTTTTTCCGCAGTGCCAAGAAAACGCCGTAGTTTAGCTTCACCATCGGCAGCAAATGGCTTTGACGCTTCAAACACTTCACCAAAAGCAAGGAAATGCTGTTTGCCAAGTTCCCGCGCTTTAGCCAGCACGCCATCGGGCGCATGCAGAAAATCCTGCCAGAATTCGTGTTCGACATATTTTGCGGTATCAATGCGATAAGCATCGACACCGGCCTGCTCTAGCCAATAACGGTAACTGTGCTTCAGCGCCTGCCGCACGCGCGGATTGGCGGTGTTGATGTCGGCGAGTGTCGCCAGCTGATAGTGAAATTCCTGACCAGGCACGGTTGGGTCGCTGATTGGCGGGGTCCAGTGATAAATGTCCGCTGCGGTATGCGCCGGATTTAAGCGGTTAATCTGATCAAAAGGCGGCTGCACCGGCGCGCTTTGGCGACTGTTTTGGCTTTCATATAGCACAAAGTTTTTCGCCGTGTCAGTCGCATCATAAGGACCGTCGTAACCAAAGAAATTGCCGGTATGATTGACCACAATGTCCTGGATCAAATACATGCCGCGGCCATGTAAACCGCGCGATAAGGCCTGATAATCCGCCAGCGTGCCATAGTGGGCGTCGATATTGGCAAAGTCAGTAGCCCAATAACCGTGATAGCCGGCATATTGCGCTTTGTCGCTCCACCACTGGTTCGCTACCGGCGGCGTCAGCCAGACGGCTGTAGCGCCAAGCCCCTGAATGTAATCCAGCTTTTGCTGAATACCTCGAAGGTCCCCACCACTGTAGTGACTCGACTTCGCCGGATTGTATTCATCCACGCCTTGGTCATTGTTGGATGGATCGCCATCGGCAAAACGGTCGGTCAGTACAAAATAAATCACCTGATCGCGCCAGTCCGGCGACGGTACCTGTAACGGTCCTTCAGCCGCCTGTGAGTTATTTAGCAGCAGGACTGAAAGGACCAGACTCAAAGATTTCGTCCGCATGATCCGACCCTCAGCGTACACAGAAATCAATAAAGTCCTGATGCGCAGGCAAGCGGTTGACCGTCACCTGCATCACCGCTTTGAGGTTATCAAGCAACTCTTTCAGCGCGGTTTCATCAATGGCGTTGGCCATGCTGTGATAATCCGCCGGGAGCACGCCCTGGCCTATCATCACCTGCTGCCAGGCGATCTCAGAGAACAGCTCGTCCTGTTCGCGCTGTACCATGCCGGTTTCGCGGAACATCGCCATTTTCCGGCGCAGGGTTTCCGGCACGTCCATCCGGGCGCAATCCAGCCAATACTGGCTGTCGGTGCGTTCGTTCAGCTTGTAATGCAAGATAATAAAGTCACGGATTTGCTCGAATTCAATCTGTGACAGGCGGTTAAATTCGTCGCGCATTGCCGGCGAAATGCCGTTGTTCGGGAAAAACTTCAGTAAACGCAGCACCCCGGATTGAATGAGGTGAATACTGGTTGACTCCAGCGGTTCGAGGAAACCACTGGATAAACCGATACTGACCACGTTGTGGCTCCACTGCTTGCGGCGCCGTCCGGTTTTAAACGAGATTTTGCGCGGTTCGGCCAATGGTTCGCCATCGAGATTCGCCAGTAAAGTCGCTTTGGCTTCTTCATCGCTGCAATATTTCGAGGAATAAACAAAGCCATTGCCGATGCGGTGTTGCAGCGGAATGCGCCATTGCCAGCCTTTGGCGTGGGCAATGGATTTGGTGTAAGGCGTGATGGGCTCAACCGAGGCACAAGGCACAGCCAGCGCACTGTCGGCCGGTAACCAGTGGCTCCAGTCTTCATAACCGGTGTTTAAGGTTTTTTCGATCAGCAGCGCATGTAAGCCACTGCAATCAATAAATAAATCGCCGTGCACCTGCTCACCGTTTTGCAGCACCAGGGTAGCTACATCGCCATTGTCAGCATGGCGCAGCACCTGACTGACTTTGCCTTCAATGCGCCGCACACCGAGGTTTTCGCTGAACTGACGTAAAAACTGCGCGTACAAGCCGGCATCAAAATGATAGGCATAAGACAACCCCGGCAGATTTACGCCGTCGATTTTCGCCAGATGACCAAACTTATGTTGTACGGCTGCCTGATAAGCCAGCGAAAAATCCCAGAAGTCATAAGGCATGCCGAGCTTTTGGCTGCGCACCCAAAAATGATGGAAATTACAGCTGGGGAATTCTTTACCAATGCTGCCAAACGCATGCATATAGCGGTCGCCAATCTGGCGCCAGTTTTCAAACTCAATACCGAGTTTAATAGTGCCTTTGGTGGCGCGGACAAAAGCTTTTTCGTCAATGCCAAGTGCGGCGTTAAAGGTCATGATCGGCGGGATCGTCGCTTCACCGACACCGACAATACCAATCTCGTCAGATTCGACCAAAGTGATACGAATGGATTTACCCAGTAACTTCACGAGCAGCGACGCTGAAATCCAGCCGGCTGTGCCACCGCCTAAAATCACTACTTCGCGCACCGGTTTATTTGCTTGCATCACGACTCCGTTTTGTCACTGTACATCGCCACAAAGCTCTGCGTACCACGTACTGGGTACCACGTACTGGGTACCACGTACTGGGTACCACGTACTGGGTACCACGTACCTGCATTTTGCCATTTGCAGAGCAAATGGCGTTCATCAGGCGAAACGCCAAACTGTTGGCGTTTCGAAATCCCTGATTCACCATACCGTACATCCTGTACATCGCCACAAATTGCTCCATGCATTTGCGGCATACCGTACATCCTGTACATAAAAAAAGCCCCGGCGGACCAGGGCTTTGATTGTGGCAGAAATTACAGCTTGTAGCTGAAGCCTAACAGGTAGGTTTTGCCGTACTGTTGATAATCGCGGATCTTCAGCGCATCGCCTTGGGTTGATACAAATGGCTCGTCGGTTAAGTTCTGGCCTTGCAGGAAGATAGACAGACCGTCTAACTCTTTAAAGCCTGCTTCGCCGAAGTCGTAACCAATTTGCGCATCAACAATAGTCTCGCCTTCGATATCCACTTGTTGCGTGTCGAAACCGATACCGTAGACGTCACCTTTGAAGTCACCACGTTTACGCGCGCTGACGCGGGCCTGGAAGCCATTGCGCTCGAAGAACGCAGTCGCAGAAATGATTTCTTTTGACAGGCCTGGCAGCTCGTAATCTTTGCCCAGCGGGTCCTGAATATCCTGATCAACGATGGTGTAGCTGGCGATCAGACCAAAACCTTCCAGAATATCGCTGACTGCGTTCAGTGGAACTGTTGCAGAGAATTCAGTACCTTGCAGCGTACCGCCGCCACCGTTCACTTTACCTGAACCGGTCGCACGTGAAGATGGAGGTACCTGACCAGTGCTCGGATCAGCGACACCGGCTAAGTCAACCTGATACTTACCGTCGAAGATCCACTCGTTCAGATCTTTCCAGAAGTAAGCCACAGAGAAATAACCTTCATCAGAGAAGTAGTTCTCATACGACAGGTCGATACCCAGTGCTTCTTTAGGTTCCAGCAGCGGGTTACCACCGCTGACGCTCCAGTTGTTGCCGTTGCTGTCAACTTGCTGGCTATATGTCGCGCCAACAGAAGCGTTCATGTCACCCATTAATGGACGGGACAGTGTCTTCGCTGCGCCAAAACGCACGGACTGGTTCTCAGCTACGTCAAAAATCAGGTTCAGGCTTGGCAGCACATGGCTGTAGCTGTGATCGATATCTGTTGGTGAAGCCACAATCAGGCCATTTACAGTACCAAAGGCCGTCCCTTGTGAATCCTGTTCAGTTTTGACATAACGCACACCGATACTACCGGTGACCGGGATACTGCCCACTTCGGCTTCTAAATCCGCTTGGGTGTACAGTGAGGTCACATCTTCGCCGACAGTCCAGGTTTTGAATGAGTGGCTTTGATTCGTCAGGCTTTCGGCGGTCAGTACGTAATAACCGTCGTTCAGCATTGCGCCTGAATCATAAGCAATCATGTTGCCCATACCGATGAAGTCCAGGTTCACAGTGCCCATGCGGTACTTCTCAGGCACAGAGACCATGGCCGGGAAATCTTTTAAAGTCATGAAGTAACCTTCAGACTTTTTCTCTTTTTCACGAGTTTTGTAAGAAGCACCGTAATGCATCTTAGTGAACATGCCGGCATCTTCCAGCATCTGAGTCGCCGCCAGTTTAAAGGCGTTCATTTCGTCATCAACAGTTGGCGCGTTGATAAAACCGTCTTGTGCGGTGTTTTCGTACAGGTCGTTACCGACCACACCGAATTTCTGGTTCAGTGCTGTACTCCAGCCCCAGCTGCGTGGGCCACCCAGTTTAATCAGGTTGTAATCACCGTAGTTCAGGCTTGGTGTAAAGACGGCGCCTGAGTTACCCGGCTTCAGTTCATAGCTCAGGTTGTCACCGACACCCAGCTTGTCACCCCGGCCAGTACCGGCGTAGCTTTCGAAAGACCAAATTTCACGCTCAACCGATGAGTGGCTGGCATCAAAGTTTAAGGTCCAGTCGTCATTCAGGTTGTAATCAGCGTTGAAACCAAAAGCGTTCATTTTGGCGTCACGGTTTTCCAGGTCGTTACGGACAACCAGGTATTCATTGCTGACTTTACCTTTAGTGACGAAACCTGTTGCCGGGTCTACTTCAACTGCTGAAGTGCCACGGTTGTAACCCCAGGCGAATGGAATTTCGATACCACGCAGGATTTTCTCGTCAGAGAAATCTACATACAGCGCGTCAAACGTCATTTTCAGTTTGTCGTTTGGTGCAGCTTCCACCACTAACAAGGCAGAGTCACGGTCCAGCACCGATGAACGGACAAACGGCTTGGCACCACCGAGGATTGAGTAGTTTTTACCGTCGACAGAAAACTCCGGGTAACCCCAGGCGTTCCAGCGTTTTTCCTGGTTTGGCGAGCTCATTTTTGAGTAAGCAAAAGCTACACCGACAGTGTCATTGGCGAATTTGTCAATGTAAGAGAAAGTACCACGGGCGCCTGAGTCTTTGCCGTCCGGGTTCAGTTTGTCCAGGCTGGTCATTTCGTACTGGCCGTTGAACTGAATAGTGCGCTCACGGCTTAATGGTTTGACCGTCTGCATGTCGATGACACCGGCGATGCCTTCGGCTTCCAGTGTGGCGTTTGGTGTTTTATAAACCGTGACGCCACTCATGATTTCAGACGGGTATAAATCGAATTCTACGCCGCGGTTGTCGCCGATAGAGACTTGCTCACGGCCGTTGAAGGTGGTGGCGCTTTCGTTTTCACCGAAACCACGGATACTGACTTTGCTGGCGCGGCCGTCCAGACGCTGTGACGCCAGACCTGGCAGGCGGGAAATCGATTCAGCGATACTGGAATCCGGTAATTTACCGATGTCTTCAGCGGAAATAGATTCCACCACGTTGGTAGAGAAACGTTTTGTGTTGATCGATTCAACGACAGAACGACGGAAGCCTTTGATTTCAATCACTTCAACTGCAGCTTCGGCTTTGGCTTTAGCACGGGCTTCAGTAGGTGTGAGTTTTTTGCCGGCATCTGCAGCAGCTTCTTGTGCTGCAAAGCCTGAGGTGCTGAAACCGGCGGCAGCCAGTGCCAGCGTCAGTACGCTGAGTTTATAGTGTTTCATTGCCCTTCATCCCCGGTGTGGTGTTTCATAGTTATTTGGTTGTGCTCTCCATACCGAGCGGCATGAAAGATGACAACCATGCTATTTCTATGTGGAACCTCCCCCCGATACAACATGAATACGTATTCATAATCACGCTTTTGCGCCGGAGCAGTGCAACTTTTCGAAACCTTGCACCAGCCGTGTGCAATCAGCGCTTTTGTTGTTGGGTTTTCCGGCAGAACCGCACTGAAATGTCCCAACATCGAGGCCAGCCCCATGTAACGAATAGCACAGAATTTGTGAAAAAAATGATTAGTTTCAAATTGAAGCAGTGTTCTATTCAGACGGCAGTAATTCAGGGAGCCGATGAGACCGGGGAAAGCAGAAATCAGGCAATTTGCTGCGGCAAGGCAACAGCAAATTGCATACGTATGCACAAATCTTTCAACAGATTATGCAGGAGCCTAAAACTGCCGGCTCCAGCTCAGGAACAGTTCTGATTGCCAGTCACGACTGCCGCTGGCTTTATCCAATGTATTGCTGAACTCAAGCCCCCATTTCCATTGGTCGGCCTGCTCGCGCCATTGTTGTTCAGTGCGCCACAGCAACACAGTGCGGGCTGGTAATTGCGTCTGGGTCCATTGCGAAGGTAAATCCACCCGGCCACCGTCGACGTTTAGCCGCAACCAGGCCAGCTTGTTATGCCAGCTGGTCTGACTGTCGAGCTGGGTCAGGACCCCGATATTCAGCACTTTGCTGTCATTGTCGTACGAGGTACCAAAAGCACGGCCATAACGACGGTAACCATCAAAATGAGTGCTGTGTTCGTAATAACAGTTAAATTTGCGATCATTACTGCAGTCAATAGCCGTATCCAGTGCTTCAAGATAGACACGACTACTCAGCACGCGGATATAAGTATCGATACCCAGCTGGTACGACACTTTGTACAGCTGCAGATTTTTGGTGCCAAAGTCATCGGCAATCGCTGACCAGTAAACACCGACCGGCTGGCCCAGCAAGCTGGTGCTCCAGCGTAAATCGTAGCCGGCCAGCATGTTTTCGGTGCCTTCAATTTGACCGCCACGGAACAGGCCGTCAAACCAGTCATTCAGGCCATTACCATAACCTTCGCCACCATACGTCATCACCCAGCTAAAGCCCATCTCCAGTGAATTCAGCGGTTTGATGCCGAGGCGCGCTTGCCATAGTTTGGCATCAGGCACATGGGCACGGCTGCTGAGCTGGCCAAAGCTGGTGGTGAATGTCCAGGCCGGCAGCCAGTCATCTGCATCAGCAATGCTGGAGTTGCGACTCAGGGTTATGGCCGGTACTGGTCGGGCATTGGTAGACAAAATGGCGCTGGTATCAAAAGACGGGCCCCAGTATTTTTCCAGTGCACCGGCGCTGACAATCCAGTTGCCGGCTTTGACTGCGACATAACTGCCGTCGAGGCGGGATTTATTCTGGTCAAACGGCTGACTGACCTGACTGACCTGCAGCCGCGCGCTGACACGCTCGGTCTGATAACTGCCGCTGGCCTGCGCTTGAGCTTTGTCACGTAAGGTATCGCCGAAACGCACAAAGGCCGGCTGTTCAGTTTCACCGGCGAGGCTCAGGCTGGCCTGTACTTCCCGCCGGTCACGTTGCCAAATCATCATGACACGCTGCAGCGCCTGTTGTGCATCCTCATCCAGCGTTGCCGGGTCCAGTTGCTGCAAGTCCTGCACAATGCCGGCCCACATCAGTGGATAAGTGTTGATGGGCTGACGGATAAAACCTGCATCCGACAGCAGCTGAATATCATTGCGCAGCGACAAATCATCCGCTTCAATCCACCAGCCGGCCAAAGCCGGTGTGCTGACAGCTGCGGCAGCACAAACCAACAGAGATAACAGTTTGAGTTTCAAAATTCATTCCCTTGGCGAAAAGTTGGGCCGATTATACACGGCGACACTCAGCCACCAAATGGCTGCTGCCGCATCCGGTACAATTTCACTACAAATCTGCTGTTGCCGTCTGTCATGCGGTGCGTGACCGCCCTAACGCAAAACGGGACCGAAGTCCCGTTTTGTCTGACAAATAACTGCGATTACCAGATCTTCACGCGGACATCATCCGGCCGGTACATACCGTCGCCCGGTTTGACGTCATAAGCCTGATAAAATTCCGGCATATTCGACAACACGCCCAGCACGCGATACATGCCCGGTGAATGTGGCCCGGTGATAATTTGCTGACGCAGCGCTTCGTCACGGAACTTGATCCGCCAGACTTGCGCCCAGCCGATAAAGAAGCGTTTCTCGCCGGTAAAACCGTCGATCACCGGCGCTGGTTTGCCGCCAAGCGAGTTCTGATAAGCGCGGTAAGACACGGTCAGACCACCGAGGTCAGCGATGTTCTCGCCAAGGCCCAAAGCACCCTGCAGGTGCAAATCATCAATCGGATTAAAGGCGCTGTACTGGTCAATCATCAGCTGCGCACGTTGTTTAAATTTCTGTTCATCGTCCGGCGTCCACCAGTCACGCAGGTTGCCGTCACCGTCGGAGCGGCGACCCTGATCATCAAAACCATGGGTAATTTCATGGCCAATCACGCCGCCGATAGCACCATAGTTCACCGCATCATCAGCTTCGACGTTAAAAAACGGTGGTTGCAGAATCGCCGCAGGGAACACGATTTCATTCATCGTGGAGCTGTAATAAGCGTTGACGGTTTGCGGTGTCATGCCCCAGTCAGTGCGGTCGACCGGTTTGCCGAGTCGGCCGGTATTGCGCTGATATTCACAGGCACTGCTGCGCTGCATATTGCCGACTAAATCACCGGCTTTGATCTCCAGACAGCTGTAATCACGCCAGACATCCGGGTAACCAATTTTGGTATTAAACTTCGCGAGCTTGGCCAGAGCCTGTTGTTTGGTCTCAGGGCTCATCCACTCCAGGCCGTTGATGGATTGCTCAAAGGCGGCACGCAGATTTTTGATCAGCTGCTCCATCCGTGCTTTAGCTTCCGGTTTGAAGTGTTTTTCCACATACAACTTACCGACCATAAAGCCCAGCGCTTCATCGATGGCGGCAACTGCCCGCTCTTCCCGCGGTTTTTGTTGCTGCAGACCATTCAGTGCACGGCCATAGAAATCAAAACTCGCCTGTTCAAAACCACTGGCCAGCAGGGCGGCATGGCTGCGGATTAAATGAAACTTCAGGTACAGCTGCCAGTCGGCCAGGCTGATCTGGCTTTGCAGTTTGGCAAACTCGGTTAGATAAGTCGGCTGACGCACTACCAGACTGTCGATAGCCGGCAAACCTGCGCCTTCAAGGAAACCAGCCCAGTTAAAACCAGGCGCTGCAGTGGCCAGTTCTGCCGGCGTCATTTTATTGTAAGTCGCAGTGCGGTCGCGGTTTTGGACGCGGCTCCACTGAATAGTCGCCAGCTGTTGCTCAATGGCGTAAATCCGGTCCGCGGCGGCAGAACCGTCCGGCCAACCGGCTAATTCCCAGAATTTTGCAATCATCCAGCGGTACTGCTGTTTGATTTTTTCCGCTTTTTCGTCAGTTTTTAGATAGTTATCCCGATCTGGCATGCCTAAACCGGATTGATTGACCAGGCTGATGTATTGGGTGGAGTTTTTCTGGTCCTGCCCGACGAACAATGTCACCGGCGTACCATAGCGCTGTGCCTGCAGTTTGCCCCAGAACATGGCCAGTTCGTCGGCTGTTTTCAGCGCGTCGATAGCGGCAATATCAGCGGCGAGTGGTTGCAGGCCCAGTTGTTCAATAGTCGCGGTGTCCATAAAAGCCCGGTATAAATCGCCGATCTTCTGCGCGTCTGTACCGCCTTCAGCCGGTTTAGCGGCTTGTTGCTGGATGAGTTCCAACACATGTTTTTCGGCGTTATACCGCAATTCGTCGAAGCTGCCCCACCGCGATTTATCCGCTGGGATCTCGGTTTTCGCCAACCAGTTGCCGTTGACGTAACGGAAGAAATCTTGCTGCGGCTTGACCTGTGTATCCAGATTGCCCAATTCGATGCCGGATTTCAGCTGTACGGCTTCAACCTGAGCTTGCGGAGCCACAGTTTCCGGCGCTTTGCCACAGCCCGTCAGATGAAAAGTCAGCGCAGCCGCCACGGCCAGCGCAATCACAGTTTTTTGCGACATAAGAGTTCCCCGGAACAACAATGAAATTTGTTCCGAGTGTAGTGAGGAGGAATTGAATGTCCAGCACCCGACAGGCCCAGCAACGCCGATCTGCGACGGACAGAGCATTAGCTGCTATGAACGCAG
Source organism: Rheinheimera texasensis DSM 17496 (assembly GCF_000711985.1). Lineage (GTDB taxonomy): Bacteria > Pseudomonadota > Gammaproteobacteria > Enterobacterales > Alteromonadaceae > Pararheinheimera > Pararheinheimera texasensis. Next base: position 1,235,410 of record NZ_KL544005.1, read on the forward strand.
GCAATGAGCCGATGGCAGTCGATGGCGTCGGTCCGTCCATGCCATCGGCTTGGTGTTCAGGCATTACACCTGAAAAGACGCCGCCTGAGTCCGTAAACGCGCAGCGAGCTCAGCCAGCGCTTCACTGGCCTCTGCACTTTGTGCTGAACTACGGCTGACCTCACCGATGCTGCCATTAAAGTCCGTGATATTCCGGTTAATCTCTTCCGCAACTATGGTTTGTTGTTCAGTCGCCGTTGAGATCTGCACGTTCATATCCACAATGGCGGAAATAGATTGTTTGATTTGCTCCAGCACGGTGCCGGCCTGCTCCGCATTGTGCACACTGCCCTCGGCATGGCCTTGCGACTCCGTCATGGCACTGACCGCTTCCCGCGCCGCACCCTGCAGCTTGTCAATCATACTGCGGATAGACTCAGTAGCCTGCTGGGTATTGGTTGCCAGAGTCCGCACTTCGTCTGCCACCACGGCGAAACCACGCCCGGCCTCGCCGGCCCGAGCCGCTTCAATCGCTGCATTCAGCGCCAGCAGGTTGGTCTGCGCGGCGATACTTTGAATCACCGACAGCACCTGACTGATTTTGTCTGTTTCGCTGTTGAGCTGGCTAATCACAGTGCCAGCGCTCTGGATCGCTTCAGATAACCGGGTGATGGCGATGATATTGGCATTGACCTGCTGTACGCCCTGTTGCGTCTGAGCATCGGTTTGATTGGCCTGATCTGAGGTCAGCTGCGCGCTGTTCGCGACTTCCTGAATCGCCGCCGACATCTGGTTAATCGCCGTGGCGATTAAATTCGCCTGCTGTTCCTGCTCAAAGGCGGTATTACTGACCTGATGGCTGATAGTGCTCATTTCCTCAGAAGCTGCCGCCAGCTGGGCGACTGCCTGACTGAGCTCGGCAAAAAACTGCTGGACCCGCTCCACGGTCTGGTTAAACGCCAGCGCCGTCTGGGCAATTTCGTCCTGGCCTGTGACTATCGCACGCAACCGCAGATCTGACTGCTGCCCTACTGCCACTATGGTCGTCTGTAAATTTGACAGAGGCCGTTGAATAGACTGGCTAACCAGCATCGCCAGCACAACCAAAACCAAACTGACGCAAAGCACAATCAGGACAAATAACCAGAGCGTTTCTGAAAGCGTTTGTTTGGCGCCTTCTGTAAATCTTGCCGATTCAGTCAGTTGCAGTTCAATCAACCGGTTTAAAGCAACACTCAGCGGGTCTGCATTGGTATAGAGCTGCTCGTTAAATGCAGCACCATCCATCCCTTCGATTTGGCCCTGACTGAGTTGCGTCCGGTACTGTTGAAGTTGGGAGGTCCATGTCACGATTAGTCGCTCAGCCTCGGCGACCAGCTGAGTCTCCTCCTGGGTTAACTGAGTACTCCGGTAAGCCTGCCACGCCTTTTTTGCATCTTGCTCTGCAGCATCTATGGCACTGATCGCCTGTTGTGCGCTCAGCAAACCACCGCGGTGCTTATGCAAAGTATCAACAATGGTCACAGCATAGGCATCTGATACCTGCTTAATCTGTTGCAAGGGTTGGACTCGATCCACATATAAGCTATCGACTCCGGCAGCCAACAACTTCATGTCATACAACGACAGAGCACACAGCATGACCAATGCTGTTAAGGGTAATACGGCCAATATAATCAGACGACTACGAACTTTTATTTGGTTCAGCATATTAAACCCGGCTTTTTCTGCTTAAAAATTCAGCTTAGTTCAGACTTGAATCCCTGCACGCCGATTTCCCTGTTGATTTGCCGGACAAAGTTTGCGTTTACGAATATTTTTCAGGATGATAGGAAAAACAATACCGATTAAACCGACAAGGAATTCCCGATGACAGACTCTATCCTCGCCTCTATAGCCGGTTTACCGGCCTTTCTGAGCTTTTTTGTGTTGGCTATTTTGTTAATCCTGCTGTTTTGCCGCTTTTACAGCTGGGTCACCCCCCACGACGAATTCGCGTTGATCCGCGCCAATAACCCGGCCGCAGCCATCGCCTTTGTCGGCGCGCTGCTTGGTTTTGCCCTGCCACTGGCCAGCGCCATCGAACATTCGATTTCTCTGGCTGATTGCGCCATTTGGGGTGCCTTTGCGCTGGTGATCCAAATCCTGACCTTTGTCGCGGTCCGAGTCACCGTCCGCCAGTTACCGCAACGCATCAGCGAAGGTGAAATTGCTTCAGGCATTTTTGCTGCCGGTTGCGCAATCGCGGTGGGCCTGATCAACGCCGCCAGCATGACATTCTGACGGAGGAATCATGAGTAAAATGACTAAACGCAGCCGCAAAGCTGCGCTGGTACTGATGGTGCCGGCCACTGGTTTTTTCCTCGCCAGCTGCAGCAGTGAAGAGCCAGTCACCACAGCAGTGTATAAAGACGCCGAAGAGTGCGCGGCTTTTTATAATCCGCCGGAAAGCTGCAAAGCCGAATTTGCCAAAGCGGAAGCGCTGCATCAGCAAGTGGCGCCGAAATATCAGACGCAGGCCGAATGTGAAGCCGATTTTGGCACCGGCAACTGCCCGCAGCCGCAGCAACAACAAGCCAGCTCCGGCGGCTTCTTTATGCCAATGATGATGGGGTTTCTTGCCGGTCAGATGCTGAATAAAAGCAGTTCTGCCAAACAATATGTGCCGACTCAGCCGCTGTATAAATCAAAAGACGACCTGTCGACCTTCCGTACCGCCAACAATCAGCCGGTCGCCCGCCAAACCGGCCCGGTTAATGTGATGCCGTCACGGATGCAGGTTGCACCCGGAAAAATGGTCAATCGCGGTGGTTTTGGTGCTCAGGCGCAACGGCGTAGCGATCAGCAAAGTAGTTCATTCGGCGGATAGGATTATTGCGATGAAAAAAGTCCGTATCGCCGAACGGGCCGGCTGGCGTAGTTATGCCGAATCGGTCGGTTTTAATTTTCATACTTTTGATGGCGAGCCCTATTGGGACGAGTCGGCTTATTATCAGTTCAGCCTGCAGCAAATTGAGCAGGACATTGAAGAGCCAACTGAAGAACTGCACCAAATGGCCTTGTCGCTGGTGCCGGAAATTCTGGCCAGTGAACAGTTGTTACGGCAACTGGATGTACCTGAGTTTTATTGGGACTGGATCGCCGACAGCTGGCGTACCCAGCAGCCGCATTTATACGGCCGGCTGGATTTGGCCTATGACGGCAAGAGCCCGGCCAAACTGCTGGAACTGAATTACGACACGCCGACTTCCCTGTACGAAACCGGCTTTTTCCAGTGGGTCTGGCTGGAAGACCAGCTGATGCGCGGCAAACTGCCGCAAGGCGCAGATCAGTTTAATTCGCTGCAGGACCAGCTGGAGCACCGCTTCGCTACGCTGAATTTATTGCAGCCGGTGTATTTCAGCTGTGTGGCCGACAATATTGAAGATAAAGGCACTGTGCATTATCTGATGGATATCGCCACACAGGCCGGCATCGACGCGCGTTTTCTTGGCCTCGACCAAATCGGCGAAATCGACGGCCAGCTGGTCGATACCGACAACTACCCGCTGCAGTCGCTGTTTAAGCTTTATCCGTGGGAATTTATGCTGCGGGAAGATTTCGGTGTGCATCTGAAAAGCAGCAAAACAGCTTATCTGGAACCTGCCTGGAAAATGTTGTTGTCCAACAAAGGCATTTTGCCGCTGTTATGGCAAAAGTATCCGAATCATCCCAATCTGTTACCGGCGTTTTTTGACACCGAACCGCAGAGTGCGCTGAGCAATGGTTGGGTACGTAAACCTTTGTATTCACGCGAAGGCGCCAATATTGAACTGGTCGATCACAGCGGTCAGCGTCTGAAAGTCGACGGCCCTTACCACGATAGCGGTTATATCCGTCAGGCCTTTCACGCGTTGCCAAAATTCGGCGACAGCTACACGCTGATAGGGTCCTGGCTGGTGGGTGACAGTGCCGCCGGTATGGGCATTCGCGAAGACAATTCGCTGATCACCAAAGACAGCTCCAGGTTTTTACCACATATCATTGTCGATTAACCTGCTATCGCCACAGGCAGCCGTTCGGGCTGCCTGTGGCGGCTTTGCTGAAATTCCCGCTAAATCACAGACCTGCTCTGATATCAGAAAATAATCAAATAAAAATCACTTTCTTGTCTTAAAACTGATTTTGACAACGCTGTCATTTGTTTCATCTTGGTGACAGCAACACTGGCACTTTTCGATGGACAGCTCACACAAGGATATGTGCAGCTCAGGGATGAAGCGAAAAAGTACCCCAGCGCCCGTCTTGCTATTCAAACCAAACCAACTTGAAATCAACAGGCAGGACTAGATATGCAAACTCAATTAATCACAGCCCGCCGGCTCGGCTGGCTGTGTGCGGCGCTGTATGGCGCTCAGCTCCAGGCAGCACCGGCGCTGCCGGCCAAACCGGTACTGGCCTGGCAGGATACCAATCTGACGTTACAAAACGGCAGCGTGAACGTGCCAATCCAGTGGAATATGTGGTGGGGCACCAATGGCAACCAATGGCAACTGCTGCAAAACGGCGTGGTGGTGCACAGCGCCAGTCTGACGCCAAATGGCCAGAATGCGCAAAGCGGCAGTAAAACGGTCAGCCTGACCGCAGCCGGCAGTTATGAATATGTGGTGGCGCTGTGTAACGTAGTGGGTAGTGAGCGCAGCTGTACACAGAGCGACAAACGCCAAATCACTGTCACGGGCAGTGGCGACCCCGGCACACCGGGCAGTTTTGATCCCTGGACTCAGCTGAACTTTGCCGGCTGGCCAAAACCGCTGTTGCAGCAAAATAAACCTTATCAGAACACCAGCAATAAAATGGTTGGTGGTTATTTTGTTGAGTGGGGTATCTATGGCAGAAACTTCCATGCCTATGATATTCCTGCAAAAAACCTGACTCATCTGTTTTATGGTTTTATTCCGGTCTGTGGCGCCAATGACGCCTTAAAACGCGACAATCCCCAAGGCTACAGCGCGCTGCAGGCGCAGTGTAAGGGCAAACCAGACTACAGCGTGGTGGTCCACGACAAATGGGCTGCGCTGGACAAAGCCTACGCCAACGACAGATGGGACCAGCCGATCAAAGGTCTGTTTGCCGAAATGTACCGGCTGAAAAAAACCAATCCGCATCTGAAAATTCTACCCTCAGTAGGCGGCTGGACCTTATCCGACCCGCTGTACAAAATCGGCACTGACGCCAAAGCGCGTGCGGTATTTGTCACCTCCATCACCGACTTTATCAAAACCTATGACTTCTTCGATGGCATCGACATCGACTGGGAATTCCCCGGCGGTGGCGGTGCCAATGACACGCTGGGCAGCCCACAGGACGGCGACGGTTTTGTGTTATTGATGAAAGACTTACGCACCGCATTGAATGCGTTGTCCGCCAAAACCGGCCGCACCTATCAACTGACTGCTGCCATGAGCGGTGGCGTCGAAAAACTCAGCCGGGTCAATTGGGAAGCCGCACATCCATACATGGATTACATCAACCTGATGACCTACGACTACTACGGCGCATGGAACAGCACCCTGGGACATATGGCGGGCACTTACCCAAACGACAATTCGCCGATCAGCGGCTTCTCAGTCGAGGAAGCGGTGAGGCATCTACTGGCTCGGCAAGTGCCGGCCAATAAAGTCACTATCGGCGCGGCGATGTACGGCCGCGGCTGGAAAACGGTCAGCGGCGTGAAAAATGGCAATCCATTTACCGGCACTGGTGGCGAAGGCATTGCTGGCAGTTGGGAAAAAGGCATCGAAGATTACAAAAAAATCGAAAGTCAGCTGATGGGTGGCCCCAATGGCAGCGGCGTCAATGGCTACACGCTGTATTGGGACGAACAGGCCAAAGCCAGTTATGTCTGGAATCCGGCCACCACCACGCTGGTCAGCTTCGATACCGCCCGCTCAGTCAAAGCCAAAGGTGAACTGATCCGGCAGTACGGCTTAGGCGGCATTTTTGCCTGGGAATTAGACGCGGACAACGGCCAGATCCTCAATGCGATGCATCAGGGGCTCGGCCATCCACAGAAATAGCAATCCACAGCAATACACCAGCGCGCTGTCACCCAGATAGCAGCGCGTTGTTTTTGGTCTAATTCCGGAGATAAAAATGCCAATATTTCAACTCACCGCGCTGGCCCTGCCACTGGCGTTACTGTCGCCTGTAGCTGCAGCGGAAGCTGCTGAGACTATCCCGCAGTGGAAAGCAACAAAAGTCTACACCAGCGGCCTGCAAGCCCATCATCAAAACCTGATTTATCAGGCACGCTGGTGGACACAAAATAATGTGCCGGGTACTAACGGCCCCTGGCGGCTTATCGGTCCCTGCGACAGCCGCTGTGACAGTGGCTCAGGTGGCGGCACCCCGCCACAGACCGGTCCGCAGCCCCAACCTGGTGGCGGTTACAGTATGCTCAAAGCTGAACTGGATGCGACAGAAGCCAGGCTCACCAGCAGCCCTTTATATGCACTGACCCGTGCCAATATTGCCACCCGGCCCAACAGTGAAGTGGAGGCTGTGGTCCCCGGACGGGCGGCCAATCCGGACAATGTGCGGCGGATTGAACGGCTGCTACCGGCATCCCAGTGGCTACAACATTTCCCGCAGGCGAACCCGGCGTACAGCTATGGGAAATTCCTGCAAGCCAGCGCCAAGTTTTCCGGCTTTTGCCGCGAATTTACTGACGGTCGGGATGCCGATGCGATTTGCCGCAAAGCACTGGCTACCATGTTTGCCCATTTCACCCAGGAAACCGGCGCCCATGATCGCAACTCCGCCATCGAGGAATGGCGTCAGGGTCTGTATTTCGTCAAAGAAGCCGGCTGCGCCGACAACGACAGCAGCTGCGGCTACAACAGCGAATGTGCGATGGCCGGCTGGCAGACTGAGATTTGGCCTTGCGGCAAAGACGCACAGGGCCGCTTTAAAAAATACTATGGCCGCGGAGCCAAACAACTGAGTTATCACTACAACTATGGCCCGTTCAGTCAGGCGATGTTTGGCGATGCCAAAGTCCTGCTGAATCAGCCGGAACTGGTGGCGGATACTTGGCTGAATCTCGCGTCTGCGGTGTTTTTTATGCAGTATCCGGCCTCGCCCAAACCTTCGATGTGGTCGGTGATCGATGGCAGCTGGCAGCCCAATACCAGCGACCAGAGCCGTGGCATCAGTGCCGGTTTTGGCGCAACCACCAATATTATCAATGGCGGTATTGAATGTGGCCACGGCTATGAAAAACCACAAAGCCTGAACCGCGTCAGTTATTACCAACGCCACGCCCAGCAACTCGGCGTACCGGTTACTGCGGCAGAGCAACTGGGCTGCAAAGACCAAAAACCCTTTGATATCAACGGCGCCGGCGCGCTGAACATTTACTGGGACATGGACTGGGCTTATTACCCGGACCGGCCTGAAGGCAAAAGTTTTGCCTGTAAAGCCGTCGGCTACCAAACCGCCTACAGCACGCTGCAAAGCGGTGACTATCACCGCTGCGTGCAGAAACATTTCAACGTGGTGCTGGTGCCCTGACACCAGCCCCAAGCCAAGGAACTGAATATGACTATGCAAAAAAACCTGCTGGCGCTCAGTCTCGCCGCTTTGTCACAGCAAGCGGCGGCCGTCAGCTGTACCAATCTGGACAGCTGGCTGGCTACTAAAGCTTACAACGGCGGCGCCACTGTTCAGCATGAACAAAAGGCCTATAAAGCCAACTGGTGGAACCAGAATAAAAACCCGGCGCAGTATTCCAATCCCTATCAGGAATGGACCAAACAAGGCGACTGCGATGGTGTAGTTGCGAACAAACCACCGCAAATCAGCCTGACCGCGCCTGCGGCCGGCAGCAACTACTCTAACGGTGCCGCAGTGACGCTAAGCGCCAATGCCAGCGACACCGACGGCACTGTCAGTAAAGTAGAATTTTATGTTGATAATCAACTGGCTGGCAGCGACAGCAGCGCACCTTACAGCCTGACCTGGACAGCGGTTGCCGGTAACCACAGCGTCTACGCCAAAGCGACCGACGACAAAGCCGCCAGCAGCCAGACTGCAGCGGTCAGCTTCACGGTCAGCACCGGCAATAATCAATTGCCCGGCGTCAGCATCACTGCGCCAGCCAACAATGCCAGCCTGAATACCGGTGAAACCGTGTTACTGAGCGCTACTGCCAGTGATGCCGACGGCAGCATCGCCAAAGTGCAGTTTGTGTTAAACGGCACTGTGATCGCAGAAAAAACTGCCGCGCCCTATAGCAGCAGCTGGACCGCTGTCGCCGGCAATCAGCAACTGACCGTGCGGGTCATTGATAATCTTGGTGGCCAGAGCGAGGCCAGTATTTCGTTCAGTGTCACCAGCTCGCCCACAGGCCATGCCGCCTGCCGCCCTGATGGCCTATACCAGACGCCAGGACTGGCTGTGCCTTATTGCACTATCTATGACCAGCAAGGCCGGGAGAAAATGGGTGCCGACCATCCGCGCCGCATCATTGGTTATTTCACCAGCTGGCGCACTGGTAAAAATGGTCAGCCGTCTTACCTTGCCCACAACATTCCGTGGGACAAAGTGACGCATCTGAACTACGCCTTTGCCCATGTCGACGCACAAAATAAGGTGTCGATTGGCAACCCGCAAGCGCCTGACAATGCCGCCACGAACATGGAGTGGCCTGGTGTGGCCGGCGCCGAAATGGACCCGCAGTTCAGCTACAAAGGCCACTTTAACCAGCTGAATAAATTCAAAAAACAACATCCGGACGTAAAAACGCTGGTGTCGATTGGCGGCTGGGCCGAAACCGGCGGTTATTTTGACGATAACGGCAACCGCGTCGCCAGTGGTGGCTTTTACAGCATGACCACCAACGCCGACAACTCCGTCAATGTGACCGGTATCAATACCTTTGCTGACTCCGTCGTCACTTTCCTGCGCACTTACGGCTTTGATGGCGCTGATATTGACTACGAATATCCGTCCAGCATGAAAGATTCCGGCAATCCGGATGACTTTGCCATCTCCAACGCCCGCCGTGCCGGCCTGATGGCGTCTTATCAGGTGCTGATGAAAACGTTGCGGGAAAAACTTGATGCGGCCTCAGTCGCCGACGGTAAACACTATTTACTGACCATCGCCTCGCCATCAAGCGGCTATCTGCTGCGCGGTATGGAAGTGTTCCCGGTCACGCAGTACCTGGATTACGTCAACATCATGAGTTACGACCTGCACGGCGCCTGGAACCAGCATGTTGGCCCGAATGCCGCGCTGTATGACGATGGCCGCGACAGTGAGTTGCTGGTGTGGAATTACTACCAAAGCGCGCAGTATCAGGGCTTGGGTTACCTCAATACCGACTGGGCTTATCATTATTTCCGTGGTGCGATGCAAGCCGGCCGCGTTAATATCGGTGTGCCTTATTACAGCCGCGGCTGGCAGAATGTCACCGGCGGCAACAAAGGTTTATGGGGCAAAGCCGCGCAGCCGAATCAAAACCAATGTCCACCTGGCACCGGCGGTTCCCCGCAAAACCAATGTGGCGCGGGCGCAGTCGGCATCGACAACCTGTGGCATGACAAAAACAGTCTGGGCGCTGAAGTACCGGCCGGATCCAATCCGCTGTGGCACACCCGTAACCTGCAACTGGGCAAAGCCGGCTCTTATGCCGCCGCTTATGGCCTGGACCCGGCGACAGATCCAACCGACCGCTTAACCGGCGTGTATCAGGGGCAATACGACCCGACGCTGGTCGCCACCTGGCTGTGGAACGATACGAAAAAAGTGTTTTTGTCGGTCGAAGATGAAGAAAGTATCCAGCAAAAAGCCAATTACATCGTCAATAAAGGCATCGGCGGGGTGATGTTCTGGGAGCTGGCCGGCGACTACAGCTATGACGCCGCCAAAGCTGAATATGGCATGGGCAGCGACCTCACCAGCATCTTCTACCAGACCTTTAAAACCGCGGCGCCTTATGGCAACAAACGCGACCCGAAACCATTGCCGCCGCAAAGCCTGGATCTGCAGGTCAAAATCGATGGCTTTAAACTCGGTGACGCCAACTATCCGATCAATCCGAAACTGACGCTGAGCAACAAATCCGGCCAGACCATTCCGGGCGGCGCCAAAATCAGTTTTGACGTCCCCACCGCCAGCGGAGACAACTTCACCGACCAAAGTGGTTATGGCACTAAGGTCATCCAAAGCGGCCGCAACAGCAGTGGCAATAACATCGGTGGTATCCAAAACGACTTCCACCGCGTTGAACTGACCCTACCCACACACAGCCCGCTGGCAGCAAACGCCAGCACCAGCCTCACGCTGAACTATTACCTGCCAATCCCAATGCCGTCGAACTGGCGCGTCAGTGTCGGCAGCCAGAGTTTTGCGCTGAAGCAGGAGTATCCACAGTTGCCGGCCGGCACTATCAGTGGCGGAGGTGGCGAAACAGGCGGCAATTGTGCCGGCATACCTGCCACGGTTAATGACTATCCAAACTGGCCACGTGGCACTTATGCCGCCGCCGGCGACCATCTGCGTCACCAGGGCAAAATCTACAAAGCCAACTGGTGGACGCAGTCAGTGCCCGGGTCTGACGGCAGCTGGCTGTTAGTCTGCAGTGTCACTAGCGGGGCTTGATGCTGCATGTTGTGCGATACGGGCGCACGGATGCGCCTGTTTTTTAGATTTATATGCGAATTTATTGGATATATTTTCATAAAAGAAATTTTAAAATACATCGCAACAACACATTCACCACTTAATCAATGCTTTATGTTTGCTGACTTCGCGCACGCAAAAACCAGCCAAATAATTGTTGGATATTTATCCACTTTTCCATTAAAGTACGCGCCAATTCCCTGATCCCGTTCAGCTCCTGTGGCTTGCGCTCTGCAAACTGCACGCTGACGGTCATACAGCCGTCTGTCATACCGCTGTCATGCAAACTGCTTATGACTGAATAATGATTGGCGCAGCGGCCCTAAGCCACTTTTACAGAAGGACAAAAACAGAGCGTGCGTACTACTGAACTTGTTGATGGATTCCGCCAGTCGGCCCCTTATGTCAATGCACACCGTGGCAAAACCTTTGTGGTGATGCTGGGCGGTGAAGCCATTACGCAACCTGGTTTTCGCAGTATTATCAATGACATCGCTCTGCTAAATACCTTAGGCATCAAGATTGTGCTGGTGTATGGCGCCCGTCCGCAGATTAACAGTGCCCTGACGCAGGCCGGTTTAACCGCGCAGTACCACAACCGCATCCGCGTCACCGACGACGATTCTTTCCAGCTGATTAAACAAGTCGCCGGCGCGCTGCAACTGGATATCACAGCCCGGTTGTCGATGAGTTTGTCGAATACACCGATGCATAATGCGCAAATCAACGTGGTCAGCGGCAACTTTGTCATTGCGCAGCCGCTGGGTGTTGATGAAGGCGTGGATTACTTCCACAGCGGCAAAGTGCGCCGGATAGACGTCGCCGGTATCCGCCGCCAGCTCGATCAGAACTGTATTGTGCTGATGGGGCCTATTGCTGCGTCTGTCACCGGCGAAAGTTTTAATCTGACTGCTGAAGAAATTGCCACGCAAGTGGCGATTAAACTCAAAGCCGACAAAATGATCGGTTTTAGTGACGATGGCGGCATCATCGACGAAGATGGCGAGATTATTGCCGAGTTAATGCCAAATTTCGCCGAATCTATGCTGCAGCAGCTGGAACAAAGCCAGCGCGCCTGCACCTCAACTTTAGCCTTCCTGCATGCCGCTATCACTGCCAGCCGTGCCGGCGTGTCGCGTTGCCATTTGGTCAGCAGCACTATGAACGGCGCTTTGCTGCAGGAGCTGTTCTCGCGCGACGGTATCGGCACGCAAATTGTCACTGAAGCGGCCGAACGGCTGCGCCTCGCCAATATTAATGACATCGGCGGTATTCTGGATCTGATCCGGCCACTGGAACAACAAGGTTTGCTGGTGCGCCGCTCCCGTGAACAGCTGGAAATGGAAATCGACCAGTTTGTCGTGATTGAACGCGACGGTCTGGTGATTGGCTGTGCCGCTTTGTATCCGTTTCCGGAAGAAAACGTCGGTGAATTTGCCTGCCTGGCCGTGCACCCGAACTATCGCGACGCCGACCGCGGTAGCCTGTTGCTGAAACACATTATTGGTCTGGCGCGCCAGCGCAAGTATTACACGCTGTTTGCGCTGACCACCCGCAGCATTCACTGGTTCCTTGAACACGGCTTTGAACTGAAAGACGTAGCCGACCTGCCGGCGAAAAAACAACAGCTGTACAACTATCAGCGCCGCTCAAAAATCCTCGCGCTGGATTTGACCTGAGCGGGCTCAATTCCCGTAATGACAAAACAACCTCCGGCACGCCGGAGGTTGTTTCATAGACACCAGCGCCTGCCATCCCCCCTTCGTCTCCACCAGCACCATATGCTGTACCACTGCGGCCAATTGAAAAAATGCCGGCCGGCCATATATTCTTTTCAGCTTTTTTGCAGCCTGATTTTTTGCGGAATGTCCCGCAGCCTGGAGCCAGAGTCAGCCTGAACTGAACACCTTTCGCCGGACCGTCCAGCCCGGCTCGCTCGGCCACCACGTTGCGGGTTTCCAAGATGTTTCAATCTGAAAAGGAGACCTTATGCTGGAAGTTCATCAACTATCCCGGCGTTATGACGACTATGTCGCGGTCAAGCCTGTCAGTTTCACCATTGATGCCGGTGAAATCGTCGGTTTGCTCGGTCATAACGGTGCCGGTAAAACCACCCTTATGAAGATGCTGTCGGGTTATCTGGAGCCACACTCAGGCTCAGTGCGGCTCGATCAAACCGACCTCGTCACGTCCGCCAAACTGCTGCAACGTCAGCTTGGTTATCTGCCGGAAAACCTGCCGGTGTATCAGGACATGCTGGTGGCGGATTACCTCGATTACGCCGCCAGCCTCAAAGGCCTCAGTGGCGCTGACAAAGCAGCCGAAATCAGGCGCGTGATGCAGGCAACCGATATCAGTGCCAAAGCGCTGCAAAAGGTATCGACCCTCTCACGCGGCTATAAACAGCGGGTCGGCGTGGCCCAGGCATTGTTAGGCAAACCCCGGCTGTTGATCCTGGATGAACCCACCAACGGGCTGGACCCGACGCAAACGCTGCAAATGCGTCAGCTGATTAAAGACATCGCCCGCGACGCCACGGTGATTTTATCAACCCATATCATGCAGGAAGTCACCGCTTTATGTGATCGGGTGCTGCTGTTACAACAAGGTGAATTAGTGCTGGATGCCCGTTTAGCGGAGCTGACCGGCCAGCAGCTGAGCCTGCACACTTCGCTGGATGAACCGCAAATTCGCGCGTTGTTGCCACAGGCAGCGCCACTGACACTCAGCGCAAGCCCGGCTCCGGGGCACTATCTGTTTGCCTTACCACAAGGGGCCGACACCACGTCAGCCAGTCATCAGCAGGCTATCGCGGCACTGGCACGCGCCGTGGTGCAGCAGGGTGGCGATTTGTATCAGCTGAGCCTGCAAGGCCAGGATTTAGAAACTTTATTTGCCCGTCAGGAGGTCGCCCATGCAGCCTGATCATCTGTCTGTACGCCGCATTTGCCAAAAAGAGCTGGCACTGTTTTTTGCTTCGCCACTGGCCTGGCTGTTTTTGTTTGCGTTTATCAGTATTGAGCTCTTTGTGTTTTTCTGGGCTGAGGCGTTTTTTGCCCGCAATATCGCCGACGTTCGGCCATTATTTCAGTGGATGCCGCTGTTATTGCTGTTTTTAGCCGCCACATTGACGATGCGGTTATGGAGCGATGAAAGACGCAGCGGCACGCTGGAACATATTCTGACCAGTCCACAACCGCTGTGGCATTTTATCGCCGGCAAATTCAGCGCCTGTTTGTTGCTGTTGCTGTTGGCGCTGACCTTAACCTTACCAATCCCTGTCACCGTCAGCCTGCTGGCTGAACTCGACTGGGGGCCTGTCCTGAGTGGTTATCTGGCGGCTTTGCTGTTAGGCGCGGCTTATCTGGCGATGGGGCTGTTTGTCTCGAGCCGGACCGACAACGCCATAGTAGCTTTGCTGGGCTCTGTGCTGCTGGGACTGCTGTTTTACCTGCCAGGCTCCAGTTTGCTGGCCGGCCTGGTCAACGCCGACGTGGCGGCGGTATTGGGCCAAATCAGCACCAGCAGCCGCTTTGACGCCATTACCCGTGGTGTGATCGATCTGCGGGATCTGTATTTTTATCTGTCATTGGTGGCGGTGTTTCTGGCCTTGAACGCGCTGATGCTGGAGCGTGAGCGCTGGGCACGTGAGCGCCGTTTAACTCCGGCACAGTGGGCGAAAACAGCGCTGACAGGCCTTATCGCGGCCAATTTTATCGGTGCCAACTTCTGGCTGAGTCAGTTACCGCAACTGCGGCTTGATACCACGGCCGGTGCGCAGTATTCGCTGTCAGAGGTCAGTAAACAGCAGCTGGCCGGCCTGCAGGAACCTTTGCTGATCCGCGGTTATTTCTCTGCCAATACTCACCCGTTACTGGCGCCGCTGGTGCCTCAGCTGCAGGATTTATTAAAGGAATATCAGGTGGCTGGCCGCGGCAAAGTAAAACTGGAGCTGGTAGACCCGACGACAGACGCGGAGCTGGAACAACAGGCCAATCAGCAATATCAGATTGAACCTGTGCCCTTTCAGGTGGCGGACCGGCATCAGTCGGCCATTGTCAGCTCTTATTTCCATGTGCTGCTGCAATACGGCTCAGAGCATAAAGTACTGAGTTTCCGTGATTTTATTGATGTGAAAACCCAGGGCGAAGCAGACTTGCAAGTGTTGCTGCGCAACCCGGAATACGACATCAGCCGGCAAATCAAAAAACTGCAGGCGCAATATCAGAGCGGTGGCGATGTGCTGGCCCAGTTGCCCGGCACTGTCACTTTAAATGCCTATGTGTCGCCGGAAACCGAGCTGCCGGCGCAGCTCAAAACGCTGATGCAGCAGTTGCCGCAAACGCTGCAACAACTGCGTGGCAATCACAGCGCGCAGCTGCCGTTGCAACAGCAATCGATGGCAGATCCGGCGATCACTAAACGGATCAACGCCACTTTTGGCGCCCAACCGATGGTGCTGGACCTGCTGCAGCCACAACCGTTCTGGTTCTTCCTGACGCTGCAACTGGGGGAGCGCGAGCTGGCTATCCCGTTGTCAGCTTTGGATCAAACCGCGCTGGAGCAGTCAATCAAAGCGACCTTACAACGTTTTGTACCCGGCCTGGAGCAAACCGTCGCGCTGGTCAGCGGCAGCAGCATGCCGGCCGGTTACGGCGCTATGGGCAGCACTTTTAACCAGCTGCGCGAACTGATTGGCACTGAACTGAATGTGATTTCGGAAGATTTAACCGACGGCAAAGTTGCCGCCGAGGCTGACGTACTGGTGCTGCTGGCACCCAAAGATCTGACTGAAAAACAAGTGTTTGCCGTTGATCAGTTCCTGATGCAAGGCGGTACCGTCATCGCAGCGACCTCGCCTTATGACGTCAATCTCAGCCAGCGCAGCCTGGGGCTGACGGCCGTCAATTCCGGCTTGCAGGATTTCCTCAAAGCGCAGGGCCTCAGCATTGAACAGACGCTGGTGCTGGACCCGCAGCACAGCACTTTGCCGGTGCCGGTGACCCGTCAGGCCGGTGGCTTCAGCTTCCAGCAAATGGCGATGTTGCCCTACCCGTACTTTGCCGACCTGCGGCCAGCAGATTTCGCCGCAACGACAAACGCGGCTGAACAGCAACATCAGCGGGCCATCCTCGGTGATTTGCCGCAGCTGACCGTACCCTGGGCTTCGCCAATCAATGTGACGCCGCTGGCTGCCAGTCAGGACAAAGCGCAAGCTCAACCGGCGCTGCAGTATCAGACCCTGCTCAACACCTCGGCCGGCAGCTGGCGCAGCAACAGCCTGGATGTAATGCCAACGCTTGGCAGTGATGGTCAGGTCAGTTATCCGGGCGACACTGCCAGCACCGGCGCTGCACCAGTTGCCGTGCTGGTCAGCGGTGAATTTAAGTCGTATTTCGCCGACAAAGCACATCCGCTGCGCGAAACCAAGCCAGATAACGCAACACCGGACGACAAATCCGGCACAGAGACAAATACGGACTCAACGCTGCGCGATACCGGCTTGCTGAAAAAATCCGCCCCCGGCGCCCGGCTGCTGCTGGTATCCAGTAACAGCATGTTCAGCGACCAGACGCTGCAGCTGGCTGGCAGCAGCAACGGCAGCCAGTATCTGAATAACCTGCAGCTGCTGCAAAACATGCTGAGTTTTGCGCTGGCCGACACAGAACTGTCATCCATCCGCAGCCGCGCGCAGTTTAACCGTACCTTACCGGCACTGTCGCCGGATAGCCGCAGTGCGCTGGAATACGCCAACTATGGCATTGCCTTACTGTTGCTGAGTTTGCTGTTTGGCGCGGAACGTTATCTGCACACCCGTAAAAAAGCGCGTTATCAACAACTTGTGGCTATGTAACGGAGGTATCTGATGCAAGTTTCTCATTTAGCCATACTGCTGACCGCTCAGCTTGGCCTCGCCGGAATGCTGTGGTACAGCAACCATCAGCCAACGCAGGCAGAGCCGTTACTGGCCAGCAATCAACTGACTGAACTGACACTGGTCAAAGGGCCAGGCAAGACCCAAGATGCTGAGGCAAAGCCCGCAGCGGCCGCCAGCTTCAACTTACGTCAGCACAACGGCCAGTGGCAGTTTAACGCTGCTGGCACTGAGCAGCCGCTCTGGTTGGCGGCCAACCCGGCCAAAGTGCAGCAACTGCTGACGGATTTGCAAAAAGCCCGGCTGAACTGGCCGCTGGCCGATTCTGCCGACAGTCAGCGCCGGTTTGCCGTCGCGCCGGACCAGTACCACTGGCAGCTGCAGCTCAAAGCTGCCGGCACTGATGCGGTGCAAACCCTTTGGCTTGGCGACAGTGCCGGTTTCCGTCAGCAATATTTACGCCGCGACGGCGAGAGTGCCGTGTATCAGGTCGCGCTGAACAGCTATGAACTCAGCGTCGATCCTGCGCAGTGGCTGGACAAAAATCAGCTGGCATTCAAAGATATTCAGGCGGTGCGGGGGCCAGACTACAGCTTGCTGAAAATTCAGCCAGCGGCGACAGGCACGACCCCAAATACGGATAAGCCAATCTGGCAATTGGCCGGACTGACCCCGGCGGCTGATGCGATAGCACCGACGTTGGATCAAAGTCAGGCGGACCAGCTGCTGAGCAGCCTGCAAACGCTGACGGTGCAGCAATATGTCGCGAAGCCAACAGCAGAAACCACTGCTGCGCTGGCGAAAGCGCCCCGACTGATGATAACCGCAGCCAACCGCGACGGGAAAACCAGCGAGCTGAGCCTGCAGCTGGCCGAAGCCGGTGGGCAATATTGGCTGCGACGCTCAGATGTTGATGCCGTATTCAACATCGAGCAAAGCCAGTATCAAAGCTTAGTCAGCACTAATCTGGCGAAGCTGAGCAAACCGGCAGAGCAGCAAGTAGCCGGCACGGCACAAAGCCCCGGCACCCAGGCGCTGGATAAGCTGAGCCAACAACTGCAACCCGGTAAAACGGCAACTCAGGCGTCAGCCATAGAACAAGCAGAGCTGAAAACTTCAGCCCCGGACAACACTGGGGCTGCCGGTGATGCCAAACCTTGATCAGACTAGACATTGTCAGGATGGACAACAGCCGGCACTCAGCCGGCTGTTTTTTTTCATCGCAGGGAACTCTGCACCTGCGCCACCACTTGTTTCGCCAACGCCCTTGCCGTGGTCCATTTGCCGCCGTTGACCGTCAGCACCGCTTGCTGCCAATGCATCGCATATTCGCGGCTGGCTTTACTGGCATCATTGGCGCCGCCTAATAAGGGCCGCACGCCGGCAAATTCGCGCTGAATATCACTGCCAAAACGCTTAGTGACAAAATAATGGTTATACAGCTTTAACAAATACTGACGCTCCGCGTCACTGCAGCAAATTGGTTCGCTCAGCTGCTGTCGCACTTCGGTGGTTCCGAGCAGCGTCTGCCCCTTAAATGGCAACACAAAGACAATGCGGGCTTCACCCGGCACTTCCAGCATATGACCATAACGACAGAGCTGAGGTAATAACAGATGACTGCCACGAACTAAATCCAGTGGCTGCTGCACCGCTAAACCAGACTGCTGCAGCAACTGATTGGCCCAGGGACCCGCCACATTAATCACGCGCTCAAACCGGCGCCATTCCCCGCTGGCCAGTTGCAACTGACCATCGGCCTGCAATGTCTGCACCGGCTGATGATCATGCACCAACACGCCATGCTGGCGTGCTTGCTCTACGGCCCAGAGGCCGAGCTGCTGGTCATCCATCTGACCGTCAAAAAACAAAAAGGCACCGAGTAAACCGTCCGGCTGTAAATCCGGACTGCAGCGCAGTGTTTGCTGAGTATTGAGCCAGCGATGGCGGCCAATGCCTTTACGGCCAGACAGCAGATCATACAGCCACAGGCCAATTTTCAGCTGCCAGCGCGGCCGGCGGCCACTGCGGTAAATCGGATAAAGAATAGGGAGGCGTCGGGTTAAATGCGGTGCTTTTTTGATCCACCAGCGTCGCTCCTGCAGCGCTTCATGCACCAGCCGGAACTCGCCTTGCTCCAGATAACGCAGGCCACCATGCAATAACTTGCTGGACGCTGCACTGGTCGCCTGCATCAGGCCGTCACGCTCAAACAATTCAACCTGATGCCCCGCCAACGCCAGCTGCCATGCTGAGGTCACGCCGTTGATACCGCCCCCGATCACTGCAATATGCACAGGCAACTTCCTTTGCTAACTAATTGTTTAAGAAAAGCAAATTAACTCATGCTTGTCTAATTTTCCGGACAGAACACCAAAAGGCTACGCTGGCACGGGCTGAAAAAGCAGCTACAGTTGTGTCATCATGGATTTCTACTGTACCTGAAAAGGCAAAGGAACCTGGGGCATGAATCAGGCGATGTACGGTGCGAACGCGGCCACCAAAATCATCAAAGAATTGCTGAGTAAAATTTATGACAACAGCAGTCAACGCCTGTCCATTTATGAGCAGGCTGCCTGGTATTTTCAGGGACACGAACAACGCGAAATTGATCAGCTGCAACAGCAGAAAACCGAGCTGCAACGTCGGCTTGACGATGCCAGTAAAGGGGCACGGCATAAGCTGGAACTCAAACTGACCGAAGTCAGTCAACAACTCAAAGAAAGCCTGAAACAACAACAAGATAATCGGATTGACCGCATTCGCCAGCTCAAAGGTGTGGCCCGGCATATTGTTGAGCTGATCCAAGGCGACAGCCAGGAAGAATCGCGCCAACTGGCAGCCCGCGCGCTCGGCACTATTCAGCTGCTGTCACCGACTTATGGCAAAAATATCGCAGCAACCAATCAGCGCCATAAACATTTGTATAAAGCCATCCTTGCGCTCCTACTGTTAAAACAATTGCTGGTCGATAAGCAGATTAAAAACCGTTTTGTGTTAGCCAAGGTCGCTGACTCACTGAATACCGCCGCTGATACCGCGTCGGCATTTCTGGACGAAGTGCAGATCCCGCTGGTGATGGCTTGTCTGATCCAGGACATCGGCCTGCAACACCCGCAGGTCCAAAGCCTGTTATATGGGCCGGACGGCGATCAGGACCCATACCGGGTGTTACCGCCTGAACAGCGTCAGCAATTGCTGCAGATTAGTTTCGAACAAAGCCAGTTGTATCTGCAAGATGGGTTGGGACTAGACCAATATGTTGGCAATTCCAGAGCCGAGCGCGAATTGTTTGTGATGGTGGAAGAAGACAAACAGGCCTTTGCCTTACATTTGCTGCGCTCGGCGATCACGCCGGAAGACGGTATTGGTAACCTATTGAAAATTCCACAGGTTTATACCTCAGTGGTGTTACCGTCGAAGCAAAATTACAGCTATGACAGCCTGCCCAAAGTTGGGCCGCTACTGAAAGCCGGCGTGGAAAAAGGCTGGTATCCGGCGGCTGTGGTGCAAAGTCTGTTAACCATCACCGGATATTTCCCTCAAGGATTTGGCATTACCTACATCCCGAAAGACTCGGATAAACGCGACTTAGACCGTTATGAATACGCCATCGTCAATGGCTTGTATCCGCTGGAACCAGAGCAACCAATTTGCCGGCAAGTGACACGCAATCTGACCTTTAACACTTTTGGTATTAATGTGGTGGTCAGCGCTGAAAACAATCTGTATTTCCCCGTCGCGCAGCAAAAACTGGAGCGTATCAGTGAAGAACGGCTGCGTGAAATCCTCAGCAAGCTGGTGTCGAATTTTGAGGAAAGGGTCAATACAGATTTGATCCCGAAGTGCTGGAACCCGGACGAGTTTTTCAGTTATCTGAAGCATCAGAATTTGTGGAACCGCAACGACACCATCCGCAATTAACCCAACCGATTGAGCACCCGCCGCAGTCCAATAGCAGCGGGTCACCTCGTTATTGCCGGACCTGCCCGTCGCCAATCACAATATACTTTTCTGTCGTCAACGACTCTAAACCCATAGGCCCATAGGCTTGCAACTTACTGGTGGAGATACCGATTTCCGCCCCAAGCCCCAGCTCGCCGCCATCAGAAAAGCGCGACGACGCATTCACCATCACCACTGCGGAATTGATTTGCTTCAGGAAACGCTGCGCCCGGCTGATGTCCTGAGTACAAATCACTTCGGTATGGCCGGAGCTATGTTGTTCAATATGCGCTGTCGCTGCGGCAAAGCTGTCCACCACCCGCACCGACAACGCCAGCGCCAGATATTCAGTATCAAATTGCGCCGGGCCGGCCGGCTGGGCATCGCTGAAATAGCCGAGGCTTTGCGGACAAGCAAACACCTGCACACCTTGTTCTGCCAGAGCAGCGCCCGCCAATGGCAGAAAGCTGGCGGCTATATCCTGATGCACCAACAAAGTTTCCAGCGCATTGCAGACGCCTGGCCGCTGGGTTTTGCCATTGAGCAGCAGCGCTAAGGCTTTGTCAGGGTCCGCCGCTTTATCGACAAATAAATGGCAGATGCCTTTGTAGTGTTGGATCACCGGAATGCGGCTGTTGTCGCTGACAAAATGAATCAGCCCCTCGCCGCCGCGTGGGATCACCAAATCGACATAAGCTTTTTGTTGCAGCAGTTCCAGTAAAATCGCCCGGTCAGGGTCCGGCAATACCGCGATAGCCGCCGGATTGACCTGATGCTGCACCAGCACTTGTTGTAAAACCGTCGCGATAGCAAGACTGGAATGCAGCGCTTCACGCCCGCCTCGTAAAATCACCGCATTGCCGGATTTCAGGCACAAAGCACCGGCATCCGCAGTGACATTGGGCCGGGCTTCATAAATCATCGCAATGACACCCAGCGGAATACGCATCCGACCAACCTGAATACCGTTGGGTCTTGGCGCCAGCTGCCGGATTTGGCCGACCGGGTCTGGTAACGCAGCAATTTGCCGCACCGCCGCAGCCAACTGCTGCAGTCGCTCTGCAGTTAACAACAACCGGTCCTGCATCGCCGGCGCCAGGTCTTTTTCGCGCGCTGCCGCCATATCCAGTGCATTGGCGGCCAGAATCGCCGGAGTAGCCTCGATCAGCGCTGTGGCCATATCGTTCAGGATCTGGTTTTTTTGCGCTTCGGACAGCTGTGCCAGTTGCCGGCTGGCTGCTTTGGCCTGCACGCACAGCGCAACAACATCAAATGCACGGCTTTGTTCTGCGGACTGCATGTTAAGCTCCCTGTAAAACGACTAAATCATCCCGGTGCACCGCCACTTCACTTGGGCAATAACCCAATACGGTGGCGATTTGATCACTGTGGATACCTTTGATTTTGTTCAGTTCAGCGGCGTTGTACTGACTAACGCCTTTGGCAATTTTGCTGCCATCCGGTGCCACTAACCAAACCGCGTCGCCTTTATCGAACTCGCCCTGCACTTTAGCAACGCCTTTAGCCAGCAACGACGCGCCTTTATGCTGCACGGCCTGCGCGGCGCCAGCATCCAGCCAGACTTCGGCATTGGCTTTGCTGGAATGTAATAACCAGTGTTTTTTCGCACTCACCGTGCTTTGGCGCGCGGCAAACAAAGTGCCAACAGGCTTGCCGGCTAATAAATCTTCAAAGCTCTGCGCTTTTTGGCCATTGATGATGAGCGTTTCAATCCCGACCGCTGTCGCTTTGTCGGCCGCCTGTAACTTCGTCACCATACCGCCGGTGCCGGTGCTGTGATGACTGCCACCAGCCATGGCATAGATGTCTGCCGTCAGTGCTTCAACACGAGGGATTAAGCAAGCGGTGACATCAGTGCGCGGATTGGCAGTAAATAAGCCATCCACGTCAGAGCAGATAATCAGCGCATCAGCTTCAACCACAGATGCTACCATCGCTGCCAGATTGTCGTTGTCGCCGACCCGCAGCTCTTTGGTCGCCACCGTATCGTTTTCATTGACGATCGGCAGCGCGCCGTGACTCAGCAGTGTACGTAGGGTGTTGTCGATATTCAGATAACGCCGCCGGTCGGCCAAATCGGCATGCGTCAGTAAAATCTGCGCACAGGGCCAGTCGAGCAACTGGCTCCAGGTCGCCATCATCTGCGCCTGACCAATAGCCGCTAAAGCCTGTTTCACGTTAATCGGTAACGGCTGATGAGTGAATTCAATGGCCGAGCGACCCGCCGCCACGCTGCCACTTGAAACCAGCACAACCTCAATACCGCGTAATTTACATTCGCTGATAAAGCGGGCAATAGCCAGCAAATATCGGGTTGACGTGCCTTTCCCTGCCGGTGCAATCAAAGCACTGCCGACTTTGATCACTATCCGTTTCCAGCTCAACCCCGCCATTTGCCCACATCTCCGCTTTTGTTTAATTAAGCGGCAGCTTAACTGTTTAGCCGTATAAATGTCTAGAGCACCATATAGTTTAATAAGCGAACAGCAGAGCAGCCTGAAATTGCCTCAGGCAAGGCGAAACGGCGAAGGAATAGTGGTGCTCTTTCGAGCTGTGGCAACGCCGCATGAGGCAATTGCAGGCGCTCCCGGACGGGCGATAGCAGAATGGCCGCATGCGGCGTTAAATTTTCTCGCTTTAGAACCACTAAAGCTTCAAAAATCCGCCTTGCCTGCGACCATTCTGCTTATCGCTACTGCCGATTTTTTAAACTATTTGGTGCTCGATCGACCAACAGCACCGACCACAGGTTAAACGGCTGCCGGTCTGCTGCTGATTCAGCCATAATTCAGCCCGGCGACGTCAGACTCGGTCGCATATGCATTTTCTCTTATTCAGAAACACAGGATCTCTCATGACTTCATTTCGCCAGACTGCATCCCGCCTGACGGCCCTTGCCGCCGCTGCCAGCCTGACGCTGGCCGGTTGTGCCCAGTTCCCGCAAGACAATACCACCCGTGGCGCCGCTATTGGTGCTGTAGTCGGCGGCGTCGCAGGCAAAGCCACTGGCAATCACAAAAATAAACGCGTGGCTTTAGGTGCGGTGTTAGGTGCGCTAAGTGGCGCGGCGATTGGTCGTTACATGGATAATCAGGAACAGGCGCTGGAAGAACAGCTGGCCGGTTCCGGTGTGCAGGTGAAACGCGAAGGCGACGTGTTGAAACTGGAAATTCCGTCGCAAATTACTTTTGCTTCCGGTCGCAGTGACATTCGTGCTGAGCTGTATCCGGTGCTGAACGACATCGCCAAAGTGCTGGCCGAATATGACAAAACCCTGCTGGTGATCACCGGCCATACCGACGACACCGGCGGTCGCGAGCTGAATATGCGACTGTCGCAACAACGCGCCGACACAGTGAAAAATTACTTAAGCGCACAGCGCATCGACGATCGCCGCTTAGTCACGCAAGGTGCAGGACCGGACCAGCCGCTGGTAGCCAATACTTCAGAAGCGAACCGGGCGAAAAACCGTCGGGTGGAAATTCAGATTGAGCCGCTGATCAGCCAATAAGCACGGCTAAGCTTTTGTCCCCAGGGATGCAGGTGGTTTTATGCATCCCTTTTTTATTTAAAAAATAATGCCAGTCAGCTTACCTGACTGGCATTACCAATGTCTGGCCGCCGTCGTTCCAGCTCAGTCTCAGGGCTTTAACTGCCGGCGCATAAAGTTTGGCAGCGCCATCGATGCCTGATGAATATCGGCATTGTAGTATTCAGTATCAAAGCCCGGATTGGCCGCAGCGTCACGGCGGAAGCCGTCAAAGCCTTGCTCTTTGCGGGCCAACGTACAAGTCCACCAGCCGCTTGGATAGACCATTTGCGGGAACTGCAGCGTTTGCAACTCAGCAAAACCGGCGTCTTTCATTGCTACCCGCATGTCATTCAGCAGTTCCAGGTGGATCAGCGGCGATTCGCTTTGTTGTACCAGAATGCCGCCCGGTTTTAATGCAGCAAAACAGCTTTGGTAAAAGGCGCGATTAAATAAACCTTCGCCAGGGCCTATTGGATCTGTCGAGTCGACAATCACCACATCAACACTGGCTGGCGCCGCATCGCGCATGTACTGAATGCCATCGGCAAACAGCAACGTGGCGCGTGGGTCCTGATTTGACGCGCACAGTTCCGGGAAATAACGCTCGGCCATCCGGGTCACTTGTTCGTCGATATCAATCTGCGTCACTTGCTGAATTGATCTGTGTTTCAGCACTTCACGTAATGTGCCGCAATCACCGCCGCCGATGATGATGACGTTTTGCGGATTTGGGTGCGTGAACAGCACCGGGTGGCTCAGCATCTCGTGATACAGGAAATTGTCACGGCTGCTCAGCATAATGACGCCATCGATCACCATCAGATTGCCAAAATCGGTGGTTTTATAGATTTCGATGTGCTGGAAAGGCGACTGAACTTCAGCTAATTTTTGCTCGGTTCTTAAGGAAAACGCACTGCCACTTGGCGCGAAGATCTCGGTAAACCACTGTTGTGAATTAAGTTCTGACATAGTATCACTCCGGGTACTGATTCAGGGGCCAAATATTTTGCCAGTGAAGCCTGCCTGAGACAAATTTTTCATGTTTTTTTGCCGCCGATACGAATAAAATGGCGGCCTATTTTTTCTAAGGGCACGACAATGGCAGAATGGGGTATCGACAAAGCAAGATCTATTTATAACGTTGCAGTCTGGAGCGAAGGCTACTTTGACGTCAACGCCAATGGCGATCTCGTTGCTTATCCGGATCAGGATCACAGCAAACCGGGCATTAGTTTCCCGGAACTGACAGCACGTTTTAAACAAGAAGGTCTGACTTTACCAGTGCTGGTGCGGTTTACCGACATCCTGCAGCACCGGGTTGAAACCTTAATCAGCTCTTTTGCCAAAGCAAAATCTGAGCGCGAGTATCAGGGCGAATACACTGCGGTGTACCCGATCAAAGTGAACCAGCAATATTCCGTGGTGAAGAAGCTGGTGCATTCCAGTAATAAAGTTGGCCTGGAAGCCGGTTCAAAACCTGAACTGATGGCCATTCTGGGCGTCACCGAAAAACCACTGAAAATCGTTTGTAACGGTTATAAAGACAGCGAATTCCTGCGTCTGGCGACTATTGGCCAAATGATGGGCCACACGGTTTACGTGGTCGTAGAAAAACTGACCGAATTAAAAACCTTGCTGCGCGAAATCGACAGCTTAGGCGCGGCGCCATTAATCGGTATCCGTATCAAGCTGAACTCAGTCGGCAAAGGCAAATGGCAGAACACCGGCGGTGAAAAAGGCAAATTTGGCTTAACCGCCACGCAAGTGCTGCAAGCCATTGATATCTTAAAAGAAGCCGGCAAGCTCGACCTGTTACAGCTGGTGCATTTCCATATCGGCTCACAAATCGCCAATATCCGCGATATTCACAACGCTATCCGCGAATGTGCCCGGCATTATGCCGAACTGCGCACGCTGGGTGTGCCTATCACCACAGTCGACGTCGGTGGTGGTTTAGGTGTGGATTACGAAGGTTCGAACTCACGTTCAGCCTGTTCGATGAACTACACCATGTATGAATATGCCCGCAACGTCGTCTTTGGCTTAAAAGAAGTCTGTGACGAATACGACCTGCCGCATCCGAACATCATCACCGAATCCGGCCGTGCTATGACTGCACACCACGCTGTGCTGGTGACTGATGCGATCGACGTTGAACGTGCGCCAGGCCTGCGTTATCTGCCGGAACCTTCTGAAGATTCACCGCAAGTGGTGTGGGCGCTGTGGGATTCTTATCAGAACGTCACGCCACGCTCTGCGGTGGAAGCCTATCACGATGCCGTACACTATTTTACTGACGCGCATGCGCAGTATGTGCATGGCTTGCTGACGCTGAAAGACTGGTCTTTGCTGGAGCAAATCTACTTTGCCACCATCAATAAAGTGAAGGACATGCTGGACTTAAGTTCACGTTCGCACCGGGAAATTCACGACGAACTGAACGAGAAACTGGCCGACAAACTGTTCGTCAACTTCTCGTTGTTCCAGTCGATGCCAGACGCCTGGGGTATTGACCAGCTGTTCCCGGTGATGCCGCTGGAACGGATGAATGAAGCGCTGGACCGCCGCGCTATTATTCAGGACATCACCTGTGACTCGGATGGCGCGCTGAAGAGCTATGCCGACGGCAACGGCATCGAAAGCAGCCTGCCGCTGCCGGAATATAAAGAAGACGAACAGTATCTGATTGGTATGTTCATGGTCGGCGCTTATCAGGAAATCCTCGGCGATTTACACAACCTGTTTGGCGACACCGATTCTGTCCATGTCGAGCTGAACCCGGACGGCACTTATTCTCTGGCGAATGCCATTAAAGGCGATACCGTTGCGGACGTGTTACGTTACGTCGCTTTTGATGCGGAAAAACTGATTAATTCCTACTCCAATCAGTTAGGCCGCAGCAGCTTCAGCACTGAAACACAGCAGGCGATGCTGGAAGAGCTGAAAGCAGGCGTCTACGGCTACACCTACTTCGAAGATTAAGGTAGACTGCAGAGGTCGGAGCAGTTTAGTTGCTCCGACTAACGTATATCAAAGGGCAGGCCAGACTTGCTCTTTTTTTTGCTTGCTATGACCGAAGTTTCACACGGAGAGAACTGATGCTGCATTTCTTGCCTAAACCCCTGATTGGCTTGGTTTCTTTCTTGTTATATATCGGCAATACCTTATTCTGGGCTGTGCCAATTCTGTGCCTCGCCATTTTAAAATTGCCGCCGGTGCAACGCTGGCAAACCTGGATCACCTGGCTGTTAGATGCTTGTGCCAGCGCCTGGATCTCCATTAATAACTGCACCACGGCACTGTTTACCCGTATTCGCTGGGACGTAAAAGGCCTGGAAACACTGAGTCTGAAAGACTGGTATCTGGTGGTCGCCAATCATCAGAGCTGGGTCGATATTCTGGTGCTACAAAAAGTCTTTAACCGGCAAATTCCGTTCCTGAAATTCTTTCTGAAAAAAGAGCTGATTTATGTGCCGGTCATTGGCCTGTGCTGGTGGGCGCTGGATTTTCCTTTTATGAAACGCTACAGCGCTGCGTTTCTGGCCAAACATCCGGAGCTCAAAGGCAAAGATGTTGAAACCACCCGCAAAGCCTGTGAAAAATTCCGTTACAAGCCGGTGTCGGTGATGAATTTCCTTGAAGGCACCCGGTTTACGCCGGAAAAACACGACAAACAACAAGCACCTTTTGCCCATTTACTTAAACCCAAAGCCGGTGGTATTTCTTTTGTGCTGAACGCCATGGGCGAGCATCTACACAAATTACTGGATGTGACGATTTATTACCCGAAAGGCTCACCGAGTTTTTGGGACTATATCAGTGGTAAAGTACATGACATTAAAGTTCGGGTGCGTGTGTTACCGATTGAACCAGCGCTGATTGGTGATTACGAAGACGCACAGTTCCGCCAGCAATTCCAGCACTGGGTCAACCAGTTATGGCTGGATAAAGACCGGCAAATCGCTTTATTACAACAGGAGTCCCGCTGATGCTGGCTTTTCTCCCCGCGCCGTTGATCCTGCTGTTATCACTGCCGCTGTTTACGCTAAACCTGACGGTGTGGGGGCTGATTGTCACCCTATGCGGCGTAGTCAAATTGCTGCTGCCGATGCCATCGGCCCGGCAACGGGTGTCCAAAGTCGCGCATTGGGCCTATCGGCACTGGTCCTTGCACAACCGCCAGCTGATTGAACTGTTCAACAAAGTGGAATGGCAAATTGAAGGCGAAGCGCGGCTGTCGCCACAGAGCTGGTATTTATTGATTTCGAATCATCGCAGCTGGCTGGACATCCCGGTACTGAGCCAATTTGCACTGGACCGTATTCCGGAGCCGAAGTTCTTTTTAAAAGAAGAGTTGAAGTGGGTGCCTTTTATCGGCTCGGCGTCCTGGGCGCTCGATATGCCGTTTATGAAGCGCTACAGCCAGGCGCAGATCCGCAAGAATCCGGCGCTGCAGGGCAAAGATATCGAAACCACGCGCCAGTCCTGTGAGAAATTCCGCGAACAGCCGACCACAATCATCAATTTTGTTGAAGGCACCCGGTTTACTGCCGCCAAACACCGGTTAAAAAACAGTCCGTTTCGCTTTTTGTTACCAGCCAAAGCCGGTGGTATTGCCTTCACGCTGGCCAGCATGGGGTCATTGTTTGACGCGGTGCTGGATGTCACGCTGATTTATCCGGATAACCCACGCCATGTGCTGGTCGCGATGTTACTGGGCCGGTTAAAACGGGTGGTGATCCAGGTTGATGTATTACCGGTCGATGCCCAAATCATCGGCGATTATTTCCAGAATGAAGTGTTCCGTCAGCAGTTCCAAATGTGGCTGAACCAGCGTTGGGTCGACAAAGATCAGCGTATTGCGGCTTGTCTGGCTGCGCCGGACAACACACTCAAGCAACAGTTGGATTGCACCAGCACTTCTTAAGTGTTTTTCACTGCCTGCAACAGCAGATTACGCGGCGTCAGGCTGGCAGCACACAGCTCACTGAGCTGCACCTGAAAGCCTTGCTGCTGCAGATACAGCGCCAAGTCCGCCACCAGCCATAATTCCAGTGGCCGGCGGAACAGATGCTGTACCAGCTCCAGTTGGCGTTGTTGTAGCAGCGCCTGTTCTGCCTGCTTCAGTAATCCCGGTAGCAAACCCGCATCCGGTGGCAGCAATTGATGTTCAGCGCCGGCAAAAGCGAGAAACTCAGCCAAATCACCACTAAACCAATGTTTGCTGACCGAGCGCAGCGGCTGATAACTAAGGCCCTGTTGCCGTCGCCAAAGTCGCCACAGTTGCCGCCACAACATTTCAGTCTGAGACAACCGCGCCACCCGCTCGCCGCCGGTACAACTTTGCTGCACCGCCAGCCGCAAGTCGGCTTTAGTGAGCTTAAGTGGGCTTTGCAGGCCCAATTCAGACAATGGCTGATACAACGCAGCTTGTTGCAAATGATAACAACAAGGCACCAAAGCCAGCGCCTGGCAACCGGCTGCCACAGCCTCCCGCGCCGCCACCCGGTGTAAATCACCGCAGGCGTGCAGCGCCAGTAGTTGTTGCTGGCTTTGCAGATATGAAGCCACCGGCTGTTTCAGCACATCAACACAGACAAACTGCTGCTTCAGACCAAGCTGATCAGCACGCTGTTGCCCGGCGTTACACAAGCTCTGTTGCCACTCGAGACTGGTAACTTCAGCCTGATACAGATAACCCATCACCTTACCGAGATGGCCTTTGCCGGCACACCACTCCAGCACAGGCCGGCCGGGTTGACCGATGCAAGCCGCCAGCCGGGTGATTTGTTGCCATTTACGACCACTGATATCAGTACTGAGCCAAAATGGCAGTGGCTGCGCTGGTTCTGCCACTTCCTGTGGTAACAGCGGTAAAGCCGAAAACAGCTGCGGAAACCAGTACTGAAAATACTGCTGTTGCAACGCAGGACTGGCATCAATGCGGGCGCAGTCTTCCAGGCTGAAACTCTGCAGCAGGCTGAATAATGCCGGCTCCAGTTCAGCCGGCCAGTCCGCCTGCATCGGCTGGAACTGCCACAGTAGTCTGTGTTGCTGCAACAAGGCATCCAAGGTTATAAATAACTGTGAAAACAACGACATCAATACAAGCCTTTAGGCGGAAACTGGTAATCCCGACAGGCTTGTGACAGACTGAACGGGCAGCGGATATTGAAGGTTAAAAGATGACAGAACTGAAAAAAATCATGCATGTGGAAGATGATCCTTCGATCCAGATGGTTGCTCGGGTTGCACTCGAAGCCGTCGGTCACTTTGAAGTCTGTACCTGTCATGGCGGCGCACAAGCGCTGGAACAATATCCGCAGTTTCTACCACAACTAATCCTGTTAGACGTGATGATGCCTGGCATGGACGGACCCAGCACGCTGAAACAGTTGCAGCAACAATTCGATTTAAGTGACGTCCCTGTGGTATTTATGACCGCCAAAGTACAATCCAGCGAAATCGAATCTTACAAAGCATTGGGCGCCAGCGATGTAGTGGTGAAGCCCTTTGACCCTATGACGTTATCAGACCAGATCCGCCAGATCTGGCAGCGCCGGCAGGGCTGAAGCGCCGCCGGCACCTTATTTTATTCGGCAGGTTCGAGTCTTGCTTCTTCAGTGAGCCGGAATAACTCGGCGCTTTCCTTTTCAAACTCAGCACTATTCATCGGTTTGTTCAGGTAAAACGTCAACGGCATCAGGCTGTTATCAAACTTTGGCGTCAACTGCCCCTGCTCTTCAAACAGTACCGACACGGCAACACCCTGCAGACTCACCAATAAGCCAAGTCCGGTGGCCAAGGCCACTTTCTTCACCGCCGACAACTGCAGCGCCAGATAAAAATTCGCCGACAATAATAAAATCACCAGTGCGGTCTGGCCGATATCAGCCAGCCAAACCACAGCAGCAGCGCCATCCAGACTGAAATTCAGCACTGTCATTAAGGCCTGCCAACATTCCATCAACACCACGATACTGAAGGTGATGCCTAGCTGCGGCAGAAACCGTGCCTCATGCTGATTGATTTTGGCCCAGAGCGCCAGCAATGCCGGCCACAATGCGAGACCGAGCATTAGTAAAGGCAGATTCAGCAGATTACGGGACCAGCGGCCCTGCCCGGGTTCCGGTGCGGTCAGCCACAAGCCAAATAACTCTTCGGCAATTAAAAACAGCGCCAGCAACACTATCAGTGCCGGATGACCAAAGCGGCGTAAGCGCTGCTCGATATTATTAAAAGGTAAAGCCGGCGGCACCGGATGGTGTTCGTCATAGACCCGAATGGCCTGTTCGCCCAGCCAGCATAACTGACCGCTCTGCAATTCAGTACTCTGCGTGACGGCCACCGACGGCTCGACAAAACTGCCGTTTAGCGACGCCAAATCCACCAGCTGCCAACGACCGTCTTCGGCCAGCACCAGCTCTGCATGATGCGGGCTGACATGTTTGTCATACAGGATTAAATCATTGTTGTAAGCACGGCCCAGCGCTACCCGCGGCTGAGAAAAACGATGACGCTCTGTCACTTTGTGCTGTTTATTCAGCACTTCAATAATTATTGCCATGACACAGCCCCATTGAATTTCTGACTAAAGGCCCGGGCGGTGTCCTGACTGACGCCCGACAAAGTGTAATGACTGACCAGCCCCTGTTGTTGCTGATCCAGAGACGCAGACAGATATAACACGTCATACAAGCCGGCATAATCGCGATACGCCCGCACGCAATAGATCATTTTGGCGTGATGGCCGCCTGTCTGACGCACCACGCGGTGCTGACATTCAAATGCCGTGACATCCTCTTTCAACGCTTGGTTGTCGGCACTGGCGCGGGAAATATTCTTCTCGTACAGACTAAAAAACTGCAATGGATGTAAATCTTTGGCTTCGAGCCATTCAAACTGCATCTCTACCCGGCCAGAAGTAAAATGCTGCGACAGGAAGATCTCTTCACTCTGACTGCAGAAGGCCGTGACTTTTTTCAGCGTCTCCTGGTCTTTTTCCACATTGGATTCACCCCAACACCGCACAAATGGCACCACTTCATCCGGCACTTTACCGGTGCCAAAGTCTTTTAGTTTCCAGTCCGCATTCAGAATTTGGCTGAACATCGCCTGTTGGCTGCTCAGCAGCTGGCGTTCGATGTCGGCTTTTAAGTCCTTGCTTTGACCTTCACGCTGATAACGCGCCAACAATTGCTGCAACGCGTCCGCAGGTACCAGGAAACCCAGCTGATTGCCGGCCGATGCGACATTCACGCCAACAACCTGACCATTAACATCAACCGCCGGCCCTCCGCTCATGCCGGAATTAACCGCACCGGTAAAATGGATCCGTGGGTAATAACTGTATTT
Source organism: Rheinheimera texasensis DSM 17496 (assembly GCF_000711985.1). Classification (GTDB taxonomy): domain Bacteria; phylum Pseudomonadota; class Gammaproteobacteria; order Enterobacterales; family Alteromonadaceae; genus Pararheinheimera; species Pararheinheimera texasensis. The sequence continues at coordinate 1,267,785 of NZ_KL544005.1, forward strand.
TTGCAGGCCATTGTAGGTGCCAGGTACCAAAATCATGCCGAGGTCATGCGGATTACCCAACGAATAAATCGTTGCGCCCTGCACCGGTTTAGTAGTCTGAATTTTAAACGGCTGTGGCGCGCGGTAATCGGTACTGACCAGCGCCAAATCATTGATCACATCAACGGCCAGTACCTGTAATGCCCCTTTTTGCTGGCTGGCATTCAGATACTCCAGCTGGTACTTCTCAGGGGACAATACAGCTTCAGAAACGACGTGGTAATTAGTCACAACCAGGGCCGGCTCTTCCAGCACAAAGCCGGTGCCTATCGCCGCTTTGGCCCCAGAGGCCTGCTCCAGCACCCGAACCTGCAGTAACGCCGGCTCAAACCTGGCAAACAACTGTTCAGCGGAATCGGCCCGGCCCTGGGCACTGCTGAACAACAACAGCACTGACAACAAAGCGCAGTAATAAGTCTGCAAGCGCATTGAATTTCCTTGTGATTTCACCCGGCATTCACCGGGTATTGTATGCTCAGATCCTAATGTCTGAACTATTAATACAACAAACTATAAAGCTTGCGCCGGTACTCACCAGCCAGTGCGTCACCTTTTGGTAACACCGCCAGCATATCTAACATTAGCTTCTTACTGTCACCAAAGTTCAAATCCTGCTGCAGAATGCTGAATAATAACGCCAAAGCGTCGGCAAAGCGTTGTACCTGCTGATATTGCACCGCCAGTTGTTGCTTCAGCTGCAAATTGCTGGGGTCTGCCGCCAGCTGTTGTTCCAGTGCACGGATCTCCGGGCTTTCCGCTGCTTGCTGCGCCAGTTCAATCAGCGCTTTAACCTGATGATACAAAGCATCCTGATCGGCCAGCAGCACCGGTGCTATCAGCTCTTCTGCCAACGCTATCTGACCAAGTGACGCGGCACAATAGGCCAGCTGCAGGCGGGCATCAGCACGCTGTGGCGCCAGCTGATGGGCGTTTTTCAGCAGTGGATAGGCTTCCTGCCAGTGCTGCGCCTCTAACAATGGCAAGGCTTGTTGCAGCAATAAATCTTCTGGTTTGGGTAAATAGGGCTCCAGCCTTGCGCGGATTTGGCTTTCAGTTTCCACACCGGCAAAACCATCAACCGGCTGACCGTTGCGGATAAACAGCACTGTGGGCAAGGAGCGCACACCGAACTGCATTGCCAGTTGTTGTTCTGTGTCGCAATTGACCTTCGCCAGCACTAAATGCTCTGGATAATCGCCGGCGATTTTTTCCAGCGCCACCAAAATTTGCTGACAAGGCTCATGCTGCTGAACCCAAAAATCAAAAATCACCAGCTTTTGCTGCGACAGCTCCAATAATTCACGTACGTTGTCAAAACTGACATCAATCTGATTGCTTAACACCGATAAAATCTCTGTGCAAATGAAACTCTGCCTACTATGTGGCTGCGCCCCTTGATTTGCAAGGCATTGTGCTGGTTTTATGCCCCCAATTCCGGCAAAAAAACTGCATCTGCTCAGCTAAAAAAGAGCTGGCAAGGCCGGACCAGATCCCGTAAAGTACGGCTTAGCGAGCCTGCCCATAAACCCGCCCTGACTGCGCTGCAGCGGAGGCGTATCCAACGATAAAGGCCGTAGTTTGATTTTTTCACAGTCTTACCCCTGTGAATTCTCCACGTAAGCAGAATTGCTTGTCTCCAGACAAGAACCCAACCGGCATGCCAAAAGGCTGACCGGTATAACTGTGCCTACGCAAACTATGAGACCTGAGTAAAAATGAGCCAACAACACCAACCAGAAATGCTGTCTGGCGGCGCCATGCTGATTCGGGCCCTTCGTGATGAAGGAGTCGAATTCGTTTATGGTTACCCCGGCGGCGCCGTGTTACATATCTACGATGCGCTGTTTCAGCAAACCGAGGTAAAACATGTGCTGGTCCGTCATGAGCAAGCCGCCACCCACATGGCGGATGCCTATGCCCGTGCCAGCGGAAAAGCCGGCGTGGTGCTCGTCACCTCAGGCCCCGGCGCCACCAATGCCGTCACCGGCATTGCCACTGCTTACATGGATTCTATTCCGATGGTGGTGATCTGTGGTCAGGTCATGAGCCATCTGATTGGCGATGATGCTTTCCAGGAAACCGACATGCTCGGTATCTCGCGCCCCATCGTCAAACACAATATGTCGGTGCGCAATCCTGCCGACATTCCGGCCATGGTGAAAAAAGCTTTTTATATCGCCCAAAGCGGCCGGCCTGGTCCTGTGGTACTGGATATTCCAAAAGATATGACGATGCCGAACCAAAAGTTCCCATACGAATATCCGAAAGATATCAAACTGCGCTCGTACAATCCGAACGCCAAAGGCCATCCGGGCCAAATCAAAAAGGCTCTGCAAACGCTGCTCGCGGCGAAAAAGCCGGTGCTGTATTCCGGTGGCGGCGTGATTTTAGGTCAGGCCTCAGCTGAACTGACTGAACTGGCGAAGAAACTGAATTTACCAGTGACCAACACACTGATGGGCCTGGGCGCTTACCCGGCCACAGACCCACAATTTATCGGTATGCTCGGCATGCACGGCAGTTATGAAGCCAACCAGGCGATGCACAATGCTGACGTAATTTTTGCCGTCGGCGCCCGTTTTGATGACCGCGTCACCAACGCAACGAAAAAATTCTGCCCGAATGCGACCATTATCCATATCGATATCGATCCGGCCAGTATTTCGAAAACCATCACGGCGCACGTGCCTATTGTTGGTCTGGTAAAACCGGTATTGCAGGAGATGCTGCATCAGCTGGAAAAACACGGCAACACGCTGGACCAGGCGGCGCTTGGCCAGTGGTGGAACCAAATCCATCAATGGCGTGAAGTGCACGGCGGCCGTTTTGAGCACCGCACTGACCTGTTAAAACCGCAGGCAGTAATTGAAGCGGTCTGGCGCCACACCAAAGGCGACGCTTATGTCACCTCAGACGTTGGCCAACACCAGATGTTTGCCGCGCAATATTACAAGTTCGACAAACCAAACCGCTGGATCAACTCAGGTGGCCTCGGCACTATGGGCTTTGGGCTGCCGGCAGCAATGGGCGTGAAGTTACATTACCCGGATGCGGAAGTGGTCTGTGTCACCGGCGAAGGCTCGATTCAGATGAATATTCAGGAGCTGTCGACCTGTAAACAATATGGTCTTGGCGTCAAAATCATCAACCTCAATAACGGTTATTTGGGCATGGTGAAGCAGTGGCAGGACATGAACTATGACTCCCGCTACTCCAGCTCTTATATGGATTCACTGCCGGATTTCGTCAAACTGGCTGAAGCTTACGGCCATGTTGGCATCCGTGTCACCAGCCCGGAAGAACTGGAACCGGCACTGGAAAAGGCATTCGCGCTGAAAGATAAACTGGTGTTCCTCGATATTCATGTCGACCCGAAAGAACACGTTTACCCGATGCAGGTACCAGGTGGTGCCATGAATGACATGTTCCTGAGCAAAACGGAGCGGACTTAACATGCGCCATATTATTGCTGTACTGCTGGAAAACGAATCCGGCGCTTTAGCCCGTGTCGTGGGTTTGTTTGCCCAGCGCGGTTACAACATCGACTCGCTGACGGTCGCCGCGACCGAAGACCCAACCATGTCGCGGCTGACGCTGGTGACCCGTGGCGACGATCAGGTCATCGAACAAATCACCAAACAACTACATAAGCTGATTGAAGTAGTGAAGCTGACTGACTTAAGTGAAAGCGCACATATCGAACGTGAGTTGATGATGGTCAAAGTCAAAGCCAGCGGCGAACAACGCGAAGAGGTCAAACGCAATGCTGACATCTTCCGAGGCCAGATCATCGATGTGTCGCCAACCACTTACACTATTCAGGTGGTAGGGACTTCGGAAAAACTGGAAGCTTTTATTGAAGCACTCTCCGGTACGCAAATCCTGGAAACCGTGCGTAGCGGTGTCTCAGGCATTTCGCGCGGTGAAAAAGCCCTGTCACTCTGAGCTATCGCGGACAAAACGAGTAAAAAATAAAGCCGGCATTGCCGGCTTTATTGCGTTTTGTACGGGGTAGCTATCACTACTTTTTTGCTTCTTCGCCTGCAGGTGCTGCAGCTTCAGGAGCAGAAATACCAACCAGTTCAACTTCAAACACCAGGACGCTGTTCGCCGGGATTGGACCCATGCCGTTTTCACCGTAAGCCAGTTCTGATGGCACTGTGAACTTGAACTTAGAACCCACACCCATCAGCTGCACACCTTCAGTCCAGCCTTTGATCACGCGGTTTAACGGGAACTCGATTGGCTCACCGTTGTTGTTTTTCTCAGTGCTGTCAAACTCAGTACCGTCAGTCAGTGTACCTTTGTATTTCACTTTGACGGTATCTTCTGCTTTAGGCTTGGCGCCATCAGCAGCAGTGATCACTTCATATTGCAGGCCTGAAGCAGTCGTGGTCACGCCAGCTTTTTTCGCATTTTCAGCTAAGTAAGCAACACCTTTGGCTTTTGCTTCTTCAGCTTTGGTTTTTGCCATTTCCGCTTGTTTGTTGCGGAATTGCTCGTCCAGTGCGGTCAGCACTTTTTGAATCTCTTCTTCAGCCATAGCTGGTTTGCCACCACCTGCTGCGTCCTGAACACCGCGCAGGATCAGTGCTGCATCCAGCGTCAGGTTTAATTTTTTATGTTCTTCAACCGCATTGTTCAGGTATTTACCGGCTGACAGACCCAGAGCATAAGATTGCTTGGCTGTATCGGTATCCAGCTTAGGTGCAGCTGGTTCAGCAGCTTCTTTCTGACAAGCAGATAATGAAATCAGGGCGGCTGCAATCAGCGACACCTTCATAGCTACGCGCATTTGACTCTCCAAATAAACTGCAGACTTCACTGCAAAATTGTGTTGTGATAAGCAGAAAGGACTAACCTTCAACCACGGCTATACTACAGGCTTGTGCGGATGACGTTAACACTTAGATCTAAATATCTGGCCATTTTTCTCAGCCTTTGGCTGATAAGCTGCACAGAAGTTCCAAAAGATTTACTGCGCCAGCAAGTGATCAGCGCAGAAGGCACTGTTGCGGGCGCGATTAGCCCAGTCAGTCAGTTGTTGGCTGTCAGCAGTCTCACCTCCGGTATCATCGTCTGGGACATTCAGGCTGGCAAAGCTAAGTTCCGTTTAAGCCACGGCGACCCGACGCAAAATCTGGTGACGCATCTGGTGTTTAGCGCCGACGGTAAATATTTGCTCAGTGCTGACCCGGTTAATGTCGCTTTGTGGGACTTGCAGGACGGCAAGAATCTCGGATTCTGGGCCATGCAAGCCGGCGTCACTGTGCGCGACATTGCAGTGTCGGATTTTGGTCGTCACCTGTTAATTGGCCAAAGCGATGGCAAAATCCAGCACATCACACTCAAAAGCGGCCGGCGCCTGGAATTTCAGGGCCATAGCGAAAATATCAATGCGGTCGCGCTTTCACCCAACGGCCGTTATGCCTTAACCGGCAGCAGCGATCTACACAGTTATTTTTGGGATACCGACAGTGCGCAAATCCTGCATAGCATGTCGCATCCAAACCGGGTGACCCGGGTGGCGCTGGATACGCAGGGGCATTACCTGTTCAGTGCTGACAGCCTGCAACAGGCGCAGCTACTGGACATCAGATCAGGCCGTGTGCTGAGTAAACTTAAATTAGATCGCGGCCGTGTCTTCAACAGTGCGCGTTTTAGCAGTGACGGCAAATGGCTGCTGACCGGTTCACCCTCGCAGCGTGCCAGCATCTGGAACGTTCAGACCGGTCAACTGGTCAAAGACTGGGCAGTCAGTCCGTCACCTTATGCCAAACCACCGGGTGCTGTAGTGTATGATGTCGCGCTGCTTAATAACGGGCAGCTGCTGACCCTGAGTTCCAGTGGTCTGGCCGAATACTGGGAGTTCAAACCATGACACTGCACAACAGTCATGAGCAATTGCAACAACAAGTGGTTGAACTGGAGAGCAAAGTTGCTTTTCAGGAAGACACTTTACAGGCACTTAACAATGAATTGCTGGAGCATCAGCGCCGCATTGAAAAACTACAGCGCCATGTCTTGATCCTGGCGGAGAAACTACAGGGCAATACCGACAGCGGCATTCTGCGCACCGACGAAGAACCACCACCGCCGCATTACTAACAGCGTTTATTCCGGTTTAAACACACCAATCACGGTCTCAGCCGGGCGAGCGGCTTTTTCAATTTCAGTGCCCGGTTGTGCCATCTGATAACCACATTGCACACATTCGACTTTTTCGACGTTGTTTTCCAGAAACAGCATCATGGTGTCAACGGCCTTACATTTTGGGCAGGATGCGCCGGCGATAAAGCGCTTCTTTTTGCGGTTTTGCATGAAAATATCTGACTCCCACAGAGTAAAAACCGCGGCAATACTTGGTTTGCCGGGCCATTCCGATTACATTAGCAGCCTCTTCCGACGGGTATAGTTTTTATGATCCAACTTCAGAACATCGAATTACGCCGCGGCGCTCTGGCTTTATTACAAGACGCCGATCTTACCGTATTTCCGGGCCAAAAGGTCGGTATTATCGGCGCCAACGGTTGTGGCAAATCATCCCTGTTTGCCATGCTACAGGGCAAACTGCAGCCGGACGCCGGCAGTGTCAGTATCCCGGCCAGCTGGACCATCGCCACAGTAGCGCAGGAAACGCCGGCGCTGGACATCAGCGCGATGGACTACGTGCTGCAGGGCGACGAATCGCTGTATCCGTTGCTGTTGCTGGTACGCCATGCCGCAGCCGACACCGATCTGGTCGCGGTACATCATCAGATTGAAACGCTGGATGGTTATCGCGCCGAAGCCAAAGCAGGTACGTTGCTCGACGGCCTCGGGTTCAGTGGTGAGATGCAACAACACAGCGTGAAGTCTTTCTCTGGTGGCTGGCGCATGCGGCTGAATCTGGCGCGGGCGCTGATGCAACGCGCTGAATTGCTGCTTCTCGATGAACCGACCAACCACCTCGATTTAGACGCAGTGCTGTGGCTGGAAAAATACCTGAGCAACTTCGACGGCACTTTGCTGCTGATTAGCCACGACCGCGATTTTCTTGATGCCGTCATCGATAACACCGTGCATATCGACAATCAGAAACTGAATTTATATCGCGGCAACTACAGCCAGTTTGAACGTCAGCGTGCTGAGCAAATGGCGCAGCAACAATCGATGTATGAAAAACAACAGCGTCAGGTTGCGCATCTGCAATCTTATATTGACCGCTTCCGCGCGCAGGCCACCAAAGCCAAACAGGCGCAAAGCCGGATTAAAGCCTTAGAGCGCATGACGTTATTGGCGCCGGCGCATGTCGATTCGCCCTTTCAGTTTGAGTTTCTGCCGCCGCGGGCGCTGCCAAACCCGCTGTTGAAATTAGAAAATGTGCGCGCCGGTTATGGCGACACTTCAATTTTACAGCAGATTAATTTTCAGCTTTTGCCAGGCAGCCGCATCGGTTTATTAGGCCGCAACGGTGCTGGTAAATCGACCTTAATCAAGCTGTTATCCGGTGCTATGCCGCCGCAGGCTGGTGATTTATGGTACGCCAACGGCGTCAGCATCGGTTATTTTGCCCAGCATCAGCTCGAAACACTGCGGCCGCAGGATTCACCGCTGCAACATTTAGTCCGGCTGGCACCACAAGCAACCGAACAGAGCCTGCGCGATTATGTTGGTGGTTTTGGTTTTCATGGTGATAAAGCCTTAGCGCCGTGCGGACCTTTTTCCGGCGGTGAAAAAGCGCGGTTAGTGCTGGCGCTGCTGGTGTATCAGCGGCCAAACCTGCTGTTACTCGACGAACCGACCAACCACCTCGATCTCGACATGCGCGAAGCCATTGTGATGGCGCTGCAGGGTTTTGAAGGCGCTATCGTCGTCGTGTCGCACGATCGACATTTACTGGCCTCCACCACAGACGAGTTTTATCTGGTGGCGCATGGCAAAGTGGCACCATTTGCCGGCGATTTGCAGGATTATTACCAGTGGCTGCAAAACGACAGCAAACTGCAACTGCAAAAAGCCTCGCCAGCCAGCACCGAAGCGCCGGTAGCACAGCAGCGCAAAGACCAGAAACGCCTCGAAGCCGACCTGCGCAATTTACTGCGGCCGCTGAAGCAACAAATTGAAAAACTGGAACAACAGCAGGAAAAACTGCAGGCAAGGTTGAACAACATTGAAACTGAGCTGGCCGATGTCGGCCTGTACGATGCCAACCGTAAAGCCGACCTGACTAAGTTGCTGGCCGAGCAAACCAAACTCAGCAATGAACTGGGGGACGTCGAGCTCAATTGGTTTGAAGCGCAGGAACAGCTGGAGCTGAAAACCGAGAATTTCTGGCAGGCCAACGGTGTTAACTGACCATCGTTTAACTGATACAAGCTCAACTGAACTGCCGGCTGAAACCGACCATGCCGAACAATTCTGGCAGTTCAGTCTGGCACTATACCCTTTGCTGCAGACTGAACTGCTGGCGTTACAAGACCAATACAGCTGTAATGTGAATCTGTTGCTACTGAGCGCCTGGCGGCCGTATTTGCCGCCATTGCCGCAGTTGATGCAAGCACTGAGCCCGCAGCATCTGACCACGCAAAACATTCGGCAAATCCGGCGTGATATCAGTCGGGTGCTGAAGGACAAAGCCGCCGACCCGTTGTTAGTGCAATTGCGCCAACAACTGCTCGATACTGAATTGACGGCTGAGCGGCTGGAACAGCGAGCATTAGTGCAATGCTGCGCCAACTCAAGCTGTTGTACCGTCGCCGCGGCCACGCTGCGTCAGCAATATCTGCACAGCCATCTGGTACCGTTTTCTATCCAGCAGCAACTGACTGTTGATCTGGATCAAGCCCTGCTGCAACTGGGTCTGTCACAGCCATTTTCCCCCGCCAAAGCTTGATCTGTATCAGGGTTTAGCTGCCTGCTGCTGACTACACTGCCTTCATCAAGTCAATGGAGGCAAACATCATGAACCTGTGGCACGAATTTATGAATGACCCGGTCATCTTCATTTCATTTACTGGTCTGGCGATTGTGCTGGGACTCTGCGCGTTTTACGCGGTGTATTTTATGTACAAAATCAGCCACGCCGGCCCGAACGACTAGCCTGCTGATTATTGCCTGATTGCTGTGTTCTCTCGTCACTTGTAAGACTGCGCGGCGCATCATCCCCTGCCCAACCGGACTGATGCAAAGCGTTTTGTTGGCCCGAACTCTTTGCCAATGTTGCTGTCGGTATGAGCAATCACACCGACAGTTTTTTTATCAGCTCAGTGCAAATCCGCCAGCTCAGCGCGTAAATTGTTAATTGAGGATTCGCCCCCAGGCTACTTGGCAAAATCGAACCATCACAAACCGTCAGATTCTTCAGCTGCTGATGCCGGCCGAAGCTGTCGACCACGCCGGTTGCCGGGTCAGCACTCATATTGCAGCCGCCCATCACATGGGCTGAAGCAAGGGTCGCGCGATAACGCTGCAGCGGCAGTTCCGCAATCGCGGCTTTGGCTTGCGACCAGCTACGATACATTTGCGCATCGTCATGCACCGGCAATACTGCTGCTGCTCCTGCCGCAAACTGTAACTCCGCCATCGCCAGATAAGCCCGTCTTACCCCATCCCACAGATACTCAGTCAGCGGGTAATCCAGCTGCGGTTCGCCGTCACTGTCGAGCTGGACTGCCCCACCTTGCGCTTCCGGATGAAAACCGTCACGCAACAACGCAATCATCACTTGCAGATGATTAAACTGACGCATCAGGTCGGCGTGCGCTTCGGCCATACCGGTTAGTTTGCTGGCCATCAATACCGGATGTAACGGCGGTACTTCGAGCTTAAAGCCAGCCTTCGCCGCTTCAGGCCAGACAAACTGGTCAGAGTAAATCGACTGCGGTGCGCCCTGGTGACCGTTGACAGCTTCAGCAAACAAAGCACCGGAGATCACACTGGGATGCAAGTAAGTATGTTTACCAAGCCGGCCGGATGGGTCTGGTACTTTGGAGCGCAATAACAAAGCCGGGCTGTTGATCGCGCCGCCCGCCAGCACATAGTGCCGCGCACGGATGCGGATTTTAAGCCGCGGGTCGGTTTGGAACTGTGCGTCGACCGGCACTGCCCAAAGCTCCTGAATTTCATTACCACGCCAGACCAGCTCCCGCGCCGACACCCGACTGATGAGTGTGGCACCGCCATCGAGCGCCACCGGAATAGTGGTCACCAGCATCGATTGCTTGGCATTCAGCGGGCAGCCCATGCCGCAATACCCGGTATTGGCACAACCTTTGACGTTGCGGTGGATCACCGTGTATTGCCAGCCAAGCGCCTGACAGCCACGTTGTAGTGCACCATTATTGTGGTTGGGCGTCAGCGCCCATTCGCTGATATTGAGCCGCCCGGTCGCTAAATCTAAAAAAGGTTCTAATGCACCGCTGCTGGCAAAATCCAGCCCAAATTGCTGTTCCCAGTATTGCAGCGTGTTGGCTGGCGTGCGGATTGAAGTGGTCCAGTTCACCGTAGTCGAACCACCGACAGTGCGGCCTTGCAATATGGAGATGGCCTGGTCTTTAGTTTTACGGCCGGCGCCATCCTGATACAGCTGCGGGTAAGCCCAGCGTTCCTGTTGGCGGAAATCACTACTGGAATACAAAGCGCCGTGCTCTAACATCAGCACTTTAAAACCGGCCTGCGTCAGCAACTCTGCGGCAATACCGCCGCCGGCGCCGGTGCCGATGATCACCACGTCGGTGTCAAATTGCTGACCGGTTGTCAGCGTACTGGCGTCGATATGGCGCCAGCCGCGGGTCAGGCCTTCGGCGATTGGATCATACATAAGGATTAAACTCCAACGGCTGGTACTTTAACGCCGGCCAATGTTGCGGCTGACCATAATAAGCGCCGTACAATAATTCGCGCAGACCATGATAGGCCTGTTGCAGCGTTGCCAGATAACTATCACGCCAGCTGCTGAGCAGCTGCAACCGGCTTTGCAGCGGCATCTCATTCAGACTGAGCCAATGCCCGAGCAGCGCAAGCTGGCCAAGCCGCTGCTGCAGCAATAAAAACAGCTGCTGTAACTCGGCCTGCTGCCGACGTGGCAAAAACGGCAGGAATTGCAGCACGGCGTCGCGGCTACGCCGCAGCGCCGCCTGCTGAGCGGCGGCTTCTGCCGGTAAGGCACCTTGTAACAGCGCAGGTAACAAAGCATCCAGCACTAAGGTCGCTGCATCACTGCGCTGCTGCGTGCTGCTCTGCAACACCGGATAAAGCGTGAGGCCAAGACTCAGGCCGACACCCGCGCCGAGGCCAAGCATGATAAACTGTCGTCTTTGCATTATTCTGGTCCGAACAGTTAAAAAACCATTGTTGTAGCAGGAGTTAAAAATTGCAAGTTGCATCGCAGTCTGCGCCATTACCCGCTTTTAAGCCCGCATCCGGCCTGGGGAACGCCCATCTGCAAACTATTCTGGCGAAATATCTGGCACCGCGCCGGCCGCTGCACACACGGGTCGAAATGCTGCAGCTGCCGGACAAAGACGAGCTGCAACTGAACTGGAGCCTGGACGCCGAAGACTGCAGTAAACCCTTAGTGGTGTTATTGCATGGCCTGGAAGGCAATATTCACAGCCACTATGTGCGCGGTATGTTTCATAGCTTGCGCCAGCAAGGTTTTGGTGTGGTATTGATGCATTTTCGCGGTTGTCACGGCGTCGCCAACAAATTACCACGCGCATACCATTCCGGTGATACCGCCGATTTTGCTTTGTTTTTGCAGCTGTGTCGCAGCCGTTATCCCACCCGGCCTTTGCTAGCGGTTGGTTTTTCGCTGGGCGGCAATGTGCTGGTGAAATATTGCGGTGAAACCGGTGCCGCTAATCTGCTTAGCGGCGCCGTGGCGGTCTGTGCCCCCTTGGCACTGGCGCCGAGCAGCGACCGGATTAATCAAGGTTTCAGCAAAATCTACCAGCGTTATCTGCTCGGCCGCCTCAAAGGCACTATGCAGCGCAAACTCGCCGTGCACGCCGATTTCCCGTTAGCGCTGACGTCAAAAGATATCCGCACAATCCGCAGTATCCGTCAGTTTGACGACCTGCTGACCGCGCCACTGCATGGCTTTCGCAATGCAGAGCATTATTACCAAAACTGCAGTGGTTTAAATTTCCTGCCACAAGTGCAAAAGCCTTTGTTGCTGATCCACGCCAAAGATGACCCTTTTCTGGCGCCCGCAGCAATTCCGTTACAGCTGCCGCCGACCGTGCAATTACAGCTGTGCCAACACGGCGGCCACGTTGGTTTTCTCAGTGGCAAACTGTGGCGGCCGCAATACTGGCTGGATCAGGTAGTGCCGCAGTGGCTGAACAGTCTTTCTTACACACAGGAAACCCTTTGATGCTGATCCCATGGCAACAATTAAACGCTGAAACCTTACAACGGCTGATTGAAAGTTATGTACTGCGCGAAGGCACAGATTATGGTGACGAAGAAGTCAGCCTGGCCGTGAAAACTGCTGCCGTGTTGCAACAAATCCAGCAAGGTCAGGTGCTGATCCTGTACTCAGAACTGCACGAATCTGTTGATTTGTTAACCAAACACCAATATCAACAGTTATTACAAAATGATCCGGCAACAGAATAGCAATCTGTTGCTGATAGCCCGCTAACTTTGTTATGGTACCGGTTCAGGATACAATATTCATTAGCAAGGATTTGAAGTAGTGCTGCGCGCCTTGCGTCAATATCTCAAACTGACTCCAGCGGACCTTGCCACGGCAAGCCCGGATAACTGGCAGCTCAGTGTGTTCCGTATTATGGTCCTGTCCGGTTTGTTGCTGGTTCTGGTGATTTGTCTGCACAGTTCCTGGCAAGCCTGGCAGATTGGTGCTTACCATATTATTGCCATCACCTCGGGTTTTTACCTTGCGCTGTTGTTGCTGCTGCGCCGCTCCAGAGCCTCGCTGAGTTTCAGCGCTGCAGGTTTTTTGTTGCTGGTGATCTGTGCCGGACTGGCTATTCTGCTGTTTAACCCCGACTTTGAAATGGCCAAACTAGGGATCGTATTTTTATATGCCCTGCCGACAATAGCGCTGATGTTTTTTCCGCTGAAGGTGATGGTTGGCCTGATGTTGCTGAACTTTATCCCCTTTGCTTTTTTGCTGTATAACCAGCCATTACCGCGCTTATTCGACTTTTCGATCACACTGCCACAAACACACGCCTACCTGCACGGGCTGATTTTTCTGTTTTTTAACCTCTGTCTTCCGCTGGCATCGGCCCGGATTATCCGCACTATTCAGCGCCACAGTACCGGTCTGCAGCAGGCAAACAAACAGCTGTCGCAAAGCCACGATTTTTATGCAGAACTGTTTGAAAATAACGGCGAAGCGACACTGCTCTGTGCCGGCAATGGCCGGATCATCAAAGCCAATACTAAAGCCTGCCAATGGCTGGGGATCAACGCGGACAGCCATTGCTATCTCAGTCAGGTGCTGGTGCCGGAACAGGACTGCAGCGACAATGCATTCTGGCTGGCACAGGATTTACCCTGCATCGCCCGCAATCAGCCGGGCCGGCATTTGCAGCTCAAGCACATGGTGCGGACGCGCCAACACCATCATGTGTTGCAACTGCAAGATGTGACAGCAATGGTCGAATTAAAACAGCAGCTGGACCAGCAACACCAGCATCAACACGTCTGGCAACTGTATGACCGGCTGACTTGCCTGCCCAAGGCCGACTTTTTTCGCCAGCAGGCCGACGAACGGCTGCATGACCAGCCGGGCTGGCCACTGCGTTTTTGTGTCATTATCCGGCTCTGCCACATCAAAACGCTGAATCAACAATATGGCTACGAATTTGGCAGCCAGGTGTTACAGCAATTTGCCAGCCAGCTGCGCCAGTCATTGCGGCCGGACGCTTTGTTAGGCCGTTTACGTGGTGTGAAATTCGCGCTGTTGCTGCCCATTCAACCAGAACCGCTGTCACCGGCACAACAGGCGGAACTTATCCACCAGCAATTGCCGGACACTTTAGTGATCGGCGCCCAGCAGATACAGCTGCGCTACCAACTGGGCTATTGCCTGAGTGAAGGCCACGCTGATGCGGCAACTTTACTGGAACAATGCGAAATCGCGCTCGAGCAGGCAGATAACAATCTGCCGATGGTGCAGTTCGCGCCGGAACAGGCTGCTGAACTGCAGCAAACCTATGCACTGGCGAATGCATTGCAGGACGCTATCCGCCAACGCCAGCTGGCGCTGCACCTGCAACCCAAGGTCAATGGCGAAGGTCAGATCAAAGCGTTTGAAGCTTTATGCCGCTGGCAACATCAGGATAAGTGGATAGCACCGGATTTATTTGTCGCCCTGGCGGCACAGCATGGCTTTATGAAAGCGCTGAGTCAGCTGGTGCTGGATTTGGCCATCGACATTCTGGCGCAGTGGCAGGAGCGGCGTTGGTTCTATCCAATCGCCATTAATCTGGCTGGCCCGGAATTACTCGATGACAGCTTTTTTGCCTATTTGCTGGCGCAAAGTGCACATTATCCCTGGCTGACCAAACGGTTGCAGCTGGAGATCACCGAAACCCATTTCGCCACACAACAACCGGCCTTACACACCCGGCTGCGGGCGCTCAGCCAATATGGCTTCAGCATCGCCATCGACGATTTTGGCACCGGCCACGCCTCGCTCAGTCAGTTAGTGGATATGCCGGCGGACACGCTGAAAATCGACCGGCGTTTTGTCGCCGCCATTCCGCATCACCGCCAGCAGGTGAAAGTGCTGCATACCACGCTGCAACTGGCGCGGGCGCTGAATCTGACCACAGTGGCCGAAGGGGTGGAAAACGACATTCAGCGTAAGTTTCTGGCAAAACTCGGTTTTCCGCTGCTGCAAGGCTATTTGTTTGGCCGGCCGGCACCAGCAGAGCACTGGCATGCCCGGCTGGAGCAACAGCAACCACTGTTGCCGGAAGTTAGCCGGTTATCGGGCGTGGAGTCGGATGTGGCTGGATAAGTTCGTGCCAGGCCATCGTCGACTGGCCTATCACCATAAAATCCGGATTGGCTAAGGTTTCACGCTGATTGTAACTCAATGGAAAAAACTGGCTGTCGAGAATACGGCCACCGGCTTCTTCGACAATGATATGCACGGCGCCGGTATCCCACTCGCCGGTCGGGCCAAGCCGCATATAACAATCGGCCCCGCCTTCGGCCACCAGGCAACTTTTCAGTGAACAACTGCCCAGCGCAATAAATTCAGCCTGTTGCTGCGGTGCCAATAAGGCGCTGATCAGGTGTTGTGGCTGGCGACGACTGACTGCAATCCGCAGCGGGTCACCCTCTTGGTGCTGCCGCACTTTGATGTGATTAATCAGATGACGTTGTTGTTTAAAAGCACCATGGCCGCGCGTGGCGTAATACCAGATTTGTTCTTTTGGCCAATAAATTACACCAAGCGCCGGCCAGCCGTGTTCCACCAGAGCGATGCTGACGGCAAAATCGCCGCTACGGGCGACAAACTCCTGCGTGCCATCCATCGGGTCAATCAGCCAGTAACGCGGCCAGTGCTGACGCTGTGCCAGCGGCACCAAATGGCTTTCTTCTGAGATCACCGGGATGTCCGGAGTCAGTTCGGATAATTGCTCAATAATGATTTGATTAGCGGCATAATCGGCGGCAGTCACCGGGCTGTTGTCAGACTTAACTTCTGCCTGAACCTCGCCGCTCAGATACATCTGCCACAGGCGCTCACCCGCTTGTTGCGCCGTAATTTTAACCGGTTCGAGCAGTTTACTTAAAAACATCGGGGTGGCTGTCCAGATATTTGCGGGCCAGGAATAACGCTGCCACGCTACGAGCTTCAGTAAAATCGGCCTGTGCCAGCAATTCGTCCAGTTGGTCCCAGCGCCATTGCACCAGTTCTAACGGCTCGGGTTCATCGCCTTCCAGTCGTTCAGCATAAAGGCCACCCGCCAGCACAATTTGCATTGTAGCATTAAAATATCCGGGGGCGAGCGCGACGCTACGCAGCTCCCGCAGCCAGCTTGCGCCGAATCCGGCTTCTTCTTTTAATTCGCGATCGGCTGCCTGCAATGCAGTTTCGCCGGGATCAATCAGCCCTTTCGGGAAACCGAGCTGGTAATCATCAGTGCCGGCACAATATTCACGAATAAGGTAAAAATGTTGCGGATCAGGACAAGCCACCACCATCACAGCGCCACGGCCGGAACCACGCATCCGCTCAAATAAACGTTCTTCACCATTGCTGAATTGCAACTGCACCTGTTCAATCTTAAACAGGCGGCTTTGCGCCACGATTTCCTGCGCCAGAATGCGCGGTTTTTGCCTTGAATGCGGTTTGTCCGCCATAGCTCTGCCTCTGCTACAATGGCACATCACTTTGCCTGCACTACTATAAATCGGAAAGATGGAAAAACCTATGCTGGATTGGTCGGCGATCGATACTGTTTTACTGGATATGGACGGCACTTTGCTCGACCTGCATTTTGATAATCATTTCTGGCTGGAGCATTTACCTAAACGCTGGAGCGAATTAACCGGCATCGATGAAGCCGAAGCGCGCGCCACGCTGCGGGCTGAATACGCCGTACTGCAGGGCAAAATCGAATGGTATTGCCTCGACTACTGGACACGCCGGCTGAACTTACCGATCACCGCGCTTAAACGCGAGATCAGCGACAAAATCGCCATGCGCGAAGACACCCCGCCATTCCTGCAGGCGCTGCAGCAAAGTGGCCGCCGCATCGTGTTGGTGACCAATGCGCACCCGGACAGCCTGTCATTAAAAGTCGAACTGACGCCGCTCGCTGCTTATATTGATGAACTGATTTCTACCCACGAATTTGGCGTGACCAAAGAACAACAGGCGCTGTGGCAACAGCTGCAGGCACGGCTCGGGTTTGATGCCAAACGCACCTTGTTTGTCGACGACAGCCTGCCGATCTTGCACGCAGCGCAGCAATTTGGCATTGGCCATTTATTGGCAGTGGCCAATCCGGACAGCCAGCAACCAGTGCGCAGCATCGATGAATTTCCGGCGATCACCGACTACCGGGATTTAGTGGCCGATATTCTGGCGACGCCAGTCACAGCAGGCTGAAGCCATCAGCTGAGCGCAAAAAATAACGCCAGCAAATGCTGGCGTTCTTCTTTTTAAACTGTTGTTTTTGACTGTTACTGCGTGCGGATCTGACCGCCGAACTGAATATTGTAACGGCCCTCTGCATCCGGCTGTGACACAAACCGCATGGCTTCATGCACTTCTTTCGGCATCGAGGCATCCGGTTTTAACGTGCCGGACAATTGATAACGGCCCGCCATCACGTCAGCAGTGACGGCTAATGCCAGCGGATTATCCGGTTTAGTCACCAGTCGCAGATTGCCTTGTTCACAGCTCAGTGTCGCGTCTATCTGGCGTAAATCCAGCCAGCCAATTGGTGATTTTAACCGCGCCTGCTGCCAGCTGGCGTTGCCGTCTAACGCCGCACAATATGGCTCGCCTTTGGTAAAGTTGTTAATATTCAGCACAATAGCGCCACTGGCATCAACCGGCATCGGCAATTGCAGGTTGCGCATAATCCCAGCCACAGGCCAGCGCACTGTCGCCTGCTGCAACGCATAGCTGGCAGGGCTTACCTGACCACGCAGATTCAGATAAGGCTGGCTGTCGTCTTTGACATCGCCGGCATTGAGCTGTACACCGAGCTGCCCGCGCCATAATGAAGAGAGCTCCAGCTGCCAGCGCAGGTTAGTCAGATAAACCGGCGGCCGCGACAACACATCAATCTGGCCCTGCCATAAAGTACCCTGCACTTTGCCGAGCTGCACTTCTGGCGGCAATGGCACTAACTTCAGCCAGACCGAGGCCGGCGTCAGCACCGCCATAAAAATCACATAAGCCAACACGCCAGTGACGATAAATCCAAACTTCTTCATCTATGTCTCTCAAATCCTGAAACCGTAACTGCGGTCACATGGCCATTCGTGTTATTCCAGCCACTGGTCCGATAGCTATTCGAGAACTAAGCGCCGTACCCGAACCACACCGGGCATGTCGGTATCAGTGACTTCCAGCTGCACCAGCCGGACGCCATGTTCCCCTTGCAACAGCTGCAACCAACGCAACAATTGTTCAAAAGGCACATCGTCCAGCATCAGGTCGAGCTGCTCATCTTTTGGCTGCATCCGGCTGACTTTAATCTGAAATTGCTGGCTGCTTTGTGACACTTTGTCGCTGAGGCTACCGCCGGTAGCACTGGCGGGTGCAGCGGCCAGCTGCGGCATTTTGCCTTTCAGCCAGACCAGCTGCTCAGCAGCTGTCTTCGCCGCCAGCGCCTGACTGTCGCGCGCCTGATGCAGCGGCAGCCACACCAGCGCATAAAACAAGCCGATACCACCCACCACACCAAGTACGCTTAACAATTGCTGTTCGCGGCGCTGCAGGCCATTCCACCATAATAAAACTGCTTTCATGATTTACTCCGCAGCGTCAGCGTGCCTTGCACTTTGCCGTCAATCTGACTGAGCGCACCTTGATCAACCTGATAACCCTGCTGCTGCAGCTGGGCTTTTAACGCTTCAAAACGCTGGAAACTGGCGGCAGTGGCCAGCAACTTTAATTCAGATTTTTTACTGTCGAATTTCAGGTTATTCAGCACCACCGGCTCAGCACCACCTAAGGCTGGTGTCATGCCACCAAGCATCGCCAACAGGCTGTGTTGGCCCTGTGCACCGCTGGCTGCCAGTTTGCGTTCAACCTGCCGTTTCAGATTAACGATGCGTTCCTGCGGAAACTGCTGTTTATACAAGGCACTGGCTTCAGCGCGGGCTGTCGTTGCCTCACGGCTGAACTTCCAGGCTTCGACACCGACCAGACATAAATACAACAGGGCGCAAGCCGCCGCCAGACTGCCGCTTAAACGCCACTGCGCCCAGTGTTTATTGCTGGCTTTTTTCGGCGCATAAGCACCCTGCAATAAATTAAACGACACCGTTTCCAGCCGCTGTGCCAGCAACGCCAGCGGCAACTCAGCCGGAGCCAGCTGATGGGCCTGGGCATTGCAGCTGTCTGGCCATGGGCTGTAACTCAAAATTTCTGGTAATGCCGCGAGCTGCAGATAGTCTGGCCACCAGCTGTCATCAATACAACTGCCCTGCCAGTCACCGTGGCGCAACAGCCACTGGCTGCCAAGCTGCACGGCAACCGGCTGTTCCATAAGCGGTAATAACAAAGCATCCGGCAATAACCGGCGTGGCGCAAAACCGGCTTGCTGCAACAGCTCCAGCCATTGTTCCAGCAGGCTGCGCCGCAGTACTGCGACCTGCTGCAGATACTGGTTGTCGCGTTGAATCGTCTGCGCCGGTAACACCAGCAGCTGTTCGATATCTTCGGCCTGTTCCTCTTCCAGCATGTAAGGCAAAGCCTGCAACATTTGCCGGTTTGGTTTGCCGGGCAATGGCACTTCTTTAAGTACCACATCACAGGCTGGCAACAGAGCTGTCAGCGGACGGTTAACGCCAATGCGCTCGGCCAGACCCGCCAGTTCACTGGCATCCGCCAGTTGGCCTGAAGCGATCACTTCGGCCGACGCCGCCGACCAAATCAGCCACCACAACGGCTGCTGCGGCACACTGCCAAGTCTGATGATTAATTGTTCACTCACCCTGGGCCTCCAAAGCGCCGCGCCAAGACCTGCACCTGTTCATCATCCAGTTTCAGCAGGCTGGTCATACTAAAATTACTGTCGGCAGTATCAATGCTAATCTCTGCCTGAAAATATGCCGATTTCACGGCAAACAATGCTTTTACTTCAGCAGTCGGCGTTTGGCTGAACACCGAACTGTTGCTGCTGAAAAAATCATCGACGCTGTCGTAGCCTTTTTCCGGTCTGCCGTTGATCACGCTTTTGGCGTCATCTTCAGTAAGGCCTGGGATCAAGGCGGCCAACACCGGCGCCTGTTGCTCAGTCATGGTATTGACGTTGAGCTGCAGCGTGCTGACCTGTGGGATCACACAGACCAGCGGCGCGACCAGCGCATAATCCGCCGGCGTCATATCGAGGATCACCCGTAGTTCGGACTTGCTGACCATCAAACTATTGGCACTGTAATACGGCATTTCCAATGCAGCATAGTCGTTCTCTTCCGCGCCACCGGCACTTTGCAAAGTGCTGTCCGGGTCCAGCCAGTCGGTGACCCGCGCCACCAGATAATCCGGTGGCAAGGATAAATCCACCGCATTTTGCTCCAGCAACCGTAAAAACGCCTGTTGCGCCGGGGTTTGCTGACCTGGTTTGGCTCTGTTTGCGCTTTCCGCGACGTTGTCGTTATTCGGCGTATTACCATCCCGGCCGGTGTTATTATTTGGGTTGCTGCTGTCGCCGCTATTGTTACCCTGATTAGTGCCCGGATTATTATTCCCCGCCGGCAATAACGAATTCAGGTTAAAACACGCCTGCAGATCAGTGACAGTGCCGCTGATCGTCGCCTGTTCCACCGGAAACACAGCGCCTTGCGTGGCCCATTCCTGACTCAGGTTGGTGGTTTCTTTACCCGCGGCGGATTTTTTCAATAAGCGTTGAATAAACTGCTCAGCGCCTAATGCCAGCCAAATCGCCTGCTGACGCTGCTGTAAATTAATCTGCCGCTGCAATTCCAGTTGCAGGCGCCCGCTCATGCTGACCGCAATCAGCACGACAAATGCCACCACCATCATCACAGCGATCAGCGCGACACCTTGTTGCTTGCGCAGGAGCCGGTTATTCATCGGCTCTCCTTCAGCGGCAGGCCGAAGACCCGCTCAATAACACCGAGCTGGGGTGATTTCAGCGTCATTTTCACCGCCAGTGGCCAGTTGCCCTGGTCCCAAAATTCTTTCCACTGCTCCTGACCGTCTTCTTTCACCAGATAACGGAACTTGAGCTCGTCGATATCTTCCAACAACGGCTGAATATTCGGCTCAGTACCGGTGACCGCATCAGGGTACAAATAATACAACCGTTGCAACTGCCGCTCTTTTAACCGGTAACCGACCAGTTGTACTTCACTGCGCGCCAGCACCATGCCCGGATTGGTCCAGCCGGCATGACTGAAAGAGATGCCATCATCATCGCTTTCAATCCAGTTGACGGCTCCGGCTAAAGTCTGCGCTACCGGTGCTTCGCCGTTGACACGGATTTGTCTGGCGCTGATTTGCCAGAAGTCGCGTTCAATCACCATCATGGCGCGCTGCAATTGTTGTAAGCGCAAAGTTGCGGCTCTGGACGCCTCGTCACTACGGGTGACACTGTCCAGCACGGCAACAGACGCCAGACCAACCAGTGCAAAAATCGCCACCGCCAGCAACATCTCAATAAAAGTAAAACCACGGTTATTCTGCACGTTGCCGTCCGATAAAGGTCTGTAACGTGCTGACCACGCGCTCCGGTTCTTCCACCGGCCGCACTGTCACTTTGAGCATGCGAAATTCAGCATCCTCGGTTTCCAGCACTTCCAGCACCCATTTCCAGCGGTTTTTCGCCATCTCGGCTTCACCTTCGGCCGGCTGCGGTGGCCAGCGCGTATCGAGCCGCGCCAGCTGCAGTTGATTTTCGGCCACGTAACCGGCCATCGTCATCTCTTCGATAATGCCCATCGCGCGGATATGTTCGGTGGTGGCGCGCATCACGGCCACACCTGCAATGGCAAATACCGCCATCGCGATCATCAGTTCAATCAGCGTGAAACCGTTAGCGCGCCTGTTCAAGCTGCCCCCGCTCCAGTGGAATACTGAATACTGCTTTGAGGCTTTGGGTCAGCACCGGCCTTTCACTGTCTTCTTTTAGTTCGAGTAAAAACGGGCTGATTTCGCCACTGGATAAAATAAACACCGTCGGATAACGCGGGTCTTTTTTCTGCGGTGGCGTGGTCAGAATACCGGTTTGCCGTTTCACTGGTTTTTTCACTTTGCCGTCTGCCCGCTCTTTATCTGCTTCGGCTTGTTGTTTTTGTTCTTCTTCCAGCTGCTTTTCGACCGCCAGTTCATCAAAACTGTTGGCCTCGGACAAACCATCATCTTCCGGCTCAAACTCGGCGCGGCTCAGCAGGTTCTGCTCGGCCCACTCCAGGCCTTCTAATTCAATTTTTGCGCTGAAACCCGGCTTAAACTCATAAGGGGCTAAAGCTTTGGGTTCGCGGATACTGCGCCATTTATCCTGTTCAAACAGCATAAAGCGGTAGCCTTTGTCATCGATATAAAGCCCCAGCTCGACGTTTTTCAGCATCGCCAGTTCAGCCGCCAGCTGTACCCGTGCCTGTAATTTTTCAGTTTCTTTTTCCAGCCGCTGCTGCCGGCTCTCGCCGCTGAAGGAATACACCACAGTGGCGGCCAGCAATCCGATGAGCAGGATCACCAGCAGCACTTCAATCAGGGTAAAACCTCCGGCGCGGCGTGGAATCATCAGTTTTGTGGCTCTTCGCCACCATCTAAATTCCAGTTACCGATATCATCTTCTGTGCCAGCCGAGCGGTCCGGGCCTGCTGAGAAAATATCAATTTTGCCCATCTCACCCGGGCTTGCCAGCTGATATTCGCCATTCCACGGGTCTTTTGGCAGACGTTTGATATAACCGCCCTCCGGGTAGCTGCGTGGCATTGGCTCAGACGTAGGCTGGGTGGTTAATGCCTGTAAACCTTGTTCTGTGGTTGGGTAAAAACCATTTTGCATTTTGTATAAATCCAGCGCATTTTCCAGCTGCTGAATGTCCACCACCACTTTTTGCTTGTCGGCCTGCTCTTTGTTGCCCATCAGGTTAGGCACCACCATGCTGGCAATAATGCCGAGAATAACGATAACCACCATCACTTCTAACAGGGTAAAACCACGTGAACGTTGCATTGTATTAACCTCCTCCTACTAAATTGTTCAGTGCCAGAATTGGCTGCAATATCGCCATGACGATAAACAGCACCATACCGGCCATCACCGCGACCAGCGCCGGCTCGAACACTTTGAGCGAGACAGTGACAAGGATTTCAAATTCTTTGTCCTGACTATTGGCCGCGCGTTCGAGCATGCCATCGAGCTGGCCGCTTTTTTCACCGCTGGCAATCATATGCAGCATCATCGGCGGGAATAATTTGGTCTGATCCAGCGCCGCACGCAGCGAAGCACCTTCGCGCACCCGGCCAGTTGCTTCGCCAATCATTTGCTTCATATAGCTGTTGTCCAGCACGTCGGCACTGATGCGCATCGCCTCTAACAAAGGCACGGCACTGGCGTTCAGAATACTTAAAGTGCGGGCAAAACGGGCTGTATTCAGGCCACGCGCCACTTTGCCGATAAGTCCGACGCGTAAAATACTGCGGTCATATTTTAATTTTAGCGCCGGCTTACGTAACGCCCGTTTCAGCGCGGTCACAGCCAGCATCACAAGCACCACCAGATAAAGACCATAGTTGCGGATAAACTCACTGGCAGCGATTAAAAACAAAGTTGATGCCGGCAGCGACTGGCCCATATGGTCAAACTGCTCAACAATTTTCGGCACTACTAACGCCAGCAGAATGCTTATCACCATCACAGCAAAAAAGGTCAGAATGGCCGGATACAACATCGCCTGCATCAGCTGACTACGCATATGCTGGCGCTGTTCGGTGTAATCAGCCAGCCGGTTTAACACCGCATCGAGGTGACCGGATTTCTCACCGGCCGCCACCATAGAGCGGAACAGATGGTCAAATACATGCGGGAATTCGGCCAGACCTTCAGCCAGGCTATAACCTTCCACCACTTTGGAGCGCACGCCCATCATCATGTTGCGCAGCCGCGGTTTTTCGCATTGCTCGGCCACCGCCAGCAAGGCGTTTTCAATAGGCAGCGCAGCTTCTACTAATGTGGCGATTTGCCGGGTGATCAATGCCAGATCAGCCGCACTGATGCCGCTTTGAAACCAGTTACGGCCACTGGCGATAATTTTTTCCTGCTGAGACGCCAGCTCAATACTGACCGGCGTCAGCTTACGCTCCCGCAGCAGCTGGCGGGCATGGCGGGCGTTATCGGCTTCCAGCACACCTTTGGACGATTTGCCACGCGCATCCAGCGCCTGATATTCAAAGGCGGCCACTATGCATCCTCACGCGTCACGCGCAGCACTTCTTCCAGCGTGGTGATGCCGGCCAGCACTTTGGAAAAACCGTCCTGGCGGATACTCGGGCTTTGACTGCGGATGTATTTTTCGATCGACTGCTCGCCTTTGCCGTTGTGGATCAGTTCACGGCAATGCTCGTCGACGACAATCAATTCATGAATACCGGTCCGGCCGCGATAACCGGTCTGGTTACACTGTTCACAGCCAACGGCGCGGAAAATGGTGGCGGCTTCAGCTTTTTTCACGCCCAAAAGTGCCCGTTCTTCTTTATCCGGTTCGTGGCTTTGTTTGCAGTGCGGGCATAACGTGCGAACCAGGCGCTGCGCCAGCACACCAAGCAAACTGCTGGATAACAGGAAAGGTTCAATCCCCATATCTTCCAGCCGGGTAATCGCACCGGAAGCGGTGTTGGTGTGCAGCGTCGATAACACCAGGTGACCGGTTAAACTGGCCTGCACGGCGATTTGTGCGGTTTCCAAGTCACGAATTTCACCGACCATCACCACGTCCGGGTCCTGGCGCAAAATGGCACGCAAA
This sequence comes from Rheinheimera texasensis DSM 17496, assembly GCF_000711985.1. GTDB lineage: Bacteria > Pseudomonadota > Gammaproteobacteria > Enterobacterales > Alteromonadaceae > Pararheinheimera > Pararheinheimera texasensis. The sequence continues at coordinate 1,292,474 of NZ_KL544005.1, forward strand.
CCGCGGGCAAAGGTCATATTCACTTTGGTATTGACCTGAGTCTGGCCTATGCCTTCGAGCTCGTATTCAATCGGGTCTTCCACCGTCAGAATATTACGATCTTTGGTATTGATATCGGTAAGGCCAGCATACAGCGTGGTCGATTTACCGGAACCGGTCGGGCCCGTCACCAGAATAATGCCGTGTGGTTTTAAAATCAGCTCAGCAAAGGCCTGCTGCACCGACAAAGTCATGCCCAAATCAGCCAGGTTCAGGTGTGAGTTGTTTTTGTCGAGTAAACGCAACACCACGCGTTCGCCGTGGCTCGAAGGCATCGTCGACACCCGCACGTCGACGGCGCGGCCGGCAATGCGCAGACTGATGCGGCCATCCTGCGGCACGCGTTTTTCCGCGATGTCGAGTTTGGCCATAACCTTAATCCGCGACACCAGCAGGCTCGACAGTTTGCGGTTCGGCCGCAGCATTTCACGCAGCACACCGTCGATACGAAAGCGCACTACTAAGGCTTTTTCAAAAGTTTCGACGTGGATATCCGAAGCACCGAGTTTAATGGCTTCACCGAGCATGGCGTTAATCAGCTTGATGATCGGCGCGTCGTCTTCGTTTTCTAATAAGTCTTCGGTTTCCGGAATTTCATCGGCCAGGGAGGCCAGATTCACTTCGTTGCCGATGTCTTGCATGATTTGTTGCGCTTCGCTGGAATCGCGCTGATAGGCCGCTTCCAGCATGGCTTCGAATTCCACCGCACTCATGCGCTGAATTGAAAACGGCTGGTTCAGCAAACGGCGGATCTCAAGAAGAGCTGCTGCTGTGGTTTCCGGGGCGATCAGCAGTTGCCACAAGCCGGCCGAGTCCTGTTGCAGCAACACTTTGTGCCGTTTGGCAAAACCAAAGGGCAAACGCACTTTTACGCTGCCTTCAGGCAGGTCAACCGCCGCCATTTATTGGTTGCCCTCAGCTTTGGCCGGGTTCAGCTCGCCTTTGTCCATCTGCTCCAGACGCTGCTGAATTTCCGGCGGTAAGGCTTTGTCCTTGCCCCAAACCGGCAATTCCGGCGTTGGTGTATCAGGCATCAGCGACACGCCATTGTCTTGCTTCTGTAGCTGCTGCGCGCGCATGTAGTTGTATTTACGCTGGCTGACTTCGTTCATCACACCACCGTCGCGCATAATGGTCGGTTTGATAAACACCATCAGATTACGTTTTTTCTTACTGGTACTGGTGGAGCGGAATAAATGTCCCAGCACCGGAATATCACCGAGCAGCGGTACTTTCGATTCGCTTTGTTGCACGTCTTCATCAATCAGACCACCTAACACCACGGTGGCGCCATCGTCGGCCATCACTGTAGTTTTGATTTCGCGTTTGGCGATGATGAGGTCACCGTCAATCGCGCCGGCGCGACTGGAAACTTCCTGCTCAATAGTCAGGCGCACCGCATTGCCTTCGTTGATTTGCGGCGTGACTTTAAGCTTGATACCAATCTCTTTGCGATCTTTGGTGGTAAAAGGGCTGTTGCCGTTTTGACCCGGGCTGGTGGTGGTTTCGACCGGTACTTCTTCACCGACGATAAAAAACGATTCCTGGTTATCCAGTGTGGTGATATGCGGCGTGGCCAGAATGTTGGAGTCAGTGTCCGCTTTGACGGCCTGAATAATGGCGCCCCAATCGTCTTTGACTACTCCCAGCATCGCACCGCTGACCTGACCTAAAACCGTACCTAATGCAGTGTAATCACCCGGAGTATCAGGATCTTGCACTGTAGTACTCGGCACTCCCGGAATTGTCGATTGCACAACACGTGGTTGCGGCGTAACTTTGCGGGCTGATGCAGCTGCAGCAGCTACGGAAGAAACCGGCACTACACCATTATTAAACTGCGTAATCCCGCCTTCAGCTGAAATCAGCTGCACGCCGAGGTTAATACCGGCAGTTTCGCCGACTTCCACAATAATGGCTTCGACTAACACCTGCGCGCGGCGGATATCGACCTGGCGGATCACTTCTTCAAGATTGCGCAGCATGTCGGGCTGCGCTGTGATAATCACTGAGTTACTCTCGGTGTGGGCTTCAATACTGACTTCGCGGTTGCTGCCGCGGCTGCCGCTGTTGCCTTGTGCCGCTTGCTGGCTTTGCGCTGAATTGGCTGCCGCCACCATCGAGTTGGACACGCCCTGCAGCACTTTGACTAAATCTTCCGCTTTGGCGTACTTCAGGTAATACACCCGGGTATTGCCCTGGCTTTCCTGTTCCGCATCCAGCCGTTTGACGATGTCTGACACACGCTGACGTGCCTGTAATTCGCCGGACACAATCACGCTGTTAGTGCGCTCGTCGGCGACAATTTTCGGAATAAGGAATTCTGGCTGGTCGCCCTGGCCTTGTTTTTTGTAGATGTTTTCTAAAATCCGTACCACTTCAGCGGCCGAAGCAAAACTTAAGCGGATAATTTCGATATCCTGGTTACCGGCTTTGTCGACGCGCTGGATAATATCCACCAGCCGGTTCACCACTTCCGCCTGGCCAGTCATCATGATGACGTTGGACGGGTCGTAGTTCACCACATGGCCGCCACCGGCCTGGTCGGTAAACTGACGCAGTAATGGCGCCAGTTCGCGCACTGAGACGTTTTTGACCTGAACAACGCGGGTGACCATTTCATCGCCAATGCCGCTGTTATTGTCACCAACCACCGGGATATTCGACATTTTGGCGTCTTTTTGCCGCACCACTTTCAGCACGCCGCTTTTCATCTCAACAATAGAAAAGTCATACACTTCCAAGACGTTGAGGAAAAACTGGTAATACTGCTGCTCGTTCAGCATCTCATAAGAGCGCACATTGATACGGCCGCGCACCTGCGGGTCAACAATGATGGTTTTATTCAGATTTTTACCGACGATATTAATAAATTCGGTGATTTCAGTGCCTTTAAAATTCGGCTGATATTCAACCGCAGTACTGAAAAAACTCAGCAGCGCCAAGGCACCGGCGCCCAGTTGCAGCTTCAAAGACGGAAGGCGAAAGATAGTTGATTTCATTGAAAATATGCCATTCTGTACAGGTTATTATTGTGACAGGTTTACCTGAATGTCGCGGATCTCACCGTCACGTTCTATTTTAATCGACGCTTGGCTCGCCTCGCGTAATTCGTTGATGACGCCATATGCCTGCTGCATATCGTTCAGGCGCACACCGTTAATCTCTATCGCCACATCGTTGGGCTTCAGCCCCATCCGGGCGAATAATTCGGCGTCTTTGCCCGGCAACAAGGCATAACCATACATTTGGCCGTTACGGTGGCGCGGCGTAATTCGGACGTAGTCAAAAAACTTGGCCGGTTCATTCAGCATTTCCCGCCGCATACTGGCAACTTCTTCCGCAGCCGGACTATAAGATTCAGGGGCAGGCGCTACTTCCGCCAGCGCAGTTTCATTGACAGCACCGTTCACTTCGCTGAGTTTCTGATATTCGACACCATCTAACATCAACGTTTCCATCCGGCCAGACACCTGCAGTAGCACCCGGTCTTCCAGCACCTGCTTCAGCACTGCGGATGTGCCTTCAATTTGTTCATCGATGGCATAAACCTGCTCGACCCCACTGTTTTCAATGACGGCGGTGCCCTGCTCCGGCTTTGTTGCCGTCGCAACAACACCGGTTAGTTTCAGATTCAGGCTGGTTTGCGGGGCGTCGGTCACGGTTTGGACCGGCGCCGGTTCGGCAGATTTCGGCTGATATTGGCCAAACAAACGGGCATCAATCAGACGTTGGATATCCTGGGCTGAACTGACCGGGGTAGTTGCAACGCCGACCGGTGTAACCACAGCAGTGGCCGGCGCGGCAGGCATTAACAACCAACTGAAGCGGGCAGCGAGCCAGGCCAGTAACAGCAGGAATATCAGTGCAAAAATACGATTCAGCAGTGTTACCGGCAGTTTCGCGTAAAACTGCTGCCACTGTGCTGCCCAATCCAGGCCAGAAATTTGTTGCCAATTCATTGTAATGATTCTGTATCTAAACTGTTTTTATCTTACTCAGTTGGCTCGGGAGCAACAAGATCAGCAAAGTTATTTACCTTGCAATTACAGATGATAAACATCTGATATCCGTCACAAGCCGGACTGAACAGCCCGTCATACTGGAGCATAAGCCCTGATTATGCTATGTTCGCGCCGATTAGCGGAGCAACATACGAATGACTCAACCAACCCAAAATCAGGACAATACCACAGTTATATTACGTTTGGATAAATGGTTATGGGCCTGCCGTTTCTATAAAACCCGCAGTCTGGCTAAAGACATGATAGACGGCGGAAAAGTTCAGTATAATGGCCAGCGTTGTAAAGCCAGCAAAACGGTGGAAATCGGCGCCACTATCCGCCTGACGCAGGGTACTGACGAAAAAACCGTGATAGTCCGTGGTCTGTGCGAACAACGCCAGGCTGCCCCGCTGGCACAGCAGCTTTATGAAGAAACTACCGAAAGCCAGCAACTGCGCGCCGAACGCGCTGAACTGCGCAAATTGAATCTGTTGTTTGCTCCGCATCCGGAAACTAAGCCGGACAAAAAAATGCGCCGGCAATTATTGTTATTAAAAGCACAAAACTGAGGAAGCCATGAGCCAGTCTGATCAGCTGCTACGTTTTTTATTCCGCGAACGCGATGTGCGCGGCGAAGTGGTCAAAGTCGGTGCCAGCCTCGATGCCATGCTGGCAGGTCATCAATACCCACAACCGGTGAAACAGTTACTGGCCGAGCTGGTTGCGGCGACCAGCCTGTTAACAGCAACACTGAAGTTCGAAGGCCAGATTGCCGTGCAGCTGCAAGGCGACGGTCCGGTAAGGTTTGTTGCCGTCAATGGCAACGATCATCAGCAATTTCGCGGCGTGGCAAGGCTACAAAGCGAAATTCAGGGCGAAAGCTTCGCCGAACTGATTGGTCAGGGCTATATGCTGGTGACTATTACGCCGAATCAGGGCGAGCGCTATCAGGGCATTATTCCGTTGGTCAGCGACAGCCTGACAGCCACCTTAGAAGCCTATTTTAATCAGTCCGAACAATTGCCAACGCGGCTGTATCTGTATACCGAGATCGGCGAACAACAAAGCCAGGCCGCTGGTTTGTTACTGCAGGTGTTACCAGTCGACCAGGAAAAATCCCGCGAGGATTTTGCGCATATTGAGGTACTGGCAGACACGCTAACCCGGGAAGAATTACTGACATTGCCGCCGGAAGAAAGCCTGTACCGACTGTTCCATCAGGAAATTGTCGAACTGTTCCCATCTCAGCCAGTGCAATTTGTCTGTGGTTGCTCCCGCGACAAATCCGCTTCGGCGATAGTCAGCCTCGGCGCTGATGTCATCGACGAATATATTGCCGAAGGTAAACTGGATATCAGTTGTGAGTACTGTAATACCATTTATCATTTTGACGCGGCAGACTTACAACAACTGAAACAAAAATTCTGATATACCGCAGCACGTTATAATGACGTGCTGCTTTTTCTGACCATTCTGCCGCTTTAGCTTTTGCCCGCTCGCATTCAACATTGCTGATATTCGTCTATATTGGTTCAGGCGACACCGCCTGAACTGCCTCTGATGCTGTGAGAACTGCAGGTCTTTGTCGTATTGTCCCTCAGCCAATGGCGCTTCCCGAAATCGCCAGCTGGAAAAAAAATAATCAATTCAGGAAAATGCAACATGTTGGTCAAAGCCTCTACCCCATCACTGCTGGCGATATCCATCGCCGCCGCACTGGCCGCGCCGGTGTCCGCCAATGTTGAAATCACTCAGGCGTTCTCACCGGAAGTATCCGGCGAATTGCAATTTGATACTTCGTTAAAAAGCAAAGCATTAAAGCAAGATTTCCCGCAATATTTCATCGTCCAGCTGCAAGGTGAGCCTTTAGCCACTACCGCTGCAGTCACAGAACAATCGGGCCCGGGCAATAAACTGGATCTAAGCGCTGCAGCCACACAAAAACAAGGCAGTGCACTGGCGCAGGAGCGCAGCGCTTTTGCCGCAGCCCTAAAACAAGCATTACCGAACGCAGAGATTGACCGCCATTTTGATACTGTTATCAACGCGGTGGTTGTCACTTCTACTGACGACATTTACGAGCAACTGCAGAACGTAGCCGGCGTCAAAGCGGTGTTTCGCGAAGAAATGTATTACGAGCAGATGGATACATCACTCGACCTGATTAAAGCCAAAGCTGTGTGGGAACAGCTGGGCGGCGACATGAACGCCGGTAAAGGCGTCAAAGTTGCGGTCATCGATGGCGGTATCCGCCCGGAAAGTCCGTTGTTTAAAGATACCGGTTTTGCAGCACCTGCCAGCAAACCTAATAACGACTACTGCGCCACTGTTGAACCGACGTTCTGTAACAACAAACTGATTGTTGCCCGTTTCAGCACGCCAACTTTTGCCACAGTGCCACAAGAATACATGAGCCCGCTCGGTAACGGTGGCCACGGTACACACACTGCAGGTACAGCAGTCGGCGTACCGGCGAAAATTAAATTCAACGGTTCAACCAATATTGTGCCAACCGCAGATGGCAAACCAAATGAAGATGGTTTTACCGAAGTGACAGTGTCCGGTGTTGCGCCGGGTGCTTATCTGATGGCATATAAAGCTCTGTTTCAGGTGTTCCGCGCCGATGGATCTGTCACCGGTAGCGGCTCGAATGTGATGTTATTAGAAGCGCTGGACTGGGCTGTGAAAGATGGCGCCGACGTTATCAATAACTCCTGGGGCGGCAGCGCTGGTGCCAACCCATCGACCAGCCCGTATCAGGCAGCCTTTAAAGCCGCGGAAGATGCTGGTGTGGTAGTGGTGACCTCTGCCGGTAACAGCGGTCCTGCAGCACAAACTGTCGGCTGCCCGGGCTGTATCGAAAGCGGTATTACTATCGCCAGTACCACCACAGGCCGTTTCTTTGGCAACACAGTCAAGTTTGGTTCTGAAGCCGCTATGTTGGGTATTGCCGGCTCACAATTTGGTGCGACCATCAGCGGTTTAACCGCAGATCCGGTGGCAAAAGTGGTGGATGCGGCTAAAGCAGCGCCAACCAACGCACTTGCCTGTACCGCCTTCCCGGCAGACACATTTAAAGATAGCTTTGCCCTGATCTCCCGGGGCACCTGTGCTTTCACCGACAAAATTAATAATGCCATGGCGGCCGGTGCTAAAGGCGTGATTATGGTGCAGAACAACGACGGTCAGCCGACGTCAATGTCTAACCCGAATACCACAATTCCATCGCTGATGATCAGTAAAGCCGACGGTGCGAAACTAGCCAAAGCGCTGGAATCCGCGCCAAACTCTACAGCCACCATCAGCCGCTTTGCCAGCCGGGTGGTTTCAGCCCAGTTTGCTGACAACATGAGCGATTTCTCTTCACGGGGGCCGGATGGCGACAACAATATCCTGAAACCGGATATGGGCGCGCCGGGAAGCGATATTCTGTCGGCAACCTCGCCGGATCAATTCGAAGATAAACGTGGCTTCCAGCTGATGAGCGGGACGTCCATGGCCGCACCACATGTGGCCGGTGCTGCAGCCATCATGCAGCAGAAATTCCCGAAATGGACTGCGGTTGAGATCAAAACTGCACTGACATCGACCGCCGTAAATGGTCTGAAAAAAGAAGACTCAGTCACAGCAACCACGCCATTTGACATCGGTGCCGGCCGGCTGGATTTAAGTCGGGCAGTGAAAGCCGCAGCGACGTTCGACAAGCCTTCTTTTGCGCAAAACCCTTGTGTGATCAACTGTAACTTCACCCGCTCTATCCGCAATATGACGGATAAAGAAGTGACTTGGACAGGCACAGTACAATTCACCGATGGTGCGACAACCGGTAAACTCGACAAGACCTCCATCACGCTGAAACCATACGGCACTGCCGGTGATAAAGCTGATTTTGTGTTGTCTGTCGACGGAACTATGGCGACCTACGGTAGCTGGGTATTTGGTAACGTGCTGTGGACTTCGTCTGATGCGACGGCTCCGACAGCAACCATGCCGGTAGCAGTGCGGGTTGCCAATACGGCCGATGCAACCACTCTGGCTACCGCCAGCAGCACTGTGATGAAATCAGGCGAACCAACTCAGGTTACCGCGTCATTTGGCAATAAACTCTATGACAAGCAAGTGACTATTTTAGCTACAGCTCCGGCAGGCACTAAACTGGTCGCGGGTTCTGAATCGGCAGTCTTGAAAAACGCGACTGAATTCCTGTTAGACGGCAATGCCAATAACGGTCGGGTGGCCTGGACTGGTCTAGTGCAACAGCCAAAACTGTCGGTCGCGGCAACAGGCAGCCCAAGTTCAACAGTCCTCAAAGGTTCTGTTGCTGCAGCAACCTGTTCAGGTGAATGTGACGACAACGTCATCAGCTACAACCTGGGCGGCAGCGGTATCACTATCAACTATGGTGGCGTCGCTTATGGGCGTTTGCATGTATCTACCAACGGTTTCGTGCAGCTTAGCAACAGCGCCACTGCACCGGCAGCAGCTGCAGTGAATGCCAAACTACCAAGCACTGTCGCAGCAGCCAATATTCTTGCGCCGTTCTGGACTGACCTTGACCTGGCTGGCGGTTCCTCAGGTGCAGGTACCATGCATGTAGGCCTCGTCTCCGGCGGTGATACAGACTATATAATCGTCGAATGGAACGGCGTAGAGGTGTATGACGAACCAGGTAAAACTTATACCTTCCAGACCTGGATGGCTATCAATGGCCCTGAAGACATCATGTTTAATTACATGAACTTAGGCGCAACCCCGTCAGCACTGACTGTCGGTGTGCAGGATGCCAGTCGCACACTGGGTAACTCTATCTACTTCGCTGACGGAGCAACCGCAACGGGCACTGCCCCAGGTTCAAATTCTGGTGCCGGGGTCAGTTTCACACCGTCAGGTACTGTCGACCTGAAATATGCACTGGATCTGACCGGCGCACTGGAACTGGGTACCAAAGATACCGCAACAACGGCTGAAGACACTAAGTCAGCTGCCATTGATGTCTTAGCCAATGAAAAAACCTCATTTGTGAAAATCATCAACGTTGAAGTCACCAGTGACGGCAAATCAACCAAAGCCATCAACAAAGCTGCAGCGGGCGCCAGCGGTGCACTGTCTAAAGTTGCAATTGCGACCCAGCCAGCCAACGGTACAGCCGAAGTGGTTGAAGGCAAAGTGATGTATACGCCAAAAGCCAACTTCAACGGTAAAGATACTTTCACTTACACCGCGGAAGACGCTAAAGGCCTGAAACTGGTGCCTACTACTGTCGAAGTTACAGTCACAGCTGTGAACGACGCACCGACAGTAACAGGCGCCACTGTCACCGCAAACGAAAGTTCCAGCGCGACATTGGCGGCAACGGGTGCAGATGTAGATGGCGATGCCCTGACATACACCTGGACTCAGACCTCTGGCCCGGCGATGACTGTCACAGGCAGTACCGCATCAGTCAGTGTGACTACTCCGGCTGTCACTGCCAACACAGTGGCAACTTTCAGTGTAGTCGCCAGCGACGGCAAACTGTCTTCGGCTCCTGCTACAGTAACGCTGAACATCACTGACGTGCCGGCACCGGTCGTAGCGCCAGAGAAGAAGAGCAGCGGTGGTGGCGCAGGTCTGCTCTCTCTGCTGTTATTACCACTGGTCTGGCTGCGCCGGAACCGTCGTGGTTAAGTGTTAATCGCTGAATAGCAAACGCCGGTCAATCGACCGGCGTTTTTTTTGCTTTGTCAGTCATCAAGCATATTAAACGCAAAAAAAAGCCTGCAGCACGCTGCAGGCTTTTTATCTCATACTGATTTATCAGGCTTTACGACGGCGTAACAATGCCAGCGGTAACAGCAGTAAACCGATGAAACCGAAGCTGCCGCTTGATTTCTTCGCGATTTGCACTGAGCCACTAGCGGCGTCCGACGACATACCTGAACTGTCTGTCGCAGTCACACTGAGGCTTTGCGCCCCGGTATCGCCTTTACCCACAGTGCGGGCTAACACGATATTACCGTTCGCATAAGCAAACAGATCCGGGCTGACAGTGACCGTTTTCAGCGTAGCACCCGCTTCACGGATCTCAGCAGAGACCTTGCCAACCACAGTACCGGCGGCCGTACCTTCGCGTAAGTCAGTTGCCAGACTGCCTAAAGTCACCACTGGTTTTTCATCGGCGACGTTCGTGATGCTGACTGCCACTTTGGCCGGCGCTGAACTTAAGCCAGCTGTGTTCATGGCCACCACTTCCAGCGTGGCTGAAGTGACGCCTTTGTCAAAGTCCAGCGGGCCTTTCACCACAACACGGCCATCTTTTTCCACACCAATGGAGGCAGAAGTACTGCCAGCCAGGAAGAATTCAGTCAGACTGTTGCTAAAATCCGCTTCAGCCACTAACTGGCCAATCACTGTTGCATTGGCTGAGTTTTCCTTGACACTGAACGCTTGGCCTGCAGGAACAACCGGGGCTTTTTCTACCGGCGTCAGGTCGGCAGAGAACATCGCATCACCGACATCAGACAGCAATACAAAGCCTTTACCTGTCACTTCTTTTGGCACGTTCACCACAGCTTCGCTGCCCGGTTCCAGTTTCGTCAGATCTTTGCCACCAGCAGAGAAAGTAACATCCGCAGCTGGAGCAATGACAGCTTGTGCAGTCACCTGGTCATCGGCCACGACGCCTGCACCGAGGCCCAATGAGAAACCGTTGTTGATGGCAAAGGCGCGTAGCGAAACACTCTTACCAATATCGCCGGCAACCAGACCAATCCGCTCAAAACACGCTGACAAGGTCACATTACGCTGGCCTGTGGCATGGAACATGTTGTAAACAAAACCGCTCAAAGTACCATAAGGCACTGCGAAGGTACCCATCAGACCCGGTACACCGGCATAGGAATCGCCCAGACGGGTTAATAACAGGCTGTACATTGAGAAGTCGTATTTGCCATCGTTATTAACGTCTAAATCAAAACCCAGGTTCGCCTGCAGTAAATGATTCAAGCCTTTATCCAACGTGATGGTAGGTGCTAATAAATAACCTGACGAACAAGTGGTGGTTGGTACTGAAATCACATCCAGCGCGACTGAACGGATATCATGCGTGACGGCTTCTTTGGCATCAGTCGCCACTAGTTGGGTTGAATACAAGTCAGCCGCAACAGCACCAGTGTTTTTCACGACGATTTGTGGTTTACCGTCCACAAACTTGCTGCTGACTGCCAGTTGCGCCTGTGCTTGTGGGATCAGGTGATACACCAGATGCAGGTCATAATCACCACTGACTGACGGGTCATCAAATACCAGTGCGCCGTCGTATTCCACTTTGGTCAGCGCGGCATCTTTTTGCAGCGTTGGTGTGGTGTTTTGCAGGCCAAAAGCTGGCAGCTTGGTTGGATCTACGGTGACACTGACATCAAAGGTCGTAGTCTGGCCCGGTTGAACAGTGACAGAAGCCGGAATAGTCCAGGCTAAGGCGCCGGTTGCAGTATCTTCAGCAAAACGGTCTTTGATCCGCAGGTTATAAGTTTTAGCTGCGGTACTGAAGTTTTTCAGTGTTACCGTTTTCTTCAGCGTGGTTTTCTGCGTCATGCTTTGCAGACCAAAAGACAACGCCGCTTGTTTGGTGTTAAAGGCTGTGTCTTCAACCCAGGCGGCAACCGGCAGTTTGGCCGCTTTTTCTACATCAACTAAACCGGCACCGATAGCAGAGATTGGCGCCAGAACGGCTTGCGGATGCGCTTTTGGCAGGTTGTATACCTCAGGATTCGCCGCGTTCATGATGGTCGCTTTGACTTCCTGCGCGGTACGGTTTGGCAGCACCTGACGTAATTGTGCCACGGCGCCCGCAGTCAATGGACCAGAGAACGAAGTCCCTGAGTTCAGCGCAAATTTATCGCCTGAACCCACAGCCGCCATCAGAATGTTAGTACCAGGCGCGGTAATTTCCGGCTTCAGCAAGCCCTGCATCGCCGGGCCACGCGAGGTGAAAGTGGAGATACCACCTGCAGTGTTAATTGCAATCGACTTGATACTGTAGTTTACAGCGCCTTTTTCCAGCGCAGCTTTAATCGCAGCACCATCTTCCAGCGAAATGCCCACAGACGGAATTTTTACGGCAGGATCTGCACCACCACCCGAGAAGGCACCTGCACCCGCTGCGTTATTGACCAGAATGACAAACTTCGCACCGGCATTTTGTGCGTTCAGCACTTTTGCTGTGAAGTTACAGGTTCCGCGGTCAATTAATACCGCTTTGTCTTTCAGCGAATCAGCCGCAAAGGCATTACAGCCTAAGGCGTTTTCTTTGACATACACCAGCGGCGCAGAGGCTTGATCAAAAGCGAAGGCGCTGGTTGGGTTGAAGCCTGAACCCAACATGGTGATTTTTTTACCATCGATGGTGTTACTTTCAAATACCGGGCTGGTTCCGCTCGGGTGCGTCATAGCGCCGACAGACAGGGCGTTTGGCGTGGTGCTGGGGCCGCCGACGCGGAATGGATTCGGGCCGTCGTTACCGGCTGAAATCACCATATTAACGCCAAGTTCCGCTGCTTTTTGGATGAGGAATTGGGTACCGGACACTGCAGTTGCTGAACCAAACTGACCACCCAGCGACATATTGACCACGTTAACACGGTCTGACATGTCGCCGTCGCCATTCGGGTCCATTGCAGCTTCTAAAGCACCAATTTGCGCAGCAGCCGGACAAGTACCGGTACAAACGGTGTAAGCATATAAATTAGCATCAGGCGCTGTCGCTAAGACCGATGACGCTACCTGAGTACCGTGACCACCGCTGGTAGGGTCAATCGGGTTCGGGTCGTTGTTGATAAAGTCATAACCGCCCAGGACTTTGCCTTGTGGCCAGGCTGGTGCAGCTTTTTGATCGACCGCAGTGTAAGCGGCTACTGTACCAACACCGCCAATAGCTTTGTGAGTGTAATCGACACCACTGTCTAATACAGCCACCCGAATACCTTTGCCGGTAGCAGTGCCCGACGTAATCAGGCCTTTGGCATTCATATATTCAACACTTTGCGCCAGCATAGGTTTGCTGTCATACAACGGATAAATTGCTTCGACTGCGGCCGACTGACGCAGGCTTTCCAAGGCTGCATCTGACGCTTTTACCACCAGACCTGAAGCCAGGTTACGCGTACTCAGCAGGACTTCGGCGTCCCGGTCTAATGTCAGCAATTGCTGAGTGACTTCCTGCTGCAGACTATCGATATCGGCTGTCAGGCTGTTTAAAGCGGCGTCATCGGCTTTGGCTGCACGTAATTCGGATAAAGCGGCTTGCTTTAACACGACATAAAAGCCAGATGGGGTGGCGGCTTCGAAACCTTCGGTCAGCGCGACAGCATCTTGTTGTTGCGGAATATAGTCAGTGACTAATGGCGAGTTCATCCGATACTGATCAAGCGTCGCTGCGGCCGCACTACCGCTGATCGCCAGACCTACCGCTGTCGCCAGCGCTGATTTCACGAGTTGTTGCATGTTTCCCTCCAGAGGAACTGGTTGTTACTACTTATTGTTATTGGCCGAAACAGTTAACATAAAGATGCCAAAAAATCACATATTTTCGATGTAATGCAGTCAATCGACCTGTTTGCCGGCTTTAGAAACACCGTTTTTTCGCAAAAATCTGAAATGATTCTGGTAATAATTACGCAGAAAAATCAGAATTGATGCCTGCACTTGCGCTTTTTATCTGCATTTTTATGCAGAATTTGCAGTTTTATCGCAGTATTACTACAGATCCGATCTGTGTTTCGCATATTTTTTTGTCGCCCGACCTGTCGCCTTACGGTACAATGATCAGGAACTCTAATCCCTGCTCTGTACCCGAAGGAGTCTGTTGAGAATGACCACGCAAACAAACAGCCACAATGATTTATCTGTGGCAGATCTGGTTGAACATGCCATCCGCCGCAACGAAGGTGTCCTGGCAGACAACGGCGCCCTCGTCGTGCGCACCGGTCACAGAACAGGCCGCTCGCCGAAAGACCGTTTTATCGTCCGTGAAGCCAGCACTGAAAACGACATTCAATGGGGCAACGTCAATCAGCCGGTCTCGGCAGACGTCTTCAACGCGCTGTGGAGCAAAGTAGAACATTATCTGAACGACCGTGAGCACTTCACGTCTCATCTGGAAGTCGGCGCAGATCCGGAACATTACCTGCCAGTGGTCGTTCGCACCGAAACCGCCTGGCAACATATCTTCGCGAAAAACCTGTTTATCACGCCAGCCAGCTGGAATGCGGCCGGCAAACCAGCCTGGCAAATTCTGAACGTGCCAGGTTTTGCCTGTGACCCAACCCGTGACGGCACCAACTCAGACGGCACAGTCATGATTAACTTTGCCGAGCGTAAAGTGCTGTTAGCCGGCATGCGTTATGCCGGTGAAATGAAAAAAGCGATGTTCTCAGTACAAAACTTCCTGTTACCGGCCAAAGGCGTGCTGCCAATGCACTGTTCAGCCAACGTCGGCGAAGCTGGTGATGTCACGCTATTCTTCGGTCTGTCTGGTACCGGTAAAACCACGTTATCTGCAGATCCAAAACGCTTCCTGATCGGTGACGACGAGCATGGCTGGGCACCGGGCAGTGTGTTTAATATCGAAGGTGGTTGTTACGCCAAATGTATCGACCTGTCGAAGAAAAACGAGCCGGTCATTTGGGATGCGATCCGTTTTGGTACCATTCTGGAAAACGTCGTGCTTGATGACAGCCGCACGCCGGATTACAAAGACGCCAGCCTGACGCAAAACAGCCGCGCCGCTTACCCGCTGGCTCACGTGGAAAAACGTGTAGAAGCCAACCGCGCCGGTGAACCACGCGCTGTGGTATTCCTGACCTGTGACGTGTCTGGTGTATTACCACCAGTATCAGTACTGTCTGAAGAAGCTGCTGCTTACCACTTCCTGTCTGGTTACACCGCGAAAGTAGGCTCGACCGAAATTGGCTCAACTTCAGCCATTGAATCCACCTTCTCAACCTGCTTTGGCGCACCATTCTTCCCGCGTCCGGCCGGTGTTTATGCGGAACTGCTGATCAAACGCGTGCGTGAATTCAACTCGAAAGTGTATCTGGTCAATACCGGCTGGACCGGCGGTCCACATGGTGTTGGTCAGCGTTTTGACATCCCGACCACACGCGCCATTATCGATGCTATCGTGTCTGGCGAGCTGGCGAACGTCGAAACTGTCCACCTGCCGCAGCTGAATCTGAATGTGCCGGTAGCAATCCCAGGCGTTGACAGCAAACTGCTGAATCCACGGGAAACCTGGGCAGACAAAGCGCAGTATGACCAATACGCAGCTAAACTGGCTGCGGAATTTGCCAATAACTTCAAGAAGTACGATGTATCAGAAGCCATCCGCAGCGCAGGCCCAAAAGCCTGAGTGCGTTATAGCTGACATAATAAAGGCCGCAACTGCGGCCTTTGTTGTTTCTGTGTCTTCTGTATCAGAAGTCAGGCTGTTGGCTTCACTTTGCGAACGGGCAGATAAACCGTCGCCACCAAACCGCCAAAGGCGTGATTGTGCAGGCGGATCTCACCATGATGCATATCCACAATCTTTTTGATAATCGCGAGACCAAGCCCTGAGCCAGCGCTGCCGCGGGCAGTATCACCCTGGGTAAAAGGCTCAAACATCCGCGTCATCTGATCTTCCGGAATGCCGGGGCCGTGGTCCCGCACCTGCAAATACACGCGCTGACGGTTTTTTTCATAACCGGTGCGCACTTCAACAGCACCTTCTGAATATTTCAGCGCATTTTCAATCAGATTGCTCAGCACCCGCTTGATAGCGATACGCCGGATCGGTACCAGTGGCAAACCGTCCAGCAGTTCAGCGCTGATTTGCCGCTGTTGCAGCCGATCGGCTTCGACTTGTTCCTGCACCAGCTGATTCAGGTTTTCTTCGGCCAGCGTCTCTTCTTTGTGATGACGGATATAGTCAATGAACTGGTCGATAATGGCATTCATATCATCAATATCACTGACGATGCCGTCGCGGATCCAGCTGTCCTGCTCACTGACCATTTCACTGGCCAGACGAATGCGCGTCAGCGGTGTGCGCAAATCATGCGACACGCCGGCCATCAGCAGACTACGGTCTTTTTCCAGCTGGCGAATACCATTGGCCATATGGTTAAAAGCGCGGGTCACCGCGATGATTTCGGTCGATCCTTCTTCCGGCAAAGGGTCAGGAATGTCACCGCGACCAACGCGGATAGCCGCTTGCTGCAACTGCTGCAGCGGCCGGTTTAACTGCCGTGCAAACCACCAGCCACCGGCCACACTTAAAAAGCCAATCAGCAGGATATAGATTTGCAACGGTGAGAAGTCGGTTTCATTGAGGCCGGTTAGCGGCACTTTAATCCAATATTGCGGTGCCTGCGGCGGTCGCACCCAGAACGAGAATTGTTGGTCCTGCTCAATACGCACTTCAGCCGGACCACCTAATTCACGCGACATCTCATCGGAAAAATACTGATAATAAATCGCGTTGTTCAGGCCCTGGCGCAAAGCCTGCGCCTCGGTTAATACATCGATGCCCGTCGCCTGCTGAAACTTTTGTGTCAGCTCCTCAGACAATAAGCCATGCTCACCGCCAATATCGATAAACACCACTTTGATCTGTTTTGCGATCAGATGATTTGTCTGCTGCAGCGTTGGCTGAATGACATATACGGCCACCAGAAAATACGATACTAACTGATTGATCAGCAATAACAAACCAATCAGAAATACCGTTTTACCAAAGGCGCTGCGGGGTAAAATCCGCATCAGCTGGCAACACCGTCCGGCACAAAAACATAACCCAGGCCCCAGACCGTCTGGATATAGCGCGGATTGGTTGGGTCGTCTTCAATCATGCGGCGTAACCGCGAAACCTGCACGTCAATACTGCGCTCCATCGCCGAGTAATCGCGGCCACGCGCCATATTCATCAGTTTGTCGCGGGACAAAGGCTCACGGGCATGACTGACCAGCACTTTTAACACAGCAAATTCGCCACTGGTCAGCGGCATCAGCTGCTCGCCTTTGTGCATTTCACGGGTCGCCAGGTTAAACACAAAAGGCCCGAATTTGACTAAGGTTTCTTCCTGCGTCGGCGCGCCCGGTAATTCTTTTGATTTCCGCCGCAATACAGCGCGGATCCGCGCCAGCAATTCACGCGGATTAAAAGGTTTTGGCAGATAATCGTCTGCACCCATCTCGAGGCCAATGATACGGTCGACTTCATCGCCTTTGGCAGTCAGCATAATGATTGGGATCTCATTTTCCTGCTGGCGCAGGCGGCGGCAAATCGATAAGCCATCTTCCCCCGGCAACATCAGGTCCAACACCAGTAAATGAAAATTTTCCCGCTCCATCAGCCGGTTCATTTGCTCAAAATTGGCGGCGGTACGCACTATATACCCCTGCTCGACCAGATAACGTTCCAGTAAAGCGCGTAAGCGCATATCGTCATCGACTACCAGAATTTTGGTGGTTTCCTGAGTTTGCATGATGGATCCTTGTCACAGAATTTTTCCCACTATAAACGAAAAACCCGCAATGTTGACGAGACATTGCGGGTACAGGTGTTACAAATTCTTTCCGTTTTGTGATTAAGGCCTTAGGGCTTTGGCTGCTCCGCTAATGCTACTTTACGCACCGGTGGATTAATCCAGACCACATGGGCAACCTGGCGCTGTTGGCGTTTCAGGTTATCCGCTTTGGCGACCTGATCCTGGTCCACCACAAAGGCATAATCAGGTTTCACAGTAGCACAGCCGCTCAGCAACACAGCTGCAACGGCTACGACAGTAAATACAGTTTTGTTCATCATGTTGCTGTCTCCGCAGGTGAGTTTGGAACTCTAAGGCGTTCGTTTCGCTTTGAATATAGCGAAGCCCCTCACCGGATCGCCAGCATATTTTTGTTACACGTAGATGACAGAAAATGAAATTCCAAAAATAATTTTATCTATATGTTTTTAAACATATTTATTTTCTGAAATCATGTTGCTCCCGACAGACTTGTAATAAATCTGCCATTACTTCACGAGTTTTTACCGGCGAAATGTAATCAAGGACACACTGCCAATAAGCTTTTTTTCGCGGTAATACCACCAATTCCCGATGAATATGGTTACAGGCATTGCGCACCAATGCTGCAGCTTCCGGTATTTCAACCTGACTTTGATACTGCAGGATGCACTGCTGATAGGCCTCGTCATCCGCCTGTGCATGGCAGGCCCACAACAGCAATACTAAGAAAGCGACTTTTGGCATAGCAACCTCATATTGTTAACAAGATGAGATAAATTGACAGTTTTTAACTGATAGCCGGCTGAATGATTCAGGCAATTAAGACTGCTGCGGATAATAAATTTCGGTGATCCACCACTCTTTGCTGCCTGCCGGCGTTGTAACCACGGCACTGTCGTCGACTTGTTTTTTTAACAAAGCCCGCGCCATCGGCGCATCAATCGAGATGTAATCGGTGCGGCCATAAATTTCATCCGGACCAACAATGCGAAATTTCAGGCTATTGCCATCTTCGTCTTCCACTTCGACCCAGGCGCCAAAAAACACTTTACCCGCCTGCTGCGGTGAATAATCGACGATTTGCAAATCCTCAAGACGCTTCCTTAAGTATCTGATTCTGCTATCTATTTGCCTTAACAAACGCTTATTAAAGGTGTAGTCTGCATTTTCGGAACGATCGCCTAAGCTCGCTGCCCAGCTGACAATTTTGGTCACTTCAGGCCGTTTTTTAAACCAGAGTTCGTCATGCTCCGCTTTCAGCTGGTTATAGCCCTCCCTGGTGACTAATTTGGTTTTAACTTGTACTTTTGTCTTCATCCACAACAGCTCCGCGACCTGACCTGGCTTGTTCCATCGCGGTTTATACCAAGCGTCGTTGCTGCTGTCAGCCGTCACAGGATGGATTTTTTTGTGTAGCCGTATGACAATAGCCGTCACTTTATCAGCAGCAGTCCGTCATCTCGCTGCTTCGCAAGGAACTCAATAACACCATGTCGATGATTATCAAACAGATCGCTGCCGAGATCGCAGCCCGTCCGGATCAGGTCAATGCTGCAGTGCAGCTGCTGGATGAAGGCGCCACAGTGCCTTTTATCGCCCGTTACCGTAAAGAAGTAACGGGTGGTCTGGACGACACGCAGCTGCGGACGCTGGAACAGCGCCTGACTTATCTGCGCGAACTGGAAGACCGCCGGCAGGTGATCCTGCGTACGATCAACGAGCAGGGTAAACTGACGCCGGCGCTGGAGCAGGACATTCTGGCCGCCGACAATAAAACCCGGTTGGAAGACTTATACGGCCCATACAAAGCCAAACGCCGCACTAAAGGCCAAATCGCCATTGAAGGCGGTTTGTTACCGCTGGCCGATGCATTATTAGCCGACGCCGATTTAGTGCCGGAACAAGCGGCGGTGCCTTACATCAACGTCGAAGCCGGTTTTGCCGACGTGAAAGCCGTCCTGGACGGCGCTAAATACATTCTGATGGAGCGTTTTGCCGAAGACGCCAATCTGCTGGCAAAACTGCGCCGTCATCTGGCGCAGCATGCTGTGTTAAAAAGCACTGTGGTTGCCGGCAAAGAAACCGAAGGCGCAAAATTCCGCGATTATTTTGCCCACACAGAGCTTTGGAAAAACGTGCCGTCACACCGTGCTTTGGCAATGTTCCGTGGCCGCAATGAAGGCATTCTGAACCTGCAGCTGCAGCCAGACGCCGATGAAACCAGCGCCCACGCCAGCTGTGAGCAGATGGTCGCCAGCCATTTTGACCTGCGCCAGCAGGGCCGCGCCGCTGATGCTTTTATCCGCACTGTGGTGCAATGGACCTGGAAAGTGAAACTGCATCTGCAGCTGGAAAATGACTTGCTCGGTGAGCTGCGCGAAAAAGCCGAAGAAGAAGCCATCGCCGTATTTGCCCGCAATATGAAAGATTTATTGATGGCCGCACCGGCCGGCATGCGCGCCACGCTAGGCCTCGACCCGGGCCTACGCACCGGTGTAAAAGTGGTCGTCGTTGACCAGACCGGTAAACTGGTCGCCAATACCACCATTTTCCCGCATGCACCACAAAACTTGTGGGACAAGTCAGTCAAAACTCTGGCTGCTTACTGCAAACAATTTAAAGTCGAACTGATCGCTATCGGCAACGGTACCGCTTCCCGCGAAACTGACAAACTGGCAGCTGACGTCATTAAAATGCTGCCAGAACAGCAACTGAGCAAAATCATGGTGTCGGAAGCCGGTGCTTCGGTGTATTCAGCTTCAGAACTGGCCGCGCAGGAATTCCCGGATCTGGACGTATCGCTGCGGGGGGCAGTGTCGATTGGTCGTCGCTTACAAGACCCACTGGCCGAGCTGGTCAAAATCGAACCTAAAGCCATTGGTGTTGGCCAATATCAGCATGATGTGAACCAAAGCCTGCTGACCAAATCGCTGGACGCTGTGGTTGAGGACTGCGTGAACGCCGTTGGTGTGGATTTAAATACCGCCTCTGTAGCGCTGCTCGCCCGTGTTGCAGGCCTGAATAAAACGCTGGCGCAAAATATCGTGATGTATCGCGACAGCAACGGCCGTTTTATGCAACGTCGTGACTTGCTCAAAGTGCCACGCCTTGGCCCTAAGGCCTATGAGCAGGCGGCAGGTTTCCTGCGGATCAACAACGGCACCAATCCACTTGATGCATCTGCAGTGCACCCGGAGGCATATCCGCTGGTTGAGAAAATTCTGGCCAAACACCAACAGCCGGTCGACGCAGTGATCGGTAACAGCAGTTTCCTGAAGTCGATTAACCCGGCTGAATTCGCTGACGAGCATTTTGGTATTCCGACCATCAGCGACATCCTGAAGGAACTGGACAAGCCAGGACGCGACCCGCGGCCGGAGTTTAAAACAGCGCAGTTTAAAGAC
The DNA here is from genome assembly GCF_000711985.1 of Rheinheimera texasensis DSM 17496. Taxonomy (GTDB): domain Bacteria; phylum Pseudomonadota; class Gammaproteobacteria; order Enterobacterales; family Alteromonadaceae; genus Pararheinheimera; species Pararheinheimera texasensis. The sequence continues at coordinate 1,313,447 of NZ_KL544005.1, forward strand.
GGCGTGGAAACCATGGCCGATTTAAAACCGGGCATGCAGCTGGAAGGTGTGGTCACAAACGTCACCAACTTTGGCGCTTTTGTTGACATTGGTGTGCATCAGGATGGTCTGGTCCATATTTCGTCGCTGACCGAAAAATTTGTGTCGGACCCGCACCAGGTGGTCAAAGCCGGCGATATCGTCAAAGTTAAAGTACTGGAAGTGGAAATCGAACGGAAACGCATCGCGCTGACGATGCGGATGGACGAGCAGCCACAGCCAAAAACAGCAGGTGGCGCCAAAGAACGTGCAGCGCCGGCTAAGTCCGCTGGCAACCGGCCGCAAGGTGCACCGCGCCAACAAGACAATGGCAATGCCGCGATGGGTAATGCCTTTGCCGCAGCGCTGGCCAAGCTGAAAAAGTAACGTCTGTATCTGCTTGCAGCCCAATAAAAACGCCGTCATTTGACGGCGTTTTTATTGTCTGGCTGATAACCATGGTTTCAGGCGGTCAGTAATAACGGCCTGTCCTGAGGCTGCACTGCTTGCTGATAGTAGCCACTGATCACCTGACTACGTTTTTGCATCAATGCTGCCAGCTCAAGACTGCGCTGCTCGACCTGCGGGCCTTTATTCACTGGCCGCCCGGGTTCCAACTGCTGCGCATCTGGCTGCAAATAGTTCTGGCTGCTGGTACCTGTGTTTTGCTCTTGCTGTTGTTCGTCGGCTTGCTCCAGCCAATAATCTGCATCTGCTGCCGGCGGGTTATTCAGAACTATATTTTGCTGCGCTAATTCAGCCTGAGCCTGTAACACGCGCTGTGTGGCTTCGGCTGCTACACGCCGGTCCGCCGAGGAGGGATCTGCCGGTGCCAAAGCCGCCGCTTTGACCTTCTGCATTTTGATGATGGTTGCCTGCGGATCGCCTGGCACCATCGCCAAATCGATATTGACCTCGCCACCCACTGCATATTGCCGGCCGTCAGGCCCTAACTCAAACTCATAACTCGGAGAAGCAGCTAAATCGCCACCGGCATTAGCATGCGCCTGTTCATGGGCACGGACTTCTGCATCGCGTTTTTTCAGTTCGTCCAGCTTGCGCTGTTCACTGGCGCTTTGTTGATCATCACGACCAGAGCCGGATTGCCCGGAACTATCCTGCTCAGAACGCCCTTCCGGGTCTCGTTCCTGCGAACGACCCTCGATTGCCTCTTTGAGCTCAGTACCGCGATTCTTTAACTCGTCCGTGTAAGTCGGATTATTGTATTGTGGCGAATTACGGCTTTTATCTTCGGAAATCACGCCCTTTTCTGCGGCGTTACGTTCCATCTGCGCAACAGGTTCGATGATGTCACGTTTGAGGTTTTCCCGGCGTGCCAAATCCACAGCCGGATTGCCGACATAGGGTGTGACATTAGGGTAGACCGACGTGATGGCCATGTTGCTCTAGTCCTCAGGCACTGACGTCAATCAAAGTGCCAAGCATTTCGTCAGCCGTTTTAATCGACCGCACATTAGCTTCGGCATACAGTGATTCTGTGGTGAGTTGCACCAGGCTTTGTTCCAGCGCTGGCGTTTTCGGCTGTGGCTGGACAGGTTCCGGCTGCTGCGCTGCAGCATTGGATTGCTGGGCATTTAAGGCGCGTTGCTGGTTAATCGCTTCGCGATTGATATTCACAGTAGCTTCCGTAATGCCATTGGAGGCGCGTTGAAAACCCTGCAAACCTGAGTTGTACGCGGACTGTAATTCCATCGGCGGATCTCCACAACATGAACCTATGATTAAATAGTAACCAACTCATGCAGTTGAGACAAGGAAAATGGCAAATTGCCGCCACTTTAGCGGCAATTTTCTGCCGTTTTTCTGATCTGGATCCGGCCAAACAACTTTACAGTGGCCGCTAAGCCTGTAAACACTGTCTGATCCAGTACAAAAACTCAGTCTGGTGCGAGATAAAAGGCGCATGCGACGCCTTGGCCAGCACTGAAATCTGCGCGCGTGGCGCCAGCTCTGCCAACATAGTGGTCATCGCCACCGGCACCAGCGAATCCAACCGGCCAAAGCAGCCAAACAGCGGCATACTGAGCTTGGCAAGCTCCGGACGTAAATCGGTCGTGGCCAGAATTTCAAGACCAGCCGCCAGCACCTGCGCCTGTGGTAATGGCAAGCTCAGTACCGCCTGCTTCAGCTGCTTGATATCATGTCGTGCAGTGTCGCTGCCCATCGCCTGGATCGCGAGAAAACGTTCCACGGTCAGCGCCAGATTAGCAGATAAGGACCCCGCAAATTGCTGCATCACCTGCGCGTTCATACCGGGCCAGTCCGGTTGCTGCAGAAAACACGGCGAGCTGGCGACCAATGCCAGCGACCGCACTTTTGCCGGATGCCGCAATGCCAGCTGAGTTGCCACCAGACCACCGAGCGACCAGCCGAGCACAAAGCTTTGCGCCGGGATCTGCGCCGCCAGCTGGTCGGTGATCGCCGCCAGGCTATAAGGTTCCGGATAGTTCGTCGCCAGGCCATAGCCGGGTAAATCCAGCGCCAGCACCTGATATTCCGCAGCAAGCACGTCCGCGACAGGCTGCCAGATCGCATGATTTAAACCCCAGCCATGAATGAGCACTACTGTCGGTTTGGTATTTTCAGCATTCAGCGTCATAGTTAAATTTATGTAAAATATCTAATCACAAGGATTGTGATGGCCATTCAGATCACTATTGTGCCTGCGTTAAAGCAGCTGCTGCAGCGCTTTTTGCACCTTTGCCTGCCAAATTGTTGTTTATGGTGTGATTTTCCGGTGCATCAGCCCGGCGAACAGCTTTGTGATCACTGTCAGGTCGCTTTACCGCGGCTGTACTGGTCTTTAAACGGCAATGCGCTGCAGCTGCCGGCAATCAACAGAGGGCTGCAGGCGCCGCAGTTTGATGCGGTCTGGAGTTTAAGCTGGTATCAGCAGCCCTGGAGTCATTTTATCAGCGCGTGGAAGTTGCAGCAGGAACTGGCCTGCGGCCAGCTGTTACGCCAGCAGCTGGCACTGGCTCTGCCGCACTGGCGCTTGCAGGACCAGTTCGCTGCGGTGGCTTATGTACCGATGCATGCCAAACGGCTGCGTGAGCGCGGTTTTAATCAGTCCCGACAGCTTGCAGCCACAGTAGCTGCAGTCAGCGGCTTGCCGTTGCTGCATGTTTTTGTTGCGCAAAGTCATCTACCGCATCAGCTTGGCGCCAGCGCCAGTGCGCGCCGGGCTCAGCTGCGCCGCCAGTTCCGGCTCAAATCACCGGCGGACGCAACATTACCCACGCAAATATTGCTGGTTGACGATGTGCTGACCACAGGCGCAACGCTGAATCAGCTCAGTCGACTGTTGCGAAAGGCCGGCGTGCAGCGAGTTGGCGTAGTCACACTGGCCATCACACCGGCGCCCGGTACTCAGACCTGGCTCTACTCGTCGCCGTCACCACTGTCGTCGCCAGAGTCGAACAACTTGCCAAAATAAAGGCTGTTAACCAATAACCGGCCTGAGCCGACAAAATAACCGCGGAATACCGGGTTGTCTGTCATCGCGACAATACGCCCTTCGCCAACATTGTGCGCCAGCACTGTGGCGCTATTACGAAATACATTGACCAGCGCCGGATCGGCATAACCGGCTAACTGTGCCTGATCGCTATAACGAGCGACGGTAACAAAAGGCTGTTCAGCCGGCTCCATCAATAACAGATCATTTTTAAACACCGGCAGTTGCTGACGCGGCAAGCCAAAAGTCAGTGGATGGCTCAGATCGACGTCAGTCTGGAAAATCGCTCCTGCAATACGCTGACGACCAGCCAACTGTTCTTTGTCCTGGTAAGCTGGCGCGGTCATAGTGACTAAGGCTCTTAACTCGCTGGCTTTTTTCAGCTTGGCTTGCAGCAGATTTTTTTCCGCCAGCCAACTGACTGCCGCTTTTTGTGCCCACAACACACCGCCTTGTTCCAGCCAGCCTTTCAACTGCGCCACTTCGGCATCGCCCCAGCTGTTGTAATTGCCATCCGGTAACAGAATATGGCTGTAGCGTGCCAGATCGAGGCGTTTCAGCCGTGCCGGTTCGGCCATCGATGGTGATACGCCCGCCAGACGCTCAATGGCAAACCACAGTTCACCGGCTTCCGTTGAATTGATGCCAGGGCCTGCCACCAATAAAACCTCCGGCAACACCAGCGGTTTGACCTGATTACTGCCCAAATCCTGGCCTTGCGGCGTCAGGCCTGAAGTTAATGCACTGAGCGCTAACGGCTGTTTCTGGGCAAATTCGCGTAGCTTTTGCTGCCAGCCTTCAGCTTGCAAACCCGCGGGCAGCAGCACAGTACCTGCAGCAAACTGCTGAACACCTTGTGCCGTCATAGCACTGAATGCCTTCGGCGCCACTCTGAGCTGAAAACCTGCCTGCAATAAACGCGCAGTTTGCACTGGTGCCTGTTGATCAGCCCATGGCAGCGCATAAGCGTAAGCACCATCATTAAACGTCTGTGCTGTGGCTGCAGGTTCGGTCCAGGCTTCAGCTGCAAGTTCTGACGGCGCTTTGCGGCTGGCGGCAAAATCGATGTTGTAGGCGTACGGCAAGGTCCAGGCTGACACGTCATAAAAGGTGTTGTCGCGGAAATTGGTATCCGTATTAAAGGCCGCTTTGAGCAGGTTGTACTGGCTTTGTTCTACCGGCACGAAATAACTGTGGCCGGCCTCAAAGGTTTTGCCGTTAATCTGGAAATCTTCGGTCAGTGCATAAGCGGCAATTTGGTGTTGTTTTAACAACTTCAATAGTGCCGCAAGCCGGCTTTGATCGGCCGCTTCACGCAACAAATAACCACGCACCGGATCAAGCCGGGCCTGCTCTTTGGACTTCTGCGCAAACTGATACTGCGCTTGTTGTAAATCCTGTTTATGCGCTACGGCGCCATTGAGCGTTGAAAACGACGTGCGGTACTGATTGTCGATGGCAAAGCTAAAACTGAGTTCCGACTGCAGGCTCTCCTGCAGGTGGCCCCGGCTGCTGCCTTGCTCGAACAAAATGCCAACACTGCCGTGCACATCCGGGTATGTGGAGCCTTTACCAACATAAAAATCGTCGAAAGCTTCTTCAGTGAAATATAGCCGGTTCACCTCGTCCAGTGCTTTGGCATGGAATTGCGCCAGCTGATTGGTCAGTTTGATAGTCGATTCCGGTGCAAAGGGGCTGTTACGGCTTGGAATGCCGGGCTGGAAAAAGAAGGTGCTGTTGGTGCCCATCTCATGAAAATCCGCCACTATTTGTGGCCGCCAGCGGTGGAACTGCGCGATACGGGCCCGGCTTTCCGGATGCTGCAGTAACAACCAATCACGGTTTAAATCAAACCAATAGTGGTTCGGCCGGCCATTCGGCCATGGCTCAACATGCTCCCGATGTTGCGGATCTGCAACCGGTGCAGTGCCCTGATGCATATTGACCCAAGTCGCAAAACGGTCGTTACCGTCCGGATTCAGGCTGGGTTGCAGCAAAATAATGCTGTTGTCGAGCAGGTTTTTGACCGCCGGATCTGTCGAAGTCAGCAGCTGATGAACAACCCGCAGCGAGGCATTGGCGCCGCTGGCTTCATTGCCGTGGATGCTGTAACCGAGCCAGACGATAGCTGGCAGCGTCGGATCAGGTTGTTTTTCACCGCGACTGACCGCGAGGTGCGCTTCGCGAATTTGCTCCAGTCGCTGCATATTGGCGGCAGAACTCAGAATAAGCTGCAATAAAGGCCGCTGCTCGTGGGTCCGGCCAATAATGTCAAAGCGGGTGCGATCCGGCGCTGCTGCAGCGGCGGCACGCAAATAAGCCTCGAGCTGGTCATGGCGCGCATGCCACTGACCGGGTTCAAAGCCCAGCACCTCCGACGGAGCGGGCACCACAGGGGCATTCTGTGCCTGCAGCACAGGATGAAAAAATGCAGTCGCCATCAACAGAGAAAGAGTAAAAGTTCGCACCGGCTATCCTCCTGAAAACTAAGTATTCACCTTAGCAATAAAGCCTGCTGCCACTCAAGCAGGCTTGGCAAGGCCGGTTTGCGGGCGTATCATAGGCATTAACCTAGTAATTTAGTCAGGTACTACTGATGATCATCATCTCCGAATCGGCGCAAGCGCATTTTGTTAAACTGTTAGAAAAGCAGGCCAGCGGCACCAACATCCGGGTGTTTGTGGTCAATCCCGGCACGGCTTCCGCGGAATGTGGCGTGTCTTATTGCCCGCCGGATGCGGTCGAATCAACAGACCTGACGGTGCCTTTTAACGGCTTTGACGCCATCATCGATGCCGACAGCAAACCGTTCTTGGTCGACGCAGAAATCGATTTTGTTACCGATCAGATGGGTTCGCAGCTGACGTTAAAAGCGCCGAATGCCAAAGTGCGCAAGGTGAGTGACAACGCTCCGCTGAAAGAACGGGTGCAGTATGTCATCGACGCCGAGATTAATCCGCAATTAGCCAATCACGGTGGCCGGGTGTCTGTGGTTGAACTGACTGACAGCGGCGTTGCTGTGCTGCAGTTTGGCGGTGGCTGTAACGGTTGTTCTCAAGTCGACTTAACCTTAAAAGAAGGCATCGAAAAAGAACTGCTGAATCGCTTCCACGGTGAATTGTCTGGTGTGCGTGATGTGACTGACCACCAGCGCGGCGAGCATTCGTACTATTAAGCTATGCCCAAACTTCCTCTGACAGCGGCCCAATGTGGCCGCTTTTTTGTTAAAGGTCTGGTGCTGTTTTGGCTGCTGTTGGTCGCGCTGTGGCTGATACCTGCGGAGCAGACTCTGATACTTTTGCTGGTGAAATGGATATGGCTTGGCTGTTTTGTCCTGACCCTTACCAGTTATCTGCTGATATTGTTACAACGCATCGGTGTTGCGTTATTGCAGGAGTCTGACGATGAATAAATTGCTCGCCCTCGTTTTTGCGCTCGCCGTTGTGTTGTGCAATTCTGCTACGTCTCATGCTGCTATTATTTTGCAATACCACCATGTCGCCACTGACACACCGCGCAGCACCAGCGTGACGCCGTCAGAATTCCGCCAGCAAATGCAGCATTTAAAAGATTTGGGTTATCAGGTGGTCAGTCTGGACGTCATTATCAATGGCCTGATCCAGCAAAAACCGGTGCCGGACAATGCCGTCGCTATTACTTTCGACGATGGCTTTGCCAATGTTTTCACTAATGCCCGGCCGATATTAAAAGAATTCAATTACCCCTACACCATGTTTCTGGGTCCTGCGCTGATTGACCGTCGTGAAGGCCCGGTTTTGAGCTGGGCACAAATCCAGACTATGCAGCAGGAAGGCGTGATCATCGCCAATCACAGCTCTTACCATCACCGTCTGGCCGTGCCAAACAAAGGCGAAACTAAAGCTGAGTGGCGGCAACGGGTAAAAACCGACATCCTGCTGGCGCAGCAACAACTGGAAGAAAAGCTCGGACAACAACGCAAATGGCTGGCGTATCCTTATGGCGATTTCAGTGCCGAACTGGAACAGCTGGTGAGTGAACTGGGTTTTATCGGTATAGGTCAACAATCAGGAGCCGTTGGACCGGGCGTCGCGCTGACCCGTATCCCGCGTTATCCCTCATCCAGTCAGTTTGCCGCGATGAAACACTTTGTGCCTAAGCTCAAAACTCTGGCGCTGCCTGTGACAGATTACAGCGGCGCAGATCCGGTCAGCCGCCAGAACCCGCCACTGCTGACGCTCAGCGTCGACAGCAGCGATTTTAAGCCGAAGAACCTGCATTGTTTCTTTGATGGCAAAGCGTTACCAGTCAAATGGCTGGATGCGGATACTTTTAGTGTGCAGGCTACTGCGCCACTCAAGCTTTATCACAACAGATACAACTGCACTGCACCAAGCATAGGTAAACCGGGTTATTTTTACTGGTTCTCGCAGCCCTGGGTATTTGTTAAATAACTCACTGTTTAAGGCGCAAAAGCCTTCAGCACTTCCGGAAAGTCGCGCAGTAACTGTGTTTTAGTCACCACTGGCACTGCGTTTTGCTCCAGTGACATTTCCGGTTTAAACATTGCTACCAGCTGACCCTTTGGGTTGAGCAGCACAATGGACGCGCTGTGATCGACGCGGTAATCCTCGTCCGTCGTGGTGCTGATGGCATACATCAGACCCAGTTCTCGGACAAATGGGAACAGTTGATCATGATTTGCTGTCAGCCCGACGATGGCCGGTTGTTCAAAGTACCCCACGTAATTGCCAAGCTGCGCTACGGTGTCGCGTTTTGGATCCACCGACACAAACCAGAGTTGCAGCTTTTGGCCAGCCGGCAAAGCTTCGCTTAATGCAGCATAACTGCCAGACAACATCGCCATGGTCATCGGACAAATATCAGGGCAAAAAGTGTAGCCAACAAAAGCCAAAGTCCAGTGGTCATTTAACTGCTCACGGCTCACAGGCTTGCCAGTATGGCTGGTGAGCTGAAAAGACTTCATCTCGCGTGGCGTCGGGTAAATCAACACGTTGGAAAACTCAGCCGGCACCTGTAACTGCCGGTATACCAAAACACCAGCGGCTAAGGCTGCAACCAATAACAAAACTGCCCAGACTTTTTGCATATTACTCCCTTAGTTCCAGCGCCAGAACCATTGCTGGTCCAGGATCAGCACTAAGAATAACAACATCAGATGGTAAATGGAAAAACGAAAAGTCTGCATGGCTTGTTTTGGATCAATACCAAATTTCAGCCGCCAGGCATGCAGCATAAAACCAAGGTTGAGGCCGAGACTGCCGATGAGATAGACCAAGCCAGACATCCCCACCAGATAGGGCATTAAGCAGACCAGCGTCAGCAACAGCGTGTACAACAAGATCGCGGTTTTAGTGAATTCAATCCCATGGGTGACCGGTAACATCGGCATATTCACTTTGGCGTAATCGTCGCGCCGGTGAATTGCCAACGCCCAAAAATGCGGCGGCGTCCAGGCAAAAATAATCATCACCAGCAGCCAGGGTTCCGCCGACAAAGTCCCGGTAATACTGGTCCAGCCTAACAACGGCGGCATAGCGCCAGCTAAACCACCTATGACGATGTTCTGCGGTGTGGCGCGCTTCAGGAACATGGTGTAGACACCGGCATAACCAAACAAACTGGCCAGCGTTAACCAGGCGGTTAGCGGATTGACGAATTCATACAACAACGCAAAACCGGCAATCGCCAGACTCAAGGCAAAAGCCAGCGCCTGCTGTGGGCTGACCCTTCCTGTCGCCACCGGGCGACGTTGTGTCCTGGCCATTTTTGCGTCAATGTTTTGGTCCAGTACATGATTCAGAGCTGCTGCTGCGGCTGACAACAGACCAATGCCAGTTAAGGCAATTAACATCAGCCCTGGTTGTGATGCAGTGGCTGGTGCCAGCCACATGCCCACCCAGGCAGTTAACAACAGCAAAGCCACAACTTTTGGTTTAGTTAGCTGGTAATAGTCACGCCAGGTCTGGCGAAGCTCCTGCACCATTGCGATTCTGCTGATGTTCATGCCGGACTCCTGCCTGAAGAAAGGTATTGAGGTGCAGTGCCTGCGACTGGTGCCTGACACTGCTGTCGTAAGCCATAACGGGCCAGTACAGTTGCCGCCAGCAAGTTCGCCGCGACGAAGTTATGCGCCACCGCGTTAGGCAGTGGTAACAACCACCATATATTCAAAACACCGAGGCAGAACTGCAATAACAAGAGCAATAACACCCACTGCGCCTGTCGTCGGTGCAATTGCGCTGCCGATACTGGCAAAGTGCGACTGAAACGCCACAGTTGCCAGGCAAAAAATCCAACCACCAGCACGGTCATAATTGCACCGAGCCGATGGCTCACATGGATGGTTTGCCGTGCTTCTTTACTCATCACGCCAAACTCATAGTTGTCGTGTCCCAAATGCAAGTCAAAAGCTTCAGCAATTCGTAACTGGCTGGTCCAGCCGCTATGGCAAAGCGGCAATTCCACACAGGCCAAAGCCGCATAGTTCGCCGAGGTCCAGCCGCCCAGAGCAATTTGACCGACTAACACCGCGCAGGCTAATGTGCCTGCCCGCCGCAACCGTAGTGGCACGACGAGAGCAGAGCTGTCCGTCTGTGTTAGCTGCCGACGATATAGCCACAACAGCGTCAGCAAGGTAAAACCACCGAGTAAATGCCCCATCACTACCAACGGAAATAAATTCAGCGTTACTGTCCACATTCCCAGCGCAGCCTGAAACACCACCAGCAGCAATAAGCTGGCTGGCAATAACTGCACTTTGCGTTGTTGCCAGCAACTCAGCAGAAAAATACCGGCGATAACCAGCCCCAGTGTGCCGGCAAAATACCGATGCACCATCTCGTTACGCGCTTTGTGCGGTTCCAGAGGCCGCTCAGGAAAACGGCTGGCGGCAATCTCAGCATGATGGTCCTGTGGCACCTGTAAAAAACCATAGCAACCCGGCCAATCCGGACATCCCAGACCGGCGTCAGTCAGTCGGGTATAGGCTCCCAACACAATCACGACCATGGTTAGAACAATGGCAAAGCTGACAAGTCTTCTTATCCACATCATGTTGGCCCCCGGTCAAATTTCAGCAGTTTTTGTAGATCTGCCATGACATCCTTACCTAGCAAAGGTAACTGCTCGGCTGCATCTGGTAGCGGATAATGCAACAGCGCTAAACCTTGCTGGTCGACAATCATCAGGCTACCCGCTGCCAGCCCGGCGAAAGAACGCTGGATAAAACTCATCTGTGGGTTGTCAGGCGTTTGCCTTGCGGTACCTTCTGTCAGCACCACCAAATCCAATTGATCCTGTTTGCGGCCAAGTGCCAAATCTATTTGTTGCATCAAATGCTCAACTGCCACACAAGCTGGGTCACAGTGCTGGGGCTGCAAATACACCAAACGCCAGTGCGCCTGTGATGGTGTGATCGCCGGCAGTAACCGCACTTCCTGATCAAACCAAATACCCTTGTTGTTGACCCCGGCCTGATACCAGCCGCTTTTTAACATCACTAGCGCCAACAGCACCGGCACAGCGGCAACCAACAGAAACAAACTCAGGAAACGTTGTTTACTCATGCTGACCTCGCTGATATCTGACTGCTAAGGCAACAAACACCACAGCTACAGCCAGCAGTGCCCATTGCAGCGCATAAGCACGGTGCTTTTCCGGTGGCAGGGTCACCGGCTTATAGTGCGGAATAAAACTGCTTTGTTGCTGATAAAACACAGCGTCTGCCAGCCGGAGACCACTGGCTTCAGCCAGTTGTAGTGGCAATACCGCCTGGATCCGCTGCGGATAGCCGTTACCACTTTCGATATTCTGCCCAAGCAAGAAAGGCCGTGGCTCTGTGCGCAGCACACCCTGTAATTCGATGACTTCCGGAATGGCAACCTGAGGTAGATCCGCCCGGTCCGATCGCCCTTCTATCCAGCCTAAATTCAGCAAAAACTTGTTGTCTTGCGCCTGCACCGGAACCACAACGTCGTAACCCACTCTGCCATTGACGATTTGATTGTCCAGCAACCAGATGTAAGGCGACAACCAACGTACCTGCCCCCTGAGAGGCGCACCGTCCAGCGCAGGCAAGCTCAACTCCTTCAGCTGTGTAACCGGCACCCCATCCTGTTGCTGCCAGCTGGCAATTTGCTGTAACTGCCGGGTTTTCTCCTCTGCCCGCTGCCATTGCCACCAGGCCAACTTGCTTAACAGTAAAAATGCCGCCACAGTTATCAGCACAGCGAAATACTGCCATGACTTTGCGGCAGAAGTTGCTGACAAATCTGTGGGTTGCGTCATAAGGACACCTGTCATGCTGATTAAAATTGTGTTGGTCGCTTTATTAGTTTTTGTTGTCTTTCAGCTGTTTCGCGCTTTATATCTGATGTTAAAAAATGATCCGAATCAGGCGTCGATGTCGAAGCATCTGGGTCGGCGGGTGATGTTCTCCGTCGTTGTCATGGCGCTGATTATTCTGGCTTTGGCCATGGGCTGGATTGAACCTCATCAACGGCCATACTAAACCCGCCCGAAAGACCCTGCGACCTTGCAGGGTCTGCCCTCACCGGCGCTATAACACATACACAAACACGAACAAACACAACCAGACTACATCGACAAAATGCCAGTACCAGGCTGCCGCCTGAAAACCAAAATGGTTATGTGCGGTAAAATGGTTTTTCAGCATGATCCGCAGCCAAATCACAGTCAGGAAGATGGCTCCTAAAGTCACATGTAAGCCATGAAAACCGGTTAGCAAAAAGAAAGTATTCCCATAAATACCAGAGTCCAGACGCAGATTCAGGTCCTGATAGGCATGCATATATTCATAGGCCTGCAGCCCCAGAAAACTGGCGCCAAGCAAGATGGTCAGCAAAAGCATCAGCCGCAATTGCAGGCGCTTCCCTTGCTCCAATGCCACATGGGCAAACTGCAGTGTGACTGAAGATGCCAGCAGGATTAATGTGTTGTATAGCGGTAACCCTTGCCAGGGCATCGCAGTTGTTTCGATCCCGCCCGGCGTTTTGGTCATCGGCCAGTGGGCACTGAATTCAGGCCACAGGATCTCAGCAGTCATCGCATTGTTACTTTCGCCGTCAAGCCATGGCATCGCAATCATCCGGGCATAAAACAACGCACCAAAAAAAGCAAAAAAGAACATGACTTCGGAGAAAATAAACCAGCTCATCCCCTGCCGGAATGACCTGTCCATTTGATCGCTGTACAAGCCGCCCATTGATTCATCAATCACATTACGAAACCAGCCGACCAGCATAAACAGTAGCAAAGCCACACCGGCCAACAGCATGTATTCGCCGTGGCCTTGCTTATCGCGGGTCACTTCGTTGACAAAATGTCCGGCACCTAATGCCAGTAAAAACAGCGCTACTGCGCCGACGATCGGCCATGGGCTTTGTTCCGGTACGTAATAATGTTGATATGTCTTGGCCATGTTACTTCCCCGTCTGATAAACAGCCGCACCTGTCGCGGCCGGACTATGCTGGGTTACGTCATACATCGTGTAAGACAGCGTGATGGTTGAAAATTGTTCCGGCAACGCCGGGTCAACATAAAACTGCAGTGGCATCATCAGCTTCTCGCCAGCTTTGAGTGTTTGGCGCTGAAAGCAAAAGCATTCCATTTTGTTAAAATATAAAGCGGCCTGACCCGGCGACACTGAGGGTACCGCCTGTGCAACCATCAGCGCTGAAGTCGGATTCTCAGCGGCATAGTGCACGACTTTAATTTCACCCGGATGTACCTGAATCTGCCGGATCTCCGGTTCAAACCGCCATGGCATTTTCGGATCCGGCTTGGCTAAAAACTCAATAGTGATAGTGCGCTGCTGATCCTTAATAGCCCGATCAGCAGTCGCAGCCATAGTGCTGGTTTTACCATTGAGTCCGGTCAGGTCACAAAACACGTCATACAATGGCACCAGCGCAAACCCAAACCCAAACATCAATACAGTGATGATTAGCAGTTTGCGTAATAACGGCAGATGGTCTGGTGCCTGCATGATGCTGTCCTATTTCACATCCGGAGGTGTGGTAAAACTGTGGTATGGCGGCGGAGATGTCAGCTGCCATTCCAAACCTTCGGCACCTTCCCATACCTGATTGGTCGCCGGCTTACCGCCGTTAATACATTTGACTATCACCCACAAAAACAGTAGCTGTGACAGACCAAAGGCAAATCCGCCGATACTGATCAGCGCATTAAAGTCAGCAAACTGCAGGGCATAATCCGGAATGCGCCGTGGCATGCCCGCCAGTCCGACAAAATGCATCGGGAAGAACAACAAGTTGACCGAGATCAGTGAACACCAGAAATGCCACTGCCCCAATGTCTCGTCGTACATATGGCCAGTCCATTTTGGCAACCAGTAATAAGCCGCCGCAATAATCGAGAAAATGGCTCCGGTCACCAGCACATAGTGGAAATGCGCTACGACAAAGTAAGTATCATGGTATTGGAAATCCGCCGGAGTGATCGCCAGCATCAGCCCGGAAAAACCGCCAATGGTAAACAACACGATAAAGGCGATCGCGAACATCATAGGCACTTCAAAGGTCAAAGCTCCGCGCCACATAGTGGCAACCCAGTTAAAGACTTTGACCCCGGTCGGCACTGCAATCAACATGGTGCAGTACATGAAAAACAGCTCTGCGAACACCGGCATCCCGGTGGTAAACATGTGGTGCGCCCACACCAGAAAAGACAACAATGCAATACTGGAAGTGGCATACACCATCGAAGCATAACCAAATAACGGCTTGCGGGAAAAAGTCGGCACTATGCTGGAGACGATGCCAAAAGCCGGCAGAATCATGATGTAGACTTCAGGGTGACCGAAGAACCAGAAAATATGCTGGAACAAGACCGGGTCGCCACCACCGGCGGCATCAAAGAAACTGGTACCAAAGTACTTGTCGGTCAGCACCATAGTCACTGTTCCGGCCAGCACCGGCATTACCGCAATCAGCAGAAAGGCAGTGATCAGCCAGGTCCAGACAAACAGCGGCATTTTCATCCATGTCATCCCCGGGGCACGCAGGTTAAAAATGGTCACTATGACGTTGATCGCGCCCATGATAGAGGAAATACCCATAATATGGACAGAAAATACAAATAGTGCCGTGCTGTCGCCACTGTATTTGGTCGAAAGCGGTGCATAAAAGGTCCAGCCAAAACCAGGACCGCCACCTTCCATAAACAATGACATCAGCAGAATGGCAAAGGCGAATGGCAGGATCCAAAAACTCCAGTTGTTCATCCGCGGCAACGCCATATCCGGCGCGCCTATCATCATGGGAATGAGCCAGTTTGCCAAGCCAGTAAAGGCTGGCATCACGGCACCAAACACCATGATCAGCCCATGCACAGTGGTCATCTGGTTGAAAAAATCCGGTTGTACCAATTGCAACCCTGGCTGAAATAATTCAGCACGGATCACCATCGCCATTAATCCGCCAATGAAAAACATCGTCAAAGCAAACAACAGGTATAAAGTCCCGATATCTTTGTGATTCGTCGTATAAAACCAACGCTTAAAGCCAGCCGGCGGATGATGGTGGCCATGATCTGCATCGTGCGGTCCGGCATGCTGATGGGTGTCTGTTGAGATGGTGCTCATGCCTTACTCCTTCTGTCCGTTTTTGGCTGCTTGAATATCTGCAGCCTGGACCAGATCGCCGGTGTTGTTGTCCCAGGCATTACGCTCGTACGTAATGACGGCAGCAATTTCCTGCAAACTCAGTTGTTTGCCAAATGCCTGCATCGCAGTCCCGGCTTTTCCGTTCAGAACAATTTGAATATGGTCTGATTTTCGGCCAGTTTCAGTAGCCATTTTGCTGCCTTTTAAAGCCGGGAACACGCCGGGTAAACCAGTGCCCGTTGGTTGATGACAAGCCGCGCAATAGCCCTGATAGACTTTTTCGCCCATTGCCATAGCGTCAGTCATGCTCATTTGCATCGACAGCAACTCCTGCTCTGCGGCTTTCAGCTTGGCAAGTCGTTCTCCTTCGACCCGTATCCAGCTATCAAAATCCTCAGGAGTCTTCGCAACAACCACAATTGGCATAAAACCATGGTCCTTGCCACACAGCTCCGCGCACTGCCCGCGGTAAGTACCCGGTTGATCTACCTGAGTCCAGGCTTCGTTGATAAAGCCTGGATTGGCATCTTTTTTCACAGCAAACGCCGGCACCCACCAGGAGTGGATCACGTCATCAGAGGTCATGAGAAACCGTACTTTCTTGCCGGTAGGAATAACCAGAGGCCGGTCGACCTCAAGCAGATAGTTTTCGTTTTTGCGCAGTTTGTTTTGGATTTGTTTGGCTGGTGTCGCAAGCAGCGAATAGTACTCAACCGGATATTCAAGGTATTTGTAATGCCATTTCCATTGGGAACCAGTAACCAGGACTGTGACTTCTGATTTGCTGGTATCTTCCATGGCAATGAGGGTTCGGGTCGCAGGAATCGCCATCAGAACCAGAATGACGACGGGAATTGCGGTCCAAAGCAGTTCAACTTTGGTGCTTTCATGAAATTGCGCAGGCTGCACACCTTTTGCTTTGCGATGATGAAGAATGGACCAAAACATGGCACCAAAAACCACCAGGCCAATGGCGCAGCAAATGTAGAAAATAGTCATGTGCAGGTCATAGACCTTCTGACTGATTTCCGTTACCCCCCGGGTCATGTTCAGGGGCATTTCTGCGGCGATAGCCGAATCGACACACAACAAGGCAAGCAGCGAGCAACGATGATACATCGTGTTCGCCACAGCACGTCTCCTCTGTCAGTTTTGCAAAAACTGTTGCCAGAATCCGACGCGCCCACAACTTTGCATCCCGATTCTGCAACTTATCGTTGTTATTTTTTCCTGTAAGAAACCAGCCTTGATCTTTTATCTGACCATTTGTTTTGGCAGGTTCTGCTTAAGAATTAGACATAATCGACAAAAAGCCAAGGAAAGAACGAAAAAAAAGCGCCTTAGTCAAAAAAACTAAGGCGCTTCTCTCTAATACAATGATTTTAATTATAAATCACCAGGTCTGAGTCCGTACAACACCTACAGCTAAACCTTCTATCGCAAAAAACTGCTGGGTTAAATCTACTTTTATCACATTAAAGTCGCTGTTTTCGGGGTGTAAGTAAACAAACTGGCCATCTTTGCGGAATCGCTTCACTGTGACATCTTCATCGACTCTGGCAACAATCACTTCTCCCTGACGGGCCTCAGTTGTTTTATGCACGGCAAGCAAATCGCCGTCCAGAATTCCGATATCTTTCATGCTCATACCAGAAACCTTTAACAGGAAATCTGCCGGTGGATGAAACAGATTGGCGTCTATCTGGTGGTATTGTTCGATATGCTGAGTTGCCAGAATCGGCTGACCGGCGGCAACCCGACCGACCAATGGTAAACCCTGAATTTCCGGTTCGTTTGCTGCATCATCTGCAGCGTCGTCCACCAGCCGGATCCCTCTTGAGGTCCCGGGCAACATCTCAATAAAGCCTTTTTTTGCCAGCGCTTTTAAATGTTCTTCAGCGGCATTTGCGGATTTGAATCCTAGTTGCGTGGCAATTTCAGCACGGGTTGGTGGCATACCGGTCTGGGCCTGATAATCTTTCAGAAGTTGCAAAATTTCGGCTTGTCTTGGTGTCAGTGGTCGCATGGTGCTGAATGCCTATACAGTGAATACTGGGAGTATATACAGTGAATTCTGCTGTGCCAAGCCTATCCCTGCACATTTTACTGGTAAGACCTGAATTTGGCGCTGTTTTTCAATCCGTGCTAAAGTAGCGGGCTGTCTGTGTCGCAGGTTCCTTATGTTTGCCCGATTAAAATTTCTGGCCAGGTTATTATATTGGCCACTTAAACCACTGGTGCAATGCAAAATTGTCGCCACGAATACCCAGACTGGTACCAGCGACCAGCCGCTGTTTTACATCACCAAAGTGTCTTCCGCCACTGACCTTGCGACTTTGATGCGGGTTTGTCGCCAATTGGGTTTGCCGGCACCCGACGACGAAGTGCAGTTAGGCCATGTGCGTTTGCCGAGAACTCTTTATCTGGAAAACCCGAAAACCCTGAGTGGTCATCAACACCCCAGCACAGCATTGCAAATTGGCCAGCAAATGCTGCAAGCGCATCTGGACCCTGCGCAAAATGCTCAGCTGATACCTGTTTCAATCAATTGGGGACGAGCGCCAGGCAAAGAAGCCAGTGTCAAAGCCATCATCGGTGAACAGGCCGCGCCGAACTGGCTGCAAAAACTGTTTATTGTACTGATTTCTGGCCGGCACACTTTAGTGCAGTTCTCCAATCCCTTGTCTCTGCGGGAGATGACCACAAAATACGGCACCAGCGAGGACACCGCGCACAAACTGCTGCGACTGGCCCGGTTTCAGTTTTATCGCCAGCAGCTCGCCGCTACAGGCCCGAGACAACCGGACAGAGGCGCCTTATTCAACGCATTGTTAGGCTCGGCCTCAGTCCGCCAGGCCATCGAAGAAGAAGCCGCACAAAAACAAATCCCGCCGACAGCTGCGCGCCAGGAAGCTTTGCTGTTACTGGAAGAAATCGCAGCCGATCAACGCGAGTCCACAGTCAGAGTGGGTGACCGTTTTTTACGCTGGTTATTCAGTAAGTTATATACCGGCATTCAAATCCGCAATAACGAGCAGGTCAGGGATTTGGCGCAACGAGGCCACGAAATTGTCTATCTGCCCTGTCATCGCAGCCATATGGATTATTTGCTGCTGAGTTATGTAATTTACCAGCAAGGCCTGGCTTCGCCGCATATTGCCGCCGGCATTAACCTGAATTTCTGGCCTATCGGTAAACTGTTCCGCCGCGGTGGCGCATTTTTTATCCGTCGCAGTTTTAGCGGGAACAAACTGTATTCCACAGTGTTTCGCGAATATCTGACTCAATTATTCCGCAAAGGCTACGCAGTTAAATATTACAGTGAAGGCGGGCGCAGCCGCACCGGCCGGCTGTTACAGCCAAAAACCGGCATGCTGGCGATGACCATTCAGGCCATGCTGCGCGGTATAGACCGTCCGGTCACAATTGTGCCGGTGTATCTCGGCTATGAACACGTGATGGAAGTCGGCACTTATCTGCGTGAATTAAAAGGCCTGAATAAAACCAAAGAGTCTGCTTTTGGCATTCTTAAAGCTGCCACCAAGCTGCGCAATTATGGTTTTGGCTTCGTGAATTTTGGTGAGCCACTGTCGGTCAACCAGTATTTACAGCAACAAGTGCCGGACTGGAAAAGTGCCATAGATCCGCTGGAACCAGCGAAACCAGAGTGGTTGAATCCATTGGTCGCCGACCTGGCACATCAGGTCATGTTGCGAATCAACCAAAGTGCGGCCGTCAACAGTGTGAACCTACTGGCAACCTGTTTGCTGTCTGCACCGCAGCAGGTGATGCCGGAGCAACAGCTGTTAACTCAAATGTCGTTATATCGCCGTCTGCTACAGCAGGTGCCCTATCATCCAAATGTCAGTTTTGCTGACGGTGAGGTGAGTGACTGGCTACGCCATGCGCAGCGCCTGCAAAAAGTGCAGATTGACCAGGATAATTTCGGCGCTCTGGTGCGGTTTGCCCCGCATGACCAAGTGTTGATGAGTTATTACCGCAGCAATATCAGCCACTTGTTTATGATCCCTGCCATTTTGGCTACCGCATTATTACGCCAGCAGTCCACCGCGACACAACTATTGCAGCTGTGCCAGCAACTCCAGCCATTGCTCGAGCAGGAATTGTTCCTGCAGCCACAGCATTTACAAAATTATGTCGAAGGCATCTTGTTGTTTTTGCAGCAGGAAAAACTCATTTATGTCGAGCAGGCCGGTGCGGAATATCACCTCAGTCTACAGAGCTGTGCTCAGCTGGAACTGCTGGCAACTCTGGCCGATGGCATGCTGCAACGTCATGCGATGGTTCTGCAGTTAATCGCAGACTCGGAGCCGATGGAGCGGGATGAGTTAGAGCAAAAGGCACATCAGCTGGCACTGCGGTTGTTGACGTTACACGGGCTGGATGCGCCGGAGTTTCATGACAAGAAGCTTTTTGTCACGCTGATTAACGCTTTAAAAGATCAGGGGTATCTGCATGTTGATGCAGAGCATAAACTGCGGCCAGCCGCCAGATTTTCTGCGCTGGAAGCTGCCGTTTATCAGTTATTGCCGGCGACTGTCAGCGCCAGCATCCGTCAGATTGGTGCATCTGCGGCGTCTTAGCGGTTGGGGCGACTACTCGCCCCTCGCTTTCTCATAACTGCGGATCACGCCTTCCTGCATAGTCGATGCGACCAAAGTGCCGGCGCGGTTAAAGAACTGACCGCGCACCAGTCCTCTGGCGCCGGACGCGCTTGGGCTATCCACCGCATACAGCAGCCAGTCATCAAAGCGAAAATCTTCATGAAACCACATGGCATGGTCTATGGTCGCAACCTGCATATTTGGCGCCATAAACGACTTGCCATGCGGCTGAAGTGCAGTCGGCAAAAAGTTAAAATCGGAGGCATAAGCCAATAAATATTTGTGCACCCGCAGGTCATCCGGCATGGCGCCATTCGCCTTAAACCAGACATAACGTTTGGCCTGACTGACCAGGGGTTTAAATGGATTATGGAAAGCCACAGAACGCATCTCAATGGGCTTTTCGCAGATAAATTTACTGCGGATAGATTCCGGGATCAGCCCGGCGTTCTCGCGATAAAACTCCAGATCTGACACTAAATCTTCTGGTTGCGGCACCTGCGGCATTAAATCCTGATGAGCAAAACCCGGCTCATCTGCCTGAAAGGATGCGGTCATGTAGAATATCGGTTTGCCATACTGAATAGCACTGACCCGGCGTGTGCTGAAACTTTTGCCATCGCGGATATTTTCGACTTCGTACACTATCGGGCGCGCCGCATCACCCGGGCGCAAAAAATACGAGTGAAAAGAGTGCACTTTGCGGTCTTCCGGAATAGTTTCTTTGGCTGCAGACAGCGCCTGCCCCATCACCTGACCACCAAACACTGCTTTGAACCCGAGGTCCTGGCTCTGGCCACGATATAGTCCGTACTCGATGGTTTCTAACTTTAATAATGATAATAGGTCTGACAGTACCTGGCTCATCGCTGCTCCCCGAGAATCCTGATGGACACATATTCTGCAGCAAGCAGCGATAAGAACCAAGTTCTAATGGCCAGATCAGCGACCGCCGCCACCACCACCCAGGCTTTGTTGCAAGGAACGGTCATTCACCATTCGCTCAGCCTGCTTACGCTCTTCTTCCTGCTGCGCAACAGTTTTGCAGACTTTTACGGCCCGGTTACTGCCAAGCACTTTTTCTTTACGACACACCAAGGCACTTTTATCCGTGTCCTTGGTATAAGCTTTGACAACCGTTACTTTGGCAGGTGCAGCATTGCTCCCTGTTGTCTTAGTGTCTTGTGCGGACTGCGGCGTTGATGTACAGGCGGTCAGACTCAGACAACCCAGTAATAGCATCCATTTCGGCTGGAACATTGCATTCTCCTGTTATCAATAATGCAACATCCAACTTACGCGTTCAGGCCTTGCGGTGCAAGTGTACAACTGCTAATTTACCTACATTGACTACAAAAATTGAGCTAAGTGACAGGATGTACTGGGTTTTTAAAACGGAACCGGCGGAATGCAGTATCCTGGACATTCAGGCTGCAGGCCCGAAGGGCGTGGTCTGGGAAGGTGTCCGAAACTATCAGGCCCGCAATTTTCTGCGTGATCAGGTGAAGATTGGCGATCAGGTCCTCATTCATCACTCCAGCTGTGCTCATGTCGGCATTGCCGGTGTCGGGGTTATTTTGGCCGAGGCTTATCCTGATCCAAGCCAGTTTCAACCTCGTAGCTTATATTACGACGCTAAGTCAACACCTGAGAAAGCGCCATGGGTTGCTGTGCAGGTTGGCTTCGTCGAACAATTCAGCAAAGTGCTGAGTATGACCGAGCTTCGTCAAATCTATGGCTTAGCCGACATGCAATTGCTGAAAAAAGGCAACAGATTATCGATTATTCCGGCAACAAAAGCAGAGTTTGACCTTGTACTTTGTGTAGCAAAGGCTTACAGTGAAAGTTGAGTCTTTCACCAACCTTGGTTATTAAACTGAAACGGAGTTGTTAAAAATGGTTGCAGTGACCGAAGACAGACGCGCTGAAGAAAAGAATCTGGACTATTTTTGGGACCGGCTGAATGTCGCTCAGAAGTTTTCAGTCTCTGAATTGCAACGTTTCGGTTATGAACTGGCTTTTGTCCGTCGTAGCCCGAGTTTCAGCATGGCGGTGTTGAAATCTGGCGAACGGCTGGCTGCAGTAGATCAGGATGGGCAGATTGATACAGCCCCGTCGATCGCACTGCGTAACTAAATAATTATCCTGCTAATTCTGGCTGACCCGGCCTTTGTTCTTTATGTGAATATTCTTTTGTCAGCAAATACATTTGCTGACACATCTGCAAGTAACCTGCAAAACTCTGTTTCTGCCAGCCGGTGATCAATCGGCCATGCCGGCCGATAGTGGCCTCAAAAGCCGCTATTTCGATATCTGCGTGAAGTTTCAGTGCCCGTTGCAATGCGGCTTTGAAACTCATCCGACGGCCAGACATCTCCTTACATAAGGTGGGGATCAACTGTATCGCGATTTCAAACTGGTACAACTCGTCCTCTGGCATTCGGCTCAATCTGCGCGCGGCGCCAAGCTGTAACAGCAAAAACTGACTGAATTCTTCGGCAAGTTCGTAAGTAATTTGCTGAAACTGCACAGATTCCTGGTCCAGCATTTTGAACTGTACCAACAACCTTTTGTGCTCCGAGGCCAGGCTGTCAGTCCTGACTATCATCACAACCATCAGCACAATCAGGCATGCAATAGCCAACACCCACCAAATCACCGCGACATCCCAGATTACAATAACAATAATTTATTGAAATTTAACATAAAAGGCCGTTGCTCAGCCAGTGCTGAGCAACGGTTTGTTCCATTTAACCACGCTGAACCCGGGCGATATACAAGTCTATTTGCTGTTCCAGCACCGACAGCGGCACACTGCCGTTGGATAACACAGCGTCATGGAATTCACGTACATTGAATTTGTCACCCAGTGCTTTTTCGGCTTTTTGTCGCAAACGTTTGATGGTCAGCTCGCCGAGTTTGTAAGACAACGCCTGCGCCGGCCAGCTGATGTACCGGTCAACTTCCGTTGTTACGTTATGCATCGATAGAGCAGTGTTTTGAGCAAGGAAATCAATGGCTTGCTGCCGGCTCCAGCCCATTGTATGCATGCCGGTATCCACGACCAGACGACAGGCACGCCACATTTCATAAGTCAGACGGCCAAAATTACTGTAGGGGTCGGTATAAAAACCCACTTCCAGCCCAAGATACTCAGAATACAGTCCCCAGCCCTCACCAAAAGCCGAGGTATAAAAACTACGGCGGTACACCGGCAGGCTTTCCTGCTCGTTAGCGAGAGCCACCTGCAGATGGTGACCCGGCACCGCCTCATGCAGCGTCAACGCTTCCAGTTCATATAAAGGACGGCGGTCCAGAGCGTAAGTATTCACCCAATAAAAACCCGGCTCACCCGCTGCGCGGCCACCGGCATAACGGCCCGTGGTGTATTTGGGAGCTATTTCAGCCGGTACCGGTTCAACGCCATATGGCGTGCGTGGCAGCGTTTTGAATAACTTCGGTAGTTGCGCGTCGATTTTCTTCGACAAATAAGCCGCTTCTTTTAATAATTGTTCTGGTTTTGTCACATAAAATTGCGGATCAGTCCGCAGGAACTGGACAAACTCGGCAAAACTGCCTTTAAAGCCGGTTTGCTGAATCACCTGCTGCATTTCGGCGCGGATGCGGGCGACTTCCTGCAAACCAATCTGATGCACTTGCTGCGGCGTCATTTTTAACGTGGTGTAGTGCTCCAGACGATTCTGGTAATAGACGGCACCATCCGGTAAAGCTACGGCCGCAATATTGTCCCGCGCACCAGGAACATATTGGGTTGTAAAGAAATCCAGGTATTGCTGATACACCGGCGTGATTTGCTGACTGATCAACGCACTGGCCTGTTGCTGTAGAGCCTGCCAGCGCGCCGGGTCGATGCCGGCCGGTTGTTTCAGCAGCGGCCGGTAGAACGGGCTTTGTTGCGGAGCTGTGCTGATAAAAGATTTGATGCTGTCTTCATATCCGGCTAACACGGCCTTTGGCTGCGTATAGCCTTTGGCCAGCCCCTGTCGCATCCAGTCCATTTGCTGCTGCATATACAGTGGCAGCGCAGCCAGTTTTTCCAGATATGTCTGCAGGTCTTTTTCGGTTTTTACAGACGACATATTCAGCATAAACAGCACGTCACTGTGGAAACCGGATTCCGCTGTCAGTGGCATGTAGTGCGCACCAAAGCGGTATTCGTCAATGTCGTTTTGTACGCGGTACTGTAAAATCGCCAAGTTTATTTTTTGCTGTTCTGACAAACCACTGGCATCGGTTTTATTCAACTCTGCCAACAATGCCAGTCGCTGCTGCTGCGCCTTTTCCAGCGCTGCCGGAGACATATCTGGCAAACCTGACTTGGTATTGGTCTGGACCTGTTCAACACGCTGCCACCAGTCGTTAGCAAAACGGTCAAAATCAGCAGGAGTTGAGGCTGGTTGCTGCGCGCAGGCCATCAACGCAGCACAACACAGCGAAACCAATAATTTTTGTTTCATTTCTGGCAATCCAAATGGCTATATGACAGCACTGATTGTATACAATTCTGCACGTCGTTCAGTTGCTAACCGGCTCAGATTTCTGCCTTTTGAGCGGATTTTATGCACAGAGTCAGAATCATGAATAACGTGGCTAAGACAAATATCTGAATATTCAGAAAAAAATCCATTATTGCCGCAAAAAAGGCTTGGCGGCTTCAGGTTGTCCCGTTATTTTAGGTGTGACAGCGCTGTAATTTTTTGCGCGCGCTTGCGTTGGCATGGCTTTTCCGTAACATATCGGCCTTAAGTTACGCTAAGTCTATGCAGTATCCATTGGAGTTTTACTTGGCATGATGTATCAGGATTCAATCGAGCAAGCCAGCGAGAAGGCGGCGTTAGCCATAGCCTTCTTGCAGCGGCATCGTTTGGCCGCACACCCGGTAAACTTCACTGTTGCCTACGAATATATCAGCGGCGTGATCGCTGAACTTTGTCAGGCCATCGAAGATAAACTGACCGCCCGTATCCCGTTCGACGATTTTGTCATGACGGAACTGTACAGCAATTACATTGTACCGACCGGCCGGCAAAACGAAGCCATGATTGCTGCCGTGTATAAAATGGTCAATGCGCTGAATCAGCAGTCTGAACAAGCTGGTGAAGCTATTCATGATTATATTGATGTGCTGGATCACGGTCTGGTTGCGCTGAAAACCGAGACACCGGTACAGGCACGTGAAACTATCGGCCGTATTCTATCCGCGACCTACGAACTCAAAGCCAGTCAGCAAAAACTGCGTGACCAGCTGTTGAAATCAAATGAACAGAGTTATCAATTACGCGCCGAGCTGGAGCAATTAAAACGTGAGCGGCATGTCGATGCCTTAACCGGCCTCTACAACCGGCTGGCGATGCAGGAACATATCGACCAGTGGCTGGCCGAAAACCCGCACCGCCGTATCGCTGCCATCGCCGTAGATCTCGACCACTTTAAGCAATTTAATCAGGATTACGGCTACAACATCGGTGACGTGATCCTGTCAAAAGTAGCGAAAAAAATCAGTGCTTATGTACAGGAAAGCGGGCTGCCGGTCCGTGCCGGTGGCGAAGAATTCCTGATCCTGCTGCCGGATGTCGACCTGCGTACCGCCAGTGAAATCGCCGAACAAGTACGCCGCGGCGTGGAAAAGCTGCGTTTTGTGTCATCGCGCAGCAAAAAAGCACTACCGAAAGTCACCATTTCGCTGGGTGTGGCCTTATATCAGGCGCAGGAAAACTGGCACCAGTTCTTAGCCCGCTCCAATCAGGTGCTGAATGTCGCGAAAAAACGTGGCCGCAATCAGGTTGCCACCGAAGCGATGCTGTAAACCCGCCGCATGAGCGCGCCGCTGCTAAAAGACTTTTTAGACCTTGCTTTGTTGCAACGACTGGCGGCTAACGTCAGTCAGCACCATCCCAGCTTTAACGCCGACACATTTATAAGCACGCTCTGGGACTCTGCCTACACCGAACTGAGTCTGAAACAGCGAGTCCGCCGCATCGCCACCACTTTGTATCAACAGCTGGATTTGCCATTCGCTCACTGCTGCGAGTTACTGAAACCGGTCAGCAGCGAAATCCGTGGCTTGCCCGGTTTTATCTTTCCGGACATCGTTGAGCAGTTTGGCCTCGGCGATTTTGCCACTTCGATGCAAGCGCTGGCGCATTTCACCTGTTACTCCACCGGCGAATTTGCCATCCGGCCTTTTCTGCAACGTTACCCGCAGCAAAGTATGCAACAGCTGCAGCAATGGGCAGGGTCAGACAATATGCATTTGCGCCGGCTGGCTTCTGAAGGCTGCCGGCCCCGTCTGCCCTGGGGGCAAAAACTGCCACAATTTATTGCTGACCCAACGCCGTTATTCCCGCTGTTACAGCGTTTAAAGCAGGACCCGGAAGATTACGTCCGACGCAGTGTGGCCAACAATCTGAACGATATCAGCAAAGACCACCCCGACCTGGTGCTGCAGCTGGCGCAGCAGTGGCATGGCCAGCACCGCCACACCGACTGGATCCTGAAACATGCCTTGCGCGGCCTGTTAAAACAGCGCCAGCCGCAGGCGCTGCAGTTATTTGGCTGCAATATCCGCGCGCTGGACGCCAGCCTGACCCTGGCTCAGCAACAGCTGAATTATGGAGAAGTGCTGAATTTTGCCGCACAGCTCACGCTGCATGACGGCCCCGCGCCGCTAAGGGTTGAATATGCAATTGATTTTGCTTCGAAAAACGGCAGCAAAAGACACAAAGTATTCCAATGGCTACAACGGGAAGCCGGCCCCGGCACGCTAAAGCTACAAAAATCTTATCGTTTCAGCGACCTGACGACCCGCCGGCATTATGGCGGCGCCCATCAGCTGCACCTGATCGTCAACGGTAACATCGTCGTATCTGCCACATTCGATTTGATCCGCGACAATTGATCCACCGCTTTGGGTTGGACTCTGCAGTGGGATCTTTTACACTAGCGCCACATTCTTTCTGGCTAAGGTTATTTCATGTCCGAACAACAGCATTCCGGCACCCAAGACAGTACGCATTTTGGTTTTAAAACTGTTGCCCGTGACGAAAAGGTTTCGATGGTTGCCAATGTCTTTCATAGTGTCGCGGCCAAATACGATGTAATGAATGACCTGATGTCACTGGGCATCCACCGGCTGTGGAAACGCTTCACCATTGATTGCAGTGGTGTCCGGCCTGGTCAGAAAGTACTGGATTTAGCCGGCGGCACCGGTGATTTGACCGCCTTATTTTCCCGTCGGGTCGGTCCAACCGGTCAGGTGATTTTGGCTGATATCAACGAATCGATGCTGAATGTTGGCAAAGATAAACTGCGTGACCTGGGTCTGGTCAACAATATCAGCTATGTACAGGCTAACGCCGAAGCACTGCCTTTTGCCGACAACAGTTTTGACATCATCACTATCGCTTTTGGCCTGCGTAACGTCACCGACAAAGACGCCGCACTACGTTCAATGTTCCGCGTGCTGAAACCGGGTGGCCGCTTATTGGTGCTCGAGTTTTCCAAACCGACCGAAGCCTGGCTCAGCAAAGTGTATGACCTGTACTCTTTTAAACTGTTGCCGGCGATGGGTCAGCTGGTCGCCAACGACCGCGAGTCTTATCAGTATCTGGCTGAATCTATCCGCATGCACCCCGACCAGGACACGCTGAAACAGATGATGCAGCAGGCCGGCTTTGCTGAAACCAGCTATCACAATCTGACCGGGGGTATTGTCGCCCTGCACCGTGGTTATAAATTCTGACGAGCACATCATGCTGAAACTGTTATTGCCCGGTTTATTGTGCACTGTTGCGGAAAAAGTGCTGAATCCGGTGATAGGTATGGACCCGGATGCGCATACACGCCTGAATCGGCTGCAGGGTAAGCAGTTTGCCGTGCGGTTACGCGGCATTCCGCTGCGGCTGGTGTTTACCGCGCAGCAAAACGGCATCTGGCTGAACAGCCACGACGAACCGGTCGATTGCAGCATTAGCGCTGATTTGTCGGCCTTGCAGCAGTTATCAGACCCCAGCCAGCTGACCCGTTTGATCCGCGAGGACAAACTGCAGATCGATGGCGACCTGCAAACGCTGCAACAGTTTTCGCAGTTCTTTCAGCAACTGAACCCGGATTGGCAGGAACGTCTATCGATCTATCTGGGTGATGCTATGGCGCACAAAGCCACGAACGGTATTCAGTTGCTGCAGCGCAGTATCAGGCAATATCTGCAGCAGAGTGACCACAACTTGCGCGAACTGGCACAGGATGAACTACGGCTGACGCCGGTCGCGGCCGAAGTGCAGCAATTCAGCCAGGATGTCAGTGCTGTCGCTGCCCGCACCGAACTTTTACAACGCCAGCTAGCTGGCCTGCTTTCGCAGTCACGGGCCTTCGCATGAGCATCAGCCGTTTTTATCAAATCATTAAAACCTTATTGCAACACGGCCTCGATGAGCTGATCCCGGCGCAGTGGCGCCCCTGGTGGCTGAAGCCACTTCGGGTCATTTCATTCTGGCTGCGAAACCGCCATCCGGAACAAAGTCCGGGCGTGCGGTTGCGGCTGGCGCTGCAAAGCCTAGGGCCGGTCTGGGTCAAATTTGGTCAGATGCTGTCGACCCGGCGCGATTTGTTTCCGCCAGAGCTGGCTGATGAGCTGGCTAAACTACAGGACAAAGTCGCCCCCTTTGACGGCCAAAAGGCACAGCAGCTGATTGAACAGGCTCTTGGCCTTAAAAATATCAACGAATTATTCAGCGACTTTGCCGTGGCACCGCTGGCTTCGGCCTCTATCGCGCAGGTTCATACCGCGCGCTTACGTCTGGCAGATGGTTCAGCGCCGGAAGTGGTGATTAAAGTGATCCGGCCGGACATTGAGCAACAAATTCAGGCCGATTTGGAACTGATGGCAGATCTTGCCATCGCCGCCGCGAAGTTTTTGCCCGACGGCAAGCGGCTGAGACCGCGTGAAGTGGTGGCAGAGTACCGCAAAACCATTCTCGACGAGCTGGATTTACAACGCGAAGCCGCCAACGCTATTCAGCTGCGCCGCAACTTCGAAGGCTCCGAATCCCTGTATATTCCCTTTGTTTACAGCGACCATAGTCGGAAAAATGTTATGGTGATGGAGCGCATTTACGGCATCCCGGTATCGGATACTGAGCGCCTGATTGCCAACGGCACCGATATGGAATTGCTGGCCAAACGCGGCGTTGAAGTGTTTTTCACTCAGGTGTTCCGCGACAGTTTTTTCCATGCCGATATGCATCCCGGCAATATCTTTGTGGCGCCGGACAAACCACATAACCCGCAATACATCGGTATCGATTGTGGCATCGTCGGCACGCTGAACCGAGAAGATAAACGGTATCTGGCGGAGAATTTTGTCGCCTTTTTTAATCGGGATTACCGTAAAGTGGCTGAATTGCATGTCGATTCGGGCTGGGTCCCGGCAGATACCTCTATTGAAGAATTTGAAAGCGCGATACGTACTGTTTGTGAACCGATATTCCAAAAGCCGCTGGCCGAGATCTCCTTTGGCCAGGTACTGCTGAATCTGTTTAATACCGCACGTCGTTTTAACATGCAGGTGCAACCGCAGCTGGTGCTGTTGCAAAAAACCTTGTTATATATCGAAGGCTTAGGCCGGCAGCTTTATCCGCAGCTCGACCTGTGGAAAACCGCCAAGCCGTTCCTGGAAAACTGGGTCAAACAACAAATGGGCCCTTGGGCTATGTTGCGGCAAATCAAAGAGAATCTGCCGTTTTGGGCCGAGAAACTGCCGGAAATGCCTACGCTGCTGCATAGCTATCTGCAGCAACAACCGCGTTCACAACAACAGTTACTGGCCCAGTTACAACTACTGCAGCAAACACAACAACAGCAAGGTCGTAGCCTGAAACTGATGATTGTGGCAGCGGCGTTGATTATCAGCGCCACGCTGTTATTGGCGCTCGGCCACCATACGCTGGCTCTCGGCGCTTTTACCCTGGCTGTAGCTGGTGCGGGTAAAGCAATATTGTCATAATTTTTTTATAGAATCGGCGCAGGGATCTGAACCGGGCATGGAGTTCGGGCAGATAACAAGCGTATACTGGAACAGTTTTTAGTCTGAGGAAGCATATATCATGGGTCTTGGTGGCATTAGTATTTGGCAGTTGCTGATTATTCTGGTGATTATCGTGTTGTTGTTTGGCACCAAACGTCTGCGCAACATCGGCAACGATCTCGGCTCTGCGATCCGCGGTTTCCGCAGTTCAATCAAAGATCCGGAAGAGCCTGCTGAACAGGACGCGACTTTTCCGGCTGAAGTAAAACGCGACGCTGCGGTGACCGCTCAGCCAGCCGCAACACAGCCAGTAGCGCCAGCTGCGCCGGCTACTCCGGCTCAAAGCGCGGCTCCGGTGAATCAGGTACAAGATAAGCACTGATGAGCTTCTGGGAACTGGTTGTTGTTGGCGTCGTTGCTTTGCTGGTGCTAGGGCCGGAGAAGCTACCCGGCGCTATCCGCACTGTGACAGGCACCATCCGTTCTATCCGCGAATTCGGCCATCAGATGAAATCTGAATTGTCTGATGAGCTGCGGGTACATGAACTGCATGAAAAACTGCGGCAGGCCGAAGAAAAAGGCCTGCTTGGTTTATCTGCAGACGAAATCAATGCACTGGCGGAACTGCGCCAGGCCGCCGCGGATGTGAATAGTCCGTACAGCAAGCCCGCACAAGCTGCGACCGACATCCCGGCACAACTGCCTGCGGCTATACCAGCTGCAGGTACACCCCCTGCAGTAGCAGCACCGTCGGTGCCGGCTGCAGTCGCCCCTTCCAGTGGTCAACCAACAGCACAAGTGAATGAGCAAAAAACACCGACATGACCCCAACAGCCTGATGGGGCATCTGATTGAACTGCGCAACAGATTGCTGAAATCGATTGCCGCAGTCGTTTTGTTATTCCTGAGTCTGGCGTATTTTGCCAATGACATCTATCACCTGCTGGCCATGCCGCTGTTAGCATCGTTGCCCAAAGGCACGACGATGATCGCGACCGGTGTCGCTTCCACTTTTTTTGTGCCCTTTAAGCTGACATTTATTGTCGCTTTTGTGTTGGCGATTCCATATGTGTTGTATCAAATCTGGAGCTTCATTGCGCCGGCGCTGTACAACAAAGAAAAACATCTGATAGCGCCACTGATCGTCTCGTCGACGCTGTTGTTTTATCTGGGAATTTCCTTCGCTTATTTCTTTGTGTTTCCGCTGGTATTTGGCTTTTTTACCAGTGTCACGCCCGAAGGCGTGGTCAATGCGCCGGACATCAGCACCTATCTCGATTTTGTCCTGCAGATGTTTTTTGCCTTTGGCCTGAGTTTTGAAATTCCGGTTGCCATGTTGTTGTTAATTTGGTCAGGCGTGATGGACAGAGCAGCGCTGATTGAAAAGCGGCCGTATTTTATTGTCATCGCCTTTGTCGTCGCGATGTTTTTAACACCGCCGGATGTACTGTCGCAAACGCTGTTGGCCGTGCCAATGTGTATTTTATATGAAATCGGCATTTGGCTAGGTCGCTTCTACGAACGACCAGCCGATGAAGCAGACGAAGCAGACGAAGCAGTCACGGAAGAAAAAATTGATGAAAAGAGCTGATATGCGCAAACTCATTGCCTTGTCATTTTTTGGTCTGATTGGATCAGTCACTGCCGCAGAAAGTCTGCAACAATGTCGCGCTATTATGGACGCCAGTGCCCGCTTGCAATGTTACGATCAATATGTCGATACGCAGAGTGCCAAGAGCGTCAGCGCCAAAGCACCAGATGCAGTTGCAGCGACGGCAGCAGCCAAGGTCACTGAACCAGTAAAAACAGCACGTGATGAAGCCTTGTTCGGTACCAGCGGTGAGACTATCGAATCCAAAATCGCCGACCTGAATGTACAGGTGCAAAGTATCAGCACAGATTCACGACAAAAACTGCTGCTGACCATGCAAAATGGCCAACGTTGGCAGCAGCTTGATAATGGGTTTCTGAAAGTCAGTCAGGGCGACAATTGTGTGATCAGCAGCGGCGTCTTTGGTTCATACACGATGAAATGCCAACAGGGCACTAAATCGATCCGGGTTAAACGCGTCCGCTGAAAACAAGCCGTCAGCGAAGTGCGGCAGCAACCGGGCCCTTAGGTCTTAGGAGAGATATGCGAATTCTGAGTACTCTGCCCCTGTTTTTATTGCTGAGCAGCCAAGTGCTTGCAGCTGATTTGCCCACGGCATTACACAACTGCTTGCAGCTGGCAGAAGACCATGCCCGCCTGCAATGCTATGACCAACTGGCACGCAGCACCCAACAACTCACTGCAACGCCTGCAAAGCCTGCAAAGCCTGCAAAGCCTGCAAAGCCTGCAACGCCAACGGTGCAGGTCGCAGCAGATCCTGTCCAGAGCTTTGGTCTGGAAAACCGCGCGCCGGAGCAGCAGGTCGAAGACCTGAGACTGACAGCCAAAACAGTCCGCATCACGTCAAAAGGCCGGCTCGAAATCAATATGCAGAATGGTCAGATATGGCTGCAAACCGATGACAGCCGGTTAGATGTGAAACCCGGCGATGTTTGCACTATCACCCGCGCAACTTTTGGATCTTTCCTGCTCGATAACGGCCGTAGTAACCGCAAAATCCGGGTTCGTCGTGTCGACTGATCCCAGCCGCTGGTTTGATGCAGGCGTCAATTTATTCAGCGCTCAGTTCGACCACGACAGAACACAGGTCGTCAGTCAGGCTCAGGCGGCAGGTGTCAGCGAATTATTGCTGATCAGCAGTGACCTTGCTGAGACCCAACTCAATCTGCAATTTTGCGCTGAACATCCTGGTAGTTTCACCACCGCCGGAGTACACCCGCACCAGGCCGATCACGTCAGTACCGATTGGCTGCAGCAACTCGAACTGCTGTTGCAGAAGCCGGCCGTGGTTGCTGTCGGTGAATGTGGCCTGGACTATAACCGGATGTTCTCAGCCAAACAGCAACAGTTACGCGTGTTTTCTGCACAACTTTCCCTTGCCAAACAATATGCAAAAGCGGTTTACTTGCATGAACGGGACGCTTTTGCCGACCAAATCGATTTATTGCAGGCACATCAGATAGACCATGGTATCGCCCATTGTTTTACCGGTGATGCGACACAACTGCGGGCGTATCTCGATTTGGGCTTATATATTGGCATTACCGGCTGGCTCTGTGACGAGCGGCGCGGTACGGACTTACAACAAGCGTTGAAATTTGTACCGCTGGACCGTCTGGTCCTGGAAACGGATGCACCTTATTTGTTACCGCGTAATTTAACGGACAAACCGAAAAACCGCCGCAACGAGCCGGCCTTTTTGCCCGCTATCGGGGCCAAAGTCGCTGCTTTACTGCAGTTGGATATCTCACTGGTAGCAAGCGCCAGCCGGGCCAATAGCCTGAAATTATTCGGGATCACCGCCGATGCCTGATGTCCAGCCCGTCCTTAATTTCTTCGTACCTGTGCTGCAGTTTCCGTGGCTGTTTGCGTTAGTGATCAGTTTAAGTTTCAGTATTGGCGCAGCACTTTGTGCCTTAGTGGTTTATCGCAAACAACTGATTTGGCAGCGAGAAACCGCCGAACGTTTAGAAGACAACATCCAATCCCGCACGCTGGAATTACAGGTTGCCCTGACCGAATTGGCGGAAAAAAACCGCGCGCTGGAAGAGCAAAATACACTTGATGCTTTAAGCGGCGTGCGCAACCGCGCATATTTTGATAAGAAAATTCTGGCGGAGATGAAACGCAGCCGTCGAGAACAGCGCCCGCTGGCGCTGGTGATGCTGGATATCGACCACTTTAAGCAGATCAATGACCGGCATGGACATCTGGCCGGGGATGCGGTGATCCGTGGTGTCGCGCAGCGTATTCAGGCGCTGTTGAAGCGCTCCAGCGACCATGTTTGTCGTTACGGCGGTGAAGAGTTTGCCTTAATTCTGCCGAATACTGATGCCGAAGGTGTAGTCGCGCTGGCCGAGCAAATCCGGCAAGCGATTGCAGATACACCGTTTGAGACCGAAATCGGCGATCTTGCTGTACAGATCAGTGCCGGCTGTTATGCGGTGGTCGCAGAAGCCGATATGGTCAGCTCAGATTACATTCAGGCCGCCGATCGGGCCTTATATCAGGCCAAACAGCAAGGGCGTAATCAGGTACAATTAGCACCCGCACCGGAATCTGAATCTGATTCCGTTGATGCTGCCCCTGAGCCAACTGAAGGAACTGCGGATGAATCCGAACTCTAGTTATTTCCCTGCCGGCCGGATGCGCCGGATGCGTGCCGACGATTTCAGCCGCCGGCTGATGGCCGAACACCAGCTTACTGTGAATGATTTGATTTACCCGATGTTTATCATCGACGGCGACAATAAACGCGAAACCATTGCCTCGATGCCCGGCATTGAACGGCTGACGCTGGATCTGTTGCTCGAAGAAGCGCGTGAACTGGCAGCCTTAGGCATTCCTGCCATCGCGATTTTCCCGGTGACAGCCGCAGATAAAAAGTCATTGGAAGCAGAGGAAGCATGGAACCCGGAAGGTCTGGCGCAACGCGCAGTGCGCTTGCTAAAACAGCATGTACCGGAACTTGGGGTGATCACCGACGTCGCACTGGACCCATTCACCACACATGGCCAGGACGGCATCATCGACGACAAAGGTTATGTGGTGAATGACATCACGACGGATGCACTGGTGAAACAGGCACTGTCGCACGCTGCAGCAGGCGCCGATATCGTCGCACCATCCGACATGATGGACGGCCGCATCGGTGCCATCCGGGAAGCACTGGAAGCTGAGGGTTATGTCAACACGCGGATCATGGCCTATTCCGCCAAATATGCATCCAGCTACTATGGCCCGTTTCGCGATGCAGTCGGCTCTGCCGGCAACCTAAAAGGCGGCAACAAAAAGAATTACCAGATGGACCCGGCCAACAGCAATGAAGCTTTACGCGAAGTCGCGATGGACCTGGAAGAAGGCGCCGACATGGTGATGGTGAAACCTGGTATGCCTTATCTGGACATTGTTCGCCGCGTCAAAGACGAATTTGGCGTGCCTACTTTTGCTTATCAGGTCAGCGGTGAATATGCCATGCATGTCGCAGCTATTCAGAATGGCTGGCTGGCCGAAAAACCGGTGGTGATGGAATCCTTGTTGGCGTTTAAACGCGCCGGCGCCGACGGCATCCTGACCTATTTCGCCAAGAAAGTGGCAATTTGGCTGAAAGAAAAGTCTGTCTGATTTCAGCCGGAAAAGACAAAGGCCGCGTTTGCGGCCTTTTTGTTATGCAACATGGTGCTTTAGCGCACTTGCAATTGCCAGCCTGCGGCCTGCTGATAAGCCACTTCTTGCTCCAACTCTGCGCGCATTAACGGATGTTGCTCCAGCCAGCCTTTGGGCAGCGCTACTATTAATACTTCGGCCTGCGCACTGATCTGCACTTCCGGCAATGCTTCATGTTTACGCCGCATCGACAAAATCACTGCCAGCCGCAGCAAACGGGTCAGTCGCACCGCCAACAACACTGACGTCATGGTTTGGCGGGCAATCACATCGCGCTGAATATCAGAACGATGATTAAACACCAGCGCCATCAGCAACTGTTGCTGCGCCCGGGTAAAACCTGGTAATTCGGTATGACTGATTATGTAGGCGCCGTGATGGTGGTGATTTTTATATTCGATCAGCAAGCCAAGCTCATGCAGCAACGCGCCGGCTCTGAGCATACTCAAGCCTTCAAACTTGGCCAGATTCCACTGATCCTGCAGCTGATGCGCCAGTTGCAGTGCCATTTCAGCGACGCGGTTGGCATGTTGCTGGTCGATGTAATAACGCACCATCAGACTGGCAATCGTACGGTTACGCACGTCAGTATGCTGCAGCTGCGGCAGCATGCCGTACAAGATACCTTCGCGCAGTGCCCCACCGGACAAGGTCATGCCGGGAATATGTAACTGCCGGAACAAGCCGATTAAAATGGCCAGGCCAGAGGCAAATACCTGCTTGCGTTCCTGTGCCAGACCGACAATGTCCAGTTTATCGATTTGGCCACAGGCAATGCTCTGTTGCATGATGGTTTCCAGTCGCGCCAGCGTGATCACCTCATCCATGCCCTGCCCAACCAGAATTTCCTGCATCGCCTGCACAGTGCCGGATGCGCCTACCGACAGCTGCCAGCCGGTACCGAGAAATTGCTGCGCGATGCTAGCGGTTTCTGCTTCTGCCGCGGCAATGGCTGCATTAAAATTGTCTTCGCTGAGCAAACCATCACTGAAATAACGGTCGAGATAAGTGACACAGCCCATATGCAGACTGGCCAGATGCAATGGAGAAAAGCCGTGGCCGATGACCATTTCGGTCGAAGCGCCACCAATATCAATGACAAGGCGGTTGCTGTCAGAACTGGAGGTATGTGCCACGCCCAAATAGATCAGCCGTGCTTCTTCTTCGCCGGAAATAACTTCGATACGATGGCCGAGAATTTTCTCTGCTTCTGCCAGAAAAACTTTGACGTTATGGGCGAGGCGTAAAGTGGCGGTGCCAACGATGCGGATGTTTTGCGATGGAATGTCTTGCAGGCGTTCAGCAAACAGCGCCAGGCATTCCCAACCGCGGGTCATGGCTTTTTTACTGAGCACCAGGCTGTCATTCAGGCCACTGGCCAGGCGTACTTTGCGTTTAACCCGGCCTATCACCTGCACACTGCCGCCAACAACTTTCACCATCAACATGTGAAAGCTGTTGGAGCCGAGATCAATCACAGCATAGATATCCTGATGCTGTGTACTCGCCGGCAGCACAAAGCCGGTCTCAACGAGGTCGGGTGCGAGCTGGTCTTGGTCCATTCGGCGTTCCACGGCCACCGGTACGGCTCTGGCCTGGTCTTGGTTGTCCCATCCGGCGACGCACGCGTGGTTTTGGCACCACTAAATCTGTCAGCAAGGCGCTGGCATCATATTGTGTGACCGGAATGGAATGCTTGATGTAGTCTTCAATCGCAGTCAGATTCAGCGCATAACGTTCGCAGGCAAAACTGATGGCCTTGCCGCTTTCGCCGGCACGGCCGGTACGGCCAATCCGGTGCACGTAATCTTCGCAGTCGTCCGGCAGGTCAAAGTTAAATACGTGACTGACTTTCGGAATATGCAGACCACGGGCCGCGACGTCTGTCGCTACCAGAATATCCAGCTTACCGCTGGTGAAATCGTCGAGGATTTTTAAGCGTTTTTTCTGGATCACATCGCCGGTCAACATACCAACCCGATGGCCATCGGCCTCGAGCCAGGCAAAAATGTCTTCGCACCAGTGTTTGGTATTGGCAAACACAATGGCCTTATCCGGCCACTCTTCTTCCATCAGCGATAACAACAACGGAATTTTGTGCTCGCTGGACGGATAAAACAGCTCTTCGGTGATGCGGCTGCCGGTCATTTGCTCCGGCGCAATATGAATGTGTTCCGGCTGGTTCATCTGTTCAAATGCCAGTTCCTGCACCTTATAAGATAAAGTGGCAGAAAACAGCAAACTCAGGCGCTCAGTGGCCGGTGGCATGCGGCGGAACATAAAACGAATGTCTTTGATAAAACCGAGGTCAAACATGCGGTCGGCTTCATCAAGCACCACCACCTGGATTTGCGACAGGTCGTACAGGCCTTGTTTCAGGTAGTCAATCAGCCGGCCTGTGGTACCGATCAGAATATCAGCGCCTTTTTCCAGCAGCTGACGTTGAGAATCGTAACCCTCGCCCCCATAAATCAAAGCAAGCTTAAATCCGGCGCTTTTCGCCAGCGCTTCAGCGTCATTATGAATTTGCACGGCCAGTTCACGGGTCGGCGCCATAATAATAGCGCGCGGCTGACCTGAACCTTTTGGCTCATGATTCAGTAAATAGTGAAAAGTGGCTGTCAGAAAGGCCAGGGTTTTCCCGGTGCCGGTCTGGGCCTGTCCGGCGATGTCTTTGCCGGCTAATGCCAACGGCAAAGTCTGCGCCTGAATGGGCGTACAATATTGGTAGCCTTGTGCAGTCAGGGCCTCGAGAATTTGAGGCGCCAGTGCGAAGTCGGCAAACTTATGTGTCGTGAGATGTGTTTTATTCATAGCCACTAAGCATAACCGTTGCGCTTGCAATAAGGAACAGTCCGGATAAAATTGAAGCGAGTTTTTTAACAGCAAATTCAGGCCTTACCGGCAATGCGGTCAGGTTCGGTATAATGGCAGAACAGCCGCACAGTATCAGTGGCCCTGCCCCAGCGGAGAGAGTAATGAGCGATAAAATTTTACAAGTGACCGACGACAGCTTTGAAGCGGACGTGTTACAGGCAGCAGGCCCGGTGCTGGTTGATTTCTGGGCTGAGTGGTGTGGTCCTTGCAAAATGATTGCACCGATCCTGCACGACGTTGCGGAAGAATATTCAGGCAAAGTCACAGTGGCCAAGGTCAATATCGACCATAACCCGAACACACCACCAAAATTCCAGATCCGCGGCATCCCAACTTTGCTGCTGTTCAAAAACGGCCAGGTTGCGGCGACTAAAGTCGGCGCCCTGTCGAAAACCCAGTTAAAAGAGTTCCTGGATAGCAATATCTAACCGAACTTCAGCGAAAAGGCGTATTTTTTATACGCCTTTTTTTTGTTTGACCTAGACGGCCAAAACTTATCCTGCTAAGGTGTGATCCAGCAACTTTTCTAAAACCCGCTTGTTCGTTGACCAATCCAAACTCTTACCCATTTGCTCAGCGAAAAGCTTTCTTTCCGTTTTGATACACAAGAATCCATCAATATGCATTTAACCGAACTGAAACTGAAGCCGATTAACGAGCTGGTTGATCTGGCGGAGTCCATGGGTCTGGAAAACATGGCCCGTCTGCGCAAGCAGGACATCATTTTCGCCATCCTGAAATCTCACGCCAAAAACGGCGAAGAAATCTACGGCGACGGTGTTGTGGAAATTCTGTCCGACGGCTTTGGTTTCCTGCGTTCTGCCGACAGTTCTTACCTGGCCGGCCCCGACGATATCTATGTATCACCAAGCCAAATCCGCCGTTTTAACCTGCGTACCGGCGACAGCATCTCTGGCCTTATCCGGCCACCGAAAGAAGGCGAACGTTATTTCGCCCTGCTCAAAGTCAACGAAGTAAACTTCGGCCGCCCGGAGCAGGCACGAAACAAAATTCTGTTCGAAAACTTAACCCCGTTACACGCCAATTCGCGCCTGCGGATGGAACGTGGTAACGGCAGTAAAGAAGATATCACTGCCCGCGTATTGGATCTGGCCTCACCGATTGGCCGTGGTCAGCGTGGTCTGATTGTCGCACCGCCAAAAGCTGGTAAAACCATTCTGTTACAGAACATCGCCCAATCCATCGCTTCCAATTATCCGGAATGTGTATTGATGGTGTTGCTGATTGACGAGCGTCCGGAAGAAGTCACCGAGATGCAGCGGATGGTCAAAGGCGAAGTCGTCGCATCGACGTTCGACGAACCAGCCAGCCGTCACGTGCAAGTTGCTGAAATGGTGATCGAAAAAGCCAAGCGCTTAGTTGAACACAAAAAAGACGTCATCATTTTACTCGACTCTATTACCCGTCTGGCCCGTGCTTACAACACCGTGATCCCAAGTTCAGGCAAAGTCCTGACCGGTGGTGTCGACGCCAACGCTCTGCACAAACCAAAACGTTTCTTTGGTGCAGCACGTAACGTCGAAGAAGGCGGCAGCCTGACCATTATCGCCACTGCGCTGGTTGATACCGGTTCGAAGATGGACGAAGTGATTTACGAAGAATTTAAAGGCACAGGTAACATGGAACTGCACCTGTCGCGCAAAATTGCTGAACGCCGTGTCTTCCCGGCGATTGATTTCAACCGCTCTGGTACCCGTCGTGAAGAATTGCTGACCAGCCAGGAAGAACTGCAAAAAATGTGGATCCTGCGCAAAATCCTCAATCCGATGGATGAAACCGACTGCATGGAATTCCTCATCGATAAACTGTCGATGACCAAAACCAATGACGAATTCTTCGACTCGATGAAACGGGCGAAAAACAGTTAATCCCGAAACCGGCCTCTGTGCCGGTTTTTTTATAACTAAGGTGCAGAAAAAGGAACTGGCTATGACTGGTGTTGGGCTGCTGTGGCAGACCAGTGACAGCCGGATCCAGCCGTGGATATCTGGTGGTATCTGCGCCGCTGACAGTCACGGGAGTTGGGCCCGGAGCTGTTGGTGTACAAGAGTCACCTCTTGTATCTCGATGACAAACAAAGGTTAGGAAACATGGCAAATCCCCGTATTCTTGTAATTGGCGGTGGTGCTGGTGGGCTTGAACTGGCAACCAGTCTGGGTAACAAACTCGGCAAATCCGGCCGGGCCGCAATTACCCTGGTCGACCGCAATCCGACACACATCTGGAAACCACTGCTGCACGAAGTAGCGACTGGTACTCTGGATGTCGATATTGACCAAATCACTTATCGCGCTCACGCCAGTGCGCACCATTTTGAATTTCAGCTCGGCACTATGACCGGGCTGGACCGGGAGCAGCGTCAGGTGATCCTGGCCCCGCTGACAGACGAGCAAGGTGAAGAAGTGCTGGCTGAACGCCGTATCAGCTATGACTATCTGGTACTGGCAATTGGCAGTATTTCTAATCACTTTAATACCCCGGGCGTTGCCGAGAATTGTATTTTCCTCGACAGTCCGGCGCAGGCGCATCGCTTCCAGCGCCGATTGCTCGAAGCCTATATCAAACTGAATTCACCGCAGCATCCGAAAGAAAACCTGAATATCGCGATTGTTGGCGCCGGCGCCACCGGTGTAGAACTCTCTGCAGAACTACACCATGCCGCCAAAGAGCTGAATCAATACGGTTTTAATGAGATGAAACGCGACCGGCTGAAGATCACTGTGGTTGAAGCCGGCCCGCGTATTCTGCCGGCCTTGCCGGAGCGGATTGCCGCGGCGGCACATCAGGAGCTGGTCAAACTCGGGGTTGATGTCCGTGTCGCAACCAAAGTCACGGCTGCAACTGAACACGGCCTGCAACTCGGCGACGAATTCCTGCCGGCTGAGCTGATGGTCTGGGCGGCGGGCATCAAAGCACCGGATTTCCTGAAAGATTTGGCTGGCCTTGAAAACAACCGGCTGAATCAGCTGCTGGTACTGCCGACCTTACAAACCACCCGCGACAGCCAGATTTATGTCATCGGTGATGCGGCCGGTTGTCCGCTGCCGGACAACAAATGGGTACCGCCACGGGCGCAGTCCGCGCATCAGATGGCGTCGCATGTCGCGAAAAACCTGCTGGCTGCCCTCAATGGCAAACCGCAGACCGCTTACCAATATAAAGACCACGGCTCACTGATTTCA
The DNA here is from genome assembly GCF_000711985.1 of Rheinheimera texasensis DSM 17496. Taxonomy (GTDB): domain Bacteria; phylum Pseudomonadota; class Gammaproteobacteria; order Enterobacterales; family Alteromonadaceae; genus Pararheinheimera; species Pararheinheimera texasensis. The sequence goes on from NZ_KL544005.1 coordinate 1,354,619, forward strand.
CTCAGCCGTTTTGGCACTGTCGGCAGCCTGATGGGGAATCTGGTTGGTGGCGCTATGATGATTGAAGGCCGGATAGCCCGGATGGCTTATATCTCATTGTACCGGATGCATCAGGTCGCTTTGCATGGCTGGCTGCGCACTATCGCCATTTCGGTGATTGGTCGGATTAATAAAATTATCCGGCCAAGGTTGAAGCTGCACTAATCCGCGCTAAGCTGCCATCGACAAAACAGGGACTAAAACGGTCCCTGTTTTTTTACCAGACTTTCAGTAAAGCTTGCGCTAAGACAACTTCCTGCAACGAAAACATCCCTACACTGTGCGCCGAATCCTGAGACTCAACACGGAGCTGTTATGCACACTTCTTTGCACAAAGTTTATATTCCGCAAACCGCCAAAGATAACCAATATCTGCTGGCCGAACTGCAGGTCAGCGAAGCATTGCTGGCGCAATATGAAGATCAGGCACATTGTTACAAAGCATTGGGTCAGCTGTTTTTCACCTTGTGCCAGCAAGCTGGGCTGCGCCACGTCAGTTTTATCGCCAACGACAAATTACCGGTCGTGCGTTATCACACAGAAGCTTTCAGCTTTCAGACCCAGGACCAAATCCTGTTTTTTTATAATCCGCGTTATCACGAAGCGCAGCACAGTTTTGTCGACCCTTATCACCGCGCCCGCAAGATCAGCCTGTTGTTTCTGGCGACCGGTACGGAAATTCGGCCGCAGGCCGCTGCTTTCCACCAACAAGTGGTTGCGGTGGTACAACAATTCCGCCAACGGCTGCCGCTGCCGGATCAGCATATGAAGCTGCGTGACCATCAGCATTTGTCTTATGACTTATTCGCCCGGCAAAAAGGCTGTAACGACAGTTACGGTTATAAACTACGCGACTTAGAACAACGCTATGCGGCCCGCGATGTACAAGTGCCGCCAGCGCATCAAACGATGAACTACGCCATCGTCAGCCTGCCATTCAGCCGCAAAATCAAAGAAGTACTGGGAGTAGACCCGGAGCAGATGCCACCCTGGTCCGGCTTATTTGTCCGGCTTGAACAGCTGCTGACCGAAGCCGCCAGCGCGCATCAGCTGAACCATATTGCGTTGGTGGCGGATGGTACTTTGCCACTGGTTCGGAACAGTCATTTGGACAAAGCCCGCGCCGGTCGCGAGCTGCGCATGCTGAATTTTGATTTAACCAGCCCGCTGCTGCAGCTGCAAAGCCACTGGCAACCGGATATTTTGCCCGACACCGTCCATCTGGTATTTGCCGCAGGCCGCGACGACAGCTCAGAATGGGGTTACGGTCGTTTTATGAATCAGGTCGAAGCAGCGCTGAAACAGTTATGTCGCAATCTGGCATTACAAGGTGATACCGACGACTGCGTGATCCGCTTCCATCAGCACCTGAGTTATACGCTGTAACCCGCCTGCAATGGCAATGACGCCAGTATCGGGTATCGTACCCCGGCTGGCGTGGAGACGGATTGATACAGGTGCAGCTGCGTTGGTTCTACCGATAACACCGGCAATGTTATTGGCGGCTCCGGCCGCTGTCGGGCCTGGCGCGCCAGCGTGACATGCGGATGCAACTGATGTTGCGGCGGCGGATAACCGGCCAGTGCGGCTGCCTGGTCAATCACTTTATCCAGCTGCTGTAACGCCGGGTCTGTGACAGGCCCGGCCAGACACAAGACTTTCGCTCCCGGCCAACATAACAGCTCGTCCAATCTGACAGTGAATGCCGGCAGTGTCGCCGCCGCCAGCTGCAACCATAACTGCCGGGCCTGACTTTCACTGCTTTGCCCTAGAAACCTCAGCGTCAGATGCAGATTTTGCAGCGGCACCGGTTTCACTAAGGGCGGCAATGTTGCCAGCACAGCGGCCATTTGCTGCTGTTGCGCCGGATTTAACCCAACGCCAACAAATAACCGGCAGTCACCGCCAGGCCAGCAGAATTGAGCTTCAGTCGGCAAATACCACCTCTGCCGCCGGGACAGGCCGGATCGGCACGCCAAAACTACGTACAGCGCCGAGTGTCGCATTGTGATGGGCACGGATTTGGGCTGCAGCTAAATGCGGCTTGTCATGTGTGGTGTGACTGTCGGCAACTAAATCAACGGCATAACCATGGGCGGCAGCGCTACGTACCGTGGTATCAACACAAAACTCGCTGGCATAACCAGCAATCACTAAGCGGGTGATTTGATGCTGTTGCAGTAATTGATGTAAATCGGTGCGTAAAAATGCATCGGGCGTGGTTTTGCGCACTAGTAAATCATCTGTGGCGCACTGTAAGCCCTCGACCAGCTGCCAACCGGGGCTTTGGTAAGCCAGCACAGAATCCGGAGCCTCGTGACAAACAAATATCACCGGGCGCTGTGCCTGACGAGCGGCTTGGTACAGCAGCCGCAAACGTTGCAGCACGGCGGCATAATCATCCGGCAGCCGATCGGCAAACAAGCCCTGTTGCATGTCGATAATCAGTAATGCACTGCCTGACATCAGCTATTCCCTGGTAAAAATTCATCGCTGCTACTTTGCCGATGATATGCCGTTTTCACAAGACGCCAATCCAAACAAAAAAGCCTGCGACTGCAGGCTTTTTGTAAGCGAATATCACATTTAATCAATCACTTTATGCACAATCGGCTGCAGGCTGACGGCGCTGTCGCTAAACTGCAGCGCAGCTAAGTACTCTGCAGACGCTTTGGCTGCCGCTTCAACCGATGCGGCATGCACCCGCGCCAGAACGTCACCCGCGGCGACTTTCGAGCCCAGCGCCTGCACGTCGCTGAAACCAACCACAGGGTCAATCACCTGCGCCGGATGTGCCCGGCCGCCGCCTAAGCGCACCACCGCCATGCCCACCGCAGTGGTATCACTGGTTGCCAGATAACCGGCTTGTGGCGCGACGATATCCTGCACCACAGGCGCTTTGCCCAGATACAGCTCTGGTTTTTCCAGCAAATCAGCTGGGCCGCCCATAGCCGAGACCATCTGCGCGAAAATTTCCGCGGCTTTACCGGAAGTTAAGCTGTGCTCCAGCGCCGCCATGGCGCTGGCTTTGTCCGCAAATAAACCAGCCAGTTGCAGCATGCTGGCCCCCAGTTCCAATGTGACCTGATGCAGCCGTGGCTCGCGGTATTTACCGGTCAGATAATCCAGCGTTTCCAGCACTTCCAGCACATTACCGGCACTGCTACCGAGACATTCGTTCATGTCGGTCAACAAAGCTTGCGTCGGTACGCCGGCGCCTTTGGCAGTATTCACAATGCTTTGTGCCAGCGCAGAAGCATCGTCGATATTTTTCATAATGGCGCCGGAGCCGATTTTGACGTCCATCGTTAAAACATCGAGGCCCGCCGCCAGCTTTTTCGACAAAATTGAGGCGGTGATCAGCGGAATAGACTCCACGGTCGCCGTCACATCCCGAATCAGATATAACCGACGGTCGGCCGGCGCTAATTCGGCGCTTTGACCGACAATGACACAACCTAAGCGCGCAACTTCACGCTGAATCACGGCCAACGGCTGGGTGCAGCTGTAGCCTGGAATAGTTTCCAGTTTATCCACAGTGCCACCGGTATGACCCAAACCACGACCGGCAATCATTGGCACGTAAGCGCCACAGGCTGCAATCATTGGCGCCAGCATCAGGCTGACTTTGTCGCCAACACCACCGGTTGAATGTTTGTCGACCACCGGGCCATTCAGTTTGCCCTGCCAGTTCAGCACAGCGCCGGAATCACGCATGGCGCGGGTCAGCGCAACCGTCTCTTCAGTCGCCATGCCATTTAAATAAATCGCCATGGCAAGCGCCGCCGTCTGGCCTTCGCTGAAACTGTTGTCAGTCAGGCCTGTGACAAACTGCTGAATCGCCGCTTCCGGTAGCTTGCCGCCATTGCGTTTTAACTTGATGATTTCCTGCGGTAAATACATAAAGAGTCCTTAGGATTTAACCTTGGTGCTGGCCGCCAGATAAGTCGGCGTAAAGGCATCCGGCAGCAGTTCGGCCAGGGTCCAGCTTTGCAATGCACCTAAATGGTTACAGCTGGCCACCGGGCTGTCCGGCGTGAAGAATTCGGCAATGACCTGACGGCAAATGCCACAAGGCGGCGTCAGTTTGTCTTGCGGGGTATAAACGACCAAAGCGTCAAACTGACGTTCACCGGCGACCACGGCCGAAGCAATGGCATTACGTTCGGCACAGGTGGTGCCGCCATAAGAAGCGTTTTCAACGTTACAGCCGGTGTAAATCCGGCCTGAGCTGGCTAGAATGGCAACGCCAACCGGGAAATGACTATAAGGCGCGTAGGCCTGTTCCGACGCGGCTTTGGCCTGTAATTGCAGTGTTGCCCAATCGATAGTTTTGTTCATCCTTAATCTCACAGGATAGTTCGGGCAGCCTGTTATGCGCCGAAAAACAAAAAGAATCAAGTGTTGTGGCGCTACTGTGGTTTAACTGGCGAAAATATCAACACCGTTGCCAGCTCAGCGTGTTTCCCACACCAAGGCCGCACTTGTCCCGGCACCGACTTCCTATCACAATGCTATCCGACTAACGGAGTGCAACAGGCAATGACGCAGATTTTGTTACTGGAAGACGAACCGGGCATCGCAGATGCAGTGATCTATAGCCTGCAGGCGGAAGGCTGGACTGTGCACTGGTGTACTTTACTGGCTGAAGCCCGCCAACGCTGGGCCCAGGCCGACTTATTACTGCTCGACGTGGGCCTGCCTGATGGCAACGGTTTTGAATTCTGCAAAGAGATCCGGCGCAGCAGCGAAGTCCCGGTCATTTTTCTGACCGCCCGCCATGATGAAACCGATCGGGTGGTCGGGCTGGAGATAGGTGCCGACGATTATGTGATCAAACCATTCAGTCCACGCGAACTGGTGGCCAGAGTCAAAGCCAATCTCAAACGCTGGCAGCGTCCGGTCACCGCAGCAACGCAACAAAACCAGTCTCAGCAGAGTATTGGCGATTTTGTCTGGCAGCCACAGGTTTGCCGGATCAGCTGCTGTGCACAGGTGCTGGACCTGACAGCGCTGGAATACAAACTATTAAGTCATTTTCTGCAGCAGCCGAATCAGGTACACAGCCGTGAACAGTTGCTGGCCGCTGGCGATATTGCGCAGAGCAGTCAATACGAGCGCAATATCGATACCCATATTAAAAGTCTGCGCGCCAAACTGCGCCGTTGCAGTGACCGGCAGTATCTGCTGACACAACGCGGTTTTGGGTATCTCTGTGTGCCGGCAGGTCAGCTGGACAGCGGCCCATGCTGAACCCATCCCATCCGCTGTGGCGCCATCTGCGGCTGCCGTTCGCGCTGCGGTTGTTCCTGTTGTATTTTGCTTTTGTCGGCCTGACCGGGTATCTGGTGCTCAGTGTACTGGCCGAACAGATAAAGCCCGGTTTTCGCCAGGCCAGCGAAGAAAGCCTTATTGATGCCAGTCAGCATCTGGCCGATCTGGTCGCGCCTCATCTCAGCCAAGGCCGGCTGACGAACCCGCAAGTCGAACAGATGTTGCGCCAATATGGCCAGCGCAGTGCCCGGCCAGAGCTGTGGGGCCTGCAGCGTACCCCGCCGGACCACCGCATCTACCTGACCGATCAGCTGGGCATAGTACAATTTGACAGCAAAGACCTGGCTGTTGGCGCCGATTATTCGCGCTGGAACGATGTGTATCGCACGCTGCGCGGTCTGTATGGCGCACGCTCCAGTCCGGCCAGCGACCAGCCGGGCGCACCGACTGTCATGCATGTGGCTGCGCCGGTACGCGCATCGGACGGTCAGATCATTGGTGTTTTGACCCTCGCCAAAAGCAATCAAAGCCTGCAACCATTTATCGATCGCAGCGAGCGTTATTTACTCGAACGGGGCATAGCCCTGATGTTATTGGGCTTGCTGTTTGGCGGGTTGCTGACCTGGCGTCTGCAAAGTGGCCTGAACCGCTTGCGCCAATATATTCAGGGTCTGCATGCCGGACTGCGGCTGGCGCCACCCAAATTCCGGCTGTTTTTTGAGTTTGGCGATCTTGCCACTGCCCTCGACACATTCCGCGCCAAACTGGAAGGCAAAGCGCTGCGTGATGAAGCGCTGCAAACGTTAACCCACGAACTGAAAAGCCCGCTGACGGCGATCCGGGCAGCCACTGAAATCCTCGGCAATCCGCTCCCTGAAGCAGACCGGCAGAAATTTCTCGGCCACATCCGCAACGAATCAGACCGGCTTAACCGGCTGAGTGAGCAACTGCTGGCCATTTCCGCCCTGGAGCAGCTGCCGCACCTGCCGCAGCCGGTGCCGGTCGCACTGGACCTGCTGGTCCGTCAGTTGCTGGAGAGCAACAGTGCCAGACTTGCGACAATGCAGGTGCAGCTGCAACTTGAACTAACACCGCAACAACTGGCCGGCGATGCCTCGCTGTTACGTCAGGCGCTGCAACATTTGCTGGATAATGCGCTGGACTTTATGCCCAGTGGCGGCTGGCTGCGACTGACGCTGCAATCACAGCAGCAGAAATTATGCCTGCAGCTGGCCAATCAGGGACCGCAGATCCCGGACTTTGCCCTGGCGCGGCTTGGTGAAAAATTTTTCTCACTGCCAAGGCCGGCCGGCAGCGCTAATGCCGGTCGCAAAAGCACCGGTCTGGGGTTGTGTTTTGTCCGTCAGGTGCTCGCGCTGCATCAGGGAGATTTGCAATTTGAGAATCTGCCCGACGGGGTTCAGATCAGCATCTGGCTGCCGTCGCTGTGAAAAAACTCCATCAAAACTCCACATAAGCTCCAGCCCGGCTCCACCCGGGGTTTGCTGCCAGGCGCGACAATTGCGCCGTGATCAGGCAAAACCCCGGAGGAATCCCAATGCTGAAACATAAAATAATTCTGGTCGCCGCACTGATAGCCTTGCTCTGGCTGCCGGTCGGTGTGATCCACAATCTGGTACTGGAACGTGCCGAACTCAATCAGCAGGTACAACAGCAAATTGCCGACAGCAGTAGCGGTCCTCAGTTGCTGAGCGGGCCGCTGCTGGTGCTGGAACTTGAAGCCATGCCGGTTCTGTCCACAGACAAAAGCAGTGTCCAGCGCCAATATCTGCTGCAACAGCCCGACGAACTACAACTGAGCAGCGAGGTGCAGACCGAACAACGCAGCCGCGGTTTATACCGTGCAAGGGTTTATCAGAGTCAGCATCAGATTAAAGCCAGCTTTACCGCGATTGCGGCCGAACTGTTGGCCAATACCGCAGCAGGGCAGGCTGATGCACCCCGGATAAAGGCCGCCTGGATCAGTTTCGCCGTCAATGACAGCCGCGGTTTTACCCGCTTACCACAACTCAAACTGAATGGTGAACTGCAGCAATTTGCTTCCGGCAGTAAACTCAGTTTTCTGCCGGAAGGTTTTCACCTGCCGCTGCCGGTGAGCCAGCTGCAGCAAGCAATGAACCTGGAGCTGTCGGTGGAACTGCAGGGCAGCAGCAGTCTCAGTGTGTTGCCGGTCGCACGCAGCAGTCGTTGGCAATTGCGCAGTAACTGGCCGGATCCGGCGTTTCAGGGCCGTTACCTGCCGCTTCAACGTGAAATCAGTCCGTCCGGGTTTATTGCCAGCTGGCAAAGCAGTGAATTATCTAACCCGGCCGGACTGGAGCTAAGCCGCTGCTTTGGCCAGCCAAGCTGTAAAGCACTGACGGAACAGGCATTCAGTGTCAGTCTGATTGAAGCAGTCGACCCCTATCAGCAAACCGAACGGGCCATCAAGTATGCCATTCTGGTGATAGTGCTTAGTTTTGCCTGGTTTTATCTGGCGGAATTGCTGAGCCCTACCCGCTTCCAGCTACATCCGATGCATTATTTACTGGTCGGGCTCACGCTGGTGATGTTCTATTTACTGCTGTTGTCACTGTCTGAACTAGTTGGCTTTCTGGCGGCCTATTGGCTGGCGAGTCTGGCGTGTGCGTTCTTGCTATATGGCTATCTGGCTGCGGTATTGCAAAGTCTGCAGCGCAGTCTGGCGGTCACAGCCGCTTATCTGCTGCTGCAGGGCCTTTTATATCTGATTTTGCAGGCAGAAACTTTTGCCCTGCTCAGTGGCACACTGCTGTTATTCGCCACTTTAGCAGTACTGATGCTCAGTACCCGCCGGCTGAACTGGCAACAGGTCTGGCAAAGCCAAACGTCACCAGGCGACGGGAACTGAGGCCATGCGTTCAGCCGGCTGCTTTGATCGCCAGCCGGCTGAACCACCAGACCGACGCAAATAACCAGACGGCCAGCAGCGGCAACATCCAGAAAGCCTGGCCAATACCAGCGTGTTGCGCCCACAATCCGGTACCCAAACCCGCTAGTTGACAACCGAGTGAGCTGGCAATATTCGACAATCCCGACAACACCGGGCCATTGTCGGCATCCAAATCCATCGCCGTCGACAACAACAGCGGATAAACACCACCAAGACCAAGACCCAACAGTAAGTTACCCAGCGCCAGCCCTGTTGCACTGTCCATCACTTTCACCAGTAGAGCACCGCTGAACATCAACAGGATCAGGATGCGCAGCAATTTTTTACTGCCAAGCAGCGGAATAAACCAGGCAAAACCGAGGCGGCTAATCACCATACCGCCGGTGAAAAATGCAAAGATAAGCCGCGCCTGCTCGGTATCAAAAGGTAGAGCCGCACTAGCGTAACTGACAAACCAATTGCCATTGCCCCATTCCACAGCACCATAACCAAACATGGCAAAGGCCAGCGCCCAGAACACTGGTTTTTTCAGCACAGCCCGGTAAGACAAACTGCGTCGCACAGTGTCGGAATAGCCAGCCAACTCCAGCTGTTGCCGGGATAACCAGAACGCATAACCCGCCAACCCAACTAAACTCAACGCCATCAACCGAACCGGCCAGCGCCAGTCGTCCTGCCACCAGTACAGCACTACGACCATAAACGGCGCGGCCAGCGTGCCAAGGCTAAACATAAAGTCCATCAGCCCCATCATTTTGGCGCGTTTATTGGCATGCAGACGGGCGATCAGCGTGTGGCCTATCGTGAACATCACAGAAGCCAGCAGGCCAAACAAAAAGATGCCGGCAAACAGCTGCCAGCGTTGTTGCAGCAGTGAAATACCCAGCAATATCACGGTTTCTGTCAGCGCCAACACGGCAAATAAACGCAGGAACTCAAACTTCTGCACATATTTGCCGCCAATAAAAGCACCGCTGATAGTGCCCAACGCCATGGTCATGAAAAACCAGCCACTCTGCGCCGGCTCCAGCTGCAGTTCACGACTCAAATCAGGTAGCAGAATACCCCACAGAATGATCAGGATCCCGAGCAGAAAAAAGCCACCAAAAATCATCGCGGTGGGGTGAAAACGGGACATAAGCTGAACTCCGGACAAACAAATCAGATGGCTAAGCGGCTATTATAACCATGTAAGCGCTTAACCGGCAGCGTTTGTAGAGAAAACAACCAGAGTTCGTGAAGTTTCGTAAAAAACGAAGCTGCGCCGGGCGACGCAGCCTAGTCGTGGCGCTTAACGATGTAACTCGCGGTCTGGCCGCTCCGCCGGACGCAGCGGCCGTTGCGCCGGGAACGATCGCTGCTGCAGATGTTGCAGACTATGCGCATCCAGTCGCTGCAACTCCTCATTGAATTGCTGCAGGTTGTATAGGGTATCTGCTGCACCAGGCTTATTCAGCTGCTCCACCAGCGCCTGCACAAAACGGGCAAATGGCTCGCTATGTTCAGTTACCAGACGATTTTCCAAATCACGCACACAATGTGCATTGCCTTGTTTCAAGCAGTCAGCCATTGCCAGATGTAACGCAGGCTGTTGTTTCACCAGGTAATAATGCAGCGCATAACTCCAGTGATACGTCAGGTCACGGTTTTCATAATTGTTGCGGAATAAAGTATTCAGATCCGGCCTTTTGTCCGCCGGCGTATTGCGCAGCACAGCAAATCCGCGTGGGAACTGGTCGCCCCAGGCCACCCACTCCGCCAGACCTTCCGCCCACCAGCTGTTAATCATCTGCTGCGACGCTGGAAAATCGCCTTTTTGGATAAAACGACCATCCAGATAATGGGTATATTCGTGTTCCAGATTCCACACCCACCACTTGTTATCCGTCACCTGCTGATAAGCAAAATAACGCGGCTGGTTTTGCGGGTCGGCCGGATTGCCTTCCAGGTACAAACCGCCATTATTGGTATCAATGCCGTACAACAAGCCAGCATAGTCTTGGTAATGGCTTGAGCTGTTGAAGATCACCGCTTCAAGTTCGTCATTGTGGTCATCCGGCAATGGCTGATTGGCGGTTTTCATCAGCTGATGGAAACGGCTGGTGGTCTGGTCCAGCGCGCCACAGACCGCCTGACGCTGGTCGCTGTCGAGCTGATCATAAGTCAGCCGAACCGGCACTGCGCATTGGGCTGAGCCCGCTAACACATCCGCGATATTCAGTTTCAGACATACATCTGCCAAAGATCCCTGACACAAATTCAATGCTTGTTCTGGCTCACGATACCCCAGAGAACGCTGTAAGAAATGGCCATAAAACCGCGCCCGTAACTGCTGTTGCTGCGACGCGGTCCAGGCTGGCAGCGCCTGCCGGTAAATACCCGCCAGCGTTGCAATCACCTGTGGCTTTTGCGGATCTGAACTCTTGTACCACAAACTGCTTGCGACATTGTTCAGGTTATTCAGGATCCAGAACGGGTTGGAATTATTCGGTTCAATCAACGGCTGAGTAGTTCCAAGCTGGATTAACAGCTGGCTCACGCGTTCAAGCAGAAAAACAGGTGCTGAAACTTCAAAGTTGGCATACAACAGCCGGTACAGATAATCCATCAGTTCATAAAAGGCCTTCGCATTTTCATAAGGCAGCTTGGTCAGGTTTGGCCGTTGATACAGACTGACCGCCAGCAACACCGGTGACATGGACTGGAGCCGCTCCGTTTCCATCGTGCTGTGATATTGCAACATGTACACCACGTCGCTATACAACCGCTGCAGCTGTGCGCCGCTGAGCGAAGTGCTGTAAAAACCCGGCATTTGTTGCAAATGACGGCCAACAGTCGTCAGTTGCTGCCACTGTGCCGGTTGCCAGACATCATCTGCGAGGGTATTGGCTTTAAAATAGTAACTTCGCAGATAGTACCCAAGCCGATAGAGCAATAAATCACTGCTGTCACCGCGCAATATCAGCGAATCCAATGCACGTAGCGCCTGATAAGCAGTGGTCTGGCTGTGATCACTGATCTCAGTAAATGGGTCTTTACCGTCCAGAATTGGTTTCAGCTCAGGCGGAAAATCCGCTACGCTTTGCCATTCCGGCGCCAGGGCCGCATTGCTCGCATCATTGTGCAGCAAAGACTGTTCACTGTAATCCAGCTCAATCCGGGCTTGACGGGGTTTGCCGTCTGCATCCTGAAACTGCACAACAAACCGGTCTTTTAGCACGGTATTGCTGGCCGGCGTATAGCTAAACCGACCGGGTTCGAGCTGCACTTTGCCTTGCCGGGGCGCCAACACCAAGCTTAATTCACCAGCGAGTGGCTGCCCCCCCACTACCGGTACATCGCTCTGCCGGATATTGCCAGCTAACGACTGGCCCGGTTCACCGAATAATTGATAGCTGCTGCCAGACAACACCGGCCGCGGCTGCATTTTCAGCTCGATCTGCACTGTGGTTGACTTCAGGCTGCCGTCCGAAGCTTGTACACTAAAAGCCTGGTTCGCCTGCGACCCGGCAGCTGCCAGATATCGGAATTTGCCATCCGGTTGCAGTTGCAGTTCGCCTGCTGTGGGAGGTGTCACCACAGCAAAACTCAGCGGATCATTGTTCACATCCGTTGCGTGCACTTGACCATCAACAAAATGATCCTGCTGCACAACAAGCTGCAGCGGTTCAACTACGGGTGCCTGATTGACAAAAGGTGTCAGGTTGAGCACCAACTGCTGGTAACTCTTTAAGCTGCCATCACTGACCTGCACGTCTAGCTGTACCTGAGTTACCGTTTCCTGCCGGTCGACAAAATAACTGAACTGGCCATTTTCCTGCAGACTGAATTGCCCTACAGGCACCGTACTGAGCTGGCTGAAGGTCAGTACGTCATTGTCGGCATCCAGCGCCTGCAACTGGCCCTGGAACCTGGCGCCTTTACTGAGGGTAAAATGTTGCGGACTCACCTGCGGTGCGGTATTCGGCGGGTCTAGCAATTGAAAGGTCACTTTGGCGCCGATAGTCGATTTGTCTGCATACACCAGATAAAACTCCAGCTGGTCAGTACTGGCTGGCTCTTTTTTGCTGACGGTATAACTAAACAATCCATCTTGGCTAACCTTGAACTCACCATGTTTAGGCTTGCTATATAAGACAAACCTGACCTGATCATCCGGATGGTACAGAGCGGGCAACTGCCCGGTCAGCGTCTGGCCTTTCAGCACAGAAAACTGTGCCGGCAAGGGGTCAGGGTTACCCGCTTTGGCGCTGTGCAATAAAGTCAGCAACGCTTCGCTTGAATAAGCACTGCCATCATGCACGCGGAAGCGGATTTGCTGCGGCTCAGCGCCGGGTTTATAGCTGGCATCCAGCTGAAAACGGCCATCCGGTTGTAGCTGCAGGTAAGGACTGGCAGCACTGTCGACCAGACTAAAACTCAGCTTGTCGCCGTCCGGGTCTATCGCCTGCAGCTGACCAGTTTGTGTCTGGCCAGTTTTGACCTGCACAAAAGCCGGCTGCGCCACCGGCGACTGGTTTTGTGCATCACTCAGACTGAATTGGATTTGTGCCGTCGGACTCTCCGCATGATCGAGCCGGATCTCAACGATGTCGGTCAGCTCTTTGGCCTGACGTGGCGCCATATAAACAAAATTACCGGCACTGTCGGCACTGAAGTAACCAGTGGCATTTTTTTGCACCTGAAACCGGACTTTCTCCCCTTCAGCTGTTTGCGCCTGTAACTTGCCGCTGAACTGCCGGCCTTTGCTGACCTGATAACTGGCGGGAACAGGCTGAGGTTTGCCCGGACTTGGGGCTAAATTGATATCAAAGACGGCGGCCGCTGATTTCAGCTGACCATCTGATGCAGTCACACTAAAACTGACAGTGCGGGCCGGCAATAACGCGGGGATTTCATAACGAAAACTACCATCGGCCTGTAAATCGAGCTTACCAAAGGCCGGGGACTGTACCAGCTGGAAACTGATGGCATCCTGCTCGGCGTCTTTCGCCTGCAAACGCCCTTCCAGTTTGCTGCCGGACCAGCCTTGTAATGGCGCAACCGTAATCACCGGCGCGGTATTCTGCTTTTGTACTATGTCCGGTTTGTTACTGGTCGCAGCGCCGCGACCGCCGCCACAACCGCTCAGCAATAACAAACATAAGCCGTTGAATAAAAATCCCTTTCTCATCTTATTTGCTGCAACCCAGATTAATAAAGCAGCAAAGTTAGCGAATGGAAAAGCAAAAAACAATCAAAAATATTACATTTTATTGTTTTTATTTTTCCATTTACTGACGCAATTACACCTTAAATTTCAGCACCATGGCTTCGAGCTGATCAAATTGCTGTTGTAAGGCCCGGCACTCCTGCAAGGTCGCCTGCAGATTCTGCTGCCCTTGTGCCGACAGGGCACTGATTTGGTGAATATCATGGTCCAGCGAATGGATCACGCTGTTTTGTTGCTCAGTGGCATCAGCGACCGCATGATTAGCACCATCAATGGCGTCTATCGCCTGATTGACCTGCTGCATGCGTGTGCCGGCTTCACTGGCGAGCGCCACACTGCGCCCGGAATCAGCGATACTGGCCTTCATCACACTGACCGCACTGGCTGAACCGGCCTGCAACTGGGCAATAATAGTCTGAACCTGCTGTGTCGATTGTTGCGTACGCTGTGCCAGTTGCCGCACCTCATCTGCAACGACGGCAAAGCCCCGGCCGGCATCACCAGCCCGCGCCGCTTCAATCGCAGCATTTAGTGCTAATAAATTGGTTTGCTCTGACACCCCACGGATCACCTCCAGCACCTGGCCGATACTGGCGGTGTATTGCTCCAGACTATCCATGGTTTGCTGCGCTTCAGCCATTTTGGCTGCCAAGGCCTCAATTGCCTGAATATTCTGGTTCAACACCTGCTGGCTTTGGGCTGCAGTCTGATTTGCCGCACTGGCCAGCTCAGATGCCTGCCCGGCATTGCCGGAGATACCGGCGGCACTGGAGGATAACTCGTTAATCGCGGTAGCGACGCTATCAGTGCGCTGCACTTGCTCGCTGTACATTTGCATAGTGGACTGAGTTTGCTGCACCAGGCTGTGGATAGACTGATCAAGGCTCGCCGTGGTGCTTTTCACCTGACGGATGGAACTATGGATTTTCTCGACAAACTGATTAAAGGCATGCGACAAGCGGCCAAACTCGTCATCATTCTGCACAGTCAGGCGGCGGGTTAAATCCCCTTCACCCTGCGCAATGTCTTCAATCGCCTGATTCAGCACCACCATAGGCCGCATTAGTCCCTGCAACAGCAGTTTCATCAGCACCACTATCGCAATCACTCCGAGGATGATGTACAGCAATGCCATATTGCGGAATGTGTCGACCGAGGCGTACACCAGCTGCGGATCGACCACCACGCCTAAATACCAGTTGACGTTTTTGATGCCGGTCACCGGGATAAAAGACACCAACCGCTGCTGCCCGGCGATACTGATTTCAGCAAAGCTTTTTTGCAGCGGCAAAGCTTTACCAAAATACGCCGCCATCGGTTTGTCATTTTGTTGTTTGTCCGGGTGGCTGAGAATGCGGCCCTGTTCGTCCAGTAAAATGGCAAAACCAAAGCCGAGGAAATCAATTTCATTGACGATGCGGCTAATCGTCTGCATATCGACATCGCCACCGGCCACCCCGCTGAACTGTCCGTCCTTTTGTACCGGCACTACTGCGGTCAGGGTCAGGTCATTGGTGGTTGCATCAATATATGGGGTGGTAAATGCGGTATCGCGTTTTTGCTCGCCGAGCTGATACCAGGGCCGGCCGGTCGGGTCATAATCTGCCGGCAACTGGATAGAAGGGTCGTCCAGCAAAAAGGTCCGGTCTGCGGTGCCAATATAAACGTTTTTAAAGCCGCCAGCGCTGCGGGCATCCTGCAAACGGCGGATAGTCGTAGCTTTGTCATCACTGGCCTGATGGCCGTCGGCGACAGCTTTGACTATTTGCAGCCGTGCATTCAGCCAGTTGGCAATATTACGCGACACGGACTCCGACACTTCGGTCAGCACAGCCTCAAGCTGGCCATGCGTCTGCCCGCGTAACAATACAAAGTTATTGATGGTAAACAAACCCAGTACGGTAACCAGCAGCACTGAAGCTGCCAACGTGACTTTAGTGGTGAACTTAAATGTTTGAAACATAGGTACGCCTTTGTTTTTATTTCGGTTTGTGCTTTTCCTTTGTAACAAAAGCCAACCGCAAAGTCTCGTGCCTGTCTTGCAAATATACTGTTGAGCCCGGCCAAACGGCCCACACCGCAGGTGGCGCCATCAGCTGAAACTTATTCAGCTGTCAGACTAAATGCATCGGCATCCAGTGCCGCCGGGAACTGCCGGCGAAATTGTTGCAGTGCAGGCAAATCCAGCCGGTGGCGCAAAACCCCGGCTTCACCCGGCGGCAGTTCAGCCAGCGGCTCTCCCAGATAATTCAGGATCACCGAATCGCCGCTGTAGCCATGGCCGTTACCGTCAACGCCAACCCGGTTACACCCCAGCACATAGGCCTGATTTTCTATCGCCCGCGCCTGCAATAAAGTGCTCCAGATCCGGCTGCGCGCCGCTGGCCAGTTCGCCACATAAAGTATTGCGTCGTAATCATTTTGATTGCGGGAGAACACCGGAAACCGCAGGTCGTAGCAGACCTGCAACAACAAACGAAAGCCTTTGTATTCAACAATGACCCGGCGTTGGCCCGGCTGGTAATGTAAATCTTCACCGGCCATGCGGAATAAATGCCGTTTATCGTAATAAGCGATTTTGCCTTCCGGCTGCACCCACAACAAGCGGTTGTAAATGCCAGCATCGGTCGCCACCGCCATAGAGCCACAAATCACCGCGCCAAGCTGGTGCGCCTGCTGCTGCAGCCACTGCACTGTAGCGCCTTGCATGGTTTCAGCGATGTGCTGGCTTTGCATAGAAAAGCCGCTGTTAAAAGTCTCTGGCAGAATAATCAAATCAGCGCCAGACGCCTGCCATAACAAAGGTTGCAGTAATTCACGATTGGCGGCGGCATCCTGCCAGACCAGTTCGGTCTGGATAATAGCAACGTCTAAAGCTTCGGCTGTGGACATCGAAAGCTCCTTATTGGCCGGATTGACGCAGCGTCTGCAACCTGGAGGCGGCCTGCGCTAATGTGTCGGGCTGTTTGGCGAAACAAAACCGGATGATCCGGCTGTCTTGTTCCTGCCGAGAAAATACCGACAGCGGAATAGCAGCCACACCCACTTCGGTGGTCAGCCAGTCACAAAACTCCAGATCAGGGAGGTTACTGACCGCGCTATAGTCCACCAGCTGAAAATAGGTACCTTCACAAGGCAACAGCTGCAACGCCGAACTGCTGAGTAACTGGCGGAAGTTGTCGCGTTTGTGCTGATAAAAGGCCGCAAGGCCAGTCACAAGCTCTGGCGCTGTATCGAGTAATTCCGCGATGGCATATTGCGCCGGGGTAAAGCTGGAGAAAGTCACATACTGATGGATTTTGCGAAACTCTACGCTGAGTAATTTCGGCGCTGTGCAATAACCCAGTTTCCAGCCGGTGACATGAAAAGTTTTGCCAAAAGACGACACGATAAAACTACGCTCGGCCAGCGCCGCATATTGCCGCGCACTTTGCGCCACCCGGCCATCAAACACCATATGTTCGTAGACTTCATCACTGATGCAAAACAGGCCGTGACGCTGCACCAGATCCGCCAGCGCCTGCCAGTCCAGCTCAGTAAACACCATGCCGGTCGGATTATGCGGGCTGTTGACGATTATCAGCCGGGTGCGGTCACTGATGCGACGCTCTACGGCAGCCCAGTCGACGCGGTAATCCGGCGCACAAAGCTGAATATGCACAGTTTTTCCGCCAGCCAGCTCGACTGCCGGCTGATAACTATCGTAGGCCGGGTCAAATACAATCACTTCATCGCCGCTGCGTACCACGGCCTGAATGGCAACAAACAAAGCTTCAGTCGCGCCGCTGGTGATGGTGATTTCGGCCTCAGCACAGACCTGCACGCCATAAGTGCGCTGGATCAGGCCGCTGATTTGTTGTCTGAGTTCTAACACGCCCGGCATCGGCGCATATTGGTTGCGCCCGGCCATTACCTGTTGCTGCAGCTCGGCGAGTAAACGGGGTTCGACCGGAAAATCCGGGAAGCCCTGCGACAAATTCAGCGCGCCATGTTGCTGCGCCAGCTGCGACATCCGCGTAAAAATGGTCGTCCCGACCGTCGGTAATTTACTTTTCAGTTCCATCAGGGGGCCTTCACTGCGCTGCGTTACGAATGGGCCATGCTAGCACTTCAGGGCGCACCCGACTATCCGACCAGCAGCTGGCCCGACAGGCGAAAAACGACTTGGCCGGTTTTTTATCCGATGCTATCATTCCAGACAGTTTCACGTATAGACGTCTAAACATAAAGATGAACATAGCAACCAGCCACCATTTGAATCCATATGCCATCCAGCTCTGCACTATTGGCCGCTGGATCGCACAAAAAAACTGGTTACCAGCTACCAGTGGTCATTTGTCGATCCGGGCGGCGGAACACAGCTGTTTAGTTACAGGCCACAAAGACAATGCCGAATTCAGCCCGCAGGATCTGCGTACCGTCAGCTGGGCCGATGGCGATTTGCGCTGCAGCAGCGGGTCGGCTGCAGACACCGCGCTGCATGTTGCGCTGTACCAGCTTTTTCCGCAGTGTAAAGCGGTGTTGCATTCGCATTCGCTCAGCAGCACAGTGTTTTCCCGCGTGATCCGCGCCGACGGATATCCAATAAGCGGTTATGAGATGCAAAAAGGCCTGGCCGGCTGTGAGCATGCCGATCAGGCGGTGCAGCTGGTCATTCTGGACAACGCGCCGCAAGTGCCGGAACTGGCTGCACAGCTGCGCCAGCGCGCCGGCGAACTGCGATCCGCAGTGCTGGTGCGCGGTCATGGTCTGTATGTCTGGGGCGACACGCCGGAACAGGCCAAACGCCAGTTGGAAAGCTGGGAGTTTCTAATTTCCTGTGAATTAGAACGGCTGAAAATCGCCGGCGGCGTCTGAGACGCCGCTCTGGCTGAGTTCTAACTTAAAAACACAATCTTCAGCACAAACAACGCCGTCAACAGCCAGATACTCCAGCTGACTTCGCGGTGTTTACCGCACAGCGCTTTGGTCAGCGCATAAGTGATAAACGCCAGCGCGATACCATGCGCAATCGAAAACGTCAGCGGCGTCAGCAGCAACACCACAGTAACAGGTGCCGCTTCGGTGATATCGTGCCAGTCGATTTCTTGCAGGTTAAATAACATCAGCACCGCGACGTAAAAAATCGCGCCAGTCGTCGCGTAGACCGGCACCATCGCCGCCAGCGGCGCAATAAACACACAAAGCGCAAATAACAGTCCGACCACCACCGCAGTAAGTCCGGTCCGGCCACCGGCCGCGACGCCAGCTGCACTTTCAACATAGCTGGTGGTGGTAGACGTACCAAGCGCAGCACCGGCCACTGCCGCCAGACTGTCCGCCGCTAATGCGCCGCCAAGACGTTCAACATTACCGTCTTTATCCGCCAGGCCGGCTTTTTGTGTCACCGCCAGCAAAGTGCCGGAGTTATCAAAAATATCGACGAATAAAAAAGCAAAAATGACGCTGAGCAACGCCACATCCAATGCCGCTGCGATATCCATTTGCAGGAAAGTTGGCGCTAACGACGGTGGCATTGCCACCAGGCCCTGATAAGCCACATCACCACGCCAGAGTGCAACCGCGGTCATCAGCAGCACCACTCCCAGCACAGCACCGTGCCAGCCACGGGCATGGCCGGCGGCAATCAGGAAAAAGCCCAGAATCGATAACAACGGCGTGGCGCTGGTTAAATCCCCCAGCGTCACCAGTGTCGCTGGATGGGCGACAATAATGCCGGCATTTTTCAACGCGATCATCGCCAGAAAAGCACCGATACCAGTGGCAATCCCCAGTTTCAGCGTGCGCGGGATCACATTGATAATCCACTCCCGCACTTTAAACAGGCTCAGCAGCAAAAACAGCACGCCGGCAATAAACACAGCGCCTAAAGCCGTCTGCCAGCTGTGGCCCATGCCAAGCACCACGCCATAAGTGAAAAAGGCATTGAGGCCCATACCCGGCGCCAGCGCTATTGGATAGTTCGCAATCACGCCCATCAACATCGAACCCACAGCGGCCGCCAGACAAGTGGCGACAAACACCGCGCCTTTGTCCATACCGGCTTCGGCCAGCATCGCCGGATTGACGAAAATGATATAGGCCATCGTGAAAAACGTGGTCAGCCCCGCCACCACTTCGCGGCGCACAGTGGTGCCGTGGGCGGTTAGTTTAAATAAAGTATCCAGCATGATAGTTCCGCTTCAGAGCATCAGTTGTTGTGAAAACGCCAGACTCACTTATGCCATTGAGTCCAGAGCAAATCAATGCGATTGTCACGGCAAAAGCCAGCGGCAAAGCCGCAATCGTGAGCAAAAATCCTTTACATCTGTCGGACTGCCGGAGACTATAAATCCGTGCTGACACAACGACGGGCCAGGGAAGAAGCCAATATGCAGATGACATCTCAAACACATAGCCGTAACGGTAAATTATTGTTAGGCCTGGTAGTTCTGACCATGCTGGCCGTTGTGACCGGTGTGTGTATCGACCTCGGCGCCCGATTTTATTTGGGCGCTCTGGCCCTCACCCCACTATTACTGAGCGCCATCGTTATTTATCACAGTCTGCTGACTGCCAGATTGCAGCGGGCATCGGGCTATTGGCTGGCGCCGGTCTGTGTGCTGATGGCCTGGAGCTATCTGTCTTTGCTGTTTGGTCAGCTGAGCGGCCAGTTCCAGCCTGATGCACTCGGCAGCTTAGTCTGGTTCACGCTGCCGTTAGGCCATGGCTTGCTGCTGTTGATGGCCGTTGCGCTGTATCTGGTTTGTAAACCATTGATCAACAAGTATCTGAAATGACCATATCCGCAGAAACCCAATCCACACCAAACTATCAGGCCATTCTCGACCAAATCTGGTCCGAAGTTGCCCCGCGCCTCGGTGAAGGCAAAGTCGCCAGTTATATTCCGCAGCTGGCGACAGTGCCGCTGGCGCAGTTTGGTATGGCGGTTTATACGCTGGATGGCCGGTTGTTTACCACAGGACAGGCACAAACGCGCTTTTCTGCACAGTCGGTGACCAAGTTATTTGCGCTGGCGCTGGCCTACACCCGTGAAGGCGATGCGATTTGGCAGCGCCTCGGTAAAGAGCCATCCGGTACGGCATTTAATTCGTTGGTGCAGCTCGAATATGAACGTGGTAAACCACGCAATCCTTTTATCAATGCCGGCGCTTTAGTCATCACCGACATTCTGGCCAGCCGCTTTGTTGATTCCGAAATCGCCGTGTTGCAGTTTATCCGCCAGCTCTGTGGCAGCACTACGCCGGATTTTGATTTAAAAGTGGCACAGTCAGAATTACAAACCGCACACCGCAACTACGCCATTGCGCATCTCATTAAAGATTTTGGCAATCTGCACAATACGGTGTCGGCCGTGGTACGCAGTTACTGCCGGCAATGTTCTATCACGCTGAACTGTGAAGAACTGGCCAAAGCGGCGGCTTTTCTCGCCAATCACGGCACTGTGCCGTGGAACAACCAGCAAATTCTCGACCACAGCAGCGCTAAACGCATCAGCGCCGTGATGCTGACCTGCGGCACTTATGACGCCGCTGGCGAGTTTGCTTATCGTGTTGGCCTGCCGGCTAAAAGTGGCGTTGGCGGTGGTATTGTCGCGGTGATCCCGGGTGAGGCGGCGGTGGCGGTCTGGTCACCGGGCTTAGATGCCAGCCATAACTCAGCGCTTGGCACTTATGCACTGGCGCGGTTGACCGATTTAACCTGGCATTCAATTTTCTGAGCTGCACAGCGCACCAAACTGGTGCATTACTGCGCCAAGCTCAGGCACCTGCAGCTAACAACACAGTGTAAATATATGATTTAATTAAACTTAAACCTTTGCACAGCCCTTGCATTGAAAGCGTTTTCCTTGCGGAGTTTTGTTATGGCGGTGCATACCCCTTTACGCGGCCTGCGCTGTTTTTGTGTCGCAGCCGAGTGCCTGAGTTTTAAAGATACCGCGCGTCAGTTGTATCTGACGCCTTCTGCTGTCAGCCATCAAATCAAACAACTGGAAGAACAGCTGGGGTTCTCTTTGTTTGAGCGTCAAACCCGCGCTGTGGTGTTAAGCCGGCAAGGCCAGCAGTTTTATCAGGCGATCAAACCTTTGCTGCAAGGCATTGAAAGTACAGTGCAGGAATTTTGTCAGCAGCAACGCGAGCAGAAAGTCAGCATCACGCTGCCGGAGTTTTTTGCCAGCGAGTTTTTTGTGCCGCGTTTAGTTGGCTGGTCTGAACTACACCCGGACATCAACTTACAGCTGGAAACAGTGAAAAGCCGCAGTGATCAGGGCCGCCACACTGACCTGCAAATAGTGCTGGCCAGCAGCAAACCGACCGACAAAACCAGCTATCAGCTGTTCCCCATCAGCTACGTGCCGGCCTGTAACCCGGAATGGTTTGAAAAACTGCAAAACGAAGAACAGTCGCCGCTAGAGCAAGTCCCGCTGATTGTGCATCAGGCGCGGCCCTGGTGCTGGCATCAGTGGGCTGATCAGGCCGGTTTTGATGACTTCCGCCCCAAACAAATTATCCAACTCGACAGTATGTTCAGCGTCGCCCGTGCCGCGCAGCAAGGCCTTGGCGTTGCCCTCATCCCATTGCCCATCAGCACCGCCTGGTTTGACAGCGGCAGCCTGGTACGGTTGTACGAAGAAGAGCTGCGTACCCGCGACCATTATTATCTGATCCAACATGAAAGCGCCGAGCACAGACCAGAAATTCAGTTGTTGATTGACTGGGTACTGGCGCGATTCCAGCTATAGAACATATCTCCCCCGCGCCGACAGCTGAATTTGTATCAGCTGTCGGCTGCAATTTTCTCGTTTGTCAGTAAGCCGGGAACAGCTCTACCATTCATCTCAACAGCAGTACGGACTGCTGTGTGATGGAGGAACATCTGATGAACACAAAAACTGCAACTTTAATCCGCTCTGCTTTGGTCCTGGGCTTTTTGACGGCGGCGTTTGCCAGCCAGGCAAGCAGCTACAAAATGGTCCAGCTGAAGGACGACGCACAGCATCAGGCCGACCTTCCGACACCACAGGAAATGAAGTTTGATGACGCGATGAACCGCTGTGTGCAACTGACTACCACTGCAACTTTGCAGGCGCAGGCCGCCTGTCATCAGGCCGTCATGCACTCGCGCTACGCTGCCGGCACTCATGGCAAAGCCAGCCGCACCTTAAAAGCTTACGCCTATAACAACAGAGGCGTACAGAAGCTGAAGCAGCAGGACAAAGTGGGTGCCTTAGCTGACTTCCAGATGGCGGTTGAGCTGAACGCGGATGAGATCACCAAGCACAACCTGTCGCTGCTGGTGAAACAACTGAACAGCAGCCCGAGCGCCGAATAAACCTGGCGGGGCTTGCAGGCTAACTTGCAGAGATAAAGGAGCGCATGATGATGAAAGCCAGCGAATCCATTTTACTCAGTCAGACCAGCAATATCGCCCTGTGTTTGCGTGGGCTGTATCAGGAGCTGCTGAGCATAGTGCAACTGTGCCGCCACATCGCAGTCAGTCAGTGGGACCCGGAGCAGGAAAGACGGAAGCTCAGGTTGCAGATGCGACAGCGTCAGCACTGAACTGCCGCTTCGCTTCAGAGCATGAACCCTGCGTACGGCGCAGTTTGGTCAGGTGAGCCCGGCCAGCTGCGCCGTTTTTATTTGCCTCTACGCTGCGGTCTGTCCGCCCGACATGAAAAAGTTGGGCCACCTGAGCGCACATGGCATAATATCCGGCTAATCAGTTCAGACAGGCGGGTTCAACATGCGGATTTGTGGCGTAGATATCACTGGCAACGATGCCATTTTGTGTTTGATGGAATTTAAAGACGGCCTGATGTCCCTGCCGGATTGCCGCACTGTGCGGGTGCAGCTGGTGAAAGATCAGGAACTCGAAAACATGCGTAAGTTCCAGTTCGCCATGGCCAAGCTGGCCGAAGACTACAAAATTGAAAAATTCGTCATCCGCGAACGCGCGCAAAAAGGCAAATTTGCCGGCTCTGCGGTGGGTTTTAAAATCGAAGCAGCGTTGCAGCTGATCCCCACAGTCGACACTGTGATCGCCACCAACGCCGCAATGAAGCTGAAACTGGCGGCCAATCCAATCCCAATTGATTTTAAAGAAACCGGCTTAAAAGGTTTTCAGGAAGTGGCTTTCACCACAGCCTACGCCTACCTCATCAACTAAACCCTTTGCTTACCGCCTTGGCGTGGCCTGATTCGGCCGCGCCAGCGTCAGGTTGTCGTCGTGCTGAGTATGGCAATACCATTGGCCGCCCAGGCGTGCCAGCCAGTCAATTTGATCATGCCGGATGCGGCCTTCGCTGTTAAGCAGACTGTCATCGATATGCAAACACAGCACTTTGGCCAGAATCAGATCGCAGGCCGGAACGTCCACCGGATAGGCGCTTAAACTCACACACTCACATTCAAAACTGACCAGGCTATGCGACAGCCGTGGTGGCTGCACTTTCAACGCCGGCACAGTGACGATTTGCAGCGCCTCGATTTCACTGACATCCGGCGCATAATCACCGGCCGTGGCGTTCATCAGCGCTAAATCGCCGGGGCTTACCAAATGCACCACCAGCTGGCCGGTCGCGGCAATATTGCGCGCCGTGTCTTTTTGCGCACCACCGGCTTTGCGGTTCACTGACAACATCAGCGTCGGCGGCGCATCACAGACTAGCTGAAAAAAGCTAAATGGCGCCAGATTGCTCTGGCCGTTTTCATTCACAGTGCTGACCCAGGCGATAGGCCTGGGCACTATGGTGCCGGCGAGCAACGGATACAGCTCGGCCGCCGTTAAGGTGTTGCAATCGAACATCATGCGGCCGGTGCCTCTTTTTTCACTGTGGCCGTTTTACCGGCGGCGATTTTCTTCAGGTAAACCTGTAAATCTTGCCGCACTTCCGGCAATAACAGATAAAGCGCCAGAATATTCGGCACTGCCATCAGGAAAATCATCGAGTCAATAAAATCAAATACCGCCAACACATTTGGCACCGCGCCCATCGCCACCACCGAACAAATCAGTACTTTGTAGAGACGAATGCTGTGTTTGGTTTCACCAAATAAAAAGCCCCAGCCTTTTTGGCCGTAATAGGCCCAGCTGACCACTGTGGAGTAACCGAATAGTAACAGCGCCACCATCAGTACCATCGGGAACCATTCGAATGCGGTCGCGAAGGCGTAAGAAGAGATTTGCACGCCATCGAGGCCGGTTTGCAAATAAGCGCCGGTGATGACGATTAACAGCGCCGAAATAGTACAAATCACCACAGTGTCGATGAAGGGTTCCAGCAGCCCGACAAAACCCTCGGATACCGGATCGTTGGTGCGTGCGGCAGCGTGGGCTATTGGGGAAGAGCCGATACCAGCTTCGTTCGAATACGCGGCGCGGCGAAAGCCCTGAATAATCACGCCAATCATGCCGCCGTAGGCGGCTTCCGGCGCAAAAGCGCCTTTGACAATAGTCCAGATAGCTGCCGGAATTTCGGTGTAATTCAGGCCAATCACCGTCAGCGCGCCCACGACATAAATCGCACACATCGCCGGTACCAGTTTTTCGGTGACGCGGGCAATGCCTTTGATACCACCGATGATGACGAGGCCCACCAGCAGCGCATAGATAAACCCAAATAACCAGGCATTATCAAAACCAGTGACGGTTTTGACCTGCGAAAAGCCTTGATTCACGTGAACAAAACCGGCCGAGCCAAACACACAGGCCAGCGCAAAAAAGCCGGCCAGTATTTTACCAAGACGTGGCAGACCATATTTTTCCAGCGCCGCTTTGATGTAATACATCGGGCCACCGGCAACTGTGCCGTCCGGCAAAATCTGCCGGTATTTCACCGCCAGCGTGCATTCAACAAATTTGGTGGTCATGCCCAAAAAGCCGGCGACAATCATCCAAAAAGTTGCGCCGGGGCCGCCCAGCGTGATGGCAACCGCCACGCCGGCAATATTGCCGGTGCCAACAGTGCCGCTTAAGGCCGCCGACAAGGCCTGAAACTGCGTGATCTCGCCTTTATCCGCCGGGTTCGCGTATTTACCACGCACCACCCGGAGCGCATGAGCAAAACCGCGAATATTGATAAAACGCAGATACAAAGTGAACACAATAGCGCCGGTAATGAGCCACAACACGGTAACCGGAATGGCGACGCCATCGACGTTAAACGAATAAAACACCACGCTCGCCAAAGCGCTGCTAAAGGCTTCAAAAGCCTGCTGGAAGCTAAAATCGCCGGACATCTGGAAATCTCTGGACGCAAAAACCAGCAGATTATCACACTGGCCAAGCAGCGCACTGCAACATCTCGTTATATCTCATCACTTTGTCGCAATTGCACCAGAATCACTCAGACGGCACTTCTGCCTCCACCAACAACGCCAGCAGTTGCAGAGATTCCTGCCAGCCGAGATAACACATCTCCGGCGGGATCTCGGCCGGAATACCTTGCTGTACCACTTTGAGCTCAGTGCCACAGAGCACTGGAGTCAAAGTGATACTTGTGATCATCTGGCCGGGCAGATTTGGGTCGTCAAATACGTCGGTATAACGGATTTGTGCATTGGGCGTCAGCTCAAGATACTCACCCCCAAAGCTGTGGCTCTGGCCATTGCTGAAGTTAGTAAAACTCATCTGAAACCGACCACCGACAACAGTATCCAAATGATGCACAGTGCAGATGAAACCATGCGGCGGCAGCCATTTGGCCAAAGCTTCAGCAGTTAAAAAAGCGCGGTACAGCCGTTCGGCTGGCGCACGGAATACCCGGTGTAAAGTGACGGTATGGCTCATCACAATCATCCTTTTGTCAGATTTGAGTAGAAGAACAGGCAGAAAAGCCAGCTTA
Source organism: Rheinheimera texasensis DSM 17496 (assembly GCF_000711985.1). Classification (GTDB taxonomy): domain Bacteria; phylum Pseudomonadota; class Gammaproteobacteria; order Enterobacterales; family Alteromonadaceae; genus Pararheinheimera; species Pararheinheimera texasensis. The sequence continues at coordinate 1,380,923 of NZ_KL544005.1, forward strand.
GCCGCAGCAGGCTGCAGACGCCAGCGCGCCCGGTACTTGCAACGGCTGTCATCGTTTTGTGACCAAAGATTCACCATGCTGCCATCTGTGCGGCGCTGCGCTGTCATAAAACCGCTGTAGTCTGCAGTTCCGGGAAGCCCACACTTACCGGAGTCAAAGATGTTGCTGAAGCTGTCTGTCCCTTGCCTGTACCTGTGCCTGTTTGCCTGCGCTGCACTGTTAACGGTGCACGCTGCCCCCGCGCCTGCAGTGGCAAGTCCAAAAGTAGTGCTGGTCAGTATCGACGGCCTGCGCTGGCAGGAAGTCTTTCATGGCGCCGACCCAGAGATTCTGCGCAACAGCCAGTTTATCCGCCATGCCGACCAGCTCAACGAACTGCCAACCCAACCGCAGCAGCTGATGCCTTTTGTCCATCAGACCATTGCCTCGCAGGGCATGTTAGTCGGGGACCGCCGCCGCGGCTCGGCGATGCAGGTCAGCAATCCGTGGCACTTTTCTTATCCGGGTTATAACGAACTGTTGAGCGGCTACCCGGACCCTTCGATCAACAGCAATGGCAAAATCGCCAACCCCAATGTCACAGTGCTGGAATGGCTAAACCAACAACCTGGCATGGCGCAGCAGGTTGCGGCTTTTGGCTCCTGGGATGTGTTGCCTTACATCCTTAATACAAAACGCAGCAAATTACCGGTCAACGCTGGTTTTGCGCCCATGAACGAACAAATGGCCGGCCCGTTAACGCCACAGCTGAAGCTGCTGAATCAGTTACAACGCCAGACACCCAGCCCCTGGGCTGCGGTGCGCCTCGACGTATTCACCCAGCAATTTGCGCTGGAGTACCTGACGCAGAAAAAACCGCGCTTGCTGTATATCGCTTATGGTGAGACTGATGATTTCGCCCACGATGGCCAATACGACCAGTACTTAAAAGCCATTCGCCGCACTGACGGTTTTATCAAAGAATTGTGGCAACAGCTGCAGAATGACCCGTTTTACGCCGGCCAGACGACCTTGCTGATCAGCACCGACCATGGCCGCGGCGACAGCGCCAATAGCTGGCAGCACCATGCCAGCGGTCGGGCTATCGCCGGATATATGAAGAAGTTAAAGCACTTTGGCAATGGCGTCAGTGGCTCTGACGAGATTTGGCTCGCCGCGTTAGGCCCGCAAATTCCGGCGCGTGGTTTGGTCCAGACGCAGCAGCCGTGGAGCCAGAGTCAGGTCGCCAGCACTGTGGCGGAACTGCTCGGCTATGACTATCAGGCTTATCAATACAAAGCGGCGGCAGCCATTCCGCTCGGTACTGCGGATGAAGCAACGGCGCAGCTGGCCGGCCGGAGCAGCGCGTTACCAGCAGCACCTGCTACAGACACCAGCACCATTTTAACGCCGCAATAACCGCATTCACTGCCGCTGGTAAATCTCCAGCGGCAAGCCATCCGGGTCCTGAAAAAAGGTAAAAGCTGCGCCGGTATAAGGGTCAATCCGCACTGGCTCTGTCGCCACGCCTCGGCTATTGAGCCACACTACAGTTGCTGCAACATCATCGACGACAAAACTTAAATGCCGCAAGCCCTGCGCTTCAGGCTGGCTCGGCCGCTCCGGCGCACCGGGAAAGCTGAATAGTTCAAGCTGTGTACCATCCGGCAGCTGTAAATCCAGCTTCCAGCTGTCACGGGCTTCGCGATAATTTTCAGCCAAAATACGCAGGCCCAAAGTCTCGCTGTAAAAGGCTTTGGAGCGCGCATAATCACTGCAAATCAGCGCCACATGGTGCATACCGCTCAGCATCTTGAATCCTTAATGACTGGCCGCAGCCACAGCTTCAACCTGACGCCAGACCCGCAGTAAATTACCGGACATGATTTTGACAATGTCCGCTTCGCTGTAGCCGCGTTTGAGCAGACCTTCGATCAGATTCGGATACATCGACACATCCTTCAGGCCATCCGGCAATGAATCACCAACGCCGTCAAAATCCGAACCGATGCCGACATGGTCAATCCCCACCAGCTTCACGACATGGTCTATGTGTTTCAGCACAGTCTCGACATTGGCAAAAGGATACGGGTGTTTGGCCAGATACTCTGCCCGGTACGCCTCGTCATCTTGCGATTTGCCGGCAGCTTTGGCGGCCGCTTTAAATTGCAGGCCCCATTGATTGGCCTGGCTGATGACAAAAGAAGAACCGAAGTTGATCTGAATGACACCGCCATTTTTCGCTAAGGCCTGAATCATTTTGTCGTCCATATTGCGCTCAAAACCCGGCACAAAAGCACGTAACGACGAATGCGACGCAATCACCGGCGCTTTGGTCAGGCTCAGCACTTTGTAAAAAGCCGCGTCGGAGACGTGGGAAATATCGATCATCATGCCGAGTTTGTTCATCTCAGCCACCACTTGCTCGCCAAATGGGCTTAAACCTTTGTGCGGCCGGCGCAGGTCGTAGCTGGAATCAGCAATATGGTTGGATTCAGAATGCGCCAGCGTAATGTAACGAATACCGCGTTGGTAAAAATGCCGCAGATTTTCCAGTTTACCGTTGATTGGCGTGCCGTTTTCCATACCAAGCGCCAGCGAAATTTTGCCTTGCTTAAACTGTGCAGCGAGGTCGTCGCTGCGATAGGCCATCGCAAATTTGTCCGGTGCGCGGCCAACTAAGGCTTCCATCGAATCAATCAGCTGATTGGCCAGCAGCTCGCCGCCACCGGTTTTTTCATAGGAGGCCGGAATATACACCGACATAAAAGGCGCATTCAGGCCGCCTTGTTTCGCACGCGGGTAATCGAACTCGCCTTTGGCCGTGGACTGCGTGACGTCTTCCCAATGCTCCTGTAAACGGTATGGGACATCGATATGGGTGTCGATCAGCAGGTATTGCTGAGCAATGCGCTGTGCTTCAGCCTTATGATCGGCGGCCTGGACTGCGTGAGCCTGCAGCGCCATCAGGCTGCAGAGCATAGCTATTTTGCTGAATTTCATCATGTTCCTGCTTTGACTAGCGTGATTTCCGCGATATCAGCCCAGCATAAAACAATTGCCGCTTCAGCGGCAGCAGCTTTATCGCGTAGCAGCATCAAACAATCGCGGCGGTGGCGATATCATTTGTTACAATTTGTAACTATCCCATCAAGGATTGATTGCAAATCATCCAGCTGGTAAGGTGTTGAACACACAAGTTCGCTTATTTCAGCGCCTCTTTACCAGCGCATAAAAGGAGAAAGACTATGTATAAAATCATTTTTGCGCTGAGCCTTGGCGCACTGCTGGCAGGCTGTGGCAGCACTAACAACGCTATGAACTCAGATATCAGCAAAACTAACGTGGTGAAAGCCAACGATATTGAGAAAAACCGTGGCGAAGCACCAGACGGTTCATTAGAAAAAGAAGGCTACATCTGCCGGACTGAACGGCCCCTTGGTACGCGTTTTGGCAAAAAGACCTGCCGTACACCGCAACAAATCGAAGCAGAAAAACAAGCAGCAAAAGAAGCCTTACCACGCCACCGCGAATGCGCGGCTGGCTCCATCTGTCAGTAAACAGGCAGTCAGATAAAAAAACCGCAGTTATCTGCGGTTTTTTTATGCGCTGATGTTGTGCTGTCAGCTGACTAACCCAAAGTGATTGAGCAATACCTCGGGTAACTCCGCCTCGCTAATCTCACGGCTTTGTGTCACTCCGGCCACACTCTGCTTCAGCTCCCGCCCAACCAGCATAGTGCGCCCTTGCGCATGTTGGCGAATAAGCAACAGTTTTTGCACAAACACCGTATCCGGATGGGTCGAATTCAGATAATTGGCCGGCATAAAATCAATCCATTCGGCCGGATGTAAATCAAAACCAAACTGGCTGACCCAATTGCCGTCGATCATCGCCTGCAGCACATAATCGCCCGGCGTTGGCATCGTCAAACGGAACTGATCAAAATCCTGCTGCTGCGGCAGATTCACCTGCGACAGCGCAATTGGCGCGCGCATACCGTAACTGCCAAAACCTAAATCACACAGAAAACGTTCAGCGCCAATAGTCACCACTAATGCCATATGGGTTTTGGGCCGGCGCATCGGATAAAACATCGGCCGGCAGGCGACAAAAAAATACGGGATTTGCAGTGCTGTCAGCGCCATGGCAAACAAACCGTTTAATTCGTAACAATAACCACCGCGTTGCGCCTGACCGTCCGTACCGACGATTTTGCTGACAATCTCTTCCGGCACTAAAGACACTATTTTACCGGCCTGCACATCAAGATTTTCAAAAGTGATGCTGCGCAGCTGCGCTTGCATCATGCTCTGTAGTGCAGCTGCGTCAAAGGCTGTCGCCTCTGGCGTGTAGTCAAGACCAATGCGGCGGGCATACAAAGCGAGGTCAAAATTAGCGGCGTACATCATCTTCTCCAACTGCAGTGGCAAAGCGGCGATTGTCGCTGATCCCACAGCCTGCTGCCAAGCATGGATGCCCGGCTTCGCATCGCAAATCTGCGAAGCAAACTGTCACAGCGACATTTGTTTACGTTGAAGGTTAATATTTGTACAAACGCTAACTTAATGCTAACGTCAAACTGTCATTGACTCAGAATAAGGATAATTCAGATGCATAAAATCTTATGTGTTGCCGCCTGTACTTTGTTATTAACCGCTTGTGGCAGTACTGCACCGGACAGTTTTTCCCGCATCGCCAAGACCAATGTGGTTAAAGCCAATGAAATCGAAGCGAAAAAAGCCACGCCACCTGATGGGACTCTGGAAAAACAAGGCTATATCTGCCGCACCGAGCGCCGGATGAACTCACGTTTTGGTAATACCGTCTGCCGCACCCCATCACAAATCGCCACCGAAAAAGCTATGGCCCGCGAGTCCTTACCAAGACACCGCGATTGTTTGGCACCGTCTTATATGTGCAACGGCTAAAGCAACCGGCAGGGTCAGGAATTTTGCAACGCCCGGTAGAGATTGCCGGGCGTTGTTTTTTGTATATCACTGATTTGATTGTTTTTGCATATCGTGGACATCGCTTGTACGGGTCAGCAAGCTCCCGTAGTATCAACACCTTAGTTGTTTCAGGGAAGCTATGCAGGGATGTGGATATTTTTTAAACTGGCCGTGACGATCATTGCCATCATCAGCCGCTATATCCGGCAGTTTGAACCCGACCAGCCTGAGCCTGCCGGCCACTGCGATAACGTTCCTTACTTCGAAATAGAGACGCGTAATAAAGAGGATAAAATCACCGGCTACCAGCTCGGTTTTAGCTTGCAAACCGACGTGCCTTTTCAGATTGACGCCGAAAGCTCCGCTAGTGCATTTTTTACCTGGTTAGGTATCAGCCAGGAATTTCAGACCGGGGATGAGCATTTTGATCGCAAGGTTTATCTGGGCTGTGACCATCCATTATTGCTGCAGGCGCTACAACAGCAAGAGCCGGCCCGGCAAGCCATCCTCGCCTTACTGCAGCTGCCGGGGGCGAAAAAAATCTGGTCTGACGGCGTCAGTCTGTGGTTCAGCCGGGTTTATGAACACACTTCAGCAAGCACAGAACAGCAATTATTGCTGCAACTGGTACAGGCTTTATCTCCGGTAGCGGAAGCCACGCGAAAACAACCAACCCCATTTTTCTGGCGCTATTTAACTATTGAAGCGGTAGTCTGGGGCATTTTTGGTTATGCCGGTGTAGCATTCGCCGAGTATTACTTCGTCGGTACCGACTACCATCTGGACAGCACTACTGTCTTGCAAACCGGACTGGTCGCGAGCATGCTGGTTTTTGCCGTGCTGATGTTATTGATAATGCTCTTGCTGCGCGGCTCATCCCGCAGCCATCAGATTGTCACGGAAAGTGTTGTCCTGCTGCTGTTGGCATTACCGCTTAGTGGTGTGCAGCTGGTGTCCGATCTGAATCGGAATCAGGACCAGGCCACAGCTGAAATGGTACTGGTTCCGATCAAAGATAAACGCATCGCCACGCGACGCAGAGGGCCTGACGGCTACATTTTGTATCTGTCTACCCCACCGCGTTTATTTGATACACAGATTCCGCGCAAGATAGAAGTCAGTTCGGCTATCTACCACAAAGCAGCAGTCGACAAACAACTGCTGCTGGTGGTCAAACCCGGCTGGCTGGGCCTGCCCTGGTATCAGCGCATGGACGTGTATCCGCAACATGCACAGCTGCGGCAGCGGTAGGATCCCAAAGCCCAAGAGACACGAATTATGTCGCTGATTTTAATTGTTTTTTGCGTATTTTCTGTTATTTGGTGTAGCAATCGAAAGCAACAACAAGATCGCTACACTGACAGAAGTATTAAATTTGCCGAATTACGCGAACAACAACCTGGCGTATTAGATTTACAGGACTTTAACCAGCCCTATTACGAACCCGAACAAGGCTGGAGCTGTTTGCGCAGCCCGATTGCAGTCAATCTCGAGTTTGTCTTACTTCCGCTAGAGACATCGCATAGACGAATGCTGGCATCTGGCGCGATTCAGGGCATACAGTGGCCCGCCGACTCTGAGTGGGCCTTGCTCGGACCTGACCATGCGACCACGCAAGCTCTTGTCGAATCCCCGGTTGGCAAATGGTTGCATGCTATTACATTTCCCGTAGCAACACAGAAACGGGGGAAGTCAGCAACAGCAGGTGCCCCTCTATACGAAGTGAAAGCAATCAGATTACGTGGTGGAGTATTGTCCGTATTTTTTGCAAAAGAATACGGTTGGGAAGAACTAGGTAAATTCAGGGAGCATCGGCAAAATTTAAAAACGGCTTTGCTTGCTTTCGGCAAGAGAAGTCAAGGCAACCTGCATAACCCTCTTTCGCAGTCATTTTGGCTTTGGTACCTGACGCTTCTATCTACTTTGATTTACTGGAACTACCAGATATCGCCGATATCGCAATTTTGGGATTTCCCCATTCATTGGGGATGGTTACTGGTCCCGTTGGCAATAGTGTGGAAATGCAGCGGATCACTGTTGGAGTTTTTTGACAGATATCAACTATCACCAAAAGTGTCAGCACAAGGAATGTTTCTGCTAATGGTGCCTTGGTTGCTTTTGTGGTTCTGGCTGCTATTGAATGAATACAATATAGCCTTTAGTCCGGCAAGGACCCACTCAAAGCAATGGTATGTATTATCGGTTAGTAGTGAAGGACGAAATGGACCTTGGTTTGCTGAGATATTGCCAAAACAGGGGACTGGATATCAACGCTTACCGATCAATCAGAAGTTCTACGACCAATTACAGGGTGGTGAGCAGGTTGAGATCCGATACCTACGTGGTGCTTTTGGCAAACCTTGGATTTGTCGCATAGAGATTGAACAAAAATTGTATTATCAGTTCCTCTGGAAAACATGTACTGAAAATTCGACCAGTGCCAAATCTCAACTCACTGATGTTTAAGTCATAAATAGCTATTAGCCATGATAGAGTCACACTAAATATGCACATAATCAGGAGCCCCTATGCCGGCTTTTAGCCCCTTTACCCCTGAACAAGCCGCGATTTTTGCCAATGATCACAGTGCGTTGTTTGGTGAGCACAGCCAGTTGCACAGTGTCGCCGTCGGTGTGAACACCCAAAACCGGGTGTTCCGGGTGAAAAACCAGTTCGGCAGCAGCCTGATAGTGAAGCAAGTGCTGCCTTATGTCGGTGGTGCCGGTGAAAGCTGGGTGCCAACACAGGACAGAGCGCGAATTGAGGCGGAACTATTGAAAATTCATGGCGCGCTGGTGCCGGACCATGTGGTCGAAGTACAGCATTTTGATAGCGGATATTCTGCTTTGTTACTGGAAGACCTGAGCCAGCTGCAACTGCTGCGCACAGGCTTGATTGGCGCCAAACAATATCCATTGTTGGCTGAACACATCAGTACCTATTTAGCGCATTGCAGTTTTTACACCTCAGACTTTGCGCTCGACGGCCCTTTTAAAAAGGCGCGTACCGTGCAGTTTATGAATCCGCAGCTTTGTCTGATGAACGAAGAGCTTTTTTTTACTGATCCGTACTGCAATCACGATCGCAATCAATTCGACCCGGCGCTGCGCCCACTGGTGCAACAGTTGTGGTTTGACGAAGCAGTGAAAGCAGAAGTCGCTGAACTCAAAGCCAAATTTGAGTCTTGCCCGCAGGCACTGCTGCACGGCGACCTGCAGATCGGCAGTATTTTTGTCGGCGATGAACAAACCAAAGTCATAGACGGCGAATATGCTTTTTATGGCCCGATTGGCTTTGACTTGGGCAATTTTCTCGGCAGTTTATTGCTGCATTACACGGCATTGCCGGGCCTTATCACCGACACCACACACCGCCAGCAACAGGCTGAATATCTGCGCCAGCAAATCGAACAGACCGAAACACTGTTTTGTCAGAAGTTTCTGGCGCTGGCAGCGCGCGACACTAAAGACATCGCATTGCAAAGTGAGCTGTATCAGCAGCGTTTTGTCCGGCAAGTGGTTAAAGATGCGCTGGGGTACGCCGCCACTGAAATGCTGCGCCGGGTGATCGGCCAGCAGAAAGTGGCCGATTTCAGCACCATCAAAGATAAACGGCTGAAGTTGCAATGTGAGACTGTGGCCATAGAACTCGGCCGCAAATTGCTGTTGCAACACGCCGAGCTCAGCAGTGTCAGCACTGTGCTAGGCTGGTTACAGCAGCAACAAACCCAGGGGACCTGACATGGAAAAAATCAGCGGTATTGGCGGCATCTTTTTGCGTGCCCGAGATCCACATCAACTCGCCGCCTGGTATCAGCAGTACCTCGGGATCAGTATCGATGCGGGCCAGACTTACGGCTGCCTGGTCGCCAAGGCCGACGATATGACCGTCTGGTCCACTTTTTCGCCAGACACCGACTACTTCGGCAGCCGCCAGCAACAATGCATGGTGAACTATCGGGTCAGCGATTTAGACGCAATGCTGGCGCAACTGCGGGCTGGTGGCGCTGTGGTGGACGACAAAATACAAGACGAAGATTATGGCCGTTTTGGCTGGGCGACAGACCCCGAAGGCAACAGATTCGAATTATGGCAACCCAAATAAACCGCCGCGGCAAGCAGCATTTTTACCCGCGTAAACCGCGGTTTTTACAGTTAAAAACCGCGAAAGCACGCTGCATCTGGCGCCGCGGCGACCACAATGCTTTTACTGATTTGGTCTGGTTTCGTGACGCATTATTTTGTGTGTTCCGTGAAGCCTATGCTCATGTGTCGCCAGACGGCGCGCTGCGCATTCTGAAAAGCCATAACGGCGGTAAAGACTGGCGTTCGGTGGCCTGTATCCGCAGCGACCATGCCGACCTTCGCGATGGCAAGTTGATTGTGATGCCGGACGGACGGCTGCAACTGTTAGGTGCCGGTGCTTTGCATGACCGCAGCCAGGGCTCGCATCAGTCTTATATCTGGTTGTCGGACGACGGTGAGCACTGGAGTGATGCGATCCCCTGCGGTGACAGCAGTATTTGGCTGTGGCGGCTAACCTGGCAACAAGACACCGCATGGGCAGTGGGTTACAGCTGTAGTCGTGACCGTTTTGTCCGGCTGTATAAAAGCGATGATGGTATCACCTTTGCGCCTTGGGTCAGCACGCTGAATAATGCCGGTTACGTAAATGAATCCGGCCTGCTGTTTTTACCGGATGGCCGCGCTTTGTGCTTGCTGCGACGTGACCCGCATGTGGGTTTACTTGGTATCGCCAATCCGCCTTATTTTGACTGGCAATGGCGCGAGCTAAACAAACGCATCGGCGGCCCGGCCTGTATTCAGCTGCCGGACGGCCGGATCCTGGCGGCGGTCCGGCTCTATGATTACAAAGTCCGCACCAGCCTGTGCTGGCTGGACATCGACAACGCCACACTACGTGAATGCCTGGTGCTGCCATCGGGCGGCGATACCAGCTACCCGGGTTTAGTCCTGCACCAGGGCCGGCTGCATATCAGTTATTACTCATCGCATCAGGGTAAAACGGCGGTGTATCACAGCGCGATCAGATTGGATGATTTACCAGCCTGATCTGCCCTGGGGTGCAGTTGAATAAATTTCCGCTATTTCACCCATTTACCTGCCGGCCACAATCTGCCAACAATTTGCTGGCGAAATCCGCTGAATTTCGGGAATTTCAGCGATATCAAGCAGATGCTGATATAATAGCCCGCCGTTTATTCAGGTCTGTGGTCACTCCAAACCTGAACTCAGCTGACAGATTAGTTTCAGCCTGCTACACCTATGCAGGCGGCAATATCTGCTCCGACGGCATAAGCGCAAAGACGCTTTCTCTATAACAGACAAACACCTAAGGGTAATCCATTGATGAAAAGCAAACATTCTGTGTTAGCCAAGCAGATCAATGCAGCGTTATTCGCTGCTGCTGTTGGTCTTTCTCCTGCAGCCATGGCGCAGGAAAGTGACAAAGCCAAACAGGACGATCAGCAACTTGAGCGTATTACAGTCACAGCGCAAAAACGCGTTCAAAGCACGCAAGAAGTGCCAATTTCGGTAGCCACTTTAGGCGGCGAAAAGTTCGATGCGATTTTTGCCGGTGGTGACGACATTCAGGCGTTAGCGGTCAAAGTACCGGGCTTGTATGCAGAATCGTCAAACGGCCGTGCCGCACCGCGTTTTTATATCCGCGGCCTTGGCAACACCGACTTCGATCTGGCGGCTTCTCAGCCGGTGTCGATCATCATGGACGACGTGGTGATGGAAAACGTGATCCTCAAAAGCTTCCCGTTATTTGATATGGAAGCAGTGGAAGTGATCCGCGGCCCGCAAGGCACTTTATTCGGCCGTAACACCACAGCCGGTATCATCAAATTTAATACTGCCAAACCACGGCAGGATTTTGATGCCTACACCAAATTATCGGTCGGCAACCTCGGTACGCTGAATTTTGAAGGCGCCGCCGGCGGTGGCCTCAGCGATAACCTGTCAGCCCGGGTCTCTGTACTGTCTCAAAACCGTGACGACTACATCGACAACAGCTTCAAAAAAGAACAAGACGTGATGGGTGGCTTCGACGAAAAAGCCGGCCGCGTGCAGTTCCTGTATGAAAGTGGCGATATTGAAGCCCTGTTAAATGTGCATGGCCGTAAACTGGACGGTACTTCGTCAATTTTCCGCGCCAACGTCTTTGATAAAGGCAGCAACGAGCTGAACAACAACTACGACCGTGACAGCGTTGCTTACAACGACGGCGGCAACAACTTCCAGAAGTATGACAACTTCGGCGCATCATTAAAGCTTGATATCGACCTGTCCGGCGGTAAAACCTTCACGTCGATCACCGCGCAGGAAAACGCGGACGGTAACGGCAAAGGCGATATCGACGGCGGCACTGAAGCCGGCCCGGGTTTTATCCCGTTCCAGGCAGTCACCGAAGACCAGTTAAAAGATTTGGAACAGTTCACCCAGGAATTCCGTCTGGCCAGTGACACTTCCGGTGATGTTGACTGGCAAGTCGGTGCTTTTTACTTTGACTCGTCTTTTGGCGTGACCAGCGTCGACGGTTTCTTTGGTGCCACCACTGTGTACCATGAAAACACCAGCTGGGCGCTGTTTGGCCAAAGCACTTATAACCTGAGCGACCGCTGGGACGTGACCGCCGGTGTACGTTACACCTACGATGAAAAAGGCTTCACTGTGGGTGAACAGAACGTCGACGGTTTCGCTTTAGTCATCGGCGCCGCGCAAATCCAGAACTACGCGCCGGTCGATGTCGATGATGATGAAATCAGCTGGGAGCTGGCCACTAACTACCGCGTCACTGACAACTATTCAGTATTCGGTCGTCTGGCACACGGTTTCCGCGCCCAATCAATTCAGGGCCGTGACCTGGCGTTTGAAGGTAACCCTTCAGTCGCTGACTCAGAAACTATTGATTCTGTTGAGTTTGGTGCCAAAGCAGACCTGCTCGGTAACACACTGCGCTTAAACGGTGCTGTGTTCTACTACAACATCAACGACATCCAGTTGTCAGCCATCGGTGGTGCCTCACAAGGCAACGCGCTGTTAAATGCTGACAAAGGCACAGGTTATGGTTTTGAAATCGACGCCGACTGGCGTGCGACTTCCAGTCTGACTTTAGGCGGTGGTTTCAGCTATAACGACACTGAACTGAAAGACGCCAACCTGCTGGTGGCCACTTGTGGTTCAGGTGCCTGTACCCCAACCGACCGTTTAAATGCACAAGGCCGGGCTTATGTCGACGGCAACCCGTTCCCGCAAGCACCAAAAACCATCCTGACGTTCAATGGCCGTTATGACTTCCCGGTGCCAACCGGTGAAATCTATATCTACGGCGATATCGCGTTCCAGGGCGAAACCAATCTGTTCCTGTACCAAGCCAAAGAATTTACCGTCGATGACAATCAGGAAGCCGGTCTGCGCATCGGTTACATGAATTACGACGGCAACTATGAAGTGGCGTTGTTTGGTCGCAATATCACCGACGAAGACAACGTCAAAGGTGCCATTGATTTCAACAACAACACCGGTTTTGTTAACGAACCGCGCATCATCGGCGTGGAGTTTAAGAAGAACTTCTTCTGATCATTCGCTGAGATTGATGTGAAAAAGGAGCTGCTCGCAGCTCCTTTTTTTATGCTTTTTGGCCGTCGAAGGCTAGAAAAACCATTGCAGCGCCATTTGCCACAAGTCCTGCTGCCGGTAAGGGCCCCAGACGCTGTCCAGGCTGCCGGTAAAGCCGGTCCAGCTAAGCTGCAATTCGGTTTGCGGGTTAAGCCGGGTTTGATACCGCAGCTTCAGCACACTGGCCTGTTGCGCCGGTTGCCAGGCCCATTCCAGTTGATACTGGGTTTGCAAGTCGCCGGTGGGGTCATATTGCAACCGACCCAGCAGCTGGCGGCGAAACACCCGGCCGAAATCCGGATACAAAGAGACAACCGGCATCAGCTGACGACGGTTTTCGTCACTGTATTGCAGCAATAACAACCATTGCGACAATTCGCCATACCATTCACGTTCAGCCGCCAGCACATACTGCCAATATTGCCCTTGCTGAGTTGTTACCCCAACCGGTAATTGCTGATGAACCTTGGCCAGCTCACCGCGCCACAACCAGCGCCCCAACTGGGTCTGAGCCGTCATGCCCAGCACTTGTTGCGCCGGATAAAACCATTCAGGCTGCAAAGCCACCGGCAATAAAGCCGGCTGCAGATCAACGCCGTCATAACCAAACAACGACCATTGCACCGCAGCTTGGTTCTGCACCAGCCGTACGCCGCGCTGGGCCTGTGCAGGCTTTTTGGTTAGCTCCGGCCGCTGCAGCAGGAAAATACCATCCGGTAACCAGGGCGCGACTGCAGCAGGGCTGTAAACAAATTCCAGCTCGGGACCAGGGGCCGAGCCGTGCCACTGCCAGCGTAACGCGGGCTGCGCTTGCTGTGCGCCTCCGGTTAAGTCCTGATAATCCGGCACAGTCCAGACATCGGCAACAGATACAGTATCGGTCTGCCGCCAATCGATGATTTGCCGGCCCAGTGTCAGGCTGTGCTGGGTTTGCTGATATTTCAGTCTGAACTGCTGCAGGCTGAATACGGCCGGCTTGGTACTGCCCCACCATAACGCCGCCGCTTTTTCCTGCTGCACGCTATCCTGCTGCAAGCGAAAAACGCTGTTGAATTGCCAGTTTGCCGATAAATCCAGCTGCAGATCGTTGTCATAACGCAGCCGATGCTGGCTTTGCTGCAACTGTGGCATAAAGCCGAGCTGCCATTGCAGTTGTTGGCGCAGATGCTCCGCTACCACCTGACCCGGTAACAGACTGCAACAGAGCAACCCTGCGCTCAGCAGCAACCTGCTAGTCACTCAAAAACTCCTGACTAAAAATCTGGTTGGCCAGACTGGTATCAAACCGACGCTCGCGCACCTCTATCAAAGTCTGGCGTTGCTCCAGATGGTTGTCGATTTCAACCCGGTTTGGTCGCCAGCCGCCATGCGGATATTTTTGTAGCATCCTGTTTTGTAAGGTTTTGATCAGCAATCCTTCGCGATTGAAATAATCGATGCGGCTGATGGCATAATCCGGGTCGACCCAGATTTCCCGTTTGGCATAGGCGGAAGTCGACCCCATATTCGGCCGAGCTTCAATCCACCAGCCCTGCGGGCTCTGGTCTAGGATCCGATACTGATAGGCCGTTGGATCTTCACCACTGAGTTCGGCATTGTCTTCAAACGTCAGATCTGTGCCGGCGAAATACTGTTGCTGACGCTGCCCGTTGACCCGGCGTGCTTTAACCCAACTGGGCATCCGCAGCCAAATCTGTTGCGCCGAACGATCAGCGCGGTCCAGCCACAAACCCAGACCTGCATCTGCTGCCGGACTGGCAAATTTCAGTACCACTTGTTCACCGCTCTGGACATAACGGGTCCAGCGCGTCAGTTGTTTTTGCTGGCCTGCTTCACCAAGCCGGGTCACCGTCAACAGTAGCTGTTCCTGCTCTGCGGCAGCCAGTTGCCGGTATCGTTGCCAGGACTGGTTGATCACAGTGGCGGCGGTCATGTCGTGGTCGGCAGCACCGGTTTGCCAGCAAGGTACCAACATCATCACGAATAACATGAACAATATTTTTTTCATCAAACACTCCTGTCAGGCGTCGGCCGGCAACAACTGCGCAGCACACCCGGTAACACAAATAAGGCACCCCAGGCACAGACGCCGAGTAATACCAACATCAGCAAGCCAAGGCGTTGCATCGGAATAAAACTGGAAAACAACAAGAAGCTGAACACGATCCCGTTCAGACCGGCATCTAGCAGAGTCAATGGCCCGCGCTCACCAATACTGAACTGCAGCGCCTGCGCCGGGCTTTGTCCTGCCGCCAGCGCGCTGCGAAAATCTTCCAGCAAATACAGGTCAAAATCGATCGCGGCATTAATGCCGAGCGCCGTGGCGCAGGCGGTGGCCTGGTCAAGCGGGATCTGCAGCAGGGCCATAACAACGACCACCACAGCGTAAGCCAACACAAAAGGCAGACAGACTGCCGCGGCCGCCGCCAGCGGGCTGAGCCGGTAACGCCCGTGTTTCTGTTGCAGACGGCGGTTGGCGTACCAGAACCAGCCTGCGGTCAGCAATAACACCATCGGGACACTCAACAAGGTATTTAGTGGTTTGCGCTCGCTGATATAGAGATCGGTCTGGTGGTAGCTATGCAGGTTGCCAAAAGCTTGTAGCCGCAGTTGCGGAAACTCTTGCTGCACCAGCAGCTGAACCGTATCGGCGTACTGGCGCAGACTGACCGAATCGTCAGCAGGATGCCCAAGCCACAACACCAGGCCCTGATCAACCCACCAGGCATCCGCCAGCCGCGGATCGGCGAGGTCCCAGCGTAATAACTGTAGATGGTCATGTAACTGGGCTGTCGATTGTCCGGCAACAGGTTGCATCAGTTCCAGCTGATCGACCACGGACAACACGGCTCTGCTATCCGGCAGCGCTGCCAGCTTTTGTTGCAGCCGCTGCACGGCCCGGACAAATTCTGCATCTGCCACCGCCGGATAACGGCTGTCGGCCACCTGTACCGGACTGACAAAATAACTGAGCTGGGCAAATCCACCGCCGCTCGACTGATTTAACTGCTGCCGGGCGCGGTCGACGATAGTGTCGGGCAGATAATCAATCGGTTTTTCGCGGACCTGAATCAACCTCTGCGCCTGTGGCGCCAGCACATCGTGCGCCACCAGCGTGCTGACCAGCAATAACAACAACAGGACACCCCACAGCACCTGCCGCAGCGCCTGTTGCGGGCTGCGCGCCAGCCAGAAGCGCACTGAGGCTTCGGTCAGCCGGGCCATGGTCTGCTGAATAGCGCGTTGCATCCGGCCCTCGCCCGGCAAGGCCTGTGTACTGAGCTGCAATGCCGGCAATAACGTACTGACCAGCACACGCTGATAACCCAACCCCAACGCTGACAGCAAGCCGACTTCGAGCACCCCACGAATACCAATTTGGCTGAGGCTGAGGAAATTCAGCGCGGCGATGCCGAGCACCAGATTAAAACGGGGCAACTGCGGCTGCAGCGCCTGCCAGCATAAACCGGCATCGACCATCAGGCCTCGCGCTTTGGTATGCCGCCAGGCACTGTTAAAGGCTTCGAGCGCCCTGGTATTTAACGAAATCCCCGACACAATCAGGCTACTCAGCACCAGCAGGAAATACACCCGCTCCCGCACCGGCTCCGCCTGACTACCGTCTCCAATCACCAGCCCGAGTGCATCCAATAGCGGAATGCTGCCGCGCACCAAGACAAAAGACAGTAAGATCACGGCGCTGCTACAGAGCGCCTGCCGCCAGCTGCCAAGCGCCAGCCAGGCCGCCAGCGTGGCCAGGCAAAGCCCGAGCGTGCAGTACCACAACACGTCCGAAATCAACGCGTAATGCATCAGGCCGCGACCGGCCGCCCAGCCACTCAGGCTGACATTGGCAAACCCGGCTGCAGGCTGGATATCTGATTTCCACAACAACCATTCCAGCGGGTGAATACGCCGCTGTTCCAGATATTCCGCAACGGTGTCGATCAGCTGTTGTTCGGAAAACCCGGCCGGTAGTTGCAGCAGGATTTGGGCATATTGATAGTCAGTCTGATCTGGCTGCGCGCCACCCAATAAAGTGCCATGCGCCAGCGGATTTTGCTGCAGTTGGAGTTTCAGCTGTGTCAGGTCAAGCGCAGCCAGATTGACTGGCACATAAGGTTCAGAGCTCAGGCTCTGTTCGTCAGATTGATAGCGGTTTAAGTTATGCGTCAGGCTCAATACTGACGCCTGGGGCAACAACGCGGCCATCGCATCGCTGATCTGGCGGATTTGACCAATAGCTGCAGGGGTCAGGCCGTCGGGCAATGCCAGCACTAAACCGAGCGTGTCACCGGTCGCCAGTCCCGGCACTGCTGCAACTTGTTGCTGCGCCTGCACATAAGGATTATCAGTTTGCAGAATTGCGCCGCTGACGATACCGCCCGGTACCACATGGAGATTTAACCAGCCGAAGATCAGTAACAACAGCCCCCAGCAGCCCAGCACCAGCCGGCGGCTGGTGATTGACAACAAAGGCATTAGTGTTGCTCCCCAACCAATGGCTGCGCGTTCTGCCACAGAGTCCATGCATCGACCGGCTTGCCAAAACAGTGTGGTTTTGGCAAGCCAATACGCAATGAATGGAACGCTTCGGCAACCAGTGTCTGGTTAAAAGTATTGACTTCAAACCAGTCGCGGCTCAGTGCTGTTGGGTTATGTTCGCGGTAAACGGTGTGATACAGCGCCAGCGCTTCGGCAAAGCAACCAAATACCGTACCTTGCGCCAGCATTAGTTGTTTCGAAGTCAGACTACCCAATACATATCGCAAATCAGCGGACCAGGCGTTGCCCGCATCCTGCCGGATCACCTGATGTTGCACAGTGTGATACACCTGACGGCCCAGATTGGCCGGCTCTGCCACATCCACCACCACCAGTTTTTGATTGGCTTTACGCAGCAGCGCGATATGCTCTGCAGTCAGCCGCGCATTGTCGCTATGTGTACAGGCCACCACAATATCCACAGCACCGGCGTCGCGCAGGTCATAGGCAACATCGATCCCGGTTTTCTCAGCAAACTCAGTTAAATAGCTCTCGTTGCCGCCAAACCCTAAGATCTGCCGGCCTTGTTGCTGTAAATGCTGACAGACTGCCGAACCTAAAATGCCATAAGGCCCAATCACCAGAATTCGGGGCTGAGCCAGCCCCATGTTGGCAATAGCGCGGTCAACGTCGGCGCACAATAACTGCGCAGTGCCGTTATCGCCGATAGTGAATATCAGCTGGGGAAATAATTGTTTCAGCTCCAGCCCATCGCGGCCAAACAGGCGCTTGGTTGATGCTGCCAGCAAAATGACTTTCGCTCCCTGCGTTTCGGCCCAGCGCACTGCATCAATAAAAGCCAGCTTGGCGACTTTACGCCCTTCGCGACTGTACATTTCCGCCGCAGTAAAGTTGATGCCACGGATTTGACCAGCCACGCCATTGATATACAAACGCGGCCCATTTTCCTGACAGCGCGGTGTCGCGCCCGGCTTATAAAACAACGCGCGTTCGGCTTCGTCCCGCACATTGCAGATAAACACCACATCGAGTTTCGGCTGGCCGGTTAATGTGCGCCAGTGCCGGCGATAATCGGCGGCAGCCATCAGGCAGCGCCAAAGTTGAACTAATTGCATCAGAACCTCATTCAGCCATCTTTGTTGAATGAGGCGCAGCTTAGAGATTCGGCTGAAACCGGGGTATCAGGAAAATTCCTTATTCGCAGGCTGAGGGATCAAAATACTGAAGCAACTGCCGCGGCGCAGCACCGAATGCACCTGCAAACGATAGCCAAGCTGGGTACACAAAGTCTGGACTATGTACAAACCCAAGCCTACGCCATTGCCAGCCTGTGCATTCTCGCCCTGCACAAAAGCCTGCTGCAGCCGCTGTAGCTGCTCAGGCAATAACCCTGGGCCACGGTCCAGCACCTGGATCTCGATAGCTTGCGGTCGGCGCCGCACACCAAGCAGCACAGTGCCGCTATGGCTGTAACGGATGGCGTTGGCCAGCAGATTGTGCAGAATGCGGCTTAACACGACAAAAGAGGTATCCAGGGTCAACTGGCTGGGCACGACATGCAGCTGCACACCTTTTTGTTCTGCCAGCGGACGGAATTCGGCCGCCAGCAATTGAAACAAAGCGCCTAATTGCACCGCCTCACCGGGCTGATGGCTCTGCTTACATTCCTGCATGATGTCACTGAGCAGCGTCTGGGCATACTGAATAGTCCGGTCAATGTGCTCCGCTAGCGGTTGTTGCGCCTGTTGTTGCTTCAGCACATCAATGGCAAAACGCAGCGAGGCCAACGGCTGAGAAATATCGTGACTGGCGGCAGCCAGCCGCAGCGAACTGTCGGCGGCGCGAGCCTGGGCAAAACGCCGCTCCTGTTCGGCCTGCGCCAGCTGGGCTGCTTCGGCCAGCCGATGCAGACGTTGCTCTATCTGCTGCTGGCGGAATTGCCACATTTTGCTGATCAGTGCCGCACTGAAAAATAAGGTTTCCAGCAAAAAGCCGATTTTCGGATAGTGAAAAAAATCGATAAAAGGAAAAGGGTTCAGGCCCAATACGCCAAGTCCCATCAGCAACATAGTACAGACCATCAGGCTGACGGTACCCAATAAATATAAAGTTGCACCCGCCAGCTGATCCCGCAGAGTGCGAATGGCTGTTACTACGGCCAATACGCCGTAAGCGAAGGCAATCAGTACCAGCACCAATAACTCATCGTAGTGAATAGCACTGACTGCCGCTAACCCGCTCCCCGCCAGCAAATTCAGCCCAATCATGACGATGATCAGTCGGTGTGCCAGCGTCAGTTTCGGATAACGCTGTGGCAAACGGAAAAACACAAAGGCAAATAACGCATGACTGCCGATCACCAGGCTGGCCAACAGCAAAGGCAACAAGCGATTTAACTCGGGCATGTCGGGCCAAAGCAGCTGAAAATAATAGCCTTCGATTTGCGGCAACAACGCCACATGCCCCAGTACCAGGAGGCCATAAGCCCAATAGGCGGCCTGATCACTGACACTGCAATACAGCAGCGCCAGCATTAACATCGTCAGCATCACGCCTAACAAAATGCCGCTGAACAGTTGTTGCCAAAGCTGCGCCCGCGCCCAGGCGTCCACGTCATATAACACCGGCTGCAATCGGCCATTGGCATGAATATAATAATTCAGGTAAAACTGATGCTCGCCACTGCTGAGATCAAGCGGCACCGCCAAACGTGGCGTCGCTAGTATACGGGAGCCAAAAGGCTGGCCGGGGTCCTGGCTGAAAATCAGCCGCCATTGGCCTTGTTGCCATTGATATAAGCGCAGGCGCTGCACATCCGGCACCCCGAGTGATAATACGACCTGACTGGCGAACTGCACCTGCAGGCTGATGATTTCGGAGCGGCCCGTCGTCTCAGTCAGCGTTTGCTGTAACGACTCGGGAACCGGAATCGCTGCAGTACAGGCACTGAGCGATGTTTTTTCGCTGGCGGCGTGCCAAAGGCATTCGGCACGTAACGACCCGCTCAGACTCAGCAGACAGCAAAACCACAGGTACCAGGGCATGAATGAAGTTCCACAAAACGCGCCAATCCGCTTGTTGCTGGCTGACGACCATCAAATATTCCGTGACGGTCTGAAATTTTTGTTATTGACCTTTTCTGACATTCAGCTGGTGGCTGAGTTAAGCAGCCTAACAGAGCTGAGATCGACGGTAAAGGCGACAGAACCTGCACTGCTGTTGCTGGATTATCATATGCCAGGCGGGGATACCGGGGCAGAAATTCAATATCTGAAGCAGCGTTGGCCGACGCTGAAAATTATCGTCTTAACCGGCAGCCAGTCTGCGCAATTGTTACAGCAAGTGGCACAAGCGGGCGCGGACGCTGTGCTGCAGAAAAATGGCGATGCCGCAGAATTACGTCAGGCGATTACTGCGGTCATGCGCGGCGAAGCTTTTATCAGCGCCTCAGTGCAAACCTTGCTCGGGACTGTTCAGCTGGAACTGACACCCCGCGAATTCCAGATTATGCAGCTGGTCTGTGATGGCCTCAGTAATGCACAAATCGCCGAGCAACTGAGTTTGTCACCAAAAACCACCGACAAACACCGCGAAAATCTGATGCGCAAACTCGGCGTCAATAACAGCGCTCAGTTAATCCGCAAAGCTTTGCAGTTGGGTATTCTGGATAGTCATTAAACCGGCTAACCCCCGATCTCTGCCCGTTTGTCCCAGCACTGCCGCAGTGAAGAAAGCTGGCAGCCTATGCTGCATTGATTCTGGTTACATTGGATACCCACCCATGAGCGCATTGCGATGCCGTGTTTTATCAATCCTGCTGAGCGGTTTTCTTATCGCCTGTGGCGGGCAGCAATCAGCAACAGAGCCGGCCTTGCCGCCGGTAAGCAATCAACCGCCGGATCCTGGCCCGGATGCAACACCCAATCAGGCCGTACCGGATAATCGCCAGTCAAATCCAATGCAAATTCTGCTGTTTGGTAATAGCCATAGTGGCAGCCATAACCTGCCCGGCACTTTACAGCTGCTGTTGCAACAGGGCACCGGCAATACCGTTGGGGCATTACGTGCTGGCGGCGCTGCATATCTGGATGAGCGGTTGGACGACCAGGTGAGCAGGCCTTTACTCGAATCCGGCAGCTGGACTCATCTCATTCTGCAGGCACAGAAATACTCAACAACCGGGCTGTACAACTATTCAACGGCCGGGGCCAAAAGCTGGATAGCGCTGGCGAAAGCCAAAGGGATCACTCCAGTGCTGTTTCCAGAGCATCCTCGCGCAGGGAACAATGAAGAAGGTATGCGGATTTTCCAGCTGCATCAGCAAATTGCTGCCGAGCAGGCCGCCTGTGTCGCGCCGGTCGGTCCGGTCTGGGATCAGGTGCTGCAGCAATGGCCTGATTTACCACTGCACAGTGAGGACGGTAATCACGCCGCGCCCGCCGGCGCTTTATTGACGGCGTATGTTTTATATCAGGTGATTAGCGGTAAGCAGGCAGAGGTTTTGCCCGATCTGCCGGCTCTGGAAGTTCCGATCGCTACGCAGCGCATTTTGCGTCAGGCCGCCTCAGCAGGCATCCGTCAGTTTCCACCATGTCCGTTCTAAGCTGTGCTGACTGCGGGTCCATTGCGGTGACACTTGCAAAATAGTGGCTGAAGTGGCAGTTTTTTGCTCAAGTTATGGCAATTTCCTGCCGATAACGCAGCTATAGTCTGTTTAAGCCACGCAGGGAATTATCGCCATGAGTATTCAACCGACCGTCAACAGCGCCGCCAGCCGTTATCAGGCCAATAGTCCGACCGAATCCAGCACGACCTCTATCAACAACCAAACCACGAAACCAAGCGCCAGCGAGTTATCCGCCGAAAACCGGCGCCAACTGAATCAGACCATCCTCGATAATCAGCTATCCCTGAGCCTGAAATCTGACAATAAAGCGATGAACCTGCTGTATCGCGCCATCAGCGATGCGGTGGAAAAACGGATGGCCGGTCAGGCTCCGCAAAACGCAAACGACAGCACCGAGGCCACCGCAGAAACCGGCCTGAATAAAACCTACAACAACGAAGATACTTCCCCGCAGGCCACCGCAGATCGCATTGTCAGTTTCGCCACCAATTTTTATCAGGCATTTCGCGAGCAAAACCCTGAGTTGAATGACGAAGATGGCCTCGAACAGTTTATGCAGGAAATTGGCAAAGGCATTGACCAGGGGTTCGCCGACGCACGCGACATTCTGACTGGCCTGAAAAAACTTGAAGGTAAAGTGGCTGACGATATCGACGAAACTTACAACCTGATCCAACAAGGGCTGCAGGACTTCAGAGAACGCATGCAGCAACCGAAAGAACAGGCCGCTGCCGCTGAATAGTGAGTGACAACAAGGCTTTAGTCGCTGCGGCTGCAGGTACCGCTGTCGCAGCGCGCCTGACCGGTCAGCCAATACGACACCCGATAACGGTTAGCGGCAAACCACAGATAGATATAATCGGCAAACCAACGGATCACGGGCCAGCGTAAAAACGCTGTTCTATAGCCTTTGCCAACAGCAGACCAGGCGGCATGGGTTGAATCCAGACCGCGTAAAATCAGGCCATCTGCAGTCAGCGACAACAGAATTCGCCCGGCTTCGGCCACGTCGATTTGCGGATACAGATTTGGCATATCGGCTTGCTGAATATCCACCAGCGTCAGCGCTTTAGCTTCTGGATCCAACCGGCGCAGCTGCGCCATTTCGCGCACACAAAGCGGACAAAAACCGTCATAGAAAATTGTCAGCGTCGCCATGCGAAGTTCTCCGTCTGTTTAAACCTTGTTTTACTGAGCAGAATACGCGTCTAGCCCAAGCCCGATCACAGCGCTCAAATAACAAAAAGCCCGCTGCTGCATAAGCAAAAGCGGGCTTTTACTATCAACGCACCTTTAACCCGAATTGCGCATGCCGGCGGCAATACCGGCGATGGTCACCATCAGGGCGCGTTTGATATTGTCATTGACGGTTTCCGGCGCATGCCGCACCCGTTTTAACAATTCCACCTGCAGAATATGCAGCGGGTCGACATAAGTGTTTCTGAGCATAATGGACTCACGGATCCAGGCTTCATTCGCCATTAAATCCGGTCGGTCGATGAGCTGCAGCAACAACGCCGTATCGGCCGATAGCTGATTACGCAACTGCTCACCAAGGCCGAGCAAATGCTCAGGAACCAGTTTTTCATCGTAATAAGCTGCGATTTGCGCGTCAGCTTTCAGGTAAACCATTTCCAGCATCGACAAGCGGGTGGCGAAAAATGGCCACTGCGCGCGCATTTCGTGTAGCAATGCGGTTTTACCCTGTGCCACTGCTTCCGCCAACGCAGAACCGGCGCCGAGCCAGGCCGGTAACATCAACCGGTTTTGTGACCAGGCAAAAATCCACGGAATAGCCCGCAGACTCTCCACACCACCATTTGGATTGCGTTTTGGTGGCCGGCTGCCGAGTGGCAACTGGCCCAGTTCCAGCTCCGGCGTCGCCGCGCGGAAATAGGGTACAAATTCCGGGTGATGCCGCACCACAGCCCGATAAGCATCGCAGGAAGTGGTCGCCAGCTGCGCCATCAACGCGCGCCATTCCGCTTTAGGCACTGGCGGTGGTAATAACACCCCTTCCAACACCGCTGAGGCATACAGCGCCAATGAACGCTGCGCCAGTTTGGACAAACCAAACTTAAAGCGGATCATCTCGCCTTGTTCTGTCACGCGCATACCGCCGGCCAGACTGCCCGGTGGTTGCGACAAAATCGCCGCATGGGCCGGACCACCGCCACGACCGATAGTGCCGCCACGGCCGTGGAACAACGTCAGCTGTACTTTGGCCTGAGCACAAATCGCCACTAAGGCTTCCTGCGCGCTGTATTGCGCCCAGGCAGCGGCAATAGCACCGGCGTCTTTGGCCGAATCGGAATAACCGATCATCACTTCCTGTTTGCCCTGGATATAACCGCGGTACCAGTCAATCGCCAGCAGCTTACTGATACATTCCGGCGCATTGGTTAAATCAGCGAGGGTTTCAAACAGAGGCGCAACGCGCATCGGGAAGCTGATACCTGCTTCTTTTAACAACAGCTGCACCGCCAGCACATCTGAAGGTTTGCCGGCCATTGAAATCACATAAGTCGATAAGGCTTCCGGGCCGTGGCGCGCGATAATGTCGCAGGTATCCAGTACTTCACGCACTTCAGCGCTCGGTTGCCAATTGCGCGGGAATAACGGTCGTTTGCTGGCCAGTTCATTCAATAAAAACGCCTGACGCGCCTGCTCTTCCCAATGCGCGTAGTCGCCGATGCCCAAATATTGAGTGAATTCGCTGAATACCTGGGTATGCCGGCCGGATTCCTGCCGCACATCGAGCTTTAACAGCGTCAGACCAAAAGCATAAGCGCGGCGGATAGTGTCCAGCAGCAAGCCGTTGGCGATGACATCCATTTTGCAGTCGCGCAGCGAGTGGTAACACAGCAGCAGCGGCTCTAACAGCTGCTGGTTATGCCAGAGTAAATCATCCGGCCGTTGCAAGCGGTCATGTTTCAGCGCTTCAGTCAGCCAGTCGCGGGTATGCAGTAGCTTTCCCCGCAAAGTTTTTAACAGGTCGCGATACGGCTCGGTCGAACCCGGTACTGCCGCCTGTAAGGCTGCATTGGCCAGATTCATCGACAGCTCGTTGCCAAGCACATCCAAATCCTGCGCAAATAAATCGGCGGCTTTCCAGCGGCTGAGTAACAACACCTGGCGGGTGACTTTAGCGGTAACAAATGGGTTGCCGTCACGATCGCCGCCCATCCAGCTGGAGAATCGGATTGGTGCCGCATCCAGTGCCAGGCCATGGCCCAGCACCGGGGTTAAGGCTTCGTCCAGCTCGCGGATAAATTCCGGAATAGCCTGCCACAATGAAGTTTCAATCACAGCAAAACCGGATTTGGCTTCATCGACCGGCGTCGGGCGCTGTTCACGAATTTCATTGGTATGCCAGGCCTGGGTGATCAAATCGCTTAAACGTGCATCGAGCCGCGCCAGCTGATGGGCGGATAATTCCTGCTCACGCTGCGCCAGACAATCGGCAATTTGGGTCAGTTTATAAATTAATGTACGGCGGGTGACTTCAGTCGGGTGTGCGGTCAGCACCAGCTCAATGGATAAATCGGCGACCGCCTGACGGGT
Organism: Rheinheimera texasensis DSM 17496; assembly: GCF_000711985.1. Taxonomy (GTDB): domain Bacteria; phylum Pseudomonadota; class Gammaproteobacteria; order Enterobacterales; family Alteromonadaceae; genus Pararheinheimera; species Pararheinheimera texasensis. The sequence goes on from NZ_KL544005.1 coordinate 1,406,197, forward strand.
TTTTTCGACGTCCACCTGCTGAGTCTTTAATAAAGTCAGCAACTCCTGCAGCGGCTGTGGTTTTTCAATAGACGCGGCGCCGGCTTTACTGATGGTGTGATGTTGTTCGGCGAGGTTAGCCAGATTCAGGAACTGCGCAAAAGCACGGGCGACCGGCAGAATCTCGTCATCGGTCAGGCCAGCCAGAATTTGTTTCAGCTGCTGGTCTTGTTGTTCAGTGCCGGAACGCGCCTGTTTGGCCAGTGAACGGATTTGCTCAATTCGCTCTAACACCGCAGGCCCCAGCTGATTACGGACCGTATCCCCTAATTGTGTGCCAAGCAAACCAACGTTTGCTCTTAAGGCAGCATATTGCGACATCTTCCCACTCTCCTCGTTGCATTGCCTGCCTTCTTGCCGCGGCGCGACGCTTTGGCGTTTTTTTCTGCAGTTTCATCTCACCCTAACCCGATTTTTGTTGGTACTCAACACTGACAGATTACAAAATCAGCAACAAAATGGACTTTTAGGTGTTTAGATGGCTTCATGGAAAGATGTTCGATAGCAAATAACAAACAGCACTGACCGGCTTATTGTTTCCAGCAGCTCAGCTCCGCCTCGCTTTGCAGCTGTTCCAGCTGGGGTCTGGCGAAGAAATAGCCCTGAAACCAGTCGATGCCCTGTGCCGTCAGGTAAGCCAGCTCAGCGGCCGTTTCAACCCCTTCTGCCAGCACTTTGCAGCCAAGCAGCGTACATTGTGTGAGGATCTGCTGCAATCTTTGTTGCTTTTCAATGGATTGATCAATATCCCGGATCAGTGCCATGTCCAGTTTCAGCACCCGGGGTTTGAGCGAATGTAACCAGTCTTCATGGGCAAAACCGGCACCAAAATCATCGATGGCGGTGATAAAACCACGCTCGGCATAACTCTGGAAAATGTTCAGCAGATGGTTGTGACTGAGGATTTGTTCGCCTTCGGTCACTTCAAACATGATATTGCGGATATCAAAGCCATATAAATCAGCGGCTTCAATAGTGGCGCGGATACAGGTTTCCGGGTTATACACCGCATTGGGCATAAAATTGATGCTGAGCAGTTTGTTGAGGCCAAGCCTTGTCGCAGTTTCAATGGCTTTGACCCGGCAGGCTTGATCAAAATAATATTTGTTGGCATCTGTGACTCTGGACAGCACCACACCTGCACCTTCGCCCTGCGCGCCGCGCACTAAGGCTTCATAACCAACAATCGACTGACTGGACCATTCGATAATCGGCTGAAACGCCATCCGAAGTTCAAACCCCAGATCGGCGCCACTTAAACAGTCGCGACAGCTTTGTTGTTTTATTTGTGGGGGGAACTGCATCGGTACGGGCTCCGGCAATCAGATCGGTATCTGTGATAATAGCAGGAACATCAGCAGGTTGAATATCAGCTAATCCTGATACGTGGCCCCGCCAACGCATTTGCACCAGCGGGCCTGGCACCGACCAGTTGTCGGACTGGCTTAAACTCACCGGTGCAACCGGTTGCTCGTCATGCGCCTGGCCTGCTTCGCCGGCAAACCTGAAGGCAAATGCGGCCAGCGGTGGGCCAATAGTTTCAAACAAAGTCACGGCACCCAGCACCACGGCACTGATCACCGCCGCATGCTCAGCGCTCAGACCACTGCTGGTTTGTGCCAGACCAATGGCCAGCCCGGCCATAGGTACCAGTAACATGCCGGTGCTGGCACTGGCCCGCGCGCTTTGACGCTGCACAGTGCCTGCCAGCCAAAGCATCAAAACTTTCACCATTGAGCGCACCAGCACCAGCGACACAATCACCAGGCCATATTGCCACAACGCACTGAGCTGCAATTTGGCGCCGGCAAACACAAACAACACAATAAAAAACAGCTCAAAGGCGGCGCCAAAATTCAGCTCCGACACTAAAGGGCCGCGTTCCAGACTACGCACTGTGATACCGACCAGCAAAGGTGCAAACAGCGCCGACAACTGCAGTTGCTGCGCCAGCGCTAAGGTCAGCATCAGGCTGCCAATCACCAGCGCCATTTTGTATTGCGCGGCGGTGTGGGTGCGTTGACACAAAAAATGCAGCAATACGCCAATCAAGACGCCCAGACAGGCCGAGCCCAACAGTAAATACAGCGGCTGCAAAATCACCTGACCCAATCCGGCTTGCTGATCGAGCAATAACGCAGGAATGACTGCGGCAAACACCAGAAAAGACCAGCAATTATTCAGTGCGACTAAGGTTTTTGCCGTTTCAGTGACCGGGCCTTTGGCGCCGGTTTCATGCGCGACGTGCAGCAGTACCGCCGGTGATGAGGAAATCAGAATGGCGCTGATCAGCGCCGCCAACACCGGGCTAAAGTTCAGCCAATGCAACACAAAAAAACAAGCCACAAAAGTGACACTGGCTTCAGCGAGCGAAGTCAACACCAGCGCCTTGTGCTGACGGATAAAACGTAAATCCAGTGAAGTACCAAGCCGGTATAAAATCAGCGCCAGCGCAATATCGACCAGAATGCGTGCATCCGCCAGCGTGTGTTTGTCCAATAATCCCAGTCCACTGGGACCAATCAGGAACCCTACCGCCATAAAGCCGGTGATACTCGGGATCCAGCGCGTCAGGTGCGCCAGATAGCCACCCAGGGCACCCACCAGCAACAACAAAGCAAATGCCAGTAAAGGACTGAATGTCAGCGCAGTGGCCGGTAAGAAATCCATCGATACACTCCGTAACGGCGAGAAAAGTAAGACTAAGTTTGATGAATTAGTTCAGCGACAACGCGTTAACGCGGGCAAAAACTCAGTTGAAATGCCGGTTCTTCGCCAAATTGCCAGCGAATATGCCTGCCAAACGGCAATTCCAGTACCCCGGCGAATGAGCCGGTGATGATGACCTGCCCTGCGGTTAACGGCACACCTTGTGCGCGCAGAAAATTCACCAGCCAGGGTAGAGGCGCCCGTGGATTGTCATTCGGATGCCGGGCGGCGTGCGTCATTGTCTGCTGGTCAGCATGCGTCAAAGTCAGGGTAAAACTGGCCTGTTCCGGCCCGTTGAGTAAAGGCCCCAGCCAAAGCCCCTGATTAAATAAACCATCCGCCAGCTGGTCCGGATACTGCGCGCCGGAATCGGCCTGGAAGCGGCTTTGGATCAGCTCCAGCGCCAGATGCGGCTTGCCAAGCAAGGCAAAGACTTCAGCATCGCTTAAGCGGTCTTTGCCTGGCGCTACATCAAGCAGCAGTGGATAAGCATATTCAGGCTCAACCCGTGCCAGCCCTTGTGCCGATGGCCAAACCGCACAGCTTAAGCCTTGCTGCAATTCGTTTTGATACAAAGGCCCCAGCACAATTTTCAGCTGGCCATTGGCATCCTGCGACGGTACACCACACTTCCAGCCGATCACTTTGCTGTATTGCTGCGCAACCTGCAGTTGCACCGCTAACGCATCCGCCAGCAGCAATGGCCGGTGTTGCTCTGCTAACAGATCGCCAGACTGGCCCTGCGTGCGTCTGTGCATCAATTGTTGTGCAGCGGCGTTGATTTGCTCCGCAGTAAAAGTCCGGGTGAAACAGGATTCAGTCATCAGCAGAAGCTCCGCAAATCAGAAAAGGCAGCATTAAGAACAGACACTATAACGACGGAACAAAAAACAGAACAAGGCTTGTGAAGCGTGGAGCGGGCGATGGGAATCGAACCCACGGCACCAGCTTGGGAAGCTGGGGTATTACCATTATACGACGCCCGCTTTTTCGGAAAGCGGCAGCAGTGTGGCAAAAATGCCGGCGCAGTTCAAGCGCTTGCGCGAGGCACTGTATCCGGCAAGGCGCAAGCGGTGATAATTTCAACAATCTGTGCAATGGCATGCACCGGACAGGTTGCTTGATGAGGGAAATCTTTAGAACTGCGGTCTAGCTGTCGCGGCAGCGCTTTTTGTTAGTAAAAAAAGGCCGGGAATTCCCGGCCTATGAAACGTTGCCTGCCTGTTATTGTCTGGCAAAGCCAGCGGTTAAATCGCTTTTAATGCTTAAAGTTGTGATTGCAGATAATTCGGTAAACCAAACAGTTTGATCTGCCGCAGTTGCTGTTCCAGCCAGTGCGCATGATCGTTTTCGGTGTCATCCAGCAGTTTTTGCAACATAGCGCGGGTGACATAATCCTGCTGCTGCTCACATAACGCCATAGTTTGCTTCAGTAATTTGCCCACGCTGTATTCAACGTTCAAATCGTTCTGCAACATAGACGGCACGTCAGAGCCAATCTGCAGCGCATCGCGTTTGCTCATGTCCGGTGTGCCTTCGAGGAATAGAATCCGCTCGATAATCGCAGATGCATGGGCTTTTTCGTCAGTGACTTCGTGGTCGATACGCTCGTATAACTTGTGCAGGCCCCAGTCCAGATACATGCGCGAATGGATAAAATACTGGTCCATCGCACTCAGTTCGTTGGCCAGCAGCACGTTCAGTGCATCAATAATTGCTTGTTTGCCTTGCATGCTGCTTACTCCCCGCTCACTTTACTTTGCAGATAATTTTCGATGCCCATCGCACTAATCTGATACTGCTGTGCATTGATCCAATCGATATGTTCTTCTTCGTGTTCCAGAATTTCCTGCAGCATTTCGCGGCTGACGTAATCCTGTTTTTGCTCGCACAGCGCAATGGCGTTTTTCAGCAGCGGCAGCTGTTCCAGTTCAAACTCCAGATCACATTGCAACATTTCGGCGGTGTCTTCACCGATGCGTAAGCGGCCAAGCGCCTGCAGATTGGGCAAACCTTCGAGGAACAAAATGCGTTCAATCAGCTCGTCGGCTTGTTTCATGTCGCGGATAGATTTTTTATAACAGACGTTATTCAGGTCGTGCAGGCCCCAGTTTTTGTAGATGCGGGCGTGGAGGAAATATTGGTTAATCGACGTCAGTTCAGACGTCAGCACCTCATTGAGGATACTCAGTACAGCGGCATCACCTTGCATCGCCGGGCTCCTTTTTTTACCAATACTGGTAGTGAAACAGGGAAATTGTTGAGGATTGTAGTCGGATTTACGGCGGGGGTCGAGTTTTAGATTTCAAAAAACATCAATTAAATCATACACATGCAATTGAGAATGCTTCGCTTTAATGCCAGAGTTCTTGTTGAAAAAACAATCACTACAAAATCATTTACTTAGGCTGTGGCAATTGCCACAGCCTGGATAGATTTTTACAGCCGCCGCAGTTGCCGATATTCAGCTATGGCCAGAACCAGTAGCACGGCAGCTGTCGCCAGCAAGATGTAAGAGATGCTGCCGGCAGCATGCGTCCAGAACAGCCGTGCGCCGTCGCTGAGTTGCTGCGGTTCAGTAAATACACCACCTTTTATTGCCATCGCGGCAAAAATCAGGGCAAATACCAGATGATCAAGGATGTAACACCACTTACTCCAACGCTGCCAGCTGAGCTGGGTCAGCCGGTACAGCGCAAAGGCTGCTGACAAGGCCGCAAAAAAAGTCAGCAGATAACGCCAATACTCCATGCCTTCGGCAAGCCGCACCGGCAGATGTTGTTGTGCTTCAACCGACAACCACAAGGGTGTCCATAACAACAGCAATAAAAACAACGCACTGGTTAAGTCGGTGATACTGTCAGACAGCTTCATCCGCGCCAGCGGATAACGCGGCAGCCGGGCCGGATGCCACTGCCGTTGCCGCCACTCCTTGGTCCAGCCGGCCTGGCCTGCGCCATAAAACACTGCGGTCACCAGCAATAACAGCGTGGCAAAATTGTCGATAAAACTGAAGCCTAACTGCAGCAGCAGGCGTACCGGATTGATGGAGTCTGCCAGCACTAAACCGCCCAGACTCTTCAGCAATGCAATCACCGCCATCAGCGCGGCACCATGCCACAGCACCGTTTTGTACAGCGGCATATCTTCGCTGGCGATCAGCGGCGCACCTGGAGCAAATCGCTGCGCGACTTCTATCGGATGGCCTTGTTGTAACAGCAGCTGGCTGAGCTGGTTATCATCGAGCGGCCCGTCCTGCTGCTGCGCTTCAATCTGGTCAAGCAGGTTTGCTCTGAGTTCGCGGACAATGTCGTGCTGCTTGTCCGCCGGCAGTTCAGCTGCGACTGCAGCCAGATAACGTTCGAGTAATTCCATCATTGTTGCTCCAGTAAAGTCGCCAGACTGCCGTTTAATTGCTGCCACTCTGCGCTCAGTTGCGCCAGCACTTCGGCACCAGTGGCCGAGAGCTGGTAATAACGCCGCTCGCGGCCTTCGGCCATTTGCCACTGACTATCCAGCAAACCTTGCTCTGCCAGCCGGCGCACCAGCGGATACAAAGTGCCCTCGTCAATATCAATGCCGTTGTCATTCAGCTGCTTACGCAGTGAATAACCGTATTGCGGCGTGCGGCTGGATGCCAGCACCGCCAGCACTAACACGCCCCGGCGCAATTCCAGCCGGAGTTTGTCGAGCCTGTCATCATTCATCTTCAGTTCCTGCAATCCGTGGTGCTGATACTGTGCATCACATACTGTGCGATACACAGCCTTATACTATGCACCGTACAGTATAAAAGCAAGCTATTGGCTAAAAATTATTCGCTGCGAGACTGAATACCGGACTGAGGCTACAGGCTGAAGGCCATACGAACTGTTGAAACATGGGTCTGACGCCATCAATTTCTGGCACAAAAAAAGGCGCCACCGGCGCCTTTTTAAGATTTAAATCAGAAGCTTAACTGTTTGGGTATTTCACTACAGTGACGCGCTGCGCACCGTCGCGGATCTTGGTGCAGACGTGGTAACGCTTGTTCGAACCCATCACTGCCGCTTCATTGCGGCAGGACATTTTTTGCGCCTGCACGCCATACAGCTCGATGCGTTTTTTCACTAAATCATTCAGCATGGCTTTTTGATCATCCGGTAATTTCGCCGTGATGTTGTCATAAGTCCGTTGCCATTCAGCCGTGCGCTGTTCCAACGCAGTGCCAATCCAAATCAGGCCTTCAGTCGGGTTGGCTTCAGTGCCGATGCCTGACAGATAAAAAGTGCCGACCATATACTGGGCCAGCTTTTCACCATATTTGGCATATTCCAGTAACACCGGGAAGGCTTTGCCTTTATCCGAGTGCTTGGTCTGCCGCAACGCCAGTTCGTATTTATTGGTGTATTCGAAATCCTTCATCACCACTTCTTCCGGTGCAGAGGCAAACACCTGGCTACTGAGCAGCACTGCGGTCAATGTCATCAGCATTTTCATCGGGAACTCCTTTTATTCAATATTGCAGCGAGTCTCCCTGAGTCGTCGGTTTTGTGCAACGGCTAATTCTTTACAAATTATTTCCATCTCAGGATTTAAACAACGACAAGGCCCCCGAATCGAAATGACTCAGCTCCGGCAATAACAGTTGCTGCGCAGTCTGGTCTGCGCCAAACCATCCTGCCAGACTGCCAAACAGCTGACTGTTGGACAACGCCGGGATCAACCGGCCTGCGCCCATATCAACCGGACTGCCGAGTCGCTGCGGCAATAACTGCCCGTACAAGTCCCCACCATTGACTGCCCCGCCTAACACCAGCTGATTCCCCGCCCAGCCGTGGTCGGTGCCGTCACCATTGGAACTCAGGGTACGGCCAAAGTCCGACATGGTGAAACTGGTCACCTGCTCTGACAGCCCAAGCTCCACTGTCGCCCGATAAAAACTACTGAGCGCCTCGGCCACTGTACCGAGCAACGCGGGCTGCACCGAATTTTGCGCATCATGGGTATCAAAGCCGCCAATGCCGACAAAAAATACCTGACGACCAACACCCAGCAGAGACTGCACGCTGATCATTTTCGCTACCATCTGCAACTGCAACGCCAGCGGATTGGCGTTGTTAAACTCAGTTTGTAACACCGGCGCCTGCGACAGCGCCGTGGCAACAATGGCGCTGCGACTTTGCGCCTGACTGTGCGACAAAGCAAATTGATCGGCCAGCGGATGTTGCTGCGCACTGAATAAGCGGCTTTGCATATCCCGCAACATAGCAGCCCTTTTGCCGCTGCCCTTTAACGCGGTGAGCTCCGGTACGCCAGCGGCCGACATGCCAAATGGACTGAGTGCGGCCCCACGCTGCCAAAGGTTAGTCCCGGCCAGACTGATACAACTGCTGAAATCCGGTACGTCGTACATCAACTCTAATAACCGTGCACCCCAGCCGCTGTCGGGACTGTGCGGGTCCTGCCCGCGCATCCAGGTGGCCTGCTGGTCGTTATGTGAAAACAAATTTTTCGGCAGCAATGCTTTACCTGCCTGGACTTCGCTCAGCGTTGTCGGCCGGACCAAAGACCCCACGCCGCCCACCAGCGCCAGAGCGCCGCTGTGGAACAGCGGCTCAAGCCCAACCAGCGCCGGATGCAACCCCAAACCATCAGCGATGGCTGTGCGGGGTGTCAGCGCTATCGGGTCCGTCACCGCCAAACTTTGCCGCGCCGCCTGATAATCCAATAAACTCTGGCCTGACAGCGGCAGTAACATATTCAGCGAATCGTTGCCGCCATATAAAAACACGCAAACCAGCGCTTTATAGCCTTCGGGCACCGCACGCCCGGCGGCCAGTGCCCGCGGCAACAGCCCTAATTGCAGGCTACTGAGCGTAGCCAGGCCCAAACTGCCCTTCAGTGCCAATTTTAACCATTCACGACGTGCAAGATGACGCATGGCACCCTCCTTACTGCTGCACCGCATACTGCGGTGAAATCAAAATGAAATACCACAGGTAAGCCGCTTTCTGCGCCGGTGTGATGTTGCCAAGTCCGCTCGCCAGGTCAGTTAAGATCAGCCGCAGTTCTGCTGGCATGGCGCCGCCAAAAGCCAGCAGACCGAATTGATCTAACAGCACGTTCAGTCCTTGATGCTGCAACACATCGGCAAACGGCTGAAACCGCGCCAGCATCTGGAATTGGCTCGGATTGGCGACCAGACCTTCGATACTGCCAACCGTTTGACTATACAAATGATTTTGCATATTCAGTGCGTTGGACGCTGTGAGCATCTGCAGTTCAGGCGCCACCAGTCCGGCTTGTTGCAAGCTGGCAGACGGGCTGAAATCCGGTCGGTAGAAATTAAATACCGACGGGCTTTGCAGCGGTGCCTGATTGTGGCTGTCGGCCAGCGTGCGCAGATAGATATGGCCAGACGGTGAAGCGGATTGCGTGACGCGCCAGCTGTGCGCCGTTTTCAGCAATGGCTCGCGGATTTTGCCGAATGGCCGCGCCACGCCGGCAAAACCACTACGGGCTTCTTCGTCCAATAGAATGGCTTTGACCACGGCCGCTAAATCGCCGCGCACACCCTGACCATTGTCGATAAATACCTGTGTCACCCGGCCCACATAAGCCGGCGATGGATTGCTGGTGACCAGCTTTTGGATCAGTTGCTGGCTGATGAAAGGCGGCAGACTCGGTTCGGCAAACAATAAATCCAGCGCTTGTTGCAGATCCTGTTGCGGTGTCTGACCGGCTGGCAACACCACGCCATTGAGCAGGCGTTTTTCCCCCGGTTCATGATAAGCAGCAAAGGGGATCATGGGTCGCAGATAATCGGCTTTGGGCTTGAGAAAGTTGGTCGTGCCGGCGCTGGTCCAGCCGGTAAAGACCCGGGCAAAACCTTCAATCGCTTGCTGGTCGTAGGTTGGAATGGGATTGTCCGCCGCATCGAGCTTTTTACTGCCATCCGGATTGAGCTGATACAGGCCAATGGTAAATAACTGCATCAGTTCGCGCGCATAATTTTCATCAGGCCGGATGTTGTTTGCCACATCGGCTTTTTGATTGCCCAAATGACTCAGATAGACGCCCATCACTGGCGATAACGTTACCTGTTGCAGTAGTTCGCGATAATTACCAAAACTATGTGCCAGCAACAGATCGTAATAATTGGCCAGCGCTATCACTCTGTTGTTGAGGCCATTGCCCTGATCCGACACCACCAGAATTTCCGATAAAGCAAAAGCCACCCGTTGGCGCAGCTGGTCCGGCGCGGTCAGCGCGATGCGCCACCAGGTTTCGAGCCGGCTGAGCGGTACTGGTGTTTTTTGCTCAGGCAAAGTTTCAATTTTGTCGGCATGAGTGGTTGCCGGCATGCTCAGCTGCCAGTCGATCCACTGCTCTGCCGTGAATTGCCCGGCAGCCTGAATGTCACTGAGAGTCGGGCCAAAACTGGCCTGCTGTAACAACCGGGCCGCTTCGGCGGCATTTAACTTTTCAGCGGCGGTTGCGTCGACCGGCAGGTACAGCAACTGCAGCGATAACGCACAAATCACCAGCCGTTTTGGCAAAGTTCTGACAACCAACATTTGGGCTACTCCGGTATATCAGTGAGGTCTGAATAAGGGTAGACCCTAGGGCAGAATTCACCGAGCAGGCCCAGGTAAAGGTCTGGTAAAGATTCGGTCAACTGCATATAAGCTGACTCTGCCGCTGGGCGTTTTGCCGGCTTTGTGATAAAACAGGCCATCTCAGTAGTTCCGGATCTGATTGCGATGTCACAACACACCCAAACCGCCCCACAACCACAAACAGCCGGTAATTTATTCGCCAATCTGGCGTTTAATATTGTTATCCCGGTGCTGATCCTGAGCAAACTCAGCACTGACGATTATCTGGGGCCGGTCTGGGGCCTGGTCGCCGCACTGGCCTTTCCGATTGGCTTTGGTCTGTGGGAACTGAAACAATCCGGCAAACTGAATTTTTTCTCGATTGTCGGCATTATCAGTGTGTTGCTGACCGGTGGCATGAGCCTGTTACAGCTGGACCCGAAATACATTGCGATCAAAGAAGCCGCAGTTCCGGGGCTGATTGGTTTGCTGATTTTAATCAGTGGCCGCACCCGCTTCCCGCTGGTCAAAACCATTCTGGAAAATATGCAGTTGCTGAATCTGGTGCTGCTGAAAGAGAAGCTCAGCAGCAATGGCACTGAACAGCAGTTTGAGCACACGTTGGATCAGGCCACCCGTATCATTGCCGGCTCGTTTTTTCTGTCGTCGGTGCTGAATTATCTGCTGGCCAAATGGCTGTTGGTCAGCCCGCCGGGCACGCCGGCATACAATGAAGAACTGGCCAATATGACGGCGCTGAGTTATCCGGTGATCGCGATTCCGTCCACGCTGATCATGATGGGCGCGATTTGGTATGTATTCAGTCGGATCCCAAAGTTGACGGGGCAATCGTTAGAGTCATTTTTCCACGAGCAGTAAGCTGCTGATTCAGTGCCATCACACAACGCTGCGGCACTGTGGCCTTACTCAGCATCAGGTGAATATCGGCTTCGTTGAGGAAAAACGGTAATACGGCAAACTGCGCGGCGTCAGAACGCGCTGCTAAATCCAGTTTGACCGCTTCGCTGTCAGCAATAGTGAAATCGGCGCGGCGGCCGGCCACCAAATCCAGCCGGCGTTCCGGTTCATACACCGCAAGGCTGCGTTGTTTTACCGCAGGTTGTTGCTTGATCTGCTCGAAGCTTTCGCCATAAAACCCTGCCGGATTATATGTGCCAATCAGTTTGCGCTGCGCCAGTGCCAGAAAAGCTTCACGCTGGCGTAATTCCGGATACAACGCCAATGTTTGCTGGTGGATTAATACGACATTGTATTCTTTGCGGTAAGCGTCACTGAACCAGGCAAATTCAGCCCGTTGCGGGGTGTAAGATGCAGCAAACAGCATATCAACCTGCCCTTGCTGCAACATTTGCATCGCGCGTTTCTCCGGCACAAACTGCAGTTGCAGCCGGCTGCTGACCTGGGACAGCAACTGACGGATCAGTTCAATGTCGCGGCCTTTTACCGTCTCGTCAGTTACTTCAACATAAGGCCGCCAGCTGGCGTTATAGGCCATGCGCAGCGCAGCCGGGCACTCGTCTGCAAACACACCAGGCCCGAACCAACAGCAAAACAATGGCCACCACAGACGCATCGGCACTTTCCTACAAGCTCAGAAAAATTGACTATAGCCCAATTTTTCTGCCGGTGATCGGGCGCGCTGCGAAGCTTAGCGAGCAGCCAACATCCTATCAAAAGCGGCAGCCAAATCCGCAATTAAATCTGCCGGGTCTTCCAGTCCGATATGCAGCCGGATCAAAGGCCCCTGATACGGCCAGGTGGTCACGCTACGCAAGGCCTGCACGTCCAGATTCGCCAGCACCAGGCTTTCATAACCGCCCCAGGAAAAGCCCATCTTAAAATGTTGCATGCCTTCGACAAAAGCTGTGACCGCCGCCAAATCGCCTTGTTTCAGCACGAAAGAAAACAGGCCATTACTGCCGGAGAAATCTCGTTTGAATAAATCATGACCGGGATGCCCGGGCAGTGCCGGATGCAAGATAGCCTCGACTTCTGGCCGCTGCGCCAGCCATTCAACGATCTGCAGCGTGTTGCGCTCATGTTGTGCCAACCGCACGCCCAATGTGCGCAACCCCCGCGCGGCCAGATAAACATCATCGGCCGAGGCACAATACCCCAGTAAATAACTGTGTTCGCGTAGCTGCGGCCAGTGTTTAGCGTTGGCGCTGGCAGTGCCGAGCATCACATCGGAATGGCCGCAAATGTATTTGGTCGCCGCCTGAATCGACACGTCCACGCCCATGGCAAAAGGCTGGCATAAAATCGGCGAGGCCCAGGTGTTATCGAGGATGGTGACAATATTATGCGCCTGCGCTACTGCGCAAATCGCCGGCACGTCCTGTACTTCCATCGTCAGCGAGCACGGCGATTCCAGATAAATTACCCGGGTATTAGGCCGGATTAATGCGGCAATCCCTGCGCCAATCAAAGGGTCGTAATAAGTGGTTTCAATGCCAAGCGGCTTTAACACTTTGTCGCACAAAGCGCGGGTGGGCTCGTAAGCCGCATCAACCATCAGCAGATGGTCACCGGTTTTGAGGAACGCTAATAAAGCACCGCTGATAGCGGCAGCGCCACTGGGATATAAAGCACAACCAGCACCGCCTTCCAAAGCGCAAACCGCGTCGCTGAAGGCAAAATGGGTTTGGGTGCCGCGCCGGCCATAATAAGGCACCTGCTCGCCGCGGTGTCTGACTGCGTGTTTCATCTCTGCCATGCTGTCGAATACCACAGTCGAGGCCCGCACCACCGGCACGTTGACACTGTAACCAGCCCATTTGCGCGCACGACCGGCATGCACAATCCGCGTTGCAACTTTCATTTTATCACCTTCAGACATCTGGATGGCTTATATTACGGGAAGGCCGGTCCGGTTGACCAGCACAATTGCTGTACCTACAAATTTGCCGGGCCTGTCGCCCTCAGCATACACTGAATATATTTTGCTGATCTGAACGAGAACCTCTGTATGCGCTGGTTGCTCTGCTGTTGCCTGCTGCCATTTTTTGCCTCAGCCCGGCCTTCGGTTCTGTTCGTCAATCCATCACTGATCTCTGACCCGTTTTTTATGCAGGTAGAAGCGGCAGCCCGCGTCGCGGCCGAACAGTTGGACCTGGATCTGACCATTATCAACGGCGACGCCAACCGGTTACTGCAGCAGCAAAAACTGACGGAGTACCTGCAAAAACACCAGCCGGACTATGCCATAGTGCAGCCCTATACCGGCGCCGGTGTACAACTGATGGAATTGCTGGCGAAATATCCGGTCAAAATTATCACGCTGGAACACATGTGGCAGCCGGAAGAAGTACCTAAGGTCGGCCGGCCCGGCGAACGCTACCCGAACTGGCTGGCAGAGCTGTATTTCGACAATGTGCAGGCCAGCCAGCAACTGACCATGGCCTTACAACAAGCCTGCCCCGACGCCGACCAGCTGATCGGTATTAACGGCATGATCAATTATGAAACTGACCGGCGCGCTGAAGGCGTCTATCAGGCGATGCGCCAGCGCGGTGGCACTGTGCATCAGCTGGTTATTGGCAAATGGGACCGAAAGCTCGCCGCCGAACAAAGCCGCCAGCTGCTGCGGCGTTATCCTGGTAGCCGGCTGATTTGGGCGGCGTCAGACTGGATGGCACTGGGCGTACTGGACACTCTCGGGCCGGCGACGGCCGGGCAATATTGTGTCGGCGGTTTTGACTGGATCCCGGAAGCGCAAAAAGCCATAGCGCAGGGCCAGTTAACCGCCTCAGCCGGCGGCCACTTTACGATGGCCGCGTTTGCGCTGGTGCTGATTTATGACCACGTGCACGGCAAATTACCCACGCCCTTCGCCGATGTGCCTTTGTTGCAGCTGGATATCCTGACCAGGCAGAATCTGCCGCAGTATCAGCCGTTGTTGCGGGCGGGCCAATGGCGCCATATTGATTTTCGCCGTTTCAGCCTGCAGCACAATCCGGCGCAGCAGCACTATAACTTTTCGGTTCAGGCTGCACTGAAACAGCTCAGCGCCCGTAATAAAAAGCGCTAATCACCAGGTCGCCTGCCGAGACTCCCTTGGCGGGCGCCGGCTTCACTGTATAATGCCGGTCCATTACCGGCACCTTTTCAGCAGGTCCTGAATGAAATACAAAGACTTACGAGACTTCATCGCACAACTGGAACAACGTGGCCTGTTACATCGCATCAGCGCCGAAATCGACCCGGTGCTGGAGATGACCGAAATCGCTGACCGCACGCTGCGTGCCGGTGGCCCTGCCTTATTATTCGAAAATCCCAAAGGGTACGACATTCCGGTGCTGGCGAATCTGTTTGGCACGCCGGAACGCGTCGCGCTCGGTATGGGTCAGACCGAAGTATCGGCGCTTAGAGAAGTCGGCAAATTACTGGCGTTTTTAAAAGAACCTGAGCCGCCAAAAGGCTTAAAAGATGCGTTCAGCAAGCTGCCGATTTTTAAGCAGGTGCTGAATATGTCACCAAAAGAAGTGCGTAAAGCGCCTTGTCAGCAAGTGGTGAAAAGCGGCGCTGACGTCGATTTAACCAAATTACCGGTGATGACCTGCTGGCCCGGCGACGCCGCGCCTTTGATCACCTGGGGTTTAACTGTCACCCGCGGCCCGCACAAAGAGCGGCAGAATCTGGGAATTTACCGTCAGCAGGTGCTGGGTAAAAACAAAGTCATTATGCGCTGGTTGTCACACCGTGGCGGCGCGCTGGACTTCCTCGAATGGCAAAAAGCCCATCCGGGCCAGCGTTTTCCGGTGTCTGTGGCCTTGGGTGCAGACCCGGCAACCATTTTAGGTGCCGTCACGCCGGTGCCGGATTCCTTGTCTGAATATGCTTTTGCCGGCCTGCTGCGTGGCGACAACACCGAAGTGGTCAAATGTATCAGCAATGATTTGCAGGTGCCGGCCAGCGCCGAGTTTGTACTGGAAGGTTATCTGGAGCCGGGTGAAATGGCACCGGAAGGCCCTTATGGCGACCACACTGGTTATTACAATGAAATCGATTCCTTCCCGGTGTTTACCGTCACCCACATCACGCACCGTGAACAACCGATTTACCACAGCACTTACACCGGCCGGCCACCGGATGAACCGGCGATTTTAGGCGTGGCGCTGAATGAAGTGTTTATTCCGCTGCTGCAAAAGCAATTTCCGGAAATTGTTGATTTTTATCTGCCGCCGGAAGGTTGTTCGTACCGTCTTGCTGTGGTTACGATGAAAAAACAGTACCCGGGCCACGCCAAACGCGTGATGATGGGCGTCTGGTCGTTTTTGCGTCAGTTCATGTACACCAAGTTTGTTATTGTCTGTGACGATGACATTAACGCCCGCGACTGGCAGGATGTGATTTGGGCCATCACCACCAGGATGGACCCGGCGCGTGACACTTTGCTTATCGAAAACACACCGATTGATTATCTGGATTTCGCCTCGCCGGTGTCGGGTCTTGGCTCTAAAATGGGCATGGACGCAACCAATAAATGGCCGGGCGAAACCACGCGCGAATGGGGCGAACCTATCGTGATGCGCGAAGATGTGAAGCAAAAAGTCGATGAAATGTGGGATTCGCTGGACATTCCACTACCGGTGCAACCACGGGGCTTATACTGATGGCAGACAGCAGGTTTTTAGTGCGGATTGAGCCATCCGGCGTCACTTTTACCGCCAGTCCGACGGAAACGCTGCTGGATGCCGCGTTAAGCGCCGGTATCGATTTTCCGCATCGCTGCCGCCAGGGGGTTTGCACCTCCTGCGTCTGCCGGTTAAAAAGTGGTGACGTGCGCTATGACGACCCGTCACCGCTCAGCCCCACTGATGTTGAACAAAAATTTGTATACGGCTGTCAGGCCTTTGCCGGCAGTGATCTGGTGTTACACCATCCATTTATCCGGCCCTGAGCCAACAGAGACGAAACCGCGATGTCAGAACAGTTCTCCCTCAACGCCAGCAATAAAGTGCTGGCTGATGTGGTCAGTATCGAAGCCTTAACCGCCGGCGTGCGCCGGGTGCGGTTAAAACCGCAGGAACCTGTGCATTATCTGCCTGGCCAGTATTTACAGATTTTTTTGTCCGACAGTGACAAAAGACCTTTTTCGATTGCCAGCGCACCCGGCGATGAATTTATCGAACTGCAGATTGGCGGTAATGTCACAGACGCTTACGCCAGTCAGGCGCTGACCCATTTGCAGGACAACGCAGCCGTGCTCATTCAGGTTGGCCTCGGTGAAGCCTATTTGCGCCCGGACAGCAGCCGGCCTGTGTTGTTACTGGCCGGCGGCACTGGCTTCTCCTACGTTTGCAGCATCGCCAAAGCCTTAGCACAGCAGCCGGACGGCCGCGCAGTGACGTTGTATTGGGGCCTGCGCAATGAATCGGCGCTGTATTATCAGCAAGAGTTGGCTGAGTTGCAGGAAATGCGCCCAGGCCTTGATCTCATCACCGTATTGCAGGAACCAACCGGCGACTGGTCAGGCCGCACCGGCCTGGTGCATGAAGCGCTGTTGGCAGATATTCCGTCGCTGGCAGGTTACGACATTTATATCGCCGGCCCATTCCCGATGGTCAAAGCGGTACGGGACGCTTTCCTCGCCGCCGGGGCTGAGCGCGGCCATATGTATGCCGACGCTTTTGCCTGGATTTAACCAGCCATTGTGAAGCGACTCGCCTGGCGACGTTGTTTAACATGGCTGCTGACTTGCCTGATAGCGGGTTGCACACCGCCCGCTGTTGTCCAGCCAACACCGGCTTTTGCCCAGCATGTTTATATCTGGCAGCGCGTCTGGCGACCGGCACATTCGCAAGCCCTGCAGCAAACCCAAGCTGATTTCTCTGCGCTGCGGGTATTCAGCCAGCAATTTCACTTGAGTACCACAGGCCCGGCCTGGACCATCGCAGCGCCCGACTGGGTCTTGTTGGCACAGGATCAACGTCCAATCACACTGGTGCTACGGCTGGATGGCCAGTTGTCGCAACTGCCAGACGCCGCTGTGGCCTGGCAGCAATTGCAACCGCAGCTCGACGCAGCGCAGCAAGCCGGGGTCACAGTTTCAGCCATCGAAATAGACTATGACGCCGCCCGCGCCGCTTTAGCGTCCTACCGCCTGTGGCTGCAAGCACTGCGTCAACAATTGCCCACGTCGTTGTCGCTACAGATCACCACGTTGCCGGACTGGCTCCAGTCTGAACATTATCCGGCGCTGTGCCAGGCCGCAGATCAGCTGACCTTACAACTGCATTCAGTGCTATCACCAGCCCAGGGTTTATTTGACAGCAGCAAAGCAAAACAATGGACACAGAACGCAGCGGCGACCACGCCCTGCCCGCTGTTTCTGGCGCTGCCGGCCTATCATTCGGCGCTCATTACTACCGCTGACGGCGGCCGCGTCGAAAGTGAAACCATGCTGCCTGTCGCAGGAGAGCGTCAGGCGTTGCTGAGCCGGCCTGAGGCGGTGGCCGATTTTTTGAGCTGGCTGCGAACTCAGTCTTTGCCACAGGTACAGGGGATTGTCTGGTTTCGTTTGCCGTTACCGGACGACCAGCGCAGCTGGCCGCTGCCAACCTTGCAGGCGCTGGTGCGCGGCGAAACGCTGGTTGCGACACTTCACACCGAACTGAAACCCGGGCAAGGCCGCTTTGATGTTGTACTTCGCAACACCGGCAATCTCAGTGCACTGCTGCCGGACAAACTCAGTTTTCGCGGTTTACAATGTTTAGGCGGCGACGCCATTGACGGCTATCAGTGGCAACAACAAGGCGGCGACTGGTGGTTGCAGCGCAAACAAACCACGGCAGACACCACACAAATAGCACCACAGCAAGCGCGAACTGTGGCCTGGATACGTTGTCAGCAGTTACATGTCTTCAGCTCACCGGCAGATTAAAGGGATTTTTATGACGTATTTTCGTTATTCAGCGTTGGCATCTGTTGTCCTGCTCAGTCTTGGCAGTACTCCGGCACTGAGCTGTGGGCCGGATTTTCCGTTGCAGTTACTGTCAGACCGCGGCACACACCTGCAAAACCTGCCAGAACCGGAATTCGCCGTGTTGGTGACGCAATTAGCCAGCCTGCCGACGTCCTGGCCTTTACCAGAAAAAACTTTCCAAAGCCAATATGACTATCAGGCCAACCGGCTGGTAAGCAGCACAGAGCAAGCTGAACAGCAGTTATTGCCAGCCGAACAGGCGAAGCTGATCGCCACCATGCGCCAACAAACCGATGCTGCTGCAGTATTAGCAGCAGGCAAAAATCTCAGCGACGAATTGCGTCTCTACACCGCTGGCGCTGTGATGTTCTCCAAAGACCCGAAAGCGGCTGCAGCGCTGTTTCAACAAGTGCTGGCTTTACCCACCACCGCGCAACAACAACGCCGCAGTTGGGCGCTCTATAGCCTGGCCAGACTGCAAGCTGACACTGCCCCCGACCAGGCCATCCAACTCTGGCAACAGTTGCGCGCGGAAGTAAGCAAGGGACTCGCCGATCCACTGCAACTGGCCGTCGCCAGCCTCGGCGAAGAAGCGCGGCTGTTATTGGCGCAGCAGCAGTGGCCGCAAGCCATTGGCTTGTATGCCACGCAGGCGCATTATGGTGCCTCGGGCTATGCGTCTTTGCTGCAACTCAGCCGCCAGCTGCTGGCCAAACCGGATGCAGAGCTACAACCTCTGTTGCAACAGCCCGCGGTCAGCCGCTTGCTGAGCATTTATCTGCTGACGCAGTTATCCGGGCTGCAATACAGCGCGCCGCAGCAGCTCACGCGATTGCTGCAGCTGCTACAACAAACTCCGGATATTCAGCTGGCTAATGCGCTGGAGTTGGCCGCGGTCAGTTACCAGCAAGGCCAATACGACAACGCGGCTGTGCTGCTCAAACAAGCCAGCGACAGCCCGCTGAAATGGTGGCTTAGTGCCAAACTGGCGCTACGCAGTAACGACTTAGCGGCCGCAGCTACCGCCTACGCCAAGGCCAGCAAGGCCTTCCCAACCACTTTGCCTGCGCCGGCCAAAGCACCTGAATTCCAATACGACGAAGCTTTTAGCCGCCAAATCAGCCGCAAACAACTACAGACGCAATGCCGCGTTGAAGCCGAAGCTGGCGTGTTGGCGCTGCAGCGTGGTGAGTATCTGCAGGCGCTGCGGCTGTTGTATCAGGCCGGCAGCGAATTCTGGCAGGACACCGCTTATATCGCCGAGCGCGTGCTGACCACAGCAGAGCTGCAGCAGTTTGTTGATACGGAAGTGCCGCAAGGACAGCCCAAGGCTGAAAGTCAGTGGTCATGGTTTGGCGATACCGAACCTAATACGTTACTCCGGCAGCTTCTGGCGCGCCGTCTGCTGCGTGAAGGCCAGACCGACACCGCACAGCGTTATTTTGTTGAGCCCCAGCTGCAACAGCTGGCCAGACAATATCAGCAGCTACAACAACAGAGCGATGCCAACGCACTGCAACACCAGCTGGAACGCATCGGTCTTTATCTGCAACTGGATTTCGGCCAGCTCGGGCGCGCCGACGCACTGTTTCAGCTGGCAACGCTAACCCGCCAACACGGCCTTGAACTGCTGGGTTATGAATTAGCACCGGATTATCAGGTGTTTTACGGCCAGTTTGAGTTTTATCAAACCGACACGCCGCCGCTGTGGCCAATCCCGGCGGCAGAACAACAGCGGCTGACGCAGACAGCACCCGAGCCGGATAAAAGGTTTCATTATCGTTATGTCGCGGCAGATCTCGCCGCGCAAAGCGCTGAACTCTGGCCGCAGAACAGCCAGGCTTATGCCGCCAGTTTATGTGCCGCGACAACCTGGCTGATCAACAGGGACCCGGAAGTGGCGCAGCAGTATTATCGCCAGTATCTGCAAAATGGTGCTTACGTGCCCTGGGGCGCTGACTTTGGCATTCGTTGCCCGGAGCCAGACGCAGTCAGCGCGGAAAAACGGCTGCAGACAAACTTCAAAGCCAGCTTGCCGCGCCAGCGTGATATGGCCTTAGGTGGAACAGCAGGGTTGTTGCTGGCAGCAGCTGGCTGGTGGGCGTTACGGCGGCGGCTGAAGTCAAATTGATTGCCGTCGCCCGGCATTTTCTGCACAATGCGCAAAAACAGGTCCAACCAGAGAGCAACCAATGCCACATCTGACCCAAATTAAAGTCCGCGGTTATCATTTAGATATTTATCAGCACGTTAACAACGCGCGGTACCTGGAGTTTTTAGAAGAAGCGCGCTGGGCTTATCTGGAAGATTGCGGTGACGTGGAGTATTTCACCAGCCAACGTCTGGCCTGGGTCATCGTGAATATCAATATTAATTACCGTAATGCCGCCACCAATGGCCAAACCTTACAAATCGCCACCCAATTTTCGAAAATCGGCGGCAAAAGCGCCGTGATCCATCAGGTGGTGACCGTTGCCGGCACTGACACTGTGGTGGCAGACGCTGACATTACTTTTGTTTGCCTCGATCAGCGCAGTGGCAAAGCCGTGGCCATTGAAGGTGAATTGCTGGCGCGGCTGAGTAAACATTTAACCGACTAAGCCACTTCTGCCAGGATACCGGTAGTTTTTGCTCAGCGTCCGGGCAATAACCCGGCGCGAAATTCATCTTTATAGCGGCGTGACAATGGAACTGTCACACCGCTGCTTAAGCGAATATCGCCGTCGCCGCTGGGTTCATAACTCAGCTCGGCGACAAATGCGTGATTGACGGCATAACTGCGATGCACCCGGCTAAAGCCCTGCTGAGCCAGCTGTTCAATCAGCTGGCTCAGCGTGCTACGTAACGGATAGATTCGGCCATGGCTGTGCAGATTCACGTAATTGCCGCAGGCTTCCAGATATTCGATAGTGCTCACGGCCAGTAAAAATTCTTTATCGAGTTTTTTCACCAGCAGGTGCTGCAAGGGTTTAGCTGTTGATTCTGCCGGGATTGCTGCTGGCGCCTCAGACGTAAACTCAGCGGTTTCAGTTTCAGCAACGGCCAGCATTGACGCTTCACCACGCAGACGCCGCCACACCATGGCGCACAGCTGGTAAGTCACCAGCAGATTCAGATAACCCCAGACATCCTTGCGGTATTCGTACCAAAGCTCCCGCGCCAGCGGGCCAAAATCATAGGACTGCCCTAACCAGCCATACACCAGTTCACGTTGTGCCACCATCAACGCGACATGGCCAAAACAAAACAAGGTGGAGACCACAAGATGCCAGAGACATTGCTGCAGCGGCTGGCTAAAGCGTAGCGGCTGGCGGTCAAAACTTAAAAACAACAGCGGAGCCAACACTAAAGTGCCTATTGCGCTGCTGATTTCCCATAACCAGGGTTCCCACCAGTCCAGTGTATTCAGCGGGTCGCGGCTGTGCTCCAGCCAGACGGTGTTGGCTTCAATACTGTTATTCAGCAAGATAAACACGGCATACACCAGCCAGGCGTACAGCAATGGCCGCCGGCTTAACGTCTCCACCCACCATTGCTGGTCGCGCCGCCGGGCTATCCCTTCAACAATGTTCGTCACAGCTATCCACCTGTTATCCCTCAAATCCACCACAAACCTATTGTCCGGTGGTGTCTGCACGCCCGTTCAGCTGCAATAGCACTGACCTTTGACATAACTTTTGGACTTCAGCATGACACAACTGGTGAATCAACGTCGAGCCGATCTGGACTGGCTACGCATCAGCGCTTTTGCGCTGCTTATTTTGTATCACTGCGGCATGTATTACGTGGCGGACTGGGGCTGGCATGTGAAAAACAGTCAGACATACGAATGGCTACAGGACCTGATGAAACTGACCAACCCATGGCGCATGTCGTTATTATTTTTACTCGGCGGTATGGCGCTGGCGATAGCAAGACCCAAATTCAGTGGCTGGACTTTGTTACGCCTGCGCACCAGCCGGCTGTTAGTGCCGCTGTTATTTGGCATGTTTGTCGTGGTGGTGCCGCAAGTGTATTTCGAGGCACTCAGTCAGCAATTGATTGAACCCGGTTACCTGCGGTTCTGGTGGCAATATAGCAACCCCAATACGGATTTATTGCGCGAACACCATAGCCCTATTGGCCTGTTAACCTGGAATCATCTGTGGTTTCTGCCGTATTTATTCTGCTACTCGCTGCTATTGTTACCGCTACATAGCCTGCTGCAACGTCTGGCGGCTTTGACTGGTAAGCTGCCGCTCTGGTGCTATGCCACTGTCCTGGTGAGCCTCCATCTGTGGGCTGTGTGGACTTTACGTGAACAATATCCGAGCACGCATGCCCTGCTCGATGATTGGTATAACCATGCCAAATATGGCCTGGTGTTTGTTGCCGGTTATCTGTTGGTGCTGCAAAAACACTGGTGGGCGGTATTACCACGCTGGCGCTATGGCCTGTTAGCGACGGCGTTAGTGGGTTACGCACTGGTGGTGCTGGACAATCACGACATGTTTGACGGTCTGGACGACAGCGCGGTTGGATTACAGCTACTGTATAGCGGGGTCTCCGTGCTCAATCACTGGGCCTGGCTCGGCGCTGCCCTGGCCTTTGCCGCCGTTTATTTACAACAACCAGCGTTTGACCCAACCGGCAAGATCCGTCGCTATGCCTCAGCCGCTATTCTGCCCTGGTATGTGCTGCATCAAACCCTGACCGTTGTATTTGCCGTGGCGCTGCAGCCATTGCAGCTGCATGACGGCGTGGAAGCTGTGTTGCTGATCAGTCTGACTATTTTGGGCTGTGGCGTGGGCTATGAAATTATCCGCCGCGTGCCGCTATTGAACTGGCTGGCCGGCGGCGCGCCTGCAGCCAGGTTGCAACGCACGCCAAATGCGCCGCAACCGGCCTCTGAGACGGCTTAGTAAGGGCTTACCGGCGTATAAAACGCCGTATTCCGACCGTCGATACTGATCCGGATTGGTGTCACGGTCGTGCTGTTGCTGAGCAGGTTATAACTTTCGCCCGGCAACAGTTTAAAGCGCAGTAAATCTTTGATCACGACCGGCTTACCACAGGTGGTTTGGGTATATTGCGTCTGGGCATCAGCGCGCAGCACATAGACTTCATTGGTGCCGTCGACAATACCTTGGCCGTCGGCGGTGACAAACAAAGACGTCGCCTCTGAAACCGCAATCACCCGGCCTGTACTGCCCAGTTTGGCCTGAAATACGGCCGAACGGCCCATGCGGTCACGCTGACGGAAATGGGTGTCGTTCAGCGTATTGGCCAGCTGCGGGAAGCTGAGGAAATTACTGCTGATATTGATGGTGTTATGGCAATAATCTGTCACCACTTCACTGCTGACGGCACCACTGACGCCATCCGGATCGTAAACATGCTGACTCAGTACATGGTCACCAGCGGAAGTGCCACCCACCACACCGCCTTTGTCATAAACATGCTTGATTGCGCTCTGAACTAAAGTACCTTGCCAGGCATTCAGATAAGCCGACTGATCACCGCCGGCGATAAACACCGCTTCGGCGGATTTAATCGCCCATTCCACATAAGCCGAATTGGCTTTGGCCACAGTATCAACCAATAAGGTTTCGACCGAAGCGGCACTGGTTAAACCCTGCAAGTAAGTGTTGTAGGCATCGGTACCTGTCGCGCGCAGTACCACGATGTTCCCACCTTTAATCTGCGGCCCCACTCTGTTACTGAATGCCGCATCTACATCTGTACCGCCGCCCATCAGTAATAAAGCGCCCTGACCTGCAGTCAATACCGGGCAAACATCAGCACTGCCACCGACTAAATAACTGGTCTGATTGCTGGGCTTGGCGGGCCGGGCACCATAACTACAGCTGGCTGGTGGTGTAGTCCCGCCGCCACCCGAAGCGCTGCCGTTAAAAGTCACGGTCAGGCCATAACTACCTGTGCCGCTGTAACGCGCGACCTTTATAAAATGCTTCCCGGCGCTCGCGGCGCGGTAAGTTCCGGTTTCAGGTCTGCTGCTGCTCTGGCCCGACAAAATATAACTGCCACTGCTGCGGTACAGATAAAAATCAAAGTCGGCACTGGTGCCATGATTGAGATTGACACTGATATCGCCTGTGCCTGCGGTGTCAAAGCTGTACCAGTCAACATCAGAACTGCTGCCGATAGTGCCATTCAGCACCTGACCACTGCAAAGGCCAGCATTGGCTTTCGCCTCAGTGTTGTTGTTTTCAGTTTCCTGCTGCAAACAAGCGGCCAGCGCAGGGCTGCCCGCCAATAACAAAGTCGCCAGCGCGACCGTTTTGAACGATGCTCTCATTGTTGCTTTCCTGTTTTTGTTGTTGTGTTTAAAGGTCAAACAGTACGCGGCCGGACAGGCCGATAGCTTCAGGCGCCCCACTGGCGCAAGACAGCGGGATGCCGGAATTCCGGGTTATAGCGTGGGGGAAAAACTTATAGGTCGAACCACTCAGACAAGTGGTAATCAGTGGCACAGGCGTGCAGATTGGCAGGTTTACCAACCTGTTGTGACAGCAACAACCAGCAGTTTGGGTTTTGCGGCATCACGGTACTCTGCACAAATTTGCATCAAGGGATTTTTAATATGCGGCAATGACCGTAGCAGTGTCAATCAGCAAAAAGCGGGAATTTCGCAAGCAAAACATGAAATATTTGCAGTGCCTATGTAACAATAACTAGAATAGATTTCTATTTTCCCCCGAAAAGGAACTTTCGATGCGTAAACTGGCACTGCTGGCGCTGCTTTTCAGCGCATTTACCACCCAAGCCGATTTGCTCACTGCACTGCAAGCCTATGATCAAAAAGACTTTACCAAAGCAAGTAGCGAATTTAATGCGCTGTTACCACTAGGCAGCGAGCAGGCAGCATTTAATCTCGCCGCCATGGCCTATAACGGCGAAGGCCAGCCACAGGATTTAGTCCGCGCCGCCAGCTACTTTGCTTTAGCCGCTGAACTGGGTCATCCCAAGGCTAACGAGTTGTATCAGCAGGTTGTAGCGAAACTCGACACTACTCAGCAAACGCAAGTGCAACAACAGCTGGCGACACTGCAAGCTCAGGTCAAAGTGCCGGCAAAACTGATTGAGCCACCGGTTGCCAAAGACAACGCTGAATGGCGTGAACCGGTGAAACGCCGGGAACCGGAGTTTCCCAAAGAAGCCGCGCAAAAAGGCGCCTTTGGTTATGTGACCATGCGCTTTCTGGTTAATGAAGCTGGCAATGTTGAAGCGATAGACACGCTGGATTCCTACCCCAAAGGCCTGTTTGACCGGGCGGCAATCAAGGCGATGAAAGGCTGGCAATACCAGCCTGGCAAAGGCAAGTTTATTGGCAAGGTCGTGCTGGAATTTTCATTGGGCCCACTTCAGCCCCAAAGCCTGCATCGTTATATGAATGAACACAAATTATGGGAATATGCTGCTTTAGGTTCGCCTACGCATCAGGCTGCGCTGGGGTCGGTGCTAACCTTAGCCAACATCAGCGCCAGTAGCGCGACTCTCGTAGACCCGGCATTACCGCCGAGTCTCGGACCACTGCCGGATTGGTATTTTGCACGCGCCAAACGTCTTAATGTCAGTCTGGAGCTCCCAGAAGGCTTTAAAGGCAGTGCGGACGTTCAGTTGGACGCGCAAGGCAAAGTCATCAAGGTCAAAGCCTGGCCTGAACACAAACAAACAGAGTTCGAAGGCCGTTTATTACAACAGCAACTGACGAAACGCGAGGTCCCGGCCGGTGAATACCGCTTATACGCCAACGGAAGTAAGCGTCATGAATTGGTCCAACTGCATCGCATTCCGGAAACCTTCACAGACACCTACTGGTGGGAGCAGGCAGCGCGCGGCGGACAGCTGGAAGCGCAACGGATCATGGCATCAAGAGATCCGCGCTGGGAACAATATCTGTTACAACAACAGGACCCGGTGGTCTTAGCCTGGAATGGCGCCAGACTCATCATCGATGGTCAGCAAAAAGCCGGTGAACAAATGCTGGATCAGGCCATTGCCAAAGGCTACGAGACAGCAAAAGAACTCAAAGCCGCGTTATAACAGATCAGGCCAGCCGGGCGCCATTGGGCACCGGCTGGTCTGGCACCGCCAGTACCACAGCACCATCCTCACGATACAAGCCAGTCACCAGACATTCCGAAACAAAAGGCCCAATTTGCTTCGGCGGAAAATTCAATACAGCCAGTACCTGTTTGCCAATTAACTGTTCTGGCTGATACAACGCCGTCAGCTGCGCGCTGGAACGGCGCGTGCCAATTTCGGCGCCAAAATCGACGGTCAGCTTCCACGCCGGTTTGCGCGCCTGCGGGAACGGCTCTGCCGCTACAATAGTGCCGGCACGTAATTCCACCTGCATAAAATCATCCCAGCTGATTTGACTCATCATGACTCCCCTGTATGTATTGCGAGTGTTTGTTGATACGCTTGCTGCCAAGGTTGCAGCTTGTCGGTAAAACTAAGCGCGGCATGCGCCGGGCTGGTCGAAGGCAGCGCAAACACCTGCACTGTAGCTGGTAGGCTTAGCCCTGCCTTGATCAGCTTTTGCCAGGATTTGGCCGCAGTACCGCCATTCAGCCAAACGGCCCGTAGCGCGGGCAGCTGCTGCAACAATGCCGGGAAATCATTGAGCTGAATACTGGCAGGCGTAATAGCACTGTCCAGGCTGCCGCGGCGTTCTGCCGCGCCAATTAAGTCCCACAGCGCCAGCCGGTGCTGCTTAAGCGCGGCGAGCCGCTCATCGTAGGGCAAGCTGACATCGATGCCAAACAGCTGCTGCAGCAGTGGCCAGAATTGATTACGTGGATGGGCGTAGTATTGCGCCGCCTGCAGTGAGGCGACGCCCGGCAAACTACCGAGAATGAGGATTTGTGCGTCGGCTTGCCACACGGCGGGCAAGCCATAACACAAGGCAGCCGTCATGGCCTAACCCGGCAACGGCTCGGATTTTAATAACGGCAGATATTGCTGGGCTTTGTGCCAGGCCGCCTGTGCCTGTTCACTTTCGCCTTCCTGCTGGGCACAATAGGCCAGCAGTGCATACAAATGGCCATGATTGGCATGGTCACGCAACCAATGCTGGGTTTGTTTCCGCAGCGCCAGCACTGAACGGCCAAGCGGAATAAGGCGAATCGCCGGCCAGGCTAAAGGCAGGTCCTGCAGCGATAAATTATCCAGCAGTAATTTTTCTGCCTGCTCCGGCTGCCCCTGAACGGCCAACGCACCGGCTTTGCCTAATAATACCGCTAGCGATTTACGTTCACGCGCCGGCAACGCCTGCCAATACGCGGCCTGCTCATCAAACAGGCCTTTTTCCGATAAGCCCAGCACCGCTGCCGGATACAGCGCAAAACGATATTGCTGCCAGTCGGCTTTGCTAAACCATTGTTGCTTGATCGCAATCGGTACCTGCTCCAGCAAGGTTTGCCATTGCCCCGCGCTTTGCAGCGCCTGCAACCAGAGCCGGCCCAGTTTACCGTCTTTGCCAATCTCAGCCGCTTTAGGCGTCAGGTAAGCTACGGCCGCCGGCGCATTGTTTTGCAACAACAACAAATCCGCCACAACATACCAGCTGCTTGATTCATCCGGGTCCAGCGCGGCCGCTGCCTGATTGGCAAGCATCGGCTGACCGGCGTGTTGCGCGCTGTAGGCCGCCATCACTTGCTTGATGTGTTCCCACTCAGGCTCGGCCCGCGCGATCTGAAAGGACTGATGCGCCGCAACCCAATCGTGCCGCGCATAGGCCATCATGCCTTGCTGTAACGCCTGACGGGCCCGCCGCTCTTTACGAGAGCGCAGAAAACTAAAAGATAAGGTTGGTAAATGGAACAGCCGTTTCACCAGCCACCACACCAGCCACAAAGCGAAAGCCACCACTGACAGACTCAGCAGCATACCAACCACTGTCGCTTCGACGGTGACGCCGCCGAGCACCAGCATCACATACCCCGGGTGATTGGCCAGCACTGGCCCAAATAACATCGCCAGCGCCAGCACCAGCATGGCGAATAGCAGGCGGATCATAAAGCCGACTCCGCTTCAAGCGTACCCTGACGGTAAGCATCAAACACGGCCGGGCTTTTCAGCGGCGCCAGTAGCGGCAAACTGACCTGCAACGCTGACAACACCACCAGTTCATCCGCCATTTGCTGTACTGCAGGTTCGGTCGCGGCAAAATAACGTTGCAGACTATCGGCACTTTGCTGAATAGCTGCCGCATACACCGCTTGGTTATGCTGCATCGCCGCCAGTTCCGCCAGCAGCAGCTGTTGCGTCAAGGTGTTGCGCACGGAAATTTGTTGCTCGGCGGTCAGGCTGACACCATCTTCCGGCAAGCTGGCCCGCACCTGGACTAAACCGCGCCAGAAGTTGCGCCAGTACAGCGCCAGATTGGCTTGCCAGTCGGCGCTGTCTTCAGTGATTTCTTCTTCAGTACCGTTATCCATCGGCCGTTCAGACTGACGCAGCGGTAACACCAGACTTTGCTGACGCAGGCTGGATAACGTCAGGTGCAGCTGGTTCAGATCAGGCGCATTCAATTCGCCCAACATGCGTTTGTCCTGGTCAATGGCTTCACGCACCGGCGTCAGGCTCGGGTCATTCGCCTGTTTTAAGCGTTGCTCCGCCAGCTCCAGCACTTGCTGCACACCGGAGATATTTTGCTCAAGGAATAATTTCTGTTCGGCGAGGCGCAGGAAATAATCAATTTCCAGTAGCTGCCAGCCTTTGATATTGCCGGACTGACGATCCAGTTGTTGCTGCAGTTTTTGCAGTTCTGTCTGCGCGGCCAGCGCCTGCTGCTCGACTTTGCCATTGACGTCTGCTGACACCACAGTCAGCTGTTGTTGCAGATTTTGCTGCATTTCGTCGAGCTTGCTCTGGAAAAAGCTGATTTGGCTTTGCTGCTGATTGGTCAGACTTTGTTGTTGTTCCGACATCGAATTCAGCTGCGGTTGCAGGCTGTATATCGCCCAACCAGCCGCCGCAGCAGCGCCAAGCGCAATTAACAAGGCCAGACTGCCCAGCGTCAGGGCCAGTTTGCCCCCGCCCGCTGCTACGGGTTTTGCTGCCGCAGGCGTGCTGTCAGTGGCCAGCACCGGACTCTGTTCGCTCATGGAATTTCCTTCTTAACTGACAAATGGCATCCAGTAACGCCTGATCGTGCGCACTGTCGGCCAACATAATCTGCGCGGGCACGATGCCAAAACTGATCGCAGTTTCCTGCATCCGCGGACTGATCAAAACCCAACAACGCTGGCGTAACCAGTCGTGGGCGCTGTCCGGCAGCGATTGAAACAGCAGAGATAAAATTTCGTTACTGGTCACTACGATACATTGTATTTGCTGCTGACGCCACTGGTCAGACAAGCGCTGACCATCCAGCGGTAACGGCACTCTTTTATAACTCTGCACATAACTGACTTTGGCGCCGCGCACCAACAAGCCTTGTTTAATCAGCTCGCGGCCGGCATTGCCACGCACAATCACAATATGTTTGCCTGCTACATCCTGCAGTTCTGGCAATGCGAGCAGGCCTTCGCTGCGTTGGTCGTCCGGCGCTGTCACCGGCTTGGTCGTGGCACGTTGCAGCGCTGCCGCCGTGGTGCGGCCCACCGCAAACAGCGGTGCCTCCAGTTGAGTCAGGTCGCATTGCGTTTCGAGGCAAGTGACCGCCGCGATACTGACAAAAATTACCAGTTCGGCATCGCGCAACAGCTGCTGCTCACGTGGTTTCACCGGCACCTGTTGGGTGGTGATCAATGGCTGGTAGGCATGCGGAATACTCAACTGCTCCAGCCCGGCCAGCAGGCTGTCCGCCCGCCCGGCGGGCCGGGTGATTAATACGCTGAATGGATCCGGTGGCAGCTGCAGCATAATCAGTGCGATTCGCCGTATACAGCAGCCAGAATAGCGCCGGCGCCTTGCGCCAGTAACTTTTGTGCCAATTGCTGACCTAAAGCTTCACCATCGCTGGCAGCGCCACGGACTTCGGCCTGTAAAATCTGCTGGCCGTCGAGCTGGCCGACCAGGCCCCGCAGGTGTAACTGATCACCGTCAATTTCAGCAAAAGCGCCAATCGGCACCTGGCAACCGCCCTGCAACGCACGGTTCATCGCCCGTTCTGCCAATACCGCCTGACGGGTTGCGGTATGCTCCAGCGGCGCTAACAAAGCCCGCACCGCCGCGTCATCACTGCGACATTCAATACCAACAGCGCCCTGGCCATTGGCAGGTAAGCTTTGGCTGACTGGCAGATAAGTGGCGATCCGCGCCTGAAAACCTAAACGGATAAGGCCGGCAGCAGCCAGAATGATAGCGTCATACTCGCCGGCATCGAGCTTCGCTAACCGGGTATTGACGTTGCCGCGTAAATCACGGATTTGCAGATCTGGCCGCAACGCCTTGATTTGGCATTGCCGGCGCAGACTTGAAGTCCCAACTACTGCGCCATGTGGCAGTTGGTCCAGGCTGGAATGGTGATTAGAAACGAAGGCATCACGCGGATCTTCGCGCTCGCAAATGGTCGATAACATCAGGCCTTCAGGAAATTCCACCGGCACATCTTTCATGCTGTGCACGGCGATATCGGCACGATCTTCCAGCATGGCGGTTTCGAGTTCTTTGACAAACAGGCCCTTGCCACCAATTTTGGCCAGCGGGGTATCGAGAATTTTGTCGCCCTGGGTCGACATCGGTACCAGTTCTACCACTAAACCTGGGTGGAAAAATTCCAGCCGGGCTTTGACATATTCAGCTTGCCACAGCGCCAGAGCACTTTTGCGTGTAGCGATACGTACGCGTTGAGTCATCAGAAAACCTGTGAATATCAGAGCTGGAACCGCCGGCCGGTATGCACTGACCGCACGGCAAAAAAAGTGGCGCTATTATAGCCGTTATTGATAAGTGAAACTGTACTGAAAGATCACTTTTTGCGTCTGATCAACAATCTCGACCCGCCAGGGGCCACGTTGGTCGTCCAGCAGCCAGTTTTCGCTGTAGGTTCGCCACGGTGAATCTTCGATTGTCAGCACCGCTTCGGTATGCAGGGTGTCGTGGAAATACCAGCGATGGCGCAGGATTTGACCGGCGTAGTCTTTTAATTCCGTGAACAGATACAGCCGTTTAATTTGTGAAAAAGCAATCTGCTGGCCCACCGCTTTGCCCGGTTGCAGGTTATTCATCTGATCGGTCAGCACAATGCGGCTAAAGCCTTGCGGCAATACCATCTTCTCTGCTGCGGAGATGTTTTCTGCGGGCGTGGCAGTGGCTTGTTGCACTGACGCAGAGGGTTGCGGCTCTGCCGCCGGTTTGGACTGGCTGACCACTTCTGGCTCTGACACGGCAGGCTCAGGCTCTGCAGGCTGAACAACAGATTCCACCGCTGTCGTCGCGATTGCGTGTTGTGGTTCAACAGGGTTCGACAGCGATGTGGCAATGACGGCAGCTGCGGCTGTTGTGGATTGTACTGTTGATTGCGCGGCCTGCTCAGGTTCAGCGGTAACTGCCGGTTTCAGTGGCTCCACCGGCCGCAACAAAAACTGATAACCAGCCACACCTGCCCCGACTAACATCAAAGATGCCAGCGTGATGCGGGTTTTTGACCAGGGTGCCGGCTGCACAACAGGCGTATCAGTCTCCGGTGGCAAGGCCGCCGGATGTAATTTCACTTTAACTGTCAGTCTGGATGCAGCTTCGGACACTATTAATTCCTGTTAGCGCGTTTAGTTACAAAGACTCAGCAGGTTGCAGCAACCGCTGCTGGATAAAGCGGCTTAAATCCGCCACTTCCTGCGCGCACACACTGTGTGCCATGCGGTAATCCAGCCAACTGACCTGAAAACCGGCATATTTTAATGCGTCAAAAGCCGCCTTACCAGCGCTCAAAGGCACCACATCGTCCATAGTGCCATGCGCCACCAGCACCGGCGTTGCTTTATTGTGACCAGTCATTTCGGCTTTGAGCTTATCCGGCATACCCATATAAGTGGAGAGCGCCATCACACCGGCGATTTTATACGGCAGACGCGGTAATAAATGCAGCGCAATCACGCCGCCTTGCGAAAACCCCGCCAGCAGAATTTTTTCCGCCGGCACACCGGAGGCGATGACTTTTTCAATCAGCGTCTGCACCTGGGCTGCCGACTGGCGCACGCCTTCTTCGTCGGCGCGGTTTTGTAAGTCCATGGTTTTTAGGTCATACCAGGCGCGCATGACAAAACCGTTGTTGATAGTGACTGGCCGCTCCGGCGCATGCGGAAATAAAAAGCGGATGCCGTGACCAGCCGGCAAACGCAGCTCCGGCACTATCGGCGCAAAACCATGGCCGGAATCACCCAGACCATGCAACCAAATCACTGCAGCTTTGACCGGGCCCGGTGCTGCGACATCGACGTAAGAGAGATTATTCATCCGCTGATTATCCGAAACTGATGGCGGCACCAGCCTGCTTGCTGCCCGCTTCTGCTAATAACTGCCAGAACTCGATACCGGTTCTGTTATCAATCCACTGCCCGTCGCGCCATTCAAAATGGTGACCATTAAATTTGGTCGCAACCCACAGCTGATGCAAAGGTGCTTGTTTATTAATCACAATTTTACTGCGATCCGGGAAAATCACATTGACTAAGCCACCATGATTTTCCGTATCGATATCCAGGTCCAGCTGCTCAAAGGCTTCTTCCACTGCCAGCAAGACGGCATCGGTTAACTCATCATATTCTACGTCATTCATCCGCTTCACCTGTTTGCTTTTGCTGTTAAGGATGCGATTATAGAGCGCTCAAGCTTCAAAGAAATAAAAATCATGCACGCTGCGTCTTTATCGGTTGGAATTCTGGGTTTATCGCTGTTGCTGCTGGCCGGTTGTGGTCAGAAAGGCCCGCTCACTTTGCCCAAAGATCCACCACCCGCAGCAGAACCTGCGCCGGCCAAGCCTGCTACGTCTCAACCCGTTCAATCCGATCAGCAAGGGTAATTTCAGGTGGATTATTTTCATTATCAAAACCAGCAACTGCTGGCCGAACAAGTGCCATTAGCCGACATCGCAGCCCAGTTCGGCACACCCACTTATGTGTATTCCCGCGCTACTATTGAACGGCATTACCGCGCTTTTGCGGACGCCGCCGGTAACCGCGCTCATCTGGTGTGTTATGCCGTCAAAGCCAACAGCAATATTGCGCTGCTGAATATCCTGGCGCGGCTTGGCAGCGGTTTTGATATCGTTTCTGAAGGCGAATTACGTCGCGTATTACAGGCCGGCGGCGATCCGGCCAAAGTAGTATTTTCCGGCGTCGGTAAAACGGAAGCCGAAATCGAGTTTGCGCTCAACACCGGCATTAAATGTTTTAACGTCGAATCCGAACCGGAACTGGACCGTATTCAAAGCGTGGCTGCCCGTATTGGCAAAATCGCGCCAATCTCCATCCGGGTTAATCCGGACATCGACGCCAAAACCCACCCTTATATTTCAACCGGCCTTAAAGCCAACAAATTCGGTATCGACATCTTACGCGCGCCACAGATGTATCAATATGCCGCCAGCCTCAGCCACCTGAAAGTCTGTGGTGTGGATTGCCATATCGGTTCACAGCTGACTGAAACCCAGCCGTTTTTGGATGCGTTGGACAAACTGCTGGTGTTGGTTGATACGCTTAAAAGTAACGGCATTACGTTGTCGCATCTGGATATCGGTGGTGGCCTCGGCGTGACTTATCTTGACGAAACCCCGCCACACCCAAGCGAATACGCCGCCGAAGTATTAAAACGGCTGGATGCGTACCCGGAGTTAACGCTGGTGTTTGAACCGGGCCGCGCCATTATGGCCAACGCCGGGGTTCTGCTGACTAAAGTCGAATTTCTAAAACCGGGCCAGGAAAAGAATTTTGCCATTGTCGATGCGGCAATGAATGACCTGATCCGGCCGGCGCTTTACAGTGCCTGGATGAACATTATTCCGGTCCGGTTGAAACCAGACCTGCAAGCCCAGACTTATGATGTGGTAGGCCCGGTCTGTGAAACCGGCGATTTCCTCGGCAAAGACCGCGAGCTGGCGATTGCACCTGGCGATTACCTGGTGGTGCGTTCTGCCGGCGCTTATGGTTTTACCATGAGTTCGAATTACAACAGTCGGCCACGCGCCGCTGAAATCCTGGTCGACGGCGATCAGGTCCATCTGGTGCGCCAACGCGAACAGTGGGCAGATTTATGGCGCGGCGAGCAGCTGCTGCCAACCTGATACAAGGCGGTACCGAACGGCATGTTATTACAGTTCTCAAAAATGCATGGTCTGGGCAACGATTTTATGGTGGTGGATGCCGTCAGCCAGAACGTTTTCCTGACCAAAGAACAAATCAAACAGCTGGCTGACCGTAACTTCGGTGTGGGTTTTGACCAGTTGCTGATGGTGGAACCGCCTTATGATCCGGATCTGGATTTCCACTACCGCATTTTTAACGCAGACGGTTCTGAAGTGGAACAATGCGGCAACGGTGCCCGTTGTTTTGCCAAGTTTGTCCGCAACAAAGGCCTGACCAATAAATACAAAATTGCCGTCAGTACCAAGTCCGGCAAAATTGTGTTGTACGTTGAGCAGGACGGTCAGGTCACCGTGAATATGGGCATTCCGCAATTTGAGCCGGCCAAAGTGCCGTTTAAGGCGCAAAAGCAGGAACTCAATTACATTCTGCATGGCGACGACGGCACCGATAGCGCAACGGCCCTGTGTGGAGTGGTGTCGATGGGCAACCCACACGCGGTGATCACCGTTGACGATATTCAAACCGCGCCGGTGAAGTTGTGGGGGCCGATTTTCGAGAACCACGAGCGCTTCCCGGAACGCGCCAATATCGGTTTTATGCAGGTCATCAATCCTGGTCATATCAAACTGCGGGTATGGGAACGTGGCGCCGGCGAGACACTGGCCTGCGGTACTGGTGCCTGTGCCGCCGCCGTAGTCGGCCAGATGCAAAAAACCTTGCAGACGCAGGTCCGGGTTGACTTACCGGGCGGAAGTCTGCAAATTCGTTGGAACGGCCCAGGCCAGCCGGTCAAAATGACCGGACCGGCTGAACATGTGTTTGACGGACAAATGGTGTTATGACGGACGTCACAGACGTAAATGAACTTAAGCACGGTTATCTGCATGACCAGCTGGTGTATCAGTACCTGCTGGAACATCCGGCATTTTTTCAGCATCACCCGGAATTGCTGTCGCGACTGCGTTTGCCGCATGCACAGCGCGGCGCAGTGTCGCTGGTTGAACGTCAGATGGAGTTGCAGCGCGAACGGGTCAGAGGTCTGGAAGAAGACATAACCCGATTGATGACCATCGCCCGGCAAAATGAACATATTTTCTTTGCGCTGAACCAGTTACACCTCGATTTGTTAGCGGCGCGGCAAAAAACTGACATCCGCCTCGCGCTCAGCGCTTTTGCCAACAAAATGCCGCAAGTGCATGCCTGTAATCTGATTGAATTTAATCACGAAGCCATGGGCGACCATTTCACCGCGCTGCAACTGGTGCTTGAACACCGCTTACAAGGCCGGCATTATTATTTTGGCCGGCTGAACCGCGATGAAATGGCGACATTGTTCCCGCCGAGTATTCATTCGGTGGCGCTTCTGCTTATCAGCCACGCCGACCAGCCGCTGGCATTGCTGGCCTTTGGTTCGCAGCTCGATGATCACTTTCAGCCGAGCATGGATACGCTGTTTATCGACCACATCGCCAAAGTGCTGGCCTTAGTGTTGCCACGTTATGGCCAGCAAGGCAGCTAGCACCCGGCAGCCACTGGCATCTCCAGCCTCAGCGCAGGAGCAACAAGCCGCAGCTTTGGCGCCAGACCCGCTACTACTGAAGTTTCTTGCTTACCTGCAATTTGAACGCGCCTACAGTGTGCAAACCCTGACGACTTATCAGCAACAATTGCAGGCCGTGTGGCTGAGCCAAACCGACCCGGACTGGCTACAACTGACCGAACGGCAATTACAACAACATATCCTCAGCTGCCGGCAAAGCCTGAAACCCAAAAGTCTGGCGTTACGGCTGGCAGCGCTGCGCAGTTTTTATCGTTATTTGCAGCAGCAAGGGCACAGAACCGACAACCCGACTTTGTATCTGAAAGTGCCGAAAACCGCCAAACCGTTGCCGAAAAATCTCGATGTCGATGAAATGGCACGGCTGCTCGATATTGATGAACCGGACGATGATCTGGCGGTGCGCGATGCCGCCATTTTAGAGTTGTTTTATTCCTCCGGCCTGCGCCTCGACGAGCTGGTTAGTGCCAATCTTGCCGATATTCACTGGAGTGAACAGCAAATCCGCGTACGTGGCAAAGGCAATAAAATCCGGGTGTTGCCGATTGGCTCGCTGGCAGAAAAAGCACTGCAGCGCTGGTTGCAACGCCGACCGGCTTTTGTCGGTGATGAGCCGGATGCACTGTTTCTGAGCAAACAGAAACGCCGCATTTCAGCGCGGCATGTCCGGCAACGTGTGGAATTATGGGCGCGGCGTCAGGGGTTGTCGCAACATGTGCACCCGCATATGCTCAGACATTCTTTTGCCAGCCATCTGCTGGAATCGAGCGGCGATTTACGTGCAGTACAGGAACTGCTGGGCCACGCCAACCTCAGCACGACCCAGGTATATACCCATCTGGATTTTCAGCATCTGGCCAAGGTGTATGACGCAGCGCATCCGCGCGCCAAAAAATCCTCAGGCTAAGTTATTCAGGCATCACGCCATATTTGTACTGTAATTTGCGCACTGAACCGTCGCGCAGCATGTCGGTCAACGCCAAATCCAACTGCCGGACAAATTCCGCGCTGACAGTTTTTTTACTCAGCATAAAATGCACCTGCCCAATAGTGATGGGAGGGATTGGGTAGCGCACTATTTGCTGGTCCAGCTTTTCATCGCGCAGCGCCAGCAAACCATTGGGAAAATAATCCAGATAGAGCTGCACCCGCCCCCGTAGTGCAAACTGATAAAGCGCAGCCTTATCAATAGCCTCCACTACATTTTTGCGAAAAGCCGGCTGCTCCAGTAAAGCGCTAAATTGCGAACCATAAAAATTGCCACGGATAATCCCGACGCTATAGCCCTTTTCCGCAATGTCAGCCAGCTGTTTTAGTCGCAGCTGGTCGCGCTGCGCTGCCGCGACAAATACCGCGACTTTTTCATCTTCGTAAGGTGTCGAGAACCAGGCGTAAGCTTCCCGATCGGACGATTTTGAAGCATTCATCAGCACGTCAATTTCGCCGCTTTCCAGCAGCATCATTGCACGCTTCCAAGGTGAATCCGTCAGGACCTCCAGCTTGCAGCCCAATCGGCCGAACAATTGCTGCATAAATTCAATGCGATAACCGGTGAGCTGTTGTTTTTCGTCCAAAAACGAATATGGCGGCATATTGGTGGCGGAGCGGCTGACCACAGCGCGTTGGCACGGCAGCTCTAACAATGGTGCGGCCGCTGCTGCATTCACACTGCCCAGCAGTGCGAGAAGCACGAACCCAACAAAACTACCACAGCATATCAGGTTCACTTTGACTCCCAGACCGGACCGGTAACAGGCCGGTAAAACAAATAGCAGGTGAAAATGCCAGCCAGCATAAGCGATGCATAGCGGCGTTGTCTTGTGGCTCAGGCAAGTGTTTCAGCACAACAACAGTTACAGAGCCAGACAAGGCAAACAGAGCCATGCATAATAAGCTTTAACCCGAACTGCCGGATTTTTCCATGCGTCTGTATAAAAACCTTTTCGCCCTTGAGGCGTTGTCCTTTGACCTCGACGACACTTTATACGCCAACAGCCAGGTGATAGCTGCGGCTGAGCTGGCGATGCAGCAGCGTTTAACCCAGCTGAAACCGGATTTACCACACAATGACCCGCAATATTGGTGGCAACAGCGCAAGTTGTTAGCCGCGCAGAATGCCGAGATCCGCCACGACGTCAGCCGCTGGCGCTTATTGGCCGTGGAACAAGGCTTGGTCGCCCAGGGTCTCTCTACCTGCGAAGCCGGTGAAGTGGCTGAACTGGCGCTTGGCGCTTTTTTACAGGAACGCACCAATATCAGTGTCAGTGTTGAGGTCAAACAACTGCTGGCAACACTCGCCAGCCGGTTTCCACTGGTTGCCATTACCAACGGCAATGCCGATATTCAGCGCATGGGCATCGCGCCTTATTTTCAGTTTGCTTTACGCGCCGGCCCGGATGGGCGGATGAAACCTTATCCGGATTTGTTCCACCACGCAGCCAGACGACTTGGGCTTGAACCCGGACAAATCCTGCATATCGGCGACCATGTCCGTTCTGATGTGCTCGGCGCACTGAATGCTGGTTGTCAGGCTGCCTGGCTGAATCCGGCCAATAGCCCACAGCCGCAGACGGCGAAACCACCGTTAGTGCTACCACATGTGGAACTCAGTGATTTAGCGCAATTATTGTTTTTGCAACGGGGTTAAAAGCGCGATGCGGCCTGTGCCCGGTGGGCCGGAAACTCGCATCTCACGTGTGCTTGGGTATATAATGCCTGTAAATTTATCCATAGGTTTGAGTTGATGGACGTTTCGCTGTTACTGGATGGTTTAAACGATAAACAACGTGAAGCGGTTGCCGCGCAACCCCAGCACATGCTGGTGCTGGCCGGTGCGGGTTCAGGCAAAACCCGCGTGCTGGTGCACCGGATGGCCTGGCTGATGCAAGTCGAACGGGTCGCGCCTTATTCGCTACTGGCCGTGACGTTCACCAACAAAGCCGCACAGGAAATGCGTTCGCGCATCGAGCAAACCGTTGGTGTTAGCCTGAATAACCTGTGGATGGGGACTTTCCATGGTCTGTCGCATCGTTTATTGCGCGCCCATTATCAAGAAGCCAATTTACCGCAAGGTTTTCAGATCATCGATTCGGACGACCAGTACCGTTTAGTCCGGCGGGTATTAAAAGCACTGAATCTGGACGAAAAACACTGGGCGCCGAAGCAAGTGCAATGGTTTATCAATGGCCGCAAAGACGAAGGTGAACGGCCTGGCACTATGGCGCATGGTGGCGATTTTAATCTGCAGACGCTGATTAAAATCTACGGCGCTTATCAGGAAATGTGTGACCGTGCCGGTCTGGTCGATTTTGCCGAAATTCTGCTGCGCAGTTTCGAACTGCTGAAAAATAACGAGCAGGTGCGCAGTCATTATCAACAACGTTTCCGCCATATCCTCGTCGATGAGTTTCAGGATACTAACGCCATTCAATACCAATGGTTACGCCTGCTGGCCGGCAACCATGCCCGTGTGATGATCGTAGGCGACGACGATCAGTCCATTTACGGCTGGCGCGGCGCCAAAGTGGAGAATATTCAGCAATTCCTGAAAGATTTCCCAAATCCGGAAACTATCCGACTGGAACAGAATTACCGCTCTACCGGCATTATCCTGAAAGCCGCCAATGCGGTGATCAGCAACAATCAGGGCCGGCTGGGCAAAGATTTGTGGACTGACGGCGACGACGGCGAGCCGATTTCGTTATACAGCGCTTTTAACGAACTGGACGAAGCACGCTTTATCGTCAGCCGCATTCGTGAGTGGCGCCGCCAGGGTGGCAAACTGACTGAGGCTGCAGTGCTGTACCGTAACAACGCGCAGTCGCGCGTGCTGGAAGAAGCACTCATTCAGGACGGCATCCATTACCGGATTTACGGTGGGCTGCGCTTTTATGAACGTCAGGAAATTAAAGACGCTTTGTCGTATCTGCGGCTGATCAACAACCGCCAGGATGACGCAGCGCTCGAGCGCATCATCAATACGCCGACCCGTGGCATCGGTGATTCCAGCATGGACAAAGTGCGGGAATTTGCCCGCGCCAGCTCACAAACTCTGTGGCAAAGTTTGCAGCAGATGTTGCACCAAAAAGAACTCAGCGGCCGCGCTGCCAATGCAGTATCTGCCTTTATGGAGCTGATTAACCGGCTCGATGACGACATCCGTGACTTGTCACTGGATGAACAGGCCGACCATGTGATTCATCAGTCCGGTCTGTATGCGATGTACCAGGCGGAAAAAGGCGAGAAAGCCCAGACCCGTATCGAAAACTTAAACGAGCTGGTCAACGCCTGTGCCAACCTCAACTTCAGTAATAACGAAGAAATGAGCCCGTTGTCGGCGTTTTTGTCGCAGGCAGCACTGGAAGCCGGTGAATATCAGGCCGAAGAACACTCGGATGCAGTGCAGCTAATGACGCTGCACACTGCCAAAGGTCTGGAATTCCCGCTGGTGTTTGTTTGTGGTCTGGAAGAAGGTATGTTCCCTAGTCAGCAGAGTGGTGACGACCCGACGCGGCTGGAAGAAGAGCGCCGGCTTTGTTATGTCGGCATGACACGCGCGATGCAAAAACTTTATCTTTGTCACGCCGAGAGCCGGCGTTTGTATGGTCAGGAACAGTACAACAAACCGTCGCGGTTCCTGCGGGAAATTCCGGCCGAATATGTCGAGGAAATTCGCCTGACCACCACCGTCAGCCGGCCAACGCAATTTAACCGCTTTGGCAGTGCAGCCAGTCACAGCGCCTTTGAAAATACCGGCTTTAAACTGGGTCAGCGTGTCCATCACGAAAAGTTCGGCGAAGGTACTGTGCTGAATTACGAAGGGACCGGCAACCAATCGCGCATTCAGATTAACTTCGACCAACTCGGCAGCAAGTGGCTGGTTACCTCGTATGCCCGCCTCACCCCACTCTGAGTTATTACAAGCCTGGTCGCAGTGCCGGACGCAGCGCTGGCGCTTGCCCGTCTGGGCCCAGGGTGATGACGCCTTTTTGCAGGGTTGTTGGCAATGGCTGCAAAGCCAGCTCCAAAGCACAGATCGCATTTTTTGGTTAGGTGACCCCTGGCCAACATTTAACGAACAACTGCAGGTCAGACAAATCGCCGGCCAAGCCCGGCAACAGTTGCTGGGGCAGGAATGTGATGTTCTGATTATTCAGGCTACCAGCGGTATGGACTGGGATTTAGTCGCAGCCAGCATGGGCTGTTTAACTGCCGGCGGGATTTGGCTGTTATTGACGGCTGATGCTGAAATATTCAGCCAGCAGCCTAATCCAGCCGCCCGGCGTTTGTTGTCTTATCCGACGGATGCCGCACAGCATGTTGGCCGGTTTCAGCATTGGCTTGCTTCACAATGGCAACAACAGCCGCTGGTGTGTTGGAACCACTGCGGTCTGGATAACCGGCTGATGGCTCCGACCGCTGCATCGACCGTAGCAGAATTTACAACGCCTTATGCCAGCCACTGTCAGCAACTTGCCGTAGCAGCCATTCACCATGTGGTTAGCGGTCACCGACACCGGCCGCTGGTGCTCAGTGCACACCGGGGCAGAGGCAAATCTGCCGCGCTTGGCCTTGCCGCCGCGCAGCTGCAACAGGCAGGCAAGACCAAACTTATCATCACAGCACCACAGCCGGCAGCGGCACAAGTTGCATTAGAGATCTGTCAGCGTCGGCTCGGTGAAGACACGCCATCTTTACTGCAATTCTGGCCGGTCGACCGGCTGCTCGCTGAACAACCCTCAGCAGATCTGCTGCTGATTGACGAAGCCGCCGCGATCCCGGCACCGCAGCTACAAGCCTTGACGGAAAGTTATAGCAGAGTGGTATTTGCCACAACCGAGCATGGCTACGAAGGCACTGGCCGTGGTTTTCAGCTGCGTTTTCAACAGTATCTGCAACAACACAGGCCGGGCTGGCGCAAGCTGGTGCTACAGCAACCTATCCGTTATGGACGGCAGGATCCGTTAGAGCAATTAATCTTTCGCAGTTTTTTGCTGGATGACCCAGATACGTCAGCTGTCACTTCCAGCACTTCTGCCTTACAGTCACACCGGTATAGTGCGATGTCGCTGGCTGAGCAACCAGCATTACTGCAGCAAGTGTTCCGCCTGGCATGTCTGGCGCATTATCAAACCTCAGTACGGGATTTATGGGCGTTATTAGATGACCCCAGCCTGCTGGTGTTCACACTGCAACAAGAAGATATCGTTGTCGCAGTCGCTGTTGTCAGTCAGGAAGGGCAGCTACCACCGCAATTGCTGCCGGATATTTATCAGGGCAAACGCCGGGTACAAGGTCATCTGGCAGCGCAAAGTCTTATTTATCATTGTTTGTGGCCTGAGGCTGGTACCCGGCAGATCTGGCGGGTCCAGCGTCTGATAGTCAGGCCGGATTTGCAGCGTCAGAGGCTTGGGCGTGGATTACTGAATTTCATCAGCAGTGAAGCGGGTGCTGCCGGAGTGGATCTGATGGCAACCAGTTTCGGCGCAACACCAGCTTTGGCAGGTTTTTGGCAAAGCGCCGGTTATGTGGCGGTCAAGCTCAGTACTGTGCCGGATCAGAGCAGTAATGAATATTCTGTGCTGATGCTAAAACAACTTAACCAAAGCGAAGCTACCGAGATTGGCGCCTTGCAACAATATTTTGGCCAGAACTTATGGCAACAGGCTGACATTATCTGGTCACGGTTGGACCCACTTTTGCTGCAGCTTTGGGCAAAACCTGTCGCTGAAGCTTGGAGCTGTTATGACCAACAGCTATTGCAATTGTTTATGCAGGGACAACGCGACTGGGCTCAGAGCTCAATGACATTAAAGCGCTGGTTGAATTTACACTTTCAGGCATTGCCAGCCCAGGATGCAACGCATTGGATTCCACTGTGCTGGCAACGCCAGGATCTGAGGTTAAGTGTCGCTGAACTACGAACATTGTCCCTTCAATTAAGACAAACGGCCTGTTTAGCTGATTTGTATCAAATCCAATAGAGCAATCCATAGCTAAGCTATAGTTGGTTGAATATCCTATTGGAGTTACTGCAGTATGCAGTTCAGATTTGTTTGTTTTGCTGCACTTGCTGCATGTATTGTGTTATGTGTTCCAACTGCGTTAAAGGCACAAACGCCGATTAAACTTGGCATGTCAGCACCGTTCACTGGACCGACGGCAATGCTCGGGCAACAGTTCAGTTATGGCGCCAATCTGGTATTTACCGCACAAAACGCCCAAGGTGGCATCGGCGGCAGACCGATTCAGCTACTGACCGCCGACGATGGCTATGAGCCTGTCCGCACTGTGGAAAACACCCGCAATTTTCTGCTAAATCAGCATGTCTTTGCGCTGTTTGGATATGTTGGTACACCAACCTCCAGCGCAGTACTACCACTATTACGAAAACACCGGCTCCCCTATCTGGCACCATTTTCGGGAGCAGATATTCTGCGTCAGCAAAATGACAATTTTATCTATAATTTTCGTGCCAGTTATCGTGAAGAAGCTGCTGCACAGATCCGATATCTGATAGACAAACGCCACTATCAGCGCGTTGCACTTCTTATTCAGGCAGATGAATTTGGTGCGAGTGTCGAACAATGGTTTAAAGCTGAGCTGTCAAAACGCAGACTAGAACCGGTTGCGGTAGTTCGTTTTCAGCGCAATAGCACCGACATGCAGGCGGCTGTATCACAACTTCAAGACGCCAGACCTGATGTGGTATTGACTGTCGGAAGCTACTTACCACTGGCAGAAGCAATCCAGCTTGGCCAAAGCCGCCAGTTCAATCCCGTCTATTCAGTCGTATCCTTTACCGGTATCCAGCAACTGCGGCAGCGGCTACAGCAGCCATTTCAGATTTTCGCATCCATGGTTGTGCCAGATCCAAATGATCTGTCATCAACATTGGTTCAGTCCTTCCATAGTGCCACAGCGACAGAGCAAGCTCAGCGCAGCGATATCAGCCTGGAAGGATTTGCGGCAGCCACAATATTAGTTTCAGCGTTGAAGAAATGCGCCGACAACCTGAACCCAAAGTGCCTATTGCTAGAGTTACCAAATCAGCAACTCTACGACTTTCCGTTGCAATATCAGCCATACCAGCATCAGGCCTCACAGCAGATCTATTTGTATCAACTCACAGTGGATGGTTTAAGAAATACAGAACTTTGAATTTTTGTTTTTTAATCCTGGCTGATTTAAGGCGTGTGAAATCGGTCCTTAACCTGGCGAGTTTCCTTTGTTCAGATTAGATGACTCCATGCGTCACCCTGCTCAGAAATAGACCGTCAGGATGCCCAACTGTTGGCATCATTCATTCCAATGCCTTTGACAGCTATATTGAACTCACCATTGCGGCTTCGTGGAAGTCTGCACCCTCGCAGAGCTTCGGGTGTGCTCATCAGCTGTGTGACAGCCAGAGGAGCTAAACTGTTGGCTTTGGAGATTTTAAGGCTTCAACATCGCGGCTTCTTGATAGTCTGCACCCTCGCAGAGCTTCGGGTGTGCTCCCCCGGAATGATGCCAAAC
Organism: Rheinheimera texasensis DSM 17496; assembly: GCF_000711985.1. Classification (GTDB taxonomy): domain Bacteria; phylum Pseudomonadota; class Gammaproteobacteria; order Enterobacterales; family Alteromonadaceae; genus Pararheinheimera; species Pararheinheimera texasensis. Next base: position 1,450,807 of record NZ_KL544005.1, read on the forward strand.
TGTTGGCATCATTAATTCCCGGTGTCGCTGTCCTACTCTACGCGAAGTAAAACCGCCAGAATCTAAATACAAAAAACCCCGCTCTCTGAGCGGGGTTTGTGTATTGGGAGCCTTGATGCCCTTCGCAGAGCTCAGGGCCGTTCAATCGGCAAAAAGCCAAACTATTGGCTTTTTGAAAGCCCGATTTCACTGTACTACCTCGCATGGGATTGCCCCGCTCGAGGAATGCATCG
>NZ_JONU01000007.1 GCF_000711985.1 Rheinheimera texasensis DSM 17496
GAGGTAGTACAGTGAAATCGGGCTTTCAAAAAGCCAATAGTTTGGCTTTTTGCCGATTGAACGGCCCTGAGCTCTGCGAAGGGCATCAAGGCTCCCAATACACAAACCCCGCTCAGAGAGCGGGGTTTTTTGTATTTAGATTCTGGCGGTTTTACTTCGCGTAGAGTAGGACAGCGACACCGGGAATTAATGATGCCAACAGTTTGGCATCATTCCGGGGGAGCACACCCGAAGCTCTGCGAGGGTGCAGACTATCAAGAAGCCGCGATGTTGAAGCCTTAAAATCTCCAACGCCAACAGTTTGGCTCGTCTGGCCGTAACACGGCGGCTGAACAATCCCGAGCTCTGCGAGGGATATGAAGGCTCCCAATAAAGCCAAAAGGCCCACTCATTCGAGTGGGCCTTTTGCTTTATGGCATCCTGACGGTCTATTGCTCAGCCGGACGTCGCACGGGGGCAATCGCATGCGACAAAAACGTCTGGAACGTTTTTGGACCGCTTCAGCGGGCTGCGAAGCGGCAAACCCCATGGATGGGCTGAGCAACCAGTACAGTGAATCAGGGCTTTCGAAACGCAAACAGTTTTGCGTTGCTGGCTGTCACACAGCTGATGAGCACACCCGAAGCTCTGCGAGGGTGCAGACTATCAAGAAGCCGCGATGTTGAATTACAGTGCAGCAAACAGTTTTGTGTTCTTCCTACAAAGAAACCCAGATAGCGAATGGCTTGATTATTAATAAGCTACCCACAGATTTACGAATGTGGCTTAGTTAAAAATTTCCAAATATCTCCGGCATAGCCGACTGTTCGCTGGTTGATCGCGCTAGGTTGTGGCATAAAGGAGATCTTTTTTCACTGCTTTCTGAATTTATGCGTTTTTTCCTGAGTCAGTTCTGGATTGTCATCGTTACCATTTCTGTCTTGCTAGGCTGTCAACAAAGCCCGGTTGCGTTGTTGCCAGTATCTGAAGCTGAGTTAGTTGTTACTCCGGCACTTTTAAACGTCGCTAATCATGACCATGCAGCGCAATGTTCAGCGGTTGGCGGCGTGGCTGATCCTCTCTATGTACTCTTCTGTACTCATCATGCCTTACACCAGCCTGTTACAAATTCCGGCCAGTTCCAGCAATTACTGAATGCGCAGCAATCTGCACTGCAGCAATTAGTGCAGCACCACCTGGTTGACGGCCAATGGCGTATTAGAGGAAAGGGCTATCAGCTTCAGTTAGATCTCCCAACCGACGAACATGGTATGCGATTTCTTCGTTATACGCCGGTGCAACAACTCAAGTTTGCCGATGTTGCTTATCAGCCTACTCCCCAAGACCCGGCTGCTTATGGTGTGGCGCTTGTCGCGGAGCGTCCACACAGCAAAAACGTGTTTGATCAGTATTATCCGCACGAAGGTATATTTCGCAGTGTTACTGTGACCCTGCAAGACATCCTAATCGACCAGCAGCAGTTGCTGATCAAGCTCAAAGGCTACTATCTGACCGCGCCGCAGCAAATTGATGTGGCCGGCCGATCAATACCGCTCAGCTATGACCCCGCCAGCGCCACAATGTTGCTATTGCGGGACGCCCGAATCGACCAGTCGGCGTTTTCTGCGCTGCTGGATGGTAATAAACCAGGCTATGACTATGGCATCTTTAGCCCAGGCCCAATCCGGCCGGATCGCCGGCCTATACTGATGATCCACGGACTGAATTCCAGCCCGATGATTTGGCTTAAACTGAGTCATGCAATCTATAAAGACCCAATTCTTTCAGCGCAGTATCAGGTCTGGCACGCGTTTTATCCTAGTGGTGCGCCGCCGTTTTTCAACGCAATGCGCCTTCGTCATGACGTTGATCAGATGCGCATGCAGTTGCAGCAAAGCGTCGGTTTGTCCAAAACAATGCCGATGGTCGTGATTGGGCATAGCATGGGGGGCATTATCGCCAAGACTTTTATCATCAACAGTGGTATGGCGCTATGGGATGAAACATTTTTATTCCGACCTGATACATGGCCAGGCAACGATAAAGATTTGCAGCGTTATCGCGATGTATTTTTGTTTAATGCCCACCAAGATGTTGATTCAGTGTTCTTTTTAGATACGCCGCATCATGGCGCTGAGATAGCCGAAGCCTGGTACAGCCGGCTGGCGAGTAAACTGATCACTATCCCCGAGATGTTCGCGCGGCTAAACCGAAAGTTATTTCAGCGGATCCGTATTGAAACGGTCACACCGCAAATGCAACCTTATTTGGCAGACGGCGGCCCTAACAGCGTGCAGGTATTGTCGCCACAGCACCCGTTATTACGCAAAATAGCAACGTTGCCGTATCAAAGACCGGTATATTCGGTGGTTGGCAGCGACGATAAACCTTATTGTTATGATGAAAAGGCGTGTGCTCAGTTATCAGACTCTGTGGTTCCGTTTTTCAGCGCACATGAACCGCGTGCTGACGAACAGATCATAGTGCCATCCCGGCATGATTCTTATCAAAGCCCGGAAGCCATTGCTTTTATCGTGCAGCAGTTACGCCAGCGGCTGGACGCAGGCGTACCCCATTAAAGCGCTTTTGCTGGCGCGGACCACAAAACGGCAGGCCACGGGTAAACTCCGCGATAGCGCTGACTTTGCCGTTCTGCGCCCGCAGCGTAGACCAATAACGACCGCCGCCCTGATGCTGTATTGGGCTGCGACTGGCGATCACGCCGTCAGTACTGACCCACTTTGATAATATTCGTACGCCACAAGCCAGATTAATCACCGGGTCGTGTAACAACGCAGGATGGCGGATATCGCAGTCATAGCGTTTTTGGTTGGCACTTTCGATAGAAATTTGCAGTAGACCACGCGACACCACTGGCCGGCCTTTAGCGTCACGAAACCGCTCACGGTAAGTCGCTTCCGGTTTAAAGTTACTTTCAGGTTTGCTCATCGCTGACAACAAACCGACCCAGAATTTGCGCCGTTCCGGCTTGGCTAACTTCGGGTAATTGGGGCAAAACTGGGTGATATCGGCCGGATTTAAGCGGATCAACGGCGAACTGGCAACTGCCGACTCGGCTGCGCGGGTCCAGCTGCCATCCTGATTTTTCGTGGCCCAGGCGGCGTAATCCAAAGACGCCAGACAGGCGGGCGCAAAGCACGTCAGCAATAAAATCAGTGAAAAATAATAGCGCGGCTGCATTGGCAGTCGGGTCTCCGGTTCAGTTATTTTTTCAGTAACAGATATGCCTGGCTATAATCGCCACGGTGTTTATTGGCAGCGAAATAATCCGGCCAGCCCCGATAATAACCGCTTAACCAGTCGAGTTGAAACAGATTATTGGCAAAAGCGCCACCGGTGTCCGCCAGAATGGTTAATCTGTAGTGCATCACACCGGATTCTGGTGTCGCCAACAGAATCAACTTGCCTAAACCGAGCTGCGGGATATCACCGGCCACTGTCACTTCTGGTTTAATCGGAATTTTGTAGTCTGCATCTTTGCCATAACCCAGCACACTCTGTACTTCTTTGAAGTACCAGTACCGTTGTTGCTGTTCCGGTGTTTTAGTGCGGTCATAAGGGATGCCATTGGTGCGGTGCACATTATAATAACGATAGCCCTGACCCGATGGTACCACCGCAGTTCCTTGTAATAAGGCACCTTCCAGATCCTCACGGCTTAGCCAAAACAGTGCCGGTGCGCGCAGCGGTGGTTTTTCCAGCGCGCCACGTACTATGTCTTGTTTGCCCAGCTGAAAGCGGGTGATTTTGTTGCCAAGCGCATCCGCTGTAGCGAGATCGAGCTTGGCTTCATCATAAGGCAGCCCATATAGCGCCTGATTTTGCTTTGCGGTTTTCTCAGGGCTGCCATCGGCTATTTTGACAAAATATTTGGTTTGCAGAATTTTGTCTGCGGGTAGGTTTTGCAGCAAAGGTTTATTTTTCGCCAATTTTGCCGCGCCAGTCTGGTCTGGCAGCCAACGCACGAATTGGAAATGTTGCTGGATAAAGGCCGGATCCGTCAGACGTGATTTGCGCCCGGCGGCCTGGTCTTCATTGGCAATTTGACAGATATAGAGCAGGGTGTTGCGGATCTGTGCAACCGGGACAGTTGCGCCGGGGACTTTGCCGCCGTGAATAGCCGCCGGGTCATAAGTTTGGCCTTTATCGATATACTTCAGCGTTTCAGTAGCCACCTGACACAGATCTTTACTTCGATCCGGCCATTGCCCGGCGACAAATTGCGGATGCTGCTCAGTAAAAGTGGCTGCCGCTTTTGCAGGTGCCAGGGCAGAGAGTGGCAGTGCAGTCAGCAACAAAGAAACAGCAAGTTCAGGGCGGCGATCAAAACCAGACATAAAGAGACTCGGCAAATTAAATTGCCAGCAGACTAACGCAGCTGAAGCCTGTGCTCAAGGCAGAAGCGGATTGTCGAAGTTTAACTGCTGAAATGACAGGCAAAATTGCTTGTATTTCGCCATAGCAGCTTTTATGGTGATTTGTCTTTGGCTGCGTCTGTCCATGTCAGGCAACAGCTGTTCGTTACGGAGTCCGCAATGCCGCACGACCATCATCATCACCATGAGAGCCAGAATATCGCCACAGCGTTCTGGCTGAACTTTAGTTTTACCCTGATTGAAATTGTCGGCGGCCTGCTGACCAACAGTGTGGCGATCCTCGCCGATGCTGTGCATGACCTCGGTGATAGCCTTGCGATTGGTTTTGCCTGGGTGGCGAGTAAAATTGCCGGAAAAGAGGCAAACAGCCGTTATAGCTATGGTTACCGGCGCTGGTCGTTGTTAAGTGCTTTGGTCACTGGCGTGGTACTGGTGGTGGGCTCAGTGTTGGTGTTGATAACTGCTATTCCGCGGTTATGGGAGCCGGTGCTGCCGCATGCGCCGGGTATGATAGCCCTGGCAGTGCTCGGTGTGGCGGTGAACGGCGCGGCGGTGCTGAAGCTTAAACGCGGCAAAACCCAGAATGAGCAGGTGCTGAGCTGGCATTTGCTGGAAGATGTGTTGGGCTGGGCTGTGGTGCTGATTGGCAGTGTGCTGATTTATTTCACCGGCTGGGCCTTTCTCGACCCTTTGCTGTCGATTGGTTTTACTTTGTTTATTCTGCTAAACGTTTGGCGTAGCCTCAAACGCACCATAGCGCTGTTTCTGCAGGTGACGCCTGATGCGCAATTGATGGCGCAGCTGGAGCAGGCGCTGACCGCTTTGCCTTTTGTCGAAAGCGCCCATCATCTGCATCTGTGGTCGCTGGACGGCGAGCAACATGTGCTGACGGTGCATTTACGGCTGAAAGAGAATGCCGACAGTCAGAAGCTCAGCCATTACAAAGAAGATGTCCGGGCGGTGTTAGCGCCGCATCAACTGGCGCATACCACAGTAGAGTTTGAGGGACCGGCAGAGCTTTGTCGTGATGACAACGGTATTCACGCGCAACACGCTGCACACGACCACGACCACGACCACGACCATCAGGGCTGCAATCATCAGCATGGCGCTTTAGACCCGCATCGACATTAATGGCGCTACCAGCTGAATACCAAAAATGAAGCAGGGCACCGCAGTGCCCTGTTTTTCAATCGGCCCTCAAGCAGCCTTACAGTAAACCTTCTTGCTCCAGGCTGATCTCGTCCAGTGATAAGGCAAAACTGGGTACAAAAGTGTCGAGAAAATACTGTACCGCCGGCGATTGTGTGGCGGTCAGCATTTTTTCCAGCCGGCGTTTGGCAATCGTAAACTCGCGGTTGCCGGCAGTAATTTCTTCCAATGTTTTTAGATAAGCACAAAGATTATCTGCGGCTTTAACCAGCAGTTTTTCCTCTGCGCTGTAACATTCACCGAGCAAATATTCGCGATAGACGCTCTGCAGCTCAGGCGGCAGCATCGACAACAGTTTTTGCTCAGCGATGGCTTCAATCTTTTTATACTCATCGGCAATTTGCGGGTTGAAGTATTTGACCGGTGTTGGTAAATCACCGGTCAGTACTTCGCTGGCATCATGAAACAGCGCCAGCGTTGCGACGCGCTCCGGGTCGAGCTTGCCGGCAAAATACTGGCGGTCAATCACCGCCAGCATATGCGCCACCAGCGCGACCTGATGGCTGTGCTCAGCGACATTTTCCGTATTGATGTTGCGCATCAGCGGCCAGCGGTTAATCAGCTTCATCCTAAACAGATGGGCGAAAAAGTGGCTATGAGCGGTCATATCAGCCTCCGGTAACAAATCGGCTTCACAGCTGCTGATAACCCGGCAGGAACTGCGCCAGCTTGCCAATCGCCTGTTCCAGCACTTCTTTATGTGGCAGCAGCACAATGCGGAAGTGGTCCGGCTCCGGCCAGTTAAAGGCACGGCCATGGACCAGCAGTACTTTATGCTGGCGCAGGAAATCCAGCACCATCAGCTCATCGTCTTTGATCGGGAATTTTTTCCGGTCAATTTTCGGGAATAAGTACATCGCGCCTTTAGGTCTGACACAGCTCAGGCCGTCGATTTCATTCACCAGACGGTGCGCGACATCCATCTGGTCGTATAAACGACCGCCGGGAACCACCAGCTCATTGATACTCTGGTAGCCGCCAAGCGCGGTTTGCACGGCATGTTGTACCGGAACGTTCGCGCAAAGCCGCATTGAGGCCAGAATGTTCAGGCCCTCGATATAAGGCCGGGCACGTTGTTTGGCGCCGGAGATAAACAACCAACCCACACGGAAACCGGCGATGCGGTAGTTTTTCGACAGCCCGCCAAAAGTCAGGATCACCAAATCATCGGCCAGCGCTGCGGTTGGCGTGTGGGTGGCGCCATCGTACAGAATTTTGTCGTAGATTTCATCGCTAAGCACCACCAGGCCATGCTCACGGGCAATGCTCAGAATATCAAGCAACAGCGCGTCGTTATAAACGGCTCCGGTTGGGTTGTTCGGGTTAATCAGCACTATGGCTTTAGTGTTGCTGGTGATTTTGGCGCGGATATCCGCGATGTCCGGATACCAGTCGGCGGCCTCATCACAACGATAATGTACGGCTTTACCACCGGCGAGGTTTACCGCTGCCGTCCACAGCGGATAATCCGGCGATGGGATCAACACTTCGTCGCCGTTATTGAGTAAGCCCTGCAGTGCCATCAGAATAAGTTCAGATACACCATTGCCAATGTAAACGTCGTCGGCGTCGGCACCGCGGATGCCACGGGACTGATAATATTGCGCCACTGCAACGCGGGCCGGATAAATGCCCTGAGAATCGCTGTAGCCTTGCGCTGTAGGCAGATTATGGATCACATGTTTGAGGATCTCGTCCGGCGCCTCAAAACCGAAAGGGGCGGGATTACCGATATTGAGCTTTAAAATGCGATGGCCTTCTTCTTCCATCCGCTTCGCTTCGCGGGCTACCGGGCCGCGAATGTCATAACAAACACCATCTAACTTGGTCGATCGCTCAATTGGTTTCATAACCCTTACTTTACAGCCTCCGCATCATGAGCCTAAATAATCTGTAATTTTTGCTTACACCCTGAAACAGTGTCCTGTACTGTTCATCCCCATACTGCCAGAAAAAACCAGCATTCGGGAGTCTGGATGGTTAAATTGTCAGAAGTTCCTGCCGGCGCTTTAATGGTTTGCGAGATTTTTCACCTGTTTGAGCATACCGGTATCTATATTGGTGACGGTCAGATTGTCGAATTGCAGGGCACTGGCCTGATTCGCAGCGTCTCAACTGGCCGTTTTATGCAAAACCGCAGCGGCGAGGAATTATTAGTCGCCTGCGACAGCCGTGGTAAACCCTATGCGAATACGTCTGCAGCTGAGCGGGCTGTTAGTCAGATTTTCACGTTTCAGAGCTATGATTTAATCAGCAATAACTGCCATCGTTTTTGTGTGCATTGTCTGACCGGACGCAGCTGGCCCGTCACCAGTTTTTTTGATCTCAGACAAGTGCTGGAACAACAATTACGGCAAGAAATCCGCTTCGAAAGAGTTCAGCTGTATCGATAACGCCCGTATTAATAATCAATAAAAACAACAGGATATAAATATTTCGATAAATCGTTCGGCGTGTTCAGGGAATTTTTAGTCGAAAAAAGCGTCGGAAGCAGCTAGAATACGCCCCCTTTGCGTCAGAGTTATGCAGCTGCGTATGGTTACGCAGACGCCTGAAACCGGAGTTTTTGGCCGGTCAGACCCTGGGGTTTTGTGGTGTTGAATTGTGGTGATGTGCTGATATTTTGGCCAAAGCCCGGCAGCGCCAACAGGCCCCGATAACGAGGAACTACCGATGAACAACTTGCTTAAACTGAGCGGCCTCGGCCTGGCTACCGTCCTGGTAGGCTGTGCTGCGGTTTATCCCTTTATGCAGGCTGATCCACGCGTTGATGCGCAACAGCTGGCAGAATGGCAAATGCCAAGCAAACTGTCAGCACTGGAATCCGAAGACCAGCTTAAGTTGCTGTCCCGCCTGACTTATCCCGATGCTATGCCCGCACTGAAAGCAGTGCCTGATTTTTCTGCCATTAAAGACACCGATAGCCGGAAAAAGGCCTTTTTTGATTATCTGACTCCATTTATCGAGCGGGAAAACGCCCGCATCATCAAACTGCGCAGCCAGATTGAAGAGCTCGAAGGCAAGTTGCAAAAGCAGCAACAGCTGACCGTTGAAGAATATGCCTTTATTTACAGCCTGTTTGATGAATTTAAAATCGACATGATGGATGCCGACCTTGATGGTGTGCGTGAACTACTGGCCCGCGTCGACGTGCTCCCTGTGAGTCTGGTACTCACTCAGGCGGCAAAAGAGTCGGGTTGGGGCAGCAGTCGTTTTGCTGTCGAAGGGTACAACTTCTTTGGCCAATGGTGTTTTAAATCCGGTTGTGGCGTGGTGCCATCCAAACGCGGTCAGGGCAAATATCACGAAGTGGCTGTGTTTGATCACGCTGGTGACAGCGTCAACGCCTATTTCTACAACCTCAACACCTTTTATGTTTATGAAGAGTTGCGCGCCATCCGGGCGAAAACACGCCGGGAGCATGGCCATGTGGTGCCGGAAAAACTGGCCGCCGGTCTGGCGCGTTATTCCGAGCGCGGTCAGCAATATGTTGAAGAGATCACCGCGATGATCATCGCAACCCGCAAAATGATTGGACAAAGCTGATGCAGCGCTATTTTCAACGCCTCAGCGCCATGGCCGTGCTGTCTATCCTGGCCATGTTGATGCCGGCGCAGGCCGATACCGTATTTAATTACGACGGCTTTTACGCCCGGATGAAGAAAAGTGAAAAGCCGGAATACAGCGAGATCACGCTGGCGTTTTTGCTGCAAAAAGCGGGGAGTACTGAGCGCTGCCAAATCGACTCGGCGGCCATCACAACCGATATCAGTTCAGAGCCGCTGACCCTGGCGGCCAATGGTGAACTGATCCTGCCTTACAATGAATTACTTAATAGCCGTAAAGCATTGATCCAACTGAAACAACAACCGGATGCAGTGCCTTGTGATTTAAACTTCCGCCTGCGCAGTCGCTTGCCGCTGGACAAAACGCTGCAGCTGGCGCAGCTGCAGAAAACCCATCAGCAGTTTGATGGTTTATTAAAAGACCTCGCGGGGTTAGGCAAATATTTCCTGCCCGACATGACTGGTGTGACGGTGTTATTTAGCGGCGAAGCGCTGGTGCAGGATATATCGCCGGCGTTATTAAGCCGGGTCAAATGTGAAGGCAAACAATGCCATATCGATTTGACCGGGCTTGATACCAGCACTGCGGCTAGCGTCAGTTTTACCCAGACACCAGATTATCTGGTGCCGTTATTGCAACGCTAAGCAGCTCCTGCAGTGCCTGAACTGGTCCTGCTGACCCACGCCACTGAATTTGAACGGCCGACCAATACCGGCCGTTTAGTGCTGCAAACTGCGCAGTCCAGTTGTCCCAATGAAGCGCAGACTGCTGGGAATGGCTGGCTGGTACGGGCGCCGCTATGGCAGCGCAGATGCCCGGATGCGGCGCTGATCGCCAGCATTGAAGCGGCAGCTGATAATCCCCGACAGCATTACGTGCTGCTGTATCCTTCGCCAGATGCCCTTATCGTTGATGTCGACCTGCCTCATAGTTCAACAAGCGCAACCCCTGATTTTCCAGCTGGTTTTATTCTGCTGGACGCGACCTGGCAACAGGCGCAAAAAATGTATAACCAAAGCCCGTATCTGCATGCGTTGCCAAAATGGCAAATTCAGTCAACACATGCTTCGGCGTACAAACTGCGGCGTAACCAGAAACAACAGGGCTGGTGTACCGCTGAGTTGGTGCAGCTGTTATGGCGCTACTCAGGTGCCAGTGAAAGCGCGGCCGAATTAGGCCGGCGCTTTTTCGATTTTAATCAAAGATAGTCGCGGCTAAAGTGACAAAACCTGCCTGTCACTGCGCAGAATAACTATCAGCCCGGCGGCGCGTCAGCTTTGCCGGTTGCGCATGGCAGAGCAGGACCAACATCAGAATGGTCAGAAACAACAGCGCATTGGCTGGTGCCTGCAGGCTGAAATCGACAGTGCTGTGCAGCGCCATGTGACATAACGCCATCAGTGCCGCAAAGCTCAGGCCACGCTCCAGTTTATGATCATGGGTCCGCATCACGTGCAGCGCCAGATAACTCAACCAGAGCAACCAGACCAGCAATAAGCAGGTGACAGGGATACCCAGTTCAATGGCAAACTGCAGATAGTCGTTGTGGGCATGGTCATAAAATCCGCTGTACGCCTGGGGTTGAACTGCAGGGAATATGGTGTAGAAGGTACCACCTCCGGAACCTGTCCAGGCGTGCTCGCTGAGCAATGGTAGCGAATCCCGCACCACCTCGTCGCGGGCCTCACTGACAAAAGAAGTGTCCTGATAACGTTCCTGCAGTTTTTCCAGACCAAACATCGAACTGACCAGCAGCATATCCAGCAGTAAAATACTCACAACTAACGGTTTTAACAGTGCCGGCGGTCTTTTGTAAAACCAAAGCGCCAGCAGCGCGACCAGAATGAGCGCGGTGAAAAACGCCGCATTGCCCATGCGCGAGCGCGACATCACTAAACCAATTACCATCAGGATCATCGCCAGGCGCAACATCATTTTAGCGCTGAGCATAGTGCTTAAAATGTCGCGGAACAGCTGCCGCCAGTTGCGCTGCGTGCGTTCACTGGACAGTTGTGATAACAACAGGCCAATAGCGACCGACAACGAAAGTGCCAGATAGTTAGCGAAGTGATTCTGGTATACAAAAGAGCCGCGGGCACGTGAGCCTTCACTCATTCCGATCACTGGTGAAGCTTCAATGTTGGCAAGTTGCACCACCACGCCGTAAAAAGCCTGCAAGGCTCCGGAGATCACAATCACCAGCGCCAATAAACGGATACGTTTATGTCCGCTGCAATAATTGAGTAGTAATGAACACCACAACAAAAAAAACAGAGTTTTGCTGGCCATAATGCCGGTCTGATAGCTATCGGCACTGGGCAAAATCTGCTGGCTTTGCAACACTAACCAAAGTAGCAATACACCAAGTGGGGCAAGTGCTAACCGAAATTTTCTGGCACTAAAGAGTGGGGTTGAAGCCTGCCAGCAATGCAGCAAATGCAGGCAGAATGCGCTGCCGATCAGCACTTGCAACAAACTCCATGCCCAGGCCCGGTTAGAACCGAGTGGAATTGGCGCCCAGAGCAGAATGCCGCAGAGCATGACAAAAATGATTCGGCTTAACATGCTGTTTTGCATTACAAATTAGACTCTTAACCGGGAATACAGCCTGATTGTAACAAGCCCGTAGAGGTAGTACAGAATTTTCTGCCTGGTTAGTCAGCAGAGAAAAATGTGCCTGTATTATCCATGTACTTTTTTCTTCAGGCATAAAAAAAGCCCCGTTGAACGGGGCCTTTTAAAGAAGCTATATAACGGCTCAGTTGCCGGAAGCCAGTGTGGCATTACCGGTACCGGTACCACCACCAGCGCCAACTCCGCCAGGAGCTGGTGCTAAGGCTAATGCGGCCGGAGCGCCGGCCGCTGGGCCTGCTGCGGTAGCACTGCTAATCAGTGCCGGGTCAAGGTTTGCCGCAATAGCCAGGGTCGTTAATGTGTCCTGATCAACACAAGCTGTGTTGACTGCACGCAGCACTTCCTCTGCTTTTACCGGGTCGTTGCCCGCTTGTTCCAGTGCGAACTCGACAACTTTCTCCGCCAGCTGCGGATTACAGGTTTTTAAATCTGTCATCTGTGCAACAAATTCGCCGGCTGTTTTACCTTCGGCTTGTGCACTTGCATACATAGCTGATACATCTGCCTGCTGAGCTAAGGCCTGGAAAGCCAGAACCTGTGTTACAGCGGCGACTAACGCGATCTTTACAACCTTCATATGCGACCCCGCATAAATACTGAACAAAAATCCTTTTGCACTATAACTGACTATTGTTGAAATTGCAGCCGTTTTTTTGGCTAAATTGTTGAAAACTGACAGGGTGATGTAACGCCCGGCCTTGCAATGCGTCGACATGCAAACTCTGACAATGTGCAATTTGCGCGGCAGTTTCAACCTGCGCAGCAATCACCCGGATGCCAATGCCGTGGCAAATACGCGTCATGGTTTCCACAAAGAAACGGGTATCGGCCTCTTCCAGTGCCCGGATAAAGCTGCCATCGATTTTAATAAAGTCGACGTTAAGCCCTTGCAGGTAACGAAACGAGCTGAAACTGGCGCCAAACCGTTCGATGGTCACAGCAGCACCGGCAGCTTTCACACGGTCAAAGAATTGCTTGGCTGAACCAATAGCACCGAGCGTTGCCTGTTCGTTCACTTCAAACACCAGCTGCGGCAACTGTGCCTGATTACTGCTGATGGTATTAACCAGCCACCAGGTAAATTGCTCGTCATGCAGCGCGCTTTTGCTGAGGTTAATAGCAAAGCGGCCGCTGAGGCCACGTAACTGGCTGAGGATGTAACTGACCAATGCTTTATCAAGCAATAGAGACACACCAAGCCGCTCCGCCATTGCGAATACATCGGCAGAGGCGAGTTGCTGGCCGTGGCTGGAAAAACGCACAAATGTTTCGATATAGACCAGCTCTTGCTGCTGATACACCGGCTGCACTTCCAGGCTGAACATCTGCGCCATTTCTGCGGAGACCTGCAGACTGGTGTCGGAGAAACCGGCGGAAGTGTCTGATACCACGGAGCGGGTGAACTGATGCAGGATATCCTGCCAGTGACTGCGGCTTAACGGCAGCTCAGCCCCGAGGCCCGGATTGGTATCCGCCGGATGCAGCTGTTGCCGTGCCTGTTCGCTGTCGAGCCGGCTTAATGTAGCGCTGAGATCTTCACCGGCATTCAGTTTACGCATCACGACGGCAGCAAAACCGTTTGGATACTGGTCGATACGGGCTATTTCAAAGGTTTGTTGTAAACCGTGCCGGAAGTCGTCTGCGCTGCTTTGGCCGGCCCGCAGCAAGACGGCAAATTCAGAACCGGAAATGCGGAACAGTTGAGCAGAGTCTTGCCCACGCACGTGGTGCAGCAGCAGATCAGCGGCTTTTTGCACATACAAATCACCGGCTGCATAACCTTGTTGGTCGTTGACATGCTTCAGTGAACTTAACGCCACCAGCATCATGTAATGCTGGTCATCCTCGTTGCCACTCAGTTGATTCAGCGCAGTAAACGACTGCATCAGCGCGCGGCGGTTTGGCAAAGTGGTTAGCGGATCGAGATACACCTGCTGATTGAGCTGCTCGGCACGGTCATTCATCTCATCGAAATTACGCCGAACATGCGCAACCATCCGGTTGAGTGCCCTAACCACGGCCTGCAACTCAGTGGTCATCGGCATATAGTCGAGCAATTCAAAGCGTTTTTCGGCCAGATGCTGTGCCTGTTTTTCGATATCTTTTAAAGGCTTGAGCACTACAAGCAGCAGTACGTGTACTGCAACCAGTGCCAGCAAACAAATCAGCAGGCTGTTCCAGAACACCGCTTTAGTGTGGCGCCACAGACTTTGGTAGGCGTATCCCGGGTGTGCCTGTACCTGCAGTGTGCCGGCGATGCGCCAGCCATCGTTCACTTCTGAGGTCATCACCGGTGGGTCGAGGTGAAACCAACGGATAAACCAGGCCGGCACTTCGTCCAGTTCTAACCGCGACGTCCGGTCAAACACCACTTGTTGCTTAGTGTCGGTATATTTCATTTTCAGATAAGCGCCGGAGTCAAAAATCGCCGACACCATAGTTTCCGCGACAGTGATGTCCGCACCGCCGACATAAGGTGAAATCGACAGACCCAGGCTATTAGCAGTGTCTTTAGCAGATTGCGACAGCTGTGTATCCAGATAACTGCGCATGTTGCTGGTGCTGACCAGCACGGATGAAACAAAGGTCAGTAACGCCAGCAACACCAGTAATACGCTGAGTTGCAGGTTCAGAGAAATACCGCGGCCTGGAGCCGGGCTTTCGGCCAAAGAAGAATGTTGCTGATCGGTCATGAGGATAATGCCTTAGCGGCTGTGGCCGTCTTTTTTGTTGTTATATCAATAAGTGCATAAGCAGCAAACATTTTTTTATTGACCCCGTTCAATTTTTTCCAGCACTGCCAGCCAGTGACTGTTGCCTTTATGGTTTTGTACTTTATGACCCAGACCACCAGCACGTGCCAGCCACAGGCCGCTGGCGTTAAAACTGTATACTGGTCTTAAGTCGGTCCGCTCAGAAGCGGGGCGGATCTCGGTTTCAAGATTGTCCAGCACCAGCGGGTAATCCTGCGGGTTTTCGAAATAAACCAGCACCATATGCGGTTCATTTTGCCGTAACGCGCGCACGTACATCAGTCTTAATTTGTCATCGGGAATGCCAAGGGCGCGCAGCATAAAATATTTCAGGATGCTGTAATCTTCACAGTCGCCGGCGCCGTTGCCGAGAGATTCAAGCGGCGAGGCCCAATAATCATTTTGGCCCCACTGTTGTTGATCACTGACAAACCGCACCTGACGATTGGCGAATTGATTCACCTGATGCAGTTTGTTCCAATCCGACTCTTGTTGATGTTGGCTGAGAAAGTCACGCAGGGCGACGACGCGCTCAAAACCATCGTCGTCATATTGCTGGCGGGCTTGTTGCAGTGTGCTGTCCGGCAATGTGTAGACAGCGCCGGGCGGTGAGGGCGCCAGCGTCTGAAACACCAGAGGTAACCACAGAGCAAGACGGTTGATAACCGGTTTCCTTCTAAACGTCAGCGCATAAGTGTTAGTGCGCATTGACGGATTATGGCAAGGGATAAGTGCCAAAGATTAGCACAATGGCAAAGAGGGCAGCAATGACCCGACTTTGCAGCAACTCAGTGAAAATACGATGGTTTTAGGCAAAAAATGGCTGCATACCAGCACAGCATTGCGCGATTTATCAGCAAAAGCGAAAACAAATGCACAAAGGGCATGCTTCAGTCGCACCAATGCAATAAAATTCATCCGTAATTAGGCTGTAAAGGCCGGTTTTCATTGCCTTAGCACCGTTAAATACGGTATAAATTCTGCCTGTTCAGGCTTATCGCAGCCGTTTTTTAAAGCCTGATACACACCCGGATGGTGTTGTTGCTTTTCTACTTCGCTGCAGTCTGATAAGGAAGATCAGGGTTTAATTCAACAGAAGAGTGTTTCATGGAATCAAATAAAGCTGTATCTGCAACAACCCGTCTGATTGAAGATCGCGCTGTCACGCGCGCGGTGATCCCGGTAGCGGGCCTTGGCACCCGCATGTTGCCGGCCACTAAAGCGATGCCAAAAGAAATGCTGCCGATTGTTGATAAGCCATTGATCCAATATGTGGTACAGGAAGCTATCGCCGCCGGCATTACCGAAATAGTGCTGGTTACCCACTCCTCAAAAAACAGCATTGAAAACCATTTTGACACCTCGTTTGAACTCGAGGCCACGCTGGAAAAACGCGTCAAGCGCCAGCTGCTGGATGAAGTTCGTAATATTACGCCGAAAAATGTCACTGTGATTTCAGTGCGCCAGCCGCATGCGCTGGGCTTAGGCCATGCCATTTTGTGTGCGCGGCCTGTGGTACGAAACCACCCGTTTGCAGTGCTGCTGCCGGACGTCATTATCAATCAGTACCAAAGCAATCTGAAAAAAGACAATCTGGCAGAAATGATCAATCGCTATGAAGCAACCGGTCATAGCCAAATCATGGTAGAGCCGGTGCCGGCCAACATGGTGAATCAATACGGTATTGTTAATGTCGGTGGTGTGGCGTTAAACCCGGGCGACAGCATCAAAGTCAGCGATATGGTCGAAAAACCGGATATCGACGAAGCGCCAAGCAATTTGTCTATCACCGGCCGTTATGTGTTGTCGCCGGCAATTTGGGATTTACTTGAATTCACCCCACCAGGCGCTGGTGATGAAATTCAGCTGACAGACGGTTTGCATCAGTTACGGTTGTTAGAAACCATCGAGGCGTATCATATCAAAGGCAAATCCCATGATTGCGGCAGCAAAATCGGTTATGCCCTGGCCAATGCCGAATATGCGCTGAATGCATCCTTTGGTGCAGAATACAAAGCCCGACTGCTGGAGCTGTTAAACGGCCAGTAATTCCGTCCAAATTTTGCCGGTGCCAGACGCCGGCGCGGTGAGAGAAGGAGTGCAAGGATGCTGTGTCTAGTGACCGCAGTCACCAGCCCGGTCGGCCGGAAGGTCGCTGCAGCTTTGCTTGGTGCCGGCTATCAGGTGCTGGGCGTAGCTGACACCGGGGCGCACTCAGCGAACGAGGCTGCCAATCATGTCTTCGACTCCTTTCTGCCGCAACAGCCAGGGCTGCTGTTTTGCGAAACGGATTTATGTTGCCGTAGTGCAGTTATGCAGCTATTCGCGCAGCACCAACCAGATATTGTGCTGCATCTGGGCGGGCGTTCTGGTTTATGTTTTCTTGATAAGAACAATCAGCATTGTGTCGATGCGTCTCAGCGCATGATGCAAAATCTACTGGAAGCTGCGGTGAAATGGCAGAGTCGGCATTATGTGTATACGCAAGCAGTGGCTTTGTATAGCGATTGCTTGAGTGGCAGGGCCCGCCATCAGGCGTCTTTGCATCAGGTTGAAAGTCGCCAGCAATTGTTGGCACACACTTATAGTGCCATGTATCGGCTTTACACCACGGGATTGTGTTTAAGCATGCAAAGCCAGGAATCACAATTGCAGCAGCCTTGCGCGCGCTACTATGGCCGGGAACGTATTCCGCTGGCACTGCAGCTGCTGCGGCTGGTAAAAACCGGGCCGGTTTTTGCCGAACAGGCCAACCCTTATTTTGCGTTGTATCAGGCGGCGGACCACTTTGTAACCCGCTGGGGCGGACGAAAAAAGCGACCAGCCCAGCCGCAAGTGGAGCTGCAAGACCAACAGACGCAGCGCGTCACACAGCATAAATTCAGCCAATAACTGGCATTGACTAAAACAGGTTTGTATCGCGGATGAAAATAGCAATTGCAGGTACCGGGTATGTTGGCTTGTCCAACGCGATTTTACTGGCCCAGCACAATGAAGTGGTCGCCCTGGATATCCTCCAGAGCAAAGTCGACAAACTCAATCAAAAACAATCTCCGATAGTCGACACTGAAATCGAAGATTATCTCGCCAACAAACCGCTGAATTTTCGCGCGACTACCGACAAAACCGACGCCTACAAAGACGCGGCTTTTGTCATTATCGCCACACCAACCGACTATGACCCGGACACCAACAAGTTTGACACCAGCTCGGTCGAATCTGTCATCAGCGACGTGATGGCGATAAACCCAACCGCGGTGATGGTGATTAAATCGACGGTGCCGGTTGGCTACACCAAAAAAGTGAAGCAAAAGCTGTGCTGCAATAACCTGATGTTTTCACCGGAATTTTTACGTGAAGGACGGGCCCTATACGACAACCTGCATCCGTCACGCATTATCGTGGGTGAAAAATCAGCCCGCGCTCAGCAGTTTGCCGACTTGTTAGCCCAGGGCGCTATCAAACAAAATATTCCAACCTTATTGGTCGACAGCACTGAAGCTGAAGCGGTGAAGTTGTTTTCCAACACCTACTTAGCGATGCGGGTGTCGTTTTTTAATGAACTGGACACTTACGCCGAAACGCATGGCTTAAACAGCCGCCAAATTATCGAAGGGGTGGGTTTAGACCCGCGGATTGGCAACCACTACAACAACCCGTCATTTGGTTATGGCGGTTATTGTTTACCCAAAGACACCAAACAATTGCTGCGTAACTTTGACGATGTGCCAAACAACCTGATCCAGGCCATTGTCGACGCCAACACCACGCGCAAAGACCATATCGCTTTTGCCATTTTAAACCGCCAACCCAAAGTGGTGGGTGTGTACCGGCTGATTATGAAAGCAGGGTCCGACAATTTCCGCGCCTCCAGCATCCAGGGCATTATGAAACGCATTAAAGCCAAGGGCGTGGAAGTGATTATTTATGAGCCGGTACTGACCGAAGACAGCTTCTACAACTCCAAGGTCATTCGCGATTTAGCCGAATTTAAGGCAAAAAGCGATGTCATCGTCACCAACCGCATGGTGCCAGAGCTGGATGATGTGAAAGAGAAGATTTACACGCGGGATTTGTTTGGTAGTGATTAAAAAATGCGCACTTTGCAGTGGCCAAATTCACCTGATGTGCTGAACGTATTTGGTGAATGTAGTACGTAACAGGATTTGATTACCAAATGAACGTAGTAAGGATACTGAAGCTATCTGTATTGACATCCCTGATGTCGAAAGGAACAGGGATCCTGTTTCAGATAGCTGCGATCCCATTAGCCCTTGCTGCACTTGGGACTGATGGTTTTGCACTCTTTATGATCTATACAGGATTAACGACCTGGGTTGGCTTGTGCGCAACTGGTGTTGCGCCTAGTTTAACCGCTCGTGTCGCAGGTGGTATTGATGCCAAAACTACCGCACAGTACTACATAAACGCTGTTTTTTTCATCTCGGCAGTTATCTTATGTATTGGCCTGCCCCTGTTTACAGCAGCCCTTGCTGTCATCGATTCGATGGCAGACTCGGTACGTTATGGTGAACTGCTCACGGTCTATCTCTTCGTTGCTCTGTTAATCGTTTCCAGTGTCGTTGATTCGGTCAATGCCGGGCGCAACCAACTTCACGTCACAAATTTGTTCTTCTCGTTGGGCAGTCTATTGAATTTGGCTTTGATGTTTATTGCCACAGATTTGCTTGAAAACAAAAGCCCATTTTTTGTTTTTATCATGAGTCAGACTGGCCTTGTCATCGCCCGAATATTGAACAGTGCCTATCTGTTGAGCAAGCTTGAATGCGATAGGAGTAGCCTGCGGATTGACAAAAATATGGTCAAGGAACTGCGCTCAAACTTTGGTTCTTTTTTCTTTATTCAACTGTCGGTTGCAGTGAGCCAGCAAGCGATAGTGCTTTTTACTTATGGACAATCGAAAGAGTTGTCGGCTGCTCTTAGCGTGATTTATCGTATTTACGCGCTGATTGGCAGTTTGCTTACGATGGTATCGCAACCGCTGTGGCCAATGATTATCAGAGCCAGAACTGCGGGCAATAGTTTGGTACTTAGGCTTTGGTATCAACGCTTGATTGCCTATAACCTTTTTGCATCACTAGTGTTCGGAATCGCTATTTACCTGTTTAGAGAAGGTCTCAATCAATATTGGTTAAAGGGCCAGTTAGTGCTGGCGGATTTGGAATACGCAGCCTTTTTAGCCAATTACCTGCTCATCGCGTTAGGACAAGTCAACATTACCTTCTTGATGGGTTATGAAAAATTTTCACTTATCGCAGCTATGTTATCGATAGAAGCTTTGATTCTGGTAGTTTTACTGGGTCTATATTCGAGTCTTAGCGAACTCTCGGTGACAGGTATTATGACAGTCAGTGCAACCGCATTTTTGCTGACATCCTGTTGGATAGGTTTTATGCATGTCAGGCAGCAATTGAGATCAGCCCATTGAAAACCGTATTAGTGAATTGCTCTGATGACAATTTCCTCAAACAAAGAAATCTCAATAGTCGTTCGGCCAGGCTGTTTGGTGGTTTTGATCAAATCTACAGTTTTTCTACGTCAGATATTGATCCGGCGTTTAGAGCGGAACACGATAAGATCTTGTCGCAGAAACGCGGCGCAGGCTATTGGCTCTGGAAGCCGTATTTTATCAATAAGGTTTATCAGGAATTAAACGAAGGTGACTATCTGTTTTATTGCGATGCAGGCGCTTTGTTTATCAATAACGTCAGACACTTGATCAAGGCACTTGAGCAAACGACGCAAAGCGTAATGCCGTTTGAACTGCCGCTCATCGAATATGAATGGACAGCCGAGAGTGTATTACGTGACTACCGAGCGTTTGAAACCGGTGCCGCCTTTAGTAATCAGATTTGTGCGACCTATTTACTGATTAGAAAGTCGGAGCAAAGCGATTTATTTATCCAGCGCTGGTTTGCAGCATGTCAACGAGCCGACCATATTACCGATGATGTAGTGCTAGGGCCTCTGGCCAAAGCTCATCGCCATGACCAGTCGGTATTGAGTTTGGTTTGTAAAGAATTTGGCTTGCAAACTTTCAAAGATCCGTCTGATTATGGGCGTTTTCCTTGGCGGTATTTTGCCTCTGGTAGGACATTTAGAACTAATAGTCTCAAGCATTTACCTGTTATCGTTTTATCTGTTAGAAAAAGCCAGCCTTTTATATATTTGTTTAAGTATTTTGCTCGGGTTTTTGTTGTTTTCTTTACAAGGCGTAAGCATGAAGTTTAACTTCTATAGTAATAATGATGATGGGCATCGTCGCGAATATGCGGATTTTACTCAAAAATATCTCCATGGAACGAGGGTTTCATTAAGAGACGGTACTCTAAGAAGAGATCCTCTACTTTTTTTAATGGTCGAAGATGACTTTTTCAAATTTTTTATAGTGTCCGTGGTGAGGTCATTGTTTGGTCTAAAAACTTCAGGGCTAACATTTAGAGCTCATTACTGTATCGGCTCACATAGTCCAAAGCATATTGTGAAATTCGCAATGATGAAGTTTTTGAATTTTTTTAGATATACTAACACTATTTCAATTATTCCATTTGAAATTGAACCTCGCTTAAAGGGGTTGTGTCGAAGTAGTTTGTATGATTTTCAGTTTTGGGATTTATCGTATTGCATTTCAAATGCTAATGCTGAAGAAATTGAGCATTTTTACTCAAAATTTCTATCGGTTTCTGCAGGTAAGATTTTGGTTTCTGCTATTGGGAAACAAAACAAGGATAAAGGCGTTGATAGCTTCATTAAACTCTATAACGAAAATGAAAATATCAGAAGTAAGTTCTGTTTTCTAATCGCTGGAAAAATCACTGATGTTGAAGAAGCTGAATTAGATGAATTTGTTCGCAATGGTGGTGTTGCGATTAATCGATATGTAAGTGATGAGGAAATATTCGCAGTATACAAAGCATCTGGTTTTATTTGGTGCGCATACTCACCTAGTTACGATCAATCGTCTGGCGTTCTTGGTAGGGCATTACAGTTCGGTAAAACTCCAATAGTAAGATCAAATTCTGTTGCAGAGAGAATATGTAATTACAATAATATAATTTCCATCCAGAGTGATCATTTTTCTAAAATTGATTTAGTCGGGGGTGAAGCTACCGCCAAACCTGATGGGGTTTTGCTATGTAGCCCTGAATCTTTCAAAAAAATTGCTTTTCACGTTGAATGATCTTATGAAAAAAGAACATTTCATTATAATCCTTTTTTCAATGTACCTACTGCCATTAGCATTTGACTTTAAAGGTGAAGATGATGGCGGCGGAGTATCTCAATTAATTTTGATCCTTATAACATGTTTGAGCTTTTTGCTGCTTCTGTTTTTTTGTTCTAAGCAGGCGACTGTTAATAACATTCCTACATCAGCAAAAACAAGTATAAAAGTGTGGTGGGCTTTCCTATTTTTTACAATTTTGAGCGCGTTTATAAATTCGGTTCCCTTGGCACAGTACTTTAGGGTTGTATTGCCTTTCTTACTGTGTGGGATGTCCATGGTTTTAGTCGCTTTGCTTTACTCAAAAGGAATTCGGTTAAGTATTTTATTTTCATGTTTTTTTGTTTCGGCTATTGCTTCTGTAGTGTGGACCCCGATTTATCAGGTAGGTATCATTGGCGGAGATATCAATTTATTAAGGCATCAAATCGTAGGTCCGTTGCTTCCTTTGGTTTTTGCTTTTGCTTTTTCATATATTTTCAGTAGCGATGGAAATAAACTAAAGGGCGTGCTTCTGATACTGTTTTCGCTTGTTGTAATATCTGTGAGTGTAACAAGGAACTATCTACTTGTGCCGTTTTCGATCTTGTTGTTTTTTATTCTATTTGCGAGGCGGAGCTTTAAATCAACCATCTGGCTCCAATTGCTTGGCTCAGCTAAATATTTGATTGTATTTTCTTTCTTTGCTATCCCACTAGTTGGATATATTAAACCAGGTGTTTTTGACTTTTGGAGCTACAGGCTTTTCGGTTTGACGGATGACTTCGGTTTTGATCCAACTACATATACAAGACTGGCTGAATATACGGCTCAATTTAATATTCTTGTTGAAGATCCTCTGAAATTCCTGACAGGTGCTGGTATGGGGTCTGAGTATTATTGGGACTCTAGTTATTTCTCAGATTTATCACAAATACTGCCTTTGTGGTATTTGGAAGACTTGAGGCCGTGGGTTGCTGGACACTCTTCATGGGTGTATTCATTTTATTCTGCAGGGCTTGTATTTGGTTGTGCTTTGCCATTTGTATATTTTAGGAGTGTAATAGCAAGCTGCCGATTAATTAGTGCGAATATTGTGCCACCATCAAAGAGCTTTGTGTTTTATAATTCCGTTATTTTTGCATATCTTCCCCTTACAGTTATCGCTAATCCATTTGGTTCTCGAATTAGCTCACTAGTGATTGGTGTTTTTTTAATCGTTCCATTGTTGTACGAACAAAATCGAGCGCGAAACGATGAATAGTAATCTGATTATTGTTCAGGCAGTTGTCCCTGACTATCGCGTTGGACTATTTGAAAGTTTGGCGGTTAATTCAGTTGTGAAAATCGTGTGCGGTGAAGAGTACTTTTCTTCGGTTAGTACTTGTGATGATGTTTGGGAGCTAAAATATTTTCTTAGATCTAAGAATTACTATTTCTTAGGCCGAAGAGCGCTTCTACAGGTTTGGCCAAGTTATTCAAAAGATATTTTTACTAGTAACATCAGAGTGGTAGAACTCAATCCCCGTTGTATTACCAGTTGGTTGTCTTTGCTCAGCAGTCGCTTGCTAAAGCGCGGAAAGACGGTGGTGTGGGGTCATCTGTTAAATCGTGCCGGTGAGCAAAAGCGTTTTAGTGCCAGACAGCTCATGCTCAAACTGGCCAACGGTGCTCTGTTTTATACCAAAGGCCAGATGGACGCATTCAGGGCTACTTCCGTCGGTCAATCAACCATTAGTGGTTACGCGCCAAATTCGGTGGTTTATGCCGATCAGGTCACACATTTCAACGAGGCAGGCCGTGACTTTCTCTATGTAGGGCGCTTAGTTGCAGAGAAAAAACCATTGGTGCTGCTCAACGCATTTTTACTGGCTTGTGAACAGGGACTTATTGACTCTCGTTTGCATTTTGTCGGCGCGGGCGATCAGCTGGAAGCGTTGCAGCAAAGACTTGCACAAAGCCCGTTCCGTGATCGTGTCCTATTGCATGGTCACAACAATGATTACGCATTTCTGCGCGAGCTCTATAAAGGCGCGGTTTGCTCAGTTTCGCCAGGTTATGTAGGACTTTCGATCACGCAGTCGTTGTCGTTTGGCCGTCCTATGCTGATCTCTGAACATGAGCCCCATGCGCCGGAAATTGAAGCTTTTATGCCAGGCGTGAATGGACGTTTTTTCCGTACTGACGACGCGGAGGATTTAGCCCGGCATTTAATGGCGTTTTATCTGGAGCGCGATTTTTGGGCGGCGAAGTCTGCTGAACTATCAGCACAGGTTTTAGAAAAATACACCTACGAGGCTATGGCAAGAGGCTATCTGGCATTGATTGAAGAGGTGCGCCTGCATGGCTGAAAAAGTGCTGATGATTGGCCAGTTTCCGCCTCCGGTAACCGGTGAAGGCAAAATGAATTTGCAAGTGCAAGGCATGTTGCAGCAAGCCGGCTTTGAAGTGTCCATTCTAAATAGTTGCATCGTGGACAGTGTCAACGACGTAGGCCAGGTCAACATCGTAAAGTTGTTACGAATGTTTAAATTGCTGTGGCAAGGGCTGTGGCTGCAAATGGGTGTTGGCATTCTTTACATGACACCAGGGCAGACCCTGATGGGGCTGTTACGTTTCTTACCGCTGCTATTGGCAGCGCGATTGTCCAGAAAAAAAATCATTTTGCATTGGCATGGTTATGGTGTGCTCAGTGCCTGTCTCAAATACCCTCGTTTAGCTCGCTGTTATTTGTCGGCTGCGGTTTTAAACATCGTGTTGACTGAGGACCTGCGGTTAAAGCTGCAGCAGCTGGGCTTTGCGGTAGAGCGAGTCAAAGTGCTTGGAAATTTCAGCGAGTTACCAGCGGTGATGCCAGTCCCGCGTGCAGACAGCCAAAAGCTCAAAGTAGTTTTTCTTGGCGGATTAATGCCAGAAAAAGGCGTTGACACCTTTTTGCAATTAGCAGCAAAGACGCAGCAATTTGAATTTGTGTTGTGCGGTGCAGGGAATGAATTCATTACTGCCAGTGCTAAGGCGTTGGCGCAGCGAGGGCTTTTGACATTCCCAGGTCTGATTGATGGTGAAGAAAAACAGCAGTTGCTAAAAGATGCTGATATTTTTGTGTTGCAAACACACCATCCGACAGAGGGGGTTCCGCTGACCATTCTGGAGGCCATGTCCTGTGGTTGTGCAATCGTCACTACCCGGCATAACGGTATTCCAGAAACTGTTGGTGACGCTGCGTTATTTATTGAAGCCAAATCAGTAGATAGTTTACTCGCCGGATTGCAATTGCTGGATGCTGATCGCAATCAACTGAGATTGTTAAAACACAAAGCGTTTGAGAGAAGTCAAAATTTTTCAGCTGCGTCATTCAGGGAAGAATTGGTAAGGTTATTCAGGATTTAATCAGAGGTCGCCGTGAAATTTCTACTCTACAGCATCAACCACGCTCCGGAATTGACCGGGATTGGTAAATACAATGGTGAGATGGTGCAGGCGCTTGCGCAGCAAGGGATTGACTGTCTGGTGGTGACAGCGCCGCCGTATTATCCGGAGTGGCAAGTGCATGCCGGTTTTAGCAATGCTTACTGCACGGAACAACAAGGTAAGGTGCGGGTGCTGCGTAATCCGCTGTATGTGCCAAACAAAGTCACAACATTAAAGCGTTTAGTGCACCTCGCCAGCTTTGCGCTCAGTTCTTTTGGCCGTTTGCTCACGTTACTGCGCGAAAAACCCGATGTGGTGATGCTGGTGCAGCCTACTTTATTCTGCGCGCCCGGTGCCTTGATTTATAGCCTTTTGACCGGCGCCAAAACCGTTTTGCATATCCAGGATTTTGAGGTCGACGCGATGTTCGGCCTCGGTATGGCTGGCAAGGACAGTCTGGCACCAACGCCTGATGCTCCTTCGCAGCCATCGGCGAAAAAACGCCTGATTCTGGGTATTGAGCGCTGGTTGATGAACCGCTTTGACAAAGTGTCGTCGATTTCGCACAGCATGCTGGCCAAAGCCAGTCAGAAGGGCGTCGCGAAGGACAAATTGCTGTTTTTCCCAAATTGGTCAGATACAGGTTTTGTTAATCCGGCGGTGGATAGCAGCGCGTTACGGGCGCAGTGGGGTTATGCCTGCGACGATAAAATAGTGCTGTATTCCGGCAATATCGGCCAAAAACAAGGGCTTGAGATTGTGCTGGACGCAGCAGCGGCACTGGCCGACCAGCCGCAGGTGAAGTTTGTCATTATCGGCAATGGCGCTTATCGCGACACTCTTGCCTTAGAGGCCGCCCGCCGGGGGTTAACCAACGTTGAATTTAAGCCGCTGCAGGCCTGGGAGTTAGTCCCGCAAATTCTGGTGATGACCGACGTGCATTTAGTAGTGCAGAAAAAAGGCGTGGCTGATGCCGTGTTACCGTCAAAGCTGACCAATATTCTGGCCGCTGGCGGCCATGCACTGGTCACTGCAGAGCAAGACACTGAACTGGGCGAGCTGGCCCGGCGTGTGCCCGGCATTTATCACTGCATTGAACCGGAAGACAGCAATGCTTTTATCAACGGTCTGCGCCAGTGTCTGGCACAAGATACCCGCAGTACCAATACCATCGCACGGCAATATGCCGTCGACCATATCAATAGTGAGCAGGTGCTTAGCCGCTTCGCTCAAGACCTTGTCGAATTAGTCAGTAAGGAATTTATACGATGACGCAAAAAGTTGCCTTAATTACCGGTGTCACCGGCCAGGACGGCTCTTATCTGGCAGAGTTTCTGCTGGAAAAAGGTTATATCGTGCACGGCATTAAACGCCGCGCGTCTTCATTTAATACCCAGCGCGTGGACCACATTTACCAGGACCCGCACATCGAAAACAAAAACTTTATTTTGCACTACGGTGATTTGACCGATTCGTCAAATTTGACCCGTATTTTGCAGCAAGTACAGCCGGACGAAGTGTACAACTTAGGCGCGCAATCGCATGTGGCGGTGTCGTTTGAAAGCCCGGAATACACTGCTGATGTCGATGCGATGGGGACTCTGCGTTTACTCGAAGCGATTCGTTTGCTGGGTCTTGAGAAGAAAACCCGTTTTTATCAGGCGTCTACCTCGGAACTTTATGGTTTAGTGCAGGAAATTCCGCAAAAAGAAACTACGCCGTTTTATCCGCGTTCGCCTTATGCCGTGGCCAAGCTCTATGCCTACTGGATCACGGTGAACTACCGCGAATCTTATGGCATGTATGCCTGTAACGGCATTTTGTTTAACCACGAATCGCCACGCCGTGGCGAAACTTTCGTGACCCGTAAAATTACCCGCGCTATTGCCAATATCGCTTATGGCCTGGAGCCGTGCCTTTATCTTGGCAATATGGACGCGCTGCGCGACTGGGGCCATGCCAAAGACTATGTGCGGATGCAGTGGCTGATGCTGCAGCAGGACCATGCCGAAGATTTTGTTATTGCCACCGGCAAACAAATTTCAGTGCGTGAATTTGTCCGGATGACTGCGCAGCAAGCCGGCATCACACTGGCGTTTAGCGGTGAAGGCGTCAATGAAATTGCCACAGTGACGGCAGTAGACAGCACGCTGGCGCCGAAAGTGAAAGTCGGTGATGTCATCGTCAAAGTTGACCCACGTTATTTCCGCCCGGCGGAAGTGGAAACGTTGCTCGGTGACCCGACCAAAGCCAAACAAAAGCTCGGTTGGGTGCCGGAAATTACCGTCGAAGAGATGTGCGCCGAGATGGTGGCACACGACCTGAACAAGGCCAAACAACACGCCTTGTTAAAACAACATGGTTATGACGTCAGCGTGTCGCTGGAATAATAGCGTTTAACATTGGCGCGACGCCGTTTTTTGCATGGCGCGGCCAGCTGCAAAAGCTGGCCCGATGGAACAGAACATGACAGTGAAGAAAAACCGAATTTTTGTTGCCGGTCACAACGGCATGGTGGGGTCTGCCATTGTGCGGCAATTGCAGCAAAACCCGCACAATGAGCTGGTGCTGCGTAGCCGCCGAGAGCTGGATTTAACTTCGCAGGCGCAGGTCAGCGCTTTTTTTGCCGCAGAACAAATCGATCAGGTGTATCTGGCGGCCGCAAAAGTGGGTGGTATTGTCGCCAACAACACGTATCCGGCGGATTTTATCTACGAAAACCTGATGATCCAGTGCAACATCATCCACAGCGCCCATCAGGCCGGTGTGCAAAAGTTGTTGTTCCTCGGTTCCAGCTGTATTTACCCTAAGCTGGCGGAACAACCTATGACAGAGCAGGCGCTGCTTACCGGCACGCTGGAGCCAACCAACGAGCCTTATGCCGTGGCAAAAATCGCCGGGATTAAGCTGTGTGAAAGCTACAACCGCCAGTTTGGCCGCGATTACCGCTCAGTGATGCCAACCAACCTGTACGGGCCGAATGACAATTTCCACCCGCAAAACAGCCATGTGATCCCAGCGCTGTTACGGCGTTTCCACGAAGCCAAACTGGCTGGCGCAGAAGAAGTAGTGGCCTGGGGCAGTGGCAAACCGATGCGCGAGTTCCTGCATGTCGATGATATGGCAGCGGCCAGCGTATTTGTGATGGATCTGGATGGTGAGGTTTATCAGCAGCATACCGAAGCCATGCTAAGCCACATTAACGTCGGTACCGGTGTCGATTGTACTATCCGCGAGCTGGTGGAGACGGTGGCAAAAGTGGTGGGTTACCAGGGCCGTATTGCCTTTGATGCCAGTAAGCCCGACGGTGCACCGCGCAAGCTGATGGACGTCAGCCGGCTGGCGGCGCTCGGCTGGAAAGCCGGTACTTCGCTGGAACAAGGCCTTGCCAGCACTTACCAGTGGTTTTTGGCCAATCAGGATTCATTCCGGGCCTGACGGAGGCGCTGATGTTTTTATCCGATAGCGTTTTTAGCACTGTCATCGACGCGACGCCGCTGGTGTCGCTCGATTTGATTGTGCGAAATGGCGCGGGCCAGATTTTACTGGGAGAGCGGATGAACCGGCCGGCGCAGGGATATTGGTTTGTGCCCGGTGGCCGGATCCGCAAAATGGAAAGCCTGAGCAGCGCCTTTGAGCGCCTGACCCGGGAAGAGCTTGGCATCGGCTTTGCGCTGGCGGATGCACAGTTGCTGCGGCCTTTTGACCATTTTTACAGTGATTCTGTGTTTGGCGAGAGCCCGTCGACGCATTATGTCGCCATCGCCTACGAG
Source organism: Rheinheimera texasensis DSM 17496 (assembly GCF_000711985.1). Taxonomy (GTDB): domain Bacteria; phylum Pseudomonadota; class Gammaproteobacteria; order Enterobacterales; family Alteromonadaceae; genus Pararheinheimera; species Pararheinheimera texasensis. The sequence continues at coordinate 28,949 of NZ_JONU01000007.1, forward strand.
CTGGCGGTTGGTGATCGGCTCAACGATTTACAGGCGTTGCCGCAGCAACAACATGGCCGCTATCGCTGGTTCAGCGCTGCTGAGTTGTTGGCTGACGCGCGGGTGCATCCGCATACCAAAGCATATCTGGGCTGACTGATGGATATGCTCTGATGCCAGGCGCAGCGCCGCAGTCTGCACTCAGCCCGACGGTGAGTCAGGCCATTCATCGCTTGCGGGTGCCATTGCTCCTCGCGGTGTTGATGTTACACACCTTGCCACTGCTGCGGCTTTCGCAATCATCGTTGTGGCTGGTGCTGGAACAAACCCTGCGCGTGGCGCGGCCGTTATTTTTCTTCTGCGCCGCTTATCTGCTGTTCCGACACTGGCAAACCGGCTGGCGGGCTTACCAACAACTGGCACAGCACCGGCTATTGCGGCTTGGTCTTCCGCTGTTGGTGTGGGGGCTGTTGCTGTTTTGCGCCTATAACCTGCTGTTGCGATTTGGCCCGGCGCATTGGGTGAATAATCCTGCGGGTGCTAAAGCAGATTCAGTGGCCGAGTTTATCGCTTTGATTATTGGCATTGAGCGCAATCCGCTGGCTTATCAGTTCTGGTTTATACGCGATTTATTATTCCTGACCTTGCTGGCACCGCTGTTTTACTTGCTATGGTGCTTGCTGCGGCTGACTTTTGCGTTGGTGTTGATTGCCTTATTTCTGTTCCAGCAATGGCCGTGGTTTCAGCCGGCGTTGGTATCAGTGGTGTTTTTCGGTCTGGGCGCTGTGGCCGCGCTGGAAGGTGTTAGCCTGAAACTACCGGAACTTAGTTATCGCTGGGGCTTGTTGCTTTGGTTTGGTTTGATTGGATGTTCGGTACTAGCTGCAGCTTTTGCGGTACCTGTTGATTTGTCATGGGCACGGCCTGTGTCGATTTTAGTGGGGACGCTTTGCGTCTGGAACCTGGCTCTGCGCATCGCCGGTACTACAGAGCAGTCCCCCGGCGCCTCGGCAGGCGTGCGCAGTGACACAGTGTTTTTTGTCTTTGCGGCGCATGAACCATTGTTGACGCTGGCGGGCAAGTACTGGTATCAACTGGTGCAACAACCTGCCTGGGATATCCTGCTGATGAGCCTGCCGTTTGTGCTGTTTTATCTGTTATGTCACGTTTACCGCTTGTTGGTGCGGCCAGTGCCGCTGCTCAATCTGCTGCTGGTAGGTCGGCGCTGATGGCGCTCTGGCAAGACCGCCGCTTATGGGCATTGTTTGCCAATGCAGCTTATGCCTTGTCGTCTTTTGTGCTGGGTTATCTGTTATTGCTGCAGGGTAGCCAAGAGCAGTATGGGGCTTTTGCGTTTTATCTGTTGTTTCAGGCTTTTGGTTATAGCCTCATCAATGCGCTGTTTGGCGCGCCTTTGTTGATCGCCGCACGCGACGGTACTGTTGCTGCTGGCGGACTCAACCCGATGTTACGACTGGCGCTGCTACTGGCGCTGCTTGGTGCTGCAGTGCAGGCCTTATTGCTTTTGCAGCAAGGCATTGCCGCCGATGTCATCGTGCTGCTGGCGCTCAGTGCTGCATTGTTGCTGCTGCGCTGGTTTTGCCGCTGTGTACAGCAAAATGACGCGCCGGAGCAGGTGATGCTGGCAGATCTCAGTTTTAGCCTGGTGGCGTTGCCGGGCGCGGCGCTGCTGTGGCAGCAAGGCTTAGTATCGTTGTGGAGCCTGAGTCAGTTGCTGTTGCTGGCTGCAATAGTGAGTTTGTTGCCCGCCGGGCGGCTGCTTTGGACTGTGATCCAGACAGAACCAGATGGGCGTTTATGGTCTGCCGGGTACGCGCAGCAAGGCAAACCGGCGCTCGCAGGCGTTGTCACCGTCGAAGTTACTGCCAATTTTCATCAATATGTGTTGATACTGCTGCAGGGTGCGGCGGCTTTGGCGCCTGTCGCTGCGGCTGGGTTGTTTTTGCGCCCGATGACTTTAGTGCAAAGCAGTCTGGCGCAGATCGAGCGGCCGCGGCTGGCGCGGGCTGTTGCCGCAGCGGATTGGCCTGGTTTACAGCGGATCTGGCGCTCGTTTCTTTGGCTTAGTGCCTGGGCTTATTTGCTGAATCTGCTGGCGATACTGATATTGTTATGGCTGGCACCAGCATGGCTGTGGCCGGATTTGCTGACCTTGCCACATTTTATTGCTTGTGGTGGTTTTGTCGCGCTGGCAGCGTTATTGCGCAGTCTACGGGGGCCGGCTAGCACTTTGTTACAAGCCTTTGATCAATTTCATTTTTTAGCCAGCGTAACCTGGCGCGCCAGTCTGGCTACTGTACCTTTGGTACTGCTTGGCCTTTATGCTGGTGGGATTTATGGCGCTCTGCTGGCCATGTTGCTGGGGGAGTGTGTAGTCGCTATTCCGATCCTCCGGCAATGCCAGCAAACGTTACAGACGCAGGCTGGCTTTTCCGGCAGATAAGGGTCGGACTTCAGCCATAGTTTTATGATAATGTTGATGCAATTCAAGGTGTTTGCCTGAGAACAGACAAATCAAAAGGGGCAGGTGTGAAAGGTGTTCTGGTCTATCGCTGTTTTCTGCTACAGCAACGGGTCTCGCGTGTCGTCAGCAGCCTGCTGATGCGCGGTTATGGCTGGTTGTGGGGGCTGGAGTTTCAGGGACCTGCTTGTTTCTATGGTCTGGCACGGTTCGTCCGGCATCCGCAGGGCCGCATTCTGCTGGGCAGTGATTTAGTGTTTCGCTCTGCGCCGTCCTCAAACACTATTGGGCTGAACCGTCGTTGTTTTTTCAGTGCAACCGCAGGCGCGACGCTGCAAGTCGGTGATGGTTGTGGCTTCAGCGGTACTGTGATTGCTGCGCAGCAACAGATCACGCTGGGCAATGGCGTGATGTGCGGTGCTAATGTGACTATTACCGATGCCGACCGGCATCCGCTGGACGCTTTAGCGCGCCAGCGCGGTGAGCCGGGGGCCTGTGCGCCGGTGGTAATTGGTGATCAGGTTTGGCTTGGCATGAATGTGGTGGTGCTCAAAGGGGTCACTATTGGTGCAGGCGCAGTGATTGCCGCCAATTCGGTGGTGGTCAGCGACATCCCGCCGGGCTGTCTGGCCGGCGGGCAGCCGGCAAAAGTGCTGAGGATGTTATGACACGCCGCATTGCTGTTTTACTGACTTGTCATAATCGCAAGGCGAAGACTTTGTCTTGCCTCGCTTCGTTGTTTGCGCAGCAATTTACTGATCTGAGCCTGGACGTCTGGCTGGTTGACGATGGCTGTACCGATGGCACCGCTGAGGCTGTGCGGGCTCAGTTTCCTAAGGTTCAGCTTATCAGCGGCTCCGGGCATTTATTCTGGAACGGTGGGATGCGCTTATGTTGGCAACGGGCGATCCCAACCCAGCCAGATTTTTATTTGTGGCTGAATGACGATGTGACGCTGTTGCCGGACGCTGTGAGCCGGCTGGTGGCTTGTGCTGACCAGCAACATCAGACCGGGAGTCAGGTCGGGGCAGTGGTTGGAACCATGCAGGACCCGCAGTCGCAGCGGCTCAGTTATGGTGGGCGCTGTGCACGTTATCCCTGGTTACCGCTGGCGATTGGCGCGGTAGTGGTACCGCAACAACAAGCGTTAAGCTGTGATTACGTCAACGGCAACTTATGTCTGGTGCCGGCCGCTGCGGTAGAGAAAATCGGCATTTTGTCAGAGCGTTTCACCCACAGCATGGGCGATTTCGATTACAGCATCCGGCTGCGCCGGGCCGGTTTACAACTGTGGATAGCGCCCGGTTTGTTTGGTGCCTGTGAGTTAAATCCGGTAAAAGGTTCAATTAAAGACCCAGCCATCCCACTATCGGTCCGGGTCGGTTGGATGCACAAACCGACCAAATGCCCACCATTGTCGGAATGGTTATTTTTTATTCGCGAACACGGCGGTCCTTTGTGGCCTTTATTGTATTTCAAAGCAGTGATGGGGCGGCGATTTCCACGCTTATGGCTGCTGCTTAATCAGCATAAGGCCTGAGCCATGCCGGGTCTCAAGGGAAACCTGTAATGCGATATCTGAGCCTGCGAAAGTTTTTGCACCGCTGCCGGATTGTGCTGGATCTGTTAGTCAGTATTTTCCTGTTGATCCTGCTAAGCATCTGGGCAACCCGTTATTTGTTGGTCGGCGATCCGGTTGTTGCTCAGATTGAGCAACTGTTTGGTACCGATAAGGCGATGCATCTGTTGCTGGGTTTTTTCCTGCCGTTGTGTGTAGGCTGGTTGTTGCGGATCTATCGTCGCCGCAGACTGACACAAGCTGGCTGTTTTCTGCTGGTGGCAGTAGCCTACGCGGCGGATGAATGGTTTCAGTCGACGCTGAGTTATCGTTCAGCATCTTTAGATGATTTTCTGATGTCTGTCACCGGTCTTCTGTTGGCGGTTGCAGTTTGGTATTCGTTGTTGAGCCTGACTTCGCCGGTGTACCAGGACTGAGTCAGCCCGGTTGAGTGTCAGCGTCAGATGTGCGGCACAGGTTGTTCGCTGCAGGCAGCATGAAGAAGTAGGCAAACAAAAAAGGAGCCATCAAGGCTCCTTTTTTTATTGTCGGTTTAATTATGCTTTGCGACGACGCAGCATCAGACCAAGCGCTGCCAGACCGAACAGGCCGACAGTGGCAGGTGCTGAAACCGGAGCAGAGACGAATTCCAGACTGACGTTGTCCAGTAAACCGCCTTTACCGTTACCATTTGCCGCTGCATTGGCATTATAGAGCTTGTCGCCTAAACCACCGAAACCCAACACCATTTGGTTGGCAGAAGCGACCAGCGTTACTTTGTACTGCGTCCAGGCTTTGTCGTTACCGGCTTGTGCATCGTAATCGACTTTGCTGATGTAGCTGGCCTGATTCAGTAAACCTGCGTTTGGTTTCCAGTAAACGCCTAAGCCGTTATCATCTGCTGCGGTGGTGCGTGAACGGTACCAGAAAGACAGTTCGTAAGTGGCGCCAACCTGCAGACCAGTTAATTGCTGGAAAATACCAGAGTTACTGTTGCCAGGTGTGCTGTAGTTAAAGTGAGTGTCCAACTCCAGATAGCGGCTGCCATCCTGAGCATTAAAACCTAAGGTGTTGTTGAACTGCGTCTCTACACCTGGGCCGTAAAACACTGTCCAGCCTGGTAAAGACGCTGATACAGCCCAGCTGTAGCCTTTGCCCAGCGTGCCGTAATCGTCGAATGAATTGATTGGTTTGTTTTGTGCGTTGCCGTTATAGACAATTGCAGAATCCGGATTGCTTTCAAAGCTGCCGTTAGTGACTAAAGTTGCGCTTGCCTGACCTGCGGCCAGTGCCGCGACTACGATTAATGCTTTATACATTTGATTGCTCACTCCGGACACTCCTGTGACAGATTTAAATCTCACTACTTATTGTCTAGGCAATTAACATGCCATAGGTGATAAGTCATTGATTTAGTGGATTTTAATTCCTGGTAAAATCAGGTACATGTAAACAAAACTGACAAAGGCGTGATGTTTCACTTCAGACTGCCAGAAACACATACACACTACAATATTATAGCGGTCTGATACGCGGAAAAATATGTTTATATTTGTGAAATTTTTTAATCTGTTGCGCTGAGTAGTGTCGACAACGCCCCCCAACGCCACATTTTTGCTTTGTGATGTGACGAACTTTCCTGTGATAACCAGATATTTTGCGTGTCATCCAGACAAACCGCCTCAAGCTGACCACCAGTCGGGATCTGCACTGAGGTGATTAACTGATACTTAGCGTCCAAAACAGCGATAAATGGTGCAAAGTCGCCACTCAGCATAAACGTCAGCGGGTTGAGGCGGAAATTTTCATAGCCGGCGACGACAAAGACCTGCTGCTGCGCAGAATAGGCGACGTCAGTGATCACTCCGGGCAAAGCACTGGTTACGCCGACTTGCGCTAATGTGCTGGCTTTTGCGTTGGTATCAACGGCGTATACGCGGCTTTGTAGCCCGATCCAGTTTTTTGAAAAAATCAGCAGAGAATCGCCGGTACTGACTAAAGCCTCGGCATCCAGTTCATGTTGATAAAACGACGGCTTTGTCATTGGCGCTTGCGGATAACGTAACTCAAGCCTGTCCACCATCAACTCTTTGATCTGACCTTGAGGTATCGGCGCGTGGTATAAGTCCAATGTCGCCCGTTGGCCACTATTATTGCCGATATCTGCAATCCACAGCCGGCCCTGATGCAGTGCGAGTGCTTCCCAATCCTGATTGCGGCCGTTGGTTGCATACCTGTTGATGATTCGGCCTGAGGCATCGAGCTGATACACAGTCGCCGCATTGCCTGAATCGTTGATAGTCAGAAACTGGTTGTTTCTGAGGCAGGCTAATCCGGACGTCTCTGCAATTTCCGTACTGAGCTGTTGTTCTGGGGCCTGATCATCGGTTGCCCGTGGTGCTTTATTGTCCGGTTGCTGGCTGCAACTGCAAACCAAAAAACCACACAGCAGGAGAGGTAACAGCTGAAATTTCTGCATCTGTTGGCGGCCATCTGTGGCGAAGGGGATTTGACTGATATCATAACATTGTCACAGTTTAGCGAAAGTCTGTGGTTATTTGATCGCAATATGGGCCTGGGCCCAATCGGTGCCGAACAGGTAAGTTTCGGTTGGCAAGCTGTTGTTTTCAGGGGTAGAATCGCACAGTGACGTCTCGATACAACTTATTCATGGAAGATAGCGTGCCGAAAAAGTCCAGTCATTTTGAGTCTGCAGATAACGGCTTCGCCTTTATACACCGCTTGTTAGATATCACGATTTACATCGCAGTCTTATTGCTCTGCTGTCAGTTGTACGGTGTGCCTTTTGATAAAAACTACCTGATATTGTTGCTGGCGCACATTGCCGGCGCTTCATACATCGCTGAAGCCTTGCAGCTTTACCGTCCCTGGCGCATCAATCAGTTCAGATACATGTTATGGCAGGTCTGCCTGCTGCTGGCGATTTGCTTTGCCGGCATGCTCAGTGTGTTGTTTCTCTTTAAGGTCAGTGAGACCTTCTCCCGGGTCGTGGTCGTTGCCTGGTACAGCAGTTCTGCATTATTGATGTTGAGCTGGCGGCTGGTGTTTCGCACTGTTCGCAAAATTCAGGTCGAACATGGTGTTAATTTACAACGGATGGCGATTGTGGGTTTGACACCTCGCGGCATTCAGCTGTACCACGAAATCAAGCAACATCCTGAGCTTGGCTTTGAATGCATTGGCTTTTTTGACGACCGTGAGATGGAACGTTTTCCGGCTGAGTATCGCGGATTGTTGCTCGGTAACGTTACTGAATCCGTCATGACTGCACAATCTGGGGTGATTTCCCGTCTTTACATCGCATTACCGTTACATGCGGATAAACGCATCCAGCAAATTGTGGAGCAACTCGGCGACACAACACTAAATGTGTACCTGGTGCCAGATTTCCTGCTGATGAGCATGATGCATGGCCGTCTGAGTAGTGTCGGTGAAATCGACACCATTTCCGTCTTCGAGTCGCCGCATTATGGTGTGCAGAACTATATAAAACGCACCTTTGATATCGCCTTCAGCCTGTTTGCCCTGTTATTGCTTGCACCACTAATGATTGTGATTGCCATAGCCATCAAACTGACTTCAAAAGGCCCGGTGTTTTTTGTGCAGGATCGTTATGGTCTGGATGGTAAGAAAATCGGCGTGTTTAAGTTCCGTACCATGAAAGTCATGGAGAATTCTGATACGGTAGTGCAGGCCAGTCGCAATGACCCGCGAGTGACAGTTTTAGGCGCGATGTTACGCCGGACGTCGCTGGATGAACTGCCACAGTTTTTAAATGTGTTGCTGGGGCAGATGTCAGTCGTAGGGCCAAGGCCACATGCGGTCGCACACAATGAGCAATATCGCAGTCAGGTGTCGTTTTATATGCTGCGACACAAAGTAAAACCCGGCATTACCGGCTGGGCGCAAGTAAATGGCTGGCGTGGTGAAACGGACACGCTGGATAAAATGGAAAAGCGTGTTGAATATGATCTGTATTACATCCGTAATTGGTCGTTGTGGTTTGATATCAAGATAATTTTCAAAACAGTATTTAAGGGATTTAGTGGTCAGCATGTGTATTAAAACAGTGGTAGGTCGTAAAACTGGGTTTCATCTGAACTGTGTTGCTTTAGTCCTGGTATCGGGTCTGGTACAGGCGCAGGAGCAGGAAGGGGTGATTCGGACTGAGTCCGGTATTGATTTCATTCCATCGCTGCAGGCGGAGCTGAAACATGATGACAACGTGGTCAGGGATGCAAATGCCACAATTTCCAGCTGGGTTTCCACATTAGCCCCGACACTGAAAGCCAATCTCATTGATGGCCCGAATAGTTATAGTTTTGCCGCAGCGGCGAAAAACGCCGTGTATTTTGACAGCAGTGCCGACAATTTTACCGATGGCTATTTGGATGCCGAAGCGAAGTTGTCTCCAGCCAGTTCGCATAATCTGAAACTGAAAGCGAACAACAGCTGGTTGCATGAAGACCGTGGCACCGGGATTTCGGAAGGTCGTGGCAACCTGCAAGCTGAGGAAACACGCTTTAATGCGCAAACGCTGAACGCAGAGTACGAATACGGCAGTTCCGGTTCCATCGGTAAACTGCGCGCCAATACGCGTTTTTACAACAAAGACTACAAAAACTTCCGCGATCTGACGCAATACCGTGATTTTGATTCGCGGCAAATTGGCGGTGGTTTTGTTTATCAGACGCCTGGCGCCTTCAAGCTGGTGGCGGAACTCTCAACCGCTGACATCAATTTTAAAACAGAAGATTTATCCGGTTCACGCAATAACACTGATAACAACTATCGGTTAGGTGCAGAATGGGACATCTCCGCACTGACGACCGGTATTCTGAAGCTCGGTTATCAAAATAAAGATTTTGATCTGGCAGCGCGGGAAAAGTTTAATGGTTTCTCCTGGGAGGCCATAGTGCAGTGGTTACCGCTGACCTATTCCGGTTTTGATTTTTCCACTGGCCGTCGGGCGAAAGACATAGACGCACTGAATATTAACTCTGACTATATCCTTGAAACGACCTATGCCATCGGCTGGAATCATCAATGGTCAGAGCAATTAACCAGTAAGCTGGCGTATGAGTATCAAACCGACGAGTACAACCGCGTCATACAGGCCAATTCGGTGCTGGGGCGTGAGGATACCCGCAAAATTATTACCGGTGAGCTGGAGATGAAGCCGCTGCGCTGGTTAACTTTGAAAGGTTTTGTCAATCTGGAAGACCGGTCATCCACGTTGGGAGTGATCGTTTATGACCGGACTGTGTACGGTTTGAATGTACAAATGACGCTGTAAAGGAAACTGATGTTGATGAGATATCTGAGCTTAGTGTTAGTGTTGATGTTCAGTCTGGCTGCATTCGCGCAGCAGGCTGAACCTGTCGCGGCAGAGGGCGCTGACAACTACGTTTTAGGCCCGGGGGATGCGATCCGCATTAAAATTTTCGGTGAACCAGAATTAGATTTGGATGTTCAGCTGACGGATAGCGGTACGTTAAACTATCCGTTTTTGGGTACGGTGAAAGCAACCGGGATGACATTAAAGCAGCTGGAACAGCGGATTTATGACGGCCTTAAAGGCGATTATTTCGTTGAACCCAATGTTTTTGTTGGCATGGTGCAATACCGGCCATTTTATATTCATGGTGAAGTGAAAAAGCCAGGTGGTTACCCTTACCAACCGGGGATGACCATTGATCAGGCAGTTGCTCTTGCGGGAGGGCTGACCGAGCGTGCATCGAAAGAGAAAATCTTTGTTGCCCGTGAAGGAGACAAGGCAAATAAGCTGGCGGCAGATCTGAACAGCAAAATCCGCGCTGGCGACACTGTGACTATTGAACAGAGATTTTTCTGATGACAATCACCCCAGAGCAAACTCAGGCCTCCGCTGAGGAAGTAATTGATTTACGTAAATATTTTAATGTTATTAGTCGGGCGAAATGGCGCATTTTAGCTCTGGCAGTTTTAGTGTCAGCACTGACAGTATTTGTCGTGCTGAATATGAAACCGGTTTACAGTTCAAAAGCGACGTTGCTGATTGAAGCGCAGCAAGCCAAAGCCGTGAAGATAGAGGAAGTGTACGGGATCAATTCGGGCCAGCAGGAATATTACCTGACCCAATTTGAGATCCTCAAATCGCGCAGCATCGCCGAGACTGTGATCGACAAACTGCAGCTGGCTAAACATCCGGAATTTATCGCAAAACCGGGCCTGCGCGACAGTATTCAGCAGTTGATGCCTTTTCTTGCCAATAATCGCGAAAAAGTGTCAGCAGAAGTCCAGCAGTTACGCGATCGGGAGCGCTTAGTCTCCGCCTTTGTTGAGCGCCTGTCGATTGAACCTGTGCGTAAAACCCAGCTGGTGAATATTGTTTACGAAGCCAATGACCCGCAATTAGCCGCCGATGTTGCAAATGCGATTGGTGAAGCCTACATCGACAGCCAGTTGTCGGCCAAAATGGGCATTACCCAAAAAGCCAATGACTGGTTAGGTGGCCGCTTGGGCGAATTGCGCTTACAGCTGGATGCGTCAGAAAAGGCCCTGCAGGAATTCCGGTTACGTGAGGGCCTGGTTGATGTTGCCGGCGTCCGTAGTCTCGGCAGCCAGGAATTAGAACGCCTCGGTGCTGAAATCACGCTGATGCGCAGTAAAAAAGCCCAAATTGATGGTTTTGTCCGGGCGGTCCGCCAATTTGGTGCCAAGGACATGAGCCGGCTCGAAACCTTACCCGAAATTACTGCGCATCCGGGTGTGCAGCAAGTGAAAGCTGAAGTCATTTCCGCAGAGCGCAAGGTGTCAGAACTGAGCAAGTTTTATGGCCCCAAGCATCCGAAGTTAATTTCAGCACGCTCAGAACTGACCACTATCCAGCAAAATCTGCATGAGCAAATTCAGAAACTAATCAATGGTATCTCGGAAGAAGCCAATACCGTCAGTCAAAATCTGGCGGCGCTCGAAGCTGAGATGCAACGCTCGAAAGGTCAGTATCAGGATTTAAGTGGTAAAGAGGCGGAGTATCAGCGTTTGGCCCGTGAAGTAGAAACGAACCGGCAGCTGTTTGATACCTTTATGGCACGGCAAAAAGAAACCGAAGTGACCGGTAACTTTAACTCTGCTGTGGCACGTTTTACTGATTTAGCGGTTGCGTCGGTAGACCCGATTAAGCCGAATAAAAAGTTAATTGTGGTGCTGGCTTTTGTCGCTGCGGTCGGTTTTGGGGTGATCGTCGCATTTGTCATGGAATCGCTGAACGACACAATCAAAACAACACGTGAAGTCGAGGCTATCCTGCAGCAACGCTCGTTGGGCATAGTGCCAAAAATCGTTGGCAAAAAACCTATGGCTGAAATGAACCGGGTGTTTTTCGCTGAAGACGCCCGTCAGTTCTCTGAGTCGGTTCGCTCTGTGCGCACCAGCTTGTCATTGCTTGGTTTAGACCGGCCTTTGCAGGTGTTGATGGTGACATCTTCTATCCCGGAAGAAGGGAAATCGACGGTTGCCAGCAACCTGGCATTTGCCTTTAAACAGCTGGAATCTGTGCTGCTTATTGATGCGGATATGCGCAAACCGACTATCGCCAAGCGCTTTGGTGTGCCGTCATTTCAACCAGGCCTGGCCAACTATCTGACCGGGACCGAAAACTTGGATGATTGTATTGTCACCGACGAGCAATCAGGCATCGATATCCTGCCAGCTGGCTCTATTCCATTAAATCCACTGGAGTTACTATCGGGAAATAAGTTGCCGGAATTGCTGGAACAGCTGCGTGGCCGTTACCAGAAAATCATTATCGATACGCCGCCGGTGCAGGCGGTCAGTGACGCGTTGGTTGTATCCACTCAGGTCGATGGTGCTGTGATGGTCGTGCGTGCCGACCAAACCCGTTCTGGTTTGATCCAATTGTCATTAGCGAAGTTGGTCAATGCGCACGCCAGGGTCGTAGGTGTGGTGTTAAATGATCTTGATTTAAAACTTGCCGAGCGTTATTACGGTAACTTTGGTTATTACCGTTATTACGCGGAAAACACGGACAAGGAATGATTGATCTGCATTGTCACATATTGCCCGGTCTGGATGACGGCGCAGCTACTGCGGAAGAAACGCTCGCGCTGCTGCGATTAGCAGTGGCCGACGGCATCAGCCGGATGGTGGCTACGCCGCATATCAATCCCGGGTATTTTGACAACAAGCCGCAAACAATTCAGGCGGCGCTGCAGGATGTCAGACAGCTGATTGCGGCCCATCAGTTACCAATCGAAATCTCAGCTGCCGCCGAAGTACGTTTGACAGACCAGCTGATGCCGGCGCTGGAAATGGGTTTATTACCTTTTCTCGGCGTCTGGCAAGGCCAAAAAGTGTTATTACTGGAATTACCGCACAGCCATGTCCCGGCTGGCACCGACAAATTACTGAAATGGCTGGCACGGCATGATGTCATCGCGATGATTGCCCACCCAGAGCGTAATCGTGACATTCAGGCCAATTTCCAGTGTCTTGCACCGCTTAAGCGCGCCGGTTGCCTGTTTCAGCTAACCGGTAGTTCTTTGCTTGGGGATCTGGGCGCGCGGCATCAGCAATGTGCTGAATATATGGTCGCGCAGCGGCTGTTTCATGTCGTCGCGAGCGATTGCCACAATGTCGATCGGCGGCCGCCGAAACTGAGTGCTGCTGTACAACGTTTGACCGCTTTGGCCGATGAGCAATATGCCGTCGAACTGTCGGTACATAACCCGGAACTTATCACTCAATCACTGCGTTTTAAGGACGTGGCATGAACCGCTTGCTGTTGCGCCGTGGCTTGATCCTCAGTGGGTTGTGCATGCTCTTGGCCCTGATGTGGCCTGTGATCAAATCCGGTGTGGCCAGCTTTTATTATTTTCCGGCGGCTTATGCTGTAGAGCAATGGCAACAATCATCCGGTAAACCAGAAGCTGCGCAACTACAAAGTGCGCAGGAACAAATCAGTGCTGCGCTGCACTGGCAACCACAGAATCCACACTATCAGCTGATGGCAGCAAAAATCGCCGAATGGGCCTGGTTTAGCGGTCAGCTGTCGACAGAAATCATCAGCAGAAATGAACAAATCTATCAGCATGCTATCGCTCAGCGCCCCAGTTGGGCGGTGGCTTATGCCGATTACGGCTATTTTCTGGCGACTGTGCAACTGCGGCTGGCGGACGCGTGGGGGCAGCTGCAGCTGGCTGAGCAACATGGTGCATATCTGCCCGAAGTACACGAAAAGATTTTATTAGTCGCGTTTTCAAATTGGCATGCATTGAGTGTGGCGCAAAAGGCAGCTGTGTTTGCCCGGGTCGCGGCCGCTATGGGCGGGCCCTTGCAAAACAATACGGTGCGATTGATTAAGCAATATCAGCTGGAGCGCCAGCAATGTATTTATCTGCGAAAAAAGCTGGCTGCTCAAAGCATCTGGACAGATGTGCAGCGCCAGTTGTGTCCTGCCAACTGACCATCCTGGATACTTGAAAGGTACAAGGTTTGACAGGCAACCAGGCTTTCGACAGACTCGTTTTAATATTCGTATATACAGGACAAAACCATGTTTATTCCCGTCATTATGGCTGGTGGTTCAGGGACGCGTTTATGGCCACTTTCACGCGGCAATTATCCAAAACAATTTCTGGCACTGACAGGTGCCACCACGATGCTGCAGCAAACATTGCTGCGCCTGAAAGGTCTGGCGCATCATGCACCATTGTTAATCTGTAACGAAGACCATCGTTTTATTGCCGCTGAGCAAGTTCGCCAGTTAGGGATCAGCGGTGCCTCAATTTTGCTGGAGCCGGTTGGCCGCAATACCGCACCCGCTATTGCTCTGGCAGCATTACAAGCGATAGCGACACAGCCTGACGCTTTGTTACTGGTGTTGGCTGCTGACCATGTGATTGAAGACGAAGCGGCGTTTCGCGCTGCGGTACAGCAAGCTGAACCCTTAGCCGCCGGGGGTAAACTGGTGACTTTTGGCATAGTGCCGACAGTGCCGGAAACCGGCTATGGCTATATCCGCCGTGGTGTCAGTACGGGCAGTGCTTATCAGGTAGACGCCTTTGTCGAAAAACCTAATTTGCCAACAGCAGAGCAGTATCTGGCCAGCGGCGACTATTACTGGAACAGCGGTATGTTTATGTTCCGCGCGGATCGCTATCTGGCGTTACTGCAAAAATACCAGCCGGCAATGCTGGCGGCCTGTACTGCGGCAATGGCAGAACTGAGCCCCGATTTAGATTTTGTCCGGGTGAAAAAAGCCGCTTTTGAAGTCTGTCCGGATAATTCGATTGATTACGCCATTATGGAACCGCTGAGCCGGGATGAGCCTGAGAGCGTGGTGGTCGTGCCATTAGCGGCCGGCTGGAACGACGTCGGTGGCTTTGCCGCACTCTGGCAGGTCAGCGGTAAAGACAGTGACGGTAACAGCCATCAGGGTGATGTCTGGTCACAGAATAGTCAAAATTGTTATGTGCGCAGCGAACAACAGCTGGTCGCCACGGTCGGCGTGCAGGATTTAGTTGTGATCAGTACCAAGGATGCGGTTTTAGTCGCTCATAAAGATCAGGCGCAGGATGTGAAACACATAGTCGCGCAGCTCAAAGCCAGGCAACGGCCTGAAGTGACTTTCCACCGAGAAGTGTACCGGCCATGGGGTAAATACGATTCAGTCGATAACGGCGAGCGCTTTCAGGTTAAACGTATCACGGTCAAACCCGGCGCGAAGTTGTCGGTGCAGATGCACCATCACCGCGCTGAGCACTGGATTGTGGTATCAGGCACCGCCAAAGTGACCATTGATGGCGTTGATCAGTACCTGACCGAAAATCAGTCGGTTTATATTCCAATTACTGCAGTGCATGCACTAGAAAACCCGGGCAAAGTGCCGCTGGAGCTGATTGAAGTGCAATCGGGCTCTTATCTGGGAGAAGATGACATAGTGCGGTTTGAAGACCGCTATGGGCGGGCCTGAGATGTACCGGAAAATTACTTGCGTCAAAGCATATGACATTCGTGGTCGGCTTGGCGACGAATTAGACGAAGATGTTGCCTACCGCATCGGCCGCGCTTTTGGTCAGTACCAACAGGCCAAAACTGTGGTGGTCGGCGGTGACGTCCGCGCGACTTCCGAAAGCCTGAAGTTAGCGCTGGCTAATGGCCTGATGGACGCTGGTGTGGATGTCATCGATATCGGTATGACCGGCACTGAAGAAGTCTATTTTGCGACTTTTCATTTAGGTGTGTGTGGTGGTATTGAAGTGACCGCCAGTCACAATCCACTGGACTACAACGGCATGAAGCTGGTGCAGAAGGGCGCCAAACCCATTAGCGGCGATAGTGGTCTGCATGAAATCAAGGCCATTGCGGAACAGGGCGATTTTGTGGCCGTTGCCAGACGTGGTGAGTACCGGCAGCAATCCGTGCTGGCGGATTTCGTCAGTCACCTGCTGGGCTACATTCGCCCGGCATTGTTCCGCCCGATGAAAATCGTGGTGAACTCTGGCAATGGTGCTGCCGGCCATGTGGTCGATGCGCTGGAAGCGCGTTGTGTTGATCTCGGCTTACCGCTGCAGTTTATCAAAGTGCATCACGAGCCGGATGCCACCTTTCCAAACGGTATTCCAAACCCATTGTTGCCGGAAAACCGCGCCGATACGTCCAAAGCGGTGCTGGCGCATCAGGCAGACTTTGGCGTGGCCTGGGACGGTGACTTTGACCGTTGTTTCCTGTTTGATGAACAGGGCCAGTTTATCGAAGGTTATTATATTGTTGGTCTGCTGGCGGAAGCCTTTTTACAGCAGCATCAGGGCGCACGTATTATTCATGACCCGCGTTTAACCTGGAACACTATTGATTTGGTCAACAACGCCGGCGGCGAAGCTATCCAGTCGAAAACCGGCCATGCCTTTATCAAAGAGCGGATGCGGCTGGAAGATGCGGTTTATGGTGGTGAAATGAGCGCACACCACTATTTCCGCGATTTTGCCTATTGCGACAGTGGCATGATCCCCTGGTTGCTGGTGGCTGAACTGATGTGCGTGAAGCAAAAGCCGCTGTCAGCCTTAGTTGCAGAGCGCATTGCCGCCTTTCCATCCAGTGGTGAAATCAACTTCACTATCGCTGACCCTAAAGCCAAACTGGCGCAAATTCTGGCCCTGTATCAGCCGTTGGCTGACAAGCTGGATACTACCGACGGGATCAGTCTGGAGTTTGCCGACTGGCGCTTCAATCTGCGCAGTTCCAACACTGAGCCTTTGGTACGGCTCAATGTGGAAAGCCGGGGCGACATCGCACTCATGCAGGCAAAAACGGCCGAATTGTCGGCTTTGTTGCAACAAGGCTGATGTTAATGACGGCTGCACCCAGCGACGATATTCGTAAGGACCCCGCTATCCAGAAGTTACTGGAGCGGATGCCGTCGGAGGTGCAGCAGAGCTTCACTGAGGCTCAGCTTAGTTATTTACGTGTCGCACTTGGTGCGCGGCAGTGGGGTAAACACAAGCTTGATTTACGCGGTACCCTGGGCCTTGGCAGCTGGCGCTATTATTACGTGCTGGTTGCCGGGCGTAATATCCGGGGTAGTCAGCGCAGTGAACATCTCAGCCATAAAACCGGGTTGCTGGTCAAAGCGGTATTGGTCAGTGTGCTGCTGATCATCAGCATAGTGCTGGGCTTATTGTTGCTGTATTTACTGAAATCCGCGCTAGGAATAGACCTGTTTGCAGATTTCTCGTTGGGGATTTGGGGCTGGTTTAAAGAGTTATAGTCCGAATACCGTGCAACCGAATCGCTCTGTTGCACGGCATCTACAATTCGTCCTCAGAGGCTTATTTCCAACCGCTGAACGACCACACCGTTTTGTTGTTCTTCGTCGTCTTCTTCCAATAATCCGACCGGTTTCGCCGGCACAGATTCTTTGTCAAACGCGGTATCGCCGGAAAATTCGGCAGCGCGGTCTTTACTGACTGCAGCGAAATCAAACAGGTTTTTATCAACCATGTGCGAGGGTACGATGTTCTGCATGGCCTGGAACATAGTTTCGATGCGGCCCGGAAAACGTTTATCCCAGTCCTGCAGCATTTCTTTGACCACCTGGCGTTGTAATCCGTCCTGTGAACCACAGAGGTTACAGGGGATGATTGGGAATTCGCGCGCGGTCGAGTATTTTTCTATGTCTTTTTCCCGGCAGTACGCCAGAGGCCGGATCACGATATGTTCGCCGTTGTCACTGATTAGCTTAGGAGGCATCGACTTCATTTTGCCGCCGTAAAACATGTTCAGGAACATGGTTTCAATCATATCGTCACGATGATGACCGAGCGCGATTTTGGTGGCTCCGAGTTCTTTGGCAGTGCGATACAAAATGCCACGGCGCAGGCGGCTGCATAAAGAACAGGTCGTTTTGCCTTCCGGGATTTTTTCTTTGACGATGGAGTAGGTATCTTCTGTGACGATTTTAAAATCTACCCCAATGCTGCTCAGATAGTTTGGCAGTACTTCCGCTGGGAAACCGGGTTGTTTCTGGTCCAGATTGACCGCCACAATGCTGAAGCTGATGGGGGCTGATTGCTGCAGATTCAGCAGGATATCGAGCAGGGTATAGCTGTCTTTGCCTCCAGACAGGCAGACCATGATTTTGTCACCGTCTTCAATCATGCCAAAATCAGCAATGGCCTGGCCAACGCCACGGCGCAGTCTTTTATGCAGTTTGTTCAGATTGTATTGCGCTTTGGCTTCGGCGGAGTGTGACATTGTGCTACCCAGACTTTTAAAAGGCGCACATTATAGCGGATCAGCGCCGCTTGCCAATTCCCTTTCGGGCAAGCGGGCCGGGTTTTTCCGCCAAATCTAGTGTTCGGTTTTTAGCGCCAGTACGTCACAGTCCAGCCGGTCTATTACGTGCTCTGCCGTATTGCCGATAATCGCGGCCGACAAACCAGTGCGGCCTATAGTGCCAATCAGCACCATCTCAGCATCCAGCTCCCTGGCGATACGCGGGATCACATCCTCTGGCATGCCTTCGAGCACATGCACAGCGTCGCTGGTGATATCAAATTGACCCGCCAGTGCGTTTGCGGCGTCGACATGATGATGCCGCATGCTGTCGTTGTACTCGACCGGGTTAAATTCGGGGATCTCAATCGCCACATGGATAGGTGTGCCGGGGTAAGCGTTAACGAGGTGGACCTTGGCATTGAGCATCGCAGCCATCGCTTTGGCCTGACGGATGATCAACTGATTCAGCGCCTTGTGATGCGGTTTTTCACTGCCGGCATTAACCGCGGCCAGAATATTGCCTTGCTCCGGCCAGGCATGTTCTTTTACCAGTAACACCGGGCAGGGGCATTTACGTAGAATATGCCAGTCGGTTGGGGTGAAAATCATCGATTTGAGCACGTCATGGTCGTGGGTGCCCTTAATCACCAGATCGTAACCATGTTCAGTCACTGTTTGCACTATGGCTTCAAAGGGCCGGTTATGCCAGACGACTTTGGCGCTGCAGGCGATACCTTTATGGCGCGCCTGCTGCAGCAGTTCCTGGATCCAGATCTCCCGGTCCGTGATCACCGCCTGACGCATCGACTCACGCTCTTCGCCGGACAGCATCGTGGTCATTTCGTAGGAAAAATCGTAGATGGATAAAAAGGCGGTCAGTTTACAGGCAGTGTGTTCGGCCAGTTCTATGGCCCGGTCCAGTGCTTTTTGCTGTTCAGTGCTGGGGTCGAGTACGACCAGTACATCCTGATAAGTTGCCATCATCATTCTCCTTTGCATTCACAGATTTGATTTCAGTGTAGCTAAGTTAAACCGGTTCGGAACTGCTGATGTTGTGTTGGATCAATACAGGGACTATTGGTTCCCGGCGCTGCACGCCCTATTGAGGCAAGATAAAAATACACAGGACAAAAACAACAACACCGCCAAAAAAGCGGTGTTTGTCGTTACAGAATCAGTGACTAGCGGCCAATTTGCGCCATACCGGCGACGCGGCTGAGTTCTTCAAAGTTGGTAATAGTAATGAGCTTGCCATCAACATGGATCAGTTCATCTTTGTGAAAACGTCCAAGCAGGCGGCTGATGGTTTCAACGGTTAAGCCGAGGTAATTGCCGATCTCACCGCGGGTCATGGTCAAACGGAACTCTTTGCGCGAAAAGCCACGGCTGCCAAAGCGTTGTGCCAGGTTGGTGATAAATGCTGCCAGCTTTTCTTCGGCGGTTTTACGGTTTAGTAACAGCATCATCTGCTGGTCACCATGGATGTCCTGACTCATCAGGCGCATCAGTTGCTGGCGTAATTTCGGCACCTGGTCTAACAGATGGTCGAGGTTGTTAAACGGGATCTCACAGACCATAGCGGTTTCTAATGCCTGCGCATAGCTCGGATGTTGTTGATCGCCAATGGCGTCAAAGCCAATCACGTCGCCCGGTAAATGGAAGCCGGTGATTTGTTCTTCGCCTTGCTCAGTCAGTGTGTAGGTTTTAAATGAGCCGGTGCGAACCGCGTACAACGCCTGCAAAGGTTTACCGGCTTCGAATAAATGGTCGCCTTTGTGTGACGGGCGTTTGCGCTGGATGATTTGATCAAGCTTATCAAGCTCAGAGTCGTTGAGTGTGAATGGCAGACACAGCTGGCTGAAGCCACAGTGCTGGCAGTTAATACTTGAAGGTGAACTCATCGCAGGTTTCCAAACTCCATCCAAAGTACGCCCAGCTTAAAAAACCAGAGCGCGAAGTGCAAGGTAAATTGTCTGAAATGCGTAAGCGGCCAATATTACCGCGAGCACATACCGCAGCCACAGTTGTTGCTGTAAACGGCGAAGCAGATCTGCCGCCTGACCGGCCAATAATACAGCCGGTAAAGTGCCAAGACCAAACAGTGCCATCCATAGTGCACCGTTGACTGCTGAGCCGCTGCCGAGGCTCCAGCTGAGCGCGGAATACACCAGACCGCAGGGCAGATATCCCCAGCACAAACCATAGGCATAGGCTTTGAATGACGAATCCAGCGGTAATAACTTTTGACTGAACGGCTGTACCAGGCGCCATAGCTTTTGGCCGGCTTTTTCCAGTCTGAGTAAACCAAACCACAAACGGCTGATATACAGTGCCATCGCCAGCAACATCAGGCCGGCAAACAGTTGTAAATATTGCGGCAGCAGACCAGTGCTGCCAACCATGGTGGCGCCAAGACCGCCGAACAAGGCGCCGGCGAGGGCATAACTACTGATCCGACCCAAGCCGAGCATCAGTTGCAACCAACCACGGCGCGTGCGCGAAGGTGGCATCAGCATTTGTAAGGCGCCTGCCATACCGCCGCACATTAACAGGCAATGCGCACTGCCGAATAAACCGACAAAAAACGCAGCAAACAGCTCAGGATTCACGGGACTGCGGTGGCTGCTGTTCGTCAGACCTGGCGGAACTGGCTGGTTTTTCGTTAAACAGAATACTGAATCCTTCTTTATCAAGGTCATCAAACTGTTTGGAGCGCACCGCCCAGAAGAACACTGCGATCCCGATCATCACAAAGATAATTGCGATAGGGATCAGCACATAGATAATACTCATGCTTTGAGCAACCGTAATGAATTAGACACCACCAGCAATGAACTGCAGGACATGCCGATCACTGCGACATAAGGCGACACAAAGCCACATACCGCCAGCGGAATAATAACCAGATTATACCCGGCTGCCCACCACAGATTCTGTTTCACCACTGTACGGGCGCGGCGTGCACCGTCAATCAGTGTTTGCAGCTGTTGCAGGTCATTGTGCAGCAGCACCACATCGGCCTGATTCTTTGACAATTCAGTACCGCTATCCAGCGCCACCGACACATGTGCCGCGTGGAAACAGGGGCTGTCGTTAATGCCGTCGCCAACCATCAACACAGTTTCACCATCTTTTACCGACTGCTGAATGGCTGCAACTTTTTGCTCCGGACTGCAGCCCTGCCAAAGTTCTGTGATCTGAAGCTGCTGTGCGACCGCGGGAGCCGCAGCAGACCCATCGCCGGTCAGAATAGCGAGCCCGAGAAGGCGTTGCTTAAGTGCTCCGATCAGCGGTACCACTTCAGGCCGTAGCTGATCGGCCAGCTGTACTGT
Source organism: Rheinheimera texasensis DSM 17496 (assembly GCF_000711985.1). Classification (GTDB taxonomy): domain Bacteria; phylum Pseudomonadota; class Gammaproteobacteria; order Enterobacterales; family Alteromonadaceae; genus Pararheinheimera; species Pararheinheimera texasensis. The sequence continues at coordinate 50,100 of NZ_JONU01000007.1, forward strand.
GGCCGCCAACTCGCCATCAATACTGAAGCAGACCTGAGTACCGGCAATTCTCGGGTCCTGCGGGTCCAGACCACAAAATTCCGGTCGGCCAATCCGCAATTGTTTTTGCTGATACGTGGCTGACAAACCTGCACCGACTGTAAGATTAACCTGTTCCAGTGCAACGGGCTGTTGGAAATATGGGCTAAAAGCCCGGGCGATCGGATGTTCAGACTGTTGTTCAAGATTAGCCATCAGATTCAGCAGCTCGGTTTTTTGATACTGCTGGCTGAAGTTCTCTACTTCGGTCAGGCTAAAACGACCCTGGGTTAGAGTGCCGGTTTTATCAAAAAAGACTTTGCTGAGCCTGGGTAATACATCGAGCACCTGCTGGTTTTTAATCAAAATACCTTTGCGGTTCAGCTGTGCCAGCGCGCAAGTGACCGCTGTGGGGGTGGCGAGGCTCAATGCGCAAGGGCAAGTCGCGACCAGCACCGATAAAGTGACCCAAAAAGCGCGGTCGGCATCAATCCAGAAGTACCAGACACAGAAGGTGACAGTGGCTATCACCAGCAGTCGCTGCACAAAAAAGCGCGCGATTCGGTCGGTTTTCTCCAGCAGCGCTGGTTTTTGATGCAGGGTTTGTTGTTGCAGCGCGATGATTTGGCCAAGCCGGGATTCAGTTAACGCACTGCGAACTTTCACCACCAGAATGCCGTCATGGTTGATACTACCGGCCAGCACGCTGTCGCCGCTTTGCTTACTGATGGCTTTGTATTCACCGGTCAGCATCGATTCATCCACTGAACTGACACCGCTCTCCACCACGCCGTCGGCCGGAATGGTTTCTCCTGCTTTGACCAGAATGTGGTCGCCGCTTTGTAAACGCCGGGCTGATGTGGCTGTGCCATGCTCACCGTCCCACAGCGTCGCGCTGACTGGCATCACTTTGAGCAAATTACTGGTGGCGTCCCGCGCCTGTTTTCGCGCACGAAATTCAAAAAATTTGCCGAGCTGCAGCAAAAACACAAACATACAGACCGACTCAAAATACACTTCGCCGGTATCAAACACTGTGGCATACAGCGATGCGATAAAGGTGTAATACAAAGCCAGCGTGATGGGCACGTCCATATTCAGCTGGCGGGCTTTTAAGGCGCGCCAGGCGCTGCTGCTAAACGGCAGCGCGGCGTATCCCATCACAGGTAAAGTGAGCAGCAGGCTGACCCAACGCAGGTAACCTTCATACTGTGCTTCAATGCCGCTGAATTCACCAAAATACAGACCAAATGCCAGCATCATCACTTGCATCGTCATGATGCCGGAAACCGCCAGCCGTTTCAGATAAGCGTTCATTTCCTGGCGGAAGTCTTGTTCTTCTAAGTCGGCGACAAAGGGGCTGGCCTGATAACCGAGTTCAGTGATTTGGCCCAATAACTGGCTGAGCGGGGTGGTGTTGGCATCCCAGACCAGTTCGCAGCGGGCGGTACCGGAATTGACACTGACTGCTTTAACCGCCGGATTTTGTTGCAGCTGACGCTCAATCAGCCAGGCACAGGCGGCGCAGCTCATGCCATTGACCGATAACTCAATGCGCTGGGCATCGCCGCGCTGTTCCGTCAGGTCCTGTAGCACTTCGGTGCTGTCATAACTTTGCAGCTGAGTTTTCAGTTCGGCCGGCACCGCATTGGCTTTGTTCGCGGCTTTACTGCGGAATTTGTAATAATCACTAAGCCCCTGCGCCACGATAGTTTCGGCCACAGCCTGGCAGCCGGCACAACAAAATACTTGTGGTTGACTGAGCACTTCACAGTGAAAATCGGTACCAGCCGGTACAGGTTCATGACAATGAAAACAACGCTGTTGCAGCATGGGGTGGTCTGAACGCTCAGTAAGTCAGTTTAATAGCTTCTGTTGCCGGTAAGCTTAAAGCAGCGCGCAGCTTCCACTGGTTGGCAGCATCGTGCACCACCAGGCTCCATTTGCCGGTTGGAGTGACGGGCAGCTCGGCAACATACATGGATTCGCCGCTGCGCTCAGCAACGACTTTAAAATCTTTGCTGGCAATAGTGTTATGCACAAAATCCAGCGTCACTTGTTGGTCCAGCACTGTGCTGGTTTCAAAAGTCAGCACAGCTTTGTTGCCGGCTAACAGCACCTTCGCATGCAGATTGCGCGCGGCAGCTTCACGGTATAAAGATAAATTCTGATTAATCGCTTTACCTTCGGCGTAGTAGTCGTCGACGACTAAATCCGGGCTTTGCTGGTTCATGATATAAACAGTGTGTACTGCTTTGAGGACTGAAAACACCGGCAGACTGATCAACAGCCAGGGCCAGATTTGTTTATACCAGGGTTTTACCATCACAACTTCCTTCCTCAATGAACTTCAGGCAGATAAAACGAAGCCCCGCGAGGGGGCTTCATTGCAATGCCGGGGTCAGCAATTATTTTGCTTCATCCGGACGTGACAAGCGGTATACGTATGCCGCGATCACGTGGATTTTATCTTCGCCTAAGGTGTCTTTAAACGCTGGCATCTGACCATTACGGCCCAGACGCAGAGTTTGTTCGATAGAACCGGCTGAACCACCATATAACCAGGTGCTGTCAGTCAGGTTTGGCGCGCCAAACGGCAGGTTGTGGGCTAAAGAGCCTTTACCATCCATACCGTGACAGGCCGCACACATGCCGAACTTGGCTTTACCGGCAGCCGCGTCGTTGTCGTTCACTTTACGACCAGACAGGCTCAGTACATAAGCGGTCATCTCTTTCACGCCCTGATCACCCAGCGCTTCGCCCCAGGCAGGCATCGCAGCTTTACGGCCATGACGCAGCGTTTCAACGATCTTGTCCGCAGTACCACCATACAGCCAGTCGTTATCAGTCAGATTCGGGAAACCACGCTGACCGCGGGCGTCTGAGCCGTGACACTGCGCACAGTTTTGCAGGAACAGACGCTGACCGACTTTCAGTGCATCTTTGTCAAATGCCAGTTCTTCAACCGGGCGGCTGGTATATTTGGCAAACTCTTTGGCAAAAGTACTTTCCGCTTTGATGTATTCCGCATCCAGCTGAGAAGGTGTTCCTGCAGCTTTTTGCGCTTCGATCGCAGCTTTAGACTCAGCCAGCGATTTCACACCCTGGTTGGAACTGGTCCAGCCAAACAGACCTTTCCAGTTACCCAGGCCCGGGTAGGCGGCAAAGTAATACACCGACCAGGCGAAGGTGGCGTAGAACATAATGGTCCACCACTTTGGCAGCGGATTGTTGATTTCGGAAATACCGTCAAACTCATGACCGGTGGTTTCGTTTTCTGCAACGCCAACATGGTTTTTCAGGTTCCATGTCAGCAACACGAAGCATACAACCAGACATGCCAGTGTTAATACAATGATCCAAGCACTCCAAAAGCTACTCATGATCCGACTCCTGTTGTTGTTTTTGTTGTGGTTTTTTATCATCGGCAAATATTACATTTGCGACCTGGTCGAAGTCGGGTTTGCGCTTAAACGCAAACAACCAGACCACCAGGCCAATAAAAGCCACAAAAATAATCACGGTGAAAATGCTGTGTACTGTCACGAAGTCCATGGCAAATTACTTCAGTGCTGTGCCCAATGATTGCAGATAGGCAATCAGGGCCTGCATTTCAGTTTTACCTTTCACGGCTTCTTGTGCAGCGGCGATTTCTTCCGCTGAATACATCACGCCATCAGCATCGTCTTTGTGCATTTTGCCTTTAGTCAGCACGTTAAATGTTGCCATTTTCTTCGCTGTCAGCTGACCATCCAACACATTGGTATCCAGCCATGGATAAGCCGGCATGTTGGACTGAGGCACAACAGAACGTGGGTCCATCAGGTGGGCATAGTGCCAGTCGTCACTGTAACGGCCACCTACACGGGCCAGGTCAGGACCTGTCCGTTTAGAACCCCACAGGAACGGGTGTTCCCAGACACTTTCGCCGGCAACAGAGTAGTGACCATAACGTTCGGTTTCATGACGGAACGGGCGGATCATCTGGCTGTGGCAGTTAGTGCAACCTTCGCGGATAAACACATCACGGCCTTCCAGTTGCAGGGCAGTGTATGGTTTCAGGTTGTCGACCGGCTCAGTCGTTTCGTTCAGAAACATCAGCGGCGTGATCTCAACCATAGTACCGAAGCTGATTGCAACGACGGTCATGATGCCGAGCCAGCCGGCGTTTCTTTCAATAAAATCGTGGTAATTCTTAGACATGACTGACTCCTTATGCCGCTTCTGCGATTGGCTCTAACGTACCTTGTTTGGCACGCACAGTTTTAATCACGTTGTAAGCCATAACCAGCATACCGGCGACGACGAAACAACCACCGATGAAGCGCATCAGGTAGAACGGGTAAGAAGCTTCCAGCGACTGGACAAAGCTGTAAGTCAGGGTGCCGTCAGTGTTAACTGCACGCCACATCATGCCTTGCATAATACCGCTGATCCACAGAGCGACGATGTACAGCACGACGCCGGTGGTGTGTAACCAGAAGTGAGTGTTAATCAGTTTGGTGCTGTACATGCGGCCTTGTGCAAACACTGCAGGGATCAGGTGATACAGTGCACCGATAGAAACCATCGCAACCCAGCCTAAAGCACCTGAGTGTACGTGACCAACAGTCCAGTCAGTGTAGTGAGACAAGGCGTTTACTGATTTGATTGCCATCATCGGGCCTTCGAAAGTCGACATGCCGTAGAAAGACAGAGAAACAATCAGGAAGCGCAGGATTGGGTCAGTTTTCAGTTTATGCCAGGCGCCAGACAGCGTCATGATACCGTTGATCATGCCACCCCAGCTTGGTACAAACAGAATGACTGACATCACCATACCGACAGACTGAGTCCAGTCAGGCAGGGCAGTGTAGTGTAAGTGGTGAGGACCTGCCCAGATGTACAGCGCGATCAGGGCCCAGAAGTGAACCACTGACAGGCGGTAAGAATATACCGGACGACCCGCTTGTTTTGGTACGAAGTAATACATCATACCCAGGAAGCCTGCAGTTAACAGGAAACCTACGGCATTGTGGCCGTACCACCATTGCACCATCGCATCGACAGCACCGGCGTAGATTGAATAAGATTTGGTCAGCGAAACCGGGATCACCATGCTGTTCACGACGTGCAGTGCCGCTACGGTAATGATGAAGCCGCCGTAGAACCAGTTAGCAACATAGATATGGCTGGTTTTACGTTTGATTAAAGTGCCGAAGAACACAATGGCATAGCTGACCCAGACCACAGTGATCAGTAAGTCGATTGGCCATTCCAGCTCGGCGTATTCTTTACTCTGGCTGATACCCATTGGCAGGGTGATAGCTGCAGCGATAATCACTGCCTGCCAGCCAATAAAGGTGAACATAGCCAGCTTCTCTGCATATAAACGCACCTGGCAGGTCCGTTGTACCACGTAATAAGACGTGGCGAATAAGGCGCTGGTACCAAACGCGAAAATCACCGCGTTGGTGTGAAGAGGACGAAGACGGCTATATGTTAACCAGGCAGTATCAAAGTTCAGTGCTGGCCAGTAAAGTTGTGCCGCAATTAAAACACCCACGCTCATGCCGACTATGCCCCACAACACTGTTGTGAGTGCAAATAGGCGGACAACTGTGTAGTTGTAGTCAACATTTAACGATTGTGTATGGCTCATGTTGAGTTCCGCTGCAGTTTTTTGCTAGTTAGTAAATGAAAACACCCGAGGGCGACCTTTCTTATTTTAGACAAGCTGCAACTGCTGCCAAACCACTGACTCAGCTAGCTTTCACAACCCATCTTTGCGCCCGATCATACGAGCTTTACCCCCAAAAAGATAGGCGAATGCGCCGGTTTTATGATTTAGAACAATGTTGCTGCTCACAAAATATTCAATTGAAGCAACAATTTCCGACACTCCGGAATTAGGATAGAATACCGGTCCACGCTGTAAAGGTGATTCCTGATGGATCTGAAAATTGTTGGGCTGATGTTGCTGCTTTTCTGTTGTCAGGCCTGTACGCCACAGTCGCAGGCTGATAGTAGTCAGCGCACTGTAGTCAGGCAAACGACCACTACCCAGATGCAAACCACAGAAAATATCGAATTGATCTACCAGCCAGCCCGAATGGTGACAGAGTCGCCCCTGGCGCTGGATATTCAGGCGCCGGCAGGCTGGCAGTTACAATCAGCGCGGTTGCTCGGCATCAGTATGGAGATGCCGGTATTACCACTGTTTTTTACTAAAACAAACGCGACAGCTGTGACTAGTACCCGCTGGCAGACACAATTTTTACTCGGCGCCTGTGCAGACGAGCAGATGACCTGGCGGCTGGAGTTAGTATTTAAAGACGAAACAGGCGCTGTGCAGCGCCTGTCCGATGAGTTTCAGGTGCACCGTCGCTAGGCCGGATACGCCATCAACTACTGGCGATCGTCATTTGTAAATTCAGAGCGCTTTGGTCGCTCAGAGACAATCGCGCGGTTTCAGCACATATAAACTTCGACCATTGCTCCGGCCCCACTTCTTTGGCAGCACTGCCTTTCTGCTCACCCGGATTCCAAATCACTGATGCATCATGGCCCGCCTGCTGCAATTCTATCGTCGTCGGCGTCTGCACTGTTAATAAGGCTGCGGTGTGTTGATAAATACGGTCCGTTTCTGTACCAAATTGCAGCGCGGAGTTGCTGTCGTCCGGCTCCACTTTATTGATAAAGGTTGCCGGTAATGGCGCCACCGAAGCTTTCCTAACATCGTCGCAGGCGAAGTAGGTATGCAGTGCCGCCTGCTGTTTGGTTAAATCAGCACAGTGCAGATGCAAATGCAGACCTTTGTGGCTGAGCAAATACTGACACTGCAGCCGCACTTTGCCGTTGTGCCACGGAATATTGTCAAATTCAGCCTGCAAAATCAGCAAGGAGTGGTCACTGCAACTTTCATCGGCAACCTGCTGCCACATGGCCGTGCGGGCCAGCCCGTGATTCGGCGCTGATTTTGTTGTCAATTCTGGACTCACCGGGCCAAACCAGGGCCAGCAAATCGGCACACCGCCGCGAATGGGCTGCTGATTTAACCATTCGGTAGTTGGCGATAACCAGAGTAATTCTTCGTCAGCTTTTTTCAGCGACAGCACTTGTCCGCCATAGAGCGAAACGACCGCACTGTAATCAGCAAAATGAAAACGAATACAAGGTAAAGCAGCGAGATGGGCGTAACCGTCCAGATGGATAAAATTGGCCATAAATTGAAGCTCTTAGAGGTGAAATACGCCTTGATTGTGTGCTGCGCACTGCAGTTAAGCAAGCGCTGACGGGCAGAATTTCACTGGTCGGTGCTGCTGTAAAATTGGTGGGTCTGCAGAAACAACAAAGGCGACCGCGGTCGCCTTTTGTTTGTAAAAGTCTGCTTAAGACTTCATCAATTCCACAGTGTTGTCGAGCATACGGTTGGAGAAACCCCACTCGTTGTCGTACCAGGCCATCACTTTGACCAGACGACCATTCACCCGGGTTTCCGTCGCATCAAAAATTGATGACATCGGGTTGTGGTTGAAGTCGACTGACACCAGTGGCAGGTCGTTGACTGCCAGCACCTGATTCATCGGGAATTGCGCGGCCGCATCGCGGATGATTTGGTTAACTTCTTCAATCGTCGTTTCGCGACCGGCAATAAAGGTTAAGTCAACTAACGATACATTGATTGTTGGTACCCGTACTGCCAGACCGTCGAATTTGCCTTTTAATGCCGGCACTACCAGACCTACAGCCGCAGCTGCGCCGGTTTTGGTTGGGATCATCGACATGGCTGCAGCGCGGGCACGGCGTACGTCAGTGTGATACACATCAGATAAACGCTGGTCGTTGGTGTAAGCGTGGATAGTCGTCATCAGGCCAGATTCAATACCGAGAATGTCATTCAGCGGCTTGGCAATTGGCGACAGACAGTTGGTGGTACAGCTGGCGTTAGAAATAATGGTCATTTCTGGTGTGATGACGTCGTGGTTCACGCCATATACAACTGTGGCATCAACATCTTTCGCCGGGGCGGAAATGATGACTTTTTTCGCGCCTGCAGTTAAATGCGCGCCGGCAGACTGGCGGTCAGTAAACAGACCGGTACATTCCAGCACCACATCTACTTTTAAATCAGCCCATGGCAGATTTGCCGGGTTGCGTTCGCTTAAGGTCAGGATCTCATCCTGATTGACATAAATTGCTTTGTCAGAATGCTCGACGTTGGCAGCAAAGATACCGTGTGCCGTGTCGTACTTCAGCAGGTGCGCGTTGATTGCGGCATCACCTAAGTCGTTAATGGCGACGACTTTAATGTCGTATGACTTCTTACTTTCATATAAAGCACGTAAAACATTGCGGCCGATGCGGCCAAAACCATTAATCGCGACACGAATTGTCATAAGTCACCCCTGATGCTGACGAATTGTGTAGTAAAATTACATGTTTTTGCGCCATTTTCAAGCGGAAAATTGTTATGCAATCGTATTTATGTAATTTAATGACATAATCCGCTATTTTGCCATCGACGCTGATTTTTAAAGTCTTATACTGCGGAAAGATTCTTAAAAAAGTCTCAAAAAAGCCGGAGCCGGGCACAGAACCCCAAGATAAATCCGGTATGGACAAAGCGACGAAACCGAGTTGGAGCCTGTATGGATAAAACACTGCTTGCCGAATTGATTGGCTTTAATGGCATTGAGACCAAATTCACCGATGCCTGGGGCGATCCGGCTGAAGTGGCAGAGAAGGATCAGCTGCGTATTTTATCCGCGCTGGGCTTTGACGTCAGCGACGAAACCAAAGCTGCGGCACAGCTGCGTCAGCGTCAGCTGTTGCACTGGGCAGAACCGTTAGATCCGGTGTCAGTGCAAAATCGCGGCGAAGAGTACAAACTCGAATTACGCCTGCCACTGGCATTGGTGCACCAGCAGCTGTCGGTTACCGTCACCGCAGAACACGGCCAGCAACAGCAATTTATCCTGGTCGCGGTTGAAGATGGTGAACTGACGCAGGTTTCAGTGTTCGACGAAGTCGAATATCAGCAATATGAATTCCAGCTACCAATGCAGCTTTCTTACGGTTATCACCAACTGGCGCTGAAGATTGAAGGCGATGACGATGATTTCAGTCAATCGCTGATCGTGGTGCCGGAACGTTGTTATCAGCCTGATACATTCCAGTCGCAAAAGCAGTGGGGCATCTCGGTCCAGTTGTATGCGGTCAAATCAGACAGCAACTGGGGCGTAGGTGATTTTGCCGATCTTGGCCGGCTGGTAAAGCATCTGGCGGCGCAGGGCGCTGATTTTGTCGGTTTAAACCCCATTCATGCTTTGTATCCGGCGATGCCGGAATCTGCCAGCCCGTATAGCCCGTCGAGCCGGCGTTGGCTCAACATCATTTATCTGAGCGTGGCACAAATGCCCGGTTTCGCGCAGTGTGCCGCGCTGCAGCAACAGCTGTCACAAGCCGACTTTCAGGCTCAGTTGCAGGCGCAGCGCGACAAACACTGGGTTGATTACAGCGGTGTGATGCAACTGAAATTGCCGGCACTGCGTGCTTTGTATCAGTGGTATCTGGACCAGGGCCAGAAAGACGTTGCGTTGGCCGCTGAATTTAACCGCTTTGTCGCGGAAGGTGGCGATAGCCTGCGGCAGCTGGCGCTGTATGACGCGTTACATCTGCATTTGATTGCTCAAGATCCGCAAGCCTGGGGCTGGCCAAACTGGCCGGAACAATACCGCAGTGCTGACAGTGACGCAGTACAACAGTTTGCGGCCGCCAATCAGCACGACATCGGCTTTTTCAGTTATCTGCAATTTTGTGCGCAGCAGCAGCTCGCGACCGTGCAACAACAAGCGAAAGACCATGGCATGTTGCTCGGTTTGTACCGTGATTTAGCTGTAGGCGTCAGTGAAGCCTCCACCGAAATCTGGGCCAATCCTGAACTGTATTGCCGCGACGCCAGTGTCGGCGCACCGCCGGATATCTTAGGACCTAAAGGCCAGAACTGGGGCCTGCCGCCGATGTATCCTTATGAGCTGTTCCGTCAGGCCTATCAGCCAATGATTGACCTGTTCCGCGCCAATATGCGCGACTCAGGCGCGCTGCGGATTGACCATGTGATGGCACTGCTGCGCTTATGGTGGGTGCCAAAAGGCTCGGCATCAGCCGGTGAGGGCGCCTATCTGTATTACCCCATCATGGATTTACTCGGCATTCTGGCGTTGGAAAGTCAACGTCAGCAGGCGGTGGTGATTGGCGAAGACTTAGGCACAGTACCAGACGGGATTTTTGAGCTGTTGCAGCAATTTGGCATGTACTCCTACCGGATCTTCTTCTTTGAACAAGCGGAAGATGGCGGTTATACCTCGACTGCACATTATCCGGTGCAGGCGATGTCGGCGCTGACTACACACGATATGCCAACATTAATCGGCTTCTGGCACTGCTCAGATCTGAAACTCGGTCTGCAGCTGGGGCTTTATACCGAAGAAATTTTACCGGGTCTGTTTGCAGACCGGCATAAATCCAAGCAGCGTATTCTGGATTCGTTGCATGGCCACGGTATGTTGCCGGCAGATTATCCGCGCAGTGTCGAACATCTGGGCATGGACCGTACGCTCAGTTTCGCCTTGCAGCAGCATCTGGCGCGCGGTAGTTGCCAGCTATTGTGTCTGCAACTGGAGGACTGGATGGAGATGACTGAGCCGGTGAATGTGCCGGGTACCAGTGATGAATATCCGAACTGGCGACGCAAATTGAGCCTGACGCTGGAGCAGCTGGAGCAGCAGGAACACATCACTGCGCATCTGAAGCAATTGACAGCCAACCGCAGAACAGGGTTATATTCTTAATCTTAATGCAATAAGCCCCGCCATTTTGCCGCGGGGCTTCGCAAGTTCCCGCTTTTAATGACACAGGATTTGTTATGCCAAATCACTTGCTCCAAGCTCTGAACGACGTCCGTTGCGCCCAGCCCTTTGCTATTCTAGGCTGGCAAACTGCAGAAAAAGGCCTGTTGATCCGGGCCTTTTTGCCGTCTGCACTCAGGGTTAATGCTGTTGCACTGGATGATGGCAAAGCGTTAGGCGAGATGCATGCGGTAGCGGACGTTCCGGGTTTGTTTGAACTGCAATTACCGCGGCGCAAAAACCAGCTGCCATATCGCCTGGAAATGCAAAGCGCTAAGCACAGTTACAGCGTCATCGACCCCTATCAATTTAAAGATGAAGCGTTTTTTGCCGTGCATTATGTCAACAGCCGGCCGGAAAATCTGTACCAGCAGCTCGGCGCGCAACTTATTGAATTAAGCGCCGGGAAGCAGCGGATCAAAGCGACCCGGTTTGCCGTTTACGCGCCGCATGCCAGCAGCGTCAGCCTGATTGGCGATATGAACAACTGGGACGGTCGTTGTCATCCGATGGAACGCACCGCTTGTGGCCACTGGGTGCTGGTGATGCCGGAAGTAGCGGCCGGTGTGCGTTATAAATTTGAAATCAAAGATGCATCCGGTCACCTGTTGCCACACAAAGCCGACCCGATGGCATTCGCCGCTGAGCAATTTCCGTCGCATGCCTCGCTGGTGTTTGACCACAGCCGTTACCAATGGCAGGACAGTGCCTGGCAACAGCGGCAACACAACCCTTATCAGAGCCCGATGAGCATCTATGAGGTGCATTTAGGCAGTTGGCGCACCCATGCTGACGGTTCAGCGCTGACTTATCCGGAGATGGCGGCACAGCTCATTCCTTATGTGCTGGATATGGGCTATACCCACATTGAATTATTGCCGGTGCTGGAACATCCGTATTCCGGTTCCTGGGGTTATCAGCCGCTTGGGATGTTCGCGGTGACATCGCGCTTTGGTACACCGGACCAGTTTAAAGCCTTTGTCGATGCGTGCCATCAGGCCGGTATTGGGGTCATTCTGGATTGGGTGCCGGCGCATTTTCCGGAAGATGGTCACGGCTTAGCCCGCTTTGACGGTGGCCATTTGTATGAGTATGCCGATCCGCGCCGCGGTTGGCATCCGGACTGGAATTCCTGCATTTATGACTTTGGCAAAGATTATGTCCGGCAGTTTTTAGTGGCCAGTGCTTTGTTTTGGCTGGATAAATTCCATATTGATGGTCTGCGTGTCGATGCAGTCGCGTCGATGTTGTACCTCGATTATTCACGCGAACACGGTGAGTGGATCCCGAATATCGACGGTGGTAATCACAACTACGAAGCGATAAGCCTGCTGAAGTGGCTGAATCAGGAAGTCTACAGCAAGTATCCACATGCCATGACCATCGCTGAAGAATCCACATCTTTTGCCGGTGTCAGCCGTCCGGTGGACATGGGGGGGCTCGGCTTTGGCTTTAAGTGGAATATGGGCTGGATGAACGATACGCTGCGCTATATCAGCAAAGATCCGGCCTATCGCAAATACCACCACAGTGACCTGACCTTCTCGATGGTGTATGCCTATAACGAGAATTTTATTCTGCCGCTGTCACATGATGAAGTGGTACATGGCAAAGGCAGTATTCTGAATAAAATGCCCGGCGACGAGTGGCAACAGGCGGCGAATTTGCGCGCCTATTACGCCTTTATGTTTGCCCATCCGGGCAAAAAACTGAATTTTATGGGTAACGAATTTGGTCAGGGCACCGAGTGGAATCACAATCTGGCGTTGCCGTGGTTTTTGCTGGATTTTGACAAGCATCGCGGCATTTCGCAGTTATTCCGTGACCTGAACCATACGTACCGTCGCTGCAAGCCATTGTATGAACTGGATCATCAGGGCGCTGGCTTTGCCTGGATAGACCATCAGGACGCCGATCACAGTACGGTGTCGTTCCGTCGTATCGACAGCGAAGGCGATGTGGTGTACGTCGTTAGCAATTTTACGCCGGTGCCCAGAACTACCTTTCGCCTGCCAGTGCTTACGGCAGGGCGGTATGAAGTGATCCTGAATTCGGATTCTGCCTATTATTGGGGCAGTAATTACCCGGTCGGGCCACAGTTGCAGGCTGGCGACGACTTGCAGCTGGCGCTGGAATTACCACCGTTATCGACCTTATACCTGCGCCAATGCCGTTAAAGCGAGACTGATATGCAAGTTGTGCTGAGTACTGAATTTGGCGCTGCGGCCCCGTTGGGGGCCAGTTGTCTGGGCAACGACTGTTGGAATTTCGCCGTTTATGCGCCTGATGCCACCGGCTTGTCGTTATGTTTATTTTGCGCCGATACCGAAGAGGCGCTGGCTGAACTGGCTTTTGTCGCCAGAACCGGCGATATCTGGCATCTGCAGGTGCAGGGCGTGCCGGCTGGCAGCCTGTACCTGTTGCGTGCCGACGGGCCAGCTTTACCGTCCCAGGGCCTGACATTTGAGCCGCGGCATCTGCTGATTGACCCATATGCCCGCCAGCTCAATCGCGCTGTGGTCTTTAACGAACGGCTGTATCAAAGCGATAGCCATTATATGCTGGCTAAAGCGGTATTAACGGACACTGATTTTGACTGGCAGGGCAGCCAAAAGCCGAAAATCCCACGTGAAAAAACCATTATCTACGAGGCCCATGTCAAAGGCCTGACCATGCAGCACCCGCTGGTGCCGGCCGAGCTGCGCGGTACTTATGCAGCCTTGTATCACCCGGCAGTTATCGCCCATTTAAAACACCTCGGCATCACCACGCTGCAGTTGTTGCCGGTCGCGGCTTTTATGACGGAGCCGAGGCTGGAAAAGTTAAAACTGACCAATTACTGGGGTTACAACCCGGTGTGTTTTTTCGCGCCGGACCCGCGCTATCAACATTCTGATGCTGTGCAGGAAATCAAAACGCTGGTGCGGACTTACCATCAGCATGGCATTGAAGTGATTCTCGATGTGGTGTTTAACCATACCGCCGAGGCCGACTGCTATAACCTGAGTTTACGTGGTCTTGCCAATCGTCAGTATTATCTGTTTGAAAATCATGCAGATATTACAGACTACCAGCAATATTGTAATTACAGCGGCTGCGGTAATACGCTGAATATCGCCCATCCGGCTACGCAAAAGCTGGTGCTGGACGCGCTGCGTTACTGGCTGACAGAGATGCAGGTCGACGGTTTCCGCTTTGACCTGGCCGTCACATTAGCCCGCGAGCATAAACGCTTTACACCGGTGGCGACTTTTCTGCAAATTGTTGCGCAAGACCCGGTATTATCACAAGCCAAACTAATCGCTGAGCCCTGGGACGTTGGGCCTTATGGTTATCAGCTCGGGCAATTTCCGGCGCATTGGTCGGAACTCAACGATAAATTCCGCGATTCGATGCGCTCGTTCTGGCGCGGTGACCACGGCAGTCTGAACGAATTCACTACCCGGTTATTGGGCTCTCGTGACATCTTCCAGAAACATCATAAACCTGCAGCTTGCTCGGTCAATTATCTGGCTTATCATGACGGCTTTACGCTGCACGATGTGGTTTGTTACCAGCATAAACATAACTGGCTGAATGCCGAGCAAAACCGCGACGGTCATGACCATAACCTCAGTCTTAATTTTGGTGTGGAAGGGCCCAGCAGCGATGCTGATATTCTGCAGCGACGATACCAGCACAAACGCAATCTGGTTGCGAGCCTGATGCTGAGTCAGGGCATGATCCACTGGCTCGGCGGGGATGAGCTCAGTCACAGTCAGCAAGGCAACAACAATGCGTATTGTCAGGACAACGAACTGAGCTGGCTGAACTGGCAGCTGGATTATCATGCCACGCAATTTCAGAGTTTTGTTCAGCAGATGATTGCGGTGCGCCAGCAATATCCCTGCTTGCAGCAACTATCATTGTTAGATGATCAGTATCAGCGCCATGGCAATAAACATCAGGTGCATTGGCTGAACGCAGATGGCAGCGAAAAAACCGAAGCGGACTGGCACTTGCCGGCAACTCAGTATTGTTATTTTGTCGTAACCACCGATGGTAATGACGCGGAAATACTGTTGATGATCAACGCCGGAGCGAGCGCTATCAGTCTGCAGCTGACCGACAAACCCTGGCATTGTGTCATGGATACGTCAGTCGAAATGGGGTTGGTATCGCCGGTGCAACTCGCTGGCTCTGCTTATGAGCAGCAGGCCCATTCGCTGTCGCTGTGGGTACATAACCCGACAGCCGCCGCCATCACCGCGGCCTAATGGTCTGAACAGCATAAACTTTTCCATGCTGCACTGCCGATTGAACGATTTTCCAGTATAATCGCGCGCATTTTGCGACAGCTGCTATTGAGGAATGGGAATGACAATGTCAAACCAACTGTGTGACATCGGTTTTGTCGGTGCCGGCGTGATGGGGAAAAATCTGATCCTGAACCTGGCGGATCATGGCTACCGGGTTGCGGCTTTTGACCTGGACCATAAAAAGCTTGAATCGGTGATCACGCAGGATTTGCAGGAAACTAATGGCCTGGGTGGTCGGGTAGTGGCCTGCAGTTCCTACACAGAATTGTTATCCCGTTTGACGCAGCCGCATTTAGTCATTTTATCGGTACCGGCTGGCAAACCAGTCGACGATGTTTGCTGTAAGTTAATTGATGCCGGCATTGCCGCTGACGATATCGTCGTAGATACCGGCAACAGCCTGTGGACTGATACAGTCCGCCGCGAAAAACACTACGAAGGTAAATTTATTTTCTTTTCAACCGCCGTATCAGGTGGTGAAGTCGGAGCCCGCTTTGGCCCGAGTCTGATGCCAAGCGGCGACCCATATGCCTGGACACGGATTGAGCCGGTCTGGCGTGCAATTGCCGCCAAAGTTGACCCAGCCACCGGTCGAGCCATTGAACGCTACGAGCCGGGTAATCCGGTGAGAGAAGGCGACGCTTGCGCTACTTATATTGGTCCTTCTGGTTCTGGCCATTACGTCAAAATGGTGCATAACGGTATCGAATACGCTGATATGCAGCTGATTTGCGAAGTCTATCAGGTGATGCGCGATGCGCTCGGCATGTCCGCGCAGCAAGTGGCTGACGTGTTTAAAAGCTGGAATCAGGGCATCCTGAACAGCTATCTGATGGAGATCAGTGCCGAAGTCTTAGCCACTAAGGATTCTGAAACCGGTTTACCGCTGGTAGACGTCATTTTGGATAAAGCCGGACAAAAAGGCACTGGCCTCTGGACTGCAGTCAGTAGTCTGGAACTGGGCTGTGCCTCACCAACCATCGCCGAAGCAGTGTATGCCCGTTCTATTTCGACCAACAAAGAACAACGCGTGGCCGCTTCAACTATTCTGGCCGGTTCCAGTCATGACAAACCACTGGAATCTCAGCGTGAAACCTTGATTAAACAGCTGCATGATGCACTGTACTGCGCCAAAATCTGTGTGTACGCGCAAGGTTTTGACCTGATGAAAACAGCCGGTCAGGAACACGGCTGGCAACTGAATTTCGCTGAAATTGCGAAGATCTGGCGCGCCGGTTGTATTATTCGTGCCGTGTTCCTGCAGTCGATCACTGATGCTTACGAACGCAACGACGAATTAGCCAATCTGCTGGTAGACCCGTTTTTTGCCAAACAGATTTCAACCAACCAGATGAACTGGCGCCGGGCTGTGGCTGAAGCCACTATGGTTGGCGTGCCGGTGCCGGCGTTAAGCTCTGCGCTGAGTTATTATGACTCTTATCGCACTGCGGTATTGCCGGCGAACTTACTGCAAGGCCAACGCGATTACTTTGGTGCTCATACCTTTGAGCGTACCGACAAAGCCAAAGGCAAGTTTTTCCATGTCGACTGGAGCGTTTCCGGCCGGCCTATGGTCAAAGTGAAGTAACTGAACGGACGGAGCGGCGTGATGAAACTCAGTGATGCACAATGGCGCGAAAAACTCAGTGATGAGGAATTCCGCGTCACGCGGCAAAAAGGCACTGAGTATCCCTTTAGCGGCACTTTACTGTATAACGAAGCGACCGGTACTTATTGCTGTGTCTGTTGCCACCAGCCGTTATTCAGTTCCGCGACTAAGTTTGACGCAGGTTGCGGCTGGCCGTCGTTTTCTGCGGCGTTACCGGGACAAGTGCGTTATGCGCCTGACTTGTCGCATGGCATGCAGCGCACCGAGATCCTCTGCCAGCATTGCGACGCCCATTTAGGCCATGTGTTTGACGATGGCCCGGCGCCAACCGGACAACGGTATTGTGTCAATTCGGTGTCGTTGATTTTTGATGGCACTAAAGACTAAACATAAAAAACGCGGGAAGTACCCGCGTTTTTTGTTTAATTTGAATAGAACCGGACTTTAAAACACCGGTGGTTTAAACTGGCCTGCTTCTAATCCGGCAACAGTTTGGTCGGCCAGCGTTTCTATCTTATCTTTGTCCAGCGCGCTGCTGTCCTTGGCTGATTTTAAGATCAAATCAAATTCAATCCGTTCAACCCCGGACTCCTGCGCAACTAAAGCCCAATGGTAAGATTCTGCCAGCTGGTTTTGTTTGAAATACAAAGTGGTCAGGCTGGTGTATATATCGGTGTCGACCACGTCGCCGGCTTTATACAGCTTTAATGCATCCAGCATGGTTTGTATCGCCAGCTTTTTGTCTTTTTCGATGTAATAACGAGCCAGGGCAAATTTCAGATCCGGCGTGTTCAACTCGCCGGCTTTGGCGGCGCGTTCAAACTTTTCCAGATGTTCCTGGCTTTGGTGCCGTGACCAATGATAATACAGCAACCCTGGATATTCGGAGGTCCTGGTTTCCTCGGTCAGACGCTTGATTTCATTTAACGACACCATATAACTGTTAACCCGCGCAGTGGTTTTTTCTTTGAGCTTGATGTGTTCAATGCCTTTGGCCAGCTCCATACATTTGGAGTACTTTTCGAAATCGAGCAGCAGCCGGTATTTGTTGGCATCGGAGGGGAGTTTCTGTTCACCATAACGCGCCAGAATCGTTTCGGACCGTTCAATCCGGCAATGGCCATCTTCAACTAAATCAGTACAAAGGCCCGGTTTTTCCTGACAGACCTGGGTGATATTCAGTTCTTTCTCACCACAGGCACCCAACACGAACAATAAAGGCAATAGCGGCCAAGGTTTTTGCATAATTCCTCCGAGCTCAGAATGACCAGCATACGCAAATGCGCAGAAAAAATCATTTGTAATTGTTGTTGTAGGGTTACGAATTCAATTACAATGTGCCGCCCGCTGTGGCACCTGTCCCCGAACATTCGATAACTGAAGTAAAAGGCAAAACAGCATGACCTTATCTCACGAAGAACAGTATCAACGCAGCTGGCAGGAACGCCAGGAATACGCCGAAAATATGCAGCCAATTATTGGCCGGCTGTATCGGAATAAAGGCATTGAGTTGGTGGTCTATGGCAAGCCGCTGGTGAATGCCACTACGATCGACGTCATCAAAGCCCACAAAACAGTGGAACGTTTTGAGCAACAAAAACTGCGTCTGCGTGAGAGTTTCCCGGTGCTGGAAGCCATCAGCAAATTAGATCTGGCACCAGGCCGGATCGACCTGGGTAAACTGGCATTCGCTTACACTTACAAAAATGCTGCCGAAGGTTTAACACTTGAGCAGTACTTACAACGCGAACTGGCGGATTTACTCGGTCAGGATGACAAAATTAAACCAACTGACGTGGTGTTATACGGTTTTGGCCGCATTGGCCGGCTGTTAGCACGTCTGATGATTGAACGCGCCGGCCCAAGCGCCAAATTGCGTTTACGCGCCATTGTTGTACGTGGCGGCCGCAAAGGCGATTTAGAAAAACGTGCCAGCTTATTACGTCGCGATTCGATCCACGGACCTTTTAACGGCAGCATCACTATCGATAACGAAAATGGCGGCATCAAAGCCAACGGCACTTTTATCAAAGTAATTTATGCCGACTCTCCTGAGCAAGTGGATTACACAGCTTACGATATCCATGATGCCTTAGTCGTTGATAACACTGGTATTTGGAAAGATGACAAAGAACTGTCTATCCATTTCAAAGCCAAAGGCGCAGCTAAAGTACTACTGACTGCACCGGCCAAGGGTGAAGTGAAAAACGTGGTTTATGGCGTCAACCATAAAATGATCAGCGCAGATGACCGTATTGTATCTGCCGCCAGCTGCACCACCAATGCCATCACGCCGGTGTTAAAAGCATTAAATGACGAATATGGCATTCGCAATGGCCACGTAGAAACTGTGCATTCGTACACCAACGACCAGAATCTGATTGATAACTACCACAAAGCCGAGCGTCGTGGCCGTGCTGCGCCACTGAACATGGTCATTACCTCAACGGGTGCTGCTTCTGCGGTGGCCAAAGCACTGCCGGAATTAAAAGGCAAGCTGACCGGTAATGCGATCCGCGTACCAACGCCAAACGTGTCGATGGCAATTTTGTCACTGAACCTGAATAAGGCGACCGACCGCGATGCGCTGAATGCTTATTTGCAAAAAGTGTCGTTATTTTCAGATTTACAGGACCAGATCGATTTCACCAACTCCACTGAGATCGTTTCCAGCGATTTAGTCGGTTCACGTTACGCCGGTGTAGTTGATTCACAAGCAACTATCGTCG
Organism: Rheinheimera texasensis DSM 17496; assembly: GCF_000711985.1. Lineage (GTDB taxonomy): Bacteria > Pseudomonadota > Gammaproteobacteria > Enterobacterales > Alteromonadaceae > Pararheinheimera > Pararheinheimera texasensis. The sequence continues at coordinate 69,643 of NZ_JONU01000007.1, forward strand.
ATGGCGACCGCTGTGTGTTGTACGTTTGGTACGATAACGAGTTTGGCTACAGCACGCAGGTTATCCGCGTGATGAACGAAATGGCCGGTGTGTTGTATCCAACCTTGCCGGTTGCGCTGTAACTAAGCTGCGATTGGTTTTGCAAGCCGCCTGTGGGCGGCTTTTGTTTGTCTGCAGCCCGGCTCAACATCCGCTTGTCAGTGCACATCGCGAGACAGGCGGGGCGCTGTTGTGATAGGCTGCGCCGGTCCTTTTTACCCTGCGCGGAACTCTTATAATGAAAATTACCTGTAATTTTGACAGTGGCAATATCGACGTGATTTCAGCCGAACGCATTGACGACATTCGTCTGGCGATCCGCAAAGACAATATGTCTGAATTTTATCAGTGGTTTCATTTCCGGCTGCACAGCGACAGCTTTGAACCTCACACCATTCGCCTGACCAACGTGAATACCTCCGCTTATCCAAAGGGCTGGGCCGACTACAAAGCCGTTGCCTCTTATGACCGCGAAACCTGGTTCCGGGTAGATACCGCTTATGACGGTGAACATCTGGTGATCACGCATTATCCGGAAGCTGAGTCCTGTTATTTCGCTTATTTTGCGCCATACAGCTACGAGCGGCATATGGATTTGCTCAGTCAGGCACAAGCGACAGGCCTGGCGCAATTGGTGGATTTAGGCAATACGCTGGATAACCGCGATATGAGTTTGCTGGTGATTGGCGAACCAGCCGATGGCAAGAAAAAAATCTGGGTAACCGCACGTCAGCACCCGGGTGAAACCATGGCGGAGTGGTTTGTCGAAGGACTGCTGGACCGCTTATTGGATCAAGATGACGGTGTCGCCCGTGAACTGCTGAATAAAGCGGTGTTTTATGTAGTGCCGAATATGAACCCGGACGGCAGCGTGCGTGGTCATCTGCGAACCAATGCCGCGGGTGTCAACCTGAACCGCGAATGGCAGACGCCTTCCATGGAAAAAAGCCCTGAAGTCTTTTTAGTCCGGCAAAAAATGCTCGAGACCGGCGTTGATATGTTCCTCGACATTCACGGCGACGAAAACCTGCCATACAACTTTGTCGCCGGCGCTGAAGGCGTGCCGTCTTACAATGCCAAAATGGCACAGTTAGAAACAGTATTTAAACAAACATTGCTGGCAGTGACGCCGGAGTTCCAGACCGAATTCGGTTATGAGCTGGACGCGCCGGGCCAGGCTAATCTGACCATTGCTTCGACCTGGGTTGCTGAACAGTTTAAGTGTCTGGCTTACACCTTTGAGATGCCATTTAAAGACAACGCGAATTTGCCGGATGCGCAGTTTGGCTGGTCTGATGTGCGTTCGAAAAAACTTGGCAATGATACGCTGATTGCGGTGCGGGCGGTCATTGATCTGTTGTGATCTGACGCGGGTATAATCACAGCGGGCCGGTTTGCAAAGCCGGCCTTTTGTTTTATAGTGCCGTGGGTTTTTCAGGTAGGTAATTATGGCGATAGTGGCGTGCCCGTTTTGTGGCAAAAAAATCTCCAGTAAGGCAGCCAGCTGCCAACATTGTGGCAACAGTCTTGCCGAAGTTTCCCCGGAACAAATTGAAAAAATTCAACGTGATAAACGCATGGCGTTAGCACAGAGCATCAACAATCATGCAATGTTGTCGGTGGTATTGCTGCTGGGCAGTTTTGTCTGGTGGTATTTCCGCGCACCGGAAGAAGGCAGCTGGCAGTCCTGGCTTACTTATGCGGTGATGGCCGTGGGGGCTGCCGGTTACATTATTTCCAAAGTCCGCATGGTGATGTTTAAGAGGACGTAACGTGGATTTTATGGCGATGGTCAGCGCGATGTCGGCTGACACCTATCAAAAGCTGCTGGACGCAGTAGCGACTAGCCGTTGGGCAGACGGTACGCCTTTAACGTCGCAGCAGCAGGAGCAAAGCATGCAGCTGGTGATGGCTTATCAGGCGCGCGTGCTGAAGTCAGCAGAGCCTTTTACTGTCGGCGCCGATGGCCAGATGGTGATCAAATCAAAAACGGAAATGAAAGCACAATTCAGTGCTGAGCAGTCAATCGCAAGGTTTGCACACGATGATCTTTAAGCGCTGGTTTAAGCCAAAATGGCAACACGAAAATCCTTCTGTCCGACAAGCTGCGATAGCGCAGCTCGACCAACAAACACCGCAGCAAAAAGAGATCCTGCACGAGCTGGCATTTAACGATGGCACTGAGGCGGTGCGCCGGGCAGCGCTGGAACGCCTGAACGAGTTTTCATTATGGTGGCAGGCCAGTAAACATGAGCCGGCTGAACGCCTACGCCAGTTTGCCGAGCAGCAACTGGTGCAGATGTTGTTGGATAACCGGGTTTCTGCACAATTAAAACAACAATTTATCGCTGAATGTCACCGCAGTAGTGTGTTGGAAAAGCTGGCGGTGCATGAAACTGATGCCGCATTAAAACTGCTGTTGTTGCAGCGCCTGCAACGCCAGGATTTGTACTTAGCCGCGCTGTCCGATGCAGTGTTGTCTTTTGAGCAAAAGCAGCAATTAGTCGGATTAATTAGCGACGATAAAGCGCTGGAAAAAGCCAGCCGGCACTGCGAGCCTGAATTACAGACGGTACTACAGGCCGAACTCGCCAACCGGCTGGAGCAAAAACAGAAGCCGGAGCGGCTGCGAAAACAGCTGGTGCTGTTACTGGCTCGTCTCAATGCTGTGCGGGAGAAAACCGATATCGCGGTGGCGCAGCAACAATGGCAGGAACTGCAGCAGCAGTGGCAACAGCTGGAGCCTGAACTCAGTGTATTGCCATCTGAAGAAGCGAGCGAATGCGTTAGCAAATATCAGCGGATTGTACAGCTGACCGAGACGATGTTTGCGCCAAAACTGGCGGCTTTGGCAGCAGAGCAGGCGAGACAACTGCAGCAACAGCAACAGCAAAAGCTGTTGCAACAATTTAGTCTGCAATTGCAGGTGCTGCAGCGCGATTTAGGTCAGTTGCTGGCGTCCGGCGACCTGGAGTCGGCCAGTGGCCTGCAACAGGCGCTAGATACGCTGCAGGCGCAAATCCGTACTGAACAGCTGGATGGTCAGACGCAGCGTCAACTGGAACAAAATATTTCGCAGTTGCAACAGCAACTGGATCAAATCCCGCAGCTGGCCGAGTCATTAGCCCTCGCGGCGCGTTTGTTAGCAGAACTTTCCGCGCAGCCATTGCCGCAAGCGGATCAGGTCGAACAGGCATATCAGGGCTTTAAGGTCTGGCAAAAAAACTGGCAGCAGGTCAGTCGTAGCGCCGGTGCTTTACTGCCGGCGCAATTCTCCGATAGTTACACCGCGCTTGCCACACAATGGCGGGAACATTGTGAGCCCTTATTAGCCCAACAACAAAAACAGCTACGTCAGCTGCGTAGCAAAGTCGCGGAGTTTAAGCGTCTGCACGGCGAAGGTCGCTTTAAAGTGTTGTTTGGCTTATGGAAAGGTATTCAACAGGATCTGGTGCAGCTGAATGCGGCGCAACAGGCGCAGCTTGAAAAAGAAGTGCAGCTTTGTGCTGAACTCATTGCGGAACTGACAGACTTACAAGCCTATATCGCGACGCCCCGTAAACAGGCATTGATTGCGGAGCTGCAGGCGCTCATTGCTGATGAGACGATTTCTATCAGTGCCAGAGCCAATCAGATTAAACAAGCGCGGGCGCAGTGGAACACTTTAGGGCGTGCCGATGCTGATCTGGATGAAGCGCTGAATCAGCAGTTTAATCAATTGTCTGAGCAGGCGTTTGCACCGTGCCGGGAATTTTATGCTGAACAAGATCAGCAAAGAGCTCAGGCAGCTATTAGTCGCCAGCTTGTCATCGATACCCTATTAGCAGCACAGACCAATCCGCCGCAAGGCCGGGCTTTAGATACCCTGCTGCAACAGCAACAACAAGCCTGGCAACAAGCCGGCCCTGTGGGTCGCGAACAATTTGGCGCTTTACAACAGGCTTATAAAGAGGCGTTGGCGCCGCTGAAACAGTTGCAACAACAGGCCTATCAGCAAGCCGCCACAGCAAAACAACAGTTGATTGCCCAGGCGACTGCGTTCGCCACCGAGGGCCTTGGCTCTCAGGTTGAGCAGGTGAAACAGTTACAACAGCATTGGAAGCAAATTGGTTTTGCCGGTAGCAAGCTGGACCAGCAGTTGTGGACCGAATTCCGCAGCGCCTGTGATGCATTTTTTGCCCGTCGTCAGCAGCAGCGCGATGCGGAATCGGCGCAGCTTGACGCCTGGCGGCAAGATATCACTGCGTTGTTGGCAGAAGTCAGTGCAGTGCCATTTGCCCAGTTAACAGAAGCGCAGTTGCGTGTGCAACTGCAGCAACTCAACGAGGTGGACACCGGCGACGACAAAGATTTACGCCAGCAGCAGCAGCAGTTACGGCAGCAAATCAGTGAGCAGCTTATTGCGGTGCAGAAGCAGGCAGAGCAGGGGCAATTCCTGCAGTTGTTCAGTGCACTGGAAAACCCGCAGGTACAGCCGACAGAACTGCCAGCCTTGTATCGTCTGGTGTTTAATCAGCAGCAGGAAACTATGAGTCGTGCAGATCTGACACTGGCGCTGGAATGGGCTGCAGGCGTGCCATCGCCGGCAGTGTTGACGGCTGATCGGCAACGGGTACAGATGCAGTTACTCAGTGACAAACATAACAGCGGCGATAACATCAGCCAGAATGAGCTACTTGGTCGCTGGCTACAGCATGGTCCTGTGCAGGCCGGTGAAGCGGAATTACTGGCGCGGGTACGGGCTTTATACCTGTCCTGACAGCTGTTGAGCGAAATAAAAAAACCACCTGACGGTGGTTTTTTATTCGCTGCCATCCATGGCGCTCTCCTTTCAGGCCAACGCTTTGCGTCGTTAAAAACCACTCCCGGTGGTTTTTTTATGACTGAAATCTGGCAGCAAGATTATACCGTCAGCTCACCGCGTAAATTCAGCTGCATCTGGCGGCGGACTTCGTCTGCCGACAGCGGCTGGCTAAGCAGATAATGTAGTTTGGTCAGTGCGGCTTCCAGCGTCATATCAAAACCGCTGCTGACGCCGCTGCGTTGCAGCGCATTGCCGGTGGCGTAACCGCCCATATTCACTTTGCCTTTGAAACACTGGGTGCAATTGACAATCACAGTGCCGCGTTCAGCGGCTTGTTGCAGAACCTCAAGCAACTGGGGTTGCTGCGGCGCATTGCCGACACCATAGGATTTGATAATCAAAGCCCGCACCGGTGCTGCGGCCATATTGGCAATCACATCGGTGCTGATACCAGGATACAAAGTCACGACGCTAATCGGTTGTGGCGTAATTTCAGCTACTTTCAGGCTCTGCTTGACTGTGCCCTGAAACAACGCGCCGGCTTTGACTTCGATATGAATACCGGCCTGCAGCAGCGCAGGAAAATTCGGCGAGGCGAATGCGTTAAAGCCGTCGGCATCGGCTTTGGTGGCGCGGTTACCGCGAAACAGCTGGTTGTTAAAATACAGGCAAACTTCGGCGATTGGGTAATTGGCAGCCAGATACAACGAATTCAGCAGGTTGACCTGGCCGTCTGAGCGCAGCTGCGCAAGTGGGATTTGCGAGCCCGTGATGATGACGGGTTTGGTTAAATCTTCGAGCATAAAGGACAAGGCCGATGCGGTATACGCCATAGTGTCGGTGCCATGTAACACTACAAAACCATCATAATCGGCATAATGCTGCTGAATGTCATGGGCGATACTCAGCCAGTGCGCCGGCGTCATGTCTGAGGAATCAATCACCGGGTGATATTCGTGGATATCAAACTCCGGCATTTCCGCGCGGTAGAACTCCGGCATCTTGCGGACTGTGTCGCTGAGAAAACCCGGTACCGGTACAAAACCATTGGCTGAGTGTTGCATACCAATAGTACCGCCGGTGTAGGCGACGTAAATGCGTTTTTTCTTGCTGTTATTCATGGCAGGGTCTTTTGTTGATTTTTATCTATTGTACGCAAGCGCAGCCTCACTGTCAGGGTGGACCAGTAGTGACCAGCGTCAAAAATACCGCCGGTTGGACAAAAGCTGAGCAAACGCGCTGATGTAGCTAAAAAAGAACTTTACAAGGCCGCAGTGGCTCCTTATTATGCCGCCTATCGCGGAGAGATGGCAGAGTGGTTTAATGCACCGGTCTTGAAAACCGGCGAGGGTTAGTAGCCCTTCAAGAGTTCGAATCTCTTTCTCTCCGCCACTAAATCAACCACCTTTCGGTGGTTTTTTTATGCCTGCCGTTCACGAAAATATATTATCTTTCTGATTCTATTCATTTTAATAAATCATGGTTCGCCGCTTTTTTTTGCCATAGCAAAATCAAATTCACTCGGCTATGCTAACGCAGTTTAAGCTGTTTCTTACTATTTTAGGATAATGAGGCGTCGCAATTGATTAACGTTCTGATAGTGGATGATCATGAATTGGTCCGGACTGGGATCAGCAGGATTTTGCAGGAAGAACGAGGGATCCGTGTAGTTGCCGATTTAAGCTCAGGCGAAGCCGCGGTGCAATATTGCCGCAATGAAGCAGCAGGGCAGTTGCCACCAGACGTGGTACTGATGGACATGAATATGCCCGGCATTGGCGGCATGAACGCCACCAAACGTATTTTGCATTATTGCCCGGATATTCGCGTGCTGGCCTTGTCGGTATCGTGCGAAGAGCCGGTGCCGACTAAGGTGATGCAGATGGGCGCTTCGGGTTTTATCTCCAAAAATGCCGCACCTTCCGAAATGATCACTGCGATTAAACGGGTCGCTGATGGCCATCGTTATATTTCTGACGAAGTGGCGCAGAAAATGGCGTTCAGTAAAATCCAGTCCAACAGCAATAACCCCTTTGATGAACTGTCTGACCGTGAAATGCAGATCATGCTGATGATCACCCAGGGTGAGAAGGTCAATGATATTGCCGACAAGCTGAATGTCAGCGCCAAAACCGTCAATTCCTACCGTTATCGCATGTTTGAAAAGCTGGCGATCAGTGGTGATGTTGAATTAACTCATCTCGCTATTCGCCATGGCATGATCAATATTGCCTGATCCCCATTTTCCCTGGATTGCGAGACGCTGATGCCGCCGTTTGACAGCAGTGCTTTTTTAAAAACTGTGCCGGGTGCGCCCGGCGTGTACCGCATGTATGGTGACAAATCTCAGGTCATCTACGTCGGTAAAGCCAAAGATCTAAAAAAACGCCTGGCCAGTTATTTCCGCAGTAATGTCGACAGCATTAAAACCCGCGCGTTGGTGGCAAACATTGCTTTTGTTGAGTTCACCGTCACCAACAGCGAAACCGAAGCGCTGATCCTGGAAAACAACCTGATCAAGCAATACATGCCTAAATACAACGTATTGCTGCGCGACGACAAATCATTTCCTTATATTCTGCTGACTGATCATAAACATCCGCGCATTACAGCGCACCGCGGACCGAAAAAAGTGCCTGGCCAGTATTTTGGCCCTTATCCTAGTGCTGGTGCAGTCTGGGAAAGCCTGAAACTATTACAGAAGGTCATTCCGGTGCGCCAGTGTGAAGACGGTTTTTATCGCGCCCGCACCCGGCCTTGTCTGCAATATCAGTTGAAGCTGTGTTCGGCACCTTGTGTTGGTAAAATTTCTGATGAGGCTTATGCCGCGCAGGTGCGCTTGACCCGGTTGTTTCTGCAGGGCAAAAATCAGCAGGTCATCGACGACCTGGTGCAGCAAATGGAGGCCGCCAGCAATCAGCTTGATTTTGAGCTGGCTGCGCAGCTGCGTGACCAGATCATCGCGCTGCGTAAAGTGCAGGAACAGCAGGCGGTCAGCGGTGACCATGAAGAAATGGACATTCTTGGCTTTTGTTATCTGCATGGCGTGGCGGCTGTGCATGTGTTGTATGTACGCGACCAGAAAATCCTCGGCACTAAGACCTATTTCCCGAAACTGCCGCAACAAACTGATGCTGAAGAAATATTTCCGGCGTTTTTACTGCAGTTTTATTTAAACAACATGGGTGGTCAGCAAATTCCGCGTGAAATTGTCATTGGCGAGACGCTGGAAGATGCCGACAGCATTGCCGAAGCCATCAGTGCTGCCGCCGGCCGCAAGGTCGTGTTAAACGCGGCAAAACGTGGCGAAAAAGCGCGTTATCTCGATTTAGCCAATAAAAATGCCCGCACCGCCTGCGATACCAAAGTCAGTCAGGCTGCGCACATGGCTGCGCGTTATCGGGCGCTGAAGCAGGTGTTAAAACTTGAGCTGCTGCAGCGGATGGAGTGTTTTGATATCAGTCATACCATGGGCAATCAGACCATGGCATCTTGTGTGGTATTCAACGACAAAGGACCGGATAAAGCCGAATACCGGCGTTTTCACGTTGAAGGCGTCACGCCGGGCGATGATTATGCAGCGATGCGTTTTGCGTTGAAAAAACGCTACGGTAAGCTTAGTGATGAGGCGAGGGTGCCAGATATTGTCTTGATAGATGGTGGCGCCGGTCAGCTCAGTCAGGCGATTGAATTCTTCACTGACTGGCCCTTGGCGAAAATGCCGCTGTTACTCGGCGTTGCCAAAGGCACCAGCCGCAAACCTGGTTTGGAAACGCTGTTGATCAACTCAATTCATCACGCGATTAATTTACCCGCAGATGACCCCGCGCTGCATCTTATCCAGCATATCCGTGATGAGGCGCATCGGTTTGCTATCACCGGACACCGCCAGCAACGTGGTAAAAAGTTCACCCAAAGCCCGCTGGAAAATATTGCCGGAATAGGTGAGAAACGCCGGCAAGCTTTGTTACAATACCTCGGTGGTTTGCAAGGCGTGCTGAAAGCATCAGTCGCTGAGCTGGCGACAGTGCCGGGGATCTCCAAAGCGCAGGCTGAGTTGATTTATCAGGCTTGTCATAACAACTAAAAAAATGCCCAGAATTGAGACTTATTGATGTGGAATGTGCCTAACCTGTTAACTTTGTTCCGGATTTTTTTGATTCCTGTCTTCGTTTTCTGCTTTTATTCAACTCATGAACACGCCCGTTTCCTCGCTGCTTTTGTATTTTGGCTGGCAGCCATTACCGATGCATTAGACGGTTATCTGGCGCGTAAACTACAGCAATCAACCGCTTTTGGCGCTTTTCTCGACCCGGTCGCTGATAAAGCGATGGTCGCCGCAGCGCTGGTGCTGATAGCTGTCGATATGCAAACGCTGTGGGTGACGATTCCGGCATTTATTATGATCAGCCGGGAAATCATTATTTCCGGTCTGCGTGAATGGATGGCTGGTCTTGGCAAAAGCGCGCAGGTTAAAGTGTCTGAAATGGGCAAACTAAAAACCGCTGCCCAGATGCTGGCCCTGATTGGTTTAATTTGGCAGCCTGTGCAGTGGATCACGGATTTAGGCATGCTTTTATTGTTTATTGCCACTGTGCTGACCGTCTGGTCTATGGTGGTTTATTTGCAAGCGGCCTGGAAATATCTGCAACAAAATTAAGCGCTTCGCATACAAAAGCTGCAGGTTTGCTAAAAATTGAGCAAACAGTTCAGCAGTGCCAAGTTTTGAGTTGACGGATTTATTAAACCCAGTAGAATGCAGCTCGTGTTAAGGCAAACGCCTTTTCAGATGAAGCGGGCATAGCTCAGTTGGTAGAGCGCTACCTTGCCAAGGTCGAGGTCACGAGTTCGAGTCTCGTTGCCCGCTCCAAATTAATCTGAAAAGTTGTTGATGGCGGGTTGGCAGAGTGGCCATGCAGCGGATTGCAAATCCGTCCACCTCGGTTCGACTCCGGGACCCGCCTCCATTTAGCAAGTTAAAACACAAATCGTTGTCTGCCCGGGTGGTGAAATCGGTAGACACAAGGGATTTAAAATCCCTCGCTCGAAAGGGCGTGCCGGTTCAAGTCCGGCCCCGGGCACCACTTACTGTCAACACCATAGCAGTAAGAAACAAATATGCGGGCATAGCTCAGTTGGTAGAGCGCTACCTTGCCAAGGTCGAGGTCACGAGTTCGAGTCTCGTTGCCCGCTCCAAATTAAAGCAAAAAGGTCTTTGGAAACAAAGACCTTTTTGCTTTTGTGGGAAAGCTGTATTTGCTGATTAAAGCGCCAGCTGCTCCCGGCCAAGCTGTCTCACGGAAGCATCTTCAGATGCCAGAGAATCGTCCTCCCCATGGAAAGGGCCAGCCTGTTTTGGACGAACTTCAGCTTGTTTGTGGAAACCTCAATATGGATCTGCTTGCAGACATTATCGGTATGGCCGGCACCTCGCTGGTGGTCGGTGCCTTTTTTCTGTTACAACTCAACAAAGTGTCACCTAGAGGTTTGACTTATAACCTGATGAATCTGGTGGGTGCATTGTTTTTGTTGTTCAGCCTTTGTATTAACTTCAATCTTGCCAGCTTTGTCATTGAAGTATTCTGGATAGCGGCGTCAGTGATTGGTCTGGTGCAGTACCGCCGGAGCAGTAAGACGCAAACAGCCGCATAGATCGCAGAGTCAAAATACAAACCGGGCAGCAGGCCCGGTTTTTTTATGGTCTCGAACCAGCAGACTGGTTATAACCAAAACGGCAGAATCAACTGGCAGAACAGCGTGATCAGCAAAACACCGAAAATATTCAGCACCACGCCGGCACGGATCATATCGCGGATCTGCAGCTGGCCGCTGGCAAATACTATGGCATTGGGTGGTGTGCCGACCGGCATCATAAAGCCCAGACTGGCGGCCAGCGCCGCCGGTACTACTAAATAAAGTGGCGACAAATCCAGACTAAGCGCTACCGGCCCCAGGATTGGCAAAAACGCGGCCGCGACAGCGGTATTGCTGGTCAACTCGGTCAAAAATACGATAAGCAGCGCGACACCGGCAATGATAAACAGCGCCGGTACACCCTGTAAGCCCTGAAACAACTGCGCCAGCGCATCAGAAACGCCATGTTGCTGTAATTGACCGGCGAGGCTCAGGCCGCCACCAAATAACAGCAGCACGCCCCAGGGTAACTTTTCGCTGTCTTGCCAATTCAGCACTGGCTGGGCAGCTGTCGGGCCTGGTGAAGCAGTAGTGTTGCGTGGCTGCGTCACTGGCAGTAAAAACAGCGCAAAAGCAGCGGTGAGCGCAATAATAGTGTCGCTCAAGCCAAGGCCACTCCATTTGCTGAGTAACGGCTGGAAAATCCAGCACAGCGCTGTCAGCAGAAAAACCACTGCTACCTGACGCTGCGACGCAGACAGTGGCATTAATGTCTTTCCGGCCCGGTCGCAGGCCGCTGGCAGCAAATGCAGCCGGAAGTAGACGCGGCTCAGCCAAAACCAACACAGCACTAACATGGCCAGTGCCAGCGGCACGCCAAGCAGCATCCATTGACCAAAACCAAGTTTGATTTGATAAGTTTTTTCCAGAAAAGCCGCCAGTAGCGCATTTGGTGGCGTGCCAATCAAAGTTGCAATACCGCCGATACTGGCAGCATAAGCCACACCTAATAATAATGCCGGAGCCAATGCCGCTTGGTTGCTTTGCGGCGCTGCGGCGACAATCGACAAGGCAATCGGCAGCATCATCACGGCTGTGGCGGTATTGGACATCCACATCGATAAAAATGCAGTGATGGCCATCAGGGCCGCCAATTGCCGTGCAGGGGCACCGCCAACGTGGCGAAGTGCCCGTTCGGCAATTTGCTGGTGCAGGCCGGTTTTCTCTAATGCGATGGATAAACAAAAGCCGCCAAAAAACATAAATATCAGCGGATGTGCGTAGGGAGAGGTCGCGGCTTCCGCTGAGCTGATCCCCAAGAGCGGAAACAACAACATCGGCAACAACGACGTGACCGGAATGGGCGCTGCTTCGCTGATCCACCAAATCACCATCCACAAGGTTACACCACAAAGCACACTGGCCTTGCTGCTAAGGCCAGGCACAGTCCAGAGACTGAATAAAAGCAGTGCTGCCGGCCCTGCCAACAACCACCATATTTGACGACGAGGCATAAGGCTCCGGTATGTCAGAAAAGGGTATTGCATCAGACTCTAACGGCTTTTATCGCCAGGGTCATCCATTTGTTGCGTTGCTGGTAAGTGCACAGGCTTGGACACAGGGGCTGACTCAGTTAGACTCGATAGAATTTACAAAAAGGAGCAGTTAAATGCTGGCTTTACAACAATATTTTCCCGATGTGTCCCCGCTGGTGTTTGGCTGTATGGGGCTGGGTGGTGACTGGAATGCGTCACACACTACCGCAGAGCGACAGCAACAGGGTTTTGCTGCCATCGAAGCCGCGCTGGAGCTCGGCTTTAACTGTTTTGACCACGCCGATATTTACACCCGTGGTAAGGCCGAAGCGGTATTTGGTCAGTTTCTGGCGGCGCAGCCGCAGCTGCGCGAATGTCTGGTATTACAAAGTAAGTGCGCTATCCGTTTTGCAGACGAACATCATGTCGGGCGTTATGATTTCAGTGCCGGTTACATCTCTGACAGTGTTGACCAAAGTTTGCGGCGGCTGCAAACCGATTATCTGGATATCCTGCTGTTGCACCGGCCAGACCCTTTGATGCAAATCGACGAAGTAGCAGAAGTGCTGCAGCGGCTGCAACAAAGTGGCAAGGTCCGCCAGTTTGGCGTGTCGAATTTTGGCGTGCCGCAACAACAGTTGCTGCAATCAGCGCTGCAGCAGCCGCTGGTGGTGAATCAGCTGCAAATGAGTCTGGCCAATCTGGACTGGCTGGAAGCGAATGTACTGACTGGCATGCCGCAGGGCGCTGGTCACTATTTCGGTTATGGCACTGTGGAATATTGTCAGCTGAATAAAGTACAAATTCAGGCCTGGGGCAGTCTGGCGCAGGGGCGTTTTAGTGGGGCCGGTAAGGACTTATCTGCCAATGAGCAGCGTACTGCCGATTTGGTCGCGCAGCTTGCCGCAGACTATCAGGTCAGTGCTGAAGCCATAGTACTTGGCTGGTTGATGCGCCATCCGGCTGGCATCCAGCCGGTGATTGGTACTGTGAACCCTGAACGCATTCGTGCCTGCAGCCAGGCGGTGGATGTTCAGCTCAGTCGCGAACACTGGTATGCCCTTTATGTGGCAAGCCGGGGGCAGCCGTTGCCATAACAGCTGCAGCATGCAAAGAATGTAATTACAGTACAATCAAGGAAATCAGATGGTTACGCAAAGTTTTACTCTCACCAGCGCCGGCAAAATTAAAATAGCGGCCGGTCAAAAAGCGATTTCAGCCAATAAAGGCGAAACAGTTCAGTTTATGCTGAACAATGAAAGCGGTTTTACCTTGTTAGATTGGGGCCTGTATTTTAACAACCCTTTTGATGTGGCCAATGCCTTACGTTATTCCTTTGGTGCCACACCAACCCAAGGCAATGTTTATAGTGCTGAAAAAACCGTCAGTCAGGACACAGCGACGGCAAAAGTGGCGATGTATAACGCTTATGCGGTTTATGTCACAGTGCAAAACAGCAGTGGTACGCAGGTGATTTATCAGCGCGATCCGGAAATCATCGTCAATGGCGGTGATGTTGAAGATTAAAGTGTTTTAGCCGCAGGGCGCACCAGCACTTGCTGTTGCAATAGCTGTTTAAATTCGGGTTCTGTTTCCAGCGCGGCAAATTCATAGCCCAGCTGCAGCGCTTTTTGCAGCTGGCTGGTGGCGGCTTCGCGTTGCCCACTGATTTCGAGGATTTGGGCGGCATTGATCAATTGCTGTGGCTTGAGCAGTTCACCTGCCGCGGCCAGCTCCTGCAGTGCTTGCCGATGCTGGCCGGATTTTGCCAGATACAGACCAAGCCGCAGTCTGGCATTTTGTAACTTTGGTGATTTTTCCAGTAACAGACTCACCAGTCGGATGGCTTGCTGATAACTGTGCTGGGCTTTGTCTGGTTGTCCAGCCCAGCGATAGCTGTCGGCCAGATTGCCCCAAAGCTGGTAGTTGTCTGGTTTTAACTCTACGGCCAGCGCAAAGTGTTGGCTGGCTTCAGGATACTGCTGCTGATAAAACAATAAAGTCCCGATATTGGAATGATTGACTGCATTGCCATCAATAGCAACCGCCTGCCGGAAAGTGGCCAGCGCGGCCTTGAAATCGCTGCGGCTGAACTGGATAGCGCCAAGCGTCTGTAAAACGGTCGCGTTGTTGGGCGCCAATCCGGCGAGCTCGCGATAACTGGCTTCTGCTTTGTCCAGCTGCTGATGTTGATAGTAAAAAACCGCCAGCGCATTGATAAAATACCAGCTGCGGCTGATCTGTACAGCCTGCTGTAAATGTTGTTCGGCGGCAGCGGTTTGACCTGCCAGGTCATAGGTCCGCGCCAAACCAAAGTGCAGCATGGCGTTGTCTGGTTTCAGTTGCAGCGCTTGCATATACAAAACGACAGCTTCGTTATAATCGCTGCGCATTTTCGCAATATCAGCCTGCAATGTTAGTAACCTGGTGTTTTTGGTCAGTTGTTGCGCTAACTCATTGGTCAGTTGTTCGGCCTGTGGTAACCAGTGGTGGATATCGCGAACTCTGGCCATCTGTAAAATGGCTTCAATCAGCGCAAAACGCGCTTCGGTAAAATTGGCATCTGCGTTTACAGCCAGTTGTAATTGCTGCAGTGATTTTTCCAGATTATTTTTGTAATCATGGCGGTAGAGGTAACTCATGCCAGTCAGATAAGCCTTATAAGCAATGTCGTTGATGGCAGTGCCTTTTGATAAAGCCAGATCACCAGGAACCTGCCAATCCAGCAGGCTCAGCAGGGCGGTTCTGACTTGCTGCTGGGCTAAATCCCAGTTGTCCAACGCCAAATCGATCTCGGTTGAACTCAAAATGCGCCCGTCAGCACCATGTTGCAGATTAAGCGCCAGTCGCCGCGTGTTCCCCAGATGCTGCAAACTGCCAGTGATCACTAATTCTGTCTGAAATTGCTGAAAGACAGTTTTGGCACTGACTTTCTCAAGTTGACCGAGCTCAGCCGGCGGCAGGACCCAAATGTTGCCATTATGCTGACCAATTTGCGCCAGATCCTGGCTCAGACTGAGCGACATGCCGGTCAGAAATTGCTGTACTGAAGGATCTGCGCCGATATTTTGCAGCGGCATCAGGGCCAGGGTTTTGCCCTGACTCAATAGTTTTTCCTTATCTACTGACTGTTGGCCAAGCCACAGGCTTACCAGCAAAATAACCGGCGCCAGACCTGCCCAGAATTGCCAGCGCACCAGAGGATACCAGCGACCGAAACGGACTCGCTGTAACAAATCCTGCTGCAATCTGGTGAGTGTTGCAGCCACGTGATGCAGGTCGGCAGGGCGTTGAGCCGGGTGGCGTGAAAGACATTGCTCAATCAGCTTTTTCAAGGCTGTCGGCAGGTTCGGCTGCGGGTTTGGCACGCGCCGGTTTTGTTGCACAATAGCCTGCATCGTCTCTTCAGCAGTGTCGCGCAGAAACGGATGCACGCCATAACAAAGCTCATACATCACGACGCCAAAGGCAAACACATCGCTGTGGATAGTGGCGTCGTCGTCGCTTTGCAGGAGTTCCGGCGCCATATACGGCAACGTGCCTTTGATTTGGTGCGCGGTCGTGTGTGCTGACCACTGGGTATCTAATTGGCTGGATAACACCGGCGGCAGGGCCGCGCCCTGAAGGTCGGCTTGCTGCTGTAAACGTCGTTGCCGGCTTGCCATGCCGAAATCGAGAATTTTGACTTGTTTTGCCGGCAGGCACACCATCAGATTGCTCGGTTTTAAGTCGCGATGTATCACACCGGCCTGATGGGCGCTTGCCAGACCGGCAGCAATCTGCGCCAGCAAATGCAATTTGTCCGGTAAACTCAACGAGCGTTTCTGGTATTGATCCAGCGTCTGACCTTCCAGCCATTCCGTCACGATGTAGCTCTGTTGTTCGCTACGGGAAATATCATAGACGGTGACGATATTTGGATGCTGTAATGATGAAGCCAGGCGGGCTTCTTCCAGCAACTGCTGCCCGGCGGATTGCCCCTGGCGCTGCAACTGTAATACTTTGAGCGCCACCGGGCGTTGCAGCGTCACATCATAAGCCTGATAAACGACGCCCATACCACCTTGCCCGGCCTGACGCAGTAACTGGTAGTGCCCGAACCCGGCAGGCGGCTGTGGTGCAGCGACAGAAACCCCGCTGTCGCCCGGCATTTGTGTCTCAAGCTGTGATGGCAGATCGGATTGGCAGAAGTCGCAATGGCCGGCTGTCATTGGGTTGGACATCTCACACTGCGGACAAATCACGCCTGCGAGCTCCGGTTGCCGGATTTGACTATTTCGCTGCCGGTATCAAGCAATTGTAATTTGGTCGGTTTGTGCGCACAAACCCGGTTCTTACCGCTGTGTTTGGCCTGATACATTGCCTGGTCGGCACAGTCGATAAAGCGGTACGCCAGATTATGCAGGGCGTGATGGAATCCGGCGACACCGATACTGGCGGTGATATTCAGCGTCAGACCAGCAACCTGCGGCTGCAACGCAGCAATGTCGGCGCGAATGCGCTCGGCGTAAATCAATGCGCTATCAGCTTCTGTATTATTGACTAACACCAGAAACTCTTCGCCACCCAGCCGGCCGACCCGATCGGCTTTACGCGCCAGCGTTTTTAGCAGGGCTGCGACTGCGCGCAGCACTTCATCTCCGGCGAAATGGCCATATTGATCGTTGATCTGCTTAAAATTATCTAAATCGATAAAAATCAGGCTGCACGGTTGACCGTACCTTTTCGCCTGTTCCATCGATAAGGTGATCTGCTCTTCAATCATACTGCGGCTGCATAAACCGGTCAGGTCGTCACACAGTGCGCGGCTGATAGTGATGGCATTTTTCAGCGCGAGGCCGAGCTGTGCCTGCAGCGTTTTGCAGAAGGTTTCCTGTAGCTGGTTAAAACCTTCAGGCCTGGTGCTGTCCAGATAAAGCACTGCCAAAGTCTCGCCGTCTGCCTGCAGCGGCATCGCCAGTTCACCTGTGACTGCAGGTTCGGCGGGTGACTTGCCGAAATGGTCCGGCAGCGGCGTGGTGAGTAGCCTGAGTTCCTGGCGCTCGAAACAATCCTGCGCCAGTGTTTCTGCCGGCTCTGGCTGGCCGTCTGCGCGTGCTGGCGTATAGTTCCAGCAGGCGTGGCGTTGAAATTGTTGACGGCGTTTGTCTGGCATTAAGACAAAACCGCGCCGTGCACCCAACACTTCGGCAATCATCGGCACTGCGTGCTCTAGCAAAACCTGATAGCCCTGGGTCTGGTTCACCAGTGTATTGAGGCGCTGTAACAGACTGTTTTGCGCAGACCACTGTTGAGCGGCCTGCTGCAACTGCAGGAATTGTCCACGCAGATATTGTTGCAGCTCCGGCAATGGTTGCGCCTGCTGGCTGAGCTGTAATAAAGCGCCCAGACTATGCTGCTGCATGTCGTCAATGCGTTGTTGTAAATCATGTAACGCCCAGACAGCAAAATCCTGCTCGTGATGCTGTTCTGCTTCATATCTGAGCGTGACTTTCTGGCGGCCAAAGCATAGTTCACATTGCGACGGCAGCGGGACTGGTTGCGAAGGTTGCAACAACAGCTGGTCGAGCTGAGTGCCGAATCGGGAACTTTTATCGCGCAGGACCGGCCCTTGTGGCGTCAGGCGGATCTCTGCATGCTGGCGTGATACGCTGGGGTCATGCAGAACCAGCAGATTGACCGGGTCACGGCCAATAGAGATAGGAGTATCGTCCAGCGTCAGGCGGACTGCATGGTGCTTATCGCCCTGCAGCCATTCTAAATCGAGCACCATGGGGTCATTCATGTTATGCACTCCACCTAACAACCGGTCTTGCCTGAATACAGTTGGTCCACGACGATTTTGGGGCGCCAAACCAGCAGTCAAACAAGTGCGTTCTGGTCATCACTTCTGCTTCTGTTACGTTTAAGCTTCGAGTTTATACCGGATCTATTCCTTTATCAGCAACAAATCACAGGGCTGACCCAGGCTCCCCCACAGAGCCTGGGTGCAGACACCGGAAGTTGTCTGGTTAAAATCCTTGCAGATATTGCTGTTTCGGCTGCTGCAGAATCGTTTCCCAGGAGCCATAGGTTGGATTGGTCAGCATAAACCAGCGTGAGCCCCAATATTGCTGGTATCGGTCGACCAGTTCAAAGCGCTTAGCCGGGGTGATCTTGCTTTTCACCTGTGGCAGGAAATCACCAAAATCGTCGCCAACCAGCATGATGACGCGATATTGTTGTGCGGCTTTTAACCGGCGGCTTTCTTTTTCTGAAGTCCAGTCTTGCTGTTCGGATTTTAACCACAACTGGCTGGCGTCAACTTGTGTAATACCAGTGGCTTGCAGGTTTTTCAACGTATCAGCTTTTTGCGGGCAGACGTCTTTGCTATTGGCCCTTGGCGCACATTCACGGTTACTGATGTAAAGCACTGTCACGCCGTTTTTGCCGGCCAGATTGAGGAAGTCTACTGCGCCCGGTACGGCTTTAGCTTTCGCGGCTGCAACCCAGTTATCCCAACGCTTGCTGTTAAAACCAGTGTCTTGCTCCAGAATGGCTTGTGCTGCGGCAGGGGAGTTATCCAGAATAGTTTCGTCAATATCGACGATGATGGCTGGTGGCAGCTGTTGGAAATCGCTGGTTTGGGTCGGCAGTGCGGTCCAGTTTCTGTCAGTCAGTGCTTCTTTGATTGTCAGGCTGGCCATTTTATAAGTTTGCAGACTGTTGGCACGAAATTCTGCGGAGGTCTGATACCACAAGGTAGCATTCATGTTGTCATGCGGGGCAGTCGCTGCAGCAGCTGCCAACAAAAAAACGGTGGAGAAGGCCATAAACAAGTCCTGACAGAGAAAAACGCCGATCATACTGAGTTCATGCTGAAATTCAACAGCAGCTGCGTTAAGCGGCGCTTTCCATGGCCAAACTGCGATGGAACAGACGGTATGTCTGTGAAACGCAACAAAAAGGCAGCCTGAGCTGCCTGTTTGTTATTACATGTTCGGATAGTTCGGGCCGCCGCTACCTTCCGGCGTCACCCAGCGGATATTCTGCGACGGATCTTTAATATCACAGGTTTTACAGTGAATGCAGTTTTGCGCATTAATCTGTAAGCGCGGTTCACCTGACTCCTGACCGACAATTTCATAGACACCAGCCGGGCAATACCGTTGCGCCGGTTCATCGTAAATCGCCAGATTCACTTTGATTGGAATAGTGCTGTCAATCAGCTGTAAATGACAAGGCTGTTCTTCTTCGTGATTGGTATTGGACAAAAACACTGACGATAACTTATCAAAACTCAAGGTCTGGTCCGGTTTTGGATAAGCAATTTTGGCGCAGGCCGAAGCAGGTTTCAGGCAGGCATGGTCGACACTGTTGTCCTTCAGCGTAAACGGTAGTTTGCCGCCAAACCAGTTCTGGTCGATCATGTTAAAGGCGCCGCCGAGAATGGATCCAAATTTATGCATGGCCGGGCCAAAATTGCGCGAACGGTACAGCTCATCAAACAACCAGCTTTGCTCAAACCGGCCTTTAAAGCTTTGCAGATCCTCGCCACCGCTATCACCGCGGCTGAGTGCTTCAAACACAGTTTCAGCGGCCAGCATGCCTGATTTCATCGCGGTGTGATTGCCTTTAATTTTGGCAAAATTCAGCGTGCCGGCATCGCAGCCCAATAACATCCCGCCCGGAAAGGTCATTTTCGGCAAGCTGTTGAGACCGCCTTTGGCAATAGCCCGGGCACCATAGCAAACACGTTTGCCACCTTTGAGATACTGCGCAATCACCGGGTGGTGTTTATAACGCTGGAATTCATCAAACGGGCTTAAGTGCGGGTTGCTGTAATTGAGGTCGATGATAAGACCAACCACTATCTGGTTATTCTCGGCGTGGTACAGGTAACCACCGCCGGATGTGCCTCGCTCCAGTGGCCAGCCGGCGGTATGCACTACCAGGCCTGACTGGTGTTTGTTTGGATCTATATCCCAAATTTCTTTAAAACCAATCGCATAGTGCTGTGGTGAGCAATCTTTATCGAGCTGGTAATGTTTAATCAGCTCTTTGCCCAAATGACCGCGGCAGCCTTCGGCAAACAAAGTGTATTTGGCGCGCAGTTCCATACCGGCGACAAAGCTGCTTTTTTGTTCGCCATGTTTATCCAGTCCCATATCGCCTGTGATGATGCCTTTGACCACATTATTTTCAATGATCAGACTGGCTGCGCTGAAACCCGGAAAAATCTCGACGCCAAGCGCTTCGGCCTGACTGGCCAGCCAACGACAGACATTGCCCATCGATACAATGTAGTTGCCGGTGTTGTGCATGGTTTTTGGCACAGCGAAATGCGGGATTTGGCGTGCGTCGTCAGCGTTTTGTAGCAAGTAGATATCGTCATGACTGACCGCTGTGGTCAATGGCGCTGCTTTTTCCTGCCAATCCGGGATCAGTTCATTTAATGCCCGCGGTTCAAATACCGCGCCGGATAGGATATGCGCGCCGACTTCAGAGCCTTTTTCTACCACACAGACGCTGAGTTCAGAACCTGCGTTTTTTGCCTGTTGCATCAGTTTGATCGCCGCTGACAAGCCCGCCGGACCGGCACCGACTACGACTACATCAAACTCCATCGATTCCCGTTCCATTTGCCACCTCGCTGCTGTGATTTGCGCTGCATCAACAGTTTTTGCACTGTTAACTGCTATTCTTGTCTGGTTTTTTTAAAAGCGTTGCCGGCAAGGGTATTTCAGGTTGACGTTAACGTCAACACTGGTTAGATTGTCCGGCATTGAAATGGTCTGAAGTTTACCTTTACGTAAACTTGACCCGAAAACAGCAGGGGTGTGCATTGATGAAAATTCTGGTGCCGGTCAAACGGGTGATTGATTACAACGTAAAAGTGCGGGTGAAAGCCGACCAGAGCGGCGTGGACCTGGCCAATGTCAAAATGGCGCTGAACCCTTTCTGTGAAATAGCAGTAGAAGAAGCGGTGCGGTTAAAAGAAGCTGGTGTCGCAACCGAAGTTGTGGTGGTGTCGATTGGACCTGCTCTGGCGCAAGAACAACTGCGTACAGCACTGGCGTTGGGCGCTGACCGTGCCATTTTACTGGAAACCGAGCAAAGCCTTGAATCGCTGCAAGTGGCCAAACTGCTGGCCAAAGTCGTTGCGACGGAGCAGCCACAGCTGGTGATCCTTGGTAAACAAGCCATTGATTCTGATAACAATCAGACAGCACAAATGCTGGCGGCTTTAACTGGCATGGGCCAGGGCACTTTTGCCTCAAAAGTGGTCGTAGCTGATGGCAAAGTCAATGTCACCCGCGAAATCGATGGCGGCCTGCAAACGGTGGCGCTGAATTTACCAGCGGTAGTTTCGACAGATCTGCGTTTAAACGAACCACGTTACGCATCGCTGCCAAACATTATGAAAGCGAAGAAAAAGCCATTGGATGTGATCGCAGCCGACTCGCTGGGCGTGTCACTGCATAGCCAAATCAAAGTGCTGAAAGTCACAGCGCCGGCGACTCGTCAGGCGGGTGTCAAAGTGGATTCTGTCGACACGCTGGTCGACAAGTTAAAGCATGAAGCGAAGGTGATCTGATGGCCATTTTAATCATTGCCGAACACAACAATGTTCAATTAAAAGCCGATACGGCAAAAACTTTGACTGCGGCGCTGGCTATTGGCGGCGATATTCACGTACTGGTTGCCGGCCACAGTTGCCAGAGCGTTGCCGCTGAAGCTGCTGCGCTGAAAGGCGTCAGTAAAGTATTAGTCGCGGATGGCGCCGCTTACCAGCATCAGTTAGCCGAAGAAATCGCTGCATTGGTGCTGTCTGTTGCTAATGGCTACAGCCATATTCTGGCTTCCGCCACAACCAACGGGAAGAATTTCCTGCCACGCGTGGCTGCCATGCTGGATGTTGGCCAAATTTCCGACATTATCGCGGTAGAGAGCGCTGACACTTTTGTCCGTCCTATCTATGCCGGTAATGCCATTGCCACAGTGCAAAGTGCTGATGCGGTGAAAGTCATCACAGTACGCAGTTCCGCTTTCTCAGCAGCGCCAAATGGTGGTTCAGCTGTGATCGAAACGTTGACAGCACCGTCTGCGGCGGGTTTATCGGTCTTTGTCGATGAGCAACTGACTAAATCTGAGCGTCCTGAGTTGACTGCGGCTTCTGTGATTATCTCCGGTGGCCGTGGGATGCAAAACGGTGATAATTTCAAGCTACTTGAAGGCATTGCGGACAAACTCAATGCTGCTATTGGTGCCAGCCGTGCAGCAGTTGACGCCGGTTTTGTACCAAACGATATGCAGGTCGGTCAAACTGGCAAAATCGTGGCGCCGGATTTGTATATTGCGGTAGGTATCTCCGGTGCTATCCAGCACTTAGCCGGGATGAAAGACTCTAAAGTGATAGTCGCAATTAACAAAGACCCGGAAGCGCCGATTTTTCAGGTGGCAGATTATGGTCTGGTCGGCGATTTGTTCGCAATTCTGCCAGAGCTTGAAGCCAAACTTTGAAATCAGCTTTGAAGAAGAAGGTCGCTTATGCGGCCTTTTTTTTATGTACAGGATGTACGGTACGCCGCAAATGCAGGAGCAATTTGTGGCGATGTACAGAATGTACGGTACAGTGAATCAGGGATTTCAGGATGCCAAGCTGTTGGCATCCTGCCTGATAAACGCTTTGAGCTCAGCGAAAAGCAACAATGCAGGCACGTGGTGCCCAGAGCTTGTCGGTGGCCAAAGCAGCATGGCTCTGAGTAATTTTTTTCTGTCATACTCGCTGACAATTTTTGTACAAGAGTTTGCGATAGTCATCTTGACTGGTGATACCGGCTTGTTACTCTATCCATCTTACATCATTTTAACAATTTGCGGCATTGCGCTTGCTCTGGGAAGTTTGAATGTCATTGTTACGTAAATGTTCGTTGGTTTCACTGTTGTGGCT
This sequence comes from Rheinheimera texasensis DSM 17496, assembly GCF_000711985.1. Classification (GTDB taxonomy): domain Bacteria; phylum Pseudomonadota; class Gammaproteobacteria; order Enterobacterales; family Alteromonadaceae; genus Pararheinheimera; species Pararheinheimera texasensis. Next base: position 92,588 of record NZ_JONU01000007.1, read on the forward strand.
CGCTGGTTGTGCTCAGACTCCTCCGCAGAACCAGAATCTGCTGACTGAACTTGATGGCCCGCTGGCTCAGATGCAGGTTGATGGTCGCCAGTTGTATCAGCGTATGCAAAAGCTGACGGCAGATAAAAGTTGCAACACGGACCAGCAATGTCAGGTGATCGGTATTGGTTCGCGGCCCTGCGGTGGCCCAGAGCAGTTTTTGTTGTTCTCGACGCAGCAAACTGACCAGAAAATGCTGACCATTACCAACGACCGTTACACCAGAACGCGGCAGGAACAGCAACAACGCTTAGGCTTACGAAGCACTTGTCAGCAATTGCTGGCCCCGGTACCGGCGTGCCGGCAACAGCAATGCATGTTGCTGGATGCGCAGAATTAACGTTAGAATTTGAGAAGTAATAAAAAAGCCGCAATCAAGCGGCTTTTTTATTACTCAGACAGAGCCTATTTATGCTGACTGTCTTTAAACTGTTCGCAGCTGACTTTATCTACGCATTCGCCGTATAAATACAGGCTATGGTGGGTCAGTTTGATGCCATTTTTATCGGCTATCGCCAGCTGTTTGCGTTCGATTTCATCATCTTCAAACTCGATGACTTTACCACAGTTCAGGCAGACCAGATGGTCGTGGTGATCAATACGGCTCAGTTCAAACACCGATTTGCCACCTTCAAAATGATGGCGGGTGACAATACCGGCATCGTCAAACTGGTTGAGTACCCGATAGACAGTAGCCAGACCTATATCTTCACCAATTTCCAGCAGGATTTTGTACACGTCTTCAGCACTGATGTGCTGATGCGCCGGGTCCTGCAGGATCTCCAGGATTTTTACGCGGGGCAGTGTGACTTTTAAACCTGCTTTTCGCAGCTCGCTGTTATGATCGGGCATGAGGGCATCACTTAAAAATAAGGGTTACCGGATTATAAGACTATTATTCGCTTGAGGAAAAGCGAAAATTGGCACGCCTGCCGGATCGCTGGCCAGACGCTATGAAAAGCGGCATAATCACAGGACTGACCAGTTGAGGGCGATTTGGAATGAAATGGGCGTTTAACCCCGGAGTCATGCAGCATTTATTAAATTTTTGGCCACCATTCTGGTTTAATGGCATCAAAGTCGCGGTGCTCTCGGCTGATTATCGTTATGCTAAAGTCGAATTGAGCGACAGGCCTTGGCGGCGCAATATTAACAGCAGCCAATTTGGCGGTTCAATGTTTGCGATGACTGATCCTATCTATCCGTTATTGCTGATGGGGGCTATGGGTAAAACCTATATGGTCTGGGATAAAAAAGCTGATATCGATTTTATCCGGCCAGGCCGCGGCAACCTGACTGCTGAATTCTGGTTGCATGATGCCACTATCGCTGAGATTAAAGCTGCCACCGACAACGGGCAAAAATATTTCCCGCAATTTTTGGTACTGGTAAAAACAAAGCTGGTGAGGTGGTTTGCGAAGTCAACCGCACTGTCTATATTCGGAAGAAACCACAACATAGAGAAAACTAAAGGCAGGGCACTGATGCTGGGACTTCGTACGGTGATTTATCCGGTCGCTGATTTGGCGGCAGCAACTGAATGGTATCAACAGGTTTTTCAGACAGAACCGTATTTTAATCAACCTTTTTATGTCGGTTTTGCCATCGGTGGTTTTGAGCTTGGGCTGGTACCGGACGGACAACCCAGTCGGGACGGCCAGGTGGTGTATTGGGGTACTGCGGATATTGACACTGAGCTTGAACGTGTCAGAGCTCTGGGCGCCGAGGTGGTTGCGCCGGTAACGGATGTTGGTGACGGCATCAGAGTCGCAAGTCTGGGCGATCCTTTTGGTAATGTGTTGGGACTCATCCAGAATCCAATATTTGATCGGACTCAGGTGCGCTAAAACGGTGCAAAGCACAGAAACAACAAAGCCACCAATCGGTGGCTTTATCGTCCAAAGATGCTGTGATCAGAGACCTTCGAGGTCTTTAAGGCTCAGCTCATCATAAATCTGCTTACACCATTGTTTGATCCGCGCTTCGCTCAGTTCTGGCTGGCGGTCTTCGTCTATACCCAAACCAACAAAATGGTCGTTATCAACCAGTGCTTTGGAGGCGACGAAATTGTAGCCCTTGGTAGGCCAGTGACCGACGATGATAGCGCCTTTAGGCTCAATGATATCGCGTAAGGTACCCATAGCATCAAGGAAATACTCAGCGTAATCTTCTTGATCGCCGCAGCCGAAAATTGCGACTAACTTGTTATTAAAATCAATGTTTTCCAGCTCAGGGAAAAAGTCATCCCAGTCACATTGCGCTTCGCCATAGTACCAGGTCGGGATCCCGAACAGCAGCAGGTCAAAAGCGGCGATGTCTTCTTTTGAGCTTTTGGCAATATCGTGAACATCAACCAGATTTTTACCCAGTTCTTTCTGGATTTGTTTCGCGACATGTTCGGTGTTACCGGTGTCGCTGCCAAAGAAAATACCAACAGTAGCCATAATTCAGCCTTCTTACTTTGTCATCAACGGCTTTGCTAAAGCCTGAGTTAACAGTTGTTCGATCAACGCACTGCGGGTTGTCTGCAGTGCCTGTGCTCTTGCATCCAGTTTTTGATACAAATCTTCCGGTATCTTTGACTCGATACGTTTTAATCCTTTACTGCGATCTCGCCGCACCTGATTGCGTTTATTCAGCTTCAGCTGTTCTTCACGCGGCAGAGGATTGGTTTTTGGTCGACCCGGCCGCTTTTCATGGGCGAACAGGTCAATGGTTGTTCTGTCACTGGTGATCTTTGCCATCAGCCCATGCCCTGTGACTCGTAAATGACCTGAATAATGCCTTTGGCAATAAAACCGAAGCATCCCAGAAACAATACCAGCCAGACAAAAATTCTGCCGAATTTTGGCACATCGCCTTTTTTTAACACGTCCTGAATTGCCATTCCGATCAGGAAAAACAATGCAGCAAGCGCAAACCAGGTGCCAAAGGTTTCAATTTGTTCCATGTACTGATTTAACATGACGGAGACCTGCAAAAAAAACCCGCGCAATATAGCACAAAGCGCAACAGAAAAAATTGCGTCAACTCAATAAAAAGTCAGCAGTAATTTTGGCAAAAGCCGCCGGTTTTTCGGCATGCAGCCAATGGCCGGTGCCTTCAATGATTTTGGCGCGGGCCTTTGGAAACAGTTGTTGGATCAGCGGCTGGTGTTCCGCTAGCAAATAATCTGAATTGCCGCCTTTGATAAAGAGCACCGGGCCATCATAGGCTGACGTGGCTTGCGGCGCAGCCAGCACTTGCTGATATTGCGCTGTGAGCGCAGCCAGATTAAAACGCCACTGAAAGCCGTGTTCGGTTTTCTGCAGGCTTTTAAGCAAAAAAGCGCGGGTGCCGGCGTCGCTGATCCCTTGTTGCAACTGACGGTCAGCGTCTTTGCGATCGTGAAGTGTCGTCAAATCAATGCTGTTTAACGCATCAAGAATTCCCAGGTGACGGGCCTGACTGACCACCGGCGAAATATCCGCCAACACCAACTTACTGACCCGCGTTGGGTATGACAATGCAAGTTGCATAGCCGCTTTGCCGCCCATTGAATGGCCCAGCACCGCCGCGTTCTCCAGCCCTAAAGCGTCCATGGTTTCGACCAGATCTGCAGCCATCAGTGAATAACTCACGTCGTCGCTGTGGCCGGAACGGCCATGGTTACGCAAATCAACATTGATCACCCGAAAACGGTCGGCTAATAACCGCGCTATCATGCCGAGATTCTCGCCACTGCCGAACAGTCCGTGAATTAATAACAACGGAGTCCCTTGGCCTGTGATGTCGGTATGTAATATCATGGATTTCCTCTTGATTCTGCCGCGGCTCTGTCTGCAGTGCCAATTGGCCTGGCCGGATACGCGGGCAATGTCATTTTGGGTCTTTTAAAGGTATTTACATGAACACAATCGAAATTGACGACGAGCTTTATCACTTTATCGCCGGACAGACCCAACGCATTGGCGAGAGTGCCAATGATATTTTGCGCCGTATTCTACTGAATAAGCAGCCAGTTGCCCAGCAAGCAACAGTTACAGCAGCTGTCGCAGAAAATTCAAACTCCGGCCAGAAAGTCTTTGATATTCTGAGCAAACAGGATTTACAGGCTGAGTTGTCTGTCGTTGGCCGTTTTTTGATTATCCTGTCGGCACTGGCCCGCGCCCACAAACAAGATTTTGCGCAGGTGCTGGATATTAAAGGTCGCAACCGGGTGTATTTTGGTCGCAGCGATACGGATTTATTGGAAGCAGGTAGCAGCACCAATCCGAAACAAATTCCCAACAGTGAGTTTTGGGTGATCACCAACTCCAACACCACGCGGAAAAAAATGATGCTGACAGAAGCGGCATTAAAACTTGGCTACAGCGCAGAAGAAGCAGAAACGATCCGCGATTTTCTCTGATCTGCGCCAGTGACAGTGCGTTGGTCTGATGTTGGACCGACCACTGTCCTGTATCACGATTTGAAAAGGAAGCTTTATGTCGTTACACCCATTGGCCGGCCAGCAGGTGCCCCGCGCGCTGCTGGAAAATATCCCCCGTCTTTGCAGTCACTATTACACCATCATGCCTGATCTAACTGATCCTGCGCAGCGGGTTGCCTTCGGCACTTCCGGTCATCGTGGGGTGGCAAGTGCAGGTTCTTTTAATGAGTCGCATATCCTGGCAGTTTGTCAGGCTGTTGCCGAATATCGCGCAACACAGGGGATTTCTGGGCCGATGTTTGTCGGCAAAGACACCCATGCCTTGTCCGAACCTGCGTTTCAGACAGCATTACAAGTGTTGATAGCCAATGGTGTGACAGTAAAAGTTCAACAAGGTTTTGGTTACACACCGACGCCTGTGGTGTCGCATGCCATTCTGAATTTTAACCGCGGCCAAAGCGGCTCAAAGGCCGATGGATTAATTATTACGCCCTCGCACAATCCACCGTCTGATGGTGGTATCAAATACAACCCCCCACACGGCGGGCCGGCCGATACGGATGCCACCGGCTGGATTGAACAACGCGCCAATCAACTGATTGAACATCGTTTAGCCGGCGTGCAGCGCGTGAACCTGAACGAAGCACTGGCAAGCCCGTTATGCCAAAGCCATGACTATATCAGCGCTTATGTAGAAGATTTACAGCACGTCGTCGATATGGACGCTATCCGTGCTGCCGGCATCCGCATCGGTGTCGATCCGCTTGGTGGTTCTGGTTTGGAATACTGGCCGGTTATCGCTAAACGCTATGGTATTGATTTAACAGTGGTCAACGACCAGATTGATCCGAGTTTTGCATTCATGCCGCTGGACAAAGACGGCAAAATCCGGATGGATTGCAGCTCGCCATGGTCGATGGCCAATCTGATTAAGCTTAAAGACGATTTTGATATCGGCATTGGCAACGATGCGGATTTTGACCGGCATGGCATCGTTACACGAAGCGGCGGCTTGCTCAACCCCAATCATTATTTGGCGGTCGCTATCGATTATCTGCTGGCAAATCGGCCACGTTGGCCGCAATCGATCAAAATCGGTAAAACGCTGGTGTCCAGTGCTTTGATTGACCGGGTTGTTGCAGGCCAGCAACGTCCACTCTACGAAGTGCCGGTCGGCTTTAAATGGTTTGTTCCCGGATTGTTCGACGGCAGCCTGGGTTTTGGCGGGGAAGAGAGTGCCGGTGCAAGTTTCCTGCGCTTCGATGGCTCTGTCTGGTCGACGGATAAAGACGGTTTTATTCTCGGTCTATTGGCGGCAGAGATTTATGCCAAAACCGGAGTGGACCCGCATCAACGATACCTCGCATTGACTGAAAAATACGGTGCGCCTTTATATCGCCGCCTCGATGCACCAGCCTCTATGGCACAAAAAGCCGCGCTGAAAAAACTTGATGTATCCAGCGTCACGCAAACCACACTTGCTGGTGATGATATTCTCGCTGTCATGAATCAGGCGCCGGGTAACGGGGCTGACATTGGTGGTGTTAAAGTCGTCACAACCAATGGTTGGTTCGCGGCGCGACCATCTGGCACCGAAAACAGCTATAAAATCTATCTGGAAAGTTTTGTCGGCCCGGCGCACCTCGACGCGCTGGAACTTGATGCCAAAGCCTTTGTGGCAGAGGTATTCCGCCGCGCCGGCTGATTGTCAAGGCTTTGCATTCGTATGTAATTGGATTACAGAATGCAAAGCAATACCTTTAGTTTCTTGCATTATCACGGTCTATTCTGTAATTTTGTTACATGATTATTTTGATCTGGACTTTTGAGGTTAATCGATTAAGATCCAGATGAAGTGACGGTCATCGGACCCTTAACAGCTGGAACCTTATTATGAAAGCCAAAGTTACGACTGCTCCTGCCACGACTGCTGTCGGAGCGCGGCCAAACGCCGTGGAACTGAAAGAACGCATCGTCCGCCACCTGCACAGCACCCTCGGCACCGACGTCAATAAAGCCAGCCCGCAAGCCTGGTGGCGCGCCACCTGTGCCTCGGTCAACGAATATGTGTTTGATGGCCTGCGTAACACGCAGCGTACCCACTATCAGCAAAATACCCGCGCCGTGCATTATTTCAGCCTCGAATACCTGATGGGGCGTTTATTCAGTAACAACCTGCACAATCTGGGGTTTTACGAAGAAGCCAAACAGGCGCTGCTGGAACTTGGCATCAACATTGCCGATCTGGAAGAGCAGGAAGAAGACATGGCACTGGGCAACGGCGGTCTGGGCCGTCTTGCTGCCTGCTTTATTGACTCCATGGCGACGCTGAATTATCCGGCCATTGGCTATGGCATTCATTACGAGCATGGCCTGTTTAAACAGGAATTCCAGCACGGTATGCAAATCGAGCGGCCGGATTCGTGGCGTGAATATGGAAATCCGTGGGAGATTTGCCGGCCGGAATCGGCGCAGGAAATCTCAGTGTATGGTTATGTCGAAACGGTGTACGATCTGCAAGGCCGGATGAAAAAAGTCTGGCACCCTGGCCGCATCATTAAAGCAGTGCCCTGGGATATTCCGGTAGTGGGTTATAACGGCAGCTCGGTCAACGTACTGCGCCTGTGGGAAAGCCGCGCCAGTGACTTCTTTAACTGGGACGTGTTTAACTCCGGCGGTTATGTCGATGCGGCGCGCGAGAATATCGAAGCGGAAACCATCTCCAAAGTATTGTATCCAAATGATGAAACAGAAGCGGGCAAAGAGCTGCGGCTTATCCAGCAATATTTCTTCTGCTCCAGTTCACTCAAAGATATTATCCGCCGCTACAAACGCGCGCACGGTGATGACTGGTCGCAGTTTGCCAAACAAGTGGTTATTCAGTTAAACGACACACACCCAACAGTGGCTATTCCGGAACTGATGCGGATCTTAGTCGACCGTGCAGAGATGACCTGGGATGACGCATGGAATATTTGTCAGCATGTGTTTGCGTACACCAACCATACATTGCTGCCAGAGGCGCTAGAGCGCTGGCCGGTGCGGTTGTTTGAAAAAGTGTTACCGCGTCACCTGGAAATTATCTACGAAATCAACCGCCGGTTCCTGGTCGAACAGGTAGACGTACGCTGGCCGGGTGATGTCGAGAAAAAACGCAAGTTATCGATCATCGAAGAAGGGCACGAGCCGATGGTTCGGATGGGCCATTTGTGTGTGGTCGGTTCGTTCCGTGTCAATGGCGTGGCAGAAATTCACTCGCAGCTGGTGAAATCAGACTTATTTCCAGAAATGGTTGCGCTGTGGCCGGATAAATTCACCAATATCACCAATGGTGTAACACCACGGCGCTGGTTAAAAGCTTGTAACCCACGCCTGGCGAAGTTATTGGACAACACAATCGGCACCACCTGGCCGACACAGTTAACTGAACTTGCCAAGTTAAAAGCATTTGCCGACGACCCGGCAATGCAGGATGCCTTTATGGCAATCAAACAGCAAAACAAAGCCGAACTGGCCACTGAAGTGAAAAAGCTGACCGGCGTGGACATTGACCCGCATGCGTTGTTTGACGTGCAAATTAAACGCCTGCACGAATACAAACGGCAGCACCTGAATCTGCTCCACATTCTGGCGTTGTACCGCCGGATTTTACAAAATCCGGATTACGATATGGTGCCGCGTGTTTTCCTGTTTGGTGCCAAAGCAGCGCCCGGATATAAACTGGCGAAAGAAATTATCTACGCCATCAATAAAATTGCTGACAAGATTAACCACGATAAACGGGTGAAAAACCGGATTAAAGTGGTGTTTATGCCGAATTACCGCGTGAGCCTTGCCGAGAAAATGATCCCGGCAGCCGATGTGTCCGAGCAAATCTCTACAGCCGGTAAAGAGGCGTCAGGCACCGGCAATATGAAACTCGCACTCAATGGTGCAGTGACTGTTGGTACTTTGGACGGCGCCAATATCGAAATTGCAGAAGAAGTCGGTGCTGATAATATCGCGATCTTCGGTCTGACGGTGGACGAAGTCAAAGCGCTTTACCAGCAAGGTTACAATCCGCATGATTATTACCTGAATAACCCGGAACTGAAGGCCATTCTGGACTGGCTGGAAACCGATTATTTCACGCCGGGTAAACCGGGTGAGCTGGCTGCAATCAAACGCAGCCTGCTGGAAGGCGGTGATCATTATCTGGTGCTGGCGGACTTTGCTTCATATTGTGAAGCCCAGCAGCAAATCGATAGCTGGTACCGTGATCGCAGTGGCTGGGCACGTAAAGCCATGCTGAACACGGCGAGTGTCGCTAAATTTAACTCGGACCGGTCGATTGAAGACTACGTAGAGCGGGTTTGGCAGCTCGAGCGCTGTAACGTCACAGTAAAACCCTGAGCGAAGTACAAAAAGCCGCTGCAAAGCGGCTTTTTACCGGGTGTCACTGAGCAGAAAACAGCCCAGGGCCGGCTCTTTACATTCATGGCGATCCGTTGAACCAGAGCCCGGCTTCATCGAGTTCGGCGATCGCTTGTTCTATTTCTTGCCGCTGGATGGCCAGCACAGAATTCTTACTGAATCCGGCTGCAACTTTGGTTTGTGTCAGGCGCAGCGGTGTGATGTAAAGCTGCTGATACTCGGGAAAATTCGCTCTGGCGAACTGCAGATAATCTAAATCTTCCACTAACCCCTGAGCACGGTCTTTCAGTACCAGCTCGTTTTTAATCCGACGTTCTGCAACCTCGATAGTTTTTTGCCGAAATTCCGGCTGTTGCAACATTTTTTGCATCTCGGCGCCCATAAAACTGCCTTGGGTAAGGGCTATAGTGCCGGGAAATTTGCTCAAAGCGTTAATGGTGCTGATTTGTTGCCACTGCGGATCGGGTAGTGTCGTTGCAAAGGCCAGGCGCTCCAGGTGATGCGGCCGGTTGAACCAGATGAAGTGTTGCCGGTCCGGGGTTGGCGTCAGGTTAAACATTAAATCGATGTCGCCTTGTTGCATTAGCAGCAAGGCCCGAGCCCATGGCACGTCTAAAAAGCGCACAGTACAGTTCAGTTTTTGCCCGAGGCGCTGTGACAACACCACCCGGCTACCTTGCCATTCACCATCTTTTTGATAGGAATAAGGCGGAAAGTCGCTGACCTGAACTTTGAGCTCACAGGCCCAGAGCGGAGCAATGAGAAAAAGCAACAAGAACCAGCGCATGATGGTCTCCGGCAGAGATATGCACTCAGTAAAGCAGAGCCTGGCGCGCGGTACAATCCTGGTATGGCCTGCACCGCACAAGGTACGATGAGTAATACTGTCGCAAACATTTACAATTATGCAGTGGAGATTGCCCAATGCGTCCCCATATCGTTAGCAAGTAATTCTTGTCAGCAAATTTCTGAGGTTGGTATGCCAGGTTTTGGCCAAAAAGGTCCGGTATTTATTCAGTTTAAAAGTGGCCGGCCGGCCAGCTGGTTCAGTTTATTGTTACTCATTGCAGGCGCCTTGTTTTTATTCGTTTTTGGCGTCTGGCTGCTGATGATTGTTGCCACTTTGCTGGTATTGTTGCTGCCTTATCTATGGTGGAAAAAACGCAAACTGATGCGGCAGATGCAAGCGCATATGCAGCAATTTCGTCAGCAGCAAGCGGGCGCCGAACCGGCCGACATTAATACGGCCGGACAAGGGCAATCTCCTGTTCAGCAACCCAAGGGGAATTCAGGTTTGGTAATTGAAGGTGAAGTGCTGCAAAAGCGGCAGGAAGATTAAGAAAACTGTGATTGAAAAGCCGAAATCGGTCTTAATTGACTGATAGGCCGGTGATATACTCGGGGTCCCTTTGCCTTCAGTTTTCAGTGTTATGATCCCGAAGTTAAGTCCTGAGCAGATGTTGGTCCCGGTTGTTGCAGAATTTTGTGATGCGCTGCAACAAGCTGGTTTTGCTGGTGAAATTGAAACCAGTTACGCGTCCCGTTTAGCTGTAGCAACTGACAACAGTGTCTACCAGGCACTGCCGCAGGCGGTGTTGTTGCCACGCCAGCAGCAGGATGTTGAATTGCTGACCCGGCTGGCGACTGAGCCACGTTTTTCTGCGCTGAAATTTGCACCACGTGGTGGCGGCACCGGCACCAACGGCCAGGCGCTGACTGAGCATATCGTTGTCGATTTATCCCGCCATATGCGCGCTATCTTGCATTTTGACCCGGTAAAACGGCAGGTGCGGGGGCAGGCTGGGGGGATTAAAGACCAGCTTAATGCTTTCTTAGCACCCCATGGTTTCTTTTTTGCGCCGGACCTGTCCACTTCAAACCGCGCCACTATTGGCGGTATGGTCAACACCGACGCTTCAGGGCAGGGTTCACTGGTCTACGGTAAAACCAGCGACCATGTGTTGGCGCTGACCACAGTGCTGGCGGATGGCACTGTGCTGGAAACCGCACCGATGCCGATTGCCGCCGCTGCTGACAAAGCACAGCAGGACACGCCGGAAGGCCGGATTTATCGTCAGGTGATGCAGACCTGCCGCGATTTTCGCACTGAAATTCTGGCAAAATTCCCGCGACTGAACCGTTTTTTAACCGGCTATGACCTCGAACATGTGTTTAATGCCGATTTAACTGAATTTGACCTTGGCCGCGTCATCACAGGCTCTGAAGGCTCGCTTGGTTTTGTCACCGAAGCGCTGCTCAATGTCACGCCGATAGCGCGGCATAAGTGCCTGGTGAACGTCAAATATGACAGTTTTGAAAGTGCGCTACGTAACGCGCCTTTTTTGGTGGCGGCTAATGCCACTTCGGTCGAAACCGTCGACAGCAAAGTGCTGGACCTGGCGCGGCAGGACATTATCTGGCACCAGGTGAAAGCCTATATTGAGGATGTGCCGGATAAAACCATGCTTGGCCTTAACATGGTTGAGTTTAATGACGAAGACGATGCCGGCATGGCACAAAAAGTTGTACAGCTTGAAGCACGGCTGCAGGAAGCGGTGGCGACCGGGCAAAGTGGCATTATCGGTTATCAGCTGACGTACGACCCGAAAGCCATTTTGCAGATTTATGCCATGCGCAAAAAAGCAGTGGGGCTTCTGGGCAATGCCAAAGGTGCGCAAAAGCCGCTGCCATTTACTGAAGATACCGCAGTACCGCCGGAAAATCTGGCTGATTTTATTATGGAGTTTCGTGCTTTGCTCGACAGCCATGGCCTGAGTTACGGCATGTTTGGCCACGTCGATGCCGGGGTGCTCCATGTGCGTCCTGCGCTGGATTTATGTGATCCGGCGCAGGAACAACTGCTGCGGACTATCTCCGACCAGGTGGTCGCGCTGACCGCTAAATACGGCGGCCTGATGTGGGGCGAGCACGGCAAAGGCTATCGCAGCGAATATGGCCCGGCCTTTTTTGGTGAAACCCTCTTTGCAGAACTGCGCAAAATCAAAGGTGTCTTTGACCCGCTGAACCGGATGAACCCTGGCAAAATCTGTACGCCGTGGCAAAGTCAGGATCAACTTGTCAGTGTAGATGGTCAAAAACGCGCTTATTTCGATCGGCAAATTCCAACCGCAGTACGGCAGAGCTTCGAAGCGGCTACCAGCTGTAATGGCAACGGTCTGTGTTTTAATTACGAAGAAAACTCGCCGATGTGCCCGTCCAGTAAAGTCAGCAAAGACCGCCGCCATAGCCCGAAAGGCCGGGCTGGCCTGATGCGTGAATGGCTGCGCCTGATGCAAAAGCAGGGCGTTGATGTGCTGGCACAAGAACAGCAGTTGCTGCAGGCAAGCAGTGGTCCGGCGGCGTTGGTACAAAAAGTACAAAATACTGTTGGCAAATGGCGCGGCGAAGCAGATTTTTCGCATGAAGTGATGGAGGCGATGGAAGGTTGTCTTGCCTGTAAAGCCTGTGCCGGCCAGTGCCCGATTAAAGTTGACGTGCCGTCTTTTCGCGCGCGATTTATCCAGCTGTATCACAGCCGCTATCTGCGGCCTTTGAAAGACTATATTGTCGGCAATATTGAGCGCTCAGCACCGTTATTGGCCAAAGCGCCGGGCTTGGTCAACGGCTTGGTCAAATTGGCGCCGGTGGCCTGGTTGCTGAAAAAAGTGGTGGGCTATGTCGATACGCCATTGCTCTCGACCCCTGTGTTATCGGAGCGCGTGCAGCAATATCGCTCATTTGATTTAGCGGCTTTGCAGGCGCTATCCGCCGCAGACAAAGCCAAATTAGTGTTGTTGGTGCAAGACCCATTTACCAGTTTCTACGAGGCGGATTTGGTCGCTGATGCGATGGCCTTGCTGCGTAAACTCGGTTTCGATCCTGTGTTGCTGCCATTTTTACCAAACGGCAAACCGCAGCACGTCAAAGGTTTTTTACGCGAATTTGCCGCAACGGCACATAACGCCAGCGAGTTTTTACAGCAGGTTAGCGGGCTTGGTGCGCCATTGCTGGGGCTGGATGCGTCTTTGGTGTTGGTGTACCGCGACGAATATGTCAAAGCACTTGGCAGCGCACGCGGCGATTATCAGGTCAGTTTATTGCATGAATGGCTGGTCGGGCAGCAGTTGCCAGTGCTGCAGAGCTCAGGCAGCTTTAAGCTGCTGGCACACTGCACCGAGAAAACCGCGCTGCCAGCAACGGAAAAAAGCTGGCAGCAGATTTTCCAGCAGGCCGGATTGTCTTTGCAGGTGGTTGCGACCGGATGTTGCGGCATGGCCGGAACTTACGGCCACGAAGCGCAAAATCAGACCAATAGCCGCGCTTTATATGATTTAAGCTGGGCGAGCCCGGTGCAACAGACGGCGCCGGACTTGTTGCTGGTTACCGGTTTTTCTTGCCGCAGTCAGGTTAAGCGTTATGAGGGGTTTAAGCCCAAACATCCATTACAAGCACTGTTGCAGCTGATGCCATAAACCCGGTTTAATCTGGTTGGGTAAGCGGATGTGATAAACGCGTTTGCAGAAAAAGTCCCTGCTGCTACTGTTAGCTGCGGGACCCTTTCTGTCAGGAGCGTAAGAAATGAGTGTTGAATACAACCCGGTGGGCTGGTTTGAGATCCCATCGCCTGATCTTGCAAAAAATCAGCAGTTTTTTCAGCAGGCTTTTGGTTTCGAATTCGAACGGCTGGAAATGCCACCTTATACCATGGCGATGTTTGCCGCCGATCATAGTAAACCCGGGTCGGCTGGTGCATTAGTGCAGGGCCCGGATGTGGAACCTGCCACCGTCGGCGTCACTATTTATTTTGGCTGTGCTGAAGTAGGGGCACAGTTAGAGAAGATTGCTGCGGCCGGTGGTACCGTGCTGATGGAAAAGATGTCGATTGGTGAACATGGGTTTATCGGTATGTTCCTCGACGTCGCCGGCAACAAGCTGGGTTTACACAGTATGAGTTAGGCCTAGCAAGGATAAAAAAACGGCAGCGATAGCTGCCGTTTTGCATCATGAAAACCTATCAGAAGCGGGCAGTGAGGCCCAAAGCCAGCGAGCGGCCCGGTAAAGGCACGTCTTCTTTGACAAAAGAGCTATGCACAAAACCCAGCTTATCCGTCAGGTTGGTTGCTTTGAGGTAGGCGGTTAAGTCCAGCGCAGCCAGGTCAAAGTCGTAGCTGACATTGGCATCCACCAGCGTATAACCAGCCGTGACTGTCTCATCCACAGCGATTTTGTCTTGTTTGGCGTAATGTGTCAGGCCAAATTGCCCTGACCAGTTTTCGCCCTGATACTGATACGACACACCGGCTTTCATCGGCGGTGTCCGAGGCAGGTCGCCACCGGACTTGAGTTCTGCCCGCACGCTGTCGGCAAAGAACTCAAGCTGCTGGGCAGGCGCAAAACGCCAGTTCAGCGCAAATTCAACGCCATAGAGCCGCGCATCGGCTTGACGGTATTGATAAACAGTGAAATCACCGTGATCGTGCTCATCTTCGGCTTCACCTTCATGCTCTTCATGGGCATGCAGCTGTGCCATCGTCAGGCCGGTATTGGCCTGATAGATAAAATCATCGACTTCATTGAGGAAGAAGTTATAACTGAAGGTCAGGTCACCTTTGGTTTTGGCAAAACCTAAGTCAATGTTGTTCGCTACTTCCTTCTCAACTGAGTCTGGATGGAAGTGGATATCGCCATCTTCTGTCAGTTCATAACCCAAACCGAGCTCATAGCCCTGAGTCGCGATATGCAGGCCATTGGCAAACAACTCACTGGCACCAGGCGCCCGTGCTGAGTGGCTGAGCTGCAGCGACCACTGATAACCCGGTACAAATTGCCAGACCAGGCCCGAGGATAAGCTGGATGCTGTTGCTGAATATTTCGTTAGCAGCAGTTCTTCGTGCTCTTCGTCATCATGCGAGGTGTCGTGCTCGCCGTTGACTGGCGTATGACGGACGCGCTCTAAGCGCGCGCCAAGCTGCCACTGCACATCGCCAAAGGATTTTTCTTCCAGGATAAACAAAGCATTGCTATGAGTATCTGTTGCCGGTGTAAACGCCTCTTCGCCGCTGGCGGCAAAATCACTTTGGTGCTGATGCAGGCCGACCAGACCATGCCAGCCCAAGAAATCGCTGTGTTCAATGCTGAGGCGATTTTCCAGACTGTCGTTTTCAAAACGGGTGCCAGGTACACCACCTTCTACTTCTGCGTGCTGATAGTCGGTGTAAGCGCTCTGTAGTGCAATAGTTTCAATGCCTTTCACCGGGGAATACCATTCGGCCGCCAGACCATAACGGTTTTGCGTCAAATCGGCATAAACGCCTTCGTCGGTGTGCTCGTCTGCTGACTCGGTTTCCTCTTCGCCATGATGGTGATGGCCCGGAATGCCGTATTGGCTGTTGATCCGGCCATAAGAGACCCCAATCAGGCCGTCAGTCGTGACCCAGCTGCCGCCAAGGTTCAGTCCTTGATTATCGAGTTGGCTATTTTCAATCTGATCCAGCGTTTCACCTTCATCATTGGTAAAGGTCGGCGTATCAAAGTTATCAGTCTGGCGATCGTAGCCATCGAAGTGCCAGGCAAATTCGCCTTGGCTACCGTCGTGCGCCAGCGCAGCAGTCCTTTCATTGGCAACGGTGTTGTATTTGGTATCAATGACGGTTTGCGGGCTGCGCATCTGGCGTGGAATGCGGTTGTCGACCAGATTGACCACACCACCGATAGCACCACTGCCATAGAGCAGCGTGGCTGGGCCGCGTAACACTTCAATTTGCTCTGTAGTGATGGCGTCGGCGGAAATCGCATGGTCCGGGCCCACTCGTGACACGTCTGCGCTGTCGAGGCCATTACTCAGCACTTTCACCCGCGGTCCATCTAAACCGCGGATCACCGGTGCTGCCGCGACCGGGCCATAATAGTTGCTGTGCACGCCTGGGGTAAATTTTAGTGTCTCACCGATAGTGGGCTCTTGCCGGCGTTGTAAGGCTTCGCCACTTAATACCGAAGCCGGTTGCGCCATATCCAGATCATAATGATGTAAACCGGCTGCTGAGACGCGTAAATGCTCAATGCTGCCTTTGCTCAGCGCGACTTGTAACTGGGGCTGTTCTGCTTTAACAAACTGATCGTTAAAGCCTTTAGCGGCGATGTGGATTTCGGCGCCGGACTGCACAGTTAAACGAAATTCACCGGCAGCGTTGGTATACACATATTGCTGGCGACCATGCACGTGAACTTTGGCATTGCTGACCGGCTGGCCTTGTTCATTCAGAACTTTGCCTTGTAGCTGCAACTCGGCGCCTGTTGCTGTAGTAGAAACCAACGCCAGACCCAGCGCGAAATTCAGGGCGGATAAACGAAACGTCATAGCAAATTACCTGATTGAGGTGTGATAACATTACATTTTAAAGGTAATGATATAAAGTAACAATACTCTTCATCGGCAGAATTTGGCAGTTGGCAGGCAGGAACCCTGGTTTCTTACGCTGTAAAACCTGCTGTGCAGTCAAGTTCCAGCCACTATGTGCATGGATTATGCAGGACAAAAAACGGGCTTCTACACTGTAATTGCAGCGGTTTGTCACCGAAAAAGGGGGCTGTATGCAACTGGCAATGAAAGTCGTGCGGCTGGAGCTGTTTTATAACCATGCGGCCAGCCAGCGTTTTTTACACGAAATCCGTTATTTGTCGCCATTTTTTGCCGAAGAGGTCGAGCACTTTTGTTTGCGTCTGCTTTCTTTGCTGAGTCTCTATGAATTTGCACCGGCGCTGGCGCAGGCTGCTGGCAAAGGCCCTGATCTTTTTGTCAAAGACGAGCACAGCCATTACCGGCTCTGGTGTCAGGTAGCGGTGCCAAACGACAAACAACTACAGCGTGCTTGCCATCAAAGCGATCAGGTGTTGTTAATGTTGCCGGAGTACGAGCAACAAAAATATTTGCAGGCGCATAAACAAAGCGCCAACCTGCAGATCTGTGGCGTCAGTGCTGACACCCTGAATGATTTTGCTCAGATGCTCAAAGCCAATATGCAGCTCAGTGTCTGGCGTGACGACGACGTGCTGCAAATCACCGACGGCCAGCAGCTGCTCGAACTCGCGGCGCCGCCGGTTAGCTCCACGCTGCACTGATTGCACTTTCAGCTGTCACAGGTATAATTCGCCGCTGTTTTTTTGCTCCGGATTTGCGATCCGGCTTATTGCATAAAAGGTGAAATATGTACGTTGTTGCTGCGCTCTATAAGTTTGTGAATTTGCCCGATTATGTCGAACTGCGGGATAAGTTGTATCAGCATTTGGTGCTGAATAAAGTTAAAGGCACCTTGTTGCTGGCCGAAGAGGGCATCAACGGTACTATTTGCGGCACTCGCGAAGGCATCGACGCAGTCCGCCAGTGGCTCGATGCCGATGGCCGCTTTGAAGGCCTGTCATATAAAGAATCATTTGCCGATGAGCCGGCGTTTTACCGTACTAAAGTAAAACTAAAAACAGAGATCGTGACGATGGGTGTGCCGGGTGTTAACCCGCAACATATCGTCGGCACTTATGTCAAAGGCGAAGACTGGAACCGGCTTATTGAAGACCCTGACACCATTCTGATCGATACCCGTAACGACTATGAAGTGGCTATCGGCACCTTTAAAAACGCCGTTAATCCTAATACCACCAGCTTTCGCGAGTTCCCGCAATGGGCCGCCGAGAATCTGGACAAAACCAAACATAAAAAAGTCGCGATGTTTTGCACCGGCGGTATTCGCTGCGAAAAATCCACTGCCTACTTAAAAGAGCAGGGCTTTGACGAGGTGTATCACCTTGACGGCGGCATCCTGAAATATTTGGAAGAGATGCCGGAGCAAAACAGTTTGTGGCAAGGCGAGTGTTTTGTGTTTGACCAGCGCGTTGCCGTCAAACACGGCTTAGAGCAAGGCAGTTATGACCAATGTTATGCGTGTCGCATGCCATTGTCGCCAGCGGATATGCAATCTGAGAAATACATTAAAGGCATGAGTTGCCCGCATTGCCATGACCAGCTGTCTGAGGAACAAAAAGCGTCGTTTGCTGAACGGCAGAAACAAATTGAACTGGCCAAACAACGCGGTGAACAACATATCCGTGACGGTAAAGTCGATTTCTGAACAGAGACTTAGAAGTAAACAAGGGCACCTGCGGGTGCCCTTGGTTTTTGCTGAAGACTAAAATAGCGATGGGTCAATTTGTTGCAAAAATGGACGCAGGATCCCGGCGGCCTGTAAGGCAAAATCACAAAAATCCTCTTTGACAATATTGGTGTTCATAGCGAGCACTAACTGATAATCCGGATAAATCACCAACCAGCTCTGTGCACCATCTGAAACACCGCCGTGATGCACGTAGCGGATGGTTTTTTTCAGCGGATTGTCTTTATCACAATACAAATTGCCATGTTCAGTTCGGCGAAATCCAAGGGCGTAGTTTTGTGGATTAACACTACCATCCTGAAGACGTTGTGGTGTCCAGAATTCCTGTTGTAACTGGGGTGGAATAAAAGCAACATCAAACCATGCCGAGCCTATGGTGACTAAATCGATAGAACTGGCCGCCAGACCGCCGCCGGCCAGTTTTTGACTTAAGTCCACCGGCCAATGTGGTTTCACCTGATTGGCTTTAGACTGGTAAAAGGTCACCTGCTCTTTGTGCGGGTGGTGCGCCGCCCCAAGACTTTTCAGCTGGAGCGGTTTGTAGAGCTGCTCAGTCAGATAAGCTAAAAAAGGCGTCTTGCTGGCACTTTGCAGCACACTGCTGGCAAGATTGACGTCAAATGAACTGTATAAAAAGCCGTGCCCTGGCTGATATTGCAAAGTGGCATGATCAAAAATCTGCAGTCCGTCATCAACGTTTGGAAAATGCCGTTGTTTCAGCAGGCTTTGTACAACGCCGCGCCAGTCGTCATTTTGTTCATAACCAGGCAAACCCGCAGTGTGGGACATTAACTGGCGCAGTGTAAGAACCTGCCACTGTGGATTCGGCAGAGAGGCTTTATAGCTGGCAATAGGGACATCCAATTGCAAGGTTCCGGCTGCGACTGCGCGTGCTATAGCAGTTGCAGTTACCGCTTTAGATGTGCTGCCAATGCGGAACTGGCTCTGAAGGCTGGCGGCCCGCTTGCTACTGACGTCGGCATATCCGGCCGCGCCAGCCCAAATCAGCTTGCCCTGCCAGGCAACAGCTGCCGTGAGTGCTGGCATTTGTTGCTGTGCTCTGGATTGTTGCAGTGACAGGAAAGCGCTCTGCGCAGCACTCGAGAATTCATCCTGATAAATCTGTTGTATCGCCGGTACCTGGTCAGGGAGCTGTTGCCAGCCAGTAGTCAGATACCACAGAGCCGGCACAACAATGATCATAACGGGTAACAGCACTAATATTTTCCATATTTTTACGTTCATCTTCAGCATCCTCGAGTTCCTTTTGGCAAAAGCGGGCCTGACAGCACCGGAATGGCGCTGCTGGCTATTGAGTTGTATAGCGGTGAAGGGTTAGATCAGGGCGACATCAGCGGGCGCCCCGCGCCAGCAAAAATTGCCGGGTTTGTTCATTGGCTGCTCGATTTAATGCTGAGCGCATTTGCGGGCCATCCGACAACGGCGTTTCGACCTGCAGGTTGATGAAGGCGCCGCTGGACAACAACAATTGCAGCATGGCAAGGTCGCCGCGACTACTTGCGTTAATCAGTGCACTTTCGTCGGCAAGTACCACAGCGTTAACATCGGCTCCTGCGGCAATCAGCTGTCTTGCCAATGCCAGGTCGCCAAGCTGGCTGGCGATAATCAGCGCATTGCCGTCGCCGCGGCTACTGACATTTGGATCTGCACCATAAGCTAACAGCAGGTTGACCATCTCTGGCAGTTGCTGGCGGACGGCAATCATCAATGCATTGCCATCGCCGGGCATCGGTAAGTCCAGTGGCGCGCCTTGCTGCAGCAGTTTCACCACTTGCGTCGTATCGTTCGCTTGCACCGCCTGGAGCAATTCGGCCAAAGGCTTTAACTGACTGAGCCGCACCTGAGCGTGCCGGGCCGGTAGTTCGGCCAATTGCCATTGCTGCACCAGCAACAATGATGCGACCAACCACAGCATGAATGCAGAAAAAACGCCAGCGGACAGCCAGACGGTGCCGGGAGCTTTGGGCTGCAGTACCGCATCAATCCGCCTGGTCAGGACGGCCTGACGTAGAAAATGCTGCGCGAAAAAGGCGCCGGCGTTTTTTTGCGGCGGTGTACAGGCGGCACAATCAAGCAATGTTTGGGCATAGAGGATTTGGTCGCCTTGTTTGGTGACGGCTTCATGGTCGCAACGCAGTTCGCGCCAAAGATTCAATTGATTGGCAGCTAAGCGCCAGGCCGGGCTCCACCAGAACAGGCAGCTAACCATTTGTTGCAGCAGATACGCGCGCAGATCCTGATGTTGCAGGTGACAAAGTTCATGATTGAGGACGCATTCGAGTTGCGCTGGTGATAATTCAGTGAGGTAACGCTCAGGCAGCAGGATCTGCGGCCGGCGCAGACCAACCAGCATTGCACTGTGGATTGCCGGATGCTGCAAGACCGGGACAGGCGATGTGAATGATTTCAACGGGGCCTGGCAGGCCTCCTGTCGCAAGCGACGTGCTTGATAGTATCCGCCAAATAATTTCCCGACGCGGACCAAAGCACCCAACGGCAAAATCAGCCAGAGCCAAAAAGCCGGTGCCAGCAGATAGATAAGCTGCGAGGTGAGTGGCCAGCGCACTTGCTGTATTGTCTGCCCGGAGGCGGGAATATCGGCGGCGGCTGTTATCGCTGTGCTTTGCTCCAGCACTGGGCTGATTGTCGCCTGAAACCATGGCATCAGTTGTTGGTCCAGTGCCCAGGGTTGTAACAGCAGCATCGGCATGATGATGAGTAACAGGGCGGCGCTGTACCAGAGTTTGAGCATAATGGCGGGTTGATGCTTCAGGCGGCTGCCGCCGGCGACTAACAATACTGGTACTAGCATGGTTGCCAGCAGCAGATGCAGGAGCAGATAAAAGGCCAGCCAGCTGACTTCGACCATGATGTTACTCTTTGCCGGACATGTCGTTGGACGATGACCGCGTGGTGTTGGTCTGCTGGGTTGTCGCCGCGGCCTGATCGATCTTTTGTTGCAGTTGCGCGGCAAGATCAGCGGACAGCGCTGTTTCAGTGATCAGATGTTGCGCCAACAATGTAGGGGAGCCGCCAAAAAATTTCTTCACCAATGCCAGCAACGCCTGACTGCGGGCTTCCTGTTGGACTGTTGTCGCCTGATACAAAAAGGCTTTGCCTTGCTTTTCGCAGCTGACGTGGCCTTTATCCAACAAAATGCGACAGAGAGTTTGGATAGTGGTGTAGGCGACCGGCTGGTCTTGACTGAGTTCTGCTGCGATTTCGCGCACAGTCATAGGCCCGTGTTGCCACAGCACCTGCATAATTTTTTGCTCGGCAGCGGTCAGTTCATTGGATTTTGGCCTCGCCATGGCAGTGCTCCGGTTAAAACTAATTGTTTAGTTTTAACTCTACCCGAGCCTCTGTTGATTATCAACTAATTATTTAGTTTTTAGAAAAAGGCCTGCCAAAGCTGAACAGCAGAGGAGCGATGGCAATCCCTGAGTTGGTAAACTGTCAGGCTGATCAGCTTTTAATCCGTTGTCGCCACAAGGCAGACTGCCGCAAAGACGTCATAATCTTTTTATAAATTAGAATAATTAAGCCTAATTTTGCCACTATTATTCGATAGCTGATTCAGCCAGAATGCTTTCAGGAGGGCTTTATGACCACAAAAACGCAACATTATCATCCGCTGCATATTGCATTACATTGGCTGATGGCACTGATGATCCCGGCACTGTTTGGCGTCGGACTGTGGATGACCGGCCTGGATTATTACAGCAGCTGGTATAAAACTGCGCCGGACCTGCATAAAAGTTTCGGCATTTTGTTGGCTTTGTTGTTGCTGTTTCGCCTGGTGGCGATCCGACTTTTTGGTAAACCGGCAGCCAGCGGCGCCGGTGTGTTGCAAAAAGCCGCTGTGGTGGCACACGCACTGATGTATGGGTTGCTGGTGGCAATTATGCTGTCCGGGTATCTGATTTCAACGGCTGATAACCGTGGTATCCCGGTATTTGGTTTGTTTGAAGTGCCTGGTTTTGGTGAGTTTTTCCCGGATCAGGCTGATATTGCCGGTGCAGCCCATTTGTATCTGGCCTGGACACTGATTGCACTGGTTGTTTTACACGCCGGTGCTGCGTTGAAACATCATTTTGTAGATAAAGATAACACCCTGACACGGATGCTCGGTCGTCGTAACGCCGCTGCGTCTTCCCCTGATAACCCGGAGATCTAAATGAAAAAATTATTGTTAGCTGCTGCTTTTGCCGCATCCTTTACGTCTGTTGCCAACGCAGCAGATTACGTCATCGACACACAAGGCGCTCACGCTTTTATCCAGTTTAAAGTCAGTCACTTAGGCTACAGCTGGTTACACGGTCGTTTTAACACTTTCAGTGGCGATTTCAGCTATGACAGCGCCAATCTGGCTGCTGCCAAAATAAAGCTGGATATCGATACGAAGTCAGTGGATTCAAACCACGCTGAGCGTGATAAACACCTGCGTAGCGGTGATTTCCTGAATGTGGACAAACACCCGAAAGCCAGCTTTGTCAGCACCAAAGTGGTGCCGGGCGCTGATGGCAAATTTGACCTGGTCGGTAACTTCACCTTAAATGGCGTGACTAAAGAAGTAACCATTGCTGCGACCAAGACCGGTGAAGGCAAAGACCCGTGGGGCGGTTACCGCGCGGGTTTCCACGGTACGACCAGCATTAAACTGAGTGATTTCGCTATCAAAAACATCCTCGGCCCGGCATCAGAAACCGTGTATCTGGATCTGGTTGTTGAAGGTGTGCGTAAATAAGTTCGAGCTTAAGGAAAAGCCTGCTGTTGCAGGCTTTTTTGTGCGTTAAAAGAGCCACGCGATTTAAGTGAACTTGCAGAAGCGAGCTGTGGTAGCGAAATAAGCAGACCGTCAACCGCAGGGACAGCGGATGATGAGCCTACACGGCTGTGGGCCCCTGGAGTGTTCACGGCGTGTCTGCGTTTTGCTAGCTCAGCCGCTCTACGGAATTTCAATATCTAAATCCGAAGCTGGCACACTACAGCAGGGCAAAAACTCGCCTTTACGGACAAAAGCCAGTGGCTCTTCCAGGTAGCTGATTTGACCAGAAAGTAGTTTGCAGCGGCAGGCGCCGCAAAAGCCGGCACGGCAGTGGAAATTGACCTGGTATTTTTGTTGCTCCAGACTGGTCAGCAAGTTCGGACTTTGCGGGTCAAAATCAAAACTGCTGCCATCCTGTAGCCGGATCCGATGCATCAGAGATCAAAGTCGCCAAAGTCAGCGCCGTCGACTTCATTATCAATCTGACCAACCAGATAAGAGCTGATCTCAGATTCCTGTGGCGCGACCTGCACGTTGTCTGACACCAGCCAGGCATTAATCCATGGAATAGGGTTTTGTGTGGTGCTGAAAATCGGCTTCAGGCCAATGGCAGCCATACGGATATTGGTAATGTATTCAACGTACTGACAAAGAATGTCTTTGTTCAGACCAATCATCGAGCCGTCTTTAAATAAAAACTCAGCCCATTCTTTTTCCTGCTCCGCAGCGCGACGGAAAATGGCATAAGCCTGTTCCTCACATTCCTTCGCGATTTCACCCATTTCCGGGTCATCCTCGCCGGCGGCCATAATGTTCAGCATGTGCTGAGTACCAGTGAGATGCAGGGCTTCGTCACGGGCGATCAGTTTGATGATTTTCGCGTTGCCTTCCATCAGTTCGCGCTCGGCGAAGGCAAAACTACAGGCAAAGCTGACATAAAAACGGATGGCTTCTAATACATTCACCGACATGATGCATAGGTACAGCTGTCGTTTCAGTTCACGCAGCGACACCGAGCGGCGCTCGCCGTTAACTTGATGCGTGCCTTCACCACACAGGTGATACAGGTTAATCGACGCAATCAGTTCGTCATAATACCGCGTCACTTCATCTGCGCGTTCGATGATTTTTTCGTTCAGCAGAATGTCGTCGAAAATTTTGTGCGGCTCAGTGGTGATATTACGCACAATGTGGGTGTAGCTACGGCTGTGAATGGTTTCACTGAAGGCCCAGGTTTCGATCCAGGTTTCCAGTTCCGGCAAGGACACAATCGGTAGTAACGCCACGTTGGGCGAGCGGCCTTGTACTGAGTCGAGTAAGGTCTGGTACTTCAGGTTGCTGATAAAAATATGTTTTTCATGATCCGGCAAATGCTGGAAATCGATCCGGTCTTTACTGACATCCACTTCCTCCGGCCGCCAGAAGAAACTCAGCTGCTTTTCGATTAATTTTTCGAAAATGCCGTATTTCTGTTGGTCGTAGCGCGACACGTTTACCGAGTTGCCAAAAAACATCGGCTCTTTCAGCTGATCATTGTTGGTCCGGTTAAAAGTGGTATAGGTCATGGATTCTCTCGTTTTTATACTTTTAGAAATACAGGATCAGCAATGCGGTTGCTGACACAACAAAGCGGAGCACCGGGCTCCGCTCTTGCAATCAATTTTTTATCAGATCTTACAGGCGCCGCCGGCGCAGCCATCATCTTCAGCGGCTGCAGGCTTGATATCTTCCTGCACATCTGATGCGCCGTCACGGGTGTTGTGATAGTACATCGTCTTCACGCCGAGTTTGTAGGCTGTCAGTAAGTCTTTCAGCAACACCTTCATCGGCACTTTGCCACCGTCGAACTTGGCCGGATCATAGTTAGTGTTGGCAGAAATTGTCTGGTCGACGAACTTCTGCATAATGGCCACCAGGCTGATGTAACCATCATTGCTTGGCATATCCCACAGCAATTCATATTGGTTTTTCAGTCGTTCATACTCTGGTACCACTTGCTTCAGAATGCCATCTTTACTGGCTTTGATACTGATATGGCCACGTGGCGGTTCAATACCGTTCGTCGCATTACTGATTTGCGACGAGGTTTCTGACGGCATCAGCGCTGACAGGGTTGAGTTGCGCAGACCATGTTTGACCACGTCTTTACGCAGTTGCTCCCAGTCCAGCTGCAGCGCTTCGTTACAGACTTTATCCAGATCTTTTTTGTAGGTATCAATCGGCATGATACCTTCAGAATAAGTGGTTTCATTAAACAGCGGGCAAGGGCCAAATTCCTGCGCCAGCTTGTTTGAGGCTTTCATCAGATAATACTGAATGGCTTCAAAAGTGCGGTGCGTCAGTGCATTGGCAGAACCATCTGAGTATTTGACACCATTTTTTGCCAGATAATAGGCGTAGTTAATAACACCAACGCCCAAAGTACGGCGGTTCATCGACGCCTGGAACGCCGCAGGGATTGGGTAATCCTGATAATCCAGCAGGCTGTCCAGTGCGCGCACCGCCAGTTCTGCCAGCTCTTCCAGCTCACCTAAATGCTCAATCGCGCCGAGGTTAAAAGCAGACAGCGTACACAACGCAATTTCACCGTTTGGATCGTTGACGTCATTTAATGGCTTGGTCGGCAGCGCGATTTCCAGACAGAGGTTACTCTGGCGCACCGGGGCGAACTTCGGATTAAACGGGCTGTGCGTGTTGCAGTGGTCAACGTTCTGCAGATAAATGCGGCCGGTCGACGCGCGCTCCTGCATAAACAACGTGAACAGCTCCAGCGCTTTCATACGTTTTTTGCGGATAGAACCGTCGTTTTCGTATTTGACATACAGCTGCTCGAACAGGTCCTGATCTTCAAAAAACGCATCGTACAGGCCTGGCACGTCAGATGGGCTGAACAGCGTGATCATTTCGTCTTTAATCAGACGCTGATACATCAGGCGATTAAACTGCACGCCGTAGTCGAGATGACGTACGCGGTTTTCTTCGACACCGCGGTTGTTTTTCAGTACCAGCAAACTTTCTACTTCTAAATGCCACAGTGGGTAAAACAGGGTGGCAGCGCCACCACGTACGCCGCCTTGTGAGCAGCTCTTCACGGCAGTCTGGAAGTGTTTGTAAAACGGAATACAGCCGGTGTGGAAGGCTTCGCCATTGCGAATTGGGCTACCCAGTGCACGGATGCGACCAGCGTTGATGCCGATGCCGGCGCGCTGGCTGACGTATTTGACGATAGCGCTTGAGGTGGCGTTAATAGAATCCAGGCTGTCACCACATTCAATCAGCACACAAGAGCTGAATTGGCGGGTTGGCGTGCGTACGCCCGACATAATAGGTGTTGGCAGCGATATCTTAAACAGCGACACCGCATCGTAAAAACGGCGCAGGTAATCCAAACGGGTGGCTTTTGGATAATTGGCAAACAGGCAGGCAGCGACCAGGATATAGAGGAACTGCGCGCTTTCATAAATCTGACCTGTGACGCGGTTTTGCACCAGGTACTTACCTTCGAGCTGTTTGACGGCTGCGTAGCTGAAGTTCATGTCACGGTTGTGGTCAATAAAACTGTCAATCTGGTCAATTTCTTCTTTGCTGTAATCGGCCAGAATATGGGCGTCATAGCGCTTGGTTTCCACCATCTGCACGACATGGTCGTACAGCTTTGGCGGTTCAAACTGGCCATAGGCTTTTTTGCGCAGGTGAAACACTGCAAGGCGGGCGGCCATGTACTGATAGTCCGGCGTTTCTTTAGAGATCAGATCGGCGGCAGCTTTAATAATAGTTTCGTGGATATCCGCAGTTTTGATGCCATCGTAAAACTGAATGTGAGATTTCAGTTCAACCTGAGAGACAGATACATTTTGCAGACCTTCGGCCGCCCAGTCGATGACGCGGTGAATTTTATCAAGGTCCAGAGGCTCGCGGGTACCGTCTCTTTTGGTTACGTATAATGGCTGATTCATTGCGAAAGAGTTCCGTCTTAGTTGTAATTTTTAGGGTTGTCGCTGACTGCTGTCAGGCTGCCTGCCCGCAAGAGAAGGGCTGTCCGGCGCCTTGGGGGGCGATAAAACCGGAAGCACTAGATATAGGGCTAAAAGCATAACGAATCACAAGATAAGGTGGATCAAATTCGAATGCAACCCTAAAAATTTTGTGAAAATGGGCTTGATTTTTGCTATGTCAGTGGTCACTAACTTGTCAGCTTCGGGTGGTTGAACGGATCGCAGGAAGCAAGCGATCCGCACAAAAAAAACAGAATTAAATTGATCGGTTAAAAAGTAAAAAGCACTGACTGAAAAGCAAACAGCATGCGGCCAGACGTCTGCTGAAAAGCTGAGCGGTGCTGCAAACAAAGGGTAAATACCCGGTAAGTAAAAAGCGATGTACCACACAGAAATAAACCGCCAGAGTGGCGGTTTATTTCCTCAAGTCTGACAAACTACAAAGCCGGCTTCAGTGCCAGTAAGTGGTCGACCCGGCAATCGGCTCCCCACAGCTCTGGGGTATCTGTAGTGGCGATAAAACCATAGTCGGCAATGATGGATGTCATGCCAGCGCGGTTCGCAGCTTCGATATCGCGCTCGGCATCGCCGATATACCAGCAATCTGCGGCTGCCACACCCATTTTATGCGCCGCCACCCACAGTGGCACCGGACTGGGTTTACGCTGATGTAAACTGTCGCCACCGAGCAGGATTTGGCATTGTTCCATACCGCGCATTTGCCTGAGCATTGCTGCAGCCAGCTTATAAGGCTTATTGGTCACAATGCCCCAGGGAATTTGGCTTTCGCTCAGTAGCGGCAGAAATTGATCCGCACCGCCAAACAGCTTGCTGTGCACTGTTAAATGCTGCTGATAATAATCCAGTAACTCATTGCGCAACGTGGTAAAGGGGAACTCGCGTAGTGAATGACCAAAACCCAGCTCTAATAAACCTTTTGCGCCATGCGACGCCACAGGCCGATATCGCTCGGCGGTCACAGGCGCAAAGCCGTATTTGACCAACACATGATTGAGCGCTGCGCCTAAATCATCCGCGGTGTCGACTAAGGTCCCGTCTAAATCAAATAACACGGCCTTGGCCGGCCGCAGTGGCTGACCGGTTTTTACTGAGATCAGCATGGTTTGTGCGCCACCACGAAATAATTCACGTCGACGCCATCACCAATTCGGAAGCTTTGATTGAGCGGGTTATAGTGCAGTCCGGTGCAATCAACCAGCTCCAGGCCGGCCGCTTCAATAAACCGCATCAGTTCAGACGGGCGGATAAATTTCTGGAAATCGTGTGTGCCTTTGGGCACCAATTTCAGCAGATGCTCAGCGCCGAGAATGGCAAACAAATAACTTTTGGCGGTTTTATTGAGGGTGGAAAACACCAGCGTAGCGCCCGGCGCGGCTAAATCTGCACAGGCCTGCACGACAGAGGCCGGCGCCGGCACGTGCTCGAGCATTTCCATGCAGGTGACCAGTTCAAATTGTGCCGGATGTGCAGCTGCGAACTGCTCAGCAGTACTTTGCTGATAACTGACACTGACGCCGGCTTCCAATGCGTGCAACTTAGCGACGGCTAATGATTCCGGTGCCATATCGATGCCAGTCACCACAGCGCCGGCTTTGGCCATACTTTCTGCCAGAATACCGCCGCCACAGCCCACATCGACTACCTGCTTGCCGAATAAACCCTGCACCTGATCACTGATATAACTGAGCCGGGTCGGGTTTAACTGGTGTAGCGGTTTAAATTCACCGGCCGGGTCCCACCAACGGGAAGCCAGCTCATTAAACTTATTAATTTCAGCCTGATCGACATTGGCAGGCGCGGGGGAAGTGAACTCAGTCATAAGGCAGTCCGGGAGAAATTTGCGGCCATTATAAAGGCTTAGTCTGAACACGCAATGCACACGCCAAAGCGGTGCTAAAAAGTTGCCACACATGATCATGGCAACATGGCGCTATTGTGTTAGAATCCCCTGTTCGTGGTTTGCCGAGATAACAACTATACGCAAGCCAACCCACTGATTTTAAGGGATATAACGCTTTTTATGACAAATCTGGCCAAAGAAATTGTTCCCATCAATATTGAAGAAGAATTAAAGAACTCTTATCTGGATTACGCGATGAGCGTAATCGTCGGCCGGGCGTTGCCGGATGTGCGCGACGGTTTGAAGCCAGTGCACCGCCGTGTTTTATTCGCAATGAAAGAACTCGGTAACGACTGGAATAAAGCCTACAAAAAATCTGCCCGTGTGGTCGGTGACGTCATCGGTAAATACCACCCGCATGGTGACAGTGCTGTGTACGACACCATAGTCCGGATGGCCCAGCCGTTTTCTTTGCGTTATATGCTGGTTGATGGCCAGGGTAACTTCGGTTCTGTTGACGGCGACTCTGCCGCAGCCATGCGTTATACCGAAGTGCGGATGGCCAAAATCACCCAGGAATTGCTGGCTGATTTAGACAAAGAAACGGTTGATTTTGTGCCGAACTACGACGGCACTGAACAAATCCCGGCTGTATTGCCGACCAAAATCCCTAACTTACTGATCAATGGTTCCAGCGGTATCGCGGTCGGTATGGCGACCAACATTCCGCCACACAACATCACTGAAGTGATTAATGCCTGTCTGGCTATTATCGCTAATCCGGACATCACTATTCCGGAGCTGATGGAACATATCCCGGGCCCGGATTTCCCGACTGCCGCTATTATTAACGGCCGCCGTGGTATCGAAGAGGCTTACCGCACTGGCCGCGGCAAAGTCTATATCCGCGCTAAAACCCACATCGAAACGGATGACAAATCAGGCCGTGAGTCGATTGTCGTCACTGAAATTCCGTATCAGGTCAACAAAGCGCGTCTGATTGAAAAAATCGCCGAACTGGTCAAAGAAAAACGCATTGAAGGCATCAGTGCGCTGCGCGACGAGTCTGACAAAGACGGTATGCGCATTGTTATTGAAGTCAAACGCGGCGAATCGAGTGATGTGCTGCTGAACCATTTATATGCCAATACTCAGATGCAAACTGTGTTTGGTATCAACATGGTGGCACTGGATCAGGGCCAGCCGAAGTTACTGGGCCTGAAAGAAATTCTTGAGTGTTTTGTGCTGCACCGCCGCGAAGTGGTGACACGCCGTACCGTCTACGACCTGAAAAAAGCCCGTGACCGCGCGCATATCTTAGAAGGTCTGGCGATTGCGCTGACCAATATCGATGAAATCATCGAACTGATTAAAACGTCGAACAGCCCGTCAGATGCCAAATCTGGTTTAGTCTCACGCGGCTGGAAACTGGGTAACGTGCAGGAAATGCTGGAGCGTGCCGGTGAAAGTGCTGCCCGTCCGGAATGGCTGGAAGCGCATTTCGGTATCCGTGATGGCTATTATTACCTGACTGAACAACAAGCTCAGGCCATCCTGGATTTACGTCTGCATAAATTAACCGGCCTTGAACACGAAAAAATCCTCGGCGAATACAAAGAACTGCTGGATTTAATCGCTGAATTGCTGCATATCCTTGCCAGTTCAGTCCGGTTGATGGAAGTGATTTGTGAAGAATTAGAGGCCGCGAAACTGCAATATGGCGATGCCCGCCGTACTGAGATCCAGGACAATGCGCTGGATATCAATATGGAAGATTTGATTGCCGAAGAAGATGTCGTTGTGACCTTGTCGCACTTGGGTTACGCCAAATATCAGGCGCTGACCGATTATGAAGCACAGCGTCGCGGTGGCCGTGGTAAAGCGGCAACGACTGTCAAAGACGAAGACTTCGTCGACCAGTTACTGATTGCCTCCACGCACGACACTATTTTGTGTTTCTCTGACAGTGGTCGCCTCTATTGGCTCAAGGTGTATCAACTGCCGCTGGCATCGCGTCAGGCGCGCGGTAAACCTATCGTCAACCTGTTGCCGCTGGAAGAAAACGAGCGCATCACCGCCATTCTGCCGGTACGCGAATACGAAGAAGGCAAGTTTGTCTTTATGGCGACTGCCAACGGCACAGTGAAGAAAACTGCGCTGACCGAATACTCACGGCCACGTTCGAACGGCATTATCGCCGTGAATCTGAACGAAGGTGACCAGTTGATTGGCGTGGATATCACGGACGGCAACAGCCAAATCATGCTGTTCTCTGACGACGGTAAAGTGGTGCGTTTCCACGAAGAACAAGTGCGTGGCATGGGCCGCACCGCGACCGGCGTTCGCGGTATCAAACTGCGTGAAAACGGCTCTGTGGTGTCATTAATTGTGCCGAAGTCGGATGGCGCTATTCTGACTGTCACTGAAAACGGTTATGGCAAACGCACACCGTTAGACCAGTATCCAGAGAAGAGCCGTGCAACGCAGGGTGTGGTGTCGATCAAAGTGTCAGAGCGTAATGGTCTGGTGGTAGGCGCTGTGCAGGTTAACGCGCTCGATGAAATCATGCTGATCTCGAACAAAGGCACACTGGTGCGGACCCGCGTGAAAGAAGTGTCACAAGTCGGTCGTAATACCGCTGGCGTCATTCTGATCCGTACCCAGGAAAATGAAAAAGTCGTAGGCGTACAGCGTATCGACGAAATTCAGGATGCTGAGGAGCTGGCTGCGGCAGAAGCAGAAGTGCAGCAGCTGGATGCGCAGAACCGGGTCGATGTTGAAGTCGAAGCGGATACCGCGGACGACTCAGAAGAGTAAATTCGAAAAGGCACCTGCGGGTGCCTTTTTTCTGTCTGCGGGTTTCTGCCGGTCGTAAAATGCGATACAGTGAGCCTCATAAATTGAGCCATCCAGATGGCGAAAATTGCTGCAGTGCCGGTACTTCGATAATAACAAAACCGTCAAAGTCTGCCGCCAGGTCCCAAGCCCGTTTTAATCCGCGAATATTATGTTTGACGCAATGAGGTAAAAATGACGACCTATAACTTTTGTGCCGGTCCGGCAATGTTGCCGGTGGAAGTGATGCAGCAAGCGCAGGAAGAGCTGATCAACTGGCATGGCCGGGGTTGTTCCATTATGGAAATGAGCCATCGTGGCAAAGACTTTATTAAAGTCGCGGCACAGGCAGAGCAAGACTTACGCGATTTATTACAGGTGCCGGCCAATTATAAAGTGCTGTTTATGCACGGTGGTGGCCGCGGCCAGTTTTCTGCGGTGCCGCTGAATTTACTCAAAGCCGGCCAAAGCGCTGACTACATCGTTTCCGGCGCCTGGTCGAAAGCTGCCGCTGAAGAAGCGCACAAATTTGGCACTATTGCCGTTCAGGGTATTGCGCAGAAAACCGAAGATGGCCTGCGTAGCCTCAAAGCTGCAGCCGACTGGCATCTGGATGCAAAATCGGCTTTTGTGCATTTTTGTCCGAACGAAACCGTCGACGGCCTCGAATTTACTGATTTGCCGCAAACACAGGTGCCACTGGTAGCCGACTTATCTTCAACGATTTTATCGCGGCCTATCGATGTTAGCCGTTATGGCGTCATTTATGCCGGCGCGCAGAAAAATATCGGCCCTTCAGGCCTGACGTTGGCGCTGGTGCGCGAAGATTTGTTACCGCCAGCCGGAGCGGCAATTCCGGCCGTGCTGGATTATCGTCTGGCGGCCGAAAACGACTCAATGTTTAACACACCGCCGACTTATGCCTGGTATCTGGCCGGGCTGGTCTTCCAGTGGCTAAAGCGTCAGGGCGGCGTCGAAGCAATGGGCAAGCTGAATCAGCTGAAGGCGCAAACGCTATACAACTATGTCGACCAAAGCGATTTTTATCGCAATGACGTGGATACGCGTTACCGTTCCTGGATGAATGTGCCGTTTTTGCTGGCCGATGAGCGCCTCAATGACAAGTTCGTTGCTGAGGCTGAAGCCAACGGTTTATTGGCCTTGAAAGGCCACCGAATGGTGGGGGGCATGCGCGCCAGCATTTACAATGCTATGCCGCTGGAAGGCGTGCAGACGCTTGTCACTTTTATGCGTGAATTTGAGCGGGTGAACGGCTGATGAAGACCTTAACCCTGCAGAAAATCAACGGCGTACAAGGCACAGTACATTTACCGGGTTCAAAAAGTATCTCTAACCGGGTGTTGCTGCTGGCCGCACTGGCAAAGGGCGAAACTCGGATCAGCAATCTGCTGCACAGCGACGATATCGAACATATGCTCAATGCACTGACGGCGTTGGGTGTGTCCTATCAGCTGTCTGATTGTAAAAGTAAATGTGTGGTTCAGGGCCTCGGTGGGTTATTCCATCATCCGGCGCCACTGGAGCTTTTTCTCGGTAATGCCGGCACAGCGATGCGGCCATTAACGGCTGCGCTGGCAGCGTCAAATGTGGATGTCACTTTGACTGGCGAGCCACGGATGTACGAGCGGCCTATTGGGCACTTGGTTGACGCGCTGCGCCAGCTTGGCGCCGATATCAGCTATTTGCAGCAAGACGGTTTCCCGCCGCTGCAGATCCGTGGCAAAGCCTTAAGCGGTGGCACTGTAAAAATTGATGGTAGTATTTCCAGCCAGTTTTTAACTGCTGTGCTGATGGTTGCACCTTTATTAGCAGATGACAGTGAAATCGAGATCGTGGGTGACTTGGTATCTAAACCCTATATCGATATCACACTGGCACTGATGAGCCGCTTTGGTGTGACTATCGATAACCAGAATTATCAGAAGTTTGTCATTGCCGGCCGCCAACAATATGTCTCTCCGGGCAACTGGCTGGTTGAAGGCGACGCATCGTCTGCCAGTTATTTCCTTGCCGCAGCGGCCATTGGCGGCAGTGTCAAAGTCACTGGTATCGGCAAACACGCAGTGCAAGGCGACATTCGCTTTGCTGATGCGCTGGAAGCGATGGGCGCGACCGTGGAATGGGGCGATGACTATATTTCGGTTACGCGAAACCAATTAAATGGCATCGATCGTGATTACAACGCCATTCCTGATGCGGCTATGACCATTGCTACGACAGCGTTATTCGCTAAAGGACCGACGCTGATCCGAAACGTCTATAACTGGCGCGTCAAAGAAACAGACCGTTTGCATGCGATGGCGACGGAACTGCGTAAAGTCGGTGCCGAAGTGGAAGAAGGCGAAGACTACCTGAAAGTGACGCCACCGGCTCAGATCCAACACGCCAGTATCGCCACTTACAATGACCATCGCATGGCCATGTGTTTCTCAATGTTGGCTTTTGCCGATTGTGGTGTGACTATTGAAGATCCGGATTGCACCCGCAAAACATTTCCGCAGTATTTTGAAGTGTTTAACGGCTTAGCAACCTAAAACGCGTAACCAATATCAAGTGACGCTAAGGCGCGGTTTTTCTTAGAGAAACCGCGCTTTTTTTAACATTTGTCTGTATAATGCCGGCCTTTAGTGGTTTTACCAGTTATCTGGAGGCAGCATGCAGAGTATTCCGGTCATCACGATTGACGGCCCCGGCGGTTCCGGTAAAGGCACAATTTGCCGTCTGGTCGCCCAACAATTAGGCTGGCACCTGCTCGACAGCGGCGCAATCTACCGGGTACTGGCGCTTGCAGCTATTCATCACGACATCGCTGCCGATGACGAAGAAGCACTGCAACCACTGGCTGCACACCTGGATGTTCAGTTTAACTCGGACGATGCCGGCAATGTGCGTATTACGCTCGAAGGCGAAAACGTCACTCATACTATCCGCACCGAAGAAGTCGGCTCCGTTGCCTCAAAAATTGCCTCATTACCACGCGTCCGAGAAGCCTTATTACGCCGCCAACGCGCCTTCCGCGAAGCTCCGGGTTTAGTCGCCGACGGCCGTGATATGGGGACTGTGGTTTTCCCTGGTGCTGAAGTAAAAATCTTCTTGACCGCCGCGGCTGAAGAGCGCGCCAGACGGCGTTATTTAGAGTTGAAACAAAAGGGCCATGATGTTAACATCGGCGACCTTTTGAGCGAAATTCAGGCAAGGGACGAGCGCGATATGAATCGTGCGGTGGCGCCGCTGAAACCGGCTGCTGATGCGTACCTGCTGGATTCGACCGATAAATCTATTGAACAAGTGTTGGCAGAAGTCCTGAGCTTCATGAAGAAGCAGTTGAACCAGGCCTGACATTACTTTGGACAGCCGCAGACATGGATGCCTCGCGGTAAATTAAGCAACCCCACCCAATATGGACCTAAGGTGGAGCAACTAACCGAAACAGTGAAAAATGACTGAAAATTTTGCACAATTATTTGAGGAAAGCCTCAAGACTATCGAAACTCGCCCAGGTTCAATCGTTAAGGGCACTATCGTAGCAATCCACAAAGACGTAGTACTGGTTGACGCCGGTCTGAAATCTGAAGCTGCGATCCCGGTTGAACAATTCAAAAACCTGGCTGGCGAAGTTGAAGTGAACGTTGGTGACATCATCGACGTAGCTCTGGACGCAGTTGAAGATGGTTTCGGTGAGACATTACTGTCTCGCGAAAAAGCCAAACGTCACGAGTCCTGGGTACGCCTGGAAAAAGCTTGTGAAGAAAAAGCCACCGTTATCGGTGTTATCACTGGCAAAGTTAAAGGCGGTTTCACTGTCGAAGTTGACGGTATCCGTGCATTCCTGCCTGGTTCATTAGTCGATGTCCGTCCAGTACGTGACACGCTGCACTTAGAACACAAAGAACTTGAGTTCAAAGTCATCAAATTAGATCAGAAGCGTAACAACGTTGTAGTTTCTCGCCGCGCTGTTATCGAATCTGAAAGCTCAGCTGAGCGCGATACTCTGCTGCAAAACCTGGAAGAAGGCATGGAAGTCAAAGGTATCGTTAAGAACCTGACTGACTACGGTGCATTCGTTGACCTGGGTGGCGTAGACGGCTTACTGCACATCACTGACATGGCTTGGAAACGCGTTAAGCACCCAAGCGAAATCGTCAATGTTGGCGACGAAATCCCGGTAAAAGTTCTGAAGTTCGACCGCGAGAAGCAACGTGTTTCTCTGGGTCTGAAACAGATGGGCGAAGATCCATGGGCAGCTATCGCTTCTCGTTACCCAGAAGGTGCTCGCATCACTGGTCGCGTAACCAACCTGACCGATTACGGCTGCTTCGTTGAAATCGAAGAAGGCGTTGAAGGTCTGGTACACGTTTCAGAAATGGACTGGACCAACAAAAACATCCACCCATCTAAAGTTGTTAACTTAGGTGATTCAGTGGAAGTTATGGTTCTGGAAATCGACGAAGAACGTCGTCGTATTTCTTTAGGTCTGAAACAGTGCAAAGCCAACCCATGGGAAGAGTTTGCTAAAGGCTTCAACAAAGGCGACCGCGTTTCCGGTAAGATCAAGTCAATCACTGACTTCGGTATCTTCATTGGTCTGGACGGCGGCATTGACGGCCTGGTTCACCTGTCAGACATCAGCTGGAATTCAACAGGCGAAGACGCCGTACGTGAATTCAAGAAAGGCGACGAAGTGTCTGCCGTTGTTCTGCAAGTTGACCCAGAGCGCGAGCGTATCTCTTTAGGCATCAAGCAATTAGACGAAGACCCGTTCAACGGCTATCTTGCTGATAACAAAAAAGGTGCTATCGTTAAAGGTACAGTAACTGCAGTTGACGCGAAAGGCGCGACAGTATTACTGGAAGGCGGCGTAGAAGGTTATGTTCGCGTTTCTGATATCGCTCGTGAGCGTATCGAAGACGCAACTACTGCGCTGAAAGTAGGTGAAGAAGTTGAAGCTCGCCTGATGGGTGTTGACCGCAAAAACCGCGTGATCAGCCTGTCAATCAAAGCCAAGTTCGAAGCTGAAGAGAAAGAAGCGTTAGAATCAATCAAGCAGGACGATTCTGCTTTTGGTGGTAACGCAATGGCTGAAGCATTCAAAGCAGCTCAGAAATCTGAGTAATTGATGCAAGCCGGTCGGTTGGGGCATTTGCCTCAACCGGCATTTTCCAGCAACAGTGTAAGCGGAGTCCTTATGACCAAATCTGAGTTGATCGAAAAGTTAGCAACTGATTTTCCTCATATCCAGGTAAAAGATGTTGAGTCCGCCGTTAAAGAAATTCTCGAGCAAATGGCCGGTTCTCTCGCTGCGAACGAGCGCATTGAGATCCGCGGTTTCGGTAGTTTCTCCTTACACTTCAGAGCTCCACGGGTAGGTCGCAATCCGAAAACCGGCGACAAAGTTGAACTTGACGGTAAATACGTCCCGCATTTTAAACCAGGTAAAGAATTACGCGACCGCGTCAAAGAAAATACCTGAGTCTTGTCCGCGCTGATGCAGCGACGGTGCTAACGGAGCCGAGTTTGAGAAAGCTGATTTTTTTCCTGTGTTTTTCTGTGCTCATCCTGATTGGTCTGTTTTTCGGCTCAATCAACCAGCAAGTCGCTGAATTAAACTATTTTATTGCCAAAGCTGAGCTGCGGGTTGTCGATATCGCCCTGTTATTTTTACTGCTCGGCTTTGCCATCGGTCTGAGCCTGTCTTTGACAATTCTGGTGAAGTTGCGTACCAAACGCTGGATTAACCGGGCGATGAGCAAGACCTGATCCTATGCTTGAACTGCTATTTCTGTTGTTGCCTGTTGCCGCCGCTTATGGCTGGTTTTTTGGCCGCAACAGTCTGCGGCAGGAAGAGCTGAAAAACAAAGCAAACGTCGCGAAAAACCTGTCCTCCGGGTTAAATTTCCTGCTGACCGATCAGGAAGACAAAGCGATTGAGCAGCTGCTGCAATTGCTCGATATCGAAGCTGCGACTATTGATACCTATCTGGCACTGGCCAACTTATTCCGGCGCAAGGGCGATTGGGATAAAGCTATCCGCATTCATGAAAAATTACACCAGTTAAAGCTCCCCAAAGCACAGGCCCAGCAGATTCAGCTGGAACTGGCGAAAGACTATTTTTCCGCCGGTTTGTATGACCGCGCTGAAAGTTTATTGCGAAAGCTGGTTGATAGCGACCCGTTGCAGGAAACCGCGTTAAAACAACTATTTGCCATTTTTGTCGTGACGCATGACTGGCATAAGGCTGCTGATTTTGCGCCGCAAGTGGATAAAACTGATTCGCGTTCGTTGCGGATTGCGCTCGCCAATATGCGCTGCGAAGACCAGAAAAAGCCGATGGATGTGATGGCGCTACGTATTTTGGCGCAAAAATATCCGCAGGCAATTAGGCCAAGGCTGCAGCTGGCAAGAAAACTATTAGCCGAGCAGTCATTGGCCGACGCCGCTGTGGCCTATAAATCGGTGCTGACACAAAAACCACAGTGGGCTGCTGATATTCTGCCGGAACTACAACGCTGCCAATTGCCGGAAGACGAGTGGTATCCGTTGTTAAGCCAGCTGGTACACAAAAATAAAAACATCACAGCCACTATCTTTATGTGCGACTGGCTGGTGCAGACCGGCTCGCCTGCGGCGGGTGAACAGCTGCTGCTGGAAAAACTGCAGCAACAGCCGAATATTCGTTTATTCCAGCGGTTGCTGCAAATCAGGCAGCTAAATCAGCCAACGCAGATGGAAGCCCTACAGGCCATCGACGGCCTGGTGCGCGCCTATCTTGATACGAAAATCCTGTATAGCTGCCGCAATTGCGGTTTTAAAACCCGGCAGCAATACTGGTTATGTCCGTCCTGCCAGCAATGGGAGACGGTTGAACCTCTGGGCGGCATTGACGGCCGCTAATCTTGCCCTTTCTGTTAGTGGAATTATCGTTATGCAATTAAGCCCTGTTGTGGTGGCGCTGGATTATGAAGACCAAGGCGCAGCATTAAATCTGGTGAGCCAGCTTGACCCAACTCTGTGCCGGTTAAAAGTCGGCAAAGAGATGTTTACCCATTTCGGCCCCGATTTTGTCCGTGAACTACAACAACGCCGCTTTGACGTGTTCCTCGATTTAAAATTTCACGATATTCCAAACACAGTAGCAAAAGCGGTAAAAGCCGCGGCAGATCTTGGCGTCTGGATGGTCAACGTGCATGCCAGTGGCGGTAGCCGGATGATGGTGGCGGCACGTGAAGCACTGCAAAGCTATGGCGCTGACAAGCCACTGCTGATTGCCGTGACTGTGTTGACGTCGATGGAGCAGGCTGATTTACTCGAATTGGGCATCACCTTGACGCCTGAACAGCAGGTGCTGAAACTTGCGGGCCTGACGCAGCAAGCGGGCTTGGACGGCGTGGTCTGTTCAGCGCATGAAGCAAGCCTGCTGAAACAGCAATTTGGTAAAGAATTTCAATTAGTTACGCCTGGTATTCGCCCGGCATTTGCCGGTGCGGATGACCAAAAACGCGTGATGACGCCGGCACAAGCTGTCGCTGTGGGTGTTGATTATATGGTGATTGGCCGGCCTATTACCAAAGCGGCTGATCCGCTGGCCGCTTTACAGGCGATTTATCGGGAATTAAGCGCGGTTTAAACCGCTCTCAGAAGGATGTTTTATTGGATGCAGTCAACCTCAATATTCTGATATTCGGTGCGCTGTTCACGGTCAGTATCATTGCAACCTTGATCTCAGCGCGCTTTGGCGCGCCTTTGTTGCTGATCTTTCTGGTGATGGGCATGCTGGCTGGTGAAGATGGGGTCTTGGGCATTCAATTTGCAAATCCCGATGTGGCGCTGCTGATTGGTTCAGTCGCGCTGGTCATTATCTTATTTGACGGCGGGATGCGCACGCATCCTGACCGGGTCAAAGTTGTGTTAGCGCCTTCGGCGGCGCTCGCGACTGTCGGCGTTGTCATTACCTGTCTGATTTTGGGCCTTGCGGCCATGTATCTGTTTAAGCTCACCTTGTTAGAAGGCTTGTTGCTTGGGGCTATTTTAAGCTCGACCGACGCTGCTGCGGTGTTTTCTATTTTTCAGTCGGCCGGGCTTAATATCAAAGAGCGGGTGGCGTCGACACTGGAAATAGAGTCGGGCAGTAACGACCCGATGGCGGTGATGCTGACATTTACACTGGTCAGTGTGGTCGCAGGTGAAGCAGCGCTTGGCTGGAGCACCATGCTGGTTTTTGTGCAGCAGGCGTTGGTTGGCGCTTTGTTCGGCTGGGGCGGTGGCAGGTCGCTGATTTGGCTTTGCCGTAAGTTACCGTTAAGCCCGGCGTTCTTCCCGTTATTTGCTATTTCCTGTGCTTTGTTGCTGTACGGTCTGACTAACCAGTTTGGCGGTAGTGGATTTTTGGCCGTGTACCTTGCTGGTTTTCTGGTGGGCAATGCGCGGCTTGCCCCAGTTCAACATATTCTGCGTTTGCAGGATGGTTTGGCATGGCTTAGTCAAATCATCATGTTTTTGATGTTGGGTTTGCTGGTGACACCAACGGATCTGCTGGACTATCTGCTGCCAGCTATCGCACTGGCGCTGGTGATGATTTTCGTCGCGCGGCCGCTTGCTGTGGTGCTGAGCCTGCTGCCGTTTCATTTCCCCAAACGTGACCAGATTTTTATCAGCTGGGTAGGGCTGCGCGGCGCTGTGCCGATTATCCTCGCTTTAATTCCCTGGCTTGCCGGCGTGCCGAATAAAGATTTGTACTTTAACGTGGCGTTTTTCGTAGTGATTGTATCGCTGTTAATTCAGGGTTGGTCGATAGCACCGGTCGCGCGTTGGTTAAAACTGGAAGTACCAAAAGCCCCTGGTGCAGATTATGTGATGCCGCTGGAAGTCGCACAAAGCAAAGACGTGCTGCAGGTGTTGGCGTATCAGGTCAACGCCGATTCACCGGTACTCGATACCGACTGGACCATGTTACCGGTGCCATCCTCAGTGCAGTTTTTAGGCATAGTTCGAAATGGTGAATGGATCCAATGTCTGGATTGCACGCGTTTTAAAGCCAACGACACACTGATGGTGATGGCTAAGGCTGCCGACAGCGCTGTAGTCAGTGAAGTGCTGTCTAGTTACGCGGCTGAAGCCAGCCAGAGCAAACAAGACTTCTTCGGTGAATTTGTCCTCAACGGTCAAATCACACTGGCCGATTTGGGCGCGTTCTACACCATAGATTTTGGTCAGTTAGACCCAACACAATCCATTTCAGATTATATCAGCGCGCGCTTTTTCCGCCGCGTCGTGGTTGGTGACGACGTCCAGCTCGACCAACTCATTCTGACTGTGCGGCAAATCGATGAACAAGACCGTATTTTGCAGGTTGGTATTAAACCGGCTTGATAACCGGTGTTTTACAGGTATCTGTAAGTGGTGCTTTAGGAAAGTTATTCATTGGTTTCCTTAGCCTTGCATTTGGCAGCATCATACATTTTGTTTTTAATCAATCTCGATGAAAATTAAAGGTCATATTTTTTCAGTGAGGAAGCTTCGCTTCAGCGGCCAGCTGCACTGGCCTTGGGTTACCGCGCTCCGCGCTTCATCAGGGGGCTTTGCCCCCTAATAACCCCAGCCCGTTTTCGTTGATACCTCAGACCCAGAAGCAAAAAAGGCCCGATTGGGCCTTTTTGTTTGAGTCACTTTATGCGGATTTCGTTCGGGTCATGCTCAGCTAACCAGTCCAGCAAGGCTTTATCCATCCTAGTCTGCCAGCCAGTACCGGTGGCCTTGAACTTATTAATCACTTCCTGACTATAACGAACAGACACCAGTTGCTTTACAGGCTCTTTTTGCTGACCGCGTCCGCGGCCAGACAAAGTCGAGCGTAAAGCCGCAGGCAAACCAGCAAAAGACACTGATTTTTCCACATCACCGGCAGACCACTCTGGATTCTCGCC
The DNA here is from genome assembly GCF_000711985.1 of Rheinheimera texasensis DSM 17496. Classification (GTDB taxonomy): domain Bacteria; phylum Pseudomonadota; class Gammaproteobacteria; order Enterobacterales; family Alteromonadaceae; genus Pararheinheimera; species Pararheinheimera texasensis. The sequence goes on from NZ_JONU01000007.1 coordinate 134,037, forward strand.
CAGTGGCAGGTCAGACACTGCTGGTTTTTTCATATTCGACTACCTCTCGCTTATTCGCTTTGCGAAAGCTGATGACGCGAATGCCACCGGCGATTTCAGTAAACACAAGGGCATGCACACGGCCAACACATCCGATTTGGCAGGCCCAGCGCCCGAATTCGGGTTTCGCCATAGTCTTGGCGCTCATCAATCAGATAACGCGCTGACTAGAATTCAAATTCAACAGCTTTTGACAAATTGTAGCTACAAATAAATGGTGCTTGTAATGCGCTTGTGGCTGTGTAAAAAGCTGGCAAAAGCGAAGCAGGGCGCTGATTTTATTAGTCTTTTAAAGACAGTTCTGTCTGGATTTTCTGTTGAATTTCAGTCACCTGATAGCTGGCTTGTGCCGCGAACCGTATCAATGGTAAACCTGCGCTGGCACATGCGGATGCTATCACTAAATCTCGTTTTTGGGTTTTACCTTTTTGATGGCTTTTGTCATCCAGTTCAATCACGGCAATCACTTCAAGCGTTTGTTTGTTGCACAGCACAAAATCAAAATGCTTGGCGGCAATTTTATTAAAGGCAATTTTCCAGTGACTTTTGTTCAGGCCTTTGCCTGGTAACAAAATATCGGCAACCCGGACTTTGCCGAAGATCCGGTATTGATCGGCAACGGCTAAATCCAGCACACCAAGAAAAGAACGCTCAGCAGGACTAAACAGCGTTTTGTTCAGAACATAAGGATAAGGCTGGCCAGCAGCGTTGTTTTTGCCAAATAACAGCTTCAGCACAATAAGCAGCAAAATAACGCCGAAAAAAATCATTACAGCATCAGACATAAAGCTCTCCATTGCAGTGAAAATTCCACAGTGCTTGGGACGCAAACCAGCACAGCACTAAATGCAATTTGCCATAGATCATCAGCAGAGAAAAGTCGTTAACTTTGATTAAGTTAGCTAGCAGAAGCCAGGTAAGCATTTCACATAATCAACACATTAGCGGACATAAGGTGGCGCTGATTCTCAGCGGTGATTGTGTAAAATGAAAAACTGCAGATAGCTGCATCAGCTGTGGATAGTTTGGTAGTTATTTCCTAAATTAGAGCAATACATATAACATTGATATTAATGAAAATATCGACATTTTGACAGTGTACATAATAACCCATAATGTATATTATGTTAAATCGAATTATGCGGGAGTGACCGCATCACTCTGGCTTGGTGAACTCGCTAGGTTTAACGTCAGCACCAAGGCCGCGAACACTCCCGCTAATCTATTTGAGTTTCTAACTTCAGCACTCAACCAGTCTGTCAGCAACATTTGATGCTATGTACAGTGCATCAAGCGCCTAATCTGGCTCTATTTCAATCGCTTCTGCGATTGGTTGATACAAGCTCGGTTTATTGATTGGAATTGCCAGGAGCCCTGTGTCGATTTTTGGCTGCAGTAAGCAATCGAATTCGTTGATACTGCTGTGTGGATCAAGCCACGCATCAAAAGCACTTGATGGCAGCATCATCGGCATGGCTTTACTGTGATATGGCATTAGCTTTGGATGTGGAGCTAACGTGATGATTGAACACGAATATGTGAGTTCGCCGGTGCTTTTATTGAGCCAGGTGCGGTACAGGCCGGCGAAAGCCAGGGCGCGCTTTCCCATAAAGTCCGTGTAACGGTTGACGCCTTGCAGAGTTTCAGTTTCACCAAAGCCACTGGCCGGGATGATGCAACGTTGTTGGCGAAATGGCTGGAAGCCGGCGCTGCCACGTACATGGAGTTTGTCAGCTCTGGTATTAAAACTGGTATATGGGCCTGGTTTAAAGCCCTGTTCTGTCGGTTCCAGTAACAGCCACCAGACGGCGTCTTGCAACCTGCGCTGACCGTCTTGTTGTAACACGATTGAAACCAGATTGGTGGCACAGATAAAACGCCCTGTTCTGATTGGCAAGTCCAGCTGCATTTGCGCGGGAGCAGCGGAAAACAATTGTATGCCAAGCTGCTCCAGTAGTTCGATGAGCAATGGATTATCGGTTACATTCAGACGCCCACACATGCTCTTCCCCGTAAACCATCAGCGATGCACCACTATAACCGCAGCTGCTAATGGACCGCCAGTACACAGGTATTTGGGACTGGTGTGCAGGCCGAATGGGCAGCTCACACTGCCCTGACTCATTTAATTGCCGTCCTTTCTAGCCGTTTTTACGATGTTTGAGCTTAAAAGATCTGCAGGATCAGTAGTCCAATGGCTGCTCCAAAAGCAAAAACGCCAGATTCTATACGTTGCTCTAATGAGTCACGCTTAGGATCCGCTGGTGAAATGACATAGATAAATGCCGTCAGCATTGATACCAGCAACAGGAAACGAAGGACAAAAACCACATTTTCTACCAGCACGGCAAACTCCAGGAAAAAGTCCCGCCTGCTTTTGGCTGTCGCCAGCGGGAATTCACGTTGGTCGCGCCTGTGGTTACAAGGGGGATAAACACAGGCTTGGTCAAAGGCAGCAGCACCCATTGCCACTGCAGTGAGATGATTTTAAAGTGACGTCGACTTTGGATGCCGCGCATGTTCCGCTTGCATAGTCACTGTTGCGCCAAAAGCATCCAGCAATGCCTTGTCTGCTACGCTGACACTTTGCTCGGCATGTTGCAACGCATCGACAACTTCTGCCGCAGCGGATGGCGTCAGGCCCAATTGCTGCCATAAAGTGCTTTGCAATATGCCGGCGCCGCCGCATAAAATCAGCTGCCATTGCTGATTACTGCGCTTAAACACCGCGCGGCCACCCTTCCCTTGGTGCCACCAGTCAGCAACCGCAAAATCACCTGCGATATGGGTCGGCCCCAGCCTTAACGGGTGTTCGCTGCTATGCCAGGTTTTTCGCATAAAGCCGTGAATTTGTTCCAGATCCGTACCTGCCATGCTTTGGCTATGACTGTCTGCGGCAACATGCTGCGCCGTTGCGATCGGCGCGAGCATAAATAAACCACAGAAAAACAACGCACTGTGCAACGTGCGCATCAGAAATGACCGTCCCAGTTCCACTGCGCTTTTAACCAGGCGGTGCGGCCCGGTTCATTAACGCGTAGCGTCTGGACATAACCCGGGATGCCGCCACCCATACCATTACCGGCGGCGCGGCTGACAAATTCGGCATAAGTGCGGTCGAGCAAATTGTCGACGCCAGCGGTGAACAATAAGCTCTGCACCGGCCGCCAACTGGCGTTTAGTGAAAGGACTGAGAAACCTGATGTTGCGCCTAAATCTTTTCCGACAATATTACCCTTGTTGCGGTCAAAGTGGCTTTGTGGACCAACAATCCGCACCAAAGAACCCACTGACCAGTTATCCTCGGCATAGCTCAGGCCTAGTTTGATCTCCAGCGGTGATACTTGCGGTAAAGCAGTACCGTCAGTGTCGTTATCGCCGCGGGTGTATGCCAGCGTCGCATCAGCTTGCCAGTGGTGGGAGAATTTTTGCTGTACACCAAATTCAGCACCATAACTGCTGGCGTCGATGTTTCTGACAAAACCATTTGATTTCATCATGTTGCTGTAATCTACCAAGATATAGTCACTGATCTCATTGTAAAAAGCCGAAGCTGACCACTCGGTGTCTGCGTCTTTAAACAAATAACCTACATCCAGCTGTGTGGTTTGTTCCGGCGCTATCTCCTGAAAAGCACTCTTCGATTTGATACCTTCTTTGGCAATCAATTCCCAATAATCCGGGAAGCGCGCAGTGCTGCCAACGCCAATGTACCAACTGGCCGGAATGCTACTGAATTGATGTTCATATCGGGCAAAACCACTGTGCAGGTCATCGTCGCGCTGCTGCCCGGCCGTTGGGTTTGGCATGGCACTCATCATGCCGGCGATTTTCAGCCGTTCGTCTGTTGCCTGCCATTGGTCCAGCCGATAGCCGGCCACGACAGTATCAAATTGCGCCAGCTGATAACGCCATTCTGCGAATACGCCGACCTGAGAGATCTTGGCATCGTCGAGTAAAGCGCTGTAAATACCAGACGCGGGCGCCGAGCGTGAACTATGCCCACTGTCTTGTTGGTCCGCGCCCAGTGTCACTTTGTAGTTCATTGACGGCGTAAAAACGGCACTGAGGCGCCCGCCTTTGGTATCGCGCAATAAATTGGCATAGCCCATCATGCCGGGTTTGCGTAGTTGTTGGTCATCCATCAAATGGTCGACTTCGTTATCGAACCAGTGGAATTTGACTTGCTCCAACCAGGGCGTGATGTTGTTCTTCTCAATACGCAGATTCAGACTATCTCGCCGGAAACGGGTACCATCCATGCCCCTGTCGGCATAAGCGGCTTCGCCGTCACTGCGGGCACCAGACAACTCTACTTTCGTATCGACATCCGGTGTCCAACCGACTGCGATATTGCCGCTGTAACGCTGATACCGGGAGTGGATATCGTTGCCATCGCCGTCTTGATAGTCATCTGCAGCTGAGTTACTGCCGCTTAATAACACATAGCCATTTTGTTGACCGAACTGTAAATCAGCCAGTTCGTCATGGCGGCCAAAGCTCGCAGTGGTCAGACTGCTGTGAGTGCGAAAACCGGCTTGTTCAAATGGCGCCACGTTGCGGTCAAACAGAATAACAGCAGCAGAATGCCCGGCCCCGTGAGCGACGGATTGCGGGCCTTTGATCACTGTCATCGAATCATGTAATTCCGGATAGATATACGCCGTTGGCGCATCCATGCGGAAATTACAGCCGCCTAAAATATTTTCGCCATCAACCAGAATGCCAAGGCGAGAACCCGCCATGCCGCGGAACACAGCGTCACCGTCGGCGCCGCCTTTACGGGTGACGGAAAAACCCGGGATAGTTTTCAGGTAGTCAGCACCGTCGTGTGCCGGTAATGGCTGACGCGGCGCTTTCGGGTCCATCACCAGCTGGCCAGGGCCGTTCAGCACGACGCCGGTGACCTGGACCCGCTCGATATCTTTTTCGGCTTTGTTAGCAGCATCAGCATCGGCCACGGTGTTTGCCAGCACTGAAACCGGCAGGCAAAACAGGCTAAGCGCCAGCGTCAAACGGGATAATTTATAAGAAACAAGAAATGAATGTTGAATGGTCACGGCACATACCTTTAGAAAATGCATGTGCCTGATTTTACGTAAAAGTTCCTGCAGCCCCTATGCGACAAATTGTCGCAGCCGGTGTGACTGCGGGCCGTTCCCCTGGTTTAACATTAGAGCAAGATGTAGTCGTTGCCCTGTTGCGCCTGCGCATAATCGCCGGGTATCAGATGGACAAAACGGCCTTCGACGGCATCTATCGGAAGACAGTCGTCGACGTCATACAGATTGTCCGTGTGTGGTTTGTCCCACAGCCGCGGCATCCGAAGTTTACCAAGTTGCTTGGCTTCAACCGGATCGTGCGCGACCACTAGTAAATACTGATGATCTTCGCCAAAACTACCAGGTAAATAACCGCCTAGGTTAATGAAATACAGTCGTGGCTCGCCGGCTTTGGGGGCGACGTCGCTAAAATGCAGCTGATAACCATCGACGCCCTGCACTTGCCACCAAGAGTCGATATGCAGGCCTTTGGCTGTACCAAACCATTGTTGTCTGAGCTGGTCAAAACAATCACTGAGCTGCTGGCCAAAGGCAAATACCACGTCATGTACTTCAATTTTGGCGGCCGGGTGTTTGCCACCCAGCATCACAATAAATAACATCCGGTTGTCCCTGTGCTGTTTGTGTGCGGCCAAGCTTAAAGAAAACTGGCCGCTCGTCAACAGTTGTCCACGCCAGATATTTTCTGTTGTCGGGTCTGGAGTTTAGCTTTTGTTAAACCGCAGCGATTTGCTGAAAAACATGCCGCTGTTGCAATCGGCGGCGGTTTTGTCGCCCGGCGTGACCACCCGTAGCTGATCATAACTGCCGGCGGGGAGTTGTGCCGTGACTTGTTGTTCAAACACTTTGGCGACCTGGCCGATGTGGTCACCATAGCTACTGATGGCGTCGATATCGCCTTGATAGCTGTCGGTAATATCTTCGATGCGCTCAGCCGTCATGCGGGTTTGCTCCAGCAGTTCGTCGTCCGGTATGCGGTGACTTTTGGTTTGTTGCTCCAGCTCTGCGCTCAGTTGCTCCATTTTATCCTGATGTGGCTGCAGCGCTTTGCTCATCTGGTCCAGCGGGATTTGCAGCTGGTCCATTTTAAGTTCGGCCTTTTTTACGTCTTGCCAGGCGCTGACTTCTGCCGGCGTCAGGTCGCGTTCGGACTGCAGTTTGCAGTCTTTCAGTACCTGAAGTTTGTGCCCGGTCGCCATTGATTGTTTGGCTATGGCTTGCTCCGCTGTGGCCTGCTGTGAGGCAAGCACCAGGCTGCAGCTGCCCAGTAGTAAAATAGCGAAGGTGAAACGATGAAAATGATGGGTTGGGATTTGGCGTTGAATCTTAGTTTGCATGTTGACCTCGGGCTCTTCACAAAATGTTGATACCTGTTGGTCGTGATGCTTTTTAAAAAAGTTGGTGAATGCTGGAAAAAATTGCAGAAAGTTGCCGGCGAAACACTTGTGGGTATTTCGCCGGCCTGGGTTTAGCTGCTGACGCGTTTATACAGCCGGTATTCTGGTTTCCAGAAATTGCTGTTAATTTTGCGCAGTAAACGCTCGTCATCCATTTCTAAGGCATGGCCTTGCGCCATCGCCATTTTCGCTACCGCAAAGGCAATTTCTTTTGATAACTCAGATAATTGCGTCAATGGTGGCAGAATACCGCCCTCGCCTGTGTTGGCCAGTGGCGAGGCTGCGGCCAGCGTTTCGCTGGCAACCCGCAGCATCTCGTCACTGATATGGCGGGCTTTACAAGCCAGCACGCCAAGACCGATACCAGGGAAGATATAGCTGTTGTTACACTGCGCCACCGGATAGGTTTTGCCATTATATTCAATAGGTTTAAATGGGCTGCCGGTCGCGATAATGACTTCACCTTCAGTCCATTCAATAATTTTTTCCGGCCGGGCTTCAATCTGCTTGATGGGGTTACTGAGCGGCATAATGATGGGGAGCGCACAGTTTTTCTTCATCGCTTTGACAACTGCTTCAGTAAACAGACCGGCAACGCCGGAGACACCGATTAAAATGTCCGGTTTGGCGCAATTCATCACATCCCGCAGCGAGGCGTAATCGCCGCTAAACGACCAGTGGCCGATCGCGGCTTTGGTTTGCACTAGCGCTTGCTGGAAATCGCGTAAATCTTCCATGCCCTCGGTCAGCAAGCCATGGCGGTCCACCATAAACACCTGACCACGTGCTGTTTTATCATCAATGCCTTCGCTGACCATCTGGCTGATCACTTGCTCGGCAATACCACAGCCGGCTGAGCCTGCACCAACAAATACCACTTTTTGATCAGAAAGTTTCACGCCTTTTGAACGACAAGCCGCTAGTAAAGTACCAACGGTGACAGCGGCAGTGCCCTGAATGTCGTCATTAAAACAACAGATCTGGTCACGGTAGCGTTTCAGCAGCGGCATGGCATTCGGCTGGGCGAAGTCTTCAAACTGCACCATAGCTTCTGGCCAGCGGCGCTTCACCGCTTTGATAAATTTGTCGACGAATTCATAGTACTCGTCGCCGCTGATACGACGATGGCGGTTACCCATATAAAACGGGTCGTTCAGCAGCTTTTCGTTGTTGGTACCGACATCGAGGCAGACCGGCAAGGTATAAGCCGGGCTGATGCCGCCACAGGCGGTATACAGCGACAACTTACCAATCGAAATGCCCATACCACCAATACCCTGATCGCCGAGGCCCAATACACGTTCGCCGTCAGTGACGACGATGACTTTGACCTTTTTCTTGGTGGCGCTACGCAGCACATCGTCTAACTGGTCGCGGTCGCTGTAAGAAATAAACAAACCACGGGCGCTGCGGTAAATGTCGGAGAAACGCTCACAGGCGTCGCCAACAGTTGGCGTGTAAATAATTGGCAGCATTTCTTCGAGATGGTTTTGCAGCAGGCGGTGAAACAAAGTTTCATTATTGTCCTGCACCACCCGCAGATAGATGTGTTTGTTGATTGGCTCTTCAAACGACGAATACTGCATATATGCACGGGCGGCCTGCTCTTCGATGGTTTCATAACGCGGTGGCAACAGGCCGGTTAAGTTAAATGCGGCGCGCTCTTCGCGGCTGAAGGCACTGCCCTTATTCAGCAAAGGCGTTTCCAGCAGTGCCGGGCCGGCATAGTGGGTGTACAAAGGGGTGTTATCTGCTTGACTCATAATATTCCCGGAAATAGCGGCCATCTGGCGAAAAGTGGGCGGATTCTACCGCTGTTCAGACCCTGTAGTAAAATTTCAGACAACTGGTCGGACATTTGCGGCTACCGGTGGCTATTGGCATTTTGTCGGTGCCGCACCATCATTGTCGTGCATCTGACTTTATCGTTTAAATTTGGTTTCGAGGATCACCGAAGAATTAGTCCGTTCGACGCCGTCCAGATCACCAATCTGATCGAGTAAATGACTGAGCTGCTCGGTACTTTGCGCCTGCACTACGGCAATCAGGTCGTATTCGCCGCTAATCGCGTACAACTCTGCAATTTGCGGGATTTGTTTCAACTCGTTATTGGTTTTGACCGTCAGCTTTTGTTTCACTTTGATTGACACGTGAGCGGACACTAACGACTTGGTGTAGCTGTCACCGTAGTCCAGCACATAACCGCGAATGACGCCGGTCTGCTCCAGCCGCGCGATACGGGTCTGCACTGTAGAGCGGGATAAATCTAACAGCCGCGCCAGATCAGACACGCTGGCCCGGGCATTGGTGCGCAGCAGCGCTAACAGTCTTTCATCTTCTTTGCTTAGCATTTTGTCAAAACACTCCGTCAATATGGCAAAACAAATCGTATATTTGCTGATTATGATACTGCAGTTTGACTGCCCTGCCCAATATAATAAAGGCATTCCGTCCTGGGATGATGCATGCTGCTTTGTTAAATGGCCAATGCAGAACAACACCAGGGCTTCAAAAAGCCGCTATAGACGGCGACAGCACTCACGAGGAATTCTAAATGCAATTAACCCGCGCCCTGTTTGATGAAGTTATGGTCCCGAACTACGCCCCGTCACCGATTATTCCGGTGCGTGGTCTTGGCTCCCGGTTGTGGGACCAGCAGGATCGCGAGTTTATCGATTTTGCCGGCGGGATCGCTGTCAACTGTCTGGGCCATTGCCACCCGGTGTTAGTCAAAGCGCTGACCGAACAAGCCAATAAACTGTGGCATTTATCCAACACCATGACCAACGAACCGGCACTGGCGTTAGCACAGCGTCTGGTTGACACCACCTTCGCCGAAAAAGTTTATTTCGCCAACTCAGGCGCCGAAGCCAACGAAGCTGCACTGAAGCTGGTGCGCCGCGTCGCACTGAATAAATTCGGTGCCGAAAAATCCCAAATCATCGCTTTTAAAATGGGCTTCCACGGCCGCACGCTGTTCACTGTGACCGTCGGCGGTCAGCCGGCTTATTCTGATGGTTTCGGTCCTAAACCAGCCGACATCGACCACGCCGAATATAACAATTTGGACAGCCTTAAAGCGCTGATCTCTGACCGCACTTGTGCTGTGGTATTAGAACCGCTGCAAGGTGAAGGCGGCATCATCAGCCCAAGCAAAGAATTTATCCAGGGCGTGCGTGAACTGTGCGACCAACACAATGCATTGCTGGTGTTCGATGAAGTGCAAAGCGGCGTCGGCCGCACCGGTGAGCTGTACGCTTATATGGGCCTTGGCGTCACTCCAGACGTGTTAACCACAGCGAAAGCATTGGGCGGCGGCTTTCCGATTGGCGCTATGTTAACCACAACGGAGCTGGCTAAACACCTGGTCGTGGGTACGCATGGCAGTACTTACGGCGGTAACCCGCTGGCTTGTGCTGTGGCGCTGGCGGCTTATGACACTGTCAACACACCGGAAGTATTAAACGGCGTCAAAACCCGTGAGAAACTGTTTAAAGACGCTTTGCATGCGATTAATGCAAAATATCAGGTGTTCAGTGAAGTGCGCGGTCAGGGCCTGTTGATTGGCGCGGCGCTCAATACCGAATGGGCCGGCAAATCACGTGATTTTATGCTGGCGGCGGCAGAACAAGGCCTGCTGGTGCTGATGGCTGGTTACAACGTGGTGCGGTTTGCGCCGTCACTGGTCATTCCAGAGCAGGATATTCTGGACGGTATGGCGCGTTTTGAAGCAGCCATTGCCAAGCTGGTCGCAGCACGCGGCTGATCTATGACTTTGACAAGCCGGCGCCTGGCGTCGGCCTTTGCCAGGATTTAAACATGTTATTGATCCGCCCTATTACCCAAGCCGATTATCCGGCGCTGATGCAAATCGCCATCGAATCCGGTGCCGGTTTCACTTCGCTGCCGGTCAACGAGCAGAAACTGAAACAAAAAATCGCCCATTCCGAGCACAGCTTTGGTATCGACACCGAGCAGCCCGGCAATCAGGGTTATTTGTTTGTGCTGGAAGACACCGACACTGGTGAGATCTTAGGCACCTCCGGCATTGAGGCCTCAGTAGGCCTCACCACGCCTTTGTACCATTTCCACAAAAGCACTGTGGTGCATCACAGCAATGAGCTGAACGTCTACAACCCGGTCGAAGTGCTGACCATGTGCAACGACTACACCGGCGTGTCAGAGATTTGTACGCTGTTCCTGCGCGAACCTTACCGTAGCGGCATGTATGGCCGGTTTTTATCTAAAGTCCGTTTTATGTTTATGGCGGAACATCCAAAACGTTTCTCGAAAATCGTCATTGCCGAGATGCGTGGTGTTGCTGACGAAAACGCGCTGCCGCCGTTCTGGCAGTGGTTACAGTCGTATTTTTTCAGTATCGACTTCCCGACTGCCGACCATATGATTGGTATCGGCAACAAAGGTTTTATCGCTGATTTGATGCCACGCCACCCGATTTATGTCTCCTTGCTGCCAAAATCGGCGCAGGACGTGATTGGTCAGGTGCATGTGAATACGGCGCCTGCGCTGAAACTGCTGGAAAACGAAGGGTTTATTCACCGCGGTTATGTTGATTTGTTTGACGCCGGCCCGACTGTTGAAGCGCAGCTTAAGCAGATTAAATCAGTGCGCAGCAGCCACCGCATTAAAGTCGCAATTGGCGTGCCGGTTGAAGGCCCAACGCTGGCGATTTCCAATCCGCAAGTGGCTGGCTTTCGCGCCACAATCAGCAATCAGGCGCAAGTTGACGGCGATGTGTTGATTATTACTCAGGCTATTGCTGATGGACTGCAAGTCAGTGCCGGCGATGAAGTGCGTTATTTAAATCTGGACCGGGGTGCCAAATGAGTCAGGCAACAAACATTATTCAGGGCTTACAGCTGATCAACGGTGCGTGGCAGGCAGGTGCTGGCGCATTGTTCCAGTCTGTTGACCCGGCGACCAATCAGGTCGTCTGGCAAGGCCAGGCAGCGGATGAAGCACAAGTCCAACAAGCTTATCAGGCAGCCAGCAGCGCTTTTTATAGCTGGTCAGCGCGACCGCTGGCCGAACGTATCGCGATCGCGGAAGCTTTTGCTGAACAACTCAAAGCCAACACCGAAGCCTTAGCGCGCACTATTGCGCTTGATACCGGGAAATCTCTGTGGGAAAGCCGCACTGAAGTCGCGGCGATGATTGGCAAAATCGCTATTTCAGTCAAAGCCCATCAGGAACGCACCGGCACAGTGGAAAATCCGATGCCAGGCGCACGGGCTTTTATCCGGCATAAACCGCATGGTGTGGTAGCTGTGTTTGGCCCTTATAACTTCCCGGGCCACTTGCCGAATGGCCATATAGTCCCGGCGCTGATTGCCGGTAACACTGTGTTATTTAAGCCTTCAGAATTAACGCCTCTAGTTGCGCAGCATATGCTGGAACTGTGGCTGGCGGCCGGTCTACCGGCCGGCGTGCTGAATTTGCTGCAAGGCGAAGTGACTACCGGTAAAGCTATTGCCAATTTACCGGGCATCGATGGTTTATTTTTCACCGGCAGCTCAAATACCGGGCATCTGCTGCACAAACAATTTGCCGGCCATCCGGGCAAAATTCTGGCGCTGGAAATGGGCGGCAATAACCCGCTGATTGTTAAAGATGTTGCAGATGTGAAAGCAGCAGTCCATGACATTATCCAGTCGGCTTTTATCACCAGCGGTCAGCGCTGTACCTGTGCGCGCCGGTTGTTCATCGAACAATCCGCCAATGGCGATGCCATTCTGGACGCTTTAGTGGCTGCGACTAAGCAGTTAGCTGTCGGCGCACCTTTTGCCGAAGTACAGCCGTTTTACGCCTCGATGATTAGCAGCAAAGCGGCTGCCGGCATGGTCAAGGCGCAGGCAGATATTGAAGCGCTCGGTGGCGTGCCGCTGTTGAAATTGACACAGATAGATCCGAGTTTGGGTTTTGTCACGCCAGGTATTATCGATGTGACACACGCCAAAACACTGCCGGATGAAGAGCATTTTGGCCCGCTGCTGAAATTGTATCGCTACACAGATTTTCAGGCGGCCATTGATGAAGCGAACAATACCAGCTTTGGTTTGTCTGCCGGTTTGCTGGCGGACAGTGCCAGCGATTACGAGCTGTTTTTCAGCCGTATCCGCGCCGGTATCGTCAACTGGAACAAACCTATCACCGGTGCGTCCAGCAGTGCGCCTTTTGGTGGCATCGGTGCCAGCGGTAATCATCGCGCCAGCGCTTATTATGCGGCGGATTATTGCGCTTACCCGGTGGCGTCGGTTGAAGCAGACAAAGTCAGTCTGCCGGCAACCTTAAGCCCTGGCCTCAGCCTCTGAGCCCAGCCGCTTAAAGTAAACAAAGTTTTAGCAAGATCAAAGTAGTTCCGGCCGTAGCGCTTTAAAATCTGCGGCCTTAGCAGTAAATAACAGGCAAACCCATGCATAGCAATTTTAAAGATTTATTCGCCGCTCTGTGGCAAGACTACGTGCAACTGACTCCTTCTGCAGAGAAGATCCATGCCCTGCTCGGCTCTGGCCAGCAGGATGATGTGATCAACGACCATATCGCGCTGCGTACTTTTAATCTGGATAAAGTTGGTCTGGATAAACTGGCTGCCCATTTTCTGGCGGTGGGTTATCGCGAAGCCGGTGAATATCACTTCGAAGCGAAAAAGCTCTATGCCAAACATTTTGAGCATCCGGACCCAACAGCGCCAAAAGTGTTTATTTCTGAGTTGCTGGTAGAAAAATGCTCGCCAATGCTGCAGCAAGCCGTGCAGAAGCTGGTTGCTCAAATCCCGGTGGAAGCCGTGACTGCTGAGAATTTTATTTACTCAGGCCGGCACTGGGACATTGATCAGGCAACATATCGCCTGCTGCTGGAAGAAAGCGAATATGCCGCCTGGATGGCCGTTTGGGGTTTCCGCGCTAACCATTTCACGGTGTCGGTGAATGCGCTGCAGAACTTTACCACCCTTGAAAGTGTGAATCAGGCGCTGAAAGACGCCGGTTTCGCGCTCAATACCTCAGGTGGCGAAATCAAGGGTTCCGCCGACGTGTTGCTGGAGCAGTCCTCGACGCTGGCTGATGAAGCCGAAGTTGCTTTCACTGATGGTGTGTTATCGGTGCCAAGTTGTTTCTATGAATTCGCGCTGCGTTACCCAACGGCAGACGGCTCGCTCTATACCGGTTTTGTCGCAGCTTCTGCGGACAAAATTTTTGAAAGTACTAATGCCAGATAAGGTGCCAGATAAGGCGCCATTTAAAGCGCTTGTGTATGCGAACCATGGACGGTCACATGCCGGTCGAATGGCGCCAACGAATGCTCACTGAGCCTGAAAACTCAGAGCATCCAGACTGCAGGTTTGAGCTGCCGGGGGGCAGTTCGCTTGTTGGTCTTTAAGAATTCACCTCAAGAGTGTGTCAATTGAAGTGAAGATGTTGAAAAAGCCAGCGGGCCTTCGGGCCCGCTGTTTTTTTGCCGCAGATTAAAAATCGCCGTTTTGTATCCATTGCTGACAACGCTGCCAGAACAGATCCGCAGCGCTGGCGTCATACCCTGTCGAGTGCGGGTTAATAAAGCCATGCCGCTGCGACCAGTGCTGTTGTCGCACATTGCCGGACTGGCCGAGCTGTTGTTGCAGCGCTACCACATCAAAATGACTTTCATCACTCCACAGGCAAGTCACTGGCCAATGCGGCGTTAATTCACTGTACTGCCGGATTTGGCCGCCATAACAGAGCAACGCTTGCCCGGCTGAATCAGCACAGTCTGCACGACTTAACGAACACCAGAGTGCTGCAGCACCGGCACTGAAACCCAGCACCAGATCAGGTTGAACCGCTGTCAGCGTTTGCAGCACCTGCTGTTGATATCGCTCAAGTCCGCCTTGTTGTAAAAATGCGTGGTAGGCCAGCTGGTCATCCGTAAAAACGGTTGTGGTTTTCATGCAGCTGTCCGGCTGACAAAGCGTGAGTTGTAACTGCCCGCGTAAAATATCTGGCAGTGTTGCCAAAGTTTCCCGCAAGGCTGGCGTTGCACCAAAAATATCGGTGGCTACCAGCAGATGTCGTGTTGATTTCATCTTGTTTAAAACTGATTCAGTGGCAGCTTCAGGTAACGGATGCCGTTTGCTTCTGCCGTTGGCAATTCACCAGCCTGCATATTGACCTGCACGGAAGGCAGCAGCAATTTTGGCATGCTGAGGGTGGCGTCGCGGGTGGTGCGCAAAGTGACAAAATCAGCCTCCATGCGGCCCTGCCCGACATGAATGTTTTGAGATTTTTGTTCGCCGACACTGGTTTCGTTGGCAACATCAGGCCTGCCAGGAGCGCCATAGTCGTGACACATTAACATCCGGGTACTATCAGGCAGCGCAAACAGCTTTTGAATGGAGCGATATAAAGTGGCTGCGTCTCCGCCCGGGAAATCACAGCGCGCGGTGCCGTAATCCGGCATAAACAAGGTGTCGCCGACAAACAACAAATCGCCAATCAGAAAAGATACACAAGCCGGAGTATGACCCGGCGTATGCAACACGCGGATGTTAGCGTCGCCTAATGGCAAAATGGTGTCATCGGGGAGTAACAGGTCAAATGGCTTGCCATCGGCCAGAGTCGGCAGCGCAAACAGCGCACCGAATACCTGCTGCACCCGGCAAATTTGGTCACCAATGCCGACCGGCACAGTGCCGCCACACAGCGCTTTTAATGCCGCTGCGCCACTTAAATGGTCGGCGTGTACATGGGTTTCCAGAATGTAATTGAGTTGTAGCTGCTGCGCTTGGATGTCCTGGATGATGCGCTCTACTGCGGCGCTGCTGGTTCGCCCCGACGCCGGATCAAAATTTAGTACCGGGTCAATGACCACTGCGGCCTTACTTGCCGACTCCCACACTAAGTAACTAAAAGTATTAGAGTCTTTGTCGAAATAGCTTAAAAACTGCAGTGATGACATAAGCGCCTCGTCTGGCAAACGACCTTAGAAAATCTGCGAAAACTATATCAAATTAATTCTATAACTATAAGCACTAGTTATATGCAAAAAAGTAATATGCTTGTTGTTGTCTGGTAAACCAGCAATTAAGGTGGTTTAGCCATCTAAATGGCTCGTATGTCACAAATCTGTCATCTAATCCACCTAAGCTCAGCGCGATCCCTGCCGACGGGCTGGTTTGATGGTGGAACAACGCAGATGAAAATTGCACAAAGACTGATGTGGGTAATGGGTGGTACAACAATTGGCGCCGTAGTGCTGGCTGTTGGGATCAGTAGTTTTATTGCCGGTAAAAATGCCGAAACGGCGTTGAGCGACAGCATTGAGCAGCGTTTTTTGGCCGTCGCAACAGGCCGGCGTCAGGCGCTGAGTCAATATATGGACCAGCAGCGTGATTTGTTGCAGAGTCTGGCATACAACCGCATGACGCAGGAAGCGTTGCAGGCACTGAAAAATCCTTATCAGTCGTATCGTTACGAAGTCGAAAATCCCGGTATCGATGCACTGCGTACTGAAGTCGGCCAGTGGTATCAAAAGCGTTATCTTCCTTTAGCCAGTAGCTTTGGTGCCCAGCCAGACGTTGCCAAATGGCTGGAAAAGGCCTCGTTGGAAACCCTCTTGCTGCAGCGTTATTACCTCGCAACTAACCCGCATAACCCCGGTGAACTGGCAAAAATGACCGACCGTGCCGATGGCTCGGTTTATGGTCAGCAGCACAAGAGATTTCACCAGAGTTTTCGCGAGCTGGTGACGCGACTGCATTATGACGATTTATATCTGGTGGATGCACAGTCCAAAGCTGTGTTGTATTCCGTCAACAAAGGCCCGGCCTTTGCCACGTCGCTACAGGACGGTGCTTTCGCTAAAACAGCACTGGCGGCTTTAGTGCAGCAGGTGATCAAACAACCCGCAGCAGGCTGGCAAGTTTCTGCTGCTGCGCCTTTTGCTGCGCAGTTTGATCATTTGACGCTGTTTATGGCTGCGCCGGTGTTAAATCCGCAGGACCAGAAACTAAATGGTGTGCTGGTGCTGCAGCTGCCGCTCGCTACGGTCAGTGCTTTGATGTCCGATCAGCAAAACTGGAGCGCGATTGGCCTCGGTCATTCCGGCGACAGCTACTTACTGGACGGCAGCGGCCAGCTGCTGACTACCCTGCGCGATAACACGCAGCCGACCCCGGTCGCTGCAGATATCCGCGCATTGCTACAGGGTAAACAACAAATCCGGCAGATCACCGGCGCTGATGGCGGGGACTATCTGCAGCGTACCGAAACCGTGTCACTCGGTGGCCAGCCAGTGCTACTGGTGACGCAGCAGCAGACTGCTGAGCTCTATCAGTCGCTGCAGGGACTGCAGCAACAACTGTGGTTAGGCAGCGCGCTGACTGCCATCGGCCTTGCAGTTTTGTTATTCTGGCTGGCCCGCCGTTTAGGTTTCGGTATTGCGAAACCGCTGGAACAGCTGTCAGTGCAGCTGATGCAGGCCGCCGAACAGCAAGACTTAAGGCAACAA
Organism: Rheinheimera texasensis DSM 17496; assembly: GCF_000711985.1. GTDB lineage: Bacteria > Pseudomonadota > Gammaproteobacteria > Enterobacterales > Alteromonadaceae > Pararheinheimera > Pararheinheimera texasensis. The sequence goes on from NZ_JONU01000007.1 coordinate 151,039, forward strand.
TTTGCACCGCAACGTGATACCGAACTCAGTCAGACCACTTCGGCACTGCAGCAACTGTTTAGCCGTTTATCGCTGCTGCTGCGTGGCGTGCAGCAAGCCGGCCAGCAAAGTCAGGAACTGGCAGCACAGAATCTGCAAATCAGCATGCGCAGCAAAACAGCGGTCTATCAGCAAAAAGCGGCGCTGACGCAGCTGGACGTTGAAGCGGCCCAGGCTTCCGCTGCGTTGTTACAACTGCAGCAACAAATCACTCTGGCCAATGACGATGCCGCCCTGACCCATCAACAAGCGGTGTCGGGTGAGGACAGTGTGAAAACGCTGAATCAGCAGATTGGCCAGTTGGCCGAGCAGGTCAAACATTCGGCCGGCAGTATGCTGACGCTGGATAAAGCATCGACCGATATTATGCAGGTGTTGGAAACTATTCGTGGCGTGGCGGAGCAAACTAATTTGCTGGCGCTGAACGCGGCCATTGAAGCGGCCCGTGCCGGCGAACATGGCCGTGGTTTTGCCGTGGTCGCTGATGAAGTACGGCGTCTATCCGCCAATACCGCTAATGCCACCGCAGAAATTCAGACGATGTTAAACCGGCTGGCTGGCTCAGTGGCTCAAACCCGTCAGGGGCTGGAGCTGGAGCAGCAAACGGCTGAACATTGTCTGCAAAGCGCGGCCCATGCCGATACCATGCTGACGCAAATTCGCGCCGCTGCCGCCAGAATTGTGCAGGTGGCCACCGATATCCACCGGCTTGGCAGCGAAGAATGCGCACGTAGCCAGCAAATCAGTGCCGCACTGGCGCAAATTCATCAGTCGGCAGTTGAGACTGACAGCGCAATGAGCATGCTGGCCGAGCAATCAGAAGTGCAGCAACGCCTCAGTGCGCAGTTGTTAACACAGGCCAGCCAGCTTAAGGTTTAAATCGCGGGCAATAGCAGCAAGACTGGCAGGCCACCGGCTATGACGGCAGTGGCATCCCGCAAAGAGCCCGGTTAAGCCCAAATCTCCTGTTGCAGCTGAGTAATAAGGTCAGTGACTTGTGCACTGGCTTGTTCCATCTGTAACAACGCTTGCTGCATGCCTGCAAAATCACCGCGTTGCCCGGCCGCTAAAGCTTCACGTCCGGACTGATGCACTGCTTTGTGCGGCGTGTCTAACTGCTGAAAACTACGTTGACCGCTGTAACGCTTTTTGCCTTCGCCTTCAAAATACCATTTGCCTAAGCGGCATTCAGTATGCGCATTCACCGTGTCACCGAAGCGCTGTTGCTGGATCAGCTCATAGACATTGTGTTTCCACACCGCATGGTCGAGCTTCACCGTATTTAAAAACGCCATGGTTGCGCTTTGATTGATGACGCTTTGCATATGACTGGATGTATTAATAACCTGTTCGACCACGGCACCAATCTGGCTGCTGGAGGTGGCGACATCGGTCGCGCTGTGCCGGCTCTGCTCGACAGTACTGCGAATTTGCCCCGTCTGATCAATGATTTGTTTGACCAGCTGTTCAATCTGGTTGCTGGCCTGATGTGCTTTACCAGCCAGCTGCCGCACTTCATCAGCGACTACGGCAAAACCACGACCGGCCTCACCTGCCCGTGCTGCTTCAATGGCGGCATTGAGTGCCAGCAAATTGGTCTGGTCGGAAATTTCCTGAATGCTGGAGATCAGCTGATTAATCGCGTTTGCTGTACCATCCAAAACTGCCGTAACAGAAGCACTTTGCTCGGCATCTTTACTGATTTGACTGGCACGCTGGTCCAGATTGGCCAGCGCCTGATGGGTCTGGCCGAAAATATCGTCCAGCGCGGTTAAGGCCCGATGTTCGTGTTCCAGCTGGCCGGCATTTTTTGCCAACTCTTCTCGGATCTGATTCAGCATGGCGCCACCTAACAGCATAGTGGCACAGACAGTCTGTTGATGTGCATCATGTTGCAGTGCCGCTTCGTTTTTCGCCAGTTGCTGACGGTGCTGATGATGCAGTTGTTCGATTTCCTGTTGATGTTGATTTTGTTGCTGACTGAGTTGTTGTTCGAGTTCGGCAATCCGTTGTTTTAACGCTGAAGTGAAAAACATAAGTGTTGCTCCGGTACGGTCAGAGGGGGGCTGGCGCATAACACGAAGATCCATCGGTGTTTGCAATGATCAAAATGGGGCATGGTGAGGTTCTGACATCGTAACTCACCACACAGCTAACCACGCCTTTACTCGCTCACCTTGTCAATTCAGGCGTGGTTTTGTTGTCATCCTGACACAAAAACGATTAAGTCGACAGTTCGACTATTGTCTCAGGTCAAAGAGTGCGGAAATTTATTGCGCCCGGACATCCTGCTGCAGCCGCTCTATAGCAACCACCACTTGTTGGGCAGCATCTTCCATCTGTCCTAGTGCCCGCGCAAGCGCCGAAGTGTCCCCGCTACGCCCTGCCTGAACCGCGTCGCGTGCAGCCTGATGCATGCCGCGGTGTGGGCTTTCGATACTGCGGAAACTGCTGAGCTGACCATAATGTTTGGCGCCATAACCACCAGCGCCGCACCATTGCTGAAATTTTTGCTCGGCTTGCGATGCGGGCAAGTCGCGTTGTTGGGCTATCGCCTGATAAACACCGGCTTTCCAGCTGATGTAATCCATTTTCAAACCATCAAGGTAAGTTAACGTGGTTGTGCTGCGGATAAGTTTTTTCATCGCTTCCGAGCGATTAATCACTTCGTTGACCACAGAATCGATTTGTTTGGACGACAAGGACACATCCGCCGCACTTTGCTGGCTGTGTGACACCATGGTTTTGATATTGTTGGTTTGTTCTATCACCTTGCGGATCAGGCTTTCGATTTGTTTGCTCGCTTCATTGGCTTTGCCGGCAAGTTGACGCACTTCATCGGCCACAACAGCAAAACCGCGGCCGGCTTCACCGGCGCGGGCCGCTTCAATCGCGGCATTGAGCGCCAGTAAGTTGGTTTGGTCGGAAATTTCCTGAATGCTCGAAATCAGCTGATTGATGGAACTGGCGGTACCATCCAGCACTGCAGCTGTCGCCGCGCTTTGGTTGGCATGCTCGGTAATTTGTACGGCACGGTCTTCCAGAGTGCGGATGGCACTTTGGGTCTGGCCAAAAATATCTTCCAGTTTGGCCAGTGCAGTGCGTTCGGCGATCAGGTCATCCGCATGGCGGCTTAAACTTTGCCGCACTGCATTCAACACTTCGCCACCTTGTAGTTGCACTTCCTGCCATTGGTTTTGCTGTTGTGCTGCGGCATGCTGCTGCAGCTGCTGTTCAAGACCGGCCAGCTGCTGCTCTAAATACTGTGTGCTGTCCCTGGCCTGGCGTTGTGCTTCTTTGAGCTGCTCCCTGAGTTGTTGGTTTTCTTCTTTCAGCGCACGATTAAAAAACATGAGGTTCCCCGATTTCTTATTATTGAACAACCATCCTAAGACAAGGCTTTGACGCTGAGAAGCCCCTCGGCAGGTAAATGGATTAAGAAAGCCGGATAATTACCGAACTGGTGGAAAATAGGCGGAAAAAAAGCACCCGAAGGTGCTTTTTTTCGCAATGTAGGCTGTTAGGATTATGCCTGCGCCAGTTGTTGTGCCAGATAGTCGTCGTAACTGCCGACGAAGTTGCGCACGTCATGGTCGGTGATCTCAATGATCCGCGTTGCCAGTGATGAAACAAACTCACGGTCGTGGCTGACAAACAACAAGGTGCCTTTAAACAGCTCCAGCGCCATGTTCAGCGATTCAATCGATTCCATATCCAGGTGGTTGGTTGGTTCGTCCATGATCAGAATGTTCGGCCGTTGCAGCATCAGCTTACCAAACAACATGCGGCCTTTTTCACCACCGGATAACACTTTAACTTTCTTCTTGATGTCGTCCTGACTGAACAACAACCGGCCTAGAATACCGCGCACCGCTTGTTCGTCGTCTGATGGTTGTTTCCAGTATGACATCCAGTCAAATAACGACATTTCTTTCATGTCGCCGGCGAACTCATATTCGTGGTCCTGAGCGTAATAACCGATATTGACGTTTTCTGACCATTTCACCAGACCGCCATCGACCGGATATTCACCGACAAGACACTTCAGCAGTGTGGTTTTACCGATACCGTTGGCACCGAGGATGGCCACTTTTTCCCCGACTTCGATCATCATGCTGACTTTATTCAGCACTTTTTTACCATCAAAGCCTTTAGATAAATCTTCGACTTCCAGTGCCAGTCGGTACAGCTGTTTTTGCTGTTCAAAACGGATAAATGGATTCACCCGGCTTGAGGCTTTCACTTCTTCCAGTTTGATTTTGTCCATTTGCTTGGCACGTGACGTGGCCTGACGCGCTTTAGAGGCGTTCGCCGAGAAACGCGCAACGAAGGCTTTTAATTCATCAATCTGGGCTTTTTTCTTGGCGTTGTCTGACATCAGACGTTCACGCGCCTGCATCGCTGCCAGCATGTATTCGTCGTAATTGCCCGGATATAAGCGCAGTTCACCGTAATCAAGGTCGGCCATATGGGTACAGACGCTGTTTAAGAAGTGACGGTCGTGCGAAATGATGATCATGGTGCTGTTGCGTTCAGCCAGCGTATCTTCCAACCAGCGAATGGTATTAATATCTAAGTTGTTGGTTGGTTCGTCCAGCAGCATGATATCCGGATCGGCAAACAGTACTTGCGCCAGTAACACCCGCAGTTTCCAGCCCGGCGCCACTGCCGACATCGGGCCGAAATGTTGTTCAACCGGAATACCAACACCTAATAACAGTTCACCGGCGCGGCTTTCCGCGGTGTAACCGTCCATTTCACCAAAAGCGACTTCGAGATCAGCGACCTTCATGCCATCCTCTTCGGTCATTTCGGCGCTGGAATAAATCCGGTCACGTTCGGCTTTAACCTGCCACAGTTCGGCGTGGCCCATGATCACGGTATCGATGACACTGTATTGTTCAAAGGCGAACTGATCCTGATGCAACTTGGCGACGCGCATATTCGGCTCGACCATCACGATACCGGCGGACGGGTCCAGCTCCCGGCTCAGGATCTTCATAAAAGTGGATTTACCACAGCCGTTGGCGCCGATCAGGCCATAGCGGTTACCTTGACCGAATTTGACCGAAATGTTTTCAAACAGCGGCTTGGCGCCGAATTGCATCGTAATATTGGCAGTAGAGATCACAGTCAGGGGTTCCTGTTGGCCGAGCGGGCCCGTTAGCGTGTTAGCAAAAAAAGCCCGGCGCATGGCCGGGACAAAAAGCGCGCTATTATAGCGGCTAACCCAAATTTTGGCTACGCCGTGATGTGGCAGAAGTCACAGTTCACAGAAGTTTTATCAACCAAAACGCCGTCCGAGCACGATACAAAGCACCACCAGCGCAGCAATACCCAGCTGCACCACACTGATGTGTTCACCTAGACAAACTGCCGCCCAGCCTAAGCCCAAAAACGGACTCAGCTGCTGCAACTGACTGATCTGCGCCACCCCGCCTAATGACAGGCCGCGATACCAGGCAAAAAAGCCGAGAAACATCGAAAACAAAGACAGATATACAAAGCCAAGCCAGGCGGACACTGAGATATCTGCTAGCGAAATAGCCGGCAACTGCACCACAGTCAAGGGCAATGACAGTGGCAACGACAGCACCAGTGCCCAGCAAATCACCTGCCAGCTGCCGAGATCTTTTGCCAGCATGGCGCCTTTGGCATAGGCCAGCCCACAACAAAGACAAGCCAGTAATAGCAAAGCATCAGCCAGTGCCAGAGAATTGATTTTATGCTGCGCCAGACTGTAACCGAGCACCAATAGCGCCCCGGCGCAGGCAAACAACCAAAAGCCAAGTCTTGGCACCTGAGCACTGAGCCAGGCACCAAAAACCGCCGTAAACAGCGGCATCAGCGCAGTCACTAAAGTGGCGTGGCTGGCGTCCGTCCACTGCAATGCCAACGCAGATAACAACGGATAAGCGAACACAGCACCAAAAGCCACTACCAATAAACCTGGCCAGTAGCGCCGTTCCGGGAGCTGTTGTTTTAGCCCGGCCAACAGCAGCAGGCTTAAAATACCGGCAACCGCAGCGCGGCCAGCACCTACAAACAGCGCCGGCAGCTCCAGCACCGCAATGCGGGTCGCAACCAGACCGCCGGAAAACATCAACACACCGCTTAGCCCCCATAAATAAGCAATCGCCATCGGCGACAACGCCTGAGTGTTGACCGTATTCTTTGGCAAAACCTGCTCTGACATAAAAAACTCCCTGCTTTACAGCGGCACGCTGAATTGCTACTGACAATAATGCAGAAAAACCGGTACACTCAGGACAGTTGTTGAGACTGTTATCAAACTGTATTGGTCGTTTGGCCGTGACAGTTCACTAGGGGCGGGAGAGAATTATGCAAGTGGCGCTACAGGATTTTCTGCTCGACAGTGCCGCGGCACAGGGCCTGACGCAGCAATTGCTGCAACAGAGCAAACGGCAAATTCAGCAGGGCAGCTGGCCGGCCGGTGCACGCCTGCCCTCAGTTCGTGCGCTGGCGTCGCATTTGGGCATCAGCAAATTTACTGTGGCCGATGTGTATGAGCGGCTTAATGCCGAAGGGTTAGTGCTAAGCCGGCCCGGCAGCGGTGTGTTTGTTGCGCGGCGTAATCCGGCGCTGCAACTGCATGAAAACAGCAGCCCCAGTGAGCTCGCCGATGAAGTGGCGCTGATGCGCCAGACGCTGCAGCGCGAGGCGAATTGGCTGAAACCGGCTGCCGGCTGGTTAACCCCAGACTTTCTGCCGCAGCAGGAGATCCGCGCGGCATTAAAAGAAATTGCCCGGCAAGAGCAGGCGTTGACTGACTACGGCCCAGCACAGGGTTATCTGCCGCTGCGGCAATATCTGGTGAACCGCCTGGCGGAACTGCGGATTTCGCTCGCGCCGCAGCAGTTGTTATTGACTCACAGTGCTACTCACGCACTGGATTTAGTTCTGCGTCTGTTGTTAAAGCCTGGCGACAAAGTCATTGTGGATGACCCGGGCTTTTATAACTTTCAGGCGATGCTGCGGTTGCATCAGTTGGAGCTGCTGTACCTACCCCGCACTGCCGATGGCCCTGATTTAACTGCGCTGAGCACTTTACTCAGCAGCCATAAAGTACGCGCTTATCTGACCAATTCAGTGTTGTCGAATCCGGTCGGCACTTGTGTCAGCCCACCTAAAGCGGTACAGGTATTATCGTTATTGAAACAGCATCAGGTGCTGTTAATCGAAGATGATATTTACGCCGATTTTGAGCAGCAACCAGCGCTGCGTTATGCCAGTCTGACCGGTTTGCAGGACGGCGTTTATCTGGGCAGTTTGTCGAAAACCATTTCAGCTGACTTACGCGTGGGTTATATCGCCGCCTCGCCACAGCTCATTGCCTCACTGACCGATTTAAAACTGATCAGCAGTACCTCAACCCCGGCCACTGTGGAACGGGTGGTCTATCAGGTACTGACCAGCGGTAGCTACCGCCGTCATCTGAAGCAATTACAGCAGCGGTTAGACGGGCTGCGTCGTGACGTCATTGCGGAATTTGTTAAACGCGACATTGTGCCATGGTTTGTGCCTGAGGCTGGTTTTGCCCTTTGGCTGCAACTGCCGCCCGGTATCAGCAGTCGCGCGCTGACAGCGCTCGCGGCCAAGGCACAAGTGGTACTGGCGCCGGGGCCAAATTTCAGCCAATGGCCGGATGCCGACCGGTTTATGCGGGTTAATATCAGTCAATGTGCCGAGCCGCGGTTGTGGCAGGTCTTGGATGAGGCTTTGGCACAGCTAAAAGCTAATTGAACAGCCTGATTATTACTCCTGGGTATCAAAATAAAAAAACCGGCAGTAGCCGGTTTTATCATGCTGTTACAGAGATCAAGCCTGAGCTTTAACCACCGCATCTTTACACAGCTGGGTGATACGGTCCCAGTCACCGGCGACAATAGCGTCATCCGGCACAATCCAGCTGCCACCAACACAACGCACGTTTGGCAGCGCCAGATACTCGAGGAAGTTTTTCTCGTTGATGCCGCCGGTTGGGCAGAAACGGATATCCGAGAACGGGCCATGAATAGACTTCAATGTCTTCACGCCACCAGCCGCTTCTGCCGGGAAGAATTTAAAGTGGGTGTAGCCTAAACCTGTGCCTTCCATCAGTTCTGAGATTGATGCTATGCCCGGGATCAACGGAATTGGCGCTTCTTTACCAGCGACCAGCAATTCACGGGTCAAGCCCGGGCTGATGGCAAATTTAGCGCCAGCTTCAACCACTTTTTGCAGCTGGTCGGCGGTGGTCACGGTTCCGGCGCCAACAATTGCATCCGGCACTTCTTTGGATAACAAGGCAATGGCTTCCAGCGCGACCGGCGTGCGCAGCGTCACTTCCAGTACTTTGATACCACCGGCCAACAAGGCCTTCGCCATAGGAACGGCCGTAGCCAGGTCTTTAATCACGATCACCGGAACGACCGGGCCTTGCGCAAATAAGGTGTCTGGTTGTAACTGCCAGTTTGAAAACGACATAATCAGCCCGCCAATTTTTGTTTTAAGTAAACTGCACAGCCGAGTAAGCCCGGTTGCTCTGCAGTGACGATATAAGTTGCGATTTGCCGGTTGAACGCCGTAAAACGTCCTTTGGCTTCAAATCTGCTACGAAACTCGCTTTGTTCCAGCAAAGGCAGCAGTTTTGGTGTAATACCCCCGGCGACATAAACCCCACCGAAGGTACTTAAGGTCAGTGCCAAATCACCGGCCAGACTGCCAAGCGAGGCAAAAAACTGCGCGACAACGGCCTGGCTTAACGCACAACTGCCATCGAGTGCCTGCTGGCCGATTTCTGCGGCAGTTTTGGCCGGCACGTCCAGCTGCTGATAAGCAGCAAGCGCCAGATACAAACTTTCCAGACCAGGGCCTGATAACAGCCGCTCCGGCGAGACATGGCCATAATGCGCAGCCAGATAACGCTGGATAAACCATTCCTGCTCGTTCTGCGCAGTCCAGTCGGTGTGTCCGCCCTCACCAGGCAATGGGATATAACCCTGCTGCGTTGGGATTAAGTGTGCCACGCCTAAACCAGTACCAGCACCCAGTACAGCCATAGGTTTGGTCAGATCACGCTCACCTGCGCCGGTTTTCACCAGCTCGGCATCACGAATAGCCGGCAGCGACATCGCCACAGCGGTGAAATCGTTCAGCACGATAAATTCAACAAGACCCAGTTCGGCTTTGATTTGCGTGATGGAAAATTCCCAATGGAAATTTGTCATTTTGACAAAGTCACCGGTGACCGGACAGGCAATAGCCACTGCCACATGGGCGATGTCAGTCAGGCTTTGTTGCTCGCGGTAATACTGCAGCGCTAAGGCCAGCGTGGCGAATTCCGCGCACGGATACACCACGACCTTGTCCAGTTCCAGCGTGGTCAAATCGACCCGGCTAAAACGCGCATTGGTACCGCCAATGTCAGCGACTATGGCGAAGCGGATCGCAGCATTAGCCATTGAGGTGCTCCTCAGTGGTAAACAGACTGCAGGCCCCTTGTTCAGCACCGGTCAGTACTGTGCGCAGGCCACCGAAAATTTCGCGGCCCATGCCATAATAACTTTCTGACATGTCGCAGGTGGCGAGCGGCCGTGCATTAAATTCCGCTGCTTCGACCAGCACCTGTAATTCGCCGGTTTGTGCATTCACACGGATCATATCGCCGTCCTGAATACGGGCAATTGGGCCGCCTTCGATAGCTTCCGGTGTGACATGGATAGCGGCCGGCACTTTACCGGACGCGCCTGACATGCGGCCGTCAGTGACCAGTGCGACTTTAAAACCTCGGTCCTGCAGCACGCCAAGCGGCGGGGTCAATTTGTGCAGTTCCGGCATACCACAGGCTTTTGGCCCCTGGAAGCGCACCACGACGACACAATCTTTATTCAGCGCACCTGCTTTAAAGGCTGCATCCAGCTGGTGCTGGTCGCTGAATACCACTGCTGGCGCTTCAACAATGTCAGTACCTTCACGCAGTGACGAAGTTTTAATCACGCCACGACCAATGTTACCAGCCAATACATGCACACCGCCGGTAGCTTTGAATGGCTTGGCGACCGATGAAATGACTTTGTCGTCCAGTGACTTGGCCGGGCCATCCACCCACACCAGTTCGCCGTTTTGCAGCTCTGGCACCTGGGTGTAACGACGCAAACCAAAACCAGCCACAGTGTGCACGTCTTCATGCACCAAACCTGCGTCTAACAGTTCACGAATAAGCACTGCCATACCACCGGCCTGATGGAAGTGGTTGACGTCGGCTTCGCCGTTTGGATAGATTTTTGCCAGTAACGGTGTGGCTTTAGACAAATCTTCGAAATCGTCCCAGTTCACGATGAAGCCGGCGCTGCGGGCCACTGCCACTAAGTGCATGGTGTGGTTGGTAGAACCACCGGTTGCCAGCAAACCAACAATACCGTTGACCACTGCTTTGACATCGACGATTTGGCCGATTGGTGTGTAATTGGCGCCTAAATCAGTCAGACGCGTGACCTGACGTGCAGCGGCTTTGGTCAGTGCATCGCGCAGCTCTGTACCCGGATTAACAAAAGACGAACCCGGCAAGTGCAGGCCCATCATTTCGACCACTAACTGGTTCGAGTTAGCAGTGCCGTAGAAAGTGCAAGTGCCCGGTGCGTGGTAAGATTTGGCTTCTGAATCCAGTAACTCGTCTTTACCCACTTTGCCTTCAGCGTAAAGCTGGCGCACCCGGGCTTTTTCTTTATTCGGAATACCAGATGGCATTGGTCCTGCAGGCACGAACACAAACGGCAGGTGGCCGAAACTTAAAGCTGCCATCAGTAAACCCGGCACGATTTTGTCACAAATCCCCAGCATCATGGCGCCGTCAAACATATTATGTGACAGGCCGACAGCCGCAGACATCGCAATGATGTCGCGTGATAACAACGACAGCTCCATGCCCGGCTGGCCCTGGGTGACACCGTCACACATTGCCGGTACACCGCCGGCAAATTGGGCGACACTACCCACTTCAGCACAGGCTTGTTTAATCAGTGCCGGATAGGTTTCATACGGCTGATGGGCTGACAACATGTCGTTGTAGCTGGAAATAATGCCGATATTGGCTTTGGTCAGACTGCGCAGGTCAGTTTTTTCCTGTGTACTACAGGCGGCAAAACCATGCGCCAGATTGCCACAGGCTAAAGCGCCGCGATGCGGGCCTTTGCGCCGGGCTTTTTCCATCCGTTGCAGATAAATAGCCCGACTTTTTTCACTGCGCGCTAAAATCCGTTCTGTAACCTGTTGTATGACCGGGTGCATATAAACCTCTATTGATCTGCGTACATAACTGACAATTCTGGGTCTGTCAGCTGAATAAAAGCACGGATTGGCATGGCTGCCACGTCAGTACCGGCAGCTGCCTGCTGCAGCACTTGTAATTTTTTGCTGCCAACCAGATGCAGAAAAATCGCCCGCCCCTGCGCCAGTCGCTGTTTGCTGAAGCTGATCCGCTGATATGGAGCAGTGGTCGGATTGGTCGCCAGTAAATCCGGCGCATCGTCGGCAAGGCCAGCATTCAGTTCTTTGCTGCAGGGAAATAACGAAGCGGTATGACCGTCTTCGCCCATGCCCAAAATCACCACATCAAAGCGCGGTAAATCACGAACGCGGGCTAACAGCTCAGGCACGGCGGCTTCGGCGTCCTCAGCCGGGGCATACAGACTGACAAAGGTCGCTACCGCTGCTTTGTGCTGTAATAACGCTGATTTTACCAGCCGTTCATTACTGTCCGGCGCATCGTCTGGCAGATAACGGTCATCTGCCAGCGTGATCGTGACTTTTGACCAGTCTAAATCTGTGTTCGCCAGCGTCTGAAACAAAGGCAACGGTGTACGGCCGCCGGAGACAACCAACACCGCTGTGCCGCGCTCAATGATCGCCTGTTGCAGTTTAGCGCTGATGTCAGCGGCAAAAGCTGCGTTCAGCGCTTGTGAGTCAGAAAATTGCTGCAGCTGCATGTTATTCGTCCCAGTTTCGGTCGTCGCGCGCCAGCAAAGAGATGGCGGCTACCGGGCCCCAGGTGCCGGCCTGATAGGCTTTTGGCGGCTCATTATTGACGCGCCAGGCGTCGAGAATACCGTCGACCCACTTCCAGGCTTGTTCTACTTCATCACGCCGCACAAACAAATATTGATTGCCCAACATTGCTTCTAACAACAAACGCTCGTAAGCATCCGCGATCCGTTGTGACTGGAAAGTTTCATCAAAACTTAAATCCAGTTTGCTTTGTTGCAGTTGCATCGTCTCGCCGAGGCCCGGGATCTTGTTCATGATCTGGATCTCAACGCCTTCATCCGGTTGTAAGCGGATGATCAGTTTGTTTGCCGGTAACTGTTTATAAGTTTCATGGAAAATGTTGTGTGGCTGTGGCTTAAAGCAAATCACCACTTCCGACACTTTATTTGGCATGCGTTTACCGGTACGCAGGTAAAACGGTACGCCGGCCCAGCGCCAGTTGTCGATATCGACTTTAATCGCGACAAAAGTCTCGGTCTTGCTGTTCGGCCGTGCGTCCTCTTCTTCCAGATAACCGGGCACTGCTTTACCGCCGACAAAGCCGGCTGCATATTGGCCACGCACGGTTTTTTCCTGCACGTTTTGCAGGTTAATCGGCCGCAGCGCTTTGAGAACTTTGAGTTTTTCGTCGCGGATGCTGTCGGCATCCAATCGTGCCGGTGGTTCCATCGCGATTAGCGACAGCACCTGTAATAAGTGGTTTTGCACCATGTCGCGCATCTGGCCGGCGTCGTCGTAATAACCCCAACGCCCCTCTACGCCTACTTCTTCGGCCACTGAGATCTGCACATGGTCAATGGCATTGTGGTCCCAGTTGGAAGCGAAAATCGCATTGGCAAAGCGCAGTGCTAACAGGTTCAGTACTGTTTCTTTGCCTAAGTAGTGGTCGATGCGGTAAATTTGCGATTCTTTGAAATAACGCGCCACTTCGTCGTTGATGACTTTGGACGATTCCAAACAATGGCCGATAGGCTTTTCCAGCACTACGCGGGATGGCTCAGCTGACAGACCCGCTGAATCGAGCCCCTTACAGATATTGCCAAATAACGAAGGTGCTGTGGCGAAATAACTGACCGGAATTCGTTTGGCCGGATTGGTTACTGCCTTTAATTGCAGATAATCTGCTTCTTTTGACAGATCAATCTGCACATAGACCAGCTTAGCCTGCAACCGTTGCCAGACATCCGCTTCAATCGGCTCTTTAATAAACTTATGTAAATTGGTCTCAACTAACGCGACATAGTCGGCGAGGCTCATGGCGTCACGGGCAACCCCGATAATGCGGGAGTCCGTGTGTAACAGGCCGGCGCGTTCCAGTTGATATAAAGCGGGTAATAACTTACGGCGCGCCAGGTCGCCTTTGGTGCCAAACAGAATTAAATCGCAGGCTTTGTTTGATTGTGCTGTTGCTGTCATGCAAATGACCCTTGAATAGATGTAATTTTACAACACTTAGCCGCATACTAGCCGACTGAAAAGCGCTTGTAAACCTAATAAGATGTAATTAAATTACATAATAACTAAAGATTTTGACGGGCCGGTTGCCTTCAGGCAGTCTTTGACAACTATCATCCTGAGTGTGGTAAATTTAGCACTTTTGATGTAGCCGGCTTTGTCAGACTACAGATAATATTACATCAACCTGCTGTCGCAGGTCTCATAACATGCAGGTAAAAGCGGATGAATGTGCTGGAAAAAATCGTCAACAGTGTCAACAGCTTTAGTAAGTCAGAGCGAAAAGTGGCAGATGTGATCCTGGCCAACCCGCAAACGACCATCCACAGCAGTATTGCAGCACTGGCAAAAATGGCAGACGTCTCTGAGCCGACCGTCAACCGTTTCTGTCGTCGCCTCGATACCAAGGGATTCCCGGATTTTAAATTACATCTGGCACAAAGCCTGGCGAACGGCACACCTTATGTAAACCGCCACGTCGAAGAAGACGACGGCCCTGAGGCTTATACAGCCAAGATCTTTGAATCGACGATGGCGGCCTTAGATGCTGCGCGGCAAAACGTTGATATCCCAACGATTAACCGGGCCGTTGACGTGCTGACTCAGGCGAAGAAAATCTCCTTTTTTGGCCTCGGTGCTTCTGCTTCTGTGGCCCATGATGCGCAGAACAAGTTCTTTCGCTTTAATGTGCCGGTGGTTTGTTTCGACGATATCGTTATGCAGCGCATGAGCGCCATTAATAGTGCTGAAGGTGATGTCGTTGTCTGTATTTCCCACACCGGCCGCACGAAAAACCTCTGTGACATCGCCGCCATCGCGCGTGAAAACGACGCCACAGTCATTGGTATCACGGCCTATGACAGTCCGCTGGCGAAAGAATGTACGCTGGTGTTGTCACTGGATGTACCAGAAGACACTGATATGTATATGCCGATGGCATCCCGCGTGGCGCAATTGGTGCTGATTGATATTCTTGCCACCGGCTTTACGCTGCGTCGCGGCACTAAGTTCAGGGAAAATCTGAAGAAAGTAAAAGACAGTTTGCGTGGCTCGCGTTTCGATAAAAAGGATTTTCATAGCTGATCGGAGCAGTTAAACGGCCAAAATTGTAGTTTTTTTTCAGATGCTCGCTATATTCTGTAATTTAATTACATTAAACTAATGCAGTTCGAACCGGGCACCCGCCCGGTTTTTGCCAATCAACAGGCAGGAGTTGCCAATGCCAAGAAGAACCAAAATAGTCGCCACGCTAGGTCCAGCCACTAATACCCAGGCCGCCATTGAAAAATTAATTCAGGCCGGCGCCTCAGTTTTTCGTTTTAACTTCTCACACGGCACCGCCGACGATCACAAGCAACGCGCGGCCATGGTGCGCGCTGCAGCTGCGGCTTGTAACGCTCATGTCGCTATCTTAGGTGATCTGCAGGGCCCGAAAATTCGCGTTTCTACTTTCAAAAACAACTGTGTTGAACTGGCTGAAGGCCAGGAATACGTGTTGGACGCAACGCTTGGCAAAGGCCTCGGTGATGAAACCCAGGTTGGTATCGACTATAAAGAGCTGCCGGGTGATGTATTCCCGGGCGACTTATTGCTGTTAGACGACGGTCGTATTCAACTGGTGGTGTCTCATGTTGAAGGCAGCCGGATTGTTACCAAGGTCACAGTTGGCGGCAAACTCAGCAATAACAAAGGCATTAACCGCCAGGGCGGTGGTTTATCTGCGCCGGCTCTGACGGACAAAGACAAAAACGATATCGCGCTTGCTGCCGATATCGATGTGGATTATCTCGCAGTGTCTTTCCCGCGCACTGGTGATGATTTACGTTTAGCTCGTCAACTGGCCCGTGCGGCTGGTTCTGAAGCCTTAATAGTGTCTAAAGTAGAACGCGCCGAGGCTGTTGCTGATGACGAAACGCTGGACGATATCATTCGGGCATCTGATGCCGTGATGGTTGCCCGCGGTGACTTAGGTGTAGAAATTGGCGACGCCGAATTGGTTGGCCAGCAAAAACGTATTATCGCCCGCTCCCGTCAGCTGAACCGTGTGGTGATCACGGCGACGCAAATGATGGAAAGCATGATTGAAAGTCCGATGCCTACCCGTGCCGAAGTGATGGATGTGGCAAACGCCGTTCTCGATGGCACTGACGCCGTGATGCTGTCAGCCGAAACGGCTGCCGGTAAATATCCGACTGAAACCGTCAAAGCGATGGGCCGGGTTTGTGACGGCGCTGAGAAGCATCCAAAAGTGTTGTCGTCTAAACACCGGATGGACGTTACTTTCACTGAAATCAGCGAAACTATCGCCTTATCAGCGATGTACGCGGCAAACCATCTGGCGGGTATCAAAGCCATTATTGCGCTGACTGAATCTGGTTATACCGCCAAACTGATGTCGCGCATCACCTCATCGCATCCGATTTATGCGTTATCGCGTCATGTGAAAACGCTGAACAAGATGGCGTTGTATCGCGGTGTTTACCCGGTGTCGTTTGACAGCCATGGCATCAGCAACGACCATATCGCCGATGAAGCTGTTGCCGCGGTGAAAAAAGCGGCAGGTCTGCAAAGTGGTGACCTGGTGATCCTGACCCACGGTGATGTGATGGAAACCGTTGGTGCTTCAAACACCTGCAAAATTGTTACGGTAAAATAACCGCAGCGTGAAAAGCAAAAAAGGTCGCAATCGCGACCTTTTTTGCTTTTCAGCATGGCTGACTTACAAGTAAACAAGCTGCAAACTCGCAACAGCTGGTATTAGCCAGCCTGTCGTTTCCCAGCCAGATGGTGTTTTAACAACGGTGATAACGCTGTGATGGCGGAACCGGCGACCACCAGCAATGCACCAGTCACGGACCAGAAATTCAGTCCCTGCGCTGGCGCAGCATCCGGAAACAACCAGCTGACGATATTGGCGAACAAAATAGTCAGCAGCGGCGTAATAGCAAGCACAGCGCTGACCTTCGACGCTTCCCAGTGTTCCAGCGCTTCGGCAAATGCGCCATACGCGATGATGGTGTTGAGACAACAAAACGCCAGCAAACCCCACTGTAAGCCAGTCAGCTGCAGCACCGGGTTCAAATCAATCAGCGGCAGGAAACATACTGCGCCGGCCAGATAAATAAACCACATGATTTGCTGCGAGTTAAAAGTCATCAATAGCTGCTTTTGTGCCAGCGCATAACAAGCCCAGGTCACAGCGGCGATGACCACCAGTAACACACCGAGGCTGTCCTGATTAAACTGGGTCAGCAAGATCAGCAGTTTTTCATTAAAAAACAGTAATAATCCCGACACTAACAAGGTTGCACCAATCTTTTGCCACAGTAAAAGCTGCTCGCGGAAGATAAAAATGCCGCCCATCATCATCAGAAAAGGCGCCAGCTGGATCACCACCTGTGCTGTTTCTGCCGTTAATAAATGCAAGCCCATCAGGTATAAGATGTAATTAGACAACAAACCGCCGATAGCGATGATTAAAAGCGTTAGCGCTTTTTTACTCAGACCACGCACCGCTGGCAGCGCATTTTTTTGCCAAAGCACCAGACTCACAAACAAAGCCGCTACTAAAAACCGCACCCAGGTGATGGTATTGGCGCTGAGATCCATCAATAAATGTTTTAATGCAATGGGCAACATACCCCAAAGCACTGCAGTGACTAACGCCAGAATAAAGCCGTAAAAACTGCGGCCGGACGCCTGATGCATACCCTACCCTTAGTTAAAAAAAGCGCGCTATTGTCGTTGTTTTTGCCACATTTGTCGCCTGTTATCCGCAGTTATCGCTGCATTTTGTCGCGGATTGTCTGCTGTTTGCGTTATATCAACTAAAAATGATTTACGCTGGTTTATGCTGGTGTTAGATGAACGCTTGTGGGTAAAACAAATGAAAAAAATTGGTGTCCTGACTTCGGGTGGTGATGCGCCCGGGATGAACGCTGCGCTGCGTGCTGTAGTGTTGACCGCCTGCCAGTATGGCATTGAGGTCATTGGTTTTCGCCACGGTTTTAATGGCATTTTTCAGCGTGACTTCCAAATATTAACTACTGCAGACGTTCGTCAGATAGCTCACATTGGCGGCACTATTCTTAAAAGCGCACGCTGCAAACGTTTACCGGAGCCCGGCGGCCCACAGCAAGCCGCAGAAATTCTGCATGAGCTTTGCATTGAAGCACTGCTGGTGATTGGCGGTGACGGTTCATTTCGTGGCTGTGTAGCATTATCGCAACATTACCGCGGGCAGTTGGTTGGGTTGCCTGGCACCATCGACAATGATTTGGATGGCACTGATCTAACCATCGGCTTTGCCACAGCACTGGAAACGGCATTAGAAGCTATCGATAAAATTCGCGACACCGCCGATGCCTTTGAACGGACCTTTTTGGTTGAAGTGATGGGCCGCCACACCGGTTATCTGGCGCTATCAGCTGGTATTGCCGGCAGTGCGGAGCAAATTATTTGCCCTGAGTATGGTGAAGTTGTTGATGTCGCAGACATCGCTGCCGACATCCGCAGTTATCAGCAACAACATGGTGCTTGCAGTTACATTATTGTGCTGGCAGAAACCATGTATCCTGCTGGCGCCGCGACTCTGGCGCAGGAGTTGTCCGTGCAAAGCGGTACTGAATGCCGCGCTGTGGTGCTTGGCCACTTACAACGCGGCGGCAGTCCGGTCGGTTCAGACCGTATTCTGGCAACCAAACTGGGCGCATATTCAGTGGAACAGCTGGTGGCTGGCCATGCACATATGATGATGGCTGGCGAACAGGCCGGTCAGGCGGTGTTGTTTCCGCTTCGGCTCACTGGTGCCCAGCACAAAAAAGCGGACCCGTTTTTATTAGCCTGGCAGGACAGAATTTTACAGCAGCATTAAAGCAGTTGACAAAGAGCCTTGAAAAACAAAACGGCGTCTCAAAGACGCCGTTATTGTCTGCAATGCCGGCTTAACTGCCAAATACAGTTTTAACCCGATCTTTATAACTGCGGCTGACTTTCACCGACTGGCCGTTGGTCAGCATCAACTGATGTTCGCCGTTGGCCAGCATCTGCAATTTAGCGATAGTGCCGACATTGACGATCGCCGAGCGATGCACCCGCACAAATAAACGCGGGTCCAGTTCCTGCTCCAGCTCTTTCATGGTGCGGCGCAAAATGTGGGTTTGACCGTCATTGGTGTGAATACACATATAGTCGCCAGCCGCGTCGACCCAATCGATGTTTGCGACCAGCACCCGGGTGATTTCACCGGAATCTTTGATGCTGATGGCGTCCGGGAACTTGTCGTTCATCACCGGTTGTTCATTATCCAGACGGCCTAAGATTTGCGCGGTATCTTCACCGGTGAGCTTTGCCACCACTTCAGCGAGCTGGCCTTTATGCTTGTGGTCGTCGCGGGCTTCATAAGCCCGCAGCAGTTTTTCCACAGCAGCCTGCAGTCTTTCTGTTTCCACCGGTTTTAACACATAATCGACGGCGCTGACATCAAATGCACTCAGCGCATAATGATCAAATGCTGTGACAAAAATCACATAAGGCAGCTGTTTCAGTTGTTGCTGTAATTGTTTGAGCACAGCAAAACCATCTAACACCGGCATTTCAACATCGAGAAATAACACATCTGGCTTGTGTTCCAGTACCGCGTGAATGGCTTCTTCACCATTGCTGCACTGCGCCACTACTTCCAGCTCATTGAATGCAGCAAGCCGCATCAGCATGCCCTTTCGTGCCAGCGGTTCATCGTCGACTACGACAACTTTAAGCATGTTCTTCATTCGTCTCTTCCACCTCAAATGGGATCCGGATATTCACTTTGACACCTTGTGGCTGATTGTGAGTCAGCACCAGTGAGAAATTCTTGTCATACAATGCAGCCAGGCGCTCGCGGGTATTCACCAGCCCAAGTCCGCTGTTTTCCTTCGGCAGGCCGGCATCAATTGGCATGCCCGGGCCATTGTCAGCAACTTCTATAAGCAAATCATGACCAAATTTACGTGCCTTAATCGCAATCAGACCACCATTTGCCTGCCTGGCGACGGCATATTTAATCGCATTCTCTACCAATGGCTGCAAAATCAGGCTGGGTACCAGCGCGGATTCGGTGTTGTCAGCGATGTCGTATTCAATCGTCAGGCGTTCAGAAAAGCGGACTTTTTCAATCTCAAGATACAAAGCGGCGGCATGAATTTCCTGCGACAGCGCGACTTTTTTAATCGGGTCTTTGTAGAGGGAATACCGTAAAAAGTCACTGAGCCGGCTGAGCATTTTATTGGCAGTGTCGGCTTCGCCCAGCATCACCAGTGTAGAAATGGCGTTTAACGTATTAAATAAAAAATGTGGATTGAGCTGATAGCGCAACATCTTGAGCTGGGCTTCGTGCGCTTTGTTTGATGCAGTCAGCAGCTTTTGTTTTTCCTGCTGTAGGCTTTGATAATAGCGCACACCAAAGTATAAGCCGCTCCAGCTCAGCATCACATAAAAAGCGACCGGGGTTTGTTCCAGATATTGCAGCCAGTCTTTTGGCCGAAAACCATGCCGGTAGATTTCCCAGTAGTTGAAGTTCTTGATAACCGACCAGCAGGCCGCGGTGACCAAAGAAGCCAACAACACTGTGGCAATCAGCGCGGCCGGATGCCAGCTGCGGATGCGCTGGTAGAAATACCGTAGCGGGATCGTCAACAGCCAGCCGGCGTAGGCATCGAGCGCAACGACTAACAGATAAGCATCGCGCATTTCCTGAAAGAGCGAACCGAGAAAAGCAACCAACGCAAAACCCAGCCATCCGAGGCTGTGCAAAATCCAAAACTGGCGGTGTCGGTCTTCAAAAATTCGCAGCAAGCGCAGATTTCCATCTAAATGAGGTGGCCGATTATACCAAAGCTGCCTTCGGATGAATCGGCATTGATCCCGCGCCAGTCTCTGTTAGTCGCAGCGATAGTCGGCCTTATCTTAACCCAGTACCGGAGTTGGCTTGCGATCCGGTCCAAGCGCGACAAAAGTGAAAGACCCGGAAATAGCCCGGTGCTGGTCGTCGCTGTACATATTTTCAACAAATATATCGACGTTCACACGGATGCTGGTACGGCCGACATGGTCGATACGGGCAACCAGTTCAATGATAGTCCCGGCCGGGATGGATTCTTTGAAGTCGACACGGTCCGAGCTGACAGTGACCAGTGGCTTGCGACAAAAACGCGTGGCGGCAATAAAGGCGGCCTCGTCCATCCAGGCCAGAGCTTCACCACCAAACAGTGTATTGTGATGATTGGTGCGGCCCGGAAATACGGTTTTAGTGACGCGGGTGACTGCTTGCTCAATGCGCACTGCAACTTGTGCTTCGTTCATCATATTGGGAACTCCCTAATGGAAAAGCCGCGCATTCTAGTTGATGTACGGCGTATCCGACAAACGCTTCAGCGCGCCAGCATCGGGCCTAATGCTTTGCCACCGACTAAATGCATATGTAGGTGAAACACTTCCTGACCACCGTGTTGATTGCAGTTTACAATCAGCCGATAGCCATTCTCCGCAATACCAGCCTCTGCAGCGAGTTTGCGCGCGACGGTAAAGAGCCGGCCGAGTGCAGCTTCGTGCACTGCTTCGACATCATTCGCGGTCGGGATTAATACATTAGGGATAATCAGAATATGCGTTGGGGCGCGTGGATTGATATCGCGAAAAGCTGTGACCAGTTCGTCCTGATATAAAATGTCAGCGGGGATTTCGCGGCGGATAATTTTACTGAAAATCGTTTCTTGTGCCATTTCAACTCCTTATTATGCAGCGCCGGCGTTATAATCCGGCGAAACAGCAAGCCGGAAGTATATGTGATGAATGAAGTTCGTTACCAGCTGGAACTGGCAGATTTAGCCGGTCACTATGTCGATATTTGCGTGGAACTGATGCCGCATGACAAAGCAGGTGTGCTTTTGACTCTGCCGGCCTGGATCCCCGGTTCTTATATGATCCGCGACTTTGCCCGCCATCTGCTGGATATCCGGGCATATGACCAGGCCGGGCCGTTGCCGCTGGTTCAGACCGATAAACAAAGCTGGTTACTTGAACATCGGAGCCAACAGGTCAAAGTAAGTTATCGGCTTTATGCCTTTGATTTGTCAGTGCGCGCTAATTATCTCAGTGCCGATATTGCCGTTATAAATCCTGCGGCGAGCTGCCTGCAGGTCGTTGGGCAACAGCATCTGCCGCATTTGGTTGAGATCCGGCGCGGCCAGGCTCCGCAACACTGGCAACTGGCGACAGGCTTACCGCGAGCAGAAGACACGGCGCCGTTGCAATTTGGTTTTTATCGCGCGCCTAATTATGCGCAGTTAATTGATTGTCCGGTTCTGGCAGGTAAGCTGGATGTCGCCAGTTTTGTCATCGATAAGGTGCCGCATCATCTGGTGTTATGCGGTGCAGTTGCGACAGACGTGCAGCGTATAGCCACCGATTTACAGCGGCTGTGTCAGGTGCAAAAACAGGTGTTTGGTGCCCTGCCCGCTGATTTAGACGAGTATTGGTTTTTAACCTGGGTGGTTGATCAGGGCTACGGCGGTCTGGAACATCGCAATTCAACCTTACTGCTGTGTAACTGCTTTGATTTACCCAATCCGCGTCTGCCTGCTGAATATTCAGAGGACTATCAGAATTTCCTCGCATTGTGCAGTCACGAGTATTTCCATACCTGGTGGGTAAAACGCGCCAGGCCCACGCCTTATCTTGACTACCAGCTGCAAGCCGAACAGTACAGTACGCAGCTATGGCTATATGAGGGCTTTACCTCTTATTACGACGATTTGAGTTTATTGCGTACCGGCATTCTGACGCTGGAGCAGTATTTGACCGGCCTTGCCAAAACCATCAGTCGGTTACAACGCGCGCCGGCAAATCAACGGCAAAGTCTGGCCGATAGTAGCTTCAATGCCTGGACCCGCTTTTACCGCCAGGATGAAAACGCCGTTAATGCGGTGGTCAGCTATTACGCAAAAGGTGCCTTGTTAGCGTTTTGCCTGGACGCCGAACTGCAGCAACTAAACCTCAACTTAGACGGGCTGATGCAGCTTTGTTGGCAGCAGTATGGTCAGGGCGAGACCGGTAGTGAGGACGACACTTTTTTCCATTTATTGCAGCAATATTCGCACTCCGAAGTGCTAGTGGAAAAAGTTCGACATTGGGTGCAGTATCCAGCAGCATTGCCGCTGGCAGAGGCGGCACTAGCACTGGGACTTGAGTTGAGCTGGCGTCAGCCAGAGCATCATCAGGACCACAGTGGTAACAAAGAACTGCCGTTAGCGTCGCTCGAACCAGGTTTTCACTATGAAGTGAAAACCGATGGGTTGTTGCTCACTGCGGTGCGTAATAACACGCCCGCGCACCGGGCCGGTTTTAGCAGTGGCGATTTGTTGATTGCTGTCGCGCAGTTAAAAGCAACAGAAGCAACCCTGAAGCAGCTGTTGTTGCGGGCTGTACCGGGTGATGTGATCAGTTGCCACCTCTTTCGCCAGCAACGCTTAGTAGAGCTCAACCTGCAACTGGAAGTTGTACCGGCGACGGTGGCAGTGTTGAATGCAGTGTCGCAGCGCACAAGTTGGCCGGGTGTCAGCTGGTCATTAAATAACGCGGAATAACGTTGAGAAACTCGCCGGTCAGAAACAATCAGCCCGCGATAACCGCGGGCTGATGCTATTTAGGAGCTTGAGGTCTTCAGGCAAAAGCGATAGCGCCTTTGCCTACTCCCTCATACGCAACTACTTTGTAGGCCGCAGGTTCCAGTGCCTGCAAAGTGTTAGCAATATATTCAGCCAGACACTCGACCGTAGTGTCGCACGGCACGATTTCGCAGTGACTGACCGGCAAAGCGATTTCAAACCAGCCTTGCGGTGCCTGATAGCGGAAAAAATGGCTGTTGTCCTGCGGTTGTAGCCATTGGCATTCTGCTGCCTGAACCTGATCTTCTGCGGTGCCGAGATAAATATCAGTCCAGCGTTCAGTCCAATATTTGTTCAGGCGTGGGCTCAGCATATTGTGCTGATAAATTTCGATAGTTGAACGGTGGCCATGTGCGATGCGCTGGCAGTTACCATCATGTTTTTTCAGGCCGTGGCTGTAGTGATAATAAAAGCCATTGGCTTTTTCCGGCCGCAATACAAACAGCAGTTGCTGCACATTGTCCGGCAACAGTGGTTTAATTTGCTGCTGCAAAAATAATGTCAGGCTGGTTTCATCAACCTTGTCTGCAGGAATGGCCACATGAGCATCTGCAGGCGATGCGAT
The DNA here is from genome assembly GCF_000711985.1 of Rheinheimera texasensis DSM 17496. Lineage (GTDB taxonomy): Bacteria > Pseudomonadota > Gammaproteobacteria > Enterobacterales > Alteromonadaceae > Pararheinheimera > Pararheinheimera texasensis. The sequence goes on from NZ_JONU01000007.1 coordinate 174,847, forward strand.
CTGCACCTGGCCACGCTGACTTTGCAGTGATAACACTTCGGTTTCGCCGGCCTTGTGGCTGCTGATTGCTGAATGTAACGCCGGATATGCCAGTTTATGATCAACAAGACTATCAATAGCTTTTTTAATGAGCTTTTTAACGTGAGCAAAATCCAGCACCATTGAGGTCGCATCAAGGCCGCCATGTAACTCGACATCGACGATAAAACTCTCGCCCAACAAACCGCGCTGCGGGCAGAGGTAAGAAAAATCGATCACAGTTAAATCACGGACAAACAGAATCATGGTGCTTCTCAACGCAGAAAACGGGCTGACATTATACGGCATCGCGCCCTGACAGTCACAACCGAATCGATATCAACGCTGATGTTCGTTCAGCCAGCTGTTCAGCAGGCCAACTTGCCCAAGCTTATGCGCCGCGTACATCAACCGGATGGCATTACTGAGGATTTGGCTGTCATTCCAATCTGTTTTGCCGACAATTTCCTGATAACAGCTCAGGGCTTCCGGCGTCAGATAGCCGCGCAGTTCCTTTTTGCCGGATTGACGTTGTTTTTCCCGGTATCTTTGTTGCTTTTCGGCGTTGGTCAGAGCTGGCTGGGCTGATTTGGGCATTGCTGGATAATCTCGGTCGAAGCGTCGGTTGGTGCTGTTGTCATCTGGCTGTCGTCAGTCCGGATTATGTTCAGCCACTGGCGGAAATCGACTAATCGGACTTGTTTAGCGTACAACTGTTCGCTAAAGTGAGCCGGCATTTTTTACGGATTTAACATACATGACTCAGAATAGCTTTACAAAAGAAGAATTAATCGCGTGTGGTAAAGGTGAATTATTTGGTCCGGGCAACAGTCAGCTGCCGATTGATAATATGCTGATGATTGACCGTGTGCTGCATATTTCTGAGGAAGGTGGTAAGTACGGCAAAGGCCAGATTATCGCTGAATTCGATATTCATCCGGATTTGTGGTTCTTCGCCTGTCATTTCCAGGGTGATCCGGTGATGCCCGGGTGTCTCGGCCTCGATGCGATGTGGCAGCTGGTTGGCTTCTTCCTGGGCTGGTGTGGTGGTCCTGGTAAAGGACGGGCACTGGGCGTTGGTGAAGTAAAGTTCACTGGTCAAATCCTGCCGACCGCGAAAAAAGTCACTTATACCATTGATATGAAACGGGTGATCAAACGCAAATTATTTATGGGCATCGCCGATGGTGTGGTCAGCGTGGATGGCCGTGATATCTATGCTGCGGAAGAATTAAAAGTTGGCCTGTTCCAGGACACTTCCAGTTTCTAAGCTGATTTAGTGCCGGCTCTGTAACGACAAACCCCGCGATTGCGGGGTTTGTTCCTTAATTCATCAGTCTCAGCAGACTGGCATTATTGCCCTTTACTAAACAGACCACCACCGCGGTCTTCCATCGCCTCGCGATAACCCCCTAACCACTGCGAGCGCGCATCGATACTCTGATACGGACAAAGCTCCTTTGAACGGCCTGTAACACCTGCACGATAACCTTGAGCATGAGCACGTTCTAAACGATCACGTTTTTGTCTTTTCATACGGCAGTCTTCCTCAACTCTATGTGTTCTTCACAGAAAGCACCGGCTGCTGGGGTGCAACACCGGCGCACAGTTAATAGATAGACCTGTGGGGCAAAAGGTTCAACCGAAAATAGCAGAGATACTAATTGACTTTCGCTAAGGAACTGAACTTCATTACAATTTGACGACAAAAAAATTGAAATTTTTTTTGCATACCCTGCAACTCAACAATACTGACAGCGCTTGGCAGCTGATATAGCAGATTCGGAAACAAAAAAACCCGCAAAGCGGGTTTTTCAGCAACGAATTGAAATTAACGGCGGCGGCGACGCAACGCCAGTGGCAGCAATGCGAGTAAACCGAACAGACCAAAACTTGCGCCCTGGCGTTCGTAAGTTTGCTCTGCGCTACTATCACAATTGTCGATACTGCCATTTGCAATTGGATTCAGTTGCACCGCAACAGCAACTTCTTCTTTTAACACATTACCGGCGCTGTCTTTCATCAGCTCGCCTTTGACATCACGCTTTTCCACTTCTTTGATTGCGGTTGCGACAATGACGTTTTTCTCGTTGATGTCGGTCGCTGTCACAATAGTGTAAGCAGAGTTGCAGCTCAGTAACGTGTTGATATCTTTAAAGGTGTTGGCACTTAAGTCATACAGGAAACCGACATTCCGCCGGATTGAACTTCCGGCAGTTGCTGCTTCTGTGGTACCAACAACAAGATTGTTATCATTGATGGCTTCAGGTGCTGTCGAAGCTGATGCAAACAAGTCGGCCGGAAAGGTCAGCTTTTGCGTGTTGTAGTCGTAGATAAAGAAACGATTGCGATCTGCACTGTTGATATTTTTGACGGCATAACCGGTAATAATATTTTTGTTATTGATACCAGTCGCGTAGCTGCTGCTCCATTCCTTTGTATCAATAAAAGACTTCAGCTCAGTGCCATCAAAAATAGTGGCGTGGAAGGCGTGATAAACTTCGTCTCGGCCGGTGAACTGATCGATCAGATAATAGCGAATATCATCGCTGTCAGAATACATTGAAGCGCCCACAACAAGGCCACTGTCATTGATGTCATTCGGCGTGCTGGTGTAGGTAACCGCAGGATAATCGGTACGGGTATGGGCTTTACCAGAATTTTTGTCACCGAGGAAACCCAACAACTGCGGTGTCCCCGGTTTGCCATCGGCATCAAGCTGCCAAACCATACCACGGGTCTCATACGCGTTGCCGACTGCATTACGGAAATAACACAGATCTTTTGGCTCCAGGGTGCCATCACAAGCTTTGGCGATAGCGGTCTGGGTGTCTGCCGCCATGTTGCTGCTGCCATAGCCGATGACTTTGCCGGTGTTATTTAAACCTCTGCCAACGCTATAACCGCCACCGTAATCAGTGTAAGCCGGCGGTAAGGTATATTTACCTTTGTCAGTGAAAATCACTCCGGCCATATGCATAGGTGCCGGCACCCATAATTGCTGTGTGACCGGATTGGGTGTAGTGGCATTTGCGGCAGGTGTGAACGATTGACGGGTAAAGGGTGTCGTTGCATAACCAATCATCTGGTTCAGATCGTTAATACCCAGCAAATATTCGTTGTTGGTTTGAACCGCGGCCGTCTCCCGCACCCGCACCAGTTGTTTGGTGTCTAAGCGGACCGGATAGGTAGCAGCAAAACGTTGTGTGGTATAAACAGCGCTCGCTGATTGCAGATAACTGATCAGGACTGTCAGCGCTTTGGCGTTGATATTGCCCTTTTTAACTTCTTCAATTTCAGCAGCTGTTAAATTTGCAACGATGAAGCTATTGGTAAAATCTACTGAGTTCAGATCGATTGGATAATTAAATCTGTTACTTAAATTGCCGACGACCTGGTTATTGTTATTCAGACCCGAGACGAAACTTGATTTGTAACCATCAATAGGTCCAAGTTCCACGACCTGATAAGTGGCTGCCTGCCCCGTAAAGGCCACAACGGCCGGTAACATGGCGACAAACAACGGCGAAAATTTCATTCAATTCCCCTGCTACTGCTGGTTTAATGCTTCTAATTGTTCCCAACGCTCGTATGCGTGCGCCAGCTTCGACTCGACTTGCTGAATTTGGTTCAATAGAGCTGTGGTGACATCGGCACTTTGGCGGAAAAACTCCGGATCATTGACCTGCGTCTGTAAGGCGCTGAGCTGTTCATCAAGACTTTCGATCTCGGCGGGCAACAGTTCCAGTTCGCGTTTCTCTTTGTATGATAACTTCTTCGGTGCTGAAGCTGAAGCCTGTGCGGCGGATTGCTCAGCTGGTTTTGTAATTATTTGTTCATTAGACGGTTTTTTCAGTTCCGTCTTAGTTTGCTGCAACTGCTGGTAGGCCAGTACATCGTCATAACCGCCGGCAATTTCAACGATCCGGCCTGTACCGGTGAACCACAACGCACTGGTCACTGTGTTATTGACGAATTCACGGTCGTGACTGACCAGAATAACAGTACCCTGATACTGCTGCAGGATGTCTTCTAACAGTTCCAGCGTTTCGACGTCAAGGTCGTTGGTTGGTTCGTCGAGAATAAGCAGGTTACTGGGTTTAGCGAATAACTTGGCTAAAAGCAGCCGGTTTTTTTCACCGCCGGATAATGCCCGCACTGGCGTACGTGACCGCGCCGGCGCAAACAGGAAATCCTGCAAGTAGCTGAGAACATGGCGGCTTTGGCCATTTTGCACAATTTCCTGCCGCCCTTCTGCGACGTTGTCCTGCACTGTCGCGTCTAAGTCCAGAGCCATCCGGTGCTGGTCGAAATATGCTACTTCCAGGTTAGTGCCACGTTTAATTTCGCCGCTTTCAACCGGATATTCATCCAGTAACACTTTGATTAAACTGGTTTTACCGACACCATTTGGCCCGACTAACGCCACGCGATCGCCGCGCATCAACAGGAAGTTAAAATCATGCAGCAGTGTTTTGCCGTCAAAACTCAAATTGAGTTTTTTGCCTTCAAACACCAGTTTGCCGGATTTTGCTGCCTGTTCAATAGCAAAATCGACTTTACCGAGTTGTTCAACCCGCGCTGCACGCTCTTTGCGCAGCTCTTTTAACGCACGTACCCGGCCTTCATTACGGGTGCGACGGGCTTTGATGCCCTGACGGATCCAGACTTCTTCTTCCGCCAGTTTTTTATCAAACAGCGCATTGTGCTGCTGTTCAACCTCGAGCATCTTGGCTTTGCGTTCCAGATACTCGGCATAGTTGCCCGGGTGAGAAGTTAACTGGCCACGATCTAAATCAATGATGCGGGTTGCAACATTGCGAATAAAAGCACGGTCGTGCGAAACAAAAATAATCGCGCCGGCAAATTGCAGTAAAAACTGCTCAAGCCATTGAATAGCTGCCACATCTAAGTGGTTAGTCGGTTCGTCCAGCAGCAATATGTTTGGTTTGGCAATCAGTGCACGGGCTAACGCCGCTTTACGTAACCAGCCGCCGGATAAGCTGGCCAAAGTCGCATCAGGCGCCATCACAAACTGCTCGCAAAGCTGCAGAACACGTGCTTCTAACTGCCATCCATCGCGGGCGTCCAGTTCGCTTTGTAAGGCGGCAAATTCACGTTGCTGCGCGTCATTATCGGCGTCATATTCGTTGGAAATTTGATAAAAACGCTGCAGTTTAGCGGCGAGATCGTCAGCACCCTCGCGGATAAAATCAGCAATAGTTACGTCAATCCGAGCCGGCGGATCTTGTTCCAGCCGCGCCAGCACCACATTGTTTTCTTTAACAACCTGACCGTCGTCCAGCACCTGCTGACCGGTTAAAACTTTGAGCAGCGACGACTTCCCGGCGCCGTTGCGGCCGACTAAACAAACCCTTTCGCCGGCAAATAAACTGAAGTCGACATGATCGAGCACCGGATGAGTGCCAAAAGCCAGACAGGCTTGTTGAAATCTGAGTAATTCCACGCTTAATCTTTCCTGTTCACAGCGCTGGCTGTGTAATAAATCTCTGTAAACCGGCCGCATCAAAGGGCCATTTTAATTCTGTTGTGACTTCGCCCTGCTGTTTCAGCAGCACCGGGATCTCCGTGCGGTACAAGGCAAAAGCCGCCGTGTCGTCGACAATGTCGACCAGGATGAACTCAAGACCGGCGGCATGCAGCAAGGCTTCTGCTTCCTCACATAAATGGCAACCCCAGGTGCTGTAAAGCGTCAGCATCAGGCGCCCCGCGTCAGCTCAAAACACACGTGAATTTGTGGGTTGCGCTTAAAATCTTCCGGTAATGACGCAGCACTGATGTCTTTAATCAACCAGCCGGCCGCTTCAAGTGCAGCGCGGTCGATTTTAAACTTGCGTTTGTTATTGGAGAAAATCACTTTACCGTTGGGCGCCACCAGTTTACTAATCATCGTTAGTAACTTCACGTGGTCACGCTGCACATCCCAGGTATCTTCCATCCGTTTTGAGTTGGAAAAAGTCGGTGGGTCGACAAAAATCAAATCAAACTGGTTTTTGCAGTCGGCCAGCCATTCCAGCACGTTGGCCTGGATAAACTGGTATTGCTTACCAGCGAGATCATTCACGGCAAAATTTCGTTTCGCCCAGTCCAGATAAGTGTTGGACATATCGACAGTCGTCACGCTGCGCGCACCGCCCAGAGCAGCGTGCACAGAAGCCGAACCGGTGTAGGCAAACAGATTCAGTACCGCTTTGTCTCTGGCTTGTTGCTGGATGCTGCGCCGGGTCAGGCGGTGGTCTAAAAACAGCCCGGTATCGAGGTAATCGCGCAAATTCACCAAAAATTTGGCGCCGTATTCGCTGACCGTTTTATATTGGCCGGCCTTGGCGAGTGCCTGATACTGCTCTTTACCTTTTTGCTTTTCGCGCACTTTTAGAACTATGGCGTCGGTCGGCACCTGCAATACTTGCGGCACAAGATTCACAATATCAAACAGGCGTTTTTGTGCAATTTGCTCGTCAACATTCGAAGGCGCGGCATATTCGTGGATCACCACTTCGCCGTCGTACCAGTCGACCGCGACGTTATATTCCGGAATGTCCGCGTCGTAGAGTCGGTAGCAGCTGACTTGTTCACGTTTGGCCCACTTTTCCAGCTGTTTGACGTTCTTTTTCAGCCGGTTGGCAAAAGATTCGCTTTCGGTGAAAAACATCGACGGCGTTTTGCTGGTGATTTGAACTTGTTTTTCCGTCAAGTCAAACAGGCTGAATTCACAGTCCAGCGGGCCGTTGGCAAATTTATAGGATTTGAGTTTTGACAGCTTCAGCGAGCGTAGTAAATCCGTATTGCTGGTAATAATCGCCAGCCGCCAGTTGGCATAATGTTGCTTCAGGCGCACTGAGAATTCACTGTAGACCGGGAGCAAGGACGGAATGTCGCCAAGGCGCTCACCATAAGGTGGGTTACAAATCACCACACCCGGGATTTCAGTGCCGGCAGCTTCTAAAGTGGTGGCATCACCGGCTTTAAATTCAATAAATTCAGCGACACCGGCGCGGGAGGCGTTTTGGCGGGCTTTGTCGAGTTGGCGCGGGTCTGTATCAAAACCGATGAACTTAGCCGTTGCTGCTAAAGCCCGTCGTTGCCCCAGCGCTTTGGCCCGTAGTTCCTGATATAAAGCGGCGTCAAAATCGCTGTCGTTTTCGAAGGCAAACTTTAAACGCTTGAGGCCCGGCGCTAATTGCCGCGCCATCAACACAGCTTCAATTAATAAAGTCCCGCTACCACAAAATGGGTCGACTAATGGCTGCTCAAACTGCCAGCCGGAACGGATGAGCATAGCCGCTGCTAACTGTTCTTTTAACGGGGCTTCACCCTGCTCTTTGCGGTAACCGCGCTGATGCAGTGACGGGCCGGAGAAATCTTTTAAGAAATAAAAATGCTGGCGTTCCATGCGCAGCTGAAAACGCACGTCCGGTTCCAACCGGCTAACGTCCGGCCGCTCGCCAAATTTTGCTCTGAACTGGTCGACGATGGCATCTTTGACCCGCATGGCGCCGAATTGACTGTTGTCGATAGTGGCATGTTTGCCGACACATTCGACAGCCAGGCTCTGGCGCAGGCCCATCTGCGATGTCCAGTCCAGCTCGTTTGCGACTGTATAGACATCAGATTGTTCATTAATAGAGAGCTGATCGAGCTGGCGCATGATCCGGGTGGCGAGGCGCGACCATAAACAGATTTGGTAGCCCTGCTCTAACGTTGCCTCAAACCGCACAGCGCCAAGGCTGACTTTACTGACGGTGGCGCCGAGGCTGGTCAATTCGCTGGCCAGGACTTCTTCAACGCCTTTGGAGGTTAACGCCCAGAATTGCAACATAAAAAATTCCACACAAAAAAATTGCGCGAAGTATATCAGAAGTTGCTGTCGGCCCGCTGCCGAATTTGGTTTCTGCTGGCAGTACTTTATCTGATTACAGGTAATTCGATGATTTAAAACACAAGATGCTGATAAAACCAGCAGTCAGTGCGTCGCGGTTGTAATTCTGCAAATTGTTGCTTGCTATCGAATTCTAAAAGCAATAAGATGCGCCCCGCAATGACGGACGCGGGATGGAGCAGCCTGGTAGCTCGTCGGGCTCATAACCCGAAGGTCGTCGGTTCAAATCCGGCTCCCGCAACCAATTGTGACTTGTTTTTCCGAAGGTCATCAATTAACGTCTTGCATATCAACTAGTTATCTCACCTGCTCAGGGATAACGCACGGTCGCGGGATGGAGCAGCCTGGTAGCTCGTCGGGCTCATAACCCGAAGGTCGTCGGTTCAAATCCGGCTCCCGCAACCAATTTCACGTTTTTATAATCCATTGATAAATATAGAGTTCCCTTTATTGGGGATTTTTCTTTTTCCAAAATAGCTACGCTGTGACCAATCTGTGACAAAAATTTATTTCGACCTGCAATTTTTCCAGATTTTCCGTTCCTAAAAAGTCATATTTTTGACCTTCGGGTTTTTATCCCCAGCAAAAAGCCGTGTCACAAAATTCTGTGACCAGCATCGATGTTAAATGACCTTATATGCCATTAAATTGAGCCAGGTTTAAGCGCTTTTTCAATAATGAAATGAATAAGTTACCAGCTGGGGTTGCTTTGAATTTTCGAATTGCCGAATTCGATTTCTGTGACAACATTAGATGTCGTTAATGTAAAGGCGGACTGCGGAAAAAGTCATGTTTGGATCTAATTCAACATTTTGTTCGTGCGATGCCAATGCTAGCGTCGATAAGTCTTGTGTTTGATGTTCCTTATTAAGGAGCATGGGAGTTACCTTTTTGGTTTTGATTAGGGATTCGACACCCACAATCAAAACTGGTAACTCCAATCTTTTAAAAACTTTGTATCAGATCGAGTAGAGGCTAATTCACCTACGAATTTCTGAGTTAGATTTTTTCCCTTTAAACAAAACTTTGCGAAAGTAGGTGTATTGTTTGACGCCAACGGCCTGGTTGGCCTCCTTTTATCTCACTGCCAATTTCGTAAATCCATTCAGATCCGTTGTAACGGATTTGCCAGGCGGCTGAGCACAACTCGCAGTTTGCTTTCAAACCTTTTTCATTTCGAACAATTAAGTTGGATTTAGTCGCTTTACATCCACAGCATGGACAAAACTTCATAACTTCAGCAGAAAAATAGCTCTTCAAAACAGCTGCTTTATTCTTAGGCGCTAAATGAAAACTATCAATCCAACGATTAATGTTGAAGCCTTCGTTATCCAAAGCATAAAATACTCCGCGCGTATGCAACTGCGGCCACTTTGCAAGTATGGCATTTGGTAAGTTTGAAGGCGCCTCACCATACACTGATGCAAAAAGCGTCATCCACCATCTTTGAACGAGCACGATTACCGATTCTTCAGAAAACAGGTTGTCTGGAGAACAATTAATAATTCCTTCTGAATCACCTTTCCAATTCAGACAACACAAAATTCGCCCAGGCACAGATCTCAGTTCCACTGGGGATTCAATCAACGGTACGAATACAATTTCTCCGACAAAACCAGAATTTTGACTAGATAGGTGCCAATCTCCACCACATAAACTTAATTCCCCTTCAATTCCGGAAGGATGAGTTAAAACCCAGTTATTATCTGACCGAAACGATATCTTCCAGCCCATTTTTGTATGTGCGCGCAGCAGAAGCAAACCGATAAAATGTTGATAACATTCGACTTGGAATTGACGTTGTTGAAAAATCTGTACGTAATCTTTAGATCTAGAAGCTATTTCCTTTACCCATAACTCCCAGAGTTGGCGCACTTCTGTGTAGTGCTGATCATTATGCAAAATGTTTGTATTTTTCAATACCAGAGGAACTGCGGCATCTCTCGGAATACAGCGATATGTTTCCGTTTGTTTTAGCTGGAGGATTTTTGTTAGTTGTTCTTCCAAGCTGTTTAATTGGGTTTCAGACAGCTGTTTTATTTTTTCGGCTTCGCCCTGCTTAAAAGATTCGCCCCATGTTTCACAAACTGAATTTCTCAAACTCCGATGAAGGGAAGCACTTCCATCTAGTTCCAATCCTTGGCGAAGAGCTTCATCAAGTTCAGAAAACCGTGCGATGAGGTTTCTAATGTATCGTTCTAAGTGGTCGACAAGTCTCGCGAAAACGCGATTTTCGTAAATGTGGACTTCATCCTCGCTGATCTTCGCCTTAAGTTTATTGGGTACTATTCCAGTGAAAGTCCGCTGCTGCCAACACTCCGAATGTGCAGCCAGATGGCGTTGATAATTACTTGCTGTTCGCTTCACTCTAGACACAGGTAAAAGCTCTTCGTCATATCGCATAGTTATACGTGGCGACTTAGCGACAATCTGCAGATGACCCAAGCTAAGGACACGGGTTAAAGCCATCTGTAATTCAGATGGCTCTAAACTTTTTGCAATTTCAGCAGGGATAACGGGCGAAACCAAATTTTCAGCTCTATAAATATCACCATGTGCTCTTATATTCTCGAGTGCGATTAGAGCTAACTCTCTTTTTGCCAATTGTCTGCTATCAAGCTTGGTTGAAACGAATTTAACAGTGGTAGTTGCTGTATCTAAGAAGCCTCGGCCATCATCAAGTAGGATTGTTCCTGCAGGCCATTTACCATGCAGCGCCAAAGATGTTTCATCAACCAGCGCAAAACGCCCTGAAGAAACCGGGATAATAGAATTGTGTTCAACAATAACACCAGTCACACAATCACGAAGTCGCAGCATCACGCGATTTCCTTTCGCTCTAATTCCCTTTCAATTCGATCTTCACATTTGAAAGCCATATCTGCTTTAAATAACCGCTCCCAAACACTATTTAGATTCCCCTGGAGTTCTGATAAATGCTCAGGTTTTGTGTCGTATCGTCCAGTTATTTTACCGTCTCGGAATAGCCGAACAGACAAAAGATGATCCAACGCTTGGCTCATTGAGCCTCCCGCAGCAACAACGACGGGTAAAAATTGCCTAGCTTGGCGCTCCAAGCGGTTTCCCCAGCCGATACCAAATCTTTTTTCCAAAACAGTAGTCAGCTCATGCTCATAAAGAGTCTTGAAAACGTTATCTACTTCGGCACGATGAGAGGTGATTGCACTTTGGAAACTGACTCGAAGTGATGAAACGCTATAAATAACTTGTCTTTTAAGTGTTGACGGTAATTGCTGCATGCAGTTTCGTCCTAACTCTAATACAAAGCTTCGGTCTTGTGTTTTATCCGCAAACTCGAACGTAGTTTCATCATGGTTTGCGGTACCGATGAACCATACGTTATCTGCCACGGGTATCTTGCGCCCCTCTCTTAAATACCGAGGTGTTTTTGCCGGCGAATCCTCCATCAAAACAACCTGTCTATCCTCACCAGACAATTCCATCGCCGAAAGAAACTCAGCAAAATATTGTTCTGGCCGTGAGAGGTTCATTTCGTCAAGGAGAATAATATTTAAACGGTCTTGATATGTTGGCGTTTGGGCACGATAGAGAGCCTGTAAACACTCTTTTTCGTAATATCGCTTTTCAAAGGCATTGTAGTGCCCGACAAGGTCATCTCGATCTCGCCACCCAGCCTGGACTGGAACCACTGTGCAATGTCCACCAACCGCACTCGCGAACGCTTTAGCTAAAGTCGTTTTTCCTGTACCGGAGATCCCTTGAAAGATATGTAGCTGGCTCATCGCCAAGCCACCCAAAAATAACTGTAGCGTTTCTTTGTCAAAGTACAGAGGGTTATTGCGGTCGCTTCGGAAAATTCTTAACTGAAGTTCGTCGACAAATTCAGTAAGTGAGCCTACAGGTTGTGTTGAAGGGCTTTCGTTATATATCGTGTCCATCCGAGTTAACGCGGGGAAGACAGCCTGCCCTTGTTGTCGATCTTTTAACTCATCAATTTCTTGCTTTAATTGCGCGGTCGCAATTGAAATTGCATCGTTATGCTGCTGGAGGACGCGATTTTTCATCATCAAATTTTCGCGTTCCATAATGCCAATGGCTCTTTTATGACGCTCTGCATTTGCCTCATTTAGCTCTTGCTTTGCGTCTCGAAGTTGCTCTTCGAATGAACGATTTAAATCTCTTAGATGTTCGACTTCATCCTCTAAATCTTCAACAGGACGTCCAGAAAGTTTTTGCCGGTACTCTCTCATTGCTGATTCAATTTTTTCTACATGAAGTAAAAGCTCCTCAGCTGACTCCATACCTTTTTGCTTGAGTGCTCTTTCCAACTCAGAGAAATCCATTAGTCGCGTCTTCAAATCGAGCACATTAACTTCGTCACGTTTTCGGTAACTTTTTAATCGACCAATTTCAGATTCTAATTCTGCGATCTGCTGACTAAATTGCTGCTCAAGCTGAGCTTTCCTTGTTTGAACTGTTGTTTCAAGAAGCGACTCTTTCGCCGATAGTTCTGCTTCGTGCGATATCAGCTCTGCTTTGGCTTTCTCTAGTTCAAATTTGGTCTGTTGAATTGTCTGGGATGCTGCCAAAAAATCCGCAGACAGAGATCTGAGTTGCTCTTCTTCCATATTTGCGGCTTGCAAAAACTCGCTCTGACTTTTTGCCAACGACTGCATGTGATCTGCACGAACTTTTGACAATTCTGCTGTCAAGATTGCAAGGGATTGACTATGTTGAGTAATAAAACCAGCTTCGGCTTCAGCTTCTCGGGCTAAAAGTTCTTCCGCTTTTCTAAGAAGATCTTTTTCCTTTTTCAACAAAGCTGCCCGAATCTCTTGGGTCTCTTTACTACTTTGATTGTGTTCAGAAATTAAAGCCTCTAATTTTAATTTTTCAGCATCGAGCGAAGCTTTTAAGATATCAGCCTGAGCTCGGGCTTCAGTAATCGCTTGAAGTTCGGCTTCATAATGTTTTTTAGATTCGGTGAGTTGATCGACTAGTTGATGCAAATTTTCAGTTTGGTCTTTTTCTAACGCACTCAAAACAGAATTGTCCGGCTTAATTCCGGTCACGGCTTCAATCTTTTCGCCCATAGCAGTTTTTGATGACTTCGGTGTCATGTATGGTGCCGGAATACCAGCTTGTTTGTGTCGTTTAACCACGGTCCAATCCTTCGAAAAATGTATTTAAAAAATAAGTAGTTATCGTTGCAGCCTGTAATGCTGTATTTTTGGAATTATCAGCTCGGCTATCTGCGTGGGCTGCACTGTCGCGCCAATGTGATAGCAGGTAGGCAGCAAGAAAATTTGATTCGTTGGTAACGAATTGTCTAAGCGGATGATTAGGATAATCTGGCATAGACATTAAACATACCGCCATACATAAACGGAATGAACCTTGTTTATTGCGTGCGGTACTGAAAAGGCCTGTCGGTTTGACTTGAATGACCTCATGCACCTGTGTTTTTGTCAAAAATGGCGAGGTTGCCCGCAAGATTTTTTCAATATCTGATTTTTCGATCGTTCTTGGAAAGATATGAATGTTTTTTAGTGGGAATTTTTGCAAACAATAACGAAGACAGTGCTCGATAACTCCTGAACTTTGAGTAATCAAATCACGATAGTCGTGGTATCTGTTTTCGGACTCTGAAGTTTCAACATCTAGTTTTCGGCTTGTCCAACCGTTGAGTAAACCAACTAAACCATCAACTAAATCTGCTTTATTAAACTCAGCTAATACCTCTAATTTGACCTGTTCCTCACGAGCGGCAACGGCATCCTCTAACGAAGTAAACTCTCCTTCAGTTTTACCACCAATCAGACTCGCGACTTCCTTAGATAGTTTTGGCACAGATGAACATAGATCACGGATCTTTTCCCGCATCCATACCACATCATGGTGAAGACCAAATGGATCCGATGCTCCCCATAGCTCTTCCAATCCGACATCGGAATACACCCACGCCCATAACAATGCTGGGAATGGTTCTTTATCTGACAGCCTCAAAACATCCATCTGAGAGATTGAATCAAAGTTTTCTTTTGAACCCATTGAACGCGCATTACGCTGCGCAGCATGGGTGGAGGACATGATATTTTTAAGCGTTTCATGATTTGGTTCAAATGGCCTGACACGATCTGGCAGAATCATCGGCTGCCATAATCTAGTTGAAGATTTAGACATAGAAAACTCAGGCTGAGTATTTGACTCTGAAACAGGCTCAATCATATCAAGCGAATTACTGTACCTTGGTAAAAAGTCTCCTTTAATAGCATCCTGAAAAACGTAACCTGTTCTTAAACTGCTAGCTCCGGAAACATCATTGTTAAGCATATCAATGCCGTCTTTAGTGAGAGTCCCCGTCTTTCGATCAATCCAGCCTTTGGGTATCAACTGTTGATTAATGATAAAACTGACAAGCTCAGGCTCTAAACCGTGCCACTTTGCAAGTTCCTCGACCCGCTGGGAATCAATGCCCTTTCCTCTATTCATAGATAGTTGTGAAAGCAAAGCTCTCTCAAAAACATTAGCTCGCTTTACTTTTAAATCTGGCCCATAGACCTGCCACACATAAATGGGTAAAAGTACTGCCCTAACTGCCCGCAGCTCATTAACAGGCGCTTGTTTAACAAAGCAGATAACATCATCAGAAAACTTTGCCATGTGGTCCCTCACAGAGTTTGTAAAATGCAGGAAACCCTGGAAGTAAAGGCATACCATCCTCAAAATTCCCGATGTTTATGTTACCCAGCTCTTTGTCCCCCACCACAATAAGCAATCTTTTTTGGCGGCTCATTGCAACGTTGATCCTGTTTGCAAGCCTTAAAAAACCAAGTTTCTTATTTACCATTTCTTCGGTCATTTCAATCTCAGAATCCCAGGTTCTTACGACGGAAAGAATGACAACGTCAAACTCCTTGCCTTGAAAAGCATCGACAGAACCAACTCGAAGACGTTCTTCCCCGGTTTTTGTTAAACGGAAATTCTCAGCTATTTGCCAGCTATCGTCTGAGTGTATTGCACAACCTAAGGTCTCTAGTTCCTGATAAATTGCATCGCGTTGGGCGCTATAAAATGTGATTACACCCACACTCAAATCAGCCTGATCATGAAGGATTTTAAAAGCTTCCAATGCACACCGTTTCGCTTCTGCTAAGCGCACTCGACTGCCATTACTTTTTTTCTCAATCCCTTGCTCTTTTGAGATATCAATCCAAGCTGAGTGACATCCTTTATAGCCATCTATCTGGTGCACGAAATCATCCGCCTCTAACCCTGCGTTGATTGGTTCGAAGCCTTGCCGCTCATAAAACTCTCGACTGACAAAGCTACCAAGCTCTGGATGCATCCGAAATTGAGTGTCGAGCATCACCACACGCTCAGGTCCACCTTTTTCATGCATCTTCTTAAATTGTCGATGCAGATACTCGAACAAACTGATACGTAACAGCTCGCTCCGAACTAAATCAAGTTCTTGCTGTTCTTGAAGTTCTTTTTCCACTCGAGGTTCGAGCATGTGAGGAAGCTGGAGATGATCACCGACCAAAACAATACGAGTCTTTGCCATAGACATTGGGATCATTAAATCGAGTGGCGCGGCTCTAGCGGCCTCATCGACAATCACCGTATTAAATGAAATACCAAGGCGCTCGGAGTTTTCCTTGATGTTTGCCATTTGATCACTATCAGACTGCTGGCATGTAGCGCCAATTACCGTTACGTAATCTTTAATACTATCTTCAACATCCAAAGCTCTCTCCTCCAACGCTTTAACATAATCATGCCGAGCGAGCAGTGGCCCTAGTGTTCGCGAGTTTGCAATTGATTCGTATAACTCTCGCTCCAGTATGTCTAATGTGTTGCAATCGGCTTCTGATATGTAGGAACGGAGTAAGAATGGTCTATAGTCAGGGCGCACCAAATCTATCATTTGGTGTTTTAGCTCGCCTAGTTTCTGAAGCTGACTTTCTGATGGCCCTTTTAGATCATTCAATGCAATAAACAGTTGCTTGAATTGACTGACTAAAGGATCCGCGTTCAAGTCAGCTACATTTTCGCAAAAGCTTAAAAAATCTTTAAGTCGTTCAAAGCCGTCGTCATTAAAAGCCACTTGCTCAGAACGAATTCCACGAACTTTTTGAAGCAATTGTCGGCGAATACTATTTGATAAATTGAACGACGCATTTTTATTCAGATTGTCATATGTGCTCAGCCAAGCGTCGTTCAACTCGTGAGACAGAGGCATACCATGTAACTGAGAAAACTCGTTCAGCTGTTCTTGTATTTCATTTGAAATCACTTTTCTTGCACTTGGTTCCCTTGCAATTCTTAACTGCAGCATCGCTTTTTTGATTTTTTCAAACAGGACAAACACTGGCCAGGTGCGCATTTCCAATTCAAGTGCTGGCTTTAACTCAAGTAATTTATTCAAGCGCCACTTTGTCACCATTAATTCAGAACTATCATTACCAAACCGTCTACTGCCAACCTTAATCGCAGGCAGCCCAAATACCCCAGAACGTTCAATAACATTATCAACGGCATCATGCTGAAAACTTGTCAGTAGGACTTGATGACTTAATGATTCGCCGGCAGAAAACTCTTCAGCGATACGTTGTTGTAAGGCCGCAATCACTTGCGTTTTACCGGTACCAGGTGGACCAATAATCAAAGCAACATCTGGCGTGTTGAGCGCAATCTCCAATGCCTTTTTCTGACGAATCGTCGGTTCACCTTTAAAGCGCTGCTTAGCTTTTGGCGAAATTGCTCTTAATTTTGATTTTCGTTCAACAGGCGGCTCTAAGCCCTCGAAAATCATCCGTAGTTGCGGCATTGGATTGTGATGCGTCTTTATCGCCGTATAAGCTCGTTCCCGACGATCGTTTGCTGTTTTATCCCCTTGAATGGAAAGAAACATAACGCCTTTACGCGGTGGAACATGCTGACTTAAATCAACGTCAACATAGGTCGGAAAAAACTTAAGATTTCTTGCTAACAGTGGCCGACGCCCATCTGGTACTTTTTTAAATGAGCCTGATATATCTGAGAGCCACTCAGGAACTTCCTCAGAAATTTCAAAGGTCAGATCTTGAATACTGAGATCATCGTTCTTTTGCAGATTATTTATTCTTTCTGCAAAAGCATCTGATTGGCCATGACTCAAGTGCAACCTAAACCGAGGCGTTTCACCACCAGTATGCTTAGGTTCGGAGTAACTAACATATCCCAATGCTTTGGCAGTTCTAGTCGCTTGCTGCCACTGAAGCTGGCTGTATGACTCCCAAAGACTTAGGTAGCTACCCGTATCGTTAATATGCTGTTCTAATAAGTCTATTGCACTCGCTTTTAATAATGCAGCCGAGGAACCATCAACAAAATCGACGTTGCCGACGATTGCTATAAAATCATCAGTTTCTCGACGTAATTTAGTCAGCCTCTTCGCTTTCCAAACACCCTGTTCATTTACCACAGACAACGCATGATCTTTACCAATGACTTTAAAGTCTAATTGAGATTGTTGCCTATAATATTGAGCGATTAACAATGGCTCTTCCAGTTCAAGAACAAATGCTTGCTTCAACCAGGCAGCAGCCTGAGTGATGCTATTACTGGCTATTAATTGGTCCTGATAGAGTTGCGTCGCTATATATGAATCCACAGCAATTTTTAGATCTAGCGGCAGTTTGGTCGTAAAGCCAACATATTCAAGATGCAGATGATCAGCGCCTTTTTGCGCCAGACGCCACAACCCAGGTTGAGCAGAAGCCAAATCTGCAGTTTTCAAATCTTTTGGATTTACCAGAGCAATCTGACCACGCTGAGCAACAACTAAGTTTCCACTCTCGCTTACAACTTGAATTGCATGCCCGACTTCCCACTTTAACGCTGCAGAATTAGCATCAATGAAGTTGACGCAATGCAGTTCTTTGTCGAAATAACGAAAATCCTTTAACTTCATATCATTCCCTTACCAACGAAAAGCCCAAACCGGGTGAGTCGTCACATCATCTGAAGGGATGGGGGGTGTCAAATGTACAAAGTAGGTTTTTCCTCGTTTGATGTCAGGGCTCAGTAATACTCCCCTCGTAATTTCTTGTTCTTTACCATCAGTGAGCAAGATTATTTTGTGACCCGGAATAACTTTTAAGGCAAAACCATTTTCGTCAAAACGGATTTGTCCCACCTCGCTCGATTCTCGGTAGAGTTGTGTACCTGCGGGTACTCGCTTAAGAGGCATTACCTCATTTAAATTAACTACTTGACCAAAACCAGTCTTCAGATATTTTTTTTCAATATTCGGATCTGTAGTGTATACAAGTGCGGTTAACAACACTGAATCTTGCGGATTCGCTTCGGTTTTACAAAATGGACAAGCACTATTTCGATTAAACGTACTGCGACATTTGGGATTATGGCAATCTAATAACTGCGATATGGTTTCATCAACAGTGCTGCGCCATTCGGTTATAGTTGGTCGTTCCCATGAACAGTTTTTACCTTGCTCGAAACATCGTTGGAATAACGACTGTAATTTTTTCGATGCAACCATCTCTAACGGGATCCCGCCGGTGGCCACATTACAATCATCAGAACTATCACCAACCCACGGCAATTCACCACGATAAGCTTGTTCCTGTAACTCTGGCTCTCCATCCTCTACCAACATCCCTATCAACGGATGTTGCATAGTCAGCAATTGATATGCAATCACTGCAAAGGACCAAGCATCAGTAAGACTATTGACACCTGATTCGCCCCGAACGACCTCTGGCGCGCCAAAACCTGGTGAGTAGAGATGCATAGAACTTGTACGTTCACTGATACAAATATTGTCGCAATCAATAAGCCATACCCGCGCATCATTGACGTTTTCAGAGACGAAGATGTTACTCGGGGATAGATCACCATACGCCATTCCCCGCGCATGAAGTTGAGAGAGAGTATCAGCAAGTTGAGCCAACATTTGTAAACGTCTTTTTAATCCACCGGTTTGTAAGAATCCTTGGAGACCTTTACCTTCAACTAAGGCAACAAAACTTCGCTCCATTTCACTAGTTAATGAATGGAGTCCGTCCATTAACTCCATCACATAACCTGGCACAGGTTTATTAATTAATGCCTTGGGCGCCGCAATTGCCAGACCATCCAGATCCTGACGTAGAACCCACTGAATATGGTTAAACCATTGTTCTTGCTTATTTATATCTTTCTTATAAAAGGTTTTAACTAAAGTGTTTTTATGGTTAGTCTTCCAAACCTTTCCCTGCCCACCTTCCCCCAATAGTTCTAAACAATCGTACTCAGCACCATATTGGTCCTGAACAATTCGCTTCTTTGGTAAGGCTTTTGGTTTATTCTTTGTGGATACGGATTGTTCACTCATTGATAAATCCTTGCGGTAAACATACCGCTATCAGTGTTTTGTCATCACTATGTCCGGGTGTCGGCCAGTTATTGAGTTGACGTTTTAGCCAACACTTACCTTGCCGCCGACTTTTTTTAAGTAATACATCCGTCACATACTGACTAAAGGCGGTGGGATCCAACAAATCTTCACTGATGCCATCAGTCATTAATAACAAACGATTTCCATGATCTTGAATGTATCCAGACCCCAAACGCCAATCAGATAAATGGCGAGACAGACCTAATCCTGTCGTTTCATTACTAAAACCTGTTGTGTTGGCATTTGAGAGTAACGATTTGGGTGAAGCAATCATGCCATCACCTAAATGGGCATAACGAAAGCGTCCGTCAGCAGTTCCCCAAACTAAGATACAAGTTGTAACTGCGTCTTTAGGTTCAACGTTTAACGTTTTTAACCGTGCTAGCCAATTCAAATAAAGCGCCTGGACTATGGTTTTATCATCAGAATTAAAATCGTTATTTTGGACGCTATATATCGCAGCTTTCGCAGCTTCTCGCGACCCAATATCTGAATGTGAACGAGAGCCCATGCCATCACAAACAACAGCAACCCATCGCCGCTCCCAACACTTGGCCAACAAGTAATCTTGGTTTGGTAAGAGGTCACGAATGTGGGCTGGCCCAATAACGGAACACTGATAGAAACGCGGCTTCACACTCTAGAAACCTAGTTCAAGCAGATCGTCATCGTCCTCAGGTAAATACTCAATTTTTACCGATTCATTAGGCTTGGCACTTCGGGAACGCGCGCTAACACTCATGGTCACTGCACGGAAGAAATTACGAATGTCACGCGCATCGTTTGCTTGAAACAATGGTGCTTCTGGGTCGTTACTAAATGTTTTTAGGTAACTAAGATCAGCATCTGAACCGATGGCTAATGCCAATCGTGTTGCTTTTTGGGAACGTTCGCCAGATCTAAGCCGTGAAAGCGGCTGTGTAATATCGTCAGTCGGAAGACCGTCGGAAACTATAATCACAACAGGACGATAAGCACGTGATGGGATCAGCTCTTTGTCTTCAAGCAGCTGACTAACCATATCAAAAGCTGCGCCCATTGGGGTAGGACCGGATGCATTAAGACGGCTAAATGCCTTAATTTGATGAGCAGGCGATAAAGGCAAGTGCTGAGTAACCCTATCACCGAAGGTTATCAAACCAAGGTGAATTTCCGCATTCATACGGCCTTCTTGCGCAAAGCTCTCAATCATATCTTTTAGAGCTTGATTTAGCGCCTCGATTTTACCATCTACACCCATGCTGCCACTGACATCTGCCAGAATGATAACCGGTAAAGGCCGAGCGGCTTTGGCGACGAAATCATTAATACTCATACAACTAATTTCCTTATTTAAAAACATCCAGATGACATATCAAGAGTTATGCCATAAAGTAATACCTATTAATATCATGCAATTAGAGACTGTACCAGCAAAAGGAACTATAAATAATGGTAATTTTATTTATAGTTCAGTAATTATCTTTATATATAGATGAGCATACACTGGATCCTCAAACTTTCTCAAAAAGCATGTTTACTAGCGCTTATAGAAAGCTATTAACATTTTTGGAAGCTAATTAAACACTATCTGATTTTCAGTATGCCCACATCCAAGGACTTCCTTGCGATAATTACGGCAGCCCCAGAATGGACCAAAACGACCATCACGCAACACCATTTCCGCACCACATTTCGGGCAAGTCGGTGTCCAACGTTCACAGGCTGGGTTTATACAAATTTTGAACCGGCCCTCGCGCTTCATTGGCGATCCGCATCCTTGGCAACCACGTTCTTTATGATTGCAAAGCGGAAATTTAGAACAGCCATAAAATGCGCCATGCGCGCTATTTCGGCCAATTAAAGTGCCGGTTTTACATTTGCTGCAGTGAATAAGCTGAAACAACTGCTGGGATAACGAAGTCGGAAACTCATTCAATTCAACAGGATACTGTTGGTCGATCAGTTCAATCACGAACTCAGATGCGACAGCCATATCGGCTATCAGGTATACGCGATGACGCGCGCGAGTAATTGCAACGTAAAGTAAGCGACGTTCTTCGGCATACGGATGTGCCTCAGCCGCCGGCAATAATGCATCTAACAGTGGATGCATCTGTTTTTCTGAAGGAAAGCCATGTTTTCCTTTTTCCAAACCGAGGAGCACTACATAGTCTGCTTCTTTACCTTTTGAAGCATGAATGGTGAGAGCATCGATCTGGATGGTTGGAAAACACAGATTTAGTCGCTTTAACTCGCTCTTATCTGGCAAAACAAAACCATAGCGAGCCAGCAAATATACGCTGCTTCCTGAGGCTGCAAGCCCTGCAATCTTCACAAGCACTTGTTCGAGACGACTTGCTTCCTTAGTCGTTTGGCAATTCGGTTTATCTTGCCTGTTATCAGCACGCAACAATGAAATTTCAGGCTTTATCGCCTGGCGCAAGGTGTTGAGTTGTTTGGTTACTTGTTGAGGATTTTGCAATACAAAGCGTGAAGCTACTTCGCTGATGCTGCTGTTAAAACGAAAGGTTAAATCAAGTGCCGTCGTTTGTGTCGCACCAAAATGATCACGAAATGCCGTGGTAAAACTTAAGTCGCTACCGGTAAACCGATAAATTGCCTGCCAATCATCACCAACGCAGAACAAAGATGCACCTTGCACACTATCGCGAAGTGCTTTGATCAAACGTGCACGGGCATCTGAAATATCCTGAAACTCATCGACCAAGATAAAACACCATTGGCTTTTGAACTGTTTTGTTTGAACGTAATGGATAGCCTTGCCAATCATATCGTCAAAGTCGATATGCTGATGCTTGTTTAAATGGGCCACATAATCATCAACCACTGGCAGCAGTAATGTCATGGCAGCCCGTAATTGAGCTTCGTTTTCGCGCCCCGTTATTGCATGATCCAACTGTCCCGGGGCATAGCAATTCGCCCGATATCGCTGCAACAATTCACTAAGTAGCGCCGCAAACGCACTGATAGCACCAAATTCGCGTAAACTTTCGAGCAAAGCTTCTGCGGGTAGCGGCTCGGCAGCAATACCAAATTTTTTTAGTTGCTGTTCAATCTTTTGGTATAAACGACCTTCAGTTTGGTCATAGTGAAACAGCTCAATCAACCTTGTACCATTGGTTTTATGCAACTGCCGCTTCCACGCCATCCCTTCTTGATACTTCTGTGCGTCTATATAGGGTGCCGTATTGCCAAGCCGATCCGTGCCAAAGTATTCGATATACACGCCATGTTCCGGCAGATAAAAATCGGGTCGATATTGCCGGTGAAACACAGTTGCAGTAGGTAGTTCGTAATCAGCTTCGTAAATATACTCAATGCCCAATCTGAACAGATGATTGGCAACGAGACATTCACCGTAACTTTTTACCAATTCACCTTTTAAAGTGCGGATGTCATTGGCTGTTAAAAAGTCAAAATAGGCGCCTTCACTGTTAAATTCGAACGGGTTGGCGACCGGGTATAAATAGTCTCGAAAATATTGCAACACCAATTGCTGATAAACGGGTGTTGTCAGATGCGCTTCAAACCACCGATTGACCTGAGCCGCCAGCCCCTTTTGATCTTCAACGAGTGGCGAAAGTGATGGCTGCTTTCCCTCCACTGCCACAATAATGTCTTTGCCTACTTTGTGAAAAGTACTGGCGGTAATGCCACAATCACCCAGCCGTTTTTCGATACGCTCCTGCATCTCCGCGGCGGCTTTATTGGCAAAAGCCAGCATCAGAATTTGGTCAGGCCGTGCCTGGCTGCTTTGTAGCAAAAAGCCGGCACGCCCCACCATAGTGCTGGTTTTACCTGTCCCTGCTCCTGCCAATACTAAGTTGTTATCCTCATCAATAACACAAGCTTCCCGCTGCTTTGATGTCAGTGGCTTGCTTTCGACCTGATCAAAATAACTCTGAAAACGCCCAAGCTGGTAACTAACATACTTTTTCCGTAGTAACTGATAATCAGCTTCAGACCAGGCCGCAACTTGGCTTATCAGCTCGAAATTTTTCACATCAATATTTGAGCACAGCTCTGGCAACGGGACTTTACCAAAGCGCTGCTGTTGCACACGTGCGAGCTTTTGCACCAGCATCAACTTAGATTGACGCGGATAGCCTGTCTTCATCTGCTGATCGATGGTGGCTATTGCTTTAAGCACATCAGGTTCTAACTGTTTCAACCAGCATGTTTTTAACAGCAGAAACTGTGGCCAGCATTTTTTCACAGTTAACCAAGCCAACTTAAAATCGCCTCGATCTGTTTTAAAACGTAGGCTGGCAAAAAAGTGACCTTGCTGAAAAGCGGCATCATCCGACAGCGTGTCAGGCAACAACTGCCAGCTCTCGCCAACACTATCTTTTAGCACCAGGCCACTTGCAGTTTGTTCGATAAAGACCGGTTTAACGCCGAACAAACGGAGTAACCAATAAGGGGAAATAGTTAGCTTTAACAATGAACGACTACTTTTGAATTGTGATGAAAGAAAAGCGCGGCACCGAAACTTCTATTCAACAGAATATCGCTGGTTTCGATTGAGTACTTTAAAAGCATTCAATGTAAACTCTACACGAGTGGAGCTAGATGCTGCATATTTTCGAGGATTGTAATCAGATTTTCTGTTGCCTGACACAACGGTTGATGCCTAATGACAAATCTTATCTGCTTTTAACTGGCTAAACGCCCAATGGTTTAATTCATACCAGCAGAAACGAATCGTATTATGCACTTACCTTCAAAAGCAATCTCTTAACTGTAAAAGCCTCGCGCCTTACACTCGAGTTGCAATTACTACCACTTTTTCCGCCGCGAATAATTTGCCGCCATTTTTTGCGGCATGAGCTAGAGCAGCGCTGATTTACGCCACGACGCTTAATACACTTTTTCAAAATGGCTTTGTCTTTGCTTTCCTCGGCCACCATACCAGCGTACAGAAACATCTGAATAAACTGCTCTTTATGCGGCGTTTCATGGTGCATCGCGATTATTGCGGACAAACCCCTGGTTTAAGAAGCCACATGACGACAGCATTGGTAACCATCCTTTTGCCGTTATGGTAGGCAGCGCAACCCGTTGCCAATACAAAGAACACCGAAACTAAAAACGACATCTGACTGAAGACTTCTGCTACAGCCGGCACGGTATTCACGCCAACCGCCAACAACAACCCAGTAAATAGCGATACCACCACACTGTCGCGCCATAGTAAAAACGCTTTATGCGCGTCCTTTACCAAAGGAGCATTTTGATAAGGGTGGTAGATATGTTGGTACCACACTCGGTTTTGCTGCTCTTCAGTCACATTTAGCTGCATCAGCGGCATTACTTTTTGCTTCAATCTGAGCAAATCAATGCGCTGGTCGTGTTCAGCAAGTTGCAAAAATCGGTGCCCAGGCAATGCGTTTTTTAGTCGCAAATAAACCAGTTGATGCTTTACCGACGCAGGCAACAGGCTACTGAACAATGCAGCTGCCAACATGATCAAGGTCACGACCACAGTATCCGGTGAAAAAACTTCAACTGAGGACCAGTTAAATTCAGGGTTCGACAACGCGTATGCAACCGATACCTGGGCAATAATGACCAATGCTAATGCTGGCAAATTCTGTGTTTTTAGTGATATCCAAGCCATGGTTATACCTCCTCTTCATAAGAGAAGTGGTATGGCTCAGGGTCTAATGACGACCAACCTGCCCGCCCCGGTGAATTGTGGCGATGAAGAATGCAGCCGCCGCGTGTTACTAAAACTCTGGCTCCGCGATGATTAAAAGCATTCAACACCGCCTTTCTTGGATGCTTTGGTTCGCCAGCTTTCGCAGTAGACGCTACAGCTGTGACGCCACGTTGAACACCGTGCTCAACAGGGGGGCCAATCAAACGATTTAGGACAGTTGGCCCAATATTACGCTTGCTACCATGATGTGGAATTTGAATGAGCTTCAACTCTGCACCTGAGTTACACCCATCGATTTGGTCAGCGGCTTGCTCTAAAGCCTGAATACCAGCATCAGCAGTAAATACCAGTCGACGACCATCGACGATCAGCTGGGTAATCACACTCGAATTATTTTTTGCAGAAGTTTGGCCATCATCTGAAATATGGTCTTCGCCCCAGTTTGCAAAAAATTCCGTGACTTGTCGTAAAGCTGATGTCAGCCAACTTTCATTGGAAACTGAACCCTTGTCTGCTCGAGCAGGCATACCATCAAAATCTGGGATCAAGGACTCGTAATAAGACTGGCTAGGGCCTAAAACCTTGACTGAACCTGATTTATCAATCAGCCCGGCAAATGGCTCTTTCAGCACAATCCCTTTGCGGTTCGCGAGTTTGGAAAGCGACCATGCCCGCCATAAGTTTTGCTTTAGGCGCTCGCCCAGGCTTGAATCGGTTAAGCGACCATCAGCAAATTCATCGGCTAAGTTCTGGTTGTGCAGCCATGGCTGATGCAACCAAAGCTCTTTTACATCAAGCTCGTTGAGGAGCACTTCCAAGCCATTAATGTGGTCCTGATCCGGATGGGAACTAATAACCAAATCAACGGTATCAGTACCATAGTGTGTGCGGATATGCTCCACCAATTCGGTGCCGGTATCGCTAAAACCGCCATCAATCACCACGACTGTTTGTTCGTCACGGCGGCCATGCAAATTGCCAAACCGAATGGCAATAGCATCACCACTTTTCGACTCGCGGCCTACACCTAAAAAATCTACTTCGTAACCCATTTTGTATCTCCTGTGGTAAGTTGGTCACAGGAGATAATTCACGAGTTATGCCAGCATGCATAATCCTTATAAATCAATAATATACGAAGCCACACTAAACTCCACACAACCAATAAAGTAAAAATAATTACCAATATATAATTATTAGTACAACGAAGTGCTTTGAATCAAACAGCTTTCAGCTATGACCCAGGTTTTGGTGCGAGCAATATTTCACAAGCGGCATAACGCTGCTTCAGTGGGATATTCCGGTAATAGTCGCTTTCAACGTCCGCAGTCAGAATGTGTTTTTTGTGGCCAGTGTTGGGGTCTTCTACATATGTTTTTATATATTTGGGGCTCTGCTTATTTTCATACCATGAAATGTTAAAAGCACATAAGTTGGGGAAGAAGCGTAAACTGCTATAGCCCGGAATGTGAGCATGTATCCACCAGGCTAATGATGTCCAATCACCGGTTTTTTCGAAGTAATCCAGATAGGCAGGAACAACAATACAAGCCGTTGCGCCCATCAAACCATGCTCGTCTCGTCGGTCCCAAATATGGCTGGCGTAGCTATGCTCATTAGTTGCGCAATTTGCACCTAACTCATTACCAAGCTGGTTCACCTCGCAACTACGTAAAGCAGAACGAATATGAATACGTCCCCAAGCCTCCTGAATTGGTTCAAGCACCTGCTTACAGAGTTGACGGCCTGCGTCTACAGCTAACTCCAAATCATCAGGAATATTGTTGATACCATGCAAAGCAGCGGTTTCGGAATACAAAAAATCGCGTAAGAAAAAATGCTTGGATAAACGAATTCGCGCCAGGTTATCCAACTGAGTGATTTTTGATTTCGACATACTAACTTCCGAGTTATTACGTTTGGTTTTCCAATTCAGCTAAAGATCGCTCTGCGGCTACTGTTGGCGGTCAGAGATAGCCGATCAAACATTGGCCTCAAATTTTCAAACACTTTGCTTTCAGCATCCTTCACGGATTTAATCTCAAAATCGGCAAAATAATGCTGAGCCCTAAACGCAGTCCAAACCTTTTCGCGACATAGGTCTTCAACAACTTTGGCAAGTTTAGAATTACCGGTAATGATGTCTACTTCAGTCGCCAGAGTATTCAGGTATTTGTAGAGCACCTCCCACTCATTACGGTCTAAACCATTGATATCACCTGTGCCTACGCGTTCTAAAAATGACTCAGCAAAGACTTCAGTTACCAGATAATTACCATCAATAGACTTAAAGGGGTAACCCCCCTGCAGTTCAGCCAAAAGACTCAATTTAAACCAAAACCTATCTGGCAGACTTAAGAAATACACCATCAACTGGAACTTTGAATAGGTTAACAGTTCCTGAGCACTCACCAGCTCTTCGATGTGTTGCTCATCAGGGTTTTGCACTTCCAGATAAATAAGATCGGAGTCATACGACAAACCAAAAGCAATGACGGTATGATGTATTTCGACGAAGATGTCTTCGAGCAGCTCGCTTACTTCTACACGATGAACCCGTTTTAATTCTTCCAGCAACGAAACTCTCAGCACCTCCTCGCGGTTGTTGGCCTGGTGTTGATTAGTTGCTCGAGCCAACGCAGCAATTTTTTGCTTTTCATCGCTAAATTCAGCCTTCAATTCGTCATACTTCAGGGTGAGTGCATCTAACTCCTCTTCCATTTCCTGTTTGAATTCGGCAACCGGCTCTAAATCAAACCAATCAATAAGCTCTGGCGCATCTGACTCGGCGCTTTCAATTAAATCCTGCACCAAACTGGAGCTCAACTCAGATCGAGCGTTCAACAACTTCGCAAAGCGCGAGAACCACTTCAGCAATTGCTTATGGCGCTCATCCTTGTAGGTAAGATAATCGTATAAAGCGAGGTTAATGAGATTGGGGCCACCTCCGTAATAATCATCTAAGTACGGATTGATGTCAGCGCCGCAAAAAACTAACCAATTCATTAACCTAATGTTGTTATTTCGGTATGCATGAACCATTAATGGAAGCTTCTGAGGCCCATAACGCTTTTCAGTGTCAATATTTAATGATGTAAGGATTGGCGCATAGGCAGCGCTCAGCAGAGTCTCAACCGGCCGGTAGTAATCATATTGTTCTCCCATACCCAAAAACTGAGAAATATCATCAAACTCCCCTTCTACTTCAGCCTCAACGTTCACGTCGATATTTGGAACCAGCAGTAGCAGGTTGAAAATATCAACGTTATTTAAAATCATTGCTTCGGTAAGCGGGAAACTTGTTTCACCCCATACTCTTTGTTCAACCTTATTTCCCAGTGCCAGGCATGCCATCACAAGGTTTACGTCATCAAACTGAATGGCCGATATCAACGGCGTTCTTTCGCCTTCGGAGCCAATTTGCAAACAAATTGCCGCTTCGAGATAACATTGTCTCTCAACCAATTCATTAACTTTCTTCGCAGCTATAGGGGAAGTAAATCGATTCATCTCTTTATAAGAAACGATGTCAAACTGAGCAGCTTCTGCCTGCCATCTGGCTAACTCCTGAGCATACCAATTCATCTGGATCAGGTTACTTAGATTATGTGTTTTTAATTGTGCTACATCGAGGGACAGCAATCCTTTACTCCTTTAAGATACCCAATAAAAATTTGATCTCAAATGGCAAACTCTGCGCATATTGAACTAACTCAGAAAACAAATGTTAAGGTCGACTTAACCACCGAACCCATTTCTCAAAAGAAAAAATAGCCAAATAAGTGCTGCGCCAGATGCAGTAAACCCAAGCATTAAAATAAGCGCAATTTTGGTCACGTCAGCAACCAGCTTTTCGCGTTGTAATTCAATTTCTTTCACCATTTCTTTGGCTAGATTATCCGCCTGAAATGCTGACTTTCGCATTAATTCGTCGGCATGCTTGTTGAGTAAGCCAATTTTCTTGTCAATCATCGGCGACACATCATCATCGATAATCTTTTTTGCCACCGCGTGAACTTGATCAAGTTCTTTCGTCCAGTCTGTTTCAAATAAAGCCATCACTACATCCAGATAATCAGCGTTTCTTGAGAACGTTCGCGATCATTTTCTCAGCGAAATTAGGTTGAACTTGTTTTAAATTTTCGCTGCCACAAGTCGGGCAATGTTGTGGCACCTGACAGGGAAAACGGACATCTCCCATCGGTGGGAAAAGCTTTGTCCAACCACAAGACCGGCAAATAAGCTTAAAAGCAGGTGATTGAATTGGCATATATGTCCTTTATCTTCGAGTCACTATAGGAATGTTTAATTATTTGATTCTGTAACAGTTTTAATCAACTTAGAATCTATCCAAGCATACTGCTCAGCAGAACTGATAATATCGGGATATAGGTTTTTCCCACCTAATTTCTGACTCTGAAGATGTTTTTTGTGTCCAAAAAAGATAAGATTCTCCTTGGATCTTGAACAAGCAACATTGAGTCTCTTCTTATCAAGAATAAACTGTAGTGAACCATGGGTTCTTACTGTGGAGTAACAGACTAGTTCTGCTTCACTTCCCTGAAAACTATCAACCGTGTCAATTTTTATAGAAAGCGAGCCCACCTTAATGATTTGCTCTGTGCCGTAAGGTTGTAAAAGCTTACGAATTAATTTCTTTTGAGCACCGTAAGGTGTTATGACCGCAACATCTATTTCTCGATAGAATCGATTTGACAAATCAATCAAGTATCTTTGTATGGCATTTGCTTCATCCTCATTCTCGAAGCTAGTCGTGCCATTGGGTTTTCTTTGTCTGCCCAATACATCAACCCAAATTAAACAGTCATTTTCTGCATAACGACTGGTATTCAAAGGCTCTTTTGACCCATTTGCTAATTGTCTTTCCCCATCTTTGGAGTAAAACAATTTCGCTACTAAATCGCCTATTGGTGCTGCCATTCGAAACTGTTCCGTTAACATTGCTGTACAAGTTCTTGGTAACTGTTCAAATAACATTTCAAAAAAGCTGTGCTCCAAAAAAGTTTCTTCAAGAAATGACATTTGTTCCTTTGCAGTATCCTCGCGCAGGACGGGCGCAATACTTGGAGGAAGTTGGTGATGATCTCCTATCAATATTGCTTTTTTCGAACGTAGCAAAGGGATCAGAAGTTCAGGTACTGTAGCTCGACCAGCCTCATCAACGATAGCAACGTCAAAGCTCAAATGATCAATCCCTGCCTTTCTGGCAGCCAGACCTACACAAGTAGCACCTATAATATTTTTGTCCATCAGCATCGTAGTGAAGAACTCATCCGAAACCTTATGCTCTGTTGACTTTTTAATCTGAGTTAATAAAGCGCGCCATTCATACAACGCCTCTAATTTCTCAGCTTCAATCGAATTAGCTTTATTTAAAGAGCTAGTTAAACAGCCCTCTATGAACTGTTCAAATATAGTGTCAAAGTGGTCTTCGACCATCCCATCAGCAATTTTATCTAAATTACCTACCCTTAGGATTTTTACGCCTTTAGATACTAATTGCGGGTACTTTTCTTTAAATTTTTCTATCGCATTATCCACAGCAGTGTTTTGTTGAGAAACCACTAATACCTTTTGTTTAGGGTTATCATTTAAAATTTGATAGAGCATCTCAACAATAACCGTCGTTTTACCAGTACCAGGCGGCCCTTGTATCATAGCGATATGGTTGGCAGATAAAGCTGTTTCAACAGCATCTTTTTGGCTATCTGTTAACTGGCCACTCCAATTGATATTACTTTTTTGCCACTTGAAACTTTTATCTGTTATGTATGAACTAGGAGCTAAAAATATGTCTTTTAGTCTTGGTTCAATTAATCGGTCTTCAAAAAATGCGTCCAATCCCTGCTGTTGTCTTTGTAATGCAGCGTTTGGCTTTGTAACGGTTAATCGAAATTTGTTTGCTTTTGTAAAATCAAATTTTTGATAACTGTACAGTGGCGCTTCGATAGAAATATTACCGTTATCAAGTAAAAAGCTAACTCTATTAAATTTTTTTCGCTCTACTGCTGGGATGTATTTTGCGTGAAACTCGTCCCAAACAAGCAAACGACAACAATGAACAAATTGCAAACTATCAGACTTCTCAATTTCTTTCATAAAGGAATATACTGAGTCTACGTTGACTTTTGCTGCCTGTATTAGATCCCTCTCAATTTGCAGTTGATAAGAGTTGCTTCTATCCTGATTTATTAATGGAGTAAATTCGAAATCAACACTTCGCTCACCCTCTTGCCGACGTTGGTAATCAACAACATGTTGCCAGCGTTTAAAAAATTCTATCTGTTTTGCCCGCTCTAATGCTGAGGTTGAATTAATTGCCAACTGGCTTACAAAATTAAGTAATTGTTCAATGCCATATTTCCAACCGAATAAATCACTACCATTGAGTTCAGACGTAATTAAGATAAAATCGAAAGGCAAGTCTGTGCCTACTTGCGGTTGTTCATGAATAAAAATATCTCTAACTCTTAAACCATCAAAATCTTCAGTAATTTCACATTGCAGTTCTACCTGCCCTTTCGCAAGACAAATGCTGTTATCATTTAATTCAAAAGACAAGAACGACCAATATGTATAATTGTTAAAAAAAGTAGACTCTGTAGGAATTAGCAGCAATTTATCATCATCTATCTCGATATATAACTCTAGTTCGTCATATCCTATAAATGATGCTGCTTTTTCAGTGAGCGTTGGAGATGGAAGTTTCTTGTTATCAATTTTCTTTCCAAAAGGGTCATGCTGCAAAGTTGCGTCATAACTTTCAAAATACACAGCCAACTGTTGCCCAGGGATGCAACGTAAACTGGTATGAATCAAATTCTGGGTAGGAAGATTTGCATAGCCGAGGCCGTCGAAATAACTGCATATGTACTGATTTTTAGCACTGATATAGCGCTCAACAACAATATCTAGAGGACGGTTTAATCGAATGTAGTCATGGAAAGCAATACCTCTAGCAACACAACCAAAAAAGCGTTTCCCCTGGCCTTTCACTACTAAAATTGGGAACTCATTGCCGTAGCTCAAAGCTAACGCATTTTGTTTTTCTGCCTCACCGTTGAAACCTGCGAAGCTAAGAATATGCCGACTTCCTTCCAAAGGTTTATCAATATCTGAAAAATCAGCTACCAGTAATTTACCCAAATACAGCCATTCTAATGGTAAAAGCGCATCAGGTACTTTTCGCTCCATAAGCCAGTCATAATGCTCTTTCGCCCAAAGCTCGTTTATTTTACTACGCTCATGATTAAGGTATTTATCGTATTCCATGATACGTAATTTAGCGTCTTCTAATTTTGAATATTCTTTTCTTAATGCAGATTTTCGATATGGGCTGGTGCTATCAGCATTAATTTCGGAATTTATAACTTCAAATAATTCATTGTAGGCGCTGACTATAGGTTTAACTTTCTGTGAAAGAATATCAATTTCCTTCAATAGCAAGTTTTTATAAGACAAAGCTTGTTCTCTACGCTGTGCGATAAAGTTTTCGCTAGCTTGGTCCGAAGCATTTTTATATTTACTCCGGATATCATCACGGTCTCGGAACGCTTGTCTTTGGCGTGTTTCTTCATCATCAGTCTTTTGATTGTAGTACCAGGAAACGGCTGCAGCCGCTAAAATAATGCCACCGCCAATCACTAAGTGAAACATTAAGCCCCCTTAGTTTTAACTAGATGTATAAGACTAATTAGCTGCTCAGCAGATATTACACCACATTGTACTTGTCTCAGAATCTCCATCACCTGGATATGCGAGTTAGTCTCTGACACCATATTTTGTTGGTGTATATTTTGGTTATTGTTAACGTTAGCTTCTATCTCTTTCCGCTTCGTTTTTTCTTCTTCTCTAGTTCGAGCAACTTCGCTTTCATATTTTTTAATTTCGGCTTCAGTTTGCGCAAGTACCCTTTTTGTGTTTTCTCGCTCTTTGCCATAACTAAGAACATTAGCACCCAGATCCGTCAAACCACTCACCAAAGAAGTAATTTGATCTGCATTTAGTTTTCCAAGCATGCCATTTATTGTAGATATAGAGTCAGTATTGGGCTGCGGATCAAAAGGTTTTTTTGTTGTTTCTGTTGTTTTGTTTCGAGGAATATACTCACCTTGTATTGACTGTGGTTTCTTCATGCTAGCTCTCCTTTACTCAACATTTTCCATTAATATCACTAAACAAGAACGTAAATAATGATCTAAATTACGCTGTAAATCTTGAAGCTGCTTGAAGTTACAGCCACTTTCACGCTCCTGCCGAATAGATGTCTGAATAGCTTTAGCTATGATTATTTGCTTTCCTATTTGCTCAACAAAATTTTTCATCTGCAGCTCTGATAATTTAACTTTGTCAGAAAGTTCCTTAATTCTTTCATCCCCTTGAGCCAATGCTGTCTCAAACTTAATTTGCATTATTTCTAATTGAGATCTGAGCTCCGCTTCAATTTGTTTATTTTGCGCTAGTAACTGATTTGTTACCTCTCGAGCGCGGGCATAATCAAAGTAGGCATTAAAGGCAGTAATCACTGATAATGCTGCATCGACATAGATCGCAACAGGGTTTACTCTTTTGGCTGCGCCTTTAAAACCATACTTTACCAGCATCATTCCATGTTTTCTTACATGTTTGTCTTCAAACAAATGCTCGGCAAACGACTGATATTTATTTACTGTCTTCATGACTAATCAACCCTAAATAGATTTGAAATATCTATATTTTCGATTACTTCAGAGTAGCTAAATTCATGCAGTTGCCAAGCCTGTGAAAAATGGTGCTCTACCGAAAGTAAAGGGCTGATCATTTCGCTTTCATTCGCATGGAGCAGTAATGTATTAGCCTTGTCATCACAAGTTGAAATATCTATTAACGTATCATCTACCAATTCTTTACCGTCAGTACAGTCATAAAATATAGGAATATCGTTATACACTTGGTCGTCGTGTTCCGAATACATATTAACCAGAGGAGCAAAGCTTTGTTTATTCTTCCAATCGAAACCACTTGGCTGTTTACAAATAGTCGTTAAAACTAAAAGTCTGGTATATAAACGGAGCGAATTCTTAAGGCTGTCAGAAGGTTTTACTTCATTATTATGTCGCTTTAGCGGCACTGCTATGCGAATACCGTGCTGGAAATTTTCCTCGACATTATGTAACGTAATATCCCACTCCATCCCCCATTTGGCATTTTTTAAATCTGCAAAATGCTGAAACTCGGAAAGAAGCAATGGCAAAATCTCAGGAATACTTTTCTTAAATCTCTGGGTTTGTTGGAAGCAATCTTCAGTGTAGTTAGATTTTTTCTTACCAGGGGTGGCTACTTGAATAGCGGAAGATGGAAGTGATTTTATAGCGTCACTGTCACTCAACGCTATAAACCACGAACTGGAGTAATCCACATAATTCTGATCCATATAAACTTCTATCGCTTTACCATGTAAATGATTAAGCGAATAAGCAGCAATTTGGCCGGATTCTGTGAGCTGGAAATCTTCGTTCATAAAATTCAAACCCTGCAATCTTTCAATCACAGGTTTAAGCTGATGCTCATCTAGACCGGTAATATCATAAATCGCTTGTAAGGATAAGTCATATTTATGAAGTATATTCAGAATGAAATGAGAGATCTCGCCGAGCTCAGCCAAAATTCGATGCTTGATTATCAAACGATAACGTTTGACCGATAGCCATACTTCGACAACGCTGGATACAGACACCTTCACTCCTTGTTACGTTAAAATCTATTACCTTTAATTCAGTAATTGATATTTGTACTTTAAGTATCATTTACTTCCTTGTCGCCTGCGTTATAGCTGCCCGGAAAATGCTTTTTGGCTTAATGACGAAAACAAATCAACTTCCAAGTTACCAGCATGTTTCTCTTTCATTGAATCAGTTTTATCTATTATCTGGTCAAGGATGCGTTGGGTCGCAATTGGTGGTAAAGGTATTTCAATCTGAAGTAAATCAGCTTTTGTTAGACTCGGAATTGTTACAGCTTTGTTTAAACGTTCAAAGTCGAAAAACTCGCAAAAAAAGAACAAATAGTTATGGCTCAGCATGTTTCTGTTCGGGACCAAACCAAACGCTGTGTCTACATTCCAAAATCGCTCTTTCATAAGAATTGGGCTATTGATATTGCCTTTTCTACCAATAATCACTGAGTTTGCTTCAGTCAACCAGTCATTGGCTTTGGCCATATATCCTCCACTACCGCATATAGGGTACTGACCGATAGGATCTTCAACAGCTTTTTGATTTCTTCCGTTCACAATAGTTAGTGCTTCATTCCACTTTTTAACTTCCCAGCCTTTTGGGTTGGTGACTGGGTCGCCGAACATTTCTAGGAAGACGGCGCGGAGGAAGTCGTCGGCGAGTTGGATGGCTTGTTGGCGTTTGCGGCGGATGGCGTCGGCTTTGTCTAATATCGCAGCAATCCGTTTTTGCTCGGCTAGTGGTGGTAGTGGGATTTCAAAGTTCTTTAAGAAATCAGATCCAACTCGCTTTTGCCCTGCTGCGCCAAACATGCTAGCAGCGCCTAAAGTTCTGAATTGGTTACTCCAAATCATGTAAAAAAGATAAGTCGCATCTAATTTAGATTGGTCAGGTCGAAGTACATGGAATTCAGTCGAGCCAAACCCAACCGGATTGGAGATCTGGTTTGCTCTAAGACATTTACCATTTTCGAAACATGGAGTTATCTTGGCAAGCAACACATCCGACTTAGCAAAGTAAGTAAATCCTTTTTTTGTTTCCTCCAGCACTCTCGGCTCTTCGGATAGCAGTTGGCCATCTTCTGAAACTGATGCCATCCCTACAAAAGAGACTATTTGAGCGGAGTCTAGTTCTTTTGGTGCTCGCGGATTTAGAGTAACTACATCAACCAACTTCACCATCGGCCAGCTCACAGCATCCCCTCCAGTGCTTTTAAATCCGCCAGAATGTCGTTTTCCAGAGCGACTAATTTACTGAGGATCACTTTCGGGTCGTCGTATTGCTGTTCGGCGTAAACCACTTGTTTATAGCGGTTAATCGACAAATCGTATTTATTACCTGCGATTTCCTCTTTACTGACCCAAAAAGCTTTTTGGCTGCGATCGTTAGCATCGGTACTGGCGATGGTTTTATTGCGTTGATGGTAGCTTTTAACCAAGTTAGGCAAGTCGTTGTCTTTAATCGGGCTGCGTTTATCGTCCAGGCTAAAACCGTCAGCTTGCACGTCGTAGAACCAGACGTGGTCGGTGCTACCGCCTTTGGTGAAAATTAAAATCGCGGTCGATACACCGGCATAAGGTTTAAATACACCGCTGGGTAGCGAAACCACTGCTTCTAACTGGTTTTTCTCGACCAGTAATTGGCGTAATTGTTGGTGGGCGTTGGATGAGCCAAATAACACACCGTCGGGCACAATAGTCGCGCTTTGGCCGCCAATTTTCAGCATGTTTTCAATCAGGCCGACAAACAGCAGTTCGGTTTTTTTGGTTTTTACTTTACGTAAAATTTCCGGGCAGACGTCTTCTTCATCCAGGCTGCCTTTAAATGGCGGGTTGGCGAGGATAATGTCAAAACCGTTTTTAGCAGCTTTGGGAAAACGCTCTTTAAAGTTTTGGCTTAAGGTGTCCTGATAATGGATATCCGGCTGTTTAATGCCGTGCATCACCAGGTTCATCGCGGCAACACGCAGCATGGTGGCGTCAAAGTCAAAACCGTGGAACATATCGGTGTCGATATGTTTGCGCTGTTCTGGGCTAATTAAATCGCCGGAATACAATACGTTTTCCAGTTGTTTGCCATTGGCGTCGAGTAGTGGTTTACCTTGCTCGTCAAATAAGGCTTCGCGCTCAACCCCATGAATGGACGTGTACTTTTCCATTAAGTACTCGTAGCTATTGACCAAAAAGCCGCCGGTGCCAGTCGATGGATCGCAAATTCGGCTATCAATGGCCGGGTCGAGAATTTCGACCATAGCGCGAATAATATGGCGCGGGGTGCGGAACTGGCCGTTAATGCCGGCAGTGGTGAGTTTACTTAACAGGTATTCGTAGAGGTCGCCTTTGGTGTCGCTGTTTTCCAGTGGCAGGTCGTTAACCATTTCCACCGCTTTGACCAGCAGTGTTTGCTTTTGGATCATCAGCTGGGCGTCTTTCATAAACTCAGCAAAGACTGAACCTTCGTTGCCCTCTTTTACGGTATTGGCTGAGCTTAATGAGAAAAATGGAAACAGCTCATCTTTGACCAATTTGTAGAGCTTATCGGCTCCTAAATGACGGAAATTCTGCCAGCGCAAGTGTTGCTGCTCATCGCTAAAGCGGCGGCTAAAGGCTTTGCCGGTGCGGGAAGATAGCTTTTCATCTTTCTGCTCGTTCATATCGAGCAGGCGGGCATACATTAAAAAGGTGATCTGCTCGACCACGGTTAACGGGTTGGTGATGCCACCGGTCCAGAATTCTTCCCAGAGTTTGTCGATTTTGCTTTTGAGCTGGCCTGTGATCATGGTATTTCCTAAAAGAGAACTTATAGCGCCTTAGCGCAATTCATTTGAGTCGGCGGGCGCTTCGCGCCGCCTTTCATTCATACTGAGTGTTAATGCTGAGTGTTTAATCTATTTGTCTGGTTGGCTCACGCGGTTAAGGCTTTAATTGTTCAACACGAGCTGCTTGATCAATTCGGGATAGTTTGGCCCCCAGCTTGACATCAAACTGGCGGATAAACCGTTGGATCACATCGGCTTGTGCCTGACTAAACACACCATCCAACCCCATATCATGCACCGTGGTAAAAGGCGCATCGTACAACTGTTCAATGCTAATGGCACCGTAGCGCACCACATGATTTTTTAAGAGGCCAATAAAGCGCTGTTGTTTGGCGTTCATGTGGGTATGGGTTTGCTGCACAAAGTCGGTAAAGGTTTGTTCGATGGCATCTTTGTCCATGCCGACAATAGTGCGCAAAATTTTGTCGAGCGTCGCCGAGGACTCCGGGAAAAACTCTTTGAGCGTGTTTAAATCGACATTCGGGTTTTGGGTGTGCACCAAGGAATTAAGTCTGGCTAAATCGTCTTCCGTGACACTTTCACCGGCGCGAATTTTTTTCAATACTCCATCGGTTTCAAACAGCGGCGCCAAAGTTTTTTCCACTTCCTGACGGAAAATTTGGTAGTCAATGGAGGCGATTTTGGCGGCACGTTCGGTCACTTGGTAGTCAGCAGTCTCTTCTTTGATATCTAACACCAAATCAGCGGTCGGCGTCACCATGGGCTTGTCACGCAGATGAATAATACTACGCAGCGCTTTGCGACTCTGTTCTAAGGCGTCAAAACTTAGCTGTTGCCAGTATTGGTCCTTTTGAATGTCGGCAATAAAGCTAGCCTTGGCACGTACTTCATTCAGGTGCATTTGCAGAGCTTCAATTTTACTGATGACTGTTTGACGGGCTGCGTCGATTTGGCTTGGATCGGTAAGCAGTAAGGTTTGCAACACCGCCATTTCGGTATCGAACTTAAAGGCTTCGCCTTGCCCCATAATATTGCGCCACTGCATCAACGGCGCGATGCTGTCCCACAACAATTTTTTTGTGTCTGGTGCAAATTGGTTTAACCGTTTGTGATCTTTGGCATTTTCAACGGCCTGCCAGTTATCACGCACCGCAATGGTATTCATATCTAGTGTGCAAATATCGGCATGCAGCAGGTTTATCACCTCGTTGAAGGTGTCTAAGTCGGCTTTTTTAAGCGCAATTTCCGCCAGTTGTAAGCGCGTTTCAAACAGTTTTTGGGTGAGTGATTTGCTTTGCTTCACGTCTTCCGGCTCTGGATCTAAGTCGAAATATTCGAAGTTTTCCCAGTGATCGAAAATCAAGAAATGGGTTTTGTCTTTGCCTGGTCCGTACAGGTTTTTGCATAATCGGGTACCACGGCCAATCATTTGCCAGAACTTCACTTTGGATTTAATTGGCTTGGCGAACACTAAGTTGACCACTTCAGGCACATCAATGCCGGTGTCCAGCATATCCACTGAGATTGCGATGCGAGCGCTGTTTTCGTCGTTGGCTTTAAAGTCATCAATCAACTCTTCAGCCCGCTCATATTTGGAGTGGATGACGCGACAGAAGTTAGCGCCTAGCTGCGGGTACATTTCGCCAAACAGTGTAGCTAATAGTTCAGCGTGTTTAATATTGCGGGCAAACACAATGGATTTACCCGGTAGCTGACCGTCGGCATCACGCAGGCCTTTTTCCATTAAATTGCGCAGTATTACCCGGTTTGTATCTTTATTTTTCACCGCTTCGTCAATTTGCGACGCGTCAAAATCCAGTGAGTTTGGATCAATGCCCTGCTCTTCTAATTGGGCAATTTGTTCATCAGTAAAATTGTCTTTTCGAATGCCATCACGCAGGAATTTGGTGGTGAAGCTGACAATTTTATAGGGAACCAGGTTGCGCTCTTCGATGGCCTGCTCAAGCGGGTAATTGGCGGTTGGCAACTTATAATCACACCCAAAAAGTTCACAGGTTGAGCGCGACACCATTTCCACCGGTGTGGCCGTTAAGCCTACTTCTAAGGCATCAAAATACTTAAAGATATCGCCATAGATGTTGTAAATAGAACGGTGGGATTCGTCAGCAACAATCAGGTCAAAATAACCAACATCGTACTTTTGGAAAATGCTCATCATGCCTGGGTAGGTGGCAATAAACACCCGCGCGCTATCGGCGGTGTCTTTTTTACTTTTACCAACAATATACAGTGGCTCTTTGGTATGTTCGTTAAAGGCATTGCCAGCTTGCTTGCGAAGCTCTTTGCGATCACATAAAAACAACACCCGCTTCGCCCAACCGGCATCTAATAGTCGTTTGGCAAGAGCGATAGACACGCGGGTTTTACCGGTACCGGTGGCTTGTACCACTAACGACTTGCGATGTTTATCGGCAAAGCGCTCGCATACCCTGGTGATACTTTCAATTTGGTAAATACGGCCCGCGACCTTGGTATCGATTGGAGTTTTATTTAAATCTTGTTTCAGACTGCGTTGTTTTACCAGATATTGCAGACTGTCTTTGCTGTAATAACCGTACACCTTACGACTGTTGTAGCCCTGCGCGTCATCCAGCAGGCGAATGTCGTAACCATTGGTGTAGAAAATGACGGGGCGGCGACCGTAGCGTTTTTCCAGTGCATCCGCATACAGGATGGCTTGTTGACGGCCTTTTTCCACCGATTCACGGGTACGTTTGGCTTCAATGACCGCCAGCGGAGTTTCGTCATCATCAAAAAGTACATAATCGACGCGGCCTTTGCCGGTTGCTGTTGGTTGGCCATCGACTTCAAATTCTTTACGTACTTGGTCGGTGGAACTTTCATCAAGCGATACATCCCAACCCGCCGCGCGTAAATCCATATCAATAATACGGGCACGGGTTTGCGCTTCGTTGAAGTTAAAGCCAGACATGGTGGTGAAATTTACTTTGGCTTGTTGTACGGCGCCGGTGTCGATGGCTTTTTGTAATTTTGCGGCGACTTGCTGGGCTTTTAACTGCGCAGCTTCGGCA
This sequence comes from Rheinheimera texasensis DSM 17496, assembly GCF_000711985.1. Lineage (GTDB taxonomy): Bacteria > Pseudomonadota > Gammaproteobacteria > Enterobacterales > Alteromonadaceae > Pararheinheimera > Pararheinheimera texasensis. The sequence continues at coordinate 215,424 of NZ_JONU01000007.1, forward strand.
GCTTTAAGCTCTTCCAAGGCTTGTTTTAAGCGAGCTTCATGCTCGGCTAGTTTTTCTTGCAACTGCTTATTTTGACGGGCAAACGCTACATCTGTTTGGTCTGCTTGTTTAGAACAATCGGGCGCCACAAACTGAGGTAAGTTATTGGCGTTGCCACCACAAAAGGCGACATAAAAATAACCACTGACAAAATAAGATTCCTGCAGGATCCAAACAGCTTCCTGTTGATTCACTTTGCCTTCGTGAGCAGCACGATTGCCACTTTTACGGATAGCATGCAGTTTTTCGATAATGGTATTGGGGACGGCAGATTTGAAATCTTCAGCGTTAATTTTGTCGATAATGTTGGAGTTCGCATAAACAGGCAGCTGCAATTTGGCGTAAATCACCCCAACGATTTTTTCCATCAGGCAGCGCATTTTTACCAGCGCACTTTGCGGATCGGTGCAGGCATAATCATGCGCAAAAGCGGCTAATTGATAAAGCTCTGGTAAGGCTTCAAGATGTCTAAAACTCATTGCGTGCTTCATTCCGTAAGTGTCCCTTATATCCCTGTACCGCAACTATGGTGCCAAGCTTTTTAACTCTGACTAACTATCAGGTTTGATCTTAAGCTTTTCCATCCAATTACTGAGCGTCTGATGATTGGCCAACCCGAGCATTTTCGCTGCTTTTGACAAGTTGCCATTTGCCTTTTCTAACGCTGCATAAACCAACTTTTCTTTAATACCATCAATATATTGATGCACATCGAAGCCTGCAACTAAATCAGGTACTTTGGACTCCGGACTGGTTGAAAATGCAACGGGCAAGCACGCTTGTTGTAGCTGTTCAGCTGTAATTTCTTGGTTTTCGGCCCAGAGTACCGACCGATTCAGCGTGTTCCACAGTGCGCGGATATTACCTGCCCAGTCGTAGCTTTCTGCAAACTTTATTGCATGAGTGGAAATAGTTTTACCTTCAAATCCAGGTTGACGAGCAAAGGTGGTATTTATTTCCGCAAGAATTTGCTGAACTAACTCTGGAATGTCTGCTCGGCGTTCACGAAGCGCCGGTAGTTCAATTACACCGACCGCCAAACGAAAATATAAGTCTTCACGGAAAGAACCATCGGCGACCATTTGCGTGATTGGCCGATGCGTGGCAGCTAAAATCCTCACATCAACAGTGCGAGTTTTGCTGTCGCCGACGCGCGTGATTTCGCCGTGTTGTAAGGCTCGAAGTAGCTTTACTTGTACTGAGGGAGGCAATTCCCCGACTTCATCTAAAAACAAGGTGCCGCCATCGGCTTGTTCGAATAAACCAGCGTACTGTCTATCCGCTCCGGTGAACGCCCCTTTGACATGACCAAATAAAATGGAATCCACTAAGTTCTCTGGAATAGCACCACAGTTAACAACCTTCATTGGCTTGTCACTACGTGCACTCGCTGCATGAATGGCATTTGCGAGCACTTCTTTACCGGTGCCGGTTTCACCAAGCAATAATGCGGGGAGATCGGTGGCAGCTAATTTTTGCGCTTTGAAGATAACCTGCTGCATTGGTGCTGAGTTCGCGACCAAATCTTTAAAAGCACCACCAAAACTTGGCCCTGCAACGACTTTGGCTTTGATGTTCGTCCGCGCCACTTTGGCGTAAGTGGCATCAAAATCAAATGGGATCCGCACCTCTTCAATCGTGTTATCCGGCCCTGTTTGTAATAATTGGCATTGGTAAATGCCTTTGCCAAGCAATACTGATACCGCAGCCATGGTCGGCGTGCCGGAAGTAAGATTGATATAAAGCTGCGATTGGCTTTGCGATAAAGTCGACAAATTGCGCTGCATGATCGCTGCGACCGCTGAGTAATCAGTTGGTGAAATGAGAGATTGGCGAACAATTTCAGCCCTTGCCGGACGCCCTAATATCGCTAGTCGCTTATTCAACCACTCTTCATAACGCAGCCAATGCTCATCCCAAGTATTTGCGAGAATAATGATCTGATCGAATACGACAGTATGCTTGGTCGCCAACGTAGCAATGGAAGCCAGTTTGTCTGCCTGCATGTTATCGATGTCGGTCTTACCTAACCATGAGATGAGTACTTTCATATAGTGAATTCGTTTTAGTGATTGCCACGAACAGGCGATCAGAGTAAACCTCCAAACCGACTCCAACCAAATATTTTTTACATTAATTGCAAAATATCTTACCTCCTGACTACACCACATATTCGAACCAGGAATTCAATTCGTTTATCTAATTGAATTTAAACAATTATATTACGGCCACTTCACCGGCTCACATTATGCTTTGATTAGCTCGGCATTCGAAAGCGTTTCATTTCGGCTACCGACACCATCAGCTTAAACGGTCCCACTAAAGAGTTGATTTGTTTCCACAAAAAAGATATACGTACCTGAAAAGGAGATAAATTTGAATACTCAACAATGGATTACTGAGTTCCTGTTTACGCGCGCTTTGTTTAAAGGCCCAGTAAGTAAACCACTTTATGCGTATCAGGTGACTGAAGAAGAATATTCACAGCTGATATCTCTGCTTCAAGATGCCTGTTTTGATACGCATCCTGCCTTTACAAAACCTCATCCGACAGCGGCATGCTTCTGCTTATTTGTTGCTGAGTACTATCGGCGATACTACAACGGCAACTGGGACTGGCGTGGGGCTGAGGATATCTTAGGAGTTCAGCTGTCACAGACCGACAGGTCTATTTTGGTCAAACGCGGCTTGGAATATTGGCAGCGTGAAGTTAAAACCAACAACAATGGATACAACTATCTCGGCAGTCTTTTTGCTGAAGGCGGATTGCCATGGCCGTTAGTCAGCGGAGAGCAACACGGATTCGGCAGAGCCATCAAACGAGGTATCAAAAATTTCTATCGTTCGGATGACTTAAAACGCAGTCTGACCGATTTGATGCAGGATTATCAAAAAGAGTTACCGCAAAGTTTTCAAAACTTTGAGACCATTCAGTTACTCGCGGCAATTGTTCACCAATTGATGAGCTACGCACAGAAAATCCCGCAGGAGTACAAACGTGAGCCTGCGCGTTATCTTGACCAAACAGTTCCTGATTGGAACAACGCGTTTCCTATCCCATTGGATATCGGTAACGGCAGGCAGCTGGTCAACGAATGGTTAGCGGATGCGGTTTTCATAGAAGGCGAACAGAAGCTGACAAAGGAAAAGTTAAAGGCTTTTTCTGCACAACATTATGTTACTTGTTTCTCCCCTGAGACTTTCTTTGAAAGCGAAGTATTTTTGCCACGAAACATAACTTTGGATATCGACCATACAGTGGTCAGTACCATGCGTTTTGAAACTGCACTTTACGAAGGTCAACGATTAGCGCAAAAATCGATCGCCGTGTATGGTCAAATTCAAGACAACAAACTTAGTGTCAGACTTTCCGTCACACAGCTGAGATTGTTAAGAGACAAGACCGACGTACCGCTATTTTTTAAATTATTAGAGAATGGCCGCGCCATTTTTACGGCCGAAATCGACAATTCCACGATTGACACAGTGAACGCGCCGATCGTCGCGGTTGAGGAAGACGATCGTTGGGTCATTGCTGCGACAGCCAGTTGCTCGCTTAAAGCAACCAACGTCAGAACTTTTGTTCCTGCGACAGCTAAGCTTGTCATTGATGAGCTGCAATTGCTGCCAGAACCACTTGTCGTGTTGCCGATGGGAAGCTGGTTCCCGTTATCGGTCAATCACAGCGTGGTTACGCCACAAGACAAATTTTTGGTTTCCCTGAATTGTGCAGCGCTGCAAATAAGCCCGTTCAAACTCTCTGGCCGCCAGTTTTATGGTGAAACCTCGCCACAAACCGTTTATCTGGGTTTCCCTAGGTTAAGCGTCAATCAGGCTGACGAGACGGTTTTGCCTCAATACTTCGAATTTTTTAACGGGATCCCCGCCAAAAATGTTCCATTAATGCTGGGGCCGTGAGCTATCAGGTGAAAGATGCCGCCGGTCATACGCTCTATCGCCGGCACTTCGGGTTATTACCAGCAGACTTTGAGCTCAATACCCGCGCAGCGCCTATCGGTGAGACTGCGCTGATGACACTAGCATCAAATGCCCCCATAGACATTGTGACTGAAGCGTCAGATGTGTATGAGGCGACGCTAGTCCCTGGCAAGCGCAACTCATTCGCGGTGACAGCTAGGTCGGCCAATGTGATACCAAACCCACTATTTAAGATAGCTAGCCCTAGCAATGATAAGTACCTGTTGCTTCGTCAAAGGTACCCAGTGTCCGGTGCGAGATTGTTAACTCCGGATGAAAGTCTTTGTGCAACAAACGAGCTCTTGCTCAATCAATTAGCCGGTTACAGACTTTTACTGTGTGCTCCTAACTCTGTCGCAGAAAGCTTTACGCTAGTTTTTGCGGTACATAGCCGGAACGGCGTGCTGGTGAGTACGTCGAAAAAAGTCAAAATCTTAGGCAGTACCGAAACTTTGAGTTTGTATGGCTTCTATCAGGATTTTGTTCAATTGCTTTCGGTCACCGACGACCAAGATGCTTTCATCAATATTGAAGTTAAAACAAACAGAACATGGCTGACGTTTTCGATCAGGCGCTATAACGCCCGCTTAGTCCGCGAGGGTGATAGCTATTTGACGGTCGTTCACAATAGACAACTGGCAAAAAGCAGTGAGAAACCACAAGATCTTTTTGCCATGAGTTTGACAGACCCATTACAAACTCCGGTTGCATTGGAGAAGCACTGCACTGAAGGTGTTGCTACTGGGTTGTATCACACTGACATATTGAGAAGACAGCCTGATCTTTGGTTAGTTTACGCGCCTGCAGAGAGCGAATTTAGTTTCAGGCCTTGCTTATATGTGACTCAAGAACAATCCGCTATTGAAGTTGACCGAGAAATTAAGACTCTGCACAGCGCTGCGAAGGCCTACCATCCCGTTGCCAATCCGGATGTGATTCAGCATGTTATTACGCAAATGGCGGAGGATTATCATCACACTGGCTGGCAGTATTTAGCAGCGCTTAAGCAAAACTATAGTCATCTGCCCCTCTCAACATTTGAAACCTGGAAAGCGCTGGCACAAAGCCCTGCTGCATTAGCGCTGGCTATTTTCCGACTTGAATTGGACGAAAGCTTTTGCTTAAGACTTCGCGATGAATTGGCTGTGATCTTTGAAACTATCCCGCTTTTGGTGTGGATTAAGACGCGCCAAATCTTTAAATCGGTGCTGAGCGCTGCTGGTTTGCCAGAAATTTTTGTCGAGAGCACCATTAAAAACCGTGACGGTGTTATGCGTCTGGTAGTTTCCGGTTTTGATCACATGACAGATTATCTGGATACCGGCGATGTCAATGTTCTCATACTACCGCCATTAGACGCTGTTTTGAGAATTTGGTATCAAGGATTAAGGCAAGATCATGTTGATGATCAATGGCCGGAGACTTTGAAACAACCGTTACGTTCCTGGCTTGCTGAAGCTGACCTTCCGCAATGCGTGAAGCAACTCACTGGCCGTAATTACACCGACTCGGTGACCTTCTTACCCATTTTTATGGCGTATGTTTCAGTTGGAAAAGCATCCATTGCTCAGCTTGGCGATAATCACACGCTCATCAAATTCTTTATTAAACAGCATGCTGACTTTGATCGGCGCTGGTTTTTAGATTTACACGCGCTCATGGTTGCTCATTTAGAAAAATACAAAAGGAATTAATTGGTTATGCGTTATTTCAGCGAGTTAGTAAAGCAGTCACTGAATAGAACCCGTGAAGCCACATTGAGTATGATTGGCGTCAATAACCAAGGGCTACGTGAGCATTTAAGCCAACAAATGAGTGATGAACTGGGGGCCGATGGCTGTTTTCTAGCGCCGCCGATGTTCGAGCATACTTTTGGTTGGCAAGAGAGTGATACGACCTTTGCAGAGTTAGCCGGGAACTTATTGTCTGAAACGTTGGTTGATACATTAGCCAGCGCGCAAAACTACAATTTCCCGAAAACAGCCGTACCATATAAACACCAGATCACGGCGTGGCAGCATCTGCTCTCGGAAGAGCCGAAATCTGCCATCGTGACCACAGGTACCGGCTCTGGTAAAACTGAGTGTTTTATGGTCCCCATCCTTGATGATTTGATTCGGTTATCGAAACAACAAAATGGTGCTTTAGTTGGTGTATCTGCACTATTTCTTTATCCATTGAATGCACTGATTAACTCGCAACAAGAACGACTTGATGCATGGACAAAGCAGTTCGATGGCAAGCTTCGATTCTGTTTATACAATGGAAACACCGAGGAATCTGAATCTACGGTTCGTAAAGAACAAAAATTAAAGCCTAATCAAATTCTCTCGCGTCAACTCCTAAGAAAAGAACCTGCACCAATCCTGATGACCAATGCCACCATGCTTGAATACATGCTGGTGCGGCAAATTGACGACCCGATTATTCAGATTTCAAAAGCAAAACAATCGTTACGTTGGATAGTGCTTGATGAGGCCCACACCTATGTGGGATCGCAGGCTGCTGAACTATCATTATTGTTACGACGTGTCGTACAAGCGTTTGGTAAACAGGCGAGTGAAATCCGTTTTGTCGCAACATCGGCCACCATTGCTGATAATGACGCAAAATCAAAGCTTGAGCGTTACCTCGCAGATTTAGCCGGAGTACCTGTTTCTCAGATTTTGGTCATCACCGGCGAACGGATCCGCCCACAAATCGATACGAGTCGGGCAATTCGCAATCTATCGCTTGCAGACATCATGGCAATTGACGCGACCGCTGAAGTATCCGCGAACCGCTATGCAGCGCTTGAAGATCACCACTTATGTAGACGCATCAGACACGCAGTTCTTGAGTCATTAAAACCGCTCGATTTAAAGGACTTGTATGAAAAAGTAGCAGACCTGCTGGATGGTGCTGATAAAACTGGCAAGCTGCAAAACTTGCTAGCTTGGCTTGATGTGATGACCGGGACTTTTGCGCACAAAGATGGACATCCATTTTTAAAGTTAAGAGCTCACCTTTTCCAACGGATGCTCCATGGTCTGTGGGCTTGTGTTGACCCCAATTGCTCAGTAAAAGGCGAAAGCCTGAAAAACTTCCCTTTTGGCAAAGTCTTTGTGTCACAACGTTCAACCTGTGAATGCTGTGCGCCTGTCTACGAACTAGCATTCTGTAATGACTGTCGAGAGCCGCATCTAGTGGCTCAGGAGGACAGTCAGGGCATATTGCAACAACCATCTTCTTATAGTGGTGATGAGTTTGCTTTACATGGAGAGCCAGAGAATGAGGAAGACTTGTCTTTAGACGACACAAACCGGAAAGAAGTAAAAAGTCCGAGTTCTAACAAGATAATCGCGGTTAAAGCAAGCGATGAAAAATATCAAAAACATACGATCAATAGATCAACTCGTACAATAGACAATTTACCAACCTCAGATTCTATAAGTGTTTGGTTAGCTGATACGAATGATGCTGCTTGCACAGGGTGTGGTCTTGAAAGCAAAAACTCTGTCGATTTTTTACGTAAAGCTTACTTAGGTGCGCCGTTTTATGTCGCTAACGCAGTGCCAACTGTGCTGGAGTTTTGTCCTGATCCCAGTAAAAAAGACTCGGCTGGTCGCTCGCCGGAAGAGTTGCCAGGCCGGGGCAGAAAACTAATCACCTTTACCGATAGTCGCCAAGGTACAGCACGAATGGCTGTTCGGATGCAGCAGGAAGCAGAGCGCTCTAAATTGCGGGGATTGGTTTTAAGCGTATTGCGTAATAAGCAGGCTAAAGCAAATTTTGATGCAAAAACTTCATCATCAAACGTTGATTACCAAGTACAGTTAAAACTTGCCGAACAGCTAGAGTCGTTGAAACTTTACGACCAAGCAAAAAAAATACGTTTAGATGCAGAACAGCTGCTGTCAGCGCCCCCTGCAATTTCCATAGGTTTTAACGCATTGACCGAGGAACTTGCAGCAAGTAAAGATATTTCTCAAGCCATACTGAGATACAACCGTTATACCAACCCTGCACTATTTGACGATACCATCGGCCCCAAAGTCATGTCTCGCTTGTTATTAGCGAGAGAGTTCAGCCGTAGACCAAAAAACCAGAATAGTGCCGAAACGCTTGGCCTTGTCCGGATCGGTTATCAAGATTTAGATAGGGTGACGGTAACTCCCGACCGCTGGGCAACCACAACCGCAATAGACCCGACTGGCGAACAACATGCTCAGAAAACTGCTTTAACACTGAATGACTGGAAAGACTTTCTGAAAGTCGCATTGGATTTTTATGTCCGTGAAAATACCTTCGTAACCATGACCAGAGATCTGCAGCTATGGATGGGCAGTAAATTCACGCCAAAAAGTCTGTACACTCCGACCACTGATATTCAGGAAAGTAGTGTCATCAAAAAGTGGCCGCAAATTAAGCAAGGCAATCCATCAAGATTAATAAAAATCCTCGAACTCGCGACAGGCTTGTCAAGAACTGAAGCTGTCGGTAAAGACCTGATGAACAATTGGCTTATCGCGGCGTGGAAACAACTTACCGATCTAAAGGTCCTAGAAAATTTGGACGGCGGTTTTCAATTAAAATTGGAGACCCTGACTTTTTCGTTGCCACAAACAGCCTGGGTTTGCCCATTTACCCGACGCCTGATTGATACCACTTTTAGGGGGTTAACCCCTTACCTGCCAAGAAAGCTCGATGGCAGAGACTATCGTTGCAGAAAAGTCGATTTACCTGACTTTACCAGCTTCATTCAGTGCTCAGGCCCGTCTGATTTACCCGAGCTACGTGCGCAACTCAACAATAACCAAATCGTTCAGTCACTCCGAACGGAAAACTTATGGACGGATTTAAGTGACCGAGCATTAGAGGGCGGTTTTTATTACCGCACAGCAGAACACTCAGCTCAACAATCGGCGAACACTCTTGGTTTGTATGAAGAACTGTTTAAAAAGGGCGATATTAACGTCCTCAATTGTTCTACAACAATGGAAATGGGTGTTGATATCGGCGGTATTTCGGCGGTCGTGATGAACAATGTACCGCCACACCCTGCTAACTATTTACAACGCGCCGGGCGTGCAGGACGTCGTAGTGAAGCTCGAGCAATTGCCTACACATTATGCAAAGCCGATCCGCATAACCAACGCGCTTTTTTAAATCCCAAATGGCCTTTTGTCACAGCAATTGCCGCCCCCAAGGTTACTTTAACATCAGCCAGAATTGTTCAGCGTCATGTCAATTCGGCCTTGCTTTCACTATTCTTGAAAACGTGCGTACCTGTACAGGAAACCGATCGTACTAGGCTGACTGTTGTTTGGTTTTACGCAGGTGAAAGTCAACCTTGTATCAATTTCTGTAGTTGGCTGCAAAGCGAACAGCAGCATTTTATAAATATGGTGATGGTGCTTGTCTCTGGAACCGCCCTTTCAGGTCGCTCTGTCAATGCGATTGTTGCAGACACCGTGAGCGCAATTACTGCGCTTCGCGAGTACTGGAGTAAACAACGCTTACAAATTGTCAGTTTTGTCGAAAAAGCGGCTGATCCTGCCTATAAAATGGCTCTGGAACTGGAGCTAAAGCGGCATGACCAAGATTATCTGTTAAGAGATCTGGCTAGCCGTGCATTCTTACCTGGTTATGGTTTTCCAACCGATGTTGTTAACTTAAATAACTACAATGTTGAGGACTGGTCAGAAACATCTAAACACAAGAAAGATAAAGACCGGGAAGACAATATTTTCACGTTAAAAGAAAAACCGAGTCGAAGCCTTGATGTTGCACTACGGGAATACGCGCCTGGCGCAAGCTTAGTTATCGACGGTCGCGTTTACCGCTCTGCCGGCGTCATGCTGCAAAACTATGAATCAGGTTCGGGCTCTCCATTAAAGTTTGATTTGGCTTGGCGCTGTCATAACTGTGGAGCGACAGGCGTGAAAGAGAACGCATATAGTCAGCACAACAATCTGCGATGTACGCATTGTCAGGCTGTAGTTACAGAAATCAAAACAACCCTCAGGCCTGTCGGATTTACCACCGATTTCTATGAACCGACATCAAATGATATTACCAGCCAAAAATTCATAAAAATGGCCTTACCGCGCGTGCAGGTTCACGGGGAAGTTTTGCCATTGCCGGATCCGCGCTGTGGTTTTGTGCGTTTTGGTCATGGTGGCACGGTTTTTCATCATACATCGGGAGAAAACGACGCTGGCTTTGCGGTATGTCTGGCGTGCGGCAAAGCGGAATCAATGCTTGATGATAAAACACCACCCAAAACATTAGCGCATGACAAGGAACACCGGCCGATAGGCGGTGCAACAGGAACCAATAAGCTGGCGAATTGTTCTGGCAAAAACGTCAAGACCAATTTATATCTGGGTTTTCATACTCATACGGACGTGCTCGAACTAGCTTTAAAAAATCCGGTATCGGGCGAATGGTTAACTGATAAACCAGATCATCAAATCGTTGCCAGAACGCTTGCTGTGGCGCTGAGAGATACTATTGCTGAGCATATCGGTATTGCCAGCTCTGAGATGGGATTCGCTATTCGCCTAGACAAAGACTTAGTCACTAAAAGCAATCGCTCAATCATTCAGGTATTCGATAACGTCAGCGGTGGTGCGGGTTTTGTACTCAGTGGTTTGAATAACATTCAGCAACTGATGCTCAAATCCTTTCAATTACTGCAGTGTCCGGCAAATTGTGCGAATGTCTGCTCAAAATGTCTGGCGAGCTCTGACAGTCGGGTCGAACTGCAACAACTCGACCGCAAGCTTGCCCTCTCCTGGTTGGAGAAAAATAAAATTGAAGAGTATTTGCATCTGCCTGAGCAGTTCCAAAGCATCTCGGGTGCTGAGTTATGCGCTGTTGGGCCAGCTCGGTTTATCCAAGCATGCCAGAACATGCGTTCTTCACATCAAGAGCCGTTTACTTTACGTTGTTTTTTACACGGTACGCCTGAACAATGGGACCTTGGCCTCCCCTCATTTAAAGACAAGCTGCTAACCTGGAAACTGATTGATAAGTTAAACGTAGAGCTCGTATTCCCGCAGAAGACAATTCCTGATGCAGAGATGATTCGACAATTGGGAGCTTTCGAAAGTTTGGGCATTTCTGCGTTTACAATCAGTGACGCGAGCGTTTCTAAAGCCGACCACACATACATCGGGGTTCAAGCACTGTTTAACGAACAATGTGTGACTTTGATAACAAACTCGATGAATAGCGCTACACCCGGAGAAAGCTGGCTCACAACAAGCGAAGATACAATTTGGGTTTCGACTAAATCAACAGCGCCGCTTGAATTATCGCCGCTACAGCTCGATAAGTCTCAGGTTGAAAAGGATAACATCGCGATTATTGAGATAACCGATCATCTAAACGGAAAAGTTGAGCGTTTCGGTAGTCTGTTAGGCGACTTACTGAAAACCAAAGTCCCGGAATTGACGAACAAATTGGAAAAGTCAGTCATTAAGCGGCTGACTTACACAGACAGGTATTTAAAATCTCCCTGGGCGGCGCTGCTTTGCAGTCAATTGTTAAGTACGTTTGCCGGAAAGCACACCATCCCGGTCATCATCAATACAGTCGCGAGCAATAGTAATCAGCAAGGACGACTGATATCTCACGACTGGCAGTTTGAATCTGAACAACAGTATGTTCTGACCAAATTAATGGAAATCGCGGCGACTAACGCCAAAGTGCTGGTCAATACGGTGTCGTCGGTTTGGGAGATACCGCACTCTCGAGTTCTAACGATTGAATGGGAAGATAACTCCCAAACCCAACTGCTCCTCGATCAAGGTGTCGGATACTGGAAAGCCAATACCTATTCCAGTGTTCAAAAAGAGCATGATTTCTATTTGGATGCAGAAGGTCAGTTATCGGACTTGCTGGGTAAAACCAGCGATATGAAAGTCGTTAACAGCGCAAGCTGGCCGACGTTTGTTGTGGTGAAGACGATTTAGATATTGATGGCTAAATACCCTCATGATTTTTTTAGGGGTATTAGTCTTTGATATTTAACAAGCGATAAAGGTTAAGTCTGGAGGAAAGGTCAATGCAAGGCGTCTTATCTGAATAGACAATATTACATGGATTAAAGCTAGTGGAACTTAGTTATGATTGGGCTAGCGGGAAGGTTGTGGAAACTGCTGGTCGGATTGCCAACACCAAGAGCAGTTCGCGAAAAAATCAAATCCATATCACAAATATAACTTTTAAAATTGCGAACCGCAGAGAATATCTGCGGTTCGCATCTGTGTACTGGCACCTTGCGCTTCGAATAGAAAACAAGATACCAAGTTTAACAACCAACTGTTCACGAGTATTATCGTTAGTCGGTCATCTTAATTGTCGCCCAATGTAATCGTTAAATTTCAGTGCTTTCAACTCGTTTTAGATTAGTCCCACACGCAGTGCTACCCCTGTCATCGGCAACATTAACCAGCTTTCAATCACCGGCTTACCGGTCACTTTACTGAGAATGTTGGCGTAGGTGGCTAACTGCCCGCCATGCTCTTGCGCCAACTTTGCGTGCTGCATAGCGGCGACCGAGGTCGATTTATAATCAATTAGGATGAAGCCTGCTGTCGTTTCAATTACCAAATCAGCACGTCCAGCGACCATCGTGCCATTTTCCGCTGCATGCGCCATCGGTAGTTCAATACGCGCTTGCCCATCAGGCCAGCGACGCAGTATCCATTGACGCGCTGATTCCATTTGCGGATATAAATCTTGTGCAGAGATCATGTGTGATTGATGGGTGCGCATTAAAATTGCTGCTAGTTCATCAAGACAAAGTGGCTTGGCACGGTCAGCCAAATGTGCAGCAAAACATGCGTGAATAACATCGCCAAATCGGCCGCGCTCTGCATCATTTCCTGTTGCTAGCCGAACACCAAATTGTTCACTTTCTAAAACCACGGCATTTGTCGCTGAACTGGTAGATGGCGATTGACTCATGCGCTGGCGTTCTGTTTGTGTTTGAACAGGCGCAAACCAATACAATTTCTCGGTTATGTTTGGTAGCAACACAGGAGCACTGCTGGTAATCACCGCGCGCTCAAACGGCACGATGTGCTGGTTTTTTAGCACGATGTCTTTCGCTTTGTCGTCGGCTGGAAGAATATCGGCCAGCGCGATGGTTTGCATCCATTCTCCATCCAGCGCTTTATAAGCACGTGCCAGAATCAGTACGTCTCGTGCACGGGTCATACTTACATACAATAATCGCTGTTCTTCATTAAGCGCCATTTGGCGGCAAGCCTTGCCTAGTGGCGTTTGTGCTATTTCATCAGCCAAAGTGACTTTTTTCTGCGCCCCAAACGGCCATGGCCAATAACGTATTTTCCTTGAGGTCAAGGGGCTTGTGGCGTCAAATTGGGCAGCTGATTCGGTTTGTACGCCCCACAATCGATCACGAACATCACTCGCCAAATCCATTAAAATCACCACAGGCCATTCCAATCCTTTGGCACGATGGTGAGTAAGCACATTGACCGCATTCAGCGCGGTTTGCGCTTGAAGATCGATTTTTTCATCTGCTGCAGCATGCAACGCCATCAACAAACCAGTCAGCGTGGCGGCCTGATTAGCGGACAGGCAATCGTCTTCATATTTCGTAGCCATTACTAATAGTTGATTCAAATTGGCTAATCGTTGCTGCGCCTTTTCGACGTCTTGCTGCCATTGCAAAACGGCCTGGCTGAGCTGACAGCGCAAGATGATGTTTTGTAATGCTTCGCGCGGAGATAGAAGTAAGGTTTCACTTCGGATCGTTTTTAACACATTAAAAATTGGCAAGTCGGCGGCCGCATCGACTGAATTTTCGATCCACTGGCTAGGCGAATTACCTTCTTGTGCCAGCCAGTTCAAACGATTGCTCAGCCATTGCTCTGGCTCTTGGCAGTACGCTAACGAAACAATTTCTGCGGTGGCAATGGTATCAGCAGGATCTAGCACGCGACGCAAGCAAGCGGTTGCTAATACGCACTCGGGCTGCAGCAATAACTCCGATTGCTCGGTTGCACTTCGAATACCTTTTACAGACAGTGCCGCTGCAACAGCTGGAACCGATGCGTTTGAGCGTGTCAAAATGGCAATATCTGAGTAACGAACAGGCCGTAATGTGTTTGTTTCCCGATCCACAATATTGCGCCCTTCCGCAATAAACTTTGAGACGGCCGTTGCGAGCGCACTTTGTATCGTTTCTTTATTTGACCCTTCCAGCACCCAATCAATCAGCGCAGGTCCTTCCGACTCAGCACGCGTTGGTACTAATTCCACATCCGCCGTGCTTAGCCCTAAGCCACTAAATGCATTCCCAAATAAATCATTAACGCAATGCACCAAGGCTGGACGTGACCGATAAGAATTTGGCAGGATAGACTTCGAGCCGCCCAAGGCTGGCAAGGCGTCAATGACGGCCATCATGAGCGTTGGATCACTGCCACGAAAGCCATAAATGGCTTGTTTAATATCACCTACCCAAATAACCTTTTTAGCGTAACTAGCTAGTTTTAAAAACAAGGCCAACTGAATCGGACTAGTATCCTGAAACTCATCCACCATCAATAGAGCCAATTCATCACGTAAGGCGTCGGCAACGACTGGATGATCAAGAATTTCAAGGAGACGGCACTCCTGATCGGTAAAGTCCACCCCGCCCATTTCTTCTTTTAATTGCCGATAAACATCCATCGCATCGGCAGCCATGTTAAAAATGCGCGTTAAATACTGTTCAATATCTTGATGGAGTTGCGCATGCTTCATAAAGCGACCAGCAACATCGGCTACATCTTGAATACAGTCTTTAAGCGAAGCCTCTGGCGCTGCCATTGCAAGTTTGGGCCATGCGCTCCAGCTGAGTTGCCCCATTTTTATACCACTAAGCACCGTCTCGAGTTGCTGAAGATAGCTTACTGTTAATTTAATCGGCTTAACTTGCGCCACAGCAGTACGTATGTTCGGCAAGACTTTTTCAATGCAGCACTGCAGCTGCGCACTGAGATCAGATATGGTGACGCTTGGAAAATACCTTAGCAAATCGAGGGCATTGCGTGCCCCATCTTGCCGCAAAGTGGCAGCGTCAATGGAATTAGATCGCGCTTGATTTATTAGGTTTTTCAGTGCATCTCGCCAAGGGATGTTATCGCTACCAAACGGAGCATCAGCCAAGCCCAATCGACCTGCAATTTGCAAAAAATCTGCCATATCGCCGCTTTCATTAACGGCGTCAATCGCTTCTCGCATCAATTGATCGGCTACTTTTTCATCGAGCACTTTTTGTTCGATTGGCATCCCTGCTTCAAAAGCAAAACGCTTTAACAACTGGCCACATACGCTATTGACTGTACCAATTTGTGCTAGAGACATTTGGTTCGCTAATGCGTGATTTTGCTTTTTAATCAAATGTTGACGCACTCGTTCGCGCAATTCAGCGGCAGCTTTATTGGTAAATGTCGTAGCCAGAATGCCACTAGGCGCTGTACCAGCCATCAGCTCTTGGTACAGTTTGTCCATCAATGTGTAGGTTTTCCCGCTACCAGCGCCTGCGCTAATAAATTCGATGTTCATATTTTATTGCTCCCAACCAGCTAGGTGAAGATAGGCGTTGTATCGTGGATCCATTTCTTGCGGCGCAACGCCGTCTTCTGGGGGCGTAGAGAGCTCGTTGGGTTCAGTACCTTCGACAATGACTTCAATCATACCTGCTTTAAATTGCGCTTTGCGCCAAGCCCATGTTTTAAGCACTTGTTGCCAAACCGCTGGTTTTGTTATCTCAGATTTTGATGTAACCGCCGTCACGCCCTTAAATTGATATGGCGCAGTGGTGAGTAATTTCGCATCGTGCAGGATGAAATATGCAACTTCAGGCCAGCTGCCCGTCGCGTCTTGTACCAGCTTGGCATAAAGGATCAATTGTAAATGGGTGTCATTTTGGAGCTTTTCTCGGTATTTTTTTTGCCCAGCCCATTTCATATCAACAATCAAGGTCGAGCCATCTGATAGCGTCAGTAGTAAATCGGCAAAACCTTTTAAATCCCCTTGATTAGATGTCCCTTCCAGCAGCTGTTCCGGTTTTACTGACGTAATTCCTGCGGTTTGCAGTAATTGATGCAAACTGATTACCGACTGGCGAAGGCGTGCTTTAAAGGATAAACATTCAACCTGCTTCCCAGCCATTAATAGCACTGCACCTTCTTCATCGATTAATGTATCAATTTGCGAATCAAACCAGTTTTCTAACTGTGCTAGCGTCCAAACTAAGCTGTCCGCAGTACAATAGAGTTTTTCAACCATGCGGTGCGCCAAGGTACCCATCAAAGTAAAGTCGGCCGGAATGCTGAGTACGGATGCTTTGCGTAAATTGGCAGGGTAATTGAGTGCCCACTGATAAGGATTAAACAGCAAAGGCTCCAAACTACTGAATGAATAAGGCTTATCCCAGTCAAATTGATTTTCAGCTTTAAATGACCACCAACGACGTTTGGCAGGTAAAGCCCTATAAGTAATTGCTTTCGTAGTCGTCGTTTTTGCCATGGTTTGAGGGCCGTTAAGGCAATCCTCAATTTTAGTTATTTTGATCGAGCCCAGGCTTGCGTTGAGCAACCACCAAAATGGATGCAGTTCATCGCCCTCTGGCGGCAAAACTAACACCAGTTTCCTCTGCGCTAGCAGCACTGGGCGCAACCAACTCAGCGCCTGCTGCTCTGCCTGCGATTTCAAATCTGGCAAACTTACTCCTGCATCGCGCAAACTTTTTTGCTCGGCACTAGACCATGGATGAGATTGAACCTGTGCCGGCGAACTCATTGCCCACCAGACAATGTTGTCAAATGAATCGATCAATGCTGCTGGATTATTGATCGCAGCGGCAGCGCCCACTTCTGCATTTTGCAAAGGATTGCCTACTCCACTACCCATCGATTGCGCGAGCAATTTATCTAATATTGCAAATGAAATGTGTGTCGTTCCTTGCATAGACAAGGCTAACAAAGCGTCTGAAAAAGCTTTTGCTTGGTCATGCGCTGCAAGAAAAGCTAATTTATTAGCCACACTGTCCGTGACCAAACGTGTTTGGAAGAACTTTGTGATTTTTTGTGTGCGCTCAATCAAAATCTCAAGCGGTAATCCTAATTTTTTGCTGTAACGAGTCGACTCGGTCCAGTATTGCAAATTGGCTAACGTCTCTGTGCTTGGGTTTTCATCTTTATCTTCATCAACTAACTTTTGCAATAAAGCATGCCATTTCGCGCCACCGATCCCAGGGCAATTGGATAAATATTCCGCCATTCTACGGCGATGGCGACTGCGGAGAGGATTGACCGGATGAGCCAAAAACTGCATCAAAATCGCCAAATCAATCGGTGCTTGAAGCAGCTTTAAAGCCAATGGAAGAAGTTGCAATGCAGGGCGAAAAACACTTGATTCGGACTGACCTAGACAAGCATGATCATTTGCATGTAACGCGGCATCTAATAAGGTGCCTTGTTGCGGAATGAGTACCGCAGTATCTTCGTTCGCTTGCTTCAAAAATTCAGCCAGCCATTGAGATGATGTCAATGCAGATTCTGCACGCACTACTTGTACACTACCATCACCCTTAAATTTTTCGATTGTCGAACTTGCGACTAATTGATCAGCGAGCAACGTTGTTTGCAGTGCAAATAAATCAGTCCCCACAGATGCCAATACAGGCAATGGTTTGGGCTCAACTATAGGAAGTTGCTTCAAAACTTGTTGCCAGCACGAAGGGAGCGTTTCCATTGCTTCGGTCAATTCAATAGAATCAATTTGTGGCCGCCGATAAGCCAATTGTTGAGACACTGCCTGCAAACGTTGGCCAATTCCCGCTGCAACTCGATGCTTTGCCACTTTTTCAAGTGCGACCATATCTTGTAATCGAGGTAACGTTGTTCCGGCAAAATCGCCATTCCAACCAGCTTCGTACCATTGGTCACGCCAATTCAATAATTGTTCTGCCACACCCAACTCATCGACTTTGAAACTCGCTTCATAAAAGCGCTCTCCTGTGCTGCATTCGACCAGACATTGGCGCATGTCGACGACGCGTTTCGCATGCGATATAGGGGCACGCACTAAGCCCAAATGGACTTCAAGTACATTTAATAGACCTTGCTGACCCAGAGTAGCCGCGCCAACCTGATTATTGAGAATCCAGCCACGATTTCCGTCCAGATTCATTCCAAAGCGTATTAGTTGCATGTCGTTCCTTCTATTGCTCGGGCCTAATGGCTGTGCCTTTTTAAACTGCCAACTACGTGCAACCACTTTGGCGTATTTAGCGCTATTGATTACTGAAATGACCGTTTCTTTGGTTCGAAATTCTATCCAAAATTAGGCTACAGAAAGTCAACTTCTACTGCCAGTGTTATTGCTATTTATGCATATAAACGTTTATTATTTAATCACTTGCATCCAGTTGCTGCATGCATAGATTTTTGCCGCATACGCCTCTGTCTCCGGGCTCATCATTGCTTCACTAATGCCACGCTCGCGGCGCTTTTGTTGCCAGGCTGCCTGATATTCAAGCGACATCGGATCTTGTCCGCGACGGCGTGTCCTTGCATCTTCGATGCTGTCGTATAGATGGTCGTAACACTCAGGGAACAGCTTGAGGTGTAGCGCGTCGATGCGCTGTTGCCGCGATGATTTTAGCTCCGTTGCAGCATCGCTTTTCAGCACAGCAAGTAGCTGGTGCCCTTTTGCACTGGCCACTTCCTCATCAAATAAATCCGCCAAATTTTTCATTACCGCGTTTTGCAGCGACTCACCGGCAACCAGATCTTCATAAATCCACTGCGCCAACTGGTGATATTCGTTTTCCATTCCATCATTTTGCTGGCAACCGGTATTCAGTACATCAGCCTGATACAGGAGGTAACTGATTTCACAGGGAACCAGAACACTGTCACGGGCAGCCTGCTCTGCTTTTGCTTCAAACGCTTTTAACTTCTTGTTCGACATCTACTTTCCTTCACTTTAGTTCTTAACCTATCAGTTTCTGGCCGTATTCACCTGAGCTCCCCGTTTGGCCAGTTGAGTAGCCCAGACTGGCATGCCGATACTTTGCCCGTGGCCTGAATGGCTGCGCTGGCCAGCGCGATGGCCGTTCAAAAAGCTTTGCTGCGCGCTACTGTTGATAAAGAGATTAGCTTTTGCATAACCGCGTTTTGCCGCGCTATGTAGTAACTCCCGTGGCGTTTTAAAAAACTCAGCCGGTGTTTTTTGCTCATGCAGCTTCAGCAAACTCAGCGCGATATCAAATTCCAGTTCAGCCAGCGTGTCGCGCTGCGTCGTTTCATCAAGTTGTGCCAGTGCTTTGGGCGCGACTTGGAGCGCACTTTTAAACTGCTCGGCCCCAAACAGTACGTAAAAGGTATTTATTGCTGCTTTGCAGTAAGCTGGGACCTTATGGAAATTCTCCAGCAGCAGCTTACCGGCAAGGACGTCGTCCTGCGGATAATCCAACACGCCTAAGTGATGGCACATGCCGTCGATGTAACCTAATCCCATCAGCCCCATGCCCCGAGCCTTCACCAACTGACCTTTGAGGTTTTTCAGCCAGGCTTGTGAGTGCGGCTCTGTTGCCTTACTGGCATCCACCAGCATCAACGCCATGCTGATGAGTAGCGCGGTCGGCTCGTTCAACCGCAGCCCCAACTGCAGGTAGTGCTGCAGCTGCTGTGGGTCGCGGTTGCCCCAGTATTCCAATAACCGCTTGATGGCCAGCAGATGCCCGGCTTTTGCGGCTTTATCGTAGCTTTTCAGCGCTTTTCCTAGCTGATTTTGCCGCTCCAGCACTTGCGCACAAAGGTGATCAAGCGCAGCACAAGACTGGCTGCGTTGGTACTGTTTCAGCCAGCTTGCTAGTAATGCCAGGTCAAATTCAGCATGCGTTTTTGCAAAGGCTAGCTCGGCTAAAAAATGGATGGTCTCAAGATTGACTTGCTGCAGCCCCAGCTGTAGACCGCGGTTCAGCCAGTACTGAACATCGGCCATCAACAGAGCTGGCTGGCCGGCCAGATTTTTTGCTTTTTTTGCAGTATCAAATTGTTGCAGCAACAGCCGGCTCATTTGTACACAAGCGGTGACGCTACCATCACCTGCTTGGACCGAAAAACCGAGCGCAGTTTCCAACAATAACCGCAAATTCTGCCTGGAATAGGGCTGCCATAGCGGTAATTCAAATTCCGGTTGCTGATAACGTTTGGTGTAGCACACCAGTTCGAACAAGCATTGTAAAACAGCCACTTGCTGTACCCGTTCGAGCGGCTGCATCGTGATATGACGGCCACGTACATCCTGCTGAATATGCACCGCTTGATTAGCGTGCTGGCGAAGCTGCATTAGCTGTTCCAGTAAATCTTGCGGAAACACTTTTTGGCTACTCAGCAGCTCCAACTTTTCAGCCAATTTAGTTTCCAGTGACAGTTGAATGCCGTGTAAGTCAGCAAAGTCGTGACACCAGAGCTCTAATGCCAGGCGCACCTTTAATAAAAAGCAGCAACTGTCGTCGCCCAAAAAACGCTCAGCGTCGAACAACAGCTGCGCCAACGCAGGGTGTTGCGAACGGACAAATTCGAAATTATGCACTGACATCTGGCACCCCGGCTGCATGATAAAGTTGGAATAAAAAGTGAGAGTTGGGCATCCTTGCCCGGTATCCGTCCTGCAACGTCCTGTTGAACCAACATCGGCAGTTTTCCTGCTGCCGGACCTTACTGACACATCCTCGTTCCCTGTGCCGGCAATGTGTCCTTCACTGCCTGTTGTCGCTCAAGTCCCTCAGAGCATTTCCCTCGACAATCATGCTAACAGCGTAAATTTTCGCCGCCAGAGCTGTGTTTTTAGTCATGTATTGTTTAGCTACAGCACTTGCCGGGGATGACAAATCTACATCGGCGATTTTCATTGACCGTAAAGCGGGAACAGCTTAAATTCGACTGGACTATCAATGTATTACAGAAGGAACTGTGAGATGTCTGAGCCTGTGGCGGGCACGTTGCCCTATAGCTTTGAAGTACTGATGCGCTACCGCCTGATTGAAATCATCGCGTTATGGGAAGGCCGACTGACGACAAACCACCTGTGCCAAAGCTTTCAAATCAAACGCCAACAAGCCTCTAAAGATATCAATAAATACAACAAGGACATCGCACCCGGCAATCTAGTGCATGACCCTAAACTGAAAGGCTATCGTCCTTCAGAAACGTTTAAACCTGTCTTCACGCGCGGTATCGCCGAAGAGTATCTGCTGGCACTGGCCAGCAATCGAGACATCTCACACAACTTCAGTACGCTCGATCTAGGCTTTCATCAGACCGAAATGCTGCACTCGCCGATGCGCCATGTCGACCCACAAATATTGCGGGCCCTGGTACAAGCTGCGCGGGATGGTGAAAAAATCGATATGGGCTATGTGTCGATGACATCGCCCAATGAAGAGAGCCGCATCATCACGCCGCATACGCTGGTGTGCACCCCGCTGCGCTGGCACGTGCGCGCCTACTGCGAGAAAAACCGCGCGTACCGCGATTTTGTATTAAGCCGCTTTCGCTCCATCAATGGCACAGAAGGCCAAAGCACTAACCTCAAAGACCAGGATAGCCGCTGGAATACCGAAGTCAGCATTGTATTGAAGCCTGACCATCGTCTGACCGACTACCAACGCGCCATCGTCGAACACGACTACGGCATGGTCGACGGTGCGCATACCGTGCGCACCCGCTCAGCCTTAGTGCCTTATGTGATCCAGCAATTAAACCTCGACCTCAGCAAATTGGAAATCAAACCCGAGGCGCAGCAAATCGTGGTGGATAACTTAGAAGAAGTAAAGAAGCACGCATTTTAGGCCATGTACTTTAAATAAAGAGAAGCAGTATGAATTACGACTTGATTGGAGATATTCACGGCCACGCCGAGCCACTTTTGATGCTGTTGCAACGTCTAGGCTACGAGCACGATGGCAACAGCTTCTACCATCCAAACCGTAAGGTTATCTTCCTCGGAGATTTTATTGACGGCGGCCCGGCACAACTCGAAGTGTTATCAACCGCAAGAGCAATGGTCGAACACGACCGAGCATTGGCTATTATGGGGAATCATGAGTTTAATGCGATTGGATGGGCACTCAAGGATCAGCAAGGTGAATTTTTGCGCCCACACACAGTAAAAAATCAGGGGCAGCATCAAGCATTTTTAGACGCGGTTGGAGACGGCAGTGCCGCACACCACGACTGGGTCCAATGGTTTCTAACTCTGCCGGTTTGGTTGGACTTGCCAGAGCTTCAAGTTGTACACGCCTGTTGGGATATCAAAGCACAGCATCAACTACGCCCCTACCTAACTGCGAACAATCGCTTGAACCCCGACCAGCTTACCGCCTGTTTTTCAAAAGAAACAACCGCATTTTCGGCGATAGAACAGTTGATGAAAGGTCCGGAAGTTGAGCTGCCAGCTGGCGTCAGCTTTACCGACAAATATCAGACAGTTCGGACTGAAGCGCGCTTGAAGTGGTGGTCGGCTAGTCGCAACTATGCAGAGTTACTTGCAGTACCACCGAGTGTGATTGAACACATCAACAAACTTGACCTCACAATTGATACTCACACCTTAATGGAAGGCTTTAGCAGCACTGAAAAACCAACTTTTGTTGGCCATTACTGGTTAACCGGAGAACCAGAACCTCTCAGCACCACTGTCGCATGTCTGGATTACAGCGTGGCCAGAAACGGCACCTTAGTCGCTTATCGCTTCAGTGGCGAATCCACTTTGTGCACCAGCAAATTCATCAAGCACCAGTAATACTATCTGTATGGTGCTGCGACATGGTTAAAAACACAGCTCTAGTCACTGCAAAGAGAACTCTTAAACTAGACCAGATTTCAAGATAACAGACGAGTCGCAATCACTTGTCGCATAACAAGAACAACAGCCGTACCTAAGCCAAAAAGAGCTGGGTCTCCAAGGGCTATGCAAACATCAATTGCCCCAAGCGTGCGGGCAGCATACGTTGCAAATCAACATAAGGATGATTTTGATTGACCACTTTAACTTTACAACAGCAATTCCGCCTGTTTTTGCGCAATCTGGGTTATGCCGAGAACACCATTGCTGGCTACGTGTCCGGATTAAATATTGTCTCCAAACACTATGGCAAAGACATCTATCAAATTGATGATCTGAAAGAAATTGAACAGATCCATCGCGACTACGCGTCCAGAGACGGAGAGTTGAAAAACATCGGCGGCTCGAATACTACCAATCTTCGCGGTGGCATCACTCAATGGCTGCGATTCCGGACACAGCCGCAACAAACTCCGACACCGCATATGTCTAAAGAGACTACAGAGTACGCCATGAGCAAATTACCACTCAATCAAATCCTGTTTGGCCCGCCAGGCACCGGTAAAACCTATGAAACTATTCGCGCGGCGCTCGAAATATTAGTGCCGGAAGCCGTTATCGAATATGACCGGGTACTCGGGGAGAGCAAGTCATTACAGCAGCGCAACGACGCTCGGGAAAACTTAAAAACGCGGTTTGATGAAGAATGCAATAACCACCGCATTAAGTTCGTCACTTTCCATCAAAGCTTTAGTTATGAAGATTTTGTCGAAGGTTTACGGGCGAAAACAGACAACGCTTCAGGTCAGATCCGCTATGAAGTCGTAGACGGTGTCTTCAAGCAATTGTGTGACCTCGCGAGTGTCCAGGTCACGGCGATAAACGAAGCGCCTGTCAGTCTGGCAGGTAGAACTGTCTGGAAAATGTCATTGGGCAGCCCAGCGCGTTCGGATGCCGGCATTTATGACGAATGCATTGAGCAGAATTGTATCCGGCTTGGTTATGGTGACGTCATCGATTTTACCGGCTGCAAGACCAGAGCCGATATTCAAAATCGCTTTGAAGCTGCAAGTTTCGTTTTAAGTAGCACAAGAGACTATAGCCTGACGAGTGTGACCGCTTTTGTCACCAAGATGAAACCAGGTGATATTGTTGTTGTATCGGAGGGAAATAGTAAATTCCGGGCCATCGGTGAAATCACCGGCGATTATTTCTTTAGCCCGCATCCAAGTAATGATGATGGTTATGCACAGACAAGACCGGTCAAGTG
The DNA here is from genome assembly GCF_000711985.1 of Rheinheimera texasensis DSM 17496. GTDB lineage: Bacteria > Pseudomonadota > Gammaproteobacteria > Enterobacterales > Alteromonadaceae > Pararheinheimera > Pararheinheimera texasensis. Next base: position 239,578 of record NZ_JONU01000007.1, read on the forward strand.
GTTACGACTGTATGCCCCGTCGTTGCCAAGTAACGAACTCTTAGAGGGCGATTTCACTCAACAAACGCTGTATGAACTGAGCCCGCCGAAACTAGACAAAGATAAACTCACCGCGCTGCTGCGCCCGGCAGACGCCGAGCAGCAGGCCGGAATTAGCAACGGGGCCCGTGTGCTGATTATCGATGAAATCAACCGGGGCAATATCTCGCGCATTTTTGGTGAGTTAATTACGTTGATTGAGCCCTCCAAGCGCGGCGGTGCTTCGGAACAACTGGCAGTGACCCTGCCATATTCCAAAACATCATTTAAAGTCCCGGATAATGTGTATCTGATAGGCACTATGAATACTGCAGATCGTTCTTTAGCTGGACTAGACCTGGCGCTACGCCGGCGCTTCAGCTTTAAAGAGATGCCGCCTAAACCGGAATTATTGGATAAAGTCTCGGTTGGTGACGTGAATATTGGCAGCTTACTACGGATCATCAATCAACGAATTACTGTGCTGTTGGATCGGGACCATTGCATCGGTCACGCTTATTTTATGCCGCTCGAACAGACACCTGAACTGGCACTGTTAAGCGAAATTTTCCAACAAAAAATCATCCCATTGCTGCAGGAGTACTTTTTTGAAGATTGGGAGCGGATCCGTTGGGTGCTGAACGACCAGAATAAATCGAACACAACCTATCAGTTCATCGTGCGTGACGAATCACTCAATTTAGGCAAACTGTTCGGTCAGGATATCAAAGTGGCGGATCGCCCTGTCTGGCGACTCAATGAGTTTGCATTCGGTAAGCTCGAGGCGTATCAGTCGGTCATCAAGGGTGCTGTTACCAATATCCAGCCGCCGATCGAAGCTGCTGAATCAACCGGTACCACTGAATGACTAACATGATCGTCGTTCGTGAGTATGCGCGGCTTACCACCGCGCCGCTCACCGCAGCTGAAATATCGATAGATCAGGCGCAAATCAGCGCTACCGCTTTTGATTGGTTGTGTGACCTCGCCGCAAACTTTCGTAGCAACGGCGCGCAATTGCTGCAGGTCGACAACCGACGTTGGTTAAAGCTGGACAATTATGTCGGCGTCCTTGAAAGCCCATGTGGCCAGGTTATCGAAGTACTTCCGAAACTATTTACAGCGGATGATTGCGTCGACACGTCTAGGCAACTGTTAGTGAAGTTGATCAGTAATGCGTTGCAACTAACGCCACGACAAGCCGGCGAAGCGAGTCTGTCACTTTATCAATGGACTTTGACTGAATGGGTAATGCAGCAATTCCTGCTGGCGTTAGAGCATCTGTTAAAACGCGGCATGCGCTTTGAGTACCAGCGCGTAGAGGAAGAACAACGCTATTTAAGAGGTCAATTGAATGTGGTTGCCCAAATGCGTCAACCACCCGGACGGCAACATCATTTTCAAATTCGACACGACGTATTTGTGCCGGACCGACCGGAAAACCGCCTGCTGAAGTCTGCACTGAAAGTCGTCTGTAAAGCGGTTAAACATCCAGACAATTGGCGTCTCGCCCATGAATTGATGAATATGCTGCACGAAGTGCCGGAAAGTGCAGATATTAAAGCGGACTTTAACCGCTGGCGAAATGACCGACTACTTGCACATTATCAGCCTGCGCGGCCTTGGTGTGAGTTGGTGTTGTACCAGCATATGCCCTTATCTATTACCGGCGGATATCGTGGGATCAGTATGTTATTCCCGATGGAAAAGCTGTTTGAAAGTTATGTTGCCGTGGAGCTTAGAAAAGCAGCGTATGCGTTCGGCGACAAAAGCGCCCTCAATACACAGCTGCGCCAACAGTCTTTATGTAGCTTTGGTGGACAGCCCGTATTTTTACTCAAACCTGATTTGGAACTTTGCATCGACGATAAACGCTGGATCATGGATACCAAATGGAAACTTTTGGACATGCAGGCACGGGACAACAAGTTCCAGCTCAGTCAGGCCGATTTTTATCAGATGTTCGCGTACGGACACAAATATCAGCACGGGCGCGGCACATTAGTTTTGATATATCCGGCATGGCAGAAGTATCCGGCAACGACCGCACCGCTCTATTTTAAGTACAGTGATACGCTGAACTTAATGGTACTGCCATTTGATTTAACCAATAAAAACAGCGCGTTGGAATTTATAGACCTACTTTGCCGCGAGGATGAAATGGCGCTTCAGCAGTTAGAACAAGCAGCAGCATTCTAAAATCCACACAATATGAAACAGCCGCCCCGGGAGTTGCAATGAAACCTTTGCTGTTAAAAAAACTACTGGCGCTCAGCCTGCAGCGGGTAGTGAGCCCGCTGCCAGTAGCAGGCTGACAATAGCGTTAGTTACTACTTAATAATGATAATAGATATAAGCCCCCTGTACTGACGAGAAATACAATGACAGATCCTTTTAATTTTAGCGATGAAGAACTATTTGATGCGCTTCCGAGCAACATGAATACAACGGCAACTTTGACTGAGATTTGCCGCAAACTATGTATTCATAAAATGCGCGATTTCGCAGCAGAGCAGCAAGGGCGGAAATTAGAACAAAAGGTGCGGCGCCATCTGCATACGCTCGCGATCAAATACCCCAAATTTATCGAAATCGATGTTGAAGCTAAACCTCAACTTTACCGCAAGAAAGCGGATATCAATGCCAGCAATAAGCAAACCATCCGGCAACTGAGTGTGCTTCAGGATCTGATTGGTCAGTATTTACCTGTTGAGCAGCAGCGAGCTTTGGAACATCAGGCTACAGAAACAACCAACTCTAACTGGAAACAATTCATCTATGTTGCGCCCGCAAGTATATGCACCGCGCCCAAATGCTCAATCGAGGTCAAAACAACGATTTACACAGCTATAGAACAACAACAAGCATTGGTATTTACCTATCTCAATCACGAGAGGAAAATTAGGCAGAAAAAATTGATGCCGTGGGGACTGATGTTTAAAGGCGAAAAAACTTATGTGATAGGAGTAGAAACTCATTCCAATGAACCTACCCCATTTGTATATGCGATGCACCGAATGAGCCATGTCAGTATATTAGACGCTGAGCCCCATTTTTATGCAAAACCAACTAATATGCTGCTCTCTGAAATCTGCCGCTCGAAAGGGCTAGATCGATTTAAAAGACCAGAAGATAAATTTATCCAGTTAACACTCTGGCTTTTCGGCTCCGCCGCTAACAATATTGATGGTACGCCAATCAGTGACGACCAGGTCGTAGTAGAGATTGCAGAAGGGGTCCGTGAACTACGAGCTACTGTATTGTGGGGAGATGAGTTAGAAAAATTTATTCGGGGTTTAGGACCAAATGCAGAAGTCATTGAACCTTTGGACTTGCGCCAAAAACTGGCTAAAGAATACGAAGAACTAGCGCTCAGATATGCAAACAATCAACAGAGAGTAATACACACTACCGCTTAAAAAGGCTACTACTGGTTAATGGGAGTTTGAAACAAGTGACGCCCCAAATCAGCAACGTCACATGGTTACATCGATAGATCTTAGCGAATACTTGGTCGAATTTAACTACGGAGATAAATCTCTGCACATTCCACCAGGGTGTTATCATGAAGAGCTAAGATAGGCGCAATTCCGTTGTTTTCATCTCGCTGATATCCCCCTGCTAGATCCCAAACCACCGGAATATTCCACTTCGCACATTCACGAAACACGATGTGGTCTCGCAACCGGAGTTGCTCAGTAGTTAAAAACCCGCCTAATGGATCGTCAATATGTGGATCCGCACCGGCCTGAAATAGTATGACATCACAGTTTTTCATACTTGCGATAACGTCAGGCAATTTTGCCAGATAAGCGTCGGCGTACTCAGGCTCAGTTTTGGTTTCATACCCCATAGAATGATGGACAATGCTTTCGCGATACCATGCCTGACTTAAAATAGATGCGGTCCCATCTCCAGGATGTACATCCAAATCCAAGATGCCAATCCGTTGAGCAAGTTTATGCATTAGCAATAACAACGAGGTGACAAGTAGGCCATTGAAGGTACAGTAACCGTAACCATCTCCATAGCCAGCGTGATGAAAACCAGATACCGGGGCAACAGCTACTTTTTTGTTGAGCATGGCGGCTTTTGCACCAGCAAACAAAGCACCAATGGTATAGAGGGAACTTTCAGCAATCGCAACATTTTTGTTACCAAATCCGTTTCTGGTAGTTCCTGCAAACACTCCATCCACATAGTCGTAGGCATGAACTAACTTCAGATGTTCGACAATTATTGGCTCAAATTTTTGAATACTTAAAGGGATGTTAAGCTTTTGCCAACTTGCGACTACATCTCGTGGTTTGCTCGTACTCGGCGAAAAACCATCCATCTCAACAATTATTTCATCTCGATAAAATACTGGGATCTCGTTCATAAAAACACCTTAATAACGCGGAGGCGGCACAAGACTGGTCAATGCGTTGCAACCAGCAACAATTTGACCGGTACGTAGGTCTATTGTGAAGTTGCCAGCGGCGTAATATCGCCCAACCCATCCATGTTCAAAGGTTCGAATTGACTGATTTCCTGAAAGCTCTTGATCTATGATTGCGTATACAGCTCCGGCTGCGTCCCGCAGATATTGACTCTCCATACTATGCACCTCGTATATTGATATTTAAACAAAACGATGTCGTTTGGGTCGACATCGCTAGTTTACCGAGGGGATGTATTAATAACTGATACGTATCTACTATACGACATCTTCTAACGTTGACTTTTGATATTCTTTCCGCAAAGAATACCAAATAGTATTTGTCGCATGAGATGTAAGATTTAAGGTTTCAATAATCAACGGATTCCGAGATTCTCTAGGGAAAGCAGCTAATTTAAAATAAAAAACCCTGAGAACTGCGGTCCCTGAGAATTTAGGGTTTAATTGTTTAAAAACCTGTATTTCATTACGTAATAAATCAAGTTTATTTCCATCGAACTCACTTAGAAGTCGTGGTCTGCCCACTTCTTTTTTTACTCTGGTACTACTTTTTCTTGTATTAGAAGTACCATAACCAATCATAAAAAGGGATGTTTCTAATGCTCTGACAAGCTTGGTTGAAGTCATATCTTTTACCATACCTGACTTGAGTAACCTTTCACCCAATTCCTGTAAAAGCCAGCTAATTTGAATGTTCTGGTCAAATCGAATCTGGTTGCTGACGGCACGAAATGCCGGAAATATCCGCTGACCTGCAACATTGGGGTTACGGCTTTCTATGTTACCTCCCCAAAGGAAGCGAAGTTCCATAGGCAAATCTTCCAAGGTTACGTGATTTTTCAGCCAAAATTCTCGTACCAAAAGCCCTAGCGCACATCCAACTCTTGAATCAAAAATGGCAAAACCAGGGGCAATTAATGCATAGACCTTGGTCACTCCTGAATCCATTCTTTGAAAAGTTGGCAGCTCATGAGCTTCGAGGTCGCCTCCGCTCATGATATGACCAAGAAAACTCTTCATTTTGCTTAAGTGCGATACAATATCAAACTCGGGATCTTTAAACTTAGCAGCGACGTGAGGTTTACTTTCTACAGCCCCCCACCGCAGGATCAAGCGACAAATGTGTTGAGCCGCTAGCTTATCACCTAAACTGATCGCATCTAGCAGACGCTTGCTAAGTTCATCAAGAACCGCACTGGTTTCGTCAAAAGACGAAATTTTACTATTCGATATAGGATCTTCTGCCGGCCAATAATATTTCTCAAAAGCGTCAATCAAACTATTACAGGTCCACGACGTCCCTTTAGCGATCCCGGTATACCTTCTGCTGTAGGATAGCCATTGATGATTGAAACCATCGGGTTTACAGCAATTTACTAAAAAGTCTAAAAATGCCGCTATATTGTGGCTTCGAATATATTCCTGTTTATTTCTGAAATCCAAAACACATCCCTCTTATTTGCATGATAGCCATTTAATTTATGATTCAACGCTGCAGATTCATAAAAGTTAACAATATTTAGCCAGTACTAACACCGGTTTTTATAAAGTTTACCGTGGTCATATGTTAAAAGTGGCTTGTATCAAAATGTGACACATGAGAAAACCTATAACGACACCCACTAACAGAACAAATAAAGCCCTCTTTAGCAAAGAGGGAGAAGACGCAAAATGACTATATTTATTAGGCACTTAGTGGTATTGCAACCTAATTTATCAACCAAGCATCAAGATGTTAACCCTGGTTCAGCAGTTACAGTAGGGCGGCAATTAAGCCTGCCCCATCTCTAACAACTCAGTGCCATGCTCCAGTTCCAATTTGGCGATTTTGACCAGTTCGGCCGGCAGTTCTTTGCTGACCGAAACGCCCAATTCGCGGAACTGTGCCGCCTGAGAAATCAAATTGCCCTTGCCGGTGCAGAGTAATTTCACTGCATCGTCGTAAGTAGTGCGCGCTTTGTCCAGTTGTTTGCCAACGCCTTGCATGCTTTCGAGGAAACTGTTGAGCTTGTTGTAAAAGCGCTCTGCCCGGTTCGCCAGCTCTGCCGTGTGCTTGTTTTGCTCTTCAAAGCGCCACAGCTGGCGCACGATGTTCAGGCTGGTCAACAGCGTGGTTGGCGTCGCGACCAGGATTTTTTGCTCAATTGCGCGTTGGAAAATGGTTTCATCGGCCCGCAATGCCTCGACATAGGCTGATTCAATCGGGATAAACATCACCACCACTTCGGGCGAATTAATGCCGGGCAAACGGGCGTAGTCTTTTTGCGCCAACTCGTTGATCCGTGCTTTCACGGCCGCTGCATGTTCTTTGAGTGCCAGTTGCCGCTCCACTTCGTCTTCTGCATTCACAAAGCGGGTGTAGGCATTTAACGACGTCTTCGCATCAATAATCAGGTGTTTTTGCTGCGGTAAATGCACGACAACATCCGGGCGATAGCGGCCCTCTTCATCGGCCAGATGCATCTCGCGCTCGTAGTCGACGCCAAGGCGTAACCCGGAGTTGTCCAACACATTCTCCAGCATCAGTTCGCCCCAGTTGCCCTGCACTTTTTTCTCGCCTTTGAGCGCTTTAGTCAGCTTGTCGGCCTGATCGGTAATTTGTTTGTTCAGCGTCTGCAGGTTCTCCAACTCCGTGCGCAGTTTGACCCGTTGCTCGGTTTCCTGTTGGTGAATGGTCTCGACCTTGTTTTTAAAGCCTTTGAGTTCTTCATGAATGGGATTGAGAATACCGGCGACACTTTCTCGGTTCAGCTCTTTAAACTGCGCACCTTTTCGCTCAAGAATTTCATTCGCCAGGGTCTCAAATTCACGTTTAAGCTCGGCTTTACTGTCTGCCAGTAATTGCAGCTGCTGCGCGAAATGCAGCTCTTTTTCAGCAAGGCGCGTGTTCAGTTCGCCATAGTTTTGTTTCACCGCATGCAGTTCTGCAGTGGCACTGTCAAGTTGCTCCACCGTTTGCTGATAGCGCTGTGATAGTTCCTGTAATGCCACGCCGTTGGCTGCTAACGACGCTTCTGCGGCGCTTAAATCCCGTTCGGACTGGCCACACCGCAGGCGCAGCGCATGTAATTCTGTCTGCGCCTGTTGCCGCGCATTGACAACTTCTGCACGCTCGGCCTGCATCGCGTCCAGACTAGTTTTCAGCTCAGAACCCTGCACCTGCAGCGCTGCATTTTGTTGCTGCGTTTCCAGTAATGTTTGTTCGGTTTGTTGCAATTTTTGCTGGCTGTACAGCAGCTGAGGGCGGACCGCATCAAGCTCTGCCGTTAGCGCGGCCGATTGCTCGCGCAGTTTGCCGGCGTCAGCCTGCAAGGCCGTTAACTGGCTTTGCTGCTGATCTCTGGCTTGCTGTAACTGTTGTTGCTGTTGCTGCGACGCTTCGCGCTCCGCCTGAACACGACTGTGCACCACCTGCAACTGCTGCAGCTGCTGGTTCAATGCCTGCAACTCCTCGCGGTTGCGGGACAACTTCAAATCCTTGTCCTGCCGATCCTGCACAACCAGAGCCAGCTCTGCCTGCAAGGTTGCAGCACGCCGGCCAGCCCAGAAATAAACCAAAGCGACACTTAGCAAAGTGACCAGCGCCGACATCATCCATATTTCCATCAAAATAATCCTCAAGTAAGCCCTCGTGCACTGTATCAATTTCAGCCACAGATGAAATGCTGTTTATATGCACATGTAGCCTGAGATTACAGATGTGGACAAATTGCATCCCAGCGAATAGCGCGACTCATAACAAACCTGTGCGCATAAATTGGAAGTGAATGCGGGATGCCTGTTGCTCTTTCAAAATTTTGTTTTGCCATAGGTAGTCAATTTGCAAGAGATTTAGAAATGTGGTGGCGGAGGTAATAGAAACTATCTACTTAACAGATCGTTCCGCTGGAAAGGGAAATGCGACCCGCAAAAACAAATAGCGGGTCGCGAAGTCGTTAAGTGTTACATCATTGAGGTTGAAGTGAATGAGGTAAGCTTTTCATCTAGTTCGCTCAACTGATTGACTAACCTGTATACGGTGTCGCACACGTCCTCTAAGTGCGTATCCTCGTTAAAACGAAAGGTGGTTCCGACAACTAAGCGGTCATTTGAACCTTCGGTTATCACCAACAAACCAGGGGATTCTTGCACGGCATGAGCAAGTGATTGGTGGTGACGATTGAACATCATGGTAAATCCAAGATGCTGTGTTGGCGCTGTTGGAGCAGTCCAACACTTGGGTTTAGAGCTATACACAACCAGCGCTCCAAATGGCATCGGGACTTCCAGCATAATCCCAATGGCAGGGTTGCTGGCCACGGGACGAAAACACATGTTAAAACGAGAAAGCATCAGGAGGGTAAACACTTTTGGGCTGATGCCGATAACGCTGTCTTCGAACGGGTCGTTGCCGTCAATGACGCCTGTATGCGCGCCTTTGAACACCAAAAAAATATGCTTGCTGAAGTTCTCCATTTCCTCGTCGTGACTAAAATAGCTCAGGTTAAACAACGACAATGTGTCGTCTTTCATCGTTGGAAAGTTCATATGTGTCCCCTTTTGGTTGAATGAACATACCGATGAAAACACAGAAAAAAATTGACGCTACAAAACGGAATTTGGTGTTTATCAGGAGGAAAGTCCGACTTTTTTGGTTATGGTGTTGACCTTTCCCAAAGTTTACGGCGTACAACTCATTGCATCGAAGTGCAAGAGTTGCACGCTTTAAAACGGACGTTATTGCTCTGACAATAGCTCTGGTTCTGTAAATTCAAACTCAATTAATTGGTAGTTTGAGCCGATTTTTTCCAGTTTATACCGTCCATGGACACCGCGACCGTAACAGCGACCTCTAATGATCTCAAATGATGTTTCAACTGAGGCTTTGACTCGAACTTTGTCGAAATGACAATTGAAAATCGGATCGGGATTAATAATGAACGACAGATCACTGAGCTGGAACAACTCTGCAATGCCTTGACCAACAAGCGGTGGCTCGGAGAAAAGCTGAGACCTAGCGACGATCGTGTGGTCGTAATCTGACAGTGTCACGGCATCACTCCCCAGAGGGAGACTGTATGGATTATCCAGATTTTTAATACATGTCATCACTTGCTTAAAAGCTGGTTTGAAGATTGGTTTTTGCCCATCGTTAATTTGACGAACGTAGTTGTTATAATCGGACTCCAATTTAAGTTGGCTTTTTTCAAGCTGCGCTTTGACGACCTCAAGTTCATCAACCTTAAAAAGAATGTCTAGCTGTGAATCCTCGGAGTAATTCGTTTGCGCACAGATTTTCAGAGTTCCATCGCCATCGCTGAAAACAAACAACTGGATGCCATTTACATTATTGTTATTTAGCAAATTCAGGTACAGATTTTCGGTCGTGATTACCTGTTCAACGAGCTTTTTAAATTCCTTCAAATTTATAACACCGGCTGTCCAAAATTGCTTTATGTCAAAACTGCAGAGCGTTTGCATTTTGTCTCTCCTCAACAAAGGTGCTGGAATACTGACAAAGCATAACTGCGAAAAAGACCACAATTTTTTGGCAGCGTTATCAGTTTTGAGTGCTCTGTGTAAGTTTTTTCATTAATGGGCGATGTAATGTTGTTTAAACTGGTTATTGCAGGTGTGGATGTAAGTGTTAAATTTTTCATTTCGGCCTCTTTGTGTGACTGCTCGAAGAAAATCTTAACTGCAATAAAGAAGGTGTCTGATATTGGACGATACTTTTTCGAGGGGTCTAACTTCCAAGCTATAAAGTTTGTTCTGTAAAATTGCGGACGGTTGGATCTTCAGAGAGATATTGCTGACGATAAAATTTTCAGGATGGAATGACAATGTTCCCTCAAGCCAACGATGTGCCCAGCACTATATAAAAATCATTTCAGTGCATAATGATGACTATTCAGTAGGAACTATCGGACAACTTAATAACCAAACTGGCGACAAAGAGCTGGTCCGACACTTGTGTGTGCTCGCGATAAAAGTGCCCCGACTCACCTTTTTCAGTTAGCAAACCTTTTTTCAATTCATGCTGCGCTTCGCTGGCATAGCGCAGTCCGAGCTTGTTGATGTCCTCTACTGACTCGAGTTTTGATGCCGTAAAAAAATATCCAAGTTTGCCGTGGTAGGACTCAATAACCAAATTTGCAGCTGCCAGAAGCTGCGATTCGTTCTGCTTTGATAAATGCTGTAAAAGCTTTGGCAGCGTGATTGCTGTCACTGCTTTTTTTACACGACGATGCAGATGTCGGTTCGCTCGAAGTTCGCCGTCTGGTGTGATGAGATCGCACGGTGCGCTGCTTTCTCGATTTCGAAATAGGGAAAAAAGCTGCTGAATCATGACATGGTCAATGAATTTTTCAGGATTGGCAGATAAAACCAGCTTTCGCAACTCGCTAAGCTGCATCAACCATTGCTCATAGATGTTACTGCGCCTGTTTTTTGCACTGAGCGCAGCATCGCTGCGGTTTTGCAGGCGCAGTTGTTGTGGTAGTTGCCATCGATTAGTAAGCGTGCGTTGCATCATTGTGATCGCTGCCAGATACGGGTAACGGGACACCGCCTTTCTGCCGGCGACTTGAGTTATCTCCAACCAGGTTGCATATGTTCTTTGGTCGACATGTCTATATTGGTCGTGATAAATCGTTTGTTGTTCGAGCTGAAACAGCGACATTTCGTGCACATAATGCGTAACCGTAGTAAATGGCGTGCTGTGGCCGATGACCAAACTGACGGTATGGAGAAACTTGAAAGCTTGATAAGTCTGCGTACTACCGGTGGTGATTTGTAGCCATTTCTCCATAAAAGCGGCTGGCGCTTGCCGACACCATGCGCTGACTTCCGGATACATCAAACTATGTTCTTTGCAAACAGCCAACCAGCAGAGGTGGCTTGCGAACGAATGTCTGCAATCGTAAAGCCTGCTCGTCGGATCTTCCGTCGTGAGGATAAGTGCCTCGGTCACGCGCGCACAGTATTGTGCAAATGCACTATCAGAAAGATGAAACACTCTGCCGCGCGCATCATCATATTCACGCTTGGCTATATCAGTGATAGATTGAAGGATCTGAGACTCTTGGTTGTCAAGTAGCAAGCCCTTTGGGATCCGCCGATTGGCATTGATGGATTTAAGACGATAGAAATGGTTACTGCTGATATAAAGGAGGCCATCATCGGAACACAGGTCTTGCAACAAACGATACTTGATTTCCCCACGGCGCAAGCCTGTGCGGTACGACAGCACTAAAATGGCGGCCTGAATGAGTTGCTCATGCTCGGTTGCATATGGATCTGCCAACAATAAATGAAGCGCACACTGGTATTCAGATTCCGTGATGATATTTGCATACGGCTGTGCCTCGTCACCATTGATATTCGGTTCGATGTCTTTCCAGCTCACATGCGCAAGATAAAAGTGCTTTTCGACAGTTCGATGTAAATCGCGCAACATGTCGGCATGACGGCCACGTGTTTTCAAATCACGACTATCCAGAACGGCGATGTAAAAATCTTCAAGTTCGTCTTCATCGAGCTCAAAGACCGCTTGCTCCTGCGCAACATCAAGGTAAGGGGTGCAAGTCTTCGAAAAATACGTTGCCATCGTACGGATGCTAATGGAATCGCGGTTTTTGCCAGGCCGTTTGCCGACATCGGTCATTAATATCAACACGGCGACGGCCGCATCAGATAGATGAGAAGACGCCTGTAGCAAATCGGACATCGCCGTACTTTTCGCGCCAACAAAGCTCTGCCAAAGCTTTGGAACCACTGTCTTTATGGTGATTCCTTCCCTCCTTAGTTGCAATTGAGATCGAACGTTTTTCATGAAGCGATTAAAAAAAGTACGCTCCAAAGATGGCTGCGCGGCTCGACTTTTTTTGCGCTGCGCATGGTGCGCAGACTGTTGTGGCTTTTCAAGAACAACTGGTCGATCACTCATAACCTGATGCGTCAGCAGCCGAGCCAACGCGGATGGTGCTAACGGTTTACTGTGAAGCGCATTGATCCGAAACGAGCGGAGCAATCCCGGTTCTTTGGCTTGGACATCATAAAAAGCCAGCCATTTTGTCAGCGTGTTGATGGAACTCAAAGCCGATGCTGGAATGCCGATGCCTGCGAGTATTTTTGTGACATAACGAATGAATTTGGCTTCAGAAAATGTTTGCTCAGTAAATTCCGGATATCGGTATATCAGCCCTACCGTCAAAGCATCTAAATAAATCCGCTTTTTGCAGTTTTTGTCATCGAAATCAAAAAAGTGCAGCCCGAAGAGCGTGGAGCGATTGCGTTGTAGCGCTACAACAAAATTAGTGTCCTCCATATGCTGTGCACTTTGTACCAGCATACTGAGTACGACTTCATAAAGCGCATGCTCTAGTTTGAGTCCTTCACACAACGTAACGATGCGTTTTGAAACAAAGCGTCGAAGCTCTAACACCCTGCGACTTTCGCTAAAATAACGGACATCTAGAGCGGTTTGTGGTTCATAAAGCGGCATCCGCCAGGTTTGCGCTGCCGGCTCGTCGCCATCTTTTTGATATCGCTCCAGTTTTCGATTAATCAATTGCATGCACGCCGCGGAATCTTCGCGATGAGCGAGCTTTAGGGCTTGCTCAATGGCAAAGCTAATAAACGCGTCGGTTTTATCGAGAATGGTTTCACCTTCGTCGAGCGTTTTACTGAATTTGGTAAACAAATCCCGAGCCCAACCAAGACGTTCTCTAAACGCCATCCTTTTTACCTGCAGGGATGGTGGTAGATAACCTTCACTTGTTTTCATCACCAGATTTGCAGGCAAGCCTCGTTGCGAATCACTTTTGAACACCTCGATAGCCAACGGTTCGATTGCTTGATTGAGCAGAGTATTGCAACGGCTGATATCCGACAGACACAAACTCGATGTAAAGTGCAGTGGATGCTCACCCGCACCGATGTGACCAATGAGCCAGTTGATACGATCACCACCATCAAACTCAGAGAGCCTCGAACATAAGCGATGGCGAAAAAAATTAAGCGGTAAAATGAGCTGTTCCGCAGCGAGATAACGAACTAAATCGTCAGAGGTAATCGCTCGAGCGCTACCGTTTTTGATGACACTCAGAAACGGTACATCTAATGCTGCGGTTTGCCAATTTGATTTTGGGCCTAAGTGCTCTTTTAGTGCCCTGTCCTTAAAGCATCCAGCAAGACGGCGTGCTGATTTGCCGTACTCAACGAGTGCAGCAAAAGCAACGTCGGTGAGTGGCACAAAGCGGATCGCACCATCATCATACTGGATTTTATCGGCCAGCAGCAGGAGCTTTAAATCTGGCTGGATGGCGGCGGGTTCAAATTGAAATTCAGTGCGGGTGCGGTGACCGGTGGATGCCAGTAAGATGAGTGTCGTGTAATAGGCAAGTTCGTTCAAAAAAGTGGTAGCGCCGACTTCACTGTTTACATCCGCCGACAGGCTTTTTAGTTTTTGGTACTTGGTCTTAAAAAATTGTGCTAGGGCGTCATCATTTAACGCCAGATGACTACCGGTAAATCCGGTTGCTGATACTAATCGCATGGAGCCAGGCGATAAACCGAGGCGGATGATGGTCTCTGCATAAGTTGACTGCAAGGTCGAGACATCGATACTTTTATAATAAAGAGGCGTCGGTGTGATGTACTCGGTCGTCGAAAACAGCAGCGCCGAGAATCCAGGATCTGATTTCAGTGCAACTTGCTGAAAAAGGCTGGAACGTACCTGTGCAAAGCTTGTGCGTCTTGGTACCACCGCCATGATATCCGTGAGCCGCGCTAACACGTCTTCTTCAGTTACTTTACAACGCTTCAAGATATCATTGAGCGTTGTGGGCGTCTTCGCAATGCTGCTGATGACTCGGATAAGAATGGCCGGCATCGGTAAGTCAACCATCTGCTGATGTTCAAAAAGATATCTGCTTGGCAACTCGGGCTTGACTGCTTTTGGCATCTCGATACTTTGACGACGCCAAATGCCAAGTGACCAATCAATCCCCTCTTTTGCAGCTGGCAACTGCCCACTTATCGAAATCGCTAAGAGTTGTTCAAATTGGCGCGCCGTTAACAACATCAGCAATAAACAACATGCAGTGACGAGCTTGGACTGTTGACGTGACTGCAGATCTGATACGACACCAGCGATGAACATGTCGAGTTCAGCCTGAGTAAACACATTAGAGCGAAGGGATAGCAACATGCGCTCCTGAATGCGAAGCCGACTCCCGTAGATGAGCGATTGCTCAGCGGACTCATAGCTAACAGGATGCTGCGGATCCGCTTGATACTCGAAGATTTCATCAATCCGCTCGTCTTCCTCGTCACTTTGGGAAGTGGTTACACGAACTTGTGCGATTTGATTGCCTGGTAATGCACTACTTGGTTCGGCAAATAAATTGCGCTCAGAGAGAACATGGCTTTTTTCAGGGGCGCTGTGTGAGCGGACCTGCAGCACTGCTGATCTTTGTGGTTTGGCTCGACTTGCGGGTAGCTGCTCTTCGGCTATCCAGCTAATAAACTGCTTTTGAAAGTCCCATAGTTTTTTATTCTGTGAGGCTAATAGCTCAACGAATGATTGTTTTTCGAGGTAAATCTCATCAGCAACGTAATTATGCCGGATCACTTTTTCAAAGCTTTGTCGGGCATCGGCGGCCATATTGCCTAACGTCGTTGCTGAGGATTGTTCAGTCGCCAATAAAGTTAGTGAAAGCCGCAGTGTATAAATTTTGAGGACGGCAAAGATATCCGAAAACAAATCACCACTTGCAGACTCACTGAGAAATTGTGCCGTTAGTGGGTATTTAGTGACATTGTCTCCCAAGCTCCTCAGCTGACCATGATTCTCGCGAAGCGCTGCGACCAGAGCGTTTAGGATTGACAATTCCTGCTCATAACGAGGCTCGACAATCAACCAATGAAACTTTCGTGCGCGTTCATATTCGTCGACAAGTTTCAAAGCGACGGCATACAAATGAAAGTAGCTGGAAGGAAGGCGTAGCGCCTTTATAAAGGTCAGATGCGCATTGGTATCCAGTCCGTTCGCATGGCAGTACGCAATGACGCACTGAATTTTGGTGTTTTCTTCCATGAAAAATCGCTTGTTTGGCAATCGGTTATTAAATAACCATAGCAAAACAATGAGATAAATCAATTTATGTGTGACAAGCATTACATTTACTGTCGTGACCACTTACCCTTAAATTTATTTCTACCCGAGAGCCGGATGCGGTTGTTGAAGAAACCAAAACAACATCGTTTTTGAGGCGCCAATTCATGTTTGGACGCTGCTGGAAAAAATTTGAGCGCCGGCATCAAATTTGTTTATGCAACAAAACCGGGGGTGAGCGAGGATAAATTTACCTATGGTGTTTTTTAAGTGCCCCACTTTCGATTTATTAGACCACTACACATTAGGGCTAGTAGAACGATAGGTGTTGTGACTACCAAATCACCCGAGAGTGGATGACGTGGGTGATTTTGGCAGCCAGTCCTTACCGAAAGAAACCTACGCAGATTGAGGTTGGTATGCCATAGCTTCGTTTACAGCATTTGAAATATAAGAAATGAATTTCGAGTCATCTGTTTTAAAAACAAAGACCTCACGACCTCCCGTGGTAACTGCCAGAAAGAAGCATTCCTTGTTTTTGTACAATAGAACGACTGCGATGACGAATAGGAATAGGCCTAAAAGCCAGTAATCGATGCCAATACATACTATGGCAAACAAGCTTAAAGTGATTGAAGAATTCTTTTTTCCTTCTTTATAAACAGAGCGAATTGCTGAAATATGAGCGATTGAGAAGGTTTGGTTATACACCTTCAACCTGCGGCTGGTTACCTCAATACCCTGTTGATTAAAAAAAGTCTTTTCTTCCATAAAATTTAGCTCCGATTACTTATTGTTTCATGATTTGCGCCGACTAAGCTTAGCGAATACAGCCTTTTTAATCGCTACTTTCTTTTGAAAATTGAACCGCACGACAAGCTATTGTCTTGGCAATATGCTTTTTTCTTTGCCGAATATTCCTCATACAACTTACCAGATACACAACCTTCTGCCTGACCATATCCTGCGAATGTAAAGCTCGGATCTGCTTCTTGCCCGAACTGCTCAACCATTCTGGCGATTGTCATTGCGGGCGTATCTTTTGACACTGTACCTTGTGAAAATGCTTGCTCAAGCGCGTTAAATGCATGGTGACCAATGTTAAGGTACTTGAGTGGGTATTGGTCGCAGCTATCCTGCAGCCATTCAAAAACAACTGGAGGGAAAATCGGTACCTCGCCAATTGGGATGATTGTCAGATCCCGCGATGAAGTCCCTTTGAGCTGTTCAATAATGCTGTCAGGCGCTCCATATTCAGAGAGTTTGCTGACCAGTAGTTTCTCGCCGGCCTGATAGCTTTGGGTCGCATCGTCCAGGCTCAAGCTCTTTAGTCCATTGTTCGCAAATCGAATTCGATGCACACCAAGGGTCGCGCCGTGGTCATGTTTTCTTTCGACTGAGGCGAAATAGATTAATACACAGGCACTTGAACACTCACCGGTTAAATTAACCCTGAGCCGCATACTGCGAACAAAGTCAGCAATCTTGATAGCTTCAGATAATGAGCCTCCTTTGACGTCTTCCAACTGGAACAAGTGGAGCTCATTTATTCCCATATCATTTCGGGTTAGCACAGATTCAAATTTTGTTTTGAATTTAGAAAATTCGTCGTTGCTGATCGTGCCAGTGAGTTTCAAGCTACTGTCATTAACATATACCTCTGCAAGTACCAAATTCGCGAAAAATAGCGCACCCAAACTTAAGACTTTCCAAAATTGCATCGCTGATATTCCCTGAGATTGCAGCATCAAAAGATAGTATATTTGTAGATTTTCAGTACCTCAGACCTGTAGTTTGAGTCGGTAGGTGACTTTTAAGGTTGTTCAGCTGTGTTTTGGCGGATCATGTCAAAGATTTGAGCGGCTTCAGATTGGGCTTTTGCCAGACTTTGTGCGTCTAGCTTTTTGGTTATGAGGTCTCGCGCCTTGGGGGCATCAGTATCCCCATTAGCAGCTGAAATGGAAAACCAAATATAGCCTAACTGATAATCTTGAGGTTCAGCTGTGCCTGCATAGTACATATGCGCTAGCATGTACTGTGCATCCACCTCACCTTTCATGGATGCAAGCTTTAATAGCTCATAAGCTTTTTTGTGATCACCCTTCTCGTCTAAAATTAAGGATGCCTGAAGTTGTGATGGTGCATGGCCATTTTTAGCGGTCTGTAAGTACCAATACAAAGATAGCTCTGCATTTTGCGGGGTTCCTTCTCCCGTCTTATATGATGCAGCAACGTTATACTGCGCCTGTGGATAGCCTTGTTTTGCTGACTCTATAAGGTAATTGAAACCTTTAGTTAGGTCCTTTTTTACACCGGCAATGCCATCCATGTATGGTTTATCTAGATGAAATTTAGCTATCGGATTACCAGCTTTCGCTTCTGTTTCAAGCAAATTAATAAACTCTTGTACTTTATCTTCCTGAAATGCGCTGACACTGAGTGAGAAAAAGGTAGCAAACCAAGGTGCGAGTATTATGGAATTCTTCATCTTATCTCCCTGGCTAATGGCATTTAATTAACCACCCGTTTGCCGTCGCTTCTTACCATATGTTGCGATTATCATGACCGCTAGGACTATTCGCATTACAGTAATACCAAAATCGGCACCGCAGCAATTGCTTTCAGTCAAAGTTCAGTAATTTCGCAGCGATCGCCGGTCAATTGCTATGGCATGGATTTAACTAGATGGAGCTTGGAGTTTACGTTTAGACGTAAATTTTACACCATTCGATGAAAAATTCTCATCATGACGAACCAGGGTTTTGGGATAGATTGATAGGAAAATTTTAGATTACAAAGAGATTAGCAAGCGCCGTTTTGGAAATCTGCAACCACGGAAAGCGAATCCCTTCGCTTCGATTCTTCACCCTTACCGTTTTTTTCGCTTAATGTTTTTGCGTTTTTCGTCCTTCCAGGCAGCGGCAAAGTACGCAGCTAACAAAATCGAAGCGATGGCGAGTATGCCAAAAAACACGATGATAAGGCTCATTGTTTGGATGGTCATTAGAGTATCCTTCATTTATAGGTTGTGGTTTGTTGCTTAAAAAATCGATCGTAAAAACTAGTCGGCTGCATCTTCCAAGCAGCGCTGTAACTTATTCCGCAGGGTTTCGAGGTTGTCTTCTCCCTTCTCGCTTTCGCAGCACAGTTGGCTTTTTACCCAGGACCTAATCGCGTCGAGATTGTTTTTGTCCCCTGCCTTGCCGACAATCTGCACGAGTTCCATTTGATACGGTTTAATCTGCATAACGAACAGCAGCGAATCAGCGTATTGACTGGCTTTTCTATCCAAATCCTTGTTTGCCATGAAGGAAAGGAATGCTTTGCTATGTTCAATGATCATCTTCGTCTCCCGTTTACAGTGATGGGCCAAGAGTGGTTGTCAGTAACTTTTCAAAGGCAGAGCCGTCATGGCGTGTTAAGTTAGGGACAAAACGCGAATAGGTTTTAAACAACATTTCAGTCGTGGAATGCCCCATTTGTTTGGCGATCCACTCAGGCGACTCCCCTGCTGCTAACCATAAAGTCGCGGCGGTATGGCGAGTCTGGTAAGGCCGGCGTTTCAGAAGTCCTAAGCGCGTCAGCATTGGATACCAGACGCGTTTAGTGACATTGTTGTGCTCAAGCGGCTTACCGTCTCGATTGCAAAACACATAATTAGAAAGGCTACCCGTTGCGCGATATTGCCGACGTAGGGCGTCGACAACGGGTCCAATCATCTTGATATCGCGCTGGGAATGGTCGTTTTTGGTGTAATCTTCTTCGCCGGCGACGATGGTTTCGCGCACCATGATCAACCCGCGATTAAAATCAACGTAACTCCATTTCAAGCCATCGATTTCCCCCGTTCGCATGCCAGTGAAAAAACGAACAATGTAATAGTTGCGATAGTCCGGCCTGACCTTGTCCAAAATCAGGTTTACCTCTTCTAGTGAAAACGGCTGAACATCTGATTTGGGCACTTTGAGTGGTTTGATCCGGGTGTAAGGGGTGTTAAAGTTGAACCGGTCGGCGGCTTCATCAAAGATCCGGCTTAACGGACACATGATTTTGTTTATCCGGTTGTTCGTCAGTGCCTCTTTATTGGTTCGGCCTGGTACTTTGGCGAGTGTTGACCGAAATTTCAGTAAATCTGCACGGGTGATGTCGCCGACATTTTTTCCTTCAAATGCCGGCAGGAAGTATTTGTCCAGTAGGCCGCGAATACTGGTCCGATACGACGGCCGCCACTGGACGACATTTTCTTCGAACCACTCTTCCACGAAAATGCTAAATAGCGGTGTGTTACTGATCTGGACTTGCGCTTGTGTCTCTAATACTTCCTGCTCCAGTTCGTTCAGACGTTTTAAGAAAGGGCTTTCAGGAAAATGCTTCGCGTAGTTGAAGGTGTTGGTATGAATTTCCGCTTCAATTTGCAGAAGTTGTTTCTCCAGCAGCTTCCGGTTGCCTTTATTGTCGAGCAAAGTGGTTTGCTCCCGGCAACGACGGCCTTGAAACTTAAAATCAAAATAGAGCCGCCCGGTTTCGGGACGAACTGAGATTCTACCCATGACAGACCTCCGAATCTTCTGTCATCATGCCGATGCTATCGTGGGTAGAGCTTAACCAGTCCGCCTCAATCGCTTCCCAAATAAACAGCAATTTGCGCCGGCCAAAAGGACGAATGTAATGGCGGCCTTCAAGCAGATAGGCATCCACTAGTACATTGCGAATGGAGCGAGCATCATAGTGAATGCGCGCTGAGAGTTGCTCCGTCGTTAAGTAAGTTCGAGTCATTGTCATTTCCTCTGTTTATGCCACCATGCTGCGACACAGAAATCACGTTAACCCGTTTTCAAATTCACGCCACAAACCTCGCGGCAAGTAAAATGTATAGTTAAAACAATGGTTAACGTGACACCATGTGACAAACCTCTGCCACATCGTCAGCAGGCTACCGCAGAGTGAAATTCACGCCACAAATCGGAAATTGGTAAAATTGAGTTATCTAATTACCGATTTTTTAGGGTGATAAAGGACAGTTGAGGGGGCGAAAACTCAGCTCAAGGTCATTTTCAGAAAAGGCGTGGAAAAACGGATGTGACATTGAGTGTGCACAAATCAATAAATACGTGACAATGCGCTGCTAATTTTTAGGCGAGCTGGATTTTTAGTGTGTCACGCTATTTGCTATTTAACGTATTGAATATAAAAGCAATGATTGAACATGAGCTTAATTTATGCAAATTATAATGTTTTGAGTTTACTATATTTGTTACACTCATAACCCGAAGCTCCCGCAACCAACTAAATCATTGCAAAACAATAGATTACATTCACTGCTCAAATGTAATTTTCGGACGCGGGATGGAGCAGCCTGGTAGCTCGTCGGGCTCATAACCCGAAGGTCGTCGGTTCAAATCCGGCTCCCGCAACCAACTTAAGAACCAGCATCAAGCTGGTTTTTTTGTACCTGCGATTTGCTGTTTTAAGCAAAGACACATATCAGAACACGACGACAGTCGTCGGTTCGCTCTTCAAAACCCCGGCGGCCCCCGCAACCAACTTAAGAACCAGCATCAAGCTGGTTTTTTTGTACCTGCGATTTGCTGTTTTAAGCAAAGACACATATCAGAACACGACGACAGTCGTCGGTTCGCTCTTCAAAACCCCGGCGGCCCCCGCAACCAACTTAAGAACCAGCATCAAGCTGGTTTTTTTGTATCTGAGATTTGGTGTTTTAAGCAAAGACACATATCAGAACACGACGACAGTCGTCGGTTCGCTCTTTAAAACCCCGGCGGCTCCCGCAACCAACTTAAGAACCAGCATCAAGCTGGTTTTTTTGTACCTGCGATTTGGTGTTTTAAGCAAAGACACATACCAGAACACGACGACAGTCGTCGGTTCGCTCTGCAAAACCTCTTGTACTTCCTGCATCTTAAGCCGCCACAACTGTCGCCTGCTCCAGCCATTCTTTCGGTGATACGCCAAAACGCTGGCGAAACACCCGGTGAAAGGCTGCGACGCTTTGATAACCTACAGCGGGGGCGATTTGTTTCAGTGCATTGCCGGATAACAGCTGCTTACGTGCCAGCGTCAATCGCCAGTTTTGCAGGTAATCGGCCGGCGTCTGTCCGACGATCTTGCGAAAATGTTCGGCAAAACGAGCACGGGACATGCCTGCTTCTAAAGCCATGCTGTCTAAAGTCCAATCTCGCTGGGGTTGTTGATGCAAAGCGGTGATCACCGGCGCCAGTCGCTTATCGGCGAGGCCGGCAAATAGGCCGGCTTGTGGCGGTTCTACCGCCATAATGTGGCGCAACAACAAGATCAGCAGATATTCGGTCAGGCGTTGCAATGCCGCGTCGCGGCCACAGTATTGCGCCTGATTTTCCTGCCAAATCAGCGAAATGGTACTTCTGAGTGACGAGCAGCCGGACAGCGGAATTAAACTTAAATCCGGCAATGCGGCCAACAGTGGATTGCCGGCGGTTTCACCGCAGTCCAGCGTCGCACAAAACAACAACAGTGACTGTTGATGGTCGACTTTGAATTGATGCGCATGTCCACGTGGAATAAACAATAAACAAGGTTCAGTGATGGCATGACTGCGGCCATTGATACTGACTTCTCCCTGCCCGGCCTCAATTAAATGCAGATAAGCCCGGCCGCTTTGTGGACAAAATTGGGTTTTCTGGCAACTGCTGCCGTGAAAATAAATCGACGCTTGTGGTGAGAAATGCGCGAGCAAGGGGGTTAATCTGTCCATCATGATACTCTCTGCAACTCTATAGGTACATTTTGTAACTAATCGTTCCGGATAATAGCAGCCATTCGCGCAAACGCCAAGGTGGCGTAGCTGCACAGAGGAACGCATCATGAGTTTGAGTTTCAGCGTCAGAGTTAACCGGGCTATTTTACGCGCTTTAGTCCTCACTTTGTTTTTAACCGGTTTCAGTCAAATGGCCCTGGCGAAAAGTCTGCAACAAGCCGTCGCTGTCGATTACCTGCAGGGCGAAGGTGATGTGCAAGGCTTAAAGCTGGCCTATCAGCATCATGTAGACTGGCTTCATGGTCTGAACCCACGCCTGAACATGTTATTCGAAGCCAGCGCTAACTTCTGGCGTTACGGCCCGGCCAATAGCTCAGACAGTAATGCTGTACTTGCTGTATCGCCAATTCTGCGTTATCCGCTCGGTCAGGCTTTTGATTTAAAATGGGATTTGGAGTTTGGTATCGGTGTATCACTGCTGGATGACACTCGTTTTGCCGGCAAAGATGTCAGTACGCATTATCAGTTTGAAGACAGGCTCGGCTTAGTGGCGTGGCTGGCGCCGGACCGTAGCCTGTCTATACGTTACCTGCATTACTCTAACGCCGGTTTTAAAAGACCCAACCCTGGCCTTGATTTTGTCAGCCTGTCTTATGGCTGGTATTTCTAAGGAAGCGCAGATGAAAATTTTACTGCTGTTCAAACTCACTGTATTGACGTTGCTGCTGTTGCCCCAGCAAGTACCTGGCGCGGCAACTCAATCGCTACCAAATACTGCGCTCCAGGTCGGTTCCACCGACGTTGTGCTGCGCAAACTGGATTTTGAACTGCGCGTGCTGAGCCAGGCACTGCCACAAATTCACAGTGTCTCAGCGCAGCAATTGCAGCAAATCGAAGATTTGTGGCAGCAGCTGTTTGCGTTGAGTCAGAGCCCGCTACTGAACAAACTTTATAACCAGTATCAGGTTCAGTTGCAGCAAGCCCTGCAGAGCAGCGAAGGCGCTGTTGGCGAAGTTGACGCCAGACAAATGATCGCGCTGCGCCAACGCCTGATGGCGGCGCTAACTCTGGAGCAACAGCAGCAATAAGATTTTTCTGCATAAAATTTTCGACGTAGCCCTTGAATTGTCGGGAAGCAGCGCCATCAAACAAAGATAACCTGCGGTATGTTTCCGCTTTTCAATGTTGATGTCATGGAGCTGCCAATGTCCTTCACTCGTCCTTTGTTAACAGCTGGCCTGGCTTTTTTACTGACCAGTTGCGGCTATCTTAGTGAAAATCCTAAAACGGCTTTGGAGCAACAATGGTTGCAACAAGATCCACAAATTGCTGAAGCGGTGAAACAAATCCGCGAGCAGGGCCTGGTTGCCGTTGCAGAAAGTGCTGAAGCCGGCACAGTCGCTGCTTGTGTGGCGAGCCGGTTGGCAGCAGACCCTATGGGTAAACTGATCACCGTCGAAGGTGCTCTGGCAGAGTCCGCCAAAGTAGCCAAATTACTGGCTGATATCGAACAAATGTTTTCGCAGGAAATTAGTTTTGACAGTGTGGCGGCGATGCTGGAGCAAGGCGCAGACGCCGCGGCTTATGCCAAAACGCTGATTGACCAACAAGGTCTCGAACAAGCATTGGCGACACTGAAAACGCTGGTGGCACAAAGCCAACAGTATGCCACTAAAGAACTAGGCGGCCACTTGCAGGCGCTGATCAGCACCTGTAAAGCTTATGAAGTACCTGCTGAAGCGCCGGCAGAGGCAGCCAATAAAACCTGAGGTTGGCAGTCTAAAACCAGTCAGCCCTGAAGCGCTCCGCCTTAGACGAGTTAGTACAGCTCGCTGATGCGACGCAGATGCGCGTAGTAGAAACCATCAAAACCCGTTACAGCAGGGCTGATTTGCTGATCTGAAAGCAGCACAAAATCCGGCCGGCTGGCTAAAAATAAGTCAATCTGCCGGCGGTTTTCGCTGGGAAAAATCGAACAGGTGGCGTACAGCAGTTCGCCACTGACTGCCATCATTTTGCTATAGCGCTGCAAAATATCCTGCTGCAGTTGCTGCAATTCCGCCAACCGGATCGGCGCGCGCCATTTAGCGTCCGGATTACGCCGCAGCACCCCGCTACCGGAGCAGGGCACGTCTAGCAATAAATAGTCGGCTTTACCGGCCAGTCGTTTGATGGTTTTACTGCTGCTGATTAAACGGGTTTCGATATTCGCGGCCCCAGCTCTGTTGGCGCGTTGCTGCAAATTATCCAGCTTCCATTGCTCTACATCCATCGCCAGTAACCTGCCCTTGCTCTGCATCGCTGCAGCCAATGCCAGCGTTTTGCCACCAGCGCCGGCACAGGCATCAATGACCCGGCTGCCGGGTTTGACTGGCAAAGCAGCAGCCACCAGCTGCGAGCCGGCGTCTTGCTGTTCAAACCAGCCTTGTTTAAAAGGTGTGGACTGGAACAGTGCGCCGTCTGACGTGATTTGTAGCGCCGTGTCGACACCATGGACCGGCTGACTCTGAATGCCGGCTTGTGCCAGTGCCTGTTGTAGTTGTTCTTTGCTTGCTTTTAGCTTGTTAACCCGAATATATCGCGGGGCCGCTTGTGCCAGTGCCGCGCGCTCTGCCGGCCAGTCAGCCCCAAGCTCAGCCTGACCGAGTTGTTCCAGCCAATCCGGGCAACCATCCTGTACCGGAGCGGAAAGTTGTTGCCAGCAAGCTTGTGCATTTGCTGTAGACTGGACCTGACTGAAATAGGCAGCAATGAGCGCTGACAGGCTTTGGTCCGCGCCGGTCAGCGCCTGATAGGCATTGAGACGTCGCAGTAGAGCACCACAATGCGCTACTGTCTGAGCTTGTTGTGCGACTGTAGGTTTGTGCAGGCTGAACACCTGCGACATCGCACGCTCCAGTTGCTGGTCCTGCTGTAATACCAGTTGTAAAATGGCGCTGATAAGCGTTGTAACGGCGTCTTGCGGGCTTGATGACATGTTGAATTCCGGGCAGCGAGCAGCAGGATAAGTCCCCGCTGCAAAGTGGCGCGATCATAAAAGCAGACAAGCGCTAATACAAGGGCTGCGACGCCAGCGCTGCCGACCCGGCTAAACTGCGGTTGCGGCCGGTGAATCAACCTGCAAACCGGCTCGTTGCTGCTGCGCCAGCCGGAACTGGCTGGGGGCAACGCCGGTCCACTGTGCAAATTGCGCACGAAAGGACGATGCGCTGGTAAAGCCACATAAACCGGCAACCTGCTCGACACGCCCGCCGCGGCTCAGCAGAGTTTTCGCCTGTTCAATCCGCGCCTGTTGTAGCCACTGTTTGGCGCTTTGTCCCAGACTTTGCTGGAAATGCCGGTCAAAACTGCGCCGACTCATCCCGGCCTGTTGCGCCAAATCATCGATGTCCCAGGGTTGCGCTAAATCAGCCAGCACAAGATCCAGCACCGCACTCAGCGTCTTACTGGCAGTGGACACCGGCAATTCGATAAACTGCCTTTGCCCACCCTGACGTGCCAACGCGACCACCAGACGACGCGCAGTAGTGTTGGCTTGCTTGCTGCCAAAATCAGCTTCAATCAGCGCTAATGCTAAATCCATACAAGCCGCGCTGCCGGCAGAGGTATAGATTTGGCCAGCCTGCACAAATAACGGCGCAGTATCCAGCCGGACTTGTGGGAACAGCTGGCGAAATCGCCGGGCATATTTCCAGTGCGTCGTTGCCCGTTTCGCATCGAGCAGACCGGCGTAGGCCAGGATCACCGCGCCGGAACAAAAACTGACCAGCCGGATACCGGCTTGCGCGGCCTGCTGTAAGGCGTACAGCAACTGCTGAGGCGGCCGTTCGTTGATATCGCGCCAACCAGGCAAAATAATAGTATCAGCCTGCTGCAGCACGCTCAGGTTGTCAGCCACTAACAAGCGGCTGCCGTCGCCAAGTTGCAGCTGTGGGCCATCACAACTGACAACTTCCCCTTGATACCAAGGGCTATTCGTCCTGCCATGACTGATAAAAATTTCTACGGCAGCGCCGTATTCCAGCATCGACAGACCGTGATAAGCGCAAATCACCACCCGATGGTTTTTTTGAGATGTCATCGTTGCACCGGTTAGTTCCAAATTCAGCAGGCCGCTAATTCTGCCCTTGTCGATTTTACCAGGCAAGGCATTGGCTGAAATCAGGCGATTATTGGTAAATCTGACAGTGTTGCTGCGATGAATTTCTTGCTGAAATGACTCATCGCAGTTTTCTCACCCAACCAGGAGTACACCTCATGCCAACATTTAACAGCAACACACAGCCATCGCTGGTTTGCCAATATCCGGCCGCAGCTGCCGACACCGCCATTCATTGGTTCAGTCAAAGATTAATGCTGGAGACCGATTGCAGTGATGTGCACAGCGCATTACAAGCCGGTGCGAATGACTTTGTGTTGCTGGATGTACGCGCCAGCTCAAATTACGCAGCAGGCCACGTGCCTGGGGCTGTCAGTTTGCCCCACCGGCAAATCAGTGAAACAACGCTTGCTTCGCTACCGCCACACCGCTTGTTAGTGGTGTACTGCGCCGGGCCACATTGCAATGGTGCAGACCAGGCGGCGCTGAAAATCGCCCGGCTGGGATATCCGGTCAAAATTATGATTGGCGGCATACAGGGTTATGTCGACGAAGGTTTTGTCTTGTCAGAACCCGGTGTGCTTTGGGACGGGCCCGTGCAATGCGGCTGTTGAGCAACACTGGTATTCCAGCAGCTCTTCAGTAAAAATACAGGCAGACCGAGTTAATCAGCCTGTATTTTATGACTTTGTATGCAGATATATTTTTACAGTTTTTTCGGCTGGGTGCGTTATCTTTTGGTGGCCCGGCCGCGCATCTGGTTAATTTTGAACGCCGGTTTGTTACTGACAAAGCATGGTTGAGCACGGCGCAATACCGGCAACTGGTTGCTCTGTGTCAATTTTTACCCGGTCCCGCCTCCAGCCAGGTCGGTATTGGTATCGGATTGCAGCGGGGCGGATATCCCGGAGCTTTGCTGGCGTTTCTGGGTTTTACTTTGCCGTCCTTTGTTTTCATGACTCTGGCAGGTGTGTATGGACTGCAATGGTTAGGGCCAGCGGCATTACAAGGTGCTCTCTGTGCGTTAGCAGCAATAGTTGCACACGCTATCTGGCAAATGAGCCAAAGTTTTCTGACCGACTGGCGGCGACGCACTTTTGCCGTCGTCGGTTTTGGCGTTTTTCTGCTTGCATTAACGATGTTCTGGCAAATGCTGCTACTGGCCTTGTTTGCGCTTTGTGGCACCCGGTTGTTGCGTCAAGATGCCACAGAGGTCATCCAGCCATGGCGTGGTACCTCAGCGCTCAGCCTACCGTTGCTTATCGTCTTATTACTGTTACTGCTTGTGTTACCAGTGAGTTCTGCCTTGTGGAGCGATGTGCCTTCATTGCAATTCATCCAACAGTATTTCCAGGCCGGTACTTTCGTCTTTGGTGGAGGCCATGTCGTACTGCCATTGCTGGAACAAAGCGTTGGTACCAACATGCCACAGACTGATTTTCTGGCAGGTTATGCCGCTGCACAGCTGATGCCGGGCCCAATTTTTAGTTTTGTCGCATATCTTGGCGCTATGACTCAGGGAATAGCAGGCGCAATCCTCGCTACTTTTGCAGTGTTTTTGCCTGGCGCCCTATTAGTGTGCGCTATCTGGCCCTGGTGGCACCGGCTCGGCCAATACCCTGGGGTGTTTGGCGCAGTTTCCGCTGTAAATTGCGCTGTGGTGGGACTGTTGGCGAGTACCTGGTGGCAATTTATTCTACCGCACGCAGCTATGACCAGCTGGCATTGGTTGTTGATGTTGTCAGGTTTCTTGTTGTTGCTGCGCAACTGGTGCAAAGCCATGCTATTAGTACCTGCTGCTATGGTGGCTACCTCAATACCAACCCTGTTTTAACTGTGTGACTCAAATGGCTTCTTGCCGGTCACACAATAAGCGGTTGTTTATTTCACCTATTCTCTATATAAATTAATTAAGGAATATTCTATTCATTTGCGTGAGCTTTGAGGAGCTTCCCGATGCACAACAATCGTATGCGTGCCGCACTGCTGACGTACGCCTTGATGTTACTGAGCGCTTGTCAACATCCCTCAGCCAGAGACGCAACGCCTGGGCAAAGCGAACTATTACAGCGCTGGTTATCGCAGGCCGCACCTCAAATCGCTGAACATCCTGAGCAATACCGCACACAAATTTTGTTGACCGAAATTCGGCGCGATGCAAAAGGTCAACCAACACTGCAGCAGCATCAGTATCGGGTTGATGCTGAGTATCTGTACCCGGCCTCGACAGTGAAACTCGCCATCGCTGCGCTGGCTCTGGAATATCTGCAGCAGCTGTCGCAATACGGCGTAACTGCCGATTCGGTGATGCACATAGAACCCCTGTTGCCTGATGACAGTCTGGTAAACCGGGATGACAGTGCGGCAGCTGGTGTACCGACAGTCCGGCATTACATCAAAAAGATCCTGCTGGTCAGTGACAACGATGCCTATAACCGTCTGTATGAATTGATGGGCCAGCAATACATCAATGCACGTCTTGCTGAATTAGGTTTTACCGGCGCCCAGATTTTGCATCGTCTGGAGCGGCCATTGAGCGCTGAAGACAATCGCCGGACCAATGCCGTGGCTTTTTATGACACCAGCGGCAAGCTGTTATATCGCCAGGCGGCCAGAACAGCGCCTGCGATAGCGGCCCGCCCCTATACGCCGGTTGGTAGTGCTCATATGAAGGATGGCAAGCTGCAGGACAAACCGCTGGATTTTAGCCAGAAAAACCGCTGGACCGTGGTACATATGCATCGTTTGATGCAGTTGATCATGTTACCAGACACGATTACCGGCACAGGTGGCCTAAAGTTAACAGCTGTGGACCGGCAATTTATCCAGCAGTTTATGCAAATGCTGCCTGGTGAAAGTAACGACCCGAAGTATGATCCAAAGGAATATTGGCCGACCTATGTGAAGTTTTTTATTTATGGTTCAGACAAAGCAGCGCGTATCGACCCCTCAGTGCATATCTTCAACAAAGTGGGTGACGCTTACGGTTTTCTGCTGGACAGCGCCTATGTCAAAGATGACTGCTCGGGCACAGAGTTTATGTTAACCGCGGCAGTTTATGTCAATGCGGATGGCGTCCTGAACGACAACCAATATGAATATGAAAGCCTGGGTTTACCTTTTTTAAAACGTCTCGGCGAGCTTGCGCTGGCACATGCAAGAAGTAAGGGTCCGAATCCCTGTGTTTCGGACCGCCCGTTATCACACAAACCTTAAACGGGTAATGCCGCTAACGGCCAGGGCGTTAAACCACGGATGGCCTGGATCCCTAAGCCGCTGCTTTGATTGAGCACAATGCTTGGGCCTTCAAACCGCGTGCCACCGCTGACCGGGTCAAAGCTGGACAATGTTGGACCATCCAAATCCAGATATCGAATGGTCTGCGGGAAAGCCGCCGCCAGATGTGCTGCCGCAGCTACACTGATCGACGACTCCAGCATAGAACCGAGCATACAGGGTTTACCAGCGACATCAGCCAGCGCCAATATCTGCAGTGCGGCGCTGATGCCGCCGGTTTTCATCAGTTTAATGTTGATTATATCGCAGCAGTCCTGGGCCAACAGGGTTACCACGTCGGCCGGACTATAGGCACTTTCATCGGCCATCACCGGTGTCAGCACTGCATCTTTTACTGCTTTTAAACCGGCAAGATCTGCCGCCGGCACCGGTTGTTCTATCAGCTCGGGCAAAATGCCGGCGGCTTCAATCTGGCGTAAAGCACGAATACTTTGTTTAGCGGTCCAGGCCTGATTCACATCCAGCCGCAGTTTGATATGGCTGGGCATTGCACGATGGATAGCCAGGACCCTTTCAACGTCAAGTTCCGGCTCACTGCCCAGTTTAATTTTTAGGTGCTGATAACCGGCGGCCACCGCGGCTAAAGCATCTGTCACCATCTCGTCGACCGGGTTCATACTGACAGTAATGTCGGTCGTCAATGTGGTGGGTTCGGCGCCAAGCAGCTGGCAGAGCGGGATTTGCAATAATTGTGACCGGGCATCATAAAGTGCGATTTCCAGCGCGGCTTTTGCGCTGCTGTTGGCAACTACACGTCGCTGCACCTGATGCAGCAGCGACTGAAAATTCAACATCGATTGTCCAACCAGCAGCGGCTTAAACACCGTGTGGATCACCGCCTGCATCGATTGCAGACTATCGCCGCTGATGACGAGCGTCGGCGCAGCTTCACCATAGCCACAGATCCCATTTTCAAGTTCGATGCGTACGACTAAATCCTGAACGGCATCGACGCGGCGCAGCGCAGTGACAAAAGGCGTTTTTAATGGCACTTCGAGCAAAAACGTCTCAATGGTAAGGATGCGCATAGGTCTCCCGGGTCAGGCTTTTGATGTTGTAAAGGGCTTGCAGATAACTGGTTTGCTGATTGAGCTGTAACGGCAATAGCGGTGTGATACTGACGCCATTGAGTTTACTTTGATAATACTCGCCATTGCTCTGGAAATAACTCAGGCCATTGACCGAGTGGATCACAAACAGTTGCCCGTCGTCGGCCCGGCCCAGCACCAACATCACATGGCCAGGGATCAACAATAAATCACCTGTATTGGTCTGGCTGAGCGCCTGTGCTTTTTCCGTATCTGTGGCGCTGTCGAGCTGAATTTCCGCAGCAAAGCGCTGTTTGCCGAGACTACTGGTATTACGCGGCAACAGCACGCCAAAGGCTTTAAATACCTCTCCGATAAAACCGGAGCAATCGCGGGCGTTGTAGTCATGGCCCCAGCCGTAGCGTTCGCCAAGAAACTTAAACGACTGTCGGATAATATTGGCGTAGGTTAATGGCAAATAGCCGGTGCGGACATCCTGACTACGCGCGATCAGCGCCGGCATCAGTTGTAAAGTGCCGTCCTGACTTCTGACCGGTAGTTGCACCACGTGACTGAAGGCAGGATTTTGATCATGCACAAGGTTAGGCAATTCTTTTAGCAAAGGCAACCGTACGCCCATATCCAGCATAACCTCCGAAACATCCGGTTGTTCTGCGGTGAAATTGGTTAATACCTTAGCCCCGGTGACCAGCAAAAAATCCGTGTTATTGGCAAAATCCAAAGCAGTTTTTTTATCTGTCAGGGCAAAATGTTTAACCTGCAGCCAGCCACTGTAATGATAATGCCGGACAAATGCCCACTGCTGATCTTGGCTATAATGCAGCACCTGCAGTGGTTGCCCCGGGAATACTGCGGTTTCCTGAAAACGGTCGATATCGGTATCCATTCCCTCATTAAACACCCGGTCCAGAGTTGGAAAAGCGCGGATGATGCCGCGACTGCTGACCAGAGCGTACCTGGCCTGAACTTTGGTTACATCTTTGGCGGATAAGGGGTCAAGTGCCATATTTTGTTGATAGCGCGCAAAGTCCGCCGGTGTTAACTGCCGGCCATCGGTATAAAACCTTGCTGCTTTGGGCAACGCTGAACTGAGTCCGATCAACGTTAGTAAATCCTGGCGGCCGTATAGCTCCGGAGCAGTGGACAAGTCCAGCATATCCGGTAATGTGTTGAGCAACTGAGCATTTGTGGCGGCGATTTGTGCGTTCGTGCGTAGAATTTGATCGGGAGTTTCTGTCCGTGCCAACCAGTAATCCGGCGCCAATTGCGCTGCGTTTAGCAAAGGAATATCGTGCGAGCTGGCTATTGCTGTAGATATCACCGGGCAAACTCCTGTGATGACGAGCAACAGACTACAGCGCAGCAGCGCCGCTGGCTGTGCCCAAAGCCGAGTGGTTATTCCAAACATTCTAAACCTATCAATATGGCAGGAATTATTTATTCAAGTATACTGGCGCAAGATCAAATTACAAGCGAAGGACACGTGATGCGAAGACCACACTCATTGGTAAAATCAGGCGTTCAATCAATCATCTGCTCTCTTCGCGCACAGCTGCCGAATAGCCAAAACCACAGCAAACGCCGGCTTGGCTGTTTCGCCAGTACTCTGCTGCTTATCGGTTGTAGCCAGTCTTTTCATCCCGGTCCTGCGCAGTTATCGCAGGAACCGGTGATCCCAGCCAATACGACACAGTTGGTCGTGGTGGTCAGCGAAAATTGGGATGCCAGCAGTGGGCAAATCTATCAGTTTTCACGTTCTGCCGGGCAAATCTGGCAACAATCCGGGCAAATTGGCACAGTAGATCTTGGACGTAATGGCACAGCCTGGGGGCTCGGACTGCATCCGCAACAAAATATTGGCCCGCAGAAACAGGAAGGTGACGGTAAAGCGCCGGCCGGCCTGTTTCACTTAAGCGCCGCTTTTGGTGCTTTGCCATCTATAGCGACGCAGATGCCCTACCAGCAAATGAGCCGCTTTGATTTTTGTATTGATGTGCCAACTTCGCCTTTATATAACCAGACTGTGGATGTCAGACGCTATCGGCCAGAATGGACCGCCGGCAGTTCAGAGCCCATGCGGCGTGATCTGATGACAAAACCAGATGGGGTTTATGCACAAGGTTTGTTTATCGACCACAACTTCAGTGATGGCGAAGCCCGCCAGACCGGCGCCGGCAGCTGTATTTTTATGCATCTGAAATCACCGGACGGGCGCAAAACCGCTGGCTGTACTGCTTTAGCACCTGAGCATCTGATTGCGTTGTTGCAGTGGTTAAAGCCGAAAGAGCAACCACTGTATCTGCTGTTGCCTGTCAGCGAATATCGCCGGCTGCAACAGCAATGGCAGTTGCCCACCCTGCCCATTTCCGGCTAATTCACAGCGAGGTTTCTGATGTTTAAACCAGCAGTATTTGTATTGGCGCTGATGTTGACGGGATGTGCGAGTCAGCCCGGTTTGCAGCTACGTCATGACCTTGAGCAGCAAATCCTTGCTGCGGGTCTGCAGCCGGATCAGGTTGCACTGGTGGTCTTGCCGGTAGCAATGGCTGGTCAGTCAGCTGATAACACGCCACTGGTTCAGCACAATGCAGACCTTTTGCTCCAGCCTGCCAGTACGTTAAAACTGTTGACCAGCGCAGTGGCACTGGACCAGCTGGGACCGCTCTGGCGCGGCGAAACTGAATTGCTGGCCGATGCCGCCGATTTGGCCCAGGCCTGGCAAACCGGCATTTTGACAAAACCTTTGTATCTGCGTGGCAAAGGCGATCCGGACCTTGATTATGCGGCGGTTTTTACCATGCTGTCCGAGCTTCATAATGAAGGGGTTCGTGAGCTGCGTGCTGGTATGGTGCTGGACCGCAGTTGGTTTAGTCCGTTATTACCTGATCCGGCAGCTGCACCTTTTGACGAGTCGCCGCGAGCCCGTTACAACTATATTCCCGATGCACTGGGGCTTAATCAGCAGATGTTGCAGTTGCAGCTTCGCAGCGATGCCAACTCGGTTCACTTACGTAGTCTGCCGGTGCTGACGGACTTAACGCTGCAAACAGAATTGCAATTAACCGATGCGCGTTGTGATCAGTTTAATGCAGACTTCCTGGTGCTGCAGGAACGTAAACGCCCAGACGGTGGTATTGCACTGGTGCTCAATGGAGAATTTCCACGCAATTGCCTGCATCAGGAAGAAGCAGCCTGGCTCAGCCGGGATACGTTGTGGCAATTAACTCTGAGCCAGGCATGGCGCCAGCTCGGTGGCCGTCTGACTGGCCCGGTACCGATAGCATCAGGACAAACGCCGACGGATGCAGTGGTCGTAGCACAACATTTCAGCCGGCCTTTGCCGCAATTACTGCAGCAACTGAATAAAAATTCGGACAACGGTCTGGCGCGGACTTTGGCTCTGCAATTAGGTCGTCTGGCACCGGCAAGTGCAGACCAGACTCAACCAGACACGGTTCAGGCGGCTGAGCAATTTGTTCTGCAATGGCTGGCGCAGCGCCAATTGCCGACAGAAGGTCTGGTGCTTGACAATGGCTCAGGTCTGTCGCGTTTGGCCCGGATCAGTGCCAGTCAATTAGCGGCTTTGCTGCAATATGCCTGGCAGCAACCCTGGGGGCTGGATTTAGCCAGCAGCCTGCCGCGCGCCGGCATGGATGGCACTTTACAAAATCGCATGCGTACAACAACAGCACGTGACAGCGCGCGCTTAAAAACCGGCACTTTGCGCAATGGTACCGGCCTTGCGGGCTATGTATTTGACCGTCAGAACCGCCCCTGGATTTTCGTTGGGCTGGTGAATGCAGAACAAGGCGTCGCCAAAGGCCGGCTGTTATTAGATCAGTGGGTAGAGCAAGTCAGTCAGTTTTAAGCTTTTGCGTTTAGGGGCAAAGCCCAATAAAAAAGCCAGTCAATCAAACTGGCTTTTTGCTTTTCTGCACTGCCCGCAAGCAGTAGTCCTGTTTGCGGCGATGCGTTTTGGCTTAGAAATCTACCCGGACTGACAACTGCACCCGGCGCGGATTATACCAGCGTCTTGGCGTGCCAAATTCCGGATCAAAATCAATAGGTTCAATGTCATAGCCGGTTTGACGGTTAAAGACGTTAAACAGATCGGCACGGAATTTCACCACCAGTTCCGGATTAATCACGTAGTCCTGCGTATAGTTCAGGTCCATTTGCCAATGGCTGCTGCTGCGTCTGCTGCCCGCTTTTTCCGCATAGGCGCTGACGGCCTCATAAGCGCCACGTGGGTTCAAGCCGTAATATGCACCTGACCACTTTTCCCAGGCTTGTCCTGACTGGAACAGGAAATACGCGCCAATATTGGCTTCCCAGTCCAGGGTGTAATAACCGTACACTTTTAACAAATGCGGTTTGTCTGCCGACAATCTGCCGTCTTTGTTATCCCAGACGTATTTGCCTTTATCGTCGTTGTAATAAGACGAACCGATAAAAGTATTGGCGTCATTGGTATAAGTGGTGTTGTCCTGGTCGAAGTTACCGGTGTACCGGCTCCAGACATAAGACGCGTTCAGATAAGCGCGGTCGCCGACCCATTCGGCCTCAAAACTGGCTTCCCAGTACTTGGTGTAACCACCATCGACTTCAGCAATGACATAGGTCGAACCACCGATTTCTTTGCGAATGTCTTCCAGATTTTTTACATAATCGCCAAGCGCGCGTAAATCTTCTGGTACCCCGCCATTGGGGCCATAAGTGCCTTCACGCGAACGCGCGTAGTTCCAGATGTCTTCCCAGAAATGCGAGCCTTCGCGGTGACGGATATGGCTGCGCAGGAACCAGCCGCCGTCTAATGCTTTAGTGGTGCCCAGGGTAAATTCGTCAATGCGGCGTGGTTTCAGGTCATCTGCAAACACTTTACCGCTCGATGAGCCGCGGTTGGCGGTTTCCAGATAATTACCGTTTTCATCAAAACGCACTAACAAAGTGCGTTGGGTGCTGCGGTCCCAGGATGCAGCCCGTGCCAGTGAACTGGCTTCCGGGTTGTAGGATGCGTAGTTGGCAAAAATGGTATTTTCGCCATCATAGCGCCAGGTCGCCCCCAAACGCGGCTGGATCATATCTTTCCAGTCGATGGTGTACATTTTGTACTTGTTACCGGGCGCCAGTTCAAAGCCTGACACAGTGCCGGCTTTTTCCCGCAAGCCCTGGCCAAACAGCTCGTCTTTGCTAATCAGCACACCGATGTTGTAGTCAAAATCACCGTGCGTGATAGTGTCGTTGATTTCAAAGTTATAGGACCGCGCCGCAGACTTAATCGGAGGCACTGTATTGCCAGTGGCATCGAGTAAACTCATCTGCTCAGTCGAGGTCTGGTAGAAGTACGGCACACCCGCTGCAGTTTTTTGTAAACCACCGGTATAAGCAATAGTGCCCCAACCGTTGGATAAACGGCTTAATTCTTCTTCGATGT
The DNA here is from genome assembly GCF_000711985.1 of Rheinheimera texasensis DSM 17496. Taxonomy (GTDB): domain Bacteria; phylum Pseudomonadota; class Gammaproteobacteria; order Enterobacterales; family Alteromonadaceae; genus Pararheinheimera; species Pararheinheimera texasensis. Next base: position 275,768 of record NZ_JONU01000007.1, read on the forward strand.
CAGAATATTTAAAGCCAGCATGCAGTTTATGCGTGGTATCGCCATGACTTAATTCATGGTCAATGGCAAATTCCAGACTATCGCGATAAAAATTCTGGTTATTGATTTGCGGTGCCCCGCCAACCCGGCCACCACCTGCTTTAGCGCCGGCGGCATTGGTATAACCATATTGATTAATCAGCTGCTGGGCAAAATTGTTAAATGCCAGTTGTGCCGGTGTGGTTGCATTGGCAATTAAGGTTGGAACCGCCAGAGTGCCAAGGCCGGTCAGATTATTTAAATCGAGTTTAGTGCCAATCACCGGCTGAAAGGTAAAGCGGTTATCCGGCGTGCTGGCGGTTTCTAATTCAAAACGACCCGCGTTAAAGGTCAGACTGGTGTTGCTGCTCAGCAGGTAAGAACCATCAAAAGTCAGGATAGTCTGCTCAGACAATTCACCTATTGACACTGTATCAGAATCAAAAGCACCGACAGAAGCGCCGTCTGACTCGCGGCTGGAATCGCGCAGACTCAGATTAAACAACAAATCATCGGTCGGCGCGAAGGTCAGTTTGCCGAAATATTCATCGCGCTCACTGCTGTAATCTTTCACCGGACCATAGTTAGTTTCTTTATTGGCACGCTCTGTTTCCGGCCGGTAATAAGAGCCATAGAAATACAGCATATCTTCAACTAACGGGCCGGCCAGCCCCATGGTGATCCAGCTGCTTTCTGATTTGAAAGCTTTGGCGGCATCTTTGCTGTTCGCTGTGAGGCTCTTACTCTGTAGCTTGTACTCAACATAACCTTCAAATTCATTGGTACCAGATTTGGAGATGGTATTGATAGAAAAACCGCCGGAGCGGTTAAACCCGACAGCCTTGGCACCGCCACGGTCCATTGACACACTGGCGATGTCGTGGGTGGAAGGATCTGACGCCAGGTTACCGAACAACGGCAAAGACACATCCACACCATCAAAACCATATTTGTTGTCTACCCCAGAACCACCAGCCGCTGGGCCTAAAGTGCCATTTTCTGAGTACTGCACGCCCGGTACCAGTTTTAACAAATCTCGGTATTCCTGGCCAACCGGCAACGACTCGATATTTTCTGCACCCAAAGAGTTGGTTAAAGCCGAGTTACCCTCACGCGCTATCGAACTGCCAAGCACCTGGATCACTTCAACCTCAGCGCCACCGGCTCCGAGATTAACATCGACGGTCGAGGTTTGCTCCAGCAAGACTTCAACCTGCATTTTACGCACGACGCCGGTTGCATTGCTGATGGTCAGCTCATATTTACCCGGCAGCAGCAGTGGCAATGAATAAGTGCCGTCAGCTTTGGTCACGACAGTACGGGGTTTTGGCATCACATTACTGCTTGCGGTAATAGTGAGACCGGCGACTGAGCTTTGGGCAGAATCGGCACTGATTTTGCCTTTAATGCCGCCGGCTTGCTGGGCCATCGCCGGCGCTGCGCATAACGCGCTGGCCAGCAGAGCGCTGGTAATAAGGTTGATGCCAAAACGCCGGACCGGCGTCGTCGGATACTGCGGTGATGTTGTTATTTTCATTGCTAAGTCCCGGATTATTATTGTCTGTACCGCTGACCTGCTTTTCACGCTGATTTGCTGCCAAACCAGCCCGACTACAAAAGCGCTGCCGCTGCCACCGTCTGAAACCAGACGGCCCATGAGGGCGAAATTTTATTCATGCCCATAGCAAAGATAGCAATAAATTATTTTATGAGAAATAGCTTATGCGAATTAATTTATGGGTTAAGAATATTCAATTATTAAGCTTCGGTTTGGCGGGATTTTCAGCAGTCAAAATGCGGAGCATTGCCGAGTTATCGATTTGCAACTAATTGAAATTTAAATACTTTAACGCCCCTACTTTCATGCATGCAGGGGCGTTAGCTGTTAATTAACACCTATTGGTGTGGATCATCAAATTTATGGGCGGCGAATAATTGCTGAGCCTGATGCCAGACAGGACCAACTTCGCCAGAGCCAACCGGCTTGCCGTCAATTGCAACAACCGGCATCAACTCTTTTGATGAGCTGGTCAGCCAGACTTCATCTGCATCCAACACTTCGGCTTTGCTGATCACCCGTTCCTGCACGGTCAATGTACTATGTGTTCTGAGGATGTGTAACAGCAGCAATCGCGTAATACCGGGTAAGATTTGATGATCCAGCGGTGGTGTACTGATCACACCGTCTTTAACAATAAAGGCATTACAGGAACTGCCCTCGGTCAGTTCATCCTGGTCATTAAACAAAATGGTTTCCTGATAACCGGCATCGACGCCTTGCTGATGATGCAGCACATTACCCAGCAGCGCGGTCGATTTGATATGACAGCGTTTCCAGCGCAAATCCTGAGCCGAAGCTACCTGAAATGACTTGGCTGAACCCGGTAAGCCGGTCGGCGGCGGATTGATGGCAAAAGTAAAGGCAAATACGGTCGGGGTAACACCGGACGGAAAGGCATGACCACGTTTGCTGTCAGTGCCGCGCGAAACATGCAAGTAAATGCCTAAATCACCATTGCCGTTCAGGTCGAGCAGCTGGCGGATCATCTCCAGCCACTGCGCATGGCTCCAGTCAAACTGAATGCCAATTTCGGCCAGACCGCGCTGCATCCGGTCGATATGCGGTGTAAAGCCAACCAGTTTGCCCTGATAACTGGGGATCACTTCATAAATGCCATCACCAAACAAAAAACCGCGATCCATCGGAGAAATGCGAGCTTCACTGGCGGGCATAAAACTGCCGTTTAAATAAACATCAGACAAGTTAAGTCCTTACACCGTTGCTGACCGGTGTTGTTGATACAATTGATAAATCTGCTGGCATAACAAAGCACCAATGTCTGGTGCAAGACCATCTTCGGTCAGTGTGTTTTGCCGGGTAACGCCATCGACACTGCCATGTTCAGACAGAAACTGCAGGCTTGGCAAGGCGTCACAGCAGGCAAACAAATCCACACCGCTCAGAAGCGACCAGTGATAAGCCAGGCCATAGGCCGCCCAGTTTGAGACGTCGGCGACAATAAGCTCACTGCAACCGGTCACTGCGGGTCTGATATCCAAAGCGCGCACAGTGTCGATAATCTTACCCATGCCTATTTCATTGCCACCATCGCCGATACCGACCGTAGGACAAGTCGCAAGCCGCATCAGCGCATCCAAGTCTGCGACTTTGCTACTGATATCTTCATGGCGCATATTGTAATAACGTCCGTCCGCCGCCTGTCCGGGCCTTTCAATGCAAAGCACCGCTGCTGGCCGATACTGCGCTAATAATTGGGCTGCGCGCTGCTGCCCATCGATACCAAGCGGAAAAACTTCGACCTGAAAATGCCCGGCCAATACAGACAACAACGGGTCGCCGCATACCAGCACCGGATGAACGCCAAGTGCCTGCAGCATGCGATAAATCGCGATAGCGCCAACCGGCCCATCGGTCTCAAAAGTACCGGCAACCGGAAAGCCAGTGCCAATCAGCACTGTTTGTCCCGGTTGGTATAACAAGGCCGCAGCGCGAGCGGTATACCCAGGTTGCAGTGCCTGACGCGCCAGTGCCATGCCACGCGGATTGCGGGCCACTAACAATGCTTCAACCTGCGCGGTAGCAACAGGTGGCGAAATCTCTGCATGCTGCTGAATTGAGCTGTCAGACATCTGTCTCTCCGCGAAAACCGGCTTGCAGCCATTGCTGCGCAACCAGATCCAGTTGCTGTTGTAAGACGCCCAGGCGCTGCCGCTCCAGCTGCACCGCAGCTTGCAGCTCCAGCCAATAGAACCGGACAAAATTACCAGACATCATCTGGCCCAGCAGTTCGCACCCACCGCGGGTTAAAGCGCCGGTTTTTGGATAGCCGCCAATGGTCTGATGGTCGTTGAGCATCACAATTGGCAGCCCATTTGGTGGTAGTTGGATGGCACCGAGACAAATACCCTCTGAATAGAGCTGCTGGGCTTTGACTGGCAAAGGCTCGCCGCCTAACTGCATGCCCATCCGGTCGCTGCGGGCGGTAATGCGGAATAAGCGTTGGGTTAATAATTGCGTAACTTGCGGATCTAAATCTTCAATTTGCGCACCGGTAATCATCGGTAAAGCCCGGATGCTGTGGTGGCGATAATGCTGGTGATAAGGCAAGGAAATTTGTGGGTCTGCATGTAGCCAGGCGCCACAGGATAATAAAGTCCCGGCGTTAATCACTTGCCCTTGTCCATCCGGCCCGCCAACTTTTTCCCGCAGCACTGTGGCAACACTGCCACAAATGGCAGGCGCCGCAAAACCGCCGGCTACCGCCAGATAAGCGCGGGCACCGGCTCTGCTATACCCGATTTCAAGCAAATCCCCAGGCTGTAGCAATAAAGTGCGATAGCGCGATACCGGCTGACTATTCAGCAGCAGTGGCATCGCAGCACCGGTTAAAGCGAGCAACACCGGTTGTTCAGCGCGAAAGGCGACGGCGCCAAGGGTGATTTCTAGTACAGCCGGGCAAGCACCTGTCACTGTGTTGTGATTTCCAACCAACGCATTGGCGAGCCGCGCTGAGGTTAAATCTATTGCGCCCCCTTGTGTCAGTCCGGCTGCGGCAGCGCCAAAACGGCCAGCGTCCTGTAGTTGCAAGCCACTATGGCCTTGCAGCACCAAAAGCCCGGTCAGCTTCGATGTTTCCAGAGATGGCGTTCTCATAGCTGACCACCAAGCTTTAGATACTCAGGTAGCTCTATCGGCACAAAACGCACTGTATCTCCCACCGCAAATGGCAACATAGGATCAGCATGTAAATCAAACAGCGGCGTTGGACAATTGCCGAGCAAATGCCAGCCCCCCGGCGAGGCGGCCGGATACACTGCAGTCTGCCGGTCCGCAATCGCCACACTGCCGGCGGCCACCGTCGCTCTGGGATTGGCCAGCCTTGGCGTATTGATGCGCGGATCAGTAAAACCCAGATAAGCAAAACCCGGAGCAAAGCCAATGGCATAAACCTGGTAGGACTGCTGACTGTGCAGCTTAATCAGCTCTGAAATCGTCATTTGGTGCAGCGCTGCCACAGTTGCCAGGTCTGGCCCGCTTTTAATACTGTAATAACAAGGTAACTCGATAATCTTGTTTGCGTTTGTGTGTGATGCCGGCCGGAATAGCTGTGTTTGCGCACTGATAATTTTCTGCCAAATCTCGCCGTGGTCGGTTTTCAGCACATCAAAAATAATCAGTACAGAGGTGTAAGACGGCACCAGCTCCAATAGCGCATCACCGAGTAAAAGCGGTAAATGTGTTCGTAAGCTGTGCATCACCTGCATCAGTTTCGGCCCCGGGCCTTGTGGCGCCAGCGCGGTTAAATCCAGTAGCAGCGCTTGCTCACTGTGAATGCGCAACCGGACCGGGATTTCAGCACTGAGCAGTTGTAAATGCATTTACAGCACCGCCAGACTGGCGTTGGTCAAATCCGTCACCAGCATACAACCCGGGCTATGGCTAAAAGCCAAATCTGCCCCGGCATGTTTTATCGCAACTTGTGGTGTGACACCACAGGCCCAGAACACCGGGACCTCATCGGCATGAATGCTGACCGCATCACCATAGTCCGGCGTCTGCAAATCACTGATGCCAATCAGCTTAGGGTCGCCTAAATGCACTGGCGCACCATGTACAGTAGGAAAGCGGCTACAGATCTGAATAGCACGGATAGCATCTGCTGCGCGCATGGGTCGCATGCTGACCACCATATTGCCGGCAAAGGCGCCGACAGCATTTAATTTGAGGTTGGTATTGTACATCGGCACATTCTTCTGTTCCGTTTGATGGCGTAATTCAATACCGCCTTGTTGCAGCGCTTCTTCAAACGAAAACGAGCAACCAATCAGGAAACTGACCATATCGTCACGCCAATATGGCGTTAAATCGGTCACGGACTCAGTGAAGACGCCGGCGCGAAACACGTTATAACTCGGTGCATCACAGCGGATATCCAGTTTTTTTCCGCCGAGCTCGAAGTCAGTCTGACCAGGCAACGTGGCAAAAGCCAGCAGCGGACAAGGTTTAGGATTGGCCAGACAAAACTTCAGAAAATCATCCGCCAGCGTTTTTGGCAGGATCGCCAGATTTGCCTGCACGTAGCCGTTAGCCAGGCCTGCAGTTGGCCCTTGCCAAAGTCCCTGCCTTGCTGCGGTTCTGACTGCTTGCGGGCTTGAATGGGCGTTCAGTAACATCGATGTTCCTTTTGACTTTTGTCCGGCAAATAACACTTTAATCTAATCGTACTGGTAATACGCCGGTTGCCGGAGTTTTACCGCTGAATAATCGCGCCAGCGCGACAAACACCGCGCCTGGTTCTTGATCGGGTTTCAGACTAAACGGATAACCGTAAGTCGCGAGACGTATATCAACCTGACCGGCAAATTGTGTCAGTTGGTAAGGCGAGCGCAACGCGACCACAACTGTTGTGGCCTGTTGACTGCGAGCCAGCGCAAGCAGCTGTTGTAGTTTGGTTAATTGGGCGTCGACGCTCAGTGGCGCGCTGTATGAAGCAATCTGAGGCAAATCCGCCAGCACCCCGGCCTCTACCGCACTTTGCTCCGGTGCGACATAAGCGCCGATAACCACAGCGCCCGGCGATAATGGCGGTAAAGTATCATTGCTCCGAAGATCTGTACATTGCAGCGGCACAGCCGGAAATTCGGCTGTTAATGCCAGTCTGAAACGCCGGCACTTATCTGCATCCGGTAACAGCAAATACAGTGACTGGGCTTGGCTAACCGCGCCGAGGTCGCCATCCAGCCGGGTTAATGCACTGCTGGCAATGGCCAAATCAAGCTGTTGTTGGCGCTGATATAAAGCTGCTATTTCTGTTTCATTCAGCTGTGGCTGTGGTTGTTGCGCCAGCCACTGTTTGAGGTCCCGGATCCGTTCAGCGGATTGTTGCAACGCGTGCACGTCTATTTCGCCGCTTTGCACCGCAGCGACCAGTTGGTCTAACAACTGTTCCAACCTGATGAAATCGGCCGGACTTTGGATCTCCAGCGGCATCAGTGCGATGTCAGCGCCGGCTTTAAAGCTGTGCTTGACCGCCTGCAGCGGCGTAAAAGCCGCACTGATCGCCTGCATATTTAACGCATCAGTGATCACAACACCTTCAAATTCCAGCTGTTCACGCAGCACGCCGGTCAGAATGGCTTTGGACAAAGTGGCCGGAGGTGCAATACCTTCGCCATGTTGCGTATCGATCCGACTATCATCCAATGCCGGATATTGAATGTGCGCAGTCATCACCAGGCGCGCGGCGCCCGCTTGTATTGCCTGACGAAAGGGCTCTAAATCAATCGTTTCTGCCACAGCGCGGACATGGTCGACCTGCGGCAGTCCGGTATGGCTGTCAGTCGCGGTATCGCCATGCCCCGGAAAGTGTTTCAAAGTCGCGGCCACGCCGCCGCGCTGCAGACTGCGGGCGAGCGTTATCCCTAACGCTGCAACTTGTTGCGGATCATCGCTAAAAGCTCGCACACCTATCACCGGATTCGCCGGGTCGCTGTTGACGTCGAGTGACGGCGAAAAATTGATATTGATACCCAGCTGGCGCAAGGTTTGAGCTTGTGCATCACCCTGTGCTTCAGCAAATTTCGTCTGGTGAGCCGGAAAGGTCGCACCGAGGGCCATAGCGCCGGGAAATGCCGGTAAAATGGCTTCAGGCAACCGGGCCACCCGGCCGCCTTCCTGATCCGTGGCGATGAGCAGTGGTAAGCCATCGCTAGCGGTTTGTTGCAGCGCGGCTGTTAGCTGGAGGATTTGCCGCGTCTCCTGCAAATTGACGGCGAATAACACCACACCACCAATATGATGTTCAGCGAGCTTTTGTTGCCACAAAGCCGGTAACTGCGTCACAGCTTGCGTACATGGATCTTCTGCGGTGGCTGTGTGCTGGCAAAAATGGCGCAGGTCCAACATCAACTTCTGGCCAAGCCAGAAGCGGATCTGTTTTACTTGTGACTCTTGATACCAAAGCCATCCAGCGCCAACACAAAGCGCTAACAGTACGAACCCGGCGGCCAGTCTCAGAGAGGATAATTTGCGGCCTTGCATCTTTACTTCGCTTAAAAACATCACTTGATACTGTTAGTTATGCCGGAGCTTCTGGTGAAAATCAAGAATATATTATTCTTATAAAAATAGTTTGAAATAATATTTGATGCCCCCTATGCTTGGAAAATAAGCTATAGCCGTAAAATCACAGGGGCATTCATGAATTCGGCTTTTCAGTCGGCAGACTGGAGTATCTTTGCCGGCTATTTTCTTTTGCTTGCGCTGACCGGCTGGTGGTTTAACCGCGGCAACATTAGCAGCAGCCGGGAGTTTTTTACCGGGAATGGCAAAATTCCAACCTGGGTTGTTGCCGTATCGGTGCTGGCGACAGCCCAATCTGCCGCGACATTTTTAGGTGCGCCGGATTATGCCTACCGCGGCGACCTGACCTATCTGACCACCAATCTTGGCGCTTTAGCAGCAGCGTTTTTTGTTGCCCATTTTCTACTGCCGAAATTTTACCAATATAAAGTCAGTACCGCTTATGCCTTGTTGCAACATCGTTTTGGTGAGCCAACCAAACGCCATGCCGGCTGGATGTACCTGATTGGCCGTTTATTTGCCAGTGGTGCCCGCCTGTACATGGCGGCAATTGCATTGTCGATGATCCTGTTCAGCGATATCGCCGCCGGTCATGTCCTCGGCGCTATCATGTTGCTGTGCATCGTCAGTTTTGCATATTCGACCTGGGGCGGTATCCGCTCAGTGATTTATGGCGATGCCATTCAATGCGCGGTCTATGTCGGCGCTGCTGTGCTGGTATTTGGCTATTTATACTGGCAATTACCGGGCGACAGCAGTCAGATCTGGCAGTCATTGCAAACACCGGCCGATGGTAGCGCCAGTAAATTACGTTTGCTGGATTTTGGCACAGATCTGAGCCCGGCCGGCGCCTTTAATTTACTATCTACTTTTACCGGCTTCTTTTTGCTGTTTATCGCCTCTTTTGGTCTGGATCAGGATTTAACCCAACGTGCTTTATCCTGTCGCGACGCCCGCCAGGGTACCTGGGCACTGGTTGGCTCGGTGCTGTTAGTCGTGCCAGTGGTCATGGTGCTGTTAGGGATTGGTTTATTACTGTTTTTGTTTTATCGGGACCCGGCATTTAGCAGTATTCAGGGCGCTGCGCCAACAAGCCGCTTTGCCGGTGAAACCATTACGGTGTTTATGTTCTATGTACTGCATGAATTACCCACTGGTTTACGCGGGTTGGTCACAGTCGGTGTAATAGCGGCCGCAGTGTCGACACTGACATCTGGCCTCAATTCAATGGCGTCAGTGTTGATGGAAGATATGCTGAAACCCCGCTTGGGTGCACGTTTATCGGCCACCAACGAAGTGCCACTGGCGCGCGCCTTTATGCTTGTTTTGATGCTGGCGCTGGGTGCTATGGCAATGTTGTGTTTTTACTGGCAACAGTTCAGTGATACACCGCTACTGGCCTTTGCCCTTGGGGTAATGGTGTTCTCGTACAGTGGTTTACTGGCAGTATTTGCGGTTGCGCTGTTTAGCCAGCGGGGCAATACCCGCAGCTGCGCCCTCGCTTTGCTCACTGGTTTTGTCGTCGCAGCATTGCAGCAGCCCTATCTGCAAAAGTGGTATCTACCAGCAGCGTGGCAGTTTGATTTGGCTTTTACCTGGCAACTTTGTATCGGGTTTATGCTGGCGGCGCTGGTGGCATTAAGCGGTAAGCCACAGCCGGTTGCCAGTAGGCCTGAACCGCCGGCAGCTTTAGTTATGCAGCGCTCTGATGAGGTGACTGATGTCTATGTATCTGCTCGGAATTGACGGCGGTGGCAGCAAAACGCTGGCCCTGCTGTGTGATGCGCAAGGCGCAGAGCTGGCGCAAGCCAGTAGCGGTCCGGCGCATCTGACCAACGATTTGGCCGGTGCCTGCGAGACAGTCATCAAGCTTGTCAGTAGCATCCTGCAAACCACACAGTTGACATCAACCCAGGTCGTGCTGGTCGTCGGCATTGCCGGTGCCGGAGATGACCGCTTAAAACAGCATTTCATCAGTGCGTTAAAACCAGAGCAATTTGCTGCCTGTTATGTCACCACCGATGCTAAAACCTCGTTACATGGCGCCAATGGCGGCGCGCCGGTAGTCGCTATTGCGCTGGGCACAGGATCTGTAGCGATGCGGCTGGACCAAAGCCAGCAAGAGCAGCAAGTTGGTGGCTGGGGATTTAGTATTGGTGACGAAGGCGGCGGCGCCGCCATGGGAAAAGCGGCAGTACGCGCCGCCTTGTGGGAGCAGGATTGCCATCCCGAAAGTTACTCAAAACTCGCGCAGTATATTTTTTCCATCATAGGCCAGGATAAAACAACGATGCTGACCTGGTTGCGTCAAGCCAATGCCAACCAATATGCCGCGTTCGCGCCAACAGTGATTGAATTGGCCGGTAGTTGCCCGGCAGCGCTTGGAGTGTTGCATAAACATGCTGCCGACGTGGAGCTGCTGATTAAAGCAACACGCGCTGATACTGATTTACCTGTGGTGGTACTCGGCGGCCTGGCCGCTGCGACTGTGCCCTATTTGTCCGAGCGGGTGCGCAGTTGGTGTCAAAGCGCTAAAGCGGATAGCGTACGGGGCGCCGTTTTAATCGCCCGGCAACTGGCCGGGGCTGTGACAAAACCTCCCCAACCGTTAAAAACGCAGGCGTTTGCTGGTAAAGACGACCAGGCCATTGCGCTGGCGCGTCAGCTGAGTCAATTGCCGACCGAATCGCGCAATGCAACCCGGCTTGATTTAGCAGGTTTACCAACCGAAGCTTTGCTAAAAACACTGAATCAGGCCGACCAAACCGTGCCACAAGCTGTTGCACTTGCGATTCCCCCGCTGGCACAACTGGTCGACAAAATCGTCTCTGCTTTTGCAGAAGGCGGCAGGCTGATTTATCTCGGTGCAGGCACCAGCGGGCGTTTAGGTGTGCTGGACGCCGTGGAATGTCCGCCAACTTTTAGTATTGGACCAGAGCAAGTAATGGGTCTTATCGCTGGCGGCCATAGTGCGATGTTTCGCGCCAAAGAAGGTGCGGAAGACGATGCCGCGTTGGCGGTTGCCGATCTCGCAGCGATAAATCTCTGTACCAAAGATGTGCTTGTAGGTATCGCAGCCAGCGGCCGCACGCCTTATGTCATCGCTGGTTTGCGTTATGCGCGGGAGCTGGGAGCTTTAACTGCAGGTATCAGCTGCAATCCGGCCACTGAAGTTTTAAGCTGCGCAGACATAGCGATTTGTGCGCCAGTCGGGCCTGAAGTGTTAAGCGGTTCGACCCGATTGAAAGCCGGCACAGCACAGAAGCTGATGCTGAACATGATTTCCACAGCGGCTATGGTGCGAAGCGGTAAGGTCTATCAGGACCTGATGGTCGACCTGCATGCCAGCAATGCCAAATTAAAAGCAAGAGCACTGAATATCATCCGTCAGGCCACTGAATGCAGTCTGGAGGATGCCAGCTGTTTGCTACAGCAGGCCGATCAAAATGTCAAACTGGCTATTTTGCTGTATCACTGTGTACCGACGCATCGCGCTATGACGGCTGATGATGTGCAGGCCGCCCGGCTGCTACTGCAGCAAAACCAGGGCCATCTGGCGCAGGCAATTGCAGGAGTTAAGGCGACAGCATGTCCGGCATAAACACTTTGCCATTCGTTCTGATGTTGGCCGGTATGTTGGCCTGCGCAGCAGTAGCTGGCGAAGCAAACCGGGTAACGACACAAAGTTGCTTTGCCGACCCAACCACCATGGTCAGCGACCTCTCTGCCCGGGTTGGTGCATCGCAACTTAAACAAAGGCAAGCCGAACTCCGGGGCAAACGTCTTGGGCTGGTGGTGAATCAGAGCTCGCGGCTGGGTCATTGTCATCTGGTTGATGTGCTGGATGAACTGGGCCTGCAAGTTACGGTGATATTTACGCCTGAACATGGTTTTCGCGGCGATGCGGACGCCGGTGCTGCGGTGGCCGACAGTCGTGATCAGCACAGTGGTGTACCGATTTATTCGTTATATGGTGCGCAAAAAGCCCCAAGCCCGACTCAACTTGCACGGGTTGATCTGATACTGTTTGATTTACAGGATGTCGGCACCCGCTTTTACACCTATTTGTCGACCTTACATTATGTGATGCAGGCTGCAGCAAGCGCAAAAATACCACTGTGGTTACTGGACAGACCCAACCCCAATGGCCGCTGGCTGGATGGCCCGCTGTTACAAGCAGAATTCAGCTCTTTTGTTGGCTTGCATCCCATTCCACTGCTGCACGGCATGACACTGGGCGAATTGGCGTTGATGATCAAAGGCGAAGCCTGGATCAGTAACAGCAACGCTTTAACGCTGACTGTTTTACCGATCGCCAACTACCGGCGTGATCTGCCTTACGATTTACCGGTGCCCCCCAGCCCGAACTTACCGAACCGGCAGTCAATCGCCTGGTATCCAACCCTGGCGTTGTTTGAAGGCACTTCGGTGTCTGTCGGCCGCGGCACCGCCTGGCCTTTCCAGCTGGCAGGCCACCCGCTTTTGCTGGAGAATCCGGCGACTTGGGCGCTGACACCGGTCAGTACCCCAGGCGCAGCGCTTAATCCGCCCTGGCGCGATTCGCTTATTGGCGCTGAAGATTTCAGAGCTGAATTACCTGAGCATGGACTTATGGTGGAAGTCTGGCTGGCCTGGCAAACACGGTTTAAAGCCAAAGGCATGACTTTGATTGATAAGCCGGCGTTTTTTGACAAACTGGCTGGGACAGATCAGCTACGGCAGCAACTTGAGCAACAGCAAACTGCAGCGCAAATTCGCCAAAGCTGGAAAGAAGGCTTAGCGTCTTTTGCACGCCGCCGTGCGCCCTACTTGCTTTATCCCTGAACAGTCTTATCGCGAGCGGTAAAACTGGGCTACCGCCTGATTGGATTTTTCCATTAGGGTACGGCCAGTTTTTGAAGCCTGTGTCAGACCAATAAACAACAAATCAATGACGTATTCCTGCGCGGTGCGCGCCAGGATCGATGATAGACGTGCAGATTCTTCGTCAGTCGCCATATAAAGCTGCAAATGAGCATGGTCCCCAACCGGAGACTGACCATAACGGGTCAGACTCATCACCATGGCCTGATTGGCACGGGCCTGCCGGCTAATTTCAACAATTTCGCGGGTATTGCCGGATTGGCTGATAGCAAATAACAAATCGCCTTTACCAAGAGTAGCCACACCAGCAAGCTGCACATGGCTGTCGTTTTCGGCCATGGCACAAAAGCCAAGTTTCTGCAGTTTGTAAGCAAAATCTTTGGCGACCAGTGCAGATGCGCCAATACCGCTGATATGAATGCGGTGCGCGTCGCGGAGCATTTGTACTGCCTGCTCCACCAGCTCCGCGCTGTTTAATGTCGCTGTCGAATTTAACACGGCAATTTTACTGGCCAGTAATTTGTCGCTGACTTGCTGCAGGTTGTCACTGAGCACTATTTTGCCGTGCAACGCCGTATTGTCAGGTTCTGATAACACTGATTCATTGAGGGCAAATTTAAAATCCGGATAACCGCGATAACCCAGTTTTTGGGTGAACTTCACCACACTGCTCTGACTGACGCCAACAGCACCCGCCAGATTCTGTGACGATAGCTCCCGGATCAACGCCGGAGATTTCAGCACAAAATCAGCAATTTTTAACTCATTGGCTGACAAAGTATCTTTGATCGAGCGGATTTTGACTAAACAGGACATTCTGGTGGTTTTCCTTTAAAGTGCTGTTTACCTTTTTGCACTGAAAATATTACAGCGCAAGACCGTGGTAAAGTATTTTCTTAGTATCGGTTCTGTTTCAAGGAAAACCGGCCAGTTATGATGAATGACTTATGCCGAAAATTTGGGATAAAATTAGAAACATTCGGCTTAGCCCTCAAAATATCGGGCAGAAGTGCTGCAATAGTGAAATTATAGCCCGTAATATATTATTCCTCAATTGTATCAAATGATGAATATTTGTGCTAATTAATAGCCATTCAACAGCATAGACCGGAGCGGTTCAGCGTGTTTTTTCCGAAGTTAACAAACCACCTTTTGGCTTATCGAGCAATGCTATTGGGCTCACTGCTGTTGCTGCTAAGTTGCAGTCAGACCAGCCCGGTGGCAATCAATACCGAGCACCAGTCGGTAAACCGCAACGAGCGGGTGCGGCTGCTGGTACTGCATTACACTGCCATCAACTGGCAGCAATCTTTAAAGGCCCTGACGCAACCGAGTGCCTCTGCCGTCAGTGCCCATTATCTGATCCCGGAAAGCTTTGACCCGACCTACCCGGCGGATCAGCCTCTGCAGGTGTATCAACTGGTGCCGGAATCACAAAGAGCCTGGCATGCCGGCGCCAGTCGCTGGGAAGATCGCAGCGCGCTCAATGACCAGTCGATTGGCATCGAGCTGGTGAATCTTGGCTGGTGCTATCAACGCAAAGTACCGCTGGCGCAACCAGCGCAGAACGAACTTTGCCTGACCCCAGATTTTGACCCGGCGCAATTGCAGCTGCTGGCGACATTATTAAAAGATATTCTGGCGAGAAACCCGGAAATAAGTCCCACCCGAGTCGTCGCGCACAGTGACATCGCACCATCGCGCAAACAAGATCCAGGCCCGCGTTTTCCCTGGCAATGGCTGGCGCAGCAAGGTATTGGTGCCTGGTATGACAATCCAACGTTGCTGAAATACTGGCAAGGCATGTCGTCTCTGCCTGACGTGCATTTAGTGCAGCGTGCTTTACAACGCTACGGTTATGGCATTGAGGTAAATGGAGTTTGGGATGACGCCAGCCGTCAAGTCCTGCTGGCTTTTCAACGGCATTTTGTGCCCAATCGCGTCAGTGGCGAGTTAGATATTGAAACCTGTGCTGTGCTTTGGGCCTTGCTGGAAAAGTATTTTCCTGACAGTCTGACCGGACCTGATAATCTGGCACTGACCCTACAAGAATAGTCGTTGGTCCTAATATAAAATTGGTTGAATCGAGGTGTGCTTTTGGCTGAATGGATGACGTTAATTCCCGCAGTAGTTGCAATTGCTGTAGTACTGTGGCGTAAAGAGGTAATAGTAGCGTTAGTTTTATCGTTATTCAGCGCGGAACTTCTGCTGCTAATCAAAGGTGGCAGTTCGTTGGTGGGCGCATCCACTCTTGGTGCAGTGAATACACTCGAAGCCATGACTAATGTACTGACAGATCCGGGCAATGCCCGCCTGTTGCTGTTCGCCTTGATGGTTGGCGCTTTGATGGCCTATATGCGGTATTCCGGTGGCGTCGCGGCACTGGTCACCAGTCTGGTAAATCGGGGGGTGGCCAAAACTGCCCGGCAGAGTAAGTTGCTCGCGTTTTTTACCGGGGTGGTAATTTTTATTGAATCCAATTTGTCTGTGCTGACTGCCGGTATATTATCGCGTGGTTTGTTTGATAAATTTAAAATCAGCCGCGCCGAACTGGCCTACATCATCGACAGTACCAGTGCGCCCATCTGTATTCTGATCTTACTCAATGGCTGGGGTGCATATGTACTCGGCCTAATCACGCCGTACGCAATGCAAGACAATCCGGTGTCGGTATTGATGGCGACCATTCCATTGAACTTCTATGCGATTTTTACCTTGCTGCTGGTACTGTTTACCATTTGGACGGGCCGGCATTTAGGGCCTATGCGTCATGCCAACATGCAACTGAACAAAATCGACGGTCACGACGAGCAGGAAGTAGCCCCGACCAAAGCGCGTTTTATGCTGGTGCCTTTGCTGACGATGATTGTCGGTATGGTTGGTTTTATGCTGTGGACAGGCAACGGCGATTTAGCGCAGGGTTCTGGTTCTAAATCCGTGTTGTATGCCACAACTTTGAGCTGTGTGGTGGCTTATCTGATGTTGTTGCTCAGCAAACAATATAATCATCAACAACTGGTTAATATTGGCTTTAAAGGCATGAGCGAATTGCTCGGGCTGGTCAGTATTTTGCTGCTGGCGCTGGCACTTGGCCAAAGTCTGAAAAACCTGGGCACGGGCTTGTATATTTCTGGCCTGGTTGCCGAATCCTTACCGTTGTGGTTAGTTCCGGCCATGTTGTTTTTAGCTGGCGCGCTCATCTCATTCACTACCGGCACTTCATGGGGCACATTTGCTATTTTGATCCCCATCGGTATGCCGTTAGTGGTCAATCTGGGCTTGCCACCATCACTGGTGCTGGCTGCTATTCTGGGCGGCGGTGTGTTTGGCGACCACTGCTCTCCCATCTCAGATACCACTGCTGTCAGTGCTGTCGCCGCCGGCTGCGATTTACTCGAGCACACCCGTACCCAACTACCTTATGCGCTGATTTGTGCAGCATTGGCCCTTATTGGTTATTTGGTCTGTGGCGTTGTGATGATTGATTAACTGATTGTGGCTTGTAAAAAAAGCAGCCTCGCGCTGCTTTTTTTGCTGAAGGAAATACTGCTTCAGTGTTCGGTCAGAGCTTTATTGACCCGCTGGAGCCGATTGTTTATCCAGCAGCTGTAACAAGGATTGATACAGCAAATCACTATGGGCCGACAAGCCAATTTCACAGGTTCTGCTGGTGGAATATCCTCCCTGACAACCAGTGACTTGTGTTTTTAATGGTGACAGCGCTGCAGCGTTCAGTTCCGGTAGCTGAAAACCTTTGTCGCCGGCAAAACCGCAGCAATGGATGTCCTTTGGCACCACGACCTCTAAGCTCAGCAGCTCTGCCAGTTGTAACTGTAGGGGATCGGCCTGCATGCGCCGGCTGGAACAGGTTTGATGTAAGGCGATCCTTGCCGCTTTCGTCGTCACTTGTAATCGCGGCAACAAATATCGCAAAGCAAATCCGGCCGGTTCTAATAACTTCAATCCGATGTAACGCAGGTCCTTTTTCGCATCCTCAAGCAGCTTTTGCGTACAGGGGCTGGTATCCACCAATACCGGTAACTGGCCATGCCGGCTTTGTTGCCACAAGGCTGCCAGTAGCTGCGCAGATTTTGCTGTAGAAGCGTTAAACTGACCTTTACTCTGAAATGGCAGCCCACAACATTGGCTGGCAAGTGCCACAGGATAAGCAAAACGCAAACCGGCTTTGTCTGCCAGCGACCGGACAATTTCAGTCAGATTGCGTACGTCCGGATTGTCCGCTTGTGGCCCCATCACCCGGCTGACACAGCTTGGCACATAGATAAAATCCACTGCGTTGTCCGGATCCGGGCTTGCCAGCTCGCCCGCGCTGGCAGGCATGGTGTTCAGCCAGACTGGCAAACCATATGGATGCAGACGTTGCGTCAGACGTTGCAGCCGGCCTGTTCCAATCAGTCGGGCTGCAGCATTGCCTATCCCCAGACCGGTGGCGGCGACCTTGGTCACAGCAGCAAAATGTTGCGCAAGTGTCTGAGTGATTTTCCCTTCAGGTTTTGCGAGGCTACGGCTTTGCCGTGTTAAATCGCCGGTATTAATGCCAACCGGGCATTGCGTAGCACAGAGTCCACAGGCCGCACAGGTTTGCACCGCCTGATAATCATGATTTTGCATCAAATCCGCTGACAAGCTCGCCTGGCCTTCGTTATCCAGCGTGGCAAGAAAGCGGTTTGCCACAATACGCTGCCTGGGTGTCATGGTCAGATTTCTCGACGGACATACCCGCTCACAGAAACCGCATTCAATACAGGCGTCTATCAATGGGTTGCTGATGGGCAGCGGTTTTAAGTTTTGCAGATGAAGCAAAGGATCGTCATTGAGCAACACGCCCGGATTTAACACGCCTCGTGGGTCCAGCAGTTGCTTGATCCGCCGCATGGCGGCATAGGCTTTGTCACCCCATTCACGACGGACAAAAGGTGCCATATTACGGCCAGTGCCATGCTCAGCTTTCAACGACCCGTCAAAATCATCAACGACATGGCGAACGACAGCATCAATAAGCTGCTGATAACGATGCTTTTCCTCTGCCGTGCTAAAACCCTGCGCAAAAATAAAGTGCATGTTTCCGTCAAGCGCGTGACCATAGATGACGGCATCCTGATAACCGTGCGTATTGAGTAAATTGCGCAGGTCAGACAAAGCCTCTGTCAACCGGGCCACCGGATAACAGACATCTTCGATAAGCGCGGTCGTTCCGGCAGGCCTGGTCGCACCAACGGCAGGAAACACGCCTTTACGCACATTCCAATATTGCTGGCACAGCTCTTTGTCCATGCTAAACGGCAGACTGCGTGGGTCTTTGAATGCTATGATCGCCTGCTCAATCTGACCGATTTGGCGCTTTAGCACATCAACGCACTCTGCACCGGTTTGGAGCAGCAATGCAGTGACGCCTGGTTCGAGATCCGCAACAACTGCCGGCACACCGGCTTGATGTCGCACTGCCAAGAGCGCTTTGTCATCAAGCAGTTCACAGGCACCGACCACTTGACGCCCGAGTTTTGCTAACGATTGCACGGCCAGACCAGCGCTATGTAAATCCGGGAATAACATAAAGGCGCTGGCGCTTTCGTTATCCAGCTCAATAGTGCGCTGCGTTACTTCAGCAATAAAACCTAAGGTACCTTCAGAACCAATCATCAGGTGACAGAGCATTTGCAGCGGATCATCAAAATCCAGTAGCGCCCGCAGGCCATAGCCAGTGGTATTTTTCAGCTGATATTTGCGCCGGATGCGCTGACAAAGCAGCTCGTCACTGCGAATAGATTCTGCAACAGCACTAAGGTCGGCTAATAAAACAGCTTTCTGCCGGCGAAACGCCGCCACACTCAGTGGGTCTGCACTATCGAGCACTGTACCGTCGGCAAGTACCAGCTTCGTCGCCTGCAGCATCTGATAAGTATCGAGCGCATTCATACCCGAAGCGTTGTTGGCACAAATGCCACCAATAGTCGCACTGGCCAAAGAAGCCGGAACCGGGGCAATCATCCGGCCATAAGGCTGTAACAAAGCGTTGGCATCACCGCCGCGGACCATAGGGCCGCAACTTATGAATAAACCTTGTTGTTCAATACGATAGTGACTAAAACCCGAGCCAAGCTGCACTAGTACCTGATCTGTCAGTGTCTGGCCGGACAAACTGGTACCGGCAGCACGGAAGGTTAAGCCCAGCTGATAACGACTGGCAGCAGCGAGCAGCAGCTGGATTTGCTCAATGCTGTGAACTGTGACAATGAGTTGTGGGACCAGCTGATAAAAGCTGGCGTCGTGGCTTTTACTGACCAGATCTAAAGGATTGGTATTGAGTGCGCCATCAGGTAACAGTGGTTGGATACTGCGGATAAAATCAGCCATATCCTGCGTTTTTGTCGCCTTTTGCTGGTCATTGGACAGGGGCAAGCCCTGAACCACCTGTGGCTGCTGCATATCAGGCACCTGATATTTTATTCTTTGGTTACTAAATATACTTCAGTAATTATTCTAATGATAGCAGCCTACAGCAGCAAAGATGTCATTCCATGCCAATGTTAAGCAGCCTTATCAGGTGTCAGTTCTGTCAGATGTTGTGCCAATTGTTCAGCTTCGACCGGCCAAAATATGTCATCGCGCGGTTGTTCAACGCCGGTTACACCGTCTTGTGGCCGACAATTTTTTAATGCATCGCGCCATTCCTGCGGCACTTGCTCAATACCGCCGATAGCGCCAAACACAGCGGCAACAATCACCGCATTAGTGCCGGTATCACCACCTAAGCGGATGGTATCAACCAGTGCCTCGCCTAAGGATTTAGCGTACAGCAGCTGAAACAACAGATTCTGAAAGGCGGCTAAGGCCGGATTTTGCTGCCGAAGCTCGCTACTTCCCGGCATAAACAACGCCTGCGCAATGGCGGCACGGATCTGCGGGTCTGATTTAAGCTCCTGCGCCCAGGTTTCAACGTCCTGATACAAGGTGTCAGCATCACTGCCACTGTCGATGGCTTTGGCCAGTAACATCGCATAAAGCCCGCTAATTTCCTGCATCAGGACGGCATTTTGCGTCAAGGCAGTATCGGCCATTGCCCAGGCGGCAATTTGTGGCAGCGAAAAATGCACACCGAGAATACACAGTGGTGTTAACCGGGCTAAAGCATTAGCGCTAAAGTCCTGCTCATCGGGCCCGCCGACAATAGCGCGTTGCAACGAAGCGCCAAGCGCAAACGGCTCAGTACTGAGCCAATAACGATAAGCAGACAAGGCTTGTTCTTCTGAATAACTGCGGCAATATTGCAGCATTCGGGCCTGCAGCAACATCAGCTCACCTTCTTCGGTCGGCTGTCCGGCCAGCGTGTGCCATGGACCACAATCCTGCAGTTGCAACAGCTCGGCTGCGGGCTTACGTCTGAGTTCCGCCGGCTGGCAAAACTCAAACTGGGTGCCCAATGCATCGGCGGCTAAAGCCGCTGCCAGCGCGCCCTGCGCCCGTTGCAAAGTCGTTAAAGCCATGACACCTCCTGTATGCAATAAATCTGATGCACAGTCTGCAGGCTGAGCCGGTACATTGCAAGCTTCTGATTTTACAAAAGTCACTGTTGACAGGGCTTAGAGCGCATTTGTTGTTGGTGACTGTGTAAATAACCGACAAAAAAGCCAACCCAAAGGTTGGCTTTCAGATGACCCGACAGATCAGGTGGCTTTTCAGCCGCCGTATTTCTCCGCCAGATACAACCAGGTTTCAAGCACCGTGTCCGGGTTCAGCGATACAGAATCGATGCCCTGATCCATCAGCCAGGCGGCAAAATCTTCATGATCAGACGGTCCCTGGCCACAGATCCCGACATATTTGCCTTTGGCTTTGGCGGTTGAGATCGCCATTGACAACAGCTTTTTAATCGCTGGATTGCGCTCATCAAACAGATGGGCAATCAGGCCAGAGTCGCGGTCCAGACCCAAAGTCAGCTGGGTCAGGTCGTTAGAACCAATCGAGAAACCATCAAAGAATTCGAGGAATTCTTCTGCCAGCAGGCAATTCGACGGTAGCTCACACATCATGATGACTTTGAGGCCATTTTCGCCGCGTTTTAAGCCTTGCTCAGCCAATAAGCCAATCACCGCTTCGGCTTCACTTAAAGTGCGCACGAATGGGATCATGATTTCGACATTAGTCAGGCCCATGTCATTGCGCACGCGTTTTAACGCTTCACACTCCAGCGCAAAACAATCGCGGAAATCTTCCGAGATATACCGCGACGCGCCACGGAAACCAATCATCGGGTTCTCTTCGTGTGGCTCGTACTGGCGACCGCCGACCAGGTTGGCGTATTCGTTCGATTTAAAATCTGACATCCGCACTATTACGCGTTCCGGTGCAAAAGCAGCCGCCAGCGTGGAAATACCTTCGGTCAGCTTGGCGACGTAGAACTCTACCGGTGAGGCATAACCGGCCATCATTTCGTCGATTTGCGCTTTCACATCCGCCGGCTGCACGCTGTAGTTCAGCAGCGCTTTTGGATGCACACCAAT
Organism: Rheinheimera texasensis DSM 17496; assembly: GCF_000711985.1. Classification (GTDB taxonomy): domain Bacteria; phylum Pseudomonadota; class Gammaproteobacteria; order Enterobacterales; family Alteromonadaceae; genus Pararheinheimera; species Pararheinheimera texasensis. Next base: position 297,275 of record NZ_JONU01000007.1, read on the forward strand.
CATCCGGTTGATGATAAATTCCAGGCGCGCCAGACCAATACCGGCATGCGGCAGTTTGGCAAATCCAAAAGCACGCTCCGGGTTGCCGACGTTCATCATGATTTTCATTTTCAGCGCCGGCATGCTGTCAACACGTGAAGTCACGACGTTAAACGGCAGAATAGCGTCGTAGACATAACCGGTATCACCTTCGGCACAGGACACCGTAACCTGCTGACCGGTTTTGACTTTTTCTGTGGCGTCGCCACAACCGACGACAGCCGGAATGCCGAGTTCACGGGCAATAATCGCGGCGTGACAAGTACGACCGCCACGGTTGGTGACAATGGCTGAAGCGCGTTTCATGATCGGTTCCCAGTCCGGGTCGGTCATGTCAGTGATGAGGACATCACCCGGCTGGATTTGGTCCATGTCAGCGATGCTGGCCAGCACTTTGGCCGTACCGGAACCGATTTTATGGCCGATAGCGCGGCCTTCAGTGACGACCGCGGCTGTGCCTTGCAACTGGTAACGTTCCATCGAGTTGCTGTCTTCACGCGAACGCACAGTTTCTGGTCGCGCCTGTACTATGTACAGCTTGCCGTCGATACCGTCTTTGGCCCATTCGATGTCCATCGGCCGGCCATAGTGTTTTTCGATGGTGATGGCCTGACGGGCTAATTCTTCCACTTCGGCGTCAGTAATCGAAAACTGGCGACGTTTGTCGGCGGCAACATCTTCAATCCGCACTTGTTTACCATGGCTGTGTTCGCCAGAATAAACCATCTGCACCAGCTTACTGCCTAAAGTGCGGCGCACAACTGCGGGGCGACCGGCGCTGACGGTTGGTTTGTGCACATAAAATTCGTCCGGGTTCACAGCACCCTGCACCACCATTTCGCCAAGGCCAAAGCTTGAGGTGATAAACACTACGTCTTCAAAACCGGATTCGGTATCGATAGAGAACATCACGCCGCTGGAAGCGCAATCAGAGCGCACCATGCGCTGTACACCGGCGGATAACGCCACGCCACGGTGGTCGTAGCCCTGGTGCACGCGATAAGAAATGGCGCGGTCATTAAATAATGAAGCGAATACGTGTTTGATGGCTTCGATCACATGCTCATAACCACGTACGTTTAAGAAGGTTTCCTGCTGACCGGCGAAAGACGCGTCCGGCATATCTTCGGCTGTGGCGCTGGAACGCACGGCAAAAGAAGCGTCGTTGCCCATACCGGCACAGAGCTCATCAAAAGCCTGACTGATGGCAGTTTCAAATTCTGGCTGGAACGGGGTATCAATGACCCACTGACGAATTTGCGCACCGGCTTTGGCCAGCGCCGTCACATCGTCGACATCCAGGCCGTCGAGCAGCTGATAAATCCGCTCGTTCACACCGCTTTGCTCTAGGAATTGGTTAAAGGCTTCAGCTGTGGTTGCAAAGCCACCCGGCACTTGCACACCGACGCCAGAAAGGTTACTGATCATCTCACCCAAAGAGGCATTTTTGCCTCCAACCCGCGGGACATCGTGCATGCCCAAATCCTGATACCAAACAACGAATTCTTGCACAGTATGTCTCCAATTTTTGTTGCAGGTTATGTAAGCTTACAGCGGCAGACACGTAAGCAAAATAATTCTACACTGCTGGCCGTCTAAATTAAAATGCTAATTTTTAATGAAAATTTATAACAACAAATGGGGTTTCTGATGCGTACAGCCTTTTATATCTCTGATGGTACGGGCATTACGTCCGAAGTGTTCGGACACGCGCTGTTATCGCTGTTTGAAGCCGAATTCGACCATGTCACTATCCCATTTGTCGAAACTGCACTGAAAGCCGAACAAGCCAAGCAACGTATTAACGATCGTTATAAAACTACCGGAGTGCGGCCTTTAGTGTTCCAAACCTTTGTCGACGAACAACTGCGTGCCATTATTAACAGTTCGGAAGGTGTTTGTTATGACTTCCTCAACGCTTTTGTCGAGCCGATGCAAAAAGAACTGGGCATACCGGCCAAACCCAAGACGCACCGTACTCACAGCATTCATGAAAAAACCTATGACTATCGCATCGACGCAGTGAACTACGCACTTGCCAATGACGATGGTGCCAATCTGAAAGATTATGCTAAGGCCGATATCATCTTAGTCGGCGTCAGCCGCAGTGGCAAAACGCCGACTTCGCTATATCTGGCTCTGCAGTACGGCATCAAAGCGGCAAATTACCCTTTTGTCGAAGAAGATATGGATTCGCTGCATTTACCGGCCGCGTTAAAGCCGCATCGCAACAAGCTTTTTGGCCTGACCATCACGCCAGAGCGTTTAAGCCAAATCCGCGAGCAGCGCCGGCCCAACAGCCGCTATTCGTCGCTGCGCCAATGCAAACTGGAACTGGATGAAGTGGAAAATCTTTATCACAAAGAGCGGATCCCGTATTTGAACTCCACAACTTTGTCGATTGAGGAGATCAGCGCCAAAATCATGGCGGAAACCGGCTTAAAACGGCAGAAATACTAAGACTCAGCTTAACTGTAGTTGCCGGCACAGCTGCAGCGGATCTGCACTATAAGTCAGGTCTTGTTGTTTTTGATGCACCAGGTCGACTATCGCCTGGTTCACCGCCGTGTTGATACCATGTTGCTTGCCAAGCTGTACCACGGCACCATTTAAAAAGGCAATTTCTGTGCGTCGGCCGCTGCTTAAATCGGCTGACATCGACAACCGCGCCTGTGGGTCAATCCGCAGCATTTTGGCCGCCACCCGGCGAAACAACCAGTCCGGCAGCCGCAAGACTAAAGGCAATAACGCCGGTTTTAATGCGGTGAATTGCCTTGGCGTCACTTGTTCACTAGCACAAACCGCCAGCCACTCCTGCATCGCAGCAGCAAGTAATAAACGCCAGTGTCGGTTCAGTAACTGTGCGCGCAGCGGTAAGCCGGACACAGCGTTTAACGCATTATTCAGATTTAACAGTAATTTGCCGTATTCCGCCGCTTTCATATCGTCCACAGCCTGTACATCGAGACCGCGGCTATAAAACACTTGCTGCAGATATTGCACCAAAGCCGCCTCAGAGGCTGGCCATAGCAAAGCCCCGCTGCTGCTCTGCAAAAACTGCCCGGGGGCGGGACTGACTACATTAAAAGGTACTATGGCACGCAGCACCGGGTTGTGTAGCTGCGATTGAATAATGTCGGTGATACCGATGCCGTTTTGCAGCGCAATAACCGGCACATCGGGGCGCAAATGCGGTTTGATTTGGTGTAACAACGCACTGAGTGCCGTGGCTTTGACAGCCAGCAGCACCACATCAGCTTCAATCAGACTAACAAAAGAGGTGTAAAACGCGACCGCAGAAACGCTCGCCTGATAATGCTCAGCGTCATGCTGCCAGCGCGCGGTCAGACCGTGAGCGGCCAGCTCCAGCCCCATATAGTCGCGGCCGAGCAACAGCAATTCCAAATCATCGTCTTGCGAGAGAATGGCACCTAAAAAACAGCCGATGCTACCTGCGCCGACAATGCCCACCCGGTACTTACGCCCACTGGTTTGCACTTTAGTTTGCAGGTCCTGCATCGGCTGTCCTTGGCTATTATTTACGCACGTTCCTGAGTGTATCCGCGATCAAAAACGCCAGTTCTAATACCTGATCGGCATTTAAGCGCGGATCACACTGGGTGAAATACCGTTGACTTAAATCATTTTCCGACAAGCCATAGGCGCCACCGGTGCATTCAGTGACGTGTTCACCGGTCATCTCCAGGTGGATACCGCCGGCATGTGAACCCTCAGCCTGATGCACCGCAAAGAAGTTACGGATCTCACGCAAAATAGCTTCAAAATCACGGGTTTTGTAATCGTTACTGGCTTTAACGGTGTTGCCGTGCATTGGATCCGAACTCCAGACCACTTTACGACCTTCGCGTTGTACCCGTCGCACTAAGGCTGGCAGTTTGTCTGCGAGCTTATCAGCGCCCATCCGGGTGATCAACGTCAGCCGGCCAGGGATATTGTCCGGGTTCAACTTGTCGATTAAGCGAATGAGGTCCAGCTCATCCATACCAGGGCCAATCTTGACACCTATCGGGTTATGGATACCACGGAAGAATTCGATGTGCGCGTGATCCAGTTGCCGCGTACGCTCACCTATCCACACCATATGGGCCGAGCAGTCGTACCAGAGCCCGGTTAACGAATCACGCCGCGTCAGTGCTTCTTCGTAATTGAGCAGCAAAGCTTCGTGCGAGGTGTATAACGTAGTTTCGCGGATAGAAGGCGAAGTCTGCGCACTGATGCCACAAATCTCCATAAACCGTAGTGCTTCCTGAATACGCTGGGCGATATCCTGGTAACGGCCTTTTAATGGGTTGCTTTCAACAAAGCCCATATTCCAGCGGCTAACCTGATGCAGGTCGGCAAGACCACCCTGGGCAAAAGCGCGCAACAGGTTCAGCGTCGCCGCACTGTGATGATATGCCGTCATTAGCCGGTTTGGATCTGGCTGACGCGCAGCTTCAGTAAACTCAAAACTGTTGACGATATCGCCGCGGTAACTTGGCAGACTGATGCCATCGATAGTCTCCAGATCGCTCGAGCGTGGCTTGGCATATTGGCCAGCCATGCGGGCGACTTTGACCACCGGGCAACTGCCGGCAAATGTCAGTACCACCGCCATCTGCAGCAAAACTTTAAAAGTGTCGCGGATCTTGGGCGCATTAAAGTTGCTAAAGCTCTCCGCACAATCGCCACCCTGCAACAAAAACGCATTGCCCTCGGCCACCTGGCCGAGCTGACTAAACAGATCACGGGTTTCCTGAGCAAAAACCAGCGGCGGATATTTGTGCAGCTGCTGCTCTACCGAGGCTAATAAAGCCTGATCTTCATAATGGGGTTGCTGTTGGATCGGAAATGCTCGCCAGCTTTGAGGCGTCCAGGTAGTCACTTTAAAATTCCTATGTCAGGTGTTTGTGGATGTTAATTTCACTTGGGTTATGGCTCCACCGCACAAGGTAAAGGCATAGGCGGCGAAATTCAACGCTTTGACCGGATAAATTTCAATCTGGACGTATAAACGGCTATTTAATGGTCAGCCTTGCTTTAAATGCCGGACTAACTGCTGGCAAGCCTGCTCAATTAAATCGAATACCACGGCAAAACCACGCGGACCGCCATAATAAGGGTCCGGCACTTCCTGCCATTTTGGATATTCCGGATGATATTGCAGCAACAGTTTTAATTTGTGTTGCTGCTCAGGCGGGCAACGGCGGGTTAAATCAGCCAGATTTTGCTGATCCATCGCCAGAATTAAATCATAGTCATGAAAGTCAGCCGGTAACACAGGCCGTGATTTGATACCTTTAAAGGAATATTCCGGTGCCGCCTTGATACTGCGTGGGTCCGGTGCTTCGCCTTTGTGCGATGCACTGGTTCCGGCCGATTCGACCTCACACACCAGACCCTGGGTCGCGGCCAACTGACGAAATACCGCATGCGCGGTCGGTGAACGGCAAATATTTCCTAAACAGACAAAAAGAATTTTCACTGGCAAGGCCCTGACTCTAAACAAGTTGCGCCAGTATACGAATTTTGTGACTATTTGACAGTAGCAGCAGCCAGACAAGGACAGAGCAGTGACTGATGTATCAAATGCGGCGGTTCTCCATCAGGTGGAGCAGCAACTGAATCAGGTGATCCTCGGCAAGCCGCAGCAAATCCGGCTGGCACTGACCTGCCTGCTGGCCGGCGGCCATCTGTTGCTGGAGGATATGCCGGGAATGGGCAAAACCACGCTGGCTCACGCCTTAGCACAAAGCCTCGGCCTGAGTTATCGTCGTGTGCAGTTTACCAGTGATTTATTGCCGGCAGACTTAACCGGTTTTAACCTGTTTGATGCAAGAACTCAGGAGTTCCGATTTCAGCCGGGGCCAGTGTTTAGTCAGGTGCTGCTGGCCGACGAAATCAACAGAGCCAGTCCAAAAACCCAAAGTGCGTTGCTTGAAGCGATGGAAGAGCATCAAGTATCGATTGATGGTGCTACCCGCGAATTGCCAACCCCATTTTTTGTTATTGCTACGCAAAACCCACAAAACTACAGCGGCACAAATGCACTGCCGGAATCTCAGCTCGACCGTTTTATGTTGCGTTTAAGCCTGGGTTTTCCCGACCGTGCTGCCGAGCTGCAGTTGTTGCAACAACCGGCCGGCCGCAGCGCGGCGCTGCCCGCTATGTTAAATCCTGCGACCCTGATGGCGTTACAGCAATCGGTCGATAACATCCACTGCAGCGAGCCCTTACTGCTCTATGTACTTGATTTAGTTAGCCAAAGCCGTGGCAGGCAGGATATGCAGGCATTATCGCCCAGAGCCGCTAAAGCACTGGTCAGAGCCGGTCGCGCTTACGCTTTAATTTGCGGCCGCAGCTTTGTCACCGCTGATGATATCCGGCATATTTTCCCCGCAGTGGCGGAACACCGGCTGCACCCGGGCGGACACGCTGGCGAAACTAACGCCAGCACTTTGTTGTTGCAACAAACGCCTTGCCAGATTTGACATGAAAGCAATGTGGACTGCGATAAGGGCCCGCATCCGGCAGCGGATCTGGCACTGGCTGGACCAGCGAACGCCGCTGACTGCAGAGCAACTGCTGCGTCAGAGGGTTCTGTTTGTCTTCCCCACGCGCTTTGGATTTGCACTGTTGGCCTTAGTCGTCCTGTTGTACATCCTTGGTACTAATTATCAAAACAATCTGGTGATTTTATTGGGGTATCTGCTGTTGGTGTTGTGCATCTCGGCGATTTTGCTGGCGTTTCTGAATTTACATCACACCACAGTCAAGGCCGAAGTCCCAGCAGATGCCTGTGTCGGAGATACAGTGCATATTTTGCTGCAACTGCGACGGGCCAGCGGCTTACCACAGGCTTTGGTGCTGGGCTGGCAAGAAGAGTCAGGCGTCCTTGTCACCGGCAGCTGTCCGTTATTGACCTTAGCGGCGGCCAAACGCGGCTATCACCCAATCCCCCGCCTCAAACTGCAGTCGGTCTACCCTTTTGGCCTCGTGCGGTGCTGGAGCTATGTCCGCCTCGACACCAAATATTGGGTATTCCCGACACCGCGGTTGTCAAAATTCAGCGCGCAGCAACGGCTGGACAACAGCGCCAACCGCGAAGAATGGTCGGGGCAGCGCCAATATCAGCCGGGCGACGCCTGGCGGCAACTGGACTGGAAACGTTTCAGCCGGCAACAGCAGCTACTGGTGCATCAATACGCAGCCGTGAACCAGCCGTCTGCTGAAGTTTGGTTAAGCCCGGATGCGCGGATTGACACATTCGAAGCTCAGCTTGCAGATCTCGCCGCCCGGGCGCAACTGCTGGAGCAAGCAGCGCAGCCATTTGGCTTGCGCCTCGCTCAGCAGGAAGTGGCGATTGGCTCTGGACCTGCCCATTTACGCCAGACCTTACAGGCGCTGGCTTTATGTTAAGTCCTTCTCTGTTTCAGGCCTTACAATGGCGCTTGTGGCTGTTTCAGCTACTACTGTGGGCGCTGCTATTACCGGCTTATACCTCCTGGAGTCTGGCCGTATTTGCACTGTTGTTGCTGGCGAAGCTGTGGCAGTTGTATCGAAATGGCAAAGCCTGGAGCCTGGGATACAGTAATCTGCTGGCTGGTGGCATGCTGTTGGCGTTGCTACTGAGCGCCCGAGAGCTTGGCGTGATGCACCTGATGTTTCATTTTCTGTTGCTTGCGGCGGTGCTGCGGTTGTTAGGCCTGACGCCACAGCGGCGTACGGACGTCGTACAGCTGATTTGGGTCCACTATTTTTTGCTCGCCTGTGCATTTATCCTGCATCAGGACCTGTGGCTTGCAGCAATTGTTCTGGCAGCATTTGCACTGAATTTATATGCCCAGTATCTGACGTTCTGTACTCAGCTGCCACAACTCAACTGGCATATTCTGAGCCGTAACACTTTGCTGGTGATGCTGTTCACCGGCGTTCTGTTTGTGCTGTTTCCGCGATTACCGCCATTATGGCAATTGCCGGGTGCCAAAATGACGCAGACCGGGCTCAGTGACAATCTGGCACCGGGCGCAGTCAGTCGCCTGCTGGAGTCGGAGGATTTAGCATTCCGGGTGCGCTTCAGCGGCCCGGCGCCAGCGGCGTCACAGCGATATTTTCGCGCCAAAGTTTACGATGTGTTTGATGGCAGCAACTGGCGGGCCCAGCGTTTACAACCCAGACCTTTGGCTTCGACTGATACGCTGGCACAATACCATTACACTGTAGTCGCCGAGCCGCATCAGCAGTACAGTTTATTCAGCATCGGCCAGGTGCAGCGTCATAGCCAGAATGCAATGGCTACCAACGAGGCGTTGCTGGTCACGGAGCAACCGCTGAGTCAGCGGCTCAGTTATCAGGTATCCAGCAGCATCAGCCCTATAAAAGCCAGTGGCAATATCAACCGCTATCTGCAACTGCCTGCCGGCAACCCACAAAGTCGGGCGCTGGCGCAACAACTGAGCCTGAACGCGGCAAATGCCGGCACAGCGGCATCTGCGACTTTACTTGTGCAACAGATCAGTGAATATTTCCGCCAGCAACAATTTCGCTACAGTCTGACACCGGGCGAGCTTAGTGGCGCCCAGATTGACCAGTTTTTGTTTGAACGCAAGCTGGGGTTTTGTAGTCATTACGCCGGCGCAACGGTGTTTTTATTACGTGCTGCTGGTATTCCGGCACGGTTGGTCGGTGGCTATTTAGGCGGCGAATGGCAGGACGATGGTGCCTATCTGCAAGTGCTGCAAAAAGATGCACACGCATGGGTCGAGTACTATCAGCAAGGGCAATGGCTCAGCTTCGACCCAACGGCGTTGATTGAACCGGCTTTGTTGCTGGAGACATTGTCAGATGACAATCTCGGCGACTTTGCCGGTGCCGGCGGCGACTGGATGCTGGCGAAGCTGCGCATCATGGTGTTGCAGCCTTTGCGGGATTTGGATTATTACTGGTCGATGTGGGTGCTGAGTTTCGACTCGGCACAACAACAGAGTTTGTTTGGTCAGCTGCGTCAGTGGCAACAGGCGTTGCGGGTTCCTTCAGACTGGTGGTTATGGCTGCTGTTTTCCACCGCAGTTGCCGGCGCTTGGTATGGTTTGCGCAGGCCACGGCCTGACGCCACCAGGCGTTTATTCCTGCCCCTGCTGCAGCTGCAACCGAAAGCGGCAAACCAGAGCTATCAGCAGTATTTGGCTATCTGGTCAGAGCAACAGCCTGCATTGACGGCTGAATTTAATGCTCTGTCGCAATATTACCTGCGCTGGCAGTTTGCAGGCGAGGCTGCGGCTTATGCCGAGGCCCGCCCGCTGGTGCGTCAACTGCTGAAGAAGCTTAAACGGCTAAGATCCTGAGTGCGGTCTGCACATGTTCGGCGCAGCTGCGGCCGAGATCTGTCAGATAGCCACCATCAGCCTGGGTCAACAGCCCTTTCTGATATAAACGTCCAATGGCAGCTTTGGTTTCAGCGTCAGCATCTTTATGGACTTTGATGCCCTCCAGACTGCTGTCGAGGTTAAATAAATTCAGCACGCGGATCTCAACATTCAAATCGGCATTAATTGGCATAAAGTCTCCTGGGTGTTGTTTTGTTCTAACCATAGACTGCGGCATTTGCCGCGGCAACTCAGTTCAGTGCGTCATCGCGCCAGAACTTGGTGCCTTTAATTGTTGCCTGCAACGCTAACCCGGTTTCAGTCAGCTGGTAAATAGTGATGTTGTCGACAGTGATCTCGCCACCGATGGCGTCACCTTTTTCATTGGCTTTCGCAGCTGCGTCCATCTGTCCGCCAAAGGCCCAGCCGTCATCGACAAAGCGATTGAGCGCCTGCTGGTTATGAAACACAAATACCAGCCGGTAGTCTTTAGCGCCAAGCCCCAGACCCAGACCCACTTCGCCCATTTTCATGTAAGTCACAGAGCCGTTATTGCTATGGACGACGCCATGGCCGCCACCGGCGCTGGCGAATATTAAATTAACGTTGGCATTGGAAAACACTGCATAACCGGCGGCACGTTCAATACTGTCGGCGGCGTACGGTTTTTCTTTGTAGAGTTTGTTTAAAGTCGAAGCGCGCATTTGTTCAATGGACTGCCGTTTTTGCTCGGCGGTCTGACCGCCGGTACTGGCACAGCCGCCCAGTACTAAACTACAGGTAAGGGAAAAAGCCACCAGCCATTTTGTCATTGTTTTGCTCCGGGATCAGAAGTGTTGCAGATTCTGACCTGCGCCCGCTGCAAAAGGTTGCAGAAAATTCGGATAAAGACCGCAGATCAAAGAGAAATTTATATTGCTTCATAAACTTAGCGTCGGCAACCTAAAATTTTCCGGCGCTAAAAAGCCAAAGGCCGCATGGCGGCCTTTGGGGATAAAGTTGAGCGATCAAGCGGCGTTGCGTAACGCTGCGATGCGTTTCTCCAGCGGTGGATGGCTTAAGAACAACTCACTGCTGGCTGGTTTGTTAGCAATACCAAAAGCCATCATCGAGCCTTCCAGCTGACTATCGTGGTTGTTACGCAGCCGTTCCAGCGCAGCCACCATTTTGTTGGCGCCAACCAGTTTGGCGGCACCGGCATCGGCGCTGTATTCCCGCTTACGGGAGAACCACATCACAATGATGCTGGCAAGTACACCAAACATCATTTCGAGCACAAACACGGTGGCCATATAGGCAAAACCACCAGATTCTGAAGATTCATCATCGCTGCTACGGGTAGCATTGTGGATGGCGCCGGCGATAAGCCGTGCCAGGAAAATCACGAAGGTATTGACTACGCCCTGAATAAGCGTCAGCGTCACCATGTCACCATTAGCAACGTGGGACACTTCATGCGCCAGTACCGCTTCTACTTCCTCTTCCCGCATATTCCGCAGCAAACCGGTACTCACTGCAACCAGTGCATTGTTGCGGCTCATCCCGGTCGCAAAGGCGTTCATTTCCGGCGAGTCGTAAATGGCAACTTCCGGCATACCGATGCCGGCTTGTTGCGCCTGACGGCGCACTGTATTGACCAGCCAGTGCTCTGTGGCATTTTGAGGCTGTTCAATCACCACTGCGCCTGTAGAACGTTTGGCCATCCACTTTGACATCGCCAGCGAGATAAAAGAACCGCCAAAACCAAACACTGCGGCCAGTAACAACAGCCCGCCCATACTTTGCCGGTCGATGCCAAAGACACTGAACAGGATGCTCAGCACTACCGACAACACGAGCATCACAGCAAGGTTTGTCATAATAAACAACAGTATACGTTTCATCTCTACCTCAAATTTCTGATGACCTGCCTGTAAGATATGGACTCTGTGGGTAAATTCAAGCCCGATGCGACAATTCGCCGGTCCATTCCTGCCGACCACTTGCCGCCTTGGTTTTGGCGCAGCTACACTGCGCCATCCAATCAACGAGACTTTCCTATGAACTTACTACTGCTCAGTAGCTCCCGCGCCGGCGACAGCGATTATCTGGCCCCGGCTCTGGACCTTATCGCAGCGCAGCTGGCAGAACGTCGCGACGTGCTGTTTGTACCCTACGCAGGCGTCACCGTGTCTTACGACGATTATCAGCAAAAAGTTCAGCAGGCCTTGCAGCCTTTAGGCATCAGAGTGAACTCGATCCACCAGTATACTGATGCCAAACAAGCGTTGCAGCAGGCGCCCGCGGTGATGGTCGGCGGCGGTAATACTTTTGCTTTGCTGCAGCGGCTTTATCAGCATGATTTAGTAGAGGAATTACGGCGGTTGGTGCAGCAGGGGCTACCTTATACCAGCTGGAGCGCTGGTTCCAATATCGCAGGTCTCAGCATTCGTACTACCAATGACATGCCAATCGTCGAACCGCCGTCGTTTCAGGCGCTGCAGCTGCTGCCGTTTCAGCTCAATCCACATTATGCGAACTTTGCCCCGCCGGGTTTTCATGGCGAAACCCGTGATATGCGTCTGGCGGAATTTATGCAGCTAAATCCCCAAACGCCAGTGGTCGGTTTGCCGGAAGGTACAGCGCTGCGTCTGCTTGGTGGCTCCCTCAGCTACCTCGGAAATACTGACGCAGCCTTATTTCAGCAAGGTGTGAAAACGGCCATCGCGCCATACAGTGATCTGTCAGCTCTATTAAATTGATTTGCCAATGGCCGCCAGTTGCAGTCTGAACTGTGCGGCCAGCTGCAGGCATTCATCGTCATCAGCCCCACCGGGTACATACGGCATCGTTGCCAGCAGTGGCAGTTGTAAGCGGCTGGCGAGGTCTTGCAGCGTTTCTGCCATAAAATGCATCTGTGGCGTGAGGATATTGGCGATGTACCCTAATATCGGTACGCCGGCGCGACGCAGTTCGCGTACCGTAAGCATACTATGGTTCAGGCAGCCAAGCTTTACCCCGACCACCAACACTACCGGCCATTGATGCTGCACGACCCAATCCGCCAGATATTCGTCGGCATTGAGAGGCAACAACCAGCCACCGGCGCCTTCAATCAGTTCAAGCTGACTGTCACTTAGCGGCAATAACTGTTCGAGGTCAGCGAGCGATAGCGGCTGCTGCAGCGCCTGCGCAGCCAGGTGCGGAGCTGTTGGTAGTTGAAAACACAGCGGATTTACTGCATCAATCAGTTGCCCGGTCGCCGCTGCCAGTGCTTTTGCATCAGTATTGAGTCCATCCGTGTCAACGCCGCTGGCAATGGGCTTTAACGCTGTGCATTGTACGCCGGATAACTGCAGGCCGCGTAATAAGGCGCTGCTGCAATAGGTTTTGCCGGCATCTGTATCTGTGCCAGTGACAAAGAACCGCAGTGGCGTCGATTTATTTCCGCTGTCATTCATGGCATCTGACCAAAAATAAACAGCACCTGATAACTGAGCGGCAAGCCTTGGGTGGTCAGATTGCGCTGATAAGCGTCGGCAAAGCGCTGCCAATGACCGCGACCAACCAGACCTGGCACACTGCCCGCCTTCAGCCCGGTATAATTGGCTCCCACCTGTTTAAATTCACGGGCCAGCGTAAATACATCGGGAAAAAACAGCTGAAACGTTTTTTGCTGACCATGACAGCTCAAGCCATTGGCTCTGGCGGCGCGCAGATAATCAGCCACCGGACTGAAAGTTAGAATCGGTGGCTTTTGCCCGGTGTGGTGCCAGGCCTGCTGAAACTCATGCATTGATTCTTCCACCAGCGTGGTGAGCACAAAATAACCGCCAGGCTTTAACACCCGGGCTATTTCGGCAAAGACCTGCGCCGGTTCCGGGCACCACTGCAACATCAGTGAACTGAACACTGTGTCGACGCTGTGATCCGGCAATGGGATTTGCGCCGCATTGGCCTGAATAAACTGCCGGGCAATGCCATGACGCTCGGCCTGCTCAAGCATGGCCGCACTTAAATCCAGGGCAATCAGCTCATCGCAATAACTACTCAGATTGTGATGAAACCAACCCGGACCACAGCCTAAATCCAGCAAAGTACCCTGCTGCTGTTGCGGTAAAAAACGCAAGGCATCAAAAGCCACCTCACGTTGTAAACGCGCACTTTGCTCATAAGTTCGCGCCGCTTTACCGAAATGTGCGCTGATTTGTTCTGCTTGTAGTTGGCTTTCCACCGAAAAATCCTGTGATATATCTGTTAGTTTGAACCCGTCGCAGCAGGACGGGTTTTGATCAGGGCGCCGATAAGCTTGGCGATTTGCGCAGGGCTGTGCGCGGCAGACAAACAAATGCGCAGTCGTGCCTGCGGCACAGTCGGCGGACGGATCGCCGTCAGCCAGATACCAGCTTGTTTGAGCGCCTGACTCCATAACATCGCTGAGCCATTGTCCGGGCATAGTAATGGCTGGATCGCAGTTAGAGAAGCACAGAGCGGCAACCCCTCAGCCAAAGCGCCAGCGCGGAACAAGGCGATATTTTCTGCCAGTTTGTCGCGCCGCCACTGCTCGCGACGACATAACTCAATGCTGTGTACCATCGCCTGACAAAGCGCCGGTGACAGCGCTGTGCTGTAAATGTAATGTCTTGATTGCTGACGGATATAATCAATCACATCGCGGCAGCCGGCCAAAAATCCACCTTGCCCGGCCAGGGCTTTACCAAAGTTCGCCATCAGACATTGCAATTGCGTCGCTTTTGCGCCGCAGTGCTGCCAGCTGCCGCGCCCTTCTTCGCCGAGCACACCTATACCATGCGCATCATCGAGCAACAAAGGTTGCTGCGCCGACAACAAGGCAAGCAGCGCCTGAGTGTCCGTGATGTCGCCGTCCATGCTGAACACACCTTCAGTGGCCACTACCACGGCTTTATCCTGTGCTTTTACTAACAGCTGCCCGAGCGCCTGAAAATCCTGATGTGGAAAGCGCTTAAAACGCAGCTTGCCGTGCATCAACACATCCTGCATCGAAGCATGACAATATTTGTCCAGCAGCAACAGCTCGTCCGATGCCACCAGCGCGCTGAGCATCGCCTGATTAGCGGCAAAACCAGAGCTAAAGAGTAACACGGCTTCGACGCCCAACCAGTCGCACAAAACGCTGCAAAGCTCGGCATGAGCCGGCTGAAAACCAGTCACCAGTGGCGAACCGGTCGCTGCACTGCCGACGCTTAACGCAGCATCGGCAAACGCTTGACGCAGTGATGGCGCATTGGCTAGCCCCAGATAGTCGTTGCCGGAAAAGTTCAGCAGCGTCTGGCCGTCAAAACTAAGCTGGCCTTCCGGCAAAGGTTGCAACAACTGCTCCTGCCGGTACAAGCCCTGGTCGCGGCGCTGCGCAAGCCACTGTTGCATCTCGGATAATTGCATATCTCTCAGACTGCAGCATGAAACAGACTGGGCTCCAGCTGCTCCTGAATGGCCTGTGCCATCGCGGCTTCATGCGCTTCGTCAGACACATCGCCGCGCTGCTCTGGCTTTAAGCCGAGCTTGGCGAACAGTTGCATATCAGCGTTGGCTTCCGGATTTTCCGTGGTCAGTAGTTTATCACCATAAAAAATCGAGTTAGCGCCGGCCATAAAACACAGCGCCTGCATTTGTTCATTCATCCGGGTACGACCGGCGGATAACCGTACATGGCTTTTCGGCAACATGATGCGCGCCACAGCGATGGTACGGATAAACTCAAAACCGTCTAAATCTTCAACGTTTTCCAGCGGCGTACCGGCGACTTTCACCAGCATGTTGATCGGTACTGATTCCGGATGTTCCGGCAGGTTGGCGATTTGACGTAATAACGCCGAGCGGTCATTAGCGCTCTCACCCATGCCGACGATACCGCCGCAGCACACTTTCATGCCAGCGTCGCGCACGTGCGACAGCGTGTCTAAACGGTCCTGATAAGTGCGGGTGGTGATGATTTCACCATAAAATTCCGGCGAGGTATCGAGGTTATGGTTGTAATAATCAAGGCCTGCACTGGCCAGTTCCTGTGCCTGATCGGCGGTGAGTTTGCCCAGCGTCATACAGGTTTCTAAACCCATGCCTTTGACGCCTTTGATCATTTCCATGATGTAAGGCATGTCGCGTTGTTTTGGGTTACTCCAGGCCGCGCCCATACAAAACCTGCTGGCGCCCTGCTCTTTGGCGGCTTTGGCCTGAGTCAGCACTTTTTCGACTTCCAGCAAACGCTCACGCTCGAGGCCGGTATTGTAATGACCACTTTGCGGGCAATATTTACAGTCTTCCGCGCAGGCGCCGGTTTTAATCGACAACAGCGTACTGACCTGCACTTCGTTGGCCGGGAAATTAGAACGGTGGACTAACTGGGCGCGAAACATCAAATCGTTAAATGGCAGCGCAAACAGCGCGTTTACCTCGGCCAAAGTCCAGTTGTGGCGAACTTCCGTCAGGCTTGGATCAGCAAAAAGCGAATGCATAAGAGTCCCTGTATTTCGTTTGTCTTTGTCTGGGTTTGCCGCTAGTCTATCGGCGCGCCGCGCCTTGTCAACGCGTACCAGTTCACCAGGTTTACCAGTGGTTATATTATGAGCATTGATTTGCATTTTGACCGCCAGCATCTGTGGCACCCTTATACTTCGATGGCCAATCCGTTGCCGGTTTACCCCATCAAAAGCGCGACAGGCGTTTCGCTGCAGCTGGAAGATGGCCGGACTTTAGTCGACGGTACGTCCAGCTGGTGGGCCGCCATTCACGGTTATAACCACCCGGACCTCAATGCGGCCGTGACCAAACAATTGCAGCAGATGAGCCATGTGATGTTTGGTGGAATCACCCATGCGCCGGCAGTAGAATTGGGTAAGCTGCTGCTGCAGCTGGTGCCATCGGCGTTACAGCATATTTTTTATGCTGACAGCGGTTCTATCGCCGTGGAAGTCGCATTGAAAATGGCACTGCAGTATCAGCTGGCGCGTGGCAACAGTACTAAAACCCAGATGCTTAGCCTGCGTAAGGCCTATCATGGCGATACTTTTGCCACTATGGCACTGTGCGATCCGGTCGATGGCATGCACGCCATGTTTCACCGTCAACTTACTTCGCATGTCTTCGCGCCCGCGCCAGAGCGCGCATTTGACGATGTATGGCTTGAAAGTGATGGTCAGGCGCTGCGGGAAATCTTCCGGCAACATCACGCGCAACTCGCCGCCTTTGTATTAGAACCTGTTTTGCAGGGCGCCGGCGGCATGCGGTTGTATCATCCGGAGTATTTGCGCTTAGCGCGTGCGTTATGTGACCAATATGATGTGTTATTGATTTGCGATGAAATTGCCACTGGCTTTGGCCGCACTGGCAAACTTTTTGCGGTCGACCATGCCGGCATCATTCCGGACATCATGTGCCTGGGTAAGGCTTTAAGCGGCGGTTATATCACACTCGCTGCGACGCTCTGCAGCAAAGCGGTAGCCGATGGCATCAGCAGCGGTGCTGTTGGCGCTCTAATGCACGGCCCGACTTATATGGCCAATCCACTGGCCTGTGCAGTTGCCTGTGCCAGTCTGAAAATTATTCAGACCGGCGGCTGGCAAAGTCAGGTCGCACAAATCGAACAGCAGTTGCAAGCTTTAAAAAAGCTGACGCAGTATCCGGCAGTCAAAGCAGTGCGGGTGTTAGGCGCAGTAGGTATTGTCGAGATGCAGAGCAATATTGATGTCGCCAAAGCCCAGGCACTGATGGTGGCGCGTGGCGTCTGGATCCGGCCCTTTGCCAATCTGTTTTATCTGATGCCGCCTTATATTATACAGCCAGCCGAACTTTCTAAGCTGTTGGAGGCACTTGAGTTTATTGTGCAGCAGGATGTATTGCAGCAGGGACAGGCGCTTCCGGGTGCCTAAATCTGGTAAAAAAAACTTAAAGCCGCCAGCGCGATTAAAAACAAAGCGACAGAGTTATATTGCTGGCGGTCAGTCGCCCTGCGTAAGCGGAACTGATTTAACACGATACTGCACAGACTTACCAGACAACACCACCACAACAAATAAATCAACTGGCCGGTTAAGGTTGGTTCCCAGTAATCGCGGACCTGAATCCCCCAATACTTAACCAGCCCAGATTTCATCTCCGGCTTTGCCAGATGGCTTAACCCTAACGCCACTATCAAAATGACCCAACCAATCACCGACAACCAGTGAAAACTCAGTACCACCCAGTCCGGGCCTTTACGGCGGTTGTTACGCGGTCGGCTGCTGATAGGCTCGTTCACTGCACTGTTCCTTCGGTTTGTGACAAGTTTTGCTTGTGCTTAGGCGCTGCCTGCGTATCATTACACCTCCTGAATTAAAATCAAACTTTTCTGAAGCGCAAGTTGGAGCCTGATGCATGACGCATGCAGTGATTAAAGACGTACTTGCCGGCCAGTATGCTGCCGGTGCCACTATTACCGTCAAAGGTTGGATCCGGACCCGTCGTGATTCCAAAGCCGGTATTTCTTTCCTCGCCGTACACGACGGCAGCTGTTTCGAAGCACTGCAAGCCGTCGCTCCGGCTGACCTGAATAATTATGAATCTGAGATTAAACGGCTGACCACCGCCTGTTCTGTGATTGTCACAGGCACAGTGGTGAAGTCTGAAGGTCAGGGCCAGGCTTATGAAATTCAGGCAAGCAACGTTGAGGTGCTGGGTTGGGTCGAAAATCCGGACACTTACCCGATGGCGCCAAAACGCCACAGTATGGAATATCTGCGGGAACAGGCGCATTTACGCGCCCGAACCAATATGGTTGGTGCTATTACCCGCGTACGGCATTGCCTGGCGCAGGCTATTCACCGTTTCTTTCATGAGCGTGGTTTTTACTGGATCAGCACGCCAATCATCACAGGTGCAGATGCTGAAGGTGCCGGCGAGATGTTCCGTGTCAGCACGCTGGATTTAGAAAATCTGCCGCGTGATGACAAAGGCCATATCGATTACAAACAAGACTTCTTCGGCAAAGAGACGTTCCTGACCGTTTCAGGTCAGCTCAACGTTGAAACCTACGCTTGTGCCCTGTCCAACGTTTATACCTTTGGCCCGACCTTCCGTGCGGAAAACTCTAACACTACTCGCCATTTAGCTGAGTTCTGGATGATTGAGCCGGAAGTCGCTTTTGCTGAACTCAAAGACGTGGCGCAGCTCGCTGAAGACATGTTGAAATACGTGTTTAAAGCGGTGCTGGCTGAACGTGCTGACGACATGGCGTTTTTCGCTGAACGTGTTGACAACAAAGCCATCAGCCGTTTGCAGCAAATCGTTGAATCCAGCTTTGTGCGGATGGATTACACCGACGCCATCACTATCCTGCAAAACTGCGGTAAGAAGTTCGAATATGCCGTGGAATGGGGTGTGGATTTACAATCTGAACACGAGCGTTACCTCGCTGAAGTCCATGTCGGTGCGCCAGTGATCCTGCAGAACTATCCAAAAGACATCAAAGCATTTTACATGCGGATGAACGAAGACGGTAAAACCGTGGCGGCGATGGATATTCTGGCTCCAGGCATCGGCGAAATCATCGGCGGCAGCCAGCGTGAAGAGCGTCTGGAGCAGTTAGATGCGCGGATGGATGCGATGGGGCTGAACAAAGAAGATTACAGCTGGTACCGCGACCTGCGCCGTTATGGCACAGTGCCGCATGCTGGTTTTGGTCTCGGCTTTGAACGCTTAGTCTCTTATGTGACGGGTGTCGGTAACGTGCGTGATGTGATTGCGTTCCCACGTACACCGGGCAACGCTGAGTTCTAAACTGCGTTTGAATAAAAAAACCGCCATCGGGCGGTTTTTTTATTGCTGCTATTTACTGATAGTCGCTGAAAAACTCGCTGACTTCCAGTGCCGGTCGTTGCGGCGCCTCTGAGGCACAGGTGCCGAGATACAGATAACCGACTATTTCATCGTCTTCGGCCAGGCCGAGCGCCTGACGGACAAATTCATATTGGGTATAAGCGCCGGTACGCCAGATGCCGCCAAAACCCAGTGCAAATGCGGCTTGTTGCATCGCCATCACCGCACAGGCGGCGGATTGTACCTGCTCAGCCACCGGTACCTTATGATGCTCGCGGCATTTGGCAATACAGGCTATTACCATTGGCGCCCGTAATGGTAACTGGCGGGCGCGCTCTAATAAATCGTTGGCGATGGCCGGATCTTCTTCCAGCGCCGCTTCGGCAAAAATGTCGCCGAGTTTTACCAGTGCTTGTTTTCCGCTAAAAACGACAAAACGCCAGGGCCGAAGCCCCCCATGGTCTGGCACCCTTAAAGCAGCTTGTTTAATCAGTTGCAAAGCTTCGCCTTGAGGCGCCGGCTCGGTCAGTCGGGAAGAGGAATAGCGGGTAGTTAATAAGGTAATGGCATCCATAAATAAACCCTTCAGAAAGTCCCGCTAAGGCTAGCAAACTTCGTGATCAAACGACAACATCATTTGCCCCTGCCAGTACTAAATGCGTTAATTTCAAACTAAAAACTTTATATTTCAGAGAATTAAGCGCTCAGCGTACTTTGGTAGAAATCCTGGTAAGCAGCACTGGCCTGCTGCCAGTCAAACACTTGTGCCATACCGCGTTGTTGCACACTGCGGTATTTACGCTTGTTCTGATACAAAGCCAGAGCCTGCTGCAGTGCATCTGACAGTGCATCCACCGTGGGTTCAGAAAAAACAATGCCGGTTGCGGCCCGCGCTGACAAACCAACCACAGTGTCTTTGAGGCCACCGGTCGCACGCACCAGGGGTACTGTGCCATAACGCAAACTGTAAATCTGATTCAGGCCACAAGGTTCAAACAAACTCGGCATCAGGAAAAAGTCACCGGCCGCTTCCACCTGATGCGACAACGGCTCGTCAAACCCTTCCAGTAACCGAAATTGCTGCGGAAATTGTTGTTCTAACTGGCGTAATGGCTGAATAAATTGCTGCTCTCCAGTGCCCATCACCACCACTTGTGCTGTAGTGTCGGTTAGAAAGCGTTGTAAGGCCGGAATGAGCAGACTGAAACCTTTTTGCCCTGTGACCCGGCTGACGCTGACAAAGAGTGGCGCAGTACTTTCCGGCAACTGGGTTTGCCGGCGCAGCTCAGCTTTACATAGCGTTTTACCGGCTAAATCGCCGGCATCGTATCGCGCGAATAAACTGAAGTCGGTGGCCGGGTTCCAGCGACTGTAATCGCAACCGTTTAAGATGCCGCGAAAATGTCGTTGTTTTTGCTGATAAAGCGCTGACAAACCATTGGCTGCCGGCTCAGACAGCAGTTCGTCACGATAACCAGGGCTGACGGTATTCACCGCATCGGCCTGCCACAACCCAAGCGCTAATAAAGTTGTTGGTAATTCGGCGGGCAACTGCCAGTGAGAGAGTCCCAGCAGCGCGAGTTCGTGCCGGCCAAAGCCTTGCTGATAAGCAGCATTATGCACTGTCAGCACAAACTTACTGTTTAACAGTGCGCCATGATACATCTCTTTGAGGTAACAACTGGCCAGCGCACTTTGCCAGTCATGGCCGTGCACAATATCAATGGGGTCGGTTTGCTGCGCCAGATATTCCAGCGCAGCTTTGCAAAACATGGCAAAACGTTCGAGGTTATCCGGATATGGTTGTTCGCCATCATCATAGGGCCGTGGCCGCTGAAAAAACTGGTGATGCTCAATCAGCGCCACCGGAATGTCGTCGACCACAGTGTGGCGGACCGCACAGCCATAAGTCTGAGTGCCGAGATTAAAATACAACGACTGCCACTCTGGCGTGCAGGAGATACCATACAAAGCACCATAACGTGGCATGATTATCTGCACTGCATGACCAGCCTGCTGCAAAGCTTTGGCCAGACCACGGGTTGCATCGGCTAATCCTCCGGTTTTCAGCAACCCTTCGAATTCACTGCAGATAAACGCCACACGCATGCTAACTCCTTAGTCAAACCCAACCATAGCCCCTTTCGGGATCACCACCACGCCATCCGGTGACACGTGGAAGCGCTGCCTGTCTAGGACCGGATCTTCGCCGATCACAGTGCCTGGTGCAATCTTGACGTCTTTATCGATAATAGCGCGGCGAATACGACAACCGCGGCCGATGTCGTTATTGCCCATCAATACACTCTTTTCAACATAGGCATGGCTGTGTACATGGACGTTATAGCCGAGGATAGAGTGATAGACGATGGCGCCACTGACGATACAGCCTGCGGCTACCATAGAACTAATCGCCTGACCGGTGCGGTTGGCTTCGTCGTGGACGAACTTCGCCGGCGGTACCGGCGGTGTAAAACTGCGCATCGGCCAATGTTTGTTGTACAGGTCAATCGGCGGCACCACTGAAATCAAATCCATATTGGCTTCATAGTACGAATCAATAGTACCAACATCACGCCAGTAACCACGCACTTCTTCTTTTTCGCCGCGTATACGGTTGCTGGAGAAGTCGTACACGTAAACATCGCCACCCGGGAATAATTTCGGAATGATGTTATGGCCAAAATCGTGTTTGGAATCAACTTGTGCCGCATCTTCTTCTAACACTTCAACCAGAGTTTTAGCTTCAAAGATATAGTTGCCCATCGACGCCAGTACATAATCCGGCCGGCCGGGGATAGTTTTGGGATTGGACTTAGGTTTTTCTTCAAAGCCAATCATCCGGCCATCGGCATCAACTTCGATAATGCCAAATTCGTGTGCATCCGCGACCGGCACCGGAATAGCCGCCACTGTCAGTTTGGCATTATGCTGGCGGTGGAATTCCAGCATCTGGCGCACGTCCATTTTGTAAATGTGGTCGCCGCCGAATACACACACATGCTCGGGGTCTAAGCCTGAGATTAAATGCAAATTCTGATACACCGCATCGGCCGTCCCGAGATACCAGTGTTTACCGGTTTGCATCTGTGCCGGGATTGGATCGATAAACCGGCTGGTTAAACCGGTCACCCGCCAGGCCCGGCTTAAGTGTTTCATCAGGGAGTGCGATTTAAACTGGGTAATGACAAAAATCTGCAGCAAATCTGAATTGACGAAATTGTTCAGCACAAAATCAATAATCCGGTAATTGCCGCCAAAAGGTACTGCGGGTTTGGCACGGATACCGGTCAGCGGCGCTAAACGCGTCCCCTCACCACCGGCCAGAATCATCGTTAACACACCTGACATATCAGACTCCCTGTAGATTTCGACAAACTGCGCTTGCTGTAACTGATTGAACTAAGCAAGGCCAATACCATGATTGGCAGTTACGCCGATAAATCCCGCTATGCTCGGGATATACCACTGCGGCGTCCGGACCAATTTATGGCGGTCCGATGGCAACAGTATGACAATACGCATGATTTTGGTGCAAAGTCTGCAGCTTGCACCAATTTGGCGTATTGCATCCGTATGACAGCTACTTAACGTGGGAAAATGCTTAGGAGCAAGTGAAATCTGAAAAAATTGTTTTCAGGGCAGGCAACAACAGGATTGAACTGTTGTTACCTGAAGTCTGACAGGTAAATTTTAACCGGGATCAAATCAGCGCAGCGAGTTCAGCGCCCTGCCGGATCGCCCGTTTGGCATCCAGCTCCGCCGCGACTGACGCGCCACCAATCAGATGACTGTTCACCCCCATACCGGTCAATTCATCATGCAGGCTGCGTTGACTTTCCTGGCCAGCGCAAACCACCACATGGTCAACGTCCAGGCAGCGCTGCTGGCCGTCCACTTCTAACCAAAGGCCTTCATCGTCAACCCGCAGATATTGCACGCCGGCTAACATGTCGACACCTTTTTTCTTCAACGAGCTGCGGTGGATCCAACCGGTGGTTTTGCCAAGGCCTGCGCCGACTTTGCTGGTTTTGCGTTGTAACAGATAGATTTTACGCGGCGAAGCCGGGCTGATCTCGGCCGGCAACAAAGCACCGCGATAAGCAAAAGTTTTATCAATGCCCCAGTCCTGTAACCAGGCTTCGGGTTGCAGCGTAAGCGAATGTGGTTCAGTGAGATACTCAGCGACATCAAAGCCAATACCGCCGGCACCAATGACGGCGACCTTCTGCCCGACCGGTTGATGGTCCCGCAGCACATCGAGATAACTCAGTACTTTCGGGTGTTCGACGCCGGGCAGCTGCAGCGCACGCGGCACAATACCACTGGCAATGACAATTTCATCAAAACCGCCGGCTTTGAGGCTCTCTGCAGTCTGCGGGCTGTTCAGCTCCAGCCGCACGGCATGATGTTTCAGCATCTGGGCAAAATAACGCAGCGTTTCATGGAACTCTTCTTTGCCAGGCACTTGTTTGGCGTAGTTAAACTGTCCGCCAATTTTGTCATCCTTATCGAACAAGGTCACCTGATGGCCACGCTGTGCGGCATAGACGGAAAACGCCAGGCCCGCAGGTCCCGCGCCTACGACAGCAATTTTTTTCGTCTGAGCAGCCGGGGTGAAATTCAGCTCGGTTTCATAACAGGCACGCGGGTTCACCAGGCAGGTGGCACGTTTTTTCTGGAAAATATGGTCCAGACATGCCTGATTGCAGGCAATACAGGTGTTGATAAGTTCAGGCGTCCCGGCTGCAGCTTTATTCACGAACTCCGGATCGGCCAGAAATGGCCTGGCCATACAAATTAAATCAGCTTCACCTTTGGCCAGGATATCTTCACCGACTTCCGGCGTATTGATCCTGTTGGTGGCAACCACCGGAATGCCGACTTGTCGTTTGATTTGCGCCGTGATCCAGCGAAATGCCGCACGCGGCACCATGGTGCCTATAGTCGGTACGCGGGCTTCATGCCAGCCGATGCCAGTATTAATTAAGGTCGCGCCAGCGTCCTGCACTGCTTTGGCCAGTTCAACCACTTCGTCGTAGCTGTTGCCGTCTTCGACTAAGTCCAGCATCGACAGGCGGTAAATAATGATAAAGTCGGCACCGCATTTCGCGCGTACCGCCCGGATTGTTTCCAGCGCCAGCCTGCAGCGGTTGGCAAAGCTGCCGCCCCATTCGTCTTGCCGCTGATTGGTGCGCTGGCAGATAAACTGATTAATCAGATAACCTTCAGAGCCCATAATCTCGACGCCATCGTAACCAGCTTTCTTCGCTAAAACCGCTGAGTGCGCGAAATCTTTGATAGTGCTACGCACCTGGCGGCCAGACATCTCTGAGGGTTTAAATGGCGTGATCGGCGATTGAATGGCACTGGGCGCCTGATTCAGCGGATGATAGCCATAACGGCCGGCATGCAGCAGCTGCAAACAAATTTTTGCGCCGTAAGGATGCACAGCTTCGGTCAGTAACCGGTGTTTGCCGGTTTGCCAGAACCAGCTGAGCTGGCTGCCAAAAGGCACCAGCGAACCGCGAAGATTTGGACTGATGCCGCCGGTGATGATAAGACCCACGCCACCTTTAGCCCGCTCGGCATAAAAGGCTGCTAATTTACTAAAGCCGTCTTTTTCTTCTTCGAGGCCGGTGTGCATACTGCCCATGATCACGCGGTTCTTCAGCTGAGTGAACCCCAAATCTAATGCTGCTAATAAATGTGGATAAGACACTTCGACCTCTCTGGTCATACCTGTTGAATGTTGCCGAATGTAACTGCTTTTTCAGATGCTGACAAGCACTGCCCCCCAGACGCAAGGCGCGCAGACACACATTTTCTTACAAATTGTCGTCGAACACTGGTGATGAATTGGGTATCTTAACGATAACTGTAAATGTATCGAAGGTTAGTTGAATGTCAGAACAAAAACCTGGTTTTATCCGTCGTTTGCTGCAATCCGTGTGGCATGGGTTCCGGTTTATCCGCAATTTCGTGTTGAATTTCGTGTTTGCTGTGCTGTTTATTGGTTTTATCGCGGTGATCTTCAGCGAAGAAGAAACAGTTCAGGTTGAACCTTCAACCGCACTGGTCCTCAATTTAAAAGGTGATCTGGTCGAAGAAAAACGCTGGGTAGATCCGGTGGAAAAGGCCATCAGTGAATCGACGGGTTCTGAAGAAGAACAGCCGGAAGTGCTGGTACGTGATCTGGTCAAAGTCATCGATGAAGCGACCAAAGACGAACGCATTAAGGTTATGGTGCTGACTTTGTCAGACCTTGGCAGCGGTTCTCTTGATAAACTGCAGACGGTCGGTAAAGCGCTTGAGCGTTTCAAAGCAGCAGGCAAAAAGATTTTTGCCACCGGTGCTTATTACAGCCAAAACCAGTATTTCCTCGCCAGTTACGCTGACAGCATCAACTTAAATCCGATGGGGGCGGTGATCCTTGAGGGTTATGGTTCTTATCCGATGTATTACAAGGCGGCGTTGGAAAAACTGCAAATTTCGACGCACGTGTTTAAGGTCGGTACCTACAAATCAGCGGTAGAACCTTTTACGCGCAACGATATGTCGCCGGAAGCCAAAGAAGCTAACAGCGCCTGGTTACAGGAACTGTGGCAAAATTACAAACAACAAGTGGCAGAGCGCCGTGGTTTTGCGCCCGATAACTTTGACGAAACTTTTGCCCGTCTCTACGAGCGCATTAACGCTGCCAATGGTGACATGACGCAATACGCTTTAGACGCCAAACTGGTAGACAGCATCAAAACCCGCGAAGAGTTCCGTCAGGACATTATTGCGCTGGTCGGCGAAGACAAAGAACATCACACCTTTAACCAGGTGCATTATGAAGACTACGCCAGCCTCGTGATCCCGCCGTTCCCGGTGAACAATCCGATGACCGATAAAGTCGGCCTGGTCATCGCCCGTGGCGCTATTGTCGATGGCAATGTCAAAGCCGGCATGATCGGCGGTGAAAGTACGGCAAAATTGCTGCGTAATGCCCGTTATGATGAAAAGATCAAAGCCGTGGTACTGCGCATTGACAGCGGCGGCGGCAGTGCTTTTGCTTCAGAGCAAATAGCGCAGGAGATCCGACTGTTAAAAGCCGCTGGTAAACCGGTGATTGCATCAATGGGCGCTGTCGCTGCCTCTGGTGGCTATTGGATCGCTGCGCCGGCCGATCAGATTTTTGCCGCCCCTACCACAATCACTGGCTCTATCGGTATTTTTGCGCTGTTCCATACGGCTGAAAATGCGATGTCGACCCTGGGTCTGAACGTCGATGGCGTTGGTACCACAGAGTTGGCTGGCTTCTCCTCAGGCCTGCCGCTGTTTAAAGGCCTGTCGGGCGATGCAGAAAAACTGTTACAGCGCAGCATTGAAAACGGCTATGACGAATTTATCACCCACGTCAGTACCACCCGTAATATTGATAAGGCTCAGGTGGATAAAATTGGCCAGGGCCGCGTCTGGACTGGTCAGAAAGCATTAGAATTAGGCTTAGTGGACAAACTGGGCACACTGGAAGATGCCGTCGCCGCTGCTGCAGAAAAAGCCAGTCTGAAAAACTTTGATGTACAGGTGATTGAACAGGAACTGACCGAGCAGGAAAAACTACTGGCTCAACTGTTTGGCGGTGCCAAAGCCTTTGGTTTGTTGCCGGAACAATCCGTCAGCCAGACTCCGGTACAAAAGCTAATGAAACAGCTGAATCAGGAACTTTCCGTGTTAAACCAGTTTAACGACCCGAATGGTTTATATTCGGTCTGTTTCGCCTGTCAGGTGCAGTAAACGCTGTTGAGTTAAGAAGCCGGTGTTGACCGGCTTTTTTTATGTCCATGGATGGACGGTATGCCGTAAATGCAGGGAGCAATTTTTCGGCGATGTCCATGTATGGACGGTACGCAATATATAAAGGCGCATGTTAGCAAGAGCTTTGCGACTATATAGCTGGACTAAAAAGCAAAAACCCCGCTATGAGCGGGGTTTTCTGTAATTTGGCGGAGAGAAAGAGATTCGAACTCTTGAAGGGCTACTAACCCTCGCCGGTTTTCAAGACCGGTGCATTAAACCACTCTGCCATCTCTCCGTGGTGTTTATATTAATCAACACTGCTGGAAATTCAAAGCACTTTTTTAGCAATTAACATCTTGAATTGACTGAAAGAATATTTTTTGTTCAGTCTGGCGATTTTTTAGTAAAACAGTAGTCACTGGGAATTATTTTCAGTCTGAGCGGTCTTTTTAGTCATAGCATCGCTGGCAGCGATTCGGTATAGTCCATTGATAACCAAGGAGAGTCTATGCAATATCAACAATCACAGGTCCTGACCAGTCACGACAGTGCCGCGGTCAACAAAGTTCTACGCAACACTTATCTGCTTTTGGCTATGACGCTGACCGGCAGCGCTGTCGCCGCTGGCATTTCGATGGCTTTAGAGCTGAGTGCTATGGCAGGCCTCGGATTATCGATACTGGCGTTAGTACTGGTGTTTGTCGTGATGAAAACTGCGGATAAAGCTTCAGGGATCGCTTGGGTGTTTTTATTCACCGCCGTGATGGGCGCATCGATTGGCCCTATGCTGAACCGCTATGCCGCCCTGCCAAATGGTCCGGAACTGATTATGCAAGCCTTTGGCGCGACCGCACTGATTTTCTTCAGTTTGTCGGCCTATACGCTGACCAGCAAAAAAGATTTCTCCTTTATGGGTAATTTTTTGTTTGTTGGTTTAGTCTTGGCCTTTGTTGCCATGATTGCGAATATCTTCTTTCAGGTACCAGCACTGCATCTGGCCATTAATGCAGTCGTGGTGCTGATCATGTCTGGTTTTATTCTGTTTGATACCAGTCGTATTATTCATGGCGGCGAAACCAACTACATCCGCGCTACAGTGGGACTGTATCTGAACATTTTTAATTTGTTCACAGCGTTACTGCAGCTGTTAGGTGTATTTGGCAGCGACGACTAACGACAAGCTGGTCCATTTCCTCTAAAATGCCCCACTCTTTGGGGCATTTTTTTGAGTCTATGGCCAATTTTGTGTTGTATATCCAAGCGGATTGTTTCGCGAGTCCAGTGCTCGATGAGGTGCAGCGCTTTGCTAGTGCGGCTATTGCACTCGGTCATCAGATTGACCATATCTTTTTTTATCAGCAGGCAGTACAGGTGATTTGTCCTGATCTTGATTTACCATCCGACGAAATTGATTTAGTTGGCCGATTCTGTGAATTTGCCAGTGCCGCGAATATCCCACTGTTATATTGTGCCACCGCTGCAGAAAAACGCGGCTTTACCAAAGCCCGGCCCGGATTCACATTGGCCGGTCTCGCAGAATTTGGCATGCGGCTCTCAAGCGCTGACAAACTGGTGCAATTCTGATGCGCCGCTGTGTCATCATCCAACAACAAAGCGCCTGGAGCGGCAGTGCGGCACGCGAAGCGCAGGACCTCGCTCTGGCGCTTGCAGCTACCGACCATCAGGTGACCCTGCTATATCGGGGCGCTGCGGTCACTCAGCTATTGCCGCTGTCAACGCCACTCGTTGTGAAAGATTTTACCGTGACGCAAAAACTGTTTGCGCTTTATGACATCGAGACGGTTGCAGTCTGTCAGCAAGCGATGGCCGATTTTAAGCTTTCTGCTGACCAGTTGCGCCTCGCGGTTAACATGCTGGATGAGCCCGCCCAGCGCAAACTGCTGGACGAAGCAGACTTTGTGGTGGTGATTTAAATGCTACTATTTCAACTCAATCAGGCTACCTTGCCGCCGTTGCTCGCGCTGGCAACTCCTGATGATATGCTACTCCTGCGCCGCGACGCGGTGTACTTGTTATTAAGTCAGCATAGCTGGCCTTGTCAGGTGAGCGTGTTGCAACAAGATATACTGCAACGCGGTATTGCCTGCCCTTCGGCTGTCGCTGTATTGAGCGACGAAGAATGGGTTGAACTGACACTTGAGGCCTCACAGGTGATCTCATGTCTGGATTAAGTGCAGAATTTTCTGGTATTCCACTGGATAAACACGGTTATCTGGCGGATTTAACGCTGTGGAGCGAAGCGTTGGCCATGGAGTTTGCCCGGCTGGAACAGATCAGCATGACGCCGGCACATTGGGAGGTAGTCTGGTTTGTTCGCGATTTTTACCAGGAATACAACACCTCACCGGCAGTACGTATTCTGGTCAAAGCCATGGCAGAAAAACTTGGCTCTGAAAAAGGTAACAGCAAATATCTGTTTCTGTTATTTCCGGACGGTCCGGCAAAACAGGCCACCCGTATTGCGGGTTTACCGAAACCGGCGAAGTGCTTATAAGGCCTTCACCACTTTATCCACGACTTACTGAACTTTCCACGATACCGCGCCGACAATTGCGTTAATGCGCGGTATTTTTGTAGATCATCCAACCCGCTTCAAAACTGATATACAGCACTATCGCTATGACAGCCAAAGTGATCAGCCAATAGACCGAGCGTAAAAACACCTTCACCGGGCTGGTCCTTGTGCGTTTTATCGCGACTTTTTTGGTGATCCCGGGATTGCGGTGTTCGGTAGAAGTAGGTTTTTCCGGTGCAGCAGTCATAACATACTCATTTCAATCAGTCACACCAGCGGCAATGCCGCCGGTGTGAAAGAGGATTAAGCAAGAACCGTTTTACCACCCATATAAGGCTGTAACACTGTTGGGATCGCGATGCTACCGTCGGCTTGCTGGAAATTCTCCAGAATAGCCACTAAAGTGCGGCCAACTGCGAGACCGGAGCCATTGAGCGTGTGCAGTAACTCTGGCTTTTTGCCTTCTTCCGGACGGAAACGTGCTTGCATACGACGGGCTTGGAAATCACCCATGTTGCTGCAGGAAGAAATTTCCCGATAGGTGTTTTGTGCCGGCAACCAGACTTCTAAATCATAGGTTTTGCATGAGCCAAAGCCCATATCACCGGTACATAACAGCATTACCCGGTAAGGCAGACCTAACAGCTGCAATACTTTTTCGGCATGGCCGGTCAGCTCTTCCAATGCAGCCATTGATTGTGACGGGTGAACCAGCTGGACCAGTTCAACTTTATCAAACTGATGCTGACGGATAAGACCACGGGTATCGCGGCCATAAGAGCCGGCTTCACTGCGGAAACAAGGCGTGTGCGCCGTCATTTTCACCGGCAGTTCTGCCAAATCATAAATCCGGTCACGGGCCAGATTAGTCACCGGCACTTCAGCTGTTGGGATCAGGCTCATACCGACGCCTTCTTCCGTTGCCGGCTGGGTGTGGAACAAATCTGCGCCGAATTTTGGCAGCTGCCCGGTACCATACAACGAATCTTTATTGACCAGATAAGGCACATACATTTCGGTGTAACCGTGCTGCTCGGTGTGTAAATCCAGCATAAATTGGGTCAATGCACGATGCAGCCGGGCAATTTGACCTTTTATCACCACAAAACGGGAGCCGGCAATTTTCACCGCGCTTTCAAAATCGAGGCCTTTATCTAATGCTTCGCCGAGTGCCACGTGATCTTTAACATCAAAACTGTATTGCGCTGGTGTACCAACCCGACGAATTTCGACGTTACCGGTCTCGTCTTTCCCTACAGGTACCGACAAATCTGGTAAATTCGGAATTGTCGCGGCGATGCCGTCTAATTCGGCAAGCACTGCGTCCAATTGGATTTTCGCTCTGTCGAGCTCTGCACCTAAACCATCTACTTCAGCCAGTAACGGCGCAATGTCTTCTCCGCGCGCTTTGGCCTGACCAATGGCTTTGGATTTGCTGTTGCGCTGGTTTTGCAGTTCCTGGGTAGCGACCTGCAGCTCACGACGTTGTTCTTCCAGCGCGGTGATCTTTGCCACATCCAGCACAAAACCCCGGGTGGCCTGACGGGCCGCTGTTTCCGCCAGTTCGGCGCGTAAATATTTGCTATCTAACATGTCTGCTTACTTCAAAGTCCCCAGCTTGATACCAAGCCAGGTCAGGGTTAAACACAACACCAGGTTGGCCAGCACATTCAGCGTCGCTTTGAGAAAAGCGCCCTGCTGCAGCATCAACACAGTGTCCATAGAAAAAGTGGAGAAGGTGGTAAAAGCACCTAAAATCCCGATGCCGATAAAAATTCGCCACGGATTAGGCGCCAGTTGTTCAGTCAGGATCAGACCGTACAACAGACCGATAATAAAAGACCCGAGAATATTAACCAGCAAAGTACCAAAAGGAAATGCCCGACCGAAAAGATGTAACATCGCATCGCTGAGCGCAAACCTCAGGCAAGCGCCGATGGCACCGCCGAGCGCTATAGCCGCATAGTTAATCCACATCAGGTTTATTCCCCAGATCAGACGCCGCATCAGCATCAAGTCCACGCAAATAACGCAGTTTCTCTGCCAGCTGGCGCTCTAAACCGCGATCTGTCGGTTGATAAAACTGCAAATGCTGCATTTCTGCAGGCAAATAAATCATACCCGCGGCATAAGCACCGGGCTCATCATGGGCATAACGATAGCCTTCGCCGTAACCCAGTTCTTTCAGTAAACCGGTGGCGGCGTTGCGTAGTTGTATCGGCACTTCAAAGGCTGGCTGTTCACGGACAAAAGCGCGCATTTGATTAAAAGCACTGTACAGCGCATTACTTTTTGGTGCCAAAGCACAATATACCGCAGCCTGCGCGATAGCGCGCTCTCCTTCTGCCGGCCCAACCCGCTGAAAGGTATCAAAAGCAGCCAGCGCCAGCGACAAAGCACGTGGGTCCGCATTGCCGATATCTTCCGAGGCGATCGCTAACAATCGCCTTGCCACATATAGCGGGTCACCACCGCCTTCCAGAATCCGGCAATACCAATACAAAGCCGCATCCGGCTGAGAACCACGCACCGACTTGTGAAAGGCAGAGATCAGGTCATAGTACAGTTCGCCCTGATTATCAAAACCGGGTAACTGCCGCTCAACCAGCTGTTTTAATAAACCGGTATCAATCTGTCCATCAACGCTGCTTTGAGCGGCAAGTTCCAGCAAATTCAGCATTTTGCGCGCATCACCGTCAGCCAGTTGCAACAACAGCCCGGCGGCGTGCGGCGCAAGCACAATCGGGAACTGCTGATTCAGCGTTGCATCGGCTAAAGCGCGTTGTAACAACTGTTGTAAATCATCAGTGCTGATTTTACGCAGCACACAAACCCGCGCACGGGATAACAGCGCGTTATTGAGCGCAAAAGATGGGTTTTCGGTGGTAGCGCCAATAAAGATAATGGTGCCATCTTCGATATGCGGTAAAAAAGCATCCTGCTGGCTTTTGTTAAAACGATGCACTTCGTCAACAAACAACAGTGTGCGCTGACCTTGTTGTAAGCGATTCGAGGCCCGTTCGATGGCCTCGCGGATCTCTTTGATGCCGGCGGTCACGGCTGAAATTTTCTCAATGGCAGCAGCCGTACTACCGGCTATCAGTTCCGCCAGGCTGGTTTTACCGGTGCCCGGCGGCCCCCAGAAAATCAGCGAGTTCAACTGGCCGGCTTCGATCGCCCGGCGCAATGGTGTGCCTGGGCCCAGCAAATGCTGTTGCCCGACATATTCCTGCAGGTTTTTGGGTCTCAAACGTGCAGCCAATGGCCGCACGTCTGGCGCAAAACTAAAAGACAGATTGCTCACTTGCCGCGTAAATCAACGATATCGACATCGACACCTTTCGGTGCAACGAACTTAAACTGCGCACTGTCAATGCTGACATTACTTTGCATCGCAATAAACTCAAAACTACTGGTCTGCCCGTCCTGGCTGGCGACAGCCATTTTGGCAAGGTCAACACCGGAGAACTGCAGGGTGAGTTTTTGCACCGGATTATTTTTGTCTTTGGGCGTGATGGCAAAAGTTTCGCCTTGACCAGTCACTTCATACAAAGCCCACAACTTGGCATCGCTGGAGGTCAGCAGTACAAAAGGCGTTTTGTCGACTTCCTTCGCCGCATCATAGACTTTCAACTCTTCCAACGTAGCGTCGTAATGCCACAAAGTCCGGCCGTCGCCAATTAACAGATTCGGCGTTGGGCTGATGGTCTCAAAGCGAAACAACGCGGGTTGCTTCAGGCTGAGATAACCTTCACCGGTTTGCACCTGTTTATTCGTCGCGTCAGTAACCGTCTGTTGAAAACTGGCCTGATAACTGTTTAAGCGGGCTAATTTATATTTCAGCTGCTCAGCAGCCGTTTCTGCGGCACTAACCACACCAGAACACATGGCTGCCAGTAGCAGGCACGTTAAAGATAAAACCTGTTTCATTTAAAACCCTTTTGGCGGTGGCGGAGCTAATACTTCACGGTTGCCGTTGTGACCCGGTCCACTGACAATCCCGACTTGTTCCATCGTTTCAACCAGACGTGCGGCGCGGTTATAACCTATCCGGAAACGACGCTGTACGCCTGAGACTGACGCTTTGCGGCTTTCCGTAACAAAGGCAACTGCTTGATCAAACAACGGATCGGCTTCAGCGTCATCCTCTTCCAGTGTCTCACCCGGCAACAGATTTTCTTCGTTAGTCTCGCCGGACAGAATTTCCGGAATATAGTTTGGCCGGCCGCGGGTCTTCCAGTCAGCAACGATGGCGTGCACTTCATGGTCATCCACGAAAGCACCGTGCACCCGGTTGGGTACACCGGAGCCTGGCGGCAGATACAACATATCACCCTGACCTAATAAGCTTTCTGCACCTTGTTGGTCCAGAATGGTTCTGGAGTCGATTTTTGACGACACCTGGAAGGCGATACGGGTCGGAATATTGGCTTTGATTAAGCCGGTAATGACGTCAACCGATGGCCGTTGTGTTGCCAGAATCAAGTGAATGCCGGCTGCCCGCGCTTTTTGCGCAATGCGGGCGATCAACTCTTCAACTTTTTTACCGACAATCATCATCATGTCGGCAAATTCGTCGATGACCACCACTATCGACGGCAATTTTTCCAGCAGCGGCGGCTCACCGCGCATGTCATCGGTCGGACGCCACAATGGGTCACGCAGTGGCTTGCCTTCAGCAATAGCCTCGGCGACTTTGGCGTTATAACCTTTGAGATTCCGCACCCCCATCGCTGACATCAGTTTGTAACGGCGCTCCATCTCACCGACACACCAGCGCAGGCCATTGGCCGCCTCTTTCATGTCGGTGACCACTTCGGTTAATAAATGCGGGATGCCTTCGTAGACCGACAATTCGAGCATTTTCGGGTCAATCATCAGGAAGCGCACATCATCGGGCGTTGATTTGTATAACAAACTACAAATCATTACGTTGACGCCAACGGATTTACCGGAACCAGTAGTACCGGCCACCAGCAAATGCGGCATTTTCGCCAAATCCGCTACTACGGCTTTACCGGCGATATCTTTGCCCAGAACCATGGTCAGCGGAGACTTCGATTGCTCAAACACTTCATCGCCAATCACTTCCGACAAGCGCACAATCTCACGATGCTGATTCGGCAGCTCCAAACCGATAAAAGATTTGCCTGGGATCACTTCTACCACCCGCACGCTGATAGCGGATAAAGAACGGGCTAAGTCTTTGGATAAACCAGTAATTTTGGATACTTTTACACCGGGAGCCAGGTCTAGCTCAAAGCGGGTAACAACAGGGCCGGGATAGACGCCCACGACCTTGGCATCAACGCTGAAATCCAACAATTTGACTTCAACCAGCCGTGACACGCGCTCCAGATCTTCTTCCGAAATTGGATTGACGGTACGGTTCGGCCGCTCTAATAAGCTAAGGGATGGCAAGGCATCCACCGGCGGCACCGGTTGCGGATATAGAATTTCATCCTGCTCTTCTTCATCGTCAGCGTTAATGACTGCGACTTGCTGTACCGGTAAATCTGCCGGAGTCTGAGTATGTAGATAACTTTGTGCCAATTCATCCTCGGCATAAGTTTCATCAATAGCACTGTAGCTGAGCTCATCCCCGGCAATCTCGTCAATACTGACAAAAGCGCGCGCATCCGTACGAATATCTAACGGCTGGATCGGCAAAGGTTCAACCCGGGCATCAGCATCCGGAAAAAAGGCGCGGCTTTGCACGGCCGGGTCAATTTTAATTGGACTGACTGGTTTTGGCTGGACCGGCACTGTCGTCTCAGTACTGACCACCGCAACTGGCGCAGGCGACGCCGGGATGATTTGTTCAGGCTCAAAATCGCTAAAATGCTGATCATCACGCCCGGTTGCAACGTCAAAGCCAATTTCAGGTTCAATCCGGGAACTGGAACTGACGGGATCAACGCGCTCAGCTTCAGGTTGTTTTTCCGGCTCAGATGCTTCTGCCCTCACCACGACAGGCGCTTTGACTTCCTGTTGATACGGAGTGCCTTTAATGTCACTGCGCTGCAGCGGCGCCACTACACGCACTTTGGGCTTTAATTTGCGCATCAGGGCATCAATGGTGGCGTTAAAGTGCCATAAACGACGGGCTGTTGCGACAGTAAAGGCGCCCAGTTCATCAGCGACTGTCAGCCACGAGATACCGGTCAGCAGCGTCAGGCCGATGCAAAAACTGCACAATAACAACAAACTGGAACCGACAAAGCTCAGTTGTGGTAATAACACAGCGACCAGCACATCACCGATCACACCACCGCTGGAGTACATATAAATATCGTCGAAGTTGATACTGCTGATGGCACAAGCACTAATTACGGTCAGTAACAGGCCTAACAGCCGCATGCCGAGCACGAAATAATCTAATGACAATAAATCGGTGAAGCGACGGAATAACAGATAACCGCAAAAGGCCAGAAATGGCGGCACCAGATAAGACAACCAGCCAAACACAGCAAACAAGATGTCTGCGACTTCGGCACCAATAGGACCGGCAATATTGCGAATATCACTGTGATAACCGGTTTGCGTCCAGCTCGGGTCAGCCGGGTCAAAACTCAGCAGCGCCAGCAGCATAAAAGTGGCAATACCCAGACAGGCAATTAACCCGACTTCAACCAACCGCTGGACTCCGTTCAGCGAAAATACAGTTTTTGCTTGCAACAGCATGACCCTATAAAAACTTGTCAGAAACGCAGCAAAGATACCAGACTGACTGGTTTGCTGCACATATTTCCTTGCCGTAAAATCAGCACAAAAAAGCACTTTGCTGATTTTTTATCCAGTATTGCTGTTTTCAGCCGGTGACTGCAACAAAAGTTGTTTGTTTGACCTCTTCCATCACCACATAAGTCCGGCTTTCACGCACGCTCGGCAGCCGCAGCAAGGTTTCTCCCAGCAACTCTCGATAAGCAGCCATATTGGCAACCCGTGTTTTCAGCAGAAAGTCAAAACTGCCGGACACCAGATGGCACTCTAAAATTTCATCGAGTTTTTGTACTGCTTTGCTGAACTCGTCGAAATCTTCCGGTGAAGTTTTGCTGAGTGTGATCTCAACAAACACCAGCAGCGCAGCGCCTACCTTATTCGGGTCGACCCGGGCGTTGTAACCCAGGATAAATTGTTCCTGTTCCAGCTTACGCACCCGCTCCAGGCAAGGTGTTGGACTCAGCCCTACCCGCTTGGCGAGTTCGACATTAGCCAGACGGCCGTCCTTTTGTAATTCGGTCAGAATTTTACGATCAATACGGTCCAGTTTACGGCCGCTGGATTGTGGTGAAATTGGCAAGTCAATAATCCTGCTATTTTTGTTTATACGACATATTATGCTGCCTAATAAAATTAAAACAATCAGCAATCCTGCTTTATGCGCTTTATACTAGCGAAAAATTTTACCACCCCCTGCAACAATTCAAAAAGGCAATAGCTATGATTATTGGCGTACCAAAAGAGATTAAAAACCATGAATACCGCGTCGGTATGACTCCAGCCAGCGTGCGCGAACTGGTCGCACATGGCCACACAGTCTACGTTGAACACAATGCCGGTGACGGTATTGGTTGTGGTGATGCCGAATATCAGGCGGCTGGCGCCAAAGTCTTAAACACTGCCGCTGAAATCTTTGCCATCGCAGAGATGATCGTTAAAGTCAAAGAACCTCAGGCCGTTGAACGTGCCATGTTACGTGAAGGCCAGATCCTGTTTACCTACCTGCACCTGGCACCGGATCTGCCGCAAACTGAAGATCTGATTAAATCCAAAGCTATCTGTATCGCTTATGAAACGGTCACCGACGGTCGCGGTGGTCTGCCACTGCTGGCACCGATGTCAGAAGTGGCTGGCCGGATGTCGATTCAGGCCGGCGCCCGTGCGCTGGAAAAATCCTGTGCCGGCCGTGGTATGTTACTGGGCGGTGTGCCAGGTGTTGAACCAGCTAAGGT
The DNA here is from genome assembly GCF_000711985.1 of Rheinheimera texasensis DSM 17496. GTDB lineage: Bacteria > Pseudomonadota > Gammaproteobacteria > Enterobacterales > Alteromonadaceae > Pararheinheimera > Pararheinheimera texasensis. The sequence goes on from NZ_JONU01000007.1 coordinate 334,765, forward strand.
TGTAGTTATCGGTGGTGGCATGGTTGGTACTAACGCAGCACAAATGGCTGTGGGTTTAGGTGCTGACGTGGTTGTACTGGACCGCTCAGTAGACGTGCTGCGCCGTATCAATGCGCAGTTTAATGGTGCTGTCAAAGCCATTTACTCTACTGCTGATGCGTTAGAAAAACACGTGCTGGAAGCCGATTTAGTGATCGGTGGCGTATTGATCCCTGGTGCCGCAGCACCAAAACTGGTGACCCGCGAGCATATCCGCAAGATGAAAGCAGGCTCTGCAATCGTTGACGTGGCCATCGACCAGGGCGGCTGTGTTGAAACTTCTCACGCTACCACACACGCAGAACCAACTTTTATCGTTGATGACGTAGTGCACTACTGTGTGGCCAACATGCCAGGCGCAGTGCCGCGTACTTCAACTTTTGCACTGAATAATGCCACTTTGCCATTTATCATCAAACTGGCAAACAAAGGCTACAAACAAGCGTTACTGGATGACCAGCACCTGTTAAACGGCTTAAATGTGATCAACGGTCAGGTGGTGAATCAGCACGTTGCTGAAGCGCTGAACCTGAGTTACGTTGACCCACGTCAGGCGTTAAACGCCAACTAATCAAACATTTTGATTTACATGCTAAATAGCCGGGTACGCCCGGCTTTTTTGTGTCTTGAACCTGCTGCTGACACAGGAAAAAAGCATAACAGTAGCGATACATGATGGAAGAAAATTGAGTTGCTTTCTACCGCATTGGGACGGCACAATCGATTTCAGCAACTGGAGTATCGCATGCGTCAACTAGCTTGGATTTGTCTTTTACCTTTAGCAGCCTGTCAGGCTGAAGTCCCTGTTTTTCCGCTTATTCCATTACAGGCTGGCGAACAGCAGTTGCAGGTGCAACTTGCTGATACTGTGGAACGACGCATGCGTGGCCTGATGGAACAGGCGCCGGTCAAGCACGGCATGTTGTTACTGTACGACACACCAAGACCTATGACGTTGTGGATGAAAAACACCCCGACGGCGCTTGATGTGGCTTTTATTGACCCTGAATGGCGCATCATTAAAATTCAGCCGATGATGGCCAATAGTGAAGATTTGCATGAGTCGCCGGGCGAAGTGATCGCCGCACTGGAAATGCCGCTGGGCTGGTTTGCAGCGAATTCAGTGAAGGTTGGACACTCGGTCAGCAGCTGCCAGGCTATTCCGGATAGCTGCCACAACAAATCCACAAACTAAAGCGCAGTATTTAGCTGGTTGAGTCGGGCTCGTCTTTATGCAGATAGATGTCGGCGAACCCCATGCGCTTAAATTCACTTTGCCGGAACTCTTTAATCGCTGACTTGTGTTTGGTGGTCATGGCAATTTGCTGCTCCATCTGCAAAAACTTTTTCAGATCTATCCCCTCAGCGGCTGCAACGGCTTCATGCACGTCGCGGAATTTGTCATAGCTAAAGGCGATGCGCCGCGGCTGGCCTTTGAAGGTATAAGTGATGTGGCGTGCCATGCTTATTGCCCCTGCACTTTTTGCGCGTTTTTTAACGGGTTGGCGTACATTGCGCGGGCATAATTTTGAATTTCCGGCAGCATATGTGCCAGACGACCGGCAAATTTTGCGGCAGCCTGTTCATCACTGACCTGCTCACCAGCAGCATATTGATTGGCCGGATAAATTCTATAACCCTGATAAATCTGCCGATCTATCAATTCAGCGAGTTGTTCCGGTGTCTCAAAACCATCGCGGATCATCTGACCAAAATGCAGGTGAACCCGGCCTTTGTAGCCGGTAATACCTTTAATAATACTGTCGATATCTTCAAATTCTGCTTTTTGATAACCGCCATCTTCAGCTCGTTGATACAGCTCGAGCGCTTTGGCTTCATCACAAGGGTCATATTCATACGAGATGGCGACAGGCACAATGTTAAGCTGCTGCATATAGTCAGCAAACTCAATTCCATCAGCTTTGCCAGCCATATAAAACATTTTCAAGATTGCCGGATCTGTCTGGTCAAAACCATCTTTTGCCCGCCCCTCCTTTTGTGCAATCCAGATATGCTGGCCTTCAGATAACGAATGGCGGATATAAGCAGATAATTGACTCAGTGCCTTCAGCATTTCGCGCGGGCCTTTGGCACTGCGGCGCACGATAAAACTCTTATTCAGTTTCATCAGCGCTGTAACGCAAGGTTTTTTTAGCAGATTGTCACCTATGGCGATGCGTGCAGTCTCAAAACCATTCAGGTGCAGACACCAGTTGACCAATGCCGGATCCATCGCGATGTCGCGATGGTTACAGACAAACAAATAGGCCCGATCTTTTGGCAATGTTTCCAGACCACTGCAACTGACGCCATCAGTGGTGTGTTGCAGCGCCTGCTCCAGATAACCAGATACATAACGTTGTACGTCCTGCACCGTCTGCAGGCGGCGCCAATGCCGACGCAGATACCAACCCAATAACGGACTCAACAGCTTACTGAGCCCACCAAAGGCTTTACCAAATTTGAAGCGGATAATAGCCGCGGTAAACTCCGGATCTGAAATGATTTGTTCGATCGCCTGCGGTACTTCGGCATCCGAATACGGCCGGATCTCATCAAAATTCTGCATTTCAGTCTTCACACCCGTTACCTGTATTTGTTGTTAACGGCGTATTTTTACCGATCTGCACGCGACTGCCTAGCTTTTATCAAAAGAACCGCCGATGTTTTCAGCAATAAATACAGATCTCCGACCAGATCAGGCCGATTTACGCCATGGTGCTTGTGGTGGGTGGTACGGGCTCAGTCGATCGTGCAAACTGCTAAAGCTATGACCGGCACTGAATATGCGGCCGGTCAGGGTTTCCAGCTCAGTCAACAACATCAGCCGGCATTGGGTGGCCGACGAATCCAGTACCAGTGCCAACGCTTGATTTTTGCCACACAACGAAACTAAATCAAAAGATGCCGGATGCTGGTGGCTATGCGAATTTTGCAGGTAAAAACTTTTATGCGCATCCGCCACACCAAATTCGAGGTGCGCCACAGCGTCAATGCAAGCGGCGAACACCGCCTCCGCTGGCCAGTGCAAAGCCTCTAGCGCAAACAGGCTCTGCCAGTACAACTCCGCCTGTCCCAGAGTAAAATCTGGTTGCGGCAAGTCTCTCCGGCACGGCAGCGGCGTACGGTGTAAGCCTTGCGCTGTTTTTAAACAAAGCTGGCCCTGTTGCTCACACCAATGCCAGTCAAAATGTGGTTCTGTCACCATGAGTCCGACTACAGATTTCTGATAACGCTGTTATAACGCAATCCGATCAAGGCTTTAAATACTGTTTTGCACTAGCCCACCTTGATCAGATCAGGATCGTTATAAGGCGCTGACGATCTGTTTAATAAGCGCCGGCCCCTGATAAATAAAGCCGGTATAGACCTGTACCAGCTGAGCGCCGGCAGCGAATTTTTCCTGCGCCGCTTCAGCACTGTCGATACCACCGACACCGATGATCGGAAAATCAGCGCCGACCGCCTGGCGCAATTGTCTGATGACTTGTGTGCTTTTTTGCCGGACCGGCTGACCGCTGAGACCGCCCATTTCATTGCCATGCTCTAAAGTAGCCACTGCCGTTTTATCCAACGTGGTGTTAGTGGCGATAGCACCGTCCATTTTGCTGCGCAGCAAAGTCTCGGCGACTTGTTCAACCGCCACCGCATCCATGTCCGGCGCAATTTTGACAAATACCGGTACGTATTTGCCGTGTTTGGCAGCTAAATCGAGCTGCTCGTTTTTCACTGCAACCAGCAAATCCAGCAAGGCTTCACCAAACTGCAGGTCGCGCAGACCCGGCGTATTGGGCGAGGAAATATTCACCGTGATATAGCTGGCGTGGACATAAACCTTACGCATACAGGCGACATAATCATCTTTACCCTGCTCGTTTGGCGTGTCTTTGTTTTTACCGATATTGATGCCGAGCACCCCTTTATACCGGCTGTTTTTGACATTTTCGACCAGATAGTCGACGCCTTTGTTGTTAAAGCCCATCCGGTTGATAATTGCATCGGCTTGAGGTAAACGGAATAGACGCGGTTTGTCATTGCCGGCCTGTGGTCTTGGGGTCACTGTGCCCACTTCAATAAAACCAAAACCCATGGCGGCAAAAGCATCGATACAGTCGGCGTTTTTATCCAGGCCTGCAGCCAGGCCTACCGGATTGTCAAAAATGATACCGGCCACTGTCACCGGCTTTGACGACACCTGCTGCGACCACAACATATTGAGTGGTGTGTGTTGCAGCCGTTTGAGGCTTTCCAGCGCGAAATGGTGGGATTTCTCCGCGTCCGTTTGGAACATCACAGCACGCGCCAACTGATAAAACATAGAATTTCCTTAAAAAAAGCCCCGCGAATTGCGGGGCATTTTACCTCTCTGTCAGGACTGACAGAAGTTTTTCTTTACAGTCTGCGGTTGAATGCCCGCCACCTGCTTATTTCACTGAATCGCAGTGATGGCTTAATAACATCAGCTCACGCAGCGCGACTGAGAACTTGGCGAACTCATGGCTCTTCGTGGTTTTGAACTCAGCCAGCATCAGGCGCCAACGGGCCAGAATAGCGTCGTTAGCAATCAGCCAGTTGGCAACCACGTCGTCCGCTACGCAACTGCCATTGCAACTGTGCACGACCACCTGGGCTAAGGCACGTTGTTGCCAATCCAACTCTTCGCGGTACGAGGCACGTGCCAGTGCTTGCCAGTGGTTAGCTACCGGTTGCTGCGTGATTTGCTCCAGGAACCAGTGTAAATCCAGCTTGTCGCCAAGCTTGAAGTAGATTTCTGCGACCAGTAGCAGGTCGGCCTTTTCAGCAGCCGCTACCTGTGCAATATCCATCACCGAGAACACAGTGCTGAGCTGCGCCATATAACGGGCCACTTCGGCCGGTACTTGCTGTTCCTGCAGCTTCTGCGCATACAGCGCCAGTGAATCGGCTTCAGCACGCGCCAATAAGGTGTCCAGATTTTCGCTGATGCGTGCAAGCGCAGGTTTAAAGAAGCCTACAGTATCGGCGATGCTCAGTGCCTTATTGCGATGACGCAGGAACCAGCGGGTGACACGGCGCATAGTGCGGCGTAACTGGAACAGTAAACGGGTTTGCAGTTCAGCCGGAATGCTGGTATCCAGCGCTTCCAGTTTGCCCCAGATGCCAGGCAAGTCAAACAGGTCGCGGGCAATGGCGTAACTGATGGCAACTTCGGACACACTGGAGCCTGTTTCTTCCATCATGCGCTGCACGAAGTTGGCGCCCATGTCATTGACCAGCATATTCGCCAGTTTTGTCGCGATAATTTCGGCTTTCAGTGGATGGGTTTCCATCTCTGCAGCAAATTTTTCCACCAGCACCGGCGGGAAAGCACCCAGCAGTAACTGTTTGAAATACGGCGCTTCTGACACTTCTGGTGTTACCAGTTGTTCTTTCAGCACCATTTTGCCGTAGGCCGTTAAAATCGACATTTCCGGCCGGGTCAGGCCCTGACCTTTTACCATGCGCTCAGCCAATGCTTCATCCGTTGGCAGGAATTCCAGCTCACGGTTCAGCTTGCCGTCTTTTTCCAGCGCGTGGATAAAGCGGGTGTACTCTTTTAACTGCTCAGCACCTAACAGCATCGACACTGAAATCGACTGGGTCTGACGGTAACAGTCACTGATCACGATATCCGCAACGTCGTTGGTCATGCTGTACAGCAAGTCATTACGCTGTTTCAGCGTCATGTCACCACTGGCGACCAGGGCGTTCAACAGAATCTTGATGTTAACTTCGTTGTCTGAACAATCGACACCACCGACGTTATCAATAAAGTCTGTGTTGATGCGGCCACCGTTCATGGCGTATTCGATACGGCCACGCTGCGTGGTCCCTAAGTTACCGCCTTCACCGATGATCTTGGCTTTGACTTCTTTACCGTTGACGCGCAGCGGTTCTGATGCCCGGTCACCCACTTCGGCATGGCTTTCATCAGAAGCCTTGACATATGTACCGATCCCGCCGTTCCAAATCAGGTCGACTTCCATCATCAGCGCAGCACGGATAAATTCGTTCGGCGTCAGGCTGGCGACAGTCACGCCCAGCATTTGCTGCATTTGTGGCGTCAGTTTGATCGATTTGGCGCTACGCAGGAAAATACCACCGCCTTCAGAGATCAGCTCTTTATTGTAATCATCCCAGGTTGAGGTCGGCAGATTGAACATGCGCTGACGCTCAACAAAAGAGGCGGCCGCATTTGGATTCGGGTCGACAAAAATGTGCATGTGGTTAAACGCGACCTGCAGGCGGATATGTTCAGATAACAGCATGCCGTTACCGAATACGTCACCGGCCATATCACCGATACCCACACAGGTGAAATCCGTGGTCTGACAATCAATACCCACTTCACGGAAGTGACGTTTGACCGATTCCCAGCCACCGCGTGCGGTAATACCCATGCCTTTGTGGTCGTAGCCGTTGGAGCCGCCTGAAGCAAAAGCGTCGCCTAACCAGTGGTTGTATTCCAGCGAAATACCGTTAGCGATGTCAGAGAATGTCGCAGTGCCTTTGTCGGCTGCAACCACCAGATACGGGTCGTCTTCATCCAGCCGCACCACTGATTTTGGCGGCACAATAGCACCGGCAATGATGTTGTCTGTGATATCCAATAAACCGCGGATAAAGGTGCGGTAGCAGGCTTTGCCTTCGTTCAGCCAGGCTTCGCGGCCACCTGTGGTTGGCAGTTTCTTACAGACAAAACCACCTTTAGCACCGACCGGTACAATCACAGTGTTTTTTACCTGTTGCGCTTTAACCAGGCCTAAAACTTCAGTGCGGAAGTCTTCACGACGGTCAGACCAGCGCAGACCACCACGCGCCACTTTACCGAAACGTAAATGCACACCTTCGACTTTCGGTGAATACACGAAAATCTCAAAGAATGGCAGCGGCAGCGGCATATCCGGGATCAGCGACGGACGTACTTTGAACGAGATATACGGCTTCTGTGAACCATCAGCGGCATTCTGGAAGTAGTTGGTCCGCACCATGGCCTGAATAATGGCGAGGAATCGGCGGATAATGCGGTCGTCATCGAGGTTGGCTACTTGTTCAAGCTGCGCCAGAATGTCAGCTTCAATAGCGGCGGTAGCATCACTGCTGCCTGTTGCCGCCGGGTCAAACTTGCTGTTAAACAGTTTCACCAACAGATTCGCCAGTTGCGGGTAACGGCCGAACGTCGATTCGATATAGGCCTGGCTGAAAGTACCACCAATCTGACGTTTGTACTTGGCGAAGGCGCGTAATAACGAGGCTTCACGGCCGGTCAGGCCTGCCCCCAGAATTAAACGGTTAAAACCGTCATCTTCTAAATCGCCTTTCCAGACTTTATCAAAACCTTCCTGGAACAGCTGCTGGGCTTTTTCAAAGTCCTCAGGCATTTTGCCATTCACTTCCATGCTGAAATTCAGCACCCAGCTGACAGAACCATCCGGGCAACGCACGGCATAAGGCGTTTCACCGATGACACGTAAACCGAAGTTTTCCAGCATCGGTAACACGTCTGACAGATGGATTGGGCTGTCTTTGTGGAACAGGTTCAACCTTACTGCTTTACTGTCAGCCGACTCTTCCTGTGGCCGGTAAAACAGCATTTCCAGCGGATGGTCGGCGCTTAATGCTTCAAGCTTGGCGATATCAACTAAAGCATCGTTTGGCAGCATTTCGTCTTTATAAGCGCGTGGGAACGCATTGACATATTTATTGCTGAGCTCGCGGCCGCGCACTTCACCAAAACTGCCGACCAGCGCAGTGGCCAATTTATCTTCCCAGGTACGGGCGGCTTCAATCAGATTTTGTTCGATTTCTTTCACATTGAACTCGACTGTGCTGTCGTTGATGCGCACAAAATAGTGGGTGCGTGCCAACACGGATTCAGAGAAATAGGTGGTAAATTCCACCGGCTCGTCGCTGCCAAGGAAGCCTTGCAGGATCTTTTGCGTGTCTTTGCGTAGCTGCGTGTTGTAGCGCTCACGCGGCACATACACCATGGCAGAAACAAAGCGGCCAAACGCATCTTTTCGCAGAAATAAGCGTGTCATGTCACGCTCCTGCATCTGCAACACGCCGGTGGCAACTTCTAACAGCTCGTCGTGATCAGCCTGGATCAATTCATCGCGCGGATAAGTTTCCAGAATATTCAGCAAGGCTTTGTAAGCATGGGTACCGACCGCGAAGCCGGATTGCTCCATCACTTTGGCCAGTTTGTTTTTCAGCAGCGGAATGTCAGCCGCACTGTTGTTATACAGCGAACTGGAATACAGACCGATGAAACGGTCTTCACCGACAACCTGGCCTTTGGCATCAAAACGTTTGATACCGATGTAGTCGATATAAGCAGGTCTGTGTACGCGGGACTTGTTGTTGGTTTTGGTCAGGATCAGTAAATCCGAACTCAGCGCCTGTTTGCGGGCGACATCCGGCAAGTCGCTTAACATTAAGTCACGCGACGTGCTGCGGCGCATTAAACCCAGTGCACTGTCAGCAATGCCTTCAATTTTGTAGTCGCCGGAAATAGGCACTATGGCGTACTGGCGGTAACCTAACAACGTGAAGTTATCTTTCACCAGCCAATTAAGGAAATCGGTCGCCTGCTGTAACTGCTCAGCAGATGCTAATCCGGCATTCTTCGGTAAATCAGCAATCACCTGTTCCAGCTTAGCGCGGGTTGGCTGCCAGTCTGTCACAGCCAAAGATACATCCTGCATCACAGAAGCTAATTCTGCGGTCAGTTGGTCCATCGCCGTTTTGTCGGTCATCCGGTCGATTTCAACATGGAAGACTGTTTGCTTGGTTGACGGATTGGCTTTTGTACCTAATTTGTGAAATTCGGTAATATTGCCTTTGTCATCGCGGAAGGTCTGCAGCGGATGATGCAATAACAAATGGGCGGTGATGTTGTGGCGATTCAGCGCGATACGCAGTGAATCCACCAGGAACGGCATATCTTTGATCACCAGCTCCACGATAGTGTGCTTGGATTCCCAGCCGTGTTTGGCGATCTCCGGATTAAATACCCGGATCATGGCGTCGTCGCTGTGGTGAGCATTGAGTGACTGCCACAGGCTTAATGCTGCGCCATACAAGTCGCTGTCAATCCGACCTACCAGGTCATCATGCGCAACATTGCCGTATAAGGTGAAGGCGAATTTTTCAACCAGGTCGACCTGATCTTTGACTTTCTGACGAATTAACTTGCTTACGTTTTGTAGTAGTACAGATGGTTGACCGTCTATCAGTGCCATTTTTGTATCCTTTTGTTGTCTATGCCCGGGGGGGAGCATGACATTTGTGCATAGTATACAGAGCGTGTCAGGTGCGAAGTTTATTGAGAATTGTAGTGCTTTTCGAGCTTTATTTCTGGCTTTGTGACTGGTTGTACCAGAGCTAAAAGCCAGATTTGACAAGATATTCAGCGGGATTAGATAACAAAATGGCCTTTCGGCCATTTGTATAAGGATTTTTGCATAAAGATGCGAATTGCATCTTTATGCATTTTTGCCCTGGTCGGCCGGATTATTTGCGCTGTGGCCAGAAAAAAGCTGCCAGTGCCGGCAGGACAAACACTGCACCCAGCATGTTCACGACAAACATAAAGGTCAGCAGGATACCCATATCAACCTGGAACTTCAGTGCTGAGAATACCCAGGTACTGACCCCAATCGCCAGCGTCACAGCAGTGAACAGTACGGCACTACCGGTCGACTTCAACGCGTTAAAATAGGCGGTACGCAGCGGTACGCCATCGCGCAGTGGCTGGGTCATATTGGTCAGGATATAAATGCCGTAATCCACACCAATGCCAACACCCAGCGCAATCACCGGTAAAGTCGACACTGTCAGGCCAATTTCCAGATAAGTCATCAGCGCAGTCGCCAGCATAGTCACCACATAAAGTGGAATGATGACTGCTGTCGTTGCCCGAACCGAACGGAAACTTAATAAACACAAGGCTATGACTGCTGCATAGACATACCAGGTCATTGGGTCCTGTGCCGCGGCAACGGCTTCGTTAGTTGCAGCCATGACGCCAACCGGGCCGGATGCCAGCATAAATTTAGTCTGCTCTGTACCAAGCTCTTTAGCAATGCGCTTGGCTTCCGCCACGACTTTTTCAATGGTCTCGGCTTTGTGGTCCTGCAGGAACAGAATGACCGGCATCACCGAACAATCCGGATTTAACAGGCCGGTACTGGTTTCCACCCGGCTCGATGACTGCACCAGAGATTCCGTGGTCCGTGGCAGCACCCGCCACTTCACGTTACCTTCGTTAAAGGCGGCATTGATGGTCTTCGACACCGAAGCGAGTGACACCGCACTTTGCACCCCAGGCACGTTTTCCATCTGCCATTGGAACTGGTCGATTTTTTCCATGATCGGATGGAAGGTACAGCCGTTGGCGTCCGTTTCCACCATCACATTGATGTAATCAACAGAAATGGCATAGCGGTCTGTAATAAGGAAAGTATCCTGGTTATATCGGGAGTCAGTATGCAATGCCGCAGCCCCCGGATGTAAATCGCCGATTTTCAGCTCTTTACTTTGCTGATAACCAAAAACAAACAGCGCAGCGGTCAGCAACAAAATTGGCGCTGCAACTTTCCTCTCAGTACAAGCCGACAGCAGATGCCAAAATTTATCCGCCTTTGGTGTTGGTGCTGACACAGCCGCCACATATTTATCACTGAATTTGATGTAGGACATCAGCACTGGCAACAAAATCAGGTTTGTCAGAATGATGACGCCAACGCCTAAACTGGCCGTGATTGCCAGTTCACGAATCACACCAATATCAATAGCCAGCAAAGTCAGGAAGCCAACAGTATCAGACAGCAACGCAATGCCGCCCGGGATCAACAGTTTACGGAAACTTGCTTGGGCTGCGGTTTTGGCATCTAACCCCGCTGCAATATTTTTTCCCGTAGCGTTAATCATTTGAACACCGTGACTGACACCAATGGCAAACACCAAAAATGGCACCAAAATCGACATCGGGTCTATACCAAAGCCGACCACGGTCAATAACCCCATCTGCCAGATCACTGCAATAAGCGAACAGCCGATTGGCAATAACGTCAGCTTTATTGAGCGGGAGAACATGTAAACCATGATGGCTGTAATGAAAATGGCCACGGCAAAAAACACCAGTACGCCTTTAGCGCCTTGCGCCACATCACCGACCATCTTGGCAAAACCGATGATATGGACTGTGATTTTGTCGTTCTCAAACTGGCCGCGGACTTCTTTTTCCAGCTGGCTGGCAAAAGCAATAGTGTCGAGTTTTTCCAGCGTATCCGGATTAACTTCTTGCAGCTGTGCCGTCACCATAGCGCAGCTGTAGTCATCTGCCACCATCCGGCCAACGATGCCGGCTTTGTCGACGTTCTGGCGTACTATCGCCAGACCTTTTTCATCCGACGTAAAGTCGGCCGGAATGACCGGCCCCCCGGCAAAACCGTCTTCAACTACTTCAACAAACCGCGTGCTGGGGCTGAACAACGACTTGACCAACACCCGGTCAACACCCGGCATGTAATACACCTGGTCGTGGATTTTGCGGAAAGTATCAAAAAAATTCGGGTTAAAAATATTGCCTGACGCGTCACACACTGAGATCAGTATATTGTTAGCACCACCAAAATCCTTGGCATGCTTCATATAGGTCTGCATATACGGGTGAGCTAACGGAATATTCTTGGTAAAAGCCGCATCCAGCTTGATTTGACTGGCTTTAAACAACAGGAACAAAGTTGCCAGTACGAAAGCGATCACCACCACTCCACGATGGCGGAACAGCGCGTACTCACATTTATTGATAAAACGATTTGCACTCATAATTATTGGCTTACCACTTGTTGCACTGTTTTAATACCGACTTCCGTGGCCAGCACTAAATCCGCGCCGACGACTAAACCATTCAGTACAGCTTTGCCTTCCGTCTGCGGGACTAACTGAAAGCTCTGACCATCATCCCGGCTTTGGAAAATCACGCCACTGTTGCCAAACAACCAAATGTGCGAGTCAGTGGCGACCACTGAATTCAGCGTAGCCGGTGACGATAAGCTCAGTTGCTGCCAGCTCTGGCCCTGGTCGCTGCTGCGAAAAGCATGGCCGCGCAGGCCTACAGCAAATAAAGTGCCTTTTGGCGATTGCGCGATAGAAAACAACGAGCCGTTGTAAAATTCCGGCTGACGCTGCCAGCTGTTGCCACCGTCGGCGCTGATTGCCCAGAAGCCGGCCTCACCGACCATCACTAACTTATCTTTGGTGGCAAATACCCGGTTGATGTGTGGCAGCACTGAGCCGAGCTCTGCCTGATAAGCTTCAGGGTCAGAATCTTTTAATTCAGCCAGCAAGGCCTGATCATCAGCGTTGGCGAGCTCCGCATGATATTGCTGCTGCCAGGACTGACCGCCGTCTTTGGTGCGGTAAAACAGACCATAAGCGCCAACGGCAAAACCTTGTTGTTCATCAGTGAAATACACATCAAACAGTGGTTTATCCAGCTCCGGCAAAAACTGCTGCAGCTGCCAGGTGTGACCGCCATCTTTACTGGCGATGATACTGGCGTCATGCCCGACGGCCCAACCGTGGCTTGGATTGACAAAAAACACTGAATTCAGATTGGACTGCAATGGTGTTGGGCTTTGTTGCCACTGCTTACCGTCCTTGCTCAGCAAAATATGACCGCGCTCTCCGGCAGCCACCAGCATATCTGCTGACACACGCACGAGATCAGTCAGCACTGATTTTTCTGCATGCGGCAGCAGATAAGCACTTTGCGGTTTGATGCTGGTTTGTGCCAGCGCAGGCCATAAGGTAAATAACAAACTCAGGCCGGATAATAATTTAAACTTCATTAGAGTCTTTACTCGAGATGAGATTTGAAACAAAAACGGTTGGCAAGAAGCCAACCGCTTTTTCATACAACCTTGTCTTACCGCGTGCCTTCACGACGCAGCGCAGCTGGCGTGAAGTCGTTGTCAGACAATTTCACTGAGAAATCATACATCTTGTCTTCGTTATCCAGACCGATAGCGATATAACGGCGTGAATTCAGATCATGATAGACTTCCAGCGTACTCCAGTGCGTTGGCACTTCGTAGTAGTTCAGACCGTGTGCCACGGCAACGCGATATAACTCGCCACGCGCGTCATACAAGTCTGCGACATGAACTTGCCAGCTGTCCTCGTCAATAAAGAACACACGTTTGCCATACACATGACGCATACCGTCTTTTAACGTGGCTTCAACCTGCCAGACGCGGTGTTTTTCCCAGCGCACGTATTCAGGATTGATATGACCAGGTTTTAAGATATCAGCGTACTTGGCATCTTTGCTGTGCAGCTTGTAGCTATTGTACGGGATATACATTTCTTTTTTGCCAACAAGCTTCCAGTTGTAGCGATCTGGCGAGCCGTTAAACATATCGAAGTCATCTGTAGTACGCAGGCCGTCTGATGCCGTACCCGGCGCGTCATAGGCAACGTTCGGTGCGCGGCGCACGCGACGCTGACCTGTGTTGTAAGTCCAGGCCTGACGTGGCGTTTTCACCTGATCCATGGTTTCATGCACTAACAGTGCGGTACCGGCCAGACGCGCTGGTGTGGTGACACTTTGTTTAAAGCGGAACAGGATATTTTCTGCCTGTAAAGCTTCTGCCGTGGCGGCTTTGTCAGAATATTTGAACATGATTTGTTCGTCAAAGCCGATCAGTGTGTAGTCGCCACTGGCCGTCGGTGCGGCCTGACCACCGTTACGGCTTGCTGCAACACCACGATAACGCACGGTATGGTTCCAAATCGCTTCCAGACCATTCGCCGGAATTGGGAACGGAATACCGATAGCCGCATTGATGATGCCGTTACCGCCCTGCACTAACTCCGCTTTGCCGGCGATGTTTTTGGTTGCATCGTAGACATACTGCGGGTAAGACGCGGTGCGGCGCGTCTGATACACATTCATCTTGTAAGTCGGGTACAGATCAAATAACGCTAACTGACCTGGCGACAGCGTATCTTTGTACTTTGCCAGATTAGATTTATCGATGGTAAACAGTACTTTATCGCCGGCAAACGGGTCCGGGTGATGATCACCCGGTTTATAACCGGCTGGCGCTGATGTAATACCACCTTCCCATGCCGGGATGGAACCATCTTTATTACCAGCTTTTTCCGCGCCGAGCGGCGTTAAATCAGCACCCAGGCGGGCAACTTGATCCGGGCTAATTTTTGCTGCAGCCGAGCAGCTCAGTACCAGCGCAATCGCGCTCGATAACAGGGTGAGTTTTTTCATAATTCTGTCTCGTCCCTTCTTATAAAGAGTATTTGATGTTAAATGACACGAAATCGCGGTCTTCGGTGTTATTCGTGGTACCAACACCATCAAAGAACGCGTTGTACGATAATTCCGCCGACCAGGCGTTCAGATAGTCAAAAGCCAGCGAGTAACTCAGGGCCTTTTTGTCTTCTGAGAACATAAACAGCGGGTCTGGCGTAATACCGTTGACGTCATGCGAGAACGTCAGACGCTGAGTCAGGTTGACGCCGGCCAATACGTTGTTGTAGTTGGCGATAGCAACCAGGCGGTAACCCCAGGCTGATTTGGTCGGGAACGGGTTCGTTTCCGCGCCGTTTGATACACCAGTGTGCAGACCGGTTTTCGAAATCAGCTGACCCTGTGCATTGGTGCCCATCAGTGGGTAACCGCTGCGGTCAGTATTCGGACCGTTCAGACGTAACACGTCTTGCGCCGGCATATCTTTAATATCGATACCACCGATCTCCGCAAGGACAGTAAAGTTGTCAGTATTCAGTACAGGGCCGAATAAATGGGTCACAGTTAATTGCGCCTGCATGGTGTCGCTCAGGATATACCCCTGTGCGAACTGGCCTGGTTGTACTTTTTTGCCATCAAAACGGCCAATTTGCGAAATACCGGCTAAATCAGGGCGAATACCGGCGTTGGCCAGCTGTTCCGGCATACCAGCGTACAGAATTTCTACGTCATCAATTTGCAGCGGCTCGTCCTGGCGATACGCCAGTTCACCGGCAATAGAAGTGCCTTCTAAGGTAGTGTTGAAGCTGAAACCGTACAGTTTGATGTCTTCCGGATATTCAATTAAGCCTTTTGACATTGCATTGAGGTTGCTGACGTTATCAGCAGTCAGCGTATTGGCCGCCATATAAGCGATATCTGACTGAATTGCAGCAGTACGGAAATCAGACGCAATACCTGAAATCACCGGTGTACGGCTGTGGTAATTCATGTGGTATAGCGCAAACTCAGTGTCACCGAGTTCTGGTGAGAAGTACTCAAGTTTCAGACCATACTGGCCAGAATCGCTTGGTTCAATTTCACCGGCACTGCCTTTTGGCCGCAGTGTCACTTTGGTTGGATAAGCCAGGTAAGCCGCAGAAAGTTGGGTCAGACTACCTTGTGCCTGAGCTTTCTGAGCTGCTGTCGCTGCCGGGTTTTGCAACACAGCCATCGCAGCTTTGACACCATTACCGATACCGTTTAACCCAGCCAGTAAAGTACTGAGGTCAAGATCCGGGTTACCGGCAAAACCTAACTGAATGTTCTGGTTGTAACCGCCTTTACCGGCGAAATCGTTGGTGGAAAAATAAGTGCCAGGCACCGGCAGGTAGCTGTTCTGCCAGTCGTACTGATAAAACACTTCAGCAGACAGCTGCTCGGTGAGACCCAAAGACGCCCAGGCCATACCGACCGGGATATAAGCTTCTTTTAAGTCAGCACCCGGTAGACGGGCGATACCCACGTCGATTGGCGTGATGTTGATACCGTGCTGGATTAAGGTACTTTCACCCCAGCTTAATACCTGCTCACCGACACGGATTGACAGCGGGTTGGCACCGTCATTCAGTGCAAAATTGGCAAATACATAAGCATCAAGTAAACGCACGTCGCGACAGGCTAAATCACGGGCGTCATCGTCCTGACATGGATCGACGCGATTGCCGGACACCGGATTGGTGTATGCACCTTCGTTGTCCATTAAAGCAGCGTCATAGAAGTACATAAAACGGGTGAACAGACCAAAGTCGCCTTTGGTAATTGATAATTCGTGGGTGCCTTTAAACAGCTCGGAGAAAATATCGCCTTTGTCGTAATTCAGGTTACCGGCATCGCCGTTTGACGAATATCCGCCTGGCTGAGCCCAAATTTCAGAAGATGGATAAATCACGTTGGTCGCGGCGTTATAACCAGTCCAGTTAAAACGCGGATGGTTGACTTTACTGATGGTGTCCCAGTTGCGGTCTTCTGCCCGCCAGCTGGCACCATATGAAAAGGTTGAGTCAAATACAACTTCGACATCATCACCCAACGTGAAGTTGGCTGCCTGAGCAGACGTTGCAGACAAGGCTAACAGTGCAGACGCGACACCAAGCACCAATGGCTTTTTGGTGAAGGCTAAAGGCCTTTTGTTCATGTTCGATTCTCCCCCCTGTCCCTGCAGGTATATTTTGTTTTTGTAATCGGTCGCTTTGATCAACTGCTCTGATCTCTGCGCACGTAGCAGAAATAATTACATCATTTTCCGGAGGGCGCAAGGCTTCAAGTTGGGTAAATCTGTTGATTTACCTTTAGTTTTTGCCGTTTGCCTCAGGCAATGCCAGCAACACTCCCCCTATCAGTTTAACTGAAGGCTGCACCTGTGCTGACAAAATACTTAACTTGCTGAAATAACAAAGCAAAAAGTGTAAAAGACACGGTCAGGTTTTAATCTGGCGTTTAAAGTATTCACTCTAATTTATTTTCTGCAGGGCCTTAAACTTACCGTTTTCGTCAGTAAACAACTCAAAACGACCGTCGAGCCCCGAATGTTGAAAATAACGGCGAAAATGGCGTAAATCGAGTTGAACGCGCAGGCCGTTATCGGCCTGCACCACCACTGCAGTAACCTGGCCCTGATAATAACTCAGCACCTGCTCTGCCGTGAGTAACAACCTGAAACGATAACACCGCTCAGCCATGCAACGCTTTACCCAGCTTTTCACTGAGATCCGGGCTCAGTTGTTGCTGACTCAGTTGTTCAAGAGCCTGACGCATCAGTGCCTGACGTTTCGGTGCAAAACGCCGGAATGACAGCAGCGGCGTTACCAGCCGGGAGGCCAGTTGCGGGTTGATACTGTCAGCTTTTGCGATCACCGACGTCAGACGTTGATATCCTTCGCCATCGGCCTGATGGAACATGGCCGGGTTCTGCTGACCAAATACTGCGTACAATGCCCGCACCCGGTTTGGATTTTTCCAGTCAAATAACGCAGTTTGCGCCACCATATCCATCAGTCCGAATACACTGTTATCGCCAATAGACGCCACCAACGCAGAATGTTTATCAAACAGTTGCACGTTATCGCCATGTTGCTGCAGGAATTGTTGCAACATCCGCGACGTCTCAGCGTGTCCGGCCCTAACTAAACCCTGCAATACTGCCAGTTTGTCGGTCATATTGTCAGCTTCGGTATACTGCTGCTGCCAAAGCGACGCTGGCGTGTTGTTGCAACGCAGCAAATAACGCAGTGCAGTATTGCGCAGTGCCCTTAAGCCAACTTGTTGTTCTGTGTAAACATAAGGCACAGGCAACAAACGCTGATAAAGTGCCAGCCAGTCAGCAGCAAAAGTTTCAGCCAGCTGCTGTTGATAATGCTCCAAAGCTGACAAAATCATTTCTACCGGGATTTCGGCATATTGTTCGGCCAGCGTGTCATATCCCGGCAACGTCAGTAGTTCGGCGGTAAAAGCCAGATCAGCAAGTGGTTGCTGAATGAATTGACGCAACACATCGAGCATTTGCGCCGGTATGGTAGCAATTTGCTGTTGTTGCACCGACTGTCGGACTAAATCAGACCATAATTGCTGCATGGCATCCCAGCGCGCCACGCCGTCATGCGCATGCTGACACAGATACAATAATTCATCGGTCTGATAGGCGTAGTTCAGCTTCACCGGGGCACTGAAATCGGCCAGCAAAACCGGGACTACCGGCATCTTCAAACCGTCAAAACAAAATACCTGCTGTGCTCCTGAACATTGCAGAATACCGGTTTCAATCCGGCCATTTGCGTCGTGTAATTCATACCGCAGTGGCAACAACACAGGTTGTTTGTTTGGCTGATCTGCGGTGGCTGGTGTCTGTTGTTGCAGGTGTAACTGCACGCCTGTTGAAGTTTGTTCTAGCTTCGCAGTCAACTCTGGCGTACCAGACTGGCTGTACCACAAGCTAAACTGACCTAAATCAACCTGATTGGCGTCCTGCATCGCGGCCAAAAAGTCGTCGCAGGTGACAGCCTGGCCGTCATGTCGCTGAAAATACAAATCCATACCACGGCGGAAGCCTTCGGCCCCCAGCAGCGTGTGTTGCATCCGGATCACTTCAGCACCTTTGTCATACACAGTCACAGTGTAGAAATTATTCATCTCCTCCACCACATCGGGACGGATTGGGTGCGCCATTGGGCTGGCGTCTTCGGCAAACTGCGCAGTACGGATAGTTTTCACCGCATCAATCCGGCATAAAGTGGCAGAGCCCATCGCCGCACTGAATTGCTGGTCGCGAAAGACGGTCAGGCCTTCTTTTAAACTGAGCTGAAACCAATCACGACAAGTGACTCTGTTGCCGGTCCAGTTATGAAAATACTCGTGGGCGATAATACTTTCGATATTAAAGTAGTCGGTGTCTGTGGCCGTCGCCGCGTCAGCCAGTACAAATTTGCTGTTAAAGACATTAAGACCTTTGTTTTCCATCGCGCCCATATTAAAGAAATCGACGGCGACGACCATGTAAATATCGAGGTCGTATTCAAGGCCATAAACCTCTTCGTCAAACCGCATTGCCCGCTTGAGTGCCTCCAGCGCAAAAGTTGCTTTAGCCCCCTGGCCTTTATCAACATAGAACTTCAGCGCAACCTGGCGACCACTTTGAGTGACAAAGTCACCGCACAGTTCGTCAAAGTCACCAGCGACCAGAGCAAATAAATAGCTGGGTTTTGGAAATGGATCATGCCAGCTGACCCGCACGCGGCCATCGGCCAGCTGATGTTTCGCAATCAGATTGCCATTGGATAATAAAAATGGGATTGAATCGTTTGCAATGATATGGGTGGTAAACACCGCCATGACGTCGGGCCGGTCCGGGTAAAAAGTAATGCGGCGAAATCCTTCAGCTTCACATTGGGTACAGTAGGCGCCATTGGATAAATACAGCCCTTCTAACGCTGAGTTGGCAGCGGGGTCCAGCACTGTGCGTACCTTCAGCTCAAATTGCTCGGGTAGTCCAGACAACAAGATACCGTCGTCATTCTGCGTTTTCTGCGACCACTCCACACCATTCACTTGCAGCGACACCAGTGTCAGCTGCTGGCCATCCAGCCACAGCGTGTCCGCTCCGACAACATGGCGCTGTAACTGGCTGACTGCAAGTACGCGGGTGGCCGTCGGGTGCAGTTCAAACTCGAGTTCAATTTGCTGCACCTGATAAGTGGCGCGCTGATAATCAAGACGGCGTTTGGCGATATTGGCAGACATCAATCACTCCTTAAAACAGCAGAAAAAAGCCTGCAGGCGCAGGCTTATTTAATTCAGGCTACAGGCCTTTCTACAGCAGGCCTGAGCGTGTCCGGTGGGGTTAACCGTAGGATCTTTACGCCCAGATAAGCATAGACAATCGCCAGCAGCGGATTAATCAGGTTGAAGAAAGCGTAAAACATATAATCCAGCGGACTCACGCCCAACACACCGTGCATATAAGCACCACATGTGTTCCATGGGATCAGTGCACTGGTTATAGTGCCGCCGTCTTCTAAGGTACGCGATAAATTCACCGGTGCCAGACCGCGTTTTTCATACTCTTCTTTGTACATGCGGCCAGGCATTACAATCGCCATATACTGATCGGCCGCCAAAATGTTGGTAGCGATACAGGTCAAAATAGTACTGGTGATTAATGAACCAGTACTGTGTGCCCTGCGCAAAATCGCCTGGACAAAACGGCGCAGCAAACCGGTGTGCTCCAGCACTGAACCAAACACCATCGCGGACATAATCAGCCAGACGGTGTTCATCATCTTGGCCATACCGCCACCGCTCAGTAATTTATCCAGCTCAACGTTGCCGGTTTCAATAACAAAACCGCTGTGTAAGGTGGTCCACACCACTTTTAACTGGCCAAGCATCACCGGGTATGCCTGATCCGTCATTTTTTCAATTAATGGCTGCTGGAACAACACTGCCCAGAGGCCCCCGAGTAAAGCACCGATAAAAACAGTCGGAAAAGCAGGGACTTTTTTTACTGCCATCACTAATAAAATCAGCATCGGTACCAAATGCAGTGGCGAAATATCAAAATGTTGCTGCAGGTCACGGCTTATTTGTTCGATTTTCTCGACGTTAGCCACGCCGTTTGCGTTAAAACCAATCAATACGAATAAAATAAGCGCCAAAATCAAACTCGGGATTGTGGTCCATAACATGTGCCTGATATGTGAAAACAAATCAGACCCCGCGACCGCCGGAGCAAGGTTTGTGGTGTCAGACAACGGAGACAATTTATCGCCAAAATAGGCGCCTGACACTATGGCGCCAGCGGTGATCACCGGAGACAAGCCCAGGCCCATCGACACCCCAATCAGTGCAACACCGACCGTGGCGGCTGTGGTCCATGAACTGCCGATACCCAGCGCAACAATAGCGCAAAGGATACACGTGGCGGCATAGAACCAAGCGGGGTCTAACACCTGCAAGCCATAATAAATCAGCGCCGGTACAGTACCGGATAACAACCAGGTGCCGATTAAAGCACCGACTGAAAACAGGATTAACACAGCGCCCAGTGACAGTGCGATACCGCGGATCATCGCCTGTTCCATTTCTTCCCAGCCGAAGCCATTTTTCAGACCAATCAGCACCGCAATTCCGGCGGCGACAAATAAAGCCATTTGATTCGGTCCGAACGAAGAGTCGCTGCCATACAGGTACACTGACAAGCTCAGCAGGAATATCAGTACGCCGAGCGGCAGCATTGCATCCAGCATGCTCGGGGCTTTGGTGGTCTTGGATGTGGTCATTCTTTGCTCTTTTTTTAGTTATATTTGGCCTGCCAACAGCACCTGTTCAGAGTACACCGGTCAGGTTCAGAAACACGGCGAGGATTGCAACTGGGGTGAACCAGCGGATACAGAACAGCCAAATACTATAAGCAACCGGCGAGGTATTCAACTCTTCACGGCTGGCATTTTGCCGGACTTTCCAGCCGGCAAAAATCGCAATCGCCAGACCACCTAGCGGCAACATGATGTCAGACGTCAGGTGGTCAATCACTTCGAACAGGTTATGTACTTCTTTGCCGACAAAAACAAAATGTAGTTTGGCCCAATCCGCACCGGCAAAACTGAAGACCGTCAGCAGGCTGAGCAGCCACAACACAGCACCGGAAAACACACAAGCCTGCAACCGGCTGAACCCTTTGGCTTGCGTTAACCAGGCGACCACAGATTCGATCATCGCGATAGTCGAAGTAAACGCGGCAAACACCAGCATAGTAAAAAATAAGGTGCCGACAATCTGCCCCCCTGGCATCTGACCAAAAGCGACCGGCAAGGTAACAAAAATAAGCCCGGGGCCCTGCCCGGCGTCTAATTGGTGAGCAAATACGATAGGATAAATCACCATAGCGGCAATGAGGGCGACTGAGGTATCCGCCAGGGCAATCCAGATTGAGGTGCGGGCGATAGAAACTTTGCCCGGCATGTAGGCGCCATAAGTGATCATCACGCCGGATGCCAGGCTTAACGTAAAAAACGCATGACCTAACGCCATCAGCATGCCTGCAACGGACAACTTGCTAAAGTCCGGCGCAAACATAAAATGCAGCGCCTGAGCGAAATCGCCGGTCACGCCGGCATACACCGCAAGGCCAATCAGCAGCACATATAAAGCAGGCATCATCCATCGGATCACGCGCTCCAGCCCCTGCTTCACGCCGCGGGCCACCACAGCACAGGTCAACACAATCACGACAGTGGTCCACAGTAACAGACTGGTCAAATCAGCGGAGAACTGGCCGAACATCCCGCCGATCTGTCCGGCATCGAGGCCCTGAAAACTGTTTTGTGCCGCTTTCGTGACATAGGCAAAAGCCCAGCCGGCTATCACCGAATAAAACGACAGGATCAAAAAGCCGCCGACCAGACCCATCCAGCCGGCGATTTGCCATAGCGGATTGACTTTAGCTTCAATCGCCAGCGCTTTTACCGACAAACCGGGGCTTTGCCGGCCACGCCGTCCTATCATCACCTCAGACATCAGCACCGGGATACCGATTAGCAAGATACACAGCAGGTACATCAGCATAAATGCGCCACCGCCGTTTTGCCCCATGATGTAAGGGAATTTCCAGATGTTACCCAAGCCCACGGCAGCGCCGGTGGCGGCAATAATAAACATCAGCCGGCTTGACCATTGCTGATGGACGGCAGCTGTAGCAGTCGTCATACGATACTCTTGTATAAGGTTGCAGATAAAACAAAGGACTGCGGGCAGTCCTTTGTTCAGGGGATATGCTGGAATTCAGTTATTTTTTGGCGATCTTGCCGCTCATCACTAAATCCTGTGTGATCAGCACAGTTTCCTCGAGCAATGGATCCAATTTTTCCAGTACTTCAGGTGCGTCATCCACGGTCTTAACCGGTGGAAGTTTTAACCGCGCCAGCCGCTCGTTCAACCGTTTAAGCTCACGGGCTGCTTCACTGTCTTTTTTCGCCAACCGCTCTTTTTCGTTCAGAGACACGGTTTTTTGGTCTTTTTCCTGGTTATAAAGCACGATATCGTCGTTGAGATATTTAAACTCAACTTCTTCGGCGATCCGTTTCTGATGTTTAGCCTGTAGCTGTGGCAACACCACTTTAATATCAGGCGCGCTGGTATAACTGGCCGGCGCTATCGAATCCCATGGCAGCGCGTTTTCTTCTTTGCTTTCGCCCCACTCATCCGGGTTGATTGGCGTCGGATAAGTAATATCCGGAACTACCCCTTTATGCTGCGTGCTGCCACCGTTGATCCGGTAGAATTTGGCAATGGTGTAATTCAGCCCACCAAGCTCAGCGTCAAAAGTGTCATAAATACGGCCTAAACCACGGTGCTGCTGCACTGTCCCTTTACCGAAAGTATGTTCACCGACCACCAGAGCGCGACCATAATCCTGCATCGCTGCGGCAAAGATTTCTGACGCTGATGCACTGTAGCGGTCAACCAATACCGTCATTGGACCGTCATACAACGTAGTACCATCAGTATCATCATTTTGTGTAATACGACCATTGCCTTCGCGGATTTGCACTACAGGGCCACGGTCAAAAAACAGACCGCTCAGAGAAATAGCTTCTGGCAGTGAGCCGCCACCGTTGCCACGCAAATCAATGACTAAAGCGTCTATTTTCTCCGCTTTCAGCTTGGTGATTTCCTTGCGGACATCTTCGGTCAGATTGTTGTAGAAACTCGGAATGTTAATTACACCGACTTTTTTATCGGTCTGATGTAATTGCGATTTAAAGACTTCGCCTTTAGCGGCACGGTCTTCCAGACGGATTTTATCGCGGACAATTTCAATCTGCTGCGGCATTGCCCCGGCAGCACCGCTGCCAGCCAGAACCTGCAAACGAACTTTTGAGCCCTTGGGCCCTTTAATCAGGTCGACGACATCATCAAGACGCCAGCCGACAATATCGACGAATTCATCGTTACCCTGGGCGACACCCACGATCTTGTCTTTCGGTTTCAGTTTTTTGGTCAGATCCGCCGGGCCTCCGGGCACCAGGCTGGAAATGACTGTGTAATCATCGTCAGCCTGTAACACTGCACCTATGCCTTCCAGCGACAGGTTCATTTCCTGCTGGAAACGATCAGTATTGCGTGGTGATAAGTAATAAGTGTGCGCCTCGATTGAACGGGCGTAAGCATTCATCACCAACTGAAACACGTCTTCGCTTTCGGTTTGTGCCAGGCGTTTTTTCGCTGATTTATAACGTTTGGTCAGGACCTCTTTAATCTCTTCCGGCTTTTTGCCAGCGAGTTTCAGATTCAGCGCATCGAATTTGACACGTTGACGCCATAATTCATCTAACTGTGCTTTGGTTTCTGGCCACGGAGCGTCTTCACGCTCATACTCATAAGCATCTTTGCTATTAAAATCAAAGCCTTTGTCCAGCAGCGACAAAGCATAATCAAAACGCTCAGCCCGACGTTGCAAACTAAGATTAAACATCTGATACGCAAAATCGAACTGCCCCTTCGCGATTGCGTCGTCAAATTGAAACTTGAATTGTTCAAAATTGGCAACGTCTGATTTGAGCATCACGTTGTGAAAATAATCCAGGCTATCGAGATACTGGTCATACACTTTGGCCGACAACTTATCGTCGATCTGGACCGGCAGGTAATGGCCGCGGGTCAGAATCGCCGCGATCCGCTTACTGGCAGTAAAATGCTGATCTAACTGAGTCAGTTCCGGTAGCGTGACCTTCTCTGCGACCGGTGCGGCAATAGTGGCGCCACAAAACGCCAAAAACAAACCTGCGGCAATACCTGATAATTTTCTCATCGGACACTCTTTGAATTAGGCCTGAAACAGACTTCCACGCTGGGTTTTCACGATCATTCCTGAAGCCAGCTGCACCACAACATCTTGTTTAGCAAGCTCGACTACGGTCGCAGCGATTGGGCTGGCGCCAAATTTAACTAACACCTTACCGCCCACCACTAACTGACCATCTTCGACCGCTTTGAGTTCAACCGGCGCGGCTTTTAACGGCTCAGCGGCAGGTTTAGATTTCAGCGTAGCGGCTTTCGCTGCTCTATTGCTTGGTTTGTGTTCTGGTTTTTTGTAAGCAGGTTTTGCAGCTTTTGCCGCATCGGCTGGTTTTGCCGCATCACCAGCGGCGACTGCCGCAGCTTTTGCTTTGGCACGTTCCGCTTGTTGCCGGGCTTTGCGCGCTTCCTGTGCCTTGGCTTTACTCTCAGCCAGCGTCGCGGCAGCATGTTCGGCCTGAGAAGCATCGATCACCGCACCGTCAACACCGGAGAGGTCGACCCGGAACGCGCCTTCTTTCACGGCTTCCAGATAACGCCAGCTACTGGTATAAACCCGTAGCGCCTGACGTAACATCGTTTTGCTGATTAATGGGTTTTCTTGCAGCTTTTCTGCAAGATCCTGAAAAATACCGACTTTCAGCGGCTTTGCCGGACCAGTCAGACTAAAACACAATGGAAATTGTTCGGCCAGGAGTGCCACAACTTCTTTAACATTGTGTGGTTTGACTTGGGCTTCAACTTGACTGGTCATGGTTTAATACTCTTCTTCATCAATGACATCTTCGGCGTCGTCATCTGCGTCTTCATCATCTTCGTCAGACGGCGCGCCCTGTTGTTCTATAAACTGACGACTATGCGCAAGCGCCCAGTCAACCAGTTCGTCTTCATCTGCTTCGATCATCACTTCGCTGCCGCGTAGCTGATCCCAGATATCCCGCATCAGCCTGTCGATTAATGCGACGGAGGCATCTTCGGGGACTGTTGGCCAAACCGCATGATAAATGGTATTAATGCGGTCTGCGACCAGTTCTTCTTCGCCTTCCCAGTCACCGACATCCCGGACATCGAACAAATAATCCTGGACGGACAACCAGTCTTTCATAAGGTTTGTTCCAGACGTTGTTCGAGGGCACTGACAAGCTTTGCAAGGCCTGCCTGGTCGGCTTCATCAAAGCGCGACAGTGAGGGACTATCAATATCCAGCACCCCAATAATTTCACCGCGCAAGCGCAGCGGAAACACAATCTCTGAGTTACTGGCAGCATCGCAGGCTATGTGACCGGGGAATTCATGCACATCTTTGACCAGCTGTACCTGACCGGTGGCAACTGCAGTGCCACACACACCTTTACCGATGTCGATCCGCACACATGCAGGCTTGCCCTGGAAAGGGCCAAGCACCAGTTGCTGGTCTTTTAATAAATAAAAACCGGACCAGTTCAGGTCCGGCATTTCCATAAATAATAAAGCGCTGACATTAGCGAGATTGGCGATAAAATCGGTCTCGTCGGAGATTAACGCGGCACATTGCGCCGTGAGCGTGTCATAAAAGGCTAGTTTTTCAGCAAACATCAGGTCTGAACGGGTTATTAACTCAAGGCCCCTACCATACTTGGTTTGCCTGAAAATTTAAACCATCCGCTGCACATTTCTCAGCGATTTATCAGTTCAAACTGTACCTGCACATCGGCACGGATCTGCTGCTGGCCGAAATTCACCGGCATGGCCTCGGCGGCCATCATCATGCCCTTGAACCTTGGCCCTGGTGCACTGGACTGTTCATGTACCTGATTGACCTTGCCCAGTTTACGGCCACTGAGTTCCGCCAGCTGCAATGCCTTGCTTTTCGCGGCGGCAAAAGCCTGCTGCAACGCTTCGGTATAATATTGTTCGCTGTCGGCAGTTTGCAGTTCAACCGGCTGGATCTGGCTGACACCGAGCCCGGTTGCCGCCTCCAGTAAGGCCGGATAGATTTTCAGGTCGCGGATAAGCACAGTAGTGCTGCGCTCAACGCGGAACTGGTCGAGTTTTTCCGCGCGTTGTTCCGGATAAATCACCAGCGGCGCATTGTTGATATCAGTGGCCTTGATTTGGTGCTGCTGCAATATTGCGGAAAATGCTGCGCTTTGCTCGTCGACCAGTTTTTTACCAGCCGCGACATCGGCTTGCTGCGCCGAAAACACCAGCGTTAGCCGCGCTTGAGTCGGGGTTACAGCGACAGCGCCGCTGCCATTGACCAGCACATAATCGCTGTCGGCGGCCTGTGCGCTGCCTACAGCTGGCAGGTACTGTAAAGCGCCAATTAACAACAGCATAGGGTATTTCATAGCAATCTCCTTGTTAAACACCAGCTGAGCTTACCAGAGCCTGTGTGCGCCTGACTGTGACCAAATGTCAAAGTCCGAGCCGATCCAGTTGTTGCTGCGCCAGCGGGTGATAGCCGGGTCTTGCTTCGCGGTAGACCTGTGCCGCCCAGCTGCGCCACTGTGGATTGGCTTTCAGTTCGGTATAAAGCGGCACAATAAATTTCTGCCGGCCCACACTCAGCAAAAACTGACGCAGCGGCTGAATGATCTGTGGATGATTCAGCGGGATCACCAATTTTGCCCAGGCCGTAAAGATTTCAGCATTGCTGCTTTGTGACAACGAAAACGCCATTTCCAGTTCATTCAGTTGCTGCGGACTGAGTTGGCGCGGCAATTGTTCAATAAAATGCAGCCACTCATGTACAGACCATTGATTGGTGGCGAGCAGGCTCAGGCTGGTCTCGCCGCGCAGCCACTGCTGTTGGCCTGCGCTGATACGACGGAAGGTGTCGGACGTCGGCAACAGGATTTCACCACTGAGCCCAGGCTGATATAACCACTGTTCCAATGATGCTTCGCTGAAACTCTGCTGTTGATTCAACTCTGCAGAAAAAAACTCTATAAATGCTGAAGAATCAATGGATTGAAAGGCGAATTCGGCAAAATAGCGCCGCAGAAATTCATCAAATTTCTGCTGGCCAAAATGCTGCGCCAACGTGTTCAGCAGCAGCTGGCCTTTGACATAAGGTACCTGATGAAAAGCATCGTCTGGATCGCGTCCGGTAAAATCAGGCTGTAACCGGGTGTCGGCTGGCGGTAATTGCCTGATACGATCACGCAGCGCCTGCACGTTCAGTAATAACTCCATATCGGCACGTGACTGACCGTAGACCTGCTGCATAATGCGGTTTTCGACATAGTTGGTAAAACCTTCATTCAACCAGACATCATTCCAGCTGGCGTTAGTCACCAGATTACCGCTCCATGAATGCGCCAGCTCATGCGCCACCAGACTAATCAAACTTTTGTCGCCGGTGATAATAGTCGGCGTGACAAAAGACAATCTTGGATTTTCCATACCTCCAAACGGGAAGCTGGACGGCAACACCAGTAAGTCATAACGTTTCCATGGATACTGGCCAAACAATCGATTAGCGGCGTCCATCATCTTTTGGGTGTCGGCAAATTCGATACTGGCTTTGTCCAGCCAAATTTTTTCAGCATAGACACCTGTATCTGCCGACATGGCCTTAAAATGCAGATCGCCTACCGCCAGCGCAATCAGATAAGACGGCACCGGTTGCGGCATATCAAAGTGATACAGACCATCGCGCTTGGTATTGGCACTGTTGTCCGCACTCATCACCGCCAGTAACTCAGGTAAGGTCTGGATCTCGGCCTGGTAAGTCACTCGATTGGCCGGCGTATCCTGCAGCGGCAACCAGCTACGGGCATGAATAGGCTGGGACTGCGAAAACAAAAATGGCTGCTTTTTTTCACTGGTCTGGTCGGCGGTAAGCCACTGCAGGCCGCTGGCCTGTGGTGTGGTCTGGTAATAGACCCGCACGGCCTGAGTAGCAGGCTGTAGCTGGATAGTCAGTGGCTGGCCTTTTAAATTGTCTGTGATCCCCAGCAGGTAAGGCGTATTTTGCCAGTGCACACCATCATTGCTGGCGGTCACGGCAGTAATTTTCAGATGTCGGGTGTCCAGTACCAGCCGTTGTACCGCCGGATCGGCGCGCTCCAGCTGATGTTCAACATAACCGGTCAGTTTCTGCCGGGTGAAGTCCACGGCCAGGTTGAGCACCAGATGCCGACTGCGCACCTGTTTATAGTTGGCAAAACTATGTGGGTCTGGCGCTTGTAATGGTGTCCCGGCAACCGCACTGCCACAGAGCCAATACAACAGTAACAAGCAAATTTTTCTGAGCATGGGCAGGCTTAAAACTCTACGGAATGAATCCACTGCATGTTAACTGTTCACAGATATAAATCAAAGAGTTAGGTAGCTCCCGCTTTAATATATCCGTACGCAGTTACGTCCTTGGGCTTTGGCCTGATACAAGGCGTGGTCAGCAGCTGCCGTCAGTTCATCCATACGCTGTAGCTGTAAAGAGAACTCGGCGATACCGATACAGGTGGTAATTTGGCCGCCATCGAGCGCCGGACACTGCCAGTCGGCAATTTTGACACGGATCCGCTCGGCCAGCGCCACCGCAGAATGGGCATTTGTATCCGGCAATAAAGCGATAAACTCTTCACCGCCAATACGGCCGAAATCATCCGGCTTACGCAGTTCAGACTGTACTTTACTGGCAAACCCCTGCAGCACCAGGTCGCCGGCGGCATGGCCATACTGGTCATTTACTTGTTTAAAGTGGTCAAGGTCAAACAGCAGAATACTGAAATCCTGCTGATAACGCCGGGCTTTTTTTAAGTGCAGTTCGGCAATTTCCAGAATGCGACGGCGATTAAAACACGCTGTCAGCGGATCGTGGTCCGCCAGATTTTGTAACTGGCGCTGAAGTTCCTTTAGTTTGCTGATATCTGCAGCAACTAACCCCGTGGCGAACAGTTCACCTTGTTCATTGTTAATCGGAAATTTCAGCGACAAAAACTCTTTATCGACGCCGTCCACTTCGACCCGCTCTTCAACACTGATAGCCACCGCAGATTGCTGCGCCAGAATATCGGCGCGGCGAAATTGTAAGGCGGTCTCCGGCGAAAATAACTCGGCATCGGTTTTGCCGATGAAATCAGTCACCGGCCGGCTGAACAAACGGCAGTATTGCTGATTGACATATAAATAGTGACCGTCCAGATCTTTAGCACCTATCACAGCCCCGGAATGGTCAGCAATGGCCTGCAGGATCGCGATTTGCTGTTTTACCAACGAAGAGTCCACTCCAAGCTCCTGCCCGTTGCCCTATGTTTCAAACAATAGCAAATCCATGACCGGCTGCTGGTTATTTTATATTTATCTGATATTCGGATTCGCCGGATACACCAAAGGCGGCTGAACCAACTGATGACTGAATTTACGGGTATCTTTATGTGGCAGCTTCATAAAGCCGCCTACGCCTTCACCGCGGATCAGCGGAATTTTCCGCACGATATTTGCCAACAAAGCAGCGAACTGGGGCTCGGCATCGGCGTCCAGTAAATGGAAATAACTGTGCACTTTCATATAAAAACTGGTGACTTCAAAGATAATGCAACCGGTGTGGCGGATCAGGTTCAGCTGTGCCAGGTCGTCCATAATCGCGTCCGGCAAGGTTAGTTGCTCGTCCGGGTCTTTGCCGTCTTCAAAATATGAATGCTGTTTACTGCTCAGTTCAGCGTTACTGACCGCTTTGACTTCATACGGAATAGTTAAGTCAGGCGGAATGGCAAAGGCGTCTTCGGCACTGTCGCGGGATAAGTGAATGGTCTGACGGGCGTCAAACAGACAGGCTTTAAAAGTACCTACTTTCGCGATGGCACGCGCCAACGTCACCACATTATTCAGTGCCAGCGTAAATGCATCAGTCAGCTGCTGCTGATACAGATGGAAATGACAGTCGATATAAACACCCTGTGCCTGCCAGTGAATGGCTAAACCACCCACCACCGGATAACGCCCCAACCGGCTCACTGCAGCGACAAAGGCTTTTTCGGTTTCGCCCATGCCTTCGAGGTAGTTTTTGTAATACCGTTCCAGCTGCACATCATCGATATACTGAATGCCGTCTTCTTCGCTGTGTTCACGCAAGAATGATTTACGCGATGAATAGACCACAGTGTCCAGTTCGCGGCTTTGCTGATTGATACCAAATGGCAGTGACGGGCTATCGTTTAATACCTTGATGGGCGGCAGCACCAGATGCACCAATCGTGGCATGGCTTTGAGAAAATAATCGCCGGCCTGGGCCCGGAGCTGTGGATCATCAGCGAGCAGGCTGTCGAGGATAGTAGCAAATTCATTCGGCAAGCCTAAGCTTCGCGCCGGTATGGCTTTGCGGCCAAAGCGGCAACTTTGCCCGGATGCCAGCGCATACAAAGTACCAGCCACGCCTTGTTCGTCAAACCGTGGGCTGGACAGCGCGCCGGCTCTTTGCTCAGCACCGATAAAATATACGTCGCCAAGCCGCGCATTGGAATGCTGCAAATCGGCGGACATCAGGCTCATCACGTTATTACCAAGGTAATGGCCCTGCTCGTCGGTTTGTGCAAACACTGAACTGCCCCAATCGACCAGACTGATTTGACCGCTCAGTTCGTCATATACCAGATTGGATGGTTTGATATCGCCATGGACTATCGGGCAAGCCTCGCCGTCTTTCTGATGACTACGCAAAAACTTCAGTAAGCTGGCAAGCTGGGCTGCGATATCAATAACCAGCCGCACCGGTAGCCGACCATGGCGCAGACTGTATTGCTCGAGGTCAATCCCCTGCGCCCGGCCCATCATCAGAATGCCTTGTTTTTTCACCAGCTGATACGTGATGTAACGCGGCACATTCGGATGCTGGATTTGCGACAGCATATAGGCTTCGTCAGCCAATCGTTCCTGAATATGCTGCGGTAAATTGACGCGGGAAAATTTAAATACACATTGTTCGCCGGCTTTATCAAGCCCGGCAAAAGCAAAGCCATAAGCGCCTTTGCCGACCAGTTCGATGTCGCGGTAACCGAGTTTACGCAGCTCGTCCATACAAAGTGCGACCCAGTCTTTGAGCTTTTTAGCGTCGTTGGCATTGAGCAGGAAAATCGACTGCTCTTCCGGGATATAAAAATTACGTAGTTGGTGTTTGTACATCGCAAAAATAAAAAAGCCCCGTGTGGGGCTTTTTTAACAGGTTTTCGCTGTGTTTGATAGCTCAGCGCTTTCGTTAGCGCATCGCTACCAGCATGGCAGACGGTTCTTCCAGGTACTTTTTCCACAGGTTGGTAAAGCGCGCGATAGTGCCACCGTCAATGACCCGATGGTCGCCCGACCAGCTGACCTGCATAATGGACCGAGCCACGACATGGCCTTTGCTGTCAAAGCGCGGCAGCTGCTGTACTTTGCCTAAAGCTACAATCGCCACTTCCGGTTTATTGATAATCGGTGTCGCGACTGTCCCGCCGATAGCGCCAATATTGGAAATGGTGATAGTGCCGCCTTTTAAATCAGCCGGGCTAACGCGGCCTTCGCGAGCCAGATCAGTTAAACGCGTTAAATCCTGCGCAATTTCAACAATAGATTTGCGCTGGCAATCTTTGACGTTCGGTACCAATAAACCAACTTTAGAATCCACTGCAATACCGATGTTATGCTCGTCAAAATAAGTCAGTGCCGTGCAATCCGCATTGACCTGAGAGTTTAAGATTGGGAACTCGTTCAGCGCCAGCGACATCGCTTTCATAAAAAACGGCATCATAGTCAGCTTGACACCTTGTTTGGCGAGGCCGTCTTTGAGGCTTAAACGCAGCGCAATCAGCTCGGTCAGGTCAATTTCTTCGCAATAGGTAAAATGCGGAATGGTCGACACGGACTCGGCCATCTGCCGTGCCATCGCGGCTTTGATGCCTTTAATCGGTTCCACGCGGCGGCTGGTGCTAGCTGCGACCGCTGGCGCAGTGTCACGCGTCACAGCTAAGGCTGCTGTGTTGGTTACCGCTTGAGCAGCACCAGAGACATACGCCTGCACATCTTGTTTAAACACCCGGCCTTTAGGGCCAGTGCCCGGTACGCGGTGGATGTCCACACTGAGTTCACGGGCCAGTCGGCGCACGGCCGGACTTGCCAGCGCTTTATGGCCGGCAGGCAGGCTGGACGCGGCTACCGATACCACAGCTGTGACTGGCGCTGCGACCGGCGAACTGGCCTGAACCGCTGCTGGCGCACTGACGTGTGTTGAAACCGCAGCACCCGCAAGCATAACATCCATCTCAATGGCAAACAGCGGCGCATGTACTTTAGCAATATGGCCCTTAGCGGTATAAAGCTTAACCACTTTGCCCGGATGTTTGGCCGGGATTTGCACTAAGGCTTTGTCGGTCATCACGTCACAAACCGGTTGATCTTCAGCGATGATATCACCTTCTTTCACCAGCCAGTCGACCACTTCACATTCGACGATGCCTTCACCGATATCCGGCAGAATAAAATCTTCCACCACTTTACCGCCGACAGCCACTGGCGCAACCGGCGCTGCTACCATTGGTGCATCACCAGCAGCGACATCGACAATCATTTCAAACAACGGCGCATGCACTTTGGCGATATCGCCTTTGGCGTAATACAGCTTGCTGACTACACCGTTGTAGACCGCCGGAATTTGTACCAGCGCTTTGTCGGTCATCACGTCACAAATCGGCTGATCTTCGACAATGCGGTCGCCTTCTTTCACCAGCCAGTCGACCAGCTCACATTCGACGATGCCTTCACCAATATCGGGCAGGATAAAATCTTTTTTCATCGATAACTCCGGCTCAGAAATTGACAGAAGCTTTAATGGCTTCGAAGGTTTTTAAATGGTCGGCGACGTATTCTTTTTCCAGCGCCAGCGGGTACGGAGTATCCAGACCACAGACGCGCAGGATTGGGCTTTCCAGGTGCAGGAAACAGCGCTGCTGAATCGTTGCGGCGATTTCACCGGCAAAACCACCGGTTAGTGGTGCTTCATGGTTAATCACCAGCCGGCCGGTCTTTTTCACCGACTCTGCGACGGTATCGACATCCCACGGCAAAATGCTGCGAAGGTCAATCAGTTCACAGGAAATGCCGATAGCTTCAGCCATTTCCACCGCTTTTTCGACGATTTCCATCTGCGCGCCCCAGGCCAGCACTGTGACTTGCGTGCCGGTTTTCATCACTTCAGCCTGACCAATTGGCAGCTCGTAATATTCTTCCGGCACTTCACCGACGGATGCGCGGTATAGTTTTTTCGGTTCGAAGAAAATCACCGGGTCCGGGCAGTTAATCGAAGCCAGTAATAAACCTTTGGCCTGATGCGGATTGCGTGGTACCACAATTTTTAGCCCAGGCGTGTGGGCAAAATAAGCTTCCGGCGACTGGCTGTGATAATGACCACCGGCGATACCGCCACCATATGGCGTACGGAACACCAGACCACCGACGTTAAATTCATTGCCAGAGCGGTAGCGGAACTTGGCAGTCTCATTGACGATCTGGTCAAAGGCCGGGAAGATATAATCAGCGAACTGAATTTCAGCCACCGGCTTCATGCCTTGTGCCGCCATGCCATTGGCAAAACCGGCAATGCCCTGTTCGGTCAAAGGCGTATTAAAACAACGGGCTTTGCCGTATTTTTCCTGCAGTTTAGAGGTCGCGCGGAACACGCCGCCAAAATGGCCGACGTCTTCACCAAAACACACTACGCCATCATCTTTGGCCATCGCTAAATCGAGCGCGTTGTTGATGGCTTGTAACATATTCATTTTCGCCATTACAGTCTCCCCGACGTGATTGGATACGCATCCGGATATTTGCGGATATGCTCTTTCAGGTCCGCCAGCTGGCGTTCCAGTTCAGGGATAGGTTCGGAGTAAACATCACTAATCAGATGCTCAATACCTGGCTTGGCGACTTTTTCCGCCACTTTTAACGCTTCCAGAATGTCCTGGCGCAGCTGCTCAGTCGCGGCTTTATCGGCTTCATCATCCAGCCAGCCTTTTTGCAGCAGGAATAAACGAAAACGCGAAACTGGATCGTTTTTGCGCCACAGTTCTTCTTCTTCTTTTGAGCGGTAACCGCTTGGGTCATCCGACGATGAATGCGCACCTAAACGGTAAGCGATAGATTCCAGCAGCACCGGCTCGTTATGGGCTAAAGCGTATTCGCGCGCCATTTTGGTGGCCTGATACACCGCCAGAATGTCTGCGCCATCGACACGGATAGTCTTCATGCCATAACCGACGCCGCGACAGGCAATACCGTCGCCTTTAAACTGCTCGTTGGCTGGAGTGGAAATGGCATAACCGTTGTTGCGGCAGAAAAACAGCACCGGCGCTTTGTGAACGGCGGCCATGTTTAAACCGGCGTGGAAATCGCCTTCAGACGCCGCGCCTTCGCCGAAATAACAGATAGTGACGTTCGACAAACCACGCAGCTTTTGCGCGTAGGCATAACCGGCCGCTTGCGGAATTTGCGTACCAAGCGGGCTTGAAATCGTCATGTAATGAATGGCATTGCTGCCGTAATGCACCGGCATCTGCCGGCCTTTGCCTAAGTCTTTTTCGTTGGAGAACAGCTGGTTCATAAACTGTTCCAGCGTAAAACCACGGTAACGCAAGGCGCCTTGTTCGCGGTACTGTGCCATGATCATGTCAGCATCATCCAGTGCGGCGGCGCTGCCGACAGTGGCGGCTTCTTCACCCAGACACTGCATATAAAAGCTGATACGGCCCTGACGCTGTGCCCCTAACATCCGTTCATCTAACACCCGGATAAAGGTCATGGTTTGGTACATTTTGAGGGCGGTAGCTTTATCCAGTTCAGGTGCGGTAGCGCCTTCGTAGAGGGTACCGTCGTCCTGTAAAATCCGCAGTGTTGGGATCTGCAAAGCGTGGCCACTGGTGAATTCGGCCTGATGCACAGTCGAAATCGTGGCGTTATTCGGGTTGGTCATAGATCTCTCTTTGTCATGCGGGTAACGCGGACCTTGGTGTTTGCCTGCTTTACCTTGATGTTAAACCCATCTGACCGTCAGTCTGTCGCTGTTTAGGTCAGCTTCTCCCCTGGATTTTTGCAGGCCGTCTGGTGCGTCGGATTATTATACTTGACGTGGACGTCAACCAAACCCCTGCTTGATGCTGTTATAGTTTTTACTCCAGCGCGGCTGACTTTACCTTTACGTAAACTGCATTGCAACAGCACCAGCCTGTAAAACGTAGCACAGCCGCGGTTTTTACGGTGAATTTTTCCGAGGGCTCGGATAAGGAAAACTAATGTGAAGCAAAAACGGGCACTAAGCCCGTTTAGCAATGCAGATAGGAGTGCTTAGTCACAGAGCTGCCCGGCGATGGACACCGGTTTCACCAGCAACATCGCGCGCTGGCCGATTGCGACATCGGCATTGGGGAAAATAATGGCTTCCCCCGGTTCATCGACGCGATATTCAATAGCGCCATCGCGCGCCAGCACAGTACCGAGCGGAAACTGGCTGAAGTTTTCGATATTGCGGGCAAAACAAAGCTCAAACTGCTCAGTTTGTTTGTTTACAGCCCTGCTCACGACAAAAAAGTTAAACTTGCTTTCGTCGAATTCAGCGAGCTCAGGCAGTCTGTCTGTCACCAAAGCGCGCAGCATCAAATCACAAGCGGCAAAGCGACTCATATCATTCTCGCCAAAGGGCCGCACTTTACCGAGTTCCAGGGTAAAGGCATGAGCACCGCAGCTTTGTGCGCCAAAATAACTAAAGGTAGAAGCCGGTGTTTGCATGAGCAGGAAAGTTTCTACGCCGCAGGCATGTAAAAAGCGCAGCTGGGTTTTGTTCCAGGGTTTGCCGTGTAAAAACGGATACACAGCAAATTTTTCAAACTGCGAGCCGCGAATAGCGGTGTGCAGGTCGTACAGCAAGCGTTCGCGCCCTTCGCCACCGGCTTGATAAAAACGCAACACATATTGTTCAAGCTTTGCCGCTCGCTGACGCTCCCAGCCTGGTTCACCGTCAGCTTTGCTGTGATGGCCGGAGAATAAACGATTCAGGTTATCGACCAGTTCCCGTTTTCCTGCGTTAATGGCCGGCGGATTGCCAAACAAAAACAAGGTTCGTTGTTTCAGTTGCAGCTTGCCAGTCAGCACGTCGATACACAGCGCAGCGCAGAGTTCAATCGGCGCTGTTTCATTGCCATGCACGCCAGAAGATATCACAACATCAGTTTTGCCATGCTGTACAGGCGTCAGGCAGATGACGCCGGTATCCCAAATCTCAGCGACAGTGCCATCCGTAAGCACGCAGGAGAATGGCGTTAAATGTTCAGGATGGCTTAGCGTCAGAGCGAGAAAATCACCGCTGGCTGCGAGGTCTGCCGGGCTCAGTGCCCGGCCAAGAATATTTGTTGTCATAATTTGGCTTTGTTTTATCAAAAAATGCGTTGGCATATTCTACGCAAAATCAGGCCCACATCACCAGCACAGCCGCCACCACGACCAGAGCAAGGCCCAGCAAGTCGGTGCGTTTGAGCTTTTCTTTAAACCAGAACACCGAAATCAATAAGGTAAACAGCACTTCCACCTGCCCCAGCGTTTTGACCAGCGGCACGGTTTCCAGACTCATCGCAGTAAACCAGCCGAGCGAACCGACACAGCTAAAAAAACTGGTCAGCATCGTCAACCGCGGCCTGTTCCACAGCGCGACCAGCACTGTTCGGTCGCGCAACAATAAATAGCCCAGTAGTAACAACGTCTGGCAGCTGATAACAAACAACAGCACCCAGGCAGCACCAAAAGGAAACGGCAACCCGAGCGCCAGACTGGCTTCTCTGATCCACAAAGAAGTCAACGCAAAGGCCGCACCACAGGCGGCACCGATGGCGACGGTTTGCAGCGGCAGCTCGCGGACCGTTTTCACACCGCTGAGTAAAAACACTGCCACTGCGCCAACCGCCACGCCAAGCCAGCCAAGCGGACTGAGTGCGCTGGCGAAAAACAACACGCCGAGCACGGCGGCGAAAATCGCTTCCGATTTTGCCAGACCAACCCCAATCGCGTAGTTTTTTTGCTTAAACAGCACCACCATCAATGCTGTTGCCAGAATTTGCATCAGCGACGCTGCAAGCACATAAGCGGCAAAGCTGAGTGAAAACTGTGGGACTTCTGCCTGCTGGGCGGGTTCGGAGAGTGCATATAAAGCCCATAAATAAAGCGCCGCCAAAGGACTGGCGTAGATAAAGCGCGCCAGCGTTACCCCCATCACCGCGACTTCTTTACTCAGTTCCTTTTGACAGGCATTACGCACCGCCTGCATTGACGCAGCTAACAAGGTAAACAAAACCCACATAAATTTTCCGGCCTCCGGCGTGTCGCAGCTGTTTAAACGCAGACATCCGGATGGATGCAAGCTATGACTACCATAACCGAAATCGTCGCCTGGGTTTGGGCTATTTACCTGATAAACCGGCTAAAAATACCGCAGTCAGGCTCGATGGCATTGCAATCAGACAGAAAGGCAGTAAGATAAGGCGCTCGTCGGTACGTAGCGCAGCCTGGTAGCGCACTGTCATGGGGTGTCAGGGGTCGTGGGTTCGAATCCCGCCGTACCGACCACTTAATTTCTCTCAAAAAGCCTGCTTTTGCAGGCTTTTTGCTTTTTATCGCTCAGCCTCATGTTTTTGAGTTGCAGCATTTTCAGCTCATTAATTCAGGTCTCACTAAATTATAAAAATCCAATGACACCGTTGTCTTGTAACAGAATACGGACAGTAGCAGCTGGCAACCAGAAGGAATATGTTTAGCGTCTTGATCTGATGGAAATTTTCCAGTCAATGCAGATACGGCAACATCAAGACCGATATAAGGACTGAAGAAAACCGACAGCAGGCTGGAGCAGCTTTTTTAGTCACAAACCTTTACACTGACCCAGTTGCGGCCGGAACGGATAACCGTGCTCAGACGAAGGTTCGCCAGATGCAGAAGTTTCTGACTATCTGCCGGTGGATCATCTGACTGCAACACATGACTGGCAAATTGCCGGTGTGGCCTGAGATATTACAGAGGTGATGTGATGAAAATGGAACAACAGAACAGAACATTTCAGCCGGAGTACTACCCGACTGCCGGGTTTGGCAGTGTGGCACCGCCTTGGATCAAGGCAGATTTGCTGGTGACCAATGCACCCAAATCTGCCCCGTTAAAAACCGTCCCACCCAGCTGGCAATGGCTCAGGCGCCAGCTTGGCTGGCACCTGGGATAAATTTGCAAAAGGCTGCTGTTAATAAAACCAGCTGACCCAATGCTGATACAGCGGTAAGCCAATCAGCACGTTGACCGG
This sequence comes from Rheinheimera texasensis DSM 17496, assembly GCF_000711985.1. Taxonomy (GTDB): domain Bacteria; phylum Pseudomonadota; class Gammaproteobacteria; order Enterobacterales; family Alteromonadaceae; genus Pararheinheimera; species Pararheinheimera texasensis. Next base: position 373,716 of record NZ_JONU01000007.1, read on the forward strand.
AAAAGTAATACCCAGTGCCGCTAACATGGCAAGCCCAATGTTAGCCCCCGGTACTGCGGCGCGGATAGCGGCCGGCGCGGCGATGTAAGACGCGCTGGCTGTTAAACCGGCAAGGACTACAGCGCTGCCTTGTGGCAATTCAAGCCAGAGCGCAGTCGCAATCCCACTCCACGCCAGTGCAAACGGCATAACTGCGGCAAAGGTTAATAATCTCCATTGCGCCAGCGGCAAAGGTGAGCAGACTTTCGCCGTACATAACCCCATCTCTAACAGAAACAACGCCAGCATCGTTTTAAAACCGCCAAGCAAAGCCGGTGCAATCGGTTCCAGCCCCACAGGTCCATACACATAACCAATCAACACACCACCGCCGAGCAGCAACACACCTCGGCTGGTCAGCGATTCCCGCACGATACCGCCGGCACTGCCCTGACCAGTCAAGCGGCGGTGCAACCATAGCATCACGATAATAGCCGGCAGCTCCAACAGCACCAGATAAAGCGTGGTCTGTGGTGCTACCGGTAAACCGGCCCGCTCCGTCATCGCCAGAACCAGCGCAAAAGTTCCGGCACTGACCGAGCCATAGTGTGCCGCGATACTGGCGGCATCATCTATATTCAGCCGGACGAGCTTGCGTAAAATTGGATAACACAGCAAAGGCAAGATAAAACCCAGCAACGCAACCGGCAACAATTCCAGTAATAAAGTAGAAGTGACATTGCCATGCAGTGCCAAACCACCTTTTAGCCCCAGCACCAGCATCAACAAAATCGACAAGGTTTCATAGATTGAATGCGGTACTTTCAAATCAGATTTCAGCAAACCAGCGATTAAACCAAAGGCAAAAAACGCTATCACAATATCTGGCATCTATATTTCCTCCGCTCTGAGCCGGGCGCTATTGTGCACGTCACTGCAACTGATGAATAATAAATGTATCTACTTAACGATATAGATAATTATCTATGAACATCCGTCATCTGAGTTTCCGGCTATTGCAGGTGTATCAGGCCGTGCTGCAGCACGGCAGTATTTCGCAGGCGGCGAGGCAGCTGCATCTGACGCAGCCGACCGTGTCCATCCAGCTGAAAAAACTCACTGAATGGGCTGGTGAGCCTTTGTTGGAGCAAGAGCATGGTTTACTGGTGCCAACGCCGGTGGGTGCCGAGTTATACCGCGCCAGTCAGGATGTGCTGGGCCGTTTTGCTGATTTTTCGCAGTTTGTACAAAGTGCCCGCGCTGGCAATAGCGGTAGTTTAAGCCTGGGGATTGTCACCACCGCCAAGTACATTTTACCGCCGCTGTTAGCAGAGTTTTCCCGTCAGTTTCCACAAATCGAACTGACTTTAAATATTGGCAACCGGGCGCAAATTGTAAGCCGGTTTGAACAGCAACAGGACGACCTGTTTTTGTTCAGCCATCCCCCGGCCGGTAATCAGGTGTTGGCGCGCCGGTTGCTGAAAAACCCGCTGCAATTGATAGCACCACCGGGGCACTGGGCGGCAGGACGCGCTGATTTGACCATGGCGGATTTAAAAGCCGAACGTTTTCTGATCCGTGAACCTGGTTCCGCCACCCGGCTGATGCTGGAAACCTGGTTAAGCGGCCAGGGGCTGGCGCTGGAAAAAACCATGCAGATAGAAAGTAACGAGGCTATCCGTCTCAGTGTCGCCTCAGGCCTCGGTCTTGCGGTGTTATCCGCACATACACTCAAAGCAGGCACTGAACCGGTGCAGATCTTGTCAGTGAAAGGATTGCCGTTGGAAAGTCACTGGTATCTTGTTGCCCGCCGCGACCGGCGACTGTCGGCGACTGCAACTCAGCTTACGCGTTATTTGCCGCAGGGACTCAGGGATTATCTGGATCCGGCCTGGCTGGTTAATGACCTCGACAGTTTGACCCAAGCATTTATGGCCGGGCCGCAAAACCAGCAGCCCTTTTAGTCGCAGGCCCAAGGCCTTTGGTCAGAATTCACGGTACTGACTGCTCCGGTTTACCGCGTTTGGTGTGTTAGAGTACCAGCGTTACAACTATTTGCAGGGATCACTAATGATTGATTTTCGCTCTGACACCGTGACTCAACCGACTGCTGCCATGCGTGCAGCGATGGCCGCTGCTCCGCTTGGCGATGACGTATTTGGTGACGATCCTTCCGTCAATGCACTACAACAATATGCCGCAGAACTGTTGGGCTTTGAAGCGGCTTTGTTCGCGCCAAGCGGCACTATGACCAACCTGATTGCGTTGATGAGCCATTGCCAGCGCGGCGATGAAGCCATCGTTGGCCAAAACTGGCACACCTACAAGTGGGAAGGCGGCGGCATGGCGGTGCTGGGTTCCATTCAACCACAACCATTGGCCAATCAGCCAGATGGCAGCCTGTTAGCGGCTGATGTGCTGGCGGCGATTAAACCGGACGACCCGCATTTTGCCCGCACCCGCTTGCTGGTCATTGAAAATACCACGGGCGGCCAGGTACTAAGTCTGGACTATATGGCGCAGATGTCTGAATTAGCCAAATCCAACCAGCTGGCCTGCCATATAGACGGCGCACGGATTTTTAATGCTGCAGTAGCTATTGCCACTGCCACTCAAGCAGACCCTTATCAGGTTGCCCGGCAGCTGGTCGCCGGTTACGACTCAATTTCAGTGTGTTTGTCCAAAGGACTTGGCGCCCCGGTTGGTTCGTTATTACTAGGCTCCGCCGAATTTATCGCACGTGCCCGCCGCGTGCGCAAAATGCTCGGTGGCGGCATGCGTCAGGCCGGCGGTTTAGCTGCAGCTGGTTTGTATGCTTTGCAGCAGCATGTCAGACGGCTGGCCGATGATCATCAACATGCGCAGCAGCTGGCATCAGGCCTCAAGCAGATAGTGTCAGACTGCGGTTTGGAAACTCAGTTTTCACTGCAAATGCCGCAAACCAATATCATTTTCTGCGATTTAGACGCTGCGCTTGCCAGCCATTTTGTGGCAGAATTAGGCAAACATCAGGTCCGGCTGACCAGCAGTGTTTATCAGAGCGCTGGCCAGACCAAATCCCGCTTACGCTTAGTCACTCATCTGGATATCACGTTGCCACAGATTCAGGCCATGCTGAGCTGTAGCGGGGATATTCTCAGCAATTATTAACACCTGCCGCGCAAGTGGCAGGCACACAGAGGTCTGCCATGCTGCAGTTTTTCGAAAAACTAACCAATCCTTTTCCGGCTGAAGAGCCGACGCAACCGCCCAAGGGGTTGTATGCGTTTTGTCGCCATTACAGCAAAGGCATGGAAATTCCTTTGGCGGTGATGGCGCTGCTCACTGCATTATTGGCAATGCTCGAAGTATCGTTGTTCGGTTTTATGGGGCAATTAGTCGACTGGCTGGTACAAAAAGACCCGGCGACTTTATGGCAAACCGAGCAAGACACACTGATCCGCATGGGTTTATTAACCGCTGTCGGTATGCCGCTGTTGGTGCTTATTCACTCTGCCGTGTTACACCAGACCTTGTTGGGCAACTATCCGATGTCCATTCGCTGGCAGGCGCACCGGTATTTACTCAAACAAAGCGTCAGTTTTTATCAGAATGATTTTGCCGGCCGCATCGCCACCAAAGTGATGCAAACGGCCCTTGCCGTGCGGGAAACTGCGACTAAGCTGCTCGATGTCATGGTCTATGTGCTGGTGTATTTCAGTACTATGCTGTATCTGGTATTTGATGCCGACTGGCGTTTGGTTCTGCCTCTGTTAGTTTGGCTGGCGGCCTATATCTGTCTGCAAATATATTTTATTCCGCGCCTCAAAGATGTGGCGAGCCGCCAGGCTGACGCCCGCTCTGATATGACCGGTCGCATCGTCGACAGCTACACCAATATCAATACCATTAAGTTGTTTTCGCACACCAGCCGCGAAGCCGATTACGCCAAAGACAGTATGTCGCGTTTTTTAAATCCGGTGTACGAACAAATGCGCCTCGTCACCTGGTTAAGTTTCAGCGTGCAGGCACTGAATTATCTGCTGGTATTTTCTATTGGCGCGCTGTCGATTTGGTTGTGGATGGCGCAGGCAGTTAGTGTTGGCGCAATCGCGATTGCGGTCAGTCTGTCGCTGCGCTTAAACGGCATGTCGCAGTGGATCATGTGGGAAGTCAGCAGTTTGTTTGAAAATATCGGTACTGTGGCCGATGGCATCACCACGCTGGCGCAGCCACAACAAGTACTGGACCAGCCGGACGCTAAGCCACTGCAAGTGCAAGGCGGCGCTATCCATTTTGACCAGGTGAGTTTTCAGTACGCCAGCCAAGGCCGGCAAGTGCTGCAGCAACTGGATTTACAAATTAAACCGGGCGAAAAAGTTGGCCTGGTTGGCCGCAGCGGCGCCGGTAAATCGACTCTGGTCAATCTTCTATTGCGGTTTTATGACCTTGAAACCGGCCAAATCCGTATTGACGGGCAAAATATCCGCGACGTGAAACAAGAAAGCCTGCGCGCCCAAATTGCCATGGTGACACAGGATACGTCGCTTTTGCACCGCACTGTCCGGGAAAACATTCTGTACGGCAAACCGGACGCCACTGAAGCTGAACTATTGGCCGCCGTCAAAGCCGCCGAAGCTGATCAGTTTATCAGTGAACTGAGTGACCCACGCGGCAATCAGGGCTTGGATGCACAGGTCGGCGAGCGTGGCGTGAAGCTATCCGGCGGTCAGCGTCAGCGCATTGCAATAGCACGCGTGTTGTTGAAAAACGCGCCGATTTTAATTCTGGATGAAGCGACCTCAGCATTGGATTCTGAAGTCGAAGCAGCGATCCAGCAAAGCCTTAACCGACTGATGGCCGGCAAAACCGTCATTGCCATCGCGCATCGTTTGTCGACTATTGCGGCGATGGACCGGCTCATTGTGCTGGACCAGGGTGCTATCGTCGAACAAGGCAGCCATCAGGAGCTGATTGCACAAGGTGGCATCTATGCGCAGTTATGGGCACATCAGACCGGTGGTTTTATTGGTCTGGATTAAACCAGCATTTGTGCTCCGTTGACAAAAATGGCTGCAATTGCAGCCATTTTTTTGCTTAGAATTCAACCCAACCTTGGATCTGTTTCAGCCACCCCGACTTCATCCTGATGGGCAATTTTAAACTGTAATAAAGCGCCAAATGGCTGCATATCGACCAGCTCACGGAAACAAATCCAGTCGACCAGACAATACAGGCTCATCGACAGATAGTCCCATTGCTGGAATTCACCGGCTGAGACTTTGCTATTTAAAATCTTCAGCGTGGCCTGCACCCGTTCGTGTTGCAGATTAAAAAACAATTTGTTATCCCGGACATCAAAACCTGAGCGTTTACACAGCAGCAACTCAACGAGCGAATCATTGGCTGCATTAATGATGGTCAGCAAATTCTCCTGCGGCCAGCTTAATGGGCTTAAGGCGAATTTTTGTGTCAGGTAACGGTAGATCACGCCAGAGTCAAACACTACCTGCTCGCCGTCTGAGAGCATCGGCACTTTGCGTGTCGGATTCAGTGCGATTAGCCGCTCACGGTCGGCCGACTCAAAAATATTCAGACTGATAAACTCATGCGGCCGCTCTGCCAGCAATAAGCGCAAACGGCGGACAAAAGGCGACGACGTAGACCCATATAACTGCATACTTTCTCCTAAATAACCAGGCAGCACACCGGCTGCCTGACACATTTTACTGAATGCCAGTTTGTTCAATAACTGGCTGGCTCACCGGCTCCGGTTGCTGATACACCGGCTCAGGCTGCTGGTACACCGGTTCTGGTTGCTGGTAAACAGGCTCAGGTTGCTGGTACACCGGCTCTGGTTGCTGATACACCGGCTCAGGCTGCTGATACACCGGTTCTGGTTGCTGGTACACCGGCTCTGGTTGCTGGTAAACAGGCTCAGGCTGCTGATACACCGGTTCTGGTTGCTGGTACACCGGCTCAGGCTGCTGGTACACCGGCTCAGGTTGCTGGTACACCGGCTCAGGCTGCTGATACACCGGTTCAGGTTGCTGCACGGGCTCCGGTTGTTGGTAAACCGGCAGCTCCGTGATCGGTTGCTCTGTGACCGGTTCCGGCATCGGCTCAACGGGCTGTGGTTGTTCAAATACCGGTTGCGGCTCAGGTTGTTGCACTATTTCTGGCGTCGCGATTTCCTCTGGCGAGCCAATCTGGTCAACCGGCGCTGGCATATCCGTCACAGGCGTTTCATGCACCGGCTGCTCAAACACCGGTTGTTCAATCACACCGTCTTTGTTGTTATCAACAGTTTCAGCGACCGGCTGCACTGGCGTTGTGGTATCGCCCTGATCTGGCGTCACTGTCACTGGTTCGGTCTGCGGATTTAACTCATTGACCGGCTGCGCGAACACCTGATCGCGTTCCTGTTGCTGTCGGCGTAGCTGCTCATGGTCCGGATCAGGCTGTGCGATAATTTGTTGATCCCCTGGCATCGCGACATTGTTGTCCTGACGTTTTTCTGCAGCCCAGCGCCGGCGTTCACCCTGATCTTCATAACGCCAGGTTTCGCCGCGCGTCTCGCGCACAGGTTCATAACCGGCCTGATACACCACACCGTGGCGGTGCTGTGGGTTATGCCGCCAGTGCCGGCGTTCTTCGTGCTGGTAAATATCGTGACTACGGTAATACTGCCGCGGACGATAATCATGATGATGGATCACGACAATTTCATTGCGTGGCCAGTAGAACGTAGAGAAATAGAAATTAGGTGCAACCTGCACGCCAGCGCCCCAATAAAATGATGCATGCCGACGATAGCCAGTCGGGTACGGCCAGTGTATGGGTGGGTAAGACCGCCACCACCAGTCACCGTAAACCACCCGCGTGTCATACACAGGCACGTAAATCACTTCAGGCCGTGCCGGCTCAATGACGATAACTTTTTCTTTGCGCTCAACGCGGATATGTTCCTGATTAGTCAGATTACCCGCTGTGTAGGCTTTTTCGCGCAGTTTCTGCACTGTTGCCATCACCTGTTTTTCCTGCACTAAAAAGGCATCACCCAGTTTTTGTGTCCAGTCTAATTCGTTATTCATCTTGGTCAGCAGTGGCGGGAAAGCGACCAGGGCGCGTACGCTCGGGTCCCAGGTCTCATTTTCGGCTGCTTTTAATGCCTGTTCAGACGTCATGCCGGGTTTGGCAGACAACCAGCGTGTGGCTTTAATAATTTCCAGCGGATAAGTCGCTGCGATTAAAACGTGGGATAACACTGTGTCTGGATACAGTGCCACCGGCGCCAGCATCTGGTCCAATTCAGCCTGAGAAAATTGTTTTTTTGCCGGTGCCTGCTGTTTTGCAGCGGCAGGCTGGCTCAGTTGTTGGGTCGCTTTGGCTGCGGCCTGTTTGTCTGCCGCAACAGCTGGAAACTGAGTGACTAAAGCGAGAGTAATGGCAGATAAAAAAGGCACACGGCACGACATTTTTGGCTCCTTGCTGCGGCGATGCAGCTTGTTTATCACGGGTCACAGTCAAAACATCTCGAACGATAACTCAGTTATATGCTGTTATTTCTGAATCCCTTCTGAATACAGCTCAGCACTTGGACTGTTTTACACCCCACAAGTTCGACAGCGTAAATCCGGTTACCAGCGCGGTACCACAAAGCACAGTCACTGCACCGGCCAAAGTGTGCCAGCCAACCGTTTCATTCAAAAACAACGAGCCCCAACTGACACCAAACACCGGGATTAAAAAAGTCACCGTCAAAGTCGGCGTGGCGCCAATGTCACGCACCAACGCAAAGTACAGCAGATAAGCAACGCCAGTGCACAGCACACCGAGCAACAATAAGGCAATGCCCTGTAGCGGACTTGGTACAGTTACAGGAGGTTGCAACAATGCCAGCGGCAATAACCAACAGAATGCTGCCCACATACTACCGTGGGCATTGGCAAAAGGTTCCACTGCTGCAGCACGACGAGTGTAATGGGTAGCTAGACCATAACAACAGGCGGCCCCGGCTGCAGCCGCTATCGCCATAGCCGCATTGGGCTGCAGCACGACAGCATCAAAACCAACCAGTATTGCCACGCCACTTATCCCCAGCAACAGGCCGCTGACCAGTTTCAGGCTCAAAGGCTGGCGAAAAAACAGCACACCAAGTACAGCCCCCCAGATCGGCGCTGTGGCATTTAACACCGACATCACCGACGCGGTCAGCCAATGCGCAGCATAGGCGAACAGCAAAAACGGCAAGGCTGAATTGATAAGCCCCAGGATCAAAAAATGCCGGATATTGCCACGCAGCAATAAAGGCTTGTGCCAGCACCAGGCGATGATTGCCAGAAACAAGGCGGCCAGTCCCACGCGGCCAGCCATCAACGGCGCTGGACCAAAGGCTGGAACTGCAAGGCGGATAAACAAAAACGACGCGCCCCAAATCGCAGCGAGCAACAATAACCGAAAAAAATCCCGTGCCTGCACTTGCACTAGCCTTGCTGACCCGGGTCGTCTTGACCTATCCGGCTGGCAACCGCACCGCTTTGCTGGCGATACTTGGCATCTTCGCGTTTGTTGTAGGGCCTCGCCGCTTCGCCGGTCATCAATTCAAAATTCAGCGCGCCGATTTTCATGTTGGGCCGAAGCGCCAGAGGCAATCGGCCACTGTTGTAAAATTCCAGCACTATATTGCCGGACCAGCCCGGGTCAATCCGGTGCGCGGTCACGTGTACCATCAGGCCGAGTCGCGCCAGGCTGGAGCGCCCGTCCAGCCAGCCGACGATATCAGCGGGTAATGTAACCGACTCGAGCGTAATGGCCAGAGCCAGTTCCCCAGGATGCAGGAAAAAAGCCTCGTCATCGGTTAATACAATTTCGTCACTCATCACCGAATCGAGTGCAGCCTGCACTTCTTCGCGCGGTCCGGACAAATCGATAAAAGGCGCGGCATAAGCGCGAAAAGTTCGAAATTTGTGGCCGAGCCGGATATCGACACTGACGCCGCTGATCATGTCGGCAGCAGGTCTTGGTTCAATTTTGATCCTGCCTTCAGCCAGATATTGTTCGATGTCGCGATCACAAAGTCTCATGTTAGTCATCCGTCATTAAAATTTCGACCGCCTGTTGCGGGCTGAGCCGGGTTTGCCAGTATAAAGTGAAGATCAGCTGCTGTGCTATTTTTCTATAGATTTCAGCTGTTTGATTATCTTTTGCTAATACGATAGGGGTTCCGGCATCGCCCGCTTCGCGGATTTGCGCCTGCAGCGGCAATTGCCCCAGCACGCTAACCTGATAACGAGCAGCCAGTTCCAGCCCGCCGTTAGTGCCGAAAATATCGTCCTGATGACCACAAGCCGGACACTGATAAAAACTCATGTTTTCCACGAGGCCCAGCAGCGGAATATTGACCTGACGAAACATCTGAATGGCTTTTTTTGCATCTGCAAGCGCGACATCCTGCGGCGTGGTAACAATCACAGCACCGGCGACCGGCAGTTTCTGTGACATGGTCAGCTGGATATCGCCGGTTCCCGGTGGCATGTCGACCACCAGATAATCGAGCTCTGGCCATAAAGTTTCATTTACAAGCTGCATCAAGGCTTGGCTGGCCATCGGGCCGCGCCAGACAGTTGCATTGTCCGGGTCCACCAAAAAGCCTATCGATTGCATTACAATGCCGTGTTTTTGCAACGGGTTCAGATGTTTTTCATCGGGCGAAGTCGCCCGGCTTTGCGCTTCACCAAGCATCAAAGGAATCGAAGGGCCATAAATATCCGCGTCGAGCAGCCCCACTTTGGCACCTTGCTGCGAGAGCGCAACTGCAAGATTGACTGCTGTGGTGGATTTACCGACGCCGCCTTTGCCGGAAGCAACCAGAATCACCTGCCGCACTTTGGCAAAAACAAAAGGCAGTTCTGAGTGGCAGTCAACCTGAATGGTGTAATTCAGCCCGAGGATCTTGCACTGCGTGGTTAACCAATCTTCCAGCCATAAAGCCGGGAATGGCAATGTCAGTTTAAGATTGTGTCGTTCAAGTCGGATATCAGCGATTTCGCTAAGCGGCATTGGAATGGCGTCATGGCAAGGCGTGTCAAGCAGCTGTCGCAGCGGCTCAGGGAAGCTTTCTGAGGAAGAGACCTCGCCTTTTTTTTTCCAGAATGAAAACATAACAAATCCTTGCAAAATACGCGGGCGCAATCGCGTGAGGCTTTTGCGCGGGCCGGACTAAAAGTCGGCAGATATTGCGCTGCTGTCGCGCTTTATGGCTGGCTATTGTATCATGATGCTTATTGTTTTTATTGCATTCATCGATACAGAGCCGGTTCATGACGACACGTAAAATCTTAATCACCAGCGCCTTACCTTATGCCAATGGCCCTATTCATTTAGGCCACCTGCTTGAATACATTCAGACCGACATCTGGTCGCGTTTCCAGAAGGCTCGCGGCCATCAGTGTTATTACGTCTGTGCCGATGACGCTCACGGCACCCCAATCATGCTCAAAGCGCAGCAGTTAGGTTTAACCCCAGAGCAAATGATTGCGCAAACTGCCGTCGAGCATCAGGCTGATTTTGCTGAGTTTTTAATTGGTTTTGACAATTACCACAGCACCCACAGCAGCGAAAACCAGGCCTTTGCCAGTGAAATCTACACCAAGCTCGACGCCGGTGGTTATATCAAACGCCGTTCAATCAGCCAGCTGTTTGACCCGGAGAAACAAATGTTTCTGCCGGACCGTTTTGTCAAAGGCGATTGCCCGAAATGTGGCGCACTCGATCAAAACGGCGACAGCTGTGATGTCTGCGGTGCAACCTACAGCCCGACTGAACTGAAAAATCCGAAATCTGTGGTATCAGGCGCAACACCGGTATTAAAAGATTCCGAACACTATTTCTTCGACCTGCCGGCATTTGAGCAGATGTTACAGGACTGGACCCGTGGCGGCGCGCTGCAAAGCGAGATGGCGAACAAACTGCAGGAGTGGTTTAAGGACGGTCTGCAACAGTGGGATATCAGCCGTGATGCGCCTTATTTTGGTTTTGAAATTCCGGGCGCGCCGGGCAAGTTTTTCTATGTCTGGCTGGACGCACCAATTGGCTATCTCGCCAGTTTCAAAAATTATTGCGACAAAACCAGCATCGATTTTAACCAGTTCTGGCAATTAGATTCCGACGCCGAGGTTTACCACTTTATCGGTAAAGACATTATCTATTTCCACAGCCTGTTCTGGCCTGCGATGTTACACGGTGCCGGTTACCGCAAACCGACGAGTGTATTTGCCCACGGTTTTGTCACGGTCAACGGCGCCAAAATGTCAAAATCCCGCGGCACTTTTATCAAAGCCCGCACTTATCTGGAACATTTAAATCCGGAATATCTGCGTTATTATTTCGCGTCGAAACTGACCTCAGGTATCGTGGATTTAGATTTAAACCTGGAAGACTTTGCGCAGAAAGTGAATGCCGATTTAGTCGGTAAAGTGGTCAATATCGCCAGCCGCTGTGCCAGTTTTATCAGCAAAAAATTCAATGGGACTTTGTCAGCTAATCTGGCCGAGCCAGAGCTGTTTGCCGAGTTTATTGCCCAGGGTGACAGCATCGCTGCCTCGTTTGAAGAGCGCGAATATGCCCGCGCTATCCGCGACATTATGGCGTTGGCCGACAAAGCCAACCAATATATCGACGCCAAAGCGCCATGGGTTCTAGCCAAAGATGACAGCAAACAGCAAGAAACGCATGATGTCTGCACTATGGGTATCAACCTGTTCCGCGTGTTGATGCATTATTTAAAACCTGTATTACCGGCGATGGCGCGTGAAGTGGAAGCGTTTTTAAACAGCGAACTGCGCTGGGATAATTACCAGCAGCCTCTGCTTAATCATGCCGTCAATCCGTTTAAAGCGCTGATGCAGCGCGTAGATCCGGTCAAAGTGCAGGCGATGGTCGATGCGTCGAAAGACAATCTGCAGGCTACAGCAGCTCCGGCGGCACAAGCAGCAGCTACTCAAACCGCAGCCGCAGCCGAGCTTGAACCGATTGCGCCGACTATTAACATTGATGATTTTGCCAAACTCGATTTGCGTATTGCCAAAATAGTCAGCGCTGAGCATGTCGAGGGCGCGGATAAGTTATTGCGGCTGCAGCTGGACCTTGGTAACGAACAACGCCAAGTATTCGCCGGCATTAAAGCCGCCTATCAACCGGAACAATTAGTCGGCCGGTTAACGGTGATGGTCGCGAATCTGGCGCCTCGCAAAATGAAATTCGGCATGTCCGAAGGCATGGTGATGGCTGCAGGCCCTGGCGGCAGTGAAATTTTCCTGCTGAGCCCTGATGACGGCGCCACACCGGGTATGCGGGTTAAATAATCCTGAAAAAACCGCAGCCTCGCTGCGGTTTTTCTTTTAGAACAGACAAGGAACAGGCATGGCGGCGACTATCCGCTCGTTTTCTTCGTTGTATAGCGCAACCTTGCTGATGGTACTAGCAGCTGGTTTGCTGACCACTTATCTCGGCCTCAAACTCGCTTCGATGGAAGTGGCCAAGGTTTGGATCGGTGCCATGATGTCGGCTTATTACCTCGGGCTGGTGCTTGGCTCTAAAATCGGTCACAAGCTGATTGCACGCGCCGGCCATATCCGCGCTTTTGTCGCGAGTGCCGGTGTCGTCACCGCGTCCGCACTGGGGCATGCCATGATTGAGCAACTTGAGGTTTGGTTGTTACTGCGACTGATTGTCGGCATGTGCATGATGTGTCAGTACATGGTGCTGGAAAGCTGGCTGAACGAACAGGCCGACAGTAAAAACCGCGGCACTATTTTCGCAAGTTATATGATTGTGTCTTATCTCGGGCTGGTGCTTGGGCAAGGCGCAATGAGTTTAAACCCGGAGCTGACCATCAAACCGCTGTTGCTGGTAGCGATGTGTTTTGCGCTTTGTATCGTGCCGCTTGCGTTGACACGGCGTATTCACCCGCAGCCGCTGAAGCCGGCGCCACTACAAATCAAAGTGTTCTGGCAAAAAGTACCGCAGTCGCTCACCACTATTGCGATGGCTGGCGTGATTGTTGGCTCTTTTTATGGTCTGGCACCGGCTTACGCAGCCAGCCAAGGCATGAACACCGAACAGGTTGCCGCCTATATGGCAACCACAGTACTGGCCGGTTTGCTGGCACAGTGGCCAATGGGCAAATTGTCTGACCGGGTACGACGTAGCCGGCTGATTCGCACCAACAGTGTGATCCTGGGGTTACTCGTGCTGGCGATGGCGTTGCTGCCACTCAGCGGCGTGGTACAGCTTGGTTTTACGTTTATTTTCGGCGTTTTTGCTTTTACGTTGTACCCACTGGGTGCTGCGCTTGCCAATCAAAATATCGAACAACATGAACGGGTTGCACTCTCTGCCACTATCCTGCTGACTTTTGGTCTTGGTGCCAGTATCGGCCCCCTGCTAGCCTCGGCGTTTATGCAGATTGGCGGCAGTCAGATGTTGTATGCCTTTATGGCGGCCGTCGCTGCCTTATTATTTGTTCGCTTGCAGCAGGTCAATTACCAGCAGAAACAGCAGGAAAAAATTGCGCCTAAGGACTATATGATGGCCGCTGGTGACTTAGTGGGCTCCCCGCTTGCCGCCGCGCTGGACCCACGGGTTGACCAGCAGACAGTCGACAGCCAGATGCGGGCGGAGCGTTATCCAACAAGCGATACGTCGCCAGATCCGGCGCAGTTTGAACTGGATTTGACCGGTCAGGCCGAAGCAGTCAACAGCTCAGCGAAAGCTGCCGACTAACTTACCTTTAACACCACTTTGCCCACCAGTTGATTGCTGGCCAGTAACTGGTGGGCAACGTCCGCTTCCTGCCAGGGCAGCACTTTGGCAATGACCGGCTTAATGGCACCGGTCTCTAAGCCGCTGCCAAATTGCGCCAAGAACCGGCTGACTAAATCTGCTTTGTATTCATCAGTGCGGTTACGCAAAGTAGAACATAACAACTGACCGCGTTTTTTAAACATCTGAGTTAAATCAAACGCCGGCACTGTTCGGCCACCTAGCATCGCCAAGACCACAATGCGGCCATCCAGACCCAACACCTGTAAGTTCTTTGGCAAGTAGTCACCGGCAACCGGGTCGACAATCACTCGAAAGCCTTGGGGTACCGTGTCTTTCAGCACAGCGGTAAAATCAGCGGTTTTGTAATTGACGGCAACATCAGCGCCAAGCTCTAGACAGGCTCCGGTTTTTTCATCAGAACCTGCGGTCACAGCAACTACGGCCCCGGCAGCTTTTGCCAGTTGAATAGCCGCAGTACCGACACCACTGGCACCGGCATGAAGCAACACGGCCTGACCAGTACGCAATTCACCCAATACAAACATGGCCTGATAAGCGGTAAGAAAGACCTCGGCGCAACCAGCGGCGGCTTCCACACTCATGCCAGCAGGACGACGCAACAAATGCGCGGCCGGCATTTTGACATATTCGGCATAACCACCACCCGGCACCAAACCAAACACATCAGCCCCAAGCCAAGCGCTACTCACGGCAGCGCCACAGGCTACAACAGTACCGGCCACTTCCAGCCCTAAAATCTCACTCTCCCCTTGCGGTGGCGGATAATAACCGGCGCGCTGGGCTAAATCAGCCCGATTCACCCCGGCCGCACTGACTTTGATTAATACCTCAGCGTCACCGACCACTGGCAGCGGTACTGTGACAAACTGCAATAGCTTAGAGCCTGTCACATCAATCGCCTGCATTGAGGCCGGTAAAGCAGTGAAAGTCGGCATTGAATTATCCTTTCAAGTAGTTTTGGCTGCGGCGACAAGCCCAACACATAGTTTTACTTTAGCTTTTGCTGCGACCGGACTAAAATGACGCCCTTTTCAGGGCTCTGGCAACGCTTCGCCAGCTCCCAGTCCACAGCAGATTATCAGACTCGGAACTTCTTATGGCCGCCAGCATCATTTTACAAGCCGATCGGGAAAAATCATTAAAACGCCGCCATCCCTGGGTGTTTTCCAAAGCAGTAAAACAGGTTAAAGGCAAGGCCAACAGCGGTGAAACCGTGGATATTCGCAGCCACGACGGCGTGTTTATCGCCACTGGCGCTTATTCACCAGAGTCGCAAATCCGCGTACGGGTCTGGTCTTTTGACGAACAGGAAGCCATAGACGCCGCTTTTTTTCAGCGCCGCATCGGCGCGGCCTGGCTAGTGCGCCAGCAATTATTTGACCTCAATGACACCAACGGCATCCGCATTGTGGCAGCTGAGTCTGACGGTCTGCCAGGTGTAACTGTTGACCTTTACAACGACATTTTGGTGGTGCAGTTGTTAAGTGCCGGCGCCGATTATCAACGCGCCAACATAGTGGCAGCGCTGCGCCATGAATTTCCGAATTGCAGTATCTATGAACGCTCAGATGTTGATGTGCGCAAAAAAGAAGGCCTCTTGCCGGTCACAGGCTGGCTGCACGCGCCACGTGACAGCGGCGAAGTGGTCATTTTAGAGCACGGCATGAAAATTCTGGTGGATGTGATTAATGGCCACAAAACCGGCTTTTATCTTGACCAGCGTGACAGCCGTGCGGCCGCAGCACGCTATGCCAAAGACAAAACCGTGCTCAATTGTTTCAGCTATACCGGCACTTTTGCTGTAGCAGCGGTCGCGGGCGGCGCCAGTCATGTCACCAATGCCGATATGTCAGAACTGGCGTTACAGACGGCGCAGCGCAACGCTGAACTCAATCAGCTGGACCTTAGCAAATTCGATTTTACCAAGGCCGACGTCTTTAAGCTGCTGCGCCAATATAAAGAGCAAGGCCGCGAGTTTGACATGGTGATCCTTGACCCGCCGAAGTTTGCCGAAAGCAAAGCCCAGCTGATGGGCGCCTGCCGCGGCTACAAAGATATCAACCGCGTCGCCATGCAAATTGTGAAAAAAGGCGGCTGGCTGCTGACCTTTTCCTGCTCAGGTTTAATGGAAGACAGTCTGTTCCAGAAAATCGTAGCCGACGCCGCGCTGGATGCCGGCCGTGATTGTTTGTTTATCGAGAAGCTGAGTCAGGCCAAAGACCACCCGATCGCCAGCTTTTACCCGGAAGGCCATTACCTTAAAGGCTGGGTTTGCCTGATCCGCTAACACAAATTCACACTATAAAGCCCTGTATCCACAGGGCTTTTTTATCCGTAAATGAACTTTACCGGCAAAATTTGCTCCAATTCGGCGAATGCACAGCTAGAGGCAGTAAAAACACTTGGACCTGTTTTGCCAGTCAAGTATGCTGCTGGGCGCAAAGCCACATAATTCCCCTTGTTTTTAAACGGAGTTTGTCATGAAGAAATTAATGCTCGCCCTGGCGCTTGCCGCCGGTTCTGCTCAGGCCGCCTGGCAGCTGGACGCACAGCAGTCGTCACTGCATTTTGTCACTGTAAAAAATGATGTAGTGGCCGAGACGCACAGTTTTAAACAACTGCAGGGTCAATGGGCCGATAATGGCCAGTTTAGTGTGGAGATCCCGGTGCAAAGCCTGGATACGCTAATCCCAATCCGCAACGAACGCATGCTGGAGCACCTATTCAACGCCAAACAATTCCCGGCAATTAAAGCCACAGGCGCTTTGGATGCAGCAAAGATCACAGCACTGAAAACCGGCGCTGTGCACCAGGAAAAAGTCGAACTGAGCCTGACCTTATTAGATCAGACGCAAAAAGTCACAGTGGACTTAAGCGTGGTGAAACTTGCTGACAACAGAGTTTTGGCTTATACAAAAGCACCGGTACTGGTCAAAGCCACCGACTTTAAACTGGATGGCGGCGTGAAAAAACTGCAGGAAATCGCCAAGTTAAACCGGATTGAGTTAGTGGTGCCGGTTAGCTTTGATGTTCAGTTCAGCCGTTAAATCCGGCAAGGAAAAAAGGGAGCGACAGCTCCCTTTTTTTCAAATGCAATAGCTTAAAACAACAAGTGCGCCATACCGGCAATCACCGGCAAGGTGATTAAGGTCCGCAGGATAAAGAGTAGAAACAAATCCAATAGAGTGACCGGAATTTTACTGCCAAGCAATAAAGCCCCGACTTCCGACATATAAATCAGTTGGGTCACTGAAAGCGCTGCAATGACAAACCGTGTCATTTCACTGGGCACTTCGCTGACGAGGATTGACGGCACAAACATATCGGCAAAACCAACCATCACTGACTTTGACGCCTGCTCTGCAAATGGGATTTGCAGCAGTTCCAGCAGAGGTACAAAAGGCGCACCAAGAATACTGAACAGCGGAGTATATTCGGCAATGATCAGCGCCGTGGTGCCAACCGCCATAATCACCGGCAATACACCAAACAGCATATCAATGACTGCCTCAACGCCTTCGCGCAGTGTGGCTTTGACGCCTGTGGCCTGACTGGCCCGATGCAGACCGTGTGCTAAGGCCCGGCCAAACACCGATTTTTGCGAAAACTGCCCGCCTTCGGCGCGCATATGATCATAACCGTCAATATAAGTGTCTGGTTTATTCCGCAGCGGCGGCAGAAATGGCAACACAATAGCTGCAACCAGGCCCGCAGCACAGATAGTGGCGTAAAACGGCAGAAACAGATGTTCTAATCTCACCTGCCCGAGTACAACAATACAAAAAGTGATAGAAACTGCAGAGAAAGTTGTGCCAATCACGGCAGCTTCCCGCGCAGTATAAAATCCGGCTTCGTACTGCTTGCTGGTCAACAAAATGCCAACGCTGCCATCGCCAATCCAGGAGGCGATACAATCCACCGCAGAGCGACCGGGTAACCGGAAAATCGGCCGCATCACTTTGGTCATCAGAGTGCCAATCATTTCCAGCAGGCCAAAATTTAACAACAGCGGCAGTAACAAACCGGCAAACACAAACACCGACAGCAGCACCGGCAGCAAATCATTCAGTACCAATGCGCCGGTGGCTTTGCTGGTCACAAACTCCGGGCCGGTGCCAGTCAGCACCAATAACAAAAACACTGCACCCAACAAACGCACCAGCACCCAGCCCCAGCCGGGGCTAAACAGCTTGCCGGCATAACTGCCAGGCGCAATCACTTGTGGTTTGAGTACTTTGACGCCGAGTGTAATTAACGCCGATACCGAGACAATCAACGCCAGCAGATACGGCATCCAAGTGCCAACAACCGTTTTTAATGCATTCGCCATCACAGCGACCGGAATGGTCAGGCCTTTTTCTGCCGGGATCGGCGTCATAAATAAAAAAACGCCCAGTAATGACGGCACTAACAGCGTCAGCCAGTTACGCAACGTCGAGTAATTTTCAGATGCAGGCATGATGAGATATCGGTAGTTAATATTAAACGGCGGACAGCCTAATCAAAAGCGGCGTCACTGTCACGGTACAATCCACACTTAGTGTCAGACCGGTGAAAAATCCAGCAGCGTGGACACTACGCCACGGACCACAGGCTTAATTCAGTTCGATAAAAGTCAAGCCAAGTTGATACAGATCTTCAGCTTCCTGGCTGCAGCGGACAACTTTAGCATGCGCATCCAGTGGCACTACGGAGCTATTGGTGGACTCGAGTCGCAGATGGATTAGGGTCCCCATCTCCAGCGGTTCGTCGACTTCGACCGCCATGCCAGTCGCACTGAGGTCACGACAGATGCCACTGAAAACCCGGCCTGATTCAGGGTCGTTAATCATCATCTGAACTTCGGCGTTCACCATCATCCGGAAGTAATTACGTTTATCGTTTCTGTTCAGCATGGCAACTCTCAAATAACCTGAAGCAAATTGTTATAAAGCTTTCTACCTGACCTGTAAAGTCTGGCCTGTAAAGTCACGGCGTCAGCACCAGCCGGCGAGCTGTTCAATCTGCCAACGGATTTCCCGTGCCGAAAAAGGCTTGGCAATAAGCCCAAGCGCTCCTGCAGCCGTGGCAGCTCTGACATCCGCCGGCGAGTCCAGCCCGGACAACATAATCACCGGAATATCTGCAGTCAGCGGATTGTGTTTCAGCAAAATACAAAGGTCGATGCCACTGAGCCCTGGCATCAGAATATCCAATAGGATTAGGTCTGGTTTTTCATCGTGGATCTGCGTCAGCGCCGCCTGACCAAGTGCGACATACTTGAGCTGATACTGCGGCGCTGGCAGTGCTAACTGCAATAAATCGAAGTTAAAAGCCTCATCGTCAACTAACAACACTTTTTTCGTAATTGCGCCCACTACTGCCTGCTCCATTGCAACTTCCTTTATTGCGCTGCTGAAAAAGTTGTAGCTGAAATTAGTTACGCCGACAAGCGGTCGCTTTACTTCAGCTCCTGCACGGCCAGCAGCACCCGCTTGGCGGAAATGGGATATGGCGTCCCCAGCTGCTGGGCAAATAACGATACTTTCAACTCTTCCAGCATCCAGCGGATCTCGCGAACCGGCTCCGGCAGCACTTTACCGGCAAACTTGCCAAGCAGCTGCTGATAGGCGTCAGCGGCTTTTTGATACTCGTGCATTTGCAGCCGGTCACGCTGCGGATCTACGGGCAGTTTTTCCAATCGTTTCTGCAATGCCAGCAAATACCGTTTGATGTCATCGAGACGGCCAGCGCCAAATTCGCTGACAAAACCTTTAAACAACAATGCATCCAGCTGCTGCTTGATGTCTGCATTGGCATAAGTCAGCGCTAAATCCATCCGGCCACGCAATTTTTTGCTGATCTCATGTCCAACTGTCAGAATTTGCTCCACCTGCAGCGCTACAGCAAGCACAGTATCGCCAAGCTCAGCGCGGACCGAGTCCCGCAGCTGCAAAAACTCCAGCTGATTATGCGGCCAGGACTGTTGGCTAATCAGATGGTCAATGCCCGCTGCGATGCAGTCATCGATCAGCTCCAGCACTTTGCCAAAGGGATTAAAATACAGCCCCAGCTTCGCTTTGTTCGGCAGATGGTCCTGCAAGTATTTAACCGGTGAAGGCAGGTTCAGCAGCATTAAACGCCGTAAACCCAAACGAGACTGCGCTGCCGCCTGCTCCGGGCTGTCCAGCAACTGAATAGAGACACTGTTTTTTTGGTCAACCAAAGCCGGAAAAGCTTTAATTTCATAACCTGACTGAATACGGATATATTCACGTGGTAATTCACCAAAACTCCAGTCGGTCAGCTCCTGTTGTTCAATGCCCTTTTCGGCGACCTGACTTAAAGTTTCCTGTACCTGCCCTTGCAGCTTTTGTTTCAAAAGCGCCAGCGAACGATGCTGCGCTATCACGGCCCCTTTGTCGTCGGTGACTTTAAAATTCATCTTTAAATGCGCCGGCAGCTCGGTCAGCTCCCAGGCGTCATCCGGAATAGTTACACCACTCATCCGCTTCAGGCGCTGGGTTACTACCGATAACAATGGACCGTCGTCCGGCTGAATGGATTGCAACAAGGCATCAGCATAATTAGGCGCCGGCACAAAATTGCGTCGGTACACTTTCGGTAGACATTTTATCAGCGACACTAACAATTCATGGCGCAGGCCAGGAATAAGCCAGTCAAAGCCTTGTTCTTCGACCTGATTCAGCAGCGCCAGCGGAATACACAGGCTAACACCGTCGTCCGGCGCACCAGGCGAAAAATGGTATTCCAGCGGCAGACGCAAATTGCCCTGACGCCAGAATTCCGGGTAGCTATCGTCGGTGATATGCCCGGCTTCGTGACGCTTCAGCATGTCCGGGTCAAAGTTCAGATAACTGGCGTCCTGTTGCTTCTGCTTTTTCCACCAGGTCTGAAAATCAATGCGGTTATTGGCGTGCAGCGGCACTTTTTCAGCATAAAACGCCACCAGCGTTTCTTCGTCGACCAGAATGTCACGCCGGCGTGATTTGTCTTCTAAATCAGTGACCGCATCAATCAACCGTGCGTTATGCGCGAGGAACGGCTCATTTGAGCCAAGTTCCTGATTGACCAGCGCTTCGCGGATAAAAATTTTATGGCACAGTTCCGGTTCAATTTTGCTGTATTGCACGGCTCTTTTACCAACAATGATCAGGCCGTACAAAGTAACCTGTTCGAAGGCAATCACTGCACCGCGTTTCTTCTCCCAGTGGGGTTCGCTGTAGCTGCGGCTGACCAGATGCTGTGCCAGCGGTTCGACCCATTCAGGTTCAATTTTCGCCACAGTACGTGCATACAATTTACTGGTTTCGACCAGCTCGGCGGTCATCACCCACTTGGGTTTGCGCTTAAACAAATGACTGCCGGGAAATACATAAAAGCGGCTTTGCCGCGCGCCGAGATAATCCGCTTCGCTGTCTTTGCTGCCAATTTGACCGAGTAAACCGGTCAGAATGGCCGTATGGACTGACTGATAATCTGCTGCAGTGGTGTTTTTAACAAGGCCTAATTCTTCGGCGACCTGGGAGAGTTGCGCATACAAATCCTGCCATTCCCGCACGCGCAGATAATTCAGCAGCTCTTGCTTACACAAACGGCGGAACTGATTATTGCTTTGACTCTCTTGTTGTTCCTGCAAATATCGCCACAGTTTCAGCCAGCTGGCAAAATCGGAATCGGGGTCGGCAAACCGGCCATGAAGCTCATCGGCTTTTTGCTTTTTGTCCAGAGGCCGTTCACGTGGGTCCTGAATGGATAAAGCGGCGGTGATCACCAGTAATTCATCTAAAGCGTTGCGCTCGGCTGCTGCCAGTACCATGCGGGCGAGACGCGGGTCAATCGGCAAGCGACTCAGTTGGCGGCCCAAAGGCGTCAGCTGCAAACCTGCTTTACGCTCGGTTTTCAGCGCCCCCAGTTCGTCCAGCAACCGCACGCCGTCGTTGATAAACCGGCTGTCCGGTTTTTGTAAAAACGGGAATTGCTGGATATCACCAAGACCCAGCGCCAGCATTTGCAAAATGACCGAGGCTAAATTGGTACGCAAAATCTCCGGATCAGTAAAAGCGTCGCGGTTATTAAAATCATCTTCGCTGTACAGACGAATACAAATACCGGCGGCAACCCGGCCACAACGACCTTTCCGTTGATTGGCACTGGCCTGGCTGATGGCTTCAATCGGTAATTGCTGCACTTTAGAGCGGTAGCTGTAGCGCGAAATGCGCGCTGTACCGGGGTCTATCACATACCGGATACCCGGCACTGTTAAGGATGTTTCCGCCACGTTGGTCGACAACACAATGCGCCGGCCCGGATGGCTCTGAAAAATGCGGTTTTGCTCTGCCGCACTTAAGCGTGCGTACAACGGCAGGATTTCGGTATGCGGTAATTTCAGTTTTTCCAGCGCATCGGCCGTGTCGCGAATTTCGCGCTCTCCGTTTAAGAAAATCAGAATGTCGCCCGGCGGTTCGCGGTAGAGTTCTTCCACCGCATCAAAAATCGCTTGTAACTGATCAGCATCTTTATCTTCGTTTTCACTGGCGGGCCGGTAGCGCACTTCAACCGGATAAGTACGGCCTGATACTTCGAGCATTGGCGCGTTGGAGAAATGCCGGGAGAATCTTTCCGGATCTATGGTCGCTGACGTGATAATCAGTTTCAGATCCGGTCGTTTGGGCAGAATTTGCTTAAAATAACCAAGTAAAAAGTCGATGTTGAGGCTACGCTCGTGTGCCTCATCGATGATGATGGTGTCATATTGATTAAGAAACTTATCCTGCTGAATTTCGGCGAGCAGAATACCGTCGGTCATCAGTTTCACCAGCGTATTGGCGCCGGTATGGTCGCCAAAGCGCACTTTGTAACCCACTTGCTGACCTAGTGGCACTGACAGCTCATCGGCAAGACGCTGACCCACGCTACGCGCCGCCAGCCGCCGTGGCTGGGTATGGCCAACCAGGCCAGCGACACCGCGGCCCAGTTCTAAACAAATTTTCGGAATTTGAGTGGTTTTGCCTGAACCGGTTTCACCGGCGATAATGACCACCTGGTGCGCCGCGATGGCAGCTTTGATGTCGTCTTTACGGCCCACCACCGGCAGCTCACCCGGGTAAGTGATGCGCGGCATCGCCTCAGCGCGTTTTTGCCTGATGGACTGCGATGCCAGAATGTCAGCCTGCAATAGCTGTTGTTTTTTCAGATCAGGTTTAGCCTGCAGGTCGCGGCAAAGCCGGCGCAAGCGGAATTGATCTTTAAGCAGACAATACGACACCGCATCTTGCAAAGCACGCAGTGGTAACAATTCAACAGCAGACGATAAATCAGACAAAACACAGCCCCCTCAACAACGAGGCGGCTATGCTAGCACAAAGAACATTGAGCCGGCAGCGCCGGCACTGAGGTAAATCGCAGGTGTCAGCTGACTTTGCGATAGTGTGAATGCAATTCCTGATCAATAGCACGCAGCACGTCAGTCCGGCTTATCACCCCCTGCAACACACCATTGTCATCGACCACCGGATAAATTTTCGGTTTGGCACCAAGCATCAGCTGAGCCAGTTCAATGATGCCGCTGTGCATGTGCACTGTCAGCACGTCTTTACGCATCAGGTCACGCACATAGGCGAGGCCTTCATCATGGTAGGAGCTTAGTAACATCCGGGCCAGACAATCCTGCTCAGATAAAAAACCCACCACTTTGCGGTTAGCATCGACAACGGGCCCACCTAACTGTGCCACATCAGTCAAACGATCTACCGCAGCTTCCAGTGTCATATCCTGATTAAAAGTCACCGGATGGTGGTTCATATGATCAGACACTTTTAATAAGTTCATGCATTTCCTCCAGATTTCACACCCTGAAATAGCGGGAGCCCAGAGGCTCCTTCACCCAAGCTTAGTGCAAAATCGGCGGCTTGCCTTGCTGTCGATCAATCTTTGAAAATGGCAACTTCGGCTGCTTTACCTTGCTGACGTTTCGCTCGGTACATGCCTTCTGAATTTAAGTGCCAGCTCAGGCCACCCTTGTTGTCAACCACAATAACACCGCCAAGACCACCGACGGTTTTCAGCTCCTGCATCACTTCATCCGCTGCAACTGACGCCGATTTGCCTTGATAACGTACGCGGGCGCAGATATCACCGGCGACCTGATAGCGGATAAAAAACTCACCGTGGCCGGTCGCCGACACCGCGCAGCTTTGGTTGTCAGCAAAAGTACCGGCACCAATCAATGGCGCGTCGCCAATCCGGCCGTAACGTTTCGCCGTCATACCACCGGTTGAAGTTGCTGCCGCCAATAATCCTTGCTGGTCAATAGCAACTGCACCGACAGTGCCGACATTCCATTCCAGTGGAAACGCCGGGCTCAGGCGCAGCTGCGCCTGATGTGGACATTTTGTTAAGGCCTTCAGCGCTTTTTGCAGCGCCTGGTAACGAAACTCGGTATCAAAATAGTTGTTTTTAACCAGGTCCAATTGCTGTTCTTTGGCAAACAGCTCAGCGCCCTGACCTGCCAATAATACGTGCTCAGAATGCTCCATCACAGCACGGGCCAGCTTAATCGGGTTTTTCACTGTGGTAACCCCAGCCACAGCGCCGGCGGCTCTGTTATCGCCACGCATAATGGCCGCATCGAGTTCATGTTTGCCGTCATAAGTGTACACAGCACCTTTGCCGGCATTAAACAATGGCGAATCTTCCAGGATCACCACGGCAGCGCTGACCGCATCCAGACTGGTGCCGCCACTGGCCAATACCTGATAGCCCGTATCAACCGCGTGTTTAAGCGTCGTTTCATAAGCTTGTTGTTGTACCGGCGACATACTGTCACGCGAAATGGTGCCGGCACCGCCGTGGATCACAATGCCAAAAGGTACATGAGCGGCATGCGCCAGTGGCAGAGCTAGAAGATTAAGTGCGACTATTACTGCGGATTGCAATTTCATGGATCTGAACTCCGTTGAGAATTGAAACGACCATACGCTAGCGTGACGCTGCTGTGACCTGCGTGTGGGACCAAATCACCACAGCTTGCGCCAGATCAAGCGTTTATTCCAAGCTGACGTTTATGATTTGGACTGTTACTTAGCTAAAGAAGGAACATAACATGAGCCTGGAAAAACATGATTTAGTCCACGAATTCCCAGAGTACCGCGAGAAAATACATCAGTTGAAAACTAGCGACCATCATTTTGCGAAGCTCTTTGCACAGTATCATGACGTAGACCACGAAGTGTACCGGCTGGAACAAGGTGCGGAAACCGCTGCAGCGGACTACCTGGAAGAGCGTAAGAAACTACGTCTGCAGCTAAAAGACCAACTGTATCAAAGCCTGTTACAAGCTTAAGCTTTGGCTTCTTCTGACACAGCAGCCATCAGTGTTGCTGTGTTTTACAATTTCCGGCCAATTGAAATCCTGCCGCTTCAGCCTCTGCAGCAGTGCCAAACTCGACCTGATTTGATGCTTTGATCAATACATAACCACTGCAATGGCTGAAATGATATTTTTTACTATTTTTGTTGCCGCGCACTATGGACCGGTTTTGGTTAGCGCTTGGTGTTGATTGAAACAACTGCCGAACTGTTGCACCGCTGTTAAGTTCAGCCTGATGCGACAGATAACCCGGATACCAGCGTTTAATGCCGCTGACAAATTCATTCTGATGGCCCATGTGTTGTGCGGTCCTGCGCATCAGAACCAGTTCGCGCTCGTCCACAGGGTCTTGCTGATGCCAGCGTAAAAACAACTGCTGTTCAGCATCTGACAGTTTCAGCTGATAGCGGTCAGCCATGTAAAAATAAATACGCGCAATGTCACCGCGGATCTCTGCACGCGGCTGAGCTAACTGCCGTCTAAAATCGATGCGAACCGGACAGGCTCCGTGTTGTGCTGGTGTTTCCGGCAATTCAGAGAAGCGAAAATGCGCCCTGTCGCCATTTACCTCACCCAATGCTGGTTTTAAATTAAATAAATTAGCCTCCATCCGCCGAAATGTCTGATCCGTATCGCCGCATTGCTCGCGCCCCCCCTGTTGCCAGCAAGCCCTGCCCACTCCAAACTGCTGAGCCGGCACCACATGTTCCCATTCAATACGCTGCGCTCTGGGACCGTTTTTACGCACCTGATAACCACAGCTGCGCAAATCCGGCTGACCTTTGCCACCGACCCAACGGATTTGGCAATTACAATAAAAGTCCGTCTGCTCATCACTGTAAATTTTCTGTGCAATACGCTTGGCTGCTTCAAAATCGGCCGGAACGGCCTGAATAATAAAAGGAAATACCATCAGCAAAAACATACAGAAACGTCGGACAAACAGCACAAACAACCTCACAACTTATGTTTGTAGCCCAAAGCGGCGAAACGACAGCATAACAGAAAGTTCTCGCTTTTTAAGCCTGTGGCTTTGACTTATACTTCGCCCTTTTGTGACCCGCCACATGGCAAAAGGAAGCTGGATTGAGCACTGCATCTTTTTATTTTTATGACCTTGAAACCTGGGGCGCAGACCCAAAAAAAGACCGCATTGCGCAATTTGCCGGTGTCAGAACCGATCTGAATTTAACAGCCGTAGCGCCCGCAGATATGGCTTACTGTCAGTTAGCGCCGGACTACCTGCCGGCGCCTGAAGCTGTCCTTATTACCGGCATTACCCCGCAAAAATGCCAGCAGCATGGTCTGCGCGAAGTCGATTTTATCCGGCAATTGCACCAAAAACTGGCTGAGCCCGGCACTTGTGTCATCGGCTACAACAACATCCGCTTCGACGACGAAATGGTGCGCCACACCTTATTCCGCAATTATATCGACCCCTATGCACGCGAGTGGCAAAACGGCAACAGCCGCTGGGATTTGATTGATGTCGTTAGAGCCTGCTATGCACTGCGTCCTGAAGGCATCAACTGGCCACTGTGGGAAGATGGCACCCCGAGTTTCCGGCTGGAAGATTTATCCAAAGCCAATCAGATAGAACACCTGCATGCTCACGATGCCAGCAGCGATGTCTATGCCACTATTGCGCTCGCTGCGCTGATCCAAAAAGCACAGCCGCGGTTGTTTGACTACCTGTTTCAGCACCGGCAAAAAAATCAACTCAGTGCGCTGATCGATGTGGCCGGACTCACCCCATTAACTCATGTCTCATCACGTTTTCCGGCGATACAAGGCTGCTGCAGCTGGATAGTGCCTATTGCCTATCATCCGACCAATAAAAACGCGGTGATTTGTTTTAATTTGCAGCAGGACCCAAGTTTGCTGTTGTCTCTCGATGCAACGGAGCTATGCCGCAGGCTTTATGCTAAAGCCGGCGATTTAGCGGAAGACGAGGTACGGCCAGCTATTAAACTGGTGCATCTGAATAAATGCCCGGTGCTGGCGCCAGCCAAAACTCTCTCTGCTGAACGCGCTTCAGAGCTCGGTATAAACCGAGCCGACTGTCTGCGTCATCTGGATATTCTGCGTAGCAATCAAGCTGCAATCAGCTCACTGCTGCTGGAAATATACCAGCAGTCAGAATTGGCTCAGACCACACACAACCCGGATTTCAGCCTGTATCAGGGATTTATCTCTGACCACGACCGTCGGTTATTGCCACAAGTCCATCAGTTATCACCACAACAACTGACTGTTGCGCCACCGGTATTTCAGGACGACAGATTAAATCAGCTGATGTTCCGGTTCAGGGCCCGCAATTATCCTGAATCGCTGAGTCACACCGAACTGATACAATGGCAACGCTATTGTAAAGACCAACTGCAATTTGGCACCGAGCAACCCGCCCGAACATTGGACGATTTTGTTTTACAGCTGGAATCCTGTGCAGAGTTAAAACAAGACGATGCCAAAGCAATGGGATTACTCAAACAATTATTTAGCTATATCAGTAACATTTGATACTGTTGATTGTTCTCAATCAACAGTGGTCAGGCAATTTTTTGCCGTGTAGAATACACCCCAGTTCGGATGTAAAAAAAAGCGTGTCAGCATTTTTTACGGTTGCAAAACCCGCCTTTCTGACGCCGCAGTTTATTTTATTAAAAACAACAATTTGCAATTGTGGCAGGCTTTTTGCTAATCACAAGTGAATCGGACTTCGAGGTATTACGATGAATCAGCAGAACGAAGCTCAACAAGCTCAAATGGATCAGCAGCCTGAGCGCAGTGCACAAAAAGCATTATCGCGCCGCAAGTTTTTGTTACAAGCCAGCGCGGTGTCAGTACCTGCAGTGCTTTCACTGCAAAGCGGTAAGGCATGGGGTTGTGTCGAATTAAACTGCACGCCAGGTGAGACAAGCCTGAGTAATTCAGGGTCTGCTGTTGCATCAGCAACGTCAGAAGACAAAAAGAATGCCTATGAGCGCCCGCAATGGTCGAGCCTCGACGAAATTAAAAAAGCATTTTACGACGATTACGACTATTGGTTGCTGGATACTTTTAATACTGCATTGTGTACTTATGAAGAGAAAGGCAGCGGTAGAAATAAAAGGTACAAATACACAGCGCTCAAGTTTTCGAAGACGAAGTACAATGTTTGGTATAAGACCGTTGTGCAGCAAGCCTACGGTCCAGTTTGCGTGAACAAACCGACAAATGATTTTGTCAGAGAAGCACCTGTTGCACCATCTGTGCGTATTCCCGGGTTTTATGAGAATGCGATTGAAGGTGTAAGCATAGTTCTTGATAAAACGTCTGACGCCAGTAAAATCGTCCCTGAATTTTCTGGCAAAGTTGGTTCGATTATATATGGCCCAGAGACACCGCAGCAGTACGCACTTGCGGCTATTATTGGTTCATTGTGGGAACGCCATCCTGAATACAGAAAACGGTTCTCAGCGAATCCTATTTGCTTCCCGGAACCAGATGTATTGATTAAAGCAGTCAGTAAGGCATGTAACGAGGTTGATCACAACGGTCGTAGCAAAATCCATGATATTGGTAGCCTCTTCAAACTGTATATGTCTCCACTCTGATTTTGAAATCAGTACCGCAATATGTAAAAGCACTACTCGGATTCGAGCTTGGATCCGATAGTGCTTTTGTTGTTTTTGATTGTCTGGACAACGCTGATAAAATCATTTTTAATCGCTGGACGCATACCACGGATGTAAAGACAGCCACCGAGGCTATTCCGTCAGGAGAGACAGAGTCAACCTTGATATGACCAGACCATTTGCGCTCGAACTTGCTCCATTTAAATTTCTCATCAACACCAGCTCTAGCCACTTATATCACCAGCTCAGCGACCTCTATCCCTCTGAGATCCTGATTGCTGAGGAACTGAACTCTATCTACGATTTTAAGGTCAGCTATAAAAGCCGCTTTTGGCAACCTGGTGGCAGTATGGCGTTTCAACTTGGTCACCAACACTTTAGGTATGCAGACCCGTCACAGGCAGTGCCAATGTTCGAATGGGGTCTGAATTGGTGTGTGGCGACTTACCAAAGCCGTTTTTTGTGTATTCACGCAGCGGTGTTAGAGAAAAACGGTGTTGCAGTGATCCTGCCCGCTCCACCCGGCTCCGGTAAAAGTACGCTTTGTGCGATGATGATGCTGCAAGGCTGGCGTTTATTGTCAGACGAACATTGTATGGTTGATCCAGTGAGCGGTAACATTGTGCCGTGCGTACGCCCACTAAGCCTGAAAAACAATTCATTAGCTGTAATCAGTCGATTGTTTCCAGATGTCAAATTATTTCAAAAAACGGAGAAAACGCACAAAGGCACCATGGCTTATCTTCAACCGACGGCAACTAGCTGGCAAAAACGTGAAGTGACAGCACGTCCGCGTTTGGTGATTTTCCCTAAATTTAATGCTGCAGCTCAGGACTTGTCAGGTTATGCGTTAACACAGTCGCAGCTGTTTATGCAGCTGGCCGTGAACAGCTTTAACTACAGCGTCATGGGTCAAACAGGATTTGATGCCCTTTGCCGGCTGAGTAGCTCCGTTGAGGGTTATTGCTTTGAATACAATGACGGCCAACTGGCAATAAATGAGATTGAGGCACTGTTAAATGAAGAGTGAATGTATTGCCTTTGTCCGTGGCCCCGAGCTGTATTGTCAAAACGCCTCGATACAACAGTGGACAGCTTTTATCGATGAAGCCAGGCAATATGCTCTGTTGGGGAGTTGTTATTTTCTTGCTCAGGATCACGATGTCTGGGCGAAGATCCCTACTGCCGTGCAGAATCACCTAGTCTCTGGTTATCATTACGCAGAAAAGCAAAAAATCACGCTACTAAACGAATTAATTGAGCTGGAAAAAATCTTTACAGACTCAGCTATTCCTGCGTTATTAGTAAAAGGTGTTGCTTATCGGGTCGACGGTTATTCCCTCGCGCGCGGCCGGGTATTCTCAGATATCGATTTGTTAGTACCAGATAGTCATTTTGCGCAGGCGCTCGAAAAACTAAAAAACGCAGGTTACCTAGAGTTCAGCATGTCGGCGTATGACCGGCGCTACTACTTACGCTGGACGCACCAACATCCGCCACTGACCCACTTCCTCAGAGGTGCCAATATCGATTTACACCACCATATCTTTCCGGTGTCATCCCGTGAAAACATTAGGGTAGAGCCTATCGTCGAACAAGCGATCCCGCTGACGGATAGTGCGTTTTCGGTGCCAAGCCCCGCTCATCTGTTTATGCATGCCGCCGTGCATCTGTTCTATCAGGATGAAACCCATAAACTGGTGAAAGATCTGGTCGACTTATACCTGTTGTATCAAGAGGTGATAACGCGGCAACCTTTCAGTGACCTTGTCGCTGCCGCACAACAATCTAACGCTCAGGCTGCAGTATTTTATGCACTGTCAACCTTACAACAAGTTTTTGCGATCCAACTTCCTGCTGAAGCCGGGCAGCTCGCACCTGCTGCAAGCCGATACCGGACCTGGCAAATGCAATTTTTATTAACACATTTATTGGACCATACCAGCACCTGGCATCGTCCAGCACATTTTTTTTGGTTTGTGCGTGGCCATCTGCTCAAAATGGGACCTTTGACCCTGTTATATCATTCTATTGCCAAATCGATTGAGCAATTCAAAGAGCGCCGTGAGCTTAGTAAAAAACAACAGCAGGCGGATGCCCATACCAGGCCTGGAGACGCACATTGAACAGAAACACCACCCTCCCTGCGATTTTAGTGGTTTGCAGTGCCCTGTTTCTGACACAGTGTGTTGCTCCAGCCATGTTGTTGGCTCCACAAAGCCAGTTGGTGTGGGCGTTACTCAAACCTATGGTTGGTCTTGATCCAAAAGAGGCCAATTTATTTAGACAACCACTCATCCAATCCCGTCTGGAGCCTCTACTTGGCAGCCATTATGCCGGCGCAGTCCAGTTACTGGAAACCGCTGATAAAATCCAGCAGGAAGGCCCGCTGTTTTATGTTGTCTCCAAATATACTCCAGTACCAGAACTGGCTGAAAAAGCAGGTTTTGTCTGGAACTCCGAAACCAACCAAATGGCTGTTTTAATGGTAAGCGGCGGTGCTCCACAAATTTTTGCCGAAAAAATTAATAGCGAAATCGCTGAGCAAGTACCGACGTGGCCGGCCGAACTCAGTGATTACACAGATCCGGCAAAGTTAAAACAACAGGCTCTAGACCGAGCAAAACAACAAATCACTGACAAAGTGCCGGTGCCAGCAGCTATAGCGCCGGTTGCAGACAAAGTAGAGCAGCTAAAAAACCTGAAACAGCAAACCGAAACCCAGATTCAACAAACACAACAGACAGTTGCGGCGCAAGTATTGTCCCCGGTACATCAGGTAAAAGACCAACTAGAGCAACAAGTCGGGCAAGTAAAAGAACAAGCCAAAGCGACTGTGGCACAACCGGTAAAAGCTGCACAGCAACAAGTGCAGCAATTACAACAAGAAAACGAGACCACGCTGCAACAACCCATCAAACAGCTGCAGCAGCAAAGCGAACAACAACTGCAACAGACCAAAGATCAAGTGAAGCAGCTGCTCCCATCTGCGAAACCAGCTGCTGTTAGCACCGAGATTAAAAACGCTGTGCTGCCGGTCACGACAGACCAGGTAACGGGCCAAACAACAGCCCATGAAGCAGCAAAGGCTGCATTGACTTCACAAGTTTCTGCCAGTAATAGCGGTGCTGACGCTGTTGCCACAGACTTAAAAGAAGTGACAACGGCCGCGCAACAGCAAAAGCAAAGTGCCGCCGCAAAACTGTCGGAAAACACCTCGTTAACGGAAGCCGCAGCCCCAACACAAACAACGAACGACAGCGCTCCGGATGACGACTTAGCTGCAGAACTGGCAGCCGAACAACAAAGCCTTACAAGCAGTCCTGGCCTGAAAGTTCTGCAACTCCAACAAGATATTGCAGCAACCAGCCTTAAGTTGAGCCAAACCGATAATGCTGCTGAAGCGTTGGCGCTGAAACACAAACTACAACAGCTACAGAACGAGCTTAAGCGGTTAACATCAGGCAAGTAAGAAAAAGCAGGCAAATCGCAAGCATCTTTCTTACCCGGGTCTATCAAGCGCCTGAGTCCCAAGTAACTAAAGTCAGTCGACACCCCTCAAGCTCTGGCGGCTCAGGCCGCCTCGGCTAACTCAGCAACAGGTTCTGCGTCATCTGTACTCTGTTCCGGCTCAGTGGCCTGCTCCTCTTTCGACTTTTTTACCGCTTTCGTCTTGCCCTGTAACGCCAGCAACAATTCATCTTTTTGCTGTGCCAAATATAACGATAAGGCTTCGGTTTGCGCTTCGCCGAGTAAGTCACTGCGGCCGATAATCTCTTGCATCATTTCCGCAAGGTCGAGCATTTTGTCATAAGCATCCGCTTGCTGTTTGCTGGCAAAAGTCATTTTGGCTTCTCCATCACGTTCTACTACGTATTGAATGACAACTGGCATGATTAGCTCCTGAAGGTGAATCATTTCTTATCTACTGTTATTTTATACAGCATATACTGTATGTATGTCCAGCCATTTTTGCTGATAGAGCAATGTCGCAGTTATTCAACAATTTCAGTAAGATAGAGGAATCAGCACAGGAGATGTATATGGACATCTGGACCGCACGACATTTATCCAGTCAGGGCGAAAGACCGGGCGACCATCGTTCACCCTATCAACGGGATAAAGCCCGCATTCTGCATAGCGCTGCCTTTCGGCGCCTGCAGGCAAAAACGCAGATTATGAGCATCGGTCAGAACGATTTTTACCGCACCCGCCTGACACACTCGCTGGAAGCAGCCCAAATCGGTACAGCTTTAGTGGCTCAGTTGCGCACAAAAGTCTTGCCGCCTACCGTATCTGCTGATTTGTTACCTGACGACGCGCTAATGGAATCGCTGTGCCTGGCCCACGATTTAGGACATCCGCCTTATGGCCACGGCGGCGAAACGGCGCTGAATGATAAAATGCGCGCTTTTGGTGGTTTTGAAGGCAATGGCCAGACGTTTCGTATCGTTGGGAAATTGGAACCTTATACCGAAAGCGGTGGTATGGATTTA
The DNA here is from genome assembly GCF_000711985.1 of Rheinheimera texasensis DSM 17496. Lineage (GTDB taxonomy): Bacteria > Pseudomonadota > Gammaproteobacteria > Enterobacterales > Alteromonadaceae > Pararheinheimera > Pararheinheimera texasensis. The sequence goes on from NZ_JONU01000007.1 coordinate 407,006, forward strand.
TGCCGGCGTACCCTACTTGGTCTGCTGAAGTACCCGGTGTTGCAGCCGGAAGTGATACCAGACGGACTCACCAAGCCAGTTAAAGCCATTTATCGAGAAGACGCAGCATTACTGGACTGGGTGCTGGCGCCATTGGCTAACACCGACCGCGACACTTTTCAGCGTCAGATAAACACCGGCAATGTGCCACGGTCCTGCTACAAGTCACTGGATGCCTCCATTATGGAGCTGGCAGACGACATCGCCTACGGTGTGCACGACCTGGAAGATGCCGTAGTCACAGGTACCGTCAGTGCCGAGCAATGGCAGCAAACACTGCAGGATGCGGCCCTCGATAACACAGATTCGACTTTCCTGCGGCTTATCGGCGCCCAACTGTTTCGCAGCGAACACCATATCCGCAAAACGGCCATTGGTAGCCTGGTGAACCGGCTAATCACCTCGATACAACTTGCCGATGTGCTGCCTGAAGTGACAGAGCCACTGCTGCGCTACAACGCAGTATTGCCGCAAGCCGAACATCACATGCTGCAACTGTTAAAAAACTTTATTTATCAGTATGTGATCCGACATCCGGAATTGCAGCAAAACGAATTTCGCGGTCAGCGCACAGTGCAGGCATTGTTTGACGCTTTCGCGGCAGAGCCAGAACGGCTGTTGCCGGCAAACACACGTCAGCGTTGGCAGTTATTAGCGGCACAACAACGTGGCGAACGTGTGGTCTGCGATTATATCGCCGGCATGACTGACGAATATGCCAGTCGGATGATGCAGCGGTTATACGGAGGTCTCAGTTGAAGCACCCTCGCTTGCAATTATTAGCCGGCGCCAACGCTTATGCCCACATCAGCCGCGATGGTTTACGTGCACAGGACATCGACATGCTGGTTGGTGCCAGCGGTGGTCCCAAGTGGTTTAGTCTGTTTGGCCTGGACCAATACCTGCTCAGTACATTTTTCAAAGACCGCCAACAGCCGTTAGAATTATTAGGCAGTTCAGCCGGCGCCTGGCGTTTTGCCTGTTATGCGCAACATGATGGCGCTGCCGCTTCCCGGCGTTTTTGTGATGCTTACCGCACCTTGTGTTATCCGGCGAAAGCGCCAACCAGCGAAGTAACCGCTATTTCCAAAACAGTGCTTGATGCCGTATTCCCAAATGCAGCACATGTAACACAAGTGGTCAGTAATACGACCTTCCGGTTGAATTTTATCGTGGCGCAGAAAAAAGGCCGGCCTTTGGCGCAAAGCCGGTTTGGTCAGCTTGGACAAATCACCGGCACAGCGGCGCTGAATCTGTTACATCGTCCCTGGCTTGGCCGGTTTTACCAGCGGGTGCTGTTTGCACAAAAAGACAGTAATGTAACGGCACCGGCCGATCTACCTACGGAACGTCAGGCCCTCACCACCGCTAATCTGCAGCCTGCGCTGCTGGCCTCGGGTTCTATACCCTTAGTGCTGGATCCTGTCACCGAGATTGCCGGCATGCAACCTGGCCAATTTATCGATGGCGGCCTGACCGACTACCACTTCGCCTGGCCATTTCAGACTTCAGGACTGGTGTTGTTCCCGCACTTTTATCCACACGCAAGTCCGGGCTGGTTCGATAAATCACTGCCATGGCGCCGGGCAAAAGCCAAAGATTTTCAGCAGGTCGCGATGCTGTGCCCGACACCTGAATGGGTGGCCAGCCTGCCGTTTGGCAAAATTCCGGACCGGACCGACTTTAACAAACTCCCCGACCCGGTCCGTATCGCTTATTGGCAGGAAGTCACCGAGCGTTCGTTTGAACTGGCCGAGGACCTGGCCCAAGGCAACTTTTTGCTGCGGCCATTTGCCAAAAAAAACTAACATTGTCGTAATTCCGTCACAACGAAGTCGCAGTTTTGTCACTGTGACTTCACACCAACGTCATTGAAGCTGCAGAGAATATCCGCGATTTTATAACAATACGGAGAATATCGTGCAGTTTCGCAAATCACTGATCAGTCTGGCTTTGACCAGCACCTTTTTAACCACGTGTCCTAGTTTTGCCGCAGCAGAAACCAGCGCCGCAGCAGATGCCAGCGCTGAAGCCGCTATCGAAAAAATCGCCGTCACTGGCCAACGCATTGCTTACGCCAATAACAGTACTGATGAAGCTATGCTGGATACGGTATCACCAGCCGGCAACGTGCTGGACGCCATTAAATATCTGCCAGGCGTCAGTGTTGGCCAGGGCGATGCTTTTGGTGCAGATGACTGGTCCACCACCATCTCCATGCGCGGTTTCAACATTAATCTGAACGAACAGCAGCTTGGTATCACTATTGATGGCCTGCCAAACGGCGGGTCGGCTTATGGTGGCGGCAGCAAAGCCAACCGCTATTTAGATACTGAAAACACTGCGGCGGTTGAAGTGGCACAAGGTACTGCGGACATCGCGTCAGCGTCTTTAGATGCGCTTGGCGGCACATTGAACTTTGTCTCAGCAACACCGGAAGCAGAAGCCGGAGTCCGGGCCGGCATTACCGGCGGTGACCACAACGCTCGTAAGTATTTCACCCGTTATGATACGGGCCAGCTATTTGGCAACACCACCGCCTATTTCAGCTTGTCGGACGGCTTTAACAACCGCTGGATTGGCACTGGCAGCAATGGTTTTGCCGAGCGCACGCATTTTGAAGCCAAGTCTGTGACTGAACTGGAGCACAGCAAAATCACAGCGCGTTTTTCTTATGACGACACTGCAGAAGACAACTACAACACCGTTTCGCTGGCCGATTTTGAGCAAAATCCGACCTGGGACCGCCTGACCAGCCAATGGACCGGCGATCCGGAGATTGACCAGAACTTCGCCGAAACCTGGTCGACGCTGCGCGAAAACAGTTTCAGCTACGTGAAATGGGAGCAGGAGCTGGCCGATGAGACTGATTTAATCGTCACGCCTTACCTGCATTTACAAAGTGGTCGTGGCGACTGGCTGCCACCTTATCAGGTGTATGTCACGGACAAAGACGGCAAACGCGTGAACCGCGGTACCGGCAATGGCCAGTTACAACGTTATACCCATGTGGATGCGCAGGGCCGGCCTATTCTCGACCCGAAAGCAGATGTATCCAAAGCCACCCGTGTCGCGTCATACCGTCATACCCACTACGAAAAAGACCGTCTGGGCCTCACGTCAGAGCTGAAAATGCAACTGGATAATCATCAGCTGCGCGCCGGGATCTGGTACGAACAGCAGGACCGCAACGAGACGCGCGACTGGCATCAGGTATTGGATACCAAAATCTATCATTACTTCAATGAAACACCGTATTGGGTTCACTATGACCGTGATTACAGCACAGACACGCTGAAACTGTTTGCGCAGGATACGATTGAGCTGGGTGATTTGACCCTGACCGCCGGTGTGAAACAGTTTTATGTCGACGTGGAACGTCAGGATAATATCGTCACCAGCAATGCCGGTGATTTATCCAGTGATTCAGATCCATTATGGTCCTTAGGTGCTGTCTACCGCGTGACCGATGAGCTGGAAGCCTTTGCTGGTTTTAGCCAGAACTTCAAAGCCATCGGCGATGCAATTCTGGAAACCAGTCAGGACTTCAGCAAACTTGAAGCAGAAACGGCTGACAATATTGACTTTGGTCTGCGCTATAACGCTGACAATCTGTCATTAAACCTGACGCTATACAGCACCACCTTTGACAACCGCATCACCTTCCTGCAGCCAGGTGCCAATCAGGGCGCGCCGGATTATCTGAACGAGCTTGATGGCACCTATATCAACGTTGGTGGTATTGATGCCAAAGGTGTTGAAACCAGCCTGAACTTGCAGCTGAACGACGTCTGGTCGTTATATGGCGCTCTGACATTAAACGACGCGGTGTATAACCAAACCATTAATGGTTCCATCAAAGAAGGCAATCAGACGGTGAAGAATCCACGTGGCATCTTTAAGGATGACCAGGTGGCCGGCGCACCGGAAACTATAGTGACCCTGTCCGCGCGCTTTACTACGGACAAATACCATGGCGCTCTGACTGCCCGTCACACTGCGGAATATTACGGCGCGGCAATGGGTGGTAACAAAGATGAGCTGCCAGCCTCTACAGTGCTGGATTTATCTTTGGGCTATCAGAAAACGCTGAGTCAGGATGCGATGTTCCAGTATGTCGATTTATCGCTGCTGGTGAACAATCTGACTGACGAGGAGTATCTGTCCGGCGGCCAGGAAGGCGCTTATTACATCGGCGCTGGCCGTACAGCCAGTTTTACTGTGAGTCTGGGTTTCTAACTCAATACTTCCGACAAACGGCAAGGGCGCCATGTGGCGCCCTTGTTATTTCAGCTCTTACATTTAGGAAGCTGGTGTTTCCACTGTTGTATGGGTTGCAGTGGCTTTTTTACCTTTAAAACGCGCTTTGATGCGGCGCTTCAGCGTTTCCAGACTGTCGTAGAAGGTTGGGACTACTAACAACGTCAGGATAGTTGACGTGATAGTCCCGCCAATGACCGCAATACCCAACGGCCGGTAGAAACCAGAACCTTCCCCGACACCGATTGCAACCGGCAACATACCGGCGACCAGCGCAAAAGTGGTCATCAGAATTGGACGCAGCCGTTCCCGGCCTGCGGCGATCAGCGACTCTTCCAGCGATAAACCGTCGATTTGCTCTTTTTTACGCGCGCAATCGACCAGCAGAATGGCGTTTTTCGCCACAATACCCATCAGCATGACTACACCAATCAGGCTCATCAGGTTCAGCGTTGAGTTACCGATTAAAAGCGCCAACACCACACCAATCAACGACAGCGGCAAAGACATCATAATCGCCACCGGTGCCATAAAGCTGTGGAACTGCACAACTAAAATCAAATACATCAGCACCACAGCCAGACCGAGGGCGCCAAAGATTTTACCAAATACTTCCTGCTGGTCACGGCCTTCGCCGCCAACGACCAAATCATATCCCGGCGGAAAATCGATTTGCTTGGCGAGCTTCATCGCATCGGCAAAGACTTCACCGAAACTGCGGCCCTGCACGTTGGCTGTTACGGCCATCATAGTTTCACGGTCTAAATGCTCAATCAGCGCCGGGCCTTTCCCAAGGGTCACTGTCGCGACCTGCTCGAGCGGCACTAAAGCACCGGTTTTACTGGATAACAGCGGTAATTGCTCAAGATCAGCCACTGTCGCCCGCTCCTCTGGCCGCACCCGGACAAAGACGTTGCGGGTTTCACCGGTCGGGTCGACCCAGTCACCAATTTCCGCACCGGCAAAGGCCAGTCGCATCGCATTGGCAGCATCGCTCATCGACAAACCGACACTGGCAGCGAGGCCACGGTCGAATTCAACTTGTAATTCAGGTTTAGGATCCTGTGCTGAAAGACCAACATCCACTGCACCCGGTACTTTTTTCAGCTTCTCGACAAAATCCATCACAATGCCTTCCAGCACGCGGGTTTCCGGGCCACGGAACTGAATTTGCAACGGTTTACCATCCCCGCCACCGCCGCCGTTTAAGTCCGCCGACACGGTAAATTCAGCACCAACCAGCGCTTTGATTTTACCGCGCACTTCTTCGGCCACTTGTTTGGCACTGCGATTGCGGTCTTTTTCCGGTACTAAGCGCACAAACACCTGAGCCCGGGTAATATTACCCTGCACGCCAATAGTGGTCTGGGTATAACGATGCTCCGGCAGCACTTGGGTGATCTCAGCCACCTGCGCTGCTTTGGCTTTGGTGTATTCGATACTGGCCTCGCTCGGTGCACGAATCGACACGATAAAGGCGCCGTTATCGGTATCCGGCATAAAACCCGAACCACCAAACTTGCTTTGCAAAAACAAAGCACCAAAGAAACTTAAAAATGCCAGGAACCACATCGACTTACGGTGTTTCAGCGCCCAGCCAATCAGCCGAGAATAACGCTCTGCCTGATGGTCAAACCAAATGTTGAACTTCTGGAATACTTTACCCAGGCCCCTGCGTTGTTTGTTTTTGTCGTGATCCGGGTCATGCCAATAAGCCGACATCATCGGGTCGATAGTAAAAGAGATAAACAACGACACTAAGACCGAACATGCCACCGTCAGGCCAAACGGCTTAAACCATTGACCGGTAATGCCATCCAGGAAGGCGATTGGAATAAATACAGCCACAATCGACATGGTCGTAGCGATCACCGCCATACCAATCTCGCGGGTACCGTCACGGGCGGCGGTCATATTGTCTTTGCCCATTTCCATATGGCGCACGATGTTTTCCCGCACCACAATCGCATCGTCAATTAACACACCGATCGCCAGTGATAAACCCAGTAACGACATAAAGTTCAGCGTAAAACCACAAGCCCAGACGGCGATAAAAGAAGCTAATACGGACGTTGGCAGCGCTAACGAGGTAATCAGCGTCGAACGCCAGGAGTTCAGGAACACAAACACCACAACGATGGTAAGCAACGCACCTAAGCCCAGTGCTTCAGTCACGTTGCGCATGCTGGCCGCAACGTCTTCGCCCTGGTCGGACACAATCACCAGCTCAGCTTCTTTCGGCAGGGTTTTCTGAATTTCTTCCAGTTTGGCTTTGATATCATCAGTGACAGAAATGGTTGATGCTTCGCGGGCTTTGGTAATATCGATACCCAAAGCTTTTTTGCCGTTGAAATAAGATAATCGGCGTTGCTCAGCACCACCGTCAACAATATCTGCGACCTGTCCTAAGCGGATTGCCTGGTCGCCATTTTGCTTGACCACCATCTGCTCAAATTCAGTGACATCTTTTAGCCGGCCCTGTAAGCGGATGCTTTGTTCTTCCAGCCCATTGACCACACGACCCACGGGTGCAGCCAGGTTTTGTGCACGCAATGCTGCGACCACTTCCTGCGCCGACACTTTGGCTTCCCGCATCGCCTGGCTGTTAAGGAACACCGTCATTTCGCGTTCCAGTTCACCTTCCAGTTCAACCAGTGCAACGCCCGGAACCGAGCGTAACTGCCGGCCAATCTGAATTTCTGCCAGACGGGATAGCTCCAGAGGGGTTAATACGTCAGATGACAATGCCAGCGACATCACCGGTTGTGCGTTCGGATCAGCCCGGTTGATAAAAGGCTCTTTCATTTCCGTTGGCAGTTTGTCACGTACTGTGGAAATACTGTCGCGCAGCTCCTGTGCAGCAGCGGTTAAGTCTTTATCAAAGTCAAAGAACACCACGATAGTCGCACTCGACTCCCGCGCGTAAGACCGGATATCACGGATGCCCTGGATGGTCGACATCGAGTCTTCAACCCGGTTTAAAATTTCCCGCTCAACTGTTTCCGGCGACGCGCCTGGATAAGGCACATTGACCACCAGCACCGGCGGTTGCACGTCCGGGAACTGGTTGGTTTTCAGGTTGGTCAGGGCAAAATAGCCAAATAACATCAATGCGATGGTCACGACCACCACGACCAGTGGCCTTTTAATACTAAAATCGGACAGGATCATAATTATTTCCCACTGACAGACTGAGTTTTGTCAGCCGCTTTGCTGGCAACTGTCGGCTCTGAACCAATAGTCACACTGATGCCATCTTTCAGTGCGCCTTGCGGATGACGCAGGATCTGCTGACCAACCGTCAGACCACTGACCACCTGCACTGTGCCAAAACGTGGGTCTTTCGCGCCGGTTTCCACCTGGGTCTTCACCAGCTTATTGTCCTTTAACAACCAGACAAACTGCAGATCGCCTTCGTTGATCAGACTTGCCGGCGATAACATCACACTTTGTTGTTGTTCGACGGAGATAAAACCTTCGGCATAAAGACCAGCAACAAAACTGGCCTGTTCACGCAACTTCACAAACACCTGCACCTGACGGGTTTGTTCATTAGCCTGTGGGTTAATGCGTTCAATTTCACCGTCAAAACGACGCCCCGGATAGCCATTGACTCTAAAACTGACAGCGGAGCCCACCTTGACGCTGCCTACCTGATCTGCGGCGATATAACCTTCAAACCGCATGCTTTCCGGGTTGATGATCACCATCAGCGATTTACCGATCTGCGCGGTATCACCTGAAGAAACTTTGCGTACCGCCACTACACCATCAAATGGCGCTTTGACCTCGGTACGTTCCAGTTGTTGACGGGCTTCGACGGTGCGGGCTTTGGCGGACGCTAAGTCGGATTGGGTTTGATTGGCTTTGATTTCAGCCGTTTCTAAGACTTCAGCAGTCACCAGATTTTGCCGGTTTAACTGCTGCATACGTTTTAATTGTTTGGCGGCCTGATCTGAGGCGACATGCGCTGAGCGTTCAGCTTCCTGTGCCGACAGTAATTTATCGCGAAAAGTAGTCTGGTCAATCTGTACCAGCACTTCGCCGGCTTTGACCAAATCACCGTTGTCTTTTAACACGCGGGTGACGATACCGCCCACTTCGGCGTTTAATTCTGCTTTGATCACCGGCTGTAACGTACCGGAAATCATCGGTCCTTTTGACAGCTCGCTGGTTGCTATAGTCAGAATATCCTGCGACACCAGCGCCAGACTGGAAACAGCATCAGTCTCAGTTTCCGGTTGCGCCGGCTTGGAACAGGCGCTTAGCGTCAGCGCCATCACCAGGGCTAACAAAGTAAGTTGTGGGCGAGCTTTCATAAACGACTTCCAGGTAATTGAAAAAATAATTCCAAATCCTAGTCTATCGAAAGCCTGAGTAAAACCAACTTGTTAACAGTAACAAGTTATGTCAGGTATCTGTGCAATCCGGCGACTTTTATAAAACGCAGGTCTGAGCCCTGCTCTGCACCGCAATGGCAGTGAAATCAGTAAAAACCCCATCGATGCCCTGCTGAAAAACCTGCCGCAATTCTGTGTTTAGATCCGTCACGCCTGAGGGCAGAAAAGTTTTTTCCGCGCGAAAGGTGTAAGGATGTACTTTGAGTGGGCTTTTCGATTGTAGAAATAACAATCGCTGAGGCTGGTTCGGGCTGAACCATTGTTCTTTCCAGGGGCCAATACCATCGGCATAACTTTGCAGGAACTGCTGCCCCTCAGAGGTAAGCAGCTTACCGTAATGAAAGGCTGGCAGTTGCAGCACAGGGTTGATCTTGCGTGCTTCTGCAGCCGTCTGACCCACCAGATCCCAAGGCTCTGCGAAATTAGACGCCGGATATAAGCTGTTGCCGCTTATATCGCCCAGCAATTGAATCAGTGCTGCACTGACCCGATACTGCTTCAAGCCCTGCTGACGAATCCACCACAGATTACTGATTTCAAACGACTGAATATAGACCGGGTAATCCGCCTGCCGTTGCCACTGTGCCAGCTGCTGCAACAACATCACCGAGGTATCCTGGTTGATCAGCTTACCATCCTGATGACGGCCCTCCACACGGAAATAGGTTGGATGTTTTGTTTCCAGGTACAGACCAACCCGCCGGCCACTTTGTTGTTCAAAACGCTCAACCAGCTCGATAATTTCCGCCAAAGTGACGAGCGGATAATGGTCATTATGGGCAGCACTGTCAGGTCTTAATTCTGGTTTCGATTCACGCGCTCTGAGCATACGGATCTCCGCCAAAGTAAAATCCTCGGCGAACCAACCTTCGACTGCGAGGCCATCGACTACTTTCTTGCTTTTACGGTTGGCGAACTGACTAATCGTTGCCACATTAGTACTTTGGCTCAGCTCATTTTCATGTCGGCTTATCAACACACCATCTTTAGTTGGCACTAAATCGGCTTCAATAAAATCAGCGCCTTGCTGCATCGCCTGCCAATAAGCTATTGCCGTATGTTCCGGATAATCGCCACTGGCGCCCCGATGTGCAATCACCAGCGGCCAGACTGGACAAGCCGCACTGACGTCATTGACAACCAACAACAAGACACCAAACAAACGCCACATCAACGCCATCCTCAGCTAATAAAAATCAGCAGTCTGGCTTGGATTAATGACCGGAAGATGACAGTTCAGACGGATCTGGTAAGGTACAGCGCCTGACGACCATAAGTGGCAAGCGCGGCCCGTGCTTGCTCCCCAAGATCCGTATCGCTGATAAACTGTTGCTGTTGCCAGAACGAGGCGGAATTTTGCACTGCAACTAATGCCAGATGACCCAGACCTAAAGTGCCGGCATAGGCGAGCGCACTTTGTAGCAACGCACTGGCAACACCCTGGCCACGCGCATCCGGGCTCACGGCCATGTCGTGCAAATACAAACAATTGGCCTGCTCATACTGGCCAAATTCGGCACCTAACGGATTGATCTGCGATAACTTTGAAGGGTAAGTAAACAAATAACCCCAGATTTTATCCTGATACACCGCCACCCAGCAGGACTGCGGATACAGCATCAGACGTTGAGAGACAACCTGAGGGGATTCATAAAACTCGTCGGCATAACAGTGGTCCTGTAACCGGACCACTTTGCCGAGATCTGCGACTTGCATTAAACGGATTTGAAACATAACTTTACAGACTGCGATGGACCCTGCCGTTGCGGCTTACAAAACTCACTCAATCGCTTTGAGCAGCGTCTTGTCCAAACCATCTGCCGTCAATAACTTAATCACGGCATGACAATGGTCAACAGTAAAATCGCCTTCTTTGATTTGTGCATTCAACGCATCACGACGCTTTTGCACCACGGCATTTAACATACCGGAATCGATACTGCCTTTAGTCTTGGCATCCAGCTTATCCAGCCACGGATACAAACTGCTTTCTGCCGCGTAGGCTTCTTTGCGCACCGACGGATGGAAATCCTGGCAGGCATTTAAATTCAACAGATAAAAGTTCAGATAACCCGCGACCGTGACTAACTTATAATCCTGATCTGCCGCCTGAACTGGCAACAGGCTACTTAACAATAATCCAGCTAAACACCATTTTTTCATCGGAAGCATCCCGCTTAAGTTGCGACATCTAATCAATCTAATCAGAAAAATCTTAATTTGCAATCAACTGCAGAAAAATCAATATCGAAGGGCGCTGTTGCCAGACGCCTCTTCGCTCAGCTGTAAGGCTATTCCAGCTCCAGCATTTCCAGCGTACCTGCCGGCACCCGCACCATACCTTCCATCAACACGCGGGCGCTGCGGCTCATAATCGCTTTCGTCACCTGCCACTGCCCATCCTGCAACACTGCAGCAGCACCAACCCGTAAAGTACCACTCGGATGGCCAAAACGCACCGCGGTGCGCTCGCCGCCACCGGCCGCCAGATTAACGATAGTCCCCGGGATAGCGGCAGCGGTGCCAATGGCAACAGCACAAGTGCCCATCATAGCGTGATGCAACTTACCCATCGATAAGGCCCGCACTAACAGATCCACGTCTGCGGCGCCAACCGTTTTGCCACTGGACGCGACATAACTTTTTGGTGCACTGACAAAAGCGATTTTAGGCGTGTGCTGACGCGCAGCCGCTTCGCTTAAATCCTTGATCAGGCCCATTTTCAGTGCGCCGTAGGCGCGGATGGTTTCAAACCGCTCGAGCGCTTTGGCATCGCCGTTAATCGCTTCCTGTAATTCGGTGCCCTGATAGCCCAATTCCGCTGCATCCAGAAAAATAGTCGGAATGCCGGCATTGATAAAAGTCGCCTGAAAACTGCCAATACCAGGCACTTCTAAAGTTTCAAGTAGCTGACCGGTTGGAAACATCGCACCACCGCCCTCGCCCTCATCGGCGGCTGGGTCAATAAATTCCAGCTGTACTTCTGCGGCCGGGAAAGTGACGCCATCGAGCTCAAAATCACCGTCTTCCTGCACCTGGCCGTGAGACATCGGGATATGAGCGATGATGGTTTTTTGAATATTGGCCTGCCAGATTTTGACTGTGGCAAGGCCATTTGCCGGTAATGTCGACGCATCAATCAAACCGGACTGGATGGCAAAAGACCCAACCGCAGCCGATAAATTGCCGCAGTTACCGCTCCAGTCGACAAAAGCTTTGTCGATGGCGACCTGGCCAAACAGATAATCCACATCGTGACCAGCACGGCTACTTTTACTGACAATCACCGTTTTACTGGTGCTGGATGTCGCGCCACCCATGCCGTCAATTTGTTTAGCATAAGGGTCCGGGCTGCCGATCACCCGCAGTAGCAGCGTATCGCGCGCAGCGCCTGATTGTTGTGCTGCTTGCGGTAAATCCTCTAAACGGAAAAACACGCCTTTACTGGTGCCACCCCGCATGTAAGTGGCCGGAATTCTTAACTGAGGTGCATAACTCATCAGATAGCCTTTATTCTTCATTGAAAAAGCCGGCAACAAGGCCGGCTTTAGTCTGTTACAGATTGCCGCCTAAGAAATCTTTGGCGAACCGTTGCAACACGCCGCCAGCGTCATAAATCGACACTTCTTCAGCAGTATCCAGCCGGCAAGTGACCGGCACCTGCAGCGTTTCACCGTTGCGGCGATGCACCACCAAGGTCAGCGTGGCACGGGGCAGGCGCTCTCCAATCACGTCAAAGCTCTCAGTACCATCAAGCCCTAACGTCAGCCGGTTAGTACCGGTTTTAAATTCCAGTGGTAACACGCCCATACCAACCAGGTTCGTGCGGTGAATGCGTTCAAAACCTTCGGCCACAATGGCTTCAACGCCGGCTAAACGCACACCTTTAGCCGCCCAGTCGCGACTCGAACCCTGACCATAATCAGCACCGGCGATGATAATCAGTGGTTGTTTACGCTGCATGTAGGTCTCAATGGTTTCCCACATCCGCATGACTTTGCCTTCCGGCTCCAGTCGGGCCAGCGAGCCTTGCTTCACTTTGCCATCCACAACCACCATTTCATTGATAAGTTTCGGGTTGGCAAAAGTGGCCCGTTGCGCCGTCAGATGGTCGCCGCGGTGGGTGGCATAAGAGTTAAAATCCTCTTCCGGCAAGCCCATTTTGTGCAGGTATTCACCAGCCGCACTGTCCAACATAATGGCGTTAGACGGTGACAAATGGTCCGTGGTGATGTTGTCGCCTAAAAGCGCCAGCGGCAACATGCCTTTAAGCGTGCGTTCACCGGCTAAAGCGCCTTCCCAGTAAGGCGGACGGCGAATATAGGTACTTTGTGGCCGCCAGTCATACAGCGGGCTGATTTTCTCACCGTAATCGACATCAACGGCAAACATTGGCTCATAGACTTTGCGGTACTGCTCAGGTTTGACGCTGGCAGCCACCACCGCATCAATCTCAGCATCGCTTGGCCATAAATCTTTAAGGCGAATTTCCGCGCCGCTTGCAGCATAACCCAGCACATCTTTTTCGATATCAAAGCGGATTGTGCCGGCAATCGCATAAGCCACCACTAAGGCCGGTGATGCCAGGAATGCTTGCTTGGCATAAGGATGAATGCGGCCGTCAAAGTTGCGGTTGCCCGACAACACGGCGGTGGCGTACAAATCACGTTCTATCACTTCCTGTTGAATGACAGGGTCGAGCGCCCCGCTCATGCCGTTACAGGTAGTACAGGCAAAAGCGACGATACCAAATCCCAGTGCTTCCAAGTCCTCCAATAAACCGGCTTCCTGCAAATACAGTTCAACTGCTTTGGAGCCCGGCGCCAGTGAGGTTTTGACCCAGGGTTTACGCACCAGGCCAAGTTTACGGGCATTGCGCGCCAGAATACCGGCCGCGATGACATTACGTGGGTTACTGGTGTTGGTACAGCTGGTGATAGCGGCGATAATCACAGCGCCATCCGGCATCAGGCCAGGTTCATTTTCAACCACACCACTGATGCCTTTGGCAGCTAAATCTGTAGTCGCAACGCGGGCATGCGGATTCGACGGGCCGGCGATGTTGCGCACCACAGTCGACAGATCAAACCGCAGCACCCGCGGATAGACAGCTGTAGTCAGGCTATCCGCCCAAAGGCCAGCCGTTTTGGCGTAAGTTTCAACAAGTTTTACCTGAGCGGCATCACGACCGGTCAACGTCAGATAATCCAGTGTCTGCTGATCGATGTAAAACATCGCAGCCGTGGCGCCGTATTCCGGTGTCATGTTGGAAATGGTGGCGCGGTCGCCAAGGCTCAGACTATTGGCGCCCTCGCCGAAAAATTCCAGATAAGCTGACACCACTTTTTGCTTGCGCAGGAATTCAGTCAGCGCTAATACAATGTCAGTTGCCTGAATGCCCGGCTGCGCTTTGCCGGTCAGCTCAACGCCAATGATATCCGGCAGCCGCATCCAGGATGCGCGGCCTAACATCACACTTTCGGCTTCTAAGCCACCAACACCAATGGCAATAACGCCGAGCGCATCGACATGCGGCGTATGACTGTCAGTGCCAACCAGCGTATCCGGATAAGCCACGCCGTCTTTGGCGTGAATAACCGGCGACATCCGCTCCAGGTTAATTTGATGCATGATGCCGTTACCAGGCGGGATCACATCGACGTTTTTAAAGGCTTTTTTCGTCCAGTTAATAAAATGGAAACGGTCGTCGTTGCGACGATCTTCAATAGCGCGGTTTTTGGCAAAAGCATCTTTTTCAAAACCGCCATGCTCGACGGCCAATGAGTGGTCAACGATGAGCTGCGTCGGCACCACCGGATTGACTTTGGCCGGGTCACCGCCTTGTGCTGCAATCGCATCACGCAAGCCTGCCAGATCCACTAATGCGGTCTGGCCAAGAATGTCATGACAGACCACGCGCGCCGGGAACCAAGGGAAGTCCAGTTCTTGTTTGCGTTCAATCAGTTGCATCAAATAGGCATTGAGCTGTGCCGGGTCTGCCCGTCTCACCAGGTTTTCCGCATGCACACGCGAGGTATAAGGCAGTGTTGCCCAAGCGCCCGGCTGCAAGCTGTCGACCGCAGCAGCCGCATCAAAATAATCAAGGCCAGTATCGGCCAGGGGTTTACGGAATAAAGTGTTCATCGCCATCTCTTCTTCAGACTTTTCATAGACTTGATGCGCCGGCATCACCCCGCCGGCGCCAGCGACATTAACCACGTGCGGCGATAGGCTGCACTTCACGCGGTTCTACACCAACATAGTCCGCACTAGGCCGGATGATGCGGTTATCAGCCCGTTGTTCCATCACATGAGCGGCCCAGCCGGTTAAGCGTGAACAAACGAAAATCGGCGTGAACAACTTAGTGGCGATGCCCATGTAGTTATAAGCCGAGGCATGGAAAAAGTCGGCGTTACAGAACAGTTTTTTCTCACGCCACATCACGGCTTCACAGCGCACAGACACATCGTACAAACGCGTATCGCCGTTAGCTTTGGCCAGTTGCTCAGACCAGGCTTTGATCACGGCATTACGTGGGTCGGATTCAGAATAAATCGCATGGCCAAAGCCCATGATTTTATCTTTACGCGCCAGCATGCCGAGTAAGGTCTCTTCAGCGTGCTCAGGGTCACGCATATTTTCAATCAGTTCCATCGCAGCTTCGTTAGCGCCGCCGTGCAGTGGGCCGCGCAGCGAACCAATAGCGCCGGTGATACAGGAATGCATGTCAGACAATGTCGAAGCACAGACGCGCGCGGTAAAAGTCGAGGCGTTAAATTCATGCTCGGCGTATAAAATCAGTGATGCGTGCATCACAGTCACATGCAGTGGTTCTGGTTTTTTGTCATGCAAAGTCCAGAGGAATTGCTCAGCAATCGAATCCGCGGCCGTTTCAACGTTGATACGCTTGCCATGATGGCTGTAGTTGTACCAGTAGTTAATCATGCCAGGGAAAATCGCCAGCATGCGGTCAGTGACATCTTGCTGTTCATTGAAACTGTGCTCAGTTTCCAGGTTGCCAAGCATAGAACAACCGGTGCGCATCACGTCCATCGGATGGGCGCTCGCCGGAATGCGTTCCAGCACTTCTTTTAATGCCTGTGGCAGGCTGCGTAAACTTTTCAGTTTTGCTTTATAAGCGGCAAGTTCAGCTTCGGTTGGTAACTCACCTTTTAAAATCAGGTGGGCAACTTCTTCAAATTCACATTTCGCCGCTAAATCTTTGACATCATAACCGCGGTAAGTCAGGCCTGAGCCGGTTTTTCCGACCGTAGATAAAGCGGTTTTTCCAGCAATTTGACCGCGTAAACCGGCACCGGTCAGTTGTTTAGTTGTCGACATATTCGGTTCTCCAGAGGCAGATAAGTAAAAGTTACTGTGATTATTTGTTTTTGCCTTGAGCAAATAACGAGTCCAGTTTTTCTTCGTAACTGTGATAATTCAGGAAATCGTAAAGTTCAGCGCGGGTCTGCATGCTGTCGACCACCGCTTTCTGGTCGCCGTTGGTCAGAATGGACTGATATACATTCAGCGCAGCTTTGTTCATCGCGCGGAACGCAGATAACGGATACAGCACCATCTTGACGCCAACGCCGGCAAGTTCGGCGGTATTAAACAGTGGCGTCTGCCCAAATTCAGTGATATTGGCGAGCACCGGTACCGACAGCGCCTGAGTAAAGGCATGATATTGTTCCAGCGTATACACGGCTTCGGCAAAAATGGCATCGGCACCAGCTTCAACACACGCCTGTGCCCGTTCAATCGCCGCGGCTAAGCCTTGTTGCTGTAATGCATCAGTGCGCGCCATGATAAAAAAGCTGGCGTCAGTGCGGGCATCGACTGCAGCTTTGACGCGGTCGACCATCTCGTCCTGCGACACAATTTCTTTGTTCGGTCTGTGACCACAACGTTTTTGCATCACCTGATCTTCAATGTGAAAACCAGCAGCGCCAGCCCGCGTCATCTCACGCACGGTGCGGGCGATGTTAAAAGCCCCGCCCCAGCCGGTGTCGGCATCAACTAACAGCGGCAGTTCAGTGGCACCGGTAATACGGCGGATGTCTTCACAGACGTCATTAAGCGAAGTCATGCCCAGATCCGGTAAACCAAAAGAGGCATTGGCTACGCCAGCGCCGGATAAATACAGCGCTTTGTGACCAACACGTTCGGCCATCATGGCGGTGTAGGCGTTGATAGTACCGACCAGCTGTAATGGCTGGTTAGCCTCAATGGCCTGACGGAGTTTAAAACCTGCAGTTGCTGTCATTTCAATTCCCCTGTTGTAAATGTAATTCGATATTGCGGCGCGACGCGCTGATATGGCGGCGCATCAGAAGTTCGGCCAGTTCGCCATCACGATTGGCAATGGCGTTCAGTATGGCTTTATGTTCGTCAAAAGCGCGCGACACCCGTGGGCCAGCCATGCCCATCTGCACCCGGTACATCCGCACAAGATAATAAAGCTCGTCACATAAGATGTTGATGAGATAAGGATTTTTGCTGGCCTGGATAATTCGGTAGTGGAAATCGACGTCGCCGGCTTCCTGATAATAACTTTCGCCTTCACGCACGCGCTGCGTCGCCAGGTGTTGGTCCAGCAGGCTTTGCATTTGTTTGATGTCTGCATCGGACATCTGCTCTGCCGCCAGCCTGCAAGCCATACCTTCGAGATTTTCACGAATTTGATACAGCGAAATCAGACCTTGCGGGGTCAATTTCACTACCCTGGCTCCGGCATTCGGGATCCGTTCAATCAGATGACAGCGTTCCAGTCGCGCAAGCGCTTCACGCAGAGGCGCGCGGCTTAAATCAAACTGCTTCGCCAATTCAGGTTCGGAAATTTTGCTGCCAGGGGCTATTTCGCCGGCGACTATGGCGCGCTGGATCTCTAGCAGCACTCTGTCTGCGGCAGTAATTGGGTCTTTTTGCATCAGAAAACCGCATTATGTCGACATAAATATGCCATGGCGCAGTTTTAGAGTCTTTTTAATGCTAAGTCAAGCCAGACAAAAGTAGTATTGTCGACAATTCATATGCAAAACACCGTGACTTTGGCAAGTTGCATGCACAGGGGCTTGTAACAAATTTCTTCCAACTCAACTGGAACTCAACAGTAAGAATTTTTTATTAGAATATTTGGTGATTAAAAATCAGGTGCATAAGAGTTAATTAATATGTCAATGATAAGTAGCAGATTTAGGGAAACCTAAAGCAAAGCCTTAGCTAATGCTTTATTGACTGGATAAAGCTGGGGATAACTTCTGCATAAGCTGGGTGCAAGCTGTGCTTTAATTACGTATTGTTTACCAATTCAACATTTTATTGCTCACCGCTCGCTGCGCAAAATATGTGCACTTGGCTACACTGGTTTTATCTGTTTGGTGCAGATGGTCTGCACCTCCCCCTCTAGCGCACGGCTCATCCTTGAGCCATTCCCCTAAGCCCGGAACAATGCGGATTGGTTCTGGGCTTCTTTTCTTTTGTCGACAATGTTTGCCGCGGGCTGGCCCTGAACCAATAGTGCTTTGTCTGACTCAGGCGCTGGCAAGCGGAAATAAACGACGAAAATTCTGACTGGTTTGCTCAGCTAATAATTCAATATCGATCTGGCGCTCACGGGCAATTGCCGTCGCGACAGCTGCGACATAAGCAGGCTGATTAGTTTTACCGCGATATGGCACCGGCGCCAGATATGGCGAGTCCGTTTCAATTAACAGGCGATCTGATGGCACCAACCTGACAACTTCCCGCAAAGCGTCGGCATTACGAAAGGTCATAATGCCGGAAAAGGAAATATAAAAGCCTAAATCCAGCGCTGCTTTGGCCGTATCCCAGTCTTCGGTAAAACAGTGCAGCACACCGCCACAATCCTGCGCCTGCTCGCCACGCAACAAGGCTAATGTATCACCTCTTGCATCCCGGGTATGCACAATCAGCGGTTTGTTCAGCTGACGGGCCACACCGATATGAGCGGCAAAAGCCGATTGTTGGGTCGTTTTGTTATCCGGACTATAAAAATAATCTAGGCCGGTTTCACCGACAGCCACTACTGAGTTGCTTTGGCACAAGCGCAGTAAATCGTCCTGACTAAATCCCAGTTTTTGATGCAGCGGGTGTTCGCCGCAGGAAACGGATATTTGCGGATAGTCTTTGACCAGCGCAGCCATCGCCGGAAATTCCTGCAAACTGACACTGACACACAGCATATGATTAACCTGCGCTGTCGCAGCTGCAGCTAGAACTGCAGGTAAATCCATCCCGAGCTTGTCGAGTTCAAGACGGTCAAGGTGGCAATGGGAATCAATAAACAAAAGCAGCTCCAGACTTGAATGGCGATAGGAAAAACGGCGGCAGTGTACCTGAAGCAGGCTGGATCGTGAAGATTTGGATTGTGAAGCTGTGCGACATCAAACTGCTTGGTGAAGCTGCCTGCCGTAAAAATCTGTTCCGGACTCAGCCTGCAAGCACTACAACGTAAAAGTCAGTTCCGCCGACTCCTGCGTGCCGCTTAATAACTTTTCGATTTTGTCACGCAGATTCATTTTGTCATCAATAAAGGCCACACCAATACCGGCCGGACTGGTATTTTGCGCGCCTTGCGGCGTTAACCACGCCACTTTCCCTGACACCGGAATAGCTTCCAGTGCATCCGGCAAGGTGACCTGTAATGCCAGCGACTGCCCCATTTTATAATGCCGGCTGGTGCGCACAAAGAGCCCGCCTTGTTTAAAAAACGGCATGTAAGAACGGTACAGCTCTTTTAAATCGGCGAAATCTAATGTCAGTTCTTCCATGGCGTACCTCTCAACATCTGGTGCAGGTCTAACAACAAAGTTGTCAGTGCTAAAGATTTATTCTGCCCCAAAATCCGTTGTTCGTCACGGCACCATTGAGCCACTCTTTGAAAAAGCTGCACCGGCGGCAACGCCTGCTGTACCGACCAGTGCCTAAGCGTATAGTAAAGTAAAGCCGGCAGTTCCGTTTGTGTCTCCAGCTGCTTTTGCAGTGCACCAAGCCCATTGCCGCTTTGCAGAAATTGTTGCAGTTGCTGCAACTGTGCCGCCAATGTCAGCGCCTCACCACTTTGCAGCAATTCCAACGCCTTTAACGGAGCACCGCCGCAGAGCTCCAGCAAAAACTCCGGTAATGGGTCCGGGCTGTGTTGCTGCAGCCACTGCGCCGTTTGGGCACTGTACTGCGCCGGTAAGTCCCAGCGCTGACAACGCGACAAAATAGTCGGCATCAGCTGATCGGCATAAGCGGTTTGTAAAAGCAGATAACTGCTGTGGCCGGGTTCTTCCAGCGTTTTCAGCAGGGCATTGGCCGCGGATTCGGTCATTTTTTCCGCCTGTGGGATCACCACTACCCGGGCACCGCCCTGCTGCGGCGCATTTTGCAGCAAATAACTGATGTCCCGAATCTGGTCCACTGAAATACTGCTGCCAACTTCCAGCGTCAACAGATCCGGATGATGGCCGGCGGCCCCGAGCAAACAGCTTTTACATCGACCACAAGCGCCTTCCGCTAAAGGATTCTGGCACAGCAACAGATGGGCCAGTTGTTTGGCGAGGATATGTTTGCCGATGCCCTCCGGGCCAGTCAGTAAAATGGCATGATGCAACTGTTGGTTGACGGCGAGAGTAAAAAGACGCAGTTCAGTGTGCTGCAACCAGGGTAATGACGTAGTCACGCGAAATGTTGCTCCAGCGCTTGTCGTAATTGCTGCTGCACATCCGCCAGCGGCTTTGCAGCATCAATCACCACGATATTGGGTTCGCTCGAGGCTATGGCCAGATACTTCGCGCGTGCGCGTTGGAAGAACCCCAGCTGCTCTTGTTCAATCCGGTCCAGCTCGCCGCGGGCTCTGGCGCGTTCCAGGCCAATCACCGGGTCAATATCCAGATACAGCGTCAGATCCGGCCGCAAATCTGCCAATACCAGCTGACGGATCGGGTCCAGTACCTCGTCCGGAATCTGCCGGCCACCGCCCTGATAAGCGCGGGAAGAGAGGTCGTGCCGGTCGGCTAACACCCAGTCGCCGCGTTCCAGTGCCGGCCGGATCACGTTATCCAACAGCTGGGCGCGTGCTGCGTACATCAGCAGCAGCTCGGTGACTGGTGATACTCTTTCCTGTTGTACCGATTTCACCAGCGTGCGGATCTGTTCGGCCAATGGCGTGCCGCCTGGTTCTCGCGTTTGCACCAATGGATGCCCTTGCTCTTGCAGCCACTGCTGCACTGTCTGGATGGCTGTCGTTTTACCGGCGCCTTCCAGCCCCTCAATTACAACAAAACGGCCCTGTTTCATGATTTTTTCCCAAAAATATACTGCTGTACCGCTTTATTATGTTCGGCCAGACTTTGTGAAAACTGGTGAGTCCCATCGCCCTTTGCAACAAAATACAATTTGTCAGACTGAGCCGGCTGCGCCGCGGCCTGTAAGGAGCCCAAGCTGACCAATGCAATTGGCCCTGGCGGCAGCCCGGCATACACATAAGTATTGTACGGATGCGGGTCTTTCAAATGCTCGCGTTTAATATCACCCTGATACCGGTCACCCAATCCGTAAATAACCGTTGGATCGGTCTGCAGCTTCATTTTGCTCTGCAACCTGTTGATAAAAACCGCCGCGATCAACGGCTTTTCGGGTAAATGACCAGTTTCTTTTTCCACAATAGAAGCCAGCGTCAGCAGCTCATAACGATTTTGCAGCGGTAAGCCGCCTTGTTTGCTCTGCCAGGCGGCGTCGAGCTTATTCAGCAACACCTGATTGGCTCTTTGCAGCACCACAGACAATTTGGTGTGAGCGGTATAAAAATAGGTATCAGGGAACACTAGTGCTTCGGCTGACACCGGCTTTGTGCCCCAATCAGCTGGCCATTGCAGCAGCTGCCGGGCTTTGTCGGTGTCGGCGACATCAGCGTCCAGATAAGGCAACTGTTGCAGCTGTTGCAGGTTCTGGGCAAAAGTCTGGCCTTCCCGGATGGTCAGGCTGAACTGAGCAACTTTCCCACTGCGCAATAGCTGTAGAAGTTGCTGTAAACGCATTGGTTGCACAGCGTAAACCCCGGCCTGTAGCTGCCTTAATTGCGGATTCAGCAGCGACTGCAGTTTTAGCTGCTGACATTGCCAAGCAGTTAATAATTGCTGTTGTTGCCATTGCCGGCATAAAGACGACAAATTCGAGCCGGGTCTTAGCTCTAAATAAGTATCAGGCAACTTCATCTGCACCAGGAGGACTTGCTGCAGTTCATTGCGAACACCAAAAGCCGCAACGGCCAGCACAATCAGCCCCTGCAACAAAAACTTTTTCATTCAGACTTCCTGTAATAATTCATCGACCTGACGCTGCAATGTCACGGCAGGCCCGGTAACCAGCGAACGGCCAGCAAAAGTAGCAACCGGCACTATCCCCATCAGCGCATTACACAGTGCCAGTGTGGAGACTTCACTGAGCAGGCTCACCGGCAACGGTTGAACTGACACCAGCTGCTGCTGCAATAATAGTTGACGCATCACCCCCGCTACACCTGCTTGTTGCAGGTCCGGCGTCCACCACTGTTGCTGATGCCAGACCAGCAGATTAGCGGCACTGGCTTCGATTAAAAAACCTTGCTGGTCACCAACAAGCAAATCGTCATATTGGCTCAGCTCAGCTTCGCGTTTTAATAACACGGTTTCGAGGCGACTGCAGTGTTTGATACCGGCCAGCAAAGGTTGTTGCGAGAGCTGCATACTGGCCAGGCCCAGTGAGACTCCTTGCTGGCGCGTGAGGCTATAGTCCGGCATTGGCGCCGTCCAGCAGTAGATATCCGCCTCGCTTATCCCAAGAGTGCCGTAACCTCTCGCGCCTTGCCCGCGACTAATTAATACCTTGAGCACTTGATTGGGTGCACTGATTGCAGCATGGACCTGAGATAACACCACTTCTTCACCCGGGGCATTAAAGCCAAGCCGGTGCATAGAATCTGTTAGCCGCTGCCAGTGCAAAGACCAGAGTTGCGGTTCGCCACGGCAAATCCGGATGGTCGAAAAAATACCATCGCCGTATTGAAAGCTGCGGTCTGAAAACGGGATTTGCATCGACATTGTGAAATAAAAAGAGAATTGAACGGCAGTATGCCTGAAAAAAGCCACAGGTTAAATCTGCCAGAACAGCAGCTTGCAAAAAACAAAAGGCTGCATCGCAGCCTTTTGCTCCACAAAAACGGCAAACTAGATTTTCTTAAATAAAATCGAACCGTTAGTGCCACCGAAACCAAAAGAGTTGCACAGAGCGTACTCCATTTTCGCTTGACGCGAATGATGTGGCACGTAATCAAGGTCACAACCTTCATCCGGATTATCCAGGTTAATAGTCGGTGTAACGATTTGATCTTGTAGTGACAACACGGTAATGATCGACTCGACAGAACCGGCAGCACCTAATAAGTGACCTAACATCGACTTACTGGAGCTGACCATCAGACCTTCAGGTTTGGCGCCGAACACTGACTTAATCGCCATAGTTTCGGCAATATCACCAGCAGGTGTCGAAGTGCCGTGGGCATTGATGTATTGCACTTGCGACGGATTTACGCCGGCATCCCGCAGCGCATTGACCATCGCTGAAGCGGCACCACGGCCATTTTCCGGCGGGGACGTCATATGATAGGCATCGCCACTCATGCCAAAACCAACCAGTTCCGCATAAATTTTCGCGCCACGCGCCTTGGCGTGTTCGTATTCTTCCAGCATCACGACACCAGCGCCATCGCCGAGCACAAAACCATCACGGTCTTTATCCCATGGGCGGCTGGCTTGTTGTGGCGCATCGTTACGGGTTGATAAAGCACGGGCTGCACCAAAACCGCCCATGCCTAACGTCGTCGAAGCTTTTTCCGCGCCACCGGCTAACATGGCATCGGCATCGCCATAAGCAATCATCCGCGCGGCATGACCAATATTGTGCACGCCGGTGGTACAGGCGGTGACGATACTGATATTTGGCCCCTGTAAACCCAGCATGATCGACAAATGACCTGAAATCATATTGATAATGGTTGAAGGCACAAAAAACGGCGACAGCTTACGCGGGCCGCTGGCCAACAACTTTTCATGATTCTCTTCAATGAGGCCTAAACCACCGATACCAGAACCGATAGCAGCACCGATCCGGCCGGCATTTTGTTCAGTGATTTCAATACCTGAATCACGAAATGCCTGAATGCCTGCAGCGACGCCGTATTGAATGAACAGGTCCATTTTCCGCGCTTCTTTGCCGGAGAAAAAAGGTTCGACTTCAAAATTTTTAACCAAGCCGGCGAATTTAGTACTGTAGGCTTCAGCATCAAAATGGGTAATAAAATCAATGCCGCTTTTGCCTTGTTGTAATGCCTGCCAGGTGGATGCCACATCATTGCCCAACGGCGTTAACATCCCCATTCCGGTAACAACGACCCGACGTTTCGTCACTTTATCCTCCACAACAACCTGAAGTTGTTTGCAATCCTGCGGATTTTCACCGCTACAAATAAAAACGGGTAGCCTGCGCTACCCGTCTGCATCGCGCCTGGCGATGACCTCACGCCTTATTCAGCGTGGGCTTTGATGTAATCGATAGCAGATTGTACTGTCGTGATTTTTTCTGCTTCTTCATCAGGAATTTCGGTATCGAATTCTTCTTCCAGCGCCATGACCAGTTCAACTGTGTCTAATGAATCAGCGCCCAGATCGTCAACAAAAGAAGCTTCGTGTTTTACGTCTTCTTCTTTAACGCCTAACTGTTCGATGATAATTTTCTTAACGCGTTCTTCGATGTTGCTCATCTTTTCTTCCTTTTTCTCATATAAATCGCAACAATTCGTGCAATTTTGTGTGGCGGCTAGTTTAGTGGTTCACTCAGATCGATGCAAGCCATGCGTTTGGCATTTCCTGCTGGTCAAACCTGATATTTAAACCATATACATGCCGCCGTTAACGTGAATCGTTTCACCGGTAATATACGCGGCCTGGTTCGATGCCAGGAACGCGACAGTGGCCGCAATTTCTTCAGGTTGTCCCAGACGATTCGCCGGTACCTGACCAAAGATCGCTTGTTTTTGTTCTTCTGTCAGCTCCTTAGTCATATCGGTATCGATAAAACCAGGGGCAACAGCGTTGACAGTTATACCACGAGACGCCACTTCTTTCGCAAGAGATTTTGTAAATCCAAGCACACCGGCTTTGGCTGCTGCGTAGTTGGTTTGACCGGCATTGCCCATAGAACCCACCACTGAACCAATAGTGATAATACGGCCAAAGCGCTTCTTCATCATGGTGCGCATGACGGCTTTACTCATGCGGAACACGGACGTCAGATTGGTCTGAATGATATCAAACCATTCTTCATCTTTCATCCGCATTAACAGATTATCACGGGTGATGCCGGCATTATTGACGAGGATATCGATATCACCAAAATTGGTTTTGATGGTTTCTAGGCATTGTTCAATCGATTCTGCGCTGGCGACATCAAGCACCAGGCCCTGGCCTGCGCCTAAATAATCGCTGATAGCCTGGGCACCTTTTTCACTGGTAGCAGTACCAATCACTTTGGCGCCAAGTGCGGCCAGCTGTTCTGCGATGGCCCGGCCAATACCACGGCTCGCACCGGTCACCAACGCGACTTTGCCTTCCAGAGAGATAAAAGCAGTCATAAAAATCCTTATTCCTTCGCTGCCAGCGCAGCTTGTAACGACGCAACATCGTTGACCGACGTTGTCACTAATTCTCTATTTATACGTTTGATTAAACCGCTCAGCACTTTGCCGGCACCCAGTTCAATCACTTCGGTGACACCCTGAGCGGCCAGATATTCAATGGTTTCAGTCCAGCGCACCGGGCTGAATAATTGCCGGACCAAAGCGTCCTGAATGGCTGCTGCATCAGTAGAGACAGTGACATCGACATTATTCACTACCGAAATGACAGGCACATTAAAATCAAGCGTTTGTAAATCTTTGGCAAGCTGTTCGGCGGCCGGGCGCATCAGCGCGCAGTGGCTTGGCACACTGACTGGCAACGGCAAAGCACGTTTGGCGCCTGCAGCTTTACAAAGCTCATTGGCGCGTTCAACGGCGGCTTTGTGACCGGCGATCACCACCTGGCCCGGCGAGTTGTAGTTCACCGGCGACACCACTTCACCCTGGCCAGCTTCTTCACAAGCTTTGGCAATCAAAGCGTCGTCGAGACCAATAATGGCGGACATAGCACCAGTGCCGGTTGGTACTGCGCTTTGCATATACTGACCGCGTTTTTCCACCAGTTTAACTGCATCAACCAGGGTCAGTACACCGGCACAAACCAGCGCCGAATATTCACCTAAAGAATGACCTGCCAGATAAGCTGGCGTCGCACCACCCTGTTGTTGCCATAAACGCCATACGGCCACTGACGCAGTTAACAGCGCAGGTTGGGTACGGTGCGTTTCATTTAAATCAGCTTCCGGGCCATTCGCGATTAACGCCCAAAGATCATAACCCAGTGCCGCAGATGCTTCGGCAAAAGTGTCACGGACCAGCGGAAATTCCGCATAAAGATCTGCCATCATGCCCACAGTTTGTGAGCCCTGACCAGGGAATACCAATGCAAGTTTTTGATTCATTGTTCTGCTCTGCAATGTATGAGATTAATAACGCACTAAGGCTGATGCCCAGGCAAATCCACCACCAAAGGCTTCCAGCAATAAAGTCTGACCGCGCTTAATGCGACCATCCCGTACCGCTTCATCAAGCGCAGTTGGCACTGTCGCCGCAGACGTATTGCCATAACGATCCAGGTTAATCACCACCTGATCCATCGACATATCAAGTTTACGTGCGACCGCAGAGATGATCCGCAGGTTGGCCTGATGCGGCACCAGCCAGTCAATTTGCGATTTATCGAGATTATTGGCCGCAAGTGTTTGCTCAACAACTTCCGATAATTTAGTGACGGCAACTTTAAATACGTCATTGCCTTTCATTGAGCCCCAGCTTTCGTGGACTGAAGCCTCAACGCCACGACGTGGATTGTCGACATACAGTAATTCGGAGTACTTGCCGTCGGCATGAATATGGGTGGATAAAATGCCTGGTTGTTCAGAGGCTTCCAGCACCACTGCACCAGCTGCATCACCAAACAAAATGACCATAGAACGGTCTTCCGGGCTTACCAGTTGTGATAGGCAATCGGCACCAATCACCAGTACGCGCTTTGCCATGCCACCTTTAATGTACTGATCAGCAATACTCAGGGCATAACAAAACCCGGCACAGGCTGCGGCGATATCAAAAGCAGGAATACCAGGAATATCCAGCTCACGCTGCACTTCACAGGCAGCACTGGGTAAAGCGCGCGACGCACTGGTAGTTGCCAGTACAATCATATCAATGGAGTTTTTATCGATGCCGGCAGCCTCGATGGCTTTGCGTGCGGCTTGTGTGCTCATGGTGGCAACAGTTTCATCTTCACCAATGATACGACGTTCGCGGATCCCTGTGCGTTCGATAATCCATTCGTCGGTGGTTTCCACCATATCTTCCAGATCCGCATTGGTGCGGATTTGCGCCGGGAAATAACTGCCGGTGCCTATAATGCGAGAATACATGCAGACCTACGCTTTATCGATTAATAGGTGTTCCAACCGGTCTTTTATTTTTGCGGGCACCTGGCGTTCAACCTCGCGCACCGCCTGCCGGATGGCACTGAGAAATGCTTCTTTTGTCGCATTTCCATGACTTTTCACTACAATTCCGCGCAATCCTATCAGACTTGCACCGTTATAGTGGTCGGGGTTCACACCTGTTCCGATGCTTTTTAGCAGAGGTTTGATCATCCAGCCGAATAAATGCGCAGACATACTGTTTTTCAACGCAAATTCAAAGCGTTTAATGATGAGTTTGGCGACACCTTCGCAGGTTTTTAATGCCACATTGCCAACAAAACCATCACAGACGATGACATCAGCTTTGCCGGAAAAGATATCGTTGCCTTCGATATAGCCGATGTAATTGATATCAGCGCATTCAGACAACAATAAAGAGGTGCGTTTAATCTGGTCCGAGCCTTTGATTTCCTCTTCGCCCATATTAAGCAAAGCGACTTTCGGCTGCTGAATAGACTCCACTTCTTCCGCCATCACCGCGCCCATCACAGCAAACTGAAACAGCGTGTCGGAATCACAGTTGACGGTCGCACCGAGGTCCAGCATAAATACCGGGCTACCCGCTGTAGTCGGCAAGGCACTGATTAATGCTGGTCTTTCGATACCATTGAGCATCTTCAGCACATAATGCGCCATGGCTATCAAAGCCCCGGTGTTACCGGCACTGACACAAGCCTGGACTTTTTGCTGGTCAACCAAATCCAGCGCCACGCGCATCGAAGAATCACGTTTGGTGCGAAGCGCAACAGAAGGCTTGTCAGTCATCAGCACTTGCTGACTGGCGTGTTGAATTTGTAATTGTGGGTGTTCGGCATAACCGGCATCGGTTAACGCTTGTCGGATTGCTACCGCGTCGCCAACGAGAATGAGGTCTAGCAGGGGATTTTCAGACACAGCGTCGATGGCTGCAGGAATAGTAGATAGGGGGCCATGATCGCCCCCCATCATATCTAACGCAATTTTAAGTCTGGCTGGTTGCACTTGGTGCACCGGGACTTATTTTACTTTGCGGCCTTTGTAGAAACCGTCAGCAGTAATGTGGTGACGACGATGCGTTTCACCGGTAGTTGCGTCAACTGACAGCGTTGGGCCAGTCAGCGCGTCGTGTGAACGACGCATGTCGCGGCGGGCGCGAGATTTTTTGTTCTGTTGTACAGCCATGGTCTTTCTCCTAAAAAATCACTTTTTCTTCAATTCTTGCAGAATTGCAAATGGATTCGGTTTCTCTGGTTCCGGCTCTATTTCGCCCCAGCTCATCTGCACTTTGTTGGAGTCGCATTGACCTTCATCGTGCATTGGAAACAGTGGCAAAGCCAGAATTAATTCGTCCTCAACCAATTGCCGCAGGTTCACTTCGCCGTGTTCGTCAGTTTCGACCACGTCGTAGCGTTGTGGAATCTCTTCTTGAGCCGAATCATCCCCTTTAATCGGGGTATATGCAAAACTGCTGTCTATGTGCATTGTCATATCATCGCCACAACGTTCGCAACGGACCTGGACAGTACAGTGGGCTTCACCCTCTATATAGACCAGACCTTGCTCGTCATTGCCGCAATGAATAACGACAGCAACATCACCATCTGTCATCACAAGCTGCTCTGACAAACGCGTCAGATTTTGCAGCGGCAGGACTCCGTCAAAACTGCTGCGCTTTTGCGCGGCACGGGCGGGATCGATGGTAATTGGTATTTTAACTTTTTGCATAAGGCGCGCATCATATAGATCGATCCCCTTGCTGTCAAAGGGTTGATCAGACTTTTGTTAACTTTTCTGACGCGAAAATCAAAGAAAAATATTATAGTGCGCAGCATATCATTTGACGACGCAAATCAAACAAAAGGCAGAATATGTCCAAATCATTATGGTTGGCTTCAACATCCATTTACCGCCGCGCTTTATTAGAAAAACTGACTGCACAATTCCAGACCTCTAAACCTGAGGTCGACGAAACACCTTTCGCCGGTGAAACAGCTGAACAACTTGTTTTACGTTTGTCGGCTGCAAAAGCACAGGCAGTTGCTTTGCAGATCACTTCAGCTGCAGAGGGAGCACTAGTCATTGGTTCTGATCAGGTCGCGGTTTTTAACGGCCAAATTCTAGGCAAACCACACACTGAAGAGCGTGCTTTTGCCCAATTACGCAGCTTTAGTGGTCAAGAGGTTCAATTCTTAACCGGCTTGTCAGTAACGGACACCCTAACAAATAAGACCGACACAATCCTCGACCGTTTTATTGTACATTTCCGTGAACTGACAGATGCTGAGATCCACAGTTATATAAAACGCGAACAACCGCTGAATTGTGCAGGCAGTTTTAAATCTGAAGGGCTGGGTATTACTTTGTTTGAACGCTTAGAAGGCGACGACCCAAACAGTCTGATTGGCTTGCCCTTGATAAAACTGCACGCCATGTTAAAGCGCGCTGGGGTGGATTTGCTATTGCATGGCGTATAGCCGGAAGCGGGGTTCTCCCCCGCTATCCTCAACGCAAAATATCTAACAGCGCCGGCAGGTTGTCGATCACCGCATGCGGCGCGAAGGGCGCGAACTCCTGACGGCCATGCACACCATGAGTGACGCCAATCCGGTGCATTCCGATACTATGCGCCATCATCAAATCGTAGCGGGAATCACCAATCATCACTGCCTGCTGCGGGGTCAGTTTTAGTTCGGTCAGAATATGTTCCAGCATTTGCGGATGTGGTTTACTTTGCGCCTCATCGGAACAGCGACTGGTAACAAAATGATGTCCGGTCTTCGTTTCACTGAACATCCGGTCCAAACCGAGACGGGCTTTGCCGGTTGCTACAGCTAACTGATAACCGCGCTGACGTAGTGAGTTGA
The DNA here is from genome assembly GCF_000711985.1 of Rheinheimera texasensis DSM 17496. GTDB lineage: Bacteria > Pseudomonadota > Gammaproteobacteria > Enterobacterales > Alteromonadaceae > Pararheinheimera > Pararheinheimera texasensis. The sequence goes on from NZ_JONU01000007.1 coordinate 437,212, forward strand.
AGACATGTTCAGCGCCGTCAAACAGCGGTGTCGGCGTGCGGTCTACATTGCTGTAGACATCTTTATAGTGTTCTGACAGTAACTCGCGCTCTGCTGCTGAACTATGTGGAAACAAGGTTTTAAACGCCGGGTCCAGCGATAAACCTATAATCTGTTTTGCCGCATGCTCAGTTGGCACCGGTAGCTCTAGCCGCTGTGCGGCGATCCGAACTGAGTTGACAATCTTGGCAATGGAATCCATCACAGTGCCATCCCAGTCGAAAATCACAACTTTGACATCTTGCATACCGAAAACTGCCCTACTTTTTTTTAACCAGCCTGGTCAGAATTTGACTCAAGGCTTTATCCAGTGGCGCTTCAAACGTCATGCGCTGACCAGACACCGGATGTTCGAAACTGATGAGTTTGGCATGCAAGAACAATCGGTTCAGGCCCAGCCCATTCATCTGACCGGTAAATTCGTTATCGCCGTATTTGTCATCACAGGCAATTGGATGACCATTACAGGCGGTATGGACGCGGATTTGGTGCGTCCGGCCTGTCACCGGAAATGCTTCTAATAAAGTGCCTTCCTCAAAACGTTGTAACACTTTAAAGCGGGTCTCAGATGGTTTCCCGTCACGTTCATCTACCCGCACAATCCGCTCACCACTTTGCAAGGTGTTCTTTTTCAGTGGCTCTGTGACTTTTTTGATTTTACCGTCCCACTGGCCGGCCACTAGTGCCCAATATTTTTTCTCGACGACCTTTAAGCGCAGTTGCTCATGCAATGCAGTCAGGATCGAACGTTTTTTTGCGATTAGCAGACAACCTGAGGTATCGCGATCAAGTCGATGCACCAGCTCTAAAAACTTCGCTTGCGGCCGCAGCGCTCGCAGCGCTTCGATAGCACCAAACTGTAAGCCGCTGCCACCATGCACCGCCATGCCGGTCGGTTTGTTTAATACAATCAGCTCGTTGTCTTCGTACAAAATGTGCGATTCAAGCGTTTTGACTGCGGTCAGCTTGACTGACACCGGGTCAGCCTCTGCAGCCACTACCATCGGCGGCACCCGGACCTGGTCACCAGCCTGTAACTTATATTCAGGCTTGATCCGGCCTTTATTGACCCGAACTTCCCCTTTTCGCAGCACCCGGTAAATAACACTTTTGGGTACACCCTTGAGGCGCGCCAGCAGAAAATTATCGATGCGTTGACCGGCGAATTCTGCATCTACATCAATAAATTGCACCGAGGTTTTTCTTTCTTCTGTCATGCGTATTTGCTGCTACATTTAGGTTGCTAATGCAACTTAATTAATGGGATAATCGACCCGCTAATTGAGCCAAAATGGCCGTTAGGGCGCTCAGAAAGACGTAAGAGAAGCTGTGAGGCACCGGTCGGGACGCAGATCATACCGAATCCGTGGTGAAAACCAACGATTTTATCTTCCCCGCCAACGAATAATGCTCTGTGCAACCAGTAATGTGCGTAATTTATTACTGTTCGAAGCACGACACAGCTGCCAGTTAACTGGGCAACACACAAAAAAGTAAAGCTATAACGCAACGCTGACGCGATGTGTGCAGATTCTCAATGAATGCCAGACCGGCCTGACAACCCAGTTGGTGTTCTGTTTTAAAAACAATTGATAATTAAATCGATTTTCAAGCATTCCAGTCGGGAGACTGCATTTTTATATGTTTGACGTTATCTGACACGCATAGATTGTGCGCGCTGTCGTTGTGGCTGAATGCAAGAGTCAGACACAATGAAAAGAATGCTCATTAATGCGACGCAGGAAGAAGAAATCCGCGTTGCGCTGGTCGATGGCCAGAAATTATACGACCTGGATATTGAAAGCCCGGGCCACGAACAGAAAAAAGCTAATATTTACAAAGGTAAAATCACCCGGGTTGAACCCAGCCTGGAAGCAGCTTTCGTCGATTACGGCGCCGAGCGGCATGGTTTTCTGCCATTAAAAGAAATTTCCCGCGAATATTTCCCATCAGGTTATGCCTTCGACGGTCGCCCGAACATTAAAGAAGTGGTACGCGAAGGTCAGGAAGTCATCATTCAAATCGATAAAGAAGAACGCGGCCAAAAAGGCGCTGCGCTGACCACTTTTATCAGTCTGGCTGGTTCTTACCTGGTGCTGATGCCGAACAACCCGCGCGCCGGTGGCATTTCCCGCCGCATTGAAGGCGATGAACGGCAGGAATTAAAAGACTCGTTAGGTCAGCTTGAAATGCCAGACGGCATGGGGTTGATTGTCCGCACTGCCGGTGTTGGCAAATCATACGAAGAGCTGGATTACGACTTAAAAGCGCTGATGAAGCATTGGTCAGCCATCACCACAGAAGCACAAAACCGCCCTGCACCATTCCTGATCCATCAGGAAAGCAACGTGGTCTTTCGCGCCATCCGTGACTATCTGCGCCGCGATGTCGGTGAGATCCTGATCGACAACCCGCGTATTTTCGAAGAAGCCAAACTCTATATCCAGCAGTTCCGCCCGGACTTCGCCCACCGTGTAAAAATGTATCAGGGCGAAACGCCACTGTTTATGCATTATCAAATCGAAACGCAAATTGAATCTGCGTTCCGCCGCGAAGTGCGTCTGCCAAGTGGCGGCTCTATCGTGATCGATTCAACCGAAGCCTTAACCGCCATTGATATCAACTCATCAAAAGCGACCAAAGGCGGCGATATCGAAGAAACCGCTTTTAACACCAACCTGGAAGCTGCCGATGAAATCGCCCGCCAGTTACGTTTACGTGACTTAGGTGGTTTGATCGTCATCGACTTCATCGATATGACGCCAGTCCGGCATCAGCGTGAAGTGGAAAACCGCTTAAAAGAAGCAGTGAAACAAGACCGCGCCCGCGTGCAAATCGGCCGCATCTCCCGCTTTGGTTTGCTGGAAATGTCGCGTCAGCGCCTGCGGCCGTCATTAGGTGAATCCGCGACGCATGTCTGCCCACGCTGTCACGGTCGCGGCACTATCCGCAGTACTGAGTCATCTGCATTGTCTATTTTACGTTTAATCGAAGAAGAAGCGATTAAAGACAACACCAGCCAAATCCATGCGCAGGTGCCGGTTTCAGTCGCTACCTACCTGATGAACGAAAAACGTGAATCTATTCGCCGCATTGAGGCCCGTCATGGCATTCGGATCTTCATTATCCCGAATGAGCATTATGAGACGCCGCATTACGAAGTAACGCGGATCCGTATTGACGAAGAAATCGAAGAGTCCAGCTACAATCTGGTGAAGGCGCCGGCGGTGACCAATACGCTGTATCACCCGGTGTCTGATGCAGTGAAGGAAAAACCGGCGATTGCTGCCATTTCAATGACTGAAGCACCAGCCCCGGTAGCTGTGCCAGTGGTTAAAACCGACGCTGCACCGGCAGCACCAGAAGCTGCAGAAACTGGTTTGTTGGCCAAAGTCGGTGCTTTCTTTAAATCTTTGTTTGGTGCACCAACACCGGTGCCAGAAGTGAAAGCAGAAGCGCCACAGCGCCGGCAGAATAACCGCGACAGTCGTAACCGCCGCGGCGGCCGTGATAACCGCGATGGCCGCACCGATAACCGTCAGGACAACCGCGATGGTCAAAAACGCCGCGCTGAACAGGATGACAGCCGGAATGAAGGCCGCCAGCCACGCCAGGACCGTAACGACAAACCACGCAACACCCGTCCGGAACAAAAAGCCGACCGCCCAGAACGTGCTGAGCGCCCTGAGCGCACTGAACGCCTGGATAAAAAACCTCAGGGCGAGAAAGCACCACGTCCGGCTCCAGTGATTGATGCTGATGATGAAGTTCCATCATCAAGCAAAGTTGCCGAGCGTCGTCAGCGCCGTAATATGCGTAAATCTGTGCGCCTGGACAAACAGCAACAGGCTGAACAAGGTGTGGAAACAGAACTGCAGATCGTTGCAGAACCTGTAGCCGTGGTTGTGGCGCCGGCTGAACAGCCCGTGCTCGCAGTTGCAACTGATATCGCCGCTGAGCCAGTCACAACTGACATCAGCGCTGAAGCATCAGACAGCCAGGCAGAAGTCGCTGATGCAGCTAACGGCGAAAACCGCAGCCGCAGCCGCCGCTCACCACGCCATCTGCGTGCCGCTGGTCAGAAACGCAAAAAAGAGCAGCAACAAGGCGAATCGGATGATGCCGTAGATGCCCGTTATCCTGAAGAAGATGTCGTCAGTACTGAACAGCAATTAGACTTGCCAATCGCTGCTGAAGCCGCTGAATCGACAGTTCCAGTCAGTGCAGAAGTTGTAGTCGCTGCAGCAGAAGAAATTACTGCAATCGAAGCATCTGCTGCTGAAGCTGCACCGGCAAAACCACGCCGTCAGCGTCAGCGCGAGCCGAAGGTGGTTGAAGCCGCAGAAGCTGCCGTCACCGACGTTGTTGCAGATGAACCGGTCGCAGAAATAGGCGTTGCGGCAGAGCCTGCAACAACAACTGTGGAAGCCACTGCGCCTGAAGCACCTGTCGCTGCCATCGACGCTGCAGTCGCAACGCCAGTTGAAACTGTTATTGAACAAGCACCAGCAGTTGCAGCCCAAGCTGTCGCTCCAGTTGTCGAAGTTGCTGTGATGGAAGCCCCTGCGGCAGCACCAGCACCAGTCTCGGCGCCGGCTCCGGCTGCCAAAGCGAACCGGTATGGCAATATGGTGGTTGCAACTATGACTAAACCAGTCGCGGTTGTTGACGACAGCCCGGCAGTGGTGCCGCAAGGCGTGCAATATGAAGTCAAAGCCACAGTAGAAGGCACTGCAGGTTCTGCCTCAGCCCGCCAGTCTGCCGCTGCGCCTATGACGAAGCCGCCTGCAGTAGAATAATCTCTGGGTAAAGATGAAGAGCCAGCTATTGCTGGCTCTTTTTTTGTCAGTTTTTCTTAACCTAAGTCACGTTTCAGAGTGCTGCTATCTATCTTCAGCAATAAAACCGAAGATTTTCTTCAATGCCTGATCGCGAATACTATCCGCTTCAAACAACAACTCATGTTTTGCGCCGGCAAAATTCTCGACCTTTCCGCCAAAGCAAAGTGGCCCTAATTCCTGACAAAACTGTTGCTGCGCACTATTACTGACGGCCTGTTCAGCACCTGATTGTAATATCAACACCGGTGTTTTGATCTGTTGGGCTAACTGCGACATTTGCTCTGCAACAGCACAAGCCTGCGACAACCAGGCCCACGTCGGGCCACCCAGCTGCAACTGCGGTTGTTGCTGATACAAATCCCTAAATAACTGATAACGCGTTTTAGAGCTGGTCAGAATATTGTCGGCAAAAGTCTGATCAAAGGGATATGGCTGAGCCACAAAACCGGCATAACAGTCCGGACAAGTCCACTCGAAAGCTGCTGCCAGATAACACCCATCCTGTTCAGAAAACGCCACTGTGGCATTTGGCGCTATCATTGGCGACGTCAGCACAGCACGCTGAAACAACGCGGGTTGCTGCGCCAGTAGCTGCACAGCGACAGCACCGCCCATCGAATGCGCTAACAGATTGAGTGGTAACTGGGTCTGAGCTTTGACCACTTCGGCAATAAATTGCTGCTGGTCCTTGCTATATAACGCGAAATCCGTGATGTGGCCTTTATGCGGGTCTTCAAGCTCACGGGGAGACAAGCCCTGACCGCGATGGTCCAGACTAAACACCGCCACACCTTTCGAGGCTAAATCAAAATAAAGCTCCTGGTATTTCAGATAAGCTTCGGTCCGGCCTTGCACTAATAACAGCGCATATTTGGCCTGTGGCGGTATCACGTAGGCGTAAGCCAGCTGAGAGCCATCCGGTGTCTTTATGCTGCCGGTCTTGACCTGTTGCTGCCAAAAGGACTGGATCTCGGTTGGATAGCGCGTCGACAGCGTGCTTTCCGGCACAGCAGCAACTTGCATTGCAACGACAGACAAAGCCAGTCCAATCAAAGTTTGCTTAAACCGACGGGCCTGCATCATTTTTTGCATCTTAAAACCAGCGCCTGTAAAGCAACCAACTGCGCCTGCATGGTGGCGCGGATTTTGTCATCCTGCAGTGCGCCGTCGGCGGCAAACACACCACTGAAAGCATTGACGAACACTTCAGGTTTATTGACAAAATGCAGGTCCAGATACACACCGACCTGACGCAAATGATATTGTGCCCGTGAGGTGCCCATACCACCGCCAGCGCCCATGATGGCTGCGGCTTTACCTGCCAGCAGGCGGTTGTCTGGCTCCCGCGAAGCCCAATCCAACGCATTTTTTAGCGCCGGCGCCAGCGAATAATTGTATTCCGGGCAAGCAAAGACAAAACCATCGGCTTGTTCCATCGCTGCTAATAACGTGGTTACAGCAGGCGGCTTGGACGTCAGGTCCGCATTAAAGAAGGGTACTTCGGTTAAATCCGCAATTTGGAGACTAACTTCAGCCGGCAGCAATTGCTGAGCTGTTTTTAATAAAGTCATGTTGTGTGACGCCTTACGCAGGCTGCCACAAATACCCAGTAAACGAATCTCCACCATCATTGTTCTCCTTCAGGGGGCAACACAGATTGTGCAAAACGTTGTTTTAGCGCCCACCAGCTCGACAATGTCACCAGTGGGATTGTGGTAAGGCTCAGCGCCATCAGCCACATCGGATGCGGCAGCAGATAAAAATTCGAGACGGCGCCTAAAAAGACCAGAATACCGATGGCCAGGGCAAAACGGCCGCGGCAACGGCCGGCCAACAAGGTGGCAGCGGTCAGGCCGGTAAAAATACCAAGTAACCAGCCAGCCAGCACTAACAATAAAGCACCTACAGGTAACTGTTTTAAATAGGCGGAAACGGCAGAACTGTCCTGCCAGTCGAGTCCAACCGGTGCGCGGTACAGAATATGACCAAGCTGCTCCACCGCAGAAATCGTAAAGAAAGTCACCACCACGCCGGTAAGCAGCGCCAAAATGGTCCTTAACAAGGCTGGCATCGCAAAACTCCTGAAGTCTGAGGTTGCGCTTGCAACAATGTTTTGTTGACTGGCAACAGCTGTTTAATATGCCACTGCAGTATGACGATACTGTGCAGAAATTAGCAAATTTTTGCTGTCAGCTCTGTGACTTAGGCCACAAACAATCAAGGTCTGCCGGCAAAGTCGCAGTGATTTGTCGGTTTTGATCAAGCTTTAGCACCAGCGGCTGACCAGCCAGATCGCCCCGCAACATCGCTTCTGTTAAACGCTGAAACGGCAACATAAACTTCAGCAGAGCAACTTTATCCATACCGACGCCGCGCTGGCGCCATAACTCAGCTTCCTGCTGTTGCCGCCATAAACAGACCGTTGGCCAATCCGGCGCCTGCAGATAAACCATCGGCTGTAACAAAGGCCATAGGGGCTGATAATGCTGTTGTAGCTGCTCATTTTGAAATTGCCGCCAACGCTCCGCACCCGGCAACACATCTAGTGCATTCACCGGCAGAGCCATTTCAGCTTTACTGAGTGGCAAAGCGCCGAGGCACCAGCCTTCAATGATCAGCAGGTCGAAGCCGCACAGCGGCGTATCCGCCACCACATCATCCAGCGCTTTATCAAAACGCGGCAATGCTATTGGCTGACCGGCAAGGTGCGCTGTCAGGTCCTGCTGTAAGCCGTTGATGTGATGAGTACCGGGTACGCCACGTTGGCTCAATAGCGGATGAACCTGGGTTGCCAGTATTTGGCGTTCGTTGCGGCTTAAATAATAATCATCCAGCGACACCACACCAACACGCATACCGCTTTGTTGCAAGGCCTGTTGCAGACTGGCTGCCAGCGTCGTTTTACCAGAGCCCTGCGCACCACTGATGGCGAAAATTTTCAGCTGGCGCTGATGGATAACATCCAGCAATGCCTGCTGCCAGGCCTGGTTAAGCAAACTATTTTTTACTGTAGACTCGCCATGCTGCATGATTTAGCTATAGACCGTTGCGACGCATCTTTGCATTATCACCACATCAGGGCCAATGATTTCGAGACTAAAACCGTCACGCTTTGCCAGCCATTCAAAAGTCTTTGCGTGAAAAAAGCTGACGTGAGTCGGGTCATTTTTATAGTGCCAGCGGGAAAAATCTTCGACCTGTTGTGGCCGAAGTCGTGTCATCAACCCAAGCCAACCACCAGGTTTTAACAAGTCCAGCCAAAGCTGCCACTCTAATGCCGGTTGATAGAAATGCTCTATCGCTTCTGTTGAACAAATGAAATCATACTGACGCTCAAGTAAGGTTGCGTCCGGCGCAAAATACGGGTCGTAATTGCTGACCTGATGTCCACCTTCCTCAAGTAGTAGATACAAAGTCGGCCCTGGGCCTGCACCAAAATCCAGCCCTTGTAGTGCCTGCGGGCCGAGGCGCTGCAACAAAGGCGCCGCCAGCTTGTTGAGGAAATGCCGGTAACCTGCATCACTCGGGTCATTCTGATGCTGCTGGTAGATCGCCAGTTCAGCGTCGTTGCTCAGTAAACTTTGCCGGCTGGCAAATACCAACTGACAGACCGGGCAATGCCAGTATTGGCGTGTTTTATCTGTGTAATAAGGTGTGGTTGCCGGGTGTTGGCATAAAGGGCAGGCATCCGGCTGAACCGGATTGCGTAAGTCTGACATGGAAAACTCCGTCGTCCTGTCTTAAATAATGCTGCCTATCATATCAGAGCGCAGATAAACTGCTGCCACCGATTCAGTTAAAGCGCCCTTTCTGCTACACTCAGGCCCGCCTTTTTTCAGCGACAGAAGAAGTGATCATGACTCTTGCAACTCAGGTCCTGGCGGTCAACGATGATCTGCCGATCCGCACGCATTTACCTGTACATTCCGGCAAAGTCCGCAGTGTTTATTGGCTGACCGAACAGGACAGCGCCCGTCTTATCCGGGAAAAAAATTACCCGGTGCCAGCTGATACCCCGCTCGCCATTATGGTGATCAGTGACCGTATCTCGGCATTTGATTGTATCTGGCAAGGTGAAAACGGCCTGAATGGCGTGCCAGGCAAAGGCGCTGCACTGAATGCAATTTCAAATCACTGGTTCTCGTTATTTAAACAACATGGCTTAGCCGACAGCCATATTCTCGACATCCCGCACCCGCTGGTCTGGATTGTACAAAAAGCCCGGCCGGTGAAAATTGAAGCCATTGCCCGGCAATATATCACCGGCTCCATGTGGCGCGCTTACAGCAAAGGTGAGCGCGAATTCTGTGGCATCACGCTGCCGGAAGGCCTGCAAAAAGAACAAAAGCTGCCGGAAATTCTGATCACACCTTCGACCAAAGGCATTCTGACCGGTCTGGCCGGCGTGCCGGAAGCAGATGACGTCAACATTTCCCGCGCTGACATCGAACGCCATTATCAGGCCTTTGGCTTTGAACAGCTGTCAGACATCGCTTTGTATGAAAAGCTGTTAAAACAAGGCTTTGCCGTGATAAGCGACGCTTTGGCCGCGCTCGACCAGATGTTTGTCGATACCAAATTTGAGTTTGGTTATGTCAAAGACACCCAAGGCAACAGCAAACTGATTTATATGGATGAAGTCGGCACACCGGACAGTTCACGGATTTGGGACGGCGCGTCCTGGCGCGATGGCCAGATTGTTGAGCAGTCCAAAGAAGGCTTCCGCCAGTGGCTGCTGAATCACTTCCCGGATCCGGATATTCTGCTGAACAAAGATCGGATGCCGGAGCGCGTGGCTCTTGCCCGCGACAACCTGTTGCCGACTGAAGTGATGATGGATATTTCACGTACTTACCTCGGCATCGCCGAGAAAGTAATAGGCCGGCGTATTGAATTGTCCGCCAATCCGAAGGCGGAAATTGTTGAAGTGCTGAAACAGCACTACGGTTTAATCGACTGAAGTTGCTGAGTTCAGTGACATCGCACCAAAAAGCCCGCAACAGCGGGCTCTTTTTCGGGGTTTTCTCACTACATCGAAATGCCACCGTCGACCTCAACCACTCGGCCGGTGAAAAAGTCATTTTCGAAGATATATTTGGCGGTGTGCGCAATTTCAGCCGCTTCGCCTAACCGGCCAACCGGCTTCATCGCCACCAACCGGTCACGCGCTTCCGGCTTCATCGCATCGGTCATCGCTGTGCGAATCACGCCCGGCGCAATAGCGCCAACCCGAATGCCATAACGACCCAATTCCCGCGCCCAGGTCACCGTCATCGCAACCACGCCAGCTTTAGATGCGGCGTAATTGGTCTGGCCCATATTACCGCCACGAGCCACGCTCGACATATTGATGATGACGCCTTTGCGGCCGGTTTGAACCATCAGAGCAGCTGCTTCGCGGCCACAGAGGAACACGCCGGTCAGGTTAACATCAATCACAGACTGGAACTGCTGCAGTGGCATTTTGCCGGTGAGCTGACCGTCTTTATATTTCAAAAGCAAGCCATCGCGTAAAATACCGGCGTTATTGATGAGGCCGTCAATACTGCCAAAATCAGCAGCAATAGCGGCGAACGTCTGCTCAACACTGGCTTCATCCGCTACATTCGCGGCATAAGTTTCAACCCGCACACCGTAAGCGCGCAGCTCTGTCGCAGCAGCAGCGAGTTGCTCAGCATTCATATCAATCAGCGCCAGAGCCGCGCCGTTGTCCGCACACATCCGCGCCATTTCGAGGCCAAGGCCCTGTGCGCCGCCAGTGATCACTATGACTTTGTCTTTTAAATTCATCGCGTTAACCTATTTGCCCGCGGCAATTATTTTTTACTGAAAAAACGGAAAATGCTGGAAAAATCGAGTTTGCCGTTGCCCTGCCGCTGATGCTGCACATACAAATTACGCGCTAATGCCCCCATCGGCGTGGTGGACTGACTTTGCTGGGCACATTCGCTGGCAAGGCCCAAATCTTTCGCCATCAAGTCGACCATAAAACCGCCCTGATAGTTGTTGCTGGCAGGCACGTTTGGCAACACGTCCGGGCATGGGTTATAGAGTTCCAGCGTCCAGTTGCGGCCTGAGCTTTTCAGCATGATCTCAGACAACACTTTCGGGTCCAGACCATTATCAATACCCAGCTGCAGCGCTTCGCTGGTGCCAACCATCAACACCGACAACAGCATGTTGTTACAGATTTTGGCAATTTGCCCGGCGCCAACATCCCCGGCATGGAACAGATTTTTGCCCATCGCCGAAAGGACGTCGTTGGCACGTTGGAAGTTCTCGGCGGAGCCGCCAACGATAAAAGTCAAAGTTCCGGCTTTAGCACCACCCACACCGCCGGATACCGGTGCATCTATGAAGGCGATACCGGCATCAGCCAGTAAAGCCCCGACCTGACGTGCGCTTTGCGCATCGATAGTGGAACAATCCAGCACCAAAGCACCGACTTTAATCTCACTGCGCACGTCCTGATATAAACCAATGACGTGTTTGCCGGCCGGCAGCATCGAAATAACAAAATCAGCGCCTTGCACTGCCGCGCGCGCGGAATCGGCGGCTTTGGCTCCTTCAGCCGCAACCGCAGCTAAAGCATCTTTATTTAAGTCGAAGGCCTGCACCTGAAACCCGGCTTTTTGCAGGTTCAGCGCCATCGGGCCGCCCATATTGCCAAGACCGATAAAAGCAACAACTTGCATAGAATTCTCCCCTGTTAGCGATGCGTTTTAGCCCGCATCTGCCTGTATTTATTGTGGTGGATGCAGCCGACCCAACGCGGCCAGCGGATGCTCGGCGGCTGACCAGGGTGAGCTGAACAATTCGTCAATGACCGATGTTGGTACTGAAGCTACATCCGGGTACAACCACTGTGGCCGCTGGTCTTTATCGATCAGTAATGCCCGCACGCCTTCGGTAAATTCGCCGAGTTTGCCGCATTGCACACTGAGGCCAAGTTCTAAACGGAAACTGTCGGCCAGAATTTTCGACTGCCCCAGCTGCAGCAAGCGATAAACGATATGCGCGGTTATTGGACTGCCATACCGTAAAGACGTTTTGGCTTTACCAAGCCAGCTGTCTTCGTTCGGCATGGCCAGAATGGCGTCGATAGCCGCCGGTAAATCCGGTGTATTTCCCAGCGCTGCGATAGGCGTCTGATGCAAACGGATTTGGCTGGCCGGCTGCTGATTTAACGTCTGCGTCTCAATACTCATCAGCAAGTCTGACAACTTCTGATGATTCAGCACCACGGTATTGCCCCAGCGGATGCTGAGCAACGCCTCAATCACTTGTTGGCGTTTATCATGCGGAATATAAAAGTCAGCTAAATCAATAAACTTAGCATCGGCGGCGTTAATCGAAGCACCGGTTAGCCCTAAAAACAAACCACAACCAGCTGGCATCCGGTTTAAAAACCAGCTGCCGCCAACGTCCGGATACAAACCAATCGCCATTTCCGGCATCGCAATCCGGCTGGTCGCTGTCACTACGCGGTGCGAAGCGCCGGCCATCAGGCCTAAACCGCCACCCATCACGATGCCATTGCCCCACACCAGCACCGGTTTGTCGAAGGTATGGATGAGATAATCCAGCGTATATTCTTTGGTAAAAAATTCAGTTACATAAGGCTGAAAAGTAGCGGGACTGGCTTTCATCGTATGATACAAATCGCGGATGTCACCACCGGCGCAAAAGGCTTTGTCACCCGCGCCCTGCAACAGCACCATAGCGATGTCCGGATTGTCTTTCCACTGCTGCATTTGTGGCAGCAGCAGTTCTACCATCGGCAGACTCAGCGCATTCAGTGACTTTTCACTGTTAAGCGTCGCTACGCCAATTTTTTTGCCATTGTCGGCCGTCAGTTCGCTGAACAGTACAACAGCCTGGTTTTGCGTGATTTCGGTCATACCAGGCTCCTTAACCGTTCACCCATTGTGGCGGGCGTTTTTGCAAAAAGGCGCTGACGCCTTCGACCTGATCTTTGGTATCAAACAGACCAACAAAAAGTTCACGCTCAAGCGGCAACGCTGCGTTAATCGAGCCACTGCGGCCCTGTTGGATCAGCTTTTTACAGGCGGTCACCGCTGATGGGCTTTGCTCTGCGACTTTTTCCGCAAGTGCCAGCGCCGCAGCCAGCGCTTCGCCGGTTCCGACTACTTCTTCAACCAGGCCAATCTGCAGCGCTTTATCGGCGTTAAGACGCTCACCACAAAGGATCATGCGTTTGGCCCAGCCTTCGCCCACCAGCCAGGCCAGATTTTGCGTGCCGCCGGCACAAGGTAATAAACCGACTTTGGCTTCTGGCAATGCCAGTTGCGCCTGCGTTTCAGCAATGCGGATATCACAGGCCAGCGCCACTTCAAGGCCACCACCCATCGCGTAGCCATTAATCGCGGCAATCGACACACCACGGAACTGGCTTAGCGTTTCAAAGGCTTCACCAAAAATCCGCGCCATATCGCTGGCGACTGCTTTATCGCCGTCAGCAAATAATTTTAAGTCGGCGCCGGCGGAGAAAAACTTCTGACCTTCACCGGTGATCACTAAGGCATAAACGTCGTTGTTTTGATTCAGGCTGCGCACAGTGTCACGCAAGGCGGTCAAAGTTTCCTGCGTCCAGGTATTGGCCGGTGGATTGGACATGGTCAGTAAGGCAGTGTGACCACGAAATTCAACATTTAACTGGGCCATAAGGATCCCTTATACGGAAAGACAAGCCGCGGGCTGCGTCCGGCAGCCCAACTCTTTGTTGTTATTTTGCAAACAGGCTTACAGAATATCAGAGGCCGCGCTGTCCAGTAAGCGCCGGCCGATGATCAGCCTCATGATTTCATTGGTACCTTCTAAAATCTGGTGCACCCGCACATCGCGGAAATGCCGCTCCAGCGGATACTCTTTGATGTAGCCGTAACCGCCATGGATTTGCAGCGCTTGATCGCAAACCTGAAAACCGATGTCAGTAGCGAACCGCTTGGCCATGGCGCAATATGCGGTGGCTTCCGCGTCCTGTTGGTCCAGTTTAAACGCCGCTAAACGCACCAGCTGGCGTGCTGCCACCAGTTCAGTTGCCATATCGGCTAATTTAAACTGCAGCGCCTGAAAGGCTGCCAGCGGTTTGCCGAATTGTTCACGCTCCAGCATGTAATTGCGGGCGGTGTTGAGCGCCTGCTGCGCGGTGCCAATAGAACAAGTAGCTATATTGATGCGGCCACCGTCTAAGCCTTTCATCGCAAAAGTAAAACCCTGGCCTTCTGCGCCTAATAAGTTCTCCGACGGCACCCGCACATTATCAAATGTGACTAACCGGGTCGGCTGGGCATTCCAGCCCATTTTCTCTTCGGCTTTGCCATAAATCACGCCTTCAGCATCAGCTGGCACCACAAAAGCAGAAATACCTTTTGGACCCGCTTCACCGGTGCGCGCCATCACCACCAGCACATCAGTGCTGCCGGCGCCGGAGATAAACATTTTTGAACCGTTGATGACATAACTGTCGCCATCTTTTTTCGCGCTGGTACGAAGAGATGCTGCATCAGAGCCTGAACCTGGTTCAGTTAAACAATACGATGCCAGCTGCTCGCCGGTGACTAAAGTCGGGCACCATTTCGCTTTGATTGCTTCAGTGCCCCAGGTCGCAATCATCCAGGTCGCCATATTGTGGATAGTCAGCATGGCCGTGGTCGCAGTGCAGCCCATCGCCAGCTGTTCGAAAATAATGGACGAATCCAATCGTGACAGACCTAAACCACCGGCGTCTTCCGGTGTATACAGACTACAAAAACCCAGCTCACCGGCTTTTTGCAGAACATCTTTCGGGAAATGATGTTCACGGTCCCACTGCGCGGCAAAAGGTGCCAGTTCAGTTTCAGCAAACTGGCGCGCTGTGTCGGCAAAGGCTTTTTGATCTTCGGTTAAATTAAAATTCATGCTTGGACCTCAGTGTTTTAAGACCAGCCGCTGTGGTTTGAAATGATGACCGGACTTGATAAAACAAATTAGCGAAGCCACCGCTGTTGACGCGGTGGCTTTGCTTGGTATTAACGCAGATTAATCGACATATTCGGGCCAGACACCTGCACTTCGTCGTCAAACCAACGCGCCGTGATGGTTTTAGTCTCAGTGTAGAAGCGCACTGCTTGTTTGCCGTAGGCATGCTGGTCGCCGTAGAACGAACCTTTCCAGCCAGTGAATGAGAAAAACGGCAGTGGTACCGGAATTGGAATGTTAATGCCGACCTGACCTACTTCGATTTCATGCTGATATTTACGCGCCGCATGGCCACTGGCAGTGAAAATCGAAGTGCCGTTACCGTATGGGCTGGCGTTGACCACGCTGATAGCCGCATCGAGTGAATCAACTGTCATAGTCGTTAACACCGGGCCGAAGATCTCTTCTTTATAAATGGTCATATCAGTCGTGACGTCACTGAACACCGTTGGACCTACCCAGTTACCATTTGGATAACCGTCGACCATAAAATCAGAGCCATCCAACAAACAAGTCGCGCCTTCTTCTTTGCCTTTAGCAATCAAAGATAAAATCCTGGCTTTCGCCTGCGGACTGATTTGCGGGCCATAGGCCGCGTTCGGATCTGTGTACACACCAGGACGCACTTTGCCAATAGCTGCAGCCACTTCCGGGATCCATTCTGCGGCCGCGCCAACAAAGACCGCCACTGAAATCGCCATACAACGCTGACCGGCGGCACCGACTGAAGCCCCCACTAAAGCATTCACTACTTGTTGTTTATTCGCATCCGGCATGATGACCATATGGTTTTTCGCGCCGGCAAAAGCCTGCACGCGTTTGAGGTTATCAGTACCGGTTTTGTATATATATTGGCCGACATTCACCGAGCCAACAAAAGAAATTGCTTTGATATCCGGGTGATGCAGCAACACATCGACCTGCTCTTTACAACCATGCACCACTTGTAACACGCCTTTTGGCGCGCCGGCTTCTGCAAACAGTTCCGCGATACGGTTGACCGTCATCGGGTCTTGCTCAGATGGCTTTAACACAAAAGTGTTACCACAGGCGATCGCCATCGGGAACATCCACAGCGGGATCATCGCCGGGAAGTTAAATGGCGTAATACCGGCGCAAACGCCGAGTGGCTGAATATAGCTATAAGTGTCGATGCTGCGCGCAACGTTTTCGACAGTTTCACCCATCATCAGCGACGGGATATTGGCAGCTTGCTCCACCACTTCAATACCACGCCAGACGTCACCTTTGGCATCTTCAATGGTTTTACCCAGTTCGCGGCAAATAATGTCGGCGATTTCTGCCTGATGTTCTTTTAACAGCACGGCGAAACGCATCATCAAGCGCGCGCGCTCGGAAACCGGGGTTTCTTTCCAGCTTTGGAACGCTGTTTTAGCAGAAGCAATGGCCTGTGCCATTTCATCAGCAGTAGCACAAGGCACCTGCGCAATCACTTCTTGGGTAGCCGGATTGGTGACCGGGATCAGTTTTTCACTTTTTGAGTGAACAAATTCGCCATCGATAAACAGCTGAACCTGAGTTGTCATAGCATTTTCCCCGTTGCGCGGCCTGCCTTCTGAGCGGCCGCTGCGATTGTCTTTAACCGGCTGGCCGGTCACTGTCTTTTATTGCACCCGAAGTCTGTGCTCCGTTTAGGTGCTTTGTCATTCCACGTTGTGGAACAACCCCTGTTGTTTTTTATGTGGAAGCGCCTGCTGGTAGAGGCGCTTTGGCTATTTGCCTGCTTTGCGTATTACTTATGCCAACTCGACCGCGAGAGCGACCGCTTCCCCGCCACCGATACACAGTGACGCGATACCGCGTTTGAGGCCACGGGCTTTTAATGCGTGAATTAAAGTCACCAGAATACGCGCGCCTGAAGCGCCAATCGGATGACCTAAAGCACAGGCACCGCCGTTGACGTTGACTTTGGCTTCATCCAGACCCAGCTCTTTGACTGCCAGCATAGTCACCATGGCAAAGGCTTCGTTGATTTCCCACAGGTCGACGTCATGCACGCCCCAGCCGAGTTTATTCAGCAGCTTTTGCATGGCACCAACAGGGGCGACAGTGAAAAGCGCCGGTTCCATTGAATGGGTGGCGTGACCGACAACCGTCGCCAGCACGTCACAGTTGTGCACTTTGGCATCCGTCGCGCGCATCAGCACTAAGGCCGCGGCACCATCAGAAATAGAGGAAGAGTTGGCAGCAGTGATAGTGCCGTCTTTGGCAAACGCCGGGCGCAGGCCTGGGATTTTGTCAATTTTCGCATTGCCAGGCTGTTCGTCAGTGGCAAATACCACTTCGCCTTTGCGGCTCTGGATAGTGACAGGAGCAATTTCAGCGGCAAAAGCGCCATTGGCGATGGCTTGCTGAGCGCGCGTGGTCGACTGAATGGCAAAGCGGTCCATATCTTCCCGGCTGAAACCTTGCTCGTTGGCTGTCCCCTGGGCAAAACAGCCCATGGCTTTACCGTCATAAGCGTTTTCCAGACCGTCCAGCATCATGTGATCTTTGACTTCGCCATGGCCCATCCGCATACCGGCGCGGGCTTTTGGCAGCAGATAAGGTGCGTTGGTCATTGATTCCATACCACCGGCGATAACGACATCAGCACTGCCGGCTTTTAACAAATCGTGGGCAAGCATCACGGTTTTTAAGCCTGAACCACAGACTTTATTTAAGGTAGTAGCGCCTGCAGATAATGGCAGACCGGCTTTTAACACCGCCTGACGCGCCGGCGCCTGGCCAAGGCCCGCCGGTAACACACAGCCCATCAGCACTTCGCTGACTTTATCACCGCTGATGCCGGCTTGTTCCAACGCGGCTTTGATCGCCACAGCACCTAAATCCGGCGCGGTCACATCGCTCAGGCCACCCATAAAACCACCCATCGCCGTGCGCTTGGCACCCACAATCACGATTTGCTCAGACATGCTTTTCCTCACTGAAGGCTGCTTCAACCGAATTGTCGCTGAGCCTACACCAAATTTACGTTTACGCCAACGTCAACCATGCTGCACTTTGGTCTTATCAGTTGATGCGATTTGTCTGTATTAGCTGCCACAGAGCCGCCTTTTGGCAGCCAGTCTTTACGAATTATCAGAATAAGAGGTACAAGGCCGTCAACGATAAACGGACAAAACCGCATTAGTTTCGAAATTATCTTGTTGTTTTTATTGATTTTACAGAATTTATCGGCGAATTAACCCGCTTTACTCACGCACTCGCCAGCTTTACCTTTACGTAAACTTCACTTATAGTGAGCCGCAGATCCGATGGTGGCCTTTATGACTGAAAAAGAACAGACAACTTATAGCATCAGCGAACTGGCGAAAGAGTTCGATATCACGACGCGTAGCATCCGTTTCTATGAAGATCAGGGCTTGCTGACGCCACAACGCCAGGGCCAAACCCGCATTTACAGCAAACGCGATCGGGTGCGCCTGAAGCTTATTCTGCGCGGCAAACGCCTCGGTTTTAGTCTCGCCGAAACCGGCCAGTTGTTTGAACTTTATGACGCGGACAAATCCAGCGTCACGCAGCTCACGACGATGTTGCAGCTGATAGAGCTGAAAAAAACCGAACTGCATCAGCAACTCGATGACATCAAAGTGGTGTTGATGGAACTCATCACCGTCGAAAAACGTTGTCGTGACACGCTGACCGAAGCCCGCACCAGCGAGCTGAAACACGCCGAATCAAAAAGCAGTGAACATAACACTGCCAATAAATAACCATTTTCAAATCAACCATCCGCCCTTCACAGGCAAACGGGGATAAACCAATGATTAGCCACTACAAAACACTGAACTTTGACTTAGGCGAAACCGTGGACATGATCCGCGAACAAGTCAACGCCTTTGCCCGCGAAGAAATCGCACCACGTGCCGCGCAAATCGACCATGACAATGCTTTCCCGAATGACCTGTGGCGCAAGTTCGGTGATTTAGGTTTGCTCGGTATCACCGTCGATGAAAAATACGGTGGTTCAGGCCTGGGCTATTTAGAACACGTGGTGGCGATGGAAGAGATCAGCCGCGCTTCCGCCTCTGTGGCTTTATCTTACGGCGCCCACTCGAATCTGTGTGTGAACCAGATTTTCCGCAACGGCACCGAAGCGCAAAAATTAAAATATCTGCCAAAACTTTGCTCCGGCGAGCATATCGGCGCTTTAGCGATGTCTGAGCCAAATGCCGGCTCTGACGTGGTGTCGATGAAATTACGCGCCGACAAAAAAGGCGACGTCTATATACTGAACGGCAATAAGATGTGGATCACCAACGGCCCGGATGCCCACACTTATGTGATTTATGCCAAAACTGACGTCAACGCCGGCAGCAAAGGTATCACCGCTTTTATCGTCGAGCGTGGTTTTAAAGGTTTCAGCCAGGCGCAAAAACTGGACAAACTCGGTATGCGCGGTTCCAACACTTGCGAGCTGGTATTTGAAGACTGTGAAGTACCGGCAGAAAACGTGCTGGGCGAGATTGGCAGCGGTGTGAAAGTGTTGATGTCAGGCCTCGACTACGAGCGTCTGGTTTTATCCGGCGGCCCGCTGGGCATTATGCAGGCCTGTATGGACATCGTTGTGCCTTATCTGCACGACCGCAAACAATTCGGCCAGTCGATTGGCGAATTCCAGCTGGTACAAGGCAAACTGGCCGACATGTACACCCAGATGAATGCTGCCAAAGCTTATGTCTACACAGTCGCTAAAGCTTGTGATCGCCGTGAAACCACGCGTAAAGACGCCGCTGCCGTCATTCTGTACAGCGCAGAATTAGCCACCAAAATGGCGCTGGATGCAATCCAGCTGCTGGGCGGTAACGGTTATATCAATGAATACCCAACTGGCCGTTTGTTACGTGACGCCAAACTCTATGAAATCGGCGCCGGCACCTCAGAAATTCGCCGGATGCTGATTGGCCGCGAGCTGTTCAACGAAACCAAATAACGACTGGAGCGGCAGCCTGGAGCTGCCGTTTTTTTATCCCGTGGCGCGGGATCTGACTGGACAGGTGAATGCAGTGAGCAAAATTACCAGTAAAATCAACACACGAAGCGCTGAATTTCAGCAAAACGCTGCGGCCATGCAGGTGCTGGTCGACGACCTGAATCAAAAGGTGCAACAAATCAAACTCGGCGGTGGCGAAAGCCTGATAGCCCGCCATGTCGCCCGCGGCAAGTTATTTGCCCGCGACCGTATTCAGAAATTACTTGACCCTGGCTCGCCATTTCTTGAAGTCGGTCAGTTTGCCGGCTGGGAATGTTATGACGACTATGTACCGGCTGCAGGCGTGGTCGCTGGCATCGGCCGCGTCAATGGCATCGAATGTATGGTGGTTGCCAACGATGCGACCGTCAAAGGCGGTACTTATTATCCGCTGACGGTGAAAAAGCATTTACGCGCCCAGGAAATTGCCGAGCGTTGTAACCTGCCCTGTATTTATCTGGTGGATTCCGGCGGTGCCAACCTGCCACGCCAGGATGATGTATTCCCGGACAAACTGCATTTTGGCCGTATTTTCTTTAATCAGGCGAATATGTCTGCCAAAGGCATTCCGCAAATTGCCGTGGTGATGGGCCTGTGTACCGCCGGTGGCGCTTATGTGCCGGCGATGGCCGATGAATCTATTATCGTCAAAGAACAAGGCACCATTTTCCTCGCCGGCCCGCCGCTGGTCAAAGCCGCCACCGGTGAAGAAGTCAGCGCCGAAGATTTGGGCGGCGCCGACGTGCACTGCCGTATTTCCGGCGTGGCTGATCACTATGCGCAAAACGATGAGCACGCGCTGCAGCTGGCACGGAACGCCGTATCCCGCTTAAATCGTGAAACGCCGGTATTGCGTGATGTAAAAGCCAGCGAAGAGCCTTTATATGACGCGCAAGAGCTGTACGGCATTGTTGGTACAGATCTGAAAAAGCCATTTGACGTGCGCGAAGTGATAGCACGCATTGTCGATGGCTCTGATTTTGATGAATTTAAACAGCTGTACGGCCCCACACTGGTCTGTGGTTTTGCGCGGATTTTCGGCAATCCGATTGGCATAGTCGCAAACAACGGGATTTTATTCTCCGAATCGGCACAAAAAGGCGCGCACTTCATCGAACTTTGCTGTCAGCGCAAAATTCCGCTGCTGTTTTTACAAAACATCACTGGCTTTATGGTTGGCCAGAAATATGAAGCCGAAGGCATTGCCAAACACGGTGCCAAGATGGTCACCGCTGTGTCCTGCGCCAAAGTGCCGAAGTTTACGCTTTTAATCGGCGGCTCTTATGGCGCTGGTAACTACGGCATGTGTGGTCGTGCTTACGACCCGACCATGATGTGGATGTGGCCGAACGCGCGCATTTCTGTGATGGGCGGCGAACAGGCTGCCGGCGTCATGGCGCAGGTCACTAAAGATGGTCTGGCACGGAAAGGCGAAACTTTAACGCCAGAAGCCGAAGCCGCCCTGAAACAGCCGATCATCGCTCAGTACGAGCAACAAGGTCACCCCTACTACGCATCGGCGCGGTTGTGGGATGACGGCATTATCGACCCGGCACAAAGCCGGATGGTGGTGGGCCTCGCCTTAGCGGCTGCGCTCAATGCGCCGATTGAAGAGACACGCTTTGGCGTGTTCCGCATGTAAGGAGCTGCTGATGTCTTTAATCACCACTGAGTTCTTACAATACGGCGCTGAATCCGCTTACGTCGGGGTGCTGCGGTTAAACCGGCCTGAGCTGCATAATGCCTTTGGCGATCTGATGATCGCTGAACTCATTCAGGCGCTGGATGCCCTCGCCGCTATGCCCGGTTTACGGGTGTTACTGCTGGAATCGACTGGCAAAAATTTCTCGGCCGGCGCTGACTTGAACTGGATGCGCGCGATGGCGCAAAAGGACTACCAGCAGAATCTGACTGATGCCGGCGCCTTAGCGCTGCTGATGCAAAAACTCAACAGCTTTCCGCTGCCTGTTATTGCGCTGGTCCAAGGCGCAGCCTTTGGCGGCGCTGTCGGTTTAGTCGCCTGCTGTGATATGGCGATTGCCACGCCCAAAGCCAGCTTTTGTTTAAGTGAAGTGAAAATCGGCCTGATCCCGGCCGTAATTAGCCCTTATGTGGTACGCGCCATCGGTGAACGCGCCAGCCGGCGCTATTTCACTACAGCTGAGCGTTTTGATGCGAAAACGGCTTTACAACTGGGCCTGATTAGCGAAATTGCCGGCAGTGACCTCGCAGGAAGCGAAGAACAGGCAGACCTGCGCGCCAAAGCCCAGCCACTGATCAACGCCATTATCGCTAACAGCCCGCAAGCGGTAGTAGCCGCCAAAGCTCTAGTGGCTTATGTCGCCGACGCGCCGCTCACACCAGACACTATCGCCGAAACCTCCCGACGTATCGCCGCCATTCGGGTGTCCAGCGAAGGCCAGGAAGGTTTAACGGCGTTTTTAGATAAACGCACGCCGACATGGCAACAACCCACAAGCGCAGGCCAAACCGAGGAATAACTCAGATGTTTAGCAAAATACTGATCGCCAACCGCGGCGAAATTGCCTGCCGCGTGATTAAAACCGCCCATCAGCTGGGCATTCGTTGTGTTGCGGTGTATTCCGAAGCCGACGCCAACGCCCGCCATGTGCAAATGGCTGACGAAGCCTTTTTATTAGGCCCGGCGCCATCGAAAGACAGCTACCTGCGCGCGGACAAAATTCTTGCCATCGCCAAACAAAGTGGCGCCGAAGCCATTCACCCCGGCTACGGCTTTTTAAGTGAAAACGAAGATTTTGCCAAAGCCTGTGCTGAAGCCGGCGTGGTGTTTATTGGCCCACCGGTGCCGGCCATTGCCGCCATGGGTTCCAAAAGCGCGGCCAAAGAAATTATGAGCAAAGCCGGCGTGCCTTTAGTGCCGGGCTATCATGGTGAAAATCAGGACGAGACGTTCCTCGCCGCAGAAGCCAACCGCATTGGCTATCCATTGTTGCTCAAAGCGGCCTATGGCGGCGGCGGCAAAGGCATGAAAGTGGTGTGGCAGGCATCTGAGTTTATGGAGCAGCTACACAGCGCCAAACGCGAAGCGATAAACGGCTTTGGCAACGACAAAATTCTGATGGAACGTTACCTCACCAAACCGCGCCACGTCGAAATTCAGGTGTTTGCTGACAACTTCGGTAACGCCGTTTACCTGCACGAGCGCGATTGTTCTATTCAGCGCCGCCACCAGAAAGTGATTGAAGAAGCGCCAGCGCCAAGTT
The DNA here is from genome assembly GCF_000711985.1 of Rheinheimera texasensis DSM 17496. Classification (GTDB taxonomy): domain Bacteria; phylum Pseudomonadota; class Gammaproteobacteria; order Enterobacterales; family Alteromonadaceae; genus Pararheinheimera; species Pararheinheimera texasensis. Next base: position 460,314 of record NZ_JONU01000007.1, read on the forward strand.
TCAGCGCTGAGCAGCGTAAAGCCATGGGTGAAGCCGCCGTCACTGCCGCCAAAGCCATTGGTTACGCCGGCGCCGGTACTGTCGAATTCCTGTTTGATGAAGACGGCTCGTTTTATTTTATGGAAATGAACACCCGTCTGCAGGTCGAGCATCCGGTGACTGAGATGATCACCGGCCAGGATTTGGTGAAATGGCAATTATTGGTCGCCAGCAATCAGCCGTTGCCGCTTAAGCAGGAAGAAATTCCGCTCGATGGCCATGCCATTGAAGTGCGGGTGTATGCCGAAGACCCGGACAATAACTTCTTACCGGCCACCGGCAAACTGACTTACCTGCGCCAGCCGGATTGTCACCGCCATGTGCGGATTGATACCGGCGTGGTGGAATATGACGAAGTATCGCCGTTTTATGACCCGATGATCGCCAAACTGATTGTCTGGGATGAAAACCGTGACCGCGCTATCGCCAGGATGCGCCACGCGCTGGACGAATATCGCATCGCCGGCGTCAAAACCAACTTAGGCTTTTTAAGCGCGCTGGTGTCGCATCCGGCTTTTGCGGCGGCAGCGCTCGACACCCACTTTATCGAACATCATCAGGCCGACTTATTTGCCCCGGCTCAGTCCGAATCACAACAAGCGTTGCTGTTAGCGGCGTTATATCTGCTGCTGAAGCAACAACCAGCCCCAACCGACCGCTCGCCCTGGAGTTGTGGTTATGGCTGGCGGTTAAACGAAGCGCCACAGGTGCGGTTTAACTTACAAAGCGGCGATAGCACTTCGCAGGTTGTTATTCAAAGCACGGCCACCGGCCAGCGTCTGTGTGTTGATGACTATTGCATCAACGCCCGCGCTGAACTGAGTGGTGATACCTTAACTGCTACTCTGGCAAACGCCGGCAACAGTCATCAGTTCCGGGTGCGGGTCAGCCATTATCAGCCGACCCCACTGACTCAAACCGTATCTGTCTTTATCGCCCATCAGCGCTTTGATTTTACCTATCAGACTCAGGTGGAAGTAGCAGCGACAGATGAAAGCGCCGGCAGCTTAAAAGCACCGATGAATGGCACGGTCGTCGCGGTGATGGCAAGCGCCGGTCAGCAGGTGCAGGCCGGCGACACCTTGCTGGTGATGGAAGCAATGAAGATGGAATATGCCATCAAAGCGCCGGCTAACGGCGTGGTGAACAGCGTGTTTTATCAGGCCGGTGATTTGGTCAAAGACGGTGCCGAGCTGGTCGATTTCAGCGCAGAGACAGGAGCTTCGGCATGACAGCTCAGTGGCCTAAAAAAGTGCGGATAGTCGAAGTCGGTCCGCGTGATGGTTTGCAGAATGAACAGGCTGTGCCGGTCGAAGCCAAAATCGCACTGGTTGAAGCCTTAGCCGAGGCCGGCCTTAGCACTATCGAAACCGGTGCTTTTGTCAGCCCGAAATGGGTGCCACAAATGGCGGATTCGGCTTTGGTATTCAGCGGCATTCAGCGCAAAGCCGGCGTCACCTACGCGGCGCTGACACCCAATTTGCAGGGTTATCAGGCCGCACGCGCCGCGGGTGCTGACGAAGTGGCGATTTTTGGCGCGGCTTCCGAGGCTTTTTCACAAAAGAACATCAACTGCTCTATTGACGAAAGCCTGGCGCGGTTTGCGCCGGTGCTGGCAGCAGCAAAGGCTGACGGTGTGCGGGTGCGCGGTTATGTGTCCTGTGTGGTCGGTTGCCCTTATCAGGGTGCCGTCGCCCCCGCCGAAGTGGCCCGCGTTGCCAAAGCGCTGCTCGACATGGGTTGTTATGAAATATCTTTGGGCGACACTATCGGCGTCGGTACCCCGGCTACAGTGCTGGCGATGCTGGATGCAGTCTTGACTGTGGTGCCGGTGGATAAAATTGCGATACATTTTCATGACACTTATGGCCAGGCGTTAACAAATATTTACGCCGCGCTAAGCCGCGGTATTGCAGTCATTGACAGTGCGGTCGCCGGTCTCGGTGGTTGCCCTTACGCCGCCGGCGCGTCAGGCAATGTTGCCACGGAAGATGTGGTGTATTTGCTCGATGGTCTTGGCATCGAACACGGCGTTGCGTTACAAAGCCTCGCCCGCGCCGGCTGGGCAATCACGGCGGCACTCGGGAAAGCGCCTAGTTCTAAAGTAGGATTGGCGCTAAAAGCCCAGTGCCAGCAGAATGCCGGACAGAATTAACAGCCGGTCGCATTAAAGCGACCGGCTGAGCATGCAATCTCATCGCAGCTAAAAAGCAGCTGCCAGATAACAACAGAGGAACAGCAATGGCAGGGTTTAACAAAGTCGTGCACAGCTACGACGAAGCCTTAGCAGGTCTTGCCGATGGCATGACCGTGATCGCAGGTGGCTTCGGTTTATGCGGTATTCCGGAAGGCCTGATTGGCCAAATCAAAAAAATGGGCACCCGTGATTTAACCGTGGTGTCGAATAACTGTGGTGTCGACGGCTTTGGTCTTGGCATTTTGCTGGAAGACCGGCAGATTAAAAAAATGATCGCTTCTTATGTTGGCGAAAACGCTTTGTTTGAACAGCAGTTATTGTCCGGCGAGCTGGAAGTGGAATTAACCCCTCAAGGTACGCTGGCTGAGAAAATCCGCGCCGGCGGTGCTGGTATTCCGGCCTTTTTCACCGCCACCGGTTACGGTACACCAGTCGCTGAAGGCAAAGAGACCCGTGAAATCAATGGCCGCAATTATGTGCTGGAACCCTCTATCACCGGCGATTTTGCCATTGTGCGCGCCTGGAAAGCCGACCGTTACGGCAATCTGGTGTTCCGCCACACTGCGATGAACTTCAACCCGATGGTCGCCACTGCCGGTAAAATTACCGTGGCTGAAGTGGAAGAAATCGTCGAGCCGGGCGAGTTGTCACCAACAGAAATTCACACCCCGGGTATTTATGTGCAGCGCGTGATCAAAGGCAACTTTGAAAAACGCATTGAACGTCGCATGGTTCGCAAAGATTAAGGAGAACGGCATGGCTTTATCACGTGAACAAGTGGCGATGCGCGTCGCACAAGAATTAAAAGACGGTTATTACGTTAACCTCGGCATTGGCATCCCCACCTTAGTGGCCAACTATGTGCCGGCCGGCATTGAAGTGATGCTGCAATCAGAAAACGGCTTGCTTGGCATGGGCCCTTATCCGACTGATGCAGAAGTCGACGCAGATATGATCAACGCCGGTAAAGAAACCGTCACTGCTATTAAAGGTGCAGCGATTTTCTCTTCCGCCGAAAGTTTTGCCATGATCCGCGGCGGTCATGTTGATTTGACGGTATTAGGCGCCTTTGAAGTTGACCAGAACGGCAATATCGCCAGCTGGATGATCCCGGGCAAACTGGTCAAAGGCATGGGCGGTGCGATGGATTTAGTCGCCGGTGCGCAGAATATCGTGGTGACGATGACGCATGCTGACAAATACGGCAGCTCTAAACTTCTCGATAACTGTACCCTGCCGCTGACCGGTGTTGGCTGCGTGAAAAAAATCGTCACTGATTTAGCAGTGTTGGAAGTAAAAGATGGTGCTTTCCACTTGCTTGAGCGGGCTCCAGGTGTTTCTGTCGAAGAAATTCAGCAAAAAACCGCCGGTAAACTGGTGATTAACGGTGATATTCCGGAGATGGTTTTTGCCGGGTAAGCTTTTGATCATAAAATAAAAAAGGTCGCAAGCGCGACCATTTTTATTTCTAATATTCTGTCAGTGCGCCGCAACTATCCGGCCACTTTGGCTAAACAGATTGCCACCGACCACTGCAGTCATCTCACCGGAGCGAACCAGACTGACTTCTTGTTGCGGGCCAATGAGCATCACAAAAGCCAGCTTGCGGTTTTGTAACAGATACCACCCCACCTGATAACCCGGTAAGCGGATGCCATTTACAGCTGTTGCCGGCGCATATTCACCGAGCTTATCTTGCGGTAACACATGAATAGCACTGCTGGCCAGGCCAATGTTATCAATTTGTGCGTGATAAAAGCCGGCCTGCAGCGCCAGCCGGTTTTCTTCCAGCGTCACGCTGTTGCTGCCAATACCCCAGCTTAAAACCATATATAGCATCGTTGCGCCAACCAAAGACCATAACGCCGGCCGCAGTGGAAAACGCCGCCACCAACAAAACAGCCAGACGGCAAACACCGGCAATAACACCACCAGACAAAACAGCAACAGATACAGTTGCCAACCAATTTCTAAAGCGTTCATATCAGCAAAATAGAGGCAGGTAAATTAACAAAATTGTATCACGCCGGAAAATTCACGCGACAATATTTAGTTATATTTACGTTTCATGCTCATTAAACGTACAAGACACAAACCCATCTTACTGATAGAAATGATCGCGATAAGCTTTTGGCGTCATTTGGGTGTATTGCTGAAACAACTTCCGAAACGAAGACACATCTTCATAGCCCACCTCTCGTGTCAGCTGATCCAACGGCATTAACGTGGTTTCCAGCAAATTTTTGGCTTTATCTATGCGTAATTTCTGTAGCCACGCCATCGGTGTGTCGCCGGTCGCTGATTTAAAGCGTCGGATCAAGGTGCGTCCGCTCATCGCAAAGCGCTGCGCTAATTGCTGTAAGTCCAACGGCTCAGCCAGATGTTTACGCAGATACAGCTGTACTTCAGCGATACGGTCATCCTGATGGCTGACCATTTGCTGCACCGACATAAAAGGCGCCTGACTATGAAACGCCGGTTCTACAAGCATAATTTTGGCCAGCTGCCGACTAAACCGGCTGCCGTCAAATTCTGTAATGAGCTGCAGACAAAGCTGTAGATACGCACTGGTTGCGCCAGCAGTAAAACAAGTGCCACTGCGACAAACAGTGGCTTCCACCTGCAATTGCACTTTGGGGAATAGATGCTGGAAATATTCGCTGAGAAACCAACACGTCGTGGCTTGCCCATCGTCAAGCAACCCGGTAGAGGCCAGTGCAAAACTGCCATTGCATCCCGCACCAATTAAGGTCCCGCTGGCCGCAAGCTTTGCAAACCATGCGCTGTGGCCTTGAAACAAAGTAGTTACCTGACTCAGTTCATCGCTCTGATGGGCATAACTGCCCGGAATTAATAGAGCATCAATTTGCGAGGGTAAAGCACTCATGCAAGCAATCTGCAACGCATCGTCCTGATATGTTGTGCCGCCCCCCAGCCGGTAAAAACCTACCTGATAACGCTCAGTCACAGCTCCGGGTTCCAGATAACGCGCCAGTTCATTGGCAAAGCGGAACATCTCGGCCATGCCCGTCAACTGCCCTAAAGCCACGCCCGGATATATGACGATCACAATTTGCCTCATATGTCACTTTAAACACTAAATATGTCAATATTGCCACTATAGCGCAATTTTCAGCCAGGTTAAACTCAATTTAAGTCAACAGGAGGTGCAACATGAAATTAGGTCTGAAACAAATCAGCTGGCTGACCTTGGGATCACAAAGCGGATTGATTTTGTGGCTGAACTGGCGCAGTGAGTTGGATGTGTTTAGTCAGCTGGTGCTGGTGCCACTGCTCTTGTTGTCGGGGTTGGCGCTGCTGAGTATGCAGCAGCGCGATGACTAACCCGCTGGCCTAACGGGTTGGGGTTTTCAGCCGGCGGATCAGGCTCGATGTATCCTGCCGGTTGCCACCCAGTGCCTGCACTTCGGCATAAAATTGGTCAACTAATGCCGTAACCGGAAGCTGCGCACCATTGCGGCGTGCTTCGTTAAGGGTGATGCTAAGATCTTTGCGCATCCAGTCCACAGCAAAACCGAAATCAAACTGACCGTCTACCATAGTGGCACCACGGTTTTCCATCTGCCAGGATTGGGCGGCGCCTTTAGAAATCACCTCAAGTACAGCTTTGGCATCCAAATCAGCACAGTTCGCAAAATGTAAGGCTTCGGCGAGGCCCTGCACCACACCGGCGATACAAATCTGATTCACCATTTTCGCTAGCTGGCCGCTGCCGGCCGGCCCTAACAAACGGGCACTTTTGGCATAATGACGCAGCACAGGCTCGACTAGCTGAAAATCAGCCGCTTCGCCACCGAGCATAATGGTCAGGGCGCCGTTTTGTGCACCGGCCTGACCACCGGACACCGGCGCATCGAGAAACCCAATGCCTCGCGCGGCACAAGCGGTGGCCAGCTCACGCGCCAAATCAGCCGACGCCGTGGTATGGTCAATCAGCACACTGCCGGGTTGCATCTGCGCCAAAACGCCATCTTCACCGTACACGACGGCGCGGACATCGTCGTCGTTGCCAACACAAAGCATGACAAACTGAGCACCCGTTGCCGCGTCGGCCGGCGTCTGACCGCTGCGCCCCTGATACTGTGCCACCCATTGGCTGGCTTTAGACGCGGTACGGTTATACACAGCGACATCGTGACCGGCGGTTTTCAGATGACCAGCCATCGGATAGCCCATGACGCCTAATCCGACAAAAGCGATAACACAAGGCTCTGAAGCTAAAGAAGTTCTTTCTGACATACAATTGACTTAATTCTGTGACAGGCTATCTGCCACTGTACAAATTTATGCTACAAATAGCAAAATCATTCAAAAGCGCATCAGACCGGCGTTTTCGCATTGCGAAGCGTCTTCCACGCTAAGGCAAACAAGAGGAATGTATGGCCAACGTCCATCACTTTAAGGTTCGCACACCACAAGGCACGTCTCTGGATTTGTCCGCTTATCGCGATAAAGTCCTGTTGATTGTTAACACGGCCAGTCGCTGTGGTTTTACTCCGCAGTATCAGGATCTGGAACATCTGTATCAGCAATATCATCAACAAGGTCTTGAGATCCTGGCATTTCCCTGCAACCAGTTTGGCGGCCAAGAGCCTGGCAATGATCAGGATATTCAGCAATTTTGCCAGCTTAACTACGGTGTCAGTTTTCCGGTGCTGGCGAAAATTCAGGTCAATGGGCCAGATGCTGATCCGCTGTTTGAGTATCTGAAAGATCAGGCACGTGGTCTGATGAAAACCCGGGCTATTAAGTGGAACTTCACCAAATTTTTGGTGAATAAAGACGGCGTTGTAGTCAAACGCTATGCACCTCGCACTAAGCCGAACCAGTTTATTGATGCGATTGAGGCTGAGCTGGCATTGTTGCCGAAGGCAACAGCCTGAACAAGCAAAAGAGGTAAACGCCGATGACAACATTACTGCAGGTCACTGTCTACAGTACACAGCCTTATGATGCCGATTTTCTGCGTCAGGCTGCCGTCACCGGTATTCAGTGGCATTTTGTCGGCGAAGCGTTAAATCTGCAAACAGCAAGTTTGGCAGCGGGCAGTCAGGCAGTCTGTGTCTTTGTTAACGATGATCTTAGTGCGTCTGTACTTGCTGCGCTCAGGCAACAAGGCGTTGGTGCTGTCGCGTTGCGCTGTGCAGGATTTAATAATGTTGATTTAAAAGCTGCGAGTCAGCTGGGCATTCGGGTCGCCAGAGTGCCGGCCTACTCACCCGAAGCCGTCGCCGAGCATTGCGTGGCGATGATTTTATGCCTGAACCGCAAACTGCATAAAGCTTATAACCGTGTGCGAGACGATAACTTCAGCCTGCAAGGCCTGATAGGTTTTAATCTCGCCGGCAAAACTGTCGGCCTGATTGGTACCGGCCGGATAGGCGCGGCCACAGCGCGCATTCTGCATGGTTTTGGCATGCAGATTTTGTGTTATGACCCAAAGCCGCAACCTGAGCTGCTACCACCTTCGGCGCGCTATGTTGAACTTACCCAGCTCTATCACGACAGCGATATCATCAGTCTGCATTGCCCGCTGACCCCGGACAGTCATCATTTAATTAATGCCGTATCTTTAGCGCAGATGAAAAATGGCGTCATGCTGATCAACACCAGCCGCGGTGGCCTGATTGATACCAAAGCCGTGATTGCGGCACTGAAAAACCACAAGATTGGGCTACTCGGGCTTGATGTGTATGAACAGGAAGCCGATTTGTTTTTCAAAGATTTGTCAGATCAGATGATTAGCGATGAAGTGTTCCAGCGTCTGCTGACTTTCCCCAATGTGCTGATCACCGGCCATCAGGCATTTTTGACGCAAGAAGCATTAACGCAAATCAGTCAGACCACAGTTCAAAACCTGCAGTTGCTGTGCACAGGTGCAGCCTGTAGCAACGAACTGACTAGCTAGAGCTAGTGCTTTTTCCAGATAGCAAAAAGGTCGCCACAGCGACCTTTTTTCTACATGCGAACCCGAAGCTTAGTCTTTTAAATTCCGGTTAAAGAAATCCGTGATGGTTTGATGCAGATGCGTTTGCACCGGTTGACCAAACATCGCGTGTTTACTGCCAGGATAGGTCATCATCTCAAAAGGCTTGCCCTGGCTTTGCAGCGCAGAAAACAACTTGGTGCTATGGGTAAACAACACGTTGTCGTCAGCCATGCCGTGATAGATCATCAGCTTACCTTTTAAGCCACCGATGTAAGGAAACACTGAACTGGCTTCATAGCCAGCGGCATTTTTTGCCGGATGGCCCAAATACCGCTCAGTGTAGTGACTGTCATACAAAGCCCAGTCTGTGACAGGCGCACCGGAAACACCGGCAGCGAAATAATCACCGGCACGCAGCATCGCCATGATAGTCATATAACCGCCATAACTATGACCGTAGATACCGATGCGCTTGGCATCAACAAAATCTAGTGACCGCAAATAATCGACACCGGTTTTCTGATCTGTCAGCTCCACTTCAGCCAGCTTGCCAAAAATCGGATCTTCAAACGCCTTGCCGCGGTTTTCTGAACCCCGGTTGTCCAACTGGAACACCAGGTAACCCTGCTGTACCAAATATTGGAAATACAAATCTTTGCTGCTCCAGCTATTGGTTACACGCTGCGCGCCCGGGCCACCGTAAACACCAACTATCACAGGGTATTTTTTCCCCGGCACCAGCGTTTCGGGCTTAAACAAACGGTAGTGCAATATCTGACCATCTTTGGCCTTGAGCGTACCAAATTGTGGCGTCACCAATTCCTTGGCATAAGGCGTCAGCGGATGTTTTTCATCAAGCGCATTGGCTGCCAGTACAGTCACCGTCTGGCCTTGAGCATTTTTCAGCGATACCGTTGGCAGTGTTACCACAGCAGAGGCCGTATCAATAAAACCACTGCCATTTTTAGCGACGACAACCTGATGGTTATAACCCGGCTCGGTGAGCCGGACTATCTCGCCGCCCTGCACCGGCACCTTGTACAGATGGCTCTCCAGCGGCGTATCTTTGCGGCCCGTGAAATAAATCACCCCGGCTTTTTCATCGACACTTTCCAGATGATTGACAATCCAGTTACCGGACGTCAGCTGTTTCGGCGCGCCGCCTTGCAGGGAATACAGATACAAATGCTTAAAGCCGTCGCGTTCTGACGCCCAGATAAACGACTGTTTGTCGCTGAGGAAATGCAAGTCGTCATGCAGATTGACCCAGGTTTTACTGGTTTCAGTCAGTAAAGTTTTTTGCTGCCCGGTCGCCAAATCCGCAAGTCTCAGTTCCAACAACTGCTGGTCGCGGCTTTGCCATTGATAAGTCAGTAAATTTGGGTTTTCTGTCCATTCTACCCGCGGCAGATAGATGTCTTGTTCTTTGCCGAGATCCAGCCAGGACAACGCATTACCGCCAACTCCGACGACACCGAGTTTAATTTTCACATTGGCTTTACCGGCAAAGGGGTACCGTTGGTTGTAAAGTTTAATTTCATCAGCGTAAATTTCGTTCCGCACAGCTTCCGGTACTGATGACTCGTCAAACTGGGTAAAGGCAATTTTGCTGTCATCCGGCGCCCACCAATAACCGGTCATCCGGCCCATTTCTTCCTGCGCGACAAACTCTGCCATGCCGTTACGCACAGTGCCTTTGCCATCCGACGTCAGCTGGGTTTCTTTGCCTGATTTCAGGTCGATGACATAAATATTTTGTTCGCGGACAAAGGACACGTACCGCCCGGTTGGGGATATTTGTGCGTCGGTTTCAAAAGCTTCAGTCTCCGTCAGCTTGCGTGCTTTTTGGGTGCTGAGCTGGTAGTGATACAAATCGCCGTTCAGTGGGAACAACAACGCCTTGCCGTCTTTCGACCACTGATAACTGACAATACCGCTGGCAAACAGCCGCAAGCGTTCACGACGGGCTTTTTCCTCATCCGACAGGATTTCTTCGCCGCTAAACAGCGTATCGGAATCCACCAGCAGACTATGCCGGCCTGTAGCCAGTTCGTATTGCCAGAGATCCAGCCGGTTGGCGTCTTTGGCCTTGCCTTTGAGGTAAGTAATTCGTTTGCCGTCCGGCGCGTAACTCAGCGATTTGGGCGCTGTACCGCTTAAAGCAGGCTCTGCAAACAAACGTGGTAAATCAAGAGTTTGCGCCGATGCTTGCGCCAGGATACCGGCACCGAGGATGACGCCGGACAGAATAGTTTTTTTCATGGATAGTCCGAAAAAGGGAGTCAGAAACTGCATCTAACTGTACTGGCAAGTTTTTTTCAAGCGCAAAAGCGTCGGTTGACGGCCCTGTCCGACCAGCGGCAATCCACGTCGCAACTGAGATGCCCCTATTTCAGGAACTAAAAGCAGACAAATTTTGCAAACATTTTGAGACAGAACAACAAATTCAGCCGTTGGACAAATGAACTTAATTGCAATAAGTTAATCGTGCGCGCCAAAAAATAAAAAAAGTGCCGCAGTATATCCAGGATAAACATAATAAAAGGCAACCCAATGAAAATGACTACCACAATTCATCCACTGTCAGCCTGCATCAAGGCGGCGGTGACCGGCGGTACGCTGATGCTGTTAGCAGGCAGCCCACTGGCGATGGCACAGGATGCCGCTGCCGATAAAAAAGCCGAACAGGACGTAGAGAAAATCGTTGTCGTCGGTTCTCGTGGTGCACCACGTTCAGTCGGTGACTCCGCAGTGCCGGTTGATGTGATTTCGGCTGACGAGTTTAACAAAAACGGTCCAAGTGACATGATGACGCTGATGAGTGCCGTGGTACCATCTTTTAACGTCAACACTCAACCGATTAACGATGCCTCCACTTTAGTTCGTCCTGCTAACTTACGTGGTCTGCCACCAGACAGCACACTCGTATTAGTTAATGGTAAACGCCGTCACCGCTCTGCTGTGATCACTTTCCTTGGTGGTGGTTTATCTGACGGCTCACAGGGCCCGGATATTTCAACTATCCCTTCTATTGCACTGAAACAAGTTGAAATTCTGCGTGACGGCGCGGCAGCTCAATATGGCTCTGACGCCATTGCCGGTGTAATCAACTTCCGGTTGAAAGACAACAACGAAGGCGGTGCTATTGAATTAAAAACCGGTCAGCATTATGACGGTGATGGTGATTTACGTCAGGTCAGTGCCAACGTAGGCCTGCCATTTACCGACAACGGTTTTGCCAACTTCAGTACAGAATTCAAACAATCAGACCCGACCAGCCGCAGTGTACAACGGGGCGATGCTGCAGGTTTAGTGGCTGCCGGCAATACCAATATCGCCAATCCGGCTCAGGTCTGGGGTTCGCCTGAAGTTAAACGCGACTTTAAAGTATTCGGCAACATCGGCCTTGAAGTGGCCAAAGAAAAAGAATTTTATGCCTTCGGTAACTTCGCCCAACGCGATGTAGAGGGTGGCTTTTATTATCGCAACCCACAAACCCGTGGTGGTGTGTACTCGAATGATGGTGGCGAAACACTGCTGGTCGGCAACCTCGACACGACAAAAGGTGCCTGCCCAACAATTGGTCTGACCGGCCAGTCTTTTAGCCAGATTTCCAGTAAAGTGAACGCATTACCTGCACATTGCTTCACTTTCTTCAAATCTTTACCAGGCGGTTTTACGCCGAAATTCGGTGGTATTGTGACTGACGCTGCTCTGGCCGCTGGCCTCAAAGGCACCTGGTCAAATGGCTGGAACTTCGATTTAAGTTCAACCTATGGCCGCAGCGAAGCAGAGTTCTATATCAAAAATACTATCAATGCTTCTATGGGATCTGCATCGCCGCGCGATTTCAATGCTGGCAAATACGTACAACAGGAGCAGGCCCTGAACTACGACATGAACAAGCTGATTGAAGTAGATGCATTGCCTTACCCTCTTGCAGTTGCAGCTGGTCTGGAATATCGCATTGATACCTTCGAGATTTATGCCGGTGATAAAAATTCATTTGAAGTCGGACCATTAGCTTCTCAGGGCTTTGGTATTGGTTCAAATGGTTTCCCGGGTTTTAAACCGGATGATGCTGGTTCATTCAACCGTTACAACTATGCCGCTTACACCGAGTTTGGTGCGGAATTTAATGATCATTTCCGTTCTGACTTTGCGTTACGTTTTGAGGACTACGAAGATTTTGGTTCTACCACCAACGCTAAGCTGACCGGACGTTATCAGGTCAACGACGAAGTTGCCTTGCGTGCAGCAGCCAGCACCGGCTTCCGCGCCCCAACTATCGGCCAGTCAACGGTACGTAACGTCACAACTTCGTTTACTGCTGGTAAAGGTCTGGTCGATAACGCGACCTTACCACCAACCCACCCGATTTCGGTGTTAAAAGGCGGTAAAGCACTGACACCGGAAGAGTCAGTCAACCTGTCATTTGGTACTGTAGTTGAAGTGGACGATTTATATGTCACATTAGACTTCTTCCAAATCAAAGTGGATGACCGTATCAGTCAGTCCTCTTCACAGGAACTGACTGCTGCTGATATCCAGCAACTGTTAGCGCTGGGTGTGCGCGATGCCAGCAGCTTCACCGGTGTGAAATATTTTACCAACGATTTTGACACCACTACCCGCGGGGCGGACTTCGTTGCGAACTATGGTATGGACCAGTTCGGTGGCCGCACCACCTTTGCATTAGCGGCAAACTGGACCAAAACCTCAGTCGACCGTCATTCCGATTACATCTGGGAAGCCAAGGTTAAACAGATTGAAGAAGGTCTGCCAAGTGTACGTGGTAGCTTCACAGTCAGCCATAACCAGGGTGCCTGGAATGGTTATGTCCGGTTGAACCACTACGGCAGCTACTATGAAGACCACGCCGATTCTGGTGTCGTTTCTGCTGCAGACGGCGGTTTACCGCTGTATCTGGGCGCTGAACTGACGGTCGATGCTGAAGTAACTTACAACTTTAGCGACAACTACAGTGTCGCTTTGGGCGCATCGAACCTGTTTGACGAACTGCCGGATGAAAACGAATGGTCGGAAGTGCTGGGTGCCAAGTATCCAACAACTGCGGTCATGGGTTTCAACGGCGGTTTCTATTACGCCCGTCTGACCTATAACTTCTAAGTATTTAGAATGCAAAAAGCCACCTGCAGGTGGCTTTTTTTTGCCTGCTTTTCAGGATTCTGCCAATGTACCGGCTTGATTCTCACAGCTGCCTTGTGGCAGTGTGATTAGAGTAATTACTTGAGAAATATCATGCAGCTGATCCCATGGCAATACCAAACTCACGTCGGTTTCACCTTACAAGGGGTGCGCAGCATTCCCAGTGGTAAACCGCTGCTGCATCTGTTGCATGGTAATGGCTTTTGTAGCCAGATGTATTGGCCTATGTTGTCCCGTCTGCAACACGAGTTTGACTTGTTTCTGTCGGACGCTCAGGGTCACGGCCTTAGTGAACATGGCGGCAGTTTTGTCGGCTGGAACCAGAGCGCGACTTTTGCCCAAGAAGCACTTCAGGCCCATTTAGCCGAATACAGAGACGTCCCTGTATATGGCGTCGGCCATAGTTTTGGCGGTGTGCTGACCGCGTTGCTACACAGCGAACCGCACAGCCCATTTGCTGCCGTCTTGCTGCTCGACCCGGTGCTGTTTACCCCAACCATGCTACGCAGTATGCGTGTTCTAAAATGGATAGGGTTGTATCGGCATAATCCACTGGCACGGCGCGCCGTCAAACGGCGGCGGCACTTTCCGGACAAGCAAGCAGCCTGGGACTATTTTCATCAGCGCGGCATGTTTAGAGGCTGGCATCCCGATGCGCTCAGCGCTTATATCGAACATGGTCTGACTGAAACAGCTCAGGGAATGACGCTGCGCTGTGCCCCGGAGCGCGAAGCTGAGATTTTTGCCAGCTTCCCGCAGCGGCTTTGGTCTTCATTACAACGCACAGCTAAACCTATCCAGTTAATTTACGGCGAGAACAGCTATCCCTTTGTGCGCAAGTCCGCCGCGCTGTTTCAGCAAAAATGCCCGCAACTGCAAGTGCAGCAAGTCAAAGGTGGTCATTGTTTTATGCAGGAGGACCCTGAGCAAAGCGCAGCGCTGGTGTTGCAATGGTTGCGGCAGCAATCGGGTAGCAACTGACAAAACGTCTGTATCAACGCAAGATTTTCATTATAATGTCGCCAGTTTTCGGCCTTTGATGTCAGAGGTCTGCGTTCTGATGGGTGTAATGAATGAAACGTAGTCTGGTGCTTGCCGCAGTGCTGTTATCTGCCTGTACGAATTTACCGCAACAGAAGGTAAAACCTGTACCGGTTCAACCGGTGCAGCCTGTTGCTGTCGAACCTGAACTGGTACCTGGTGAAGTCGTGAATTCTGACAACACCGAGGCGATGCCGACCGATTTCGGCCTGATTTTTATTGATCGGGATATGTCGTTTCACGGCACCCTGCCGTGTAAAAAGTGCCCCGGTATCCAGTATCAGCTGAATATTTTGCAAGACGGCAAATTTGAATTACGCCGCGATTATATTGACCGCAACACCGTTGAACTTTTACAGGGTACCTGGCAGCTTGATGACCGCACGCTGCATTTGTCCAGCAAACAAGGCAAAGTGCCTTCGTTCCAGTTTGGCAGCAATCAGCATTTGATTCTGTTAAACGCAGCTGGCAAACCAATGGTATCTAAAGAGAATCAAACGCTGACCAGAACCAGTCAGTTTGCCCGCCTCGATACCCGGATGCCATTATTGGGCCTCTATCAGCTGAAGAATAACGAAGCCAGCTTTATCGACTGTATGACCGGCGAAAACCACAGTATCGCTATGACTCAGCACCATATGCCGATGTTGCGGTCTTACCAGACCGATCCAAAACTCAGTGGTAAAGCAGTCGTCGCGACTATGACAGCACGTAAAAGCGCTGAACAACATCAGGCATTAATGGTCGATAAATTTGATCAATTCTGGCCAGGTGCCACATGTCCTGATAAAGCTGCAACGGCGAAGGTGCAAAATCTGGTGTGGCGTTTACAGACAGTGTCGCAAATCAGCGTACCGCAGAAATTAAATATCCGTGTGATGTTTGATGACAACAATCGGGTTTATGGTTTTTCCGGTTGCAATAACTTTAATGCCGGTTATTCGCAAAAAGATAATCAGCTTAAAGTGATGCCTATCGTCAGCACCCGTAAGTTCTGTAACGATGCAAACTTCTATGAGCAACAATTTACCAAACAACTGCAAACAGCAGATCGGATTGAAGTGAATCAGCAAAAGCTGCAGCTGTTTAAAGACAACAAAGTGATTATGGAGTTTCAGCCCGCGGTGAACTAAACGCGGTGCTTTCTCTGCATAATCAAAAACTGAAAAAGACGCTGCAGCGTCTTTTTTATTTCTGGTTTCGCGACAAAAGTCTGAAAAATAAGGCAACAAAAAAGGCAGCCTAGGCTGCCTTTTCAACTACTTAATCGAGATTAAGCAGACAGTGCTTGTTTCGCTTTAGCAACTAAGGCAGCAAATGCGCCTTTGTCGAATACTGCGATGTCAGCCAGAATTTTACGGTCGATTTCAACAGATGCTCTTTTCAGACCATCGATGAAACGGCTGTAAGATAAACCGTTTTGACGTGAAGCAGCGTTGATACGCGCGATCCACAGTTGACGGAATTGACGTTTACGTTGACGACGGTCACGGTAAGCGTATTGGCCGGCTTTGATAACTGCTTGGAAAGCTACACGATAAACACGGCTACGGGCACCGTAGTAACCTTTAGCCTGGTTTAATACCTTCTTGTGACGCGCACGTGCGGTCACACCACGTTTTACTCTTGGCATGTCAGTCTCCTAAAATTATGCGTATGGCAGGCAACGAACTACTGAAGCGACGTCAACTTTAGCAACTAAAGTTTTCGGGCCCAGATGGCGCTTACGCTTAGAAGACTTCTTCGTCAGGATGTGGCGAAGATGTGATTGCTTACGTTTAAAACCACCAGAAGCGGTTTTCTTAAAGCGCTTTGCAGCGCCTTTGTTGTTTTTCATCTTTGGCATAGTGAACTCACTCGCAATTGTGTAGTTACAACGAATAATAAGGCGGAAAACCGCACCGCCACTGCGTTACCGCAGCGGAGCACGGATTCACTTGATTGCACTTATTACTTCTTATTTGGGGCCAGCATCATGATCATCTGACGACCTTCAACCCGACTTGGGAACGACTCACAGATAGCGATATCTGCCATGTCATTTTTAATCCGGTTGAGGACTTCAATACCGATGTCCAAATGCGCCATTTCACGACCGCGATAGCGAAGCGTTACTTTAGCTTTGTCACCCTCTTCAATGAAGCGACGCAGGTTGCGTAGTTTTACCTGGTAATCGCCTTCATCAGTTCCAGGCCGGAATTTGATTTCCTTGATCTGGATCTGTTTTTGCTTTTTCTTCTGTTCTTTAAGGTCTTTGCCTTTTTCAAACAGGAACTTACCGTAGTCCATTAACTTACAAACAGGCGGTTCAGCTGTTGGACTGATTTCTACCAGATCACAACCACCATCATCAGCCAAACGGAGGGCTTCAGCGGTACTGACAATACCTAATTGTTCACCTTCCAGACCAATCAGTCGTACTTCGCGTACATTGATTTCTTCGTTAATACGATTCGGTCTGTTCGTTGCTAAAGGTTTCTTTCCTACTTTAATGGTACGTTCCTCCAGAGATTGAAATCGGTCAGACCCGGCTGTTGATTTCTGTCGTTAATTTGTCAACAAATGCTGCGACAGTCATCTTGCCAAGGTCTTCGCCTTTGCGCGTCCGCAATGCCAGATCGCCGGATTCGACTTCTTTGTCACCGACTACAACCAGGTACGGAACGCGGGCAAGCGTATGCTCGCGGATTTTAAAGCCAATCTTCTCATTTCTCAAGTCAGAAGTTGCTCTAATACCGTGAGATTTGAAAGTTTTTACCAATTCCTTGGCATAATCCGCCTGATTGTCGGTGATATTCATCACGACAACCTGAGTTGGTGCTAACCAGGCAGGGAAGAAACCGGCATACTCTTCTATCAGAATACCGATAAAACGTTCCAGCGAGCCGAGTACGGCACGGTGGATCATCACCGGCACCTGACGGTCGTTGCCTTCAGCCACGTAGCTGGCACCTAAACGGCCTGGCAAAGCGAAATCGAGCTGCACAGTACCACATTGCCAGGCGCGGCCTAAACAATCGTGTAAGGTGAATTCGATTTTTGGACCGTAGAACGCGCCCTCGCCCGGCTGCAGGTCAAAGGCAATGCCATTGGCTTCCAGCGCTTCGGCCAGCGCCTGTTCGGCTTTGTGCCACATCTCGTCAGTACCAATGCGCTTTTCTGGCCGGGTCGACAGTTTCACTGCAACTTCTTTAAAACCAAAAGTGCTGTACACGTCAAACACCATCTTGATACAGCTCGACACTTCCGACTGAATTTGTTCTTCAGTACAGAAAATGTGCGCGTCATCCTGAGTGAAACCACGCACGCGCATTAAACCGTGCAGACCACCCGATGGCTCGTTACGGTGACAGCAACCAAATTCGGCCATCCGCAGTGGTAAATCGCGGTAAGACTTCAGGCCCTGGTTAAAGATTTGTACGTGACCCGGACAGTTCATCGGTTTGATGGCGTAGTCGCGATTTTCTGAACTGGTGACAAACATATTCTCGGAATATTTTTCCCAGTGACCAGAACGCTCCCACAGCACTTTGTCCATCATAAATGGACCTTTGACTTCCTGGTAATCGTATTCGGCTAGTTTTTCACGGACAAAAGCTTCGAGTTCGCGGAAAATTGTCCAGCCGTCGTTATGCCAGAACACCATACCCGGTGCTTCTTCCTGCCAGTGGAACAGGCCAAGCGCCTTCCCGATTTTTCGGTGGTCGCGTTTTTCAGCTTCTTCCAGCTGCAGTAAATAAGCTGCTAATTGCTTTTTATCTGCCCAGGCGGTGCCGTAAATGCGTTGCAGCATTTTGTTTTTGGCATCACCGCGCCAGTAGGCACCAGCCACTTTCATAATTTTGAAATGCTGGCAGAAGCGCATATTTGGCACATGCGGACCACGGCACATGTCAATGTATTCTTCGTGATGGTACAGACCTGGCTGGTCGTCTTTGGCGACATTGTCGGTCAGAATTTCCATCTTGTAAGACTCGCCGCGGGCAGCGAAGGTGTCATAGGCTTCTTGCCAGCTGACTTTTTTCTTCACAACGTCGTATTCGGTCTTCGCCAATTGCAACATGCGCGCTTCTAATTGCGCTAAATCGTCGCTGCTGATTGGGCGGTCTAAATCGACGTCGTAATAAAAACCGTTGTCGATAACCGGGCCAATCGCCATTTTGACGTTTGGCCATAATTGTTTGATGGCATGACCGAGCAAATGCGCACAGGAGTGGCGCAGGATCTCTAAACCTTCTTGATCCTTGCTGGTTACAATGCTTAAGCTGCTGTCTTCGGTGATTAACTCACAAGCGTCCACCAGCTGACCGTTAATTTTACCGGCAATGGTAGCTTTGGCTAAGCCAGGACCGATGTCTTTGGCGACATCCATCACAGATAACGGGGCTTCGAAAACGCGTTGACTGCCATCGGGCAGAGTAATGACTGGCATGGTGAATCCTCACAGTGGTGGCCCGTACCAAGGGTCACATGTTGAATAAGAATGGGTAATGGGCTTTTTGGTTTTGCCGTACGAGTGGCGAAACAACGCAGCCAGAGAACGTATCAAAGGCGGCGCACTAAAAAGCGCTGCCATATTACTGGCTGAGCCCCGCCGGAGCAAGTCTGCTGTCCTGTCACTAAGCTGCCCATACTTTGTTCCTGATCAACACGGCACGCCGCCAGAACCGGCAAAGTCGACCATACTTCTTTCACTAAGCCTCTTTTTTCACTGCGGAGTAACACGATGTGGCAAGCCATTGCGGACCAAATCAGTACCGAACTTGAGCAGGAATTCCGGATCACTCACAAACAACAACTCGCCACTCATTCCGATAACCTGCTGTATCACTTAAGCGGTGGTGAACAGCACTTTCTGGTCAAACTCAATCATCGTGAGGTGTTGGACAGTTTTGAAACTGAAGCGCTGTCGCTGAAATTTATGCAACACCGGCATTGCCTGAAAGTTCCGCAGGTGATCTGTGCCGGTCAAACGATCGAAAAAGCATTTCTGGTGCTGGAATATCTGCCACTTGCCACCGATCATCCGTATGGCTGGCAGGCTCTTGGCCATCAGCTGGCGTTTTTACATCAGGCCGATGATCAGGCCATGTATGGATTTGATTGGGATAATTATCTGAGTTCTACTCTGCAACCCAACCAATGGGGCAGCAACTGGTCGGTGTTTTTCTCCGAACAACGCATTGGCTGGTTGTTGCAGTTATTGGCTGAACAACAGCAACACTTTGGTGATATCGATAAAATTGTCGACCGGGTACGACAGCGCCTGCACCACCATCAACCTAAGCCTGCGCTGGTGCACGGCGAATGCTGGCGTGGCAATGTTGGTTTTTTAGGCGAAACACCGGTGATGTTTGACCCGGCCTGTTATTTTGGTGACCGCGAAGTCGATATCGCTTTTGCGGAGCTGTTTGACCCGATGCCGGCGACTTTTTTTTCTGCTTATCAGCAAGTTCATCCGCTACCTGAAGGATTTACCGAACGCAAAGACCTGTATAACCTGTACCATTTATTGCACTTGGCCTATTTACGCGGAGGTCGCTACCGCTGGCAGGCACAGGAATTAATCCAGCAGCTCTTAAGCTGAGCAGATGCTGAGCAGGAGATAATGTGGTTCAGGCTGTTATTTTTGATATGGACGGGTTGTTGCTCGATTCGGAGGATTTCTGGCAACAAGCTGAATTTGAGACCTTTTCTGCTTTAGGCGTCCCGCTGACTCTGGCGGATACTGCAAAAACTGTTGGCTGGCGCTGTGACTATGTGGTTGATTACTGGCACCGGCAAGCGCCGTGGAGTGGGCCAACTTGCACAGAGGTTGCCGATACCATCATCGACAAAGTGATTTTGCTGCTGCGCCAGCATGGCACCTTGTTACCTGGTGCCCGTGAGGCGCTGCAGCGGTGCCAGCGTATAGGCTTACCGGTCGCCCTTGCGACTTCATCGAACCACAACATGATGCTGGCGGCGCTTGAGCATTTTGAGCTGGCGGGCTATTTTCAGGCCACTTGTTCGGCGCAATATCTGCCTTATGCCAAACCCCATCCGCAGGTGTATTTAAATGCGGCGGCGGCGCTTGGCATTCCTCCGGAACATTGCCTCGCATTGGAAGACAGCGTGACCGGTGTGATTGCGGCCAAGGCGGCACGCATGCGTTGTATCGCAGTGCCAGAGGCACATCTGCGGCATGACCCCAGATACAACATCGCCGATAAAGTGCTGGATTCCCTGTTACAACTCGACGACAGTCTGCTGCTAAATCGCTGAACTGACGCCGCTTTCCCCACACAGCTTTACAGGTGGAAGTTTTGGAGCGAAACCCTGGTTTCGCTCACGCTCGCCGCATCCAGCTTACAGTCCTACACTGCAACAACGGCGCAACTCAAATGAGGAGAATCCGATGCAACTCCTTTATAAAACCATCCTTTGCCCCTTTTGCGGTCATCCCACTCACATCACATTGGATATCAGCGGCGATGATCAGGACGACATCGAGGATTGCAGCAATTGCTGCAACCCAATTCACATTGTGATGCATAAGGACGAGTCACGGCATAGCGTGCAGGTGTTTGTCGACGCAGAGGACGAACAGTTTTACTGACCACGTTGTGCCAGATAACGCTCGACGGTTTGTACTATAGTCACAGTTTGCTGATCGCATTCCAGATTAAGCCGGTCACCCACTTGCTTGCTGCCAAGTGTGGTCACTGCCAGTGTTTCCGGAATGAGGTGCAGCCAAAAACTGTGGCCCTCAATAGCGCCGACGGTCAAGCTGGCACCATCGACTGCAATAAAACCCTTTGGCTGAATAAAGGCCGCCAGCTCGGCCGGAAAACTAAGCTGCACGGCACAGTTTTCGGAGGTGCGCTTTATCGTTAGTATTTCGGCAGTCGCAGAAACATGACCGGATACGATGTGGCCACCGATTTCATCGCCAAATTTCAGCGAACGCTCAAAGTTGACCCAGTCACCGTTTTGCAGCATCCCGAGATTAGTTTTTTGCAGCGTTTCGTCAATCACATCAAAGCTGACCCAACCGGCAGCTTCGTTAAATTCAGTGGCGGTCAGGCAAGTGCCATTCACTGCAATACTGGCACCGCGCTGCAGCTGCTGCAGCAAAGCTGGCGCTGTCTGCAGCGTTAACCTGACAAAGTTGTTGCGCCGCTCAACTTCTTTCACCAGTACCTGTGCCTGCACTATTCCTGTAAACATGCCAATCCTCGTTGTGTTAACATTTAAGCTTCTGAGCACGAGCTGTTGCAGCCCAAAGAGCGCCCCATGTTACCTTTTTCCCGATTTGAAGCAAAAACCATTCTGAAACTCTCTGGCCCGATCATGGTGGCGCAGCTGACGCAAACCATGATGTATGTCATCGACACCCTGATGGCTGGCCGGGTTGGTGTCACCGACATGGCTGCAGTGGCCATTGGGTCGGCGTTATGGTTACCGATTTTATTAACTTTTCAGGGCCTGTTACTCGCGTTGACGCCGATTATTGCTCAGCATTTTGGTGCCGGCCGCCACAAAGAAATTCTGCCAGCCACCTATCAGGGCGGATTATTGGCGCTGGCAATGGCACTGATAATTTTCGCCGGCATGCAGTTTATCCAGCTGCCGCTTAGCATGATGCAAATGGACGAGGAACTGCGGCAAAAAGCTCTGGCCTATCTCGGTTACATCGCCTGGGGCATTTTCCCGGCCGCCGGTTATATGATTTTACGTAATCTTTACGAAGGTATTGGTTACACCAAAGCGGCGATGTGGATCAGTTTTGTTGGCATTCTGGTGAATATTCCCGCCAACTATGTGTTTATCTACGGCAAATTCGGTATGCCGGCGCTGGGTGGCGCAGGCTGTGGCCTTGCTACCAGCCTGGTGTTTGTGGCGATGTTCCTGACTTTGTTAGGCTACGCCGCCTTTGGCAGACGCACTGGTTTTGTCCGCGCCAGGCTTCATTCCTACCGACCGGATTTCGCGCAGATTTGGCAAATCGTCGCTTTAGGCACGCCGGTGGCCTTTGCCTTTTTCTTTGAAGTGACCTTGTTTACCTGCATTCCGTTGATGATTGCGCATTTAGGCCCGACCGTGGTCGCGGCACATCAAATCGCCAATAATTTCTGCTCTATGGTGTTTATGTTGCCACTGAGTATTGGTCTGGCAACCACTATCCGTGTTGGCCATCTGGCAGGCGCGAGCGATGTCAAAGAACTGCGTAAAGCCATCGCCACTGCAATTCAGATTGGTTTGTTGCTGGCAGTAGGTATCGCCTTATTGACTTTGTTGACACGGCATCTGGTCGCAGCACAATACAGCACAGATCCGGCGGTACTGGAACTCGCGGTGGCGATTCTCATTCTGGCTTGTTTTTATCAGCTGTCTGATGCAGTCCAGGTGATTTGCAGCTGCACGCTGCGCGGCCTGAAATACACTAAACCGATTTTTTACATCACTTTTATCGCCTACTGGCCCATCGGCTTTGGCCTTGGCTGCGTATTAGGATTAACCGACTGGCTGGTGCCGGCAATGGGCGCGCAAGGCTTTTGGGTTGGCATCATTATTGGTCTGACCGTCGCCGCAGTGCTGCTCGGTCGGTTATTAGTCTGGCAACTGAAACGGATGGAAGATGGCAGCTGGCAACCGGCAGAGCCGCATCAAAGCATGTTACCTCATTAATAGCCTGCTCAGGTGTTGCCTGCTGCTTGGCATTGCAGCAGGGCTTAACGCCTGTATGCCTTATCCGGAATCGCAGCTTCGCGATTATCAGGCGCGGTTACAGCGCTTGTTGCCACAAGCACAGTTCAGCGAATCACTGAGTAAAGCGGTGTTACCGCCATTACCGGAGGTGCGTGAGCTGACCCAGCCCATCGCTGCCGCGACTATTGACCTCACAGACATGCTGGCGCTCGATGTCTGTGACTTAGAAACGTTAATTGCTGAGCGCAACAGCAGCCTTGGCAAGGTACAGACCGATGCGGGTTTACTACATTATGAACTGCGTTTGCTCGATAAACTCGGTCTTTGCCTGACGACGCCGGCGCTGAGCAAGCAACTTGATGCAGAGCTTATCGCCAAATTGCAGCTGATCTATCAGCAAAAACAACAACAGCTGCCTACTGTATTTGCCAATCTGCTTAGCCGTGACCAGACACTGCGTCAGCAGTTAGCCGGCAGTCAGCGTGGTGTAGCCCCAGATCAAGGTGGCCGCGCCGAAACGCTGCAGGCACTGCAACAACTCAACAAACTGCGCCAGCTGGTGCTGCAACAGGATTATCGGGCAGCAAGTAAAATCGATATTAATCAGGCGCTGGGGACTTTACATCAGACACAGCTGCTTGCCGATTTGCAGCACAGCCTGCGCATGTCGCAACAATTTTTCCTGCAGCTGAATGCAGCTTTGGCAAGGCTCAGCAACTCCGAATTTTGTCAGGCCGACCGCAACATCCGGGATAACTTGCTGCAGCAGATTTTTATTGGCCGGGTGCAAAACGGGCTGGCCCGCCTCGATGGTATGGCGGCCGAACTCAGTACTGCCCTGCTACAGCTGTATCAGCAACATCCATTGCAGCCAGCCATTCAGCAAAGACTACTGGCGCCGCAATTCGACCTGCAACAACAACTCAGACAACATGTGACCTTTTGGCAACGCTGGCGTCAGTGCGACCGGCCTGCCC
The DNA here is from genome assembly GCF_000711985.1 of Rheinheimera texasensis DSM 17496. GTDB lineage: Bacteria > Pseudomonadota > Gammaproteobacteria > Enterobacterales > Alteromonadaceae > Pararheinheimera > Pararheinheimera texasensis. Next base: position 484,378 of record NZ_JONU01000007.1, read on the forward strand.
CGACTGTCGCAAACTAAACTGACACCGACAAAATCGCGCCTGCGCGCAAAATTGCAGCGGTTAAACCAGCTTACCGAAAAAACTCTTGCATTCACTGAAGGCAAAAAATACTATAGCCGCCGTTGTCAGCACAGCTGATGACACAGGTTGCGTCCTTAGCTCAGTTGGTTAGAGCACCACCTTGACATGGTGGGGGTCGGTGGTTCGAGTCCACTAGGACGCACCAAATTCTCAAAATAGCACGCCCAGTTGCGTCCTTAGCTCAGTTGGTTAGAGCACCACCTTGACATGGTGGGGGTCGGTGGTTCGAGTCCACTAGGACGCACCAAATCTCTTAATTTCTGCAAATAAATCATAGGTCTGATAAACCCTATAGTCTTGGTGTAATCTTACGTCTATCAGCAGTATTTAACTATTCGTTGCCCAGTCTTCAACAGCCCCCATATTGACCTCAGCGGTTCCTACGCGCCAACCATAGCTGATTTTTCATTTGCCCGCGGCCAATACTAAGTAACATCGCGGCAATGTCGTAAAGAACAAAAATGTGAACGGCGCCATGCCTCTTTGCGTAAACTGACTACTATTCTAATTCGGTACAGATGCCCCCTGCTGCGCCAGCGGGTCTTTAGTTCGCATAATCGTAACCTGTCGGGAATCGTCATGACCATTCAACGAAAATTCACCGTTATCTTATGTCTGCTCAGTGTCGCACTACTGCTGGTAGCTTTTGGCTTCATCTGGAACAACACGCACAGTGAATTACAACAAAGCCTGGCGAAGCAAGAAAAAGACCTGCAAAGGGAATTATTAAACTCTTTAAAATTGACCGACGCCCTACTGACACAACAGACTAGAGCCAGTATGCGGGTGTTTCGACAAACGCTCGCAGCAGCCGGCCCAATCCAGGCAGGAGAACTCGCGCAGGTTGGCAGTATGCAGGTTCCTGACCTTTTGATAGGTGGACAGTCGCAGGCCAATCAGTTTTCTTTGGTCGATGCTCATACTGCGATGCTGGGAGGAACAGCGACACTGTTTAGCAAAGCAGATGATCAATTTATCCGTATCTCAACCAACGTTCAGTCAGCCAATGGCCGGGCCATCGGCACTGCGCTGGCACCAACCGGTAGTGCCTACGCAGCAATCAAACAAAAAAAGGCCTTTTACGGCCATGTCGATATTCTTGGCAACCCTTTCATCACTGCTTATGAACCTTTAATTGACACCAACGACACCTTAATTGGCATTGCTTATGTCGGATATAAAGCTGATTTGGCTGAACTGAACGAATTAGTCAGTCACAGCAAATTGCTTGATCTTGGCTTTGTCGCTCTTATTGATAAATCCGGTGTGGTTCGCGCAGCCTCAGCACAGATGAAACCTGATGAACTGAAAAAAGCACTGAATGATTCCGAGACATGGACTATCAGCTCACAGGAATTTACCCCCTGGCAATACCGGGTGATCACCGGCGTGAATAACGCAGAGGTCAATGCCGTTGTACGCAGCGAAATCGCCAAAACGTTTGCTTGGCTCAGTTTTTCTGTGCTGTGTTTCATTGGTGCAGTGTATCTAATGCTGCAAAAACTGGTGATACAACGCATCGAAGCAACAAACGCTGCGATTGCTGCACTCACTAATGGTGACGGCGATTTGACCAAACGTTTCGCTGTCTATAGCAACGATGAGTTTGGTCAAATGGCGCGACAATTTGATCTGCTCCTCAGCCAACTACAGCAAATGATGGGGCAAATCGCTGCCATCACCAGAGAGTTACTGGCTTCATCGGGTCAGCTGTCAGGCTTTGCCCAGCAAAGTTACCGGGCAACACAAGACGCCGCCTCACGTCTGACACAGGTAACAGATGCTGCCAGTCAATTATCAGAGAAGTCTGCCGCTGTGACCTACAATGTAATTGTTGCAAGCGACAGCAGCGTGCATATTGCAGCTATCACCCAGGATGCCAGCACTGCATTAGAACGGGCAATCACCCAGTCTAACCGGCAGGTCGAGGCGCTCGAGAAAGCAAACGAAGCCATGACGGGGCTCAGCAATGCCAGCAGTCAGATTGGTAGCATTCTGGAGGTGATTAGTGCCATCGCGGAACAAACTAATTTGCTGGCATTAAACGCCGCGATTGAAGCAGCACGCGCCGGTGAGCAAGGCCGCGGCTTCGCGGTCGTTGCTGACGAAGTTCGCTCGCTGGCCAGCCGGACCCAGGCCAGTACCAGCGAGATCCGCCAAAAAATTGAACAATTACAGCAAGGGGTAACGCTAGTCGGTGGGATTAACAGAGAATACCACCAGATCGTGGCCGAATCTCAACAGCACACAGCAGAGGCAAATCAAGCACTTGGTAAAGTCCTGCATGCCAGTCAAACTATCAATCAATTAAACGGACAAATTAGTACTCTGGCCGCAGATCAGGCCAAATTAGCTGCCGCAATGCAGCAGCAGACATCTGCACTGATGCAGACCACCGACCACAGTAGTTTACAGGCAAGAAACACTGACGAAGCCAGTCAGGCAGTAAAATCTCTGGCTGAGCGCTACCAGCAGGAGTTGACCAAATACCAAATTAACGAGACCAAACACCGCACCTGATGACAAAGTTATCAGCGTTTTGACAAACAGAGTGCTGGCTGCCTGGGACTTTTTTATGTCAGGATGACTAACTTACAATTTGCTGAGTTCGCCCTGTAATGCCCCTTTCAGATATCGTGATTTTATCTGCCGCCCGCACCGCCATTGGCAGTTTTGGCGGCTCGTTATCCGGTTTTAGCCCGGCCGAGCTTGGTACAGTCGCAGCGCAGGCGGCGATTAGTCGAAGTGGTGTGCCCGCCAGTGATATCAGCACATCGGTGTTTGGGCATATCATCACCACCAGCGCAGCCGATGTGTATCTGGCCCGCCATATTGCGCTAAATTGCGGCATGCCAACACATAGTGACGCTTTTCAGGTCAATCGGTTATGTGGCTCTGGCTTACAGGCGGTGTTAAGTGCGGCCCAGCAGCTGATGTTAAATGCCAATAGCGCTTCTGACCCCGTCGCTTTGTGTGGCGGCGCTGAATCGATGTCGCAGGGCGCGTTTTTGTTACCTGGCGTGCGTAGAGGCCTGCGGTTTGGTCACAGTAGTGTGACCGATTTAACGTTGGGAATATTGACCGACCCTTTTGGCAGCGGCCATATGGGGATCACAGCAGAAAACATCGCCAGGCAATATCAGTTCAGCCGCACTGAACTTGACCAGTTTGCCCTGCAAAGCCAACAACGCGCGGCGCGGGCGCAACAAAATGGGTTGTTTGACAGCCAAATCACACCAGTGCGTATGACTGGCCGCCACGGCGATACACTGTTTGCTAAGGATGAACATCTGCGGCCAGACACTACGCTGCAGAGCCTGACGCAGCTTAAACCGGCCTTTCAAACAGACGGACTGGTCACTGCCGGCAACGCCTCTGGCCTCAACGATGGCGCCGCAGCACTGGTGCTCGCCACCACAGATTATGCCCGCGCCCATGGCCTTCACGTTAAAGCACGGCTGCGCAGCTGCGCCTTTGCCGGCTTGGACCCTGCCATGATGGGACTTGGGCCTGTTCCGGCAGTTCGGCAAGTGCTGCAGCAAAGCGGGATCGCGCTTGCAGACATTGCCGTTATTGAATCCAACGAAGCCTTTGCCGCGCAGGCGCTGGCTGTCAGCCAGACGCTTGGTTTTGATCCTGCACGGGTCAATCCAAACGGCGGTGCTATTGCGCTTGGTCATCCGGTCGGCGCAACCGGAGCGCTGCTGGTGGTTAAAGCCCTGTACGAACTGGAACGCATCGACGGTCAGTTTGCACTCGTCACATTGTGTATCGGAGGCGGTCAGGGGATAGCCCTGTTATTGGAGCGGCCCCAATGAGGGAACCGATGCGCGCTGTCAGCCGCTGCCAGCCGCTTTTAACAAAAGTCAGCCTGGAGGAATGAATTTGCGGTTGTTTCCGGTATTTTTTCTGCTCATTTGTTTTATCCTCAGCATTGGGCTGGCAATTTTTTATCCTATAGCAACGGCAGAAGCCGTTGAGCTACTGCCCCGCCACCGCTTTATTAACCTGTCCACCAGTGATAAATCCGGCATCAACAGCCTGATGCAGGATGACAACGGCATGATTTGGGCCGCCGGTAGCAGTGGGCTTTATCGTATTGAGCACAATCAGTTAATAAAAATTCGCGACTTCCCTGTGCAAGCGGTGAATCAACTGCTGCTGAACCCCGGACAAGGCGCCTGGCTTGCCGGTAGTTTGGGCTTGTGGCGCTGGGACCGCCAGACGGACAACTTCAGTCAGCAAGAATGCCAACCGCCAGGCGGGCTCTGGCAATTAGTCCAGCCGCAACAACACGCTGACACTATGTTGGCATTGGGGCCTGATGGCATCTGGCAGGTAAATACCATCAATGGTCGTTGCGAACATCTGCAGTTGAGCGGTTTACCTGCACAAAGCCGGGTTGAGCGGCTGAGCTTTTTGCACAACGAACTGATTATTGCCGTGCGTGAGCAAGGTTTATTCCGCTGCGAACTGCCCTGCCAGCAGGCAGAACGATTTGCACCTGAGTTGGCGGACGTGCGGTTTCGTGCGCTTGAGGTGTATCAGGACAGCCTCTATGCCGGCAGCCACAAACACGGTTTTTATCAGCTGGACAGCGCTGGCAAGGTCCGCAGGCATTGGCATAAAGGCCAGGCCAATACATTGCCAGTCAACGGCGTGATGTCGCTGCTACCAGCGAAACAAGGACTCTGGGCCGGGCTCTGGGCCGGCGGACTGGTCGAATTCAATGCTAAAGGTGAACAACACAGCCATAGCAGTTTTAGGCCAACAGACCCTACCGCCATCAGCGGCAATAATATAAAAACCTTATTAACCACCCGTGACGGCACTTTGTACGCTGGCCACGAATATGGCGTCAGCGTTTTATTGCCCGCGCTGAAGCAATATCAATGGCTGGGTCAGGCCCAAGCCGACCAGCCTGGCTTGCGCCAAAGCAATGTGCAGGCGCTCTATGCGACTGAACAAGGCGACATCTGGCTGGGGACCAGCGGAGGTGGCTTATACCGCTTTGACCACGCCGGCGAAACACTGCAGCGCTTTGCGCCCGATGAAACTGGTGTCCAGCATTTCCCGAGCCAGGCGGTGTGGGCTATCCGTCCTGATCAGGACGGCACATTGTTGCTTGCGACTTCATCCGGCGTGGTCAGGTTGCACCCGGACACACAACAATGGCAACTTTTGACCTCTGACCTGCCCAGCCAGGACGTATTCCGGCTCAGCATTGCACCGGATCGCAACATCTGGATCAGCATGTGGTCCGGCGGTATTGCGCAGCTGAATGCACAGGGCAAAGTCGAAGCACTGTGGCGCAGCAGTGACGGTTTACAGCTCGACACCAATCTGGCGATTGAGATAAGCCCAGCCGGTCAGGTATTTGCTTTAAATACTGCCGGACTTTTTAAGCTCGATGGCAACAAGTTCAGTGCTGTGGACCTCAGCGGCCATGGTAAAGCCCGGCAACTGTGCAAAGATGCACAGGGCACACTGTGGATACTGACCGATAGCGGCGTGTTGCTGCGCTTCGATGATCACAGTGGAAAATTTCAGCTCCAGCTTAAACGAGCAGATCTGGCTAACGGCACCGAACTTTTTGCAGCGTCTGCTGACGGCCCGGTCAGTCTCTGGCTTCGGACAAAGCAACGGCTGGCCGGCATTGCTGCCGATGGACAGCTGCTGCAACAAATCACCCTGACCGGTCTGATGCCGGAGACGCTGTTAAATACTGCGAGGATACAAGGACAGCAGATAATCCTCGGCGCCGAAGATGGCTTTTATATTGCGCCGCTGCAACAATCCGCAACTCCGCCGGTACCAGAGCCGCAACTGACTGGTGTGCGCCTGTTTAATCAGCCACTACGCCTGACTCAACCTGCCACCACCGGCAGTGATCCCTCAGCGCTGTTTGGCGGGCTGCTGACTCTGCAATATCAACAGGACTTAGTCACTTTTGAATTCGCCATGCCTGGCATCGTGATGCCTCCGGCAGCTGATTTGTCTGCCAATGCTCAGTCAGTACCATTGCCGGCGGCACAAGACTCAGTTCCGCGGTTTCGTTATCGCCTGTTACCCTTTGACCGCGACTGGCTGACCGCAGCCACTGATGAACCCCGGGCGACTTACACCAGACTGCCGCCTGGCCAGTATCAGTTTGAGCTGCAGACGTGGTGGCCGGATGGCCGGATGACTGCAGCTGCACCTTTTCAGCTTGAAGTACAACCGCCCTGGTGGCTGACCTGGTGGGCAAAAACCACGCTGGCTGCAGCGCTGGTACTGGGAGTCAGCAGCATCATGTTGCTGCGGACCCGCTCACTGAAAAAACGAAATCTGTGGCTGGCGCAGCAGGTGCGCGAGCGCACCGAAGCGCTGCAGCAGGCTAATCAGCGTCTGCAGCAGGCGGCTTATCGCGACGCATTGACCGGTTTACTGAACCGGCGTGGCCTGCGCGCGCAAACGGAACCGCAGTGGTCCGGCTGGCAACATCAGCGGGTGCTGGTCATCGCCGATATCGATCACTTTAAACAGTTTAACGACGTACATGGCCATCAGGTCGGCGACGAAGTCTTAACCGCGCTGAGTGAACGGCTGCAAGGCCTTTGTTTGCCAGATGACTTACTGGCCCGCTGGGGCGGCGAGGAGTTTTTATTTATCCTGCAAGGCAGCGACGCGATGCAACGCGCCGATGCGCTGATCCGCTCTGTTGCGGCCGCACCTATGCCACTGTCGATTGGTCCGACGCCAGTCACTTTAACCGGTGGCGCAGTGTGGCTTAGTGGCGAATCGCTCGATGCAACGCTGCAGCATGCCGACGCCCTGCTCTACAACGGTAAAAAAGCCGGCCGCAATCGCTTGGTACAGGGTGCCTGATGCAGTCAACCGGCATGCCCATGTAGCTCAAATTGCTGCGCACCGGAAAAATACCAGTGATCAGTGCCCCGGCCGGTCCAGCGTAAGGTATAACGGCCTGACTGCAGGGTTGGTAACGGCACTGCCAGACGGGTTTTAAACAACTGAGTGGGCGGAAGCGGCAATGCCGTCACCCGCCCGTCCGGCCATTGCAGGCTAAGCGCCGTCAAACGGGTTTTGCGGTCAAACTCTAACACCATTTGCGCCGGTGCCAGCTGCAACCAGGCACCATCGGCCGGATCGCTGCTGAGCAGGTGGTTTTTCGCCATAGCCAAAGGCCCCCAACAGCTCAGCAAACACACCAGCAAAACCCGCCACACACTAAAAACTGGCAACTGACGCATCAGCGCACCTCCGCGGGCAAATAATGCCCATGTGCCAGCACCGCAGACAATTCATAGTGCAGCCGCCCGCTGAGTTGCTGCTGCGCTAAATTTGCCAGCACTATCTGCGCCTCATCTTCACCAAGCAACAGCTGAAACCTGCTGTTAGCCTGGCGGCCGGCGACCTGCTCTGCCGTAGACATGGCACTGGGCCTGCGGCTGAAGCCAAGCACCGCATCCTGAGTAAAGCCCTGCACTACCGGGATTTGCATTAGCACATCGGCACAGGCATCCGCCAGACTTTGCGGCACTATCAGCGTCAGCATCACTTGCGGGCTTTGTTGTTGTGCATTAACCATTGATAAGCTCCTGGCATTAAAAATAACGTGACAACAGTTGCGCTGAATAACCCGCTGATCACCACGACTGCCAGCGGACGCTGCAGCTCAGAGCCTGGCCCGCTGACAAACAACAGCGGCAACAAGCCAAGTAACGCAGTTGCGGCGGTCATCAGCACAGGTCTGAGGCGGCGCAGTGCACCTGCACGGACTAAATGGCCAAGTGGCATACCGGCACGCCATTGATCTTCAAAATGACTGATCATCACCACGCCGTTCAGCACCGCCACCCCCATCAGCGCGATAAAACCTACTGAGGCCGGCACCGACAAATATTCGCCGCTGATAAATAAGCCAAAGATGCCGCCGGTCAGCGCAAATGGAATGTTCGACAGCACCAACAAAGCTTTTTTGCTATCGCGAAAGGTCGCCAGCAACAGCAGAAAAATCAGCCCCAATGACAACGGTACCACCAGCAGCAAGCGGCCAGCCGCCCGTTGCTGGTTTTCAAACTGACCGCCGAACACCAGCCGGTAGCCTGCGGGTAGCGGCAGCTTCGCCGCCAGTTGCTGCTCAATAGCGCCGACAAACCCGACCAAATCCCTGCCGGCCACATTAGTGCGTACCAGCGCAAAACGGCTACCGTTTTCGCGTGAAATCGCCACCGGACCATCAATCCGTTTAATCTCAGCCACAGTGCCAAGCGTGGTCTGCACACCACCGTCCAGCAGTAATGGCAGTTGCGCCAGCGTTTCAGTGCTGACTTCGTGGCGCTGGCGCAGTAACAGTGGTAACGGCCATTCACCATCCATCATCTGGCCTACTTCAATGCCGGCCAGGCTACTGCGAACCTGCTGCGCGAGTTTGGCGCTGTCGATGCTGTACAAATCAGTGGCCGCGTCGTTTAAGCGGATATTCAATAACTTACTGCCAGCCGTAACCGCGGTTTGGGTATCGACAGCGCCGGCTTCCTGGCTGACAATGGCCGCAGTTTTGGCTGCCAGATCTGCTAATACCGCAAGGTCTGGCCCAAAGATTTTGATCGCCACATCACCACGGGCGCCGGTAAGCATTTCCGATACACGCATATCAATGGGCTGAGTGAAACCAAAATTCACACCGGGAAATTGCTGCAAGACCTGGCGGATCTCCGCTTCCAGCACTGCCTTATCCGGCTGTCGCCACTGCCTGACCGGCTTTAACTGCATAAATAAATCAGTTTCATTGAGACCCATCGGGTCCATGCCAATTTCATCCGAGCCGGTGCGGGCGACGATTTGCTCTATTTCCGGCACTTTGGCCAGTAGTTCGGCCTCGATGCGCTGGTCCAGCGCAATGCTGGCGTCGAGGCTGATAGTGGGGATTTTTTCAATTTGCAGCATGATGTCACCTTCATCCAACGTCGGCATAAAGGTGCGGCCGAGTTGGCTAAAGGCCAGCAGCGACAAAGCAAATAACAACACGAGACTCACGACAAAACGCCGCCAGTGCGCCAGCACCCGCTCCAGCATCGCGGCATAACCACGCTGCAGCAGGCTGAACCAATGCGGATGTTGCTCTGCCGCCGGATGCAGCAGCCAGCCACATAAAGCCGGTAATAAAGTTAACGACAACACTAACGACGACAGCAACGCAAACACGATGGTCAGCGCGACCGGAATAAACAGTTTTCCTTCCAGTCCATCCAGCGTCAGCAGCGGCAAAAACACAATGACGACAATCAGCGTGCCTGAGATCACCGGTAGCGACACTTCTTTGACCGCCTGCAAAATAATGTGCAGTTTTGGCAAAGGGCGCGGCGTCGCCAGCCGGTCCAGCGTGTTTTCCACCACCACCACTGACGAGTCGACCAGCATCCCAATGGCAATCACTAAACCACCAAGGCTCATCAGGTTTGCGCTCATACCGGCATAGCGCATCAGTAAAAAAGTCGCGAGCGCCGCCAGAGGCAAATTGACCGCCACCAGCAAAGCAGCACGGACATTGCCCAAAAACAGCACCAGTACCAGCACAACAAACAGCACCGCCAGACCTAAGGCTTCTTCAACGGTTCCGACCGCTGTATCAATCAGCTGCTGACGGTTATAAAACACATTGATGTGCACGTCCGCCGGCAACATCGGTTGCAAAGTTTGCAGCTGCTGTTGCACCGCCCGAATCAGCTCACCGGTATTAGTGCCGCGCAGCGCTATTACCAGCCCCTGCACGGCTTCGCCCTGGCCGTTATGTGTCACAGCACCATAACGTTCCTGCCGGTCAATGCTGACGCTGGCAAGCTCAGTCAAGCGATAGCGCTGGCCATTACTGCCGCGTACCGACAGCGCCTCTACAGCTTCTGTCTGTTGGCGCTGCCCTTCAATCCGCACTGTGATGGCTTCAGTGCCTAAATCGAGCCGGCCAGCGCCCTGATTTTGGTTTTGCTGCTCAATTTGCCGCGCCAGTTCCTCCAGTGTGAGGCCGGCACTTTGCAACGCCAGCAAGTCCGGCGCGATATTCAGCACCAACGCGTCGCCACCAAGCAGATTGACATCGGCAACGCCGGGTACACCACGCAGCGCCGGTCTAATCTGGCGCTGCAAAATCTGTCGCCGTTCGCGTAAATCCAGCGTTGGACTATCGACGGTAAACATTAAAACATCTGACAACGGTGTGCTCATCGGTGCTACACCGCCTTCAAGACCTCCCGGCAATTCGGCGCGGGTTTCACTCAGCCGGTTAATCACCTGCTGGCGCGCCCAGTCAATCGGCGTGCCTTCGACAAAATCGACGGTTAAATCGGCAATGGCATATTTACTGGTGGAGCGCAGTAGCCGCTGCTGTGGTATACCCTGCAGCGCCAGCTCTAAAGGCCTGGTCACCAGCCGTTCGACTTCCTCTGCTGTCATGCCCGGCGCTTTTAAAATGATTTTTACCTGAGTTGGCGAAATGTCCGGAAAAGCATCAATCGGCAACTGCAACCAGGCCCGGCCACCGGCGACGGCTAACAAAGCCGCAAACGCCAGCACCACCCAGCGCTGTGTCAGCACGGCGGTCAATAATCCGGTCAGCATGGCGTTCATTCCGTGCCTCCCATGCCCTGTAACTGACCTTTTAATGCGGCGACATCGGCAGTCGCCACTGATTTACCAGCTAAGTCTCCCTGCAAATACACCCAGTCACCGCTGCGGCCGAGCACCCGGACTGGCAGCAATGCCGGCGATTCCGGACCTGTGATCACCGCATCACCACTGCCGTTTTGCACTATCGCCTGACGTGGCAACTTGAAACCTGCCAGCGTCTGCCATGGCTGTACGCTAAGACGCTGGCCAGGCAACAGAGCGCAGTCTGCCGTCAGCACGGTGCTGCGATACCGGCGAAATTGCTGCTCGACTACACCACTTTGCCAGGTCAGCGCTAAGGTGCAGTTTGGCGTCTGAACGCTATTGGCCTGCTGCGCTGCAGGCAGGCGCAATTCCAATACTGTCTGTTGGCTTTGCTGCATGCTGAACAGCCTGCTGCCGGCTGAGACTTGCGCGCCGGCCTGAAGCTCAGTATCAAACAACACATTACCAGCACTGCTGGCCAACAGCGTGATGCCGTCGCTGCCTGTTTTCGCCTGCCATTGTGCCAACAGCTGCTGTTGCTGGCGTAGAGCGGCCAGCTCAAGCGCGGTCTGATGCGCCTGATGCTGCCACTCCAACCAGGTTTCGCGCAGAATATCGCCGGCGGCATAACGCGACTGATTGTCACTGATGCGAAGTGCCGCCGCTTTAGCGTGATGTTCGGCGATCTCCAGCCGCTCGGCGAAATTCAACACCAAAGGCCCGCTCATCTTCAGCAAAGGCTCACCGGCCTGCACCTGCTGGCCCGACTGCACATAGACAGTGTGAACCTGCACTTCAAATGGCAGCATCAGAGTTTGTGTCGCGTGCACGTTTTGCACCACTTCGGCGGTGACCGGCAATGATGGTATTTGTGTGACCGCTTGCGCCTGTTGCCACTGATAGTCCCAGCCGGCAGCCTGGGCACAGGTCGCCAATGGCAGCGCTGCGGCGAAAATCAAAATTAAAATGCGCGGATTACGCGGTTGGTATTGCTTCACCATGTCAGACCTCCTGCCTGATCAAATTCAAATGCTGCCAGCTGCAAGCGCACCTCGGCGGTGGCGGCAGACTTTTTCAGCTCGCTGTGCTGCAAAAACAGCCGCAGCCATTCGCTGCTGCGCATTTCACCGGCTTTGAGCGCGGCATCTGCCGCTTGCTGAATGTGTTGGCTGTATTGCAGTTGTTGCTGACTGGCCTGTTGTTGCAACAGGGCCGACTGATAGCGGGCTTTGGCGTCAAACCATTGCTGGCGAACCAGACGCAAAGTCTCGGCCAGTTTCTGTTGCTGGGTTTGCATCGAAAGCATCGCCACTGCACTTTGTTCAGTGCCGCTGGCGCGCCCGATTGGCACAGAAAATTGCAGACCAATGGCGGTATCGTCCGGCAGCTGCGCGCCGCCGCGGGTTTGTCGCAGTACCAGACCAGCCTGCCACGGATTGGCAGCACCGCTGCTGTCGCGCACATAACTGCGTTCGGCGGCTACAGTTTCAGTCTGCTGGAGCAGCAGTAGTGGATGTTGTTGCCAGTCGCCGGCAACAGCGCTTCCGGTAACAGCGCTGCCGTTAACAGAGCGACCGGTGCGTTGCTGTGCCCATTGCGTGAGCCAGGGCGGCGGTACTGTCGCCAGACCTCTCGGCTGTTTATTGCCAGGCTGTTGACCTGTGAGCTGCTGACCGGCGAATTGCTGCCAGGCCAGCAGCGCTTGCTGCAGTTGGATTTCAGTCATCGCCAGCCGCGCCTCTGCTGCCAGCAAGGCGTTGTCGAGCTGCAATTTGTCGCTGCGCGTCAGCTCGCCTCTGGCAAAGGCGTCCTCTGCCAGGCGAACCATCTCTTGCAACTGCGTGGTTTGTTCACGCTCAGCCTGCTGCAGTGCGGCATACTCGGCACAGGCCGCTAATTGCCTTGCCAGTTCACCACTGAGCTGCCAGCGCAGTAACTGGCGGCTCTGCTGTTGCCGGGTAGTTAAGTCTTGCTGCAATTGCGCCAGATAACGCTGGTTGGCCGGCTGGTTCAACGCCAGGTTCAGACTCAGTTCGGTTTCATCGCCGCCGTTATTGAGCCCGGCGCGATTGGATAAGTGCGACACACCAAGTTGCGCAGGACCTTGTTGCCACAGCGCCAGTTCAACAGGTGCAGCCTGCGCCGGTAGCAGCCGGTTAATCAACTGGCCGGGCGTCAGTGCCGGCGCGGCCGGCCCAGGCTCAGCCAGCAGCGCAGGACTAAAAAACAGCGAAAATATCAACAGCCGAATTTGCATATCACCTCCATCAGATGAACGGCAAACTACAAGCTCTGGCTTAAACATTTCTTAAGTTCAGTCGCAACGGGTATTAGCCACCTGCTCGCACCAGCTTAAGTTTTGCTTAAGGCTAACGCGTTACCGTGCAAGCATCACCGCAACACAGGAGCGCGACATGCGGATATTGCTGGTCGAAGATGATCTGTTACTGGCCGATGGCATCCGCACGGCGTTGCAGCGCCTGCATTATCAGACCGAGCATTGCACGCGCGGCGCTGAGTTAGTCTCAGCACTAAAAACCAGTGAATTTGGCGCTGTGGTGCTGGACCTAGGCCTTTCTGATGGCTCGTCGCTGCCATTGATTGAACAACTGCGTCGCGCCGGCCAGACAGTACCCATTCTGGTGCTGACCGCACTCGACGATATCGATATCAAGCTGCAGGCCCTGAACGCCGGTGCCGACGATTACCTGTGTAAACCTTTTGACCTGCGTGAGCTTGAGGTGCGGTTACGGGTGCTGGCACGGCGTCATCAGGACAGAACCGACGACGAACTCAACGTCGCCGGCATCCGGCTGAATCTGGTCAATCAACGCTGCCAGTTTGCCGGACGCGACGTGACGTTAACCAACCGCGAATACATCCTGTTAAGAGAGTTTATGCAGCACCCGGATAAGATCCGCTCCCGCCAGCTGTTGGAAGAGCTGTGTTACGGCTGGGATGGCGATATCGACAGTAACGCCACCGAGGTGCATATCCATAACCTGCGCAAAAAGTTTGGCAGCAGCTTTGTCAAAACCGTGCGGGGTGTCGGTTATATGTTGGTGAGCCAGCATGATTGACTCGATCAAGACCCGCATTGTCCTGGGGGTGAATTTGGTGATCCTGCTGGTGCTTGTCATTGCGTCAGTGGTCGATTATTACCGCTCGTTGCACGAAATTGATGAAGTGTTTGACGCCCAGCTGGCGCAAACCAGCCGGTTGCTGGCCCGGTTGGTCGAAAACGACCCCGGCCTGCCCGACCGCCTCAGCCCGCTGATAGTCGCGGTGCCTGTCCTTGAACAACAGCTGATGGAAGTGCCTTCGGCACTGGAACGCCTGCGCGAAGGCCATAAATACGAAAGCCAGATTGGCTTTCAGGTACGAAGCCGGGATGGCCGGCTGTTATTAAGCTCAGCCAACACCAGCAACACGGCGCTGGCACCGTTGCAAACCGGCTATTTTGAACGCACAGATCCGGATCAGCAATGGATCAGCTTCAGCCTGTTTGACGAAACCAGTCAGCTGTGGCTGCAAGCCGGCCAGCATATTGCCGTGCGCGATGAGCTCAGCTGGTATCTGGTCAGCGGTCAGATTGGTCAGGTGCTGGTAACGATGTTACTGTTATCTGTGCTGATTTATTTGTTGGTACAGCATATGTTTACGCCGGTCGATGCGCTCAGGCAGCAATTGCAGCACAGCAGCCCAACCGCGTTACAGCCTCTGGATATTCGCTTACCCGCTGAAATTGCACCGGTTCAAAGCGCAATTAATACGCTGCTCGACAACATCAGCCAGCATCTGGCACAGGAAAAACGCTTTATCGCCGATGCCTCGCATGAACTACGCACACCACTGGCGATTCTGCGTTTGCATGCACAGAATATTAGTCTGGCTGACAATGACGCTGACCGGCAAAAAGCGGTCGATGCCATAATCAGCAGCTCAATGCGGATGAGCCATCTGGTCAGCCAGCTGATGGCGCTGGCCCGGGTCGACCGCCAGCATTTGCATCAGCTAAGCCCGATTAACTTAGTACAACTGACTGAAGAAACTTTGGCGCAGCTGCCACCAGCGCAGCTGGATAAAGTAGATTGGCAGCTCGACATTTCCCCAACGCTTAGTGTTCAGGGGGACTACAGTCTGCTGCGGGTGGTCTGGCGCAATCTGCTCGACAACGCCAGCAAATATGCGCCGGCTGACTCCTGTGTAAGGATCAGGGCCAGTCGCTCACATCAGCAGATCAGATGCGTATTTGAGAATGACAGTGACCTGGTGCTGCAACCGGACAAACAAAGGCTGACCGACCGGTTTTACCGCAGCCCGGGCCATCAGCAAATCGACGGTGCCGGTCTGGGTCTGTCAATAGTGAAACAGATCGTCAGCCTGCATCAGGCCAGCCTGCACATCAGCCAACAGCAGAACCTCGTCACTGTGACGCTCAGCTTTACTGAAGTCTGATAGTTCGACAACAGGTTTGCAAAAAGGCCAAGGTCGGCCCCCCGCTGATTACTGCGGCTTTGGCCCCAGTGTTTCAGTCAGAAAGCTGATCATATCATTGAGCGGCCCAACAGCGTCCCGCTCAAAACACTGGTTAAAATAACTGTTACAGCCGTTGTCGAGGTATGCGTGCTTTAAGCCCGGATAAACCTTTAGCCGGGCTGGCTGTCCGGCTTGTTGCAGCGCTGTTACGTATTGCCGGGCACTGTCCGGAGTCGTCAGGTCATCGAGACTGCCGACATGAACAAATTGCGGCGGCAGTTGCCGGTGCCGCGCCTGTGGGATCAGAAACTGAGGTGACAAAGCCCGATACAACTCCGGATGAGAGTTGACGCTGATGCCGGCGCCAAAGAATCCACGCGCACTCGCCTTGCCCATGGCCCAGAAGCCATTTTTAGCGGTTTCAAACTCGGCAAATGCCCGCGCCTGTAAATCAAATACCGCATAACTTAACACGGCGGCCTGCACCTTGATGCCACCGGCCGCCAGAATGCTTTCTGCTGTAGTGCCGGCCGGCAGATAACTTGGGTTAAAACCAGGATTGCGACTGGCAAAACTTTTCGACGACAAATGTTGCCCGCCGAGCAGCACCATCGCAGCTAAATGGCCGCCGGCACTGTCCCCGGTGACCGCCAGCCGCGCCGGATCGCCCTGATACCGCGCAATATTGTGCTGTACCCATAAAGTTGCACCCAGCGCATCTTCAACGATTTGATACAGCCGGGTGGTATTGTGGTTGGCACTTAATAGACGGTAATCGACGTTCACGACGACGATATCGGCATGGGTCGCCACATACCCTGCCATTTGCTGCATGATGCTTTTGTTATTAATCAGCCAGCCTCCGCCGTGGAAAATCACTAACACCGGCATTGGGCCGGCAATACCCTGACGCACCGGCTGATAAATATCCAGCGCCAAAGCCTGGCCGGCGGGTGTGGCATAAACAATATCGCGGTGCACTTGCACACCCGCGGCTGCATTTTGGTCCTGAGGCCGTGCCTGAGCGGCCAGACTGGTCATGGCCAATGCACTCAGGATGAACAACCAACTCAGCAATGAATGCAGCTGATTGCCCCGATTGCCCTTATTGCGATCAGAGCGCATCATCGCCCCGATAACTTCTGCTTGAGACCAAACAAAACTGTACATCTGAACCTCCTGTTTTTGTCCATCAGACTGAACCTCGCCGGGGTAAATTTCCAGCATTTTATGTAATCGGTTTCATTTTTAATTGCGCAAATCTTTGCGTTGAGCGCCTTTTGTCGGTGCTGCGAGGTTTTTTACCTCAAAAATGTAATTTTTTACTTGCATCCAGAGCCCCGCCATTGCTTTTATAGTGCACAAAATAACAACGCAGCCAGACCGTTCTCATATTGTCTGGCCAAAACACCTGATGGGTGTCGCGTGATAACAGTCGCGAATGCAGCAGTAAAAACGGCTGTTTCGCTACAAATCAACAAGGAGACAGACTTTGACTTCAGCAAAAAAACTGGCGGTTTTATTGCTATCCGGCGCACTTTCATTCAGTGCGCTGGCCGCCGACAATCAATTAACCGAGCAAGAGCAAGCCGACGGCTGGCAGTTGCTGTTCGATGGCAGTAGCATGGCGCAGTGGCGAAATTTCAAACAAACCGGTTTAAGCGACAAATGGCAGATTGACCAGGGCGCGATGAAGCTGACCGGCAAAGGCGGCGGCGATATTCTGACCAAAGCTCAGTACGCTGATTTTGAACTGCAACTGGAGTGGAAAATCGCCGAAGGCGGTAATAGTGGTATTTTTGTGCTGGTTGATGAAACCGGTAACACTATCTATGCCCATGCACCGGAAATTCAAATTCTCGACAACGAACGGCATTCTGATAACAAATTGGCCAACCACAGATCAGGCTCATTGTACGATATGATCGCATCCCCGCCGCAGTCACATAAAAAGGCCGGTGAATGGAATCAGGTGCGTATTCGTCTGCAGCAAAAGCAGCTGACCATCTGGCAAAACGGCATCCAAACCGCAGCAGTCGAAATTGGCAGTGCCAACTGGCAGCAGCTGCTTGCCAAAAGTAAATTTGCCAGTTGGCCGGGTTTTGCCGCGCAATCCACTGGTCATATCGGCTTACAGGATCACGGCGATGTGGTCTGGTTCAAAAACATCAAAATTAAAGAGCTGAAATGATGACGACTGCGCAGATTGACATGCCGGAAGTGCTGATTGTCGGCTCTGGCGCCGGCGGCGCTATGGCCGCCTATGAACTGACCCGCAATGGCCATAAAGTACTACTGTTGGAAGCCGGCCGCGATTACGACCCGAAAAAAGAAACTCCGATGTTTAAACTCAATGGTGACGCCCCGTTAATGGGCGCAGCGACGCCGGACAAGGACTTCGGTTTTTATGACGCGACCATCGACGGCGGCTGGCAAGTACCGAATGAGCCTTACACCAGTGCGCAAGGTAGCGAATTTATGTGGTGGCGTGCGCGGATGCTCGGCGGGCGCACCAATCATTGGGGCCGCTATGCACTGCGCTTCAGTGAACATGATTTTAAAGGCAAAAGCCGCGATGGCCTCGGTGCGGACTGGCCTTTTGAATACAAAGACATCGCGCCCTGGTACGATAAAACCGAAGCCTTAGTCGGGGTTTGCGGCACCAACACTGGTCTGGATGATATGCCGCCCTCACCCGATGGCGTGTTACAACCGCCACCACAACCACGGGTGCCAGAGCTTTTGGTTGCAGCCGCTGCCAAAAAACTCGGCATCCCGGTCGTACCGATGCATCGTGCCGTATTAACCCGGCCGCTTGACAACCGGGCCGCCTGTTTCTACGCCACGCCGTGCGGCCATGGCTGTTCAATTGGTGCCGCCTTTCAGACCACTACATCCCTGCTGCCGATGGCAAAAGCCACAGGCCTGCTGGAAGTGCGTACCGATGCAATGGTGAAATCAGTCACGACCGATGACAAAGGTCAGGTCACAGGTGTCAGTTATATCGACAAAAAGACCGGCGCTGAGCACAGCGTCACGGCCAAAGTGGTGATTTTAGCCGCCAGCGCCTGTGAGTCCGCCCGTTTGTTGCTGAACTCTAAAACCGACAAGTATCCGCAAGGCCTCGCCAACTCCAGCGGTCAGGTCGGTAAAAATCTGATGGATTCCACCGGTGCCAATATCGGTGCTTTAGTACCGGCATTACAAGGCCGGCCGATTTATAACGAAGACGGTCACACCGCCAACCATTTATTCATTCCCTGGTGGGGCCATCAGGCGCAGGCGGAGAAAAAACTCGATTTCCCACGTGGTTATCACTTCGAACTGGGTGGTCGATTTGGCGAACCCGGTGCCAATATCGACACCAGTCTGCAAGGCTATGGCAAAGAGTTAAAACAACAGGTCAAACACAAGTATGGCGCTTATGTGTCTTTCGCCCTGCGCGGTGAAATGTTGCCAAACCCGGAATGTTATATGGATATCGACCCGGAGGTGAAAGATAAATGGGGCATTCCGGTGGCACGTTTTCACTGGAAATGGTCCGAGCACGAGCTGAAGCAAATTGCGCATGGCCTGAAAACCGCCAAAGACATTCTGACGTTGATGGGTGCAGAAGTTGGCGAGTTGCCGACACCAGAACAAGCCATTTTAAAAGGTGGGCAGATCATTCACGAAGTTGGCACCACCCGGATGGGCGCGTCGAAAACCGACTCTGTGACCAATCAATGGGGCCAGAGCTGGGACTGCCCGAACTTGTTTGTGATGGACGGCGGTGTGTTTGCATCCAACCCGCATAAAAACTGCACCCTGACGATTATGACGCTGGCGATGCGAAACTCGTCCTGGTTGTCGACGCAGCTGAAGCAAGGAGCCCTGTAAATGAGCCACAAACCTGAGCAAGGCGAAGCATTGCAAACCTATCAAACCAATATGACGCGCCGTCAGTCACTAAAACTGATGGCAGCACTCGCCGCCAGCAGCATGTTACCGGCGTTAAGTGGCTGTGATACCGCGCCACCTGCAACGAAAACCGCCGCGCCAACTACAGCGCTTACTGGCGCCCTGACTGAAGAACACTGGCCGGATTTAAAGCTCGCGCCGTTAACAGGGCCGGGCTACGGCACAGATCCAAACCTGATTTTGCCGCCAGAATCGCCCTGGCCTTTAACGCTGACACCGGCGCAACTTGGTTTGCTGGCGTTGGTCGCGGATATTCTGGTGCCACGGGAAGGTGCAGTGCCATCGGCCAGTGAAGTCGGCGTGCCAACTGTGCTGGATGAATGGGTCAGCGCACCTTATCCGCGCCAGCAACAAGACCGGGTGACAGTGTTATCTGCCCTTGCCTGGCTCGATGATGAAGCGACGATGCGGTTTGGCAGCCGTTTTACCGGCTTAAAGCGACCGCAACAGCTCGCCATTATCGACGACATCGCTTTTGATAACGCGGACACCAAACCACAGTTCCGGCGCATGACCAAAGCCTTTGCCCTGCTGCGCGGCTTAGTGGTTGCGGCGTTTTTTGCCACACCGGAAGGCACCAAAGATATCGGTTATGTCGGCAATACCGCTATTGGCGGTGATTATCCGGGGCCGACGCCGGCTGCCAAAGCCCATCTGGATAAAATCTTAAGCGAACTGGGTCTGCAGGAATTTGCCTGGAAAGCCTGAGACCTTTAAAAACAGCGGGCAGCGTCAGGCCCGGCTTTGCGCCGGGTCTGTGCCCTGTTAAGCTCAGCCTGTTAAGGCAGTCCTGTTAGCACCGGAGTATTCCCATGACCACCTCTTCATACATTCCACCCAAAGTCTGGCAATTTGACAGTGAAAATGGCGGCGCTTTTGCCGCTATTAACAGACCCACCGCCGGCGCCCGCAGTCAAACCACCTTGCCGCGTGGCCAACATGCGCTGCAGCTATATTCGCTGGCAACGCCAAATGGCATCAAAGTAACGGTTTTATTGGAAGAATTGCTGGAGCTTGGCTTTGACGCCGCTGATTACGATGCCTGGTTGATTGATATCCGCAGCGGCGCGCAGTTTGGCAGTGATTTTGTCGCGATAAACCCAAACAGTAAAATTCCGGCGCTGCTGGATCACAGCACCAATCCGCCGACCCGCTTGTTTGAGTCCGGCTCAATTTTGCTTTATCTGGCAGAGAAATTTGGCGTGTTGCTCGGTAACTCCAGCGCTGAGCGCACAGAGATTCTGAACTGGCTGTTCTGGCAAATGGGCAGCGCGCCTTTTGTTGGCGGCGGTTTTGGCCATTTTTATGTCTATGCCCCGGAAAAATTCGAGTATCCGATCAACCGTTATGCGATGGAAACCAAACGCCAGCTTGATGTGTTAGAACGGCAACTGGCACAACAGCCCTTTATTGCAGGTGATAGCTACAGCATCGCTGATATCGCCATCTGGCCCTGGTACGGCCAGCTGGTATTAGGGCAACTGTATAACGCAGCAGAATTTCTCTCGGTGCATGAATACCCGCAGCTGCAAGCCTGGGCAGCGCGCATCGCAGCACGTCCTGCCGTGGCGCGAGGCCTGCGGGTCAACCGCAACTGGGGGCCGGAAGCACTACAACTGCCGGAGCGGCACAGTCGCAGTGATTTTTAAACTGCGCTGTGACCATTTAATAGCGGTAATTGCTGCAGTGCCTGCTGCAAACCGGGATGGGCCACCAGTTTTGCCATCTGCAGCAGGTAGTCCCGGCTGCACTGCAGCAGATATTGCCGCGCAATAAACAAAATAAAAGGACGTAAATCAGCTGGATCAGGCGTTTGGCCCTGACTGCTTATCAACAGTTCCAGCTCACATAATTCAGCCGGATACCCCCACAAAGTCAGCAGATACACCGTCATCACGCTATCGCTGGCTATACCGTTGATGGTTGCGGGCACTACAGGACCGCCACCGGCGTGCAACTGTAATTTGCTCAGTGGCCCAAGCGCACTTAATAACGCCGACACATAGAGTAAATCTTGTTGTTCAGCCGGCAATAACGTGGCCTGCGCCAGTTGCCGCACGGTAGCTGCCAGACGGAACGCGCGTTCACTGAGCTGCCGGTGTTCGCTGCCCTGTTGCTGACTACCGGCAGACTGCTCCACCGCCATAAGAGTCACGATGGCTTCAACCAGACGCAGCCCAAGCCGCATCAGGGCTTCCGATAAGGAATGCGTCGAGCGGCTGTAGCCGAGAAACGCCGAATTGGCCAGCTGCATCAGCCTTGCTGCGATCACCGGCTCGTGGGCAATCAAATCAACAATCTGAGTCAAATCTGGTTCTGCTGCCGTCAAAGCCTGTCGCAATTGCCGGATCACGGCCGGCAACACCGGTAAATTATCCCCCGTCCCGAGTTTGCGACGTAAATCATCCGGTAGATGCAACATGCGCAGGCGGTCAATACAACTGCATAAATCCTGCAGGTCATGCTCACTGAACGGCTTACCCAACACAAAATGCGCTTGCACGCTGACGCTGCTGACCACTTCCTCTGTGGTATCGCCGGTCATCAGCACCCGCACCGACTGCGGGTACACAGCCATCACTTGCGAAAGCACCATGTCGCCATTGATGTCTGGCATCAGGAAATCACTGATGACTAAATCCGGCACCACGCCTGATGGCAGAGTACTGGGCCAGTGCTGCGCGTCTTCACAAAGATAATACTGCCAGTCTGGCCTGAGCCGCAGCGCTGCCCGCAGCAGCGCCTTGAGCATGAAACTGTCATCATCGATAAACAATACCACGGGTTTATCAGCCATTAGTCTGCTCCTGTTATCTGGCCCGGCGCTCTGAGCTTCTGCAGAAACTCCGTCTCGGCCACAGGCCGTGCCACCAGATAGCCCTGTGCCAGGTCGCAGCCCATATCGCGCAACAGCTGCAGTTGCTCAGCGGTTTCAACCCCCTCCACCACCACTTCAACCTGAAGCGCGTGCGCCATCCGGCAAATATTGCTGACCAGGCTTTGGGTATTGATATTGGCTTCCAGATCCTGGATCAGCGACCGGTCAATTTTCAACACATCAACAGGCAGACGGGATAAATAGGCCAATGAGGAATAACCAGTACCGAAATCGTCGATGGCAATACGTACACCCAGCGCTTTCAGCGCCTGTAGCGCCTGTGCGCTTTGGGTCAAGTCCTGCATCATCCAGGATTCGGTCAGTTCCAGCTCCAGCATCGACGGGTCGACACCGGTTTCAGCGAATATCCGCTGCACCTGGGCGATAAAATCAGCCTGCGCCAGCTGAGCCCCGGAAATATTCACCGCCATACGTGCCAGCGGCTGCTGCTGTTCGCGCCAGCGTACCGCACTGAGACAAGCCTGACGCATCACCCACAGGCCAATTTCAATGATCTGGCCATCGTGCTCGGCGATCGGAATGAACAATGCCGGTGACACCATACCGAGTTCCGGATGCCGCCAGCGCAGCAACGCCTCGCAGCTGTCGATCATATTGCTGTGCAAATCCAGTTTGGCTTGATAATACAATTCAAATTGTTCGCGCTCTACCGCACTATATAACGCATCACTGATACGCAATTGTTGGCGTTTTTTATCTGCGACACCGGCGGAAAAACGCATAAAAAAGGCATGAGGGCTGTGCAGATGGATGCGGTTACTGGTTAACACGTTATTGAGCAGCCCTTTTGCACTGTCGCCATCCTCCGGCGCCATACAGTAACTGACTGTAAACTGTGGCCGCAGCGCCGTCGCCTGATGCTCCAGTTGTGTGCGGACTTTGTGCAACAAATCGGTCAGTTGTCGGTGCACTGTGACTTCGTCCGGAGCATCCGGTAAGGTCAGAATAAACAACTCATTGGCCAGATAAGCCAGCGAGCCATAGGGCCGACAGGCTTGCATTAGAATTTGGCAAATGGTTTCAAACAGCTGGCCGGCTTCGGCAAAACCCAGCATATCCGCCCAGTCACTGAAGTTCTTTAAGCGCACTGCTGCCACAGCAAAAGGCCGCTGCTGCGCTAACAATGAATCCAGTTTTTGCAACACGGCATGCTGATCCATGAGGCCGGAAGTATAAATAGCAGCAGGACCGTCCTGCTGCTGCAGCCGTTTGAAACCGACCAAAGTGGCTTCGGCGTCCTGATATTGCACATGCAGTTCAAACGTTTCACCACTTCGGGTCTGCACATCCATCGAACCATGTATATCCTGTAAAAAGGCCTGTTGCTGGTTATCGTTTAAATGGAACCATTGTTCGAACAAAGTGCCGCTGAGACCACCCGCAGTTTGCCCTAACAACTGTTGCGCGGCACCGTTGCTGCGCAGGATCACGGCTTCCGGGCTCAGTTCCAGCAAAGCACCGTTGCCGGCGATCAGTAACTGATTCCGCACCCGCTCGCTACGCTGATGGCGGTACAGCTGAAACGCCGCCGCAATTTCCGCCAGCAGGTGGTCATCTTCCCAGGGTTTTTGCAAAAAACGGAACGCGGTTCCGGAATTGAGCAATTGCAGCACTGACTGGAAATCAGAAAACCCGCTGAGGACCAGACAAACAGATTCCGGATACAATCGCTTCACTCTGGCCAATAATTCAGCGCCGGTCATCTCCGGCATGCGGTAGTCCGAGATCACCACCTGGCAATTATTCTGCTGTAACACCTGCAGCGCCTCAGCTCCGCTGGCTGCGGTAAATACCCGATAACCCGAGCGTATCAGCAAACGTTCCAGCGCTTTGAGAATGGATACTTCATCGTCAACTAACAGGATTTTATTCGGCATTATCCGCTCCAGTGCGCAGCAGTTGCTGCACCAGCTGTAATAACTGCTCGTTGTCAAAAGGCTTAGGTAACGTAGCATCAGCCCCTAAAGCTCGTGCTTTGGCCAACTCGTCTGGCCCAAGGCCAGAGATCACCAGAATCCGCACCGCCGCCAGTTCAGGCTGTTGACGGATAAAACTCAGCACTTCAAAACCATCGAGGCCCGGCATCGATAAATCGAGCGTGACCAAATCAGGCTTGCCGGTACTGATCTTGACGCCGGCCTGAAATCCATCAGCGGCAAAATCTAACTGGTAACCGGCACCGAACAGCACACGACGAATAGCATTGCGGTAAGCCATTTCGTCATCAATCACCAGAATGCGCGCCGACAGCATGGCATGTGGCACGGGCGTCTGCACGGACTGGCTGGTATCGATCAAGTCCTGCGGCATCGGCATCTGTTGCTGTTGTAAAAAGCGGATAAAGTCATCGAGCAGCACCCGATAATTACCCCGTCCCGGTAACTTGTGGCCCTTCAGCTGACCGTTGGCGATCCACCGGCTGACAGTACGGTGATGCACATCACAATAAGCGGCAATTTCACCGGGCTTCAAAGTTTTCATCGGGCTTTCCTGTGTGGGCAACTTGACTTCTGCATGGTATAGCATAAATTGTCTATTAAAGACAAATGCGACAAATGAGATATTTCAGGACTGCATATGGCTACTGATTCTATACAAGCGCTTCCGGTGTTGTTGTGTGTCGATGATGAGCCCGGCATCCTGAAGTCTTTGCAACGGTTATTTATTGGCCAACCTATCCATCTCGAGTTGGCTGGTAGTGGCCGTCAGGCGCTTGAATTGATGCAGCAAATGCGCGTGCAGGTCATTATTTGCGACATGCGCATGCCCGAAATGACCGGAGCTGAGTTTTTAGCACAGGCGGCTCAGCAACAACCGGATTGTTACCGCATTCTGATGACCGGCTATGCTGACCTTGCGTCCACTGTTCAGGCGATTAATCTTGGAAAAATCCACCGTTATGTACAAAAGCCCTGGAACAACCAGGAATTGTTGACGCTGGTCGAAGAAGGGCTGGAGATGTTCCGGCTGATCAGGGCGAATAAACAGCTGACTGCGCAAGTTGCTAAACAAAATCAGGAACTGAAAGTACTGAACCACAATCTGGAAGAAATGGTACAACACCGGACTGCGCAACTGAAAAAGACGCTCTCACAGCTCAAAAGCCTGGTACAGCAACTCGAGACCGATCATAAAGCGACTCTCGAAGTCCTGTACAACATCATCAGTAACGATCCGGCACTATCCGGCGAGTTCGCATTAAATGTCAGCCAAACTTGTCTGGCTTTGGGCCGGCAAATGGGATTAGAAAGGCAACAGCGTCAGACGCTGCGCCAGGCCGGTCTGTTTTGCGAGCTTGGCAAAATCGGTCTGCCCAATACGGTAAAAGCGACGCCTTTTTATAAATTGTCGTCGCTGGAAAAATCTCAGTATCTGCAACACCCGCAATATGCCGAGGATATCCTCGCCCCTGCATTGCATCTGGCGCCAGTCCGCGAAGCCATTTCGCAACAATATGAACGTTTTAACGGCAGCGGGGAACCGTCGCATAAAGTCGGCACCGACATTAATATCAATGCTCGCGTGCTGGCTGTCGCCAGAGATTTCTGGATGTTTGTCTTTCAGCGTCTGAGCCAGCAAAGCCACAGTTACGACCAGGCCCTTGAACAAATAAGGCGCCAGCAAGGGACCTGGTATGACCCGGAGATTGTAATTGCGCTGTCTACATTAGTTCATACCGGTATGCGCATCGGCTCTGAACAAACTTATTCAGGCTTAAGTGTCGCAGAGCTGCTGCCGGGCATGCGTTTACAACATAATCTATACAACAATAAGAAACTGCTGTTATTACCCAAGGGTTCACTTCTCAATGCTGCAACCATCGATAGTCTTCGGCGCTATGAACTTAAGCACAAAATAACATTAGAAGTCCCTGTCGAGCACTCCGCGGAGATCGACCAGTCGGAAGAGGAATAGCTGATGTTCAACTTATTACAGATTGATGCGACCGACAGCCAGGCGATGACAGCCAGCCTCAACGCAGCTTTTCACGGGAAACCTGCCAGTTTACTGATCGCAACCGGCAATGTTGCCAGTATGAAAATCCTGCAAGAACTCGAAGATCCGCAACGCTTTAGTACCAACTGGATAGCATGCAGTTCTTGTATCGGTGCAGCCTCATCTTTCGGAGTTGACCAGGTTTCAGACCGCAGACTCACACTGCTGGTGGTCGAAGATCCCGCAGGCAGTTATGGTGTTGCCAGTGTTGTACAGGTTCCGGGCGACATCGTTCAGCAGGCCGCAGCAACAGTGAAGGCTGCCATTCTGCGAGCCAAACGCCCGGCAGAGTTACCAGCCCTGATATGGTGCATGCAAGCCCCTGGGTATGAAGAGCAGATTATCGCTGGCATCCAGCAGGTTGTGGGTGATCAGGTTCCGATTTTAGGTGGAAGTGCAGCAGATGATGCTGTCACCGGTGAGTGGTGCCAATACGATGGCCAACAATTGGCGGGAAACTTATTGGTGATTGCCGTGTTATATCCAACAGTCGCCATCAGTAGCTACTTCAGCAGTGGGTATAGTACAGAACCGTTCAGCGGCACCGTGACAGAAGTCCAGGGCCGGCGTATTACCAAAATCAACGACCAAAGCGCTTTAGAGGTCTATAACAACTGGTTGCAGCAAACCGGAGCGCCACAACAAGCGCCAGGGCAAGTGATGAGTGACTGCACCTATTATCCGCTCGGACGTCAGCTTGCCGCTAAAGACATCCCGTTTTCTCTGCTTAGCCTGCCTACCAACATCCACAATGACGGCGGCATTGAGACATTATCTGAAGTGCAGCCCGGCGATGTGGTGACGTTGATGTCTGGCTCTAAAGAGCAGTTAGTTCGCCGCGCCAGCCACGTCGTTCGTGTCGCAACTAATAATTTACGTCTGCGTCATCAGACCGAACCTGCTGCAGCCCTTATTGTTTATTGCGCTGGCTGTATGCTGGCAGTGAGAGCAGAAATTGAACAGGTGCAACGCTCCTTAACTGAAGCACTGCCAGGCCTGCCTTATCTGGTGGCGTTTACTTTTGGCGAACAAGGGTGTTTTGCCGACGGTTATAACCGCCACGGCAACCTGATGATTTCTGCCGTTCTGTTTGGCCAGCAGCACCAGGAGAGACTGCCATGACATTACCTGAACTCTGGCAGGAAAAAATTCTACAACTGACTTATGAAAAACAGCAACTTGAGCAGTTCCGCCAGCTCAATGAGTTACTCAGTCGCGGGCTGGCGGCGATTCTATCTTCAGAGCAACAAGAAACGCTGTTTAGCAAACTATTTGATGTGGTAACCCATGTCATAGATTACGACGCCATCCTGATCCTGCAATTAAATGACCAGCAAACCACTGCGCAATTGCTGGCTTGCCTGCCAGCGACTTTACCTACAGCCGACCTCACAATAGACGCAAGTTGTCCGTTGTTTCGACAGGATTTAAATTTGTTTGATCTGTCACTGCTGGATTGGTGGCAACAGCTTTTACCACTGACGGCCGGTTATAAATCTGCCCTGACCTACCCGCTGCACACGCCGCAATCGGCTTACACCATGATTTTGCTGTCACGCCGGATCGGTGCATTCTCCGCTAACAGTGCTGTAATTTTACGTTCGTTCAGTACTTTTATTGCCAGTACACTCTCGCAGTTGGAAAAGCGTAAACTGCAGGATGAACGCGATACATTGCGGGCACAACAACACCGCATTGAGCAAAGCCTGTTACGGCAGGAAAAAATGGCTGCCATCGGTCAGCTGGCGGCAGGCGTAGCGCACGAGCTGAATAATCCACTGGGTTTTATCTACTGCAACCTCAATACGCTCAAACATTATCTGCAACAATACGACAGCTTTATTCAGTCGAGCGTAGCCGCTCATCCCGAACTAATCCCGCAAGCCAAGGCTCTGCAACTGGATTATATCCGCAGTGAGAGCAAGGACCTGTTAGAAGAATCACTGGAAGGAGCACGACGCGCCCGAGACATTATCAATAATTTGCGTACTTTCTCCCATCCGGATGAAAAGACCATGCAGGAGATTGACTTCGGAACTCTGCTCAAAGATACAGCACGAATCGCCCAAACTCAGGTGAAACACAACGCCAAAATACAGCTGGATTTGCCGGACTCGCCAGCAATGGTGTGCGGCAATTCCACACAACTCAGTCAGGTCTTACTGAATTTACTGATGAACGCCAACCAGGCAATTACCAACGGCAAAGGTGAGATCCGGCTGATACTGCGCGAAACATCAGGACTGTGGCAGCTACAAATCACGGATAACGGCTGCGGGATTGCCGAACATGTGGCAGCGCATATTTTTGAGCCGTTTTTTACCACTAAACCGGTCGGTCAAGGCACCGGGCTGGGTCTGTCGATGTCCAGAGCTATTGCTGAGCAACATGGCGGCAGTCTGATGCTGGCCAGTTCCGGTAGCACCGGTTCCAGCTTTGTATTAACACTGCCGGCACTGGAGCAGTGCTGATGGTTTGGCTCAGTAAAGCATTGACGCTCAAAAGGCTGAAATATTGGTTGCTGTTGGTCTTACTCGGGACTTTAGCCAATATTACCGTCGTTGATCTGCCATTTGTTGTGCCCTTTAGTGTTGGAAACATAGCGTTATTCCTCATTTTGTTGCGGCTGGGACTCTTCTGGTCAATACCGGCTGCCGGTTTGATATTATTGCCGCTTTATCAAAATCTGGCGTTTGCAGCCAGTCTGTTGCAGCTTGCTGTATTGTTATGTTTTAACCAGGCTATCCGGCGGCACAGTATCGCTGCGGTGCTGACCTATGCTGTTGCGAGCACCTTACTGTTTGGCCAGCTCGCTCCGGCAAAAATTTCTGCAGAGCCCCTGTACTTGCTTCTGCACTCAGGTCTGAGTACTGCGGTGTTCGCATTTTGTTTGCGATCGATGCTGCTCCTGGACACATTGACGCATTCAAATCATTCTGAGCAACAACCACTGACATTGCAGCTGTCACATCGGGTCGCCATGTACAGCAGCATTCCTTCGACCTTACTGATTGCACTGGTGTTACATGGGGCAATAGCACTGGATCTATCACGAGCATCTTTACGTTATCAGGCAGAACAACATCAGTTGGCGCAACAGATAAGCTTACGTTTATTGAGTTATCAGACACAGCTGAACTTAGCTGCCGAAATGCTTGAATTGGCAGCACCTTCGCAAGTGTTACAAATGCTGACAGTGCAACGGCCAGAATTTATTTCGGCATTAATCACCGATGCCCGGGGCGAAGTCCTGCATTTTTACAAAGCTGATTTACCCCAAACAGCCAGATCCGGTACCAATGTATCGGACCGGCCATATTTTTTTCAGCCGAAAAAAACTGGCCAAGCCTTTATCAGTGATACTTTTTTAGGCCGAAACCTTGGTCAGGATCAGCTGTTTGCAGTCAGCATACCGTTACAGGACCCACAAAAAGGTTTTCGGGGCGTGCTTGAGGTGTCCATCGATCTGAAGGCGCTGACCGCGACAATGACAACAACAGATGTCGACATCTCTCACCGGGTATTACTGGACCGTGAAAGGAAAAAGATTTGGGGCACTGCCGACACCCGTCCACTCGGCGAGGTTTGGTCTGTCAGTACACAATCAGACCCAGCTGCGCGAAAATTTCTGCGCAATAGCTGGTTTAACAGCGCAGGCCCCATCACGCTGACCCAGAATGCCGCCCATCTATTGCAGCTGCATGCCGTGAATCCGGGACAATGGCAGTTGAAGTATTTTATCGATACTGATGCCTTTATACAGCGCTATCATGTGTTTCTTGCCATCGCCATGCTGATAGCTCTATTGCTGCTAGAGGCCATCACTGCTCTTTCCCGATCATTTGTGAGCCGTTATACAGTGGCACTTGAACAACTGGCTGAAAATGCATCCGGCTGGCAGCCAGATGACATGCCACAACCACGGCTCTCGTTTGAACAATCAGCAAAGGAGATTGAAACTCTGGCCAATACGCTCAGTGAGATGCAGCACCGTGTGCGTGGCTCACGGCGGGCCATGCAACATTCGATGCAACAAATAGTCATGTTGAACAATGAATTGGAACAGAGAGTCCAACTTCGTACTGAGGAACTCAGCAAAGAACGAGACCGCGCACAGCAACTTGCATCCGTCAAAACCCGCTTTCTGGCGAATATGAGTCATGAGATCAGGACACCCATCACTGTAATTAAAGGCTTTACTGAACAATTAATGCACAAAGTTACAGCTGCAGAATTACCCCTGGTGCATCGGATCCAACAAAATACCGAGCATTTACAACGATTGGTCGACGATATTCTCGATACCGCGAAAATCGACGAAGGCAAAATGAATCTGGAGCTTCAGGCCGTCGCTCTCAGCAGCTTTATTGAAGACCTGATCAGCAGTATCAGTGCACTGGTTGCCCAAAAGCAGCTTCGGTTAATCAGCCGCTTTAGTCTTAATCAGGAAGTTTCAATCACAGCCGATCCCTTTCGTTTAAAGCAAATTTTATTAAACCTGCTGAGTAATGCGATTAAATTTACGGCAAAAGGCGACATCACATTGGATGTGAAACAAAACATTCGTGGTGACATTGAAGTCGCAGTTATCGATCAAGGCATTGGGATGAAACCCGAACAGCTGACTCAGCTGTTTTCTGCTTTTACGCAAGCAGACAGCAGTACCAGCCGTAACTTCGGGGGAACTGGTTTAGGTCTTTATATCAGCCGTCAATTGGCTGAAGCGATGCAAATACAAATAGATGTGGCCAGCGAGCCGGGGATAGGTTCTACATTTACCCTGATAATCCCCGCTTCGCTGATACAAAATACTGCTCAGATCACACAACAACAGCCGCAAACTCACCAGCCAATCAAGCTAGTGCCAGCCAAAGTGTTGATTGTTGATGATGTCGCTGATATCCGCGCTTTGATAGCTTCCTATCTGGAGCAACAACCGCTGAGTCTACATTTCGCTGCAGATGGTATGGCAGCAATCGAAATTTGCCGGCAACACAAGTTTGATTTGATCCTGATGGACCAACAGATGCCGGAGTTAGATGGCTTCAATGCGGCCCGACAACTCCGTGACATGGGGCTGAGCTGCCCTATCATTTTACTCAGCGCCGACGTCTTTGAAGATCCTGGTAAACAACTGGATAAAGTCTTCGATTTAACAATGACTAAGCCATTTTCGAAGCAACAACTACTGGAAGCAATAGCAGCACAGCAGGTGAAATACGCAACCGATAGTTCTCAAAGCATTGCATTGGCTGACGTTAGCATCACCTCGGCAGGAACAGATAACGACGACTTACTCGTTGAATACCGCGAGTCCCTCCCCGCATATGTCGAGAAAATAGATAAATTGATCACGCAACAGGAACTCGACAAACTTCAGCGTTTACTTCACCAAATCAAAGGTACAAGTGCATGTTTTGGTTTAACAGAGATCAGCGAAAGTGCGCACAGAGCGCTACAGGCACTGAAAACAGGCAGTTTGGATCAGGTCGCTATCTCTCAGTTGCAAAATCACCTGTCTGATGCAGGAACCTAGAAACCGGCGTATCGCCGGTTTTTCGCAGTTTTGCTACGGCCGGATCTTTGACAGTTTCACACTAATTTCCTGCAACGACAGGACATGATTGACGGCACCTAACTTAATCGCTTCTTTAGGCATGCCAAAGACCACTGAACTCGCTTCGTCCTGCGCATAAGTCACAGCTCCCTGTTCCTGCATTTCCAGTAAACCACGGGCGCCGTCATCGCCCATCCCTGTGAGGATAAAACCGCTTGCTGCAGAGCCGATTTCACGCGCGACCGAACTGAACAACACATTGACTGACGGCTTATGCCGCGAGACTGGTGGTCCATCTCTGACGACGGTATAGAGCTCATGCCCCCGCTTTTCGACCTGCAAATGCAAACCTCCCGGCGCGATATAAGCATGACCCGACCGCATCAGTTGATTGTCTTCCGCTTCGACCACAGTCATCGCCGAAATATGATCCATTCGCTCAGCAAAGGCCTTGGTAAAAGCAGCAGGCATGTGCTGCACTATAGCAATCGGAGGCAATGTCGCAGGAACTTTACTCAGGATAAACTCGAGGGCTTGTGTCCCTCCTGTTGACGTGCCAATCACTAATAATCTGGCTTGGTCATGCTGATCGTGATTTGTAGCTCTTGCCAGCAGTTGTTGCTGTGCAGCATGGTTCAGCGCGCCGCTCTGTTGTTGCTTCACTATTTTGGCTTTCGCTGCTGATTTGACAGCCTGAATAATGTCGCGCCCAACCCGGAGGAGGTCTTCTTTAGACGACATCATCGGCTTTGCAAATATCTCTACGGCGCCTGCCGCCAGCGCCTCGACCGAACTACGTGCCCCTGACATGGTCAGCGACGAACAAATAATGACCGGTAATGGGCGACTACGCATCAACGAGCGCAGAAATGTCAGACCATCCATTCCGGGCATTTCAATATCAAGGACCAAAACATCTGGCCATTGTTGTTCCATGGCACGCATTGCAAATATCGGATTACTGTGCGCGCCGATCAGGGATAACTCGGGATCTGCTGACAGTAACTGCCCCAGTGTTTGTCGGATCACGGCAGAATCATCAACCAGCATTACTTTAATTTTAGTTGTCATATCGACCTGCCTTTGCAGAAATCACCTGAGAGAACGCACCATGATGCAGTGAGTTTTTATTCAGTTGACATTGACCATTTTCGAGGTCAACGCTCAGATACCGGTAACAATTTCCACCAATATCCTGGTGCAATATATCAACCTGATGTTTGTTGAGCACATCCATCACTTTGTGCAAATTTTGCTCGCCGATCTTCAGTGATTGAGCAATCGGCCTCTGCTGCTCCAATGGCGTACCAAACATATCGCCGCCCCCATATAACCGCAGCTCACACTGTTGTAATGTCGCACCGTAGCGTTCTAAGTCTCTGCAAAACAGGTTGATTGATTCGTCTACAAAACGACCACTCAACATGCCCTGCTTTGCCCGCAGCCGGGAAGGTAGCATGGCATGGGACACCCCCAGCCAATGCACAGACGGTAAAAAAACTACAAGACTGATGCATGAACCAAGAATGGTAGTAAGCCGGCCAACCCGGCATTCTCCGGTCCACATGTCTCCCGGGTTCAAAAACACCTGATAAGTCATGCCTGGGCTAACCGATAAACCGCAGGCCGTACCGATACCAGCGCATCAGTGATGCCATTCAGGCTCTCAGAGTGCCCGACAAACAGGAACCCGTCAGGCTGTAACACCTCTAACAGGTGATTAATGATGGTTTTTTTGCCGGCGGCATCAAAGTAAATCAGTACGTTACGTAAAAAAATCAGGTCATATTTTTTCTTGCGGCGCACAGGTTCCATCAGGTTGTGCGCGTGCAGGCTCAAGCGCTGGCGTAAGCAGTCATCAACTAACAGATATCCATCAAATTGCCCTAGCCCTTTGAGACAATACTTACGTAATAAAGACGAAGGCACTTCTCTTGCCCGGGATAGTGGATACAACCCTTGTGCTGCCGTCGCTAACATTCTGTTAGATAGATCACTGGCATCAACCTGCCAGAGTTTGTCGCCAAAATACTCGGCCATTAACATGGCAATGCTGTAGGGTTCTTCGCCAGAGGAGCACGCGGCGCTCCAGATCTGCGGAATATGACCGGGCCAGCCCTGGTCCAATAGTTCCTGCAAGAAATCAAAATGACGTTGTTCACGGAAAAAATAGGTTTCGTTGGTTGTCAGCAGATCCACAGCAAGCTGACGTTCCAAATGGTTTCCCTGTGTCGTAATAAAACGCAGATAGGCACCAAAGTTTTCTAACTGCAGAACTTTAAGCCGGGGAGCCAGTCTTCCGCATACTAAACTGCGTTTATTCATGCCGAGCCGGATGCCCGACTCAGCATAAAAAAACTGACTGATGGCGGCAAAGTCGCTTTCACTAATCGCCTGAACATTCATCTGCCACCCCCGGTTTAAAACCGGCCGAAACTATTCGGATCAACAGCCGCGGAACCTCGGGTGAGCCGGGTAACGTTTGATGCCGAAGGCGACTTACTCAGAGTTGGACGGGAAAACTGAATGAGTGATTGTCCCTCGCTATTGTCCAGCTGAAAGAAGCTCACCAGTTGCATCAGCATTTCCGCCTGACCAGACATTTCCTCAGCGGTCGCAGCCAGTTCCTCAGACGCAGAAGCATTTTGCTGTGTCGCCTGGGTCACCTGGGACATTGATTCATTGATCTGGCCAACTCCGGCAGATTGTTCATCAGAGGCTGCAGCAATTTCCTGCACTAATTCTGACGTTTTGCCAATCGCAGGCACTATTTCTTTGAGTAAATCTCCTGCCCGTTCGGCTTTTTGCACCGAACCGCTGGCCAGCTCTGATATTTCCTGCGCAGCAACCTGCGAGCGCTCCGCCAGTTTACGAACTTCGGCGGCGACAACGGCGAAGCCTTTGCCATGCTCGCCGGCTCTCGCAGCTTCGATCGCCGCGTTTAAAGCCAACAAATTCGTTTGATAGGCAATATCATCAACAATGCCAATTTTTGAAGCGATTTGTTTCATGGCCAGCACTGTGTCGACGACAGCACGCCCACCCTCGGCGGCTTCACCGGCCGCTTTTGACGCCATGCCGTCAGTGATTTTTGCGTTATCCGCATTTTGTGAAATCGAAGCGGTCATTTGCTCAACTGCTGCCGATGTTTCCTCAACAGAGGCTGCTTGCTCACTTGCTCCCTGTGCCAGAGATTGAGCGGTCGACGATACCTCAGTGGATGCCTGTGCCAGTGCTTCTGAGTTTGATCTGACATCGGCAATGATCCGTCTTAGGCTCTCAATAGTGCCGTTGACGCTGTCTTTGAGTCCGGCATAGACGCCCTGATAATCGCCTTCGACTAATACGGTCAGCTTACCTTGCTGTAAACCATTCATCACAGTTGCGGTTTCCTGAATGGGTTTTTCGGTAAAGGCCAGCACTTCGTTAAAGCTATCGATCATTTCGCGGAAGGTATCTGCAAAGCCAGTTGCATCGACCCGATACTGCAGATTGCCCTCTTTAGCACTTTGACCTACGGCGCCGAGTAACTCAGCGAGCCTTAACAGATTTGCTTTCGTTGCATCAGCCGCAACAGTGATGGCTGCTTTTTCGTTCGGCAATCTTGCCATATCGCTTTTGAAATCACCGATGCCATACGAAGTGGTCACTTTGACATAGTCTTTCATCATATCGACATGGGACTGCACCAGCCGGTTGATTTGGCCACACACCGAGCTGAACGCACCTGCAAAATCACGCTCATTTAATTGGAAACTGCTAAACCCTTCATCATGTTTCAGCGTCATTTCAGCGATCGCTGCGGCAAGTTGATTTAATACATCGGTTAAGTTCTGAGAGCACCCTGCAAGATCACCCAGCAGACCCTCTGCTTTTAATTGCGGGCGAACCGACAAGTCGCCGACGCTGACTCCGCGGATCACAGCAAGGTTATCACGCAACACTAAATCGAGTTGTGTCAGCAGCTGATTAGAAAGCAATGCAATATCACGGGCAATGCCATCGAGCGCCTCTGCATTAACAAGTTGCGAAAAATCCCCTTTCGCCGCAGATGTAAATGAATGGCCAAATTGTGCAGCGAGCAGCTTCTCCCTTTGTATTTCTGCGGTGAGATCCTGCCATTCAATAGCTGTACCTATGTGTTGTCCGTGCATCATCAGGCTGTTTTGACTCAGACGGAAAATTCTGTCGCCAAGCTTTAGCGTTACCACGGACATCCCACGGGTTGCAGGATTAAAAAACATCTCGATCGATTCGCCAATCAGCCGTTGCAGCGAAAATGATGGGATCTGGCTCCGGATCTCAGGCTCAGCCTGCTGCAGCAAACGTTGCAGCGCCGGATTGAGATAAGTCACGCTTCCTTGTTCATCCGCCAGCATCACACTGGTATTCAGGAATTCAAGAGCGGCCGACGGCACTGCCCGGCGTTGGACTTCCAACAGCAACAAATCCACCTCTGCAGCCAATGGCTGGCAGTCTCCCTGAAATTCCTCAACCTGCAGCGCTTCATAGTGCTGACTTTGACGCTGCTTTTGCAGAACCCGGGTTAGCTGGCTGGTTTGCTTGTCGGAAAATAGACGTAAAATACCCATAATGTCACCTCAGATGGTAGTCGTTGTACGCTGACGCTCTGTTGCCTGTACATGGATTTGCACCAGGCGAGGAATGTCGAGTATCAATGCGATATCACCGGAACCCAGAATGCTGGATCCGCTAATGCCCTGTAAAAACTGGAATAATTTGCCCAATGGTTTGATAACGGTTTGGAATTCACCCAATAACTGGTCGACAACTAAACCTGCGCTTTGTTTTCCATAGCGCACAACCACAATGCTGCGGCGGTCACTGGCTGCAGCACCGAGCCCAAACATTTGATTCAAAAAGATAAATGGCAAGACTTCGCCGCGCAGATTCAGGTAACCGGCGTCTGTATCAAGTGCCATATCTGCCGGCAACTCGATACATTCATTCACCATGTCCAAAGGGATCACAAAACGAGACTGACCAACTCGCACCATAAAACCGTCGATAATGGCTAATGTCAGTGGCAAGCGCAGCTGAAACTGGGTACCGGCGCCTGGCTCTGAACTGATATCCACTGTGCCACGCAAAGCTTCGATATTGCGACGCACCACATCCATGCCGACGCCCCGGCCTGACAGATTACTCACCGTATCAGCCGTGGAAAAACCGGGTTCGAAGATCAATTCGTCGATTTGCCGCAGAGTCAGCTCAGCACCGGCACTGATCAGTCCCTGGCTTATCGCTTTCTGCCGGACTTTATCGCGGTTGATACCGCGACCATCATCGCGGATTTCTATAACGATACTGCCGCAATCATGGTACGCCCGCAGCAACAAGCTACCATGTGCACTCTTTCCTGCCGCGATTCGTTCGGATGCGCTTTCAAGCCCGTGATCCATTGCATTTCTCACCAGATGCATCAGCGGATCACTGATACGTTCAACCATCGACTTATCGAGTTCAGCATCCGCGCCTTCGATCACCAGATGAACATCTTTCCCCAGTTCAGCAGCGATATCATGGACCACTCGCTGGAACCGATTAAATGTTTCACCGATTTGCACCATCCGCAGTTGCAGGGCACTGCCCTGAATATCATCCACCAGCTGCTGAACCTGCTGCACCCGCTCAGTTAAATCACTGTTGTTAAATTGCCGGCTGTGCTCGTGCAAGGTCGCAGTCGCAATAAGCAACTCACCCAATTGATTCACCAGCGTGTCCAGCTTATAAGCGGGCAAGCGCATCATGCGTTGATCTATCTGACGCGGCTGGTTTTTATTCTCTGCTTTTGTCTCGCTGCGTGGCAGCAAAGAAGGCGTTGTGCCGGCAGATACTTCAACCGGAACTTTCAGCAAACCCAACGCCTGCCATCGTTGTTTTAACTCTTGCGCCAACGCTGGACTCTCAAGGCTATCAAGAAAAAGTTGCTGGGCTTCAACCGGACTATCGTGGTTAAAAATGGCGCAAAGGCTATCCTGGCGGATAAATTCAAGCGCTTCCAACAGCGTGGCCTCTGCAATATCTTCCATCAGCAGATCAAGCATCAGCTGACAGGTTTCCGCTTGTGCTGGTGCAATCTGTGTCAATGGCTGTACCTGTCCGGCATACCAATATTCCCGGCACACAGCAGCATGCTGACGCAAATACCGCACCAGGATGACGGGGTCCAGACCGTCGGTAAAGCAACTGGCGGAGAGCTTCAGAAAAACGTGACAGCTTGATTTTTGTTTTGCTGATCCGACACTGGGAGATGCAATGTCGTTTTCAGACGACTGCGCAGATTGCTGCAACAGAGGCCTGAGCTGATTGAGTAGTGCATCACCGGCCTGAAGCAGATTAGCCGCTGGCTCAGCGGACACTTCGGCGCAATGCAGCAGACTCGCGATATGATCATTACAACGCAGCAGCAATTGCGAAAGGGAACGATCAACCACCAGCTTATTACTACGTAGTTGTTCAAACGCAGTTTCAACCAGATGGGTAAAGTGCACAACATGATCCAACCCAACAACGCCAGCCGACCCTTTAATTGTGTGCGCGGCCCTGAACATCGCATTAATATCTTCGGCGGTCACTTCACCCGGCGACTTCTCCAATGCCAGCACGCCACGTTCCAATTGTTCAACGAGCTCGCGGGCTTCTGTCAGAAATACTGCAACGAGTTCACTCATGTTCAGCATACTGCAGACCTCCCACACGATAGCCCTGTTCTATCAGCTGATCAGCTAACCATGCAGCGATAAGATGACTTTCAGGACCCGCCTGAATCGCTAAACTGGGTATTGGTAAAGATTTGAGCAGACTCAGCAGCAACTGAAACCCTGCACCGTCCAATTCCTGTAGCTCAGATAAATCCAGATTCAGCTGTTCGGGCTGATGCTGAGCGATAACCTGCCAACGACCGGCATAATCCTGAACTTCGTAGATGGTCAGGGAAGGCGGAAATTTTAGCGTCTCTGCAGACATAAGACCTCCTCAGGCCAGTAATCTGGACACCGTCATTAACAGTTGCTCGGCTTTAAACGGCTTCACCATCCATGCTTTTGCGCCATGGGCTTTACCTTGCGCCATAAAATTGTCGCCCGACTCACTGGTCAACATCACAAATGGGGTGAAACGGTAAGCGGGCTCGCCTTTGACGCGCTGTAACAGCGTTAAACCATCCATATTCGGCATGTTCAAATCGCTGATAATCAGGTGGACTTTTTTACCATTCAGTTGTTTTAAAGCCTCTACACCGTCACAGGCATCCAGCACTTCGTACCCCTCTCCGACGAGGGTCATTCGGGCAACCTGGCGGATCGAAGCAGAATCATCAACGACTAGAATTGTTTTAGACATGATACAGTCCTCAGAAAAAAGTAATGTCCTGCGGGCTGTGCTGCAATGACTCTGCAGGCCTCGCCGCCTTGTGTAATTCACGCTCATCCTGCATCGTGTATGACTGGTATAAATTCACCGCAATTTGTTCGACATCGCTAAGTGTTATCGCCGTGCCAGAAAGATGTAATTGCTGCAATTGCTGCAGAACCGTCACGATATGGCTAAGTCGCTGACTGACACGATCCTGAAACTGGAAATCAGTGATAGCATCCTGCAGCTTGTCTTGAACCTGACTTTGCGTTTTTTCAAGCTGGCCGATAGTGCCGCACAGTTCATTGGTCATGTCCGTCAAGCCGCTCATAACCGAGCCGATGTGCTGATTTGCGTCAGCCATCAGCTGCTCGTCCAATTCGCCGCTGCTTTGCAGTTGGCCCGAACTGCCGGCGATGGCCTGCATTAACGTCTGCATACGGCTAATAATGTCGCTGGCAGCTTGTGATGTGGTATCAGATAACTCGCGGACACGCTCAGCTACAACAGAAAAGCCACGCCCCGCTTCGCCAGCACGGGCGGCTTCGATCGATGCATTCAGAGACAGCAAAGTAATTTCTTTGGAAATGCGCTGGATAATTTCAGTCTGATGTTTGAGCGCGCTGGCGGCCTGAGCCACCTGTTGATTAGATTCCAGTAGTAGCGTTTTCCTCGCGAGCGCTTGTTGCAGCATTTGCAGCACCTGCGCCAGCGACACTTCAGTTTTGGCAGCAAAACTATCGCTGTCAGGTTCAAAGCGTTTGGCCGCGCTTTGCGCCAGCTGCATGCTTTCTCTTACGGAAATAAACAACAAGTTAAAATCTTCGACCAGACGATTTACCGATTGATCGCCCAATTGCTTACCGTGACCGAGTTGCGCAACCAGGGTGTCAAACAGCAAATTCTGCGCAGCGACCGTCTCTGCGCCTGATGTCAATGCGCTGACCGGAGCATCTTCGACAGTATCCCCGGCATAGACCTGAAGTTGTGGGCCGCGGCAACAGGAAAATGCTGCTTTTTGCAGGCGAAGAGTAAAAAGCAACACTGCCGCAGTAAATAGCATGGTCCAATGCACCAGGCTTGCTGCGGTGCTGAGTAAAAATAGGATGAGCACCATATGTTGTGCCCGTGGCCCACTGATAGGTGCCACCTCAGCCGGATAACCAGGCTGTGTGGTCCACAACTGACCACGGGCGAGGCCTAACATTATGCGACCTGCTCTGATGCTGATTTTTCCTGACTCAACGCAACTAACCCGGCCATTTCATCGACGGAAAGTACCCGCTCCAATGCCAGAATCATCACCAGCCGATCCTGAATGCGTGCCATTTGACGGATAAAGTCAGTCCGGATGCGGCTACCGAAGTTAGGTGCCGCCGCTAAGTCTTTGGCAGAAAGTTCCAGGACTTCATTGACAGCATCCACAACGACACCCAATTCAATTTTGCCGTCTTCGGTGTCGAGCTCAACAATCACTACGCAAGTACGTCGGCCGGCGGTCAGTTGCTCGCCATAGAGCCGGGCGGCTAAATCAATCACCGGAACCACAGCTCCACGTAGATTAATGACCCCCCTGACAAACAAGGGCAGCATCGGTATTTTGGTAATATTGCCAAATTCAATAATTTCTTTAATTGCCAGAATGCCGAGCGCATAACACTCGCCGCCGGAATTAAAAGTGAGGTACTGACCGACGTTGCCAAGCACGCCTGAGTGGTCGGATTCTGCGCGATTAGAACTACTGCTACTCATTTGCATCATTAGCACCTGTCTCATTTGTCCTCTAAAATCAGTTTAGAGTGAATTTATCATTTATGTCAATTATATCGTTTTAATTATTTTATGGCGCAATAATGGCCGATATTGCGAAATAACCTAGCGAAAGCGTCAAATAATTGATAAATTTGACAATTCATCTTGATAGCTGGAGGCAACGATGAGTAATGACGGCTGGTCGGACAAATCCGAGAAATACTGTAGTACCACGGAAGCGGCGCGTTTACTGGGCGTTTCTGTGGGAACAGTGCAACAAATGGTTGAATCCGGGAAGCTTATCGCCTGGAAAACTAACGGTGGGCACCGGCGTATTTTATTGCGGTCTATACAGCAGCAACGTGAACCCGTATCAACAGCCGTGCTGCCAATCAAATCAGATCCCGATGGCCGCCTGCAGGTAGTTATCGTCGAAGATGATGATTTCATGCGAACTTTGTATAAACGTGAACTGGAAAATATGGCACTGCCATTGACTCTGGAGCTTTTCGATAATGGTTTAGAAGCCATGCTGAGACTCGGAGCCGGCTTTCCACATCTACTGATCCTCGATCTCGAACTCCCCTACATAGATGGTTTTGAAATGCTCAAACATATCAAAACACACAAGGAAAATGACTTCAGGCATATTATTGTGGTCAGTGGGCTTGACGACAGTACACTCAAGCAGCATGAAACCGTTTTAGGTGATGTCACTGTGCTGAAAAAACCGCTGGACAGCGCAGTGCTTAAGGGATATTTGTTAGCTTTAAAGCATATTTATCTGTAACCGGCTGCAAAGTCAGAGCTGTTGCAGGAGTTGTTCAACCAGGCGTGCAGCACTCAGGCAATGTTGCCAGCATTCCTGATAATCATTGTCGCAGGCGTCACCATTCTGACGACGTGCAGCGAGTTCTAAAGCTTTGAGACTCTTTGCGAACTCAGTCAATCCGACAAAACTACTGGAAGATTTCAGTTTGTGTGCAATCGCTGATATTTGCGCCATATTTCCGCTAGACACTGCACGCACAAGCTCTGGCATATGTTGCCGATAGCTCCGGGTATAGTCTGCCAACACTTCATCAACCGCATCTGTTCCAACGGTTTTGGCCAGTGTGTCTCGGTCAAATCGAACATCTGCGGTTGTTTTTTGGTCGATAGCAGTGGTGGCTGACTCGAGACATCGCACGTATTGCTCCGGATGCAGCCACTGAGCCAGCGACTGTTCGAGCTTTACAATCGGTAGCGGTTTGGTCAGACAACCATTCATACCGGCTTCATAACATCGCTGCTGTTCTTCCTGCATGACATTAGCAGTTAACGCCAGCACCGGGATCGGTGGCAAATTTAGCAAATTTTCAATGTCCCGCCATGCCCGGCAAAACTCATAGCCGTCCAGTAATGGCATATGCAAGTCAGTCAGGATCAGGTCATAACGATTTTGCTGAGCAAATTGCAACCCCTGTACACCATCCGCTGCAACATCGGATTGATATCCGAGCTGAAGCAGCATCTGCCTGATCACAATCTGATTCGTACTGTTATCTTCCAGCACTAAAATCCGTTGGCTAAAATCAGGCTTCGCAGAAACTGAATTCTGTACAGGCGCTGCTGCCGGTTCCCCTGCACTAAACAGCAGGTTGATCGCGTCAAAAAGAGCACCACAGGTTAATACGTTGGCATCCAGATACACTTGTTTCTCAGCAACTAATCGTGGCTTTCGCCGTCTGCCACGGCCCATAACTACGACACCATGTTGCGGGTATCTAGCACGGATCCGGGAAGCAAGATCAATCCAGCCGTCTGGCAGCTCTGAGCCGGAACAGTCAATCAACCAGGCACACGCCTCACTTGTTGCAGGAGCAATGAGGTCTGGTTGCTGAGTCAGCTGCACGCTGCATCCGGCAGCTTGCAGATAAATGCCCCATTCCGTTGCCTGCTCAGAACTCTGACTGCTGACAATGACGACCTCTGTCGCCATGATAGCTTTGGTAGGTGGCAACTGACTCTGTAACACTTGCAGCGGTAACATCACTTTGAATTCACTGCCCAGATCAGGCTGACTGTTAACTTCAATTAGCCCGCCCATCAGATGGACGAGTTGTTGGCTGATTGAGAGCCCAAGCCCGGTACCACCAAATCGACGACTTGTGGAGTCATCTGCCTGCACAAACGGCTTGAATAACCGCTGCAAACTGGTTTCGGACA
Organism: Rheinheimera texasensis DSM 17496; assembly: GCF_000711985.1. Lineage (GTDB taxonomy): Bacteria > Pseudomonadota > Gammaproteobacteria > Enterobacterales > Alteromonadaceae > Pararheinheimera > Pararheinheimera texasensis. The sequence goes on from NZ_JONU01000007.1 coordinate 527,337, forward strand.
TACCAATGCCGTTATCTTTCACCGAAAAACACAGTAAAACATCGTGTTCATCCCAATCCAAAACGGTGAGGGCTACATGAACCTTCCCCTGACGCCCGGTGCCGGCGCTGAATTTTATGGCGTTGCTCAGCAGGTTCAGCAGAACCTGACGAAGCCGTCCACCATCGGCCATCACCCGCAGAGGTACAGCTGGATCAACAAAAAAGCTAAGATAAATCTGTTGCTTAAGCGCGAGCTCATCCAAAACACTCATAATCTGATGAAGTAGTTCAGATAGATCGCAAGGCTCATGGATTACGGCCAGCTTACCGGCGTCAAGCTTTGAAAAATCGAGAATATCATCAATCACTGTCAGTAAGGCGGTAGCGGATTCCCGCATCACTTTAATATTTGCCTGTTGCTGGGGCTCGGTCAGTCCCGCGCTGAGCACATCTAACATACCCAATACACCATTCATGGGTGTGCGGATCTCGTGACTCATATTTGCGAGAAAACTACTTTTGAAGCGTGACGCCTGTTCCGCTTGTTCTTTTGCCAACCGCATTTCTTCTTCAACAGCTATCTCTGCAGTGATGTCAGACAAATGGCCATGCCAGAGTACATCGCCACTGGCGAGTTGTTCAGGCTGTGCTTTGCCCTGGTACCAGAGATATTCCCCGTCTGCTGACCACAGCCGAAATCTGGCCTGTAACACTTGCAGAGACTTTGATGACTGATCCAGGCGTTGGCCTAGCACCTCCAGATCATCCGGGTGGACTTTTTGCAAAAAGGGGCTGGCGTCTTTGCGTAATTCGTCGAGAGATAGACCGAATAATTGTTCGGCTTGCGGGCTCAGATAGGGAAAACTCCGGTTGCCATTGACTTTGCGTAAGTACTGAAACACGACACCGGGCACACATGAAGTTAAAGTTTCCAGCTGCAGCTGAGCCTGCATCCGGTCGGTCACATCAAAATAAAGACCCAGTAGTTTTTGTCTGCCACCAGGAAAACAGCGGATCTGACCGCGACTATGGATCCAAACCCAATATCCGGCCCGGTGACGCAGCCGTCCGACGCAGTCATAAATTGCTGCCTGCCCCCGCAGGTATTGGCTGAATGCGCTGCGGCAACGATGAACATCATCAGGATGCATTTGCTGAAACAGCCATTGCTGAGTCAGCTGTCCGGTTTCTGCCGGTGAAAGTCCCAACAGCTTATAGCCCGCAGCATCAACTTCGAGGTGATCAGTCAGAGTATCCAGTTGCCACGGGATTGCCGTCGCTGCGGCTATTGCTCGCTCCGCAGACTGCGTGTGCTGCTCGTCTTGCACCATAGCATGGTGCTGAGTTAAAAAATGACTCAACAGCCTGCACCAGGGCTCAACTAACGTCATAACCTGTTGTTGCTGCGAAGCATCAGCTTTGACCAGCAACCATCGCTGATTGCTATCCGGGACTAAGGGCAGCAGTATCGCCGGGGGTTCCAACGATAGACTCACAGAACCCGACGCTGTATGTATTTGCTGACAGTCCAGGATCTTTGGCGCCAGGCTATCATCCCCCGCAAGTCGGTAAAGCAGCATGCTGGCCGCTGAAATTTCGACCGCAGACGCCGTTGAGGCAATGGCTTTCTCCGTTTCATACACAGCCACAGCTTCAATACCAAGCACAGAGGTCAGTTGATCCAATTGCGCCTGAAGCAAGGTAGTATCAATTTGTTTCTGCGTAAAACACTGTGATAGGTCCGCCATCAGCCGGCTTATCGTCATGACTATAAGCTGCGGTGAATGTGTCGGACAGGTCATGATATTAGCTGCTCCGAGCCTGGTAAATCAGCTGTTTTTTCCGGACCTGTAATAGGTAATATCACAACAAAACTAGCACCTTCACCTGGTGTCGAATGAATCTGAATTTCGCCATGATGTTTTTTCACAATACTATATGACAAAGACAAACCCAGCCCGGTACCGCTACCAACAGGTTTTGTCGTAAAAAAGGGTTCAAACAGGCGTTTCATATGTTCAGACGAAATGCCCGGTCCGGTGTCACGCACTTCGATGCATACATCCTTATTTTGCTGCCAGGCTCGCAGATAAAGATGACCTTTATGTTCCATCGCTTGTGCGGCATTGACTAATAGATTCAAAAATACCTGATTTATCTGATTCGGCTGACAGTAGACCTGGGGCAGGTCTTCGGCGTAATCCCGATGAATTTCCACTTTATACTTCAGTTGATTCGCCGCAATTTTTAAGGTGTTTTCGAGGCCATCGACCAGATCTGCCGGTTGCCACTGCGCATTATCAACATGCGAGAATGCTTTCAGATTTTTTACAATCTCCGATACGCGGTCAATCCCATCAATGGACTCTTTAAGAAGATCAGGCAAATCCTGTCGGACAAAACCAAACTGTAAACGTTGCTGCATGTCGCGCTGCATGGCCAGATAAGCATCATTGCCGGTTTTACTGACCACTTTTTCATAGAATTCTGTCAGCTTCAGCAAACGGGTGGCATAGTCCTGTAAGGTTTGCAGGTTTGAACTGATAAATCCTATCGGGTTATTAATTTCATGGGCAACCCCTGCGGCCAGTTGACCGATAGCGGCCATTTTTTCTGATTGCAATAACTGACTTTGCGCCATCGACAGTTTTTCATTCAGCGCTTTAAGTTCAGCGCCTTCCTGTTCTAGTTTTGCTGACAGGAGCTGCTCCGCCTGAAAATAACTAGCAAGTTCAGTAACATCCTGTACCACCAGACACACGTTGTGGACAGAACTATCCTCTGACTCAATCGGCAGAAACTCAATATTTTGATACATCAGCGTTTCTTCACCGGTGATTGGCCGGCTGGAAGAAAACGGAAACACGTGTGGTTGATGCTCCCAATAAGAAAAACTGGCGTTATTGAGCACCAGCACACTGTCGATTTTCTTTTTCAGATATCGCGATTGCGCGGGAAACATCTCGAGTAGATTTTGGCCCTGAATTGCAGCAAGACTTTGCCCTGTACGATCACTGAAGAAATCATTCCAATACAACACCTGATACTCAGCATTTAACACACAGATCCCCAGAGGCAGCCGGTTATTTAACTGAAAATGCAGGCGTGGCAGGTCCATGATTTAATCCTCCAGCAACTCATTGAGTTTCCCAATCAGGACTTCGACGGAACCGCCCTCAAGGCAAATCACAATGCGGGAATCAAAGGCAGTTCCCTCCAGCTGGAACTCCACTTCCAGCAGCAAGGTACTGGACCAGCGAAAACTTTCGGCCTGGCGCGTATCAGGCTGAAAAATTGTAGGCATACTGAGTTTTGCATGCAGTGCCAACTGACTGGAAAATCCATTCAGACAGGCTCCGGCTAAAATATTGGCCAGTTCAAGCAATAGCTCCTTTCTGCTCCGGTCATCCAATGGCAAGACATAATCCATCAGCTCGCCGATAGCCTCAGTGCCGGCCCGGGCCAGCAAAGTCAGCACTTCACCTTTCACACTGCCGAGAAAGGATTGTCGGGTAAACCAATACTGGTCCGTGACAAACATCTGCTGAAATTCATAGGCTGAGACCATAACAATCTTTGGGATCGACAAAGTTATTTTGGCTTCAATCAACCGAGCCAGCGCATTCGCGGCCTGCCCCATCGAAATGTTCATTAATTCCTGCAGCGCATCACGCTGCAACTCACTCAGCAAAGTGCTCATAACAACCCCAAATCCGCCAATGTTTGGCGTAACTGGTTGGGTTGCAATGGTTTGTGAAGAAATCGGAAGGCGCCCAGTGACTCGACTATTTTGCGGGCTTCAGGTTGAATGTCTGCGCTGATCACAATGACAACGGTTTTGGCGTGGTGATCGTGCAGCTCCCTGAGGACTCCAAACCCATCGAGTTCTGGCATTGTCAGATCAAGGAACAGTACATCTGCTTTGCCAGCGGCTACCGCGGCCAGAGCTTCTTTACCGTTGCAGGCTTCGGTAAGCTCAATATCCCACTCCGGCGGTAACGCTTTTCGGACAGTCTTACGCGATAACATGGAGTCATCAGCGATAGTTACGGGTATAGCCATCACACACCTCGAAACAAATGTCTCATTTGTCCTCAGTATTGACAGCAAATTGGTACCTGTCAATGTAATAGCAACAGAAAGCGGCACCCTGCCAACATGCATCAATTAAAGTGATTGAATTACAAGTTGAATATTCATCACATCAACCGGTTAATAAGGCACGAATGTTTCTTTTCACGCCGGGATCCCGAACCCGTGGTAACCAATAACGCTGAATAAGTGTGACCTGTAACCAGGTAAGCAGCGCGGAACAGGCGAAGACCAGCAAGTATTTCATGCCCCAGCTTTGTTCGACGATTTGTAAGAAAAAGATATGCCACAGATAAATCCAGATGCTGTTGCTGCCGGCAAAGAGTACAAAACCAATCAGCCGGCTGCTACGCAGCACCTTCAACAATGGCTCAGCCATCAGCCAGAGCGCAAAAGCACACATCAGCGCATACGCCAGATAATAATGTTGCGGCGGATACTTAAAAAGCTGCGTGCGCACAAAGCTACCTTTCTGCCAGAAAAACCACAGCGCAAACAACAAAAATATTGCCGTAAAAATGCCGAACAAACGCCCCAGCTCCGCTTTGGGCATAGCTGGAATACGCAAACCTAAGGCGAACAACAAGGCAAAAGGCACCGCATCAAACACAGTATTGCGCAGCACTGTGCGGCTCACACCGGTAATCTCAGGCAATAACATGACAACTGCCACTTCATACGCCAGATACCACAGCAGCAGGACGCGGAAATACTGGCTGTTTTGCAGCGTGCGCTGATGAAAACGATAGATAAAAGGCGCCAGCAAGGCGACCAGTAAAAACACCCGGATGACCCAGACATAGCCGATGCCGTCGATCATGGTATAAGAGCGTAAAATCTTCTGAAAATCCGGCAGTGCCTGCGGGTAAGCAAAAGCCCATTGCACGGCGAAATACAGCGTCAAAAACAACCAGACCGGAAACACCAGACGTTTCACCCGCGCCCACACATACTGGCCATAACTTTCTTGCTTGACCGAAGCACTAAAGGACAATGCTGACACCAACACCATCAACGGCACATCAAAATTTCGCAGCTGCGCCACCCACATCGGCGGATAAACATGGGCCAGAATGACCATGGCCAGGCCAATAAAACGCAGTAAATCGATGCGTTCGTCACGTTGTTGGGTTTGTCCCATCGGCTACTCCATTGTGCGGCTCTGCAGCATTGTGGTTTTACTGACAGCTGAGCATGATAGTCCCATAATTTTATGAGTACTGACAAGCAGATAGCAATTTGAATAAGGTCACAACTGATACTGTACCAAAGCACTATTGACGCACTCCGCCAGGCGCGACAAGCTCGGACTATGACCAGCCGTTGGCTGGCTGCTAATTTTGTCTTTTTCAACCAGGATGGCTTTTATGCACAACAGAACCGCTGTTTCTTCCGCTTTTTTCACTGCAAGCTGTCTGCTGCTGAGTTACGCCCTGCCCGCCGCTGAGCTGTCAACTACTGAGCTGCCCCCGCTGCAACTTGCGCCAAAGTTGTCGGTGTCCGGTTTATCCTCCGGCGGTTATATGGCCAATCAGTTCCATCTGGCCTTCAGCGATAAAGTCACAGGCGCCGGTATTATCGCCGCCGGGCCTTATGGCTGTGCGCAAAACTCGTTACCGGTCGCACTTGAGCATTGTTTTAACAAAGACAGCAGTGCGCCCGATTTAGTCAAAGCTGGCGCATTGCTGCAGCAGCAGGCCGCTGCCGGCACCATAGCGCCGTTGTCCCACCTCAAAGACAGCCCGGTGTTTTTACTCCACGGCACTGCGGATAAAACCGTCCACAGCAAAGTCAGCGACGCCTTAGCAACGCAGTATCAACAGCTGGGCTCCAAAGTGCAGTATGTCAACGACAAAGCTTTTGGCCACAATTTCCCAACAGCCAATCAAGGCGCTGGCTGTGAGCTGTCCGAAGCGCCTTATCTGGGTGCTTGTGGCTATGATGCAGCCGGCGCGCTGCTCAAACATATATACCCGCACCTACAAGCCAGGGCTGTTAAAGCTGGCGGCCAGCTGTTGACGCTGCAACAGCAAAAGCTTGCCGGTGATACCGCAGCAACGTTGGGTGAAACTGGTTACATCTACATTCCACAGAGCTGTGCCACAGGCGTTGCCTGCACCCTGCACATCAGTTTCCATGGCTGTAAACAATATGCCGGCGCGGTCGGCGATGCATATGCCAAAGGCACAGGATTAAATGAATGGGCGGATAGCAATAACATGGTGGTGTTATATCCGCAGACGGAAAAAAGCGCGATGGCGCCCTTTAATCCAAACGGTTGCTGGGACTGGTGGGGTTACACCGATGGCAATTATGCCAATCAGCAAGGCCCGCAACTCAAAGCCGTAATGGCAATCGCCAAAGCTATTGGTTTTAAAGGTTAAGCCACAAACTGCTCGTAAAATGGCAAAACGGGGGCTGCAAAGGCTCCCGTTTTTGCTACTCAGACTCAGCCCGGAAACATACCCGCCATAGCCTGCAGCGTCTCGCCGGTCACCCGGTTGATACGCCAGTCGTGTAGCATCTGTGCACCCAACGACTGATAAAACTCAATCGCCGGCTGATTCCAGTCAAGCACCGACCATTCCAGCCGGCCACAATCACGCTCTACCGCCAAAGTTGCCAGATAAGTGATCAGCGCCTTGCCAATACCTAAGCCGCGTAAAGTCGGGTCGACAAACAAGTCTTCCAGATAAATGCCGGGCTTGGCCAAAAAGGTCGAATAATTATGGAAAAACAAGGCAAAACCGGCCGGCTTGCCCAGATAGTCGGCGATCACGACTTCTGCATAAGATTTGTCACCAAACAGCGTTGCGCTGAGTTTGGCTTCATCAGCCACTACCATATCCAGCAGCTTTTCATACTCGGCCAGTTGGCGGATAAAACTTAAAATCTGTGGCACATCATTAGCAGTAGCCAGACGCAAACTTAAGCCGGCAATGCGGGTTTCAATCATCGATTATCTTCCTCAAAAATGCTTTAAGTGCGCTCGACAATACCAGCGGAACTGGTGCCGCCAGTGACTTCTACCGCACGCAAACGTGTGGCCAGTTCAACAGCTTCGCGATACCGCGGGCTTTGCGTCAGCTGTGCTTCAGTCGTGGTATTGTGGTGTTTGAGTTTGCCAAGCCGGGCGCTGCTGTGCTGCCAGAAGGCCTGCGGCAAAGTATCCAGCACTTCGATGGCGCCTTTGCGGTCATTGCAGACCAGCACCATGTCACAGCCCGCTGTCAGCGCAGCTTCAGCACGTTGCTGATAACTACCGGCCTGATGCGCGCCTGCCATACCTAAATCGTCGCTGAAGATCACCCCGTCAAACTGCATCTGGCCGCGTAACACCGTTTGCAGCCAATAATCTGAGAAACCGGCGGCCTTATCACAAAAAGCCGGATACACCACATGCGCCGGCATCACGGCATCCAGCGCACCGGCTTTTGCCAGTTCGCGGAAAATAAACAAGTCCAGCGCTTCGATGGCCTCGCGGCTGCGGTTATCCACCGGCAGCTGCAAGTGTGAGTCTTCTTTGACTGAACCATGGCCGGGGAAATGTTTACCGGTAGTTTTCATGCCGGCGCTGTGCATGCCTTTGGCAAAGGCCTGCACCATCGCAATCACTTGTTTCGCGTCTGGTGAAAACGCCCGGTTACGGATCACATCACAGACACCCCAGACATCGGCGACCGGCGCAAAGGAAATATCAATATCCTGCGTCAGCACTTCCATCGCCATCAACCAGGCCATCTCAGTGGCATATTGCTGTGCCTGGGTTAAATCACCGCCAGCACCCGGTAAAATCTGCCCCATCGCCGGAATTAACGTAAATTCAGGCCGAAAACGCTGTACCCGGCCGCCTTCGTGGTCAACAGCCAGCAGCAATGGGTTGCGGCTGGCGGCACGGGTGCGGCGCACTAATTCGCGCAGCTGGGCTTTGTCCTGATAATTACGGGTAAAATAAATCACCCCGCCAACGGCCGGATGGTCTAACAATTCGATTTCTTCAGCAGTAATTTCCGGACCCTGCAGGTCCAGCATGACAGATCCAAACATGCGATGTTTTATCTCTTGAGGTTATATGCAGAAATGGGCATTTACTTTACCCGATAGCCCAGCAGAAGGCTATTGCTGTGGGGTACTCTGTCGGAGCAGAGCGCGGCATTACAGAACCATCCAGCAACAATTAAAAAAGGCGCCGTAGCGCCTTTTTTAATTCATGATTGAGTTATGCCTGTAGCGCACGCGCTTCCAGTTCACCCGGTTTAAAGCTGTCAACACTGATGGCAGCAAAGCGCAGTTTGTTCATCTGCTCCAGCTGCGCCACTTCTTCGGCGCTCAGGACTCCGGCTTCGGCGGCTTTGCTGATAGTGACATCCAGTGGCAGCTTGCGGGCAATTTTCCCGTCTTTTTGCGCCTGGAAGATTTTCTTCATCAGCGGCTGCGCAGCATGAACAGCAAGGAATGCCTGCTCCATCGAACCCGTTGGGTCGTTTTCGCCTTCGCCCAAGTAACACAGGTGAGTCAGACGGTCACGGATCACACTTGGTTTTAACAACGCATCGGAAATTTGCATCGCCATTTCATCATCCGGCAGCTGATAGTTGATGCCAAACGGGAACACCAGACCTTTTAACATCTTGCCAACCAGACGGTTCGGGAAGTTGCTGAAGAATCCTGCAAAGGCGCGGCCAATTTCATACAGATTGCGCTGCACGCTGTAGTGAACAAACGGCAGATCAGCAACCTGACGACCATTATCTTCGTAGAATTTCAGCACGGCTGAGGCGATATATAAGTGACTCAGTACGTCGCCCAAACGAGCAGACAGCATCTCTTTGCGTTTTAAATCACCACCCAGCATCAGCATCGAGAAATCAGCGCAAAGTGCCAGACCGTTACTCATCCGCGTCAGCTGTTTGTAGTATTTTGCTGTCTCGCCAGCCACTGGTGAGCTGTTCAGTAGTCCACCGGTCAGGCCCTGGAACAAGGCACCAAAAGTATTACCGAGCGCAAAACCAACATGCTTCATCAACAGTTCGTCGAATTGCTTGAGGCCCGCTTCGCTGTCCGGATTGGCCGCTGCTTCTAACTCTTTTAATACATACGGATGGCAACGGGTGGCACCCTGACCGAAGATCATCAGGTTACGGGTCAGAATGTTGGCGCCTTCTACCGTAATTGAAATGGGCACCCCCATATAACCATGTGCCAGATAGTTTTTCGGACCACATTGAATAGCGCGGCCGGCATGAATATCAAAAGAATCGTTCAGCAGCGTCCGCGACATTTCAGTCATGTGGTATTTGGCAATGGCGGTGACAACTGACGGGCTTAACTTCAGGTCAATAGCACCTGCTGTCATTACGCGCATCGCTTCTAAGCTGTACGTCAGGCCACCGATGCGACCTAAAGATTCCTGCACGCCTTCAAACTTACCAATCGACAGACCAAACTGCTGACGGACATAGGCATAAGCGCCAGTCATCCGGGTCGCCAGATGGCCAGTGGCTGTGCCCAGTGCCGGCAAAGAAATACCGCGGCCCGCCGACAGACATTCCACCAGCATACGCCAGCCGCGACCAACATAAGCCGGGCCACCAATGACCCATTCCAGTGGAATAAACACGTCTTTGCCGTAGGTGGTGCCGTTCATAAACGCCATATTCATCGGGAAGTGACGGTCACCAATCAACACACCTTCATGAGACGTTGGAATGAGTGCACAAGTGATACCGATATCTTCTTTATCACCGAGCAGGTTTTCCGGATCGTACAGTTTAAACGCCAGACCCAGCACAGTGGCAACCGGTGCCAGCGTGATGTATCGTTTGTCCCAGTTTAACCGGATGCCGATGACTTCTTTGCCTTCAAATTGGCCTTTGCAGACGACGCCATTGTCCGGAATACCGCCGGCATCTGAACCTGCTTCCGGGCCGGTCAGGGCAAAACATGGTACTTCTTTACCGGCAGCAAGGCCTGGCAACCAGCGGTCTTTTTGCTCCTGGGTGCCGTAATGCATCAACAGTTCGCCCGGGCCTAACGAGTTAGGCACCATTACGGTCACCGCCGCCGTTAAGCTGCGCGTCGCGATGCGCGAAACGATAGTTGAGTTGGCAATAGCTGAGAACTCACGGCCGCCATAGGTTTTAGGAATAATCATCGCGAAAAAGCCATTGGCTTTGATGTAATTCCATACTTCAACCGGCAGGTCACGTTGTTCCTGCACGATTTTGTAGTCGTCGAGCATTTTCAGCAGCGTCTCGACTTCGTTATCCATAAATGCCTGTTCTTCGGCACTTAATTGCGGTTTTGGAATTTGATGTAACTTCTGCCAGTCCGGTTTGCCTTTAAACAGCTCACCATCCCACCAGACGTCCCCTGCTTCCATTGCCTCACGCTCGGTATCAGACAGCGGCGGCAGGATTTTTTTAAAAATAGCGAAAATTGGCTTGGTGATCAGGTTGCGCCGAATATCGGTCACACCTAACACCACAGCCAGGGCAACGATGAGCACAAATAAAATCAACATAAAGTGTTCCTCAGGTCTGCAGGGTTTAACAGTTATTATTTATCAAAGTTGTCGAAAATCAGGCCGCTGGTGGCGCAGCAATACCTGCCGCCAGATACGGAATTAATCGCTTAATCACACCATCGATTTCTACGGTTTCATTAAAATCAGCGGCGGCAATGTCTTTTAGCGCCACATTCGACGCCATAGTAAAAACGATGGTGCCAAGGGAAAAATGTAGTCGCCAGAAGATTTCACTCGGCGGCAGCGCCGGGCAGCTTTGTTGCACCAGCAACACAAATTTATCCAGTATCCGGCCATAATGGTGATTAAAAAACCAGCGCAAATGCCCTTGCACATCGGTATAGCCGCGGCCAAGCAATTGTAAAAAGGTACTGGTGCCTTGCGGTTGTACCGCTCTCAGTTCTAATAAAGGTTCAACAAATACTGAAAGCACAGTAGTGAGTTGATTTGGTTGTTGCGCCGCCAGTAAGCGGTTAAATTCCTGGTCCAGGCGTGGCATTAACACCGCAAGATATCTCTGCAGCACCGCCTGGATTAATTCTTTTTTCGAACCAAAATGGTAATTAACAGACGCCAGATTCACTTCGGCCAGGCTGGTGATCTGGCGCAGCGAAGTGGCACTGAAGCCAGTATCCGCAAACAGCTGCTCTGCCGCTTCGAGGATCTTCAGTTGTGTGCTTTGTTTATTGCTCATAGGCTGCGTTGATATCCGGCGATAACCAGGAACTGGTCATATCAGTAATGAATTTAAACATACGTTTGAAATGTACGTTTGAAAACAATTGAAGTCAAGCAGCAAACTTTAATTTCAGTCGGGGCCAACGCATCGCAGCTAAAAAAAATCCCCCGCAACTGCGGGGGATTTTGCATGTTAACTTGCTACTCTTCAGCCTTATTTAGCGAATACTTCCAGCAAGGTCGAGGTGCGTGGTTTCCCAGTCGCATCCTGCAGTGTCACGACGCCCATATACGGTAACGCACCAGGGACCAGTTTCTTAGTAGAAACGGTAATCACATTTGGACGTCCTTTTACCGCACGGGTACTGGCAGTAATTGTACTGGTTGCAGTGTTTGCTTTATCAACAATCCAGTAAGCCAGCGTGTAATTGACATTGGCAGCACCTTTTAAGTCACGCGGGTGCACCCAGACAATATACACATCGCCGTTAGCGCTGTTATTGGCAGCCGCAGGAGCGCGCAGTACCACATCTTCATTTGCTTCAGCATTTTGTGAAGTTGCAACAGCTGAACAGCTCCAGCCTATACAGCGGTATACATACAGATCCAGATCTGGTGCTGGCAGATTGGTCAGACCGTTACGCAGCGAGAAACGCGCGACCTGAGTACCTGCCGGCACTGTCAGGATATGCGTGCCAAGGCTGCCTTCGTTAAACGTAAAGGTTTTGTCTGCATCCTGTACGATAGTGCGTGACGAACCAGTGGCTTGGGTCAGACCGAATAATTTGGCTGAAGTCGCGCCTGTGTACGCCATATCCGCAGTAAAAGACAACCGGCCTGAAGCTGCTGGTACTTGAGTGGTCAATGATGCCGGGGCAATAATTGCATCCGGTTCCATTGGTTTCACCACCAGCGGGCTACGCACGTTATGTACGCCGTCAGTCAGAGTAAGGCTACCAAAAGCCCATTTGTTCAACACTGCACTGCTGGTTGGCGTCAGGGTCAGAGCATAAACCGCTTTACCACCAGCCGGTACATCTAAACTACTGGCTGCGGCCAGCTGACCTGCACTATTCAGCGTTTTGAACTCAACAGTTACACCGGCTGGCGCTTCAATCACCGGACGATAGTTGGCATTGCTGCCACCAACGTTCGTAACCACACGCACAATTGTTTTGGCCGCTTTTAACTGCGATACCGCGATAGACGGGTAGTTCAGCTGGCTGGCGTCGGTTGGGTAACCGGCAGCAACATAGTCAGCACAGTTGTAACCAGACGCGCTTTTTACAAACGCACTGTTACCGATACCGCACAGGAACGCGTAGTAATCAAAGGCACTGGCGTCATATACCAGACCCGGATCCATTGCTTTTACCGGAGCAGCATGACCAGCGCCAAAGTCAAACGGGTCTGCCAGCACAGAAGAACTGGCTTTAGTCACGTTTTGATGAGACGTAGTCATCAGCGCGGATTTCACCATCGCCGGTGTCCAGTCCGGATGCTGTTCAATCAACAGTGCCGCCATACCCGCAATGTGCGGGCTAGACATTGAAGTACCCGACATGAAGGTAAAATCATTGCCTTTTGGTTTGGTGAAAGTCGTTGGAGTACCAGCGGCCAGAACGTTAACGCCAGGTGCAGTGATATCCGGCTTCAGAATGTCATAAGTCGCTTTGTTTGGACCTTTTGACGAGAAGTCTGCCATTGCATTGTTCACAAAATTAGGGTCCATGGTGACATTCACCACAGCACCACCGTTGATGGCGTTGACGATATTAGTGCCGTCAGCCAGGCTGACCATCACACCCGGAATTGTCGGACCGCCAACGACAGAACCACCCATCGCAATTGGATTTCCGGCCGCGTTGTTATAGGCCAAAATCGCTTTCGCACCAGCGTTTTGCGCGTTCAGCACTTTATCGGCAAAACCACAGGTACCACGCTGGATCAGCACTACTTTTCCTGCAACATCATCTGCGTTGGTCAGTGCAGTACAGCCCAGCGCTGGCTGTGCAACTACGACGTTGCCAGTCACAGCACCAGTCACGCTTAAAGGTTTGGTCACAGAGCCTTCGATCGCCGTTTGTTTGGTCACAGGTAAACCGCTGTTTACGCCGATTGAATTGACCGAGAAACCTGAAGCCGCAACGCTGACCACCCATGGAGCCGGCGTACCGACAGTTTCAATGGTATTGTTGGCACCATCATTACCGGCAGAAACAGACACTAAAACGCCAGCCTGAGTGGCACGCAATTTTGCTGCTACCGAGATCGTCGTTAAATCTGTGCGACTGCCACCGATGGAATAGTTGATTACGTCAACGCCGTCAGCCACTGCTGCATCGATAGCGGCCATAGTGTCACCGTAGAAACAGCCGCGCTCCTGAGCGCCTGTTGGCGAGACATAGTCACTGTTCCAACATGCTTTGTACACAGCAACCCGGGCACGTGGCGCTACGCCAGTGATATTGCCGTAGCTTTGGCCTGCAATAGTTGCGGCAACATTGGCATTACCGGCTGCAGTACTGGCTGTGTGGCTGCCATGGCTGTCTGCATCACGTGGCGAAATAAATTCACCCGGCTGAATGGCGTAAACAGACTGGAATGATTCTTTGAAATAACGCGCGCCGATTAATTTGTTGTTACAGGCAAAATCTGCATCTTCACCTTTGTCGCACGTCCCTTTAAAACGTGCCAGCGGAGCATAAGAACCATCATCAGCAAAACTTGGATTCGTTGGTGAAATACCGGTATCAACGATACCGACGATGATATCTTCACCTTTAATGCCCAGAGTATGCTGGCCATCTGGTCCGGTCAGACCTAATAACGCCGGGGTCCGCGAAGTGGTCACTTGTTCTGGTTTATCTTCCCAGACGCCGACAACTTCAGGATGCATCCGCAAACGTGCCGCCTGCTCTGCAGTCATTCGGGCAGAAAAGCCGTTGAAAGTATGTGTATATGAATAAATTAAACCGGTGTTGCTATACTGGCTGGCCAGTTTTTCCTGCAGTTGTTTCAGTGCGGCGTTGTACGCCACGATCTGCGGGTTGGTCGCGTCATAAAGATTCAGGGCTTTGCCGACCTGAGCATTGTTTGGGGTCAGTTGGCCTAAATCGGATGCTTTTTCAACACCTGATTTGCCGACTAACTGGACAATATAGGTTGCTATCTGTTGAGACTCAGCCGGTGTAGTCAGTTTGCTGGTATCAATTTGTACTTCATTGCCTGCTGCTTGCACGACAGAGGCGTGGCACACTGCCGCAACCGCCAGCGCTAACACGCTTAAACGTGAACATTGTAAATATTTCATTTTATTCTCCGGATTTCCTGTTCCAACTGCGTGCCATACCTGATTTTCTTGAGCTGTCATTATGTTGTCATCCGTCTGCTGTAGGCTGTCATCGTAATTTTTGACAGTGATTGTCAATTTTTCTGACAGTCATTTTTTATGCAAAACATCACACATAATTACATTTGTAGAATAGGCGTAGCTTTAGCGCACTTTTGTTAACAATTGGCTTTCAGGTTAATTTTTATTTTTTGTAAATAATTTTGACAGTTAATGTCTTGTCCGTTTGTTTAGGCAGCCTGACGGCGGCGCAACATCAAACCAGCAAAACCCATCAGTAACAAAGCTGCTGATGCAGGAGCATTCACGGCCTGCGAGCCTGCAGACACCACATCTTCACCTGTAAAAATTACTGATGCCGGGTCATTGTAAGATTTGGTCGCGTCAGTCAGGTCGTAAAACGCTACATCTAATGCACCATCATGAAAACCGAAGAAATTGAATTGATTGCCAAGGTCGCTGACATCAAAAGTCAGGAAAGTGAAACCACCGTAAAGATTGTTGATATCAAACTCGGCTTCAAACAGTGGAGCCGGAGTTGCTACGTCGGTACCAAATAACTTGAAGCTTTTCCAGCCGTAAGCCTTGTAAATATTGTCGTTCCATTGCACAGCTTCAGTTGGGTCAACAATCAGCTGACCAAATAACACCAGGCTGTTATCGGCATTCTTGCCCCAAAAATCCTGTTTAATCACCAGACCAGCGTGAGCAGGGGTTAAAGCTGACACAGCAGTCAGCGCAAGCCCAAACACGGTCACCAACATTTTCTTAAACATATTTACCTCTGAATTTAAGGAAGGGTTATTGTTGTTATCGAAGTCGCAAGCGACTGGCGACAATAAAGCACATTCAATGCCACAAGTTAACCTTTCATTTGCAACTTGTCGCATTGACTATTTTTTGGTCACACTCTGCGACGTTTTTGCGGCAAAAATCGATTCCGTTTGAAAATGCAGCTGGTGAGCGACGTAGATTCTGGTTTAAAATATGCCCCCATTTTTGCCAAGGTATAAATAAACATGTCGCAACCCAAAGTAGGTTTTGTCAGTCTGGGCTGTCCCAAGAACCTGGTGGATTCTGAGCGCATCCTGA
This sequence comes from Rheinheimera texasensis DSM 17496, assembly GCF_000711985.1. GTDB lineage: Bacteria > Pseudomonadota > Gammaproteobacteria > Enterobacterales > Alteromonadaceae > Pararheinheimera > Pararheinheimera texasensis. The sequence continues at coordinate 543,058 of NZ_JONU01000007.1, forward strand.
CGCAGCTCAAAATCGAAGGCTACAACATAGTCCCGAGCTACGACGACGCCGAACTGGTGATTGTCAATACCTGTGGTTTTATCGACAGTGCCGTGCAGGAATCGCTGGATACTATCGGTGAAGCACTGGCAGAAAATGGCAAAGTCATTGTGACGGGCTGCCTCGGCGCCCGTGAAGATGAAATTCGTGAAGTACACCCAAATGTTCTCGGCATCACTGGCCCGCATGCTTACGAAAACGTGCTTGAGCAAGTGCACCAGTTCGTGCCAAAGCCTAAATACGACCCGTTTTTGCAGCTGGTGCCGGATACCGGCGTCAAGCTGACGCCAAAGCATTACGCTTATTTGAAAATCTCTGAAGGCTGTAACCACCGCTGTACCTTCTGCATCATTCCGTCCATGCGTGGCGATTTGGTCAGTCGTCCAATCGGCGAAGTGCTGGATGAAGCACAGCGTCTGAAAAATGCCGGCGTCAAAGAATTGCTGGTGATTTCGCAGGACACCAGCGCTTATGGCGTCGATGTCAAACATCGCACCGGTTTCTGGAATGGTGCGCCAGTGAAAACTTCGATGCAGTCGCTGTGTGAAGCATTATCCGACATGGGTATTTGGGTTCGTCTGCATTATGTTTACCCTTACCCACATGTCGACGATGTGATCCCACTGATGGCAGCAGGTAAGTTGTTACCTTATCTGGATATTCCATTCCAGCACGCCAGCCCGCGTATTCTGAAGCTGATGAAACGTCCGGGACAGGCCGAGCGTACTTTAGAGCGCATCAAAAAATGGCGCGAGATTTGCCCTGAGCTGACTATCCGCTCCACTTTTATTGTCGGCTTCCCGGGGGAAACTGAAGCAGAATTCCAGGAACTGCTGAACTTCCTCGAAGAAGCACAGCTTGACCGTGTTGGCTGCTTTAAATACAGCCCGGTAGAAGGCGCAAAAGCCAACGAATTGCCAGATCCGGTGCCGGAAGAAGTTAAAGAAGACCGCTACCACCGCTTTATGGCGACCCAGCAAAAGATCAGCGCTGCGCGCTTACAGGCAAAAATTGGCCGCACTATCGACGTATTGATTGACGAGGTCGATGACGAAGGTGCCATCGGCCGCAGTTTTGCTGATGCACCGGAAATTGACGGCGCTGTCTACTTAAATGGTGAAACCAGCTTAAAGCCAGGTGATGTGGTGAAAGCTGTGGTAGAAGAAGCCGACGAATACGACTTGTGGGCCAGCCTCGTGCAGTAGCTCCGGTGTGTATTTTTTAGCACCCAACAAAAAACCGCCGGAAGGCGGTTTTTTTGTGATGCCACGGCGCAGCATCCTAAACAGTGTGAAAGTTTTTAACGACGTGCACGAAATGGTTGCTCAGCCCAGGGCTGTTGTTCTAACGCTTCTAACAATTCATTGATTTCATCGGCGTCCAGTGCCACTTTGCGAAAATGCGAAATTAACGCGTCCCGGTTGTAGCCTTGCGCCTGATAACGTTGCGCAGTTTCCAGATGGATTTTTTTGACGAACTCTGAGGTCATAGGTCCGGCTCCTGTTGGCTGTAGGGATATCAAATCCTGCCTAAGCCTTGTTCATTTTTCAAGCATAAATCTGCAGAAGTTGCTAAGCCGCTGGATCTTAACAGGATCTATTTTTTGCTGGCCTGAAACAGCTCAAAACCCAAAGGCCCCGCCTGATATTCTGGCAATTCTCGTGCTTGCCACAGTGCACCGTTCAAAGCTGCTTGTATCAGCAGTTTGTTATAAGGATGCGCTTTGGGATCCAGTAAAAACTGCTGCGGATCAAACCAGGCTGCTGCGGCGATTTCTGTATAGTCAGGTACGACGTCGGTTTGCTCACTTAAAAGCTTCGCCACTATATACAGATTAGAAGCGCCAAACTGGCCCTGATGATGATGGCGCATCGCGAACCAGCCCTGGAATATTGCAGTCACCCCTGTCTCTTCCAACACTTCCCGTTCCAGCGCTGCGACAAAATGCTCTTTGGTTTCGACCATGCCGCCAGGCAATTTAAAATAACCAGGCTTTTTCCCCGGCAGCGGAATTTCCTGCACCAGTAAAATCTGCCCTAGTGGATTAAACACCGCAGCGCCCACCCCAATGCTATGCGTCGCCGCCAGCGGTAAATAAGCGTCAGCTTGTAACCGTTTCACCAGTGTCAGCGTGCTGTCCTGCACATGGTGATAGTGAAATCCAGCCAACAGCGCCGGGGCGATAAAGGCAGTTTCGTACTCATTTAACGTCAGCCAGCACAACTTAAACTGCTTAAGCGCCGGCAGCTCTGTTTGCAACCAATGGCTGAACAGTTGCACGCTGACGCCGGCCTGATGTAACCGGCCGGCATTTAACACAACGGCACCATAAGGATTTTCTGCCAGCAGCTCGGTTATCACCGGAACAATACCTTCTCGCGCTGGAACCAGTGCACACAAACCGCTATCAGCACACCGGCCAGCACCACAGTAGACGCAATCACCAGACTCAGAATGCCCATATCAATAGTGCCTTTCACCAGCTCTTTAATACAAAGTGAAATATTGGTCATTGGGATCAGCGCGGTTTTCCAGGTCAGCTCCACGCCGGGCAATAGCGCCAGTGCCAGTGGCACAAACACCAGAATACTCATAGGTCCGATATAATTCTGTGCTTCCTTAAAACTGCGGGCGTAAATCGACAGCGACAACAACACGCTGGCGAAAATCATCGTCAGCGGAATCAGCATCGCCAATATCAGCAGTAAATCGGTTAAACCCAACGCAGCCATCGCTTTAGCAATCACATCAACGCCAGCCAAAGACCCTATCAGATAACCCCAGCCGCCAAAACTCAATACGGTAATAAGCGCCGTGGCAAGGCCAGTAGTCAGCACTGTCATAAACTTCCCGAGCACTAAGTTGGTCCGGCTGATCGGACAAATTAACAAGGTCTCTAAAGTGCCACGTTCTTTTTCGCCGGCACCGATATCAATAGCCGGGTAAGAACAGCCCATAAAACAAAGCGGCACCAGCAAATAAGCTATCCAGCCGCCGAGTTTTTCGCCGAGATCCTCGCGATTTTCCGCACTGGAGATTTTGTTGATTTTGACCGGTTCCAGCACAGCATCAACCTGATCACCGGTGATACCCACCGCTTCCAGTCGCGCCAGTTGTAACTGCCGGCTGTAGTCTTTCACCAAATCTTTCAGATAATTGCCCACTAAATCCAGCACTGGCGCAGTGTTGTAAATCACAGTCCACTGGCTTTGTGCCAACGTCGGCGAACTGGCGTCAAAATCAGCCGGGATCACCACTGCAAGGTCAAACTTGCCATCGCGCACGGCCTGGCGCAGCGCTTCAGGCTCGGTCAGCTCAGTGCTCACCTGTTTAAAATTTTTGTGGTAAAACAGTTTTTCGGCAAAGGCCGGCGCACGTTCAGCATGAATAATCACGTAACGATGCTCTTCCGCTTGTTTACTTGCCGTGACATTGGCGGCAACCAGCGCAATCAGACCAAAAATCACCGGAAAAATGAGGATCGGCAACAAAATCACAAACATCAGCGTTTTGCGGTCGCGGCTCAGTTCCAGCAGCTCTTTTATATAGACTTGCCACATGACTTTGCCTCCCCTTTAATCACCGTCATAAATGCTTCGCGTAAGTCGCCATTGCTGCTCAGATTTGAAAAAGCACTCAGGCTGTCATCAAAAGCGCTGATGCCCTGATTGATCACCACCACCCTGTCGCACAGGCTGCTCACTTCATCAAGGTGATGGGTGGAAAAAATCACCGGCGTGCCGGCGGCTTTTAAGCCGCGGATAAAATCCAATACTGTTTGCGTGGTCATAATATCAAGGCCGGTGGTCGGTTCGTCCAGCACCACCAACTCCGGGGAATGCACCACCGCGCGGGCAATGGCAGTTTTTTGTTTCATGCCGGATGACATCAGCTCGGCTCTGCGGCTGGCAAAACTGTGCATATCTAACATAGTAAACAGCTCATCAATACGCTGGCGTAAGGCCAGTTCGCTCATGCCATGTAAACGGGCGAAATATGCAACATTCTCAAAAGCGGTTAAGCGACCATATAAGCCTGTACTGCTGGATAAAAAACCGATTTTGCGCCGGGCCAGCACCGGGTCTTTTAATACGTCTTCATTACCGAGCAAAATCGAGCCAGCATCCGGTTTTAATGCGGTGGATAACATCCGCAGCGTGGTGGTTTTACCGGCCCCGTTAGGGCCCAGCAAACCCAGCACTTCGCCGCGGGCACAGCTGAAGCTGACATCGCGGACTGAACAAAAACTGCGTCCGGTGTAACGGACATCCTGTAATTCGGCTTCGCTGAGCTTTTGGCCTTTTTCCAGCGCAAAAGCTTTCGCCAGTTGGCGGATCTCAATCATCGGTTGAACTTCCTTGAACTTGCATGAAATCAGGGCTGCGTCGTGACTCGTTTTGGCCGGAAATAATTCTGGTCCTGATAAAACTGTTCCGTTTGCGCCTGATGAGACCAGTCGGGAATACCCAACAGAGGTAACGGGCTCATCTGGTTTCGAAATTCAGTTAACGAGAAAACTGCAATTTGTTTACTTAACTCAGTATCAACGAAATCAACTTGTTGATGCAATGGCCAATTTTCAAAAGCAGCCGGCACCGGAATTGGCCAGAGCTTGCCGGTAAGGCCAATAAAAGGCCGCGTCAGCATTTCAAAATTGGCATGGCCAAATACCCAGGGCCAGACCCCCAGCCCCCAATGCAATCGTTGATTCAGAAAGACTTCCGTCCACTGATGCTGGCGCAGCAGAGCCGGAACCTGTTCCAATTCAGCGCGATGTAATAGCAGCAGACCGCATTCATCGAACAAAGTCAGCTGATGGCGCAGCGCCGATCTATTTTTACTGCCGTGTTGCCGAATTTCTTCCAGATGGCGGCGATTGAGCGCCGTTTTACTTTGTGGAAACAACATCCAAACCAGTGCGCCAAACAAGTCATGCCAATTCTGACTGCGCGTCGGCACCGCCGACGTTTCGGCGATAAAAACCTCGTAATAACGCGGGTCGCTCTCCAGCACCGCCGCATCAACAAACCTGACCGCATGGGCCGGCCGCAGGTGACGACTCCAGGCCGTCAAAGTGTCCACCGAAGGGAAATCGCTTTGCTGAGCTAAAGGCAACAAAGTGGAAATCAAGCGATAGGCCGGATGATTGCACAGAATTTGCGCATCCCAGTGCGCTGGTGGCACAAAACGTTGATTTTTAGCAGTTATCATCGGTTTGACCGCACTATTGAAAGGCTCCAGGCCCGGTTACTTTGCAAAAACCGGCAAAAAGCGCTTGCAATTTCCGCCCAGAGTGGCACAGTCAAACAGGTACGTCTAAACGTACATACTGCCAAATGAAATGATTTTTTTCGGATTAACCAATACGGAGTTTTTACCATGTGTTCGATATTTGGGGTGCTTGACATCAAGACTGATGTTAAAGCGTTGCGTCAGCAGGCGCTACAGTTATCTAAGTTATTACGCCACCGCGGTCCTGACTGGTCTGGGGTATGGAATGATAATAATGCCATCCTCGTCCATGAACGTCTGGCGATTGTAGATACTGAAAACGGTGCGCAGCCGCTGATTAACCCGAATCGAAATCACATTCTGGCAGTGAATGGTGAGATTTATAATCACAAGAATTTAGAGAAGAATTTAACGGTCGACTATCAGTTCCAGACCAAATCAGACTGTGAAGTCATTCTGCCGTTGTACCTTGAACACGGCGCCGAATTTGTTGACCAGCTGCAAGGCATGTTTGCGTTTATTCTGTATGACGCTGAGCAACAACGTTACCTGATTGCGCGCGATCATATCGGTATCATTCCGCTGTATTACGGCTATGACGAACACGGTCAGCTCTATGTGGCGTCTGAGTTAAAAGCGCTGGTGCCGGTTTGTAAACAAATGCAGGAATTCCCGCCAGGACATTATTTCGACTCTAAAGTCGGCAAACTGATGAAATATTATCAGCGCAGCTGGATGAGTTATGACGCGGTCAAAGACAATCCAGCCGATTTAGGTGAATTAAAAGCTGCGCTGGAACAGTCTGTAAAAAGCCACCTGATGTCGGACGTACCTTATGGCGTGTTGTTGTCCGGTGGCCTGGATTCGAGTCTGATTTCGGCCATTACCCAGCAATTTGCCCGCAACCGGGTAGAAGATGACGGCGCATCAGAAGCCTGGTGGCCGCGGTTGCACTCCTTTGCTGTGGGTTTACAGGGTTCGCCGGATTTAAAAGCCGCCCGCACTGTGGCGGATGCCATTGGCACTGTGCACCACGAAGTGCATTTTACCGTGCAGGAAGGTATCGATGCGCTGCGTGATGTGGTGTATTTCCTCGAGACCTATGATGTCACCACCATCCGTGCTTCGACCCCGATGTATTTAATGGCGCGTAAGATCAAAGCTATGGGCATCAAGATGGTACTGTCCGGCGAAGGTTCGGATGAAATCTTCGGCGGTTACCTGTATTTCCACAAAGCGCCAAACGCTCAGGAGTTCCACGAGGAAACGTTGCGGAAACTGGACCGGTTACACATGTTTGACTGTAACCGCGCCAATAAAGCGATGTCGGCCTGGGGGATTGAAGCGCGCGTGCCATTCCTCGACAAACATTTCATGGACGTGGCAATGCGCTTAAACCCACAAGCCAAGATGTGCGGTGGCGGCAAAATGGAAAAACACATTTTGCGTGAAGCCTTTGATGGTCTGTTGCCAAAAGAAATTCTGTGGCGGCAAAAAGAGCAGTTCTCTGATGGTGTGGGCTACAGCTGGATTGACAGCTTAAAAGCCTTCGCTGAGAAGGAAGTGTCTGATCAGCAGATGGCGACCGCCAGCTTCCGCTTCCCGGTCAATACACCTGACACTAAAGAAGGTTATTTGTACCGGACTATCTTTGAAGAGCACTTCCCGCACCCGGCAGCTATTGCCTGCGTGCCAGGTGGTAAATCTGTCGCCTGCTCCACGCCGGAAGCGCTGGCCTGGGATGCAAAAATGGCCCAGCTGACCGACCCGTCTGGTCGTGCAGTCAGAGACGTGCACGAACAAGGTTATTGATAACGCTCTGCATTGAAGCTTCGTTTACAGGACCCCGGCCCCGTGCCGGGGTTTGTTTTTTCAGCTGATGGGCTATTTCCTGCAACTTTCGTCGCAGCCATCAGGATCTTCAGCCTCTGCAGTATGCCGTCCGCCGAATTTCTGCTAGATTAGCGACTTTGTTGTCAGAACCGTCTGCGGTATTTCACTCCGTCGCACTGTTGAGAGCACCATGAATTTGTTACTTAAATCCCTCAGTTGTATTGGGTTCATTCTCATTGCCAGTACCCCGGTGCTTGCCAGCCAGGCCTTAACAGGCCAGTGGCTGACCGATTTGCAGGGCGAAACCCTGACAGATCCACAAACATCCGGTCTTACCTGGCGTCATGATGAGCTGCTGAGCCTCGGCGACCAAAGCGCTGCACCTGAGCTTCGGATGAAAATTTTTCGCATCAATCCAGCCACAGGCCGCTTTGTCACAGCGCCTATCCCTATTACCTTGTCGGACGACGTCCGTAACAGCTGCTTTGGCGACTATCTGGCCAACTCACCGGATTTAGAAGCTTTGACCTGGGATCGGCTAGACGCGCAAACCTTGATCACAGTGACCGAAGACGCCAGCCGGGCGCAACTAAGCCCGGTCTGTGCCCGTAAATTCGCTCAAACCAATTCGACCTCCTACCCAACCTTATTGCTAAAGATCAGCACTGATGCAGCGCTGACCCGCGCAGAAATAACTGCGGTGCGCCCGGTGCAGTTCCCGGCAGAAGCCAATGTCGGCAACTTACCCAATGATGGTATAGAAGGCCTCGCGATTGACGATCACCAGAATCTGTATCTGGGGCTTGAAAAGAATATGGCCGGCCTGCCAGCCATCTTTAAGACCAGGCTAACCGCCGATTTCTGGACCCGCGATAACTTTGTCAAAGTGATAGATGCCAATCTGACGTTGCCTGAGCTGGACGACCGCGGCCATCCGATTAACGACCTCGATTTTATGCCAAGCCCGGTACCGGGCCATCCGGGCTATCTGATCGCCGCCGCCCGAAATGATGATGAACTTTGGGTATTTGATTTAACTAACCGCGTGAAGCCTTTTGTGCAGCCGCTGCAATTTTATGTCGGCACTGACAACTCCGGCTTATGCCCGGTGTATGAACGTGTGGTGCAAACTGCACTCGAAGGCGTAGCAGTGCATGGTCAAACGCTTTATCTGGTCAACGACCCATGGAAGCAACATTATCCGGATAATGTGCAATGTGAAGTAAATGCCCGGCATTTTCTGAAGATGGCACCGCTGTTGTTTCAGCAAGCGCTGGATCCACGCTGGTTTACCTTAAGCCGGGCACAGCCTCAACCAGCCCTGCCCGGCATCAGCGGCATGGCGCAAATGGATAATGACCGTTACCTGACAGTGCAGGATAAAAAGATTGCCAATCCGGGCGAACGCTTAGGTGTTTTACAAATCTATGCCGACAAAGCGCCCCGCTTCCAGCCGCTGACGGTCAGCAACTGGCCTGAGGCGCAAATGTCGAATGATTTAGAAAGTGTCTGTGCGCTGCCTGGCCGGCCCAATGAATTTTTAATTGCCGAATCAGGCAGCTGGCAAGGTGAGTTCGGCCGCTTGTTTCATATTCAGCTGCTACAAACCAGCTATGCCCGGGTCTTAGCCAGCTATCCGTTGCCGGTGACGGCCGATAATAGTCCGCAACAAGCCGGCGACCAGTTTGAAGGCCTCGCCTGCGCCCAAAAAGCCGTAAACCGCTATCTGCTGGTGCTTGGGGAACGCGGAGGCGAACAGAAACGCGGTAGTCTGGTACACGGCGATTTTGATATCGCCGCGGGGCAAATTCAATGGGCGGCCAGCCGTTTACCAGTCCTGGCACCACAACCCGACCATGCTGATCCCTATCAACGCGATATCGCAGAGCTCTATCTCGAATCCAATGTGTTGTGGGCCAGCGCAGTACGTGAAGCAGGATCGGCAGGTCCGTTCAGTTCGTTTATCTATCAGGTTGCCTTAGTCGACCCGCAGGCCACCGAACCGCTGCAACTCATCAGAGAAAGCCGGATTTACTGGCAAATTGACGGTCTAAAAGTAGAGGGTTTGGCAGCGCCAAGCCCGCTACTACCGGGCTCCAGCCTGGCGATTGGCAGTGAAGATGAAAAGCTGGGTGGTGTCTGGCGCTCGTTGTTTGCCCCAGTCGGACAACGTCCACAGATCCCGGTTCAGCTGCCAACACAAAACCCGCAATCCGAAGCCACAGCGCCGGCAAAAGGACAATAATGCAACCTGCACAACCGAAAAACCCGCTGCACGGCTTTACACTGCAACAAATTCTCGAACTGTTACTGGCTCACAACGGCGGTTTTAGTGGTCTGGCAAAACTGGTGAAGTTAAATTGCTTCAGTAAAGACCCCAGCGTCAGTTCCAGCCTGAAATTTTTACGCAAAACGCCATGGGCCCGCACTGAGATTGAACAGCTGTTTATCCGCCAGCAGCTTTACCTGAAAAAAGACTAAGCCGGCTGTTCGACGCGCGCCCGCCGTTGTTTTGGCTGCACCAGCTGCCAGGACTGATCAATCTGGCGCTGCACTTCAGCATCCGGCACCGAACCATCCAGCAACAATGTATTCCAGTGTTTTTTGTTCATGTGATAGCCGGGCGTCACGGCTCTGAACAGTTGGCGTAACATCAGCGCTTCGGTTGGGTCTGCTTTGAGATTGACCCGCGCGACGCCGTCTTTCTCCATTAAAATGGCAAAAACTTTGCCATGCGTTTTGTAGACGTAAATGTCTGGCCCAAAGGGGAAGTCTTCGCAACTGACCGCTTGTGCCAGACAATGCTGCCTTACCGCAGCAAAGCTGTTCATCTTCATACTTTAAACCGACCCACCGTCGTCCCTAACTCGTTGGCAAGCCCCAACAGACTTTGGGTATTATGCGCCACTTCGCTAATGGCGGTGCTGTTCTCTTCCGCCGCGGCGCTTAGACTCGATACGCTACGGGCTAAAGTCGCACTGACGCTGGTCTGTTCTTCCGCAGCAGTGGCGGTTTGCGCCATCAGGCCTTTTAGCGCAGTAAGCCGCTGATTAATTTGACTGACCTGCCCTAACATTTGCTCCGCTTCGGTCTTGGCCGAATCGGCAATTTGCGCACAATCGTCACTGCTACCGGATAAACTGGCCGAGATGTGTAAAATCCCCTGGATCACCTGAGCGATATCGCGGGTTGCCAGCTGTACTTTACCGGCAAGTTGACGTACTTCATCGGCAACCACAGCAAAACCGCGACCTTGTTCACCGGCCCGGGCCGCTTCGATCGCAGCATTTAACGCCAGTAAATTGGTTTGATCCGCTATTGCTGTGATCACCGCAACTACTGACGCGATTTTCTGGCTGTCCTGATCAAGCTGACCAACCTGACCACGCATCTGGCTGAATGCAGTGAGTGTCTGCTCTAGGCTTTGACTGACATGTAAAATTGTTTCATTAAGCTCAGTCGCACTGTGCTGACAGCCGTTCACTTCATCGGCAGCTTTCACTGTGTTATTGCCAATCTCTGCCGCCGCGTAACTCATTTCCTCCACCGCAGTCGCCAGCATCTCGGTTTCACGCGCCTGTAGTTGCAGACTGCCATCTGCCTGCGTAATAGCAGCAGAGTTTTGTGCCGCCGCCATTTCCAGTGCCTGACCGACGCCGACCAGCTGGCTGACAATTTGTCGCAATTGCTGTTGCATCCGGCCAAGCCAGCCCATCAGACTGGACGCGGTTTTCGCTTGCAACGCCATGGTTAAATCCCCTTTGGCGATCACGCTGGTCAAATGCACCATTTCGGCAGGTTCACCGCCTAATGGGTTCAGCACAAAACCGGTGACCAGACGCGCCACTAACACCGCCGCAGCAATAGCAACGGCAATGACCGCAAGACCAATCCACAACATACGCTGCGCCGGTGCGGCAATCTCAGCTACATCCACCTCCGCCAGTAAAGCCCACTGCAAACCCAGCGCATCAACAGGCGCAAAGGCGGACACCACCGGATTACCGTTATAATCGTCGATATAATGCAGGCCGGATTGGCCTTGCAGCGCCGCTTTACTGGTTTCAGTGTCCACGCCATGGCTATCAACTGCACCGGCAAATGAAGCGCGTACTGTTCGATTTTTCGGGTCCAGATATGAATCTGAGCGCATACGGAAGTCCGGGCCAACCAGATAACTCTCCCCTGTCTGCCCCATGCCTTCACGCACCTGCATGACGGCGTTGATTTTATCGATTGAAAGCTGCACGGCCACTACATACTGCTGGTTATTCAACTCCAGACTTTTCGCCATAAAGGCTGCCGGCTCACCATTTGACGGAGCATAAGGCTGAAAATCTTCTAGCATCACTTGCTCAGAATTCCCACGAGCGCGCTGAAATACTTTGGCAAGGTTTGAACTGGCATAAGGCCCATGGATCAGATTGGTCTGGAAATCTGCTTCGCGCGCAACGCTGTAAACCACTAAGCCATCAGGATTTATGACAAATACATCATAAAAACCCAGTTCTTTGCCAATAGCCTGTATTGATTCATGCAAAGCCAATGGTTGATTTGGATTGAGGTCCGCCTTGACCACCGCGCTGATGGTCTGCAAGCCGGCGGCAAAATCAGCAAACATCGCTTCAATCTGGCGTTGTTTGATTTCGCGTACTGCGGTGAGCTTGGCTTCAGCCTGGCTGAACAATTCGGCCCGGGCCAATAAAGTAACGATGAGGGTGGCAACGATCAATGGTAATAACGCAGTGACAAGGCTAATCAGCCTGATTTTCGTGGTGAAACGCATATCCACATATCCTTATGTCAGGGCTTGTTTCGAGACGTGAAACATATCCAATGAATAGATTATACAAGCGCCCTCTAAATGCAACGTCATTGCAATTATTTGTTACTAATTTCCCATTTACGCACCACGCTTGTGCAGTAAAACAACAAAGCCCGCTTGCTGCGGGCTTTGACTGTAAAATTATTTGACTATTTTGCAGTATACTGTTTCATCCAGCTGAAAATTTCGTTGTACCAACGCTCAGAATTCGCTGGTTTCAGGATCCAGTGATTTTCATCCGGAAATATCACCAATCGGGACGGAATGCCTTTGCGTTGCAAGGTGGTATAGGCGCCTAATCCTTGCGCATATGGCACCCGGTAATCCTTCAGACCATGGATCACCAGCATCGGAGTTTTCCAGTTATCAACAAAAGCTGCCGGATTAAACTTCTGATAATCCGCAGACTTATCCCATACCGGGCCGCCCATATCGTGCTCAGGGAACCACAGCTCTTCGGTACTGCCGTAGAAGCTTGGCATATCGAATAAGCCCGCGTGGGTGACCAGACACTTAAAGCCATCATTCCAGTTACCGGCGATCCAGTTCATCATAAAACCACCGTAAGATGCGCCGAGCGCGCAGGCGTTATCTTTGTCCAGCCAGGGTTGTTGCTCAGTCACATAGGCCAACCCCTTTTTCAGATCTTCCAGTGGTTTGCCGCCCCAGTCGCGGGCAATTGAATCGGTAAAGGCCTGACCATAACCGGTCGAGCCGTGGAAATCGATCATCACCACGCCATAGCCCTGTGCCGCCCATAACTGCGCATTCCAGCGGGTATTAAACATGTTGCCGAAGCTGCCTTGCGGGCCACCATGCACAATAAAGGCGATTGGATATTTTTTACCGGCTTCAAAATTCCACGGTTTCATCCAGTAGCCATAGACGGTTTCGTCATTAGCTCCGGGGAAACTGAATTGTTCAAATTCGGCCAGCTGAATGTCTTTGAGTGTCAGCGCATTCACCTGAGTCAGTGGGTATGCTTCACCGCCAGCATTTTTTAGCTGGTAGATATCCGCCGGAGCATTCAGCTGATGATTGGTGAAAAACACATTGCTGCCACGCACTGCGACGTCGCCGGCACTGCCGTTACTATAAATTTTGCTGACTTCGCCAAAGGCGTGGTCGATGGCAAAAATGCCTTTTTGGCCTAAGTCCTGTGCTGTGACATAGACTGTACGGTTATCTGGTGCGAAGACAAAATCCTCAATCGAACGGTCCCACTGCGGCGCCAGCTCTTTACGCTCGCCGGTGACTAAATCCAGTAAAATCAGGCCAAAACGGTCAGCTTCATACACTGGTTTTTTCATCGCGAGATACGCCATGTAACGGCCATCGCCAGAGAACTGCGGCTTGGCATCCCAGGCCGGATTGTCTTTGGTCAGATTGATTTTCTGGCCGCCATTAAGTGAGACCTGAAAAATATCAAAATTGGTGTGCCAGCTTTGATCCGCCGCCGGAATTTTGGCGCTAAATACCAGATTTTTGCCGTCTGGCGTAAATGCTGCTTCGCCGGTACCTGCGACATCAGTGTCCCATTCCGGCATTAAGTCTTTGGCATCTTTAATTGCTGTTTCGCCAAGATCTGCCACAAAAAAGTGATTCTTCAGACCATCTTCCCAGGTATCCCAGTGCCGGACCATCAATGAATCGTAGGCGGTAGCGCTGTCTTTTTTCTCTGCCGTGGCTTTGTTGTGTGCCACAGTGCAGGCTAAGTCTTTGCAGCCAGGTTTGACATCGAGCGTCAACACAACTTTTTTGTCGTCGGCGGACACCATGTAGCCCTGTACATCCAATGGAAGATCGGTCAACTGCCGCGCTTCGCCGCCACTAAGCGGTAAACGCCACAGCTGACTGGAACCAGAGCGGTCCGCCAGGAAATACAACGCTGTGCCGTCCGCACTAAAACGCACATCATGTTCACGACCAGCACTTTCAGTCAGGCGGCGGACTTTATTACCATCCTGCACATCGAGCAGGTACAAATCAGCAGTGGTATCGGCCGGTGCCAGACCACCGTTTTTCTGGCCATAGGCGACAAAGCGGCCATCCGGCGACACCTGCACATCGTAAATTTTGTTCAGTTTATTTAAGTGTTCAATGGTTAAATTGGTTTTTGCCTGTGCGCCTGCCGCCATCAGCAGTGCACTGACCAGAATTCCCCAAGCTTTCATGCGGATACTCCCTCGTTGCAAAATTTCTCTTGTTGTTATTGTAAAAACGCGTCTGAGGTTTCCCTGCAGACGCGCTTTATTTTATGGATTATCAGGCTTTTACCGCCTCAGCGATTTTAACTTTCCAAATCGCCGGGCCCTGGTCATGGACATTATTGCCTTGACTGTCGACCGCGACCGTCACCGGCATATCTTCGACATCAAATTCGTAAATCGCTTCCATGCCTAAATCGGCAAAAGCGACCACGCGGGATTTTTTGATGGCCTTTGATACCAGATAGGCTGCACCGCCAACCGCCATTAAATACACAGCTTTGTGTTCTTTGATGCTGGCGACGGTTTTATCACCGCGCTCTGATTTACCAATCATGCCTAACAGGCCAGTCTGGCCCAGCATCATATCGGTAAATTTATCCATCCGCGTCGCTGTGGTTGGGCCTGCCGGGCCAACCACTTCATCACCAACCGCATCAACCGGGCCGACGTAATAAATAAAGCGGTTTTTGAAGTCGACACCATCTGGCAGTGCTTCGCCTTTGGCCAGCATGTCGGCAATACGTTTATGCGCGGCATCACGGCCAGTTAACATCTTGCCGGACAGCAACACAGTTTCACCGGCTTTCCATTCCAGCACGTCAGCAGGTGTGACTTTATCAAGGTTAACGCGGCGCACGTTTTGCCCAAGTTCCCAGGTCACTTGTGGCCAGTCTTCCAGTTTTGGTACCGGTAAATGCGCCGGGCCCGAGCCGTCTAAATGGAAATGCACGTGACGGGTGGCGGCGCAGTTTGGGATCATCACCACCGGCTTCGACGCCGCATGGGTCGGCGCAGATTTGATTTTAACGTCAACCACTGTGGTTAAACCGCCAAGACCCTGCGCACCAATGCCGAGTTTGTTCACTTTTTCATAGAGTTCAAGGCGCAGTTTTTCTTCGCCAGTCTCTGCACCTTTTTCCAGCAGGTCCTGAATGTCTACGGGTTCCATCAGTGCTTCTTTGGCCAGTACTGCCGCTTTTTCTGCGGTGCCGCCAATACCGATACCGAGCATGCCAGGTGGACACCAGCCAGCGCCCATTTTTGGTAATGTTTCCAGCACCCACTCAACGACGGAGTCAGATGGGTTTAACATCACCATTTTGGTTTTATTTTCACTGCCACCGCCTTTGGCGGCGATAGCAACTTCAACATGATGGCCAGCGACCATGTTGATATGCACTACAGCCGGCGTGTTGTCTTTGGTGTTTTTGCGCGAACCGGCCGGGTCCATGACTATAGAGGCGCGCAGCGGGTTTAACGGGTTCATGTAAGCACGGCGTGTGCCTTCATCCACCATCTCTTGCACTGTCATGTCGGTTTTGTCCCACTTGACGTCCATGCCGATATTAACGAAACAAGTCACGATGCCAGTATCCTGACAAATAGGCCGGTGGCCTTGCGCTGACATCCGCGAGTTAATCAGAATTTGTGCAATGGCGTCTTTGGCGGCCGGATTTTGTTCTTTGTGATAGGCCTTTTCTAAGGCCTGAATAAAATCCAGCGGATGATAATAAGAGATGTATTGCAACGCATCTTCGATGCTGTCGATAAAGTCTTGCTGGCGAATAACCGTCATAGGGTGCCCTTCTGCGTGGTTACAGGCAGTCAGTGTGCTGGCTGCCAGGGTATTTATACAGCACCCGACCCTTGCCCGGTCTGGCACTGCTTCTCATTTTAAGCAGGGCTGCTATCATAACGCGCATCCTGTCGAGGCGGCTAGTCAGTTGATACTGAATTCATCGGTTCTGTGCCCAAAGCCGCCGCTTATTGTTTGAGTTTTATGTCATGTCCTTACAGTGTCTTGTCGCATCACAGGTTACCGATTTAACCGGTTATTTTCAGGCGGTTGCCGCAGAGCCTTTTGCCATGTTGCTCGATTCCGCCGCACCAGAGCATCCAAACAGCCGTTATGACATTCTGGTGTGCCGACCACTGGCCACGCTGACTGCTGTTGGCCGGCAATGCACTGTCAGTCGAATTGATGGCGACGGACTTTGGTCAGAACAGCAACAAGACGCCGATCCTTTTCTATTACTCAAAGAACTACAGCAGCAAATGCTTCCGGCCTTACCAGCCGATAGCAGCCCCTTACCATTCACCGGCGGTGCTGTTGGTTATTTTGGTTATGACCTGGGTCGGGTTATCGAGACATTGCCGGAACAGGCCAGCGCCGATATTAAGCTGCCCGATCTGGCCGTAGGTCTCTACAGTCAGGCGCTGGTGCTGGATAAACAGCTGCAGCAGCTTTGGTTTGTTGATTGCTACGGCGCTGCGGAAACATCTTCTTCCGGCTATTTGACTCAGTTCAAAGAGCCCCCGGCGGCAGCTCAGTCCAGCGCTGCGTTCACGCTCACCAGCGACTGGCAGGCCAACATGAGCCGCAGTCAATACCTGCAAAGGTTTGATAAAATTCAGGCCTATCTGCAAAGCGGTGATTGCTACCAGATTAATCTGGCGCAGCGTTTCAGCGCCGGCTTTGCCGGTGATGCATTTGCCGCTTATCTGCAACTGCGGCGCAGTAATCAGGCACCGTTTTCGGCCTTTATCCGCTTGCAGGATACTGCGGTGCTGTCGATTTCACCGGAACGTTTTATCGAAGTGAAAAATACGCAGGTTGAAACCAAACCTATTAAAGGCACCCGGCCGCGTTTCGCTGACCCGGCACAGGACGCGCAAAGCGCAACGCTCTTACAGCAATCGCCAAAAGATCGCGCCGAAAACGTGATGATTGTCGATTTGCTGCGTAACGACTTAGGTAAAGTCTGCCGACCTGGCACAGTGCGGGTGCCGGCGTTATTTGCCATTGAATCTTTCCCGGCCGTACATCATCTGGTCAGCACTGTTACTGGTGAGCTGGATGCGCAATATCAACCGATCGATGCGCTGCGCGCCGCGTTTCCGGGAGGCTCTATTACCGGAGCGCCGAAAGTGCGTGCCATGCAAATCATCGAAGAGCTCGAGCCGCACCGGCGCAGCGTCTATTGTGGCGCCATTGGTTATATCAGCCAACACGGCCATATGGACACCAATATTGCTATCCGTACTTTGGTGGTGGCTAACCAGCAGATTTATTGCTGGGCCGGCGGCGGCATTGTCGCCGACTCCCAAGGCGAAGCCGAATATCAGGAAACATACGACAAAGTCGGTAAAATTCTGCCGGTGCTGCAACAACAAAACGACAATCAGCCATGACTGAATCTCAGGCCGATCTTTGGCTCAGCCGTTATCTGCTGCAGCCACCGCCAAATGGAAAAACCGCTGGCACGGCCAATGCTGCGGTGTTATTGCCGCTATTTCGCCACGATGGTGAATGGACCTTGTTGATGACGCGCCGGGCTTTACACCTGCGCCATCATCCCGGTCAGCTTAGTTTTCCGGGCGGCCGGATAGAAACCGGCGAAAGCAGCGCCGCTGCGGCGCTGCGCGAAACTTTTGAGGAAACCGGCATCGCCCCCACGGCGGTCCGCTTACTGGGCCAGCTGCCGGCGATTAATACCTCCACCGGTTTTATCGTGCAGCCGTGGATTGGTTTATTAGATCAGCTACCGGCACTGCAGCTGCAACCCGATGAAGTCGATTCGGTGTTGTTATTGCCGCTGCACGAAGCGCTGTCGGCACGGCGCCGGCAAACTGAAATCTGGCCACTCAGGGGGAAAAAGCAACGCCTGCATTTTATCCCGTGGCAGCAGCATCTTATCTGGGGTGCCAGTGCTGAAATTTTGTATCAGCTGGCACAACAGCTTGCTGCGACTTCACGTTAACCACCTGACTGTATATCAACACGATGCGTTGGCGCTCCCATTTTGTAAGCAACACTGACCAGTGACAGCATCAGTTACACAATGCCGGCACATCCGGTACAATCCCGCTTATTCTAATAAGGCAAAAAAGACCACCCTATGATTATCAGCGCTTTTGACATGTTCAGTATTGGCATAGGCCCATCCAGTTCACACACTGTAGGCCCGATGCGTGCCGCTAAGTTATTCACCGAAAACCTCGCCGCGAGCGGCCGGCTTGCCGACGTCGCCAGTATTAAAACCGAACTCTATGGCTCTTTGGGTCAGACCGGCATTGGTCACGGCACCGGCAAAGCAGTCATTTTGGGCCTCTGTGGTTACTTACCGGAAAACTGCGACCCCGATCTGGTGCCGGGCATCCTGAAACAAGTGGATGAACAGGAGCAAATCAGGCTGGCGTCAGGCCATGTCGTCAGTTTCCCACGGGAAGGCGCAATTGTGTTTCACCGGCGCAAAACCTTAAAAGAACACAGCAACGGCATGGAGCTGATTGCCTATGATGCCAATAAAGAAATCGTGTTCAGTGAAATTTACTTCTCGATTGGTGGCGGTTTTATCGTCAAGGCCGAAGATTTTGCCAGTGAGAAAAAAGCCGCCAGTCAGTTTGCCGCCGACAATCCACCACCGTTTCCATTCAACACTGGTGCTGAATTACTGAAACTATGTAAAGAAAACGGCCTGTCGATTGCCGCGCTGATGATGGAAAACGAAAAGGTGCTGCGTAGTGAAAGCCAAATTGAAACCGAACTCGGCCTGATTTGGCAAACCATGTACAACTGCGTGCAGCGCGGCATGAAGACCGAAGGTATTTTACCGGGCGGTCTGAAGGTAAAACGCCGCGCCCCGGCGCTATATCGCCGCCTCTGCGCCGAAAAAAGCTCAGATCCGCTGCAGGTGATGGACTGGGTGAATTTATTTGCGCTCGCCGTCAATGAAGAAAACGCTGCCGGTGGCCGCGTGGTCACTGCGCCGACCAATGGCGCTGCCGGGATTATTCCGGCGGTGCTGATGTATTACGACAAATTTATCCAGCCAGTAACGCCCGACATCTATACCCGCTATTTGTTAACCGCAGCGGCTATCGGCATTTTGTACAAGAAAAATGCCTCGATTTCCGGCGCTGAAGTCGGCTGTCAGGGCGAAGTCGGTGTGGCCTGCTCGATGGCGGCCGGCGCTTTAACCGAAATTCTTGGTGGCTCCGTCGACAACGTTGAAAACGCCGCTGAAATTGGTATGGAGCATAATTTAGGTCTCACATGCGACCCGGTCGGTGGTCTGGTACAGGTGCCTTGTATTGAACGTAATGCGATGGGCGCCGTGAAAGCTATCAACGCCTCGCGCCTGGCACTGCGTGGTACCGGTGAGCATAAAGTTTCGCTGGATAAAGTGATTAAAACCATGTGGGACACTGGCCGCGATATGCAAAGCAAATACAAAGAAACTTCGCGTGGTGGTTTGGCGGTCAATATTATCGAGTGTTAAACCGCCGCTGTTGTGCGTGATAAAAACGGGTGCTCAATAAGCGCCCGTTTTTTATTCAACAGCTGATGGCAGATAAACCTAAAAATTTCAGCTGCGCCAACCGAAGTTCCGTCATCCAGGCTGTTGTCGCGCGAAGTCCTGCTTCTCAAGGCCATCAGGCGGACCACTACGCCTTCTTCGCTGCAGGGCGCATACGTTTTCAGTAGCAATCCCACTGTCGTGTCATGTTGTTGTCAAACAGACTATGCTAGTTTTGCTGCAGAGCTTAAAGCCCGCGGAACTTGCGGTGCTCGTGGATTTATTAGCATAACGGAGTGACATCATGGCAATCAGCAAGCAATATCTGAAGACTAAACCAGCCTGTAAAGTGACGTTTGTTGTCCCGGCCGAACAGGCCGCCAGTGCAGAATCTGTGGTGCTGGTCGGTGAATTTAACGACTGGCAGGACAATGCGATGAAAAAGCAGAAAAATGGCGATTTCAGCCTGACCCTGACTCTACCGAAAGACAGCAGCTATCAATTCCGCTACCGCTTAGGCCACAACGACTGGCGCAATGACGAACAGGCCGACGACTATGTACCATCGCCGGTATCTTATGAGCAGAATTCGCTGTTGCGTTTGTAACAGGTCAAAGCCAGATACCGACAGCAGATTTTGCAGCAAAAAAACGGCAATCCCATTTGAGTTTGCCGTTTTGTTTTAAAATGACCGTCGTTTAACGTGCGCGTTTGAGCATCAGGCAACCAATTGAATAACCGGCACCAAAAGAGCACAACACGGCGTGGTCATTGAGCGCCAGCCCTTGTTTGTTCTGGTGAAACGCAATAATAGAACCGGCAGATGCGGTATTGGCATAAGTATCCAACACTAATGGTGCTTCACCCGGCTCTGGTTCGCGGCCCAAAATCTTTCGCACGGCAAAGATGTTCATATTGATATTTGCCTGGTGCAGCCACAGGCGTTTTAAATCAGACGCGGTCAGGCCACAGGCGGCCATTTCGCCTTCAATCACTTCAGCTACCAGCGGCAGCAACTCTTTAAATACTTTGCGGCCCTGCTGGCGGAAAAACGGCACCAAGGGTTCTGCATCCGGGTAACAGTGCTCCACATAGCTCACGTCACAGCGGATGTTATTCGAAAATTCAGTTTTTAACCGCATGCCGACAATTTCAAAACTATTGTCGGCAGTTGCGGTGTCGGCGGCTTCAATGATAGTGGCGCTACAGACATCACCAAAAATAAAGTGGCTGTCGCGGCTGGTGTAATTAACCTGTGGCGAAGCGAATTCCGGATTCACCACCAACACCACAGAAGCGGTACCACCCCGGATGGCATTGACTGCATTACTGATAGCAAAAGTGGCACTGGAGCAGGCCACATTCATATCAAAGGCGTATCCTTTGGCACCTAACTGCTGTTGCAATTCAATCGACAGCGCCGGATAAGGCCGTTGTAAATTCGAGGCGGCACAAATAATTAAATCAATTTGCTCCGGAGTCTTGCCGGCCTGGGCTATTGCTTCTTTCGCGGCCGCTAAAGCCATTTCAACCATTTCCGGTAATTCGTCTTCGCCACGGCGGCGGAATACCGGCTGCATCACTTGTGGGTCCAGAATACCGTCTTTGTAAAGCACATGGCGCGATTTGATGCCTGAGGCCTTTTCAATGAACTCGCAGCTGGAGTATTCCATTGAAGCCACTTCACCAGCCGCAATGGCTTCGGCATTCTCGGCATTAAATAAGTCAACATATTGATTAAAACTGGCGACCAGTTCTTCGTTAGTGACGGTTGCTTCTGGCGTAAATACACCGGATCCGGTGATCAGAATTGATTTCATGAAGAGCTCCACTACGCCGGATCAGTCGGATTGGATCTGGTCGGATGGGTTAGAAAAATTGCAGTATAACTCAGCTGCAGACACAAAGGCAGTAGCCTGCAGCAGAGCATGCATTGATACAAGCGGCCTCAATGAGTCAGCGGCCGTTTTTCTCTGCCAAGCCGGATTACCACAGTCGACGCGACTTTATCCTGAATTGCCTGGCGGTTTGGGTCCCACAATATCTGCAGAAAACCTAACAAGCCTGTGGCGAGACCCGCGCCATAACCGCCCTGGCGGCTGAATGCAGTTAACAGATTCAGTTCTTTGCCATCCA
Organism: Rheinheimera texasensis DSM 17496; assembly: GCF_000711985.1. GTDB lineage: Bacteria > Pseudomonadota > Gammaproteobacteria > Enterobacterales > Alteromonadaceae > Pararheinheimera > Pararheinheimera texasensis. The sequence continues at coordinate 564,633 of NZ_JONU01000007.1, forward strand.
GCTGGATCACTTTGATCCGCATCAGTTTTTTACCGATAGTCTGGCCGTGGCACCAGGCAATAGTCGCGGTGAAATAAAACACCGCCCAGCCCACGCCGATGCCCAAATCGGCAAAAATGCCTTTAACCCAAGCCACCACACTGTGGGTATTTTCATCAGGAATGTACCAAGGTAAGGCTGGGGCTTCCGGCTGCGCCGGTTTCGCTTCTACCGGCTTTTGCGGGGCAACTGCAGGAAAATCATCAAGCAGCGCGTCCCGATACAGCGGCCATTGCTCAGCCGGGAAATCAGAGCCATCAACTAAACTGTCCATCATCTCGACCGCTGCAACTTTATCGACGCCGGCTTTTCGCAGCATTTTTGTGGTTTTTTCCAGCTCTTTTTTCATACAACCAAGCTCGCAGCTCTGCGCCTGAATTTTCAGTGCCGTGGCAGCAAGCACCATGGCCTGATCCGCGCTTAAGGACTTATTTGCCACATTCAGATCGGCGTCCTGCTCAACAATCAGCTCCGGCATCCAGGTGGCCGACGCTGCCAAAAACGCCGTTGCCAGCAATAACAGGATGACATGATTAAATTTTTTCGCCTGTAGCCGGAACCAGATGAGATAAGTCATCACCGGCAAAATCAGTAGCAAACTGGCCTTGGCCAGGCCTGAAATGATAATGCCATCAATCCCCATCGCGATTGCCCGGCGTAGTGGATGCGCGGTCGGTACGCCAAGCAGATTCGGGCATACTTCAAAGGCATAAGGCGTGACAATTTCACGACTTTCCTGCCGGGTAAGCGGCGCACCGGTTTCCCCTTGCGGCGGCGGCGTAGCCGGCAGTTCATATTTATTAGTGGGCATAGCTCAGGCTCAATGGAAGGGAGTTTACCTGATACTAACAATCGATTGCAGATGCAGCAACGGTTTCAGTACTTGTGCTTTAACTGATTGATAGCACTGGCTAAACCGTCCAGTGTAAGACCAAACATCCGGCCAGAACAGATTTTGTTGATCTGTCCAATCGAAGCATAATGCGACCACCAGTCCTCTGGCTGTGGATTCAGCCAGACCGCTTGCGGAAACTGTGCAAGTAAACGCTGCAGCCAGACCTCACCGGCTTCGCTGTTAAAATGCTCCACGCTGCCCCCAGGATAACTGATTTCATAAGGCCCCATTGTCGCATCACCGACAAAAATCAGCTTGTAATCATGGCCATAGGTATGCAGAAGCTGCGTGGTGGACACAGCATCCTGTGGCCGGCGTTTTTCATCGCGCCATAGGGTTTCATAAACACAATTATGGAAATAAAAAAATTCCAGATGCTTAAATTCGGCGCGCACCGCATTAAACAGCTGCCGGCATTCATGAATGTAATCATCCATCGAGCCGCCGATATCAAACAGCAGCAACAACTTCACGGCATTGTGCCGCTCGCGCTGATAACGTAAATCAAGCAGCCCCGCTTGTTTGGAAGTGGCGCTGATAGTGTCGTTTAAATCCAGCTCACTCTGCGCGCCGCTTCTGGCAAAACGGCGTAATTGCCTGAGCGCCAGCTGCAGACTGCGGTTATTCAGCACTTCGTCGCTACTCAGGCTCTGAAACTGGCGCTCGTCCCAGACTTTGACCGCCCGCCGTGCGCCACTGCCCTGCTGACCAACACGGATACCTTCCGGGTGAAAGCCATAAGCGCCAAAAGGCGAGCTACCACCAGTCCCTATCCATTTATTGCCGCCGGCATGACGGCCTTGCTGCTCGGCAAGGCGTTCGCGAAATGCTTTCAGTAAAGCCTCCAGCCCGCCGAGGCTTTGCAGGGCTGCTTTATCTTCTTCTGAGAGCTGGCGCAACAAACCAGGCGTCAGCCAGTCGTCGGGAATAGCGCTGATTAGATCCAGCTGTTCAACACCGTCGAAATATTCACTGCAGGCGCGGTCGAATTTGTCATAGTCGGTTTCGTTTTTCACCCAGCACAGCCGCGCCAGCTGATAAAACTGTTCCAGATCAGCGAACACCAGCTGTTGCTGTACTGCGCGTAGCAAATCCAGATACTCGGTGATGCTGACTTTGACGCCATGGCGGCGTACCGTCAGAAAAAAACCACTGAACATCAGCGCGCCCGCTTTGCCATAAATAGCAGTTTTTCCACCAGCGCGACGTCTTGTTCGTTTTTCAGCAAGGCGCCAAACAACGGCATTAAGCCGCCGGTCTCCCGGCTCTGTTTCAGCTGTTCCGGTGTCACTTGTTCCGCCAACAATAAACGCAGCCAGTCGATCAGCTCAGAAGTCGATGGTTTTTTCTTCAGCGCCGGCAGTTCGCGTAAACCAAAAAAGCTTTGTAGTGCTTCGCTCAGCAGCTGTTTGGATAAACCAGGTAAATGCACGTCGACAATGCGCTCCAGCGCATCAGCATCGGGGAAGCGGATGTAATGGAAAAAACATCGGCGCAAAAACGCATCCGGTAACTCTTTTTCGTTATTGGATGTGATGATCACCACAGGGCGTTGCAACGCGCGTACCGTTTGACCGGTTTCATACACATCAAAAGCCATCTGGTCCAGTTCGTGCAGCAGGTCGTTGGGGAATTCGATATCAGCTTTGTCGATTTCATCAATCAGCAGCACGGGGGGTTTCGCTGCCGTAAACGCCTGCCATAACTTACCCGGTTTGATGTAATTGGCAATGTCATGCACGCGGGCATCACCGAGCTGGCTGTCACGCAAACGCGAGACAGCATCATATTCATATAAGCCCTGCTGGGCTTTAGTAGTGGATTTAATGTGCCATTGCAGCAAGTCAGTATCGAGCGCAACAGCCAGGGCTTTGGCCAGTTCGGTTTTACCGGTGCCCGGCTCACCTTTGATTAATAACGGTTTTTGCAACGTCACTGCGGCGTTGACTGCGAGCGCCAGCTCAGGGGTCACTATATATGAGTCATTACTTTGAAAACGCATAGAAGCCTCAAATTCGCGTCAAACGCTTATAACATTAAGTAATATAAGTTATATCAAAACGCTACTTTCGTTTTTTACATCAGCGGTTATGCTGAGCCAAATTCTTTGTCTGTCTGGAGCTCTGTATGGCAAACATTTATGAAGACAACTCATTGTCAATCGGCCGCACACCGCTGGTCAAATTAAAACGCGTCACCACTGGTAACGTTTACGCCAAAATCGAATCCCGTAACCCAAGTTTCAGCGTCAAGTGCCGCTTAGGTGCCGCGCTGATTTGGGATGCTGAGAAAAAAGGCTTACTTGGCCCAGGCAAAGAACTGATTGAACCTACATCCGGTAACACCGGTATCGCGCTGGCTTTTGTTGCAGCAAGCCGCGGTTATCCGTTAACTCTGACCATGCCAGCGACTATGAGCTTAGAGCGGCGTAAACTTCTCAAAGCCTTAGGTGCTAATCTGGTACTGACCGAAGGCGCCAAAGGTATGAAAGGCGCCATTGAAAAAGCCAAAGAAATTCAGGCGTCTAATCCTGACAAGTATCTGTTACTGCAGCAGTTTGAAAACCCGGCCAACCCGCAAATTCACTTTGATACCACAGGCCCGGAGATCTGGAACGACACAGACGGCAATATCGATGTGTTTGTCGCCGGCGTCGGCACTGGCGGGACTATCACCGGGGTGAGCCGCTACATCAAACTGGAGAAAAAACATCCGCTGATTAGCGTCGCGGTAGAACCGGCCGATTCACCGGTGATCAGCCAGAAACTGGCCGGCGAAGAAATCAAACCGGGCCCGCACAAAATTCAGGGTATTGGTGCTGGTTTTATTCCGGGCAATCTGGATTTGGAACTGCTTGACCGCGTCGAGAAAGTCAGTAATGACGATGCCATTGCGATGGCACACCGCCTAATGAAAGAAGAAGGCATCCTGGCAGGTATTTCTTCAGGTGCCGCTGTAGTTGCAGCGAAACGCCTGGCGGAGTCGCCGGAATTTGCCGGCAAAAACATTGTGGTGATCCTGCCGTCTTCCGCTGAACGTTATCTGTCCAGCGCGCTGTTCGCGGATGTCTTTACTGAAGCTGAGCTGCAAGCCTGAACTTAATGCTTTCAGAATAAAAAGGCTGCCTGTTGCAGCCTTTTTTGCTTTACAGCAAAAGCGCAGCGCAGCAAACTGCGCAGACATGCAGCAAAAGGTAGTAGCAAAGTGAACTTTAAAAATTGGCGTATTCTCAGCAGCATCGCTGCGGTGATTTATCTCACTGGCTGTGGCGACTCCACTCCGGCGGCCGACACAGAACCTGCGGTGCAAGCGGCGGCAGGCTCAGCGGCAACAGCCACGGATTCACCCGAGCTGACTGCCGTCGATTTTTTCGAAGCCATTTTGATAGATAACGACATCAAAGAAGCCAAACGCCATGCCATGCCGTCGCTGCGCCGGGTACTGGATGGTTATGCGTCGGGTAAAGCGGTCGGCCGAACTTTACTCAATATGAGCTTTGATAAAGTCGAAATTACTATCGAAGACACCAACAAAAACGTCCGCGAGTTTTATACCGACAAGGCCGATGTCATGCTGATTTTCACCGGAATGAAAGATGACGCCAAAGTCGTAAATATGCGGATGGTCAAAATGGAAAAACATGGTGGTAAATGGCAGGTCGCCGTGATTAAAGACGACCCTTTTGCCAGAACCGATATCTGAACCAGGTCACTTACCGCTGGAAAAACCGTTTCAGCGCTGTTTTACATTCCTCACTGTGCAACAACTGTTCAAATTCAGCCAGCTCCTGATGCAGCACGTGCTGGATTTGTTGTTGTAATGGTTGTTTCAGCAGGCGCTTGGATTGTTGCACGGCCGCGGCAGGCAAGGCGGCCAGCTGCCGGGCTTTTTGCCGCGCTAGTGCCAATAGATCTGCTGCTGCAACTACTTCGTTCACCAGCCCCATCTGGTGAGCCTGCCCGCCGTCAAAAGCTTCACCGAGCAATAAATACTGCGCCGCACGCTGATAGCCGACCAATTTTGGCAGCAACAAACTGGACGCAGCTTCCGGGCACAAGCCTAAGCTGGTGAACGGCATTTGAAAGCGCGCATCGGCAGTGGCATAGACCAAATCACAATGTAACAACGCTGTGGTGCCGATACCGATGGCAAGGCCAGCTACGGCGGCAATCAACGGCTTATCAAACTGCGACAAAACATGTAAAAACTGCACAGTCGGATGTTCATGATTCAGGCTGCCACCCGCGAGGAAATCCGCCAAATCGTTGCCGGCACAGAAACAGTCCGGGCCACCGGTCAAAAGCACCACGCGGCACTGCGGATCGGCGGAAGCTTGTTGCAGCGCCTGGCTGAGTTGCTGATACATCTGCGCCGACAACGCATTTTTTTTATCCAAACGGGATAACGTCAGCGTCATCACGCCGTCCGCCTGTGCAATCATCACTGTCATCAGTTAGTTCCCATCATACAAACGCATCAAATATTATAGGCCTTTGGCCATCCCTTCACGCCGCGGATCTGCTCCGGCCTGCCATTCTGCTCCAGCGCGTTTAATCAAATGCAGGCCGCTGTTCAGCTCACCTGTGCGCACCTGATAGCCCATTTCCTGCAGCTTGCCACTCAGGTGCACCAACGGCGTGCCAGCTTCAATCGCCAATACATCATTGCGATGGGTAAATTTCGGGAGGTCCGCAGCTTGCTGTGGCCCCATCTGCCAGTCAATCATCGCGATCAGCGACTGCGCGACATAATTGATGATGCGGCTGCCACCCGGCGAGCCTGCAATCATTTGCAACTGCCCTTGCTGATTAAACACCAGCATCGGCGCCATCGATGAGCGCGGCCTTTTGCCGGCTTCAACCCGGTTAGCCACCCATAAACCTTTGTCTCTGGCCTGTAACGAGAAATCGGTCAGCTGGTTATTCAGCAGGTAGCCATTGACCATCAGCCCGGAACCAAAGGCGTTTTCGATACTGGTGGTCATACTGACCGCATTGCCTTCTTTATCCACCACTGACAAATGGCTGGTGTTGGCATATTCCGGCGCTTTGGCTTCACCCAATGGCACGGCACCTTCCGGCACACCTGCGGTGATTTGGCCGTTATCCGCCTTCAGATCAATTTGCGCAGCACGCTGTTTTAAATAATCCGTCGCCAGCAGGCCTTGTACCGGCACCGGACTAAAGGCCGGATCGGCGGCGTAACGCTCCCGATCGGCAAAAGCCAGCCGGCTGGCCTGACTTATTAAATGCACAGCTTCGACCGACTCAGGCTTGAGTTTGCTCAAATCAAACTGATGTAAAATACCGAGCATTTGCAACACCGCAATACTGCCGGAACTGGGCGGTGCCATGCCACAGACTTTATAACTGCGATATGGCGCACAGACCGGGTCGCGCCAGACTGGCTGGTAACCGCTGATATCGGCGAGTGTCATAGCACCGGGATTGATACTGGCTTGATTGACTGTCTGCAAAATCGCTTTGGCATTCTCGCCCTGATAAAAGGCCTCAGGCCCTTTTGCTGCAATTAACGTCAGTAAAGCGGCATAAGCCGGGTTTTTGCGCACAAAGCCAATCGGTAGTGGCTTGCCGTCCGGAAAAAAATACTCCCGGCTGCTGCTGAACTGCTTTAAGCCGGGATGCTGGCTGCCGGCCAGCAACATATGCAGACGCGGCGATACTTTAAAGCCTTGCTCAGCAAGTAGGATCGCCGGCTTAAATAAGTCGGCCCAGGCTAATTTGCCAAATTTTTGATGCGATTGCGCCAAAGAGGCAATGACGCCCGGCGTACCCACAGCTTTGCCGCCGACAAAAGCTTGTGGCCAGCTTAATAACTTACCATTTTGCACAAACCAGTCCGGCGTCGCTGCTGCCGGCGCAGTTTCCCGGCCATCCAGCGTATGCAGTGTTTTGGTTTTATCCTGCCAGGCCAGCATAAAGAGCCCGCCACCGATACCTGAACTTTGCGGCTCAACCAGCCCCAGCACCAGTTGTACGGCAATAGCTGCATCCACGGCGCTGCCGCCTTGCCTGAGCATCTGATAACCGGCCTCTGTGGCATAAGGATTGGCCGATACCACCAGAAACTCTTTGGCGCTGACCTGCTGTTTACGGATGATGCCGGTAGCGGCTTCCGGATCCTGTTGTCCGGCAGCCAGCGCTGCGGCATTCCAGCTGACCATATTTGTGGCAATAACGCTGAAAAACACCAGGGTTCGGGCACGACGAAAATAAGACATAAGCGGATACAACTCAGAAACAGAAAAAAGTAACATAACGTACTCGTAGCGGCTTTCGCAATGCCAGCGGCCAGTTTGCTCTTGTCATTGACCGCAGACTGGCGCATTGTGCGTAAATCAGTTAAAACCATTGCCACAATTGCGTTACACTGCTGACTGTTTTTGCACCGGGGATTGATTTTGAAGTTTTCTGCTTTGCTTTCTGCCTGTTATGCACCTGTTGCCCTCGCACTTTTGATGTGCGTTTTTGCTGTCTTTAACGATGAAGTCTCGCCTTGGTTACAGTTTGACCGTCAGGCCATTCTGGCTGGGGAGTGGTGGCGGCTCTGGAGTGCGCACCTGCTACACACCAACAGCTGGCACTTACTGATGAACCTGGCTGGCCTGATTGTCATCATCATGCTGCACGGCAATTATTACCGCTCGGGCACTTTTGCCTTTTTACTGTTTGCCGGTTTTGTGCTGATTAGCCTCGCCTTGCTGTTCTGGAGCCCGGCAATTAGCCTTTATGTCGGTTTGTCCGGCTGGTTACACGCCTTGCTGGTGTACGGTGCCTGTGAGGATGTGCGCCGGCACTGGTCCAGTGGTTGGCTCATCCTGGCCGGGGTAGCGGCGAAAGTGAGCTGGGAACAATGGCAAGGCGCCAGCAATGATTTAGTGATGTTGATTGAAGCAGACGTGGCTGTCGACGCGCATTTGTATGGCGCGATCACCGGCCTGACATTATTTGTGTTGGTACTGACTGTTCAGCAGTTTTTTCCTGGCAAATCGAGTTAAAACGGCGCTGCAAACTCGTATTGACACCACTCGCCGCTGGCCGGGTGCTGGAAACGGATCTGGCAGGCATGCAGACACAAGCGCTTTGCCGCCTGACGCACTGGTTCTGGTGCGTAAAACTCGTCGCCTAAGATAGGATGGCCCAGACTTGCAAGATGCAGACGTAACTGGTGCGAGCGGCCGGTTACAGGTTCTAACTGCACCCGGCTGACATTTTGCTCTACATCATAGTGCAGGCGCTGAAATAACGTCCGCGATGGTTTGCCACTGCGCTGGCAGATTTTATACAAAGGACGATGCTCCGCATCCGGTGCAATGGGCAGGTCAATCTCGCCCTGCAACGGCATCTCACCAGTCACCAGCGCCTGATAATACTTCTCGATTGTACGGGCCTGAAACTGTTTACTCAGATGCGACAAGGCTCTTTTATTTAGCGGCAGCAGCACTATCCCTGAAGTGTCATAATCGAGCCGGTGCACCACCTGCGCGCCCGGAAACTCAAGCTGCACACGACTTATCAGGCAATCGCGATTTTTCGGGTGGCGGCCCGGCACCGTCAGTAGCTGCGCTGGTTTATACACCACCAGTAAATCCTCATCCTGTGCCAGCAGTTGCCAGGATTCATTTGTCGCCGGCAGTATCGCGAGGTCAGTCAAATCAGTCATGTAAAATTCCACAGCACAGGAAAACACGGCATTATAAAGGTCGGCGCTTTTAATGCGCCAGAAAATCGCTAAAATCCGTTTCTTTTTCGCAAGGGGACATTTGCGCTTGAGCACTGCAATCTCGTACCTGCCACCCGGTGCGCCCTGGCCAAAAATCATCTACCAGGATAAAGATGTACTGGTAGTGGAAAAACCTTCCGGTTTATTAAGTAACCCGGGGCGTGCGCCCGGGCTGCAGGACTCCGCAGAAAATCGGTTAGCCACGCAATTTCCTCAGCTTTATTTGATCCACCGGCTGGACATGGCAACCTCGGGCCTGATGGTATTTGCCCTGCGCAGAAAAGCAGAAGCAGCCTTAAAACAACAGTTTGCCAGCCGCACTATCGACAAAACCTATCTGGCCCGCGTCGCAGGCGTGCCAATGCCTGCAGCCGGTTGTATTGATGTGCCGCTTGGCCCCGTACCCGACTTACCAGCCGGCAGCGTACCACGCCATCAGGTTTGTTTTACTGGCGGCAAAGCTGCAGTCACTTGCTACCATACTTTATGGCACAATAATGACTCAGCGCTGCTGCAGCTCAAGCCGATCACCGGCCGCTCACATCAGCTGCGGGTACATTTGTCACATCTCGGCCATCCGATCCTGGGCGACGCCATTTACGCGGATCCAGCGCAGCAGCAGGCCGCACCGAGATTGTTATTACATGCGACAAAACTGGCATTTTTCCAGCCGTATAGCGGTGAACGTTTAGAGTTTTTTTGTCCGCCGGATCTCGCCGATTTTGGCATTGAGACGCTGCCTGCACTAATCAGCGATGAGAAGATGTTAGAGCTCTGACAGTCTGTTTCTCAGGTACAAAAAAGCCCTGCATTGCAGGGCTTAGCTTTTTATGCTTTACAGCGTCCGATCAAACAATTTTTCTATCCGGCGGTATTCATCCAGCCAGCTGCTGGGCTGGCGGAAACCATGCGGTTCAACCGGGAAAATCGCCGTTTCAAAACTATTGATTTCATGCTCAATCAGCCGCTGCACTACGCGAACCGAATCCTGGAAAAATACGTTATCGTCAACCATCGGCGAGTTAATCAATAACTGACCTTTTAAGCCTTGAGTGAAATAAATCGGCGAGCTGCGCTCGTAGGCGATTGGGTCTACATCCGGCGTGTTCAGGATGTTCGAGGTATATGGGTGGTTGTAATAGGCCCAGTCGCCCACCGGACGCAGCGCCGAGCCGGCTTTAAACAGCTCTGGTTGCTTAAACATCGCCATAAAAGTCATAAAACCGCCGTAAGAACCGCCATAAGTACCAATCCGGTTGCGGTCGACATTAGCGTTTTCTACCAGCCAGTTGACGCCGTCAGCCAAATCCTCAATTTCTGGTGTGCCCATCTGGCGATAAATGGCAGTTCGCCAGTCACGGCCATAGCCTTTTGATGCCCGGTAATCCATATCCAGCACCACATAACCTTTTTGCGTCAGCAGGTTATGAAAAAAGAACTCGCGGAAATAACTCGACCAGCCCAAATCGCTGTTTTGCAGATAACCGGCGCCGTGGTTAAAAATCACCGCGCGGCGTTTTTCGCCTTGTTTATAGTCTTTAGGCAGATACAACTTGGCATAAACCGGTGCTTTGCCGTGGCTGGACGGCACAGCAATAACTTGCGGAGCCTGCAGCGCCATTTGCTTAAGCTCGTTGGATACTGTGTAAGTCAGCTGCTTTAACGCAGCATTCGGCTGGTTATCCATCACGTACAGCTCTTCCGGCTGCAGCGAGGTGGAATATCGCACCAGTAATTTGCTTTCGTCCGGTGAGAGTTTAAAACTCAGATTACCTGTCAGCTGTGTCAGCGCCTGTGACTTACCGCTGTCGAGCGCCACTTTAAAAACATTGTAAATACCCGGATGCTGAGCATTGGCACGGTAATACACAGTGCGGCCATCGCGGCTTAGCACCGGCTGACTGACTTCGAAACTGCCGCTGGTCAGCTTCTTCGCCTCGCCTTTTAATGGCTTCAGATATAAATGCGAATAACCGCTTTGCTCGGACAGGAAATACAGCTGGTTATCATAAGCCCAGCCAAAGTTGTTGAAGTCGTAATTAATCCAGGCATCGTCGTGCAGACGGTGCTGCTCAACAAAACTGGCTTTATTCAGGTCAACCGTGGTCAGCCAGCGGTCTTTGTTGTCCCAGGCTTTGAGCATCAGCGCCACCTGGCTGCCGTCGGCGTTCCAGCGAATGGCGGATTGATCCCAGCTCCAGTCGTTAATCAACGTAATGGCGCGGGCTTTTTTCTCTGACTTATAGGTTTTGCCGGCGCGTTTGGCGTTTTCGGCTTTCACCGCCGCCAGCACATCTTCGTCAAAACCAGACAATACTTCTTGTTTCAGTTCAGTTGCCTGGGCCTTGGCCAGGTCTATCAGGAAAAACTGCTCTGGTTCCGGCTTTTGGTCATGCACGCGGCGTCGCACCGGCTGCGCAGCAATATCACCGTTGTCGGTGATGTAATTTGGCATGATGTCACGCTCGTCATTCCAGCGCGTTTTGGCAGCAACAGCAGCGATTAGCCGGCGGCCGTCCGGTGATAAAGCGGCGTCAGAGATCTGTTTATCTTTGCCCAGATAAACCGGCTGCACCGCGACAGTACTGTTATTTTTGCGGATGGCTTCCTGCTGTTGATGCAAATCCAGCGCGTTTTTATGCTCAAGCGCAACAAACTGAATCAATTTATGCTGTTCCTGCGCAAGATATCCTTCCGGTACTGCCGGTGCCTTCGGGGCATCATCCAGTTTCAGACTAGCAACCTGGTTCACCAGTCCGGACTGTAGATCCACAGCGTAAAAATCCCAGCCCTGACGCCAGGCCACGCGACCATCGGTTAAAAACTGCAACGCCTGACGGTTGTCATTCGAACGGGTCAACTGACTGATTTTGCCGTTGGCTAAGGCTTTGATGAACACATTACCTTCGAAAATCCAGCCGGCGAACTGGCGGTCTTTGGAAAAAACCTGCTCACCAGCACCAATATCATCGAGATTGTTAAGTGCAACCACAGTACTCTGGCCACCACTGACCGGCACCTGATGCCAGTCACGCAATTCATTACCTGCCTGCTTGCGCTGGTAAATCACCGACTGGCTGTCCGCCGCCCAATAAGCCAGTTCCGGCTGACGACCTAACCAGTCCGGATGCGCCATGGCTTGTTCTATTGTCATCAGCGTCTGGCCGGTCTGGCCTTGAATTTGTTGAGTTTGCAGGTTGTAACTGGCGTTTTCACGAGCTGCCATTACCGGGCCTGACAACAGCACAGCGCTGAGAGCCAGCGCGACAGCGGTATATCGGATTGTTTTCATTGTTGGTCGCCGCATAAAACTGAAGGGTTAACAGAAGCTGTTGTTATACAAAGCAGCCAGTAGAATTTCAATCTTCTGCGGCGTAATCGCCAAAGACTGGGATCAACGACCCGATCTTTGTTCTGCGCCCGATGCCATGAAGCATGGCTCCGGGTGTCTGAGGTTGGCTTAAGCCGCTAAATCTGCTGTTAAACTTTGGATTTGCGCAGCAGCTGCACTGAGCGCCTGCGCAGCGCTGTCCGGTCCCATATTCAAACCTTCAGCATAAACAAAATGCACATTTTTCAGGCCGATAAAGTTCAGGAAACTTTTCAGGAATGGGGTTTGCGAATCGGCTGGCAGGTCCTTATAAATGCCGCCCCGGGTGGCAAACACAATCACTGGTTTGTCCGCTAATAAACCAACCGGGCCTTGTTCAGTGTATTTAAATGTGATGCCAGCACGCGCCAACCGGTCAAACCACGCTTTCAGCTGGCTTGGCACACCAAAATTGTACATTGGCACGCCAAGCAAAATGACGTCAGCAGCGGTTACCTGCGCAATCGCTTCATCAGACAAAGCCGCCAGTGCAGCCTGCTCCTGAGTGCGGCTATCTGCCGGCGTCATCCAGGCGGCGATTTCTGCCATCGCGAGGTGTGGATAGTTTTTGCTGATTAAATCGACGTCGTTCCGGTTAAAACCGGCCGGCAACGAGGCAATAAATTGTTCAATTAACTGATTTGACTGGCCTTTTTCGCCGCTGACTGAACTTTGTACCACTAAAACATTTTTCATCGCTGAATTCCTCGCAGGTTTGGATTTGGTTTGAAGCAATGAATACAGCTTAAATAACAAATATCAGAACGTATATCGCATTAAAACATGCTAAACGTTCTAATTTTTAGAAATATATTTTTTTGGTCTGATTGAACCAACCACCACCTAACTGCGTATAAAGCAGCAGATTCTGTTTTTAGGATGCATGAACGATGGATTTAGTGATGACAGCACGGCATCATGGGCCTGAACCTTCCACACAGGGAATGCATGATTTGACAGGCACTGACACTTTGACAGGCACTGAGCTAAAGACTCGCGATGTGGGCCAGTGGGAGCAGGCACTTGCTCTGGTTGCGTTGAGTCGCGACAAACAGGCTTATCAGGAGTTGTTTGGTTACTTCGCGCCACGGTTGCGGGCTTTTGGCATCAAGATGTTTGGCAATGAACAGCAAGCGTTGGAGATGGTGCAGGATACTTTGCTGAATGTCTGGCAAAAAGCGGCGTTGTTTGATCCTAATCGCGGCTGCGCCTCTACGTGGATTTTTACCATTGCGCGCAATGTGCGCTTTGACATGCTGCGGAAAAAACAAAGCCGCAAAGATGATATTTCCGCTGACGATTTATGGGCTGACGGTGATTACCCGGAAGCTGAAGATCATCAGACGCAAAAATGGGAACTGTGGCTGATCACCGAAAAACTGGCACCACATTTCGCCGCACTGCCACCCGCTCAGCGGCTGGTGATGGAAAAGGTATATCTGGAAGAGATGTCCCATCAGGAAGTTGCTGAATTACTTGGTATTCCGCTGGGCACTGTTAAATCCCGGATCCGTTTGGCTTTAGACCGTTTAAGAGAGGCGCTGGATGACTCAGAGCGTTAATCATCACCCGAGCATCAGCTTGCTGGAGCTGTATTGCGATGGCAGCCTGAATGCAGAAGTGGCTTTGTTAATCGCCACCCATTTGGATTATTGTCCGCACTGTCAGCAACTGCGCCGTGATATCGAGACTGATTTGGGTGCTGAACTGGCTGCAACCAATCCGGCAACAAGTGTGACAGAAGTACACAGCACCGACTGGCTGGAAATGATGAATAAAATCACGGCGACCCCGCAGTTACCGCAGGCAACACCCGCGGTGCAGCCAGACAGTCAGCTGAGCATCGGCGGTTATCAGTTCGAATTGCCGCGCAGCCTGCGCCGTATCGCCGGTAAACGTAGCAAGTGGCTCAGTATGGGCGGCATCGCTACAGCCCGCCTGCCCTCTGGTGAGCCGCATCATGCTTCTTTGCTGTTTATCGACAAGCAAACGGATGTGCCACTGCATACCCACCAGGGTCTGGAAATGACATTGGTGCTGTCAGGCGAAATGGTCGATGAGAATGGTCGTTATGTTCCTGGCGATTTGATTATTAATTCGCCGGACGATACGCACAAACCGCGCAACATCAGCGACGAGCCTTGTTTATGTTTGTCGGTATTAAGTGCGCCGCTGCAGTTTAAAGAGGGCCTCACGCGCTGGCTGAATCCGCTACAACGATTTTTTTATTAAGCCCGCATGATCAGAAACAATGAACCCCGCAGCTGCGGGGTTTATTTTTGCGGCAAGGCCAATTTAACTTAGCAGCGCCACGCCACCTTTGAGGTTATAAACCTGGTCAAATCCCAGCCGGTTTAAGATCTTCGCTGCCAGCAAACTGCGGTTGCCTGAACGGCACACCAGCAGTAACTGCTGTGATGGTTCAATGGCTCCACTCATCAATGCCCAGGCCAGCTGTGACAAAGGCCAGTGTTGCACTTTCGCACCTGTCGGTAGCAGCGGTTCAATTTCACCAGCGATCTGTTCATGCGGCTCCCGCACGTCGACGATCTGTAACTGCGGATACTGGCGAAGTAACGCCGCGATGTCAGCAGGACCGATCAGCGCTTTGGCATCGGAATAACTGACTTCAACAATGCCACACTGATATTGCTGCTGTTGCTGTAACTGCTGACTTTGCTCAGCCAGTTTGTCGCGCCAGGTCGAAGATAAGCCACCCGCTTGCAGCACTGCTGTGATCTCCGGATTTTCGGCGGTCATTAAACGCCAGGTGGTGAAAAACCGTTGGGCATAGTCATGGCTGCTCAGTAACAGAGTGTCGGCGGCCAGCACTTTTCCTAATTGTGTCAGGCTTTGCACAAATGCCTGACTGTCAGAGCCGGTTAAGTCCAGCCGGCCAAAACCACCCGGCAGCACTAGATCACCGACAAAAGCCGCCAGCAGCTGCTGGCCACGGTATAACAGGAAACTGTGGCTGTCCGCGCTATGCCCGGGCGTTGCCAGCGTTTGCAGCACAAAAGCACCGACTTTGAGTTCAGCCACTGCAGGCCAGCCATTGTCATCAATCGCGACTGGCTGATGCATGCCGAGGGCATTGAGGAAATCGACCCGCACTGACGGATGATCCTGATGCTGGTGAGTTTCCAGCACCGCCTTCAGCTGCAGCCCCTGCCCCTGTACCAGCTGCACCAATCGATTCATCAGCGGCTCTACCGGGTCAATTACCACTGCTTCGCGGCTTTGTGGGCAAACCAGCAAATAGCTGCATAAATCTTCATACTTCAGCTGCGTCAGACCGGCTAGTGGCGGCGCCATTGAGTGCTGCGCGTCGTTGAGTACCAGACAGCAATTGCGCACCACCGGCACCAGCCGGCGAATGGCTCTGCAGGCGGCGTCAATTTCGGCCGCAGACATCGCCGGACCAAAGGACAATCGCACCGCCCCCTGACTGCGCCATTCTTCGAGCCCCATCGCATCGAGCACAAAACTACCGCTGGCTTTGGAACTACAGGCAGAGCCGGCACTAACACGAATATTACCGGCATCAAACAAATCGAGTATATCTTTGCTGAGAAATCCCGGCACCGAGAAATTGATGGTGGTCGGCACAATATAAGGCGCGTCACTATTCAGCACTAACTGTGGGAACAGCTCGGTCAGCGCGGCCAATAACTGCTGACGGTACGACCATAACGTGTCGACACTATGAAACACTGAACCGGCAGGTTTGAGTAATTCGGTGAAAATCGCATGCAGTGCTGCGATGCCGGGTAAGTTTTCAGTGCCGGAACGTAAACCACTTTCCTGGCCTCCACCGGCGATAAATGGCTGATAAGGCGCACCTTCGCGCACGTATAAAAAGCCTATGCCTTTGGGTGCGTAAAGTTTATGACCGCTAAAGGGCGCGTAATCAATGCTGCTGTTGGCAATATCGAGCGACATTTTGCCAAGCGCCTGTACACAATCAACCATCCAGCGCACGCTGGGATTGACCTTGCGGATCAGCGTTTCCAACTTTGCTAAATCCTGCTTGACGCCGGTTTCATTATTGGCGGCCATAGTACAAATCAGCGCCGCTTGAGGCAGCAGTTCAGTCATTACCTGTTCGTTCAGAATACCATGTTGGTCGACCGGAATAGCTTTGATAGTAGCACCAAGCTGAAGGACCTGATTCCAGTGTTTCAGGCTTTCCGGTACCGCCTTGTGTTCGGTCGCGCCATATAACAACAAGGTTTGCGGACCGGTTTGACCGCGGCTGCGCGCGTCAAGCAATGCCGAAACAATCGAAGTCTGGATACCTTCGGTTGCACCTGAGGTGAATACTATTTGCCCCCGGCTCGCACCAATGACTTGTCGCGCCAGCTGTCGGGTTAATTCCAGTTCGACTTTGGCTTTAATTCCGGTGCTGTGGCTGCTACTCGGGTTGCCAAAACAGGTTTGCATATGGTGCAACACTGCTGCTGCGGCGCATGGCAACACAGCTGTAGTGGCATTGTTGTCCAGATAGACTTCCGCCGGGCAACGGTCATTGCGGGATTGAAACATGATGCAGCCTATTTATAACCAAATGGAATATCTTATATTCTATAATGATATGAAGATCAGTCTGCTCTGACAAGTCATTATTGACGGCCGCATCGCAAAACGCGAATCAACGGCAGGCTTCGGCTTTAGTTGATAAAACTAAAAAAAAACGCCGCGATTAAGCGGCGTCTAAAGTTTATTCAACCAGATCTTTTGGGATATCCGGCCGTAACTCCGACCAGACTTTGCCAGACTCTTTACCGTATTTGCGCACCGCCATCACGACTTCATCATGTTTGCCGGCTTCAGCGTAGAGTTTCAATTGGTGGTAATAACGACGTGCCAGTTCGCGGGATTCCGGCTGCGAAAAATAAAAAGTGGCGATTTTACGGTACAGACCACGGAAACCATTGAGGATCAGCACATAAATGCGGTTGGCTGAATGCAGCGCCAGTTCATGGTTTAAGTTGTAGTCAAAATCAGCGAATGCTTCTGGCGTGTCTTCCAGACGTTCAGCACCGGCGAAGGCGGAGATCGCTTCTGCCTGATGATTTTTGATAGCGCCGCGGATATAAATGGCGCTGATGTTGGTGCGGGCAGATAACAGTTCGTCAACCAGCTCCGGCATGCGTTCTTCATCTAAACGGGCCAGAGTTTCCAGAATGTTTAATCCTGAAGTTTCCCAGAAATTGTTCACGCGGGTCGGTTTACCGTGCTGAATGGTCAGCCAGCCATCGCGGGCCAGGCGCTGCAACACTTCACGCAAGGTAGTCCGGGTAACCCCAATCAGCTCAGACAGCTCACGCTCAGCGGGTAAGATAGAGCCTGGCGCAAATTTGCCGTTCCAAATCGATTCGACGATATATTCTTCAGCGAAGCCTGCAGGGCTCTGAGCTTTGATCAGGTTTGTCATCCGGATTTGTCCGTTGTAGTTGTAATGAATGGTAAATTTGGCACTGATTGTACCAGACGCCATTCAGTTAACAAGCCATGTGCGGAAAATTGCGGCGCAGTGGGAGCCAGCGGTAGTTGTGTAAAAATTTAATTTGGCTTAGATTGTGCGCTGGAAATAAGTCCTTCTTGATAAAGGAAATCAGATGTTTGCCGCTGTTTCACGCTTGCCTTTTAAAGCCTGGCCCTGGCTACTGATGTCAGCACTGGCTGGCGCTTTATTGATTGCCGCCTTGTATTTTCAATACATCATGGGGCTGGCGCCTTGCATGATGTGCGTGTACCAGCGCTTTGCGATTTGCGGTATTTTACTCAGTGGCTTAGTCGGTGCTTTTGGTTGTCAGCAAGCATTGCTGCGGTGGCTGGCTTATATAGGTTGGCTTGTCAGCAGTGGTTGGGGCTTAAAAATTGCCCATGACCAGGTGTTAGAAGAACAATTAGTCCAGAGCGGCGGCTTCTCCAGTTGCGGCATTTTCCCGGATTTTCCGGCCTGGTTACCGTTACACGAATGGATCCCGGCGCTGTTTAAACCTACCGGTATGTGTGGCGAAGTGGTTTGGACTTTCCTTGGCTATTCGATGCCATTCTGGATGCGGATCACCTTCGCGCTGTTCTTCATTGCTGGTTTAGTGGTAATTGCCAGCCAGCTGAAGAAACACAAATACAATCCTTACGACTAAACACCGGATTTGGATATAAAAAAACCGCCATCCGGCGGTTTTTTTATGACGAAATATCCCGTCAAAATCTTACAGGATATCCAGTAATTCCACGTCGAAAATCAACGCGCTGTATGGCTTGATAGCACCACCAGCGCCCCGCTCGCCATAGGCCAGATTGTGCGGGATATACAAACGGTACTTCGCACCTACCGGCATCAGTTGCAGTGCTTCAGTCCAGCCAGCGATCACGCCTGACACCGGGAACTCTGCCGGCTGACCGCGGTTATATGAACTGTCAAACACAGTGCCGTCAATGAGCGTGCCGTGGTAATGCGTACGAACTTTATCAGCACGGCTTGGTTTTGCACCTGAGCCGGCAGTCAACACTTCATATTGCAGACCTGATTCAGTCACAGTGACGCCAGCTTTTTTCGCATTTTCAGCGAGGAACGCTTCGCCCGCTGCTGCAGCTAACTGCGCCTTGGCAGCTTCAGCTTCCTGCATCCGGCCGCTGATCACCTGAAAAGCTGAGCGGATCTGGTCTTCACTGACTTCAGGCTCGTCACCATAAAAAGCAGCTGCCAAACCTGCCGCTACAGCGGCGATATCCAGACCATCAAACGGATTGTCGGCAAGTTGTTGACCCATTTGCAGGCCAATGCCATAACTGGCGTGTTGTTCTAACGTAGTCAGATTCGACATAAAGTTCACTTTTAGTTGAGGCGCACAGTCAGTGCAATGACGCTGTACGCAGGGTTCGGGCAGCGAACTGCCAAAAGTTGTTATGCTAGCTTAAACCGCCAGGCTTGTCTTGCCTGCCAGAGCAAGCGCTGACCAGATCTGCCGTACCAAAGCGGCATCAGTGTCATTCAGTTCGCCGCCCTCTATTGCCTGCACCAGGCTTTGATCTACTGCCTCAATCAGCTGCTGCTCAGTAAAAGGTTGCTCTTCGACCAAAAAACGACCGGCAGCGAGGTCAAGATGCCCTCTCAAATAGCCTTGGGCAAACAATTCGTCATCGCTGGCAGTAGCGACTGCAGTGTCAAAAAAGTCCGCGCAGTGGCGGATAAAATCCTGTGCTTGTTGCATTAGTCTTCGGCCCCCAGCCGGTACATCACATAATCGTTATAACCACACAAAATACGCAGCATGCCACTGAGTTCCTGGTCCAGTTCAGGGTCACCACTGTCACTGATCAGCGGCCGCCCGTCTAAGGCCTGAATTTTGCTCTTAGTGGCAAGCAAATGAATATTATGGCGGCCGATGGCGCGGATCACCGCCGGAGATAACTGTTGGTTTCCGCGACCAAAGATGTGGCCCTGACCGCCAATTAACGTGATCACCAGCCGCGCAGGATGCTGCTGCACTAAATCCAGCAGCTGGGCGGCCGTAACGTCGGCGGCAATCACCTCGCCGTTTTCAACGACATCCACGCCCAATAAAGTATTCGGTAACCCCAGCTCCTGCATCACTGCCGCCACTGTGGTGCCAGAGCCCATCACATAACGCACATCCTCTTCCATCTGGCTGACAAAATACGCAGCGAGGTCATCCAAGACCAATGCTTCAGACTCTTTGCCAGCCGACTTCACGCTCTGCACATACCGCAGCGCCGTTGGGATCTGCATCTCGCCATAACGTTTGGCCCGCACAGTGCCCTGACGAAACGCCACTTCGTCGATATCCATCACCAGTGCTTCCTGCACAGAGATGAGCTCACCGCGCACCATCTGCGCCACGACTTTGCCGGCGGCCGCCGGGGTGATGGCATAGACGCCGGAATGAATTTTACAGCCGGCCGGAATACCCAGCACTGTCACCTTGTCGCCAACGGCACTGCAGATATTGCGCGCGGTACCATCACCACCGGCAAACAACAACAAATCAATACCGGCTGCGGCCAGCTGCTGTGCGGCGCGCTCACTGTCCTCAGCGGTCGAAGGCTGCTGCGCCGCCTGGCAAATCACTTCGGTGTTAAAACCTAAAGTGCGGGCAATATCTTCGCCCATAGCACAGGCGACTGTGCGGACCACAATCTGTGTCTGCCAGGGAATCAGTTCAAGTAGCGCCTGCTGTGCGCGCTGCTGCGCCATCGGCACGGCGCCAAGCGCCAGTGCCTGCTCCGCAACGCCATCGCTCCCTTTGAGGCCAACTGCACCGCCAAGCCCGGCATAGGGATTGATGATAAGACCAAGACGAAACATAGCTGAGGTACTCATTGCTCACTCCAAACTGCAAGCGGTACATGGGCCGGAAAAAACGCGGCATTGTAACTGGCCCGTCACAGCTTGCCCAGCATCTGATTGAACTTGTCGGCGTGCTCCAGTAGATTAGAGGCATCTCTAAGTTGGCCGGACCAGTCACAATGTCGCTTGAAACGCAGTTTGCTCAGTTACGAAAAGATTTTTTCCGCAATCCTTTACCCGGCGTCAACCAACGCAAGGCCTCGCTCAAGGCGTTGCGCCAGCAACTTTTATCCATGCAGGCTGAGCTGTATCAGGCCGCTGCAACAGACTTCGGCCAGCGCTCGGCGTCCGAAACGCGACTACTTGAAGTACTGCCCAGTATCAACAGCATCGATTACAGCCTGCGCCGGGTCAAAGGCTGGATGAAACCGCAGAAACGCCACGTCAGCCCGCTGTTTTGGCCGGCAAGTAATCAGGTGGAATATCAGCCGCTTGGTGTGGTTGGCATCATAGTCCCCTGGAACTATCCGATTTTTCTGGCACTGGGGCCTTTAGTCGCCGCTATCAGTGCCGGCAATAAAGTGATGCTGAAACTGTCGGAATTCACGCCGGCCATTAATCAGGTGTTAAAACAGCTGATTGAAAAAGCCTTGCCGGATTGCGCGCTGGTGATTGAAGGCGAAGCAGATGTCGCGGCCGCATTCAGCAAGCTGCCGTTTGATCATCTGCTGTTTACCGGCTCCACAGCGGTCGGCCGCCACGTGATGCAGGCGGCTGCGCAAAACCTGACACCAGTGACGCTGGAACTGGGCGGTAAATCTCCGGTGTTGTTTGGGCCAGACTTACACCTGAACGACTATGCCGACCGCATCATCTTCGGCAAATGCGCCAATGGTGGCCAGACCTGCGTCGCACCGGATTATCTGTTGGTACCGGCCGGCAAAGAACAACGCGCAGCCGAAAAGCTTAAAGCGCATTATCAGCAGATGTTTCCGCAAGGTCGGTTGAGCCAGGACTGGACTTCTGTCATCAATCCTCGACAGTGGCAACGCCTGCAACAAGGTTTGCAACAGGCAGCTGCTGCCGGCGCTCAAGTCATCTCCTGTGGTGACGCTGTGGACGTGAGCGACCCGCTGCGCCGGATGGATTTACATTTGGTGCTGGGTGCCCCGCTTGACTGCGAGCTGTGGCAACAGGAAATTTTTGGCCCTGTGTTGCCGATTTACGGCTACCGCAGTACCAAAGAAGCCATCGAATTTGTTCAGGCACGGCCGCGGCCACTGGCCTTTTACCTGTTCAGCAACGACAAAGAACTGCAACAACGCTGTCGCGAGCAGATCCACGCCGGTGGCCTTTGTATCAATGACACCCTGGTGCATGTCGGGCAAGATGATTTGCCATTTGGCGGCGTCGGTCCATCAGGTATGGGTCACTATCATGGCAAAGAGGGTTTTTTAACTTTCAGTCACGCCAAAGCGGTACACCGCAAAGGCCGTTTCTCCAGTGGCATATTTGGTTATCCGCATATGCGCAGCCGTCTACTCGATAAAGTGTTAGATCTTTGGCTGGGTTACCGCATCACTGACGCCAATAGGCCGGATGACACGCGGCAAGCCCTGCACCAGCGCGAAGGCAACTAAACAGGCCACGGCAGCCCAGCTGAAACTGAGCTGGCTGCCGGCGCCGTCCTGCCAGGTCCAGCCAGCGATATAAGCACCCAAAGCGCCACCGCCACCATAAATCAAACCGGCATACAGTGCCTGACCGCGGCCACGCTGTGCCGGAGGGAAAAACTGCTGAATAAACTGCATAGCGCAACTATGCGCTACGGCAAAACTAAAGGCATGTAACAACATTGATGCTGCCAGTATCCATGGCTCCTGACCAAACCAACCTACCACCGCCCAGCGCAGCGCTGTCAACAGATAACAAAGCCCCAACAGCACACTGTAACTGCGCTGGCCCAAAATCTTGCCGGCATAATAAAAAGCGACAATTTCAGCCGCCACTGCTAAAGCAATCAGCAGCCCTGACGCAGTGCCGCTATAGCCTAAATCCCGGCAGTACAAGGTAAAAAAGCCATAAAAAGGCGCAAAGCTCAGCTGTAGCAAAAATGCCGCCAGCATGAAAAGCACAAAAGGCCGGTGTACCCACAGAGTACGAAACTTGATGGCAATTTCCGCTGGCGCCGCCTTTAGCGAAAAGGCCGGCAGTTGCCACAGTGCCAGCAGCATCAGTAGTAAAAACAACAAAGCGCCGCCGGGTAAAAAACCTGGGCCTAATTGTTCCAGCGCCATGCCGCTGCCAACCACCAATAAAATGTAACCAACACTGCCCGCTGAGCGCACTTTGCTGTACCGGCCGGTATCATTGTTCAGATAAAAAAATGCAGCAGATTCAAGCTGCGGCAAAATCGCTGTCCAGCACAGACTGTAAAGCACCAGCCCAAGTAGCAGCAGACTATAACCGGCGTCGATAAATGTACTGCACCAACCAAGCGCAGCCAGAACAGCTCCCAGACGCATCACCCCCACCGGATCGCCGCGCCTCGCGGCCAGCAGGCTCCACAGATTGGGCCCAACTATGCGCATCGCCGTGACAATCGCCAGCAGCGTACCTATTTGCTGCGAATTGAGGCCCCGGTGGTCGAGGAAAATACCGATGTAAGGCACGAACACACCTAACACAGCGAAATACGCCAGATAAGCCAGGCTCAGACTTTGAGTGGGTTGCATAGAGATCCCGGGGAAAACAAAAAAGCAACGCGACAAAGCGCGATAAAAAACAACGGCTGATTCTTCAGCCGTTGTCATTAACCAAGTTCAGCCGGCCAAATTATCAGATGTCTTGTTGACGGCTAATCGCCGCGATATCCGGCGTACTGACCTGCACCTGATGATTCTGCGCATGATGGCGCAGGAAATGGTCCATCAGCACAATCGCCAGCATCGCTTCGGCAATTGGTACCGCGCGGATCCCCACACAAGGGTCGTGCCGGCCTTTAGTCACCAGCTCGACGGGCTCGCCGCTGGTATTGATGCTCTGACCCGGGATACTGATACTCGACGTTGGCTTTAACGCCATGCTGACGCGGATGTCCTGACCCGAGGAAATTCCGCCCAGAATACCGCCGGCATGGTTGGCAGTAAAACCTTGCGGCGTCAGCGCATCGCGGTGGGTCGAACCTTGCTGTTCCACCACCGCAAAACCATCACCAATTTCTACTGCTTTGACCGCATTAATGCTCATCATCGCATGCGCGATATCGGCATCGAGCCGGTCAAACACCGGCTCGCCCCAACCCACCGGCACATTGCTGGCCACCACATTGACGCGCGCGCCGACAGAATCGCCGGATTTTTTCAAATCACGCATGAAAGTATCCAGCGCCTCGATTTTGTCCGGATCCGGGCAAAAGAAATCGTTTTGCTCCACTTGCGACCAGTCGAGTTTTTCGGCTTTGACTGGCCCAAGCTGCGCCAAATAACCACGCACTTCGATACCAAAACGTTGTTTCAGATATTGTTTGGCAATAGCACCTGCTGCCACCCGCACTGCGGTCTCGCGCGCCGATGAGCGGCCACCGCCACGATAATCACGGATGCCGTATTTATGGTGATAGGTGTAATCAGCATGACCCGGGCGGAATAAATCTTTGATATTGGAGTAATCCTGCGAGCGCTGATCGGTGTTTTCAATCAGCAAACCGATCGATGCGCCTGTGGTCACGCCTTCGAATACGCCGGATAACAACTTCACCACGTCATCTTCCCGTCGCTGCGTGGTATACCGCGACGTACCGGGTTTACGCCGGTCCAGATCGTGTTGAATAGCGTCCAAATCCAGTTTTAAACCCGGCGGGCAGCCATCAACAATACCGCCGATCGCCGGGCCATGGCTTTCGCCAAAAGTGGTTAAACGGAACAATTCACCAATGCTATTGCCGGCCATGGCTTACTCCTGAAAAAAGGCCTGATACTGCTTTAACTGGGCTTTGGTCAGGGCAAACACACCGTGACCACCATGTTCAAACTCAATCCAGTCAAAAGGAACCTGTGGGAAACGTTCGGACAGTGCCACCATGCTGTTGCCCACTTCACAAATCAGCACGCCGTCATCATTCAGATGCGCTGCCGCTCCGGCCAGAATGCGTAGGGTCAGTTCCAGCCCGTCTTCGCCGGACGCCAACCCAAGTTCTGGCTCGTGACGGAATTCATCCGGTAAATCGGCCATATCTTCAGCATCGACATAAGGCGGATTGGTGACAATCAAGTCATAGGTCTGGCCCGGAATGGCGTCATAGCCATCAGACAGAATTGGGAAAACCCGCTGATACAAACCGTGCTGGTCAATATTGATGTCCGCGACTGTCAACGCATCTTCGCTGATATCAATGGCGTCGACTTCTGCCTCGGGCAGATAGTGCGCACAGGCAATAGCGATACAGCCAGAACCGGTGCATAAATCCAGAATACGCGACGGTGGATTCTGCGGGAACCAACGGGAAAATTGTTGTTTGATCAGTTCACCAATCGGCGAGCGCGGCACCAGCACCCGTTCGTCGACATAAAAAGGCAAATCGGCAAAATAAGCGTGATGGGTCAGATAAGCCGCAGGAATACGCTGTTCAATGCGCTGTTGCAACAAGGCGGCAAACTGGCGTTTTTCACTGCGGGTCAGCCGGGTGGTTAACAACACGGGGTCCGCGATATGGGTCATGTGCAGCGTGAAGGCCATCAACAGGCCGGCTTCATCCCATGGATTGTCGGTACCATGGCCGAAATAAAGGTCAGCGGCGTTGAATTGGCTGACCGCAAAACGCAGCCAGTCGTGAATACTGTGTAAATCGGCTACGGCTTCGTCGATTAATTCCGCGGTCAGCGGAGAAGTTTGTGCTTCAGTCATTTCTTTCAGTGTGCTCATTGGATAGACTTGCGCCATGCGAAAGACACCGCCTTTAACCGACCAGGATATTCAGCTGTTCCGTGATGCGATCTCGGGTGCCCGCCCTATGGCGCAGGACAAGATAACGCTGACCCCGCCACGCAGCAAGAAAAAATCTGCCATCAAGACGTCTGAAAGTCAGCCGGCCGCCAGTTTATTCTATTTTTCTGATCAATACGAAGGTTATCAGTTCGACGGCGGTACAGTCAGTTATGTCCAACCCGGCGAAGACCTGCATTTGGCCAAAAATTTAAAACGCGGTGAGTTTCAGCCCGGCGTCGTACTGGACTTACATGGCCTTAGTCAACAGGATGCCAAACATGAACTGGCGGGGTTATTGGATTATTGCCAACGCGAACATTTTAATTGTGCTTGCGTGGTGCATGGCAAAGGCAGTGGATTGCTGGCGCGCAAAGTACCGAACTGGCTGATCCAGCACCCGAATGTGCGCGCCTTTCACACCGCCCCCACCCACTGGGGCCGCGACGGCGCTTTGCTGGTGTTACTGAAAACGCCAGACAAATAATCAGGTACTGATCAGCTGCAAATCAGCCGGGGCGATTTTTTCCAGCAGAACTCCCTGACCACCCGGCGCGTATTCAATACAAGCCAAAGCTGCGGTATCAAAAATCGGCGTGTTGCCGCTACGGGTAAAAGTCTCGACTAAAAAGCTGACCAATGGCATGTGCGAGACTAACAAAATTCTGGCGCCTGGGTTTTGTTCCAGCAGCGCGTCGACATAGAGCTGCACCTGATGGCTGTCACCGTCCGGCACCAGTTCAGGCAATGTCTGTAATTGTGTCGCAGGCCCCTGTTGTGCCAACATCAACCCCGCAGTTTGCTGGGTGCGGACATAAGGACTTGCCAGAATATAATCGAAATGGGCATAAACTTTCGTCAGCCACATCGCCATTTGACTGACTTCGGCATCCCCGCGGGCATTCAGTTGCCGTTGACTATCCTGACTGCTTTGCGCCACCGCTTCGCCGTGCCGCATGATAACCAGATTGACCATTATGTACACCATCAACAACTTCGCGCCCAACGCGAAAAGAGTGCGCTATGATAATGAAAGATCTTTGCCACAGTAACTGATAATAAAGCATAGATTTTATTCTTTATATTCCTTAATCGTATGATGAGCTGCAGTGAAACTCGTCGCATTTTGCCTGACAATGAGGCCTGATTTGAAAAAAACTCAACTCGTACAAAGCCCTGCCGACCATCGCCATTATCAGGCTCTGACACTTAACAATGGTTTGCGGGTGCTGCTAGTCGAACAAACGGACGCAGAAAAAAGCGCAGCGGCGATGTCGGTCAACGTCGGGCATTTTGACGACCCGGCCGATCGTGAAGGTCTGGCCCATTTCCTCGAGCATCTGGTGTTTCTTGGCTCAGTGAAGTTTCCGCAAGCCGGTGACTATGCGCAATTTATCAGCAGCCACGGCGGCAGTCACAACGCCTGGACCGGCACCGAACACAGCTGTTTTTATTTCGATATTGAAGATAATGCCTTTGCCGATGGACTGGAACGTTTTGCCGACATGCTGGGTGCTCCGCTGTTTGCCGAAGAGTCGGTACAAAAAGAACGGCAGGCGATTGAAGCCGAGTTTTCGATGAAACTCAAAGATGATGGCCGGCGCATTTATCAGGCACACAAAGAAACCATCAATCCGGCACATCCCTTTGCCAAATTTTCGGTCGGCAATCTGCAAACGCTGGATGATCGGCCCCATCAAAGTGCGCGCGATGCGGTCCGGCAGTTTTATCAACAGCAATACTCCGCCAGCCGGATGTGCCTGGTGTTGGTGTCTGCGTTACCGCTGGCGCGCCAACAGCAGCTGGCCGAGCAGTATTTTATGCAGCTCCCGTCGCACCTGCCGGCAAAAACCGCCTTAACCACACCGTTGTATCAGGCTGAACATCTCGGCATCCAGCTCAACATTCAGCCGCATAAACCAACCCAACGCCTGGTGCTGAGTTTTGCGCTTCCAGACATTCAGCCCTGGTATCCGTATAAAGTGGTCAGTTTTCTCGCCCATCTGATTGGCGATGAAGGGCCTGGCTCGTTATTAAGCGGCCTCAAACAACAAGGGCTGGTGAACGCACTGAGCGCTGGCGGCGGCATCGACGGCAGTAACTATAAAGATTTCACACTGGCTTTTGAGCTGACTCACGCGGGTATGGCGCAGCGCGATTTCATTCTGCAAAGTTGTTTTGCTTATTTTGCCCTGCTGCGCAAAGAAGCCTTCCCACTTTATTTGTTCCAGGAGCGCCAACGCCTGATCCAGTGGAGTTTTACTTATCAGGAACCGCGCGCCAGCCTGCAACTGGCCAGTGATTTGGCGATTAACCTGCAACATTATCCGGAACATGACTACATCTTTGGCGACTACCGCATGGAAACGCCGTCCGAATCGCTGTACCGCCAGCTGCTGAGTTATTTCCGCGCCGATAACTTGCGGGTCATGCTGATAGCGCCGGAAGTCACTGCCAGCCGTCAGGCACGCTGGTATCACACACCATACAGTGTAGAACCGCTGGGGTCAGAACTGCTGGCAAGTCTGGCGGAGCAGCAACCGATGCCGGGATATCGGTTGCCGGAGCCCAATCCCTACCTGGTTGGACAATTGCAACTGATACCATTGAATGCACATCAACAGCAGCCGGAGCATTTGGTCAACACCGAACATTTATCGCTGTGGTTTAAAGCTGATACCGATTTTCATTCGCCCAAAGGCCATATTTTTGTCCAGCTGACGTTACCGAACACCGTACAGGACCTGACACAACTGGCGCTGACCAAATTATGGCTGGAGTTATTTCTCGACCGGATCAATGAACAATTCTACCCGGCAACCACTGCCGGGCTCAGCTACAACCTCTACGTGCAGCAACACGGCCTGACGCTGCACAGCAGTGGTTTGTCAGCCAACCAAATCGCTTTGCTGCAGGATTTACTCAATGAACTGACCGATCTGCAGTTCAGCGAGCAGCGCTTTACCGAATTGCAGTTCCAGCTGGTGCGGCACTGGCGCAGTCAAATCAGTGGTAAACCTATCAGCCAGTTATTCAGCCAGTTGTCGACACTGCTGCAGCCATTAAATCCTGATACACAGCAGCTGGCACAGCTGTTGGAACAAACTGATTTCGCGGCCTTCAACCAATTTAGCGCCTCAGCACTGCAAAAAGTGCATATTGATGCCCTGATGATTGGTAACTGGCACAAAACCGACGCCCATTTGCTGGAGCGCATGTTAACGCAGTGGCAACAGCAGCTTGATACACCAGGCCAACGTCTGCCACGGCAGAGTTTCTCCGTACAGGGCAGCGGCCCGGTCTGGCTGCAGCAGCAGCTGACGCATGACGATCAGGCGCTGGTGATCTATCTGCCGGCCAAGGATCGCAGCGCAGCCGCCATGGCCAAATTTATGCTGGCCAATCATTTGATTTCGCCAGAGTATTTTCATGCACTGCGCACCGAACAACAACTGGGTTATCTGGTCGGGACCGGTTATGTGCCGATGAATTTAAAACCGGGCATGGCATTTTATGTGCAGTCGCCAAAAACTGTGGCTGCCGATTTATATTATGCGACAGTGATTTTCTACCGTAAGTTTCTCGAAGAACTGCCGGAAATTCCGGCGGACGATTTTAGCCAAATCAAATCAAGCCTTATCGCGCAAATCCGTGAGCGTGACACCAGCCTCGCCAGCCGGGCGAAGCGGCTGTGGCTGGCTATTGGTCAGGGCGATTATCAATGCTCGTTGTCGCAGCGCATACAGGATGAGCTGGAAGCGCTGTCGCTGCAGGATTTCTGCAATTTCTGTTATGAATTGCTTGCTCCGGATTATGATGCGATTTTCATGGCAACCGGGCCGGCACCCGAGCATAGCCTGATGCGCAGTATGACCACGGCGGAACTGGCGTCACAGCTGGATTTGCAGACAGATTGGCTTTGACAGCTCCGGATAATTTCTATAAGTTAGCCAAAAGCCCCAAAAGCTGCGTAGATGTGTGAAAAATAATAAGAAATACATAAATTCCCGGCACTTACTGTTGCCGGCTTTATTAAGCATGCCGGCCAACGCGGTTGATTTCAACCATGCTATGCCTTATGTGTTGTCGTCGATATTGTTATTTTCATTTGGCGCGTTGTTGCTCGCGCATTTGTCGATCCTGAAAATGCGTCGTTATCAGAGCCGGCTGGAACAAAGTGAAGAGCGTCTGCGTTTATCTTTGTGGGGCAGCGGTGACGAACTGTGGGACTGGAACATCGCTTCCGGCAGTTTATACCGCTCCAGTTCCTGGCAACATCCGGTTGAACTGAAACCGGAGACGAATCAGTTTCCGCCAAACCGCGACCAAATCCATCCTCGTGATATTGAACGGGTCACCGAACAGCTGTATCAGCATCTTGCAGGTGAAACCCCATATTTTGAAGCCGCCTACCGTCTGCGCGCTTCTGATGGCGGCTGGGTCTGGGTACTGGACCGTGGCAAAGTGGTTTCCACAGATGCCGAGGGTGTCGCCACCCGGATGACCGGTACGCTGAAAAATATCCAGCTATTGAAACAAACTGAAGAGCGTCTGGAACTGTTTGCCCGCTGCCTGGAGAATATCTCCGACGCTGTGGTGATTTGTGATACCAATTTTATCGTACTGGAAGTCAACCATTCATTCAGCACTATCACCGGCAAAAGTCGTGATCAGGTGATTAAAAAGCCGTTTGATTTGTCGATGTACCCGAGTCGTTTTTTACAGGAGATCGGCCATGCGCTGCAGACCTGCGGCACCTGGCAGGGTGAAATTCAGGACCAGCGCATCAGTGGCGAGGTTTATCAGGCTGAGCTGAATTTTGACATAGTGCGGGACGATCACGGTGTTTTGACGCAGTACGTCGCCGTATTCTCAGATATTTCTGAACGGAAAAAACGCGAAGCGGAACTAAGTCGCCTGGCCAATTCCGATACCCTCACCGGCCTCCCCAACCGCGCGATGTTTTCAGCTGAACTGGGCCGGTTGGTCGACAGAGAAGTCAAACATGCCTTACTGGTGTTTGATTTAGATAACTTCAAAAAAATCAATGACTCATTAGGCCATCAGCTGGGTGACTCCCTGCTGATCAAGCTGGCGGAGCGTTTAAGTCAGCTGACCCGGCAGAAAGAACGTTTATACCGGCTCGGCGGCGATGAATTTGCCATCCTGCTGGAAAACACCAACGATATTCATACCATCACCACAATGGCAAAAGAGCTGATTAAACAAATCAATCTGCCATTTTTTATCAGCCAGCACGAACTTGCG
Source organism: Rheinheimera texasensis DSM 17496 (assembly GCF_000711985.1). Classification (GTDB taxonomy): domain Bacteria; phylum Pseudomonadota; class Gammaproteobacteria; order Enterobacterales; family Alteromonadaceae; genus Pararheinheimera; species Pararheinheimera texasensis. Next base: position 595,254 of record NZ_JONU01000007.1, read on the forward strand.
GTCACCAGCAGTATTGGTATCGTTTTGTACCCGGAAGACGGTCGTGATCCGGAAGCTTTACTGCGTAACGCCGACACAGCGATGTACCATGCCAAAAACGACGGCGCCAATCGCTACCTGTTTTTTAATGACAGCATGAATAAACTCGCCGTCAAACGCTTGCAGCTGGAAAACCTGATCCGCCACGGCCTGAAAGAAGATTTTTTTACCGTCTATTACCAGCCCAAAATGGACATCCTCAGCGGCCAGCTGGTGGGGATGGAAGCGCTGGTCCGTTTTATCACGCCAAAACGCGGTCTGATTAGCCCCGCCTCTTTTATACCGGTATCTGAAGAAACAGGTCAGATTGTCGAGATTGGCGAAGTGGTGCTGCGTAAAGCTTGTCTCGATGTGAAACGCTGGATTGACCAGGGACTATTCCATGGCCGGGTTGCTGTCAACCTGTCAGTCAAACAGTTTATGTTGCCTTATCTTTGTGAACAGATTGACGATGTACTGCAACAAACTGAACTTCCCTCTTACCACCTGGAGCTGGAGATCACCGAAGGCACCGTCATGCAATCGCCGAAAATGGCGATAGATACGATGAAAAAACTGCGCGCCCGCGGCATTCATCTGGCGATGGACGACTTTGGTACCGGCTATTCGTCGCTGGCTTACTTAAAACAATTTCCGCTGAATACCCTGAAGATTGACAAAGCTTTTATCGACGATATGAATACCGCCCGTGGCCGCAATATGGTGGATACAATCGTCACTATCGCGCACAACCTCAGCCTGACGGTGGTGGCTGAAGGTGTGGAACAAGCAGAGCAACTGCAGCAACTGAAGCAACTGCGCTGTGAAATTATTCAGGGCTATTATTACAGTAAGCCATTATCTGCCGCCGATTTCACCCAGTTCCTGCTCGACCAGAAACAAAACAAACCACGGCTGGCTGCAGTGCCGGCGTCGCTGTAGCGGCAAAGTAACTCATAAAATGTCGCGAACACTCTGGTGCCTGCGACCTTCATCGGGTCGGCCTTAACGGCCTTAAATTTTTGCGTAAAAAAAGCGCCAATAAGCGCTTTTTTTAATCAACAGACTCATGATGTGTCGCGACACAGAGCTCAATCCCGTCGTGCATCAGGATCTATACCCTGCCGAATTTTTTCCATCCGTTCCTGGTGTTTTAACCACATGCTGAAACCGCCAATTGCGATACCAGCTAACGGAATTAAAAACACCAATACTGCCGGGTTTAATAAGCTTTGTATAATACCGTCCACAGCAAACTTCCTCTGTCGCGACCGGTGACTCCGGTTGTGTTAATCGTTGTCGGTTTCGACGTAAGAAAAGTCATCGCTGCCATCAGCAATACGCTTTTTGCCGAATACCGTGTGAAACTTGCGCTTTTCCTGCACCCGCTGTTTGTATTTCAGCCAGGCTTTCTCATAAACGGTTTCCGCTTCCGCTTCACCGCGCATAACCTGTAAAAAGCGTTGCTCTTCTTCGTTCACCGGCTGGCGCTGGCCTTCTTCCAGCTCCTGCATCGATGCCCCGTGCTTCTCCAGCAGATTACCCTCTGCTAAGGTGAAGCGTCCTGACCGGGTAAACCCTTTCGGGAAATTGCGGTCATCAAAAAAGCGACGTTTAGCCACAAAACTTTGCTGCATCACTTTTTTCCCCTGATCTCGTTGAATCTTAAGCTATCCCAATTAAACTGTGCGGAGTATGGTAAACAAAATTCCGCACGTAAAACAAATATTTTTTATCGTCACAAACAAAAATACTAAGGTCACTCTTTGGACACCGAACTGCTAAAAACCTTTCTCGAAGTGCAGAAAACCCGCCATTTTGGCAAAGCCGCCGAACACCTTTATCTGACTCAGTCTGCGGTCAGTTTCCGTATTCGGCAATTAGAACAGAGCCTTGGCGTTGCGCTGTTCAGCCGTCACCGCAATAACATTCAGCTGACCGAAGCCGGCGAACTGCTGCTGCCCCATGCGCAGGCCGTGATCAGCGCCCTGCAGGCTGCTAAAACACAATTACAGCAGCAAAGCAGCCTAGCACAGCGTCTGACCGTGGCAGTAGAACCGGGTTTGCAATTTCTGGCCGCAGAGTTGCTGGAGATGCTTGTCGTCAATGTGGAGACTGCTGTGCATTTGCAAGTCAGTGATGCGCAAGTGGCGCTGTACCGGCATGCCGATGTAATTTTAACGACCAGTGCTGACAAACCAGCAGAGCCTGGTTATCTGCAACAGCAATGGCGCAGCTTAAGCCTGTCAGCGGTTGGGCCGGTCGGAAATACCGCACAAGCGGAGGGACGGCTGGACTGGGCCGGTAAATTACCGCAATTATCAAAAGCTCCACTGGCTTTTTGCTGCAGCGACCCAAGATTGTTACGACAATGGCTGCTGCGCAGCAATGGCACCGCCTTTTTGCCGACGACCTTTAGTCAGGAATTATGTCAGTCCGGTTTGTATCAGTTGTTGGCTTTGCCAGAGCAACAAGTGTCAGTGCAGCTTTGGATTGCTGAAAATGCGCCGGTGCAATGGCAACCACCGGAAAAAACAAAATGACCCGTGCGATCTCTGCACATGATTGAAAAAATCAGGGCAGAAAACACACAGCGTCGCGCCCGCCGAGCTTACGGTAGACCATGCGACGATGATTTAAAAACAGCGGCACTGACACGGGCCCGGTCAATAGCGCCAGTAGGACCCATGGCCAGCCACGCAAGCCAGCTTGTTTGGCTTTGAGAAAGCACCACAAACTCACCAAAGGATGCAGAAGTAACCACAACACAACTATGCTCCGCTGTAAAAACGGGCAAGGTTATATAAAAAAATTAGCTGGTGCAATTTTAAACCACACAAATTTTCAGCCTAAAGGGTAACTTTCAGGGGTAGAGCAAATAAAAAAACCGCAGCAAACTGCGGTTTTTTCACATTACCTGAATACATTGGCCTTAATAAAAGGATTTGTCCTGCTCTGCCATCGACAACAACAGCTGGGCCGGCGCAAAGCGGGCACCAAATTGCGCTTCAAAGCGGCGTAAATCCGCCACCAGATTGCCGGCGCCTAAACTATCGATATAACGGAACGGGCCACCGAGGAACGGCGGGAAGCCAATACCAAAAATGGCGCCGATATCGCCGTCGCGCGCCGAGGCTATAATTCCCTCTTCCAGGCAACGCACCGCTTCGTTCAGCATCTGCACCATACACCGTTTGCTGATTTGCTCGCTGCTCAGGCGACCATTCGGTTGCACGCCCAGCAGGCTGTATACGCTGCTATCGACTTCTTTGCGGCCTTTTTTGGCGTTTTTGCCATAGAGATAAAAACCTTTTTCGACTTTTTTGCCTTTGCGGCCATCAGCGATTAACTTGTCAAAAGCGGCTGGTGCCTGGAAGCGCTCCCCCAGCTCTTTTTGCAGAATAGGCGAAATTTTGGCGCCCACGTCAATACCAACTTCATCCAGCAGCGTAATGGGTCCAACCGGAAAACCGAAGCGGGTCAATGCTTTGTCCAGTTTTTCCACCGACTCACCTTCAAGCAGCAGGTTCGCTGCTTCGTTCATATACAGCGCGAGGATGCGGTTGACATAAAAGCCGGCGCCGTCTTTGACCACAATCGGCGTTTTACCTTGTTTGCGGGCAAAAGCCACAGTGGTCGCGATTGTCTCAGCTGAGGTTTTTTCATGCGCAATGACTTCCACCAGCGGCATTTTGTCGACCGGCGAGAAATAATGCAGGCCGATGACATTTTCCGGCCGCGCCGCTTTGGCCGCGATCTGCCCAATTGGCAAGGAGCTGGTATTGGAGGCGAACACAGTGTGTTCACTGCAATGCTGTTCGATATCCGCCACCATTTGTTGTTTCAGTGCCAAATCTTCAAACACCGCTTCAACCACCAGATCCACATCGTGGAAGCCGGAATAGTCCGTGGTACCGGTCAGCAGCGACATTTGTTTTTGCAGCTCGGTTTTGCTGATAAAACGTTTTTTGTACTTTTTATTCAGCAGGCTGAAGCTATATTTCAGCGCATTGCCAATGCCAGTCTGATTAATGTCTTTGATGCGCACAGGCACGCCGGCTTTGCCCGCAGTGACATTAGCGATACCACCGCCCATCAGACCGCCACCGAGCACTGCTGCTTTTTTCACTTTGCGTGGTTTGGCATCACCAGCACCACTCTCTTTTTTCATCTGCGTCGTGGCGAAAAACAAGTTGCGCAGGTTCGCCGACACCGGCGTCATACACAGCTCACCAAAATGCTTCGCTTCGACTTCCAGACCTTTTTGCATGCCGCCAAAAACACCGGTTTTAATCGCATCAATAATTTTCAGTGGCGCCGGGTAATGGCCCTGCGTTTTTGCCAGTGTTTGTTTTTGCGCCTGACTAAACAAAATGCCACGACCAATTGAAGTAAACTCCAATAGCTGCCCCACTAACGGCAGTTTCACCGGTTTCGAACGGTCTGGTTTGCCGGCTAACGCCATTTTTACTGCAGCTTCTAATAGGATACTACGCGGCACCACGACATCGACTAACCCGGCTTTTTTCGCCTGTACGGCGCGCAGTTGTTTGCCGGTCAGCATCATATCCAAGGCTTTTTGCAGACCAACCAGCTTAGGCAAACGCTGCGTACCACCACTGCCTGGTAACAGTCCGAGCTGAACTTCCGGCAGGCCTAACACTGTTTTGGCATCGTCAGTCGCAACCCGGCCATGACAAGCCATTGCCAATTCCAGACCGCCGCCTAAACATGGGCCATGAATGGCTGCAATCAAAGGGATATGCAGCTTTTCCAGCTCGTTAAACATTTGCTGGCCCATGCTGGCAATGGCAGTAGCTTCCGCTGCAGTTTTGCATTTATCCAGCATGCTGATGTCAGCACCGGCGATAAAGGAATCCGGCTTGCCACTGATGATCACCACACCTTTAATACTTTTATTGCTGCGGACCTGTTCCAGTACCGCGTTGATTTCATCAGCAAATTCAGCTTTAAGCACATTCATGCTTTCGCCGGCGATGTCCATGGTAATAACCGCGACGCCATCATCGCGTTGGCTTAATGTAAAAGTCGGCTGCATTATTCAGTCTCCACAATCATCGCGGCGCCGAGGCCACCCGCCGCACAGGCTGTGGTCAGGCCGACACCGCCGCCGCGGCGTTTTAATTCGTGTAACGTTTGGGTGATTAAGCGGGTGCCGGTGGCTGCAAACGGGTGACCATAAGCCAGCGAACCACCGTTGACGTTAAATTTCGCCATATCAATGTCACCAATCGCTTCAGTGCGGCCTAATTTTTCTTCGGCGAATTTTTTCGAACCAAACATTTTCATATTGGCCAGTGCCTGCGCAGCAAATGCTTCGTGCATTTCGATTAACGTCAGATCTGACAGCTTCATGCCCGCGCGGTCCAGTGCTAAAGGTGTGGCATAAGACGGCCCCATCAGCATGTCTTCCCATACATCAATAGCGGCAAAAGCGTAGCTGCGCACATAACCCAGAATTTCATAGCCAAGCGCCTTCGCGCGGCTTTCGGTCATCATCAGCACCGCAGAAGCACCGTCTGTCAGAGGCGTTGAAGTAGCAGCAGTGACAGTGCCGTAGGTCCGGTCAAAGACTGGCTTTAATTTGGTGTAAGATTCAAGTTTCGAATCAAGCCGGATGTTATTGTCTATATCAAGGAATTTGTTGTATGGCTCGACATGTGCGGCCATCACTTCCTCTTTCATCAGGCCATTTTGCCAGGCTTGCGCGGCTAGTGAATGTGAGCGATGCGCCATCGCATCCTGGTCGGCGCGGCTGATGCCGTGGGTCTTGGCCATTTGCTCTGCCGTATCGCCCATTGACAAGCCGGTGGTGTACTCAGCAACCGCCGGTGGCACCGGTAGTAAATCTTTCAGGCCTAAGCGGCGGAAAATAGCCAGCTTCTGGCCGAAGGTTTTCGCTTTATTCAGGTCAACCAAGGCACGCGCTAAAGCTTTGCTGACGCCAATCGGTAACACTGAACTGGAATCGGCGCCGCCGGCGATAGCGATTTCGGTGATGCCGGCCATCATACTTTCAGTTACGCTGACCACCGACTGAAAGCTGGTGGCACAGGCGCGGGTGACGCTGAATGCGTCGGTGTGTACGTTCATGCCGGTGCCTAACACAATTTCGCGGGCGATGTTTGGTGCTTCCGGCATCTGCACAACTTGACCATAAACAACCTGATCAATTAACTTGGGGTCCAGTTCACTGCGGATCAGCAGTTCGTTCACGACCAGTTTGCCTAACTCCAGCGCCGAAACCCCGTGGAATTCGGTGGCCTGCTTGGCAAATGGCGTGCGTAAGCCGCGGACGATAGCGATACGATCGCCCTGCCGGGTCCTGAGTTGAATTGGGTTGGCCATATAAGTCCTCTGTTGCTGCTCGTTACAGGTCTGACCTGTGTTTTTCCCGATTGTAGCGAGAGTCTGACGAAATTAAAACAGTTGTTTTAATCTGCGCCGCCCATATATCTGCGAAGCTGGTCTTAGCCTAGCCGCATTTCATCGGATACGCCTGTGAAATCTCTCGTGATTTCATATAAATAACGCTGTTTAACCAGAGCCAGAGAGTATTGTTTGTGAACGCATTTAACCGGTTAAAATCCTATCTCGACAGTCAGGTGGTCGGCCAACCAGCCCTGACCGAAGGCATTCTGCTGGCGCTGTTAGCCAATGGCCATTTGCTGGTGGAAGGCCCGCCAGGCCTCGCCAAAACCCGCGCCGTCAATGCGCTGGCCCATGGTGTCGAAGGTAGTTTTCATCGTATTCAATTTACGCCGGATTTATTACCAGCCGATTTAACCGGTACCGACATCTACCGGCCGGAAACCGGCAAATTTGAATTCCAGAGCGGTCCGCTGTTTCACCACATTATTCTCGCCGACGAAATCAACCGCGCACCGGCTAAAGTGCAGTCAGCATTGCTCGAAGCCATGGCGGAAAAACAAATTACTGTGGGCCGCCACAGCTATAAATTGCCAGAACTGTTTTTAGTAATGGCGACACAAAACCCGCTGGAACAGGAAGGCACTTACCCGCTACCGGAAGCACAGCTCGACCGCTTTTTATTGCACTTGAAAGTGGATTATCCGGATGCAGCCACTGAGCTGCAGATCCTGCGCTTAACCCGCGGCGAGGCCTTATCGCAGCAAAGCGAAACCCCGCCCCGTATGACGCAGGCCGATATTTTTGCCGCCCGCCAGAGTATTCTGCAACTGCATATCGCCGAAAGTCTGGAGCAATATATAGTGCAGCTGGTGATGGCAACGCGCCATGCCGGCAATTATGGCGCAGAGCTTGGCCGCTATATCGCTTATGGTGCCAGCCCACGTGCCACTATTGCGCTGGAACGCTGCGCCCGCGCCAAAGCCTGGCTTAGTGGCCGGGATTTTGTCACGCCGGACGATGTACAGGCGGTGTTCCATAATGTGCTGCGCCACCGGCTAATTTTAAGTTATGAAGCCGAAGCTGAAGGCGTCAGTACTGACCAGGTGCTGACGGAGCTGCTCAAACGCGTGCCGGTTGCCTGATGTCCACCCAGCAAAGCAAACAAACTGTCGCGGCCCAGCTCGAAGCGCTCAGTACCGATGGCGTGCATTTGGATTTGCCGCAACTGCTGCAATATCAGCACCATACCTATTTACTTGATTTGGCACCAAAACAAGTGATACAGAGCAAACTGGCGGGCAGCTATCTGGCGCGCAGCAAAGGCCGCGGCATGGAGTTTGATGAAGTGCGGCATTATCAGCCGGGCGATGATGTACGTACCATCGACTGGCGTGTCACGGCCCGCACCGGCAAAGTGCACACCAAGTTATTCCGCGAAGAAAAAGAGCGGCCGGTATTTGTGCTGACCGACTTAAGCCCGGGCATGCATTTTGGCTCTGTGCTGCTGACCAAAGCAGTACAAGCGGCACATTTAGCTGCACTCGTAGGCTGGCATGCGAAAAACCGCGGCGATAAATTCGGTGGCATTTTATTCAACGGCAGCCAGATCCGCGAATTAAAACCAGCCAGTCGCAGCGTGGCGGTGCTGCGTTATTTGCAGCAATTGCTGGAGCTTGGTATCCCGGCGAAAGCGCCGGCGACGACACAATATAGCCTCGCAGAAGCAGTAGGACAGCTGCGCCGCCTGGTGCGCCCCGGCAGTCTGATTTATATCATTTCTGATTTCTTTGCCCTGGACGGCAATGTAATGCGCCATTTGCAATCGATGCGGCAGCACAATGAGATCCGGCTCTGCCAAATCCTCGACCCGCTGGAACAACAGCTGCCGATGCAAGTTCAGGGACAACTCAGGGTGCAAAGCACGCAAGAAGTATTGCAACTGGATTTAACGCCGCAGGCGATTAAGCAGCAGTACCAGCAGCAACAGCAGCAACTGCTGCAACAACAACAGACGTTCTGGCGTAGCCTCGGCTTACGCCATGTGCAAATCAGCACAGCTTTGCCGCTTCGCCAACAATTAAGCAGCACTGATGCGCCATCGGGCATGATGACGCAGGGAGCCGCGCATGGCTGAGACGTCGTCAATGACCGACAATTTAAAAGCCGCACTGGCCGATATTCAGCAGCCGCCGCTGCCGGATGAATTTTATCTGGCGCCAGGCTATCTGCTACTCAGCACGTTGATATTGGCTCTTGTGGGCTGGTTTGGCTGGCGCCTCGTTCAGCACTACCGCCGTAACAGTGCCCGCCGTCTGGCGTTGCAATTGCTTGAAAAAATTAATCTGCAGCAACAAGATGCTGCCAATCAGATTTTGTTGTTGTTAAAACAATATCTGCAGACAAAAAAACCGGGCCATCCGGCGCTGGCGCTGCAAAGTGCGCAATTTGTCGCGTTTTTACAGCAAAGTGCAGCGCTGGATACGCCGCAGCCTGAACTTGATCCTTTGCTGTACGGCCCGGTGCCAAATCCTGCAGCTGTGACAGCCTGGCATTTGTTTGCCAAACAATGGCTCATCAAACATAAGGAGCTGTCGCTTTATGTTTGAATTTGCCCTGCCCTGGATTTTTTTACTGGCGCCACTGCCTTGGTTGCTGCGCCGGCGCACCCAACCAAGTGGCAACCCTTTGTATTTCCCGCCCCTCGCAACACTGGCGGCGCAGCAACAACAAAACCAGACGCGGGCACAATGGCGGCGTCCGGCCTTGTTGCCATTATTATTCTGGCTTTGTTTACTTTGTGCCGCGGCAGAACCGCGCTGGCTCGGTGAGCCGGTTACGCTGCCACAGCAAGGCCGCGACATGATGCTGGCGGTTGATTTGTCCGGTTCGATGAATATTAACGATATGGTGATTGAAGGCCAGTCCTATAACCGACTGGATGCGGTCAAACATGTACTGGGACAATTTATTGCCAAACGTCAAGGCGACCGGCTTGGGCTGATTTTGTTTGCCGACGCCGCGTATCAGCAAACGCCGCTGACCTTCGACCGCACCACAGTGCAAAAAATGCTGGATGATGCGGTGTTAGGTCTGGTCGGTCAGCGCACGGCCATCGGCGAAGCCATTGGCCTGAGCGTGAAGCGTTTTAATACCTACCAGAGTTCAAACAAAGTGCTGATCCTGCTCAGTGACGGGGCTAACACTGCCGGGAATATTCAGCCTCGTGAAGCGCTGGAACTCGCCAAAGCAGCCGGTGTGAAAATTTATGCAGTGGGCGTCGGTGCAGAGCAAATGGTACAACAGGGTATTTTTGGTCCACAGCTGGTGAACCCTTCAGCAGATCTGGACGAAAAACTGTTGACCGAGCTTGCCAGTGAAACAGGTGGTCGTTATTTTCGCGCCCGCAATCTGCAGGAACTTAGCGAAATTTATCAGATGCTGGACCAGCTTGAGCCGATTGAGCGCGACCAGCTGAATTACCGGCCGCAACAAAGTCTTTTGCACTGGCCATTAGCAGGTGCGCTATTGCTGTTTGCTATAGCGTTATGGCGCCGGAGTCGTTATGCCGTTTGAGATCCATTTTTTAAGGCCTTATGCGCTGTTGCTGTTGCCACTGGTGCTGCTGTGCTGGCTGCTGCTGCGCCGGCTACCGCTGACCGATGCCTGGCAACAAATGCTGGCGCCGCACTTGTATCAGCAACTGCTGAGCGCACAGACGGTCAAGCGCCGGCAACACTGGTTATGGCCGCTGCTGTTACTGCTGGGCATTATGGCTGCAGCAGGCCCGAGCTGGCAAAAACTGCCGCAACCGGCGTTTCAGCTCAAGCGTGCGACCGTGCTGGTGCTGGATATGTCGATGTCGATGCGCGCGACCGACATCAAACCAAACCGGGTGACGCAGGCACGGTTTAAGGCGCTGGACTATGCCAAAGCGCAGCTGGAAGGTGAAATGGCACTACTCGCCTTTGCCGGTGACGCTTATGTGATTTCGCCACTGACGCCGGACCACAACAACATCAGCCTTTTACTGCCGGACTTAAAACCGGAGATTATGCCGGTACAAGGTTCTGATTTTGCCGGCGCGTTGAAACTGGCAGACCAGTTGCTGCAGCAGGCCGGGTATGTCAAAGGAGACATTATCTTTTTTACCGATGGTTTTGACAGTCAGCAATTCACCCAAATCCGCGACCAGCTCAATGGCTTTCGCCATCGTGTATCTGTACTGGCGTTTGGCCAGACCGACGGCGCGCCTATCCAGCTGGAAAACGGCGAACTGCTCAAAGACTCCCGTGGCGGCATTGTGCTGCCAAAAGTGCCGCTGAGCCAATTGCGTGAACTAAGTGCGTTAACCGGCGGCGCCTTTGCCCAAAGTAGTTTTGACAACAGTGACATCAGCAAGCTATTGGCACTGCCGGCTTTAACTTTAAATGAAGATGCCGCGCCCTCAGCCATGCAAGGCGACCAATGGCAGGACGCTGGTGTTTATCTGTGTTATTTGTTACTCATTCTGGCCCTGTTGGCGTTACGTCAGCAGCAACTGCTGGTACTGCCATTGTTGCTGATGCTGTGGCCGCAGCCTGTTCCGGCGGCAGACGAGCACAGCAGCCAAAGCCAGCCCGCAGAAAGTGCTGCGCCATCCGGCTGGCAGTGGCAGGATTTATGGCAAAGCCGGAATGAGCAGGCCAGTAAGGCCTACGACGCCGGCGATTACGCTGCTGCGCAGGCAAAATTCACAGATCCTTTATGGCAAGGCAACGCCGCCTATCGCGCTGGCGACTACGCGGGCGCAGCAAGCCTGTTCGCGCAGGACAAATCTGCCGCCGGATTATTTAATCTCGGCAACAGCCTGGCGCTGCAACAGCAATATCAGCAGGCATTAGCGGCTTATCAGCAGGCAGCACAGCAACAGGCGGATTTGCCGGGTCTGCAGGACAATATCAGGCTGATGCAAAAACTGCTGGAACAGCAACAAGACCAGCAGGAAAAACAATCCAAAGACCAGCAGCAATCCCAGGATCAGCAGCAGGACGGTGAACAAAAAGACGGCGAGCAAAAAGACAGGCAGGAGCAGCAAGACCAACAAAATCAGCAGCAGTCACAGGAACAGCAGCAGGACGAACAAAATAAACAAAACGGCGCCGAATCTGATCCGACTCAGCAGCAACAGACCGAGCAGCAAAAACAACAGCAACTGCAACAAGCTGAGGCTGAACAACAAAGCGAACAACCGGACCAGCAACAGCAGGCCATTGAACAAGCTTGGCCCAATGCCAGTCCGGAGCAAAGCCAACAACTGGAAAATTTACTGCGTAAAGTTCAGGATGAACCCAGTTTATTATTAAAAAACAAGATGTTGCTGGAGTATCAGAAACGTCAGCAGCAAGCGGTCCCGCGTGGAGTTCAACAAGAATGGTAAAATTGTGTTTTCGCCTGCTGCTGGTTGGCTTTGCTCTGCTGTGGCAGGCGCAGGCTGCCACGCAACTGAAGGCAAGCGTTGATAAAAACCCGGCGATGTTTGGTGAAGCCATTGTGCTGCAACTGGTACTTGATGAAAAAGTCGACGCTGGTATGCTGGACTTCGCGGTACTGGAAAGCGACTTTCGCGTCTCAGGCCCCTCGGTCAGCCAAAGTATGCAAATTATCAATGGTCAATCGAGCCAGAGTACCGCCTGGCAATTGAGCTTGTTCCCACGCCGTACCGGCACTTTAACGATCCCGGCATTTACTGTCGGCAATATCAGCAGTGCCCCAATCAGCATCGAAGTCCAGCCGGCGAGCCAAAGCAGCGGCAAAGGCGCAGAACTCTTCCTGGAAAACAGCTTCAGCCATGACACAGTGCATGTGCAACAAATGCTGTATTACGAAATTAAAATCTACTTTAAAGGTGAATTGCAACGGGGCAACTTAAGCCAGCCAGAGCTTGCCGGGGCTGAAGTTGAGCAAGTCGGTAAAGACGTTGAGAACAGCGAAATCGTCAATGGTGAGCGCTACCAGACCATCACCCGCCGTTACAGTGTGGTGCCGCAAAAAAGTGGCAATTTAACGCTGAGTGCGCCGTTTTTTAACGGTGAAATGATTGACCGGGATAATTCACGTTATGACTATTTTGCCCGCACCAAAGCAGTGTCTGCAGAAGGCAAGCCGCTGACCTTAACAGTCAATGCAATTCCCGACGGTCAGCAACATCATTGGCTGCCCTCAGAACTGGTGGCATTGACGGAAGAGTGGTCGCCTTCGACACAGCAGTTGGTACAAGGCGAGCCTGTTACCCGCACAATCACCCTGACAGCGCTGGATTTGGCCGACCATCAATTGCCGGACCTGCAGTTAGGGACAGTGAATGGCGCCAAAATTTATCCGGAACAACCACAAAGCCATAAAGCCGAACGCAGGGGACGCATCGTCGCGCAGAAGGTGTTCAGCTACGCTATTATCGCCGATAAAAGCGGCACTCTGACCATGCCGGAAGTCCGGGTGCACTGGTGGAATACTAAAACCAATCAACCGGACGTTGCCATTTTACCAGCGGTTATTTTGCAGGTCAGTCCCAACCCGCAACAAGCCGATACCGACGTCGACGTGGCGCCGGAGCAAGCTGTCGCTACAGTGACAACTGAGCCGGTCTCAGACTGGTATTTCAGTTACAGCAGCTGGCTGTTGCTGGTATTGTGGTTAAGCACGATAGCGATGTGGCTGTTGCAACAGTGGTATCAGCGCCCGCCAACAGTCGATCTGCCGGTCGCAGACTCTGCAGTGCGCTTTAATGCGCGCAAGCTGAAACAAGCCTGCCAGCAACATGACGCAGCACAAGCCCGTGAACAGCTGCTGCGCTGGTCCCGGCAGTTGATCGACCCGCAAATCGCCACACTGTCTGACATTCTGCCGCACCTGCCGGATGGTGCGTTAAAATCACAAATCCAGCAATTGAGTTATCAGGGCTACCAGGCAGCCGGGAACACCTGGCAAGGCCATGGCCTGCTGGAAGCCTGGGCGCATTTTCAGCATCAACCGGCCCCGACACCGGCCGGACTTGCCCCGCTTTACCCCAACCGGTAATTTATTTGTGCTGGTCTGCACAAAAATCGCAGGCCAGCCGGTCTTTGTGGTGATGTTTTATTTTGCGGAGCGCAAATGAGCCACGCCCAACAACGTTATGAAGCGCTGGTCCGTGCTTACACGCCGGATTTATATCGCTACGCCTACTGGCTATGCCACTCTAAAAGCATCGCCGAGGATCTGGTGCAGGATACCCTGCTCCGGGCCTGGAAAAATCTTTCACAACTGCAGGAAGCCAAGGCAGCCAAAGCCTGGCTGTTAACCATATTGCGCCATGAAAACGCCCGACGCTTTGAACGTAAGCAGTTTGAGTACAGTGATGTCGAACAGGATAGCCTGGAGGACCTGCATCAATCGCCGGAACAGAGTGTCGCCACCGATCGACTGCACCGGCTGATCCTTGGACTACCGCAAGACTATCGGGAGCCCTTAGTGATGCAGCTATTGCTGGGTATGACCGGCGACGAGATAGCGACTGTACTGCAACTCAATCTGAACACTGTGAATACCCGACTTTTTCGCGGCCGCGCTCAGTTACGCGCCAGACTGCAACCTGAAGCCGCAGGAGTACCATCCCATGGATAAGCTTTCGTTACGCCGGGCTTTATATGAAGACCCACGCAGTGTCAGCGCTGAGGAATTACTGGACCAGCCGCAGCTGCAACAGCTACAGCAGGAACTGCAGGCACTTGATGACAACTTGCGCCAACAATTAGCCATCGAAGTGCCACCACAACTGGTTGAGCGGGTGCTGTTAAATCAGCGCATGTTGCCGATGCAAAAGCGCTGGTACCAACGGCCTTTGCCGTACGCAACTGCTGCAGCACTGCTCGTCAGTGTCTTGTATTGGCAGCAGCCGCTGCAAAACGGGCCGACCGACCTCGGACAACATGCGCTGTCCCATGTCTACCATGAGATGGCGGCGCTGCGGGCAGAAGCGTTGTTAAGCCAGGCGGATATAAGTCCGATGTTCAGTCAGCTCGGCATCCACGCCGAATTCCCTGTGCCGGTCCGATATGCCCGTTTCTGTGACTTTGACGGTGTCCGTTCTTTACATCTGGTGCTCGACATCGATGGGGCAGCCGTGACACTGTTCGTTGTGCCAGGATCTGCACAACCAGGCCTTATCACGCCAGAGCAGATAGAACCTGCGCAGTTCGCCGATGCGCGTTTTTTTGGTCAGGCGGTAACGAAGTTGCAACACCGCCTGGTGCTGGTCGCGGAGCAACCGCAACTACTGGCAGCGACGAGTGCGATGCTGGAGAAGTCACTTCGTTTTAACATTTGACCGCTATTGGTAGCAGCCAACCAGCAGTTCACAGAAAACTGCTGGTTCTGTGCATGGACTATTGTTAGCATGGCGGCGCCAAGAGCTGCGGCGCTGCCCCACTTTGCATACACCGCAACGGCACCAAAACAATAATCAACAGGTCGAGGAATTTCAGTGGAAACAGGTACCATCCTTGCACTTGCGATCTATTTCATCGCAATGCTCGCTATCGGACTTTATGCCTATCGGCAGTCCAGCAGTAACTTGTCCGAATATATGCTGGGCGGACGTAAATTGGGCCCTGGGATCACAGCGTTATCCGCCGGCGCTTCAGATATGAGCGGTTGGCTGTTAATGGGTTTGCCCGGCGCCCTGTACGCCGCGGGGATCTCACAAATCTGGCTGGCCGTTGGTCTGATTTTAGGCGCTTGGGCGAATTATTTGTTCTTAGCCCCCCGCTTTCGCCTCTACACCGAAATCGCTAACGACTCTATTACGCTGCCAGATTACTTCGAACACCGATTTGCCGACAAAACCCGCTTGCTTCGGCTGATTTCCGCATTGGTTATTGTCGTGTTCTTCACGCTGTATACCGCATCTGGCGTAGTAGCCGGCGGCAAACTATTTGAAAGTGTGTTCCAGCTGGATTATTTCTACGGGCTGGCACTGACCGTCTCGGTGGTGATTGCCTATACCCTGCTGGGTGGCTTTCTGGCGGTCAGCATGACCGACTTTGTGCAAGGCATCATTATGTTTCTGGCGTTGGTGATGGTACCGATGGTGGCATTAAACGTGGTCGGCGATTTCAACACCACTTTAACTATTGTCGAGTCGCTCAATCCGAACCATCTGGACCTGTTCACCGGCACCAGTGCTCTGGGTATTGTTTCGCTGCTCGCCTGGGGTTTCGGTTATTTTGGTCAGCCTCATATCATCGTACGCTTCATGGCTATCCGCTCAGTGAAAGACTTTCCGGTGGCGCGCCGGGTTGGCATGTCCTGGATGATCATTTCGTTGCTGGGCGCTGTGGCGACTGGCTTTGTCGGTATTGCCTATGTGCATCAAACACAGCAACCATTAAAGGACCCTGAAACCATTTTTATTATGCTGTCGCAGGTGCTGTTTCATCCCTTTATCACCGGATTTTTACTGGCGGCTCTATTGGCTGCTGTGATGAGTACCATTTCCAGCCAGCTGTTGGTAACCTCGAGTGCCCTGACGCAGGATTTCTACAAAACCTTTTTGAATCAGCAAGCTTCTGACAAAACTCAGGTGATGGTGGGCCGTTTGTCGGTGTTATTGGTGGCTGTAGTTGCCATTGCTATCGCGCTGGATCGCAGCAGCTCGATTCTGGATTTGGTCGGCAATGCTTGGGCAGGATTTGGCGCTGCCTTTGGCCCGGTGATCCTGATAAGTCTCTATTGGCGTCGGATGACCACAGCCGGTGCACTCGCTGGGATGGTCGTTGGTGCCGGCACCGTGCTGTTCTGGGTGTTTAGCCCACTGCAGATTCAAGGGCAACAACTGAATGACTATCTTTATGCCATGGTGCCCGGAGTCTTCTTTGCCACTTTAGCTGTACTGATAGTGAGTCTGTTAACCAAAGCACCGGCTGCTGTCGTCAACCAGCATTTTGCCATGCTGGAAAAGCAGCTTACTGAGTGATTCTTCAAGTGCTCAGTCCTTACGGCTGAGCACTTTTCCCCCAACAAAAAGCCACAAATTTTATTAGCCAGCCCTCGTGGTTCTTTGCTACATTGCTCAGTGAGCAAATGCCGAGGACACAAGCAGTTATGTACTTTTACGCCGCCCGCCAGCCCATTCTTGATCGGGAAAAAAACCTGTACGCCTACGAGTTATTATTTCGTGACGGCCTGGCCAATGTCTTTCCGGACATTGATGGTGACGAAGCCACGTCAAAGATGATTGCCGGCAGTCAGTTTAATTTCGGCCTTGACGATTTTCTGGGTGACAAACCTGGTTTTATTAATTTCACTCTGGAAACGCTGCTGAAAAAGTTCCCAAGCCTGCTGCCACGGGAACAGGTAGTCGTTGAAATCCTGGAGACGGTGCAACCCGGCAAACGTTTGCTGTCCGAAGTGCAACAGTTAAAAGAACAAGGTTATGTGATTGCGTTGGATGACTATATCCATCAACCGGTCTGGCGCCACTTCTATCCTTTTATCGACATCATCAAAATCGACTTTCGCAGTACCGACGCTGACACTATTCAGCAAATCTTACAGGCTGTGACGCCATTTCCGCACATCAAATTACTGGCTGAGAAAGTAGAAACCAACGCTGAATTCCAGAACGCATTAGATATGGGATTCAGCTATTTTCAGGGCTATTTCTTCTCCAAACCTGAGATGCTGCAGAGTAAGGCATTATCCCCGGCCCAGATGACGTTAGCAGAGCTGTTGTACGAAACCTCCAAATCAGAGATGGATCTGGCTCAGATCACCAGCATCTTTGAACGCGACGTTCATCTGTCGTACAAACTGCTGCGTTACTCCAACAGTGCGGTGTTTAAACGGCGTTCTGAAATCGAAACCATTAAACAGGCATTGGTGGTGCTCGGCCAGGCGGAATTGAAGAAGTTTCTGTCGGTGCTGTTCACTGCGCAGGTCTCCAGTGAAAAACCAGCAGAATTGATGCGGCTGGCGATGACCAGAGCCAAGTTTGCTGAAGGTATCGCGACTTTGCACCGGCAAACCGATACCGCAAAAGCCTTTTTAACCGGCATGATGTCATTAATGGACGCTATTCTGGATGAGCCAATGTCTTCTGTACTGACCAAATTGCCTCTGTCCAAAGACATTAAAGATGCATTAGTTGGCGAACCTGGCTTATTGACCGAGTATCTGGCGCTGGTCAAGTGTTATGAACGGGCGGAATGGCAACAATCAAATGATGCTATTGCGAAGCTCAAGCTCGACCCTAAAGTGTTGCCGGACAAGTACCATGAGGCCGTGCAATGGGCAAACGAGCAAATGCGCGTGTTAGGTGATGAATAACAAATGACCGCCGTGTCGCAGGTCCACGGCGGTGAACAGTCACAGATCAGTAAATTGATGGCCCCCCGACAATCAATACTGTCTGGCTGCGATTCAGCTAACTGAAACTGACATAATTGGCGATGCGATCTGCCATTTTTTCACCAATTCCTTTCACTTCCATCAGCTGCTTTTTGTCTTTGATTGGCCCGTTTTGCTTAATATAGTCCAAAATAGCCTGCGCTTTTTTTGCACCAATTCCGGGAATAGCTTCTAACTGTTGCTGATCGGCTTTATTTAACGCCAACTTCGCGGCAACCACGGCATTCACGGTTTTCTGATCAGAGCTGACCGGGTTATTGAGGGCCGCACTCGCTTGCTGAGTGCAGATACAGGCGAGCGTTGCACAAAGTGCAAACCACAATGATTTCATGTTCATCAGACTTTCCTTGCTGTTCAGAGCATGTTAAAAGGAGCCGGCAAATTCGTCTGCCGACGTTGTGGACCAGACGGGACCACTGACGACGTCTGGTTTATTCAACTTAGTATTTATTTACCATTTTGCAACTTTTTGTTTAATTTTAATGCAATTTATAATTCAGCTAAAGTTAAGCTGGCGGACGCTAAGGTCAGTCCATCATCCAGTCGGAGAATTTCATATGCGTTATTTGCTGTTGTTATTACCTTTAATCACCGCCTGCTCTGGCCATTACGGCAAAAAACAATACGTGATGGCAAATGTCACAAAATCAGAACCCGTATATAAAACCATTGAAATTCATAAACCTAAACGCGTCTGTGAAGAGCGTCAGGTCGTTCAGCGCGAAGCGGATTCCGCTACACCGACTATCGTCGGCGCTATCATTGGCGGCGCACTCGGTAATGCCATTGGGCATAACAGTTCAAATAAAAAAGTCGGCATGGCTGCCGGTGCTGTGTTAGGTGGTTCGATCGGCCATGACGTAGGCAAACAAAATGGTCAGGACGTCGTGCACCTACAAACGGTTTGTTACCAGGCCGGTACTGAAGTTGAATATCAAAGTGTGGTTGATGGCTATCGGGTTACTTATATCCTGAATAACCGCGAATATACCACTTTGATGGACCGCGACCCGGGTGCTCAAATGCCTGTTGTGGTAGAACCACCACGCAATCAATAACTTCTGTCGGATCAGGCCTTGCGCCTGATCTGCACTGCTTTACACTGTGAACACTAATTTTTACTGAAGATAAGGATATGCCATGCGTGTGCTGGTTGTTGAAGATGAAACGCTACTTGCTGAACAAGTGAAAAATCACCTGATGCAGCAGCAATTTTCAGTAGATTTATCCCATGATGGCTCAGATGGTTTTTTTAAAATCAGTGAGTATCCTTATGATCTTGCGATCATCGATATCGGGCTGCCAAAGCTTGATGGTTTGTCTCTGATCCGCAAAGCGCGCCAGCAAGATATTAAAACGCCCGTCATTGTACTGACAGCCCGCGGCAGCTGGCAGGAAAAAGTACAAGGCTTAGACGCCGGCGCCGATGATTATCTGACCAAGCCTTTTCATATGGAAGAACTGCTGGCGCGTTGTAATGCGCTGATCCGGCGTGCGGCTGGCCAGCCAGATCCGACGCTCAGTGCAGGCCCGATTAGCCTCAACAGCCGGACCCAACAAGTCTGGTGCCACGGTGAAGAAGTGCCGTTAACAGCTTATGAATACAAAGTCCTCGAGTATTTCATGCTGAATCCAACCAAAGTGATCTCGAAAACTGAACTGACTGAGCATATTTACGATCAGGATTTTGACCTCGACAGTAATGTCATCGAAGTATTTGTGCTGCGTTTACGCAAAAAACTCGACCCGGATGGTGAACTGAAACCGATTGAAACACTCAGAGGCCGCGGTTATCGCTTTAACCTGGCGGTTGGTGCATGACACTATCGCTGAAGCTGCGCCAGGCAATCGTCTGCCTGGTTCTGCTGGTGTTTATCCTGCCGGCGTCTTTTCTGGCAATTGAACGGGCATTTTTTGCCCAATTACTGACCAGTACCGAGCAAAAACTGGAAGTACACCTCTATTCATTCTTGTCGGAACTCTCCAGTAAAAATGATGTAGTCGAAATCAATAACAGCATTCTGCCGGCCGATTTTTTGCGCACTGATTCCGGGACCAGTGCTTACATAGTGTCGGAAGATAAACTGATCTGGCAATCCGACTCCTCGCTGAACCAAGCTTTCACCCCTCCGGTCCATGAAATGCTGCCGGGCAAACACGAGTTTGTCGCGCTGGAACAAGATGGTAAAACCTATTGGGTCCTGTCCTTTGCCTTGTTGTTTGATATGGGTGAGCGCAGTATGCCGCTGACAATTCATATTTTGCAGGATGACCGGCTATTAGAAGCGCCGATGCAAAGTTTCCGTAAAACGCTGTTGCGCTGGTTTGTTGGCATAGGGCTGGTGCTGGCGTTTATTATGTTGCTGGCATATTACTGGACGACCCGGCCGTTGTCGGCCCTGGACCATGAGATCCGCCAGGTGGAAAGTGGCCAGCAACAGCAGCTGACACAGCAATATCCCAGCGAACTACAAACCATCAAAGAAGATTTAAACTTACTGCTCGATAACCAGAACCGGCAAAAGCAACGATATCGCCATCATCTCAGCGACCTGGCACATGCGTTAAAAACCCCGGTCGCTGTGCTCAAAACTTCAGCCATGGCGGAACAACCTGAACTGAGGGACCAGATTGACCGCATCACGGCGATGATTGAGCATCAGCTTAAAAGAGCCAGCAGCTCAGGACAGGACATCTGGCAAAAACAAATCCCGGTCAGCCCTGTGGTTGAGCAGCTGAAAAGTGCACTTCAGAAGATCTATCGCGATAAACAGATCAGCTATCAGCTTGACTGCCCGCCGCAGGTGATGTTTCGCGGCGACGAAACAGATTTGATGGAAATGCTTGGCAATTTGCTGGATAACGCCAGCAAAGCGTGCCGGCAGCAAGTGCGCTTGTCAGTGCAGGTCAAGCCGCTGCAGCTGTGCGTGGAGGATGATGGCCCTGGTGTGCCGGCTGACAAAAAAGCCCAGCTGCTCAATCGCGGCACCCGGCTGGACACATACACCGATGGCCATGGTGTCGGACTGTCTATCGTCGATGAACTGACGCAATCCTATCAGGGCCGTCTTGAGATAACGCAAAGCGCATTGGGCGGCGCCTGTTTCACATTGGTCTTCCCGCAGCATCAGTATTAATAGCGGCTTGTTGCCGGACCTGACAACAATGAGCAAATTGACCACTTGGTGCTCTGTGTACTGACTGCTAATCTCTTGATCTGTCTGGCAGGTTTTGCCGTACCTTGCGGCAGTTGCTTTTATGCGGGAGATACCTATGCGAATTCTGCTCACCGGTGCTACTGGCCTCATCGGCAGTGCTTTATGCCAGCGCTGGCAACATCAGCATCAGCTGATTGGACTGAGCCGGGACGTCGGGAAGGCGCAACGTCAGTCTGTCCCGGGGCTGCACTGGGTCAATAATCTCAATGACGTAGATTTCAATCAGCTGGATGTTGTCGTAAACCTGGCCGGTGAGCCGATTGCAGCGAAACGCTGGACTGCAACGCAAAAAGAGCGGATTTGCCAAAGCCGCTGGCAACTGACCGAGCAGATCGCCGGCGCTATTCTGCAGGCAACAACACCACCACAGCTGTTGATTAATGGCTCAGCGATTGGGTTTTATGGCAGACAAAATCCGGGTTGCATAGATGAGAGCTTTAGCGGCTTTTATCCCGATTTCAGTCATGATATCTGCGCGCGTTGGGAGAACCTGGCGATGCGCGCGCAGACCGATAAAACCCG
Organism: Rheinheimera texasensis DSM 17496; assembly: GCF_000711985.1. Taxonomy (GTDB): domain Bacteria; phylum Pseudomonadota; class Gammaproteobacteria; order Enterobacterales; family Alteromonadaceae; genus Pararheinheimera; species Pararheinheimera texasensis. Next base: position 616,829 of record NZ_JONU01000007.1, read on the forward strand.
AGTCTGCATTTTACGCACAGGCATTGTACTGTCGGATCACGGCGGCGCTTTGGGCCGGATGCTACCGGCGTATCGGCTGGGTCTTGGTGGTAAACTCGGCGATGGCCAGCAATATATGTCGTGGATCCATCTGGAGGACATGCTTGGGATCATCGACTTTGTACTGCAACAGACTGAATGTCATGGGATTTACAATGCAACAGCACCGATGGCGGTGACGAACCAACAATTCAGTAAGTTGTTGGCAGAGCGATTGCACAAGCCTGAATTGCTGCCATTACCGGCCTTTGCGCTGCGTTTACTGTTTGGCGAAATGGCGGACTTGTTGCTGTTTGGTCAGCAAGTTTATCCAAAACGGTTGCTCGATGCCGGTTACAGTTTCCATTACAACCAGCTCAGAGCGGCGCTGGCCGCCCTGAAACTGTAGCGTTGTGTTAGTTATGCAAGGCACGCCGGATCAGACTCGCCGGCGTGGGTTGCAATATTCCCCGAAGCAACAGAGCCCCGAGTACCGTCAACAGCACAACCCCCGTGACAGGCCCAAGGCCCCACAGACTTTGATGCAAGTTAAACGGCAACTGGAACATCCGCATCTGCACTATCGCCAGCAGTACCTCTGCCAATATGGTGGCAAAGACTCCTGCCAATAGACCTAAAGCGGCAAATTCATACAACACGGCCTGGCGTAGAAAGCGCCCACGGGCGCCGAGCGTGCGCAAGATTGCTAACTCCTGCTCGCGCTGTTCTACAGTTGCCTGCACCTGCGCCACCAGCACCAATACTGCGGCCGCAAAAACCAGGATCAGGATCAAAGTCAGCGCTAACGACACCTGGTCAATGATTGAAGTCACTTGCTGTAAAATCACCGCCACTGAAATTACCGACACGGTCGGAAACTGTTTAAGTAATGCGGTCAACACCGATTGCTGCGTTTCAGGCAGATAAAATGCGGTAAGATAAGTGGCCGGAAAATGTTCCATCAGGTCCGGACTCAGCAGCATAAAGAAATTAGGCTGCAGGCTGTTCCAGTCCACTTTGCGAAAACTGCTGACTGTGGCGTCAAATTGCTGACCGCCGATAGCAAAAGTCAGCTTGTCACCGAGTTTCAGCTGCAGCCGCTCAGCTTGCTGCTGTTCTACCGACACTTGCGCCGGGCCATCAAACCACTGGCCAGCCGTGATTTGGTTATTGGCCGGCAGTTCAGACAACCAACTCAGATTCAGCTCGCGACCAAAGCCCTGGCGCCCGGATGCCGGCTCAGCTGTACTCTGCTGCGCTGCTGATTGCTCAGAAGATTGCTGCTTCGACGCTTGATTGCTGCGAGATGCTGCACCATCATCTTGCTCCGGCTCCTGCAGCATTTCCCCATTGACCGCCAATACCCGACCGGAAATCATCGGATAAAAAGTACCAGTCGCTAAACCGGCTTGCTGCAGCTGCTGCGCAATCTGGTCTTTTTCAGTCGCAGTCATATTGACCAAAAACTGATTGGGCGCATTTTCCGGCACTTGTTGTTTCCATTGTTCCAGTAATTCAGCACGCAGGAAATACAGCACCAGCGTTAAAAACAACGCCAGGCTAAAAGTCATCAGTTGAAAACTATTTTGCCACAGGCGCCGGCGCAGGTTCGCAAGCGCCAGTTTTAACGCACTGCTTTGCCCGGCGGCCATCGGTTTTGCCACCCGTACCAACACTGCGGCAAACCCAAGTAAACATAAACCGAAACCAGCACAGGCAAGAAACAACATGCCCGACAGCCAGATGTCGCCGCTAAATAGCCACATCAATGCCAGCACAGCCACAGAGCCACTGAGTAGCTGCCAGTAATCAATGCGACTGTCGCCATTTTGCTGACGCAGGACCTCGATAGCTGGCACCGCGGTTAAACGCCAGACCGGTCGCAGCGAAAACAGCAAGGAGCAAATCAGCGCGGTAGAAATGCCTAACCAGGCGGATTTGCTGCTGAATACGGCCTGATAACCTTCTATCCACTGACCAAGAATGCCCTGCACGGCAAAATTCGCCAGCAAACCGAGCAATAAACCGCACAGACTGGCAAAGCCGGTCACCAATGCCAGATGGCTGAAATAGATTTTCCGTGCCAGCGGCGCCGTCACACCGAGAGCTTTAATCACAGCGACCGCCATCTGGTGGCGCTGACTATAGCGATTCGCCGCAACTGCAGCTGCCGCGGCAGCCAGAACTATGCCCAGCAGGCCAGCTAACAACAAAAAGCGTTCGGCCCGATCCAGCGCACTGCCAACCGCACTTTGCCGGTCCAGTTGCTGCCATCGGTCATTGGCATTCAACAGCGGCTTGATATCGGTCTCGAGCTGTTTGAGCTTGACTTCACTACCAGCAAACAGATAACGATAAGAAATGCGGCTACCCGGTTGGATGACTTCTGTCGCAGCAACGTCAGACAGATGCATCATTACTCTGGGCTGACCACCAAACAAATTCAGTGGTGCATCAGGCTCTTCCAGAATGATACCGCCCACTTTAAGCTTCGCTGCACCGACATCAAGCAGGTCCCCGACCCGCACCGCCAGAATTTGCGCCAACCGCGCTTCCAGATAAACGCTCCCAGGCGCGACAATCGAATTTTGGCCCGCCGCAGTATCGAGTAACAACTCTCCCCGTAACGGGTACTGCGAAGAGACTGCTTTAACGTTCACCAGCTGCATATTGTCGCCGGCAAACAACATAGTATTAAACTGGATTTGCTGTGCCGTTTGCAGGCCAAGCTGCTCAGCCTGCTGCAGAATTTCCGGCTGAAATGGAGAACTCGAGCGCAACACTTTGTCAGCAGCGGTGAAGTTACTGCTGCGCTGCATCAGTGCACTGCGCACGCTATCAGTAATACCACTGAGGCTAACTACCGTCAGCACGGCCAGCATCAGCGCAAAAGCGATAACCCACAATTCGCCATTTTTTAATTCACGCCAGAACAGGCGCCATGCCACTTTAGCCCACATGACTGCGCCCCTCCGCCATTGGCAGGGCTTCAGTCAGCCGGCCGGCGTCCATCAGAAACTGGCGCTGACAACGCGCCGCCAACTGCGGATTATGCGTCACCAGCACCAGGGTCGTGCCCTGGCTTCGGTTCAGTTCAAACAATAAATCCTCCACGCGCCGCCCGGTCGCACTGTCGAGGTTGGCTGAAGGCTCATCGGCGAATAAAATCGCAGGCTGGGTAATAAAAGCGCGGGCTATGGCGACCCGCTGCTGCTCGCCCCCAGATAACTGCGCCGGGAAAAAGTGCATGCGTTCGCTGAGCCCAACTAACTCCAGCAATTGTTTACCGCGAGCGGTGGCGTCGCGCTGCCCCGCCAGCTCGGCCGGTAAAGTGACATTTTCCAGCGCAGACAATGCCGGCAATAATAAAAATGACTGAAAAACAAAGCCGACATGCTGCGCCCTGAGTTCAGCCCGGGCATCGTCATTCAAGGTGTCAATCCGCTGCCCAGCCAGCACAACTTCACCGCTGCTTGGTACATCCAAACCGGCTAAAAGTCCCAGCAATGTAGACTTGCCTGAGCCCGAAGCACCGACGATAGCCACACTGTCACCGCGGTTGATTGTCAGATTGATATCCGTCAGGATATTCAGCGTATTACCCGGTAACGCGACTTGTTTACAAAGTTGGCGGGTCTGAATAAACAACTCAGGTGTAACTGACATGCGATTGTTCTTCCTATTTTTTGTACTGTTGATATCTGCTGTGCAGCCGGCATTTGCCGCCGCCACAAAAACATTACTCATTGTTGGCGATAGCCTGAGCGCCGGATACGGATTGCCACAACAACAAAGCTGGCCGGTGTTATTGCAGCAACGCCTCGTTGATAAAAAATCCCCGTGGCGTATTCAGAATGCCAGCATCAGCGGCGAAACCAGTGGCGGTGCGTTAGCCCGTTTACCTGCGCTGTTACAGCAACATCAACCGGCCGTTGTACTAATCGAAATCGGCGGTAATGACGGCTTACGCGGTTTCCCAGTGCCACGCCTGCGGCAAAACCTGGAGCAGTTGATCAAGCTCAGCCAGAACGCCGGTGCTACGCCGGTGCTGATGCAGATACGCATTCCACCGAATTACGGACCACGTTACACTGAACAGTTTGTCGGCGTGTATGCTGACATTGCGCAAAAGCATCAAATCAAACTCTGGCCGTTCTTTATGGACAAGATTGCCGTACAGCCAGAGTTGATGCAAGCCGACGGCATTCATCCCAACGCTAAAGCTCAGGGCATTATCCGCGATTTGATGCTGCCGTATATCGAAGAAATGTAATGAGATATTGGCAGAATTGACAAAACCCTGACACTGCATCACACCGATGTGGCGGCAGGGAAGTGAAATTTTGGTTTCAGAAAAGATATCGAAAAATCGCGCCAAATACATTTATGCGCATCAGTACACTGTAGGAGAATAAACTGCTGATTTGATTTGGTGGAGCTAAGCGGGATCGAACCGCTGACCTCTTGCATGCCATGCAAGCGCTCTCCCAGCTGAGCTATAGCCCCATCCGCTGAACTGACGTTCAAAAGATGGCGTCCCTTAGGGGATTCGAACCCCTGTTACCGCCGTGAAAGGGCGGTGTCCTAGGCCTCTAGACGAAAGGGACATCTGGAAATAACGGTGACAATCTGTGGCGTCCCTTAGGGGATTCGAACCCCTGTTACCGCCGTGAAAGGGCGGTGTCCTAGGCCTCTAGACGAAAGGGACACAGTAGACTGTCGAGCATATCATTGGCGTCCCTTAGGGGATTCGAACCCCTGTTACCGCCGTGAAAGGGCGGTGTCCTAGGCCTCTAGACGAAAGGGACACATACAGAAATCTTGGTGGAGCTAAGCGGGATCGAACCGCTGACCTCTTGCATGCCATGCAAGCGCTCTCCCAGCTGAGCTATAGCCCCACATCAACAACGCTGGCTGTATAAGCTTTGCGTTACAGAACGAGGCGCATTCTATGGGGCAGCCCCAGGAGTGTCAACATTTTTTTCGGCACTGTGTTTCAATCGGGCAAAAATTAATCTTGATGCGCAAAAACAACACAATACAGTGCTATTTATCGAAAAAACAATGAGCTAGCGAAGGCACATTATCAGGTTAACCTGGTGGCTATACCCTGAGAAGTCTCGTTATGCTACCCTAGCCTCTAATTCGCATGTACTGCCGGTTTTAGCATTCAGGATCAGATGTTATGTATGAAGCTTATTATGGATTAAAAGAACGGCCGTTCCAGCTGACGCCGAATCCGCAATGTTTTTTTGCCAGCAAACTGCACAAACGCGCCTTAGCTTATTTGCAATATGGTCTGAGTCAGGGTGAAGGTTTTATTGTGATCACCGGTGATGTCGGCACAGGCAAAACGACCATTGCCAACCAGCTGCTGGCGAAGTTAGACCCGCATCAGATTGTCGCCCGGCAGATTGTCACCTCCAAACTGGAGCCAGACGACTTGCTACGGATGATTTGTTCAGTGTTCCAACTGCAGGTTAAAGAACATAATAAAGCCACTTATCTGGAAGCCATTTCAGCCTACCTGCAATTGTTAGCTCAGCAGAAAAAACGTGCCCTACTGTTAGTCGATGAAGCACAAAATTTGCCACTGGAATCCATCGAAGAGCTGCGGATGCTGTCTAATTTTCAGTTGGCTGGCCGGCCACTGTTACAGAGCTTTTTACTGGGTCAGAATGAACTCAATGCCATCATTCAGTCCCCGCACATGGAACAGTTCCGTCAGCGCATCATCGCATCTTCAAACCTGTCGGCACTGAATGTGGAAGATTGCCAGGCCTATATTGAATACCGCATTCAGTCTGCCGGTGGCGCTGCCGGTTTACTGGACAACAGCTGTTTTACGCTCATTCATCAGTTCAGCTCAGGCATTCCGAGAAAAATTAATACATTAATGGATCGGGTATTGTTGTACGGTTTCCTGGAAGAGGTGAAGACTTTTACTACTGAAGATATTCGTCAGGTCATTCAGGAGATTAGTGGCGAAGTCGCCAACCACACGCCAGTGCCTGTTGAAGCTACACCTGCGGCTCCGGTAAAGCAGGCCGACACGCCTGCGGCAGTTCAAAGTGACACGACCAACCCCTACCACGCTATGCTGTCTGAGTTGTCCGGCCTGCTGGATAACTCGCTGCAGCATAAAATTCGCATGGCGCAGCAACTGGATGAATTATTGACACACCAGCAACAGCAAGTCTTGCGTCAGGGTAAACCATCTGATGACAACGATGATAGTCCGGTGTAACGTCGGAAGCGTTACACATAAAAAAACCGCCTTACGGCGGTTTTTTTAATGCTAAAACTTGTACTCGACACCAATCCAGGCGCGATTTTCCTGATAATCCCGAGAATCTGAGCCGTAATCAACGTTAATCCGTTTCAAATTTGCATTAGCCGTCAGGCTTTTGTTAATTTTACGGGTGAAGGTCAGGGTCATCGATTTGACGATACCAGTCAAATCGCTGAAGCTGTTAACGCCATCCACCTGATAGACCAAATCAGAGTAATCGGTCGATAAAGTTACACTGTTGCGTGCGTTCAATTGCCAGTTTGCAGACAAATTGACAAATTTATCATCGCGTACCGAATTACGTTCTATTAACTGATCCTTACGCTGACCGAATCTGGCGGCTAATTTTAACCGGTTAAAATCATAGCCAAGCAAATAGGATACATTACGTCGTACTACCAAAAACTCGCTCAAATCTGAAGTAGGATTTGAGACATTGTAATACCGCTCACCGGCTGCAGGCAGATAATTTGCGGTCGGCGGTTGAAAACAGCTGTCTAAGCCGGGAGTGACCCCTGGTGGACAAACAAACAGATTCGTTTCCAAATCTCCTTCATTCAGACCCAGTAACGACCCTACGGTGTCGCTGACATTCAACTCCATACGCAGGTGCTTTAGCTTATATGAACCTTTTGCCTGAGCGGTACGACCAAAAAAGCGTTTATCCAAAGAGCCGGAGATTTTAGTCCGTTTCGACGGCACCAATTCAAACGCGGTGCCCAGATATTCTTTGTCGTCCTTGGCATTATTTACTTTATTGTAAGTTACGTTCCACCAGGATCGGTCGGTTATTTTCCATTCCAGTCCACCACCAATAGACCGATGATTACGATATTGACTGAATACTGAAGAACCACCATCAATATTACTGTTATTCTCGACCGAACCAGTCGCAATCATGGAAACGCGCCAAAAGAATGGTACGCCAATGACCCCTTGAGCTCTGCGGTTATATTGCGATTCACGGATGTCACGATCAGTTTTTGTAGCCTGACCATTAAATCCCCAGAAGAATTTGCGATTCCGGTCTTGAGTTTTTAGTTCAAAAGCACCAGCTACGGCACTATTTTCGAGCCCTAACCCTTCCCCTGAGTCATTATCGAACTCAGACAAGCTAAGATCGGAAGTCGAACGTGAAGCGCTGATACTGAAGTCCATAATGGCCCAGTCAAACCGGTCATGACTGTAAACAAGTGAGGCCGATTGGGACTCCACTTTGGCTAAGTCGCTGGTAGAGCTTATCTGGTCCTGATACCGCGCCGTAGAACCAGAAGCCCTTCTGTTATTTTGCTGAGCACCTAGCTGCAAATCTAAAGCATCATTCAAAAAGCTGGCGTTTCCAGACCAACGGTAACTAAACAAACTCTGATTGTCCCGTTGTGCGTCATCAAAACTTAAATTTTGGCTTTGCAGATTGAGTGAACTACTCAACCAACTGCCGGTATAGGTAAGATTCAGCTCCGGCACCAGCTCGTAAGCCATTCCCTTGTCAGCATCAACAGTTTGGTCTTTAATACCGTACGCATAGACAGCACTGCTAACCGAAGGGCTAATTTTCACTTCCGCCGTAGCAAGGATTGGCACCATCGCAAGCCACAGCGGTGCAAGACGCATTACTGGAAAATTATTACTCCGCATAATAACCATATCCGTATCCATAACCTTTATCCCTGCTGTAATGCGCTTTGTTAATCACAAAACCTGTAGCCAAATCGGGAGGCAACAAGCTAATAGCTTTTTCCAGCTCATTCAGTTTGGTTTTGTTTTCTTCCAGCACAATCACGGCCTGACCGCACATCGCTGCAAGCACCGAAGTTTCGTTGACACCCAGCAGAGGGGGCGCGTCAAAAATAACAATCCGGTCCGGATAACGCGATGCAAACTCATTCACCAAAGCCGCCATTTTATCGCTCGCTAAAAGCTCGGTTGACAAATGATGTGGTTTACCGGCAGCGATCAGTTTCAGCCGCTCGACATTGGTGCTGTACATAATGTCGGTCACGTCGACTGAGTCAGAACTCAAATAATCGGTCAGTCCACGCGGCACGCTGATTTCCAGCGTTCTGGACACGTTTGGCCGAAGCACATCTGCGTCGACTAACAACACTGTCTTATCCTGCTCCAGTGCGATACTCAACGCTAAATTTACCGAAGTGAAGGTTTTACCTTCACCCGGCCGGCTACTGGACACCAGAATCAGATTCGGGTTTTTCAGACTGGAACTAAGCGGGCCAAAAGCGTTGTTAATAAGCTTCCGCTTGATCACCCGATATTCTTCATAAATCAACTTACGTTCTGTTGCCTTAGCAACAAAATTACGTTTCGATAAACTGTCTAAATCGATATCAATAAACTGACTGGCAGTTTTGCTTTCGGACAGAGTCGCCTGAGCATTAACCAGCTTATCAGCTGGTTCTGCTGGCGGAATTGCAGGAACTGGCTCAGCGACTGCAGCCTGGCCTAACTTATCCAGTGCTTTTTCAATAGTGCTCATATCAGCCATCCTAAAATCTGTTTCGCTGTGATACCAAATACCAACTCATTGGTGATCAGCAAGGTATAACAAACCAGCAAAGCTCCGGAGAGCGCCAGGAAATACAACAGATGTTTTTTACTCTGACGCAACAACACATCTTTTGCGGTGTGCGAGACCAAACCAAACACCGGGAAATCCGAAATAGTTTTTAACTGCAGCGCAGAAGTAACTACAGGTTGCAGCTGACTTCTGACCAGCGCCATAGTTAAACCTGCTATCACACCAGCAAGCAGCACCAATGTATAAAAAGCAATGCGAGGCGGACCAGAAGGTTTCATTGGGACGCGAGGAGGTTCGATTTCACGGAACTGCACATCCTGTTGCGACTCATCGGCTTTCTGGCTCAGACTAAGCGCATCACGACGGCTCAGCAACTCTTCGTACTTCGATTTGGTCAGCTCATAATCGCGGTTCAAACCGGCGAATCTGGCTTCGATATCGGGAATGACGTTCCGTTGCCGCTCCAGAGTTTCCAGCTTTTCTTCAAAGCTGCGAACCCGGACCTTGGCGGACTCCACTTCATTTTCCAGATTCGAAGTGATGATCTTCAGGTTCTGATAAACCTCATTCACCGAACCTGAGCTGGCGCTTGGGTTACCGCGTGCAGCCGCCTGCATACCGGCAATTTCCTGCTTACGCATTTCCTGTAGAGATGCTAATAAACGTTTGGTTTCTGCCACATCCGGATGTTGGTCGGTATAGCGGATTAACAAAGCATCCAGCTGATTTTGCAGCAGCTTAATCCGCTCATCATACACAGTAGTCAGGCCAGCTGAGCCTGCGGCCGGATCAGCAGATAACGGATCTTCACCCTTCAGCTGACGACGTGACGAATCGAGTTTGCTCTGCAGCTCTTTTAAGGTAAGCCGCGCTTCTTCCAACCGCTCTTTTTCTGATTCAATCCGGCCATAGAAATTGCTGTCCGACATTGGACCAAGTGCAATTTGTTCTTTCTTGAATTCAGATAATCGGCGCTCTGCCTCAACCAGCCGATTTTCATAATCAGCAATCTGGGTATCAAGGAATTCAGAGGCCTTTTTTGAACTTGCGACTGAGTCACCCACCCGGTTTTCAATAAAGGTGTTCAGCGTTTCCTGCACGACCTTTAAAGCCATTTTGGGCGTGGCGTTTGAATAAGAAATGACGTAGATGTTTTCCCGGCCGGAAGAACTGAGCTTGATGTCACTTTTCAGCGAATCGATCAGTCTTTCATATGCTGCGCTGTCCGACGCATAGATATCCAGATCTGTCGCTTTGGCGATTTTTTCCAGATTCGGCCGGCTTAACAGCGTTCTTGCCATCAGCTCTATTTCTTGTTGCGGATTATCCCTGATGGTCAGTCCCTGTAATACAGGGGCCAACACAGAGCGGGTTTCAACAAATAGCTTCGCCTCCGCCTGATAGGTCGGAGGCATATTAAAGACAAACAACCAACCGATAGGGCAAATCAGCCAGGCCGTTAAAATCACATAACGGCGTCTGAGCCAGATCCCTTGCAGATAAACCAGCAACATCTCCAGCGCAAGGTTTAATTCCTTCATCTAACTACTCCGATGATGCGTCTATCAGAACCAAGCTTCTGGGATAATAACGATGTCACCAGGTAGAATATCAACGTTTGCTGAAATATCGCCCTCGCGAACTAAGTCATCGAGGCGTACGTCGTAAGTCATCTGTTTACCATTTTTTACCCGGACTAGCTTGGCACCGTTACCATTGGCAAAATCGGTTAAACCGCCTGATGCAATCATCAGATCGAGGACAGTCATATACTGTCGGTAAGGGTAGGATTGTGGTTTTGCTGCGGCACCTATCACGCGAACCTGTTCACTGAACGGGCCGACAAAACCTGAAACTGAAACAGTAACAACCGGGTCGCGGATGTATTTCGCCAGGATTTTTTCCATATCGCGGGCGAACTGAGTGGGCGTTCTGCCCGCCACAGGTACGTCTTCAACCAGCGAAGTACTGATTTTGCCGTCCGGACGAACAATAAATGAGCCTGATAATTCAGGGTTGCGCCAGACAAAGATAGTGACAGAATCATTGGGGCCAATCAGGTAGCTGTATTGATCAACAGCTGTGGTTCGGGCAGGTTGTACTGTGGCGCCTGGTAATTCGTTGGTGCTGCATGCTTGCAAACCAAGCAGCATCACGGATCCAACGATTGAGGCAATAGCAGATCTTGCTTTCATTTCTTATACGTCCTTTGTTACTGATGCGATTTTAATATAACTGAATTTTACATAGCTGTGACGGCTATCATAAAAATTTAATTCCAGTTTTCCGACCACCGGCGTATACTTCTGCCTCTGCTTAACTATGTCAAGATCGCTGTGCTGAAATTTGCACTTAATTCAGGTTGTTCCGGGAAGATGTACCAATGAATAAGGCTGTTCGTTACGGGGGAAATACACTGGCAGAGAAGCTCTTTCTGCTGGGCGAAATGCTGCTGCTTTTAGCCTCGAGCTTTGCAGCATCTTTTATCCTTTCTTTTTATCAACCGATAGATCAGGAACTGGCTGCGATTAACGCAGTTCTTTACACCGGTTGTGTGATGCTATGTGCATTGTCTGTCGGTTTGTATGATCAAAAGCTGCGTGAGGACACCGGAGGTGTGTTGAAGCGCGTGTTGATCACTCTTTTCCTTGCAGGCATCTTGTTAGAAGTATTCATCTTCAGTCTGATCCCTTCACTGCATCTGGGGTTCCTGTTTAATTTGGTTGCCTCGTTTATATCGCTGGTCACTCTGACCTCATTCCGGATGCTGTTCCACTATCATGACATCACTAAGATCAGCAGACGCCGCGTATTAATTCTCGGGTCCGGTGAACGCGCTTCAATTATTGAACGCCGAATGCGTCGTAACGTAGACCGCAAAAACTTTGAAATTCATGGTTTTGTTAAAATAGACGGTGACCAGGAAGACCACATTCCGGATTCTAAAATCATCCAGTTCGACTACAAGACCAATCTCTACGAGTATGCTGTTGAACATGAAATTGAGCAGCTGGTTATTGCCTGTGACGAACGACGTAATATGTTGCCAGTTGAGCATCTGTTTAAATGCAAAACCCGTGGCATTGATGTTATTGAAATTCTTGATTTTATTGAACAAGAAACCGGCCAAATCGCCGTTAATCTGATTTATCCGAGCTGGGTCATTTATTCGAACGGTTTTGAGATGAACCACAGGTTCAAAACCAGCCTGGATCACAGATTAAATGCGATTCTGGCGCTGCTCGTCCTTGCTGCAGTGTGGCCTATTATGCTGATCACCGCGCTGGTCATTTATTTTGACGATGGCCGCCGCACCGGTGCTTCAGTGTTTTACCGCCAAATCCGTATCGGTATCGATGGCAAGCCATTCCAAATTCTGAAGTTCCGCAGTATGCGCCCGGATGCCGAAGCAGGCGGTGCGCAGTGGGCTACTAAAAACGACTCGCGCGTTACGAAAATTGGTGGCTTTATCCGCAAATACCGTGTCGATGAATTACCGCAGTTATTCAACATTATCAAAGGCGACATGGGTTTTGTTGGCCCACGCCCTGAGCGCCCGGAGTTTGTCGAAAAGCTGGTCAAGGAAATTCCTTATTACAATCAGCGTCATAACGTGAAGCCAGGCCTGACCGGGTGGGCACAGTTAAAATATCCGTATGGCTCGACGACCGAAGATGCGCAGGAAAAACTCAAGTTTGATCTGTATTACATAAAACACCGCACTTTGCTGCTGGATCTGATTATCCTGATCCGCACTGTCGAAATTGTGATTTTTGGCAAGGGCCGGTAATAACGATGTCAGTGGCTTTGCAGAAACTAAATGCAATGACAGTAGACGTGGAAGATTACTTTCACGTTGCTGCTTTTGAGAGACAAATCCAGCCTGGTGACTGGGATAGTCTGATCCCGCGGGTAGATTTAAACACCCGCCGCCTACTGGACTTATTTGACCAGCATCAGGCGAAATCAACCTTTTTCTTTCTCGGCTGGGTCGCTGAGAAGTTTCCCGATCTGGTGAAAGAAGTGCAGCGTCGCGGCCATGAAGTGGCCAGCCATGGTTATGCCCACACCAAAGTTCACCAGCAAACGCCGGCGGAGTTTCGCGCCGATGCGAGCAAAGCAAAAGACATGCTGGAACAGCTGACTGGTCAGCCAGTTGTCGGTTATCGTGCACCCAGTTTTTCTATCAACAAACAAAGCGAATGGGCCTTTGAGATCCTCAAAGAGCTGGGCCACGGCTACAGCTCCAGCACCTATCCGGTCAAACATGACTTATATGGTGTTCCAGACTGGCCACAACAGCCTTATATGCGACCGGAAGGGTTATTAGAGATACCGATGCCCACGCTAGTGATGCATGGCAAACAACTGCCAATCGCTGGCGGTGGTTATTTCAGGTTAATGCCTTATTGGCTCAGCAGCAGGTTGATCGCAAAATTCCTGCAGGAAGACAAGATGCCTTATATGTTCTATTTCCACCCGTGGGAGATAGATCCGGCACAACCCCGGGTACAAGGAGCTGGCCTGAAATCCCGCTTCCGTCATTACGTCAATCTGAACCGGATGGAAAATAAACTGGCAGCATTGCTGACCCAGTTTAACTGGGGTAGTCTGGAACAGGTTTACCAGAGCGAACTGCAAAACTCTCAATAAAACAATAACAACTAAGGGAACTAGATGTACAGTATTGCCACCTTAGCGCTGCAGGACTCCAGAAGGCCGGAGTGGGATCAGTTTGTTAAAGATCAGGAAGACGGCACCTTTTTTCATCTGTCTGGCTGGCAGAATGTGCTGTGGCACAGTTTCCGCCACCAACCACACTTTTTATACGCCCTGCAGGACAATCAAATTGTCGGTGTTCTGCCGCTGGCTGAAGTAAAAAGTGCCTTATTCGGTTATGCCCTGGTCTCAACCCCTTTTTGCGTCTATGGCGGTGCTTTAGGGCCTGCTGAGGTGCGTCGTGCGCTTGAGCAGGCTGCGCTGGAAATTGGCCAGCGCCTGGGCGTGAACCACGTCGAACTGCGCTATAAAAATGCGCAGGACAATGATTGGATCACCCGTAGCCAACATGCCACTTTTGGCTGCACTTTGGCCGAAGACGATGCAGCTATTCTCGCTGGTATTAAAAAGAACCAACGGGCACTCATTCGCAAAGCGCTGCAAACTGACCTGAGCTGGCATCTCGAGCAAAACAACGATGATTTCTACCAGATTTACTCGGAAAGTCTGCGTAATCTTGGTACCCCGGTCTTTAGCAAAAAACTGCTGGACGAATTGCAGCGTGAGTTTGCTGACAGCACCGAAATCCTGACTATCCGCCATCAGGGACAGCCGGTATCTTCGGTATTTAATTTTTATTTCCGCAACGAAGTCCTGCCTTACTACGGTGGCGGTAAACCTGTTGCGCGAGAATTAAAAAGTAATGACCTGATGTATTACCAGTTGATGTGTCATGCGAAAAGAGACAAAGCCTGTACTTTCTATGATTTCGGTCGCAGTAAACTCGATTCGGGCGCTTACAGTTATAAAAAACACTGGGGCATGCAGGACAGCTTATTGCATTATCAGTTTAAGCTGGTCAAAGCAGAAAAGTTATCCAATTTAAGTCCGAACAACCCGAAGTACCAATTATTCATCCGGATGTGGCAAAAGTTACCTTTATCAGTAAGTCGTTTGCTTGGTCCACTCTTAGCCAAGTATCTGGGGTAATGTATGGCAAAGCCTAAATTATTGTACCTGTGCCATCGCATTCCGTACCCGCCGAATAAAGGCGACAAGATCAGATCTTTTAATTTGTTAAAGGCGCTGTCGGCGCAATATGAAGTGTATCTCGGCTGTTTTGTCGACGATGAATATGATTTTCAGTACATCGACAAATTGGCGGATTGGTGTGTCGAATATAAATTCCGGCGCCTGCGTAAATCCTTTGCCAAATTACGGGGCCTAAGCGCTTTTCTGACCGGCAAGCCCATTACACTGCCCTACTATGCTGATCATGAATTACAGCATTGGGTCCATCAGACCATTGCTAAACATCAGATTGATACTGTGATGGTGTTTTCGTCTTCGATGGCGCAATACGTTGATTTTCCACAATACAGCCACCTGCATCGCGTCATCGATTTCGTTGACGTTGATTCTGATAAATGGCGCCAGTATGCCGACAATCAACGGGGCGTGATGAGCTGGGTGTACCGCCGGGAGTTCCGTCAACTGCAACGACTGGAGCAACATTATTGCTCAGCTTTTAATTACAGCTTGTTTGTTTCACCAGACGAAGCAGCCCTGTTTCGACAGTTGATGCCCGCGACACTTTCCAACAAAATCCAGCCGCTACTGAACGGTGTGGATGTGCAGTTTTTTGACCCTGCCGCAGCTATGAAAGAGCCGGAATATCCGTTGCAACAGCCTTATCTGGTGTTTACCGGCGCAATGGATTATTGGGCCAATGTCGATGCGGTGTTGTGGTTCTGTCAACAAGTCTGGCCACAACTTCGTGCCCAGCGGCCGGATTTGCATTTTTATATCGTTGGCGGAAATCCAACCAGCGAAGTGCTGGCATTGCATGGCCAACAGCAAGTGCGTGTCACTGGACGTGTCGACGACGTCCGGCCTTATATTAGCGAGGCTGCACTGGTAGTTGCCCCACTGCGAATCGCCCGCGGCATTCAAAATAAAGTACTGGAGGCGATGGCACTAAATAAAAAGGTCGTCGCCAGTGATATGGCCATGGAAGGTATTAATGCGCCAGCTTCGCTCTATCTGGCACAATCCGACGACGCGGCAGAGTTTCTGCAACTCTGTTTGACCATGCTGCAACAGGAAGATGCACTTTGCACCAACAGAGAGTGGGTACAACAGCATTTTACCTGGCCAGCGACCCTAACGCCTTTGCCTGGTTATTTGCAACATGCTGAAAAATAACTATCTGCCGACCCTGTCTCTGTTTGGATTATTGTGCGTTGTTTGGGCATTGGTATTCTGGCCAACCTTGCAGAATATGGAAGCAGTCTGGCGCAGCTCCGATACTTATACCCATTGCTATATCATTCCGCTGATTGCAGCCTGGTTGCTGTATGACCAGCGCCAGTACATCAACGCACCGGCAAAGCCAACGTTGTTGCCAGTACTGGCAGCCCTGGTCTGCGCTTTTGTTTGGCTCGTCGGTTACGCCGCTGACGTCAACAGCCTGACTCACTTCAGTGCTATCTTTGTGTTACAGCTGCTGACCCTCAGCCTGATCGGCTGGCAACTCGGCCGTCAGGTGGCTTTTCCATTGATTTACCTTATTTTTATGGTGCCATTTGGCGACGCACTGAATCTGCCTTTGCAGGATTTAACTGCCACTGTCAGTGTGTTTATGCTAAATCTAACCGGAATTCCTGTACTGCGCGAAGGCTTGTACCTAACTACACCTGTTGGTCAGTTTGAAGTTGCTGAGGCCTGCTCGGGTCTGCGTTTTTTGATTGCCTCTATTGCCATCGGAACTTTGTATTCGTTTTTAACTTACCGGGTCTGGTGGAAACATCTGCTGTTTATTAGCGCTATTTTACTGTTTTCAGTGCTAGCGAACTGTTTGCGCGCCTTTTTCCTGATTTGGATCGGTGAAACGTCCAATATGCAATACGGTTTTGGTGCTGATCATTTTGTCTATGGCTGGCTATTTTTCGCACTGGTGATGTTCAGTATGTTTTGGATTGGTGGTCGTTTTGCCGACAAAGCACCACTGCTGGAGACCAGCACTGCGACTCCCGCCACTGGCCAATTTTGGCGGCCAGTTGCCTGTGCTTTGTTAGTGCTGGGTGCAACGCTGGCGTTACGCAGCCAAATTACCGAGATTGCAGCGCCGGCAGAGGCAGAGCAACTGGCCACCCCGGCAGGTTTTAGCGCTGAGCTGGCCCGCCCGTGGAAACCAGGCTTCAACGACGGTCTTGCACGTTTACAGATTTGGGATAGCGAAGGCCGTGGTTATTTACTGGCGCGTTATGGCCATAAACAACAAAAAGGCGAGCTGATCAGTTGGAATAACCGTTTGTACCAACGCAAATACTGGTCGGAAACCTCCCAACATTCCGTCACTTTGGCTGGAGAATCTTATCAAGTCATAGAACTACGCAGCGGATCCGGCGAACAGCAAGTTCTGCTTTATCAGTACAAAATAGCTGACTACCGGACAACATCAGCGTCAAAAGCCAAACTTTATCAGGTGCTGGCATTACTGAGCGGCGACCAGGGCTATTCCGAAGTCCGGGCGGCCAATCTACCCGGCACTTTATTAGATATTCAGCCGCAGCAACTGGAGCAGGTTGCTAAGCGCCTGCAGGCATTGCCCTGAACAAGATGAAAAAGCCTTTAATCGCCCATTTAATTTATTGTCTGGATACCGGTGGCCTCGAGCGGGTCATGCTTAATTGCATTCGCCAAATGCAAGGGCAGGATTATCAGCATGTGGTGATTAGCCTGACTTATGCCACAGAATTTGCCGCGCAGTTACCGGCAGATGTTGCTGTGTATTGTCTGCATAAAAAACCAGGCGCAGATCTAGCTGTGCACTGGCGATTATGGCGCTTACTGCGCGAGATCCGGCCAGATATTCTGCACAGCTATAATCTGGCTACACTGGAATACCACCCGGTGGCCTGGCTTGCCGGCGTTACCGGCCATTTGCACGCCGAACATGGCCGTGATATCTCCGACCCAAAAGGCGAAAACAAAAAATATCAGTGGCTGCGCCGGCTGATGAGCCCGTTCTTACATTGTTATGTCGCTGTCAGCGGCGAACTGCATGAGTGGCTCGGCGCTGTAGTCAACATCAACGCGCGCAAAAACCGGCTGATTTATAACGGCATTAATCTGGAGCGTTTTTCTCCGCAGCAACAAAAAGCTGAGCCTTATACTTTTATCCACGTTGCGCGGCTTGCCACAGTGAAAGACCAGCATACGCTGCTGCATGCCATCGCTATACTTCGCGCCCAAACCACACTGCCATTTCAATGCTGGTTAGTCGGTGATGGTCCTGAGCGCCAGCGTTTACAGCAAACGGCCACCGACTTAGGTTTAGCTGCACCAGAGCTGCAGTGGCTTGGCGAGCGCCAGGATATCGCCGAATTGATGGCGCAAAGTCAGGCTTTTGTGTTGTCGTCAGTCGCCGAAGGTATTCCGATGACAGTACTGGAAGCGATGGCCTCTGGCCTCGCTATTATTGCAACTGATGTCGGTGGCTTGCCTGAACTGATTAGTCCGGCGCAAGGTCAGTTGGTACCAGAGCGCGACGCACAGGCACTGGCCGACGCCATGCTGTTTTTTTTAGCGGATCAGGCGGCAACCACAGCTGCCGGTACCCAATGCCGGGAAAGAGTTTGCCGGCAGTTCAGTGAACAGGCTATGGTAGCGCAATACCTCGCGCTTTATCGCGAAATTAACCAATAGGAAGTTGTTATGTGTGGCATCGTTGGCATGTTCCGGCTCAAGCAGGGACGCCCGGTAGACGCAGCGTTGTTGGCGTCTATGAATCAGGCGCAGTTCCACCGCGGACCGGATGAAGGTGACCAGTATATTGATGAGCAGGTTGGCCTTGGTCATCGCCGCTTGTCGATCATCGACCTCGCCAGTGGTCAGCAACCGATGTCCGACGAAACAGACCGTTATGTGCTGATTTTTAACGGTGAGATATACAACTTCATGCAGCTTCGCGCTGACCTTGAAACACTCGGGCATCAGTTTAAGACCCACTGCGACACTGAAGTCATCTTGCGCGGCCACATCGAATGGGGTGACGCCTGCGTTGAAAAGCTACAGGGGATGTTCGCCTACGCCTTTTGGGATAAACAACAACAACGCTTGTTATTGGCCCGCGACCGGCTTGGTATCAAGCCGCTGTTCTACACCCTACTTGATGACTCGATATATTTCGCATCTGAGCTGAAAAGTCTGAAATTACTACCGGGCCTCGATAAAACCATCAATGCCAAAGCCATTGAACAGTATTTTGCCCTTGGTTATGTCGCAGAACCGGACACAATCTACAGCGCAGTGAAAAAACTCTGCCCGGCGCAAACGCTGGTGCTGTCCACTGCCGAGCCAACTCCAAAGCTTAATACGTATTGGCACCTGAGTTACCGCGAGCAAGTGGAACTGTCAGATCAGGATTATCAGCAGCAGTTGGTTGAGCAGCTCAACACTGCCATCAACAGCCATCTGGTTACCGAAGTGCCGCTTGGGTCGTTTTTATCTGGCGGTGTTGATTCCAGTGCCGTAGTGGCCCTTATCGCCGGTATGTCAGACCAGCCGGTCAAAACCTGCTCGATCGGCTTTGATGTCGCCGCTTACGACGAAACCAGTTATGCGCAGCAAGTTGCGACTCGTTATCACACGCTGCACGACAGCAAAATCGTTAAAGCCGACGATTTTGAGCTTATTCCGAAGCTTGCCCATTTTTATGACGAGCCGTATGCCGACTCGTCAGCGCTTGCCACCTACCGCGTCTGTGAACTGGCGCGCAGTAAAGTCACGGTCTGTATGTCCGGCGATGGCGCCGATGAACTATTAGCCGGTTACCGGCGCTACAAGCTATTGATGGCTGAGCAGCAGGTGCGCGACAAGTTACCGCAGTGGCTGCGCAGCGCGGTATTCAAACCACTTGGCAAAATTTACCCGAAACTGGACTGGGCACCGCGTTTTTTACGCGCCAAAACCACTTTCCAGTCCCTGGCAATGGATTTAGTCGAAGGTTATTTACACGGTATTTCACTGCTGAAACAGCAACAACGTGACGAGTTATTCTCCGACAAACTCAAAGCTCAGTTGCAGGGCTATAACACGCTTGAATTGTTCCGCGAAGTTGCCGCTGATTTTGATGGCACAGAACCCTTGGCGTTACTGCAATACATTGATATCCGTACTTATTTGGTCGGCGACATCCTGACCAAAGTCGACCGCGCCAGTATGGCCAACAGCCTCGAAGTGCGGGTGCCGTTTTTGGACCATAAATTTGTTGAGTGGAGCGCCAAGGTACCCACAGCGCAAAAACTGCGCGCCGGTGAAGGCAAATATGTGCTGAAAAAAGCGATGGAACCTTATCTGCCTGCCGACATTCTGTACCGGCCAAAAATGGGTTTCCGGGTGCCGCTGGCCGAATGGTTCCGTGGCCCTTTACAGCAGCAGGTCCGTGCAGCACTGCTGAGCGACGTGATAAAAGACAGCGGCCTGTTCCGGATGGACACTATCAGCCGCTGGCTGGATCAGCATCAAAGCGGCCAACGCGACCACAGCACGGCTTTGTGGACCCTGCTGATGTTTGAAAATTTCCTGCGCCAATCGAACTAAAGGAACTCAGTTGTGAAGGTTTTGCATATTTTTGACCATTCAATTCCGCTGCACAGTGGTTATACCTTTCGCAGCCGTTCGATTTTAAAAGAGCAGCGCGCGCTTGGCATTGAAACCTGTCATGTCACCAGCCCAAAGCAAGGTAATGCCACAGAGTCGGTTGATACTGTCGACGGCTTGACCTTTTACCGTTCGGCACAGCCAAAGGGTTTACTCAGTAAAATCCCTGGCCTCAATCAGCTGGCGTTGGTTGGCCCTATGACAGAGCGTATTCTCGCCGCCATCGACGCGGAAAAACCGGATGTTCTGCATGCGCACTCGCCGGCATTGAATGGCCTTGCTGCATTGCGCGCCGCCAAAATCAGCGGGTTGCCGGTGGTTTATGAAATTCGCGCTTTCTGGGAAGACGCCGCCGTCGATCACGGCACCTGCAAAGAAGGTGATTTACGTTACACCTTAACCCGGCAACTGGAAAACTATGTGGTCAGCCGGGCCGATGCAGTGACCACTATTTGTGAAGGTCTGCGCTCAGATTTGGTCTCTCGCGGTTATGCCGCAGATAAATTCACCGTGATCCCAAATGCTGTCAATATTGAACAGTTTCAGCTCTGCGGCCCAAAAGACGCGGCACTGGAAGCCGAACTGGGCCTTGCCGGCTGTGAAGTGCTGGGCTTTCTTGGTTCTTTTTATGCCTACGAAGGCCTGGACCTGGCGGTGCGCGCTCTGGCAAAAGTGCATCAGCAGGCGCCACAGCTGCGGTTATTGTTAGTCGGCGGCGGTCCGCAGGAGCAGCAACTGAAACAACTGGTAGAGCAGCTTGGCCTCAAAGACAAAGTGATTTTTACCGGTCGGGTGCCGCATGCCGATGTGGACCGTTATTACAGTCTGGTCGATTTGTTGTTGTATCCGCGTAAGTCAATGCGCCTGACGGATCTTGTCACCCCACTGAAGCCGCTGGAAGCCATGGCGCAGGGCAAGCTGGTATTGGCCTCCGACGTCGGTGGTCACAAAGAACTTATTCGCGATGGCGACAATGGTTATTTGTTTCCGGCCGATGATGTCGACGCGCTCGCAGCGAAGATGCTGCAGCTGTTAGCCGACCGCGAGCAATGGCCACAAGTGCTGCAACGCGGCCGCGAGTACGTTGAAAACGTACGCAACTGGCGGGTCAGCGTCAGTCACTATCTGCCGTTGTATCTGCGGTTAACGGAGCGAAAATGAGCCTGAAGCAGCTGACAATTGTTGGGCCGCTGCCGCCACCTGCCGGCGGTATGGCCAATCAAACTGCCAAGCTGGCTGAACTGCTGCGCGGTGAAGGCCTACAGGTTAACGTGATCCAGACCAACCCGCCTTACCAGCCGGCCTGGGTGGGTAAATTGCCGGTGCTGCGCGCCGGTGTACGGTTATGGCAGTTCTTTCGCACACTGCAACGTGAGTTAACCCCACAGGTGCAGCTGATCCATTTGATGGCGAACTCCGGCTGGTCCTGGCATCTGTTTGCGGCTCCGGTGATCTGGGTGGCGCGACGCAAAAATATTCCGGTGGTGCTGAACTACCGGGGTGGTTATGCCGAAGCGTTTTTTGCAAAGTCCTGGTCTCGGGTCGAAGCATCCCTGCGCCACTGTGCGGTAATTTTGGTGCCCTCGACCTTTTTGCAGCAGGTGTTTGCCCGCTATGGCAAAGACAGCGTCATCGTGCAAAACGTGCTGGATACTGAGCTGTTTGTGCCCGTAGCTACGACCGGCCGCGACACTGACGGTCCCCATGTTGTCGTCACGCGCAATCTGGAAGCCATTTATGATGTCGCCAGCTGTATCCGCGCTTTTGCCGTCATTCAGCAGCAGTTTCCGGCTGCGCGGCTTAGCGTCGCAGGCACAGGCCCTGAGCTTGCTGCGCTGCAGCAGCTAGTCAGCGAATTACAGCTGAAAAACATAAACTTTGTTGGTCGTTTAACACCGCAGCAGGTTGCGGCACTCTATCAAGATGCCGATTTAATGTTAAACGGCAGTCTGGTCGACAATACGCCCAATTCTTTAATCGAAGCCATGGCCAGTGGTGTTCCGGTGGTGTCAACTGACAGCGGCGGCATTCCTCAGCTGGTCACACACCAGAAAGATGCTTTGCTTGTTCCGGCCGGCCAGCCTGCTCAGCTCGCCAGCGCGGCATTAGCGGTGTTGCAGGATGCTGCGCTTAGGCAAAGTTTAATTGAAGCCGGTCTTGCCAACGCAGCCCGTTTCAGTTGGCATAAGGTCTGGGAATTGTTACAACAACAATATTCGCAAGTTTTGGCTCGGAGCACACACTGATGGCGAGTTCCTGGTACACCTGGCTGGTCAGCCGCTGCTTGTTTCCGCTGCATGAGCGGCTGAAAAAACATGACACTGTGGCCATTTTCCGCCAGCTTGAACAAAGTCAGTGGCAAAACCCACAGCAGATTGAAGCCGCACAGCAACAGCGTTTGCAGGCTTTTTTCCGCCGCATCAGCGCAGAAGTGCCCTACTACCGTGATTTATTAACACGCCTTGGGCTGAAAGCTTCGGACATTCAAAGCCGTGCAGATTTGGTCAAGTTGCCGTTTTTAGACAAAGCGACTATCCGCGCCCACAGCGAAAGCCTGAAAAATCCGAAGGCAAC
The DNA here is from genome assembly GCF_000711985.1 of Rheinheimera texasensis DSM 17496. Classification (GTDB taxonomy): domain Bacteria; phylum Pseudomonadota; class Gammaproteobacteria; order Enterobacterales; family Alteromonadaceae; genus Pararheinheimera; species Pararheinheimera texasensis. The sequence continues at coordinate 639,634 of NZ_JONU01000007.1, forward strand.
TTTAGTGCGACCTTTTACCACCGGCGGCTCCAGCGGCACACCGCTGACGTTTTTGCTTGGCAACGAGCGCATCAGCCACGATGTGGCCGAAAAATGGCGTGCTACCCGCTGGTGGGGTGTCGATATCGGCGACAAAGAAATCGTCGCCTGGGGCTCACCGATTGAGCTGAATAAACAAGACAAAGTAAAAATCTGGCGCGACAAACTGTTCCGCTCGCATTTAATCCCAGCTTTTGACTTAACCGAAGCGAAAATTCTAGGGTTTATTGACCAAATCCGTGCCATTCAGCCGGCCATGTTATTTGGTTATCCGTCGGTATTTCACCTGATTGCCAAAACGGCGCAGCAGCATCACATCGACCTGACCGGTCTTGGTATTAAAGTAGTGTTTGTCACTTCAGAGCGCTTATACCCCTATCAGCGTGAACTGATAGAACAAGTGTTCCGCGCACCAGTGGCCAATGGTTATGGCGGCCGCGATGCCGGCTTTATCGCCCATCAGTGTCCGGCCGGCAGTATGCACCTGAGCGCCGAAGATATTATTGTCGAAATCATAGACCGCGATGGTAACCCGCTGCCACCAGGGCAAAGCGGTGAAATTGTTGTAACGCACCTCGCGACTTCCGATTTTCCATTTGTGCGCTACCGCACCGGCGATATCGCTGCGCTGTCAGACAAAGTCTGCAGCTGTGGCCGGGGCCTGCCGGTGCTGGAAAATATCGAAGGCCGCAGCACCGATTTTGTCGTGGCCAGCAACGGCACTATGATGCATGGCCTGGCGCTGATTTATGTTATCCGCGAGCTGCATGGCATCAGCAACTTTAAGATTGTGCAGGAAAGTCTGACTCATACCCGGGTACAACTGGTGCTGGAAAACGGCGACGCGCCGGCGCTGGCTGATAAAGTCCGCCTCGGTTTAACTGCGCGTTTAGGTACCGATGTTGAGATTGAAATTGAATGGGTCGACCAGATAGCCGCCGAGGCTTCAGGTAAATACCGCTATGTGATCAGTAAGGTAACTGCTTAATGGAAAGCGCATTATTTGCCCTGGATCTGATTGCTGTCGTCGCTATGTGTTACTTCGCGATGAAGCAGGACGACAAAGAACAGGCAACGACTCAGGAGTCAAAAGACGATGCGTGACGCGTTTTTTCTGCTGATTTTTCCGGCGCTGCTGTATTTTTGCTTTAAAAAACCCTTTATAGGGGTGAGTTTGTGGTTATGGGTTGCCTTGTTTTATCCCAAAGGCTGGGTCTACGGTTTTGCCAGCGGCATCCGCTATAACCTGCTCATCGTCGCGGCGACAATTCTGTCGTACTTTTTGATGAAAAACAAACCACAAACCAAATGGGACGGCCTGAGCTGGCTCATCATGCTGTTCCTGTTCTGGACCTTTATTACCAGCGTGTTCACCATTTCTATTCCAGATATCGTCTGGACCGAGTGGGTTGAATTCCTGAAGATTTGTTTATTGTATTTCTTTGCCATCGCCATTATCCGCACAGAAACCCATATTAATGTGTTGTTGTGGGGCGTAGTGTTTTCACTTGGGTTCTACAGCGTGGTCGAAGGTCTGAAATATATCAGCTCAGGCGGTGGTCACATACTTAATGGCATGGGCGGTCATGTGCTTGGCGATCGCAATGATTTGGCTGTAGCCATTATCATGATGATCCCACTGGTGGCCTACCTGAGTAGTATCACTGAGCAAAAATACTTAAAACTCGGGCTTGGTGTCGTGATTCTGATGGCCGTGGTCTGTGTGCTTGGCTCCAATTCCCGCGGTGGATTTGTCGGTATCACGGTGCTTGGTGCCTATTTCTGGTTCCACTCCCGGCATAAATTTATCTATCTGCTGGTAGTGCCCGTCATTGTTTATTTTGGTTTGGAGTTCATGCCACAAAGCTGGCACGACCGGATGGCGACGCTTGAAAACGCCGAAGAAGACTTATCTTTCCTTGGCCGGATCATGGCCTGGAAGCAGGCGATTTTAATGGCGATGGATAATATTACCGGTGGCGGTTTTAAAGCAGGTCAAAGCAACGCTATTTGGTTCTACTATGACCCTCAGCATAATCTGAACTGGCTGTTTGACACTTCAACTGTGTATTTTGACGGTGCAAAAGCAGCACATAGTATCTATTTTCAGGTACTGGGCGATCATGGTTTCATTGGTCTGCTGCTGTTTTTATTGATTTTATTTGTCGCTTTTTCTCAGGCGAGACTGGTCGCCAAACGTCTGAAGAAACAACAAGGCATGGAAAATCTCTACAAGCTCAGTTCTATGTTGCGAGTGTCGTTATTTGCTTATGCCATTGCCGGCGCTGCGGTGAGTCTGGCCTATTTTGATTTGTTATTTGCCATTTTTGCCATTACTCATGTGATGAACCGGATCAGTCTGGAACACCGTGCTAAACATTCTCTTCACGTTCAACCGGTTGCAAGGAAAGCTGTCCATGATCACCGCCACCATGCTTGAACTGTCGGTTCGCTGTCTCAACCTGTTCGGTTCGCGCCAGAGTTTTTCGGTGTTGAATTACCACAGGGTCATGCCAAATACCGATCTCTGTTCCGAGTTGGCATTACCGCCACAGTTGTTTGCTGAGCAGTTACGTCATTTAAAGCAACATTTTCAGGTGTTGTCGCTGCCGGACGCATTTGCTTTATCACAACGCCAGCAGTTGCCAAAAAATTCGGTGGTGATCACCATCGATGACGGCTTTGCCGATTGTTTTGATTATGTGTTTCCGCTGCTGCAACAACATGGCCTGACCGCAACCTTTTTTATCAGCACAGCCGGTCTCAACGAAGGGTATTTGTGGGAAAACCAGATCTCTCAGGCCATTCAACAAGCACCGGCCCAGACCCGACGTATCGAGATCCAGGGTCAGCTATACCCAATTGACACAGCAGATGCCCGTCGTTCTGCCATAGCTGCACTGACCGAACAGATAAAATACCAGCCGGTTGCAATCCGTCGCGCCAGCATTGAAAAGTTATTGGAGCAAACCGGTCAGCCAACCATGGTTCATCAGTTTGTCAATCATGACCAACTAAGACAGATGCATCAGGCCGGCATGACCATTGGAGCACACACAGTGAATCACCCTATTCTGGCGCTGGAAAAACCAGAGCTGGCATGGCAGGAAATAGCCCAGAGCAAAACCGAACTGGAACAGATCATCGGCGCTCCAATCGAGTTTTTTGCCTACCCTAACGGCAAGTATCAAACCGATTTTACCGATTCCCATATCGAAATGGTGCGGGAGCTTGGCTTCACCGCTGCTTTCAGTACCGACTGGGGCGTTGCGGAATCCCGTGCCGACCAGCTGTTTCGCTTAAAGCGCTTCACGCCCTGGGACAGAGACCCGGCGCGTTTTTGCCTGCGACTGGCGCTGAATAATCTGGCGGACCGCTCTCATTTTAAAATTTTTCAAAGTCGGGTAAGACAACATGTCAGCTCTTAATTCATCCCCGGTATACGCGGGTGCAGCACTGGTTAAAGGCAAAGCCGCAGTTTTAGTGCCGCAGGCTGATTCAATGGGCGCCATCGGCGTGATCCGGTCCTTAGGCCAACATGGTTATGCCGTGCATGCAGCCTCAAACAAACCCGGTGCGCTTGGCTGTCAGTCGGCCTTTGCCACAGCCAGTTATCAGTGCCCGTCTTATGACGACAGCGATTATTTGCCGTGGCTGCGCGATATTATTCGCACACAGCAGATAGCTGCGATTGTTCCGAGTGAAGGCTTTTTACTGGCGATACGTCATTGTTTTGCCGAGTTCAGCCCGCTAATGGCTATTCCGGCCGATGCGGAACTGGTCTACGGCTGTTTGTCTAAAGTTTGGGTATTTGACAAATTTCTGCAAAGTGACGACGCCAGACTACGCCGGCACATCTCACGCACTGCCGTGCTGAATCAACCGGCTGAACTCGATGCAGTGGATTTCAGTCAGTGGCGTTTACCGTTTTTTGTCAAAGGCGATGGTTTTTACGCCAAACAAGGCGATCAGGCGCTGGTTCGTAAAGTTCGTTCTGTGGAAGAAGCACGCCAGGCTGTGCTGGAGGCTTTTGCCGATTTCGACAAAGTTCTGCTGCAGGATTGCAGCAGCGGCGTCAAAGCGACCGTCAACCTGTTGATGCAGGATGGCAAAATCCTGGCCGAATCGATGGCGGTGGCCAGCCATGAAAACCCACATAGCGGCGGATTAACTTCACTACGCAGCAGCTGGTGGTATCAGCCGATGTATGAAGACGCGGTACTGCGGATGCGTGCGCTGAACTGGAATGGCCCGGCGATGGTTGAGTATAAATGGGATGCAGCCAGTCAAACTTTTGATTTTATTGAGCTGAATTCGCGTTACTGGGCTGCGCTGAATCTGGATATCCACGCCGGGCTGCATTTTCCGGTGATCCAGCTGCAGTCGTTTTTACAGGGGCAAACTCCGGACACCGCGCAAAGGCTGACAAAAATCATCACGGTACGCCATGCCTTCCCGGCCGACTTTGGTTATTTGTTATCCAAGCTGAAAGATCCGCAGGTTACAGCAATGGCTAAGCTGAAAAGTTTACTCGGGTTTTTCCTGTACTTTATCCATCCGGGGGTTCGTTCAGATTTGAATTATCCGGGTGACAGGCGGCTGGCCTGGCTCAATACCAAGGCATTTTTGACAGAATTGGGACAAGCATGTCTAAAAAAATTAAGTTAACTCTGCTGAAACTGGCTGAACTTTGCGGCATTTTTGCCCTGTGTCGCTATTGGTACCGCCATCACCTGCGGGTGCTGTGTTATCACGGCTTTGCCTATGCCGATGAGCATCAGTTCAGGCCCAAACTCTTTATGACGCCGCAGACCTTTGCGGCGCGGCTACAATATCTGGCAAACAGTCCCTATCAGATTGTGTCATTAAGCGAAGGCCTGGCTCATCCAGACCGGCCGCTACAACTTGCGCTGACGATGGACGACGGTTGGTCCGGTACATCAGAGTTAGTTGGTGATGCGCTGGCAAAACATAAATTTCCGCTGATGTTGTATGTCACCAGTTATTATGCCGACAAACAAATTCCGGTGCTCAATGTCGCTGTGTCTTATCTTTTGTGGAAAACCAGTGCCAGCGCCTTACATCTGCAGGTGCCGGGAGTTGCAGACTCCATTGACGTCAGCCTACCCTCACCAAACACTGCGGTATTGGTTAAACAGATTTGTCAGTTGATTGACCAGTTGCCGGAGGCTGCAGCTCGCGCCGAGGTACTTTATCAGCTGGCGGATCAGTTGCAGGTGTCCTTACATCAGCAAGGTCGCCCGCTGTTCCGCCTGCTCGATGCTGACGAGCTGCGTGGCTTGCAGCAGGCCAATGTTGAACTGCAGCTGCATACCCATCGCCATTGCAGTCCGCTCGATGCTGAGGCTTTAGCGACAGAAATTAGTCAGAACCGCCAGTGGCTGGCTCAATTTATACCAAAAGAACAACTGGTGCATTTCTGTTACCCCAGTGGCGAATATCAGCAGGCGCATCTGCCTTTGTTACAACAGAATGGCGTATTGACCGCTACGACTACTCATATTGGCCTACACAAGCAAGGTTCTGATGTGCTGCAAATTCGCCGTATTCTCGATGGTGAAGACGTGCACTGGCTGGAGTTGGAAGCTGAATTATCCGGTTTCAGTAACCTGGTGCGGCAGGTGCTTGGGGTCGCGAACTGATGGGCAAACCGCTGAAAATTTTATTGATAGCTTTTGAGATGCCACCTGCACGCAGTGCGGGCGTGCAGCGGCCTTACCGCTTCGCCGAGTATCTGGCAGAAATGGGCGCGGAGCCTTATGTGTTGACGGCGAGCGCAGATATTTATCAGCGCTTTGACCACGAACTGCAGATTTCGCCGTTACTGCAAGACCGGATCTTTCGCAGTAAAGCCACAGACGCCAGTAAGCTCTTTTCGCTGTTTGGCCGCTCACCGGCCTTTGCCGCCGTACCAGACCGCTACTGGCCCTGGTATTTCAGCGCCGTCGCACTTGGACAGCAGCTGATACGTGAACATGATATCGATCTAATCTGGTCCACCTACCCGGTGCTGACCAGCCATTTAATTGGCCGCAGCCTCAGTAAAAAAACCGGTAAACCGTGGGTAGCCGATTTCCGTGACCCGCTGCAATGCCATTACAATCCGGCCTATCAGCACTTTAATGGACTGATGCGTTATCTCGAACGCAAGGTCGTGGCGCAGGCGAGCGCCGTGGTCACTACCAGTCAGGCTGCAGCTGATTTATACCGCAACCTCTATCCGGCCAAACCGCCAGCTAAGTTTCAGGTAATTGAAAATGGCTTTGTGCCGCTGGATTTACCGCCAGCGACGACGCCGGACAAATTCACCCTGCTGTACAGCGGCGCTTTGTATGGCAATGGCCGTGATATCAGCGGCATCTTCCGCGCTATCGCCGAGCTACAGCAACAAGGACTAATTAGTGCAGACAATTTTGTACTGAAATTTCGCGGCAGTGGTAAGCCAGAGCAATTTGCCGCCACGCTGACGCAGTTTGGCATCAGCGCTTTAGTCGAGTTTCTGCCGGCAGTGCCTTTTATGCAGGCGCAAGCCGAGATGATGCAATGCTCGGCCAATTTATTAATTCAGGATCAGATTTTTCAATATCAGATCCCGGGAAAACTGTACGACTACATTCAAAGTGGCAAACCGCTGCTGGCGATATGTCCGCCTGGCAGCGCCACAGCAGAGGCCAGCCGGGTCATGCCGAATGCGGTGCAAGCATGGCAGCAGGCTGAATTGACCACGGCGCTGCAGCGACTTATCACTGCGCCGCCACAACCTGGCTTAAGCCCGGCGCAAGCCCAGCCGTTCAGTCGACGCCAGCGCACAGTGGAACTTATGGCGCTTTGCCAACAACTGCTGACCCAACAACTTTAAATTTGCGGAACCACTGTGGACCAACTGAAAAATAAAACGCTGCAAGGCCTGATGTATCTGGGTCTTGGTAAAGGCGCAGCCAAACTGATTTCTTTCGTCAATACGCTGTTGCTGGCGCGGCTGTTAACCCCGGAAGACTACGGCTTGATGGCGCTGGTCATGGTTGTGGTCGGTTTTATCGGCTTTTTTAACGAAATTGGCCTTGGCAGTGCGATTAAACACCGGCTGGATATCAGCCAGGCTGAGCTTAACGGCGCGTTTTCACTGGCGATCCTCATCAGTGCCTCACTCTATGCAGGCCTGTATGGCGCCAGCCCGTTTTTAGCGAGTTATTTTGGTTACCCGATCCTCAGTGACATGCTGCAGGTGGTGGCACTCAGTTTTATTATCGGCGCTATTGCCACGGTGCCGGATGCGCTGATCGCGCGGGATATGCGCTTTAAATTGTATGCCGGCATCGATTTTGCGATGATTTTGCTGCAGTGCGTGGTGACTTTATCGCTGGCTTGGTTTGGTTTTAAAGCCTGGGCGTTGGTGTGGGGCTTTTTAGCCTCGCAAATTTTTAAAACCTGCAGTATTTTCTGGTTCAGCCAGTGGCGGCCAAGCCGCATCGGCGATTTACGTGCCGCTCGCGCCCTGATGAAATTTGGCGTCACTGTCACCTATTCCCGCCTGACCTGGTATTTCTACAATAACGCTAAAACTGTGATTATTAGTAAGGTCTTGAGCGCACAGCAAATGGGGATTTATTCGATGGCGGCGACGCTGTCGTCACTGCCAACCCAGTACATCACCAGCCTGGTGATCCAAATCGCTGCCCCACTGTTTTCACGCATGCAAACCGACCTGACCCGTCTTGATAACGCACTGCGCCGGTTGACTTCAGGTATTGCGCTGATGGGCTTTCCGATCATGGCCGGTATGGGCCTTACCGCCGCCGAGCTGGTGCCGGTGCTACTCGGTGATAACTGGCTGGATGTGGTGTTTATCCTGCAAATTCTCTGTCTGCTTGGGCTGGTGAAGTCAGTCGACCCGTTGATCACTCAGGCCTTTATTTCAATTGGCAAACCCAATATTACAGCGAAATACACCACATTGTGCGCTGTGACTATTCCACTCAGTGTTTACATCGGCGCAGTATTTGGCGGCTTGCCTGGCGTGGCGCTGGCGATGGTTATCGCCTACCCGCTATCGTCGATTTATTTGTTTTATCAGGCCCGCCGCGTACTGGATTTCTCATTCCGTCGTTACCTGCGCGCGCTGCAAACGCCGATTGAAGCCTGTCTGTTTATGGCGGCTGTGGTCTGGCTGACCCAGCTCGGTTGTTATCATTATCTGCCGCAACAGCTATTGCTGACGCTGATATTAAAAACGGTTGCCGGCATTGCCGCATATGGTTTTTATCTGGTCTATGTGCGCCAGAGCGGGCTGCGGGATTGCTATGAAGTACTGACGGAATTAGGTGTGAAACCGGCCAAGCTGCAGCGCTGGCCTTTTACCCGGTTAAAGGAAACTGTGTGATGGCGCAAATTCAGGTGGTGGTGGTTGGTGGCAGTGCCAATGCTTTAGGTGTGTTGCGTTCATTGCCGCATTGTCAGTTGACTCTGTTATGTGACTCTCAAAGCGCGCCGGCCTGGCACAGCCGCTTTGGCCAGAAAAAGCTGGTGGCAGATACCAAAGCGCCCGGCATAGTACAGGATTTGTTTGCGCTGGCTCCGACCTTTGCCGGCGTTAAACCGGTTTTATTGCTGACTGAAGAAAAAACCGTGTTGCATGTCAGCGCGGCGCGCGACGCCCTCGCGCCTTTTTATCAGTTTTTATTTTGCCCGCACCCGCAACTGGTGGCGCTGCAATCAAAAGAAGGTTTTGCCGAAGCGGCACAACAAGCCGGCAGCCCGGTGCCGCAAGGTGTGGTGTTGCACAGCGCAGCAGATTTAGCCGCGATTGAAGCGCTGCAATATCCTTGTGTGTTTAAGCCGCTGGAACAAAACGAAGCCTATAGCCGAAAGTTTAAAAAGGCTTACAAAGTACAATCAGCGGCAGAAGTCACCACTTTGTATCAGCAAATTGAGCCGGTACTCAGTGAAATGATTGTGCAGGAATGGCTGGAAGGCCCGGACAGCGCCATTTATTTTTGTCTGGCGTTTTACGACCAAAACAGCAAGCTGGTGCAAAGTTTCACCGGCCGTAAATTACGCTCCTGGCCATTACAGGTCGGTGGCACGGCCGCCTGTACCAGCGCGCCGGAAGCGGCGGCAGAACTTGAAGCCCTGACCACGCAATTTGTCCGCGCCATTGGTTATACCGGCCTGATTGGCATGGAATTTAAGTTTGATGCCAACCGCGGCGGTTATTACATGATTGAGCCGACAGTTGGCCGCACAGATTATCAGCATGAAATCGCGACCTTGTCCGGCACCAATTTACTAGCGGCTATTGTGGCTTTTTTTGCAGGAGAGCCGGCTCCAGCGGTACGTGCAAAGCACAACGTGGTCTGGTTTGATGAAATTGCTGATGCCAATGCCCTGGCGCATGGCGCGCCTGCCGATCAGTGCCCTGGTTATAATCAGGTTGCCGCAGTACGCCGGCTGACCGACCCGCTGCCGGGCATTCAGGCCTTGCTGCAGCGGGTAAAACGCCGGTTTAAGCGTCGGTAACAAATTAAGCAGACGCCCGGCGTCTGAAAGTGAAGTTGGTGCTGTTAATAAGGAAAATGAATGGATAAGCAGTTTTCACTGTATCTGGATCTGTGCCGTTTTATAGCGGCTGTTGTGGTGGTCCTTACCCATCTCATTGATTTTAATATTCTGGCGCCGCAATTCAGTTATCTGATCCCAACTAACGGCCGAGACGCAGTGATTGTGTTTTTTGTGTTGTCGGGACTGGTGATTTTTTACACCGCTAATAAAGCGCCGATCACATTGTCAGAGTACATCACAGCGCGTGCCACACGGATTTATTCAGTCGCAGTGCCAGTGTTGTTACTGGCGGTTTGTGTCGACCTGATTGGCCTGCAGTTTAATCCGGATAATTACAGCGGCCTGTATCAATACGCCAAGCTATATATTTATGTGCCCTTTCACCTGGCCTTTTTAGGCGAGATTTGGACTCTCTCCGAACAGCCTTTTACTGTACCGCCTTATTGGTCTTTGGGTTATGAGGTGTGGTATTACGCCTTGTTTGCCTTGCTGTTTTTTTATCGTGGGTTAAAACGGGTGATTTTGTTCACTGTGTTATTGCTGGCGGTGGGCTACAAACTCTGGTTATTGTTCCCGATTTGGCTCGCCGGTGTGTTATTGCTGTGGCTGATAGAAAACACAACTCCGAAACAATGGCTGTCCTGGTTGCTGTTTTTAGCACCGCTGGTGCTATATCCGCTGTACAAATTTACTGAAACCGACAAAGTGATGATCGCACTTGGCGAGCAAATCTGGCCATTTGCGCAGTTGTCGCTTGGCAGCGCCGCCAAATATGGCTCGGATTATCTGGTGTGTGTGCTGTTTTTCAGCCACTTGTATGGCGCCCGTTTTGTCCGGCTGAACTGGCTGATGCAGTTCCAGCGTCCAATCACGCTGCTGGCGTCTTACACTTTCACGCTGTATCTGGTGCACGCGCCGGTGATGAAAACCATTGAGCACAATATGACAATTGATGCCAACAGCATCAGCACCTCATTGGCGGTATTGGCGCTGGTGGCGATGGTCACTTACGGCCTTGGTACTTTGACCGAGCAGCGCAAACATCTGTTTAAACCGGCGGTGAAACGCGGTGTGCTGGCACTGAAACAGCTGGTGTTGCTGTTACGGCTGGGGCCATTGCTGCGGCCAAACCGCTAAAACTTTGCAGCAGTTGCCTCCTGTGCCGTTTGGTCTGTTCTAGGCCGACATGGTTTGTAGCCAGACACTGCGTTCATTGCCGCATCCACCGTATCACCGACTTGTTGCAATAACACAGGTGCTCGGCCGCTGCGCCACTCGCTTTGAGCTCCACTTTGTACTGCTGATTCATCGCCTCAGCAGGTGCGTTTTTGCCGGCATCCATGCTTTACTCGATGCGTATGGTGTCATCCCCCTACGCGAAAGTCCCATGGCTATCAGCGGAAAGCTATTGTGCTATTTTCGTGAATTAAACAATTCAACCGTAGTTGGTGCAGCGGTTACGGGAAAGGTGTTGCCATTCTGGTCTTGGATGTTTTTGGGAGTGACAAATCGTAGAAAATCGGCGAGCATTCGTTGCATATGCACGACTGAGCCCAAGGTAGTGTTTAGTTCTGACGAGCGATGCGGAGCCGCCATGAATGCTCTCAGGTTAACTATTTGACTTAAATAATTTATTTTTGGGAATTCTTCAGAAAAAGGACGTACCAATGGTATCCAAGCTTAATTACATACACTATTTTCGCGCCGTAGCTATTTTATTTATCGTTGCAGGACACAGTATTGATATCTTCAGCTGGCCAGACCAAGATAACCTGGAGAGGTGGCTTAGAATATTTATTTCAAATGGCAGCGCGCTCTTTGTATTTATTGCCGGCTACCTCTTTCAGCACTTAATCAAAAAGTTTGACGCCAAAAAATATTATAAAAATAAGATTACCAATGTAATCTTGCCATATATTATTGTTTCCACACCAGCAATTATATTGTTTGTGTTTTTCATGCAACGCCCGGATATGCCAGAAACCTTCTACCAGCAAAGCATTCCACAACAAATTATTAGCTTTATTATCACCGGTTCACATCTGGCGCCGTTTTGGTTTGTTCCTATGATCACACTCTTCTATCTGATCGCGGTGCCACTGAAAATACTGGATAATCAACGTAAATTCTATCTATTGATCCCGGCCTTTATGGTTGTGTCCTGCCTGATACCGCGCGGCCTGCCTTACCAGAGTTTCATACACTTCTTTGCGATTTATGTTTTGGGGATGTTTTGTAGCCATTATAAAGATAGCGTAAATAGTCTGATTTCTAAGCCTGCTGCGTTGGTCGCCACAGGAACAGCTGTAATTGCCTTTGCTGCTGCTGAATTTATTTATATGACCGGAACGATGACCTGGATTAATTTTCTGCAGAAATGTTGTATGAGTGTGTTTTTTCTCGGCCTTCTATTTAGATTTAATCATAAGCTAAATTCAGCCTTAGTTAGTAAAGTCGCTGACTATAGCTTCGGTGTCTTTTTTATCCATTCGTATATAATATCTTCAGGTAAACTTCTATACGCAAAAATGTTTGGAGTTCCTGCCACCTTTAATGTTTTGCTATATATCACATGCATTGTTCTTACATTCGCCGTTTGTCTTGGCATAGTTGAACTAGTAAAATATGTATTGAAGGATAAAAGTAAATATTTGGTGGGGTCATAACCACCAATTCTACAAAAAATCAGTTCGAAATTTGCGGACCCTATCTATAAAAGCATAGTTTTAATTTCTGATTTGCAAATACTATCTGGCATTCTTGATTGTTAACTGGATTTTTTAATACGTCAGTAAATACAGTCCATAATGGCCCTGCTGACAATTCACCGGCGAATACAGTAACTTGCCCGCCGGAGCTGTGCCTTTAGGCAACAGCAGATAACCATATTTGCTGACACCACGCCGCGGCTGATGCTGGTAATCCAGACTCAGCAGCTGCTGCCAGCTGCTGTCGGCCGTGCGATGCCATAACGCTGCCGCTTCCGGCGTGGACTGCAAGCGGCCCGGCTCAAAAGTGGTTTGTAGCCAGACACTGCCATCTGCAACGGTAAGCGCGGCATACACCGGATTACCAACCTGTTGCAATAACACTGGCTCTCCTGCCGCTGCGCCGTTCGCGTCAAGCTCCACTCTGTATAGCTGGTTCAGCGCCTCAGCCGGTGCGTCTTTACCGGCATCCATGCCCCACTCAATGCCTGTGTCGTCAAACCACAGTGCAATAGCGCGCCACTTTTGACTACCACGGCCCAGGCAATACAAAGTGTTAAATTCATCGTCGGTGTAATAAATCGCCGACTCCGCATCGGTGTCACCGCTGCATAACCACAGCCGGTTACGGAATGGGTCGTAATGAATGGCGTGCACATGTTTGATTTCACTGCGGCTGAATTGCCAGCAGACCTTTTGCTGCTGCGTCGCCGGGTCAAAGCAGATGACGCGGATATCTCTGCTGTGGCCATTGAGGTATTCGCCGTAATACAACTTGCCACTGACGCCGTGTTCGGCAATTCCCCCCCGCAGCGGTGCCGCCGCCTTGGGTGTCAACATGCTGACCTGGGCATGGGCCATCATGCTGTTTTGCCCCGCAGGATACAGATAAATTCGATCATAGATAATGACTATATCGCCGCCGCGGGTCTGATGCACATGACCAAGCCCTGCCGTTGGTCGCAGCCATTGCAGCAGAGAGCTTCGCGCCAATGCGTCTTTTAAGCGGCCGCTGAAGCTGGGCTGCTGCGGTGGTATGCGACAAACTTTACTTAACGTGCCGGTTTGGTAGTGATAACGATATACCCAGTGATCGCGTACACAAAGTGCCGAATTCGGATCAGTCCAATGCACCAGCATCTCAGGCTCAATCAGCTTGCTGCTGTATTGTCCATCCACATTGTGTTGTTGTTCCGTCACCTACTTATCCTTTTTCAACATTCATCTCATTGACCTGCAAGCAGTTATTTTTTCCGAGGTCGAATCGCCCATTTCGGACTACTGTTGAAACCAGTATTACTTTTAAGCTTATCATCATAATACGACCAAACTTTTTCTCCGCCGGGTAGGTCATGCAAATAAGATGAAGTTCCCCAGACAACTGAGTCGTAACCAAATTCTTCATCAATTACTGTCGGAGATTTATATCTTGCTATGGTCTCATCACGAAATGCCGGCAGATAGGCGTCCTGCACTTGTAGCCAGCTGTCAAACCATAAGCCATCCGGTTGGCGGATTGCTGGTTGCCGGTAAGCAGATAATAGTTCGAGTGCAAAATCCGGCTCGGCAGCAGGCCCGGTCAGCATCCGTCCCACATAAGCTTTCATCGGCCCCGCCGGATAGCCCAGCTCTTCAGCACGACCCAGCGCCAGAATCACCAGATGTGCCATCCAGGGCGAGGAACCAGCCGCCGCTTTGCTGTAATCGTAAAATTCATCCGTATAAGTTGAGCTGCGCAAAGTTCCGTGTCCCCATTGTCCCAGCGGCGAGGGCACACCTTTGCTATACGGGAACTCTTTTGGCGCTATAGTGTTACGGGCAAAATTCCACAGATCCGGATAGGTTTGATTGGGATTTTGCACGTTAAACAAACCTTCCCATATCGCCAGCGCTTTGTGCGTCAAAGTCTCAAAATACAGCCGTTCCGGCAGTCCATCAGGTGTGACAGATGCTGTGTGCACCCGGGTTCTAAATGCCCATGCTTGTGCCCGCGATTCATTTGAATACAAGGCACCCTCGCTGCCGGTTGGGCCCCTTCCCAGCGTACTGCTTTTGGCCGTGGCATTGTTGTCCATTGAAGTAAACGCAGCAGAGAACCAGCTTTGCTCGAGGAAATAATAGTCACCAGTCAGCAGGTATTGCGCAGAGCTCATATCCGGATGGTGTCCTACATCGGGGTTCCAGCGCGTAGAACCCAGCGTTGCTACCGGAATGATTTTGTCTTTGGCGACAATTTCGTGCCAGTCAATCCGTGTCAGCCAGGCTGTTGGCCGGCCCCCTTGATTAATCGATAAAATACGGCCAAGCCCGGAAACCGTGTTGGCTTCATCAAAAGTCCGCTCCGGGTCGCCTTCGCGCACATGATAGGGCCAGCCGCCGCTCATTTCCGCGTGGCGCATTGCAATCTCGGTCAAACGCCAATCCCCGCTGTACAACCAACGTACAGTCCAGGCCGGATACATGCCAATTTCCTGACGTCCGCCAGCTGTTGCCATAGCTTTTTGCCAATGGCCGCCGCCGTATAAGCTACTGTCCGTCGTTTGCCAGGATTTGTATCGGGCAATGATTGTGGACTCCGGAATTATCCGGCTGGTGTCAAAATTTGGGATCAGTTTTGTGCGTGCCAGATAACCCAGCTGATGATTCAGTGACACCACTGGTACCGCGGTGCCCAGCCAGAATTGGCGGGTCCAGCGTGTCATCGCCTGATGCGGCACGGCAGTTTGTTGATATAACTGCTGCGGGTTTTTCCAGCCGCCGGACAGCGTTAAATCGTAACTTTGGTCCTGCAAAGCCTGTGTATTGGTGATTTCACCGATAAAACGCACTTGCACTTTTTTGATAGATGGCCAGAAAGTGGCGTAAAACATCGGTCGCACGGACCTGTGGGCATCACTGCCAAAATCAGCAGTGCGCTCTACGCTGTGGTCGGCAATCAACACAGTGGTGGCGACGGGGCCTTGCACCCAATAGCTGAACTTG
Organism: Rheinheimera texasensis DSM 17496; assembly: GCF_000711985.1. Lineage (GTDB taxonomy): Bacteria > Pseudomonadota > Gammaproteobacteria > Enterobacterales > Alteromonadaceae > Pararheinheimera > Pararheinheimera texasensis. The sequence goes on from NZ_JONU01000007.1 coordinate 654,942, forward strand.
CCCTTGCTCAGCATGTCGCGCGCCGAGCGTGTTTGGATCTGATTCTCGGCAAAGGTTGCTTTGATTTGGGCGTCAAAATCAAACTCATCTGCCAGCATTTGTTCAGGAGTCAAACCGGATTGGTTGGATAATGGCGCCTGATTGACAACCTGCAACCTGACACTACCGCTGGCAGGGATTTGCGGTACTACCACACTGATGATGGCGTGGCGCACGCTGCCATCGGCATGACGCTGTTTAACATCGGCCTGCGTAGTTAACAGTTGTTCGCCAAGTTTGAGCTGCGGCAATTGGGTGATTTCGCCTTCGACAAAAGGCCGGGCAAACTGCAATGGCAGATTCGTAATAGCTTGTTCGGTCGGATTGCTGATCACAATATAGTTGGCACTGTCAGCTGTTTGGTCAGCGACAAAACCGGCACTCAAGGTTTTGTTGGCATCCATAGTCAGTTTGCAGGGCGTAGCCGTAGAACATGGCTCGCTGAATCCACTGAAACTTTGGCCGGCATCCGCAACTGCGTTTAATTCAACCTCGCTGCCGGCATTGACTTTGGCAGTACAATCGCCACGGCACGGCGCTGCCAGCGCAGCACTGCCAACTTCACCTTGTCCAGTGACGACAATTCGCAAATCAACCTGCTGGTTCACAAATTTTGCTGTGAGACTGACAGGCTCACGAACAACAATCTCACAGCTTGCTGTATTCGCAGTACTGCTGCAGACATTCACCCAGCCAGCGAAGTCATGATAGGTTGTTGATTTAGCTTGCAAAAGCACTGTTGCACCATAAGGAATGGTTGCTGTGCAGCTGTCACTGCAAGAACCCCGGATAGTACCACTGCTGTAATCAATGCTGCCCCCGGCCTGAGAGTTCAGCCGGATATCAATATTGCGAGGGACAAAGCTGGCAACTACTTTGGCTGAGGTCGCTGTCGTTAAATCCAGGCGGCAACTGCCTGTGCCGGTGCAATCTTGCTGCCAGCTGTCAAACTGACTGGCTTCGGCGGCCTGTGGCGTCAATTCTAGACTGGTACTACTGACCGTTAAGGTACAACTTTGCTGACAAGTCTGGCCGTCACTGATACGGACTGTTCCTGTGCCATTAATGGTCAGCTGCACCGTTTTGTTAGTAACCACCGGAGTTGGTGCCGGTGTTGACTCCGCGCCACCACCGCCACCACAGCCAGCCAACAACGTCAGCGCGAGCAGTAGCTGTCCAATATTCAGTAATAGCCTTGTCATCCTTCCCTCCGATGCTTGATTCCAGTCTTATTATGCCACAGCGTTAGGGGTATTGACCCGATCGTCATCGATTAAGTTTAGTCAGGCGATCACTTAATGACACCCTATCGTGCACGACCGCATGCTGCCTGTTCAATTTCCTTCACTTCAGTTAATATCGCAGATCAATGTGCTGTGCTTACAAGGAACTGTTTTGACAAAAGTTATCCATGATATCCGTCGCTGCTGGCAGGCATTGGACCTACTGAAAGAACCACAGTTACCCAAGTGGCGTCAGTTGCTGGAGATGAGCCTATTGTTGGCCATCCGGGGGATAGGCCCGGGCTCGTATTTGCAAAGCCGGTTTTGGCGGCCGGAGATTGCGTTTGCGGACAAATGGGAACATGCTAACCGCAAAGAATACAACGCCTTGATTGACCGCTGGAACGCTTTGCCTTATCAGAAAACCTCTCAGCACAAGGTCGTTGAGAAGGCAGTTCTGACACTGCAACAAGTCCCCACACCTGAATTTATTGCGTTTTTACATCAACAGTCCGGCGTTTGCGCGTCAGGCTCGCCGCTAAGAAGCTATGCCGATTTCCGCCAGCTTTGTTTGTTATTATCTGGTCATAAAATTTGTTTGAAACCGGTCGAAGGCTTTGGTGGTGCCGGCTTTTCTGCCTTTAAAGTCTGCGCTGACGCAGACGACGTCTGGTTTGAACATCCGTTCAGCGGCGCTGTCACCACGCTACAGCACTGGTGGGACCAAGCGCGGCAGAACCCGGACGGTTACATTATTGAACATTATCTGGAACAACACCCGGTCGTTGCCCAGTTTCATCCGCAGTCGGTCAACACACTGCGCATTTGGGTTTATCAGCTACCGGATCGCACAGAAGTTGCCTGCGCCTTTTTACGCGTCGGTCAAAAAGGCAGCCTGGTTGACAACACAAGTAGTGGCGGCCTGTCCTGCCCGGTCGATCTTGCCACGGGTCGGTTAGAATTTGGTTTTAACAAACAAGAACCCTGGCGTTTGCTGCAGCAACATCCGGACTCTGGTGCGCAAATCGCCGGCGTGCAGCTGCCTTATTGGCAGGAATGTCTGCAGTTGGCCGGTCAGGCGCTGCGGGCTTTTCCGCATGTGCATCTTGCGGGCGTTGATGTCGCAATTGCGATTGATGGCCCAAAAATGATTGAACTGAATGTCCGGCCGGATCAGATTGGCCCGACCCGGATGAATGTGCCACTAAAACGACTGGACCGTAAATTGCGAGAGGCCTATGGCAAAGCCTGAGGCTGTGCTTCAGCAGCAAGCTGAGACCAGCCAAGTCAGGACCCCGCAGCAGCCATGGCAGCAACGGGGCCTTTGGTATCAGGCGCTGGCGCGGTTTATTGGGCTTACAGAACGCGATTTTTTTTATCTGGGATCAGGCGCAGACGCCCCCGGCCAGTGGCAACTGGCACTGTATTCAGACGTCCACGGTCAACAAACCAAAAGCCTCAGTAACTATTACAGCTGTGCCTTAGGACCAACACCGCCGGCAAATGCAGCACAGTGGCGGCAATGTTTTCAGCAGCTGACGGCACATTTGCCCAAATGCCGGCAACTGCAGCTGGAACCGGTCAACGCCTCAGAGCTTGCGCTGTTGCGGGCCGCCAGACTTCCGGGCTGGGGCCTGATTGCGTTGCCAATCAGTCAAAACTGGCAGGCATCGACGACAGATTATTGGCCAAAACGCAGTTCGCAGTTGCGCCATACCATTGCACGAAAAAAGAAAAAACTTGACCAGCTTGGCGCCACGATCAGCATTACTACGCAGATTAATGCATCTTTGCTTCAGGCTTACTGGCAAGTCTACCAACGCAGTTGGAAGCCTGCCGAACCAACACCGGATTTTATAAATCACTTGCTACAGCAGGGCTCAGATGAAGGTACGCTGCGCTTGGGCGTCTTGTATATCGCGGAACAGCCGATCGCAGTGCAATGCTGGCTGGTTGCTGACGGCGTTGCTGCTATTTACAAACTGGCACAGGATCAGCAGTTTGACGCCCTTTCACCCGGCACTGTGCTCACCGCGGCGCTGGCAGATTATGTGATGAATCAGGACCAGGTGCACACTCTGGACTTTCTGACCGGCGATGATGACTATAAAGCGCAGTGGATGGACAGCTGCAGCCCGCTGTATCGGGTGACTGCTTTCAGACTGAATAATCCTGTTAGCTTGCTGCATTATGTCGCGCTGTGTCTCAAAACCCGGCTACAACGGCTTCGGAGCAAACTTTGACCCCAAATCAGCAAAGTGCCATGACGTCAAGGTTCACGCTGGATGCCGAATACATCCAGGGTGGACAAGGGCTGTGGTTGCTGACGCACTGGCGTGCAGCGAACAACAGTACGGCGCTGTTGATATTGCCGCCTTTTGCGGAGGAAATGAATTGTTGTCGTCGGGTGTTTGCCACCCTCGCCACCATGCTTGTCACGACAGATACTGCTGCAACCTCCGGTAAAGGCATCGACTGTTTTTTGCCAGATTTTTACGGCACCGGCGATAGCGAAGGTGATTTTCATAACATTTCGCTACAACAATGGCGGCAGGATGTGCTGAGCTTTTTGCCACAGCTGGCCGGATATCAGCAGGTGCATGTGTTGGGTTGCCGCTTTGGCGCGGCGCTCCTACTGGACTGGCTGAGTGACATCAGACAGATCCTGCCATTTGGGCAGGTCATGCTCTGGCAGCCACAACTGGATGCCAGGCGCTTCTGGCAACAATTACAGCGTCTGCAACAATTCGGCGAGCCTGGCGGCCAGGCTGACGCGTCGGCTGCAAACACAGCTACCATCCCGGCAGAGACTTTGTATGTCGCAGGCTATGAGATCCCGCTGTCGCTGCAGTCAGAAGCTCTGGCACTAAACAGTCAGCTACCGGCCGATGTCAGTCAGTTGTATTGGTTTGAATCCACGCTGAGCGGACAACTCTCACCGGCCAGTCTCAAACTGCAACAAAATCATCCCGAATTGTTGATGCAGGCTTTGAACGGTCAACCCTATTGGCTGAGTCAGGAACCGGTTGATAATCAGGCTTTGCTGGATGCAACTGTCGCAGTGCTCAGGGGCTTCGCGGCAAAAAGCAGCCCTACAAGCAAAGCGAAAAGTGTCACGCCTGCAATCACTCGAAGCATCGCAACAGTCATTACGGCAAATATTACTGCACCCCAAATCATTCCGCTGCAATTGTGTGGCAAACAAAGCCTGGGCATTTACCTTGCGGCGGCGTCGGATTTGCTGATTGTGATGGTGAACGGCGGCGCGCAGACCAAGGCTGGTAGTCACCGCATGCAGCAGCAACTGGCGTGGCACTGGCAACAAGCAGGCTTCGCCAGCCTGCGCTTTGATTTTCCGGGTTTTGGCGATGCCGAAGGCTCTGCCGGCGACTTTATCGACCACGCCCGTTATCTGACGGCGCTACCGGCTGAACTGCAACGCGTGTTTGGCAAACGCCGGCCTGTTGTTTTGTTTGGTTTATGTGATGGCGCAACAGCGGCTTTATTGGCAAGCCATGTACTGCAGCCTGACGCCTTGTTGTTGCTCAATCCCTGGTGCCGGTTGCAGCAAAACCATGCCCGCACTATGTTGAAGTTTTATTATTTACAGCGACTTGTTAGCAAAGAGTTCTGGCAAAAACTACTGACAGGCAGGCTCAAGCTCACAACCAGTATTGCTTCACTGCAACGCTTTTTGCAGGCCAGTGCTGCTGAGCACCATTTCGACCAACAAACAACTGAAAAGCTTGCAGAGCCGGATTCGAAACCGCATGGCTTGCCAGCGCTCAGCCCGGATCAGGCAGTACTGCAAGCTATTGAGCGTTGGCAGAGCATGTCAGTACCGGTGCATCTTACCCTCAGCAGTGCTGATTTAACCGCGGCTGAGTGTGCTGAACTACTCAAACGTGCAGACCTTCAGCACCTCAGAGAGCAAGCTGACTGTCTGGAGATTGCTGGTGCCAATCACACTCTCAGCGGCGAAGGTCATTTGGCTGTGCTGATGCAGGCATCAGTTAACTTTCTGCGCCGGCTGGCAGCCTGAATCAGCAGACTGACGCCTGCGCATTCGCCGACAGCCGCAGCTGTGCACGCAGGGCTGTCAGGGGTTCTTAGCAGACTTGTGGCAAAACTCTTCACCGGCAAAAGCGCCTAAGTATGGTTTTTGCACTATGGCGCCACAAAAATCACTGATGTTGCCATCGGCATTGCGCTGCGCTGCCGGTTGCTCCGGATAGGCTTGCGTCCAGCTGAAATCCATTAAATCCGGTGCAGCAAAAAAGTCTTTGAGCTCATCGCGGCCGGTGAAAAACCCGCGCGCCACAATCAGGTTGCTATCCAGCTGATGTTGGCCGCCCTCACGGTTATTAACTCGGCCGCTAATCACGTTATTGACAAGCTTTGCGCTGCTTTGGCTGTAACGCACATCCACACCGACCGTGTTATACACGATATTATTTTCCAGCAGGCTGTCTTTGGCTTTGTTCAGATAAATGCCGACATCATTCGGGCAATGCAGAATAATATTGTTACGCATGACACCACCGGTGGTTTCAGTGCCAGTGACACCATCGCGATTGTAAGCCGCGCCAGTACCGCCGCCGCCAAATGACAAACCAAGGGCATTATGGCGGCCGCCTTTTAAATTGGCTTCACACATCACCAGATTGCGTTCAAACACACCGCCACTGGCATTACCTTTGATAAAGCCTGCGTAACTGACTTCATCACCAGCGCTTTTCTGGATATCAAAGATAAAGTTGGCGCGCACGACCCAATTGTTCGCGGCGACAATATCAACAGGCGTGGCCGGGCCTTTGGTTTTGCGTGGGCTGGTGTTGTAAATCGTGTTATTGACCAGCAGGCCTCGGTCCGGATAATTCCCCTTCAGGCCGTTGACCTTGATGGCGGAGTTAAAATCGCGAAAGCTGTTATTGCGGATCAGCACATCGCTGGCTCTGCCGCTGATATGCAGCGCATGTTGACAGCTGTCATGAGTGTCGCAATTGCCGATAAAACTGATGTTTTCAAACTGCCAGTGCGGAGCCAATAACAACAGCCCCTCGCCTTTGAGCAACAACTGCACCTGATGCATCCGCCGGCCGGTCAGCCGGATAGGTGCTTCCGCCGTGCCAGCCTGACGCATTTCAAAGGTACGTTCAAAAGCATAGACACCGGGTTCCAGCATAATTTGCTGACCCGGTTTGGCACTGCTCAGGGCTTTTTTCAGACTATCGGTGTCGGACACAACAACAAGCTCGCCTTGCTGCGCTGGCGTAAAATCCGGATGCGCACCGGCACCGTGCCACTTGGTAGGGTTCAGTTCGCGGAAGTAATAGTTTTTTTGCTCAAAACTGCCGAAAAAATCAAACAATGGCGCGACAAAAGCCACACTCGGATAATTGACTCTAAGGTCTGCCGCCACTTTTTGACTATACAGCGGCAATGGCAAGCCGAGCCAATAAATACTGCGCGCCCAAATCAGAAAAACTCCAAGAAAAGCGAGATTAGCAAGAACTCCGCACCAATAAAAATACTTACGCATCAAGGACTCCGCTGCAGCCGACCACCAAACCATCTGCCCAGTGTTTCATAATAATATTTCAGCCACAGCACCGTGACTTAAAAAACCTTGTGGGCTGGCGCTGGCACCATAAGCCCCCGATTGCAGCACCGCAAACCAATCGCCGATATCAGGCTCAGGCAGCAACACTTTGTCCGCCAACACATCGAGCGGCGTACACAGTGGCCCCACCACCTGCAGCGGCCCGGCTACCGGCTGATTGAGTTTATTGGCCAGCAGCACCGGGTAATTACGCCGCACCACCTGACCAAAATTGCCGGAATTAGCCAGATGATGATGCAGACCGCCATTAGTCACGACAAAAGTACTGCCATGCGATGTTTTGATATCAATGACACGACTCAGATAAACGCCGGCATCAGCCACCAGATAACGCCCCAGTTCCAGCACAATCTCCAGGCCCGCGATGGTCGCGGCGAACTCATTGAGTAGGCCGTGCATGCCGGCACCGACCGCATCGAGATCTAATGGCTTATCGGCCGGGAAATACGGCACGCCAAAACCACCGCCCAGATTAAAAAAGCGTAGATCAGGGCATAAAGGCCGCAATTGCGTCAGCAACTGCAGGCTTTGCCGCTGACTTTGCAAAATGGCATCGGCGTGCAGATTCTGTGAGCCGCAATACAAATGAAAGCCGATGAGCTGCAAGGGGCCTTGCTGAACTTCATCAAGCAGCGCAAATACCTGGCTTTGATCAATGCCAAAAGCTTTCGCACCGCCGGCCATTTTCATGCCAGAACCTTTCAGTTCAAATTCCGGATTGATACGAAGCGCAACCTGCGCCGTCGTATTTGCGGTGAGACAAAGCCGCTGCAGGCGGCGCATTTCAGTAGCTGATTCCAGATGCACCACACAACCGGCGGCAATCGCAGCTGCAAGTTCAGAATCGGTTTTACCAGGGCCGGCAAAACTGATGTGCGAAGCCGGCATGCCACTTTGTAACGCCAGCAGCAGTTCACGTCGGGACGCCACGTCCATGCCATCAACCAGACTTGCCATTTGCCGCACCACAGGCCCATACGGATTGGCCTTCACCGCATAATGCAGCTTCACTGTGGCCGGCAGCATATGCCGAAGACGTTGAACTTTGCACTGCAGAGCTTCTCGGTCGTAAGCGTAAAACACTTCGGCATCGAGCATTGCCGAGATTTGTGCCGGGGTTTTGCCACCAATACAGAGCATGCCATCCACACAGGAAAAAGCACTAAGCGCTGCGCCCAACTGCGGCTGAGCACTGAGCTGACTGTTGTCTACTTTGTCACTCACCGGCACTGAAATATTCCTTATAAGTGAGACTTAACTGCTTACGGTCGAGTTTACCATTGACGGTTTTTGGCAATTGTTCGAGTTGTAATATCGCTTTGGGCTGCATATAAACCGGCAACGCTTGCTTCAGTGCAGCCATAATGGCCGTGCAGTCTTGTACAACCATAGAGCTGAATAACAACAGCACCGCATTATCTGCGTTGGCAAGCGGCACCGCTATTGCGGCCGCATCTGTCACATTCTGCACTAACGCATAAAACTGCTGTTCAATCTCAGTCGGACTGATGCGGATCCCGGAACATTTAAGCATTTCATCTAAACGGCCAATATAAAACAGGTCGCCCTCGGCATCACGGCGGACTTGGTCGCCAGACCACACAGCAGCAGGTCTTTGCAGCACCTCAGACGGCAATAAAGGGTCTGGCTTAAAGCGCTCTGCTGTCACATCGGGTCGGCCCCAGTAGCCAAGACTGACCAGCGGCCCACGGTGCACCAACTCACCGGGTTCATCAACGTCACATTCACTGCCATCAGGCCGTAGCACCCGCACATCAGCAAATGGGATCGCCTGACCGATAGAATCAGGCTTACTTGCCAATTTTTCAGGCGCAAGGTAAGTAGAGCGAAACGCCTCGGTCAGGCCGTACATCAGGTAAGGACGCGCCTGGCGAAACAGCTGTTGTAAGCGATTTAATAGCACTGTTGGCATAGCGCCGCCGGAGTTCGTCCATAACCGCAGACTGTCAGCACTGTTATCCGGCCATTTCGCCTGTGCCAGAGCTGACCACAGCGGCGGAACTGCCGCCAAAACCGTAACCTGGTGCTGACGCACCAGTCGCACCACATCCTGCGCCAACAAATAATCAGTCAGCACCACTGTCGCACCAACAGCCCAGGCACTTAATAGCTGATTAAGACCATAGTCAAAACTAAATGGCAGCAGTGCCAGCACCACATCTTGTTGCTGCAACTGGAGATACTGACTGACTGACATCGCACCTAACAATAAATTCAGCTGCGTCACCACTACGCCTTTGGCAAGGCCTGTACTGCCTGAGGTATATAAAATTGCAGCCGGCAAGCTGCTGCATCCGGAGCTATCTTGCAGCTGCTGATTTGTCAGGGGGTTGCCAGCTGTGTCTGGTTCAAACCAGGCTGTACCTGTTGGTAACAATAAATCGGACGCCAGTTGCTGACGGCGCACCGGTGACATACTCAACAGTTTCGGCTGGCAGTCATCAACAATATGCTGCAGCTGCTGCAGCTTCAAGCCCTGATGTACCGGTACGGCGATAGCGCCGAGGCTCCACGTGGCAAAGAGGTCAATCACCAGTTCACGTTGTTTAGGCAACAACAATAACAGCCGGTCCCCGGCTGCTAATCCTGCTTTCGCCAGTTGTTGCCGCCGTTGACCTACTTCGGCCAACACTTGCGCAAAGCTCAGGCTGCCGGTTAAATCTTCCAGCGCCGGATGATCTGGCCAGCGCTTAGCAGCCAGCATCAATAAGCCATGCAGAGAATCCGTTTGCACCATGCCAAGTCCAGTTAGTTCACCACTCCGGAACAAGCCATTTCACTGATTAATGGCAAGATTTTTCCGGCGGCAAAACACTTTGCCGTTAAATAATCTGTGGTAGAGTACATTGAGCAAATATCTGATGTCCATTGGAGTTGACAATGAGGGACCAACAAACTCAGACCTGGCAGATGCTGGAACAAATTCTGCGCAGCGTCCTGGGGCCACACCAGCAAATCACCCCACAAACGCCATTGCTCGGGGCCATCCCTGAATTCGATTCCAGCAGTATTATGACCATTCTGACCTTGCTGGAAGACCAGTTTGACATCGTGTTTGACGATGCCGAACTCAGCGCTGAGCTATTCAGCAGCACAGCTTCGCTGTACCAATTTTTACTGGAAAAATTAAATTAAGCTTCGCCAATCTGACAATTAACAACACGACCGGCATCTAAGTTCGGCCATCGCTGTATAAAGGATTAAACAAATGAAAAAAACACTTCTGGTCAGCTGCATTCTGGCAGCATTAGTCACACAAGGTTGTGGCAAAAAAGACGCTGCACAACATCTGCAAGACGCGCAGAATTTTATCAGTAAACAAGAATATCCGGCAGCAGTGATTGAACTGAAATCGGCGCTGCAGCAGGAGCCGGAGAACGCCAAAGTCCGGCTGACATTAGGTCAGATTTATTTGCAAGTAGGTGACGGTCTGTCAGCCAGCAAAGAACTACAAAGAGCTAAAGAATTTGGCGCCGATTTGAACGAGCTGGCTCTACCAATGGCGCAGGCATTTTTTCTGGCCGGACAATTCCCCGAGTTGGCAAGTCTTGGCAAAGAAACCGGGCTGACCCCACTCAATCAGGATTACATCCGGTTGTATCAGGCACTATCAGCCATTGAAGCATCAGAAGCGGCCGACGCAAAAGCTGAACTGCAATCCTTGTCGACAAATAATGATGCCGGTATCAAAGCTATGGCATCAGCACAACTGCAGATTATGGACCGTAAACACGATACTGCGCTGGTTGCACTAAACGACATTCCCTCAGATAACCCTTTGTTCCGCGAAGGTTTACTATTAAAAGCAAAACTACAAAATATTCTGGCGCAGTTTGATGCTTCAGTTGCCAGCTTTCAGCAATACCTCAAACTGAATCCGTCTGGCCACCAGGCTCGTCTGTTGTTAGCTCAGACTTTTGTCGCGCAGAACAAATTTCCTGAAGCCAGCGCTGAGCTCGATAAATTACTGAAACTTTTCCCGAAACAACCACTGGCTAACTATCTGAAGTCAGTCATTGCATTTGAGGCGAAAGATTTCCAAAAAGCGAAGGAATACAGTGAAACAGCCATCAATTCAGGTCTTAGTTCGGTCAGCACCAGGGTGATGGCAGCGCTTGCAGCCTCCCAATTGGGTTTGTCCAATCAAGCGTTGAATCATTTGCAGGCAGTACGCGGTGAACTGCACAGTTACCCGCCGGCACAGAAACTATATATTGCGCTGCAGCTACAAAGCGGTAATACCGACGTCGCTCAGCAGCAAATCCTGAAAAATGAATCGGCTTCCAATGACGTGCAACTGGTGACAGCCACAGCATTTCAGTTATTGAAACAACGCGCCAATGGCGCCGCCGAAGAGCTGATAAATAAATACGAAGCAGGTGGAGAGGAAAAATCTGGACAAGACCTGATTGCCATTGGTTCTATCAAACTTGGGATCCCAGGTCAGGAAGCGCAGGGTCTGCAACTATTGGAGCAAGCTGCAAAGCTAGCGCCTAAAGAGCAACAACCCAAGTTACTACTGGCTTCAGCTTATCTGCAACAACGTAAATTCAAGGAAGCTGAAGCCCTAGCCAGTGAATGGTTAAATGACGAAGCGATGAAAGTTCAGGGTCTGAATATGCTGGCTTTCATTGCACTGCAACAAGAGCAAGATGATAAAGCGCTGAAGTACATTGCAGATGCTGTAGCAGCGAACAGCGATTTACCATTTACCTATCTGTTGAAAGCGGTATCGGAGCAGGCCAAGCAAGACTCTGCAGCAGCCAAGGCTACTTTGACGACACTGCTGGACAAACATCCGGCCTATTTGCCGGCATTAGAGCAGTTTTATTCCCTGACCCGCGAAGAGGCTGACGGCCCTGCGCTTAAACGTACTGAAACTTTATACAAATCTGACACTTCAAATTACAACGTGGCGGTTTTGTTCGCCCGCATGCTGGTTGATCAGAAAAAACAAGAACAAGCATTGCAGGTATTGGAAGAGGGCAAACAACCTGTTGCTGAACGTCATGCCTTGCACTGGGCCTTGTTGATTGAACATGAGCGGGTGACTAATAAAGATATTAAAAAGTCTTTGGCTGTCGCTGAGCAGTGGTACCAGCTGAACTCGGCAGAACGCGAATCTGTTTACAGCTATATCCGTTCGCTGATTTTGGATAAACAAATTGAAAAAGCTTTGGCTGTATCCACCGAAGAGTTAAAAAAATCGCCAGACGACAAAGTGTTGTTCGGCACTCAGGTACAGTTATTGGCAGAAAATGGTAAACACGCTGAAGCATTAAAGCTATTGGCAACCTTGCCAGCTGAAGACGCCGGTAAAGCCGATGTACAATTTATCAAAGGTCGCATTTTATTGGCAGATAACAAGCCGAAAGAAGCTCTTGTTGCACTGAACGAAAGCTATCAGCAAAGCCAGTCTACGATGGCGGCCCTGATGATTGCCGATACTTACGAGCGCGCCGGGGACCTTGATAAAGCTAAGCAGTTTGTTGAACAGCACTTTACTACTAAACCGAATGACGGACCGTTACAGCTGTTCTATGCCAATTTATTACTGAAAAGCGATAAGGAAAAGTCTATTGAGGTGTTCAGTCAGTTGCTGGCTAAAGAACCGGACAACGTGGCAGTACTAAATAATCTGGCCTGGACCTTACTGGAAACTAATAAATTAACTGAAGCAACAACTCATATCGAAAAGGCCATGACACTGGCTCCACGTAATCCGGACGTATTGGATACTTATGGTGCCGTTCTGCTTGCATCAGGAAAAGTCGACCAGGCAATCCAACGTTTAGAGGATTCACTGAAAGTCCGGCCAGATCATCCATCAGTCTTACTGAATTACGCTGATGCCCTGATCAAAAAAGGTGAGAAAGACAAGGCAAAAGCCATTTTAGACAAGATCACTGGTGATAAGTCTATTTCGGCGGCACAAGTAAACGCATTGAAAGCCAAATTGAACTAACTCAGTAGTCTTTCAACATCAAAGGCTGCCAAGTGCAGCCTTTTTCTTTGGCAATGCTTGCGCTTACAGTCTTTAACACTTTTCTCTCTTAGTGGGGTATTTGTCAGGGCCTTTGTCGTATTAACCAAAACATCAAGTAATTTGATGAGCAGCCCCATTTACGTGTGCGCAGCTATACTTTTATTCAAACATCTTGCCAACCTTCGCTATGCAGACATCTGACATGGCGCCACTCGCGTAGAGCAAAAACCTCTGGCCAGAAAAGACTGCAGGATTCTACGGGAGCACTCATCCGTAGTGGTAAATCAGGCATGCAATTAAAACAGAGCGAAACCCCAAACACACTTTGCGGTGACACAACTCACCAATTGAAGCACGGCACAGGTGCAGGTGCAGGTGCAGGTGCAGGTGCAGGTGAAAAAGATTCCAGTAGACCTGAGATTTCAAACATAAAAAAACCGAGCGTTAGCCCGGTTCTTTATATTCACCACAGTGACTGCGGTTAATTACTGTTTGTTGCGGCGACGCAAACCTAACATAATCAGTGACAGACCTAACATACCTACTGTAGCTGGCGCAGAAACTTTTGACATAGTCAGTTGTGCTAACAGTTCCAGCTGGTTAACTGTACCTTCGGTGGTAACCAGTACGATAGAACCATCTGGGTTTACGACTGACTGAGTTACACCTGACAGTGGGTTCAGTTTGAAAGAGATAGTGTATTGTTCTTTGCCTTCTGGGCCTGCTACAACGAATTTAATCGCTGGCAGATTCAGTTTAATCAGGAATGTATCATCACAACCAGTGCCAGACAGTTGTGGAATTGGGCAGTTCGCCGGGTTAGAAGTGTTTGGCGTTTCATTGAACTGAATGCCAACTGTCGCTGCTTTAGAACCAACTGGTGGGTTCACCAGTGTGAACAGAGTTTCCAGATCTAACTTATACAGTGAACGCGAACCAGCCAGAATTGTTTTGTTTGAGTGGGTGATTAAACCGGTTTGAACCCAATCACCGTTAGTAACCAGAGTACCAGCCTGAGAAACGATATTTAAACCGCTTTTTGCGTTTGATGAGCCCCAGGTCACTGTATCATAGGCGTTTGGCAGACCAGCCGCACCAGTGAAAGTTAAACCACAGCCGTTTGCAGCATCTGTCGTGCCAGCAGCACAGTCAAACACAGTGCCATTAGCTTGTTTGCTTGAAGAATTTACACCGTCAGCTAACCAGCCAGACTGAGTTGCAAAGTCCATTGCAGGGATGATTGCTGCTTGTGCAGAACCAATAAACGTCGCGATTGACAGAGCGCTTACTGATAAAAGAGTTTTGAATTTCATTTTACTACCACCTTGTATTATTAACTGCCTTACCAGTGACTGTCAGGCTAAAACTACTACTGACAAATACAAAGCAAATCATGTGCCAACTTTATTTTTAATTACTTATCAATGATTTACATGATATTCGACATCTAGCACACTTCACTCTGTAAATTTTTTTGACGGTTCCGCGATATAACGACCCGGTGACAAAATTCCTTTTGGATCTAACGCCTGTTTCAAATCGTCCAGAACACTCAGATAGGTGGTGTCACCAAAGCGAGTCATCTCTGCCATTTTGTTTACATCGGTACGATATGGATAGAAGCCTTTTTCAAACATTGTCTGATAAAGCTGGTCCCGGCATTGTACCGCCTGCTCATCCCAGGATTTCCCATTTGGCGCTATCGCGGCCCTATCAAAGGAAATACTAACGACTGCGTCGATACAACGCTCATTTAGCAGAGTCAGAGTCACGGCGGGCTCAAAGCCATAAGCCGGCAGAACCTGCTCGACTATTTTCATCAACTCTCTGGCGTTGTGCGGGTCTGCCGGAGCGACAAAAGCGCTCCAGATTAAACCGACACCATCCTTATCCATATCAAACTGACCATCCGGCGCTTGCTTCATCCGCCAGTAAGAACTGGTTAGAAACTGCGCGCTAGGCTGCCCTTTCATCATGTCATGCACGGGTCTTAACACCTTCAACATGCCAGGCAGATCCATTCTGGTTACAAAGGCGATTGGCTTTTGAAAAATCTCAATGAACCGCAGGAGTTCATCGCTGATAAAGTTCAGGCGCGCACCTTTGACCTGTTTGAGCGCTTTGCGGACCTGTGTTCTGGCGTTAGCAACTTGTTCCTTGGTGCCATATAAAGCGCCCGAGACATTCCAGGTCCCGACTTGCCATTGTTTTTTAAGTTGTTCTGCGAACCCACCAGGTAAAGGATATTGAATTGCCCCAGAGCCAAATAGCGGCCAGGGATACTGTTGCATCCCACCTAACACCCGGAAGGCATTGGCGATGTGAGGCAGACTGGTGATTACTCCGCTTCGCTTTAACGGCACCAGTGCCGCAACAATTTGTTCAAGAGCGTCTTCACTGGCGGCAGACAGGTAAAATGCCACAAACTTTTCAGGTTTCGGCATCAGCCAGAGAGTCATACTCAGCACGATGCCAAGGTTCGATTGCAAAAACAGCTGATCCAGCGCCGGTCCCAGCCCCCACTTATACATGCCACTGGCTTTTGCCCCAGGGAAACGACCAAAACCAGTTTTGATGACCCTGCCGTCTGCCAGCAGAACCTCCATAGATCCGATAAAATTCGCGTGTTCGCCATAGGGAGTATGACCAAAGCCTCGCTCTACAGTATTACCGACAATACTGCAATCCGGATGTGACCCTGTACAATCCATCCAGTCAATGTCGCCCTGCGCTTTGAGGAAGTCAGCGAGCTGGCGTTGAGTAACCCCGGCACCGACGGTGACCAGATGATGCGCCGGGTCGTAATCAGAGATCTCGCTCAGCCGCCGCAAGTCCAACAACACGGCGCTTTTTGAACTTGGCACGCGCGAGCCGTACCCCCAGTTTTTGCCCGAACTAATGGTGTAAAGCGGGATCCCATGTTCCCGGGCAAGAGCGACCGTCGCAGCGACCTGCTTTTTAGCTGGTCGTAATATAGCGAGGATAGACGAATGGGTGGGCAAAGTCGCAACACCAGCAAGATCCAGACTTTGCTTGTCGGTAACAACATATTCATCACCGAGTAAAAGCTGCCACTGTCTAATTGCGGCGCTGATATCAATCTGTTCTGCATTCATCCTCTGCTCCTTGAATCAATAAAAACGGCAGTCGTTGTGACTGCCGCTCTCTATCCCGCAACCTTGCTTAATGTTGCGCGGAAATAATTTTTGTCGTCTCTTTCACTGGTTCCAACGGACCATTGACAAATCCGTGCTCTTTCACTGAATTAGCCAATGATTTTTCAATTTCTCTCAGTAAGCGTTTAAAACCTGGTGAAAGACCGTCAAATAACATCGGTTTATTGATGTAGAACGGCGCTCGCCGGCCGTGATATTCGATTACCGGGCCGATCTGATGAAACTTGATACCGACAAACGCCAGGCTGCGGGCCAGGCGTGGTTCCATCATGACAAAAGCATGTTCTTTGTGAGCGTGGAATGCGGTCGATGCAGCAGCAAAGTACAGACAAATCGCGATATACGGGAAACAGCGCAGTTCATTTTCAGAATATGCTTCGACGTTAATCGCACCAGTTGCTGCGCCTTTAAACTTATCTATTTCACGACGGCGGAATTGCTCAAGAACTGCTAATCGCGAGATTTCACAAATTTTATTGCGTGGAAAGGCTGCCGGACTGAACTCACGGTCAGTGATAGAATGCATACAGAATTTTTCGATAGGTAACAGCTCAGTATCGTTTGATGACGTAATCAAACGTACCGTTCCGGCCATGTTGCCGGAAGACATATGTTTGACAAAGCAGTGAATGGAATGAGCATCGAAATCATCCACCTCAACTCTGTCAGGTCGCTCTGCTTCAAACTTAAGCTCTTCACAATAGACCTGATGCCGCACATTGTAGACTTTTTGTTTCAACTCTTCGGTCAAAGCCAGCTGCGGCTGCAAAAACTGAGAAAAATGCTTGGAAATGTTACTCGCGTTATTGCTGACCATCACTCCGATGGCCTTTTTTACCAGGTTCCCGACGATTGGCAGATCTTGTAATTTCTTTAAATGCTTCATAAAAAACCTGGCAATATCCTCAATGTTCAACTGAGATTGTCACCCGCCATAGCGGCGCAACGCTCTTTCCTTATGCCTTAGCAGTCACTTGTGTCTTTGTTCCTGCACCTGTTACAACTGATACAAAATCCATTTCTAGTATAGAAAATGCAGACGCTATGACAATCCAAAACACCGTTCTCTTTGATTTGCACCAAGCTCTGTGCAAATCCAGCCGAGTTTGTGTGGAATCACCTGCATCGTTGTATCATAGCCTTGTCGCAAAAGTTCCTCTTTTTTCCCCACCGACAGCCCGAAATCCACCGACGAAACATCGCCGGTGTTTATTAGCACCGTGTTATGCCAATATTGAGCATGTACGTACTCACGCGACATAGCGTTCATAAATGTTTGAATTAACATGAGAATATATGAAACTAACGGAAATAGTCTACGTCTGCTGATCGGTTTATCTTCACCTTCGCTTTTCAGCCGGAAGCAAACTACCGGCACATTGCGCCCGGACCAATCCTGATGCAATGCATCTTCGGCCAGAATGACGCCATCAGCCATAACATGATTCTCGAAAGTCTTAAACGAAAAAAGTAACGGAATCGACATTGAATACCGTACTGCTTCAGACACCTTCATCTGAGGAGTCCGGGCTTTGTTAAACACAACCGGGCCACCGCCGTTAATATCAGTTGCCAGTACGTGTAAATCCAGTACCAAATCACAGAAGCGCGCGCCAGCCAGCTGATCGTCCATCCAGCGTTCGAAATTATCACCACTGGACAAGCCGCCTGTGCGAATTAAGTTCATCAAAGAGAAGCCACGAAACTGTTTAAAATCGGTGTGCAGCGCGAGGTCCTTCATTTGGTCAATCGATTTGCCGGCAGCAACCATGGCCGCAACAATACTGCCACCAGACACCCCGACCAGACTGCGAAAATCCAGATTAAGGTCATTCAGAGCTTTTAGTATCCCGACATAACAAGGCAGTCTGGTCCCGCCGCCGGAAAAAATCGGCACTATTTCATGTGATTGCAGTTGTGTCATACTGGCCACCAAGACATCGCGCATCTGCCACTGAACTGAGAGTTTCAGTATGTACCAATTTGATAAAGATGCTAATTCGATTTTAGTCCAGTATGGATTGAGCCTGCCACTGATGGAACTTTCAAAACACAGCCGTTGGGTTATATTAGTTAAACTATTGATACTAAATATGTTTATACCAACCCACGCAGCAAACGACCTACCTGCTTTAATTGCTAAGGTAAAACCTTCTGTAGTCGCAATTGCTTTGTATAATCCAACCGCAGCCCCACGCTTAAAACTGCTGGGATCAGGTTTTGTTACTGGGCCCGGTAACTTAGTGGTGACGAATTTCCACGTGGTTAGTACCCCGGCAGACATTACCAAGAACGAAGCTTATGTTGTGTTATCGGGCCATGGTCAACAACCACGCATCCATCCGATTAAACAAACACGCACAGATGCCAGGCATGATCTGGCTGTGCTCGAAATTGATGAGAAGCTGCCACCAGTCAAATTAGCTGAGGCCGTATACATCGCCGAGGGAACCGAACTGGCATTTACCGGCTATCCGATCACCGGCGTCCTAGGACTATACCCTGCAACACACCGGGCGTTGCTAAGCGCTGTCACACCTATAGTCATCCCGGCGGATCATAGCCAGGCCTTGAGCGCAGCGAGCTTGCGTCAAATGCGGGATCCCTTTTTGATTTATCAGTTGGACGGCACCGCATATCCGGGTAACAGCGGTAGCATGTTGTATCGCCAGGACAATGGTGAAGTAGTTGGTATTATCAACATGGTGTTGATTAAAAAGTCAAAAGAAGCAGTGTTAAGTGATCCCAGTGGCATTTCATATGCGATCCCGGTAAAACACCTGCATCAGCTGTTGCAACAAATCCAACCTTAAGGCCGTGTTATGCTTATTGAATTGTCTCCGGGTCAAACCGGATTTCTACTCGCTGCGCTCGGTTATTTGCTGTTCTTTGCTCTGCAACTGACTGTTCGCAATAAGACCTCACAAAAATCGTTATTGTCGGCTTTTACGCTGTTTTCGGTATTTTGGGCAATTTTCAACGGTACTAGCCAACAACTGACCTTTGTGTCAGACACTTCTTTTGCTATTGAAACGATTCAAAAATCTTTTCTGCTGATGTTTCTGCTCTCTGCACTAAGCAAGACAGATATTCCACTGCGCCAATGGTTTGCAGTTAAAAAAGTTCGCCTGACACTTGGCATTCTGCTCAGCTGGTTATTGTTTGGAAGTTTTGTGATTAATACAGCAGGATTGCGTCTGATGGGGACTTTATTGCTGGTGATCACCATGCTGGCAATGGTCGAAACCTTGTACCGGCAATCCGGCGCGCAAAAGTGGCAGTTTAAACCGTTGATTATCGCTATCGGTATTTGCCTGCTGCTTGATTTCTACTTGCTCGCCGAGGCGGCTCTTCTGAGCAAAATTAACCAGCAAACTTGGCAAGCGCGTGGTTTTATCCATTTATTTATGCTGCCGTTTTTGGTGGTCGCGGTAAAACGGGTGAAGTCCTGGGGCATTAACGTCTATGTGTCCAGAGATATAGTTCTGCAAAGTTCTTTGGTATTGGCTGCAGGAATCTATCTTTGCTTGCTGGCGGTTGTTGGCTATTACCTGAGTTATATCGGCGGCAACTGGACAACTTTGTTGCAGGTGGTGTTTGTCGTAATTGGTTCCGCAGTGCTTGGTACTTTGTTTTTTTCCGATGGTTTGCGCCGCAAAGGCCGGGTCTTTATTGAAAAACACTTTTTTGCTAACACCTTTGATTATCGGGAAAAATGGGTTGAATTAACCCGCGAATTGAAACAAATTGAGTTTGCTCGGGAAAATACCGCGCAAGTCTGTCTGAATGCCTGGTGTCGCGCAATCGGCTACAGTCATGGTGTTCTGGTGAAATTACAACATGACCAGTTTCAACCATTGGCAAGCAAGGGCCAACTTACATTTGCTGAAACCGAACAAAAGGCCTTGTCACTTGTGGCCGCTGAACAGAAAAACAAGCAGT
Source organism: Rheinheimera texasensis DSM 17496 (assembly GCF_000711985.1). GTDB lineage: Bacteria > Pseudomonadota > Gammaproteobacteria > Enterobacterales > Alteromonadaceae > Pararheinheimera > Pararheinheimera texasensis. The sequence continues at coordinate 674,952 of NZ_JONU01000007.1, forward strand.
GGCTGCTAGACTTCAGTGACAGAAAAGATCCTGTCGTCGCCAAACTCAGTAACGTGATGGAGAATCAAGTTCCTTCTTTTAGTATCTTGATCCCCATTCTGAAGAATAACCAGCTTTGGGGTTTTTGCCTGCTGCATTGCATGGTGAATGAAAAATTACGGCTAAACTGGGAATTACGTGATTATCTCAATGCCGTTACCGAACAAATCGCCAGCTATCTGTTTATGGATGAAGCCAGTAAAGCGTTGTCTGAGAACGCGCAGTTTGTCGCGTTTAGCCGGATGTCTGCATTTGTCGTCCATGATTTAAAGAATGTAAAGGCGCAAATCGATATGCTGTTGAAAAATGCGCAAAAACACCGGCACAACCCCGAATTCGTCGACGATGCTTTTTCTACCATTGAAGCGATGCAGAGCCGATTACAAAATATGCTGGCGCAGCTCACCAACAAACAAAGCGGTCAGGAACATATCAAAAAAACTGCCATCGCAGCGCTACTTGAAGCATTAATCAAAGAGCGTTGCAGCGGCACCCTGCCTAAGCCGGTATTGGTGATAAATTCTGACTGCCAGCTGACAATAGATGCTGAGCGCTTTGCGAATGTATTGTACCACTTGATTGATAACGCCCAGCAGGCGACGGCGGACGACGGCCGTGTTGAAGTCTCAGCGCATTGCGAGCAACAACATCTTTGTATCAAAATTACAGATACAGGCTGTGGCATGAGCCAGGAGTTTATCCAAAACCGCCTGTTTAAACCCTTTGATACGACAAAAGGCAATGCAGGCATGGGGATAGGCGCTTATGATGCACTGACTTTTGTCCAGCAGCTGCAAGGACAGTTGCTCGTCGATAGCGAGGTTGACCAAGGGACTACCTTTACTATTTTGCTTCCTTTACACTAATCCATCTTACTGATACACGGAATGTTGTATGAAAACATTACTCGCGATTGATGACGACCTTGGCATACAGAAGCAGCTCAAATGGAGTCTGACTGATTATGAAGTAGTATTTGCTGAGGACCGCGCTTCGGCTTTACAGCAATTACGTCGCTACGAACCAGCAGTGGTGACGCTTGATCTTGGTCTTCCGCCTGATCCAACCAATGCATCTGAGGGGTTAGCTTGCCTGACCGAGATCCTGCAGCATAACCCAAACACCAAAGTGATAGTGATCACTGGCAGCACTGACACTGAACACGCCTTACAGGCCATTTCACTCGGTGCCTACGACTACTATCAAAAACCAATCGATGTTGACGTACTGAATGTGATTGTCGCCCGCGCATTCAAACTGAGCGACATTGAAACGGAAAATCGAGTACTCAAAGCCACCGCATATAAACAGCAAGACATTATCGGTAACAGTGAATCGATCCAAAAAGCCTGCCGGATGGTCGAAAAGATTGCGCCAACTGAAATTACCACGCTTTTGCTCGGTGAATCCGGCACCGGTAAAGAAGTGTTCGCCCGTGCTATTCATAAACAAAGCCCCCGTGCGGATAAACCTTTTGTCGCGATTAACTGTGCTTCAATCCCCGACAACCTGCTCGAAAGTGAGTTGTTCGGCTACGAAAAAGGCGCCTTTACTGGTGCGCATAAAACCACGTTAGGCAAAATCGAAACCGCAAATGGCGGTACGCTGATGCTTGACGAGATAGGTGATATGCCGTTGGCGCTACAAGCCAAAATGCTACGGTTTCTGCAGGAGCGCGTCATTGAAAGAGTCGGCGGTCGTTCGGAGATTGAAGTTGATGTTCGCGTCATATGCGCCACGCACCGCAATCTGGCAGAAATGGTTGCAGAACAAAGCTTCCGCGAAGATTTGTTTTATCGGGTCAGTGAAATCACACTTAACATCCCCCCGTTACGAAATCGGGGCCACGATATTGTGATTATCGCTAAGTCCTTGCTGCATCGGTTTAATGCCGAATTTAATACAAATATTCAAGGTTTTACTGAAGATGCCATCAACGCAATGCTTGGGCATCGTTGGCCTGGCAACATCCGCGAGCTGCAAAACAAACTTAAGTCCGCTGTAATTCTTGCTGATACGAAATTTATCAGCGCAGAAGATCTTGGCCTTGTCGCATCGAATCAATCCAATACTTTGCCGACATTACGCAAAGTCCGTGAACAAGCTGAGACACAAGCCATTCGTCATGCGTTTAACGTTGCAAACGGCAACTTGTCGAAAACTGCAGATTTACTCGGCGTGACACGTCCCACTCTCTACTCGTTGATAGACAAGTACAAAATGCTGGATTTAAGGCCACAGGATAACGAACAGCCTGGAACTGCAATCGCAGAAGAACAGTGACATAGTTCTGATACAAAAACAGCCAGCATTCAGTGCTGGCTTTTTTCTGCCAATAAATCAGCGCTGATCTGATGGCATAAAAAAACCCGCCAAACGGCGGGTCTTTTAAAAGGTTTGAGCTTAGAGCTTGATGCCTTTCTTCTCAGCGCGTTCTTTCACGTATGGGCCCCATGAGTTAGCCATCTTTTCCTGTCCATGCTGGCGAGCCAGCAGTACATGTTGATAGGCTTCACGCATTTTGCCTTGATAGAAATAAGCACCGATCAGAGAAACGTGCACTTTACCTTTGTCTTTGGTACCGACTTCTAAAGCTTTTTGTAACGCGGTAGCTGCTTCAGCGTTTTTATTCGCCATCGCCAGTGCATCACCCTGACGACGATATGCATCACCGTCATTTTCTTTAGCACCTAACATACCGTAGAACTTAGCCGCTTTTTCGAATTCGCGGGCCGAAGAGTATGAACTGGCAATACTCATCAGGATGGCGCGGTCATTCTTCAACAAACCAGCAGTCAAGTGTTTTTCCAGCAGCGCAGCGGCTTTGTATGGCACGTTGTTGTTGTTGTACAGGTTAGCGAGCAGCTTGATCTCGTTTTCTGTCTTCAACAAACCCTGTTTGTAAGCCATATCGATAATCGCTAATGCTTTATCATATTGCTCATCCACAGAGTAAAACTGGCCTAACATCACCCAAGATTGCTTCTCATTTGGGAATATTGGCAACATAGTTTCCAATACTTCAATCGCTTTCTTGGTCTGCTTCAGCTCGTAGTATGAAGCGAACTTCATTTGGTACGGTTCTTTCTTCGGCGTCTTCGAGTGTTCGATCGCACGATCAGCCGGTGCAATAACTTTGGCATACTGCTTCATTTCGTAGTACGCGTTAGCAATACGCAAATCAACGTTTGCGTCCGTCTCACCGGTGAAATCTGACCACTTGTTGTAGTAAGTGATCGCCTGCTCGTACTTCTTCGCCATCAGACTTAAATCGCCGATGTTGCGCAGCAGAGTCGCCTGGTCAGTAAAACCCAGCACATCAGGCTGAACCGCTTTAATCATATAACTCAATGACTTAGCTGGATCTTTCTCGATGTACAGCTGGCCGATAAATTTATCTAAATAAGCTTTATCGAAGGTATTTGACGCTTCGATTGGCTCCAATAATGCCAGTGCTTCACCGACTTTATTTTGGCCGTACAGCTCATAAGCTTTACCGATTGCTTTACCAACTTTTTCGCCGACAGCCTGCGATTTCCGAGCTTTACGCTCAGCAATCTTAGCCGCGTCCGGAGCTGCGAACGCTGAGCTCACCGGCAGAGCGGCGACGCCCACTGCAGCAAACACCATCAACGCAGATGTAAGTTTGTTAAATTTCATACTTAACCTCCGGCATTATCAAGGTTGAAGTCTAACTGCACCATGATCCCGGTTTGCTTCAACGCCTGACCGTTTTCAATTTTTGGTGAGTACTTCCAACGTTTTAATGCACGAATTGCTTCGCGGTCAAACACCCGCTTCGGCTCAGCATCAACAACTTCAATTTCATCTACAGAGCCATCCGGCATGATAGAGAAACGCATTTTTACCCAACCATTGATACCGTCACGAGCAGCCTGTACAGGATACTTCGGTTCGATACGAACGATTGGTGTTGCGTCACCATCACGCATCATGGCACCTGCCGGGTCACCGATACCACCGCTGACTCCGCCAACATCTACTGTCGGGGCGTTAAAGCCGATAGCACCTGTGTCCGTATTACTCGCTTCCTGAACCACTTGTTGCTTTGGTGGCTCTGGCGGCGGTGGTGGTGGCGGTGGCGGTACCCGAGTCCGGGTCTGAGCTTTAGACTCAGGCGGCGTCGAGTTTATCTCAATAACGATTTGTTCCTTTGCGACATTGGAGACAGCGTCATCGCTGTCTACCAGGAATGCCATCAATACAAACAGGAAAAACGTTATTACCGCACCAATTAAGAGTGAAAGTAATAACCGGGCCATATTACTTCTCCGCCGCGATTGAGATCTTCTCAATACCAGCCAGCTTGATTTGATCCATTACAGATACAACCACGCCATGCTTAGCTTCTTTGTCCGCCTGCACAATAACTGTGTCAGTTGGAGATTCAGCCAGCAGTTTTTCGATAGTTGCGCCTACGCGCTCTACGTCAACTGCACGCTTGTCTAACCAGATTTCACCGTTTGCACGGACGGCTACGAAAATTGTTGCCGTTGGTTTCGACTGCGCTTTTGCTGCTTTTGGACGGTTAACATCGATACCAGCTTCTTTAACGAAAGAAGTTGTCACGATAAAGAAAATCAGCATGATGAATACAACGTCGAGCATCGGCGTCAAGTCGATCGCTGCTTCTTCTGCTTCACGTCTAGTTTTACGTGCCATAAATCACTCTCTAATCAATGATGCGGCATGCTATCTGCCAACTCGTGGACAGCAGCTTTTACCTTAGCTTCCAATTTGGACGTTACAAAAACTCCAGATAATGCAGCCACCATCCCCGCCATAGTCGGGATTGTTGCCATCGAAATACCTGACGCCATCAGACGCGGGTTACCCGTGCCGACTAACGCCATGATTTCGAATACCGCAATCATACCTGTTACAGTGCCGAGCAGACCAACCATCGGGCACACTGCAACCAGAGTCTTGATAACATTTATACGCTCATTCAGCTGGGTACTTGCTTGAGACACCCAGGCTTCACGGATTTTATGCGCATACCAAGAGGTCGTATCTGTCCGTGCGTGCCAGTCAGCAATGATTTTGTCACGCATTGCTGGATACTCACGGCTGATAAACCAAAAGCGCTCTATAATCAGAATCCACATGATGAAGAGCACCAGGGCGACGATATAAAGTACATCACCGCCGGTTGCGATAAAATCCCTGACAGATTCCCAAAGCTCTATCAGGCTATGCATTATGAGCGCTCCTTCTCCGCATGAGCAGCGATGATACCAGCGCTTTGCTCATCCAGGATGTGCAGGATTGAGTTTGATTTAGACTGCAGTAAAGAGTGCAGGAACAACAGTGGCAGCGCACACAGCAGACCTTGTACAGTTGTAACCAGCGCCATAGAGATAGAACCAGCCATGATCTTCGGATCACCAGTACCGTGCAGTGTGATCATCTGGAACGCACCGATCATACCAACTACTGTACCTAACAGACCCAGCAGAGGACCAACTGCAGCGATCAGTTTCAGGATACCGATACCTTTTTCGATAGCCGGAGTTTCGCGCATGATGGCTTCGTCCAGTTTCAGTTCCAGGTTTTCCACGTCAGCTTTTTTGTTGTCATGGTAAACTTTCAGGATGCGGCCTAAGGCGTTATCTGTAGAAGGATTGTTCAGGTTTTTCAGCTGAGCATTGATTTTTGAACCTGCAGAAGTTAACGCCAGGAAGCGTACTGCTGAAATCAACAGACCGATGATTAACAGAACAGTGATCACATAACCTGGAGTACCACCTGAGTGGAACTGCTCTTCCAGCGTTGCTTCCTGAGTTTTCAGACGCAGTAAGTTACCGCCGGTTGGGTCAATGTAAACTGGTTTCAGTTCGCCGGCAGCTGAGTTTTTGAACGCAACTGAATCAGAAACTACATAAGACTCTGGTTGTTTAACCAGTGGCTGCATCTCTTTAGTATCAGCGTTGTATACCAGGAAGCCGTTGTCAGAGATCAGGTTGAAAGAACCAACACGAGTTACAGAAGCAGGAGCTTTTGCACCGTCCAGACCAGTCACTTCACCGTCAAACTTAGAAACTTTAGCCGACTCGGTCATCTCTGTTTGCAGAGCAATCCACAGTTCTTCCAGTTCAGCGATAGTTGGCAGCTCTTTAGCTACTGACAGTTTTTTCAGCAGATCTTCACGGCCTTTGTACTGAGCGCTGATGTTAGAAGTAGCGATAGCACCGATAGTTTCAGTTGCAGTACCACGAACGATACCAAACATCTCACCTAAAGTACCCTGAGCGTTTAACAGCTCTTGTTCTTTAGCAGCAATAGCGCCTTCGTTATCAGCGAACTGTTTAGTCAGAGACTTGCCGCGAGCTTCTTCAGCAGCGAAAGCAGCTTTTGCTTTGCTCAGCAGCGCTTGTTTGTCAGCGCGGTCAGACAGGAATTCCTGCTCACGGGCAGCATCCAGTTTGGCATCAGCAGCGCGGTTTTTCTTAACCTGTTCCAGTAACTGATCAAGTTGAGCTGTATTTGCTGCAGCATTTAAGCAAACGCCGGCAGACATAGTCACAGCAGCAGCAATCATTAAACCTTTAAACACTTTCTTCATTTATTCTTACTCCGCTGCTAACACTGGAAGTTTTAATAATTGTGGAGGAGATTGTTTGCCAGCTACACGGATAGCTGTTTTGGTAGAATCCAGGTATTCAGCACCCAGCGCTTCCCACTGGTTAGTAGATTTGTTCCACATCCAGGCTTCTTTCTCATCCAGCGACATTGCTAACAGCGCAACACGGCCAACATAAACGAAGTTAACAGTCTTTTCGCCGCCACCTACGTTCAGTTTGTCAGTGTAAGTAACCAGAGCTGTGCCCAGGTCTTTTTCGATTTGGTAAGCTTCGAGCACCATACGGTATTGCTCAGAAGTGTTGACTGATGCATTGCCCATCAGGTCACGCAGACGCTGAACACGTTCCAGACGTTTAGCCTGGTCGATTGGCATGTCAGCTTTGATGAATGCTTCGAGTGTATCGATCATTTTGTACATCAGAGGAACGATACCCTGCTTAGTTCCTTCGATAGTACCAATTTGCTTGTCAAATGAAGCAAGTTGCGCATTTTGGTCGTTAACCAGAGTGTTTACGTGGTCGTTGTAAACTTTCAGGTTTTCAGTCTGTTCAACCAGTGAGCGGTATTCCGCCAGCAGTTCCTGAGACTGATCATAAATGTTGTTAATTTTTTCCTGAGAAGCTGCAGATGCTTTAGCAGCCTGGACACCGGTATTGGTGACTTCTGCGAGAGTCGTTGCTTGAGCAACGCCACCGAACATGAAAGCACCAACGATTGCCGATGCGATCAGGTTTTTACGAATGTTATTGTTAGACATAGTTCCCAACCAATAATTGCTGATTAACGTAACCTGTATTTTGAAGGCCAAACTTGTAAAAAAGAATGACCTGGTTAGAGGGTAAACCGCCCGCATCATTGCAGCAAAACCAGTGGTTGTCAATATAACTACGACAGCCAGCCAGACCTGTTTCACCGCAATTTCCGCTTACAAATTTACCCTGAATGTGCCGCTTAAATTTCTGTCTTGAAAATTTAATAGAACATTCATTTTTCTGCTTATTTAATGTTCGGCGTTAATTTGCCCGAATCATATAACTTCACCATTTTCTCTAACGAAACGGCTTTGATTTTCGACCCCTGCCCGGCACAACCAAATGCCTGGTAGCGGTCTTTACAGATCTCCATCATTGCTTTGACAGATTCCTGTAAATACTTGCGTGGATCAAACTCGGCCGGGTGCTGCGCCATAAAACGGCGAATTGCACCTGTCGACGCTAACCGCAAATCAGTATCAATGTTGATTTTGCGCACGCCAAATTTGATGCCTTGCTGAATTTGCTCGACCGGCACGCCATAAGTTTCCGGGATGGCGCCACCGTATTCATTGATCACCGCCAGCCAGTCTTGTGGCACTGAGCTTGAGCCATGCATCACCAGATGAGTATCCGGAATACGGGCGTGGATCGCTTTAATCCGGTCAATTGCCAGGATGTCGTCCGTCGGCGGGCGGCTGAATTTGTAAGCACCATGCGAAGTACCACAGGCAATCGCCAGCGCGTCAACACCTGTTGCTTTGACAAACTGAGCAGCTTCTTCCGGATCAGTCAGCATCTGGTCATGGCTTAAAACACAATCAGCGCCGATACCATCTTCTTCGCCGGCAGCACCAGTTTCCAGCGAACCCAGACAACCTAACTCACCTTCGACTGAAACACCGCAGGCATGCGCCATTTCAACAACACGACGGGTTACATCGACGTTATAGTCGTAATCGGCCGGCGTTTTGCCATCAGCACGTAATGAACCATCCATCATCACCGACGAAAAACCCAGTTGAATCGACTGCTGGCACACGGCCGGTGAAGTGCCGTGATCCTGATGCATCACCACCGGGATATGTGGAAACTCTTCTACCGCAGCCAGAATCAAATGGCGCAGGAATGGCGCGCCGGCATATTTGCGGGCACCGGCCGACGCCTGCACAATCACCGGGCTGTCGGTTGCATCGGCAGCCAGCATAATCGCGCGCATTTGTTCAAGATTGTTGACGTTGAATGCAGGGACGCCGTAACCAAATTCTGCAGCGTGATCCAACATCTGACGTAACGAGATAAGAGCCATGAAATCCTCACTTTTTGTAGGGTAGGTTCAGAGCTGCCACCGAACCCGGCGCTTTTGCGCCGGCTTTGCCGGTCAGAATCTGCCGGCTTATTAAGATGTTTCGGCGAACAGACTGTTTTATAACATCATTTTTACGCGGTTTTGCCGCGTTGTTCAAGAATTTCAACTGCTGGCAAGGTTTTTCCCTCTAAAAACTCAAGGAAAGCACCGCCACCGGTAGAAATATAGGAGATCTGGTCAGCAACGTTATACTTATCAATTGCTGCCAGCGTATCGCCGCCACCGGCAATACTGAAGGCATCACTTTGCGCAATGGCTTCTGCAATGGCTTTGGTACCGGCTTCAAACTGGGCAAATTCAAATACACCAACCGGGCCGTTCCAGACGATAGTGCCCGCTGACTTTAAGATCTCAACCAGTGCCGCGGTGCTGTCAGGTCCGATATCGAAAATCATATCGTCTGCTGCAATATCACCAACTGCTTTCAGGTTTGCCGGCGTGTCCTCAGCAAAGGCTTTACCGGTCACCACATCAGTCGGCACCGGAATATTGCCGCCATTGGCTTTGGCAGCAGACATCAGGCGCTGAGCTTCGGGAATTAAATCAGCTTCATATAACGATTTGCCGACTGTTGCACCAGTTGCCGCAATAAAGGTATTGGCAATACCACCACCAACAACCAGCTGATCAACGATACCAGACAGCGATTCCAGCACAGTCAGTTTAGTCGACACCTTAGATCCGCCGACAATTGCGACCAGTGGCCGTTTTGGATTTTTCAGCGCCGCAGCTAAAGCTTCAAGCTCAGCCGCCAATAACGGGCCGGCACAAGCAACAGGCGCGAATTTCGCCACGCCGTGTGTGGTTGCCTGAGCGCGGTGTGCGGTGCCAAATGCATCCATCACAAATACATCACACAGTGCAGCTAACTGCTTTGACAGCGTCTCGTCATTTTTGCCTTCGCCTTTGTTAAAGCGCACGTTTTCAAACACCACCACTTCGCCAGCAGCGACTTCAACACCGTGCAAGTAGTCTTTTGCCAGCCGGACCGGCGCTTTTAATGCGTTTTTCAGGTAATCAACCACCGGCTGCATCGAGAATTCTTCTGCATAAACGCCTTCTTCCGGCCGTCCCAAATGCGAACAAACCATGACTTTGGCACCCTTGCTGAGCGCCAGTTCAATGGTTGGCAGCGCTGCACGCAGACGCGCGTCTGAAGTCACCACGCCGTTTTTCACTGGTACGTTTAAATCTTCGCGGATCAGCACGCGTTTGCCGGCTAAATCTAAATCAGCCATTTTGATCACGGACATGTCCATCTCCTTCTGTTGATTTTTATTACTTTAATACTTTGATTCGGTTATTTTGCCTGCATCATGGCACGGGCTGTATCGATCATCCGGTTGGCAAAACCCCATTCGTTGTCACACCAGACCAGACACTTCACCAAGCGTTTATGGCTGACGCGGGTTTGCGAGCCATCCACAATGCAGGAATGCGGGTCATGGTTAAAATCCACCGACACTAAGGGTTCCTCGGTGTAGTCGAGAATACCGGGCAAATCAGGCCGAGCTTGTTGCAGCACCTGGTTGACTGCGTCGACTGTGACGTCCTGATGTAAAGTCACAGATAGATCCATCGCTGTGACATTCAGAGTCGGCACCCTGACCGCGATAGCTTCAAAGCGGCCAGCCAGATGCGGCATGATGCGTTCAATACCCCGGGCGAGTTTGGTGTCCACCGGAATAATGGATTCACTGGCCGCCCGGGTGCGACGTAAGTCCGGATGATAAGCGTCAATCACCTGCTGGTCATGCATAGAGGCGTGAATGGTGGTGATGGTGCCGCTTTCCACACCAAAGGTTTTATCCAGCACACTGAGGACCGGCACGATGCAGTTCGTGGTGCAGGAGCCGGCAGAGACCACCCGCATGGTTGCATTCAATTGCTGATGGTTGACGCCGTAAATCACCGTCGCGTCGATGTCGGCACCCGCCGGATGCGAAAACAGCACCTTCCCAGCGCCGGCTTCCAAATGTTTCATCGCATCAGCACGAGAGCCAAATACGCCGGTACATTCCAGCACTAAATCAACCTGAAGTTGTTGCCAGGGCAATAAAGCCGGTTCTGGCTGATGTAGCAGTTGGATACTCTGCCCACCGACGATTAACTGTTCGCCTTGTAAAGTGACTTCAGTCGCAAACCGGCCATGGCTGGAATCATATTTTAATAAATGCGCAATACCGCGGGCTTCGGCCAATTCATTGATGGCGACAACCTGCACTTCGTCTTGTAAATGCTGTTCAAAAATGGCGCGGACAATACTGCGGCCGATTCGGCCAAACCCATTGATCGCAATCCGGATTGTCATGAGCGCTATTACCTGTCTGACCTGTCACCAAGTTAAACAAAAGGGGCTCCAGGCCCCTTTTGCATTCAAAGTACCACTTACGCCAATAGCTGTTCTGCCGCTTCCACCACAGCAGCTGTGGTGATACCGAAGTATTCAAATAACTGCTCGGCCGGGGCTGATTCACCAAAGCTGGTCATGCCGATAATTTTACCGTTCAAACCAACATATTTATACCAGCTGTCAACGATACAGGCTTCAACCGCCACGCGTTTTGTTACGGCAGCCGGCAAAACGGCTTCGCGATAAGCGGCATCCTGCGCGTCGAACACGTCAGTCGATGGCATAGAAACCACCCGAACTTTACGGCCGCTGTCAGTGAGTTTTGCTGCAGCCTGCACTGCCAGTTCCACTTCTGAACCAGTCGCGATGATGATTAAGTCCGGTGTACCGGCACTGTCTTTCAACACATAGCCACCGCGGCGAATCGCAGCAACTTGCTCGTCGGTACGGGCTTGCTGTGCCAAATTCTGCCGGGTGAAAATCAGCGTGGTTGGGCCTTCGGTGCGTTCAATTGCCGCCTGCCAGGCCACTGCCGATTCCACCTGATCACAAGGGCGCCAGTTCATCAGATTTGGCGTCACGCGTAATGATGCCAGCTGCTCAACCGGCTGGTGCGTTGGACCGTCTTCACCGAGACCAATCGAATCGTGAGTGTAAACAAAAATCACCCGTTGCTTCATCAGCGCGGCCATCCGCACTGCGTTGCGGGCATATTCCATAAACATCAGGAAAGTCGCACCGTATGGCACAAAACCACCGTGCAGCGCGATACCGTTCATGATGGCTGACATGCCGAATTCACGGACGCCGTAATATAAATAGTTGCCGCTGGCGTCTTCCGCACTGATGCCTTTAGAACCAGACCAGATAGTCAGGTTCGAACCGGCCAAATCAGCCGAACCACCCAGTAATTCAGGCAGTAACGGGCCATAAGCATTTAAGGCATTTTGTGAAGCCTTGCGGCTCGCGATGGCAGCCGGTGTTGCCTGTAATTTTGCGATATAAGCATCTGAATCTGCTTTCCAGTTAGCTGGCAATTCACCGCTTAAACGGCGTTTTAATTCAGCAGCAAGATCAGGGTGCGCACTGGCATAAGCGGCAAACTGCTCATTCCAGCTTTGCTGTAATGCACCGCCTTTGGATTTGCCATCCCATGCCGCGTAGATATCAGCCGGCACTTCAAATGGTGCATGCGGCCATTGCAGGAATTCACGCGAAGCGGCGATTTCTGCATCGCCCAGTGGCGCACCGTGGCATTCATGGCTGCCTGATTTATTCGGCGAGCCGTAACCGATGATGGTTTTGCAGCAAATCAGTGTGGGTTTGCCGGTCTCAGCCTGAGCCGCCTGAATCGCCGCAGCCACCGCTTGTGCATCATGGCCATCTACGCCGGCGATGACATGCCAACCATAGGCTTCAAAACGAGCTGGCGTGTTATCGGTAAACCAGCCTTCAACATGGCCGTCAATCGAGATGCCATTGTCGTCCCAGAAGGCGATGAGTTTACCCAGGCCTAAAGTGCCAGCCAATGAGCAGGCTTCATGCGAAATGCCTTCCATCAGGCAGCCGTCACCAAGGAACGCATAGGTATAGTGATCGATAATGGCGTGGCCTGGCTGGTTAAACTGCGCAGCCAGTGCTTTTTCGGCAATCGCCATGCCGACCGCATTGGTGATGCCCTGCCCTAATGGGCCTGTGGTAGTTTCTACACCCGGCGCATAACCATATTCCGGATGGCCTGGTGTGCGAGAATGCAATTGACGGAATTGTTTTAAATCGTCGATGGACAGGTCGTAGCCAGACAAATGCAACAGCGAATACAACAACATCGAGCCATGGCCATTGGACAGCACAAACCGGTCACGGTTTGCCCATTGCGGATCCTGTGGATTGTGCTTTAAAAAATCACGCCATAATACTTCGGCGATATCCGCCATGCCCATTGGGGCGCCCGGGTGGCCTGATTTGGCTTTTTGCACTGCATCCATACTTAAAGCGCGGATGGCGTTGGCGAGTTGTTTGCGGGACAGCATTGTCACTCCTGCTACTGAATTATCGGAATCATATCCAAGTGGTTTTTTATGTTGCCTGTATCGCTTCGGATGGCGTGATACTGTTTTTTGATAAACAGGCAAATTTATTTTACGCGTCGCATCGGTTCGACGTTATTTTCCCAGACCATGCCCCCCTTGGCAATGAATAAAACCGGATCCATGCTGTTTGCCTTAAGTTTTGATCCGTTCATCCGATACACCGTACTGTCCTGTTTGGAAAACAGATAGAAAGACGTCCGGGCGGCAAAAAACTATGGCAAACTGCCATTTGTTTCTCTAGAATACGCAGCCCAATTTTCCGGCGCCTGGCGCTTTAACAACCAACCCATTGGAATAAGTTAGAATGGCACAACACATTTTTACCTCTGAGTCAGTTTCTGAAGGACATCCGGATAAAATCGCCGACCAAATCTCTGATGCGGTGTTGGATGCCATCCTGGAACAGGACCCGAAAGCCCGTGTCGCCTGTGAAACCTTCGTCAAAACCGGCATGGTGCTGGTCGGTGGCGAAATCACAACTTCTGCCTGGGTCGATATTGAAGAACTAACCCGTAGCACTATCCGTGAAATCGGTTATGTGCATTCTGATATGGGCTTTGATGCCAATTCCTGCGCTGTGTTAAGCGCCATCGGTAAACAATCTCCGGATATCAACCAGGGTGTTGATAAAAAAGACCCGAAGGATCAAGGCGCCGGCGACCAGGGTTTAATGTTTGGCTACGCCAGCAATGAAACTGACGTGCTGATGCCAGCACCAATCACTTATTCTCACCGTCTGGTACAACAACAAGCCAAAGTGCGTAAAGACGGCACCCTGCCATGGTTACGTCCGGACGCCAAATCTCAGCTGTCTTTCATTTACGAAAACGGCAAACCAGTCGGTATCGACGCCGTGGTGTTATCCACTCAGCATTGCGACACCATTTCTACGGAAGACCTGCGCGAAGCGGTGATGGAACACATCATCAAGCCAGTGCTGCCGGCGGAATGGCTGCGTCAAAGCACTAAGTTTTTCATCAACCCGACGGGCCGTTTTGTCATCGGTGGCCCAATGGGCGATTGTGGTCTGACCGGCCGTAAAATCATCGTTGACAGCTATGGCGGCATGGCCCGCCACGGCGGTGGTGCGTTCTCCGGTAAAGATCCATCAAAAGTTGACCGCTCAGCCGCTTATGCAGCGCGTTATGTGGCGAAAAACATCGTCGCAGCGGGCTTAGCTGAGCGCTGTGAAATTCAGGTGTCTTACGCTATCGGCGTGGCAGAACCGACTTCAATCAGCGTCGAGACTTTTGGTACCAGCAAATTGTCTGAAGATCAGCTGATTAAGCTTATCCGCGCGCATTTTGACCTGCGTCCGGCTGGCCTGATTGCGATGCTTGACCTCGAGCGTCCAATCTACAAGGCGACAGCGGCTTATGGCCACTTCGGCCGTAACGAATTCCCTTGGGAGCAGACCAACAAAGCCGCGGCACTGCGCGCTGACGCCGGTCTGTAATAACACCGGATGAGACAAAGGGAGCTGCGGCTCCCTTTGTTTTTTCAGTCACCGACTGATTACATCTAAGGTTTTTCCTGATTGCTATCTGCCCTTTTAAACTTTTATAACAAGGCACAAATTAAAATAAGGAAACTCTATGTCTACCGAAACGACCAAACCCTGGTTGCAGCGCAGTCTGGATGCGATTGAACGCGCCGGCAACAAGCTACCCGACCCTGCTGTGTTATTCGCTCTGTTTATGCTCGCGGTCTGGCTGATTTCCTGGGCCTTGTCCGGCGTGCAATTCAGCGAAATCGATCCGCGTACCGGTAAACCAATCGTTATCGTCGATTTATTAGATGGTGCAGCACTCACCACCTTCATGAGCAAGATGGTTGCTACCTTTGTGAATTTCCCGCCGCTTGGCGTGGTGCTGGTCGCGATGCTGGGTCTCGGCGTTGCCGAACACACTGGTTTTATCAATGCCGGCCTGCGCTCCATTTTAAATGTCACACCAAAAATGTTGCTGACGCCGGTGTTAATTGCCGTGGGCATTTTAAGCCATGTCGCGGTCGATGCCGGTTATGTGCTGGTCATTCCGCTTGGTGCAGTGATTTTCTACGCCGCCGGCCGCCATCCGCTCGCTGGTATCGCCGCCGCTTTTGCCGGCGTGTCTGGTGGTTTTTCTGCCAGTTTGTTTGTCCCCTCCAGCTTAGACCCAATGCTGGCTGGCCTGACTCAGGCCGCCGCACGTTTATCGGCTCATCCGGCAGCTGCGGAAATGACGATTAACCCACTGAATAACTTCTTTTTCACCAGCGCTTCTGCCGCTTTAATCATCTTGGTGGGCTGGTTCCTGACCGACAAAGTGATAGAACCACGGCTGAAGAGCACCCAGGTAGACGGCGACCCTGCGAGTCTGCCGAAGCTGGATGCACTCACGGATGCTGAGCGCAAAGGCCTGCGCTACGCCACTTTGTCGATGCTGGTGTCGGGTTTATTGCTGATGTGGTCAGCATCAGGTGCAGATTCCGCCTGGCGCGGCACGGACGGCCTGTTAACCAGCGCGACTGCGCCGCTGATGCAGTCGATTGTCGGCATTATCTTTGTGTTTTTCTTAATTCCGGGAGTGGTCTACGGCTATGCCTCGGGCTCGGCGAAAAATCACCGCGCTATCGTGCAAGGCATGAGTAAAGCCATGTCCGGTATGGGTTATTACATCGTGATGGCGTTTTTCTGTGCCCAGTTTATTTATGCCTTTGGCCAGTCGAACCTCGGCGCTTTACTGGCAATTAAAGGCGCATTGGCACTGAAAGAGCTGGCGTTGCCACTTGGGGTGACGCTGGTTGGTATTGTGTTGCTGACCGCGTCAGTGAATCTGCTGGTCGGTTCTGCCTCAGCAAAATGGGCCCTGATTGGCGCTATTATGGTGCCGATGTTGATGGAGCTGGGCGTATCGCCGGATTTAACGCAAGCTGCATATCGGGTTGGTGATTCTTCTACCAACATCATCACGCCGTTGATGCCGTATTTCCCGCTGATTGTGGTGTTCTGCCAAAAGTATGTGAAATCCACCGGTATTGGCACACTCATCGCACTGATGTTGCCGTTTTCGGTCTGCTTCCTGGTGCTGTGGAGCGCCTTCCTGTTGCTGTACTGGGCCTTGGGTATTCCGCTTGGCATCGGTGCACATTACACCTTCCCTGCTCTGTAATAAAAAACGCCTGAAAAGCACAGCGTGCTTTTCAGGCGTTTCATTCATCAGATCGCTAAGAATTATCGCCCGTCACCGGCCCAGCGGAACAACGCCGCTGCTGCCGTTAAAAACGCCAGACTCATCGCCGCCATCACCCCAAGTTGCATGCTAACATCGACAAAACCTGCGCCATCAAGCATCACAGCCCGTGCAGCGCTGACCAGATGTGTCAGCGGGAATAATTGCGCAAACCACTGGACCGCTTCTGGCGCACCTTCGAGGCTAAACCAGACACCGGACAAAATCATCATCGGCCAGCTGGTCATATTGAGTAAGCCCCCGGTCAGCTCTTCACTTTGCAGCCGGCTGGCAATTAACAGCGCCAAAGCAATCATCGACAATGCGCCGAGCGCCGCCACCAGTAGCAGCAAAACATAGCTGCCCAGCATCATCAGGCCGAATAGCTGCTGACAACTGACAAACACCACACCGGCGATGACTAAAACGATGACCAGCCGCGAAATAACCTGAGCACCAACAAACTCCAGCGCTGTTAATGGCGTCGCCTGCAGGCGCTTAAGCACTGAATTTTTGCGGTAGCGCACCAGCACATAACCGACACCAAATAAACAGGAAAACATCATGTTCATGCCCAAAATACCCGGCAAGACAAAATCGACATAACGGATGGCCTGACCAGTCACTTCCTCGCGCGTGGCTCCCGGCCACTGCTGCAGCAGGATTTTTTCCACCAAATAGCCTTTGGCTGAATCCGGATTCACCACATAGCGGTTTGCGGCAAGGTCCAGCACCAAATCTATCTGGTGATGCGCCAGCCGCTGTTTCGCCAGCGCTTCGGTCTGATAAGGCACAAACTCGACAAAGCGGGTGGCTAGCAGCGGATGCTGAGTTTTGTCCAGCACCGCGCTTTGCTGCAACACCCCGACTTTATATTCGGCTTTTGGCTCGCCGGAGAAAACAAAAGCAAAACCGGCCACCAGTAAAAACGGAAACAATAAGTTCCAGCCGAGTGCCGCGCGGTCGCGCCAGAACTCCAGATTGCGCGCCTTTAGCACCGCGATAAAACGTCTGAAACTGAACATCATGCAGCCTCCGGTGTGACAGCGCTTAACGCATGGCCGGTTAATTTCAGGAATAAATCATCCAGCGTCGCTGATTTCACCAGCAAGCCCTGCAGCGGCACTTGTTGCTGCAACAGCGCCTGAATGCTGAGCTGTACATCCGGCGTCTGAATACACAGTTGGCCGCCCTGCACACTAACCTGCTGGCCCGCCGGCATTTGCGGCAGAAACCCAGGGTCTGGCAGCTGCAGCAAAGCGCCTTCAAAATGCTGCCTGAGCAGCGTCTGTGGGGAGCCTTGCGCGATGATTTGGCCTTTGTCGACGATAATCAGCTCATCACAGAGCTGCTCAGCTTCGTCCATATAATGCGTGGTCAGAATGATAGTCCGGCCTTGCTGCTTAATGCGCTGGATGAGCGACCAAAAATTACGCCGCGCATGTGGGTCAAGGCCCGTGGTCGGTTCATCTAAAAACAGGATTTGTGGCTGATTCACCAGCGCCAGAGCCAACAACAGACGCTGACGCTGGCCGCCGGATAATTTTTTATGGTCCTGGGTTAAAAAATCCTGCAAATCACAAAGCTGAATAAGCTCTGCGATGTCAGCCGGATTAGGATAAAACGCGGCAAACATCTTTAACGTCTCTTCGACGGTGAGAAAATCCTGTAATGCCGTTTGCTGAAACTGCACGCCAAGCTGCTGAAAATGCCGGCGCGAAGCGATTTCGCCCTGATAATAGATCGCGCCACTGTCTGGCTTGATAATACCTTCGAGCATTTCTAGGGTAGTCGTTTTGCCGGCACCATTTGGCCCCAGCAAACCAAAACACTGCCCGGCTTTGACACTGAAACTGAGGTTATTGACCGCTTTAAGCGCACCATAACTTTTACACAGCTGCGACACGGCAAGCACCGCCGGTGTCGCAGAGACAACTTGCTCTGCGTCCATACAGGACTCCTTTGGAGATACCCTTAGCGTCAAGGGACTGCTACCATATCAGTTTTTGCAGTTTCGAATCATATCTCATGCGCACAATACGTTTATTTCAGCCCGGCGTGCTGACGCCGGGGCAAACTGTGGCACTCTGTGAAGATGCCGCCAATCACGCCGGTAAAGTGCTGCGGATGCAGCCTGGTGATGCCTTGGAATTATTTAATGGTGATGGCCAGAACTATGTGGCTCAAATCACCGAAGTTGGCAAAAAACAGTTGTGGGTGCAAATTCAAAGTGCGGCGGCTAATCCAGTGGAGTCGCCGCTGCATTTACATTTAGGCCAGGGCATTTCACGCGGCGACCGGATGGATTTTGCCATTCAGAAAGCAGTCGAGCTGGGTGTCAGTGAAATTACGCCACTGTTTACAGAACGTTGCGGTGTGAAGCTCGACGCTGAACGGCTGGAGAAAAAACGCGAACAATGGCAAAAAATTGTCATCAGTGCCTGCGAACAAAGCGGCCGCTCTGTGGTGCCACCAGTGCATCTGCCGGTCACATTAGAAAAATGGTTGGCACAAGATGACAATTGTCTGAAGCTGACCTTGGATCCCTGGACCAGCGCCACCATTAAACAGTTAACCCCAACCAACCGGCTGCGCCTCGTGATAGGCCCGGAAGGTGGTTTCAGCGACCGCGAAGTGGCAGCTACTACTGCCGCCGGATTCCAGCCGGTACGGCTTGGCCCGCGTGTGCTGCGCACCGAAACGGCCGCACTGACAGCCATCGCGGCATTGCAATTACAACTGGGCGATCTCGCCTGATTAAGGAGTAAGCTGTTGATTAAACTCGGCATCGTGATGGACCCTATCAGCGCCATCAATATCAAAAAAGATTCCAGTTTCGCTATGTTATTGCAGGCACAAAGCCGTGGTTACCAATTGCATTACATGGAAATGGCCGATTTGTATCTGTTAGAAGGTCAGGCTCGTGCCCGTACCCGCTTGCTGCAGGTGGAACAAAATCCGGCGCGCTGGTATGAATTTCAGGGCGAGCAGGATATCGCGCTTGGCGATCTCGACGTGATCCTGATGCGCAAAGACCCGCCGTTTGATACCGAATTTATTTACGCCACTTACATTCTGGAACGCGCTGAAGACACTGGCACGCTGATTGTTAACAAACCCCAGAGCCTGCGTGACGCCAACGAAAAACTCTGCACCAGCTGGTTTGCTGAGCACACCCCAAAAACGCTGGTCAGCCGTGATGCGGCGCGCTTAAAAGCTTTTTATCAGGCCGAAGGCGATGTGATTTTAAAACCGCTGGACGGTATGGGCGGCGCCTCAATTTTCCGTTTAAAACCGCAGGATCCGAACGTTAGTGTTATCCTGGAAACTTTAACTGCCCACGGCACTATGTATGCGATGGCGCAGCGCTATATTCCACAGATCGTCGACGGCGATAAACGCGTATTAGTAGTTAATGGCGAGCCGGTGCCTTATTGTCTGGCGCGGATCCCGGCCAGCGGCGAAACACGCGGCAATCTGGCCGCCGGCGGTCGCGGTGAGGCCAGGCCGCTGTCTGAAAGTGACTGGGCCATTGCCCGTGCTGTCGGCCCGGCGTTAAAAGCCAAAGGTTTGATTTTTGTCGGTCTGGACATTATTGGTGACAAACTGACCGAAATTAACGTCACCAGCCCAACCTGCATCCGCGAAATTGAAGCCGCTTTTCCGGTTTCCATCACCGGCATGCTATTTGATCAGATTGAAGGGTTGCTACAGGCGAAAAAAGCCTGAGGAGTTCACCATGGATAGTCTGCAAAACCATTTATTGATTGCGATGCCAAGCCTTGACGACCCGCTGTTTAGCCGCAGCGTGACTTATATCTGTGAACACAATGAAGAAGGTGCCATGGGCATCGTGATTAACCATCCGTTATCGGTTGATATTGCGGTGCTGCTGGAACAGATGGAAATTGAATTTGACGCTGGTTCTGACGCCGCCAAGCGGAAGGTTTGCGCCGGTGGCCCGGTACAAAATGACCGCGGTTTTGTCTTGCATACCCCTAAAGCCGGTTTTACCAGCAGTATGCAGCTGAATCAGGATTTGATGATCACAACTTCCAAAGACATTCTGGAGCAACTGACCACCGAAGATGCGCCGGAAAAGTTTATTCTGGCGCTCGGGTACGCCGGCTGGAGCGCGGGTCAGCTGGAGCAGGAACTGGCAGAGAACAGCTGGTTGGTGATCCCGGCTGACAATAAAATTATTTTCGATTTACCGCACAAAGAAAAATGGCAAGGTGCTACGGCCAAGCTCGGCATTCAAAGCTGGCAACTGAGCGCGCAGGCCGGCCATGCCTGATCACAGGCCATTACCACAGGAAAAACCATGAGTTGTATTCTGGCATTTGATTATGGCCTGAAAAGTATTGGCGTGGCCGTCGGCCAGCAGCTGACCGGCACCGCCAGCACGTTAAAAGCGCTAAAGGCCGTGGACGGCACCCCGGACTGGAACCAGATTGAGGCCTTACTGAAAGAATGGCAGCCGACGCTGGTAGTAGTTGGTTTGCCACTGAATATGGACGGCTCCGAGCAGCCTTTCACAGCGCGGGTGCACAAATTTATCAACCGGTTACACGGCCGTTTTGGCGTCAAAGTGGTGGCGCAGGACGAAAGGCTGACCACAGTTGAATCGCGCGCCGAGTTGTTTTCGCAGGGGGGGGTTAAAAAGCTCAGCAAAGACGCCGTCGATTGTTATTCGGCCAAGTTAATTCTGGAGAGCTGGTTTGAACACCAATAATCAGTTGCAGCCTGGATTCTACCGCCACTACAAAGGCCGTTATTATCAGGTTTTAGCCACAGTCCGGCATAGTGAAGAAGACGCGCCTTATGTACTGTACCGGGCCTTGTACGGCGATTTTGGCCTTTGGGTGCGGCCGCTTGCGATGTTCGTTGAAAGTGTCAGTATCGATGGCGAGCCGCTGCCGCGCTTTACTTATATCAGCAGCAAAAAACCTGCCGACCTTGAACTGCCTACGCCATTACCCGATGCGTCTTTATGGCCTGGTCTGGTACAAACCTAAACAAATAACGCGGCCAGAGCCGCGTTATTTGTTTCTTGTCTTTGCGTTTAACGTTCCGGTTTCTCCAGCCCGTCAACCGTCACATTGGCTAGCATACCAGCGCCTGAAGTTTCATTGTTACGCAGTTTAATCATCAGGCGTAAGTCATTTGGTGAATCGGCGTGGTGCAGCGCATCGGCGTAACTGATTTGATTGCGCTGATACAGGTCATACAGCGCCTGATCAAAGGTCTGCATACCAAGCTCACGCGATTTTGCCATCACCGCTTTAATCTCATCAATCTGACCTTTTTTGATTAGGTCCGCAACTAACGGCGAGTTGGTCAGCACTTCAATCGCTGCCATACGTTTGGTGCCGTCAGCGGTGGCGATCAGTTGCTGTGCGACAATACCGCGCAGGTTCAGTGCCAGGTCAAACATCAATTTGGCGTGTTTCTCTTTCGGCACCAAATGCAGAATGCGGTCAATCGCTTGGTTGGCGTTATTGGCATGCAACGTCGCGATACACAAGTGGCCGGTTTCAGCAAAACTCAGCGCATATTCCATGGTGTCCTGGCTGCGGATCTCACCGATCAGGATCACGTCCGGCGCCTGGCGCAACGAGCTTTTCAGCGCTGCTTCAAAAGATTCGGTATCAATGCCCACTTCGCGCTGCGTGATCAGACTCTTAGCATGGTCGTGCACAAATTCAATCGGATCTTCGATAGTCAGGATATGACCACGGGCATTTTTGTTGCGATAGCCAATCAGCGCCGCCAGGGACGTCGATTTACCGGTGCCGGTGCCGCCGACAAACAGCAGCAGGCCGCGTTTGGACATGATCAGTTCTTTTAAAATCGGTGGCAGTCCAAGCTCATCCACTTCCGGAATTTTGGTGACGATGCGGCGCACCACCATACCAGCCTGATCGCGCTGGAAAAACGCCGACACCCGAAAACGGCCGGCGTCATTGGCAATGGCAAAATTGCATTCTTTATGTGTCAGAAACTCGTTTTTTTGCTTGTCATTCATACAAGCCAAGACGATTTCCAGAGATGCTTCGGCGCTTAATGGCGTCTCTTCAATCGGCTGTAACTCGCCGTTGATTTTTGCCGCGACCGGCATCCCGGCGGTGACAAACATATCCGATGCTTTGGCATCGACCATTTTTTGCAGCAGTCTGATTAATTCCATCATCGTCTCCGTTAAATCCGGCCCATAGCACCAAAGGCGTTTTTATCCTGCGCTTTGGCCAGCGCATCCTGTTTGGTGATAAGCCCGCGGTTGACCAGATTCAACAAACACTGGTCCATCGTCTGCATGCCATGTGAAGCACCGGTTTGAATAACCGAGTACATCTGGGCGATTTTGTCTTCGCGGATAAGGTTACGGATCGCCGGCACACCGGTCATGATTTCATGCGCGGCAATACGACCGCCGCCGATTTTTTTCAGCAGCGTTTGGGAAATAACAGCCCGTAAAGATTCCGACAACATCGACCGCACCATGGCTTTTTCTTCACCCGGGAAAACGTCAATGATCCGGTCGATCGTTTTCGGTGCCGAGGTGGTGTGTAATGTACCAAACACCAGGTGGCCGGTTTCTGCTGCTGTCATCGCTAGTCGAATAGTTTCTAAGTCACGCAATTCACCAACCAGGATCACGTCCGGGTCTTCCCGCAGTGCTGAGCGCAGTGCGTTGGAGAAACTTAAGGTATCGCGGTGAACTTCACGCTGGTTGACCAGGCAAAGTTTGTTGTGGTGCACAAATTCAATCGGGTCTTCAATGGTCAGGATATGTTCATGGCGGCCGGTGTTGATGTAATCGACCATCGCCGCCAGCGTGGTAGATTTACCCGAACCGGTCGGCCCGGTTACCAGCACCAGACCACGCGGATTGTCAGCAATAGTGCGGAATACTTCCGGTGCGCCTAAATCATCCAGGCTTAATACTTCGCTGGGGATGGTACGAAATACCGCCGCCGCACCGCGGTTTTGCACAAAAGCGTTGACCCGGAACCGGGCCAGACCAGGCACTTCAAACGAGAAGTCTGACTCCAGGCGTTCTTCGTATTCTTTGCGCTGCTTATCGGTCATAATATCGTACACCAGCGCATGCACGTCTTTATGCGTCAGCGGTGGAATGTTTAAACGGCGCACGTCGCCGTCAACACGGATCAGCGGTGGCACACCGGCCGATAAGTGTAAGTCCGACGCTTTGTGCTGTACGCTGAACGCCAGTAATTCGGTAATATCCATGACGACATACTCCTGTGTCAGTGAAGAGGCAAATCAGGTTTCGATGCATAACACCATAGCAGAACGCTTACAGACAGCCTACAGGGCACTTGCAGAAATTCAGCCACCAAGCGGCGCGACTGTTCAGTTAATCGCCGTCAGTAAAACCAAGCCAGTCAATGACATAGAACAAGCCTACTTGGCCGGCCAGCGTTTGTTCGGCGAAAACTATGTGCAGGAACTTGCCGCCAAAGCGCAGGCGCTGGCTACCCTGCCCGGTTTGCTTTGGCATTTTATCGGGCCGTTACAATCGAATAAAACCCGCGATGTGGCCATGTACGCCGATGTGGTGCACAGCGTCGACCGGCTTAAGATTGCCGAGCGGCTGTCGGCGCAGCGACCGGCCGGTAAAGCGCCGCTGCAGGTATTATTGCAGGTCAATATCAGCCTGGAAGCCAGTAAATCCGGCGTGTTACCACAAGATGTGCTGCCACTGGCGCGACAGGTCGCCGCACTGCCTAATCTTGAGCTGGCAGGTCTTATGGCCATTCCGGCACCGGCAGTGGATGGCGACAATCAGCAGGCTTTTGCCGCGATGCAGCAGCTGTCACAACAGCTTCAGACCGAATTTCCGCAAGCAAATCAATTGTCGATGGGCATGTCGGACGACTGGCAACAAGCCGTTCTTTTCGGGGCAACTATGATAAGATTAGGCACTGCCATTTTTGGTAGCCGCACTGCACAGGCAGATAACGGCACCGCAACTAACGACACATCAGTATGAATGACAACACAGTAGCCTTTATCGGCGCCGGCAATATGGCGCGCTGCATTATCGGTGGCATGGTGAAAACCGGCTATCCGGCCGCAAATATTATTGCCACCAATCCGAGTACTCCCAAACTCGAGGCGCTTGCCGCCGATTTTGGCATTGAAGTGACGCAGGACAATTTACTGGCGGTAACCAAAGCGGACGTTATAGTCCTTGCGGTCAAGCCGCAGCTGATGGCCGAAGTCTGCACAGCCCTTATCGCCGGCGTACCGGACATCGCCGAAAAGCTTTTCGTCACAGTAGCCGCAGGCTTACCGGTCAGCCGCTATGAAGAATGGCTGGGACCGGTTCGTCTGATGCGTACTATGCCCAATACGCCATCGTTAGTCGGGCTTGGTGTCACCGGCATTTTTGCCAGCCGCTGCTCAAATTATGAAAAATCTTTTGTCGACAGCATGTTCAGCGCTACCGGTAAAACCGTCTGGCTGGACAATGAGAGTCAAATCAACGACATCATCGCCGTTACAGGCAGTGCACCGGCTTATTTCTTTTATTTTATGCAGGCGATGGCGCAAAAAGCCGAATTGCTGGGTTTTAGCGCTGAAGAAGCCCGTTTGATGGTGACGCAAACCGCACTGGGTGCTGCCACTATGGCCGCGCAATCGACTTTGAGTTTTGCCGATTTACGCGCACAAGTGACCAGCAGAGGCGGTACCACTCATGAAGCCATTGAAACGATGCGCAATGCAAATTTAGAACTGCTGGTCGCGGATGCGATGCAGGCTGCGATCCGCCGGGCGGAAGAAATGGCCAGAACGCTGTGATCGACGCAATTTTTACCAAACGAGTTTTAACGTCTGACAAGGAACCCGCATGAACAACGCTTTTTATTTTCTGCTGGACACTGTGTTTAACCTGTATCTGATGGTGGTGCTGCTGCGTATCTGGTTACAGGCCAGTCGTGCTGATTTTTATAATCCACTGAGTCAGTTTGTGGTTAAAGCAACCAACCCGCTGCTGATCCCATTAAGACGTGTCATTCCGAGTATAGGCAAGCTGGATACCGGTGCTGTGGTGCTGGCACTTTTAGTCAGTGCGCTGAAAATGCTGCTGATCCAGCTGTTATTGGCCGGTCAGTTTAATCTGCTGGCAATTTTCACCGGCGCATTTGTCACAGCCGTCAAAGAAACTTTCAGCCTGTTGTTCTGGGTGCTGATCATCCGCGCCATCATGAGCTGGTTCTCGCAAGGCCGTAACCCGATGGAACTGGTATTGATGCAACTGACCGAACCATTGTTAGCGCCGGTGCGTAAAGTCATTCCGCCGATGGGTGGCCTGGATTTGTCCGTGTTGATCGTATTGGTTGCGCTGCAATTTCTGCAGATTTTACTGCAGAGCTTTTTTATCGGTCTGCTCTGATTATGACGGCAACGCCGTGGTGCTGGCTTGGCGCTGATTTACAGCTGCAGCTGTATATTCAACCCAAAGCCAGCCGGGATCAGGTCGTAGGTCTGCACTGCGATGCAATCAAAATTGCCATCACAGCGCCACCAGTTGACGGCAAAGCCAATGCCCATGTGCTGAAATTACTGGCGCAGTGGTTTGGGGTAGCAAAAAGCCAGGTTGAACTGCAACGCGGTGAGCTGAGCCGGCATAAGCAGTGGCTGATCCGTGCGCCGGGGCAAATCCCGCCGGCATTTGCGGTACTCGGGTTGGCCCCCAAGGCCTGAAACCAGCGCTTATTTCCCCTCAAGTTATTGATTATTATGAGGAGTCCGTGATGAAACTGTCTGTAATGAAACTCTGGTCCTTTATTTCTCTGCTTTCTGGTCTGTTGCTGAGTTTTGCAGTGACGGCTGAACAAAAACAGCAACTGGGTAACTGGGATGTGCATTACATGCTGATGCCGACCACTCTGCTCGATTCCGAAGTGGCGAAGAATTATCAGCTCAGCCGTAGCCGCAACTATCAGCTGCTGAATATTTCGGTACTCAATAGTAAAGACCAACAGGCGCAGCAGGTCGAATTGACCGGTAGCGCGACTAACCTCGCCGGGCAGCGTCAGCAGCTGACTTTTAAGCCGGTGAAAGAAGGCGCAGCTTTGTATTATCTGGCCGGTGTTGAAGCCCGCTCCGAACAGAAAATGACTATTGAACTGACCATCCGCCAGGGTGAGCAGACACAAGTGTTAAAATTTACCCAGGATGTTTATCCGGAATAGCAGGTTGTTTCATGTTTAAACAGTTAGTCCTCGCCAGCAGTAACGCCGGTAAAGTGGCAGAGCTGCAAAGCCTGTTAGCCGACCAGGGCATCGAAGTGTTACCACAAACCCAGTTTGGCGTGCCGGATGCCGACGAAACCGGGCTCAGTTTTATTGAAAATGCCATTTTAAAAGCCCGTCATGCCGCGAAACTCACCGGCCTGCCGGCTATTGCTGATGACTCCGGTCTTGCTGTGCACGCCCTGGGTGGCGCACCGGGAATTTATTCCGCGCGTTACGCCGCCATGCATAGTGCACTGCAGGATGGCGAGTCAAAAGATGCTGCTAACATCCGGTTTTTATTGAAGCAAATGGCACAGCACGACGACCGCCGGGCCGAATTTCACTGCGTGCTGGCGCTGGTGCAACATGCTGAAGATCCGGTGCCGCTGATAGCGCATGGACGCTGGGCAGGCCTCATCACCCGCGAAGCGCAGGGCTGCGGTGGTTTTGGCTACGACCCGATCTTCTGGTTGCCGGAGCTGCAAAAAACTTCCGCGGAACTATCC
Organism: Rheinheimera texasensis DSM 17496; assembly: GCF_000711985.1. Taxonomy (GTDB): domain Bacteria; phylum Pseudomonadota; class Gammaproteobacteria; order Enterobacterales; family Alteromonadaceae; genus Pararheinheimera; species Pararheinheimera texasensis. The sequence goes on from NZ_JONU01000007.1 coordinate 702,150, forward strand.
AAAGCCGAAAAATCACAGTTAAGCCACCGTGGCCAGGCGCTGCGCCTGCTGCTGCTGGCGCAGCTGCAGGCATGACCGTGTTACAGTTACCGCCGCTGTCGCTCTACATTCATATTCCCTGGTGTGTACAGAAATGTCCGTACTGTGACTTTAATTCGCATGCGGTGAAACAAGGCATTCCGGAAGCCGAATATATTGCTCATTTACTGGCGGATTTAGATCAGGATTTAGCGCTGGTGCAAGGCCGGCCGCTGCATAGTATTTTTATCGGTGGCGGCACGCCCAGCACTTTCAGCGCTGAAGGCATCGCCGCTATCCTCAGTGGTGTACGCGACCGCATTAAGATGCCGGCCGGCACTGAAGTGACGATGGAAGCCAATCCGGGCACTGTCGAAGCCAGTCGTTTTGCCGGTTATGTCGCAGCTGGAGTCACGCGCTTTTCGATTGGCGTGCAAAGTTTTCAGGCCAGCCAGTTACAGGCGCTGGGTCGTATTCACAATCCGGCACAGGCACGGCGCGCCGCTGAACTGGCGACACAGCTTCGCAGCGAAGGCCTGGCGAGTTTTAACCTGGATTTAATGCATGGCCTGCCACAGCAGGATGTCAGCGCTGCCCTCGCCGATTTACAGCAAGCCATCGACTTAGCGCCGCCGCATCTGTCCTGGTATCAGCTGACCATTGAACCTAACACTGCTTTTGCCTCCCGCCCACCGGTGCTGCCAGAAGATGAAGCTTTGTGGGATATCCAGGAGCAAGGCCATGCGCTGTTAACCGCTGCCGGTTATCAGCAATATGAAACCTCGGCCTACAGCAAAGCCGGTTATCAGTGCGCGCATAATCTGAATTACTGGCGGTTTGGTGATTACCTCGGTATTGGCTGTGGCGCGCATGGCAAAATCACTTTGAGCGCTGATGCACAAAACCCGGCAGGCTCTGTCAGACGCACCGTCAAAATCAAACACCCCAAAGGCTATATGGATTTAAGCCGCGGATATCTCGACAGCACCACAGCTGTGGCTGCTGACGACCTGCCCTTTGAGTTTTTTATGAACCGCTTCCGGTTACTGGAAGCCTGCCCCAAAGCGGACTTTACCGCATATACCGGGTTGCCTGTCGAAACGGTCGCGCCGGCGCTTGCCCGCGCTGTGCAGTTAGGTTTAGTTAGCGAAACGCCACAGCACTGGCAAATCACTCCACAAGGGGTGCGCTATCTCAATGAGCTGTTGCAACTGTTTTTATAACACCAGCTGCAGGCTGGTTTGACCGCCAAAATAATGAAAAACAACCCGGGGATATCATGAATTTAAAACTTCAACTGCTGAGCATTGCCATTTCAGCCGCATTGCTGGCCGGCTGTAATAAAGCACCGGAGCTAAGCACCAGTCAACCCGCACCAGCAGCAGCGCAAACAGCGCCGGCTGCAGCTCAAACTGAGTCGGCCAAAGCCAATGCTTTCTTTGAACAGTATTTCAACGAAGCCGCTGCATTAAGCCCGATGGCACTGACCCAGCTTGGCCTCAAACAGGATTACGATAAATGGGACCAGTTGACCGACGAGCAAAACGACAAAGAGCTGGCGCTGACTAAAAAGGCCTTAGCGGATTTAGCGCAGTTTGATGTCAGTAAACTGGATACGCAAACGGCATTAAGTTATCAGCTGTTTAAACAGCAGCTGGAACAGGATATTGCCAACGATAAATGGCGTTATTACAACTATCCGGTCAATCAGATGTTTGGTATGCATGCCGGCGTACCTGCGCTGCTGATCAACCAACACCAGATCGACAATGAAGCCGACGCCAAAGCCTATATCGCCCGCTTAAACGGCATTCCGCAACTGTTTAAACAACTGGAAGCGCAGCTGACCAAGCGTGCTGAACTCGGCATTATTCCACCCAAGTTTGTGTTTCCGCTGGTGATCGAAGCCAGTCAGAACATTATCAAAGGCGCGCCGTTCACTGCGGGTGCTGACAGCACCTTACTGGAAGATTTCCGTAATAAAGTCAACAAGCTGACGCTGGACGAAGCAGCCAAACAACTGCTGATTAAAGAAGCCGAAGTAGCGCTGACCAGCAGCGTGAAACCGGCTTATGACAGTCTGATTGCATATTTAACGGCGCAGGAACAACAAGCCGGTACTGACGACGGCGTCTGGCGTTTTAAAGATGGCGAAGCCTTCTACAACATGGCGCTGGAACGCACTACAACTACAAAAATGACTGCTGAGGAAATTCACCAGCTTGGTCTTAGTGAAGTGGCACGTATTCATGATGAAATGAAAGTCATCATGCAAAAGGTCGGTTTTAAAGGCGATCTGCAGGCGTTTTTTGCCTTTATGCGTGATGACGCCCAGTTCTATTACCCGGACACCGCAGAGGGCAAAGCGGCATATCTCGCTGAAGCAACGCGGCTGATTGACCATATGAAATCGCAGCTCGACAGCCTGTTTTTGGTCAAGCCCAAAGCCGACCTGATTGTCAAAGCTGTGGAGCCATTTCGCGAACAATCGGCTGGTAAAGCCTTTTACCAGCGGCCTTCAATGGATGGCAGCAGACCTGGTATCTATTACGCCAATTTGCATAATATGAAAGACATGCCGAAATATCAAATGGAAGCGCTGGCTTACCATGAAGGTATTCCGGGTCATCATATGCAATTAGCAATAGCGCAGGAGCTTGGCGATCTGCCCAAATTCCGCCGCTTCGGCCGTTACACCGCGTACAGCGAAGGCTGGGGTTTATACACTGAATTACTGCCCAAAGACATCGGTCTGTATCAGGACCCGTACTCCGACTTTGGCCGTTTAGCGATGGAATTGTGGCGCGCCTGCCGGCTGGTAGTCGATACCGGTATTCATGCGAAAAAATGGACCCGCGAACAGGCCATTCAGTATTTAGCTGACAACACGCCAAACGCCCGCACCGAGGCTGAAAATGCCATAGAGCGTTATATCGTGATGCCATCTCAGGCCACAGCCTACAAAATTGGCATGATCAAAATTGTCCAGCTACGCGATAAAGCCAAAGCGGTGCTTGGCGAAAAGTTTGATATCCGCGAATACCATGACGTGGTGCTGAAAAACGGTCCAGTCCCGCTGGATGTACTGGAAGCGCTGGTCGACGCCTACATTAAAGGCAAACAAAGCACTTAACAGTCAGCTACCTGGCTTGATACAGACAACCCCCGGTGCCTACCCGGGGGTTGTTTTTTGTGATATTCCCTATACTTTTCTGCTGGTTCAAAACCGTTGAACTGCTTATGCTGACAGTAATGGACGTTGAAAGGACCCTGCATGTTGATCCTGCATTTATACAACCCGGAAACCAACAGCTGGCACACCGGCGATATCAACACCTTGCAACTGCCACTGCATGGTGACCAAAAGGCCTGGATTGATTTATCTGCGGCAAGTTTCTCTGAACAACAACAAGTGCTGAACCGGTTTCAAATCCATCCGGTGATTGCCGATGACTATTTGCGTGAACGCCACCCGCCAAAACTGGAAGCTTATGACGGCTTTACTTTATTGATTTTACGTGCTTTTGCCGGTGAAAGTTTTCATGAGTATCCGGGCCATGCCCAGCTCAGCCTGCTATTCTCAAATCAGGTACTGTTATTTAAATGCCAGCTGCCAGAGCAAACCGGCCACTATAAAGTACAGCCCTTTGATGTCAGCAAGCCGGTGACCCCGATCAAAGAATGGGTGAAAAGTTATATCCACGCCGTCTCCGCCAGTTATCTGGAAAAACTGATTAATTTTGAAGATGAGCTGGGAGATTTCGAGGATGCCATGCTGACCCATGGCGATGACCATAAAATGAGCCGAATCATGCGGCTTCGTTCGGTATTTCGTAAACTAGACCGTAACCTCGCCTATCAGAAAGAAATGTTTGCTGATTTGCTGACGCCGGACGATGGCGGTATTGGCGTGATGTCACAATTTGAAGCGGTTGAACTGCGTGATTTTTATGAAAAATTTGAACGACTGCACTCGATGACCCAAATGTACTACGACCAGCTCGGTGATTTGGTCAGCAGTTACATGTCGACATCTTCCCATCAAATTAACGAACGGATGAAGTTACTGACCATGGTGTCGACGGTGTTTATCCCGCTGACTTTTATCGTTGGCGTCTACGGCATGAACTTTGACAATATGCCGGAACTGCATATGCCAATGGGGTATTTCTGGACCCTGGCGGGCATGGCATCGGTAGCCCTTGGCATGTTGCTGGCGTTTAAAATCAAACGCTGGTGGTAAAATGGTCAATCAAATGCCGCCGCCTCGAAAAATGCCGTTGAATTGACTATAAAAATGTGACCTTGCTGCGGTATCATCCGCAGCAAATTTTCACTCAGGACCACCAAGTCCTGCCGACAGGGCCCGGATTATGGCTGAAACCCAGCTGCTGGATATCGAAGAGATAGTCCGCGACAGTTTTGACGAGCAGGAAGCCGAACTGCTCGGGGAAAAACTCAGCCAGCTGGAGCCGGAAGAAATCGCCGTGGCGCTCGAAGCTATGCCGCTGGAACAACGGCTAAGCACCTGGCTGGGCCTGCATCCGGACGAACAGATCCACGCTCTGGGTTACATGCGGGAAGACGCCCGCGAAAATATCTTTAAACAGCTACCCGACGCTGCGCTCACCGAGCTGGTGGAGCGGATGGACGTCGACGACCTGATTGAACTGCTCGACGAATTACCCGCCGCGGTGTATCAGGCAGCTTGTTCTAAACTCGACGCCAGCGAAAAACTCTGGCTCGCTACAGCACTGGCCTACACCGATGAACAATGCGGCCGTTACGCCGACCACGACGTACTGACCATCCGCAACAATGCCAAAGTCCGCGATGCGGTACGGATGTTCAAGAAACTCAATGAAGACGCCGAGTATCAGGACTCGCTGATGGTGGTCGATCGCACCGGTCGTTACGTCGGCCAGTTACACGGCACCCGCTTACTGGGCGCGCCGTCGCATTTACCCGTGGTTGAATATATCGACGAAGATGCGCCTGTGGTCGAAGGCGAAATGGATTTAGACACCGGCTCGGATATTGTCGCCCGCTCCGGTTACAGCGCATTGGCAGTGGTCGACGAAGAAAGTAAGTTACTGGGGCGGATCTCAATTGGTGAAGCGCTGGAAAACGTGCGCAGAAGCCTCGAAGGCCAGTTTATGCATACCGCTGGTCTTGATGAAAACGAAGACTTGTTCGCACCGGTGCTCGCGAGCGCAAAAAGCCGCGCCGTCTGGCTTGGCATCAACTTACTTACCGCCTTCCTCGCGGCGTGGACCATTGGTCTGTTTGAAGCCACGCTGCAGCAACAAGTTGCGCTTGCCGTGTTGATGCCGATTGTAGCCAGCATGGGTGGCATCGCGGGCAGTCAGACGCTGACGCTAATTATCCGCGGCCTGGCGCTCGGGCAAATCACCCCACAAACTTATTGGGCGCTGATGCGTAAAGAACTGGGTGTGGGTCTCATCAATGGCATTTTATGGGCCGTGGTGATTTGTGGCGTCACTTATCTGTGGTTTGGCGACTGGATTATCGGCATGGTCATTGCGCTGGCGATTGTGATCAATATTCTGGTTGCGGCCTTCTCCGGCGTGCTGATCCCGGTCTGGCTGGAAAAGGCGCGGATAGACCCGGCGTTATCCGGTTCGGTGATCCTGACCACTGTCACTGACGTGATTGGTTTTTTTGTGTTTTTGGGCCTTGGTTCTTTGTTGCTGTTGCCATAGATTTACTAAAGCGCTGGCCACTTTCCCGCTTCTAAAAAATCCGTCTAGAATCAGGCAATTCCTGAAAAGAATTTGCGAGCTTCGGAGTCCGCATGAAAATTGCTGTGTTATCCCGTAATGCCGAGTTGTACTCCACCCGCCGCCTGGTCGATACCGCCATTGCGCGTGGCCATCAGGTGGAAGTGATAGACCCGACCTTGTGTTACATGAATATCAACCACAATGCCTTATCCATTCACTACCGTGGCGCGGCGCTGGAAGGCTTTGATGCCGTGATCCCGCGCATTGGCGCTTCTATCACCTTTTACGGCAACGCAGTACTACGGCAGTTTGAAATGATGGGCGTGTATTGTCTAAATACGGCCGACGCTATCAGCCGGGCCCGTGACAAACTGAACTCGATGCAACTGCTGGCCCGCGATGGCATTGGCCTGCCGGTGACTGGTTTCGCTGACAAACCCGGCGATATCCCCGACCTGATTGAAATGGTCGGCGGTGCACCATTAGTCATTAAATTACTCGAAGGTACCCAGGGCATTGGCGTGGTGCTGGCTGAGACCCGCACCGCTGCAGAAAGCGTCATCGAAGCGTTTATGGGACTGAATGCCAATATTCTGGTGCAGCAATATATCAGCGAAGCCAAAGGCGCCGACATTCGCTGTTTTGTGGTCGGCAACAAAGTCGTCGCCGCGATGAAACGCCAGGCAAAAGCGGGGGAATTCCGCTCTAATCTGCACCGTGGCGGCACAGCGACTGCCGTAAAACTGACTGCCGCAGAGCGAAAAACCGCGTTGCAGGCCGCCAAATGTATGGGACTGGCGGTGGCCGGCGTCGATATCCTGCAATCCAGTGATGGCCCGGTGGTGATGGAAGTCAACAGTTCTCCAGGGCTTGAGGGTATTGAAGCCGCCACCGCAGTTGACGTTGCCGGTGCAATTCTGGATTATCTGGAACAACAATGGTTAAAACTACGGGGTCGCTGATGTCAGTGCCAACCGATCTTTCCACCACTACAGAGCAACAAAGCGCCCCCCCAGCAGGTGAGAACACCACGAATTCAGCTGACGTCAAACCTACAGCCCCACTGCAGGCTGATTTTGTGCTCGGTAACAGCCAGATAGCACCGGGCCAGCGCATGGTCGTGGATATTCCGTTTGGTAAGCTCTATACCCACACCGAACTCAATATCGGCGCACATGTGATCCACGGCAAAAGGCCGGGTCCGGTCTTGCTCATTACCGCCGCTTTGCATGGCGATGAAATTAACGGTGTGGAGATTTGCCGGCGATTATTACGCCTGCCACGGCTGAATAATCTCAAAGGTACACTGGTAGTCGTCCCTATCGTCAATACCTATGGTTTTGTGCAGCAAAGCCGTTATCTGCCGGATCGGCGTGACCTCAACCGCAGTTTCCCCGGCAGCGAAAAAGGCTCGCTCGGCAGCAGGATGGCCTGGCAATTTACTGACCGAATCCTGAAAAAGTGTACGCATGTCATTGATTTACACACCGGCGCTATTCATCGCAGCAACTATCCACAAGTCCGCGCCACCTCAAAAGACAAAGTATCGCTGAAGATGGCCGAGAGCTTTAATGCACCTATTATTATTAAAGCTGCCAGCCGAGATGGCACGATGCGCGGCACCGCCAATGGCCTTGGTATTCCGATCATTTTGTACGAAGCGGGCGAAGCGCTGCGCTTTGACGAACAGGCGATTAATATTGGCGTGCGTGGCATCGTCAATGTGATGCATAGCCTCGGCATGCTCAGAACTTTAAAACGCCAGCAAAAAACCGGATCGTTATTTTCAAAGAAAAGTAGCTGGATCCGCGCCGAGCATGACGGTATCGCCCGCTATTATCAGCGGCTGGGGCAAATCGTCAATGCCGGCGACGTACTGGCGCATATTTATTCGCCGTATTCAGATTTTGAAGTGGCTGTTCTGGCGCCGTTCAGCGGTATTATTATCGGCCGCAATAACTTACCGCTGGTTAACGAAGGTGAGGCTTTGTTTCATATTGCCGAAGTCAGCGAGCTGGCAGAAGCAGAGAAAACACTGGATGCAATTAGTGATGAAGTGGATAACGCGATGCCAGCGGCATTAGGTAATGATTACAGTGTGGTGTAGTTTATTTAGCGATCACTACGTCGTAAGCGGCAAGTCCCGGCACCCGTTGCTGCAGTTCTGTTTCAATCTGGTCGATTTCAACCAGCCGGTTACAGAATAATAGAGACTTAGCTTCCAGCTCTTCGGCTTTGGCATCAAGGCCGAGGTTAATTTTATCGACCAGTTGCTCAACCGGCTGCCAATCACGGCTGTCGTTCAGTTCAAAATTGTCGTCAGTTTGTTGCAGTGCTTCGCGCAAAGCCTGCCAGACTGCACCAACAGTGTTTTTTGCCAGTAAATTTAAATTGTCTTTCAGCTCGCCGTGCAAAAAAGCATCCATTTCATTGAGGCTTTGTGGTGCCAGATAAAAGTGCTCACCGCTGCGGACAAAACGCGACATGATTTGATAAGTTGTTTCGCGCACCAGCGCCTGCCACTCTTCCTGCTGGGCTTTGCTGCCAACACCGACCAGCATACTTTCAATTGCCTGCAGGCCAAGTTCCATACTGTCGACAGCGATACCAACAACCTGTGGGACAAACTTGCGTAAGCCGTGACTGTATTTTTGTAAAATCACAATGTCTTCGACAGACAGAGTCTGAAGCTCTCCTTGAATGAAAAGCTGCTGGTCATTATTGATTTGATATTGGGTACGATCGGCGGTCTGGATCCGAATTTGATCCGGCGATATCAAAATACCGTGCCGAAACGCCATTTTGCATTCACTGGCGACAGCGAACATCGGCAAACAACAGAATAAAATAATCGCAGCTAATTTCATGGCGTGATCCGCAACGGCAATGGCGATAATTTTATCAGCAAGCGAAGATCAATGCTGTGGCCAAAGTCGCAGAACTGTGGGGATTGGTCGGTTTTATCAGCTGACCCATGGGTCTATCGCCAGCCGGTTGTCCTGCAATAAAATCTTGCTCGGGCCATGTTCACGTTTGACCGGTAACACCTCAGTCCCGAGCCGAAACTCAACACCGGCGTACATTTCCTGTTTCACCAACACCAGCACTTCAGCCATTTTGCTCAGCCGGTCGACCTCGAGCAGCTTCACATCTTCAATCAGCGCCAGTGCAATGGCTTTTTGCGCTTCGAAATCATCAACCAGATATTTCATCTGCTCCAGCGCGGCGGCGGAGCGCTCCTGCTGCTTCATCTGCTCCAGGGTTTGGCGTATCTGCTCCATTTCCTGTTTCACCATCGCTATGTTTTGTTTCAGCGCCTGCTGCTTTTCCAAAATAGGATCAATACGGCGATTCAGATTGATTTGCAGCGAACTTTCTGACAACGACCCCAGCACCCCCGCTTTCAGGCCGAAATCCAGATAGAACCGGCCACCAACGATTTTACCGTTTAATTTATCTTCAGCGCCGGCAATGACACTGCGCGCTGTAACATCACAATGGTTAATTTGTTTGACGGCGATAAAATCACCCTGACATTCGACACGGGCATATTGTGCCAATGCGCAGCGAATACTACCGACCGCCCGCACCACAGTACTAAAGTTTTCCAGGTTGGGTTCCTGTGCCGAAAACTGATGGCCGATGATAGCGCCACCAATTTGCACATCGCCACCCGATTCAATCAAAGCACCTTCAGCAACCCCTTTGATAAAGATATTGCCGCCGGCAATTACTTTCATGCTCTCTGTGACGTCACCATTAACGATAACCGCGCCTTTAAACTGCACGTGACCTGTGCTCAGATCAACTTTTTTCACGGCGTAGACTTCATCAACCGCAGCACCGGCTTCCATCACTCGCGGCATGCCGTCCCGGCTGGCGATTAACAAATCCGGATCGACGGGGCTGATTTCGGTGCCTTCACCCGGCTTCAACTCTACCTGCTGACCATGCGGGGCCAACGTGATATCACCGCGCACTGAGACACCATCAACGCCCTTGGTTGGTGGCAAACGGCGGATCACGGCGTCGCCGTTTTGCACTGAAGGGATAACACCAAAATCACGTAAATCAACTTTAGACTCGCTGACCTGCAAAGGCCGGTTTGGCCGGACATTTAAACCTTCAACTAAGGCTTCAAAACGGGCATTTTGTCCTGGTTGCATTAGCCGGCCAATCGCAATGACTTGTGACGATTTGCTACCGGGTTCAGCCCGGCTGGCCGTGCCGACAAGCTGTACTATTGCTTCTTTTTGAAATCCAAAACTGACGCCCTGCTCCTGAGCGGATTTCACCAGCTCATTGGCAGACACCGGCGCGCCGCCCCAGGCTGCAATGATTTCAGCCACCGCAGACATGCCATCAGCCGCTATCTGGATTGAAACCACAGCATCTTTGCGCTGAGCAATTTTACGGCGAATGACGACGCCTTCCTGCAGTTTGTTTAATTTGATATCGCTTTGCAGTGCCTGATAATCGCTCAGCAACTGGTTGATTTGTTCAGTGAGGATAAAACAGCGGCCGTAGCCTGCTTCTTGTAAAGCATCGCCTACGGCCTGAGCGGTCAGTTCATTTAATCCGACAGCAATTTTGACTTCAATGAAATCTTGATCTTTGCCGAATTGCATAACGACTTTATTCACGACAACATCACTTCAGGCAAACGGACATTGACGTTAATGAAACAAAAATCCGCCCTGAAAGCAAGTAAATGTGCGTTTGGGACTGTGAAAAGCAGTTTTAGATATAGTTTTCCTGATGCACCCGGATAAACAAATCTGTACCAACTTTGCTGTAATCTATTTTGTATTCTTTATTGTTTAAGGCCTGCACAAACAATAATGTTTTTGATTCGCCGAACACGTCTGAACTGCCGATATCAACTAGTTCCATATACCGCTCCTTGGCTTCAACCCGGTTTGCCGGTACAGGTTCATCAAACTTTTTCACGCCGGTGCGCGACACTATAACTACCGGATCGTTATCACCATTGATAATGACCAGATCAAGTTTTTTCTGTTTGTGAATAATTGTATTGCGGCCACTGACCAGAAAAGGTCTTTCGTATGTACTCATCTGCGGATTCACCAAATCAGCTGGGGGGACTTTTTTGCATTATGAACCAGCGGTTTCAGTGTGTCTAGCCGTTGTTTTGTTGGGTAAAATTCAACCGTTGGCGGTTAATCTGCCGGCTGAACTCCTGCGCTGAGCAATCTTTGAAGTCGGCCGGGATCAGTAAGTCAACCTGCAGCAATTGCCGCAAATTTGCCATGCGCTGGCCGAACATGGCTTGGACGCCTTTGTAAAAACGCTGCGGCGTACGAAATTCTGTGGCATCCGCCAGATAGTCGCCGGCGCAGCGTCCGGTCGGACAGGCGCCCCCTGCTGCGGCAATGAGCACAGCACGTTGTTCAATTAACAAACGCACCGCCAGTCGCAGCGGGATGGTTTCGAGCAGCGCATCGTAGCTGTGCAGACGCACGCCAACCCAGGCCAGCTCCCGGCCTTGCAGTTCAAGCTGCTGTACATACGCAATCTGCTGCCAGGGTAAACGCCAGCTGCCTCTGGGATGATGGTAAATCAGCGCCTCATCGGTAGCCTCAACTAAAACCACCGGCGACGATAATTTTTTGATGCCAACAAAAGCCGCAACAGTTGTCAGCAAAAACCACAGCACCCAGGCCTGTGAACTGGCTAAATCTGCGCGAACCGCCAGCAGCAACATGCCCAGCAAAAACATCAGGGCTGCGCTTAGAAACAACACTGCGCCGCCACGGGCAGACGCCGAATAAAACTGGTTTGCCATTAAATTGATTTCAGATAGAAATACATCAATATGCTCATCAGAATGGTCCAGATCAGGTAAAACCGAATCATTCTGCACCTTTCACATTTTTTTTCTGTCATCTGCTGCCTCTGCCCAAATGATACGACCAATCTACCTTGTGCTGCGATAATACCGACATCCATTCTGACATCGATTCCCTACAATACATCAGGTTTTACTGAATGACACCGTTCGGAGTTTTGACATTGAATAAACATTCCCGCCTGATTTGGATCCTGCTGTTACTGTTAGCTTGCTTTTTGCTTTATCTGTTCTGGGACAGCAGCGCACCGGAGCAACAAAACCGCAGAGCCGACAGCAATATTTTCGTCACCACCAGTCAGGTACAAAGTGCACAAATTACCCGCAATGTGGATGCTTTAGGCACAGCACTGGCTTATGACTCGGCACGTATCGTCAATGCCAGCAGTGATTATCTGATTGAACTGAATATCCGCGAAGGGCAACCGGTGAAAAAAGGCGATTTGATTGCCCGCTTCAACGACACCGAAGAGCGTGCCCGCATCGCCGAACTCAAAGCGCTGATGACGGAACAAAACCGCCAGCTGGCCCGGCTGAAAAACTTAACCCGTACTCAGGCTAGCGCGCAGTCATTGCTTGACGAGCAGCAGGCCAAAGTAAATGCCACGCAGGCCCAGCTGGATGCACTGGAAGCACGGCTCAGCGAGCTGGTGATCCACGCGCCATTTGATGGCGTGTTAGGCTTGCGTCAAGTCAGTAACGGCGCTTATCTGGCCAGTGGTACTGAACTGACGACGCTGGATGACATCAGCAAAATCCGCGTTGAATTTAATGTCGCTGAGCGTTACCTGGCGGCTTTGCAAACTGATATGCCAATCAGCGCAGACAACATTGCTTATGCCGGCCACTTGTTTCACGGCAAAGTCAAAGCGATAGACCCGCGGATTGACCCGGTCACCCGCTCGGTCAAAGTACATGCGGTCATCGACAACGCCGATTTAAAATTAAGGCCCGGCATGCTGCTGAACGTGCATGTTGAACTGGCAAAAACCGCCGTGGTGCAAATCCCGGAAAAAGCCGTGATGCCGCTGCAAAGTAAACATTATGTCTTTGTGGTGGAAGCCGGCGATAAAGTACGTCAGGTTGAAATTACTCCGGGCCAGCGTTTGCCAGGTTTAGTCGAGGTGGTCTCTGGCCTCAAAGCCGGTGATGAAATTGTCACGCAAGGCAGCCAGAAACTTCGCACTGGCGTCGTGATCACCAGAGCGGAGCAATAACAGATGCTGCTGTCTGATCTGTCGGTCAAACGACCAGTCTTTGCCACCGTAATTAATCTGGTACTGGTGATTTTTGGTATCGTCTGTTTCAGCATGTTGCCACTGCGGGAATATCCGGACATCGATTCACCGGTGGTGACCATCAGCACCGATTATCCCGGTGCTTCGGCCGAAATTGTCGAATCGAAAATTACCCAGCCGCTGGAGGATTTAATCAGCGGCGTGGAAGGCATTATTAATATCAGTTCCAGCAGCCGCGTTGGCCGCTCGAACGTCATTATTGAATTTAACGTCAACAGAGATATCGACGCCGCCGCCAACGACGTACGCGAACGCGTGTCACGGATGATGGAAAGATTGCCGGATCAGGCGCGCCCGCCACAGGTGGTGAAAGCCAACGGCGATGACGACACCATTGCCTGGTTTTTACTCAACAGCGATACCATGACCAACCTGGAACTGACCGATTACGCCAACCGCTATATTGTTGAGCGGTTTTCGGTGGTCGACGGTGTGGCACGGCTGCAAATTGGCGGTGAACGTAAATATGCGATGCGCATCTGGCTAAATAAAGACGCCATGGCGTCGCGCAATGTCACAGTCGCTGATATTGAAAACGTGCTGCGCAACGAAAACGTCGAATTGCCGGCAGGCAATGTGAAATCCAATGACCGCGATTTTATCGTCCGCGTTATTCGTACTTATAAAACCCAGGATGACTACCGCCGGCTGGTGGTGAAAAAAGGCGACAATAATTATCTGGTCAGACTGGGTGAAATTGCTGATGTCACTTTAGCATCAGAAAACGAAGAAAGTGAATTCAGAAGTGACGGCAAAAACGTGCTGGGGATTGGCATTATCAAGCAGTCCAAAGCCAATACACTCGATGTGGTGCGCAATGTCCGCGCCGAAGTCGACCGCATCTCCGCCAGTCTGCCGCAGGGCACCACTATAGTACCGGGTTATGATTCCTCGTTATTTATTGCCGAATCAATCCATGAGGTTTATGTCACCCTTGGCATCGCCATGGTGCTGGTGGTGCTGGTGATCTTTGCCTTTTTGGGCAGTGTGCGCGCCACTTTTATTCCGGCCATTACAGTGCCTGTAGCGCTGATTGCTGCCGTCACCGTGCTGTATGCACTGGATTTTTCCATCAACTTACTAACCTTGCTGGCGATGGTGCTGGCGATAGGTTTAGTGGTCGATGACTCGATTGTCGTGCTGGAAAATATCTACCGCCGGATTGAACGTGGTCAGCCACCGTTGTTGGCCGCTTATCATGGCAGCCGGGAAGTCGGTTTTGCCGTGATCGCGACCACATTGGTATTGATAGCGGTTTTTGTACCGCTGGTGTTTATGCAGGGTGATTTAGGCAAGCTCTTTACCGAATTTGCTCTGGCGGTTGCGGCCGCGGTGGCGTTTTCAGCTATTGCGGCGCTGACTTTGTCGCCAATGCTCTGTAGCAAAATGCTCAAAGTACAGCCGGAAAAACGTGGTTTCAGCTTGTTTGTGCATAATGTGATGGAAAAAGTCGAGGCCGCTTACCTGCGCCAACTGCAGATGGTGACGACTGTACGCTGGCCAAGCTGGTTACTGCTGTTGTGTTGCATGGCAATCAGCGTATTTCTGGTATTTAAACTGCCGTCGGAATTATCGCCACAGGAAGACCGCGGTACCTTTTTTGTCATGATGAGCCCGGCCGAAGGCGCCAGCTATAAATCCAATCAGCAAAATATGCGGCTGATTGAAGATATCCTGCTGCCCTACTATGAAAAAGGTGAACTGAACCGTTTGTTAATCCGGGTGCCCGGTTTTGGCAACAGCGGCGGTATGGCGATTGTCGGCAGTGAAAACTGGCACAACGGCCAGCGCCGCACGCCAGAACTGATGCAGGAGATAGGTCAGAAGCTTAATAACCTGTCCGATGTGCGCGCCTTTACCAATATGCGCAGTGGCTTAACTGCAGGCCGTGGCGGCGGTGGTGGCGGCCGGCCGGTACAGTTTGTTATTCAGGGCAATACCTACGAAGAATTAGCAAAATGGCGCGATATCGTGCTGGCTAAGGCGCGGGAAAACCCAAATCTACAGATGCTAGACCACGATTACAAAGAGACAGTACCGCAAATTCTGGTGGAAATTAACACAGAACGGGCGGCTGATCTGGGTATTTCAGTCGGTGTCGTCGGTCGGGCTTTAGAGGCGATGCTGGGGGGCCGACGGGTCACGACATTCCTCGACCGCGGCAAAGAATATGATTTAATTCTCGAAGGCGCGGATACAGATTTCAGCGATCCGACCAGTATCACCGGTGTTTATGTCCGCTCCAGCGGTTCCAATCAGCTTATTCCGCTAGATAACCTGGTGACGTTAAAAGAAGAAGCCACCTCGTCAACGTTAAACCGTTATAACCGGATGAGGGCTATCACTATCATGGCCAATCTGGCTCCGGGTTATAGCCTGGGTGAAGCGCTGGAATATCTCGAAGGCGTGGTTCGCACTGAGATCAAAGATGTCGGCGGTATCGACTACAAAGGCGAGTCGCTGATGTATAAAAACAGCGGCGAATCAACGCTGCTGATTTTCGCGCTGGCGCTTATCATCACCTATCTGGTGCTGGCGGCGCAGTTTGAAAGCTTTATCCATCCTTTTGTCATTATGCTGACGGTGCCGCTTGGTATGGCCGGCGCGCTTGGCGGGCTTTATCTGGCTGGCATGACGCTCAATATCTACAGTCAGATTGGCCTGGTGATGATTATTGGTCTGGTGGCGAAAAACGGCATTCTGATTGTTGAATTTGCCAATCAACTGCGTGACACCGGCGTTGAATTCACCAGCGCTATCCATCAGGCGGCCGTGCAGCGCTTACGGCCTATTACCATGACAGCCTTTACTACGGTGATGAGCAGTATTCCGCTGATTATCACCTCAGGCCCTGGCTCTGAAAGCCGCATGGTGATTGGTATGGTAATTTGTGCCGGCGTTGGCGTTGCGACACTGCTGACAGTGTATATAGTGCCTGTGGCTTATGTCGCACTGGCGCGTAATACCGGCTCGCCGCAGGATATCGCCAAACAGTTACACAGTCTCGATAACAAAGCAGATCTGTAAACTTGCCGGGGCGCGGCTATGCTGCGCCCCACTTTCTCCTTCCCGCACTTTCTTCACGGTTTGCCCCAATCGCTTTCCGTTCGATAAAACCTGCCTGAGCATTGCCTGGGACCGCCAGCTTCGCTGGGCGGCGCGTTGAATATTTGTTAGTATTCAGCATCCTCCTCGCTACAGACTCCGGACCCGCCGGCAGTTGCGGTGAAAAAACGCATGTCAGATTTGTTGTTGCACTGTGCACAGCTTGAATTACGCCAGCCCGACGGTTTTAAGTTAGGGCCAATGAGCCTGCAGCTCAAATCCGGCAAACTGTACGGCCTGCTGGGCGCTAATGGCGCCGGTAAATCGACGTTATTGCAGTTATTCGCCGGACTAAAAAAGCCTGACAGCGGTCACATCATACTGGCGCAACAAGCGCTGTCGGCTTATACCGCGACAACACGCGCGCGGCATTTAGCCTTTCTCAGCCAACAACAAGCACCGACCGAGATGACAGTGCGCCAGTTGCTGCATTTAGGCCTGTTACCGCATAAAGCGCTGTGGCAGCGTGATAACCAAAATGACCGCGATAACATCAATCGTGTCTTGCGTGATACCGGACTCAGCCAACAAGCCGACACGCTGCTTGGTCGTTTGTCTGGCGGAGAGCAGCAGCGCGCGCATCTGGCCCGCGTGCTGGTACAGCAAGCGCAGTTGTTATTACTCGACGAGCCGGTTAATCATCTTGATATTCGCTTTCAGCACCAGCTACTGGCGACTTTGCGTCGCAGCGGCCTTTGTGTGCTCGCCAGTTTCCACGACATCAATCTGGCCGCGACTTACTGTGATGAACTCATCCTGTTGCAACAAGGCCAGCTGATTGCTGCCGGCACACCACAGCAAGTGCTGCAGCCGGATTTGTTGCAGCAGGTGTTTGGCCGGCCTTGTCTGGTCGACCAAAGCCCTTTTACCGGTAGTTGCCGGGTCACTTTTGCGCCGGAGCCGATATGAACAGTGCCTTCCGGCTTTTTCTCTGGTGTTGCCTGCTAGCCGCCAGCATGCTGGCGGCGCTGCAGATTGGCGCTGTCGATGTGTCACTCCCTTCGCTACTACTTGGGAGCCGCAGCGATGCGCTGCAAGCTGAGATCTTCTGGCAACTGCGGTTGCCGCGGGTGTTGCTGGCCGGGCTTGCCGGCGCGGCTCTGGCTGTTTGTGGCGCATTACTACAGTTGCTGAGTCGCAATGCACTGGCTGATCCTTACCTGTTTGGCGTAGTGTCCGGTGCGGCGCTGGGTGCAACCATCAGCAGTTTATGGTTACCCGCGCTGGCTTTGCCGGTGGCAGCCTTTGCCGGCGCTTTCTTTGCAATTCTGCTGGTGTTGGCTTTGGCGCAGCAGGCAGCCCGACAAGGCATGCAAAATATCAGTACTTTGCTGTTGACCGGTCTTGCCGTGTCGTTTTTTTGCAGCGCCGTCGCGAGCTTGTTGCTGTACCACGCTGACAGCTTTGCCGCCAACCGCATCATGTTCTGGCTGATGGGCAGTTTAAGCCGGGCTGACTGGCCGGCAGTGCAACTGCTTTGTATCACGCTGACGCTGACGCTGGTGCTCTGCGCTTTTGGCCGGCGCCAGCTGACGGCACTGAATTGGTCTGATGATATGGCCAAAAGCTTAGGTGTTGCGGTTCAGCGCTGGCGGCTGGTGCTGCTGTTACTCTGCGCATTGTTAACTGCCGTTGTGGTGGCGTATTGCGGCGGTATTGGTTTTGTTGGCCTGATGATCCCGCATCTGGTCCGGCTGCTGTTCGGCAGTCAGGTGGTCCCGCTGTTGTTTGGCAGTGCCCTTTGTGGCGCCATTTTTCTGATCTGGGTCGACAGTGCTGCCCGTACTGTGCTGGCACCACAAGAACTGCCACTGGGTATCTTAACCGCCTTGTGCGGCAGTATTTTCTTTTTGTTGTTATTAAGTCGCCGGAGTGCCAATGAATTCTGAAACCGAACAGCCTGATGACCAGAGCGGTCACCAAAAACGCCAGCAAAAACTCAAAGCGCAAGTTGATGCACGCATCGCCGCCGCCACCGAGGACAAAGGTTTGTTACTGGTGATCACTGGCAACGGCAAAGGCAAATCGACCGCCGGTTTTGGCATTGTCAGCCGCGCGACCGGCCATGGCCAAAAAGCAGCGGTGGTGCAATTTATCAAAGGTGGCTGGGCCTGTGGCGAGCGCAATTTACTGCAACAGCATGGTGTGCCTTTTGCCGTGATGGCAACCGGTTTTACCTGGGAGACACAAAACCGCGACACCGACCGTGCCGCCGCGCAGCAAGTCTGGGCCGAAGCCCGGCAATTCCTGGCAGACCCAGACATTCAGCTGGTGTTGCTCGATGAGCTGACTTATATGGTCGCATACGATTATCTTGATTTGGACGAAGTGCTGGCAGTGCTCAAAGCCCGCCCATCACAACAACATGTTGTGATCACCGGCCGGGGCTGTCACCGTGCGCTACTAGAACTGGCCGATACCGTCAGCGAAGTACAAAACGTCAAACATGCATTTGATGCCGGCATCCGTGCTCAGCAGGGAGTGGACTGGTGAGGGGTGGACTGGTGAGGGGCGGTCTGGCGAGAAGTCGATTGGAGAGGAGCCGACTGGTGAGACTGCTGACTACTCTGCTGTTGCTGTCTAGCCTGAGCTGTATGGCTGCGCCCCCGCCACGACTGGTGGTGCTGGCGCCGCATCTGGTCGAGCAGTTATATAACATCGATGCCGGCAAAATGATTGTCGGAACCGTCGAACACGCCGATTATCCGGTTGCTGCCAGTAAAATCCCAAGGGTTGGCAACTATGCCGGTCTGCAACTGGAAAAAATTCTGGCATTAAAACCGGATCTGGTACTGTACTGGCAAAGCGGCAGTCCGGCGGCCGACATCAGCCGCCTACAAAGCCTTGGCATCCGCACTGTCGCCTTTGAAGCCAAAACGCTGGACGATATTGCCACTGATTTACTTCACCTTGGCGAATTAACCGGTCAGCCGCAACAGGCTAAGCAGCTTGCGGCTGAGTTTCGACAACGCCTAAGCATACTGCGCCAGCAATACCAGCAACAAACTGCAGTGACAGTATTTTATGAGTTGTGGGATGAGCCCTTATCAACCATAGGGCCGAATGCCTGGCCTATGCAGGCGCTGAGCCTGTGCGGCGGTAAAAATATCTTTGCTGACGCCAGCAGCGCTTATCCGCAGGTCAGTGCCGAAGCGCTGCTGCAACGTCAGCCGCAGCTGATCCTGCAGCCAACCTCCAACACTGAAGCCAGACGCCTGACTGACTTCCCACAGCGTTTCGCTAGCTTGCGGGCAGTTCAGCTGAATCAACTGGCAAAGCCCAACGCCGATTTATTACACAGAGCCACGCTCAGGACCCTGGATGGCGTCGCTGAACTCTGCCAGATGCTGGCCAAAAGCCGCGCCTTTTACGCCGATAAGGCAGCGCAACACTAGTGTTTAGCGACAGGCGTAAGTCGCCAGCGCTTTCTGTACTGCGACTATATTGCTGTCTTTACTAAAGGTTTTGCGAATGGGGTCGTTGGTGCTGCTCAGCCAAATCAGCAACTCGGATTCAAGGTCAAAGTGACCTTTGGTTTCTGCCGAAAACCGCACAATGGAGCGGTAAGGCACTGACATATATTCTTTTTTCGAACCAGTAATACCCTGTTTATCAATCAGAATTAAGCGTTTGTTGGTAAACACGATAATATCGCGCAGCACTTTAAACGCCTGTTCAGCCTGCTCGCCGTCGGCGAGAAATGCTGCCAGCTCCGCTTCCACATCGGCCAATTCGACTGCGCCGGCATTGCCTAATAACCCACTGAATAATCCCATCATCACTCCGATTTTGTTGCGCCGCCCTTGCGACTACGCGCTTATTGCGTCGCCAGCATAGAGTCCGCAGCTGTTGCTGACAAGTCTGGCGCTTTAATCTGCTCGGGCAGCAACTGACTGGCCGCCACAACTCCAGCCAACCAGGCATTTTCAACCCGGCCGCCGAAACTCCAATCACCTGCAACGACGAGCCGCTGCGCAGGCTCGCTCAGCACGCCGGGTGGCGTCAATTCAGCATTGTAACTGGCGTATAACCAGCGATGACAAAGCGCGGAAGTGACCTGCAGTTTCTGACCAACAATCTGGCTAAATGCTTGCTCAGCAACAGCAGCTACCTCCCCGGGCGTGGCTTCTAGCAACTGTAAACTGCTCGCAGCATTCAGGTGCAACACCCAATGTTCTGATAAAGCCGGACGTCCTGGTTTAGCGTTGTGGCGAGCGCACCAACTCAAGGCGCCTGACTTGCCGAAAATTCCCACAGCCGGGTGTGTCACCGGCTCTGCGAGTTCTATCGCCACAGCCCAACATGGTAGCAGCAGGTCAGCCGGGAGCTGCTCAGCAAGCGGATTTGTCACCAGTAGTTTGCGGCATTGCTCAGGCGGACAAGTCAGCAGCAGCGCATCAAAACCGGCATAGCTGGCGCCATCGGCGGTACTGACAGTCCATTCACCACATTGCTGACTGCTAAAACTACTTTGACTGTAACTCAATTCCGTCACCTGACAGCTGTAGTGCTGCACCAAAGTGCCAAGCTGTGAGCGCAGCATCTGATGCATCGCAGGCGCACCGACATAACGAATGGCGGCATCATCCGAAGGTAACAACAATCCATGCTGCCAGACATGCGGCGCGAACACCCAGCGCTGCACCAAACCTTGTTGCTGCCATTGCCGGACCTGGTGCAAAAACCACGGATGGCGCGCGGTGAAATACTGCGCCCCCATATCAAGCTGCAAATAACCGCCGTTGGCACCATCCAGCTGCAACCGTTTGGACGACATACGCCCACCCGGGCCACGGCCTTTGTCAAACACCGTAACTTCAGCGCCGGCGTCCGCCAAAGCGCTGGCGGCAGTGGCGCCGGTCATGCCTGCACCGATGATAGCAACCCGCATATTTTTCTCCCTGTTTTACATCTGTTGGCCTGCTTTGTCGTATTAGACTACGCTATCGGGCAACAGGCAGATTGGTATAAGGAATCAAGATGACACAACTGGCAACTTTTGCAGGCGGATGTTTTTGGTGTATTGAAGCGGCGTTTGCCCGGGTTCAGGGCGTTTCGCAGGTTGTCAGCGGTTATATGGGCGGCAGCAGTGCCACCGCTAACTACCGCGCCGTTTGTACCGGCACCACCGGCCATGCCGAGGTTGTGCAGCTGCAGTTTGATCCGGCACAGGTCAGTTTCGAACTATTACTGGAGATGTTTTTTCAGCTGCATGACCCCACCACATTAAACCGCCAGGGCAATGATGTCGGCACGCAGTACCGCTCGGAAATTTTTGTCCACGATGAGACGCAGTTACAAGCAGCACAGCAATTTATTGCCAGCAAGCAGCATGGGTACAGCGCACCCATCGTCACCGCCATCAGCCGCGCCAGCACCTTTTATCCGGCAGAAGCCTATCATCAGGATTATTTCAGCCAAAATCCACAGCAGCCATATTGTGCGTATTTAATTGCACCAAAGCTGGCGAAATTCAGCGATATGTTTAAGGAAAAGCTAAGAATTGAAACACTCACTGAATAACGCTAAAACAAAAACCACCTGCATGCAGGTGGTTTCGTTTTCAGTTTAATCAGAATTGCGCAATCTGAATGCCAAACATCAGCTCCAGCCCAGCCTGACGATAACCATAATCAGTCTGATAGGTACGATTGAGCAAGTTATCTACTTTCAGTTGCAGGCGGATTTGCGAGTCCCATTGATAGGTCGTGCCAAGCCCAAACAGTACCACAGAAGCCAGATCCGGCACCGGCGTGCCAAAGTTATCACCGGAGAAAGTCCGCGATCGGAAATGGGTATTCATGCCCCAAGTCCAGCGTTCAAACGCATAGTCCAGCTGCAGATTGGCCTGATGTTTTGGCCGTTTACTCAGTTGCTGCTTTTTCACCACATCCCGGGCGTTCAGCCAGGTGTAGTTAAAAGCGACATCCACCTCAGCCACGCGCAGGCTCTGACTAAATTCAACGCCTTCAAACTGCGCCAGTTCGACATTTTCCAGCAACTGATTTTTGCGTTGAATGAGGTTGGTCAAATCGCGCTTAAACAACACCAGACTGCTTTGATACACACCATCGACATAATCAAGGCCAACTTCGCGAGCCAGCGATTCCTCCGGTTTTAGCGTTGGATTGCTAAAACCAGGCCAGTACAAATCGTTAAAGGTCGGTACTTTATACCCTGTGCCCTGACCGACCCGCAGCTGCAGCGTTTTACTCAGCTGATATCCAGCACCGAGTTCATAGCTGTTTTCGCCGCCGTAGCCACTGACCTGATCCCGTCGGCCGGTCCCATCAAATAACCAATCCCCCAGTTGCACACTGAAACCGGCAAAGCCTGCACTGTTCGTGCGACTGTCACTGACAAACTGAGTGCCGCTCTTGCGTACTTCTTCCTGATACCAGTTGCCGCCGATTAAAACGTTGATGCCTGAAGCGAGGGCAAACTGGCTTTGTGCATCGGCTTCATCACGCTGAGTGCGAAACAGACTGTCGGCAGCTTTATTGCCATAGTTCAGGTCGTCATCGAGGTTATGCGCCAGCTTCAGCTGATGAGCGCCACCAAAGCCGTTGCCCTGCCACTGCAGTTGGTGCATGTCCTGCCGCATTTCTGCTTCATCGCCGCCCCAACTGTTGTCATATTCGTAAACGCCATCATTGACCTGAGACTGCCATTGCCACAAACCAAACTGGTTATCCAGCTCAGCACCAGCTTTGACATAAGTCTGCTCAAAACCGTCCCGATCCGGGTCGCCATTCACAGTGGCGTTAAAACCGTCGGCCATGGCGGTGCCGACAGAACCAAAGACCCTGAGGTTGTCCAGCTGCTGACTACCCGCCAGATTAGCTTCGGTATGTTTATGGCTGCCGGCTTTGGCATTAAAGGTCAGATGCTCACTGCGACGGCTGGTAATAGCGATCACGCCGCCGAGCGCATCGGAACCATAAAGCGCCGCTTTCGGACCGCGGATAATTTCAATTTTTTCAATTTGTTCCAGTGGCACCATCGCTAATGACTGATATCCCAGCGTGGCAGCACCAATGCGCACGCCGTCAAGCAGCACCAGCGTATGTCCGCTTTTACCACCGCGGATAAAGATGCTGCTGGTCTGACCGCGGCCACCCTGACGTAATACAGTCACACCCGGGACTTGCTGCAGCAGCGCCGGCAAATCTCGTACCTGCGCGGCTTCAATTTCCACGCGGTCTAACACTGTTACACTGGCATTGACGTCACTGACCGGTTTGGCCTGACGGCTGGCGTAAACTGAGATATGTTCCAGATCGGTAGGTGATGATTGCGCTAAAACATTGGTATGGGTAAAGACGCCGGCCACCGCGATGGCCAGTAATGAAAATTTCGACATATTGACTCCACTGCACATGCCCGCCGCATGTGGTTGGTTGATGAAATTTTCAGGCCGGTCTCCGGGCTGATCCTGTTGTCAGAAAATGACAACGCCAGGTCCCTTCCCATCCTAAGACAGTGGTGGCGTGGCGCGCAGTGTCAGAGTAAAACTCACCAACACAGCACAGAATTTACCGTTGCGGGGGCAGCGCTGGATTTGGCCTTGCGGCGGACACCAGCTTCCCGTTTCACTGCGAACTAACGCAGCACCTGAAAAAGCGCGCTCAGTGTAACGGGGACATTCAGAAAGTCAACGAATTTAGAAATCCAGACGGCTAAGACAAGAGTTGAGCAGCCTGCTTTTCACAGAAAAACAGGCTATTGAGAAAATGGTTTAGTCGCGGAAATTCTGATATTGCAGTGGCTGGCCTAAATCCGTGGCGCGTAATAACGCGATAGCTTCCTGCAAATCATCGCGTTTTTTACCGGTGATCCGCACTTCATCGCCCTGAATAGACGCCTGCACTTTCAGTTTGCTGTCTTTAACCAAAGCGACGATTTTCTTCGCCAGATCTTTTTCGACACCTTGTTTCACAGTTAACTGCTGGCTGCAGGTTTTGCCGGAGAACTCCACTTTACCGGATTCAAAAGAACGGATATCCAGACCGCGTTTGATGGCTTTGTTAAAAAACAAATCTTTCATCTGGCTTAACTGCGGTTCTGCTTCTGCTTTCATGGTGACTGTCGTCTCTTTGACGCTGAATTCAGCCTGCACTCCACGAAAATCAAACCGGGTTGCCAGTTCACGGTTGGCGTTATCCACGGCATTTAGCACTTCCTGCGCGTCCGCTTTAGAAACAATGTCAAATGATGGCATGTGGCGCTCCTCTTTTTATGCAAACCATGCAAATTTTACGGCTGGCGATTATAGCGCCACGCACCGTATAATCCGAGCATCTTGGTACAATTTCAGGTGTTTTTTCTTGCTCCCTCTGCAAAAACCGCTAGCGATCTCTTTGTTTCTGTTGCTGTTATCTATTGCGACCTATGGTTTTTTAAAAGATGTCAGCGGCATTCCGTCTGGTTGGATGCCAAATGACAAAGTGATGCATCTGCTGGTGTTTTTCGCCCTGACGCTAAGTTTTATGCAAGCTTTCGTGCGACCGTTCTGGCAATGTTTGATACTGCTAGCCCTCTATGGCGCTTTGATCGAAGTCGCTCAGGCCACTTTCACCAGTCGGATGGGTGACCCACTCGACTGGTTGGCTGACGTGGCCGGTATAATTCTCGCGGCCGCCCTGACCCGTCTGCTACCCGCCGGCTGGTTTCGCCGTGACTTGGCATGAACGTCGCAAACACCGTCACCGCTATTGTCGGTCAGGGCGCCATCGGTCTGCTGGCTGCCAGTCAGCTGGCGCTGCACCAGTGCCCTTTTCACTTGCTGCTGCGTCAGCCGCAGAGTAACAGTCTGGTACTGAATTTTCGTCAGCAACAGCAAGACTATCCCCTGCTGCTGAATTGCCAGCCACCAGAACAGCCAATCACACTGTTGTTGGTGCCTGTAAAAGCCTTTTCGGTGCAGAGTGCTCTGCAGCAATGGCTACCGCTGTGCGCAGCTGATGCTGATATTGTGTTGTGCCACAATGGCATGGGTACGCTGGCAATGGCGCAGCAGCAACTGTTGCCAAAGCAAAAGCTCTGGTTTGCCAGTACGACACATGGCGCACTGAAATCCGGCCCCCATCAGCTTGAGCATACCGGCATCGGCCGCACAATACTCGGGCCTGTCAATGATGTTGCAAAAAATGCGGTGGCGCCTGCTACGCTGCTCAATGCGGCGTTAGGCCCGGTAGAGGTTGTCACGGATATCTTGCCGGTGCTGTGGCAAAAGCTGGCAATCAACGCCGTGATTAATCCGCTGACCGCTTTGCTGATGGTGAAAAATGGTGAACTGACCAAACCGCAGTACCGTGCCCACATAGACCAGCTGGTGGTAGAGTTTTGTAAGGTTGCATGGACGCAAGGCCAGCGGTTTGATGCACTTTCCCTGCTACAGACTGTCCTCAGCGTCGCTGCCAATACCGCCGGCAATTACTCGTCGATGCAACAAGACCGGGCGCTGCAGCGCCCGGACGAGTTGGAATTTATCACAGGATTTTTATTAAGAACGGCGGCAGAGGCCGGTATTGCGATCCCGGCGCATCAGCAGCTGTACCAGCAACTGCGCGCGGTCAAACCGGCCTGAGCCAGGTATTAAAGCGAAAAGCTTAAGCTTTTTTGTAGACACCGACATTCTGGTAGCCCTGCTCTTTGAGCAACAAGGCCTGCAACCGGCTCATCACGCCGCGGTCACAGTACAGGTAATATTGTTTACTCTGGTCAAGGCCGGCAAACTGGCTGGCAATGCGGAAAAACGGTAATTCCTGTACCTGATGACTGTCGAGCTGCAGCGGGTGTAAGTCCGTTTCATCCGGCGCCCGTACATCCAGCACTATCGCATCCGACGGCAACACCGATTCAGTCGCCACAGTAGTCAGTTGTTGCTCGGCCTGATATTCCACAGTGCGTATATCCAGCACTTTGGCCTCTTGACTGACTTTGTCGAGAATACTGAAATCGAACTGCTGCTCCGCGGCCAATACATCGGTCAGTACCGCGTTAATGGTCGGGCTGCGCGAGATCACACCGCAATATTCCGGCATGGTTTTGGCCATATCCTCCACGCCGATGGCGCGGGCGATATCGATAATTTCTTGTTTATCCTGATAAATCAGCGGACGCAGGATCAAAGTATCGGTCACCCGGTCAATCACGTTCAGATTGACGATGGTCTGGCTTGCCACCTGACCGATACTTTCACCGGTCACCACCGCTTTAACATTTAGGCTCTCGGCCACAACGGCAGCAGAGCGCATCATCATGCGCTTTAACACGACGCCCATCAGGCCGGACGGAATGCGGCTTAAAATCTCATCGACCACAGGCGCGAAATCCACCGAGACAAATTTTACTTTGTGCGACAGGCTGTATTTTTGCCAGATATAAAACGCCATTTGCCGCACGCCGGTTTCATGCGCCGCACCGCCTAAATTAAAGAACAGGAAATGAGTACGTAAGCCTTTGCGGATCATCAGGTAACTGGCGACTGCCGAGTCAAAACCGCCAGAGATCAACGACAGCACATCGCCCTGGCTTGGCAGCGGAAATCCGCCCATGCCCTGATAAATGCGTTTTTTCATGATGAGATTGTCGCGACGGATCTCTAGCTGAACCGAGACGTCCGGGTTTTTCAATTGTACCCGAGCCGTTGGGATATGCTGATTCAGGCCGCCGCCGATGTAACGCTCGGCATCCAGTGAGCTAAAACTATGGTCACCGCTGCGCCGTACCCGCACGACAAAACTTTTGCCGCTCAGTTCGTCGCGATAGAGCGCCAACACTTGTTCAAATATATGATGCAGCGAATCAAAACTTGCTGACTGCATTTCAGCAAACTGCACTATGCCTGGAATACACTGCAGATGCTCAGCCATTTGCTGACGCAGCTTTTCATCATCTTTGTCGAGCCGCACGGTCAGATGGTCATACAAATTGTGCACTTCGACTGCAGGGTCCAACCGCAACAGAATGGTTTTAATATTCTGTTCCAGCAACATCGTCTGGCGTTTACGCACCGACTTGCTCTTGATGGAGATCTCTGGATGCAGTTTGACAATAAATTCAATCATGGGAACACCGGACAAAAAAACGGGCGCTGATTATACAGCGCCCTCAGTGCAAGTGCGACAACAGTATTTAAGGCTGCTTCACAGGAGCCGGCTGTGCCGGCGGCTGTTTCAGTTGAATAGGTTCAGACTCTTTGGCTTTACCCTGCAGAATCGAAATTTCCACCCGGCGATTGCGTTTGCGATTCTGTTCAGTGTCATTGTCAACCAGCGGCCGGGTGTCGGCATGCCCCACCACCACCAGCCGGTTTTTATCCATACCGGTACCATTTAACAGTTCCACCGCCACCGATACGGCACGTTTGGACGACAACTCCCAGTTATTGCTGTTCAGTTCATCCGACACCTGGTCATTGTCAGTATGACCAGACACTGTCACTTCGCCTGGGATATCACGCAAAATCGCGCCAATTTGCTGGATAATCGGTTTAAACCGTGGCTGCAGGAAAGTCGAACCTGAAGGAAAAGAACCGTTTTCCTTGATGCGGATGATAATTTGCTGGCCGAGCGATTCGAGTTCGATAGCGCCGTCCTGAATTTGTTCCTGCATCATTTCAGCAACTTTTTTTGCCAGCTCATTGGTTTGTTCCTGGTCCTGCGCACTATTTTCGCTGGCTGCGGAAGACATGGCATCGGTATTTTGTGAAGCGCCGCCGGTCTGCTCGCCGCGTTGCTCCTGCACACCACCGGACGAATCTTCCTGACCAGCCTGGAATTCGATGGTTTGCTGAGTCATGTCGATAGTTTGTTGCTGGATGGTGTCGATAGGGGTCGGCTCTGGCCGGCCAGGACGAAACTCCATGGCAATGACGCTGGTGCCTTTGGGGATGTCTTTCACTTCGATTTTATTTTGCACACCGAAAGCAAAGGCCATAGAACCGGCTATTTGCTTGAATTTTTGCACGTCCATTTCTGAAAATGACAACAACAATACAAAGAAACACATCAGCAGCGACATCAGGTCGGCGAAGGTTCCCATGTATGCAGGTAAACCAGGGGGTGGGCATTTCGGACATTCAGCCATAAGCTGTTAACCCTCTTCTGTCTTCACGGCGCGTTTTTTCGCCATCAGGTAATTGCGCAGCATACCCTCAATGACTTTCGGGTTTTGGCCATCCTGAATGCCCATCACCGCATCCAAAATCAGCAGATGGTTGTTTTTTTCTTCTTCATTGCGGATAGCCATTTTGTCCGCTAATGGCATAAACAAGCAGTTAGCCTGTACTGCGCCATACAAAGTAGTTAACAACGCCACCGCCATTGCGGGCCCGATAGCTTTCGGATCAGACATATTTGCCAACATTGCCACCAGACCGATTAAAGTCCCGATCATGCCCATTGCCGGACCAAGATCACCTAATTGCTTGAAGATTGAGATGTAAATACCGTGGCGGTTATAGGACAGGTCGATATCTTTTTCCAGCGTGGCCCGGACTACATCCGCATCATGGCCATCTACCAGCATATTGATACCCTTTTGCATGAATTCGTTGGGGATCTCTGCCTCTTCCAACGCCAAAAACCCCCCTTTACGAGCGGTATCAGCCAGTTGAACAGCTTTTTCAATTAACTCTTCGGGCGATTCCATCTTGAATAGAAAGGCCTTACCGATTGCCTTTCCAGAACCCGCAAGTTGACCCAAAGTGAACTTCATAAATACGACAGTGAAGCTGCCGCCAAACACGATAACAATCGATACGAAGTCATAAAACATCATCAGATTGCCGGAGGCGCTTAAATACATCGCCCACACCATCATACCAATAGTTGCAAGTAATCCTATGACGGTTGCTAAATCCACTTCTCATCTCCTGCCGAATCAGAAAAAACTGATGTAATCATGCTAGCTTAACGCGATCTATCGACCAAGCTTCGGACAATGTTAAATTTTTTTCTGATTGGAGGCAAAATTAGTACTATCCGGGGCCTTTCTGATTGACCGGTGCCGGTGCCTGAGGTAACTTTGCGCTCAAATTAAGGTGGGGACCGCTATGAGCAAAAAGCAGGCAGAAAGTGCTCAGTTTGAGGACAATATCCGAGAACTGACAGAAATAGTCCGGCAACTGGAGCAAGGTGAATTATCACTGGAACAGGCTCTGGCGTTTTTTGAACGTGGTGTTGTGTTGACCCGCCTCAGTCAACAACAACTGCAGGCAGCCGAACAAAAAGTTCAGCTACTGGTGCAACAGGCGCAAGGTGAACAACTGGTTCCCTTCCAGACCGACAGCGGAGTCTGATCCTGATGTTAGCCAATCTCGCTGCTGACCAGCATAGAGTCGGTCAGCTGCTGTTATCGCATTTTTCCGGCATGCCCCTGACAGACCCACGGTTACATCAGGCTATGCAATACAGTCTGCTGCTTGGCGGCAAAAGACTGCGGCCTTTTCTGGTTTATAGCGTAGGACGGATGCTTGGCGCTACCCCAGCCGACCTGGATGGCCCGGCTATGGCAATTGAGTGCCTTCATACCTATTCGCTTATCCACGATGATTTACCGGCAATGGATGACGACGACCTGCGCCGTGGTCAGCCAACGTGCCACAAAGCCTTTGACGAAGCCACTGCCATTTTGGCGGGTGACGCGCTGCAAACACTGGCGTTTGAGCTGCTAACCCAACATCCTTATCAGGCCGTAAGCGTCGAGCGGCAGTTGCAACTGGTGCGAGAACTGGCTCGTCAGTCAGGCTATCTGGGCATGTGTGGCGGTCAGGCAATTGATTTGGCGCACACCAACAAAACCATGACGCTGACTGCGCTGGAACAGATGCATCAGCTCAAAACCGGGGCTTTAATTTGTTGTGCCGTCCAGTTGGGCTGGTTGTGCAGCCCGGACCAAAACCCGCAGCACCTGCAGGCGTTATTGCAATACGCCCGCGCTATCGGGCTGGCCTTTCAGGTGCAGGATGATATTCTGGATATCGAAGGCGATACCGCCACACTTGGCAAGCCACAAGGCTCTGATCTGGAAGCCAACAAAGTGACGTATCCAGCGCTGCTTGGCCTTACTGCAGCCAAACAAAAAGCGGCGGATTTAGTGGCAGAAGCCCATCAGGCACTGCACAGTTTACCTTATGACACGACCGAACTGGCGGAACTTGCCAGTTATGTTATTGCACGCAAATTCTGAGCAAGGTTATTTTCATGGCGCCTGACATTTCCAACTATCCGCTGCTGGCTAAAGCCAATCTGCCCGCTGATTTGCGGCAAATTCCGCAGGACCAGCTGCCGCGCCTGAGCCACGAATTACGGGATTATCTGCTGCACTGTGTCAGCCAGAGCAGCGGGCATTTTGCCTCAGGTCTTGGTGCAATCGAACTGACCGTTGCCCTGCACTACGTCTACAATACGCCGTTCGACCGGCTGATTTGGGACGTCGGCCATCAGGCTTATCCGCATAAGATTCTGACCGGCCGGCGCGAACGCATGCCGACCATCCGTCAGCTCGACGGCTTACACCCTTTTCCGTGCCGGGAAGAGAGCGAATACGACACGCTGACGGTGGGGCACTCTTCAACATCGATCAGTGCTGCGCTCGGTATGGCGATTGCCGCCCGTGCTGAACAGAAAAACCGCAAAGTGGTAGCGGTGATTGGCGATGGCGCTATTACGGCCGGTATGGCGTTTGAAGCGCTGAACCATGCCGGTGAAGTCAGGCCGGATATGCTGGTGATTTTAAACGACAACGAAATGTCGATATCGGAAAACGTCGGGGCGTTAAACCGTTATTTCGCCCGCATTTTATCCGGTAATTTCTACACCAGCCTGCGCGAAGGCGGTAAGAAAATTCTAAGCGGCGTGCCGCCGCTGCATGAACTGGCCAGTCGCGCTGAAGAGCATTTTAAAGGCATGGTCACACCCGGCACATTCTTTGAAGAGCTGGGTTTTAACTATATCGGCCCTATCGATGGCCACGACGTGCTGAATCTGGTCGACACCATCCGCAATATGCGTCAGATGAAAGGCCCACAGCTGTTACATATAGTCACGAAAAAAGGCAAGGGTTACGCGCCGGCAGAACAAGACCCTATCGGCTGGCACGCGGTCAGTAAATTCGACCCGGCGAGCCAGATGCAGCCGAAAAAAGCTGCCAGCCCAAGTTTTTCCAATATTTTTGGCAATTGGTTATGTGATATGGCGGCGCAAGACAAGCAGCTGCATGCCATCACACCAGCGATGCGCGAGGGCTCGGATTTAGTCCGGTTCTCCAAAACCTATCCGGAACGCTATTACGACGTTGCTATCGCTGAGCAACACGCAGTGACATTGGCGGCGGGTCTTGCTACAGAAGGCTTAAAGCCGGTGGTCGCGATTTATTCGAGCTTTTTACAGCGTGGCTATGATCAGCTGATCCATGACGTCGCCTTACAAAATCTGGATGTAACCTTTGCCATCGACCGGGCTGGCATTGTCGGCGCTGATGGCGCGACGCATCAGGGCGCTTTTGATTTGAGTTATCTGCGCTGCGTACCAAATTTACTGATTATGGCGCCGTCGGATGAAAACGAATGCCGGCAAATGCTTTATACCGCTTATCAGCACAAAGGCCCTGCCGCTGTACGCTACCCTCGCGGCTCAGCGACCGGCGTCACGCCTGATGCGCAAATGACTACCCTGCCTGTCGGCAAAGGCCGCGTGGTGCGTTCCGGCGCTAAGATCGCCATCCTGGCCTTTGGGACGCTGCTGCAACATGCAACCAAAGTTGCCGAAACCCTGGATGCCACGTTAGTCGATATGCGATTTGTTAAACCGCTGGACTTGGCTTTACTACAACACTTAAGCAGCGATCATCAGTACTTCGTCACACTTGAAGACAACGCCATTGCCGGTGGTGCCGGTTCCGGTGTCAACGAAGCGGTTGCTGCGCTGCAGTTACCGGTACAGTTGTTGAATCTGGGCCTGCCCGACCATTTTATCCGACACGGCACGCAGGAACAGCTGTATGCCGAACTGGGGCTCGACAGCGTCGGCATCGAGCAAAGTATTCGCCGCCATTGCCTGCGTTAAAGCAAAAAGCCCGGTGATCAGATGACCGGGCTTTTTTCTGTCGTTAATTTTGGTTCGCTATTGGATTTTTTATTGGAGTATTGGGTCCGGCGTGCGGCCGCTGCTCAGTTCAAACCATGCCACGCCATCGGCTAACAACTTCTCAATCTGAGCTTCAATATGATCAGAATCTTCAAATTCAAACGCATCCACCTGACGGTCGAACTGAATAGTGGCAACACCGTTGCGGCCGTTATGTTTGACGTGGAATAAAGCGAGCTCCGCCAACTGCAGCGAAATTTCCCAGCCAATCAGTTGCCCACCCAGGAGTTCAAGCGGATAAATGGCATAGCCGACCGAACATTGCACTGCTACAGCCCGTCCGTCGGGCAGCACAAAAGCTTCGCTGCCGACCAGCTCATTCAGCCGGCAGGCAAATTCCCGCACCATATCGAGCGGAATATCGCGCAGTACCAGCATAAATTCCTCACCGGCATATCGCACCACGTAGTCTGAGCCGCGGGTTTCGCGGATTAACAAGCCGCTGACCTGCTGCAAGATACTGTCGCCGGCACTGTTTCCAAACTTATCGTTGATTAATTTGAAGTTATCCAAATCAAGCTGCATCAATGCAATGCACTTGTTTTGCGCCAACATCGATTCACGGTTGCGCTGATAATGTTCGATATCTTTCGGCAGTTGCTCGAACAGAAACCGCCGGTTGCGCAGGCCGGTCAGCGCGTCTTTGTGGGTTAACTGCGACAACTGCTCGTTCAGTTCATTTAAGCGGATATTCGAGGTTTCCAGCTCCTGAGTGCGCAGTTTCACCAGCTTGGTTAACTCCGCTTCACGCAGTTGCACGTTACGCCGTGCCAGCCAGAACAGACCATAGAGTACAAATAACCCTAGTAACAACCACAAACCGCGATACATCACAGTTTCATCAAAACGCCTTGGGATCACCAGCTCCAGCTCAGTTTGCCCAGCAACTTCCCAACTTTGATTCAGGTTGCGGGCCTGCAGGCGGAACTGATAGCGCCCGGCTGGCAGGTTGGTGTAAATCGCATCACGCCGGCCTGCGGCCAGGTGCCAATCCTGGTCAAATCCAACCAGCCGATAACGAAATTCCAGCGCCATCGGTTTTAAAAAATCAACGGCGGTGTAACGGATAGAGAAATTGCGTTCATCTGTTTCCAGCACCAGCCGATTTTGTTCAGGCAACAGGCTATAACTTTTCTGCGCCAGAACCTGCTGCACCATGGGTTTGTAGCTCTGGCTGCTGCTCGCTTTAAGTTTCACCGGCACTGCCACCAGGCCTTTTAACGTCGGATACCAAAGCTGCTCCTGCCAAAGCGCCACTTTGCTGGCGCCGGAGCCATTACAGCAACGCCCGGGCGCTGTGCCAAGCTGACGCTCATAAGGCGTCAGCACTTCTTCAAACAGATTGCGCCCCGATGGACTATCGCTGAGTTGTTGTGGCAAAAAGCGAAAAATCCCTTTGAGCGTGCTGACCCAGACATAACCCGAAACTGTATCCTGATACAGGCTGACCACAGGTTCAAATGGCAAACCACTGGCGGTATCAAACTGCAGCCATTTGCCGTCAAACTGCCGGACAAAAAGGCCATCATCGACAGTGCCGACCACCAGCGGGCCTTGCGGCAACTGCAACATAGTGGTGACAAATGCATTGTAGAGCGGCGTCCCTAACCCTATCCGCAGCAGCTTGTCCTGCTGATACTGATAAGCGCCCCGCGTGGTGCCGATTAGTAATTTATCCGGATTGTCCTGCACAAAGGTAATGACGCTCGATTCAAGATCGTGATTGAGCGGAAACGGCATCAGCGCGTCCTGATAGACAAATAAACCATCGTTGGTGCCTAGCCAGAAGCCACCCGCCTGCCGTTTTTTTACCGTTTTGGTTTTGACGCCACGTAAGTCTTCTGTCAATGGGCTTAGCAGGCCGTCACTCACGCGCAGGCGTTTGGGCCCATTGTCGGTCGCCAGCAGCCAGCTGTCGCCGTCCGGCTCAAAATCCTGCACTACATTCAGCGGCACATCACCCTGTAAAGTGATTTCGGTGTAACGCTGAGTTTTGTCCAACACGCCAAGGCGCTGGCTTGAAGCAATCAGTAACTGGTCGTCAGCGGTGCGCACCACACTGCGCACCATTACATCCTGCTGACCCTGACCTATCACCCGTTTGATTTTGCCGCGGCTGACGCGATATAAGCCATCACCGAAGCTGCCAAGCCAGACGTTCTGCTGCGCGTCTTCAAAAATGTCGTTAAATTGCGTTGCACTGCCGAGTTCATCCCGACTAATCACTTGCCAGTCCTGTTGCTGGTGACGATAAAACAACTTGTCGTAACTCGATACCCAGCTGCCATTCTGGCTGTCCTGATACAGCTGGTACACCGGTGTCCCCCGCTCCAGCGGCAACTGCGCCGGACGAATGCCGCCAGTGTCTTCGACACGGTAATACCCCTGTTCACTGGCCAGATACATCACACCGTCATGCCAGAGCAAATCGTAAATGGGATGTTGGGCTAAATCGGCAGGTAAGCTGATTTTATCGAGCTGACCGTTGCGGGCCAGTTTATACAGATATTTACTGCTGCTGACCCAGACGTGCTCTGCAGAAACCGCAATTTGGCTGACCGGCTCTTTAATTTCTTCAACCCGGCTGACCTGACCGTCCCGCACACGAAACAGGTTGTCGGCGGCCACCCAAATCTCACGTTCGCCAACTTCAGCAATAGCCGTCACTTCACCGAGAATGTTGTAGCGGTCAAACTTCAGCTCCCGGCTGTTCAAGCCCGACAAGCCGGTCATAGTGCCAACCCAGATATAGCCCTGGCTGTCGGTATAAAGACGGGTGATCACGTTGCCAATGAGTTGGCGGCGGGTATTGATGCTGCTGAAGCTTTCAAAATGGCTGCCGTCAAAGCGGTTCAGCCCTTCCAGCGTACCAACCCACAAATAACCTTGCTGGTCCTGAGTGACAGCTCGGACTGAGTTGTTAGACAAACCGTCAACGGCTGTCCATTGCTTAATATCGTAATCATAAATGGATTGTGTGGCAGGCTCAGCCGCCAGCACTGAATGGCTGGCGAACAAGCAAAAAAGCAGAAGAAAACAGAATCGTTTCAGAAACATAGCAACCTGTGAACCGTGAAGACGGAGCTTACAGCGCTAACGATACACCATGCAGTAAGCAACAAGCCAGCACTCCGGCGACTATGTCGTCTGCCATCACACCAAGACCGCCAGTGACATGCTGGTCAAAAAAGCGTACCGGCCATGGTTTGACAATATCCAGCAGCCGAAACAGACAAAAACCTGCCAGCAGCCATGGCCACTCCACAGGCAAAGCCCACATGGTCAAGCCAAAACCCACCACTTCGTCGATAACGATACCGCCATGATCTTCGACACCTAAATCGCGGCTGGTGATTTCACTGACATAAACCCCCAGCACCGTCAGCGCAACCAGCAACAATGCCGACCACAGCAGCGGTAGTTGCGCCAGCACGAACACTAACGGCAAAGCCGCCGCAGTACCAAAGGTACCGGGCGCCACCGGCGCCAGGCCTGAACCAAAGCCTGTCGCCACAATGTGTTGCCAGCGGCGCAGATTAAAGGGTTGTTTTTTCATCAGAAATGCTGATATCCGCTGTGCTGATAGTTAAATGGTTGATCCAGATGACGTAGTTCCAGTTTACCGGTCGCGCCGGTAATGCGGCCAATACAAGTAACAGGCACCCCATAAGGCGACAATAACACTTCAAGGGAACCACGTTTATCTTCCGGCACTGTAAACAGCAGTTCGTAATCCTCACCGCCGGATAACGCGAACTGCAACGCCTGTTGCCAGTCGCAGCTGTCTTTCAATGCCTGCGACATCGGGATTTTCGCCACATCGACAATAGCACCAGCGTTTGAACGTTTCAGGATATGCGGTAAGTCACCGCATAAACCATCTGAAATATCCATACAACTGCTGGCGATAGTGCGTAGCGCCTGCCCTATCGCCACCCGGGCTGTTGGATAATGAAAACGCTGCAAAATATGACCGCGATGTTTTTTGCTGACCTCTGCTTTGCCTTGCTCCACCTGCAAACCAAAAGCTGCGTCGCCTAAAGTGCCGGTCACATAGATATAATCACCGGTTTTGGCGCCGGCGCGGCTCAGGGTTTTGCCCCGCGGCACTATGCCTTTGGCGCATAACGTCAAAGTCAATGGTCCTCGGGTGGTATCACCACCAACCAACTGGCAATTGTAATAATCGGCGGTTTCACTCAGGCCTTCGGCAAAGGCCTTCAGCCATGCATCATCAACCGCCGGCAGCGTCAGCCCCA
The DNA here is from genome assembly GCF_000711985.1 of Rheinheimera texasensis DSM 17496. Taxonomy (GTDB): domain Bacteria; phylum Pseudomonadota; class Gammaproteobacteria; order Enterobacterales; family Alteromonadaceae; genus Pararheinheimera; species Pararheinheimera texasensis. The sequence continues at coordinate 738,597 of NZ_JONU01000007.1, forward strand.
GCGACAACCAGCAAGGCTCGGCCCCCATAGCTGCCAGATCGCTGACGTTGACTGCGACCAGTTTGTGGCCGAGTGAGCGCGGGTCGACATCAGGGAAAAAGTGCACGCCTTGCACCATAGTGTCAGTAGTCACGACCAAATCAAAACCGTCGCGGACCTGGATCACGGCGCCATCATCGCCGACGCCAATACTGACGTCATTACGCCGATAGCCGGAGCGGGCAAAACATTGTTCTATCAGTTCAAACTCGTGCATAAAAAAGCCGACTTTCGCCGGCTCTCCATCAGTTTGGTCGCAGTAGCCTGACTGCTTTATCGAGGATGCCGTTGACAAATTTATGACTGTCATCGGCGGCGAAGGCTTTGGCGAGTTCAATCGCTTCGTTGATCACCACTTTGTAGGGCACATCAGGACGGAACTTCAGTTCATAAGCCGACACCCGCAGGATGGCTTTTTCTACCAAATCAATTTCTTCAAACGGACGTTCAACAAACGGCTTTAATGCATCGTCCAGTACGTTCAGATTGACTACGACACCGCGCAATAAATCCTGAAAAAATCCAACATCCAGATGTTTGGTATTTTGTTCCAGCAACAATTGTTGCTCGATATCACCTATCGGATTCTTGCTGACCTGCCAGCTATAAATCCCTTGAACAGCCAGTGAACGGGACTGACGACGTACATTCGGTTTCATGCAAAAATCCTAGAGTTGAGCCAGAACGTTGACCATTTCCAGCGCAGAAGACGCAGCTTCCCCGCCTTTATTGCCCATTTTGGTACCGGCCCGTTCGATAGCCTGCTCGATACTTTCGACCGTCAGCACGCCAAAAGACACCGGTAAACCGTATTGCATCATGACCTGCGCAATACCTTTGGTGCATTCACCGGCAACGTATTCAAAGTGTGGAGTACCACCGCGGATCACTGCACCCAGTGCGATGATGGCATCATATTGTTTGCTGGCAGCGACTTTTTGCACTGCCAGTGGTAATTCAAAAGCACCAGGGATCCGCACGACCGTAATATCGGCGTCGTCGACATTACCGACGCGCTTTAAGGTATCTACGGCACCGTCGAGCAGACTTTCGACGATAAAGCTGTTAAAACGCGCCACGACGATGGCAAACTTTTTTCCTTTGGCGGACAAGCCAGCTTCAATCACCTGCATCGGAGATCCTCTTTTATGAAGTACTTTGTGAAAAAGGCCGCATATGATAGCACAAGTGCGGCCTTTGCCATCCTGCTTTTATTCAGCTTATTCTGAAACGTAATCGACCACTTCCAGACCAAAACCGGACAAGGCGTGATAACGCTTCGGTTGACTGAGTAAGCGCATTTTTTTCACGCCAAGACTGGCCAGAATTTGTGAGCCCACGCCGACATTGCGGCTGGTACCTTTCCAGGCTGCAGCTCTGGGTTTTTCACCGCGGTCTTCTGCAGCAAAATATTCCACAGTGCGGATTAAATCGTCGGTAGATTCCTGTTTACCTAATAGCACCAGCACACCGCCCTCTTGCTGAATACGTTCCATCGCGCACTGCAGCGAAAAACTGCGATTTGCGCCACGGTTGGACAACAGCAAATCGCTGAACGTGTCGTGCAGATGCACCCGTACCAGGGTAGGCTGCTCTGCGTTGATCTCGCCTTTAACCAGCGCAAAATGCAGCTGATTGTCGATGGTGTCACGGAATGTCACCAGCTCAAAATCACCAGCCGCAGTGGGCAAATTGCAGCGCGCGACCTGCTCAATGGTCGTTTCATTTAAATTGCGGTATTCGATTAAGTCGGCAATTGTGCCGATTTTGATGCCATGCTTGGCGGCAAATTTTTCTAAATCCGGCCGGCGTGACATAGTCCCGTCTTCGTTAAGGATTTCGACAATCATCGCGGCCGGTTCAAGGCCTGCTAACCGGGCTAAATCACAACCTGCTTCGGTATGACCTGCCCGCACTAATACACCACCATCCTGCGCCATCAATGGGAAGATATGACCCGGCTGCACAATGTCCGCAGGTTTGGCATCGCGCGCCACAGCGGCTTTGACGGTACGGGCACGGTCGGCGGCTGAAATACCGGTGGTGACGCCTTCCGCCGCTTCAATTGACACGGTAAAAGCAGTGGAAAATGGCGACTTGTTTTTATCAACCATTAACTGTAAATCGAGTTGCTTGCAGCGCTGGCGTGTCAGCGTCAGACAAATCAGGCCACGGCCATGCGTCGCCATAAAATTGACCGCATCCGGCGTGACGTATTCGGCAGCCATCACCAAATCGCCTTCGTTTTCACGGTCCTCGTCATCCATCAGGATCACCATTTTGCCGTTACGGATATCATCGATAATTTCGGCTGGGGTATTTAATTGCATCTCAAATCCTCGGGTACAGGGTTTAATCTTGCCGATCAGGGCAAGACTCAGAGAAAACCGCTTTGTTGTAATAAGTTCATGGTGACAGTGGATGCAGGTGCAGTCTGCTGCCGGCCTTGCAATAAGCGTTCGAGATAGCGGGCCAGCAAATCTACTTCGAGATGGACTTTGCTGCCGGCTTTAAGCTGCTGGATTGTGGTTTCACGAGCGGTATGCGGCACGATTGTAAGCCGAAAACCATCACTGGTTAATTCATTGACCGTGAGGCTCACCCCATCAATAGTCACTGAGCCTTTTTCGGCGATATACCGACTAAGCTCCGGCGGCGACTGCAGATAAATTTGCCAGCTCTGGCCGGTTTTCTCGACTTGACTGACCAGCGCAATCCCATCCACATGGCCGCTGACCAGATGGCCGCCTAACCGCGTAGTGGGCAACAAGGCTTTTTCCAGATTAATGCGCTGGCCGGTTTGATAACTGCCAAACAGCGTGCGGCTTAAAGTTTCGCCTGACACGTCAGCGCTGAAACTGTTGGCACCGAGCATAGTGACTGTCAGGCAGACGCCATTGCTGGCGATACTGTCGCCTAATTTAACGTCGGAAAAATCCAGCGTGTCACTGTGAATAGTGAGCCTGGCATCCTGGCCGCTACGCTGAATAACGCTGATTTGGCCCGTTGCTTCAATAATGCCGGTAAACATAATGCTTCCTCAGCGTTTTGGCTTTGTGTTGGTATTAAATGATGCGGTGAGCCGCAGATCGTCACCTATCCGGCGTACATCCTGCCACTGCCAACGCGGCGCTTGTTGCAGCGAACTGAGGCCACCGGCCTTCAACATCGGCTTTGCGTCCGCCCCCAATAACATCGGCGCCTGGTACAGTACCAGTTCGTTGATGAGATGTTGCTGCCAGAATGAAGTTGCCAGTGTGCTACCTGCCTCGACCCACAAAGTATTAATCGGATAATCGGCTAAGGCCTGTAATAAAGCTCCGAGATCAAACTGCCCCACTGCATCAAGTCCGAGCCGCAACCGACTGACTTTTGCAACAGCGGCCGGCACAAGTTCAGGCCACTCGTCGGCGGGGCCGGCGTGACAGAGCAGAATATCGCCGCCTTGCTGAAACAGTGGTTCAGCGCCAGTCAGACGACAACGACGGTCCAAAATCACCCGAAGAGGCTGGCGTAATTGGCCCTGCTCTAACGGCGTGACAGCTACCGAGCGCACGTTTAATAGGGCTTTGTCCATTTTGACTGTTTCAGCAGTCGAGAGAATGGCGCAACTTTGCGCCCGCCAGAGTTGCACATCTTCACGGGCAGCGGCTCCGGTCAGCCATTGGCTTTCACCATTGGCAAGCGCCACTTTGCCGTCTGTGCTGCAGGCTAGCTTCAGTTGCACGTAAGGTAGTTTTGTCCGCATTTTGTGCAAAAAGCCCGGATTCAGCGCTTCCGCCTGCGTGTCCAACAAGCCAACATCGACCTGAATGCCGGCTGCGCTGAGCCGCTCGACGCCAGTGCCTGCCACTTTAGGATTTGGGTCCAGCATGGCCACAACCACCCGTTCTAATCCGGCAGCAATTAAAGCATCGGCGCACGGCGGGGTGCGGCCAAAATGGCTGCAGGGTTCCAGTGTGACATAAGCGGTGGCGCCTTTTGCGGCATCAGCGGCCTGACGTAATGCAAAAACCTCGGCATGCGGCCCGCCAGCCTGACGATGATAACCTTCCCCTACGACCTCGCCATCTTTGACAATGACACAGCCAACGTTCGGATTAGGCGGCGTGGTGAAGCGCCCGAGAAAGGCAAGCTCAAAGGCCCGCTGCATAAATTGATGATCGGACTCTGAAAATGCCGTCATGTCGGATCGTCTCCTAGCCGGGCAATTTCTTCGCCAAATTCACGAATATCTTTAAAGGAACGATATACAGAGGCAAAACGCACATAGGCGACTTTATCCAGCAACAGCAATTGTTCCATGATTAAATGACCAATCATTTCACTTTGCACTTCGCGCTCGCCGGTTGCCCGCAGCTGGGATTCGACTTTGCTGATCAGCGATTCAATATCTTCAGTCGGAACCGGCCGTTTTTCCAGCGAACGCTGCAGGCCACTGCGCAGTTTGTCTTCATTGTAGGGTTCACGTGAGCCATCACGCTTGATGATCCGGGGCATCACCAGTTCAGCGGCTTCAAAGGTGGTAAAACGTTCGTGGCAGGCAGTACATTCCCGCCGCCGTCTGACCTGATAACCATCGGCAACCAGACGGGAGTCGATAACTTTGGTATCGTCCGCCCGGCAAAAAGGACAAAACACTGGCCTTCTCCTGAAAAAACAATGGCCGCGAAAGGCGGCCATCATATCACTTCAGCCTGACGGCTGTCAGGCTGCGGCGCCTAAACTTATGCGTAAACCGGGAAACCCGCACACAAGTTAGAAACCTTCGCCCGCACTTTTTCGATCACTGCGGCGTCGCCACGGCTGTCCAGTACGTCACAAATCAGGTTCGCAACCGTTTGCGCTTCGGCTTCTTTAAAACCACGACGCGTAATAGCAGGAGTTCCGATGCGCAGACCTGAAGTCACAAATGGTGAACGCGGGTCATTTGGCACAGAGTTTTTGTTCACGGTGATGTGCGATTGACCTAACCACGCATCCGCTTCTTTACCTGTGATGTCTTTGTCAATCAGGTCCATCAGGAACAAGTGGTTTTGGGTGCCGCCAGAGACGATTTTGTAGCCACGAGCTTTCATCGCATCACACATAGCGACAGCGTTTTTCAACACTTGTTGCTGGTAAGTTTTGAACTCTGGCTGTAACGCTTCTAAAAACGCCACAGCTTTGGCTGCGATCACATGCATCAGAGGACCACCCTGGCCCCCCGGGAATACCGCAGAATTCAGTTTCTTTTCAATTTCTTCGTTTTTACGCGCCAAAATCAGGCCACCGCGTGGGCCAGCCAGCGTTTTGTGTGTGGTCGTGGTGACGACGTCAGCGATTGGCACCGGATTTGGATACAGACCCGCAGCAACTAAACCTGCTACGTGCGCCATGTCGACCATCAGGTAAGCACCGACTTTGTCGGCGATATCACGGAAACGTTGCCAATCCACGATGCCTGAATAAGCCGAGAAACCAGCGATGATCAGTTTTGGTTTATGCTCCAGTGCTAAAGCTTCGGCTTGATCATAATCAATCACGCCAGTTTCAGGGTGCAGGCCGTACTGTACAGCTTTGTACAGCTTACCTGATGAACTGACTGTTGCGCCGTGAGTCAGGTGACCACCGTGCGCCAGACTCATGCCGAGGATAGTGTCGCCAGCATTTAACAGCGCCAGAAACACCGCTGAGTTTGCCTGAGAACCTGAATGTGGCTGAACGTTCGCGTAATCAGCACCAAACAATTCTTTCGCGCGAGAGATAGCTAAATCTTCTGCGATATCAACGAATTCACAGCCACCGTAGTAGCGTTTGTGCGGGTAACCTTCTGCATATTTGTTGGTCAGCTGTGAACCCTGGGCCTGCAGAACTCGTGGGCTGCAGTAGTTCTCAGAAGCGATCAACTCAATGTGATCTTCCTGACGCTGAGTTTCATCAACAATAGCTTGCCATAATTGTGGATCAAAATCGGCAATCGACATTTCACGCTTTAACATGGTTTCTCCTGCTTTGGCACAGTCGCAAATTAAGATACAAAAACTGCGCGGTATGATACACCTGTTAAGGTCAGTCTGCACTGCAAAATTAGACGTCTGAACATCTACATGCATTCATTCTGTGGCAGATCAGAGCAGTTTAGAGTGCGGCAAACAACAGCTATCGGATCTTTTACACTTTAACTTGCAAGCGACACTTTACAGTTAGCTTTTTCTGATTATGATAACTGTATACATATACAGTTCAATTGAATCATGCGCAAAATTATTCATATCGACATGGATTGTTTTTTTGCCGCCGTCGAAATGCGGGACAATCCGGCCTGGCGACAAGTACCCCTAGCAATTGGTGGCAGCAGGACAGAACGGGGCGTGATTAGTACCTGTAACTACCCGGCCCGTGCTTTTGGCGTACGTTCAGCAATGCCGACAGGGCAAGCGTTTAAGCTGTGCCCACAGCTGGTACTGGTCCCTGGTAATATGGAAAAATATAAAGCTGTCAGTACCAGCATTCAGGCTATTTTTCATCGATATACTGACAAAGTCGAACCACTCTCGTTAGATGAAGCTTATCTTGACGTGTCCGAATGCGACTTGTTCCAAGGTAGTGCCACCCGAATAGCTGAACATATTCGCCAGACCATTTTTCAGGAAACCGGCCTGACGGCTTCAGCTGGTGTTGCACCAAACAAGTTTCTGGCAAAAATTGCCAGTGACGAGAATAAACCTGACGGTATGTTTGTGATCCCACCGGAGCAGGTCAGTGGCTTTGTTGCTCATCTGCAGCTACGCAAAATTCCTGGTGTTGGGCAAAAAACAGCAGAAAAACTGGCCAAATTCGGCCTGCATCGCTGTAGCGATGTCCAAAATGCAGATCTGACTTTGTTAGTCAGGGAGTTCGGCAGTTTTGCAGAAGTGTTGTTAGAGCGCAGTCAGGGAATTGATCATCGTGCTGTTCACACAGATCGCGAAAGAAAGTCAGTCGCGGTGGAGCAAACTTTCAGTCAGGATTTAAATAAACCTGAGCAAGGCTTGCAACCCCTTGCAGATATGTATCAAAAGTTATTGCGTCGCATAGAGCGCTGCGGTGCGCAGGAGCATATCCACAAAGTTGGGATTAAACTGAAATTTCAGGATTTCCATCAAACCACCATAGAGCGACAACACCCTGAGCTTTGCTTTCAGTTGCTACAGCAGTTATTGACACAAGCCTGGCTCCGGGGTCAGGGCAAAGCAGTACGGCTGGTCGGGATCCATGTTGGTTTAAAAAGTCAGGCAGAGCAGGCTCAATTGGATCTGGATTGGCAATAACAGTACATAAAATTTTTATCTCAGCCCCCTTTTTCGCACCAAATAGTTTCAGTATTTGTCGACACTTTACACACTGAACTGCAACGCTCATTTCATTCTTGCCGCAAACAACTTAATCAAAACATAAAGGACATAGATAATAAAGAAAGCTAGGGATTAAGGAATAAGGAATAAGGAATAAGGATTAAGGATTAAGGATTAAGGATTAAGGATTAAGGATTAAGGATTAAGGATTTCAGCATTTACAAAAACAAAAAGCCGGCAGAAGCCGGCTTTTCAGGAAACTTTTCTGAGCTTGCTATTAAGCAACTACAGTTACGTTCTCTGCCTGAGGACCTTTCTGGCCTTCAGTTACTTCGAAAGTCACTTTCTGACCTTCTACCAGCGTGCGACGGCCGGTACCGTTGATAGCGCGGAAGTGTACGAATACATCTTTGCCGCCTTCGCGCTCAATGAAACCAAAACCTTTATCTTCGTTGAACCACTTAACGGTGCCGGAAATTAATTGTGACATAACATTCTCTTACTTTAACTATATTTGCCATTGACTGGCGACTTAAATATTACCGGCCACGTTCGAGCTAGTACATATTACGACCCCATTATGTGGGAACCACTGGGTGGGGTCAATAGGTATTGCTGATCCAACGGAAAATAAAATTAACCGTCTGTTGACCGTTCCTGTTGAGTGCAAAATAAAACCTTTGCAAACAAAACCTTGGCAGTAAATGTGTTCAATTAACACTCAGCTGCTGTTCGCAGTGTAGCACCGAATTGTGTCGAAAAAGCAATCATCTCAAATTATTTTTGCTTTTTTTTCATTGGCGCTGAACCGTCGTCGCCACCCTGGAAAAACTGTGGCTTTTTCTTTGGCAACGGGCTGTCAGCCGACTTCATTTTGTTGTTGCCCGCCCCTGCCGTCTTCTTCTGAGGTTTAACCACGGGTTTTACTGGCTGCTTTTTCTTTACTATGCCATCAAATTTTGCGGTCAAACCTTCAATCAGGGCCATTTCAAGCGGTCGGCGCAAAAACTGCTCAATCGCACTGAAGGCAGCAATATCTTTCGGGCCAACCAGCGAATACGCCAGGCCTTGCTGACCGGCACGCCCGGTTCTGCCGATACGGTGCACGTATTCTTCCGGGTGTTTAGGTAAATCAAAGTTGATCACATGCGAAACCTGCAGCAAGTCCAGGCCCCTTGAGGCAACATCTGTCGTGACCAGCACCTGATACTTATTTGCGGCAAATGACTGCATCACACTATTTCGCTGTGCTTGCGTTAGTTTGCCATTCAGGCCAACCGCGGCAAAGCCAGCGGTCTGGACCAGCGCGGCGAGGCGCTCGGTATCTTCCCGGGTCGCCGTGAACAAAATCAGCTGACGGATAGGTTCAGACCGTAAAAAATGCATCAATAATGCTTCTTTATGTGTCAGATTATCCGCAAAATAACAAAGCTGCCGGATGTCTTTATGTGGGTCATAACCAGCGCCCAATGCAACCCGATATGGGTCCTTGAGCAAAGATAACGCCAGCTCATTGACTTCGGCATGGTCTAAAGTGGCTGAAAACATTAATGTCTGACGTAAACGGTGTGACGCCTGTTTGTGGATTGCATTGATCTGCGGCATGAAACCGAGGTCCAGCATACGGTCAGCTTCATCCAGGATTAACATTTCAAGCCCTTGTAAAAAAAAGCTTTTATGTTCCAGGTGGTCGGCAAGACGTCCGGGCGTCGCGACAATAATATGTGGCTGGCGCTTTAAGATTTTTTCCTGGTCGTTGAAATTTTCACCACCCACGATAAAAGCAGGGGTTAAACGCGTATTGGCGACAAACAGCCGCAGCTGCGCATAAATCTGCTGCGCCAGTTCTCGGGTTGGTGCCAGAATGACTGCACGCGGGTCTTGTGCTGACAGTGGTTTGCTACGCAACAGCCGCTGCATCATCGGCAGCAGATAAGCCAGCGTCTTGCCAGAGCCGGTTTTTGAAGAAACGATTAAATCCTTGCCCTGCATCACTGCAGGAATAGCCTCTTGCTGAATTTCTGTTGGTTGGGTAAAACCCAAATGTTGAATTGAACGCAGCAGACGGGGATCTAACGCGAGTTCCTGAAAAGCGGCCATAAGTACTCTGAAGCTGAAAATAATCGCTTAGCATACCGTAAATCAATGCTGCCGTCAGCCACAGCGCTTGGCAAGACAGCGCAACACATGGAACAATAACCGTCATTTTTTCGAGAACGCTGGATTTAAATATGAGCAAATCACTGGCCGAGCAGCTATTAAAAGCAGGCCTTGGCGATGCCAAAAAGCTGAAAAACATCAAAAAAGAACAACATAAAGAACGGGTTCAGGCTGGCAAAAATGGGCAGGTTATCAATCAGGCTGCGGTACTGGCCGAGCAGGCAAGACAAGCACAAATCGCTAGGGACCGGGAATTAAATCAGCAGAAAAAAGCTGAAGCCGACCGTAAGTCGCTAATTGCCCAAGTCAAACAACTCATTGAAATGAATATCATCACCGATAAAGGCGAACTGGGCTTCAACTTTACTGACTCCAATAAAATCAAGAAAATTTACGTCAGTGAAAAAGTGCATCAGCAATTAGTCAAAGGTCTGATTGCAATTGCAAAGCTTGGTGAGCAATATCATTTGGTGCCGATCCAAATCGCAGAAAAAATCCAGCTGCGTCAACCTGAAGCGATTGTGCTGCTGAATCAGCAAGATACACAGGCGCCTGAAGACGACCCATACGCAGACTTTAAGATCCCTGACGATTTAATGTGGTAAGTCTTGGTAGCTAAGGGAGAGCAGATGTCAGTCAATCAAAGTAAAACGATGGTAGTGAGCTGGTTGTTGTTGTCAGTGACCGGGGTTGTCGCCTGTTGGGCCAGTTTGTTCAATGGTCAGTTTGAAACTATTTATGGCTTGCCCAGCGTTATAGGGGCAGCAATGCTGATGTGGATCCGTCAGCAGCCGAATTTCTATGCCCAGCCTTTCTACCGGTTGAGCTGGCAAATCAGCATGATATTACTGTGGCTGCTGTTAGTACCAGGTTGCTATTATTTGGCCAGCCAATTTTGACATCGCCTGAACTCTCGCTGCAACCTGCCCAAAAGACACAGTTGTGGCATTTACAAAGCCTGTTCCACTCTGCTGCAGAGATTCGGCATTGGGGCGGCGAAGGGTTTTCATATCCACTGCAACGCCAACATTTTTTGCAGCAGTTATTGCTCCCTGACACTGAAGCATTCGTTCTGATGCATGCCGAAAACCTGTTGGCTTTTGGCCAGATATGCGATCGGTTCGACAAAATCCATCTGGCCCGTTTGCTGGTGCTGCCACCATATCGGCGGCAGGGTTTTGCGCGGGTGTTAGTCGCCGGTTTATTGCAGCAGGGATTGAAGCGCTGGCCGACCCGCTCCGCGTCGCTTTATGTCTATAAAAACAACAGCGCGGCTATCCACAGCTACCAGCGTCTTGGCTTTCAAGCGGGTCCACAACCGGCTGCGCATCGTGCTGATTTGCATTTTATGACATTGCCCAATCAGGCCTGCTGTGCACTGGCTGCTGCCGCCCCAGTCTTCATCAATCACGGAGAACCCTGATGCCGATTTGGATAGACGCGGATGCATGCCCGAAAGTGTGTCGTGACATGTTATTGCGCGCCGGTGAACGTTTAAAAATCGAGCTGAACTTTGTCGCCAATCACGCCTTGCCGCTGCCACGTGCGCCCTGGTGCCGGCAATTCCGGGTTGAAGCAGGCTTTGACGTCGCTGACAACCTGATTGCCAAGTCAGTTCGACCTGGCGACCTGGTGATGACACAAGACATTCCACTTGCGGCTATTTGTGTCGCACAAGGCGCGACGGTGTTGACACCACGCGGCGACAAACTCGATAAAGACAACGTGCAGGTCCGGCTTGCCGTACGCAATCTGCAGGAAGAATTACGCAGTGCCGGCATGGTCAGCGGTGGCCCGCCAGCGATTGACCAGCGCGATCGGCAAAAATTTGGCAATGCTCTGGACCAATACCTGCAACAATGGCAACGCAGGCAGCCTCCGGTCTGACTTAGAGCTCGCCCTGCTGCCGGACACTGACGCCTTTTACCGCCGGCTTAAAGCTGTTAGTCAGCTGCCATTTCGGTTTGATTGGCGTTAAGGGCAACGTCCGTTTGCGCGCAATCAGCACATAAGCAGCGCCAAAATAATTCAGATGTTGCTCAGCCCAGAGCCGAAACGCCGAATCCGCCTTAGATTGCGCCAGCATGCTGGTGCAAAACAGTCGCTGTTCGTACAAAACTTCAAAGCCTAGCAGTTGCAACCAGTCTTTTACCCTTGACTGCGAAAAAAACCGGCCAGACCAGGGAAACCTTTGATGCAGGCCAGGCCATAACTTCAGCAGTCCCATCAGACTATAGGGATTAAATCCACTCATCAGCAGATAACCATCCGGCATCAGCACACGATGGGCTTCGCGGATCACATGATGCGGATCCTGAGTGTATTCCAGGCAATGCGCCAATAACACGGCATCGACGGCATGCTCAATAAATGGCAGGTCATCCGGATCGGCAATCACGGACACCTGATCCCCCCCTGTTGCCAGATGAATTTGATGCCGGATGCCACAAGCCGTGGTATCGAGCTGGCAACTCAGTGTGCCCACTTTAAGCAAGTGATAGCCAAAAATACGCGGCCACCACAGGTTAAACTGACTTTCGAGCTGCTTTGCCAGTACCTCACCCTGCGCAAACGCATGCCAGTGTTGCGGCACCTGACTGAGCGCATAACGGCTTAAAGCTGGTTTCATCCTCGCCACCCCCGGTATAATCCGCGATATACTGCGCGAAGACTGCCGGCATGCTTCAGTTGAAGGCATTGGCTGCTGCAACAATTATCTTTATGACTCATAGGATTGCTGATGCACCTCACCCCGGAAGCTATTCCAATTCTGCAGGATAACTACATCTGGCTGTTGCGCCAAGGGGCCAATGCAATTGTGGTAGACCCGGGGCAATATCAGCCGGTGGCTGATTATCTGCAACAACAGCATTTACTACTTCGGGCGATATTGGTAACCCATCAACATCCTGACCATATCGGCGGACTTTCGCAACTTGCCGCTGACTGGCCCGAAGCGGCGGTCCTGGTGCCGCAGGCAGCTGCGACGGATGTTCAGTTGGCCGGTCGTCAGGTTCAGAATGGTGAATTGCTTCAGATCAACGAGTGGCAAGGCGCCATTTCGGTGCTTGGCGTACCTGGCCATACCTTAAATCATCTGGCTTTTCTGGTGGATGGCACGCCACCGGTATTGTTCTGTGGCGACACGCTGTTCAGTGCGGGCTGTGGCCGTCTATTTGAAGGAACTGTAGCCCAAATGTTGCAATCGCTGCAGCGTCTGTCAGCTTTGCCTGCAACGACATTAGTCTGCTGTGCTCATGAATATACCCTGGCCAATCTGCGATTTGCCCTCGAAGTTGAACCTGATAATCAGACGCTGGTCGAATACCAGCGCCACGCAGTCGCGTTACGATCTGACGGAGTACCGACCCTCCCAAGTCAAATCGGACTTGAACTTGCGGTAAATCCATTTTTGCGCTGCCATGAGCCTTTGTTACAACAGCGCTGGTCGCAGCCGGATGCATTGTCGCTTTTTACGTTTTTGCGACAATGGAAAAACCGATTTTAATACGGCTTGCAATTACGAATCAGCCCGTTACTATACGCGGCCTTCGTGTTGCCGCTGGCAACTGAATTCAGGAAAAATGCATGTTAAACAAATGCTTCCCACTGCTTGCTTTGCTGGCACTTTGTAGCTGCGCCCGTCAGACTCCAGAACAGGCCGAGTCTGCTGCTGCCAGCTCAGCGCCAGCAGCAATCAGTCAGCAACAGCCTGCGGTGCTGGACGTGCCGATGTCGCCACTGGATCCGGTCGTGACAGAAAACGAGTTGTCGACATACACCGATGTCTGGCAACGCATTCGCCAGCAAATGCATATTCAGGTGCCGCCACGTGCCGATATCCGCCGGGAAATCGCATTTTTTGCCAGTAAACAAAAGTTTTTTAATGAAGTCGCCAGCCGCGCAGAGCCTTACCTCTATCTGATAGTCACTGAGCTGGAAAAACGCCGGATGCCGGTTGAACTGGCGTTATTGCCGATCGTTGAAAGTGCCTACAATCCGGTCGCACAAGGCAAAGGACCTGCAGGGCTTTGGCAAATGGTACCGCAAACTGCCCGTAATTTTGGCCTGAAGATCCAGCACGGTTATGATGGTCGTAAAGATCCATGGAGCTCCACTGTCGCGGTACTGGATTATCTGCAACATTTGCACGACAGCCTCGGCAATGACTGGCTGAATGCAGTTGCTGCCTATAACAGCGGTGAAGGCCGGATTATGGCCGCCGTCGAGCGCAACAAAGCACGTGGAAAACCGACTGATTACTGGAGCCTGCAGATCCCCGGGCGTTACGTCCAAACCATGCCCAAGTGGCTGGCGATGATTAGTCTGGTGAAAAATCCGGCTAATTATCAAATCAGTCTGCCCCCTGTGGTAAACCGGCCTGTTCTTGGCTCGACGAAAATTGCCGGGGCCGTGCCATTACAGCAAGCAGCCGAACTGGCTGGGATCCCGCTGAATCAGCTTAAAAAACTCAATCCTGGATTTGCCCTGACAACTACGCCAGAAGGCAAAGAGTTCCCGCTCTTATTGCCACTGGACACTATCGATGCATTTGAAAAACAACGTCATTTATTGAAAAAAGTGACTGTCGCAGCAGCACCGTCAGTCGGCCCCCAACGCTATAAAGTCAAAAATGGCGACAGCCTCGGCAGTATTGCAGCCCGCTACAAAACCAAAGTTGCCAGCCTGCGTCGCCTGAACCAGCTGAAAAACGATCAGTTGCAAACCGGGCAAATCCTGTTGATACCGGCAGGCAAAAATATGTCCACAACAGTTGCCGGAACTCGGGCGCAGAGTTATCAGGTCAAATCCGGCGACAGCCTGTGGACAATAGCGCAAAAATTGCGGGTCGACAGCGAAGAACTTAGGATATACAACAAGTTAGCAACCAACGCTCACTTAAAACCAGGTCAGTCTCTGCGCGTCCCGGGTTCATCAGTATCGTCTGGAACCGTCGTTGACAGCAAAAAGAAACACAAGGCTGTCTACACAGTTAAAAAAGGCGATTCACTCGACCGCATCGCCAAACGACATAAAATTAAATTAGCCGATTTGCTCAGATGGAATCAGTTACAGGCCGATAGCAAATTAAAACCAGGCCAACAACTGCGATTAACGCCTGACAACCGGCAATCGTGATAAAACGGGGTGATTATGAAGTATCTGACAAAGGCATTGGCCTTAGCTGCATTGTGCTTTAGTTCTGCAAGTCTGGCCGAATTTCAGTTAGATGGTCCGATACAGCTCACGCTGGCGGACGGCAACCAGCAGCAGACTGAATTTGGCTTTGCATTCCTGCAAAACGACGGCGGTTATCAGTTTAAACTGGGGCAACACAACATGGCTGTAGAGGAAGTGCCCAAGCGTTACACGCTGGCACTGATGCTGAATAAAGATCAGCTGGTGTGGGCGCGGGATTTCAGTAAAGCTCCGCTTAGCGGGTTTCACTGGCAAATTGGCAAGCATCAGCTGAAATTATTCAAACAGAAATTACAACCGGCACGTCCGGGCGATTTTGTCCTGCTGATTGACGATTTGCGTTATCATTTTATCGAAGGCCGACCAGCGCAGATCCATTTTCATTTTGACGAAAAAGGCATTACCGAAATTGCAGTAGAGGCCATGCTGCAACCTAAGCGCTGACTTAGCAATGAAAGCGGGCCTGAGTTTCAGCTTCGGGGCCTGCTTCCTTTTGTAACTGCAACGCAGCAACCCCACCCCATAACACCGATAATGCCGGCGCCAGCGCGACAAACCACCAACTCAGCGGATAGAACAACCCCCAAGCATAGCAAAGTGTCATCAACACCAGATGCACAGCTAAACCCAGCCAACCGGTGTAAAACAGCAAAGCGTTAAACCAGCGTTTGGGCCGGCGTAACTGCCAAACTGGATCTGTTGTCATCCCCCCTCCTGATTGACTGCTAAGAAACTGTTCGTCAGCGCAAAACGATCCAGCGCATCCAAATCAGGCTGAATTGGCGTACCTGTCGGGTCTTGCTGCTGCAGATACAATACATAACTGGCCAGGTGCAAAATTGCCTGTAACCTGTCGATATGGGGCGACGATTGCAGATCCAGTCTGTACATGGCTGCTGCACAAATATCGGCAGAAAAGCCCCACAAAGTCATCAGATAGCCGGTTAACACACAGTGATCAGCTACGTCATCCTGAAACATATCTTCCTGCGTCAGCTGTTGGCTGCTCAGCGGCTGGGTCGCTAACAGAGCCAGCGGACCAAGGGCCTGCATCAGGCCCGCAACATAAGCTTTCTCCGCCAGACTGGCGTCATCCCGGCATTGTGTGCGTGCAAGCTGGAATGCCACAGAGGCCAGTGCTACCGCGTAATCTTGTAACTGCTGATGTAATTGTGGTTGGATGCGCCCCTGGTACTGCTGATGTAACATAAAAGCCTGCATAATCGCTTTGATCATGTCGCGACCAAGCCGGCTGGTGACTTCCTGCAAATCAAGTGTCTGACGCCTGAAACCCAGATATGCCGAATTGGCCATCTGGATCAGCCGCCCTGCCAGAGGCGCTTCGCGCTCTAAGGCGGCAGCCAGCGCCCGCTGCGAACTGTCCGGGTCATCCAACAAGGTTAGAATATGTTGATACTGCCGCTGTTGGATTGGCAAGGCTTGCAAGGTGCCCAGCTGATACCGGGCATGTTCAGAAAACGGTCCCTCAATAATCTGTTCCGCCCGCTGAAAAATAGCCAGTAAATCCAGCTCAGTGAAAGGTTTGCCGAGTAACATCTGCGCTGACTGAACAGCCGCCAGCAAAACCGACTCGTCGTTTTCTGCACTCATCAAAACCCGGATTGTTGCCGGTGAATGCCCGGCGCAAAATTCCAGTAACTCTTCCCCGCGCAGCGATTCGTCCAGCCGGTCCGCCAGCAGCATTTGCGGAGCTAAAGCCTGTTCCAGCAGAAACTGAGTTGCACTGACCGCATCGGTGCAAAGCTCAGCCTGCCAGTGTGGACAGAGCCGGCGCAACAAACGCTTTGTCGCGGCACCTGCAGCCGGGTCCGGTTCAACTATCAATACCAAC
This sequence comes from Rheinheimera texasensis DSM 17496, assembly GCF_000711985.1. Classification (GTDB taxonomy): domain Bacteria; phylum Pseudomonadota; class Gammaproteobacteria; order Enterobacterales; family Alteromonadaceae; genus Pararheinheimera; species Pararheinheimera texasensis. Next base: position 755,163 of record NZ_JONU01000007.1, read on the forward strand.
CAGCGATCAGCCTCAAACATGAAGTAATTCCTCCCACTGCTGCCGGATTGGCTGGCAGGCAAGAAAACTGACAAACTCCTGACTATTGAGTGGCTTACTAAAAACATATCCTTGGATGTAGTCGCATTGCATATCGCGCAACAACAAGACCTGCCCGATGGATTCAATACCTTCTGCCACCACTTGCATTCCCAATTCGTGGGCCATCCGGATCATGTGTCTTATCATACTGGCACATTGTGGTGAGTGTTCCAGATCTAATAACAAAGACCGGTCGAGTTTGAGTTTATTCACCGGTAGCTTCGCCAGATAGGCCAGCGACGAATAACCGGTGCCAAAATCATCCATCGCCAACAGGCAACCTAAGCCATGTAAATGCCCCAACAATCTGCTGCTGGCATCAATATCGGCCATCAAAAATGTTTCGGTCACTTCGAGTTCGAGACATGCGGGCGCGAGGCCAAAGTGTTCGAGGTACGCCGCGATGCGGCCCGACAATTGTGGATCTGTGAGTTGACGACCGGACAGGTTGATTGCCAGATGTGACAGCGAATGGCCCTGGCGTTGCCATTGCTGGAAATGACGCAACGCCTGCTGCAACACCCAATCACCGATGGCCTGAATTTGACCATCTTGCTCAGCAATAGGGATAAACACCGCCGGCGACACCTGACCATACTTCGGGTGATGCCAGCGGATCAGCGCCTCAGCACTGTCACAACAGCCATCACTCAGCCGGATTTTGGGCTGAAAACTCAGGCTGAATTCCTGACTTTCCAGCGCATCATATAATGAGTTACTCAATTCAAAATGCTGGCGTTTTTGTTCCACCATCCCGGCGTCGTAACGTAGAAAGAAACCAGCCGGATTCACCAGATTTTGCCGGCACGCCACGTCGGCATGTTGCAGCAATAAAGCCGCAGTCGCACCGTCAGCCGGCGACAAGGCATAGCCGACGCAAAAAACCAGCTGCACCCGGTTAAAACTCAATACCAATTGTTGCCTGAACGGCCGCAGGACCTGTTCAATCGACACCAACAACTGACTTTCCTGCACCAGACCTGGCAACACCAACACAAATTTGTCAGCCGCAACATAACCCAGCAGAGCTTTGGCCGGTAACTGGCCACGCAGCACCTGGCCGGTTTTTTCCAGCAGTTCATCCAGCTGAGCCTGGCTCAGTGACGCGTTGTACAGCGCAAAATCTGGTAACAACAAAGTGACAACAGCGAATTCCCGTTGATCCGAAGACAGCAGATCTTCGATTTGTGAGCGTATATCTGCCGCGGTCAATAGCGCGCTGACAGCAGTGAAGACCTGGTCACTGATGCGCTGAACCGGCATAATTTTTAGCAAATAATGCTGTAAATCTGAGATACGGTGGCTAAAGCTAAAGTAGTCGCCGTGCACACCATGCAATTGAATATCATGATCTTTTTTATGTAAGAAACTGGCCAGTTCAATCGGATTGATGTCGGTAAACAACGCAGACAACACCTGACCACGCAGTTCGGAAGGCTGCAGCCCCAATACCTGACAGGCTGCACTGTTAAACCGTAACACCTGACCAGACGCAGACAATTCAAGCAGAGCTTCGTGACTGGATAACAACAAGTTGGTTCTTTGTTGCTCGGCCTGCCGCCGGTCACGTTCACTGATAGCCGCCGCAATTTCTTTGAGCAATTGCCCGTCGTCCCAGGGTTTTTCCAGGAAACGCCAGGCCGCGCCGCTGTTTAAGCAGGCTAGCAACGCATCACGCTCCGCGTAGGCACTCAAGACGAGCCCGATAGTCGAGGGGTATTGTTGCTTGACTTGCTGCAGCAGCTCGGCGCCGTTCATGCCTGGCATGCGAAAATCTGACAACACCAGCGCGACAGGCTCAGCAGCCAGCTGATTCAACGCCACAGCGCCACTTTCAGCCAGGAGCACCCTGTACCCGGCGCGCTGCAAAGTACGTTGCAGCGCACGCAAAATGGCCGGTTCATCGTCGACTAATAAGATTGTTTTTGCCATGCAAGCTCCTTCCCCATTCACCATAAACAGGAGCAGGCAGCTCAGGCAAGTATTTTCCTGCATACTTGCTCTGCGAGCCGTGGAGCGCCAATATAAAGCCTCATCGGCAGTGGAGCAGTAAAGATGCAAAAACCGGCAACAGCCCCTTCGACTAACGCGCATTGGCAACAAACAGATCGGCTGGCGACCATTGGTACTCTGACTACCGGAATCGCACATGAACTGAATAACCCTATTGGGTATATTCTGAGTAACCTGATCAGCTTCCAGCTGTATCTGCCTATTTTCATTCAGTATTTCGACATTTTACAGGCATTGGCCCGCTGCAGTGATACAGAACAAAAACGCCTGCTGCAACAACAGCTGGCAAGTTTGGAACAGCAGGAGAATTTACAGTTTTTATTGAATGATACTCAAAGTCTGCTGAATGACTCCGTGCAGGGGGCCTCAAGAGTGCGCGACTTAGTGCTGGATCTGCGCCGTTTTTCTCATCCGGATCACGCAGAATTTCAACGGCTTGAATTACGGCCGTTGTTGGAGATGGCATTGCGGTTGAGCAAAAATGAGCTGAAAAATCATATCACAGCAGAATGTTTGCTGGAGCCTGCCAGCATTTGGCTGCAGGGCCAACCAGCTGCATTGACCCAGGTACTGGTGAATCTGCTGCTCAATGCCGCACAGGCCATAGGGGCGAATACCGGTCTGATCCGCATAACTGCAGTGCAGACCGGTGCCTCGCTTGAGCTTTGTATTGCTGACAGTGGCCCCGGCATTGCGCCGCAGATCCTTCCACAGATTTTCGAGCCGTTTTTTACCACTAAAGCACCGGGCAAAGGTACCGGGCTGGGTTTGCCGATTTGTCAGTCCATTGTTCAACAGCATGGCGGCAGCATCAGCGTGGGCTCCTCAGCACTTGGCGGCGCTGCTTTTACCCTGCGCCTGCCCGCAGAGACAACCACCGCGTCAGGGGACAGCAGTTCGGGTTAAAACGCCAGTGTTCAGGCCTGTGCATCCGCTTGTTGCTCAGGCGCAGCAGCGATAAAAGCCGGCAGTGTCATACACTGCTGATAAATGCGCACAATCTGAGGAAAGGGCGTCAGTTCTAACTGAAAACGCAGCGCGTTATAGACTTGCGGCACCAGACAAACATCTGCCAGCGTCACCGTATCTCCACAGGCATAAAGCCCGGCAGTTTGGTTCAGCCGTTGCTCCAGTGCAGTAAAACCTTGTCGCAGCCAATGCAAAATCCAGTCAGTCTTTTGCAGATCACTGATGCCCAAAGTACCACTCAGATATTGCAGCACGCGCAGATTATTGAGTGGATGAATGTCACAGGCAATATCCAGCGCCAGTGCACGCACGACCGCAGCTTGAGCCGGCTCTGCTGGTAACAATGGCTGCCGGGGAAAAGTTGCATCCAGATATTCGATAATGGCCAGCGACTGGTTTAGTGTTAAATCATCATGTTGCAGCGTAGGCACCAGCATTGCCGGGTTCAGTCCCCGGTACGGCTCCGCTTTTTGTTGGCCACCGTCTTTGAGCAAATGCACCGGAATATGGTTTGCGGTTAATTCTTTGAGCGCCAGCGCGATGCGCACCCGGTAAGCTGCAGACGAGCGCCAGTAAGTATATAAAGTCAGCATCGGAAAACTCCAAGTGGCAAAAAGCCGGCAATCGCCGGCTCTTTCATGCAAGTAACAGGTTAATCACGCGGCAGATATTGCACAACCTGCTGGTCGATAGCACCAAAAATACTCTGGCCTTGTTCGTCCAGTACTTCAATGCGGATGCGGTCGCCAAACTGCATAAATGAGGTTTTTGGCGCGCCATCACGAATAGTTTCAATCATCCGCACTTCAGCGATACAGGAATAACCGAGGCCGCCTTCGTCAATCGAGGTGCCGTAATCCGTGCCTTGTTTGTTTGACACTGTGCCCGAGCCAATGATGGCACCGGCGCCCAGATTGCGGGTTTTCGCCGCATGCGCTACCAGCTGACCAAAGTCAAAAGTCATGTCGACACCGGCATTCGGTTTGCCAAACAATTTACCGTTTAAATACGATACCAGCGGCAGATGCAGTTTTGCTTCCTGCCAATGGCTACCCAGCTCTTCCGGCGTCACCGCCACCGGGCTGAAAGCAGACGCAGGCTTGGACTGGAAAAAACCAAAGCCTTTGGCCAGTTCATTCGGAATGAGGCCACGTAACGACACATCGTTGACCAGCATTACCAGACGAATTTGCCGGCGCGCCTGCTCCGGCGTTGATGCCATTGCCACATCACCGGTAATGACGGCAACTTCGCCTTCAAAATCAATGCCGTAATCTTCGCTGACCACATCGATGTTGTCGCGTGGACCGATAAAATCATCCGAGCCGCCCTGATACATCAGCGGATCAGTCCAAAAACTTGGCGGCATTTCTGAATTACGCGCCCGGCGCACTAATTCAACGTGATTGACATAAGCACTGCCGTCGGCCCACTGATAAGCCCGCGGTAACGGCGACTCACAGGCGCTTTGGTCAAAAGCAAATTCGCCCTGGACTGTGCCGTGATTCAGGCCCTGATACACTTCAGTAAGCTTTGGCGCTGCGACTGACCAATGGTCCAGTGCATATTGCATAGTCGCAGCGATGTGCGGTACCGCCACCGCTTTGGTTAAGTCGCGGCTCACCACCACTAACTGGCCATCACGGCTTTGATTTTTCAGACTGGCTAATTTCATTTTCTGTGTCCTGTCAAACTGTTACTGCTGCTCAGCCGGTTTGGTTTTCCAGCTATTGACGTATTCCGGATTCTCAGTGGCCAGCGCCGCCGGCCCCATTTCCAGCGCATCACGGGTATCGAGCATCACCGCCACTTCGTCAGTAAACTTCTTGCGATACTCGCGCCCGGCCTGAAAGGCTTTTGGATGCGGTCCATGGGTAAAACCAGCCGGGTGAAACGTCACCATGCCACGTTCAATATTGTCACGACTGAAGAAATCGCCGGCATGGTAAAACAGCACTTCATCGTAGTCGTCATTGTTGTGGTAAAACGGCACTTTTAACGCCCCAGGGTCGCTTTCAATCGGCCTTGGCACAAAGGTACAAACCACAAAACGGCTGGCAACAAAAGTAGTGTGTGCCGAAGGCGGTAAATGGTAACGATGACTCATCAGTGGCCGGATATCCCGCCAGTTAATGCGCATCACCGCTAAATCACCGTGCCAGCCAATCGCATCTAATGGATTGTACGGGAACGTAATCACCGACACCTGACCGTGCCTTTTCACCTGCACCTGTGTTGCGTTTTCGCTGTACTGCGCTTTAAAAGCGTCATCGATTTTCGGTGTATCCAGCATCGCCGGGTCGAAGATCGCATGGTTGCCAACCAGGCCTTTCTCCGGCAACTGGTAAGAATCGTTGGTCGCTTCAATCAACAGCACAAACAACGGTGCGCTGATCTCCAGCCGCCAGCTGGTAGACCGTGGGATCACCACATAATCACCGTCGCGCAGGCTCAGGTGGCCATAGTCACAATACAATTCGGCGCTACCTTCATGGATAAACAGCAGCTCGTCGCCGTCGGCATTGCGCACCAGAAAGTCCATCGACTGCTCTAAGCGCCAGGTGCGCATTTTACAATGCGCGTTATGCAGCAAATTCGGCACTGCCCAGGGCGATTGCGCTTTGTCAGCGCCAATTTCATTGAAATTAAACAGCCGCGGCTTTAACGGCCCTTCCCAGCTAGTCCAGCCGGTTGGTGCATGGGTATGATGGAAATGGCTGGCCGGACCGAAAAAACCACTGCGGCCGGTTTCACGCTCATAAATCGCCTGCTCCGGAAAATCAGCATGCGCCTGGCGCGAAATATCGCCTTCCTTCAACGGAAATTGGGCCCATTTACGCATCGGCTAACACCCCACGACGGATTTGATCTTCTTCAATCGATTCAAATAAGGCTTTGAAATTGCCTTCGCCAAAACCTTCATTACCTTTGCGCTGAATGATTTCAAAGAACACAGGACCAATCACGGTTTTGGTGAAAATCTGCAGCAGGATGCCGTCTTTTTCCGGCGCGCCATCAATCAGAATCCGCAGTTCACGCAGCGCGTCCAGATCTTCAGTATGGCCTTCAACCCGGCTGTTCACTTTGTTGTAATAGGTATCAGGCGTTGGCATAAAGTCCATGCCGCGGCTACGCAGGGTACGGACAGTTTCATAGATATTTTCGGTGGTTAAAGCGATGTGCTGAATGCCCTCGCCTTTATATTCGCGGATAAATTCTTCGATTTGAGATTTATCGTCGGAAGATTCATTGATTGGAATCCGGATTTTGCCGCAAGGCGCTGTCATCGCGCGTGACACCAGACCAGTCAGTTTGCCTTCGATGTCGAAATAACGGATCTCGCGGAAGTTACCAATTTTTTCATAGAAGCCAGCCCAGACATTCATGTTGCCGCGTTTAACGTTATGAGTCAGGTGATCCAGCACTTCCAGGCCAACGCCGTGCGCTGCCATCGTGGTCTGCCAGTTGTCATAGAATTTAAAGTCAATGTCGTAGACTGAGCTTTGACCATAACGGTCCACAAAATACAGCAGGCTGGAGCCAATACCGTACACGGCAGGGATATTTAATTCCATCGGGCCGATTTGGTTTTTATATTCTTTGGCGCCATTGTCCAATGCATGTTTCAGCGCGGCGGCAGCGTCTTTGACACGAAATGCCATAGCACAAACGCTTGGACCATGTACCCGGGCAAATTCTTCTGCTTGTGAATTGGGTTCACCATTGACGATGAAATTGATATCGCCTTGTTTGTATAACCAGGCTTGTTTTGAGCGGTGTTGGGCAACTTCAGAAAAACCCAACGACTGGAACAGCTCTTTTAACTGGCGGATGCCATTGGCGTCGGCGGCCGTATATTCAACAAACTCAAAACCATCGGTACCCAGCGGGTTGATTGGATCAAACATAACAAACTCCGGCAACAAAAATACAAGGGGGAATGTGGTTATCTTGCCGTTTGACACAGAAAAAGAAAGTCTGGTTGCTTACATACTGCTAACAGGGCAAAAGTGCCGTTTTGTATCGTTTTGCGTACGAAATGCTGATTTTTGTGTTAAACAGACAAAACAGGCCGTTTTCGACGGAAAACGGCCTGTTTTAAGTAACGGCAAGCGCACAAAGCGTATTTAAATTTTTACGCTCTTGCGATTGATGCCATATTCACGCAGTTTATTGGCTACAGCGGTGTGACTTAAACCGAGTTTTTTTGCCAGTTGACGTGAACTTGGATAAGCGGGGAACAGTTTTCGCAATAAGCCGGCTTCAAAGCGTTTTACTGCCTCATCCAGCGTGCCGTCGAAATCTTTTTCTAAGTAACCAAAATCATTGGTGTAACTCGGCAATTGCAGCTGTTCTTTATCCAGTTCAGCACCTTCAAGCAAGGTCACTGCACGATACAAAGCGTTTTCCAGCTGGCGCACATTACCGGGCCACGGATAACTCTGAATAAAGGCCGCGCAACTTTCAGTCAGCTTCGGCGGTTTGCGACCGAGCCTCGCCGATAAACGCGCCATAAAATGTTCGGCCAGCGGCACAATATCCTGCTTGCGGTCGCGCAGCGGCGGTAACATCAGCGTCAGCACGTTGAGCCGGTAATATAGATCTTCGCGGAAACGGCCTTCCTGCACCATGCCCGGTAAGTCTTTTTGTGTGGTACAAATCACCCGCACATCGACCTTCACTTCATTTTCGTCAGCAACCCGGCGGAAACTGCCGTCCTGCAGAAAACGCAACAGCTTGGTCTGGATCTCGCGCGACATCTCGCCGATTTCATCTAAAAATACCGTACCGCGGTTAGCTTGCTCAAAAATGCCTTTTTTGCCTTCGGTGGTGCCGGGGAATGCATTCGGGCCATAACCAAATAGTTCTGATTCGGCGACGTTATCCGGCAAAGCCGCGCAATTGACCGCCAGAAACGGCTTGCCAGCTCTGCTGCTGGCGCCGTGACAAGCCCGTGCTAACAGTTCTTTGCCGGTACCGGTTTCGCCGGTAATGAGAATTGGCGCATCAAGCTGGGCCATTTTTTTCGCTTCACGCACCACTTTGCGCATCAGATTGCTGCTGGCCTGGATCGAGTTAAAGCTTTCCTGATCGCCCTTTTTGAACGCAACCATTTGCTCACCGAGCCGGCTTTCTGATTTTAAAGTAATGACTGCACCAGCCAGAATTTCATGGCCCGCTTCAGCCGGCACCATCACCGGCAAAATGTCGGCGATAAATTTCTTGCCGTGGATCTCAATTTTGCGGGTCTGCGCCAGCACATCGTCACTTTCGAGCCAGCGCTGGAAATTAAAGCCTTTTACCAGCGGCGTAATAGGTAGACCCGCCACTTCGTCGCGTTGCAGCGTAAGCGCATCGAGTGCGGCTTCGTTAATCACAGTGACATTGGCTTTGGTGTCGATGGCGATAACGCCGTCCGGTAAGGTTTTCAGCAGAGTAAACAGCTCATTGTGTTCACGTTCTGACGGCATAAAAGCCGTAGTTTTGACGTCTTCAACGCCCGGGATGCGGCGAATTTTCGCCATCAGTTCCTGGAATTTTTCAAAATCGACGCTGGGGAAAGCGACAAACATCCGGCCTAATTCCGGATCAACTTCGATGCCGCGCAGGTCAATCTGATAGTGCACCAGGATGTTCAGTACTTCCTGGGCGATACCGACGCGGTCCTGACAATGGATTTCTAAGCGCATGCGAATAACAACCCAACTAGATGACTCTTGATGCATCATACGGCATTGCGCGCGCTGCAGACCAGCTCTTTTGTAAACTATTGTGAACGAGAGCTGGCGATTGGCGGTATTTTGCAGACAAAAAAAGCTGCCGCAGCAGCTTTTTAATCGTTCCTCTGTCAGCCGAGTAAGGCGTCAGTTTTGGCGGCGCAGATGAAATCGTTTTTATGTAAGCCTTTAATCGAGTGTGACCACCAGGTCACAGTCAACTTGCCCCACTCCAACAATAAGGCCGGATGGTGACCTTCTTCTTCTGCCATCTCAGCCACTTTTTGATGGAAGGCCCAGGCCAGCTTGAAGTTTTTGAACTTGTACTCGCGTTCCAGTTGCAAAATACCGTCGCGCACCACAGGTGTCCAATCCGGGATCTGGCGCATCAGCTCCGGCAGTTCGTCATCAGAGACACGCGGTGCATCAGCGCGGCAGGCTTCACATTTTTGTACAGCTAATTCGGTCATCTTTGTTCTCAATTTTGCTGGAGTTAATTTTGTTGATGTTCAATTTACTAAAGTTAACTGGCTTTTTTCTGTTTCGGCGCAAATTTGGGCGCATGTAAGCCTAAAGCTTTGGCTTGCTGCACCAGCGCCATCAGGTCCTGCTGCGCGATCTCAAACAGCTGACGGATGCTCTGAATACGGAAATAAATCGGCTGCATAATGTCGATGCGATAAGGCGTACGGAATACGTCGACCACGTCGAGTACTTTACGCTCAGGGATATCAGAGTGAATGGCATATTGGGTTTCGCCCGGCGACGACAAAATCCCACCGCCGTAAATCCGCAGACCGTCAGCGGTATCCAGCAGACCGAATTCGATGGTGAACCAGTATAAACGCGCCAGATAGACCCGGTCTTCTTTGCTGGCGGCAAGACCTAGCTTGCCGTAGATATGAGTAAATTCAGCGAAATCCGGATTGGTCAGCATGGCGCAATGACCAAAAATTTCGTGGAAGATATCGGGTTCCTGTAAATAATCGAATTCTTCGCGGCTGCGGATAAAAGTGGCGACCGGGAATTGTTTATTCGCCAGCAATTCAAAAAACCGGTCAAAGCTAATCAGCGCCGGGACCTCGGCACAGCGCCAGCCAGTAGTGGCTTCCAGCACTGCGTTAACTTCGTGTAATTGTGGGATCCGGTCGGTCGGCAGGTTCAGTCGTTCTAAGCCTTCAAGATATTCGTTACAGGCTTTGCCTTGGATACAGCTCAGCTGACGCTGGATTAGATCAGCCCAAATCTGGTTTTCTTCGTCAGACCAGGCAATGATGCCATTGGCGTCCGACTGGCGGGATACGTAAGTCGTCATGTTACTACCTGTTGATTCTTTGTGCCGGCCTCGGTTGGGCTGGCTGAATGGCAGGCATCCTAGTGGATCGAGTCAAAGCTGTTAACCCGCCTGACGAAACTGGCGGCGTTGCGACTGTGCACTTTTTTATACACAGCCGCAGAAGACTACACTACCAGACTGATTTTAAACATTATTTTTGCTGTAACCGCATCTTTACTAGAGCTTGCTGAATGTCCGCAATGATGTCATCAACATGCTCCAGTCCGACCGAGATTCGAATGAGTCCATCACTAATGCCGGCGGCGCGGCGTTCCTCTGCCGTATAAGGACTGTGGGTCATCGATGCCGGATGCTGGATTAACGACTCAGCATCGCCAAGGCTGACCGCCAGGCTTAATAACGCACATTGATTAATAAAATAACGGCCATCGTCCAGACTGCCTTTGAGCTCAAACGCCAGCACGCCACCCGCACCTTTCATCTGAGTGCCGAGAAAACGATGCCCGGGATGGGATGGCAGCCCCGGGTAATACACAGTCGCCACTGCAGGATGCGCCTGCAGATATTCAGCGACTTTTTGTGCATTCTGACAATGGCGTTCCATCCGCACCGACAAGGTTTTCAGACCGCGGATAATCAGCCAGGCATCATGCGGGCTGATAGTCGCCCCCATATCCTTCAGCGTCGTGAGCTTGATGGTTTTGATAGTCTCGGCATCAGACAAAATAATACCGGCGACGACATCACCATGGCCGTTTAGGTATTTGGTAGCGCTGTGAATGACGATATCGATGCCAAACAAGGCGGGTTGCTGCAATAAAGGCGTCAGGAAAGTGTTATCAATCACAGATTTGATAGCGTGCTGGCGGCAAAACCGGCCGAGAAACTCCAGATCCAGCACCACCAGATTCGGGTTGATCGGAGTTTCAGCAAACAGCATTTTGGTATTCGGCCTGCGTGCAGCTTCAACCGCTGCATGGTCCGTCATATCAACAAAACTGACTTCAATGCCATAACGGGCGAACTGGTGATTAAACAGCGCAAAACTGCAGCCGTAGATAGCCTTGCTGGCGATAAGGTGGTCACCCTGCTGCAAAAAAGCCAGCGTAGCCGCAGCCACGGCGCCCATGCCGGTGGCGGTTGCAGCACCATCGGCCATCCCTTCCAGCGCTGCTACTTTTAATTCCAGCTCGCGGGAAGTCGGGTTGCCAAGCCGGGTATAAATAAAACCTTCAGCTTCGCCGGCAAACCGGGCTGCGCCCTGCTCGGCACTACCGAACACAAAAGTGGAAGTTTGAAATAGCGGGGTGGCCAGACTACCAAATTGGGTGTCATAGGTTTTGCCGGCATGAATACATAAGGTTTCTGCGTGTTTGCTGCTACTGCTCATAACTACCTGACTGCTTAGATGATCTTTCAATTAACTTAAGCAAAGAAGTTATAAGCCGGACAAGGCATGCAGACATCTGTCTGTCTGTTTAATCCGAGATGACTTTTGGGCACAACGCGGCGATTGTAAATATTATTGTGCAGATGGTCGCTGTAATAACTGTTGGATCAACGACTGCAGTAGCGGTTGTACAGGTTTCTCCGCCGGTAATAACGGCAATGGCCGCAGTTGTTGCTGCACAAATCGGCCAAGCCGTGCCAGCATCAGGCCCGCCAATACCCCTTGTCCGGCCCGGGCTGATAACTTGCTGCTAAGTTCCACCCCGAGAAAATCGCCACCAATATCAATGGCAAGCTCAGTGGCTCCCGTCCAGAACAGCAAATTGGCAAATTTTTTCAAAAGCGTGAGCCTGGCAACAGCGCCAAGCTGGACCCCATAAACTTCTGAGAGCTCCGCCATCAGACGCCAGGCCCGCCAGCTGACTAACAGCATATCCGCTAAGGCAAAAGGACTGACAGCGACGGCCATCCCGGCTTGTTTCGCGGCCGCGCTAATCCGCTGTGCTGCTTGCTGGTCTAGAGGTTGTAACACCAGCAAATCAAAAAGTTTTAGAGTTTCTGCATCGGAAAACTGCAAATTGTGCTGCGCTAAAAACGCACTGCGATCCGCCTGCGGTAAAGCAGCCAGAATGCGCTGACACAGCGGAGTGGCCTGACCATATTGCAGGCTTAGTTGCATAGTTAATGCTTCTTCCCGCCATTGCTGCCGCATCTGGCGCTGGCGTTTGCCACGCCAGGCGCTCCACAGCAGTGTGCCAACAGCAGCAAAACCAAACCCGGTTAAGGCCACCGCGGCACCGCCCTGCAGCCAGCTTTGAGTCAGGCTCTGCTGCACAAATTCTGCCCACTGTATGCCGCCAAGGAGCAGAACTAACGCGAGGCCAGTAAGCAACCAGCCAGACACGCCTCCCTGCTGTACTTCGCTTACAGCAGGATCTGTTGGATTTTGCAGCTCATCCGCCGCAACAAAGCCGTTATCCGGCAGCTGCACCGCTTCCTTCAGTGTCGGGTTGGATTCGCCCTGCAACCTGACAAAATCGTCATTTGTAAATTGCTGCGCACTTTTCAGTTCTGTCAACGCAAATGATCCCCCAGTAAAAACTGCAGCGCCTGATCCATCCGAAGCTGCAGCGGATACTCGGAGGCCGACCCAACTAATGGCAAAAATTCCGGAAAGGCGAATTGGTGATGGGCAAAAAGTTGCGGCGATGGCATCGAAAGCGGCACCTCACCAGGATACCAGGTCTGTAACTCGCCGGTTGATGCCAGATGCCCGCGTAAACAAGGTGATTGCCCATTCGCAGTCTGCACCTGACCAAACTCGGCACTGACCACAGCAGCCACGGCCAACGCTTCGGTTTCGCACTGCTGATATCGTTGCTGATATAAAGGCTGTTGCAACATTTGCTGTAGTAATAACAACAAATTGCGATGCTGGTCCGGCGTCAGCAAATCGGCCTTTGACGCCACAAACAACACTTTGTCAATACGCGGTTTAAACAACCGCCGCCACCAGCTTTCGGGGCCATAGGAGAAATGCTGCATGATCAGCATCAGCGCTTCTTGTAGCTGCGTCAGCGCCTGATGCCCGCGGTTCAGCGCACCAAGACAGTCAGCCATGATGACCTGACGGTCCAGACCGGCGAAATAATCGCGATAAAACGGCAACACAACTTGTTGCTGGTAGTCCTGGAAATGACGCTGGAGTTGCTCTTTCAGTGCATTTGAGCTAACCAGCTGTTCCGGTAATAACGGGAACAACTGTAACAAAGGCGCACCTTGCAGTTCCGCCGGTCGCAGTAAACGCCCCGGTTGTAACATCACTGCAAGTTGCCGCTGTTTGATGTCGAGTAAAAGTTGTTGATAGCTGTCGGTCAGCTGTTGCAACAGCAAAGCATCCGCGGTTAATTCAGCCTGTGCCAGCTGTTGGCGAAACGGTCCTGCGAGGTCGCGCACGGGCTCAGAATCCAGCAAAGCCCAGACTTGCTGACACCACTGCGGATAATCTAACTGCAACATCGGTAAATCCAGCAGCCATTCGCCGGGATAGTCGGTGATTTCCAGTGTCAGTGTTTGCCAGTCCAGCAGTTTTTGCTTCAGCGGATGCTGGGGTTTGTAACGCAACTGCAAAGTAATTTGGCTGAGCGCCGTGGTCGATGCCGGCCATTGGCCATGCTGCAGCTGCTGCAGATTCAGTTCAAACGGAAAACGCGCTCTGGCTGCTACGGCGTTGGGTACGGGTTGTCCCCCTAAATAACGCTGTTGTTGCATCACCTGAAAAAACGGTAACTGGTTGGACGGTGCCTGCGTCAGTTGCCGGATTAAACTGGTCAGGAATGCGGTTTTACCTGCACCACTGATGCCGGTAATACCAAGACGGAGATGTTGATTCGCCAGACGTTGCCCGAGGATCCGGGCTTTGTCTGGCAGTTGAAAATTCATCAGAGCAAGGCTTCCGCTGGTTGACTGCAAGTTTCAGGTCAGGTTCAGAGTTTATTAAACTCGCGATGTAACTGGAATTTACTCGAAGTGACATAAGATTCCATATCCCGCAACCGGTATTCAATCGCATCAAATTGTTGTTTCAGATGATTTAAAGCCCGTGGTGGAGCTTCACCCCGCTGCCAGACCCGGGTTTTAACTTCGACCGGACGTTCGACCACCGGAGCTGCAGGTTCTCCACTGCGTTTTTCAGCGACTGATTTCTTTTCCAATACTATCCAGCCAACCAGATACAGCACTGGCAAAATCCCGCCAAAGCCTAACAAGACAGACGCTAAAACAACTACCCGAACTAACCACAATTCCCAGCCGAAGTAATCGGCGATGCCGGCACAGACCCCGGCGATTTTGCCGTTGCGGTCATCCCGCAACAGCTCACGGCGTTTACTGTTCATGTTTGCGCCTCCAGTTTGGCGCGTCGGCATCGAGGATAGCTTCCAGAGTTTTAATCCGGTCCGCCATCCGCTCCGCCTTCGCGGATAAATCGTTTAACTGCGCCAGTTCATGTTCGGACAGGCCCTCGGATATTTTGCGTTTACTGCGGTAATGCATAATGATCCAAATCGGCGCCACGAATATCATGAAGATAATCAATGGTACGGCAAAAGCTTCGGTAACTTCCATCTTAGGCTCCAGAAACGCCTGGTGATCAGGCGTTATTCTCGTTGTTCATTTTTGCTTTTAACGCTGCCAGTTCAGAATCAATTTTGTCCTGGGCGGCTAATTCAGCAAATTCGTCGCGTAAAGTCTTTTTACCTAAGTCGTAAGATTCGACCTGTGCTTCCAGATTGTCGATCTTTTGCTCATACCGCTCAAATTTGTACATCGCGTCATTTAAACGGGTACTGTCCAGTGATTTTTTCACTTCCAGCCGTGATGCAACAGTCTTCTGGCGCATCAGCATGGTCTTTTGCCGGGCTTTTGCATCGGCCAGTTTTTCTTGCAGCTGCGCAACTTCATCTTGTAACTTGCTGATATGCGTGTCTAAATTCGCGATATCTGCGTTTACAGCGGCCGCTTGATCTGCCGCTTTTTGCTTTTCAATCAAAGCAGAGCGTGCTAAATCATCACGGTCTTTGCTCAGTGCCAGCTCGGCTTTGCTTTGCCAGTCGGCAACATCTTCTTCCAGACGGCTGACGACGCGTTGCAATTCTTTTTTCTCAGCGATGGTTTTTGCTGAAGAAGAACGCACTTCGACTAACGTATCTTCCATTTCCTGAATAATCAGGCGGACCATTTTTTCCGGATCTTCGGCTTTGTCTAACAAAGCATTGATGTTTGAATTCACGATGTCTGAGAAGCGAGAGAAAATACCCATGATGTTTACCTCGTTTGGTGTCTGATTGAGTCATATATCCTTATTCAGGAAGCTTGCCAACTCGCAAAACAATCATAACCAACTGTTTTAAATGAATTTATTTTATTTTTAGTAAAGGCTGTTGCCAACATCAACTTTCAAATAGACTACTTATTAGCAAATTTAACCACTTAATGGCAGCGATATGGCAAGAGCTTTTCAACAAGACAATCTGATTGGCCAATCTAACAGTTTTCTCAACGTTTTGGATCAGGTGTCACAAATAGCGCCGCTGAATAAGCCCGTGTTAATTATTGGTGAGCGCGGCACCGGTAAAGAGCTGATTGCCGCACGTTTACATTATCTGTCACAGCGTTGGGATCAGACTTACCTGACATTAAACTGTGCTTCATTAAATGAAAATTTGCTGGAAAGTGAACTGTTTGGTCATGAAGCCGGCGCTTTTACCGGTGCCAGCAAACGTCATGAAGGCCGCTTTGAACGGGCTAACTTCGGCACGCTGTTTCTGGACGAATTAGCTAACACACCAGGGCTGGTGCAGGAAAAACTGCTCAGAGTCATTGAATACGGTGAATTCGAACGCGTTGGCGGCAGCCGGCCTATTAAAGTTGATGTCCGGCTGGTTTGTGCCACCAACGAAGATTTACCTGGCATGGCGGAGCGCGGCGAGTTCCGTGCCGATTTATTAGACCGGCTGGCATTTGACGTCATCACCCTACCGCCGATGCGCGAGCGGCGCGAAGATATTATGCAGCTTGCTGAACACTTTGCCATTAACATGGCGCGGGAACTGAATTTCGAGTTGTTCAGCGGCTTCAGCGAAAAAGCTAAACGTCAGCTGCTGGATTATGATTGGCCGGGTAACGTGCGTGAACTGAAAAACGTGGTGGAGCGCAGTGTCTACCGCACCAACAATCCTTATGTCCCGGTACATGATATTTTGTTTGACCCTTTCGCCTCACCATTCCGGCCGCAAGCCAGAGTACGCACGATAGACCGGCAGCCTGCGGCGGTTGCGCCACAAGCGATACCCTCGGCTATGCAGCCTGGTATTGCCGCAACAGCCGCAGCACCAACTGCTCCCGGTGCTCTGCAGTTTGATTTCAGTCAGGTGCAGGATTTTAAACTGCTGTCCGAACACTATGAAGTGACTCTGATTAAACAGGCCCTCGCTGCTTGTCAGTACAATCAGAAAAAGACTGCGGATGCACTGAATCTGACGTATCATCAACTACGTGGATATATGAAAAAATACAAACTGTTAGACAGCCAACAATGAATTTTTCTTATTGCCGTTTTGGTAGCCTGAGTCTGGTACTGTGGTTAACCGGGTGTCAACCGGCCACCGTGGCAAACAGCGGTCAGGGCCTGGTGTACTGTGCCGAAGGCTCACCTGAGAGCTTTAATCCACAGCTGGTGACTTCCGGTACGACCATTGATGCCATCAGTCAGCATTTGTACGACCGGCTGCTGGATATTGATGCTAATAGCGGCGACCTGTTACCGGCACTGGCACAACAATGGCACATCAGTCCTGACGGTTTAACTTACCGTTTTAAGTTACGCCCGAATGTCAGCTTTCATCAGACCGATTACTTTACCCCAAGCCGTTATCTGACTGCCGAAGATGTGGTCTTTACTTTTAACCGCATGCTACAGGTCGAACACCCGTTTTTTCAAACAGCAACCGAATATCCCTATTTCGACAGCATCGAATGGCGCCATCGGGTGAAAAGCATCACAGCACTCAGTTCTGACGAAGTTGAATTCAAACTCAATCAACCTGACAGCTCTTTTTTATCTGTGCTGGCGACCGACTTTGCTGCGATTCTGTCGGCTGAATATGGTGCACAACTCGTTGCCCAGCAGCAAAAACCCTTGCTGGATATCCAACCGGTCGGCACTGGTCCGTTTAAGTTTCGCCAATATCAGAAAGATGTATTGATCCGTTATTACCGGCATGACAACTACTGGCGACAACACGGTGATATTCAGCAGCTAGTGATAGATATAGTTCCGGACAACACCAAACGACTGGCCAAATTGCTGACCCGGGAATGTGATATTGCGCCTATTCCCCGGTTGGCTGAATTACAGATGTTTTCAAACCGGCCGGACTTTAAAGTTGAGCAACAAACCAGTATGAATGTGGCGTTCTGGGCTTTTAATACGCAAAAACCGCCGTTTGACCGGGTTGAAGTACGTCAGGCTCTGGCCCTTGCAATCAATAAACCTAATATTTTACAGGCGGTTTATTTTGGTCAGGCCGAAGAAGCGACTTCAGTGTTGCCACCTAACTCATGGGCCTACCGCAAACAAAATCTGGTGCAATCTTTTGATCCGGTCAAAGCGAAAGAGTTACTGACTCAGGCCGGTTACCCGGATGGGTTTAGCATCGATATCTGGGCGATGCCGGTACAACGTCTGTATAACCCCAATGCGCAAAAAATGGCAGAACTGATCCAGGCCGACCTGCGGGCTATCGGCGTCAAGGCACGGATTGTCTCTTATGAATGGAATACCTTCCGGCGTAAATTGCGCCAGGGCGAGCATGATTCTGTGTTAATTGGCTGGTCAGCCGACAATGCTGACCCGGATAATTTCCTGCGGCCTTTACTCAGTTGTGCAGCAGCCGTCTCCGGCAGTAACAGAGCTAACTGGTGTGATGAGCAGTTCGACCAGTTTATTTCCGGCGCCGTACAGACGACTGATGTCGCGCAGCGGCGCAGTTATTATCTGGCTGCCCAACAATATCTGCAGCAGCAAATGCCGTTGATGCCGATTGCACATTCGAAACGCTTTCAAGTGAAGAACAGCAGTGTGCAGGGGGTGACTATTAACCCTTATGGCGGTATTAGTTTGGTCAACGCCGGGAAAACACCATGATTTTACGCTACCTGGCGCGCAGATTATTCCTGCTTGGGTTTGTTTTTGTTGCCCTGACGGTCTTTGTGTTCAGCCTTAATTACCTGTTTCCCGGTGATTTAGTCAGTAACCTGACCGGCATGCGGGATATATCCCCGCAAAAACATCAGCAGTTACAGCAAATGCTGGCGCTGGACCATAGTTTGTGGCAGCAATACATCGCCTATAACAGGCGCTTATTGGCCGGTGACTGGGGCTTATCTTTCGCCAGTCAGCAACCTGTATTAGCTGAGATTATGCAGGTGTTGCCCGCCACGCTGGAACTGGCGGCTTATGCGCTGTGCCTGAGTTTATTCGCCGGCATTCCGCTGGGATTATTGGCGGCAGTGAAAAAAGACAGCCTGCTGGACCGCTGTATTTCCGGCATCGCGCTGGTTGGTTATTCGATGCCGGTATTCTGGCTGGCGTTGATCTGCATTATGCTGTTTTCGCTACAGCTCGGCTGGTTGCCCACTTCAGGCCGGCTCGGCGTGCTGTTTGAAGTCCCAAGCCAGACTGGTTTCATATTTGTCGATATTCTGCTGGCCGAGCATGTCTCGCGCAGCGCCGCAGCTTACAGTGCATTGCAGCATCTGGCCATGCCGACGTTTATTCTTGCCGTGTATCCGACAAACGTGATGATTCGTTTTGTCCGGACGTCGATGCTGGAAGTGCTGGAGCAAAACTACATCAAAACCGCGCGGGCCAAGGGCTTGTCCCGAAGCCAGGTATTATACCGGCATGGTTTGCGCAATGCCTTGTTGCCGGTCACCCGTCAGGTCGGGCTGCAATTTAGTACGCTGATCACGCTCGCGATGTTAACCGAGGTGATTTTTTCCTGGCCCGGCATTGGTCAATGGCTGATTGACAGCATTTATCAGCGCAATTATCCGGCAATTCAGGCCGGTTTACTGGTGGTTTCAAGTCTGGTGATTTGTGTGAATATGCTGACCGAAATTCTGCATACGCTGTTTAACCCACTGGCGCGGAAACTCTGATGAAAAAATTGCGCTTGTACTACGAAGAATATAATAAAAGGCCGTATCAGCTGCTGTGGCGGCACTTTATTACTCAGCATTTTGCTCTGTTTGGGCTGGTGATCTTGTCCATCCTGTTGTTGCTGGCGGTGTTAAGCCCTTTTGTCAGCCCGCACGACCCTTATCTGCAAAACTCAGAAATTTTATTATTGCAGCCATCCTGGCAAGGCACTGGTCTGGTGGCCTATCCCTTTGGCACTGACGACTTAGGTCGCGACCTGATGTCACGACTGATGCTGGGCACCAGCTATAGCTTTGGGCTGGCGATCCTGGCGGTCAGCGGCGCTATGTTGATAGGGCTTGCTCTCGGCATCCTGGCTGGCATGACCAGAGGGATACAGTCGAGTATCTTCAACCACTTACTGGATTTAGCTTTAACTATCCCAAGCCTGTTGCTCGCCATTGTGATTGTTGCAGTATTAGGACCGGGCTTGCTCAATACCATCTGGGCTATTTTGCTGGCGTTACTGCCACAGTTTATCCATGGTGTCGGCAATGCCATACAACAACAGTTAAAGCAGGATTATGTCGTAGCCTACCGGCTGGATGGCGCCAATAACTGGCAAATTCTATGGTCTGTGGTGTTGCCAAACTTATGGGAGCCACTGTCTTTGTTGTTTACGATGGCGCTGTCAACTGCAATTCTGGATATTGCTGCTTTGGGCTTTTTGGGTCTGGGCGCACAGGCACCAACGCCGGAATGGGGCAGCATGGTGGCGGATGCGTTGGATTCTATTTATCTGGCCCCCTGGACAGTGGCGTTACCAGGTTTATTGATTTTTATCACAGTGTTGTCAGTAAATCTGGTCGGCGATGGCTTGCGTAACGCGATGAAAAAGCGGCGGGAAAACTGATGCAGTTATTAGATATCCGCAATCTGACGCTGGAACTGGAGACCCCCGATGGCATTGTGCGGGCAGTTGACCGGGTCAACTTATCGCTACGAGAAGGCGAGATCCGGGGCTTAGTCGGTGAATCCGGCTCAGGCAAAAGTCTGATTGCCAAAGCCATTATGGGCGTGCTGCATCAGCGCTGGCACATCTCGGCTGACCGCTTCAGCTGGTGTGGCGAAGATTTATTGCGTCTGCCCTATCAACGCCAGCGGGAAATCATCAGCCGTGATATAGCGATGATTTATCAGGAACCAAGCCGCAGCATGGACCCGACGGCGCCTGTTGGTGAGCAATTGGCCGAATCCATCCCGGATCACCGGCTGGAAGGGGTGTCCTGGTGGCAGAAAGGTTTTTTCCGTCGCAAAAGAGCGATTAATTTGCTGCATAAAGTCGGGATCCGCGACCATCAGGCAGTGCTCCACAGTTATCCATATCAGCTGTCAGAAGGTGTTTGCCAGAAAATTTCTATTGCAATGGCGATTGCCAAAGATCCGAAGTTATTAATAGCCGATGAACCGACGACCGCATTGGAAAGTACCACGCAGGCGCAGCTGTTTCGCTTGCTGGCAAGTTTTAATCAGCTCAAAGGCACATCTATTTTACTGATCAGCCATGAGCTTGAGACCGTCGCAAAAAATACTGACACCGTCAGTGTGTTGTATTGCGGTCAGCTTGTTGAAGCCGGTGAAACTGCCGAATTGCTGAAGAATCCACGCCATCCCTATACCGATGCACTGATCCGCAGCGTGCCGGAATTTCAGCCTGATTTAGGCTTTAAACAACAGCTGTATGCCTTACACGGCAGCATTCCCACGCTGCAACATCTACCGATTGGTTGTCGCTTAGGGCCGCGTTGTCCCAACGCCCGTCGGGAGTGTGTGAAAACGCCTCAACTGGAACGGCAACAAAACCACTTCTACAGCTGTCATTTTCCAATTCACCGGGGGGGCGCTGATGAGTGATCTGATTGAAGTCCGCAATCTCGGTAAAACTTACCGCAAAGCAACCGGCCTGTTTAAACACAAAGAAATCATCGCCTTGCAACAGGTCAGTTTTACATTACAAGCTGGCGAGACTTTGGCTGTTGTCGGTGAGACCGGCTCTGGCAAAAGTACACTGGCTAAATTATTAGTGGGTATTGAACAGCCGGATCAAGGCGAAATTCTCTATGCCGGTAATCAAATTAATTGCAGTGAATATCGCAAAACCAATCAATTCATCCGCTACATCTTTCAGGATGCCGCCCGCTCGCTAAATCCAAATCAGAAAATAGCTGAGATCCTGCACGCGGTGCTACGTTACAGCACTGTATTAAGTGCTCAGCAGCGTGAGCAAAAAATCAGTTTAACCTTACGCTTGCTTGGCTTATTGAACGAACATGCCAACTACTATCCGCACATGTTTTCCGGCGGCCAGCTGCAGCGGGTGGCGCTCGCGCGCGCGTTGATCCTGGACCCTAAAGTGCTGATCCTGGATGAAGCGCTGACGGCGTTAGATCCGTCACTGCGTGCTCAAATCGTCAATTTGTTACTGGAGCTCCAGCAAAAAACCGGCATCGCTTATTTATTAATCACCAACCAGTTACGACTGGTACGACATTTTGCCGATCAGACCATGGTGCTGCACCAGGGCCAGGTGCTCGAATATGGTCCGACCGCAGAAGTCTTCCTGCAACCCAAACATGATTTCAGCCGTAAACTGATCGGCAGTGCGCAATACTAGCGTCGAACGCACAGCACGCTTTGCTTATGCATAGTGTCTAATGCCATGAAAAAAGCCAGCGGATGCTGGCTTTTTGTTTCGCGCTACTACAACAAACTGACTTATTGTTGTTCCGTCGCTGCGGTCAACACGGACAGGTTGCGGCTGATCTCGGCACGGTCGCGCAGTGCTTTCTGCACTATTGCAAAGTGTGACTGACTCAACTGATTCGCCAGATTGTCCAGCTCGGCTTGTGATGGTTCGCCTTGTGCCGGTACCTCGGTCACTTTACTGACCAATACAATAGCAGCGTCACCACTTTGCAGCTTCACGCTACCGGAAGTGACTGGCTTGTCTTTGGTCGGCTTGGCCAGTTCGAACGCTTTAGTGCGTATTTGCGCGTCCAGACTGCCGCCAAAACGCGGCGTTGCCACTGATTTTTCCAGCGTCAGCTGATTTGCAGCCACCAGCTCGCTAATCGCTTTACCGCCTTGCAGTTCGCTCAGCAGCAAGTTGGCTTTTTCTTCTGCCAGAATTGCGGCTTGCTCTGCGACATAAGCCGTTTGTACTTCCGTTTTGACTTCATCAAAAGATTTGTTTTTCGCCGGCTGATGCTCAACCAGACGAGCTACAACTACATGCTGTGGAGAGACTTCCAGTACTTCACTGTTGGTACCGGCGCTGATGAACTCTGCATTAAACACAGTATCCAGCACTTTCGGTGCATTTAACGCTTCCGGAGCTGTGGCCCGGCTGAACAGTGCTGCATTCTGCACTTTCGCACCAACGGCTGTGGCAGCTTCTTCCAGATTGTCAGCAACTTCGAAACTGACTTCGGCCAGCTTTTGCTGCAACTCAGCAAATTTCTCTGCTGATTTTTCGGTTTTCACCACGGCCACAATACTATCTTTCACTTCATCCAGCGTTTTGACTTTCGCGGCTTCAATTTCAGTCAGCTTAATGATGTGATAACCAAAAGAAGTTTTCACGACGCCAGAAACATCACCGGCTTTTGCCAGCGCATAGGCAGCTGCTTCGAACTCTGGCTCCATCACACCTTTAGTGATGAAATCCAAATCACCGCCATTTTCCGCTGACACTGTGTCTGAGGAGTGTTGTTTGGCCAGTGCAGCAAAATCAGCTCCGCCCTGCACTTCCTTCAGGAGCGCTTCGGCCTTCGCTTTCACCTCTGAGTTTTCTTCAGCAGATTCCAGCAGAATATGCGACACACGGCGGCGTTCTTCGCCCTGATAACGGCTCTGATTCGCATCATAATAGGCTTTCACGTCAGCATCGCTGACCTGGATGTCCTTCGCTAAATCAGCAGCTTTGAGCTCGACATATTGCACAGCAACCTGCTCTGGCGTGGCATAACGTGCCTGATTCTGTTGGTACCAGGTATTGAGCTGGTTATCATCGAATTTAACGTTTTTAGCCTGATCTGCTGCTTTGACTAAAGCGAATTCGATATCACGGGTTTGTTGTTGCAGCGTCATCAGATTTTTCATTTCACCCGGCAGGGCAAAATCCGAACCGGCTAAACCAACCAGTAGCTGGTTACGGCTGTATTGCTCACGCAACATATCACGCAGCTGGTTTGCAGTCAGATTACTCTGGCGTAAAACCGCCTGATAACGTTCTTTGTTGTAAACACCATCGACTTGAAACTCAGGCATTTTGACGATAGCGTCAAGTAAAAACTGATCGCTGATGGCGATGCCAAAGTTGGCCGTTTGTTGTTTAATCAGCGTTTCGTCAATCAGGCGTTCTAATACCTGATTACGGAAGTTATTCATGTAGTTGCTATCGGCGGCCAGACTGGCGAACATCTCACCAAACTGCTGCTCCATCCGGGCGCGTTCGCTCTGATAACTCTGTTCAAATTTGGCGCGGGTAATTTCTTCACCATTGACCACGGCTACTGGCTGGTCGGTGCTATTTCCGAAATAGCTGCTGACGCCTGATACTGCAAACGTCAGGATTACGAGGCCCAGCACGACCTGAGCGATAATGCCCTGCGAACCTTCTCTGATCTTTTCTAACATGCTTAGTTTATCTCTATTAGCTGCAATAGCTGGCTTAAAAAAAAAGCGCATCTTATCAGATGCGCCTTTTTTATTGAAGCTGTGAAGGAACTGTTACTACCCTAGCTGATTGTCACTTTACGAGACTTACTACAGGCACGGGTTCCTTCGAGCCCGAATCACTTACCCGGCGCGCCGGATCAGCGTTTCTTAGTTCACGCTGTCTTTTAACGCTTTGCCTGGCTTGAAAGATGGGATCTTCGCAGAAGCGATTTGGATCGTTTCGCCAGTTTGTGGGTTACGGCCAGTACGTGCTGCACGCTCGCGTACTGCGAAAGTACCGAAACCAACCAGCGCAACTGAGTCACCTTCCTTTAAAGCTTCAGTAACGGCTTCGATGAACGCGTCAAGAGAACGACCCGCTGCCGCTTTAGAAATGTCTGCACCAGCAGCAATTTTGTCGATAAGTTGAGACTTGTTCACAATATCATCCCCTTCAATTGTTATTATTTTCTACAACCAGATTTAAAGTACATTCTTGTGTTCGGCCTTTGTTATATCAAGCTGGTTTCCCGCTTGCAAGCACAAATCCAAGGGTCCTGAAAAATTCTTGGTGTCTCGCCAGCCCTTGTCCGACAAGGGCTGCACCGAAACTGCCCCTAAATTAGCACAGCCTGAGCTTTTGAAAAGCCCCTAAACCGGATTTTTTTGGCTTTTTTTGGCTCTTGTGCTCTTTTTTTCTTCAGTGATCACAGACATACCGGTTGGCGGCTCCTGTAAGGCCAGTTCCAACACCTCATCTATCCATTTCACCGGACAAATTTCGATATCGCCTTTGACGTTTTCCGGAATGTCTTTTAAGTCACGCACGTTGTCATGTGGGATCAATACCCGTTTTATACCGCCACGATGCGCCGCCAGCAGCTTCTCTTTCAGGCCACCAATCGGCAACACTTCACCGCGTAAGGTGATTTCACCAGTCATGGCGACATCAGCCCGTACCGGATTACCGGTTAAGCTCGACACCAGTGCAGTCACCATTGCAATACCGGCGCTTGGGCCATCTTTTGGAGTGGCGCCTTCCGGCACGTGGATATGAATATCGCGTTTTTCGTAAAAATCTTCGTTGATGCGTAACGTCTCAGCCCGGCTACGCACCACTGTCATCGCCGCCTGAATGGATTCTTTCATCACATCACCGAGCGACCCGGTATGCGTCAGCTTGCCTTTGCCCACTACTGCGGCCGCTTCAATCGTCAGCAAATCACCACCAACGGAAGTCCAGGCGAGGCCAGTGACCTGACCAATCCGGTTGCTATCTTCGGCCTTGCCGTAGTCAAATCGTTGTACGCCAAGGAATTCTTCCAGGTTTTCCTGATTGATCCGCACCGTCTTCAGTGTTTTGTTTAACAAAATCTGTTTCACTGCTTTACGACACAGTTTAGAGATTTCGCGCTCAAGACTACGCACGCCCGCTTCACGGGTGTAATAACGGATAATGCCGATAATGGCGCTGTCTTCAACTTCCAGCTCACCTTTTTTCAGACCATTGCGCTCAATTTGTTTGCTGAGCAGATGCTGCTTGGCAATATTGAGTTTTTCATCTTCGGTGTAGCCAGACAGCCGAATCACTTCCATCCGGTCTAATAAGGCTTCCGGAATGTTCAGACTGTTACTGGTGGCAAAAAACATCACGTCCGACAGGTCGTAGTCAACTTCCAGATAATGGTCGCTGAATGCTGAGTTCTGTTCTGGATCCAGCACTTCTAATAATGCTGCCGCCGGGTCACCACGGAAATCTGACGCCATTTTGTCGATTTCATCGAGCAAGAACAGCGGGTTACGCACGCCGACCTTGGCCATTTTCTGGATAATTTTACCCGGCATCGAACCGATGTAAGTGCGACGATGGCCACGGATTTCGGCTTCATCCCGTACGCCGCCCAATGCCATCCGCACATACTTACGGCCGGTGGCTTTGGCAACCGACTGACCCAAAGAGGTTTTACCTACACCCGGCGGGCCAACCAGACATAAAATCGGGCCTTTTAATTTATTGACGCGTTGCTGTACTGCCAGATATTCCAGGATGCGTTCTTTGACCTTATCGAGGCCATAATGGTCCGCATTGAGAATTTCTTCGGCCAGCGCCAGATTCTTTTTCACTTTAGAACGGGCTTTCCACGGCACTTGTGTCAGCCAGTCGATGTAGGAGCGCACGACTGTGGCTTCCGCCGACATCGGCGACATCATCTTCAGCTTCGACAGTTCAGCACTGGCTTTGTCTTTGGCTTCCGTTGGCATTTGCGCCGCTTCAATTTTGCGGTTGATGGCTTCAAATTCGTCCGGCGCATCGTCGAGCTCCCCCAGCTCGCGCTGGATGGCTTTCATCTGTTCGTTCAGATAATACTCACGCTGGCTTTTCTCCATCTGCTTTTTAACGCGACTGCGGATACGCCGCTCAACTTGCAGTATGTCGATCTCCGATTCCATCATCGCCATCAGGTATTCAAGCCGTTCAGTGACGTCGATGATCTCCAGCACTTTTTGCTTATCTTCGACTTTGAGCGGCATGTGCGCCGCCATCGTATCAGCCAGACGCGCGGCGTCGTCGATACCAGACAAGGCCGTCAGTACTTCTGGCGGAATTTTTTTATTGAGCTTGATATAACCTTCGAACTGATTGACCGCAGAGCGCAGGAATACTTCCTGCTCGCGGCTGTCGAGTTCTGGCGATGCGATCACATCGACATAAGCCATAAAGGTTTTGTCGGTTTCAGTAAAACCAGCCAGTTTGGCGCGGCGACCACCTTCGACCAGCACCTTGACCGTACCATCCGGTAACTTCAGCAGCTGCAGGATAGTCGCCACAGTGCCGACCTGATATAAGTCTGATTCAGCCGGGTCGTCCAGCGTGGCGTCTTTTTGCGCCACCAGAAAAATTTGTTTGTCTTTGTCCATCGCCGCATCCAGGCATTTGATGGACTTTGCCCGCCCGACGAATAATGGGATCACCATGTGCGGATAGACGACCACGTCGCGTAATGCCAACACAGGCATATGCAAACGTTCGACTGTTGCTTCTGTCATTAAATTACTCTCGAATTAGTTACTGCAGGCGTGATTAACGAGTATATGGGGTTCAAAAGCTTCAGTTCAACGCCATCGAAAAAAAAATGCCAAAAGGTGAGTTCATTGGTTAAAGCTGCAGCAAAGCGTTGAATATGGTGGATTAAACCAGATTTCGATTCGACAACTGCTTTTAAAGCAAAAAAGGAGCCGAAGCTCCTTTTTAACCCACAATTGCTGATGTTCACAGCAGCTGGCGATACTCAGTATCAATGCGATTCGGCCGCAACTTTTTCCGGACTCTGATACATCAGAATCGGTTGCGACTCACCGCGAATAACGGTTTCATCAACCACAACTTTGGCCACATCCTGCATTGATGGCAGCTCGTACATGGTATCGAGCAGCACGCCTTCAACTATAGAACGCAAACCGCGGGCGCCGGTTTTGCGTTCCATCGCTTTTTGCGCGATGGCTTTGAGTGCATCTTCACGAAACTCCAGTTCTACCCCTTCCATCTGGAATAGCGCACCAAATTGTTTAATCAGTGCGTTTTTCGGCTGACTCAGAATTTGCATCAGCGCGGCCAAATCCAGTTCAGTCAGCGTAGCAACGACCGGCAGACGACCGATGAATTCAGGGATTAACCCGAATTTCACTAAATCTTCCGGTTCAACGTCGCGGAAACTTTCAGTCAGGCTGCGGCTCGATTCTTTGCTTTTGACCTGAGCGCCAAAACCAATACTCGAGCCCTTGGCACTGCGCTGTTCAATGATTTTATCAAGCCCGGCAAAAGCGCCGCCACAGATAAACAGAATTTTCGAGGTATCAACCTGCAGAAACTCCTGCTGTGGATGTTTGCGGCCGCCTTGTGGCGGCACTGACGCAACGGTGCCTTCAATCAGTTTCAGCAGCGCCTGCTGCACCCCTTCACCTGACACGTCACGCGTGATTGACGGGTTTTCAGATTTACGTGAAATCTTGTCGATCTCATCAATGTAAACAATTCCCCGCTGCGCTTTTTCGACATCGTAGTCGCATTTTTGCAGCAGCTTCTGGATGATATTTTCCACGTCTTCACCG
Organism: Rheinheimera texasensis DSM 17496; assembly: GCF_000711985.1. Lineage (GTDB taxonomy): Bacteria > Pseudomonadota > Gammaproteobacteria > Enterobacterales > Alteromonadaceae > Pararheinheimera > Pararheinheimera texasensis. The sequence goes on from NZ_JONU01000007.1 coordinate 783,220, forward strand.
ACATAACCGGCTTCAGTTAAGGTGGTGGCATCTGCCATGGTAAATGGCACATCGAGTAAACGGGCCAGCGTTTCAGCTAGCAGGGTTTTACCGCTACCGGTTGGACCAATCAGCAGAATGTTTGACTTACCGAGCTCAACATCCTGTTTCTGACCAACGGTGCGCAGGCGTTTGTAGTGATTGTAAACGGCAACCGCCAGCACTTTCTTTGCGTGCTCCTGACCTATGACGTAATCGTCCAGGTGAGTACGGATCTCCCGCGGCGTTGGCAGTTTATTGCCATCACGTTTTGGCGAAATATCTTTGATTTCTTCGCGGATAATGTCATTGCATAGGTCAACGCATTCGTCACAGATATAGACCTGTGGACCTGCGATTAACTTACGCACTTCGTGCTGTGATTTGCCACAGAAAGAGCAATACAGCAACTTGCTGCTCTTCTCGCCGTCAGTGCGATCAGACATGGAACTACCTCATTCTTGCTAAAGTGACGGCACTGCCGTCACTTTTTAAATTCACTGCCGCCTGGCAGGCTTATTTGGCTTCGCGCTTGGTCAGAATTTGGTCCACCAGACCATAATCCACCGCTTGTTGCGCGCTTAAGAAGTTATCGCGCTCAGTGTCGCGCACCACTTCTTCCAGAGTTTTGCCACAGTGCTCGGCCATCAGACGATTCAGTTTTTCTTTGATCGTCAGAATCTCTCGGGCATGGATTTCAAAATCAGTGGCCTGGCCCTGGAAACCGCCTAACGGCTGGTGGATCATCACGCGGGCATTCGGCAGTACATAACGTTTGCCTTTGGTACCACCAGACAACAGGAACGCACCCATACTGGCGGCCTGACCAACACACACCGTAGCGATATCACATTTGATATACCGCATAGTGTCATAAATGGCGAGGCCAGCAGTGACAGAACCGCCTGGAGAATTGATATAAATGTAGATGTCTTTTTCCGGGTTTTCTGATTCGAGAAACAGTAACTGCGCCACAATCAGATTGGCCATGTGGTCTTCGACCTGGCCGGTCAGAAAAATAACCCGCTCTTTGAGCAGACGGGAGTAAATATCAAAAGAACGTTCGCCTTTGGCGGTTTGCTCGATGACGATGGGGACTAACGCGTTAACTAATTCATTCATATGAGGTGTTGACACCATAACTGATTCCCTGAAATGCGGCAGCACAAATGAAAATGGCCTGAACACTGCTGCTCAGGCCATTAAAGCTGTCGACCGGACTAAAGTCAATCTTAGTTCGCAGCAGCCGGATTCATAATTTCGTCGAACTTAGCTGGTTGATCTGTAACTTTGGCTTTGGCCAGTACCAGATCAATCGCCTGCTCTTCCAGCGCGACGTTGCGCATACCTTGCAGCAGCTCTTTGTTGCTGTTGTAGTAGGCAACGACTTCTTTTGGATCTTCATAAGCAGATGCGACAGTTTCGATCAATGCCTGAACGCGTGAATCGTCAACCTGCAGGTTGTTGGTTTTGATCACTTCACCCAATAACAGACCCACTTTGACGCGGTCACGGGCTTGTTCAGTGAACAGCGCTGCTGGTAATTCCGGCAGGTTTTTCGCGTTCATGTTCTGACCAAAACGTTGCAGAGCCTGACGGCGCAGTACTTCAACTTCGCTGTCGATCAGCGCTTGCGGCACTTCCAGCTCGTGGTTTGCCAGTAAGCCTTTGATCACTTGCTCTTTTACCTTGCCTTTGATGGCTTGGTTCAGCTCGCGTTCCATGTTTTTGCGCACTTCAGTATGCAGCGCTTCAACAGTGTTTTCTGCCAGGCCAAACAGTTTCACGAATTCTTCGTTCACTTCTGGCAGCACTTGGGTTTCAACGCTGTTCAGTGTGATGGCGAACTGTGCGGCTTTGCCTTTCAGGTTTTCAGCGTGGTATTCGGCTGGGAAAGTCACATCGATAGTGAACTGCTCGCCGGCTTTTTTACCGATGATACCGTCTTCAAAACCAGGAATCATGCGGCCCTGGCCTAATTCCAGCGTAAAGCCGGCAGCTTTACCGCCTTCAAATTCTTCGCCATCGATTGAACCAGTGAAGTCCATATTGACGCGGTCACCAGCAGCAGCTGCATCGGCTTTAGCAGCCCAGGTAGCGTGTTGCTTACGCAGGGTTTCAATCATTTTTGCCATGTCTTCAGCAACGATTTCAACCACTGGCTTGGTTACTTCAACTTTTTCCAGACCAGTCAGCGCAACTTCAGGATACACTTCAAAAGTAGCGGTGAATGACAGGTCCTGACCTTCAGCCAGTTGACCTGGTGCGAATGTCGGGTTACCTGCCAGGTTCAGCTTGTTGCTGACGATGGCTTGGTAGAAGTGGTTTTGCATCTGACGTGAAGCAACATCTTGCAACACTGACAGACCGAACATTTTTTTGATGATTGATACAGGCGCTTTACCTGGACGGAAACCGTCAACGCGACGATTTTTAGCAATTTGGCGTAATTCTTTCTCGACTTCAGTACTGATAGCAGCAGCCGGAACTGTAATATTGACGCGGCGCTCTAAACCCTGAGTGGTTTCAACAGAAACTTGCATTTTGTTACCTCAAAATCAAAATCGGGCGTAGCGATACGCCGGCTTACCTGTGCCTGGCTCTGTTGCGTTAAAAGCGATGGCAGCCAGACTGAACGTTTAATAGGACGCGGCATTATAGCGGGGGTTTTCCGAGGCGTCGAGCTTTTGATGAACCCCCAGTATTGACGCGGCTTAGCGCTTAGTTTTTGACAAAAAGCAGAGTGATTTTCAGCAATTTTTTCCACCTGTTTGTGCCGTCAGAACCAGGCGCCGATAACCGCTGCCATAATAATCAGGTTCTTCAGCAGTTTGCACAAATCCATGTTGCTGGTACAGGCGCAGCGCCGCTGCGTTGTCCGGATCTGCCGTTAGCCAAAGCTGACTTACATCTGGCGCAATCTCAGGAAGTTGCTGCATAAAAGCCTGTAATAGAGCTTTGCCGATGCCCTGACCTTGGGTCTTCGGGTCCACAGCAAACGACATCAGGCTAAGCCGTTGCCGGTTGGATAGCTCGGGGCCACAAATCAGATAAGCCAGAATTTCGTCGCCCCGCCGCGCCACCCAAAATAGCTGTGGCCATAAGTCATAAGCCTGGCGGAAAAAAAATACCGGATAAACCGGAGGTGGGAATGCCGCTTCCTCAAGCGCTGCAACGGCCGCAAGCTCTTGTTTTAACACGGGACCAAAGCTTAATTCCCCAGATAATTCAGCCATATACACTCCTGTTTTTACAACTGCTCCGCCCCGCTGGGGCCGGTCCAGTGTATCGATATGCTACAATGGCGGCCAGCTTTACAGCAAAAAGCCGCGCCTGTTAAGGTGCAGTCTGCAATTGAACAGACGGTGATCTGATGAAGCATATTGATTTAAACGCAGATCTTGGCGAGGGCTGCGGTGACGATTTGGCGATTATCCCGCTGCTGTCTTCGGCCAACATCAGCTGTGGTACCCATGCCGGGACTGAAGAGGATATTCTGGCTGCACTTTTAGCCTGTAAACAACATCAGGTCTGTGTTGGCGCTCATCCTTCTTACCCGGACCGGGCCAACTTTGGCCGCCTGCCGCTGAACCTTGATCCGGCAGCGCTGACTCAAAGCCTGCAGCAACAACTCAAGTATTTTAAGGAGTTAGCGGAAAGAGCCGGTGTCAGGATGAGCTACATCAAACCGCATGGTGCTTTATATAACAAGGCGGCTGTAGACCACGATTTAGCAGGGCTTATCGTTGACCTCATCAAAACACAACATCCGGATGTCGCCGTGCTTACCTTACCGGACAGTGCGCTGTCTGAGCTTGGCAAAGCTGCCGGTATCGCGGTATTTCATGAAGCCTTTGCCGACCGGGCTTACACAGCGATCGGGCAGCTGGTGCCCCGCAGTCAAACGGGCGCTGTGCTCGATCATCAGGCCGCACTGACGCAAAGCCTGCGGCTGATCAGCACTGGCACTGTCATCAGTATCGACCAGCAAGAGATTAGCTTTCAGGCCGACAGTTTATGTGTGCACGGCGACAGCCCTGAAGCGCTGCAACTGGTGCACGAACTCAGCGCTGCTTTGCAACAAGCCGGTGTCAGCATCCGACCTTTTATCGGGAGCGCCGAATGAACTACTGGCCGCTATTAGGGATCGCTGTGGTGATCATTGGTTTTGTCCTGCGCTTTAATGCCGTACTGGTGGTGATTTGCGCGGGTATTGTCACCGGGCTGTGCGCGTGGATGCCACCGCTGCAGTTACTGAGCGCACTGGGTGAAAGTTTCCTGAAAACCCGCACTTTGCCGGTGATCCTGCTGTTACCACTTGCCATTATTGGTCTGCTGGAGCGGCATGGTCTGAAACAACAGGCGCAGCGATTTATCGCGGGTGTCAAAGGCGCCACGGTTGGCCGGCTGCTCAGTATTTATTTGCTGGCGCGTGAAGGCAGCGCCGCTTTGGGTTTAACCAGCCTGGGTGGTCATCCGCAAATGGTGCGCCCCCTGGTAGCGCCGATGGCGGAAGCGCTGGCAGAGCGGCAGCATCCGGGGTTGTCGCAGACGCTGCGGGACAAAGTCAAAGCCATGGCGGCGGCAACTGATAACATCGGTCTGTTTTTTGGCGAAGATGTGTTTGTCGCCTTTGGTGCCATAGTGCTGATGCACACTTTTTTGCGCGAATCCGGCATTGAAACCGACCCGATGCATATTGCGCTTTGGGGCATTCCAACAGCGATTGCAGCCTTTTTAATCCACGCCGTGCGCCTGCACCGGCTCGACCATGTTCTGGCGGCTGAACAGGCAAGACTGTCAAAAAGCGTGCAGCGCAATCCGGAGCCACCAGCATGTTAACGCTGACACATTTGTACTGGCTGGTTGGCGCCATTATGACGCTGGTAGCAGTGCTGACTTTATTGGACCAGGCCCACCCTCGCCGCTTTCGCAGTGGTTTATTCTGGCTCTGTTACGCAGCAATTTTTATCGTCGGTGATTGGCTACCAACCGCCGTAGTCGGCGCTCTGGTCATCGGCATGGCGCTGCTGGCCGGTTTGGGTGGTCTGGCTGCCGGCCCCTATCAGCCGCTGTCTGAAGCTCAGCAACAACACTCTTTGCAGCGTCTTGGCAAAAAGCTGTTTATTCCGGCGCTGGCGATCCCGGGTTTTACCTTAGTGTTGGTGCTGATGATGGGGCAAATGCCTGGTTTACATTGGTTTGATCCGAAAAACCTGACCTTACTGAGCCTTGGTGTCGCCTGCATACTGGCGTTTGCTATCGCCTGTTACCTGACACGGGAATCACCGCGTCAGGGTGGGCTTGAAGCCAAACGTTTACTCGAAGCCATCGGCTGGGCTTTTTTGTTGCCGCATCTGCTGGCGACCCTGGGCCTGCTGTTCAATCAGGCTGGCGTAGGGCAAATCATTGCCACGCTCAGCAATGATTATCTGCAACTCGACAGCCGGCTCGCAGCAGTTGCAGCCTACGCGCTGGCAATGGCTGGTTTTACCGTGATCATGGGCAACGCCTTTGCCGCTTTTCCGGTGATTACCGCCGGGCTTGGTATCCCACTGCTCATTATGCAGTACAACGCCAATCCGGCGGTGATGGCGGCGATAGGTATGTTCTGTGGCTATTGCGGCACTTTACTGACGCCGATGGCAGCGAATTTTAATATAGTGCCGGTGGCATTATTGGGGCTAAAAGATCAGCATGCGGTGATTAAAGCACAGGCGCCAACCGCTTTGCTGCTGCTGTTGGTGAATATCGTGCTGCTGGACCAGCTGGCGTTTTAATTGAAGAGTGTAGCGATGAAAGTGTTATTTACCGGTTTTGAGCCTTTTGGCGGCGAGAGCAGTAACCCAAGCGCGGAAGCCGTGCTGCAGCTTTGCAGTCAAAATGCACCCGCGGGAGTCAGCTGGCAGGCGCGGATCCTGCCGGTGGAGTTTAAACGCAGCGCCGAGTTACTAAATGACGCCATCAGCCAATTACAGCCAGATCTGGTGTTGTGCGTCGGGCAAGCCGGCGGGCGCACAGCAATATGTCTGGAACAGGTAGCTATCAATCTGTTGGAAGCACGTATAGCCGATAACAGCGGCTGGCAACCCAGCGGTGAAGCTGTTGTCAGCGGAGGACCGGCCGCTTATTTTAGCAATTTGCCACTCAAAGCAATTCGTGCGCAACTACAGCAAAACGGTATCCCGGCACAAATTTCTTATACTGCCGGCACTTATGTCTGCAATGCGCTGATGTACCAGTTGCTGCACAGCCTCGCAGCCCGGCCAGATCAGCCATGTCGCGGCGGCTTTATCCATATTCCATTTTCGCCGGAGCAGGCTGCCGCCAAACCGGATACTGCCAGTATGACCATTGCCACAGTCGTAGCAGGCTTGCGACAGTTGGTCCTGTGCTGTCAGCAATATCAAACAGACATCAAAGCCTCAGCGGGTACGCTTGATTAGCCGGACTTTTTAAATACTCAGCTGTGATCAGCCACGCTCAGCCTGCTCTTTTTTCAGCAGTTCATGCACTGTGACAAAACGGTAACCCTGCGCTTTTAACCGGCGGATAATCTCCGGCACCGCCTGCATGGTTGCCGCCCTGCTGTCGTACATCACATGCAGCAGGATAATAGAACCAGCTCTGGTATGTTTGACCGTGTGATCTGCCAACGCCTGCGGATCTTTGGCAATTTTCGGGAAGTTCTCCGGCGCCACATCCCAGGTCACACTGACCCTATGATGTTTCATCAGATACCAGGGTAATATCAGCAGTTTTTTGCCATAAGGCGGGCGGAAATAAATCACGCCATCAACCCCTTGCTGACGGAGTAATTCGTCGGTTTGTTCTAATTCGCGACTGATGTAGCCAGGCGTCTTAAAAATCAGCCGTTGGTGGTGGTAGCTATGGTTGCCGACCTGATGGCCAGCGGCAAGAATTTTCCCCACTAAGTCAGGGTGCTGCGCAACTTCCTTGCCGGTCAGAAAGAATGTTGCCGGGACTTGTTCAGTTTGCAGAATTTGCAGGATTTGTTCGGTTTTGTCCGGCGTCGGGCCATCATCGAAGGTCAGGGCTATCCATTTGTCGTTAATTTCCGCCCGGTGTTTCAGCTCGCCAAACAGCTGGAAATCCGGCATGGCGCTCAGGCGCCAGATACCGGCAACGCTGAACAGCACCAGCACCAAAAAAAACATAAAGTGGGTTTGCACACGCATGCCCGTTCCCTCTGTGTCCTGCGCGGACTTCTTGTTGTTGTGTGCGGCTTATCCGCCAGAAATTGGGGGTAAACTTAAGCATAAGTTGTGCCACACAAAGGGAAAAGCGCTAACACTGCCCCTGACTGGTGTGTTTCAACCAGCCCGGCGCGTCACAGCGAAGATGTTGTTGAATGTCTGCGGCGCATCTGTATAAAAAATTGACAGATGTCGCCTTGGGCGTTTAACTCATCCCGGCAAACTGATGTGCTGACGTACCCGTTCGGCAAGACCCAAACCGGCTTCAGACATCGTCAGATACGTATGGTCTGCCCCGGCCGCCATCACTTTACTTGCCTCATCCTGCTGCATCGAATGCGACACAATCAGGCCGGCAAAGCCTGAGGCTCGTAATTTCTGTGTTGCGATTAACTTGGCTTCACTGTCGCTTAAACACAGGATCACCGCTTTAATCCGGCCTAAATCCAGCCCTTGCCAGAACACCTGGTCTTCCGCGTCGGCAAACAACACATTGTCACCGCGTTCCTGATATTGCCGCACCCGCGCCGGGTCAGAATCGAGCCCGACCAGATGGGTTTTATGCTTCAGATAATCGTAAGCTGCCCCACCGGTGCGGCCCATGCCCATAATCATCACTTCTGCATCGCCCAGCGTGACCGGCTGTTCATCCGGGTGATGAATGTTGCGTTCCAGCGGGATCAGACGGTGCGCCAACCTTTCGTACAATGGGTGCGCATAGCGGTTGAGTGGTGCCGAAATAACAAAAGACAAGGCTACTGTCAAAGCAAGCGGAATTAAGAACTGCGGCATTGCCACGCTGGCAACAATCAGGGCAAACTCGCTGTAATTACTCAGCGTCAGGCCCGACAAAAAGGCACTGCGGGCACGTAATTTAAACAGCACTAACAGCGTAAAAAATAACGCAGCTTTGAGCGGTAACAACGCCGACATCACCACAGCAAACCACCAGGCCGATAAGTCCGGCAAGCCACCTAAACCAATCTGCAGGAAAAAACCGACCAGGAAAAACTCCTTTAAACTCCACAGTGTTTTGGATAATTCACCGGCTCTCGGATGCTTGGCAAGCATTGCGCCAAACACCAGAGCACCGAGCTCTGAACTGAGCCCCACCGCATGAAAACCCATGCCGCCCAACACCACAGCAAGCAGCACGCCGAACAGGATTTGCAGATCGTCATGGCCGGTTAAATCCAATAACTTAAACAACAATGGCCGCATTAGTGGTACCGCCAGAACTGCCAGAGCCCAATAAGACGGTGTCACACCACTGGAAAAACTTAACATCGCCATCGCAATCAAGTCCTGCACGACCAGAATGCCGACCGCCACCCGACCATGAAAGGCGCGGATCTCGCGTTTGCCTTCCAGCACTTTGGCGGCTAATACCGTTGAGGAAAATGCCAGGGCTGCACCCAGCATCAGCGCATAAAACCAACTGATATCAACAGCCAGCCAAATGACCGGGGCATACAATAAGGCCGAAATGGCAAAATGTAGCAAACTGCCGCCAAGCACTTCAGGTTTGAGTAAACTGCGCACATTGAGTTTGAGGCCCACAGTAAATAGCAGCAGCAACACGCCTAAATGTGCCACATGTTCAATAATGGCGTTGCCTTGCGGTAATTGTAGGGTTTCAGTACTGGCAGTGATGGCGAAGCCTGCGGCCAGATAACCAATCAGCGGCGGCAATCCACACAGCCGCACCAACATCCCGAGGCTGAAGGCAAACCCAATCCAGACTGCTTCTAAAATCAACGCTATCTCCTTGTTGCAGTTATTCTTTTAGTTTGACAGCCTGCGTCTGTACCAACAAGCCGTGCTATTGCGCCAAATCAACTGAGCCGGCTTTGCTTTTTCAGCGCCAGTGCTTGTTTAGCTTGTTGCCACTCCTGTGACGTGATGGCGGTGGCTGGGCTTTGCTCTGCATCCACATGCTGCCGCCGTGCCGCACAGCGTTCAAGAATTTGCTGTTGCTCAGCATCCGTCCTTTTGTTCCAGTCGACAATTTCTTCAATATGACGATAGCAGCCGGTACAAATTTTATCGTTATTCAGTTTGCAGCATGCAACACAAGGTGAATCCATCAGGGCCTCCGGCAGGTTTGCCTGCAAGTATGCCAAAATTTTCCGCGGTTGGCCCAGTTCAAAGCCTGTTCAGTATGGTTTAAGCCTTTTTGCGCTGTACCCGAAGCAGCAAAGGGCTGACGTTTGTCGCTGAGCAGCGCCTGACAGGCGCAGGTTCCAGGGCCTCCTCTTACATTCTGAAGCGGGCTGTGGCAGTTTGGTACTTTACCTCCACAGATCTGCCACAGCAGACAGCAAACCCAGGGACTCTTATGAACAATTGGTCGATGAACAAATGGCAACCCGCTCTACTGGCACTTTGTGTCAGCGCAGCATTAATTCCGGCACAGGCCGCTGATAAAAAAGCCGCATGGGACGTCAACGCCCCGCAAGGTAAATTCGAAACGGTGCAAATTAATACCGACAGCGGCACCTGGATGAATGTGGATGTCAGTCCCGACGGCAAAACCCTGGTGTTTGATGTGCTCGGAGATATTTATACGATGCCGGTCAGCGGCGGCACTGCCAAACGCCTGACCTCTGACATCGGCTGGCAAATGCAGCCAAGCTTCAGCCCGGATGGCAAATTTATCACTTACACCTCGGATGAAGGCGGTGGCGACAATATCTGGCTGATGAACGCCGACGGCAGTAACGCTCATGCGGTGACTGAAGAAACCTTCCGTCTGCTGAACAGCCCAGCGTGGAGCCCGGACGGTGAGTTTATCGTCGCGCGCAAACATTTTACCAACACGCGCTCATTGGGCGCCGGTGAAGTCTGGATGTACCATAAATCCGGCGGCAATGGCGTGATGCTGACAGAAAAAGCCAACGATGAGAAAGACTTAGGCGAACCAGCATTTTCTCCGGACGGCAAATATGTCTATTTCTCGCAGGACGACACGCCGGGTAAAACCTTCCACTACAGCAAAGATTCCGAACAAGGCATTTATGTCATCAAACGCTTTGAGCGCGAAACCGGCAAAATCGAGGTGTTGTTAGAAGGCGCCGGTGGCGCTATTCGCCCTACTCCTTCGCCGGACGGTAAGTTTCTCGCCTATATCCGCCGGGTTGATTTCCAGACCACATTAATGCTGTATAACTTAGAGTCCGGTGAAACTACTGAGCTATACGGCAAACTCGACCGTGACATGCAGGAAACCTGGGCCATTCATGGCGTTTATCCGCAAATGAGCTGGACGCCGGACAATAAAGCCATTGTGTTCTGGGCCGGCGGCAAAATCCAAAAACTGGATGTCGCCAGCAAACAAGTGGCGGCTATCCCGTTTAAAGTCGATGTGGAAAAGAAAATCCAACAGGCAGTGCGGGTTAAACAGAACCTCGACCACAACAACATCGACGTCAAAATGCTGCGGTTTGTCCAGGCCTCGCCGGATGGCAACACTGTGCTGTATTCGGCGCTCGGGCATTTGTACAAAGTCGCCGCCAAAGGCGGTAAACCGCAGCGCCTGACCGCACAAAACGAACATTTTGAGCTATATCCGTCGTTTTCCCGCGATGGCAAAAAACTGGTGTATGTCAGCTGGCACGACCAACAGCAGGGTCAGATTAAAGTCATTGATTTAGAGACTAATCAAGTCAGCACCGTAGTGAGTGCGCCGGGCAAATACCTGGAGCCTTCATTTAGCCCGGATGGTAAAACGCTGGTATTCCGCAAAGGCGGCGCCGGCAGTCTGCTCGACAAACGCTGGTCGCTGAATACCGGCATTTACACAGTGCCGGCCGCCGGCGGCGAGCTGAAACTGGTCAGCCGCAACGGTTTTGCGCCGCATTATGCTGACCGTAACGACCGCATTTTTGCCATGGATTATGGCCAGTCGCCGACGTTACTGACGATAGATCTTGCCACTGAAACCCAACGCACTTTATACAGCGCCAAATACGGCACAGAGTTTAAAGTGTCGCCCGATGGAAAATACGTGGCTTTTGCCGATCGCTTTAAAGTGTATGTCACGCCATTTGCCGAGCGCGGCGCTTCAATTGATATCAGCGGCAGCGACACCCAGTTTCCGGTGCGGCAGCTGTCTGTGCGCGCCGGTGAGAACATCAGCTGGAGCGGTAACAGCAAACAGCTGTACTGGAACTTAGGCCCTGAGCTTTATCACGCCAATTTAAGCAGCGTGTTTGACGTCGGCAGCGACAAAGCGGCGGATAAATTTAAAGTCGCCAATGGCCAGAATATCAGTTTCAGCAGCCCGGCCTATCAGGCGGAAGGCCTGGTGGCTTTTGTTGGCGGTCAGGTCATCACTATGCAAGGCGACAAAGTGATTCAGGACGGCGTGGTGCTGGTAGAAGGTAATAAGATCAAAGCCGTTGGCACGGTCGGCGAGGTGAAAGTGCCAGCCGGTGCCAAAGTCATCGACATCAAAGGCAAAACCCTGATGCCGGGCCTGTTTGATGCACACGCGCACGGCAGTCAGGGCGTGAATCAAATTATCCCGCAGCAAAACTATGCTAACTATGCGTCACTGGCGCTTGGTGTTACCAGTATTCACGACCCTTCTAATGACACGCAGGAAATCTTCACTGCCAGCGAAATGCAAAAAACCGGGCAGATTGTCGGCCCGCGGATTTTCTCCACCGGCACTATTTTGTACGGCGCTTATGGTGCGGGTTATACCTCGCATGTCGATAGCCTGGACGATGCCAAATTCCATCTGGAACGCTTAAAGAAAGTCGGCGCTTTCTCGGTGAAAAGCTATAACCAGCCGCGGCGTAATCAACGCCAGCAGGTGATTGAAGCGGCGCGTGAGCTCGACATGATGGTGGTACCGGAAGGCGGCTCGCTGCTGCAGCACAACCTCAGCATGGCGGTCGACGGCCACACCACGCTGGAGCATTCGCTGCCGGCCGCCAAACTCTATGACGATGTCAAACAGCTGTGGCGCGCCACTAAAACCGCCTACACGCCAACACTGGTGGTGGCTTATGGCGGCATCTGGGGCGAAAACTACTGGTACGACAAAACCGAAGTGTGGAAACACCCACGCTTGTCCAAATATGTGCCGATGGACGAATTACGGCCACGCAGTATGCGCCGGCCGACCGCACCAGATTCGCACTACAACCATTTCAGCATCGCGAAAATGGCCAAAGAACTCAGCGACGAAGGTGTGATCACCAATATCGGTGCTCACGGCCAACGCGAAAGTTTAGGCGCACACTGGGAGATCTGGATGTTTGCTCAAGGCGGCATGAGCCCGCTGCAGGCGCTGAAAACGGCCACCATCAACCCGGCGAAAACCTTTGGTATGGACCATCAGCTGGGCTCGGTTGAAGCCGGCAAACTGGCCGACCTGATTGTCATCGACGGCAACCCGCTGGCGGACATCCGCCAGAGCGACCGGGTGCAATACACCATGGTCAATGGCCGCTTGTTTGATGCCGAATCAATGCATGAACTGAACGGTCAGCAACAACAACGTCTACCGTTTTACTTCGAAAAACATTAAGAAAAGCCTTTAAGTCATCGCAAAATGCCGGCAATCGCCGGCATTTTTCTTTCTATTTTCTGCAAGCTTTCAGTGCTTTTATTGCACTTTTTTATCGACAGTAACCGATTTATGCTGCGAATTCTTGCTTAAACGGAGCGCTTGATGTCTGTAACCACCCCAATGCCGATGTTCTTTATTGGCCATGGCAGCCCGATGAATGCGTTGGAGTCTAACCGCTGGACTACAGCGTGGCGTCAACAGGTAGCAGCCCTGCAGCCTAAAGCGATTCTGATGATTTCTGCACACTGGGACAAACCTGGGCTGAGAGTACTGACCGAGCCACATCCCCGCACTATTCATGATTTTGGCGGTTTTCCGCCTGAGTTATATCAGCAGCAATACCCGGCGCCGGGCTCAGCAGCCTTGGCTGCACTACTGCTGGAGTTATTGGCCGATGACGGCGCGGCGGCAGACAGTCAGTGGGGTTTTGACCACGGCACCTGGTCGGTGCTTTGTCATGCTTTTCCGGCAGCCGATGTGCCTGTGGTGCAGCTCTCTATCGACAGTTGTAAAGATGCGGCCTGGCATTTAGCGCTGGGCAGAAAACTGGCGGTTTTGCGTGAAGAAGGTGTGCTAATTATGGCTTCCGGCAACATAGTGCATAACTTGCGGTTATTAGATTGGCGCGACGGCCCGGTGCCGGACTGGGCGGTGCAGTTTCTACGGAAGGTACAGAGTTGTATCGAGAGTAGAGACTGGCAGCAGCTGACCAATTATCGCAGTTGGGGCGAGTCAGCCGCGTTGGCAGTTCCGCATCCGGACCACCTGCTGCCACTGTTTTATCTGCTCGGCACTGCGGATAAAACCGAGCCTCTGCAGTGGTTTAATCAGGATTTTACACTGGGCAATCTCGCCATGCATAGTTTACGGATTGGCTAACCCGGCCCTATAACCTCGCCAGTTTACGTTTTTCTTCCAGCCGCTCAGCCGCATTGCTCCATTGCTCGAGTGTTACATCCTGACGCGTCATGGCTTTACTTAAAGCGGGCTGCGGAGCCAGCACGGCTGGTTTTGGCAGCAGCAGCGTCAGTACGCCGTCCAACAAAGCGATGGCGCAAAAACCTGCGACAAAATAGCCAGCTGCTACTTTTTGTTGTGTTGTTGGGTGCCAAGCCATGCTTTTACCTCTGCTAACCATTGTTCACGGGCGGCGGGTTTGAGTGCCCGCTCTTCGAAATAACCATATTGCAGGCGTTTATCTGATTTCAGTTCCAGCATGATGCGGTCTTTGCCTTCTTTCAGATCATGGAATTCCAGATCGCCGGCTTTTAATGTCGCCGCATATTTCAGCACCAGCGCACGAAATTCCGGATTGAGGCCTTTTGGCGCCGCCAGTTCAATCCGGCATAAGTTGTTACGACATTCGCTGTCGTAGATGCGCAGCTCATTAGCGCCAACATTTTGGGCCACATGCGCAATCATAAACTCGGTAGCTTCGGCCCAGGTATCGTCCCGAACCTGATCGGCAAAATCAGCGTTAGCGGCGATGAGCGAGAGTTCCAAATCACGTAATTTATTCAGCTCCAGCTGGGCATTTAACGCCGGTAACGCCGGCTCGCCATATTTGGTATAAAACGACATTAGCGGCGCCAGAGCAGCGGCCGTTTCAGCTTCAGACTGCCACAGCGCCTGCCACTGCCACTGCGGCGCATGGGCAAAAGGCCATAACAGATAAGCGCAGATTCCGGCGGCAAGCGCCCGGTAATGCAAAGGAATTAGTTCTAGCGACCAACGCATCTATGTACCTGAATTCGTTGAAAAAGCTGAAGGTATGGTAACAGAATCCAGCAGCAGGCCGAACTGCTGCACGGCCTGCTCCGGTAATAAGCTAAATAAAATATCGCGCTGATACATAAACCCAAGTTTTTCCAGCACGCGGATGGAGCCTTGGTTCTGCGGATGGACTAAACCATAGATCTGCTGTTGAGCCCTGCCTTGTGGACATTGCACCGGCCGTTGCTTCGCATCAGCCAGCACCGCAAGTGATGCTTCCACAGCAAGTCCTTGCCCCCAGTACGGCTGTAACAAACGATAGCCCAAATCAAAACCATCGATTTCGTCGACCCATTTCAGGCCGCAAAAACCAATAATTTCGCCAGTTGCGGGCCACACTATAGCCAGCCGGCCAAAACCGGTGCGTTGGTAATCGTGAAGCGGATGACTTTGCAAATAAGCCAGCGCTTCGTCCTCGGTTTGCATCGGCGGCGAGCCAATATACCGCATCACCAGCGGGTCGTTGCCAAGCCGGAACATGGCCGGGGCGTCAGTGGCAGTAAAAGGCCGCAGCTGCAGCCGGGCGGTTCTGATCAATTTAGCCATCATGCTGCATCCTGCAAGGAATAATTAGCCTTTGCCTTTTTTATAAGACGCCTGCCCTGAAGACTTAGACGTCTGTTGCTGCTTACGGATCAGCGCTTCTTTCACCGGATTCATGCCGGTGTGTTTGGTCACCGCAATTTTGCCGCCGGCTTTGGGTTTGAGGTTTTTCTCATCGCGAGTCTCTTCAGGCACCAGACAACCTTTGCCTTTGCCGATGAGTTTACCAAGGCCCATCTTCAGCAACGCTTCACGGATCATCGGCCAGCCAGCCGGATCATGGTAACGCAGCAACGCTTTGTGCAGCCGGCGCTGGCGCTCACCTTTGGCGACAGCGACTTTTTCAGTGTTACCTTTTAGATTCTTCAGTGAATTCAGTTCGGTATGATAAATCGTTGTGGCGTTGGCCATCGGGCTTGGGTAGAAGTTTTGCACTTGATCTAAGCGGAAATCGCGCTCTTTCAGCCACAGCGCCAGATTGACCATGTCGAGATCTGTAGTGCCCGGATGCGCCGAAATAAAATACGGGATCAGGTACTGTTCTTTACCGGCTTCGCGGCTGTATTTGTCAAACATCGCCTTGAATTTGTCATAAGCACCCATGCCCGGCTTCATCATCTTCGACAATGGGCCTTCTTCAGTATGCTCTGGCGCAATCTTTAAATAACCACCAACGTGGTGCTGCACCAGTTCACGCACATAATTCGGATCTTCGACTGCCAGGTCATAACGCACACCGGAAGCAACCAGTACTTTTTTCACGCCGGGCACTTTACGCGCCGAGCGGTATAAATCGACGGTTGGGCTTTGGTCTGTGTCCATGTGCTCACAAATGGTCGGATAAACACAAGACGGCCGGCGACAGGTTTGTTCGGCTTTTGGATTTTTACAGCGCAGCCGGTACATGTTCGCGGTCGGGCCACCCAAATCGGAGATCACGCCGGTAAAGCCTGGCACTTTGTCGCGAATTTCTTCGATTTCACGCAAAATCGATTCTTTCGAGCGGCTTTGGATGATACGGCCTTCATGTTCGGTAATAGAGCAGAACGAACAGCCGCCGAAACAGCCGCGCATGATATTGACCGAGGTTTTGATCATGTCATAGGCCGGAATTTTGGCTTTACCATAGACCGGATGCGGTACACGCTGATACGGCAGACCAAACACACCGTCCATTTCTTCGGTCGTTAATGGAAACGCCGGCGGATTGAGCCAGACTGAGCGGTCGCCGTGGCGCTGCATAATAGCGCGGGCACAACCCGGATTGGTTTCCTGGTGCAAAATACGCGAAGCGTGGGCATACAGTGGTTTATTCACACTGACCTGCTCAAAAGCCGGCAACTTCACATAGGTTTTTTCCCAGGGTTTTTGCCGCGGTGGCTGTACCAGAACAGGCTTGGCTTCGACTTCTGCCGGTTTGGATAAATCGATACCAGCCTGAGCGAATTCTGAATAACTGCTGCAACCGACGTCGTCCGCGCCATATGGATTGGGAATAGGGTCAATTTTGCCGACTTTATCGATAGCGGTAGAATCCACACCGCGCCATTCTGGTAATGGCTCTTTGCGGATCACCGCAGTGCCGCGGATATCTTGTAAGGTACTGATAGGCTCACCGGCAGCCAAGCGATGCGCTACTTCCACCAGTGGACGCTCGGCATTGCCGTAAATTAATAATTCGGCTTTGGCATCAAAAATAATGGAGCGGCGGACTTTTTCCTGCCAGTAATCATAATGCGCGATACGGCGCAGACTGGCTTCAATACCGCCGATAATGACCGGCACATCTTTAAAGGCTTCTTTGCAGCGCTGTGAATAGACAATCACCGCGCGGTCTGGGCGCTTGCCACCTTCGTTGCCCGGGGTGTAAGCGTCGTCGTGTCGCAGTTTTTTGTCGGCGGTGTAGCGGTTAATCATCGAATCCATGTTGCCGGCCGACACACCGAAAAACAGCTTAGGTTTACCCAGCCGCATAAAATCGTCTTTGCTGTTCCAGTCCGGCTGCGCAATGATACCCACCCGAAACCCCTGGCTTTCCAGCATCCGCCCCACCACCGCCATGCCAAAGCTCGGGTGGTCTACATAAGCATCACCCACCACCAAAATAATGTCGCAGCAATCCCAGCCAAGCTTGGCCATTTCGGCTTTGCTCATCGGTAAAAATGGCGCTGGTTTAAAATTATCGCCGCGATATTTGGGGTAAGAAAACAAACCGCGTTCTGCGGACATACGCTCGACCGGCGCAGATTTTCGGGATGGAACTGTGGTGCTGGTCATAGCAATGTCTCATCTACGGCAAAAAAAGGTTGAGCATTATACTCAAGTATTTGTCTGAATGCGACTTGTCTGGCGGGCTTTCCGTTGCGGTACCTGACTGCGCGAGGATGAAATTCACTGGGTCCGATTTATCAGATTTTCTTACAAACAGATATCATAAACCCAGGGTTAAGCAGCTGTTAATTTTCAGCCACTTAGATTGCAACTGTCCCCAGTCTTTGTTCAGGAATCCATTATGCGTCAGTTCCGCTTCATTGCGCTGTTATCCACTTGTTCTCTATTGGCTTTGCCAGCGGCTTTGCATGCGCAAACTGTTGTTTATCTTGATGAACCAGATGTCGGTTGGGTATCGCCGTACCTGAGCTATGAAGCCAACGACAAAGGCCAGATCACCACACTCGGCGCGGTGTTTCAGTCCGATGCGCATTTTCAGCTGGCGGTGGGCCTCGCGTCTTATTACAGCGATAAATATCCGCAATATGGTATGTATCAACCCGAGATAGAGTTTCTGAACCTCGATACCTCAGTACGTTTTGGCGTTTTTGACAAAATCAGTTTATATGGCGAAGTCGGTGTGGCACTGGATGAGCTGATTTTCGATGAAGAAGAGCATGATTATTACGACCGCTGGGGTGGGCACTATGAAAAAATGGGGCCCATCGACTGGTTTGCCGGCGTCGGTGCCGGCATTGAACTGAATAATCTGTCACTGCGTGCCTTCGGCCGCTACCGCTATTTGCGTAGCTATGAGCAGGAATATCTGGCGGCGCTGGACCCTTGGGTCCATGGCCAGCCAGAAGATGGACAGTGGTTTGCCGGGGTGGAACTCAGCCTGCGCTTTTAAAACCAGCCAAGGCCTCTGGCTATGGTCAACAGCCCTAACAGCATAAACACGCCGCAGGCGACGCGGCGTGCCCAGTCCAGCGGTACTACTTCCAAAATGTATTTGCCGAAATACACTACCGGCACATTGGCCGCCAACATGCCTAGCGTCGTACCGACAATCACTAAAGTGGTTGCATCGTAAGTGGCAGCCAGAATCACAGTGGCAATTTGCGTCTTATCGCCAATTTCAGCGAGGAAAAACAACACAGTACTGGCGGCAAAAGCGCCGTATTTCAGCATGCCATTTTCTTCACTGTCGTCTTTGTCCGGGATCAGTAACCACAGCGCCACAGCAATAAAAGAACCACCCAATAACCAAGCCTGCCAACCCGCCGGGATAAACTGCGCCACCCAGGCGCCAAACCAGGCAGAGGCGGCATGATTGAGCAGCGTTGCGACTAAAATGCCGGCAACAATTGCGCCACGTTGGCGAAAGCGTGCAGCCAAAAACAAAGAGAGTAATTGGGTTTTGTCACCGATCTCAGCAATAGCCACGCCGGTGAAAGAAGAGATAAAAGCGTCCATGGAAATACTCAGCGGGATTGGCCAAAGACAACGCTGTGGCTCCCGCATTGGGCCACGACGCTGTCTCAGGTCTCATCAGAACATTGCAGTTGCAAGTTCCGCTGCCGCCATGTGCGTTGGCACAAGTATGTTGACGACAGCCCATAAGCATGGCGCTTATGGCGATTACTCCCCCAAGTCAGGAAGCGGGCATTGTAAGCATGCGAAAGGCCGGCAGCAAGTCATTTTTGCTCCGGCCTTTTTGCAACCTCAGCACAGCGATTGATTTAACTGGCCGACTTCACCGGCTTTGTTAACCAACGATCGGCCCGTTGTCGCGCTTTACCGGTGAACCGGCTCCAGTTATTACCCAAGCGGATCAGGCCCCAGTAGGTCAGTGGCACCAGCAATAAACTGGTTAAAGTCGAGAATACCAGGCCACCGATAATGGCTATCGCCATCGGCGCATAGCTCGGTCCGCCGCCGCCAATAGTGGCATCGCCAAAGGCCAGTGGGATCAGACCTAACACCGTCGTCGATACTGTCATCAGAATTGGCCGCAAGCGCGCTTCACAGGCGGTGACAATCAGTGGCACTAATTCAGCGTCCGGCGTTTCCTCACGCATCTGATTAATCCGGTCGACCAAGACGATGCCGTTATTCACCACAATCCCCATCAGCACCAGCATGCCAATCATGCCCATAATACCCATGGTCGTGCCGGTGACTAAAAAGGCCCAGAACACGCCGACCATCGAGAACAGCAAAGAGCCAATCACTGCGGTCGGTAACAACAGGCTTTCAAACAGCGCCGCCATCACCAGATAGATCATCGCAACGGCCAACAACATATTAATTTGCATGATGTTTTGCGCTTCATCCTGATACTGGAAACTACCTTCGAATGACCAGCTGTAACCAGGCGGCAGTTGCAGTTGTTCCATGACTTTTTTGATCTGATCTTTGGCATCATCCATTTTCAGCTCTTTGTTCAGATTCATACCGATAGCAAGACCGGTCTGGCGGTTGAAACGGCGGATCTCACCAAGCCGGTCACTGACGGTGAGCGTTGCCACCTGCGCCAGTCGTACCACTTCAGTACCTTGTTGTTTTACCGGAATAGACTCCAGCTCCTGCTGCGAATGGCCGACTTTTTCGTCGTATAGCACACGCAGCTGCACTTCGCCCTGATCCAGCGTGCGGAAGGTGCGCAGGTTGTTGCCCCGCAGTGCCAGACTAATAGCCTGCGCCACGTTTTGTGCACTTAAACCCTGACGCTGCAATTCGTCATGTTTTAACCGGATCTGCAGTTCTTTTTGCCCGCCCTGCACCTCTGAGCGCACATCTTCAAGCCCTTTGATTTGACTGAGCACCGGTACTAAATCCTGCGACAATTGCGTCAGTTGTTCGGTCGAAGGGCCCAGCAAATGCAATTGCATACCACCACCAGAGTCGCCCCAGCCAAACTGTGGTTTGCCACGCACTAACACCGGCCAGTCTTTGCGGATAGCATCTTTCACCTGCTGCAGCGGCACCGGCAGTTTGTCGACAAACATAATGGTCGAGACAGCAAAACCTGGCGTGTAATAGCTGTACACCGAATCAATGTAGAATTTCTCTTTATTGGCATACAGATAAGACTCCATCCGGCTCACTTCCTGCTCCACTTCGGCTAAGGCGTAATTCGACTGAATGTTGTAATTCAGAAACAGACGGTTAGTATCGCCTTCGTTATCATCACCGCCGGAGATAAACTGCATCGGTATCGCGATACTAAACAGCAGCATAAAGGCGATAAAAGTTGACCAGCGCGGATGAGCCATGGTCCAGCGCAAAGTACGACCATAAAATTTATCCAGCTTCGATGGCGCGGCATGCTCCGCACCTGTGATGCTTTTAATCCGGGTCGACAGCAATGGTATCAAGGTCAGTGCCATCAGCAATGACACCGCCAGCGCAATAGTGATGGCGATTGCGACGTGCTCGAGGAATACCGTCACATCAACTTTTTGCCCGATGATATTGGGTAAAAACACAATCGCCGTTGTGGCAGTGCCGGCGATCACCGCCAGACTGACCCGATAAACCCCGCGCTCTGTGGCGCGGCGCACATCGCCATCCAGAGCGCGCTCGCGGAAAATACTCTCGACCACCACAACCGAGTTGTCGACCAGCATGCCGACTGCCAGCATCAGCCCCATCATACTCAGCACGTTCAGGCTGTAATCAAGGAAATACATCATACCAAGTGTGATACTAATCGACACCGGTACCGACAAAACCACCAGTAATGTGGTTGGCGTATGGCGTAAAAACACAAACAGCACAGCAAATGACAGCAAAGCACCGATCGCACCAGAGCTCAGCAGGTTCGATAGACTTTCGGTCACGCCTTTGGCCGTATCATCCATCACATAAATATTGATGCCGTTAAAGGCAGGGTCTTTCCCTGCCTGATCTATCACTTTCATCGCGGCACGCGACACGTCCACCAGATTGGCGTTGGATTCTTTGTATACATTCATACCAACGGCATAGCGTTGGTCTAACCTGCGCCCTTCCACGCGTTTTGGCAGTTCCAGTTTGATTTCCGCCACATCGCCCAGCTGCAGACCGCGGCCGATCGCCAGTTGCTTGATTTGGTCCAATGATTCAAACTCGCCGATAGGTTTAACCAGAATACTTTCGTCTTTGCTTCTGATCTCACCGGCGGTCATAGCAAAGTTCTGCTGACTCAGTGTTTGTAACAACACACCAGCATCCAATTGCAACGCGCGCAGCCGCTCTGGCAACAGCCGGATAGTAACCTGACGTTTATCGACGCCATACAGTTCGACTTTTGACACGCCCTGCACCCGCTCCAACGGGCGTTTTACCTGGCGTTCCAGTAAATCGTACGCCATCGATAAATCTCGTTCGCTGGAGATGCGCACCTGGAAAATAGGCATATCATTGGTATTAAACTGAAATACCAACACGCGTTCGACGTCCTTGGGTAGTAAATGCCGGATGCCATCAAGCCGCTCACGCACTTCAATACTTTTGGTATTGATGTTCTCCTCCCAGTTAAATTCCAGGCCAATTTCAGCGGAATCTTCTTTGGAAAACGAGCGCATTTTTTTGATGCCGGTGACCGTCGACAGGGCTTCTTCCACCGGTCTGGTGATCAGCCGTTCTATCTCAGCCGGCGTGGCATTTGGGTACGGCACATTGATATAAATCTCCGGGATATCAATGCCCGGGAAATTCTCCAGCGGCAACATCCGGCTGGCGAGCAAACCAAACACCAGAAAAGATAAAAACATCATGCAAAGGGTGACTGGGCGGCTTAAGGCAAACCGGGTCAGTGCTAAAGGTTTATGTTCCATCAGCCTTGCCTCCTCAAGCCGCTTTACGGGCGGTCAGGTGATAAATCACCGGGATGAAAAACAGCGTCAGCAATGTCGACAGCGACAGACCGAAGATCACCGTAATGGCCATCGGCGCACGCAGCTCAGCACCGTCGCCGCCAAACACCATCGGCAATAAGCCCAGCACTGTGGTTAAAGTGGTCATCAAAACCGGACGTAAGCGGGTCCCACCCGATTCAATCACTGCATCTGACAATGCCCAGCCTTCTTCGCGCAGCTGGTTAATCCGGTCAATCAGCACGATGGCGTTATTCACCACAATACCGGCCAGCATAATCAGCCCGATGAACACAATCACCGAAATACGGGTATCAGTCAGCCACAGACCAAGCACGGCACCCGCACCGGCCAGTGGCACTGTGAACAGAATCAGCAGTGGCTGCAGCAGGTTTTCAAACTGCGATGCCATCACCAGATAAACCAGGAATACCGCAAGCGCTAAGGCAATCATCAATGAGTTGTATGAGCGTTCCATTTCTTCACTCTGTCCGACCAGACTGCTACTGACGCCATACGGCATTTGCACACTTTGCAGTACCTGCCGGGCATTCTGCGTCGCCTGCTCTAAATCACCAAAAGCCAGGTTTGCACTAATGACCGCGACGCGTTGCTGACCGATACGGGTAATTTCACTCGGGCCAATTTCCCGGCTGATTTTGGCAACTGCTGATAATGGCAGCGGAGATGCACTGCCCGGATTGATAATGATCTGGGCCAGTTCCTGCTCTGAGTTACGATATTGCTCAGCCAGACGCACGCGGATGTCGACTTTTCGGTCCTGAATACTATATTGGCCAGCCACTTCACCACCGACGTAGTTTGCGACACGTTTGGCCACATCAGAAGCCGTCATGCCCAGTTGCGACAACCGTGCATGGTCAAAATGTAAGGTAATTTCCGGCTGGCCGCTGCGCAGGCTGGATTTGATGTCGGTAAAGCGGCTTTGCGCTTCCAGCGCGCGCACCACTTGCTCGGATGCCGCTTTGAGGTTGCCTAAGTCATGACCGGCCAGTTCAATTTCAAGCGGCGTTGAGAAGCTGAATAACTCAGGGGTATCGATTTTGGCGGTGACTTCCGGCATACCTGCCACGGCATCGCGCATCGCCTGCATCACTTGCTGCTCGTCCGCTGCAGTCGAACCGGCTTTTAACACGACATTAAGCCGGCCCCAGTGGCTACCGCCGATGCTCGGGTCAACCGTCATTTGCTGACCGGTGCCAGCCTGAGCATAAGTCCGCTCAACCTGTGCTTGCTGAGCAGCAGCGCCGGCCAGTTGCTTCAATGCTTTGTCGGTATGTTCAATCGCCGTACCCACCGGTAAATGCAGCTCGACATAAAACTCGCCCTGGCTCATGGTTGGGATCACGTCAAAGCCAAGCCGTGGAATTAGCGCGTAACAGGCCAAAGTCAGCAGCAAAGTCACGCCCATCGTCAGGGCCCGCGCCTTTAATAACGCGGTCAGGCTACGGCGATAACTACGTTCCAGTAAGCCAATAAAACGCTGTACCAGTGCCACTAATGGGCTAAACACCAGGCTGCAGATTTTGCAAATTAAACGCCAGATTAAGGTCCACAGCGTGATGACAGCGGACAGTAGCATCGCGACAGCGCGATACACGAAACGCACTGGCAGAGTCAGCCAATATTTCCAGTTTTTCTGCACAGTCACCGGTTCTGCCGCAGTCACATCAGCAGCAGCGGCACTGCCCACCCGCTCACGCGCCGCCATGGCCGGGATCAGCGTTAAGGCCACTAACAACGAAGCCAACAAAGCGTATGTGACGGTCAACGCCTGATCTTTAAACAGCTGACCGGCCACACCTTCGACAAACACCAGCGGGAAAAACACTGCGACTGTGGTTAAAGTGGAAGCAGTGATCGCCATCGACACTTCGCTGGCGCCTTTTTTCGCCGCTTCCAGCGGTGACATGCCCTGCTCGCGATAACGGGAAATATTTTCCAGCACCACAATGGCATTATCCACCAGCATACCAATGGCCAGTGCAATACCACCCAGGCTCATGATGTTCAGGCTGATATTCTGGCTGTGCATCAGGTTAAAAGTAGCAATAACTGACAGAGGAATAGAAATAGAGATAACCAGCGTGGTCCAAACGTTACGCAGGAACAGATAAATCACCAGCATCGCCAGCAGACCACCTTGCCAGGCCGAAGATTTCACTTCATTAATCGCGTCACTGATAAAAGTGGACTGGTCATACACAAGCGTCAGTTCATAACCGTTCGGCAGGTTCTTTTTCAGGTCATCAAGCCGGCTTATCAGCGTCTTTGCCACCTGCACAGTATTCGCATCGCCCTCTTTATAGATAGCAATTTCAATGGCTTCTTTGCCATTGACGTAGGTAATACTGTTGCGGTCAACAAAGGCGTCGCGCACTTCGGCGATGTCGGACAGGCGGACGTGGCTGCCGTTTACAGTAGCGATATACAGGTTACGCATTTCATCCAGCGTGGCGAACTGATTTATAGTCCTGACTAAATAATCATGCGCAGCAGTTTCCAGCCGCCCACCCGATTGGTTGATATTTTGTTCTGTGAGGCGTGCATTGACGGTTTTGATATCCAGTTTCAGCTGTGCCAGCTTTTCATTGTCGATCAGCACCTGAATTTCCTGGGTCAGACCGCCATCTGGCCGCACTGCAGCAACGCCACTCAGCGATTCCAGACGTCGGCGTAAATCTTCTTCAGCAAAAGTCCGCAGCGCCACCTGTTGCGCGCTGGTTAAGCCTTCAGGTGCATCGTTGCGGGTTAACGCCAGCCGGACTATCGGATCTAAATTCGGGTTAAAGCGCAGCAGTAATGGCTTTTTGACATCAAGTGGCAGCAACAATACATCAAGCTTTTCCCGCACTTCGAGACCTGCAAGGTCCATGTCTGTGCCCCAGTCGAATTCCATAATCACGTCGGAGCGACCGGCGCGGGATACGGATTCCACCTTACGGATGCCTTTGACGATTCCGACAGTTTCTTCAATCGGTTTACTGACCAGCTGCTCGACTTCAGCAGGCGCTGCACCTGCGTATTCAGTTCGAATGGTTAAAGTTGGATAAGACAAGTCTGGTAACAGATTGACCGCCAGACGCGACATCGCGACCAGACCAAACAACATGATCCCCAGAGTAAACATCCAAATAGTGACCGGACGGGCCACGGCAACGTTGACCAGTTTCATAAACGCGTTCCTGTTGTAATTTCTTATGGGAAGACGGGAAGCATAGCGCTTCCCGTGCGGTCTGGATTAGCTGTTGCTGGAAATCACGGTCACAGCGCTGGCATCTTTCAGGCTGGCCTGACCGGCGGTGACCACTTCGTCACCGGCACTGATACCTTCGGTGATTTCTACCATGGCGTCATTTTCGTAACCGGTTTTCACGGTTTTACGTGCGACTTTACCATCCTTGACCACAAACACTGAACTGCTGTTATCCATCGCCAGTACGGCGCGTTTTGGTACTAATAAGGCATCGGGTTTAGTGTCATATTGCAGTTCGATTTGGGCGAACATACCGGCTTTTAAAGTTAAATCGTCATTCTGCACGCCGATAGTGACGCGCGCTGTGCCTGTGGTTGCATCGACCACCGGTGAGATCCGGATGATTTTGGCTTGTAACTGTGGCATACCAGCAAAATTCAGATATGCAGTCTGGCCTACTTTGGCTCGGCTTAACTGATGCTCTGGCAGGTTAATCACCGCCTCTAAGTACTGTTGAGACACAACATGGAACAAGGATTTAGAGGAGAACTCAGTGATTAACTGGCCGACTTTGGCATAACGGCGGGCAATCACACCACTGATTGGCGCAACAATTTTGGTATCACGCAGCGCTAATTCCTGCATCCGCACTGATGCGTCCAGCGATTCGACCTGCCATTTCAGTTTGTCATATACGTCTGTGCTGACCAGTTTGCGCTGGTGCATTTTCTCAACGCGCTCTAATTCGCTTTTCAGCTGACCCAAATCAGCTTTGCCTTTAGCTAGTGCCAGTTGCTGACGTTCAGTATCAAGAGTTGCCAGAACTTGACCAGCCTGCACGTGGTCGCCTTCTTCAACTAACAGGGTTTGCACGATGCCGGTGGCTTTGCTGTTCACTTCAGCATCAGCTTTGGCTTCAAGGGTGGAGGTGGTGCGGTAGGTGCTGCTGATTTCGCCGCGGCTGACTTTGGCCGCTTCTACCGGAATGCTGACCACAACGTCCTTTTTCTCGGTATCCGGGCTGCTATTGGCAGATTCGCAGCCGCTGAGCAACAAGGTCGAGGTCAATAATACCAGCGACATTGCTTTGGAAAGTTGAGAGATATTGTTCATGTTAAATTCCTTGCCTGGTGGTCAATTTTTAAAACTGTGGTGCTGACTGGTTGTGCTAAAAGAGTGCAGCTGTCGTGCCATATGCAATAACACAAATTTTATGCTTTAAAATCATTATGATATAGATACAATCCAGTACTCAGTTGCAACAAGATGTTTCGGTACTTTAGTAAATTTCGCTATTAATTAGCTATTTAAGTCAAATCAGCTTTGCGACTAATCACATTTTTTTGCGACACCTTTCGCTATGCCTCTTGCATCAATCCCCTTATACTGCGGCGCCTTAAAACTGGTCTGTCCAGAACAATAATCCAAATACAGAGTTTGAAGTCCTGATGAAAAAAACCAGCCTCGCTTTAATCATCTCTGCAGTTTGTTACAGTCAGCTTGCGCACGCTGAAGGTTATAAACTGTTTGAACAATCCGTCAGCGCCATGGGTAACGCCTACGCCGGCCGTGGTGCCCAAATCACCGACGCGACTTTAGTGCATTCCAACCCTGCCGCTATTACTCGACTAGACGGCTCACAACTGGCGGGCGGTTTGAATCTGATCCACGCTGAGACCCGGTACAACCAGGTCAGCGCACAAAGTGCCAACGGCTCACCCGTTATTGGTCGTGCAGATGGCAAAAATAGTTTGAACGAAGCCGTGCCTTTTGTGTTTTACAGCACGGAGCTTAATGACAAGTTCAGTGTCGGCACTGGTTTTTATGTGCCATTTGGTTTGTCTTCGGACTATCAGGACGATTGGGCCGGCCGTTATTTTGCCGACGAAACCGCGATAGAAGTGTTAGCCGTCACGGCCGTCGCCGCTTACAAACTGACAGAGCAGTGGTCTGCAGGTATCGGGATCAATTTAAACCACGCTGAGGGCACACTCTCCAAATTTAAAGACCATAGCGGCCTGTGTGAACTGGGTACCGGCATCAATCAGCTGTACAAAGCCGATGTCTATAATCCGCTGCTGTGTCAAAGCCACTATTCTGTCACCGGCGATGATTTAGCTGTTGGCTATAGCCTGGGCTTGCACGGTCAGTTGACGCCAGCACTGCGTGTCGCTGTGGCGTATCACAGTGCAGTAAAGTTTAACTTGCAGGGTGATTCAGAAATCACCAACACCCCGATCACCGGGGCGCAAGTGGCCGGCAACAGCAATTTTATTGTGGTGAGCCCAACGCTGCCGGCGATTAGCAAACAAACTGGCAAGCTTGCGACAAATCCACTTGCAATTGAAGCCAGTCAGTTAGCGTTGACCACGCCGGCGAGCCTCGCACTGAGTCTGGATCATCAGCTCAATACAACCTGGTCCTGGCAAGCCAGCCTGAGCTGGACCATGTGGAGTGATTTCCGCTCTATCGACATCATCAGCACCGCCGATACGCCAAGTATTTCCCTGTCGACACAACAGCCACAAAATCTCAACAGCACCGGTTATATCGGCTTTATTCCGGAACATTGGCGCGACAGCGTTTCCGTGGCTGTGGGGCTGAGCTGGCAGCAGCAAAAAGACCGGATGTTCAAAACCGGCCTCGCTTATGATGAAAACCCGATTGAACAATCGCACCGCACAGCGCGGGTGCCAACCAACGACCGTGTTTGGTGGACTTTAGGCATGAACCAGCAGCTAAGTGCACGCTGGAGTCTGGACCTTGCAGCGGGCTGGATGTGGATGGATGCATTGAATATTCGCGAACGCGAATACAATGTGCAGGAAGTTGCTTTGTATAAATCAGGCCTCAGCGCACACTATCGCAATGACGCCTGGTTGCTGGGCGCACAGCTGAACTACCGGTTCTGACCGGCACAGAGCAGACTTATTGAAAACAAAAGACCCACTATGCAGTGGGTCTTGTTTTATCAGGCGGGCAGTGAGTGGCTTGTCACCACTGTACGCAGCTTCGAACTTTAATCAGTGTTTTTTCAGCTCAATTTCACCGGATACGGTCGAAATCTCGACATTGCCATCGCCACTGCCGGTACGGAATTCCAGGTGGCGGCGTGGTCCGTATTTAGCGCGGGTCGCTTTGTCTGCCGTCAGGCCGTTGTCGATATCACCACCGGCGCTGGCTTCTAAATCAAAACGGGCGCTGACATCCGCATCCAGCGTGACACGACTGGCACCGCTGACACTACTGGCCGAAATCCGCGGCTTTTTGCTGTTTTTGATTGCTGCCCGGATCTCGCCGTTGACACTACTGAATTCCAAACGTTCGGTACCGGTTAAATCCAGCCGCCCTTCACCGTTGACCACCTCCAGTTCGACTTCCGTTGCACGACTCTCGCTGCTGATTTCGCCGTTGACGGACTCCAGCTCCAGCGAACCGGCTGAACCTTTGTCATTGATTTGGCCATTCACAGTGGTGATTTGGATCCGGCCAGAATTATCCCGGCTGCTAATTTCACCATTAACGGTTTCCAGTGCAATATCGCCTTTGAGCTTTTCAGCATCGACTTTGCCGTTGACTGTGGTCAGCCGCGCACCGCCCTCAATGCCGCTGGCGGAGACGTTGGCATTCACGCCACTGAATTTCAGCTCGCTGCCAACAGGTACTTCGATGGTCAGATCTGAGCCTTCTTGTTTATCCGAATTCCAGCCATTGTAGAGACTCCGTGGCATTTTCACCGCAAAGCGGGTGACACCGTTTTCTGAAGTCAGCTCATAGCCTTCGGCTTTTTCGTCCAGTGTGCCTTTGACACTGAATGTATTCGCTTTTACAGCGACAATCCGTACTTCACCGCGCATGTTTTCGATTTCGATTTTCTCAGACGCCGACACGTTCCGGCTTTGATCAATAGCTTCACCAGCGGCCCAGGCCGGCGCCTGCAGCAATGCCAGCATCAGGACTGTCAGTTTAAATGGTTTGGTCATGGTCTTACTCCTAAGTCAGTTCGCTGGTTTCAACCAGTTTGGCAATGTAGCTAAGTTGTTGTTGCTGAAGTCTTTGTAATTGTTGAATAAGTTTTTGGTTGTCCGGCTGAAACGCGAGTGCCAGCTCAATTTGTGCTTGTGCTTTATTCCAGATAGCGATTTGTTGCGACCAATCGCTGAATCCATCCGGGATTTTTTGTAATGCTTTGAGCTGTCGGGTCTGTTCTTCATTCAGCTGACGACTCAGTTGCTCGCTGACCGCCAGCAAAGAAACATCGGCGTTAGCCATCGGTACTTGTGCTTCTGCCTGCTGCACTTGCGGCTCATTGCTAACGGCCACAGGCCCGTTCTGAGCAAGCTGTGGTACCTGCACCAGCTGCTGTGGCCAGAACCACAACGTCAGTACCGCTGCTGCGGCAACGCCAAGCCAGGCGCCATAACCACGCCGCTGACGCGGCTCCAGCCTTGCTGAGATGTCAGGCCACAAGTCACGTTGCGGCTCTAAAGCGGGTGCTAACTGCGAAATCATCGCATCTAATTGCTGCTCAGTTTTCATCAACCCAACTCCGTAATAATTGTCTGGCCCTATGATACTGCGCTTTGCTGCTGCCTTCGGCAATTCCCAGCAAATCGGCGATTTCGTTATGTTGATAGCCTTCCAGTGCAAACAGCACAAAAACCGCTCGGGCCTGCGCGGGCAAACGCAAAATTGCCTGTTCAAGTTGCGGCATCTCCGGCGCGTCGAAATACCCCTGCTCTTCCGGCTCTTCATCAACCACTAAACGCATCACTTTGTTTTTACGCCAGATATCAACCGCTGTGCGGCTACTGATGCTATGTAACCAGGTCGAAAAGCTGCTGTCACCGCGAAACCCCGGTAGTTGTTGCCAGGCGCGGACAAAAGCTTCCTGTGTGGCATCTTCAGCCTGGCTGCGGTCGGCCAGCAGCCGCAGGCAAATTGCATAAACTCGCCCTTTAAATTGATGATACAACTGATAAAAAGCTTGTTGATCACCTTTTTTTGCCTGATTAACCCAGGTTTCCACCTGTTGCTGCATCGGGATGCAATTTCCATCTTAAATTGTTGTTGTCAGTGTAGTCGCTTGCTGTAATGGATTGGTTTAAAGCGAAAATTGAATTTATTTAAAAACTTTTTGGTCGCAACCGCAGACAGAAAAAAAGCCGGTGAAACACCGGCTTTTTTCTATTTTGAAAAGCAGCAACTAAATCGCCACCGGCGCTTTAATATGCGGATGCGCCTGATAATTCTGCAGTTCAAAATCCTCAAAGCGGAAAGCAAAAATGTCTTTCACAGCAGGATTGAGTTTCATCTGTGGCAGCGGATACGGCGTGCGGCTCAGCTGCAACTCCACCTGCTCCAGGTGATTCAGATACAGATGCGCATCACCAAAGGTGTGAATAAAATCACCGGGCGCCAAATCACAAACCTGCGCCACCATCAGCGTTAATAAGGCATAGCTGGCGATATTAAACGGCACACCGAGAAAAATGTCGGCACTGCGCTGATACAGCTGGCATGATAATTTGCCGTCGTTGACGTAAAACTGGAACAGTGTATGACAAGGCGGCAATGCCTGCTTGCCTTGCGCGGCGTTTTCGCTCGGTGAAAAACGCGTATCTGGCAGTACTGCAGGGTTCCAGGCGCTGACAATCAGCCGGCGAGAATCCGGAGTGCGTTTAATGTCGTTGATGAGCTGGCTGATTTGGTCTATCACCTGACCATCCGCGCCTTGCCAGCTGCGCCATTGCGCACCATAGACAGGCCCTAATTCGCCATCATCCGTCGCCCAGCCATCCCAAATCGACACGCCGTTGGCTTTTAAGTAAGCGATATTGGTCTCACCCTTTAAAAACCACAGTAATTCGTGAATGATCGATTTGAGGTGACATTTCTTGGTCGTGACCAAGGGGAAGCCTTCGGCTAAGTTAAAACGCATCTGGTAGCCAAACACGCTGACAGTGCCGGTGCCTGTGCGATCGCTTTTACGATGACCGGTTTCCAGCACGTGGCGCATCAGGTCGAGATATTGCTTCATGCTTTTACTCCTTCCCGGCGGTAGCCCCAGACAATTAAACCAAGACCGGTCAGTATCATCGGCATACAAAGCCACTGGCCCATCGACATCCCGAGGCTCAGAATACCCAGATGCGCATCCGGTTCGCGGAAAAACTCTATGCCAAAGCGGAATACACCATAACCCAACAGGAACAAACCACCGACATTACCCGCTGGCGGATTGCGTTTTTTGTACCATAGCAGCAGGAAAAACAGCACTATGCCTTCAAAAAAGAATTCGTATAACTGGCTGGGATGGCGCGGTAAAGGCCCTGCACCGGGAAACAACATAGCCCAAGGCACATCCGATGTCCGGCCCCACAGTTCACCATTAATAAAATTGCCGATACGGCCAGCACCTAAACCTAACGGCAACAGGACAACCACAAAGTCGCCCAACTGCAGATAACTCTTGTTGAACTTGCGGCTGAACCACCACATCGCCGTCAATACTCCCAGCACGCCGCCATGGAACGACATGCCGCCCTCCCAGGTACGGAACAGATATAACGGGTCAGCGATAAAACCGGAGAAGTTGTAAAACAGCACGTAACCAATGCGGCCGCCTAATACCACGCCTAAAAAGCCAAAAAACATCAGGTCACTAACCTGCTCGCGGGTCCAGCCGGAATTGGGTTTATCGGCTGCGCGGTTGGCGAGCAGATTCGCCATCACAAAAGCAATCAGATACATCAGGCCGTACCAGCGAATGCTCAGCGGCCCCAGGCTAAAAATCACCGGGTCAATTTGCGGAAATACCAGATAAGATTGTGACATCAGATAACTCGTGACTATCAATAAACATAAAGGGCCACATCATACGAGATGCGGCGTGAAATCCAAGCAATTTTGCGGTGGGACACAATCAGATTCAGGCACGCAACTGGTTCAACAGCTGTTTCTGATCGAGGAAACGTTGCACCAGCACCCGCACCTGTTTAGGCGACTGGCAGGCCAGCACGTCCGGTAACAACAGCCGGAGTTCCGCCATATCAATCCGGCGCAATAACCATTTGATTTTGGCGAGATTACTGTGGTTCATACTAAAACTGTTAAAGCCCATCGCCGCCAGCGTCAAGACGCCCAGCGGTTCGCCACCGAGCTCACCGCAAATACTGATCGGGAATTGTAAGCCCTGCGCCTGTTGCCCGAGCTGATTCAGCGCGCGCAACACGGCCGGATGCATCGCATCATACAAATTGCCGACCCGCGGGTTGTTGCGGTCAACTGCAAGCAGATACTGGGTTAAATCGTTGGTCCCAACCGAACAGAAATCGACTTTGCGTGCCAGCTCCGGCAGCTGGAACATTATTGACGGCACTTCAATCATCACGCCAACTTTGGGTTTAGCGACAATATTTTCGCCATTAAACTCATCGTCCACTTCAAACCAGGCCTGACGGATCAAGCGCAGAGACTCGTCCACTTCGGCAAGATCTGAAATCATCGGCAGCAGGATGTGCAGGTTGTTGTAGCCAATATTGGCTTTGAGCATGGCGCGGATCTGTACCAGAAAAATTTCCGGATGGTCCAGCGTCAGGCGAATGCCGCGCCAGCCTAAAAACGGGTTTTCTTCGGAAATAGGAAAATACGGCAGCGGTTTATCACCACCAACGTCCAATGTGCGCATCACCACAGGTTTACCCGGATAACCCTGCAGCACTTTACGATACAACTCAACCTGTTCCAGCTCAGTCGGAAAACGACTGCGCATAATAAAAGGGAACTCAGTACGGTATAAACCGACACCATTGGTGAACTCAGACTGTGTGGTTTCCAGTTCAATCGCCAGGCCCGAGTTCACCATCAGGCTGAAATCATGACCGCAGCTGCTTTTGGCCGGCAAATGTAATTCGGCCTGATAACGCGCACTGAGTTCGGCGTCTTTACTGATGAGCGTGCGATATTCCTGACAAATCGCATCGGCCGGCGACACCAGAATATGGCCCTGATAACCATCGACAATCAGCCGTTGCCCCTGCCATTGCATCAACGGTAATTCATCAACACCCATCACCGCCGGAATACCAAGGGCACGGGCCATAATGGCGGCGTGAGAGTTCACCGAGCCTTTAAGGGAGACAATCGCTACCAGTTGAGCGCGTGGGATCTCCGCCAGCATTGAAGCCGACACATTTTCGGCAACTAACACGACATGCTCTGGCAGGCGATGCTGGCGCTGCTCAGTTTCCAGCAGATGATTCAGTACCCGTTGGCCTAAGTCGCGGATATCAGTGCCACGTTCGCGCAGGTATGGGTCGTCCATATCGTCAAACTGGCGGGCAAAACGCTCAACGACCAGCTTCAGGGCACTTTTGGCACACCAGCCTTGCTTAATCTGCGCTTCAATTTCATTGCCAAGACTGGCTGCATCGAGCAGCTGGTGATAGACGTCAAAAATCGCCAGCGCGTCGGCCGGCAGATGCCCGCTCATGCGCTCTGCGAGTCGGTTAAATTCGGCCTTGGTGACTTTAACGGCGCGATAAAAACGATTCAGCTCTTTTTCCGGGTCGTCAGTGTGCTTTAAGGAAATGGCATCAAAATCACTGGCAGGCTGCAATACATAAGCTTCACCAATCGCTATGCCAGGCGCACCAATCAGGCCTTGCATCTGGCTGTTTTGCTGCGCAGACGCAGTGCCGCCAGAAGACATCTTGCGCATTTCCGCATTGACCAGCACAGACGCAAGTTGCACGCCCAAGGTCACTAAAAAGGATTCTTCGTCTTCGTTAAAAATGCGCGAGTCTGACTGTTGAATCGTCAACACCCCGAGCACTTTACGGTGATGGATGATTGGACAGCCTAAAAAAGCCGAAAAACAATCTTCAGAAACTTCAGGGGTAACTTTAAAACGGGGATGCAGATGGGCTTGTGCCAGATTAATCGGTTCTTCGCGCTGACCGACCCAGCCAATCAGGCCTTCAGAGAAACCTATCGAGACTTTACCAATGGCATGCGGGTTCAACCCGTCAGTTGCCATCAGCATAAAATGTTGTTGTTCGTAATCAGCAAGGTAAACGGAACAGCATTCTGTGCGTAACGCCTGTTTGACGTTGCGGACTAATCCGGCCAAAGCGCTTTCCAGCGATGGCTCCTGAGCTACGTCCTGCACAATGCGCCGCAACTGGCTGAGCATTTCCAACCTCACATCAAAACAAAATGCCAGCCAGCGGCCGGCATTTGTTATTTCTTTTTAATTTCCCGTCGAATAAAAGGTAAAGCGATTGGGGCAAACTCTTTCATGACCTTGCGGTAAACTTCCCGCTTAAAAGCCACAACTTGCCGCACCGGGTACCAATAACTGACCCAACGCCAGTCATCAAACTCAGGATGCGTGGTTTTCAGCAGATTAACGTCTTCATCCCGGCAGGTCAGCCGCAGCAAAAACCATTTTTGCTTTTGGCCGATACACACCGGATTCGAATCACGCCGGATCAGCCGCTTCGGCAGTTTATAGCGCAACCAGTGTTTGGTCGTTGCAACTATTTCTACATCTGCGGCACTGAGTCCGACTTCTTCGTGGAGTTCCCGATACATGGCCTGTTCCGGCGTTTCGCCATCATCAATACCACCTTGCGGATACTGCCACGAATGCTGTCCGTATCTGCGAGCCCAAAACACCTGTCCCTGGTGATTACAAATCACTATACCGACGTTGGCCCGAAAGCCTTCGGCATCGATCACACAAACCTCTGGCTTGTTTACAACAGCGTTGGATTGATTCTTTCACAAAGTCGAAGGGACAGCAAACTGAATTTAACTGAAGTCGCCCCCAAGTTATCCACAACTTGGCATTTATACAGTATCCGCCTGTGCACTTTTACACAGTGACTGTGCATATAACTGTGCATATCCTTGTTTTTATCCCTGAATAACTTAATCCGGTTTCCATTGCTAAAACAATAACTTTGGAAATACTCTTTGTATTTCATGCTGTTAAAGCAATTCAACCCGACTAAAAACAGCCTCTGCTCTGTGTATAAGTTGGGTTGCTGATTAATTCACCAGAAAGTTCTGACTAAAAATGTTAGTGTACTCAAAGTGATAGACGGACTGTTTTATGCGACCTGCTTCTCCTGACTCCACCACTGAATTACTGCAACGAGCCCGGCAACTGGCCGGCTTTACGCTGGCCGAACTGGCAGCGGAACTCAATCAACAGTTACCGGCTGATCTGCAAAAAGACAAAGGCACAGTCGGACAATTGTTAGAACTGGCTTTAGGTGCCAGTGCCGGGTCTAAAGCTGAGCCGGATTTCCCCCATCTCGGCGTTGAATTAAAAACTATCCCCATAGACCGAAGCGGCAAACCGCTGGAAAGTACTTATGTCTGCGTCGCGCCAATGACCGGTGCCGCGTTGCAGCGCTGGGAGGACTCATGGGTCTGCCGGAAACTACAGCATGTACTTTGGGTACCAGTGCTGGCAGAGCGTGGTATTCCACTGGCGCAGCGCATGATAGGACGGGCGTTTTTGTGGCAACCCAGCGCTGAACAACAACAACTGCTGCGTCAGGACTGGGAGGAATTAATGGACTTGCTGGCGCTCGGTGGTTTAGCACAGATCAAAGGCAGCCACGGCAAAGTGCTGCAGCTACGGCCTAAAGGCGCGAATAGTCAGGCACTGACCCGCGCCATTGGTGCCGGCGGCGAACCTGTACAGGCGTTGCCGCGCGGCTTTTACCTCAAAACCAGTTTTACCAGTCAGCTGCTGCAGCTAACTGATTAGCGCTCAATGAGTATATCGCTGCACTATAGCGTTATACCTGCCATCAGCTTTGATGGCTGCCAGCGCTTGATTAAAAGCACTGACTTGCTCCGGCTTCACTGTCGCTTTGCTGAACATCACAAATACATCAGTGTTGCCCATTGAAATCGAATGTACGCCGATTTGTTTTTCCAGCCCTTTGCGGCGCAGCATTGCATGACCAACAAAACTGTCTTCCAGCATGCCGTCAATGTCCTGATCCAGTAGTCTCGCCAGATTCAACTCACCAAGTGAAGCCTCGACAAACTGCGGCTTCAGCGTCTCTTGTTTAAACAGGTCCGCAAATTCAGCACCGTAATAATATTCGCTGATGATGCCGACTTTTTTACCGCTGCCGACAAAATCCGCCAGGGTATTCTGCGGATAACCGGCGACATCGTCCGAACGTACGAAGAGTACAAACTGTTCCTGGCGATAAGAGTCGGAAAAATAAGCATATTCCTGCCGGGCCGGCGTGACTGAAGCGCCGAGCAGCAAATCGACGCCGCCGCTTTTCAACGCCCCAATAAGATCCATCCAGGTGCCCTGTTGCGCCACAATCTCACAGCCCATTTGACTGGCAATCGCTTGCACCAGTTCGATATCAAGCCCGGCCGGTTTATTGTCCAGTGACGTGTATTGATAAGGTTCCCAGGCTTCAAAACCAAGTTTCAGCTGGCAGCTTAAAGCTGGTTTGGCGGGTTCTGCGACAGTGGAAGCAGCTGCCGGTGTTGTTGCAGGTTGCGCCGTACTGTCAGGCGCTGGCGTTTTTGGACCACAGGAGGAGATAAACAGCAAAAGCGGAATTAAGCACAGAAAACTGGTGGATTTCATAAGTTGCCCCGTCGACTTGCCCTGTTCTGAGCAAGCTTAGTGCATTTCAGCGCTCTTGGCGGCTGGGCGAAGCTTCTGCACAAAATAATTTACAGTGGCGTGAATTTCGTTCAACGTGGGAAAGATGAAACCTAAATCGTTCTTATATTAATCAATAAGTTGCCAGATTTCTTCCGTCACCCGGCCTTGTTCTGTCCGGCGTTGTGTCAGAAGTCCATCCGTCAGGCGCCACTGATAAGCCTGCCTATGCGCCTGATCAGGTTTAAAGCCGTTGTATTCATGATACAAATCGGCGGTCAGTTCAATCAGCCCGGCGCTGGTACTGACAATACGGCCATCTGTAGTCGTGTTTATCCGGCTGAAATGACGGTTGGCGACAATTTTCAGCGTTTGCAGTGCCTGTGACGGAACTGAGACCGGAACAGCTTTGCCATTGCTGTCGAACTGGCGCACAGCAACCAGACGCCAGGTACCATCCAGCACTGAGCTGTCCTGTTGAAATTTGCGGTCTGAATTGGTTAAAGCCAGCCCATAAAACAGACTGGAACAAATCAACAGCAATCCCAGTAAAAAACCGGAGTATAAGTTTCGCAAGCTATGCCTCAGCTATATATTATTTTTGTTATTCTCACCGAGTTTAATAAGTCTGACTGCAGCTTGGCAATCAGAACTTCAGGTTGCCGGAAAATATCAAATTTTCGTCAGTTTTTCTTCCAGCAGCGCTAACAAATTACCTTCCGGATCACGGAAAAACGCCAGCCATAAATCATGATCCGGCATCGGCGCCACACACTGCGGTGGCCGCTCACCACTGACACCAGCGTCCAGCAAACGCTGATATTGCTGCTCAATCTGCTGGCACTGCAGATATAACACTGAATTTTGGCCACAAACGCCGGCGCCTTGTGGCAGAGTCAGCATCAGCCGGACGTCCCCCAGCTCCATAAAAGCCAGTTGTGGCGCTGGCTGAAATAACAAAGGCAAACCCAGCTGCTGAAAAAAAGCTACAGCCCCAGGTACGTCAGCAACGACGTAGGCAATCTGGCGCAGCCCGCATACAGTGGAAGTTGTCATCGATGTTGTCCTGCTAATAAAACTTACCGCTTTACACTGACGAATCCATCGCCGGAAAGCAACTGTTCAGGGCCAGGAATAACGCCAAATCCGCTTGAGCACAGTCAGATATTGCCGGAAGAATGAACCTGTGTTGTAGGTAATACCGTATTTCTGCGCTATTTGCTGCACTTTGGCTGACAAAGCCGGATAACGCCAGGCTGGCAGGTCCGGGAACAAATGATGTTCAATCTGACAACTCAAATGACCAGTCAGAATATGTAACCAGCGTGGACCGCTGAAATTGGAGGAGCCCAGAATCTGCCGGTAGTACCAGTGGCCGCGACTTTCGTTTTGGCATTGCTCTGGCTGAAACACTTGCGCCTGTTCAGTGAAATGACCACAAAATATCACCGTCGATGTCCACCAGTTGCGCAGCAGATTCGCGGCAAAGTTGCCAACCAGCACTTGCACAGCCACAGGCCAACACAGCAATGGGTAGACCAGATAGTCCTTGGCAAGCTGGCGCCGGGCTTTGGTAAAAAAGGCTTTTTTCAGTTGCAGGTCACTGACCTGACTAAAACGCCCCGGCTTTTTTTTGCCAAAAAAGACGCGTTGCGCAGCCAGTTCATGATAGGCAATGCCCCACTGAAAAAAAGTGCTAAGCAGCAGATAAGTCGCCAGTTGCCAGCTATTTTGCAGCCGCCAGCGCAGGTCATCAGACAGACGTAACAGGCCATAACCGAAATCACGGTCCTCGCCGATTATATTGGTGTAGGTGTGATGCTCAAAATTATGCGTGCGTTGCCAGGATTTGGAATCGCAGACAATGTCCCATTCAAAACGTTGAGAATTCAGCGTTGGATGGCGCAAAAAGTCATATTGACCATGCAACACGTTGTGGCCAATCTCCATATTGTCGAGGATTTTGGCCAGCGCCAGCAGCAACACACAAGGCAATAACCACCACCAGCTGAACCAGCATAACAATAAGCCGAGCCGGCCGGTAAGGGCACAGCAGCGCTGCCAGAATACCAATCGCTGCAGGTAAAGCGCATCAGCAGCACCAAGAGTTGCCTTTTCCGTTTGTAGCAACTGGTCCAGCTCAGCGGCGAGCGCATGCAATTGCAGGGCATCAGGTTGTTGTGATTGATGTTTTTCCATCAGGCACTTATCTCCACA
This sequence comes from Rheinheimera texasensis DSM 17496, assembly GCF_000711985.1. GTDB lineage: Bacteria > Pseudomonadota > Gammaproteobacteria > Enterobacterales > Alteromonadaceae > Pararheinheimera > Pararheinheimera texasensis. The sequence goes on from NZ_JONU01000007.1 coordinate 822,515, forward strand.
CTTTGTACTTTGACTGGGCTTACTGCTTCGCTGATACAGAGCTGAATGCGGCCGGGGCCGGCGTCGGACAATTCACCAGTCAGCAAGTTTCTGACCACACCGCTGGTTTTTTCACACAGGCATTGCATACAAACTCCGCGCCGGCAGCCATAAGGCACTGTCACCCCGGTTTGTTCGGCGCGCTGCAACAAGCTGCCGTGCCCGCCCAGCGGATAGCTATGCTGACCAAGCTGCAGCGATACAGGCTGAGTTTCGCCGGCAGATGGCGCAATAACGCCAAAACTTTCACTGCGGATCGCAGCTTCCGCAACACCTGTGTTTAACAAAGCCCGACTAAAATCGGCGGTAAACTGTCGCGGACCACATAAATAGAAATGCGCCTGCAGATCAGGTTGTAGCTCACCGAGCAGCCGTTCAGGTGTCAGCCTTCCCTGCCTTGCGCTGTCCCACAGCACCAATTGCAGCAACGGAAACTTCGCCTGCAAGGCTGCCCACTCTGCAGCAAACAACAAGCGTTCCTTGCCACGAAAGCTGTAGATAAAGGTCAGAGGTTGGGTCAGACGGCTGATCGAACTCAGCATCGAAAATAACGGTGTGACGCCACTACCGGCGCCAATCAGGCAAGCCGGTTGCTGCGACATAAAACAAAAGTCACCAACCGGGCGACTCAGATGTACATACATGCCGGGTCGCAGCGTTCCTGGCAAGGCGCCGGTAAAACGGCCTTGTGGCTGAATTTGCACAGCCAGCTCCAGCTCATGCTGCTCAGATAACCGCTGCACATCGCTACAAATGCTGAAGGTTCGTTCCAGCAAACGGCCATTCAGCTCAACAAACAGCTGAAGATGCTGGCCGGCGACAAATGCCGGAAACAAGCGGCTGACTTTAAGCCGCAGCCGCAAACAACCTGCTTGTGGCGTGATACTGAGGATGCGTGCCCGGTATAACCCGGCACGATGAGCCGGGATTAACTTACGCAGAAATGGCTCGACTGCGGCAATGAAGCCGGATTGGCGGAACAGGGTCTGGCATAGTTCCTGATAAATGGTTTGGAAAATCGCTGGCATCGCTCTGGTATTACCTGTTAATTTCAGCGCACATTTGTACTCTTAAATTCAGGCTAAATCCAGAAGAAACAAAACAACAAAACTTATATATATGTTTTTATTATCTTTTTAATTTATTGACTCTTGGAAAAAACTAGAGCTAACAATACTGTTGAGCGAACGCGTGTGCATGAAACACAAAATATCACGAAATGCGAGGCAAAAAAAAAGCAGCCCGCAGGCTGCTTGTTCATACGCTTCAGGATTATGCCAGCGCCGCGATCGCCGCTTCATAAGACGGTTCGTCAGCCGTTTCACCAACCTGCTCTGTGTGTAACACGGTGCCATCAGTACCAATCACCACCACAGCGCGCGACAATAAACCACGCAGTGGGCCATCGGCGAAAGTCACACCATAATCCTGACCAAAGTTACTGCGGAAACTAGAGCCGTTCAGCACCGCCTCCAGACCTTCAGCGCCGCAAAAACGGGCCTGAGCAAAAGGTAAGTCGGCAGAAACACACAGCACTTTGGTGTTGTTCAGACTGCTCAGTGCCTGATTAAACTTACGTACAGAGGTCGCGCAAGTTGGTGTATCCACGCTCGGGAAAATATTCAGCACTAAACGGCTGCCGGCAAAATCGGCCAGTGATACATCGGCGAGGCCTGCACCTGTCAAAACAAAATTAGGTGCCTTGGCACCAACTGCCGGTAAATTGCCAACGGTCTGAAACGGATTGCCTTTAAGAGTCACGGTAGCCATATCGATTCCTTTGTTATAAAAAAGTGAAAAGCTCAGTTATACGAATTGCCAAAACCCTTTTTCGGTTTTTGCGGTTTTTCCTGCCGGGTGACCGGCAATTTAATCTCAATTACTGCAGCAGCAGGAACTGTCACAGCGACTGTGGGCTGCTCTGCGTCCTGCCATGGATGCCAGACTTTCAGCTGATACTGACCATCCACGACGCCGGTTAGCTGAACCAAGCCATCATTGTTACTGACCGCAAGATAGGGACTGTCGCCGACGTAAACAAAGGCTTGCATGTAGTCGTGAATATTGCAGCCTAACGCGACCACGCCAGCTTTATCAAACAGCACCGGCGCTTCGGGTTTACCGGCGTATAGTTTCAGCTCAAACACTTTGGCCGGCGAAAATGAATAAACATGGTGACGGGTTTTGTCCTGATTGGGGAATTCTATCTGAGTGCCTTTTTGCACCGCAGAAACAAAAGGCACAAAGGTCAGGTCTTTTTGTGCAACTTCGGCTGGCTTTACTGCTTGTGCCGAAAGATTTGCCTGCGGCTGCGCCTGTTGTAGTTCCGCGACAGCGTCAGCCAGTGGCACGCCTTGCTGGTCCAGGATCCTGATTTGCACTTCTGCCGCGAGCAGTGATGCCGGCAACATGCAACAACATAACGACAGAACACGAATTAAAGACATCAGATCTCTCCATTTGCCCGGGCACAATGTCCCGCAACGCTCAGTCACCAGACTCTGGCCTGCCATGCGCTGTTGCAAGGAACTGCCAGGCTCAACCGGCTGGCAGTATAGCAGGCTGACCGGCTGAATAAATGCCACCCCAGCGGAAATAAAACTGCTAAATTAGCATGTATCAGCTGTGAAAAACTTTAGATTTTAACCATTTAACATTATTGGATGTTCGTAATGCCAAAGATCCATCATGCTGCAGCAGCATTTATACTGCTTGTTGCCAGTGCACAAAGCGCAGAACTGACGCCCTGGCTGGAGCTGCAGGCAAAAGCTGAACTCGGTTGGGTGCAGCACAGCGAACAACATAAAAACCTGGGCCCCTGGTGGCAGCAAGGCACTGGCCAACTCGCCATCAGCGATGACCGTCTGACCACAGGGCCAATTTTGGCTGCGCTGCAAATCAATAGCGATAGTCCCTGGTCTGCCCGTTTGCATTTAAGTCATCAGCAGGCGCTTGATGCCGCCAGCGGCGTGACTGAAGCCTGGCTGCAATATCAGCCGTTACCACTGGATGGCTATCGACTGAAAGTCCGAGCCGGCTGGTTTTATCCGGCCCTGTCGCTGGAAAATACCGATCTGGTCTGGAGCTCGCCTTACAGCAGCAGTTTTTCCGCCATCAACAGCTGGTTTGCTGAAGAACTGCGGGCAAAAACGCTGGAGCTGAATGTCAGTCGGCCCGGCAGGGCATTTAACAGCAATCATAGCTGGCAGGCGGTGCTTGGCGCTTTTCGTAACAACGACCCGCTGGGCAGCTTAATTGCATGGCGCGGTTTTGCTGTGCATAACCTGCAAACCCGGATTGGTGGCCGCGTGGACTTTGCGCACTACCCGAGCCTGCGTCGCTTTCCGCTGGAGCTTCAACCGGACTGGGTCGAACCTTTTGTTGAACTGGACGGCCACACCGGCTGGTATAGCGGCCTGCACTACCTGTACAGGCAAGACACCGAATTGCGTTTTTACCACTATGACAACCGGGCCGACCCGACAGTATTGGCTCAGGGCCAATACGCCTGGCTGAACAAGTTTGATCAGTTGGCCTTCCAACAGCAACTCAGCGAGCGCTGGCGTCTGGTCAGTCAGTATCTGGATGGCCGCACTGAGATGGGTTATGACACGGTATTAATCGACTACCGCGCCGCTTTTGTTTTGCTGAATTATCAGCATGACTTGTGGCAAGCGACACTGCGGTATGACCACTGGCAACAATGGGATCGTGATGCTACAGCGGGTGACGACAACAGCGGGCGCGGTCATAACTGGACTTTCGCCTGGCAATTCCCGCTCAGTGAGCACTGGGTTTTTCTCAGTGAATTCAGCCGGATGAACAGCCATCAGGCCAGTCGCGGCCAGTGGGCGGGCTGGCCATTACAACGCAACTTCTATCAGAGCCAGTTCAGTCTGATTTGGCGCTTTGACTAAGGAAAACTTGCTGACTTGGTTTCACTCAGGACAACACCAGCCAGATGCCTACGCCAGCCATCAGCGTCGCAGCAATACGGTTCATCAGTCTGGCGTTGCCGTCCTGCATAAACAGCACGCGCAACGCTTTGCCGCCGCTGGCATAAAGCAGCAAGGAGGCGAATTCCAGCAGTAAAATGATCGCCAACAGCACCAGCAATTGGGGCCAGAAGGGTAAACTGGCATCGATAAATGGCGGTAACAGCGCCATATGAAAGGCCCAGCCTTTGGGATTAGACACCGCAGTGACAAAGCCCTGGGTGAACAATTCACGGCGTGAGCTTTGCTGCGCCTGCCCCGGTTCCGGGATCGCCAGTTTGCCTTTGCTTTGCCACATTTGCAGCGCCAGATACCCAAGATAAGCGCCGCCAAGCCATTTAAACGCCGTCAGAAGGCCAGGCATACTAAGCAGTAGTGCCGACACGCCAAGCACTGCAGCTAAGGCTACCAGTCCAACGCCGAGTAATTCGCCCCACATCATCCACAACGCCCGGCGCACGCCCTGACTGATGCCGACGGTCAGTGCAAGCGTCATACAAAGGCCTGGCGTGATAGAAACAAATAAAAAAGTCGGGATAAACAAGCCCATCAGGCTTAGGTTGATCAAGATCTCAGCTCCTCAGAGGAATTTATGCGTTCAGGTCGTGGCGGGCCAAACAGTGCGGCGCATTTTGCCGCCAAACCGGGTGCCGCGGCAGCATCGGCCAGCATTCGCCGCCACTCGTGGAAAGTGATAGTCAGTGGATTGACCGATTCAAAATCATCAGTGATACCAAAACGACAGGGCGTATGGTCGTGCTCAGCTTCAAAAGTACCAAACAGCCGGTCCCAAATCACCAGCACGCCGGCAAAATTCTTATCGATATAGATATCATTACAGGCATGGTGTACCCGATGCCAGGACGGCGTGTTAAGCACATAACCCAAAGCGCCCCAATGCCTGCCGGCGCGGGTGTGCACAAAAAACTGAAAGCCCAGATTAATGGCCACAACCGCCAGCACCAGTTTGGGGTCAAAGCCGAGCAACACCAACGGCACCCAGAATAACCACATACCGGACAACGGATAAGTCAGGCTTTGGCGAAAGGCGGTGCTGAAGTTCATCAGCCGGGAGCTGTGATGCGCGACATGCGAGGCCCAAAGCCAGCGCACACGGTGCGAGGCGCGGTGAAACCAGTAATACAGAAAATCCTGCAGCAGAAACAACAGCAATAAGTTCAGCAGATTAAATGGCAGGTCGAACAACGCAAACTGCGCCAGCCAGTAAAACAGCGGCATCAGCAGTAATAGAGACAACGCATCACCGCCCTGATGCATGGCGGCCGTGGCGAAATTTGCCAGCGAATCGCGCCATTGATAGATGCCACTGTCCCGGCACGCACTTTGATACCACTCAAAGGCAATAAACAGAAAAAATATCGGACTGAGCAGGATCAGGATCGCTTCTACCGGCACCATCGCCATCTAACCATCGTTAAAATCACAAAGTGTTAATGTAACATGGCCGTTTTACCGGCTGCACCTTTTTCGCCTGATACTGCACCAGACTGGTACCCACCGTGGCATCACCGTCCAACTCATGAATTTTTATATTTAAAAATCATAGAATTAAAAAAACCTCTGATTGGAATAACCTTTGCTGCAGTCAGAAAGCATCTGCTGTCGCCAGCCTGACACAGAAGGCTGACAGACTGCAGTCGTCGTTGACCCGGAGGTCTTATGCTGAACCTGAAAAATCACCCACAACGCGATTTACTGGAAAAGGAATTACAACAACGGTTTTTCCCGGCGCTGCAGGCGCCTTGCCGGATCTGTCACTGGATGCTGACGGTGGGGCTGGCCTCGCGACCACTCGAATTTCAGCAGCTGCAACAGCTTGCCCACCAATATGGCGTTGCGTTGCTGGAAGGCGATGTTGACCTGAACCTGGATTTGGGCGAGGTGATGCTGCGTTGGGAGCGACATTCTGAGTTTTCAACTTACAGTTTTATTAAATCCGGTCAGGCCACTGGCTTTGAAGACCCCTTGAGTTTTCTGCCAAGTCTGGACTGGTTTAACCCACTCCCAGGCCAGCTCTTTCGCGTGGTGCAACTACAGGTCTTACCGGCATCCGAACAAGCCAACGCCGGCGCTTTGTTTGCCGCCGAACATTGTATGTCGAGCCTGCTTGCCGATGGCAAAGCCAGGGTCTGGACCGATTTCCGTAAGCACCCGGAAGGCGCCGGCCGTATGTTGCTGCTGGACCACGGTTTATCGCCGTCGGCACTGGCGCGGCTGGTGCAGCAATTGTTTGATCTGGGAAATTACCGCAAACTCAGCCTGCTCGGCTGGCCAACCAGCCGCCAGGCGCTCAGTCAGTTACATCTGATGGAACAACAACTATCGGATATCACCCAGCGCATCGAACAGCAACAAGGCTCTGACGAGCAATTGCTGCGTGAGATCAGCCAGTTATCAGCGCAGACGGAACATCTGATCGCCAACAATAACGCCCGGCTGGATGCCAGCGCTGCCTACTACCAGCTGACACTGGACCGGTTAAAGGCGCTGCGCGAGCAGCAGGTCGACGGCATGATGACCTTGCAGGATTTCTCTGAGCGCCGGCTGACACCGGCCTTTCGCACGGCGCAATCGGTGCAAAACCGCCAGCGTAATCTGTCAAACCGCCTCGGTCGCTCAACCGAGCTGCTGCGCACCCGCATCAACTTGCAACTGGAGCGGCAGAATACCGGCTTGTTGGCGTCGATGGACCAGCGGGTGAGGTTACAACTGAGCCTGCAACGCGCGGTAGAACGGGTCTCTGTGGTGGCGATCAGTTACTACGCAGTAGCGCTTTGTGACAAACTGCTGGCGTCCATCCAGCACTGGTGGCCAAAACTGCCGCTGAAAGACGCCCAGAGCCTCAGTTTGCCACTGGTGGTGCTGGCGGTCAGCATCCTGCTGTATCGCCTGCACCGGCATCATCGGCATTGAGTATGGTAAATAGTCAGCTCTTCTCGCCAAAACATAAGTCGCCGGCGTCGCCCAGGCCCGGCACTATGTAAGCCTGTTCATTCAGGCGCTCATCGACCGCACCGAGCCAGAAATGCGTTGCTGTACCAAGCTCGCGTTGCAACAGTGCCAGGCCCTCAGGCGCTGCAATAGCCGCCGCTATGTGCAAGCTGCGTGGCGTGCCGCTTTGTGCCAGTAAACGCCAGACTTTCAGCAGTGACGAGCCGGTGGCGAGCATCGGGTCAATGAGCACTACGTCACGGCCTTCAATCGACGGATTGGCGCTGTAACCGAGAAAAATATCCTGTTCCATTCCCGCTTGTTCAGCCTGACGGTAAGCGCCGATAAAACCGCTGTCAGCCTGATCAAATACATCGGCAAAGCCCTGATAAAACGGCAAGCCGGCCCGCATAACACAAATCAGCAAAGGTTGCTGATCTAAATCTGCCCCTCGGGCTACGCCTAATGAGGTATGTAACGGAAAAGTCTGATATTGCAGTGTTTTGGATAATTCATACCCCAGTAACATACCAAGGCGCTGTAAGTTATGGCGAAAACGCCAGCGGTCAAGTTGGATATCCGGATCGCGCATTTGTGCCAATATGGTTTGCGCCACGGAAAGCTCTTGATTTAATTCGAATATTTTCATGAAAATTACTCCAGAAATCTGTGATGACCATCGCAGTTCTGCCGGTCAGAGCTTGAATTCTGCCACAATCACGCCCATCTCAGCAGAATAAATCCTGCTACTTTGAAGCAAAATGCCCACTGATTTTTTTTCAAACTTTTTCCAACCTATTTTACAACAGTATGGCCGCGACCTGCTGTTGCTACTGATCCTGGTGCTGGCTCTGGGCACTGTTTTTTATCCGCTTTATCGCCGCCGTCAGCGCCGCATTCAACTGGCACAACAGTCTTTTCCAACGGCCTGGCGTAAAATTCTGCAGCAGCGCTGGCCGCTCTATCGCGCCTTGCCGGCTGACGTGCAGCAGCAAGTCAGAAAGCAAATACAGCGCTTTATCGCCGAAGTGGAATTTATTGGCTGTGATGGCCTGACGGTGACCGACCAGATGCGGGTGTTGATTGCCGCGCAAGCCAGTCTGTTGACGGCCCGGTTGCCGGTCAATGATTATCCGGGACTCCGTCAGGTGCTGGTTTACCCCGATGCCTTTGCCGTCGACCTGAACCAGCCGGACGGCGTCGGCGTGGTACATGAAAAAACCGAATGGCGGGAAGGCGAATCCTGGCAACAGGGCCAGGTCATTTTGTCCTGGCGTCATACCTTAGCCGGCGCTGCAGTCGCTGACGATGGCCGCAATCTGGTGATCCACGAGTTTGCCCATCAGCTGGATCAGCAAACCGGCAGCGTGAATGGCTTCCCGCCCCTGCCGACAGCAGAACTGCAACAGCAATGGTCCAGGCAGATGCAGACGGCATTCGACCAGCTGCAACGCGATTTGCAACAAAGCTCTCCAACCTGGATTGACCCTTATGCCGCCACCAATCCGGCTGAATTTTTTGCCGTGCTCAGTGAATTATTCTTTGAAATGCCGGCCTATCTGGCCGACTGTCAGCCCCAGCTCTATCGGTTAATGCAGCAGTTCTTTCAGCTCGACCCTAAAAGCTGGCCACTGCAACAGCCACAACTGCCGTCACTGATTCAGAAAAGGTTCAGATGACTTCGCCATATTAGCTGCATCAGCATGTGCTGAAGTAGCGCCGGAGGCATTATGAACAAGTGTTTTCTTTTCGCAGCTGTGTTGTCAGTCGCCGTCACAGCCGGCACCGCCAAAGCAGCCAGCCAGGTAGAGGTCAATCTTTATGGCCAGGTGTTACCGGGAGTTCATGGCCACGTGCGAGTCGCCGATCCCTACCCGTCCTATGACCGCATCGTCGTGATTGAAGCCCCTTATGCCCATCAGCGCGACTGGGGCCGTTATTGCCACCATTACCGCGCCTGTGGTCAGTCGGTGCGTTTTGTTGAAGTGCGGGAATATCAGGAACAACGTCACTGGCACAAACCAAAACGCCATAAACACCGCCACAGACATCATCATGATTGTGATCATTAAGCCCCTTCCGCCGGGCGGTGAACTTGTTATAATCGCCGCCCCCGGAATTTTGGAAACTCAGAGATGATCATCACCAAGGACAGCGTTGTCCAACTGCATTACCGCGTTTCAGACGCATCAGGCCTGATTGAAGATTCAGCCAAAGGCGAGCCGATGTTGTATCTGCACGGCCACCAGAATATGTTGCCAGCCATTGAACAGGCGCTGGAAGGCAAGTCGGCCGGCGACCTATTGTCACTGGTTGTCGAACCCAAAGACGCCTACGGCGGGCGTGACGACAATGCTATCCAAAGCATTCAGGTCAAACATTTAAAAGGCGCGAAAAAATGGGCGCCGGGCATGACAGCTGTCGTCGAGACCGAACATGGTCCGCGTCAGGTGAAAATTGTCAAAGTAGGCATGTTTAAAGCCGAAGTGGACGTCAATCACCCACTGGCCGGCAAAACTCTGACTTTTGACCTGAACGTGGTCTCTGTGCGCGAAGCCACTGCCGACGAAATCGCCCATGGCCATGCTCATGGCGCCGGCGGCCATCACCACGACTAATACTCCCGGTATAACAGTGGCTGGATCTGCCCGGCCACTGTGCTAGTCTACAAAAAACCACCGCCTTGCAGTTTGCCGCATGAAAATTCTGTTGTCGTTGATTGTCACGACTTTGCTGTTGTTTGGTCTGAACCTTTACAGATTGCAATCGTCGACACCAGATCCGGTGCGGGCGCCAACCACGCAGCTGGAGCAAAAGCAGCTGCCGGCATTATTACCGGAACAACAAATCCTGCAAATTCAGCAGAGTAATCACCGGCAATTTCACATTCAGTGGGGCATGAATCCGGAAGCACCATTTTTTATTCTGGAAGGGCCGGATCAAGGCGCCGGATTCTGCGATGTGCTGATAGAACGGCTGCAGGTGTATTTGCCGGATGTGCGGCATCGATTTCTGGTCGAACCGCAAGTCAGGATCCGGCAGCGTCTCGATGCCAAAGAAAACCTGTGTTATCCCTGTGCTTTGTATTCAGCCGAACCGGCGGCACAACAAGGCCGGTTATTCAGTAAACCAACCCATTATTACCGACCGCATGGCATTATTACCCGTCCGGAACTGGCGGTAGAAATCAGCCGGCGTTTTGGCAATCCGGTCGATTTGGCTAAACTGCTGCAAAGTGAATTGCGCTTTGGTTTTCCGCCACAGCGCCGATATGGCAAGTTACAGCCGCTGCTGGATGAGCACCGCCTGCACAGCCCAAATCATGTCAGTTTTAACACCGGCAAAGACGCCAGCATGCTGCACCTGCAAATGCTCAGTCAACAGCAGCTGGACGTCACCATCGACTACATCAGCAGCCTGAATTTTTATGCGATGCATGCGCAGCGTAAGCTGGTGTTTTTGCCGATCGCCGGTTATCAGGACTGGCTGGCCGGAGCCGTCGCTTGTCCCGACAATAATTGGGGCCAGCTGGCAGTTCTCAGGGTTAATGCGGTGATCGACCGGCTGCGTAAAGACCGCGCTTTGCAGCAAAATCTGCAGTTCTGGTTCGGCGAAGACTTACCGCCTTTCCCGTCAGAACCGGCGCATTAAGCTGCTTTGGTATTGAAATTTAAGCTGCAATCCAACGCGCTTCAGGCTAAAATCTGCGGCTGTTTTTTCAGCTCAGCAAATGGACTCAGCCGTTGTCACCGCAACTTCCTCTTGAAAACATTCAGTTTGAAAATTACCGGGAACAACCAGCTGCGATGCCTCCGACTGAACCGGCTGTGGTGGTACAGCGGCGTTCTTTAATTCCGGTGTTATTGCTGTTGTTGCTAGCCGCTTCGGCTGTGCTTGTCGCTTTTGAGATGCGCACTGCGTATTACAGCGCCAAACCAATCAGCGACTATGCGAAAACGCTCACTTATCAATTACAAAATGCACCAGCCAGCCGGGTCATCTATCCAGGTGCCGGCCCTTTTGACGAACGTCATGGCTACACCAAATTACCGGATTTATTAGCCCGCTTACAGGAGCGCGGTTTTGTCATCCGTGCCCAGGCCGAATTCTCGCCGGCAATGCAAGGTTTTGCGGCACAAGGGTTTTTCCCACCGTATCGGGAAAAAGTCCAAAGCGGGTTGTTTTTAGCTGATTGTCGCAACGACACCATTTTTGATTTTAATTACCCGCAACGGGTCTATCAGCATCCACAACAAATCCCGTTGCTGGTTGCCCATAGTCTGTTATTTATTGAAAACCGCAACCTGCTGACCATCCCACCACAAGCCAACCCGGTGATGGACTGGCCACGGTTCGTGATGGCGGCAGTCAGTCAGGTTGGCAAAGTGCTGGCCATTGGCGGTCAGTCGGCCGGTGGCTCGACGCTTGCGACCCAAATTGAAAAATTCCGCCACTCGCCAATGGGCCTGACCCAAAGCTTTGAAGACAAAGCCATTCAGATCATTTCCGGCACTATCCGCGCTTATCAGCACGGCCCGAACACCCAGGGCGTACGAACCCGGATAGTACAGGATTATCTCAATACGGTGCCGCTGTCATCCGCGCCCGGGCATGGCGAAGTCCACGGTGTCGGCGATGCGTTATATGCCTGGTTTGGCACTGATTTTAACCGCGCCAATACGCTGCTGGCACAGCCGGAACAAGCGGAAACTGCCACCGAGCGTGCACGTTATTTCCGCCAGATGCTGTCGCTGATGATTGCCCAGCGCCGGCCTTCTTATTACCTGCTGCAAGGCCATGCTGATTTGGAAGAGCTGACCGACAGCCACATCCGTTTGCTGGCGCGCGCCGGCATTATCGATGCGTCACTGCGCGACAAAGCGTTGAGTGAACAACTGACTTTTGTCCGGTTACAGGCGAACAAAGCTAAAGATGAGGCCGACAGCCGCAAAGGTATTAACTCAGCACGGCTGCGGCTTGGTAATCTGCTGAATCAGCCAATGTATGACCTGGACCGGCTGGATTTGAATGCGCACAGCACTTTACACGGTGAGGTGCAGCAAAAAGTCAGTGCTTATTTAAAAAGCCTGGCAAATCCGAATACCGCCGCACAGCATGGCCTGATTGGTGAGCGGCTGTTGTCCTCCTCACGCACCGGTGATGTGCTCTATAGCTTTACTTTGTTTGAGAAAACCGCCGACGGTAACAGAGTGCGGGTACAAACTGACAGTACTGATCAGCCGTTTGATTTAAACGAACACAGCAAACTGGAGCTGGGTTCTACAGCCAAACTGCGGGTGCTGGCCAGCTACCTGGAAATTATCGCCGAACTGCATCAGTCCTTTGTCGACGAACTCCCCGACAGCCTGCTGACGATGGATATCGCACCTAACGACCATATCACGCGCTGGGCGGCCAATTACATGGCGACCACTGCTGATCGCAGCCTGCCAGCGATGTTAGAAGCTTCGCTGGAACGCACATACTCTGCCTCACCGGCGGAACGTTTTTTCACCGGCGGTGGCCTGCAGGTATTTAACAACTTCAATAAAGATGAAGACGGTAAAGTACCGACCATTCGTCAGTCATTGCAGCAATCGCATAACCTGCCGTTTGTCCGCCTGCTGCGCGATATCGTCAGCTACGCCAGCAGTTATCAGACACAAGGCAGTACATCGTTGTTGCTGCGCGCCGACAATGATCCAAAACGGGAAGAATATCTGCGTAAGTTTGTCGACAAGGAAGGCAGCGAATTTCTGCGCCGCTTCTTCCGCAAGTATCAGCAAAAGCCGATGGACGAGCGGCTGGAAACCTTTTTTGATGGTCTGAAACAAACGCCGGATCGCCTCGCGGCCGTGCACCGCTATTTGTTACCAGACGCCAGTTTCACCGATTTCGCCACTTTTTTGCGCAACAAACTGCCGGACAGCGACAAGCTGACCAATAAAAAACTGCAGGATATGTATGCGCAATACGGCCCGGGTAAGTTTAGCCTGCCGGATCAGGGTTATATCGCCGGCGCCCACCCGCTGGAACTCTGGGTGCTGAATTATCTGAACAATCACCCGCAAGCGACGATGAAAGAAGTGATTGAAGCCAGCGCCGAACAGCGTCAGCAGGTCTATCGCTGGTTATTTAAAACACCGAACCGCAAAGCACGCGACGCCCGCATCCGCATCATGCTGGAAGTTGAAGCCTTTACCGACATTCATCAGCGCTGGGCCAAACTGGGTTATCCGTTTGATCACTTAGTACCAAGCCTTGGTACTGCACTGGGCAGCTCGGGCGACCGCCCTGCTGCGCTCGCTGAATTGATGGGTATTATCCAGAATGATGGTATGCGTTTACCGACCATCCGCATCGATAGCCTGCATTTTGCTGCGCGGACCCCATATGAAGTGCAACTTGGCTTTAATGCCAGCGCCGGCGAGCGCGTGATGAGGCCGGAAGTAGCACGGGCACTGAAAAAAGCCCTAGGACAAGTGGTTGCAGACGGCACAGCACGGCGCTTAAACGGCAGTTTTGTCAAAGCGGACAGCTCACCGTTGCAAGTCGGCGGCAAAACCGGTACCGGTGATAACCGCGTGGCGACACAAGTGATCCGTGGCAAAACAGTGGCATCAACCGCCACCAGCCGTACCGCGACTTTTGTGTTTTATTTAGGTGACAGTTATTTCGGTACCCTGACCGCTTTTGTACCAGGAAAAGGTGCTGATGATTTCAGTTTCACGTCTGCCCTGCCGCTGCAGGTGCTTAAAGGCATGGCGCCTATCCTGCGGCCTTATGTAGTCAAAACCAGCCCAATGTGTCAGCCGGTGCAGCGTTAAAAACAATGTGCGGCCAGTCGCGTGATTCGGCTTGCCGCAATGCCTTGTATCAGCACGTCAGGACGCAAACTCCTGTTCACTTCGCTGTGCAATCTGGCGCAGTGTTCCCAACACCGTTTCGCTACCGGGCAAATACCAGCAGTTTAACTGCGTTTTTTTCCGTAACGCAGGCGGTGCATCGCTAAAGCCGAGACGTATATTCAATTGCAGTGCGCCCTGGTTTCGCGGGTCAAAGCACACCAGAACTACAGGGTGATGATATTGCTCAAAGGCAATTAAGCACAAAGCCGCTAGTGCCTGATCTGCGATGCCCTGACCACGGGCCTCTGGCACCAGCATGATACCAAGCTCGACGGGCGCTGCTGCAACACCTGATCGAAGCATTGACAGTAATCCCAAGGGTTTGCCGCGCAGACTGACACGATAATAATGAGTGCAGACAGAACTTTGCATCGCAGTTAAACAATTTTCAAACTGCTGGATGATTTCTGGCGGGGTTTTGACTGGTGCGATGTATTGCATGGTTCTGGCGTCGTGAAACAGCCTAATAAACCATGATTGGTCCTCTGATGTCAGTGGGGTAATTTGCAGCGGGGATGAAAATGCAGTCAATTTATTTGCTCAGGTTTATGGTCACTTGCCGGCGCTGGCAGTTAACAACTGTGATTTCTGCATTACGACTGTTGCAGAGCCTGCAGCCGCGCCAGCATCAGATCGTTTTTCTGTAAGGGAAGCGCGGGAGGCACCACCAGTGTTGACTTCAGCGTCAAGCGGGCTTTGGGCAGATCACCAAGCGATATCCATTCCATCCGCGGTTGTTCAAACGGCATACTGGCTGCTTCATAAATCACCACCTGATGTTCTGGCGGGTACTGTGGTGAAAGCAACTCCACCAGCAATTCCAGTTCTGCTTCGCCCGTGTCAAAACGGGCGATAGTGCGATCGCCAGCCAGGGTGATTTGCCACAACACCAAATAGGCACTGGGGTCTATCTTGCGCTGATAAAACATAAACTGACTGGCTTCATAATACTGGCAACCGACCCGACCGGGGTCGATCCCTAAATCGGCGTGCAGGCAATCAGCAGCGCTGATACCAGCTAACATCTGCGCTTCATAGCCTTCCTGCCGTGCCAGCTCTATCACTTTATGCGGTGCATAGGCAAAAACGCCGGGATGCCCATAAAATGCGCCAACGACAAACTTGCCGGCCCGCACTTCAGCCAGCATCAGCTCAATCATTTTCTGATATGTTTGGTGACGTGACTTCCCCAGTTCGTACAAAGGCGCAAAGCTGCGGACATCCGGGTTCATTGTTTGCAACCATTGCTCGGTGATGCCATCAGTCACCGCAGCAAATACCACATCTGCAGCCTGCAGATGGCTTTTCGCTACCGGAGTCATATGAGCGCCAAGCATGATACCAGTGCCTACAATGACGATTCTGCCCTTTTGCATAAGTCCGTTCCGTTCCAGCCAAATAACTTGATGATTAACATAGCGTTGTTGCAA
The DNA here is from genome assembly GCF_000711985.1 of Rheinheimera texasensis DSM 17496. GTDB lineage: Bacteria > Pseudomonadota > Gammaproteobacteria > Enterobacterales > Alteromonadaceae > Pararheinheimera > Pararheinheimera texasensis. The sequence goes on from NZ_JONU01000007.1 coordinate 837,839, forward strand.
AGTGCAAGCTGTATATGCCGATGAAAAAAAGCTGAACCTTTTAACACTGAAAACTGCGAAACCTCTTTTCAGCCGGGTTATAACCTGTTTTACTGACAAGTGTAATAACTTGCCGCATGAAACGGTCTCGGCGGGACTGCAAACACCAGTAGAGACTCTCCTCCAAGTAATCATCATAAGGATTATGTTATGTCAAAGATCATTGAGGTACTCGAACAGCTCGCTATAAGCACCTTGCCCCAATCTCAGCGCCATGGAGAGAGGCGCCGCCTGGCTGAGCAAACGGAACTACCTGCTGCAATCGTTGAATCGATCGCTACGGCTGATTTGTCAGGCTTAATCCAGACGGTTGGTTTAACAGGTCGCGGTTGTTTTATCATCGTGGCACCAGACGAGCCTGCTCAACCAGATGACGACGAACCTGAAGACCCTCCGGTGAAAATTCGTCGGCACTAAGGTCATGTCTGTGGTCAATTACCGTAAGTTGCTACAGAAAGTCAGTTCAATTTGTTTACTGAGTCTGTCTTGCTATGTGGCTGCAGCTTCTAAACCTTTTATTGACCAACTGCTCAATGCCGCAGATGAACAACGCAGCGCTGACCCTGTACGTTACGCAGATTTAATGCAGCAGCTGCGGCTTGCCGCAGCTGAAATGGATGAACAGCAACGCGACTTTCTAAACTTTCTAACGGCCTATCAGGAAGCCTACAAAGATAGTTACCAGAGCGCCGAAATAAAGTTCAAAGCACTGATGGTTCCGAACAAACCGGTGTTAATCCGATTTCGGGCTGCGCTGACCCTGTCTAATGTACAGATGATTCGCAGGCAATTTCTGGAGGCTTTTTCCAATCTCTCTTTTGCAATGGCGCTCATGCCTGACATTGACGATGTAAAATGGCGTAATCAGGCCTATCTTAGCGCTGCATCGATATACTCGGAAGCAGAACTCTATCAGGAAAGCCTCGATTCCTTGCAGCTACTGGACACGACCGTATTGTCGCCCCGCGACCAGTGCATCAACCAATATTTAAATTTAAAGAGTAAACATGCATTAGGTGTTGCCCAAACAATTCCGGAAATCGAAGCGATTTCCGCGCAATGCGCCGATGCGGGCGAAATCATGATATCGCAAGCCAGCAATACACACGCAGCTTGGTATTATCTAACCAATCAATCGCCAAAACTCGCGCTTGATTATCTGCACGCGCGCTTACCCGAAGTAGAAAAAACCGGATACAACCGGTTACTGATTGATGTTTATCACCTGATTGCCCAAGCGCATGTCGCGCTATCCGACTACCCGGGCGCACTTGCTGCAATTGCAAAGCTGGAAGCTGCGGCGAAAAGTCTACAAAACAGCAGACCGGTAGTTGCTGGTTTGAAACTAAAAGCACTTGCATTAGCACAGGAAGGCAATTTTCAGGCCGCTTACACCACCCACCAACAATATTCCGACGCTGAGCGCGCGATGCGGGATGAACACTCCAACCGCCAGCTGGCTTATCAACTCGCAAAAGGCGAATTGCTGAAAAAAAATCAGCAATTAAAACTGATGAAAGAAGAGTTGCGCGTCATAGAACTGGAAAATCAACTCAAAAAACAACAAGCTGAGCGCGACAGTTTGTATATAGGCCTGCTTAGTTTTGCCAGTATTTTACTGGTGTATATCACCTATCGCTTGGTCCGCCGGCACCGCTTTTATAAACTGGCCGCCGAAAACGACGGCCTGACCGGGATCAGCAACCGGCACTTTTTTGACTTGCAGCTGCAAAAGCAGGTGAAACGCTGCAAACAGCAGCAAAAATCATTGGGTGTGATTGTCTTTGATTTAGATTTTTTTAAATTGATCAATGACAACTACGGCCATGATGTGGGCGATAAAGCGTTGCAGGCTACAGTACGCATCTGTAATCATTTTATCCGTAGCGGCGATATTTTTGGCCGCATTGGTGGCGAGGAGTTTGCCATCGCCCTGCCGGACTGCCAGCCGGATAAAGTATTGATGCTGGCGGAAATTTGCCGCGATGCGATTGAACAGCTCGATTGCAGCGAATTCCAGAGCGGGCTCAAACTCACTGCCAGCTTTGGCGTCTCTTACAGCCAAATCAGCGGCTATCAAACGACGGAGCTGATGCGCCATGCTGATCAGGCGTTGTACCTTGCCAAATACAACGGCCGCAACCGCGTTGAAAGTTATGATCAAATGCAGCCCCATCCGGGACGGCCGCTGATCAATACACCACTGCGTTAGATAACAGTGCCGGCGGTTTTCACGTTCAGGATAAACGCAGAAATCCGTCCGGCACTTCATCCGCGAGAAAATGCTTTAACTGCTCATCATTCAATGGCCGGGCAAAATAATAGCCCTGGCCCACATCACATTTGTGCTTTTTCAGCAGCTGCAGCTGGGCACGGTTTTCGACGCCTTCGGCCACCACTGTTAATTCCAGCTTCTGTACCATGGCGATGGTAGAGACAATAATTTGATAGTCCGCATCGTTTTCCAGCATGCCAAATACAAAGGATTTATCGATTTTGATAATGTCGACCGGCATTTGCTTTAAATAACTCAGGCTGGAATAGCCGGTGCCGAAATCATCGATGGCAAAACAAAAACCTATAGCTTTAAGCTGGCGCATCATCTGCAGCGTGGTTTCAATATTCTTCACCAGCGTCCGTTCGGTCAGTTCAAGCTCAAAATGGTTAGCCGGCAGGTCAAACTCATCCAGCAAGCCCTGCAGCACTTCTGGTAACTGCGGATCCAGAAACTGACCTGCTGATAAATTGATTGCAATTCGGATATGGCGATAACCCTGACCAACCAACTGCTGCGCCAGTTCAAAACTGCGGCGGAACACCCAATAGCCGAGTTCAACCATTTGCGGCGAATTTTCCAGCACGCCGATAAACTCGTCCGGTGTCACCATCCCCCGCTGCGGATGCGACCAGCGCAGCAGTGCTTCAAACCCCACCAGCCGGCCGGTAGATAACTCAATCTGCGGCTGCAGCACCAGATAAAACTGTTGCAGGCGGATGGCATCTTTGATGTCGCTTTCCAGCTGAATGCGGCTCGACAGTCGCTGATACATTTGCTGGTTATAGCCGGTAAAGGCGGCACCGCCCTGCTCTTTGGCGTTATACATCGCAATGTCAGCCTGGCGAATTAAATCATCTGGTAAGGATTGCGGATCAGACGACATGGCCACGCCGATACTGCCGGAGACGTAAAACAGCTGGCCATTCAGCTCCACCGGCTGCTGAAACGCCTGCAGAATACGGTTAGCGACTTCAGCCGGGTGCTCGTCGGACATCACGTCCGGCAGCACCAGCACAAATTCGTCGCCACCGAAGCGGGAAGCCAAATCAGTGGGCCGGATACAGGTTTTCAGCCGGTTGGCGGCTTCGACCAGCAACAAATCACCTGCTGCATGGCCCTGGGTATCATTGACCAGCTTAAAATTATCCAGATCGAGAAATAACACAGCGATGCGCCCTGGATGCCGCTCCAGCGCCGCCAAATATTTTTTCAGCTGGAACAACAACATATTACGGTTTGGTAAGCCGGTCAGCAGGTCATACATCGCGATGTTTTCCAGCTCACGGGTATTGTGTTCAATCTGCTGATGCAGATGTTCCAGCTCCAGGCTCAGTTGATTAGCCGCGTTACCGAGCACGTCCAGTTCATCGGAGAATACCAAAGGCGGCTTTTGACTGTGGTCGCGAAATTCACGGAACTGGCGTTGCGCCAACAGCGGTAAATGCCGAGCCATCTGCAGTAAACGCAGACTGAGCCGCTGCGTACTGAAATAAATCAGCACGGCCACCAACACAAAACAAACTAAGGCAAAAATCACAATCTGGTACTGATAGTCGGCTTTGGTGCGGGCAAATTTATTGGTGTCATCGACCAGCGCCAGATAATAGCCCTGACCATTGCCAACCAGCGGCAGGAAACTGATCAGATAGTGTTCGGTGCCGATCTGCACCGGCAGGCCATTTTCGATGGCCTGCTTGACCGTTGCTTCAGCTGGCAACGCCGAAAACACTGAGGCCATCCGGCTGGCATTGGATAAACTTAACAGCTGTAACTCACGCGCAGGTCGCTCCAGATCACCTTCAATCCGCACTATCGCCACTTCCGATCCCACGCCTTGTTTCAGCGATGCCAGTACATCCAGCAACGTGGTCGACAACGCGGCCACCGCGACATCACCGCTTTGGTTCTGCACCGGCACCAGCACCAGCTTGGCGCAATGCTCAGCACAGACGATTTCACTGAAAGGTTGCAGTTCCATCAGCACCTGCTGCACCGCCTGCCGCACCCGGCCCGGCACTTCCGGTGTCGAGGCATAGAGCAACACGCCGTCTTTATCAAATAACCACTGATGCTCGACATTCAGATGCAGTGCGATGGTGTCATAGTGGCGCGCCAGCGCTGTGGCAAAAGCGCTGAAATCGGCTTGCTCGCGGATATTGGCCATATCAGTGAAGGACTCAAGCCAGCTGCGCAGCTGGTTTTCCAGCAGCATATTCAGCAGTTCAAATTGTTGCTGGCGCAGCTGTAACTGCTTTTGTTGCTGCAAACGGAAGTCCTGCTCCATTTTTACTATGGCAAAACTGGTGAGCACCACCGTCATGAGCAGCAAAGCGCTTAAAGTCAGCGCCAGAATTTTCCAGGGTAAACTTAAAAATGGCCGCATAAGATCAGAACCAGTACATCAGTTGCACCGCCCAGATATCATGCTGACGATTGCGGTTAATTTCGATAGCAGGCACCACATTGGGCCCCAATCGTCCGGTGCCGGTGATCCAGTGATACTCCAGCTTCAGCCGCAAATTACGGTCAAGCTCCTGTGTAATGCCAAGGCCCCAATCCCGCTGATAACCGAAATACCGCGCGATCAGTCCACCGCTTTGCAGCGGCAGCAAAGCACCACCGCGGTCATCTTTATTGGCGGTGTACCAGTCATAACTGGCATAGAGCCGGGTATTTTCCGACCAGTTATAACTTCCAAGCAAAAATGCCCCCTGTGCAAACTGATTGCGGTTAAAGCCGGGCAGATAAAAACCACGGGCAAATACCCGTTCCTGCATCAATTCGCTGGATAGCTCCCATAATTCAGCGCTGTAGCGCCAGTTAGCCATCACCCGCTGAACGGTAAACTTACCGTCAAAAAACAGGTCAGGTTGTGCCTGACGATATTCAAAACCGGAATCGAGTAAAGAGATGCCCCACTGCGTTTGGCTATTTGCAGGCCGGAAAAACAGTGTCGCCTGATGCACGTACTTTTGCTCGGTATCGCCTTGTAGCTGAGTTGCAATGACGCGACGCGCCATTTCTTTGCTGATTGGGATAGCGCCATAGCTCCAAATCCATTCAAACTCACCGATGGCTGTGGTATTGGTCGATTGCAGCGCAATGCCATCAGAACCGACCGCAATATCGCGAAAAGCGTCAAAATACACCGACTGCGGCAGCACTATCATCGGCCTGGTCATCGGTACATCGCGGGTGCTGGAATAAAGCCAATGCATATTCTTAAAGCGGCCGGCATATAAATTCAGCTGCCAGTCCAGGCTATTAATCGCGGTCCAGTTCAGGAATAAATAATCCACGCGGCCACCCGACGCATAACGATTGCCGCCATCGAGGTACATCAGCTGCCCAGACAGACGTAAATCGGCACTGAACTGGTAACTGCCATTGACGCCAAATTCAGTCAGTTCAGTACTGACGGCGCCGTCATCATTCACAAAATTGCTGTCACTGGCCTGCATCAGCCCCTGCGAGACAAAACCATGCCAGTGCCAGTTATCAGCCGCAGCAGCATCAGACAGACCACATGTTGCCAGCAGGCAAGCGCTAAGGCCTGATTGGAATGACTTTAACAACCTGAGTTTCATCCTGTATCCCGATATAACCTATGGCACCTGGTGTTGTGGCAACTGCCTGCAACATGGCCTGTTGATCCTGTAATTCGGTAGGGGGCGTTCCTGTCCCGGAGTACGTCAGTTTTTGCCAGACCCGTTCCAACTGATAAGGAAACAGCTGTAACTGATCACGGCAGAATTGCAGATTGACCGCAGAGCGCGGCGCAAGGGTAAAAACACGAATGGCGACACCATCAGGCCAGACGACCTGACGCATCAGATAGATGCTGCGTAACTGAGCCGGTGATAAAGCATCGACCTGAACGGACGGATGCGCAATGACCCGGACCGGCGGCGAGAGTTCTGCGGCAGCGCCTGCGACAGCAGTCTGACACCACAGCAAATATAAACAGATAAATAACCTTTTCACGATGTCCTTCTGTGCTGAACCATCTGGCAATTCAGGTTGTATCCGGAAACTCAAGGCCATAGTGGCGAGTATAGACGACTTGAAAAAAAAACAAAAAAGAATGCAGTAAAACAATAGTTTACACAAAATTAGCATTAAGCACAGAATTTGGTTGAGAAAAGAATAAGGCCAGCGACTGCTGGCCTTGTGGAAGCAAATTAATCTTAACTCTTCGGCGTCAGTTCAAACACCGTTAAAGTCCCACTGACTTCGTTGGCCATCAGCAGTAAAGGTTTGCCGGTCGGGCTATTGGCCGGCGCAATAAATAACAGCGATTCGGGCCCCAAATCCCCGGCCTGTGTCACGTTGCCTGTTACTTCCGCCGGGACTTTGTCGTCGTTAATGTTATAAACGGCATTTAAATCTCGGTTATAAGCGTAGTCGACAAACTGCGGCGCATAAGGATTAGAAATATCATAGACATAGATACCGCTCATTCGCTCTGTGCCAATAAATGCATAAGTCCGGCCATTGATTTGCCCGAGTGCCAGCGCTTCCGGCTCAGGGCCTTTATCGTCAGAACGGTTATCGCCTTCGACCGTCAAATGGTTGGAGTTAAATTTATCGCCATGGACGCCGGAGGCGATGCGCTCAAAGTCATTGCCGCTGTCAAACACCTGCTGACCATTCTGGTCCCAGATACTAAAAGAGCGGGCGCCATAGGCATATAAAGCGTCATATTCGCCATTGCTATTTTGCCCCAGCGCTGTAGTGACATTCAGGCGGCCCAGTCCATCAGCCGAATAAGGCTGGCGGGCACTGAGCGTGGCAGAACGCTTCAGTGCCGACACACGTTTTTGCTCAGAAAAACCAGCCCAGTCGCGTGCATCCCCTTCGTTGGCGCTGACATAAAAAGCACTGCCCTGCCAGCTGAAGCTTTGCAGCGTGTCTGGCTGATACATGCCGTACAAACCAGGCACTGTTTGCAGATTCACGCCGTCTCTGTTGCTGACGTCCAGGCTGTTTTTGGCCAGACTATGGTCTTTAAACCCAAGCGGAAGAATTTTATCCAGTTTCGCCGTAGCGAGGTCAATCACCGCGATGGCATTGTTTTCCTGTAACACCACCCAGGCCTTTTTCAGGTCCGGGCTCAGCGCGATATATTCAGGTTCTAAGTCCTGTGCCACTGTGGTGCTGGCAGGCCCGGCGAATTTCACGCCTTTGGCCGCAAGCGCTGCTTTGTCGCTATTAAGCGCACTGAAGCTGAAAGTTTTAGCTTGTGTGGCCGCAACGCCGTTGGACAGTGTGATCAGCGACACTGAACCTTCCGGATCAACCGAATAATCGGCCACAGGTTCGCCTTCATTCGCGACCAGTAACCATTTGCCATCACTGCTGAAGGTCAGCATATCCGGCTGAGCCCCGACCCGAATGGCTTGTTTTAACAACGGCGCGCCCTGACTTAAATCATAAATCAGCGCCACCCCGGCATCACTGCGGGTTTTATTTTCCACCGCAACAGCCAGCAGCTGGCCCTGAACACTGATGGAGTTGGCAAAACCTAAGGCGACAGTTTCATCCTGATCGGCGCTGTTACGCACTGTGACAGTGGCAGGCAATGTCAGAGGCTGGCTGGTCAGGGTGTTGGCGGTCAGTGGATCCGACAGGGCCTGACTTTTAACCGAAGCTGCATCCAGCACTTCGACCCGGTTTGCCGCGCCATTGACGACAAAAATCCGTTTGGACTGGGCATGAAACGCAGTGATCTCCGCCGCACCGGCGCCATAACTGCCAGTCACATAGCGGGCGACCGCCTGTAACTGCATGCCAACCGGCGCATTCTGACCGTTACTGCCATTGCTGCCGTTAGTACCGGACGGGCCTGTGGCACCGGTTTGCCCCGCCGGGCCTGTCGCGCCCGGTGCACCGTCATCACCTTCTAATGTGCAACCAGTTAATGCCGCCGAGACCAGCAAAGCTGCCAGTGAAAATTTTAACGCCTTCATTTGTCGCTCCTGAACAGAAAAAACAAGACGTTAGCTTTGCTGCATGACAATGGTGTGAAGTTATAGCTGCAGTTGCATGACAGAAAAAAATGTCCGGAAATTCGCCTTGCCCCCTTGTAAATCAGCGCCGGGAAGCAACACTAGATAAAGCGAATTCATAGAAAAAACGGAGTGCAACTTGAACGCTGCCGAATGTGCTCGTCAGGTCGGTGATATTTTTGCGTTACCAGATACCTGTCTGAAAATTAAATCAATTATCGATGACGACATCAGCGATATCGATGAAATTGCCGAATTGATTTCGTATGACCCGGTCCTGTCTTCCAAGTTGCTGCGCCTTGCCAACAGCGCGCTGTACAACTTCCCCAAACAAGTAGAAACAGTGCAAAAAGCGGTGCAGGTGCTGGGTGAAACTCAGGTTTACAATCTGGTGGTAGCCAGCGGCGCTGCCGAAGCTTTTGCCAGCCTGAAACCCGATATCATCGCCCTGGATAAGTTTTGGGAGCACAGCATCAACACGGCGCTTATCGCCAAACATCTGGCATTTCATCTCGGCGTAAAAAAAGATGAGCCGATTTATTTGTCTGGATTGCTGCATAATCTTGGTGAACTGGTGGTAGTGCAGGTAAAACCGGACATAGCACAGGTTTGCACCCAATATAAAAAAGGCAAGAAACCCTGGACAAAACAGCAAGAATTGCTGGGCTTCACTTATGCTGACTGCACAGTCGAGTTACTGAAGCTCTGGCAGCTGCCGGACCGTATCATCCAGCCGCTGAAACAACTGAATCAGCCCGAGTACTCAGCAGCCAATAAAGTGAGCCTGATCCTGCATCTCGCCAGTTGTCTGGCGCTCAGTGAAGCAAACCCAGAGGTGTTTCAGCTGTATGATTTGGCCGACAAACAAATTATGGAAGTACTGGGCCTGAGCAAAGACGATTTACATGACGCCAGCAGCTTTGCTTTCTTAGAGGGCATGTCAATCCTGAGTTTATTGAATCCGGCGCTGTTTAGTATTTTTTAACTGCGCCTGACACAGAGCTCATCCACAAAAAAACCGGGCCAAAGCCCGGTTTTTAGTCGCCAATACGGCTCAGACAGTCGCGATATCAGTCACGCACAATCGACATCTCATCCAGCAGATTCTGCGCACCATCAACATACTGCATCATCCACAGCACAAAGCGGATATCAACATGAATAGCGCGGGTAATAGCAGGGTTAAAGTACCAGTCTTTGCTTATCGACTCATAAGTTGAATCAAAGTTAAGGCCGATCAGTTCGCCTTTGCCATTCATCACCGCAGAGCCAGAGTTACCGCCGGTAGTATCAGCACTGGATAAAAAGTTCAGCGGCACTGAATCAAACGGCAGCGCTGGTTTGGCGCCAAGATCGGCATAAAAATAGCCGTCATATTGTTTCGCCTGATAGGCTTTCACCAGGTTTGCCGGTAGCTGGAAAACCCCTGTTGGCTGCTGTTTGGCGATCATGCCGCGCACTGACGTGAATGGTGTTTTATAGACACCATCCGCCGCCGGATAACCGTCGACATGGCCGTAAGTGATGCGCAGTGTGCTGTTGGCATCCGGATAAACCGGTTTACCTTTGCTCTGATTAAAGGCAATCACCGCCTGCATATAGGCCGGACGGGTTTTTAACAACGCACCTTGAATGGCCTTTTGTTGTTGCTCCAACGCGATTTGTTGCTGATAGACTGCAACAGCGGCTTTGATAAAAGGATCTGCACTTGCGGCAAACTCGGCTGGAGTCTTTTCCAGCCAGGCCAACCGGCCGGCGCTGGTACCTAAGGTGGTGCTGTCATACCAGGGTTTTAAGCTGGCACTGATTTGCGTGGCGGTCATGCCCGGTACTAAACCTAACGCATCGTCCAGCACTTTGACGCGCAGCAGCGGTTTTTGCTGTAAATAGACTTCAAGCTGCTGGCTCCACAGCGCTAAATCGACCGTTGGCGCAAAGCTGGTATCCAGCCGTTTTAACCGGCCCTGCCACATTTTCAGGTCGCGCTGCTGATACCCAAGCTCCCGTTCGCTGTCCGGTTTTTGCCGCTCTTGCGCCAGGCGATATAAATCCTGTGCCGCTTTGAACAAATCGCTGCGTTTGGCATTGTCAAAATACCAGGTTTGTTGTTGATATTGTTGTTCAGCACTGACCACTTCTTTGAGCGCTGCCAGTGCTTGCTGATGGCTTTTGCGGCTGCTGTCTGCCGCTATCCAGTCCAGTAATTCCTGCTGTTGCTGCTGTTTAATAGCGTGAATGTCGGTCACTTTAAAGCCATCGAGCAGGCCCTGCATTTTTTTCATCCGGTTGTTGTAGCCTTTGACCACTGAGGCGTAACGCACCTGCAATGCCGGATCTTTGACACCAAAAGCATCAATGGTCTGGATCATCTGGTTAAAGGTAGTGACGCTCGCCGGATATTGCCAATCGCGGGCAAAGGCAATTTCTTCTGCCAGCCGGTAGCGGCTGGTCTGGCCCGGATAACCGGCCAGTAAAATGCCATCGCCGGCCTTGACGCCAGCGGCATTTACTTTTAGGTGAAATTTCGGCTGGTAAGGCACGTTGTCTTTAGCAAAAGGCGCCGGTTTGCCGTCTTTACCGACATAACCGCGCAAAAACGAATAATCGCCGGTGTGGCGCGGATATTCGTAGTTGTCGATATCACCACCAAAATTACCGACCGCTTCAGACGGCGCATACACCAGCCGGACATCCTGGATCATCAGCTGTTTAATCAGGAAAAATTGCAGGCCATGATGGAAGCTGACCACGTTACAGCGGTAATTGGCATCACTTTCACAGGCCTGAATAAGCTGCTTGCGATTGTTTTCAATGGCCTCAAACCTAACCAAATCAGTCAGTTTCTCTGGTAATGCCCCGCTGACTTTCGCCGTCACATCTTCAACCAACTCAGTCACATACAAGCGTTCTGACGGGCCAGCCGGCAGCTCTTCGGCCTGCGTTTTAGCCAGAAAACCATTCGCAATCAGATTATTTTCGGCCGTTGAATTTTGCTGAATAGCGCCATAAGCGCAGTGATGATTGGTGATCACCAAGCCCTGTGGTGACACAAAAGAGGCGGAGCAATATCCAAGACTGACAATCGCATTCATTGGATATTTGCTTAAATCGGCCAAATCGGTTGCCGGCACACTAATGCCGCGGGCACTGAGTTGTGGTTGTAATTGCGGCAATTGATAGGGTTGCCATTGTCCTTCATCGGCGACAGTGACGCTGCTACACAGCAGCGCCACCGGGAATAACATGTACTTTGACATAAAGGGGACCCGTGACTGAGAAAACGCCTAGCCTATAACCGGGTGTCATCGTCGGCAAGCCCTGACAGCCTCTGGCGCGCTGAACAGACCGGCAAAAGCGTTTTAGCGCAGTGGCCAGGCTCAGAAACGGAACTGCACAACCAAACGGTTTAAATCCTGCGCCCTTCCCTGCATACCATCTATTAACTGCAGTGCACTACCAGCCTCCTGGCTGGAATTTGCTGCCAATGATGCAACTTCACGTATTTGTAGCAACATCTGGTTCAAAGTCTGCGCCTGTTCAGAGGTTGCATTAAACATTCGATTAATTTGCTCTACGACAGATTTGATCTGATCCTGCACCACAGCTAAAGCACTGCCCGACTGCTCACAAGCCTGCATGCTCTGATCAGCCAATAAGACAGATTGCTGCATTTGTTGATGGGACAAGCGGGTTTCCTGCTGTATTTCTGCTATCACTGCGGAGATTTCCCGTGATGAGGATTCTGCCCGCTGCGCCAGATTGCGCACTTCTTCCGCCACCACGGCAAAACCACGCCCCTGCTCACCGGCGCGGGCGGCTTCGATAGCGGCATTTAGCGCCAACAGATTTGTTTGTTCAGCAATACCACGTATCACACCAACAATCTGGTCAATTTTTTCGGCTTTTGCCGTCAGCTGCTCGAGCGCGCTGGCAGAACGATGCACGGTATCGCTCATTTGTTGCATCTGACTGATAGTGCCGTGAATCGCAGCATTCCCTTGCAACACCGCACTGGAGGTTTGTTCTGACTGCTTCACCACAATGCCACAACTGTTGGCGATGTCTTGCGCCGAATGGTCAAGTTGCTGCATCGCGCTAGCCAGGCCAGTACTATGCTGCTCAGTATCCTCGGCTTCCTGCTTCAGATGTTTTGACAGTTGCTGACTCTGCACACTGGCATCGATCAATACCTGCGCACTGTGATGGATGTCCTGCACTATATGCTGAATTTTGCCGGCAAACAGATTGAAGTTTTCGGCGATCCGCCCCAGTTCGTCGTCGCTTTTGACTTCCAGCCGCCGGGTCAGGTCGCCGTCGCCGCTCGCTACATCGTGCAGATTTTTCGCCACCTGATGCAGCTGTGCCAGCATTCCTTTGCGCACATAAGTACCTATCAGCACCAGCAATACTAAAGTGACCCCACCGGTGACGAGCAGAAGTTTAGCAACGTAACCGGCAGTTGCCGGCCCTTGGGCCACAATGTCGGCGGTGCTGCTATCTAAGGACTGTTGCAGCTGGTTTAGCGCGGTAACAAGTGTTGTGCTGGCAGCACGGTACTCCGTCTGGCGTTGCTGCATTTGAACCAAAGCATCCAGCGTTGTCTGGATTTGCTGCTTGTGCTGTTCAAACAGTTGCAGATAGGTATCGCCTAATGTTGCCGAACCAAAATGGTTAGGTGCAGGAATGGCAAAAAGTCCGGTCGCGACCAGACCATCGACGGCATCTTGTTGAAATGCAATGGAGTCATTCAGCTCTTTAACCAATTCTGGTTGAGGGCCTTGCCGTTTAATTTGCTCTAAAAAATACAATTGCCGGAAAAAACCGATATTGGCTTCCATACCACCATCAGCGGCGTCCCACTTGCGCTGTAGCCCACCTTCCCAACTAATGGTCTGTCGCGGCGCCTGAATCAGTGTCTCCACCTGACTGTCACCGACTTCTTCGACAATTTCGCCAATTTCAACAATTTGGGACACGGTTTTATCAAGACCCGACAATTGCTGCTGATACCGGACAAACTGCTGACGCAGTTGCTGCTGCGCCAGTACAAACTGCTCCAGCGCAGTATCCAGCTGACGCAACAGGCTGCGATCCGGTAGCGGATTGGTTGCCAAATTTTTGATCGCCGTCGCCAACTGTTGATCACGCTGTGCCATTGCATTGCTATCAACCTGTAACCCCTGTAATAACTGCTCCATGGAAAAGAGTTGTTCATCCACTAAACTCACAGCGGTTCCTGAACTTTTCATCGCAGGCCAGGCTTGCTGTATAGTTCGGTCCAATACCTGTTCCTGTTGCTGATTTCCCCACCAGCCAACACCGGCTATAGCCACAAACAAGGTAAAAATCAGCCAGAGGCCCCAGTTCGCCTTTTCTCGTAACGTCATAATGTCCTCCCTTCAGAATTGCGCGATCAGACGCAACGTCGTCACCAGACTGGCGTCCAACGCCGGATCTGTATGATTTATCCATTGCAGCACAGGCTGCAGCTGCAACTGAGGAGTTACAGACCACTGCCAATATCCTTCAATCATTTGCTCAGATTGCCGGTTTTGTGCTGTCACAGTGCTGTGCATCAGCCCCAGCTGATGTCCGGCGATCGGAAGCTCCCACACCAACCCGAGCATGCGGTGCTGATGTAAAATATCTACATCGTCGTTCAGCCCGGACCAGACAGCAAACAGCACCAGCTGCTCTGAAACTTGCTGCTGATGATTCAGATACCAGCCAGAAATGGCCCTTAACTGCTGGTCATTTAGAGTTGTCCAGTCGCCATGGTGGTGCCAGTAGCCATACGAAGTACGACCGGTCGCTGAGACATAACGGCCTTCGGCCACCATAAATTGGGAAGAGAAATTAGTATGTTCCTGCCCGGCAAATACGCCGGCCATCCATTGAAAACCATGTTCTGGCTCATAAAATACACTGCAGGATGCAGCCGGGTCGTAGTAAGTCGGTAAAGCTATGGCTGTCGGCGTAATACCTAAAGGCGGCGAGATGAAGCCGCCGGCCACCGGCACAAAGGCAAATTCCAGATTTGCATCTACCTGACCACATTTGAGCCGGCTGTTATCGTCAAATTTATATTGCACATAAAGTTCATAGATTTTAGTGAACTGCGCCGCATCGATATTGGAGATACCCTGGATATTGCCGGTCAGCAATTCGCCATTGCGGCCACGAAAGGCTTTCAGGCTTGAAGCGACCAGCCATTGTGGTCCGGCTTCGAGCTGCAAATCCCAGCTAAACAAGGCTCGGGAGGCTTGTGATTGCTGGTCCTCATAGCCTGATAACCAGGAATTATCATTAATCACACTGAACTGCTGACTGAAATCGGCCGCGACACTAGCAGCGGATAGCCACAGACAGCCCAAAAGCGGAATGATTTTGCGTGCCAATTGCTCACCTCCCTGTTCCTTATCCAGCAAAGGTATAGAAAGCGGCTCGTCTGATGTCAAAGTACTGATAGAAAAACAAAAAGCCGCATAAAGCGGCTTTTGGGCTGGACGAAACTCAGTTCTGCAACTAGCTGCCGTCTTTTTCAGCCGCCTGACGATGCAGCAGGCGCCACCGACTTTCGGCTCAGATCCGGCAAATAAGGTGAACCGCAGGCTCTGACCTGATACCGGTAGCCATACGGTTGCTGTGCATCCGGCGTGATCACTAACACTTCGTAATCATTCAGATGCACCAGATGTTCAGCACCTTGCATCACGCATTGTGATTTACTCAGGCTTTCAATCTGATATAAAAACCAGGCCACAGTGCGGTTGATCCAGCGCACTTCCGGATTAATGCCGGACAGGCCGGATATCTCGCCGCCAAACATTTTGACCTGAGGCTCTGCTTGCTCTGAAGCAACCGCAGTTTCGTTTGCCTGAGCTGCAGCGATCTCTGCAGGCTGAATCTGCACTGCTACCGGCTCACGGAACAAATCAATAGCCGCAGTATCGCCGGTGACATAACCGGTCATCGCCGCGCCCATGTAAGTGAACACCACCGGCAAAAAACATAAGCGCGCGGCCAGTGTCAGTTTCGGATAACTGCCATCCTGCAGATGATGGCTGCGCACACCGAGCGGGCGCAGCATAACCAGCAACATCAGTTTGATGCTATGCAGGATGAGATAAGCCGACAACAACACAAAGGCCAGCAGGAAACTCCAGAATGGCGCCAGGAGCATCAGCGTCAGGTTCACGCTAAAAGGCACCACTTCAGGCCGCACACCAATCAGGTTATTGACCGAACTGTCCGCCAGCGCAAAGCAGAAATTCGCCAGCACGGCATAACAAACCAAAATAAAGGCCTTGCCCGGTAAACTGTGCCAGATGCGTAAAAAGCCCTGCCAGATATCATTAACCGCAGCGATAAACAGACTGACACCCAGCAAGCCGAGCAGCCAGTATTGGCTATTAAAGCTCAGCAGCCAGGCCAATACCAATAACGCCGAGATCAGATAACAGCGCTGCGATAAGTCCAGTTGTTGCCATATCTGACCACAACGCTGACGCCAGTCACTCAGCCATTGCATCTGTCTAGCCCTGTTGCGGATGTTGTTGCTGCGCGCGGCGGATCAAACCAGTCAGCACTGGAGACAACACAAACATCAGTACCGCGGAGCCGAGGCCAACCCAACCCAGGATGGCGAACACTTCGGCATAGATATTCAGTGCATCCGGTACCGCAGTGCCGGCGGGCATTGAAGCTAAAGCGCCAAAGCGGCCGGCAATCATTTCACCAAAAGCAGAAGCGAGGAACCAGACGCCCATCATCAGGCTGACCACACGCGCCACGGACAAGGCTGTAACGGCAGATAAACCAATCGGCGATAATGCCATCTCACCTATCACCAACACGAAATACGCCAGAATAAACCACCAGAAACCAGCGAGGCCGCTCTCCAGTGGGTTCAGCGCCGCATATTGCAGGATAAAATGGGCAAGGCCGGCGCAGAGTAGCGCAATGCCAAATTTATTCGGAGCCGAAGGATTCCAGCCTTTACGGTCCAGCCAGGGCCATAACCAGGCAAATGGAAATGCCAGCAGCACGATAAAAAACGACGCGACAAAAGTCAGCTGTGAAGAGTTAAACGCAAAGCTGAAGAACCCTAAATCAAAAGTCGGGCTCTGCATGACCCGGTCCGAATAGGCCAGCCAGCTGCCGTAGGTTTGTTCGTACAACCCCCAGAACACCGCTGAAATGGCGGTCAGCACCATCAGCATAATCATGTTGGCGCGTTCCAAAGCGTTACACTGAATGAAAATGAATTTAAACCACCAGACCATCAGCACCAGCGTCAAAGCCACAGCGACAACCTCAGTGGCGGTAATTTCCGCGCCTGGCGCCATACCAAGCAATGCGCCTAAAGCACCAAAATCGATACTGGTTTGCAGAATTTGCTGCACCACAGCAACACCAACCAGCGCCAGCAGATAAATCAGCGTTTCACGGCGCAGCCCTGCGACTTTTTCATCGAGTAACGTCGGGTTGGCCGGTTCAGCCTGACCGTGGAAGTGTTTAGAGCCTTTTAAGAACACCACTAAACCAAGCAATAAACCGATACCGGCCGATCCAAAGCCATATTCCCAGCCGTAGGCAATGCCAATCCAGCCGACAAACAAACTGGAGAAGATCGCGCCTAAATTGATGCCCATATAAAACAGCGTAAACGCTGAATCGCGGCGCGGATCATTGTCGGTATAAAGCCGGCCAACAATGGTGGAGATATTGGGTTTGAGGAAACCAACACCCACCGCCACCAGGGCTAACGAGGCGTACATCACCTGCAGCGCCAGTAAATCGGCACCGCCTTCGGCACTGGCCTGCGTGCCTTTGTAAGCCATGCCTAACATACCAACGGCCATCAGCGCACCGCCAAAAGTCACGGCTTTACGCATACCAAGATATTTATCGGCGAGTAGTCCGCCCACCACCGGCAGTGCATAAGCCAGACCTGCATAGGTGCCGAGCAGCAAATAGCCGTTTTTGTCGTTAAATAAATGATGTTGGGTCAGATAAAGAAACAGCAGCGCTTTTAGGCCGTAAAAGGCAAAACGCTCCCACATTTCGGTAAAAAAACAGACAAAAAGTCCGACCGGATGGCCCAGCCATTGTTTCTGGCCAGCCAGCACGTCATGTGTTGAGGTCATAGGGATCCCGGAATTGATTGTTATCGTTATATAGCGCCAAGGAGGGCTTGGGCCGTACTATACCATGCCGGATTGATTTAGGAAGCGGTGGCCGGACTGTCCAGTACAACGTTATCACGGCCATTGGCTTTGGCCTGATACAAAGCTAAATCTGCACGGTGCACGCAATGATCAATATCTTGCCCGGCGTGTAATGCCGCTACGCCATAGCTGGCGCGCACTATCAGTTCCTCTGACTCATACTGCAGCGGCGACTGGCGTAATCTGGCCTGAAACTGCTGCAATAACGGTAAAGTCTGCGCAGGCGTATATCCGGGCAATACCAATAAAAACTCTTCACCACCGTAACGGACAATCAGATCTTTGCTTTGCAGATGCTGGCGTAGCAATGTCGCAAAATGGCGTAACACCGCATCACCAGCCTGATGGCCGTAGCGGTCATTTAATTGCTTAAAATGGTCGATATCCAGCAAAACCAGACTGATCTGTTCCCCCGCGGCGACCCGTTGCTGAAATTGCGGTGCCACTTTAAAAAAGTAGCGGCGATTACTGCTTTGGGTCAGTTTGTCTGTATTGGCATCACTGCGAAGTTTATCAATCAAATCATAGATATATGAAATAGCCAACCCACCGATACACAAGGTCTCCAGAGTCAGAGTGACGAGCGTCATCACCATCAGTTGGCCTTGCTGGTCTGGCTGCAGTAAATAACCAAAAATCGGGTACAACAGTGGTAACAGCAACAATGTGACTATGGTGCACAGCAGTAACACCCGGTCGCCGAGATTGCCCGGTCTTTGCTGCTGTCGGATCAGGGAAAAGGTAATCAACACAGGCACGCAAAATGATCCCAGCGCCAGCGGCAGACGGATAAAAATCTCATTATGAATCGCAGTAAACCAATACAGCAAAACCCCTAAAGCCAGAAGGTGGATGCAGATGAAGCCGAGTATTTTCCGGCTGATGTCCAGTTGATAGCGCGACCTGACGCCACAATAAAACAAGTACACGCCACACAGATACAGCAGATTATTCAAGACGACAGACACCAGGTACATATCGATAAAACGCAGGCAATACACCAGATAGGCCAGGAACTCAGTCAGGAAAAACCAGCTAAACAGCTGTAAGGCACGGCGTTGATGTGACTGAGGCTGTCCCGGCAAAGAGCGGATAAATAGCAAATAAGCGGTGGTGGCGATGAATAACACCAGAATGCTGAATAAAATGCTACTTTGCAGCGATCCACCCTCAGGCACAGCCATTCGACAACATCCTTAAGGCCGGCAAACAACCGGCACTGCTTGAACACTAATCAGCAATCTACGTTTGAGCAAGGCCCGGACAGTTATTCTGTTGCTGTTTTTGTACCAGACTGCTGTTTTTGCTGTTGTTGCCACAACGCCAGTTGTTCGCGGTAATAATCCCAGACGCATGGACAGCAACTGCCACTGCCACAGCACTCGTTACTACCGGGTGGTTCCGGTTTTTCCAGCAATTTGACAGGAATGGGCGCTGCAGGCATAAAGACTCCAAAACTTTATTGATATCAGGTGCAGATGAACCCTCATTACAGCCGGATCTGGCAAACAGTGCAACAAATCCCGGCCGGGAAAGTGGCGAGTTATGGCCAAATCGCTGATTTAGCGGGGTTGCCCGGACGTGCCCGGCTGGTCGGAAAAGCGCTGGGTTACAGCCCGACGCCATTGCCCTGGTATCGGGTGGTACGCAGCAACCTGAGCCTGGCTTTTGCACCCGGCAGTGCAGAGGCTGCCGAGCAAAGTGCCCTGTTACGGACTGAAGGGGTGATAGTGTGTGGTATCAAAGTACCAGCGCAATATCACTGGCAACCGGATCTGGCTGAGTTGTTATTTAAGCTGCAGTTCTGAGCGCTTGCTCTCATTTACGCTCGTTCCCCTGAATAAAATAACTGACCTGCGCCCGCGGATTCAAATATTCATACACCGCCTGCGGCAGTGCAGAAGGCTTCAGCACTTTGGCGATACTGAGTTTGCCTTCCTGCAAGGAAATCACCGGCGCTTCCAGCCGCGGAATTTGTGAGTCGTAAACCAGTACATTCGGGTACAACAGTTGATCGCTGTTGACTGACATCACCAACCCGACCCGATCGTCGCTGAGCTGCACTATAGTGCCGGGCGGGTACACGCCCATCATTTTAATCAGCTGACCCATTTCATTCGCACCGAGTTTGCCTTTCATCGATTTAAACAAAAATGACATGGCATGATGCGGTGAGCGGGCTTTACTGACATCCACCGGATGGCACAGATTATCAAACTCATTGACCACGGCCACCACTTTGGCCATGGCGTCAATCTCGGCATCTTTGATACCCAGCGGATAACCACTGCCATCTAAATATTCGTGATGTTGTTCCACGACCGGCCAGGCCGCTTTGGGGAAAGACTCTGTGAGTTTCAGCAGTTCAATACCATAGCGGGTATGCATTTTCAGTAAGTTGGCTTCTGGCGCGGTTAAAGGCTCGGTTTTACGCAGGATCTGAGTAGGAATTTTGAGCTTGCCAATGTCATGGAACAGAGCGCCAAGTCCGGTCAATTTGACTTGCTCTGCTGTCATACCGAGATTTTTTGCCAGCATCATCGACAATACAGACACGTTCAACACATGAAAGTAAATACTCTCCTGCTCTTTGCTGGCTTGCGAAATCAGATGCAACACTAATGAATCTGCATTGATGATCGTATCTGCAATCTGATGCACCAGTTCCGTTGCTTCGTCAACAGCTTGCAATGGCCGGCTGCCAATTTTCGACATCACATTGCGCACCTGCACCATCGACTGCTCAAAAGCTTTTTCGGTGCGTTGCAGCTGACGACGCTGCTCTTTAGCCTGCTCAATCCGTTCGTTTTTTTCCCGCTCCAGCTTATAGCGTAACTCGCTGGCATGCTGAGCCAGTTCCTCAGCCGGGGCTGCCTCATCGGATACAGCTACGCTGCTTTTATCCGGAAAAAAATAAACGAATTCCAAATCCAGCGTTTGGATAATGGCAATTTGTTCATGATTTTCGACTTTGAATTTATTGGTCAGAAACGGGTGTTTCATCCAGTTCACGGGTAACTGAATGAAATAACCAATCTTGACCTGAGACGGACTTATTTTTGCAACTGACACGCCACACCTTTGATTCGGCTATAGATTTAACCTAGCCGGATAATTCTGACTGCTGGAACTGAAGACTGAAACTCTCAGCAGTCTAGCAACCTATGCTGTAAATGTCTTTGATCTGGCTGATGTTCTGCGTTTTTTACCCGGGAAGAAGCCGGACATGTAATGAAAATGCAAACCTTTGCCTAACCAGATGTAAGCGGTGCCATTCGATAACAGAGACTGAGGTCAGCAAAGTGTGCCAGCACAAAATCGGCCTGTGTGCGGTAATGGCCATTCTGGGCATTGAGGTACAAACAGCCCGGCATACCGGCGGCCCGCGCTGTCGCCAGGTCAAAATGAAAATCACCGATAAAGATTAACTCAGCAGGTGGCAACTGCCATGCGCTGGCTATCTGCAGTAAACCAGCCGGATCTGGCTTGGCGGGCGCATCTTCCCGCGTCAGCACGATATCGACAGCAATCCCAAGGCGCTCAAGGCAATGCCAGGTGGCACTGCGCATATTGCGCGTCAGAATTGCGGTCGGGATTTGCTGTTGTTGCAGCAAAGCCAGCAAGTCGGCTGCGCCCGGCATCCACTGTGCCGCTGCCGCGCCTTCCAGTTCAAACTGTTCGATGATACCAAGCGCACGCTGATACTCGTGTGGGTCTTTGACCGTCGCCAGATGTTCCAGGATTGGCGTGCCGGCCGGCCAGCCAAGCCGCTGGCATAACAAACCAAAATCCAGCCGGGAATCCACCAGCGTGCCGTCTAAATCAAAAATTACACCGCGATGTTCACCTAATTGCATGCTGCAGGTCCTGTGTCAGTGGCTGGTTTATTCATAGGGCGCATGAAATACGGCAGCCCAGTCATATTGGCTCAGCTGCCGGCTGAACCATAACAATGCCTGCCCCGGCTGACTCTGACGACGCCAGCCCAGATACATCATCGTGCTGGCCCGCGGTACTTCACAGGCTTTGGCAATCAGCCGGCCAGCGCGGATCTCATCACTGACCAGATGCCTGGGCAAAAAACCCACGCCAAGCCCGGCCTGCTGCGCGGCGATTTTAGCCTGCATGCTGCTGACCACGACCCGGCGCCGGCTGTCATAGAGGCCGGAATCCCGCGCCGGCAGGTCCAGCGCCGAATCGCTGACCACAATCGCCGTTTGCTGTTGTAAATCCTGCTGAGTGACGACCCGGTCCAACTGGGCCAGTTCGTGATGTGGCGCGACCGCAAACACAAATTCCAGCGGCGCCATTGGTTGCAACTGAAACTGGCCAGAGACACCTTCACCGGATAAACCAATCGCCAAATCAGCCCGGCCGCTTTGTAATGCTTCCCAGCCACCCGCCATCACCTGTTCCGACAACACGATTTGTGTCAGCCGGCCCAGCTGGTGAAACTCATCAATCAGACTGAATAACGGCTGCAGCGGCACCACTGAGTCCACCGCAATGACCAGCTGGCGTTCCCAGCCAGTATCAAGTTGCCGTACCGCTTCTTCTAATTGCTGACTGGCCAGCAATAAATGCCGGCCTTGTTGCAACAGCAGCTGACCGGCCTGGGTCAACTGCGCTTTTTGCCGGCTACGGTCAAATAATTGCACACCAAGATCGCTTTCGAGGCGCGCGATGGTGTAACTGAGCGCCGAAGGCACCTTGTATAGAGACTCAGCCGCTGCAGCAAAACTTCCTTTGCGATCAATAGCATCCAGCGCTCTAAGTGCCTCAAGAGTCAATACGGGCTGCATGGCCATCGGCGGGATATCCTTAATTCAAATATTTTGAACATGTGTGTCAATTTATTCCGCTTTTTTCGCAATAGCAAGCCGGCTACATTTATCTCAACGCAGCAGAACGCAGGCAGCAATGCAGGTAGTCATCGCGAATGCGGCAGAACCTCAACAACATATTGGAGCAAGACAAATGAAAAACTTAATCAAAACTTTCGTACAAAACACTCAAGATTCAGCCAACAGCATCGGCAGTCTGGCGCTGCGGGTTCCGGCCGGCATCATCTTCGCCGCACACGGCGCGCAAAAACTGTTTGGCTGGTTTGGCGGTTATGGCCTGCAAGGCACTGCCGGCTGGATGGAAAGCATCGGGTTAACTCCAGGCATTCCGCTGACATTGATGGCCGGTGGTGCTGAATTCTTCGGTGGGCTGGCATTAATTTTGGGTCTGCTGACTCGTCCGGCGGCTTTTGTGCTGGCCATTACCATGCTGGTAGCAATTTTCAGCGTGCACTTTGCCAACGGCCTGTTTATGAGCAACAACGGCTATGAATTTGCGCTGTCGCTGCTGGCTATCAGTGTGGCCCTGACGTTCAGCGGTGCTGGTCGCTTTGCCATCGACAACTGGCTGGCGAAAAAACTGGCCTAACGCAGCAGCCCCCAAGCACCGCATCCCAATGAACGGCGACCCGGCGGTCGCCGTCTGACGCTCACAAGTTATACAGGAGTCATCCGATGATCGAATTCAGAAAATCCAGTCAACGCGGCAGTGCCGATTTTGGCTGGTTACAAAGCCGCCACAGTTTTTCCTTTGGCCGTTATTACGACCCGGCGCAAATGGGCTTCTCTGCCCTTCGGGTGATCAATGATGACCGCGTCTCACCGGGTGCCGGTTTTGATACTCATGGCCATCGCGATATGGAAATTATCAGTCTGGTGCTCGATGGTGTCATTGCGCACCGAGACTCCACCGGTCAGGTCGCCGAGCTGCCGGCCGGGGAGTATCAGCTGATGAGCGCAGGTCGCGGCATTATGCACAGCGAATTTAACGCCAGAACCAATCAGGATCTACATTTCCTGCAAATCTGGATTGAGCCGGACAGCCTGGGTGGTGAACCGGGTTACCAGCAAAAACCTTTTGCCCAAACACCGGGGCTGACGCTGGTTGCTTCAAAAGATGGCGCAGAAGGCAGTTTGCGACTGAAGCAGAATGCCAAATTGTTTCAGCTGCGGCTGGACGCGCAAAGTGCCTTGAACTTTCAGACGCAGGCCGGACGTAAACTCTATCTGCATCTGGTGTCAGGTAGTCTGAGTGGCCAAAGTGGCGAACAGCACATTAGCTTGCAGCCGGGTGACGGGGTGAAAATCGCTGATTTGACCGACTGGCAATTCAGCAGTGGCGCTGAACCGGTTTTTGCGTTGTTATTTGATTTACCTTGATAAAGCCTGGGGTTGCCCGGCAGCTGACAGTGCAAAAGCCCGCTTGGCGCGGGCCTTTGCGCAACTGCTGATTGTCATCTCAACGGCCCTGCACCATCACACTGCCCTGCAGCGGTTTGGCGGCAATATCCTGAATGTCGACATGACCACGCACATATTTTTTCAGATGCTGATACACCGCGATATTACCGGCCTGAAAGGCAAAACTGGCCACCGGCATGTCATTGCAGACCAGCTTGTTGGCCGCAACAGCTGCACCAACCCGGTTGTATTTCAGCTCTTGCTTAAAATCAGCTTTTTTGTCAGTAGCAGCGCTGATACACAAAGCCGTTTCCATCGACTGATCTGCCGCCACATATTGGGTTTGGGCCGCAACTGCGGAACTGGTTAACACACAACAGATAAATAACAATGTACGCATGATGGCTCTCCTGTTTGCTATCGCCATGATCAGAGTCGCAGATCTGCAGGAAATAGTTGTGAATAGCCGGCTTCAGACTGTAACAAAGGCTGCGTGCTGCCACAGATCTGGTTTTGCTAACTGCTTCAATTTTCGAATCATTCAGATAACCGGTAGAAAAAGTGGGACAGCGCTGGTTACAGAGCTGTCGCCTGTCCTGCACCAAAGGGTCTGAACAGGTTGACCGGACATTTTTATTGCCAGCCTCTTGCAGCATCAAACTGAAGTAATATACTGTATATATAAACAGTGTATTGGTGAGATTATGCAGCTGTCTGAACTGAAACAACAAGGTCATGTCTGGCATCTGAACCAGGCACCGCGCCCGGAACAAACACTGTACCCAACCGGTTTTGCTGAACTCGACGTCTTACTCGGAGGCGGCTGGCCCTGTCAGCAAGTGATTGAACTGCGCACAGCCTTTGGTATCGGTGAATTCCGCTTATTACTGCCCTATCTGCAACAGCAAAGCAGCCGGAATAAATTACAGGTCTATATCAACGCCCCCGCCCAGTTGCATGCACCTTTTCTCAGCAATCAGGGCTTACCGCTATGGCAACAGCTCGAAGTTCGCGCTCAGGAGCAGGATGCGCTGTGGGCCGCCGAGCAATGCCTGAAAAGTGGCTGCTGCAGCACGGTATTGTTGTGGCAGCAATCGTTGAATATTGCCCGGCTCAAACGCTTGCAACTGGCTGCGGCAGAAGGCCAGGCTGAGTTATTTCTGCTACGCCCTTCTGAGCAGTCGCAGCTGAGTTTACCGGTAGGGCTGAGCCTGGCGCTGAACCCGGCACCACAAGGCCTGCAGGTGCGGGTGTTAAAACGTCGCGGCGGCTGGCCCGGCGCACAGCAGCTGGTTAATTTCAGTCAGCGCTGGCCAAGGCTGGTTAAGCCAGTACTGTCGCCGCAGAAAGAACAACTGACGCCTCCTGCAGCTCTGGCGATCTGACCGATGAAAAACTTCAGTCCATTGAGTGTCATACCCGCGCCACACAGACGCTTGGGGGGGCGCTGATGCAGACCTTATGGCTTTATTTATATTTCCCGCAACTGCAGCTGGATTTATTGCCACAGCTGCAGGCGGATGCCGCAACACCAGATTTGTCCAAACCAGTGGTATTATTGCATCCACAACAGTTACAGGTACAACAGGCGAATCCGGCGGCGCAGGCTTTGGGCATCCGGCCCGGCCAGAGTCTGGCGCATGCCTGTGCGCTTTGTGCGAAGCTGCAGGTACTGCCCTGGCAGCGTGAGCTGGAACAACAGCTGCTGGAGCTACTGGCGCAGGATTGTTATCAGCTTTGTGCCGATCTGGCACTGGCGCCGCCTGCTGCTTTGTGGCTGCGGCTGGACCCGATGTTGCAACTGTATGGCGGGCTGGATAGCTTTCTCAGGCAACTGCAGCAGATGCTGCAACAAAAGCCGGGCCTGCAATTTCAGTATGGCGGGGCTGCCACTGCCGAAGCTGCCCGGTTGTTGTGCCTGACGCAGCCCGGTCAGATCGCGTCAACCCAGGCTGCGCAGCGCCTGGCACTTTCACAGTGTCCGGTCACGCTGCTGGATTTAGCGCCCGCACTATTACAACAGCTGCAACGGCTTGGCATCGGCCAGCTTGGCGCGCTGCTACAGTTACCGGCTACCGAGCTGAGCCGGCGTTTTGGTGCAGAATTGCAGCATTATCTGCAACAGATCCAAGGTCAGTTACCACCACTGCTGCATTATTACCAGCCGCCGGACCAATTCTGTGCCCGGCTTGAATTGTGGTACCAAATTGAACATCACCCACAATTACTGGCACCGCTACGGCATCTGTTACAACAACTGCAACAGTATCTGCAGCGCCGTGCTCAGCGCTGTTATCAGCTGCAACTGGAACTGAGCCTTCGTGATCAGCCACCGCTTTGTCTGAAGCTACATTCACCGCAGGCTGAAGCACTGGCAAACCGCTGGCTGGCCTTATGGCAACTGAAGCTCGAAGCTTTAACGCTACCGGCCCCGGTTCTGGCCATGCAACTACTGGCCAGCCAGTACTGTAAAGAAGAGATGCACAGTGCTGATCTGTATCAGGGCAAACAAGGCCAATACAGCCCGTTGCAGCTGGTGGGGCTATTGCAGGCAAAACTCGGCGCCACACAAGTGCGCAGGCCCACTGAACATGCCGCCTTTTTGCCGGAGCTCGCAGGCAGCAGTCAGGCCCTGCAACAAGCCGGCGAGCAGACAATCACACCACAGCTGTCAACTCCTGAAATGGCCGCTCTGCAGCTACACCAGCCAGCAGCCTTGTATGCCAAAGCAGTGCCCGGAGTAGCAGTAAAAACCGCAGCGCAGTCGCCCCATTCAGCCCCCACGGCAGCGCCTTTGCAACCAGGGCTCTCTGCTACGCCACTCCGACCGGCGTTTTTATTTGCAGCGCCTGTGCCACTGCAACAGCAGGTGCAACTGATGCCTGGGCTTGAACGCATTCAGAGCCACTGGTGGCAAGGCCAGGCACAAGCGCGGGATTATCTGACGGCCCAAAGTGCCGATGGTCGCTGGTTATGGCTATATCGCACTGAACAGCAGCAATGGTTTGTGCATGGAGTATTTGCCTGATGTCCTACGCCGAACTGTTTTGCCAAAGCCACTTCTCTTTTCTGAGTGCTGCCGCGAGCCCGGAGCAACTGGTTGATACCGCCGCCAGTCTCGGTTATCAGGCACTGGCACTGACTGATGAATGTTCAGTGGCCGGCGTGGTGCGGGCCCATCGTCAAATCAAACAAAAGCAGCTGAAACTGCTGTTGATTGTCGGTGCTTATTTTCGTTACGCCACCGACTTGCAGCTGGTGCTGCTCTGTCCGGACCGCCGCGCTTATGCTGAGCTTTGTCGTATTATCACAAACAGCAGGCGGCGCGCGCAAAAAGGCCAGTATCAGCTCGATGAATGGGACTTAAAAAGTTGCCGCGATTGTCTGGTGCTGTGGCTGCCAGACGGCACCCATCAAAGCGATCAGCATTGGGGCGCCTGGCTAAAACGTCAATTTGGCCAGCGTTTATATCTGGCACAACAACGCACGCTGGATGCACGGGATCACGATTTGCAGCAACATTGCCAGCTGCTCTGCCGGCAGTTTGACTTGCCGGCCTGCGCTGTTGGTGCAGTGTTGATGCATGAAGCGGCGCAGCAGCCGCTGCTGGATGTGATGACTGCTATCCGGCTCGGTCAGACCGTCGCCAACGCCGGTTTGGCTTTATCCGCTAACCGGGAGCGCTGTTTAAGGCCCATCAGCAAACTGAAGCATTTATTCAGTGCAGACGCCTTGGCACAAAGCTGTCAAATTGCTGCGCTCTGCCAGTTTAATCTCGACAGTTTGCAGTATGAATATCCGGCCGAGCTGGTGCCGCCGGGACAAACGGCTATGCAGTATCTGCGACAGCTGGTGGCAGAAGGCAGCGTTATCCGTTTTGGCGGCCAGGTTCCCCCCGACATCGCCAGACAAATCGAATACGAGCTGCAGCTGATCGCCGAACTCAACTACCCCTATTATTTTCTGACTATCGCCGATATCGCCCGCTTTGCCCGCGATCAGCAGATTTTGTATCAGGGCCGTGGCTCTGCCGCGAACTCCATCGTCTGTTATTGCCTGCAAATTACTGCGGTCGACCCGCGCAAAATTTCGGTGCTATTCGAGCGTTTTATTTCCCGAGAACGCGATGAACCACCGGATATTGATGTCGATTTTGAACATGAACGCCGCGAAGAAGTGATTCAGTACATTTATCAGAAATATGGCCGGCAGCGCGCGGCTTTAGCTGCGACGGTGATTTGTTACCGGCTACGCAGCGCGGTGCGCGATGTCGGCAAAGCACTGGGGTTTAGCATCACCCAGCTTGAATACTGGCTGAAACAGCTGAACCGGCGCCATCCAGATCTCAGCTGGTGGCAGCAACTGGCACAACATGGTTTGGACATTCACAGTTTGCCGGCCCGGCAGCTGATCAGTCTGGTGGAACAAATCCGCGGCAAACCACGGCATTTATCCCAGCATGTCGGCGGTTTTGTCATCTCAGCCGGGCCTTTGCATGAACTGGTGCCGGTAGAAAATGCCAGTATGGCCGAGCGTACCGTGATCCAATGGGACAAAGACGATTTGGAAACTCTGGGTCTGCTCAAAGTTGATATTCTGGCACTGGGTATGTTGTCGGCGCTGCGTAAAGCGCTGGCACTGGTGAATCAACATCGCGAACAACCGCTGACATTGGCAGAGATTAGTCAGACCGGTGATGACCCGGCGGTGTACCGGCAAATTCAGCAGGCCGACACTATTGGCGTGTTTCAGATTGAATCGCGCGCGCAAATGAGCATGTTGCCGCGGTTAAAACCGGCGTGTTTTTATGATTTGGTCATCGAAATTGCCATAGTGCGGCCAGGCCCTATTCAGGGCGATATGGTGCATCCGTTTTTACGCCGCCGCGACGGCCTGGAGCCAGTCAGTTACCCGTCTCCAGCCGTGGAGTCAGTGTTAAGCCGCACTATGGGCGTGCCGATTTTTCAGGAGCAAGTGATTAAACTGGCGATGGTCGCGGCCGGTTTTTCCGGCGGTGAAGCCGACCAGCTGCGCCGCGCTATGGCCAGCTGGAAAAAGACCGGTGAACTGTTGCAATTTAAAGCCAAACTGATCGACGGCATGCTGCAGCGTGGCTACCCGCAAAGCTTTGCTGAGCAAATCTTCGCGCAAATCTGTGGTTTTGGTGAATATGGTTTTCCGGAATCGCATTCGGCCAGTTTTGCTTTACTGGCTTATGCTTCGGCCTGGCTGAAATGTTATTACCCGCTGGAATTTTTAACGGCGTTGCTCAACAGCCTGCCGATGGGGTTTTATTCTGCCTCTCAACTGGTACAGGATGGCAAACGCCATGGTCTACAGGTGCTGCCGGTCTGTATCCAGCATTCGGATTGGGACCACCAGATTGAACAAAGCGACACAGGGCCGGCGCTGCGGCTTGGGCTGCGTCAGGTCAAAGGCTTGCAGCAGGAATTGCTCCGGTCGGCTTTGCAACAGCGCCCGGCCGGCGGCTTTGCCAGCTTAAGCCAGCTGAAACAAACCGGTCTCAGGCAAGACCAGCTGAATGCATTGGCCAGCAGTGATGCACTGAAGGCGCTGTGTGGCCACCGCTTCGCCAGCCGCTGGCAATTACTGGACCGGCTGGATGAGCTGCCGCTGTTTCGCCAGCCACTCCATCAGCTGATGCGCCAGCCACAAGATACCGGCGCTGCAGGCCCCGCACTTTTACAACAACTGGGGCTGGATCTGATGGTTGAACCAGCAGGCAACAGCCCTGCCGCCCCCCCTGCAGCACAACAGCCTGACCAGCCGCCTTGTCCGCTGCCGGCGCCGGACGCCTGGCAGCAGCTGGGCGAGGATTATCAAAGTCTGGGCCTTAGCCTGCAGCTGCATCCGGTCGCCTTATTGCGTCAGCATCCGACGCTGGTGAAGCAATCACTGCAACGCGCCTGTGATTTAGTAGCAGCACGTTCCGGTCAGATGCTGCGGGTGATAGGCCTGGTCACTGTCCGGCAAAGCCCGGGCACCGCCGGCGGTGTCACTTTTGTCACGCTGGAAGATGAGACCGGCCAAATCAACCTCATTGTCTGGCAGGCGACGGCGCTGGCGCAACAACAAACCTTTATCAGCAGCCGGCTTTGGCTGGTGCATGGCGTGCTGCAGCGTGAAGGACTGGTTTGTCATCTGGTGGCTGGCAGAATAGAAAGCCTGGACCCGCTGCTGCCGGCGTTACCGCTGCCAAGCCGGGATTTTCATTGATCCGCCGGAGCTTGCTTGCGGTAGAATCAACGCAGCAAGACCAAAATCCGGGATCCAGGCTCCAAAATCCGATGACAGAATCGAATAAATACCAGCGCTTTGACCAGTTCGTACTAAAACGTCGCAGCGGCGCCTTGCAAGACGGTCAGTCAACCAGCAGGCGTCGCTCCCGCCTCGATAGCCCCAAAGGCGCACAGGAAAAAAGCATCGATGCGACGATCTGGCAGCTGCACAGTGCCATGGTGGATAAAATTCTCGCAAATCCGGCGCTGTTAGCGCCGGTCGTGGCGCAGCTGGAACAGGAACAGCAACAAGGATTATTGCGTCACAGCGCTTATTTATTCTGGAGCTGTGCTTTTGCCATGATCCACCAGCCAGCGTTGTTCAGAGCTGCATTGTTAAGTCAGGAGCCACAGGCCTGCAAACATCGCAGGCGCACCCGCTTACGTGGCATTTTGACCGAAGCTGAACGCGCGCTGGTTTTAGCGGGACAATGGCAGCCAGCAACTGCGCCGGATGAAGATCCTAACGACACAACACAGGGCGAAACCGCACTGGCGTGCAACTAAAATGACCAGATTGGTCGCAGGTTAGAAGCCCCTGCAGCAACTCAGTGATTTCAGCACTAAAAAGCTGCCGCCGGGTGTACCCTAAGATGCTCTCATTGAGTACACTCAGACATCTTCTTGTTAGTTTTTGCTGGGTTTCTCCATGTTACTGAATGCTATTACCCGAAGCGTGCGCCGTCTGACTGCCGGCGCTACGCTGCCGCTTAGTTTATTGTTTTCTCCGTTATTTTTTTTCTCAGTGCAGGCTCATGCGCAACAGGCAGTTGCACAACCGGCCCCCGCTCCCACGGCGTTACCGCAGTCTGACAGCGCACAGCCAGCAGAAAACATCGCTGTACAAAGCATTGCGGTACAAAGCTCCGCGCCACGCTTGGCCGGTGAACTGCAAAGCCGCCAGCTGCAAAGTAAATTTGGTAGTGTCAGTGTTGAAGCCCTGACGCAAAAAAATGACGATGGCAGCGTCAACAGCCGTCAGTTTGTGCTAAAGACCGGACCAGCGACCGCGCCAGTGGAAAAAACCATCAGCCCGGCCAGCACTGACGCGCTGCTCATCAGTAAAAACCCGCTGTTTGATGCTGCCTTTGCGCTCAGCCAGCTGGAACGTCAGCAAAACAGTGTCAGTGAAATTACCGACTGGGGCTTCAACGACCAGCAAGCACTGCCTTGCCCTTGTTTTGAAACCGGCGCCAAATGGCATTATGTCTGGACCCGTGATTTATCTTATGCGTTGGATTTAGGCCTTAGCGCGTTGGACCCTGAACGCGCACAAACTTCCCTGCTGTTTAAAACCTCGCAGGTGCGGCCAGAATTGATTGCCCGTGGCGTGGAAAATACCGAAGTCGCGCTGCAGGATACCGGCTCCGGCGGCAGCTGGCCGGTCAGTTCCGACCGCGTGGTCTGGGTGTTAGCCGCCAGCGGGATGACCGCGCAAGACCCGGAAGGTGCGTCGAATCAGGCGGCCGCAGAGGCCTGGCAACAGCGTTGGTATGCGATTGCGCGCAATACCATCCTGCAGGACCGCAGTTATATTTTTGATACCAAGCTGGGGTTATATCGCGGTGAAACCTCGTTCCTCGATTGGCGTGAACAGAGTTATCCGAGCTGGACCGCCAAAGATACTTTGTTCCTGGCAGAGTCGTTTTCGCTCTCAACTAACGTGTTGCATTATGTGGCCTTAAGCCGGGCGGCAGAAGCCGCCAAAACGCAGGAACCAGCCCGTGCTGCGGAACTTGCGCAGTGGGCGCAGGCATTAAAACAAGCCATCAACAGCTGGTTCTGGTTGCCGGAAAAGGGTCTATACGCCCGTTATATTGGTGAAGTCTATAACCCGGTGGCTGTTGAACATTATGATTTATTGGGTTTAGCGTTGGCGATCACCCATGGCGTGGCCTCGCCGCTGCAGGCCCAGCAAATTCTGCAAAACTATCCTCTAACCCAGGCCGGCCCGCCGGTGATTTTCCCGGCGCTGCCAGACGTGCCGATTTACCATAACCGCGCAATCTGGCCTTTTGTCAGCGCTTATCTGCTACGTGCGGCACGCCAGCAAAATCAGGCTGAGCTGTTCCACAAGGTGGCAGTGTCGTTGTATCAAGGCGCAGTGCTGAATCAGTCCAATATGGAAAATCTGGAATGGCTCAGCCAAAAAGCTCATGTTGAAGATGGCGCTTTATCCGGCCCGGTGATTAATTCTGAGCGCCAGCTTTGGTCTGTGGCGGCTTACGGCGATTTGGTGGCCGGTCAGCTATTTGGAACTGAGCTCAAAGCCGGCATGCTCAGCATCAATCCGTATATTCCGGTAGATTTAGCACGTGAACTCGACCTTGGTAACAACCCGGTTCTGCAAAATCTGACGCTGGCCGGTACCACGCTGGACTTGCAGCTGGAGCTGCCACCACAGGCACGGCGGGGTCAGGTCTACCGGCTGGCGCAATTAAGCCTCAACGGCCAGCCGCAAGTGCTGACCGGCAATCAGCAATTCAGTATCAAACTCAGTGATTTCTCGCAGCAGCGCAACGAACTGGTGCTGAAATTACAAGCGTTCGACGCACCAGCATCCAGCGTGACTCAGCTGCGCACCAGCAATAATGCCGGGCCGCTCACTGGCCTTAGCAATAGCGAAAAACGCAAGCTGCTAGCGCCAAAAGAGCCGTTGCTGCAGCTCAGTCTCAGTGAAAAAGGGATTCCGACGTTGCGCTTTGACGCCGCCGGCGAAAGCGATACCCGCTTCACGCTGTATAAAAATGGCGTGCCGGTGAAACTCAAACCGCGCCAGCAAGACTGGACTGACAGCAAAGCCAAAACAACCTACAGCCAGTGTTATGCCCTGACGCAAAGCTACAAGGATAGCGGCCTTAGCTCACAACCAAGCCGCACTTTGTGTACACCGGGCGCCGCAGTTAACTTTGTTGCCGGCCAGGGGCTGTTGAGTGCTGATCATGAAATCAGCGATTACCTCAATCAACCGGTGTTTAAAAACTGGGGCGCACCGGAGCAACAGCTACAGCTGAACTTCAGCGCCAGCCACGAAGGTCTGCATGCCTTGCGGCTGCAATATTTTATCGATAATGGCCCGATCAATACCGGCATTACAGCGGTGGTGAAGCGCCTGAGCGCCAACTGTCCGCAATCTGGTCTGCAACAGGCGACGCTGGTGATGCCGCATCTTGCCACTGCACTGGAAGCCGGCTGGTCAAGCCGCGCTATGTTCCGCGCCAAGGCCGGTGAACAGTGTACTGTCACAATCAGCGATGGCTTTAATATGAGTTATCTGCAGCATTTTAACTTGTACACCGGCGGCAAAGGCGGCCGTACCGGCCCGCTAAATCAGGCGGTGATCCAGCAGGCACAAATCCAGCCAATGGCGGAATAAAGTCAACACCAGGCCCGGCGCCGACTCGCCGGGTACCTGATCCCACGGAGTTGTTGTGAATTTTTATCTGATCCTGGCCTTATGTTCGGCAGTGTCGATGGCCAGCAGTGGCGTCATCGCCCGTTTATCCGGCCTTGGTGCCGCCGAACTGACCTTTTACCGGCTTTTTGTCGGCGCACTTTGTTTAGGCGCGCTGGTGCTTCTGCTGGGTAAACAAGCCGACCTGAAACAAAAGCCGGACCGGCGTATTGTGCTGAACGGCATATTGCTGGCAAGCTTTATGTTGTGCTTTCTCAAAGCCATCAGTTTTATCAGTCTCGCTAATGCCATTATGCTGGTGTATCTGGCGCCGGCGCTGGCCGCTATTGCCGCTCATTTCCTGTTCCGGGAAAAACTTGACGCGCTGTCCGGGTTATTGATTGCCTTGTCATTTTTAGGTTTTGCCATGTTGCAGCAATTTAAACTTGATTTGGTGTTAACAGCCGAACAGTGGCCGGGTTTTGTTTATGGCGTGTTGTCGCTTGTGACCTATACCGGCTTTTTGCTGGCCAACCGCCACAGCGGCAAATCGGCATCACCGCTGCAACGTGCGTTTTATCAGCTGTTGCTCGGGGCGCTTTGTGTCTTGCCATTTTTAACCGCAGCGCCAATCCCTGCTACAGACCAGTGGATTTGGGTGTTGCTGGCTGGTTTTTTCCCGGGTTTTCTGGCGATTTATCTGGCGATTGTCGCGCTGGAACATTTACCAACCCGGGTGTTTGGTACTTTGGCGTACATTGAACCTGTGGCGGTCATTCTGGCCGGCTGGTTGCTGTTTCAGGAAACGCTGAGTCTGCTGCAACTAGGTGGCGTGGCGCTGATTTTATTGGCCGGTTTGCTGCAATCGGTGTTGCATCAACAGCCCGCCCGCCAGACTGCGACATCACAATGAACTTTTTCGCCCATCTGATACTGGCCGAGCCGACGCCACAATCCAGGCTGGGCAATCTGATGGGCGATTTTTGTCAGGGATTGGACCTTAAAACGCTACCGACTGCTGTGCAAGCCGGCATCTGGCGCCACCGTGCCATCGACCGTTATACCGATGCCGCCGCTGAAGTGCAGCAGGCCAAAGCGTTGTTCAGCAAGGCGCGCCGCCGTTTTGCGCCGGTAATGCTCGACGTGTTATTTGACCATTTGCTGCTCAAACATTGGCCGCAGCTCGACAGCCGCCCGCTCGAGCCGCTGTGCCAGCAGCTGTACCAACATTTGTGGCAACAACGCAGCGTGATGCCGCCAGCGATGGCCGCGACGGTGACAGCCATAGTGCAACAAGACTGGTTTGGCAGTTATCAGCAACTGGATAACATCGGCATGGCGCTGGACCGAATTGCCAGCAGCATCCGCTTTGCTCACCAATTTACCGGCAGTATCGATGAGATCCGCCAGCATTCGCCTGCACTAGAAACCTTGTTTTTGCAGTTTTACCCGCAACTACAGGCATATGTCCGCGAACTGGGGCCGGAGCTGACTGCGTTGACTGCACGCCGACTTCCGGACTAAAGCCTTCCGGCAAAAAATAGTGATACAATAAAACCCTTTAGCGGCCGCCCTGGCCTTCCCCTTCTTCACTCGGAGCTGATATGAGCCAATTTCCTGACGACGGCAACGGCGATATGCTGCAAGCCATGCAAGATTCCGGCATGGATTTAACCAAATCATTGGATCTCGATTTTTACCTGGTCTTCCCGGACCGCGCCAAAGCAGAAAAAGCGTTGGAAGCCATGACCAAACTGGACCAACCCGGCGAAGTGGAACTGAATTTAAACGATTTGGACCAATGGGAACTGATTGTTTCGCTGAACATGGTGCCAGAGCACGCCGCCATCACCGCCAAAGAAGCTGAACTGGACAAATTCGCCAAGAAATTCAGTGGCCACAACGATGGCTGGGGTGTGATGCAACATCAGGACGGCGACGATGAATTCGCTGACGATCATGACCACGAATGTGATGATGACTGCGATCATCATCACCACTAAGACAAAACCCGGCCATGGCTTTTACCGCTGAACTGACCTATCGCTCGCTGGGGCCGCTGTTTTACCAGACAGTGGCGCCAACTCCTGTATCAGAGCCTGCCTGGTTGCTGTTTAACGAAGCCTTAGCGGCCGAGTTACAGTGGCCGGAAGAAGCCCGGCAGACGCCGCTGGGCCTTGGCTATTTCAGCGGTAACCAGCTGGCACCCTGGATGCAGCCGACCGCTTTGGCCTATACCGGCCATCAGTTTGGCTCGCTGGCGCCGCGTTTAGGCGACGGCCGCGCTTTGTTATTGACGGAAGTGTTAAGCCAAAACGGCCAGCGCTTTGACGTGCAGTTAAAAGGCGCAGGCCCGACGCCGTTTTCCCGCCGCGGCGATGGCCGTGCCGCGCTTGGCCCGGTGCTGCGGGAATATCTCCTCAGCGAATGGATGGCTGCGGTGGGCGTGCGCACCAGCCGTGCTTTAGCCGCCGTTACCACCGGCGAGGCGATTTACCGGGATACGCAGGTGCCCGGCGCTGTGCTCACTCGAGTTGCGGCTTCACATATCCGCATCGGCACTTTTCAGTATGCCTCTATTCATGGCACGGCATCGGATGTCAAAGCGCTGGCTGATTATGTGATTGCGCGGCATTACCCGCAGTTGGCAACAGAGGCAGAGCCCTATCTGGCATTATTGCGCGCCATCGCAGCAGCTCAGGCCGATTTGATTGCCCATTGGATGAGCCTGGGCTTTGTGCATGGTGTGATGAATACCGACAATATGACAGTCAGTGGCGAAACCATCGATTACGGCCCTTGTGCTTTTATCGATAGTTTTAACCCCAATGCCTGTTTCAGCTCTATTGATACGCAAGGCCGCTACGCCTACCGCAATCAGCCGCCAATAGCACAGTGGAATCTGGCGCGGCTCGCCGAGTCTTTACTTGTGCTGCTGGATGCCGACGAACAACAGGCCATTGCAAAAGCGATGACAGTGCTGAATGACTTCCCTGCCATGTATCAGACTGCACGGCTGCAGCGCTTTGCTGCTAAGTTAGGGCTACAATCTCCGCTTGAATCTGATCTGCCACTGATTGATGACCTGCTAAATGTGCTTGCAGAGCAACAAATTGATTTCACATTGTTTTTCCGTGAATTATCCCGTGCAGCAGCAACGCCGGGGGCAGCCGCCCGAGCACTTTTTGCGGAAGATGCAGCCTTTGATGCCTGGCACCAACGCTGGTTAAACCGGTTGGCGGCAAACCCAATCAACCCTGCCGAATTGAGCCAACAGCTGTTGCAGGCCAATCCGGCGTTTATCCCGCGTAATTACCGGATTGAACAAATCATCGAGAGTGCACTGAATGGCGATTTGGCGCCGGCCAAAGCATTTGTGAAAGCCAGTCAGACACCTTTTGTTGACGACGAATATTGGGCAGCTTTACCGCCGGCTGATTTTTGTGACTACCGGACTTTTTGCGGTACCTGAAGTAGCCCCTACAATAGCAGCTGACACATGTTTTGATTTTTTGTCAGCCACCGGCTGATCTTCAGGGCCTTGTTAACGCTATAAAACCAACATTATTCAGCACGACGCTATTGGCCGGAGCATAACGATGGGATTGGATTGCCGGGAAATTCTCGACGTCAAAGAATACGAGTTTTTACTGAACTGGTTTATCCGCAAACAGCAACAGCATCAGCTCGCCAGCCTGCAAGAGCCATTGAGCTACGACGGCCATTCCGAATACGACCAGCTGTTTAATCTACTGCTGGAACAGGCGCGTATCGCTTTTATCGAACAATTCGGCTATCCGGCACCGCCTCTGGTGTTTACCAACCTGTTTCATCTGGCCGAACTGGAGATAGCCGGCAAACGCAATGCCCGTGGCATTAAAACGCCGCCACAGCTGATGTAGTTTTGCGCTGTTTACTTGAAAGACAAAAAGCCCGCACTGCGGGCTTTTTAGCGTCAGGCTGAAAACCTTAAATCGCTGCAGCCGGTTGCTGCTGCGCGGTTGGTGTCTGTTGCTGCTTCGCCTGCATCGTCTGCCCACGCTGTTTCAGCAGATGATATCTTTCCAGCTGCTCAGACGTCAGTTTACGCGCAACCACCGGGCCTAAGGGTAATGCCGCCACTTTGACCGCAGTTTTATGGCCTTTGGTATTTGGCAATGTGCCGTATACATCAGTCACGCTGTAATTCGACAAATTGGTCAGAATGGTTTTATTGCCCTGCAGATAAGGCTGTTCGTCAAGCCGCAAATAAGTGGCTAAATGCTTACGCAGGTCCGTTTGGAAATCCGGGAAATAGGCCGCACTGCGCTGGTAAAAACTGGAAACACGAAAACCCAAAGTGCCTTTGGGCAAGGTGCCACGGTTGGAGTTAATAAACTCAGCAGCATTCTTGACTAATTGCTGCTGCACGTTACTACCGGTATAGGCCATGGTTGGAATATTCGGGCTGCCA
This sequence comes from Rheinheimera texasensis DSM 17496, assembly GCF_000711985.1. Lineage (GTDB taxonomy): Bacteria > Pseudomonadota > Gammaproteobacteria > Enterobacterales > Alteromonadaceae > Pararheinheimera > Pararheinheimera texasensis. Next base: position 875,785 of record NZ_JONU01000007.1, read on the forward strand.
ATCACGCCCTGGTACAGGCCATAAATCAATTCAGGCTGCTCTGGAAATTGTTTCGGCAAAATCGCGAACTGAATATCATCTAAACTCAGCCGCACACCAGCGACGGTCAGGATCTTTTGGCTCAGTATACCGGGCTGTTCTGCCGTCCCGAGTAAAAATGTTTCCAGATCTTTGCGCGGATAGACTTTGATCACTTCATCCAGCACTGTGATGTTATACAAATTCAGCCAGTAGGCCAGCTGTTCGTTTTTAGTCAGTTGATTCAGCGGCGTTTGATCCGGTACTGCAGACAACTGCCGGCGCAGTTGGCCTATTACATCCCGCATTTCCGGGTTGTGTTGATATTCTTCAAAATGAAAACGGTTGGCGGCAAGCGCGGTGAAATGGTCGCCAACCGGATAACTGCGATAAATGTCGTAGCGCTGTTCCCGCTCTGTCACTGTGCTGCGCTGCGGTATGCCTTCGGCTAACACTGAGGTGCGCAGCACCAGGTCCAGCACTTTGTAATCAATTTTTTTGCCCTGTTCTGTCCCGCCGAAAAAGCTGGCAGGCAATGCCTGTGGTGCCGCCGTCTGGCCTGCTGGCGAAGGATGATTTTCTAAGGTTGCGGCAGAATGTGCATAAGCTGGATGGGTGAGCGTCGAAGTAAGCAGCAGCGCTGCCATGGCAGATACAGAAATGTGCAGTTTCATCAGTGTCAGCCCCTGTGTGGTTAACCGAAGTTTTGTTATTTGCGGTACAAAAACAACCCTAGCCAAACAAACACAAAGATGCAACCAACCATTACATTTATTTTACTTTCAGCAAAAAGTCAGCCGGCCTGCTCTGGCCGGGCTGACAAAAACCGGCTTAGGCTTGATACAAAGTCCTAATCCATTTCTCTTCAGTGATAAAGTTCCAGCTCCATTTTTTCCACTGCGCGGACAAGCCTTTCGCCACCGCCTGATCAGCCGTTAAACCCTGGGCTTTCATCGCCTGCACTTCTGCCAAGGTCTGCTCCATCATGCTCAAAAAGCGCTGCAGGCCGGCTTTATCCATCAGCTCGCCATGGCCGGGAATAATTTTGGTGCTGTCGTTAATTTGTCCGATGATCGTTTTAGTGTTGGCAATGTAACCGGCCACCGAGCCGCCGCTGTTAAGGTCAATAAACGGGAAACGGTCGGCAAAAAACAGATCGCCCATATGCAGCACATTCTGCGCTTTAAACCAAACCACTAGATCGCCATCGGTGTGACTGACCGGCATCGTTTGCAGCAACACCTGCTGATCATTGATTTGCAGCGTTTTCTCGCCGCTGAAAGTTTCGGTCGGTAAACCAGCCTTGTTGAACTTGGTATCGCTTTGCAGTCGGCTCAATACCGCCTGGTGTGCAATGATTTTGGCTCCGCCAGCGAGCGCAGCATTACCGTCGGTATGGTCTTTATGAAAATGCGTGTTAACTAATGTGTTGACCTGTACGCCGCTTTGCAGCCGCTCCAGCTCAGCCTTGACCAAAGGCGCTGTCGCAGCAAATTGGGCATCGACGACTAAAGCGCCATCTTTACCAAGCAAGGCGCCAATATTGCCGCCACTGCCTTTGACCATATAAAGATTTGGCGCCAGTTGCTGGCTGCTGACTTTAGGCGCATCAGCGGCCAAAGCAGAATTCATCATTAAAGCGCTGCCAAAGAGCGCAAAGGCCGGAAATAAACGAACAGAGAGAGTCATTGGCAAAGTTCCTGTGCTGTTTTTATGAAGTTGTTTTCGATGCAACTCCTTACGCCACTGACGCTAAATCTGATCAGTCCGCAACACAAGCCTTTGCCTGTCAAGTAACATTAAGGTGCGACCGCTGGCGTTTCGCAGCGGTGCTCGCTTTTATACTTCCCTTCCCGATACAGATAAGATGGCAGCTGCACTTCGGCCAGCGCCTTTTCGTATTGCTGCCGGCTGGCTGGTAAATCACTCAGTTGCAGCGACTTTTTCGCCTCATCGTAGCTGCCGCGCACCACAGTGCCATCCGGTTTTAAGATGGTCAGGCCGTCTGGCTGCTTCAGCGCAAAGTATTGATCAAACTGAATAAGCGCCCGCCCCGGCGAGCTGTTATCGAGCGTCAGGTCACGGCCTGTCATCGGATGGCAGCTGCTGACACCCAGCATCGACAATAGCGTCGGCGCTAAATCAATCTGACTGCTCAGTGTATCAATAGTGCCGGCTTTGGTATCAGCACCTAAAATCAGGCCGGGAATGCGGAATTTCTCCACCGGAATGAGGTTAGAGCCGTATACGCGGTTGTCGTGATCAGCCACAATTAAAAACAAAGTATCCTGCCAATAACTGCTGTTGCGGGCTTTTTTAAAGAACTGCCCCATCGCCCAATCAGCATATTTCACCGCATTATTGACGGAATTTTTTGGCTCTTCATGTAAATCAATCCGACCATCCGGGAATTCAAAAGGCTCATGGTTGCTCGACGTAAATACCAGGCTGAAAAACGGCTGACCGGACTGCTGACGCTGCTGCTGCAGCCGGGTTAGCTCCGCATCGGCTTTATCAAATAAATCCTCGTCACTGGCGCCCCAGCTGGCAACGAATTTCGGCTTTTTCATCTGGTTGATATCAACGATTTGGCTAAAGCCATTGCCGGTAAAATAACTGCGCATATTGTCAAAATGCGCTTCGCCGCCATAAATAAACTGGGTGTGAAAACCAGCCGCTTTGAGTACAGACGCCAGCGTGGTGAAATTTTGCTGGCTGTTGGACAGCTTCACTGTGCTTTGTGCCGGTGTTGGGGCAAAACCGGCGACCACAGCTTCAATACCCCGTACCGAACGGGTGCCGGTGGCATACAGCTGATTAAACCAGAGGCCTTGTGTTTTCAGCTGTTCTAACTCAGGCGTGACCGGCACGCCACCGAGCGACTCGACAAAAGTGGCGCCCATACTTTCCTGTAACACAATCACCAGGTTAAGCGGTTTATCGCGCTGCACTGTCGCCTGCTGCTTATGCCATGTCGGCATAGCAGGATCATTGAACTGATACTGTTTTAGCCAGGGCCAGTCCCGCGCCTGCTGTAGCATCGTTGCTTCATCAAGTTTGCCGTACATCTCGGTCGAACGCGCTTCGTGGCGCAGGCTGTAGATGGCATAAAGCACGGAATAACCGGAGCTGATAATCAACGAATTGACCATCGCATCGGGCGTAATCGCAAACAAAGCCGGATTGGCCGGTCTGTGCTGTGTGGTCGAGCGGATACTGATAAACACCAGCACCACCACCAGCGGCCAGGTCAGCCATAATTTTTTATTCGAGGTACAGCCCTGCTGCTGCGCCACAGCGCGAAAATGCCGGGCCGCCAGAACCACCAGCAGCACCGTCAAAGCAGTGCCTAGCAGCAGCGGCACCCGAAAGCCATGCCACAAAGTGCTGAATACTTCTTTCGGGTATTTCAGATATTCGACATACAAACGATTGGGCCGGATATCGTATTGGAGAATAAATGATGGCGTGGATAACTCGATAAAAATCAATAAGGTGAGCGCAAACAAACACCAGACATAACTAAAACGCCGCCAAAGGGCTTTAAATCGGGACAGCGCCAGCATCGGTGCCAGCAGGAGCGGGACCACCAGCAATAAACCGAGCAAAATCAGGTCGGCGCGTACGCCCTGCACTAACATCCAGAGCGGATTGCCGGCAGCTTGCACCCGGTCCCATTGCCACAGCATCAGCGCGATACGGCTAAGGGTTAAACCAGCCAACGCCAGCAGAATAAAATGGGTAAAAACCAGATAAGGGCCGCTGATCCGGCTGAATAAAGACTGTTGTGACATCAAAACCCTGCAACTTATTTTGTTTTTCATCGGGCATTGTGGCGGTGGGATCTTAAAGAAACCTTAAGGCCCAAGCGGTGCGCGCCGCCACAAAAGTGTCACAAAACTTACCTAAATTAGCAGTTAACAGCAAGACTTTGCTGCACCGACCAGCACCAAACCGGTGCAATGTTTAAAACTCATACTCCAGAGCAAACCGCAGCGTGTTGTTGACCGTAGAAGCGTCAATCGCAAAAATGACCGCCAGTTCCCATTTCAGCATTTTCATCTGCTCAAATTTCTGTACGCCCATCAGACTGGGGCCGGCGCCTTTGTAATTTTCGCCGGCGTAAAACTCAAAGGCTGGCTGCAACTGCGGCAAATACCTATAGCGATATTGCAGGCGAAATTCACCCTCCAGCTCGTTTTCGATGTTATTCCCCCACTCATACACCGCCAGCGCGTTTAAAGTCAGGCTGGTTGGGCCAAATTCTTTTTCCATTAAAAGGCCTGTGGTAAATTCAAAATTGCCCAGATGGTTTTCCCGCTCCAGTTCAAACAACATGCCCCAGTCAGCACTGTATTGACCTTGTTCGGTCAACATCCAGCGCATCTCCAGTTCATAGCCACTGATATGATAATCATCCGGCGAGCGGCGTTCGGCCATCACATACAGCTCAAGCGCCAGCCGGTCCGCGATGGCGCGACCATAACCAAGTTTTTGCGCCATATCGTTGTCGTTCTGATGCGCGTTTTGCTTCTGGTACACATAACGATATTCAAATTCCTGTTCATACGGCTGCACATAAGGATGATAGACTTTGTCTACAACACGGCCATCGGCGAGCACTGGCTGACAAAAACCAGCACATAGCACAAACAATATCGTGAACAGGCCACCGGAAAAAATACGGTTCATGATTTTAACTCCCGCTGGCGCAGCGCCAGTAACACAAGCAGCGTCAGGCTCCAGGCCAGCAGCTGGCCCTGGCTGGGGCTGGACTTGTAACCCAGCAACGCATTAAGAAAATAACCGAGCTCTGAGCTCTCATCGATCCACAGATGTTGCGACCACACCGGTGCCGCGCCGCCCAGCCAATCCATCTGATGCAGAATAAACACCGCCGCACTGATTTGCCGTGCCGCACTGAAACACAACAGCACCGCAGCGACCTGCCGCCAGTGCCAGCGCAGTTCCAGCACCAGGTGGTACATCAGCACCGCAATACTAAGGCTGATACCACTGCCAAGCGCAGCGCCCAACCACAGACTCTGGCTGTCATCAAGCTGGCGCGGATACAAAAATAAATACAACACCAAATTACTGCCATTGACCAATAACAACGCGACCACTGCCGCAGCAGCTAACCATTGATGCTGCTGCTTCTGCAGCAGGAGCGCCGCGATAAAAACTGCACAGAGGCCATAACAGCAGGCATACCAGAATTCCAGCCCCTGCCCGTCCAGCAGTTCCGCCAGCCAGCTGTATTGACTGCTTTGCAACACCAGCAAAGGCGCGCCGAGCAATAACACCCGCAGCAAAATAGCGCGCATCGCCGCTGGATTAGCCGCCAGCAGCAAACTCAGCAACAGCACCACCGGCAATAATTCGCGCAGCAGCAATATTACGGTATTAATCAGCATCTTTGCCTCCGGCCTGCAGCGCCTGCCACTGCGCTTCCGGCAGTGCAATCAGCTGGCCTTTGGCACTGTCCGGATTATATTCACCGGTAAAGGGATAAGTGCCGGGCTGCAGCGGACCGACAAACACCACACCGCTGCTGTTGCCTAAAATGACTTTCTCCCGGTTCATTGAGAAGCTCTCAAACTCTTCCGGGTTCGGGTCCTGGTTATGGATAATGATTTTGACTTTTTTGCCGGCCGGCACCTGTAAAGTACTGGGGCTAAACAGATGATCTTTCAGTGTCAGTTCGAATACCGGCAGATTGTCGGCAAAAAGCTGCGCCGGCCAACACAGCAGCATCAGCACTAGCTGAAAATAACGCCGGGGCAGTGTAGGTTTTAATGACACAGCGGCAACTCCAGCGTCACAGCCAGGCCACCAAGCGCCGAACGGCCAAGCGCCAGCGTGCCCTGATGCAACAGCGCGATATCCTGCACTATGGCAAGGCCAAGCCCGCTGCCGGGCTGACCCGACTGATGCCGGTCACCGCCCACCCGATAAAAACGTTCAAACACGCGCGAATATTCCTCCGCAGCTATCCCTGGGCCCGAATCCTCGACCACTAACCGGGCCTTTTGGCCTTCCTGCTTTACGCTCAGCTGGATTTGGCCTTGCTCCGGCGTGTATTTGCTGGCATTGCCAAGCAGATTCACCACCAGTAATTTTAAGGCAAAAGCATCACCATCCAGCCACACCGACTCATCCCCTTCCAGTGCAACCTGTTGTTGTCTGCGTTCAATTTGCGGGTACAAGTCTATCACCACTTCGCGGCACAGCGCGGCAAAATCCAGTCGTTGCAATTTGGCGGAAAAATGCGCCGGATTGGTGCGGTTCAGCAGCATAATCTGTTCAATCAACGCGCTCATCCGGCTGACGCCATCCTGCAAAGCAGGCATGATCCGATCCGGATCAGCCAGGCCCGCTTCCTGCCAACGCTGCTGCGCATTATGTAAATTGACCTGTAATACGGCCAGCGGCGTACGCAGTTCATGCGCCACATCGGCGGCAAAACGTTTTTCTCTGGCAAAAGCATCATCAAGACGCGCCAGCAGCTGATTGGTACCGCTTAGTACCGGGTCCAGCTCTGTCGGTGTTTGCTCGAGTTGCAGCGGCGTCAAATCATCAGCTTTTTTTTGTGTCAGCTGGCGTGTCAGCTCCAGCAATGGTTTTAAACCACGGCCGACCAGCAGCCAAATCAGCAGCGCCTGCAGCGGCAGGCTCAACACCACCGGATAAATCGACGCCAGCACCACCTGATCAGACAGCGCCAGCCGGTCCTGCAGCGGTTGCGCCACTATCACCGTCAAATCATCGATACTCTGTCGAAATGTTTGCCAGCGTTTGCCGGCAAAATTTTGCTCGCTATAACCGTCGGCGGTGCTCAACAAAGTTTCGGGGGTTTGCGCACTGTGATACACCAGCTGACCACCTTGCCATAGCTGAATGGCGTTGGCTTCAGCCAGCGTCGACGTGCTGTGCGGGTCGTCCGGTAAATACGGTGCCAGTACGCTGGCGGCTAAAGCTTTGAGGTCATCATCAAACAGTTTTTGCGCCTGGGCGCTGCTCAAGCGGTAACTTTGCAGCGCGGCTAAAAAACTGGTCAGCGTCAGCAAGGCGATTAACAAAGTCACCAGATAACGCCGGATGGAGGTCATGCCACGCTCACACTGTAACCGACGCCACGCACGGTTTTGATAAAGTCTTTTGGCAGTTTTTTACGTAAATTCGAGATGTGTACTTCCAGCGCGTTACTGGCAACTTCTTCGCCCCAGGCGTACAAGCTGGCTTCAATTTGCTCGCGGGTTTTGATGCGGCCGGCGGATTCCAGCAACAGTTTCAGCAACACATATTCGCGGCGGGACAGAGTTAAAGCTTCACCGTCAACCTGCACCTGATGTGCAGTGCTGTCGAGCACTACGTTGCCGACAGTGATGAGATGGCTGCTCGCAGTGCCAAGCCGGCGTTCAATCACCCGTAAGCGGGCAAAGAGTTCGGGTAATGCAAAGGGTTTGACCAGATAATCGTCGGCGCCTAAATCCAAACCACGGATGCGGTCATCGACGCCGTCGCGAGCGGTGAGCACCAACACCGGTAGACGCGGGAATTTATGCCGGGTTTGTTTTAACACATCCAGGCCATCGATATCCGGCAGGCCTAAATCCAGCACTACAGCGTCACAATCGCCACTGCGAATACTGGACAATGCGGCCGCTCCGGTACTGACATGGTTGACGGCAAAGCCCTGGGAGCTTAGCGCCAGCTGCACACCTTGCGCCAGCGCCTGATCGTCTTCTACCAGTAATACCCGCATCCTTTCTCCGTATTTATACTCGTCATCTAGCCAAATCTTTAATGATGTTGGGTAGATGTGACTGACAATTATTTTTTCAGCTTTTTCTGCACTTTAGCCAGCAAGTTAGCAATTTCCTGCTGCCGGCCGGCATCAGCACTTTCACGACCCGGCCGCGGCGCGGCTGCTTTAGCAATTTCAAGATAACGCAAAGCCTGTGCCCAGTCGCGTTTTCCTGCTAAATAATCGGCGTAAAAGTAGTTTGGATCAATCCCTTGTGGGTTTTGCTCCAGTGCTTTTAACAGTAATTCTTTGGCTTTTTTGTTGTCACCAAAGCCAATAGGCCAGCCAGGTACTTTGGCGTACAACACGCCGAGGCTGGTATATGCCGAGCCTTGCAATGCGGTCGGGTCCAGTGTGATGGCTTGCTCTAAATCGGCTTTCGAGCCTTCCGCCACCGACAAAGCACCTAAGCCGCCTTTGGCATTGGCGTAGCTCGATTTGATGATCCCGCGCCAAATCAGGGCTTCGGCTTTATCCGGATTGCTGCTGACCACTTTGTCTGCACTTGCCAGCAGTTCGGCAAAGGCTTTTTCGCGGTCATCTTCCGGCAAGCTATAGTTCACTTCGGCCCAGCGGTCCTGCAGCGGTTTGATATCCGCCAGCACGTCGGCCAATACGCTCGAGCTCAGTAGTAATGTCACTGCAGCAAATAAAGATTTGATCTGTGTTTTCATGGGATTAAGCCTCTGAATGAGAAAGTTGGGCGTACCGACGGATCACGGCCAGCTTGGCGGCCAGTGCTTTGTCGACAATACCGGGAAAAATCGCATTGACCCGGACAAATAATTGCTCAGGCCAGCCGACAAAACGCCGGGCCTGCCCTTGTTGAATTTGCTGCAACAGTGCTGTTGCGACCAGTTGTGGGCTATCGCTTCGATTACCCAGTTCGCGGTTCATCGCCACTACTGCATCACTGTTGATGGCGGTATCAGTGGCGCGTGGCGCGAAGTACAATACTTGCACGCCAGTGTCCGAAAGCTCACGTTTCAGCGCTTCAGTAAAACCGCGCAGGCCAAATTTGCTGGCGCTGTAGCCGCTGAAACCCGGATAGCCGATGCTGCCAAAGGCCGAACCGACGTTGACAATCAGCGCTTCAGGTTTGCGCTGCAGTTCAGGCAACAAAGTTTGTGTCAGTAACATCGGCATCAATAGGTTAGTACCTAGCTGTGCGGCGAAATCCTGCTGCGCCACCAGACCAAACTGGCTGATACCAGCGTTATTAATCAGCACATCAATGCCTTGCAGCTCGCGGACAAAGGCCAGCAAGTCCTGCCGGTCCTGTGTTTGCGTTAAATCGGCGCTGAAAATCTGATGAGCAGCCGGATATTTAGCCACCAGTTCTGCCTGCAGCGTTGCCAACCGGACTGTGTTGCGTGCCACCAGCACTAAACGGGCACCAGCCGCGGCAAGCTCAAGCGCGATGGCCTGACCGATACCGCCACTGGCACCGGTCAATAACACCGTTTTGCCCTTGAGGTTCATCACACTGCCTCCGCTGTTGCAGCCACGGCCAGTTTGGCAATGCCATGCTCTGGCGTCAGAGTGCGGAAAATATCGCCATACAAGCGGTAGAAACGCTTAGCCGCATGGATAATCACCGCCTGGTCGGCCGGGTCGTCGATTTTATCCATCAGATTTTCATAAAACTTAATATGGTCCTGGTCTAGCGCTCCGTGCGATGTCAGATAGCTGAACGCTGATTTTGGTAACTGCAGTTTATTGGCGATAGTTTCGGCGGCGTTTTCAGCCAGCGCTGTCGACGTGCCTTCGAGCACCAGCACCATGCCAAAAAAACCAACCGGATTTACCCGGCGCACTGTGTCATAGGCATAAGCGACCATCATCTCAGTGGCAAAGGACGGCGTGCTGCGACGGGCCATTTCTTTGTCGTAGCCGGTACGCTTGATGTCGTTTAAGATCCACTCCTGGTGACCTAACTCTTCTTCGATATATTCCGCCACCGCTTCGCGCAGCCATTCTTTTGCTTCTGGCAACAATGCACCAACACTCATCAGTAGTGGCACTGTATGTTTGACGTGATGATAAGCCTGGGTCAGAAATGCCACATAGTCATCGCGGCTGATATCGCCATGAAAACACCGGGCAATGATTGGGGCGCCCAGCAGGTATTGACGGTCTTGTTCGGTCGCTTGTAATAAAGTCTGGTAAAAGCTCATAAATCACTCCGATACAGCGGTTGTCCGCTAAAAATTTGGTTCAGTTGTTCAGTTCGTCCCGTATACCCAAAATCATTGAAGGTGCGGCTAGGCGGCAAGTTTGCGAGTCCCGGGAGCATAGCGGCCTATGTGACCGGGGCGAGCTAACGCAGCCAACACCGCCGCAACTTCAAGGATGAAGGGGATACAAAGCGGCAATTTGCTGTTGATACCTTTGCATAATGGCGGCGCGGCGTGGCCGGCCATTGCTGGTTAAAGTACCTTCGACTTGTGATAAAGGCGTGGTCAGGCGGTGATAACGTGCCACGCGCGCATAATCCGGCAATTGCTGATTGACCCAGTCGATATAATCACTAAGCTGGGTATCGCTGACCGTTGGCGCGGCGTACAGCACGGCCACACAATAGGGTTTGGCATCGCCACACAGCACAGCCTGTAGCACCAGACCGGTTTTGGTCAGCTCGCTTTCCACCCATTCCGGTGAAATGTTGCGACCAAAACTTGAGATCAGTAAGTTGTTGCGCCGGCCCAGAATTTGTAAATCACCCGCTTCAGTCCACTGGCCTAAATCGCCGGTCGCGACCCACTCATTCTGCTCAGGAGTGTTCTGCCCCAGATAACCCAGAAACGGTGTTTTCACCTGAATTTCGCCCTGTTCAAGCCGTACTTCCAGATGTGGCAGCGGTTTGCCGGCGCTTTGTAATTCATCATCTGTGGCGTGCGCGGCATCGACACTGCAAAGCGCGACCACTGAGCCACATTCACTTAAGCCATAGCCTTGATAAACCGGTAATTTCAGCGCTGCGGCCTGGCGCAAAGTATCGACCGCCACTTTGGCACCACCGACAGCGATAAACTGCAGACTGGCCGGCACCGGCCAACCTTTTAACGCCGCCTGCACCAACAATTGCAGTAATTCCGGCACCAAAATTAGGCTATTGGGCTGGGTTTGGCTGATAAGGCCCAGCAACTGCTGTGGATTAGCCAGACTACTGCCGGCAAAACCCCGGCCGGCGTCCGGCATCAGCAGCACTTCGCCACCGGCCAATAGCGGCGCATACACACCGGCGATATTTTCCAGCAGTAAAGACAGCGGCAGCAGGCATAAATGCCGCGGTTGGCTTTGGTCCTGCAATTTTGGCGCAATGCGCATAACCAGGCTTTGCGCGGTATTCAGCTGAGTTTGTGCCGACAGACACACGCCTTTGGGCTGACCGGTTGAACCTGAGGTAAAAGTAATTTTTTGCGCGCCGGCTGGTACCGGCAGCGCCTGTTGCTGCAGAGTGGCCGGGGTCTGGTACAGATAAAAACTGCGGCAGCGGCCACGTAAAGTAAGACCAAGCTGCGCTGCCCACTCTCCTGGTACTTCGCGGTCCGACAATAAAAACTCAGGCCCCACCGCACTTAAAACATGCGTTAACTGGCCCTGACTGGCAAACAGCGGCAGTGGCACTAATAGCTGTTGGCTATTGAGGCAGGCGATATCTAACAACACCCAGTCCAGGCTGGTATCGGCCCACAACACTAAGCGGCGGGCAGACAGATCCTGCAATAACTGCTGCCATTCGGTTACGCCGGCGGCAATCGCCAGCTGGTCCAGAGTTTGCCCACTGACTAAATCAGTCAAACGTGCGCCTGAAGGGATATTTAACTGCATCAGACTTCCCCTTAATGACCGGCTTGTTCAGACAAACTGGCGCCTGCGCTTTGCAATAAAGGCAGAAAACCACAAAGCATTTGCTGTAACTGCGGCTTGGCCATAATCAGCTGGTAAGCCGCTGCTAAATCCAGCTGGCAAACCTGCGGATGACGCTGGTAATAACTGCCCCAATCGGCGGCAGCATCACCTAAGCGGCTTGGGTCGCCCTCTGCCAGCACGTTTAACTGCAGACCATGGCGGCTCAACATTGACATCACGGTCGGTGTGGCACAGCACACCAGATGACGATAGCCCTGCTGATACAGCGCCACAGCCATGGCGATAAAGAGTAATAAGGTTTGTTGCCGGCCACTGGCATACAGATTGCCAATCTCGGCGACCTGAGCACGCTGCGTCTGGATACCGGCACCGGCCAGCACTGTACAGATATCTGCATCAAGGTATTGTTCGACAAAAAGACGTGGTGCCAGACCACTGCGGATACCGAGTACGGCCTGCCACTGACCATGCAGCGTGACTGCCAGCAGATGCGGCATAAACTGGCTGATGCGGGCGTCATAGGCCGCGGCAAAACCGCCGGCGATGAATTGCTCCAGACTGTGACGACCAGCGTGGTTGCGGTCGCACCACAGCAGCTGGGCCTGAGATGATTCGGTACCGGCAGCCTGGCTCTCTTTAAAGGCCAGAGGTGGCAGATATTCAACCGGGGACAGCGTTACAGCAGCAGTCATTTCAACCTCTCCACAGGTCTTGTTTGATGATGCTGATTCTGGCGGGGGAAACTTAAAGCAACCTTAAGGTTAATTAAGGTTGCTAAATTCATAGATGAACTATATCAACGTATTGAAATAAAAAGAATTTAATTTGAAATAAAATCAGCCGCCAAAAATTAACTGCCAGAACGACGGGCTTCTTTCTTTGTGATACTGCTTTTTCAGCGCATCAACTTCGGCCAGCAGTTGTTTGGCGTGGTCGAGGTTCTGCTCAGCCAGCGCGCCTTGCACTAACACTAATTGCGCCGCAACTTTGTCCAGCCCTTGCTGAAACACCTGCTGTTTTTCCGGCGCAAACTGATAAGCCTGCACCGACGCGGTTAAATCAATAAGCGCCTGTACTTTGGCTTGCATGGTTGGCACATCAGCTGCCTGCATCGCCTGCTTAAAATTCAGCCCCATCTGTTTCATCGTCGCTTCGACATCAGTGGTCGGCACTACTGTGGTTGTCACCGGTTCTTCGGCCAATACCGGTGCCGGTTGCATTAAAAGCCCGCTGAACAATACCGCGGTACAAGCAAAAAACTGCAGCCCTTTCATAACTACTACTCCGAAAAATGGTGCGCCAGTTTAGCACAGTTGTTTGCTCTGTTGCCTCAAAGGGGCGGATTGGCTAGACTACGGCGGTTTTTTCCGACGTTAATCAAAGTGAGAGAGCAGCCATGGGCGCGCAATGGAAATCCAAACACAAAGCTGATGCCGCAGCGGCAAAAGGCAAACTTTTTACCAAACTGGCCAAAGAAATCATGGTCGCGGCGCGCAATGGTGCAGATCCGGCAATGAACGCCAAACTGCGCATGGCGATTGAAGCCTCACGCAAAGCGTCGATGCCAAAAGAAACGCTGGAACGCGCGATTAAAAAAGGCGCCGGTTTACTCGACGGCCCGGTCAACTATGAACACGTCGTTTACGAAGGCTTCGCGCCACATCAGGTGCCGGTAATTGTCGAATGTCTGACCGACAACAAAAACCGTTCAGCGCAAAGTATGCGGATTTTATTCCGCAAAGGTCAGCTCGGTTCTTCTGGTTCTGTCTCCTGGGATTTCAAACGCTTAGGCCAGATTGATGCCTCACCGGTCAACGCCGATGCCGACATTGAAATGGCGGCGATTGAAGCCGGCGCGCAAGATTTCGAACCAGGTGAAGACGGCGATGCAGTGTTTTACACCGAAATGACTGACCTGGACCTGGTAGCCAAAGCGCTGCCGGAATTTGGTTTTACCGTGTCAGCTGCCAAACTGATTTATAAACCAAACAACCCGCTCAGCATGTCATCGCTGTCCGCCGAAGCTTTGGCCGAAGTTGAACACTTCCTCGAAGCCATTGAAGACGACGACGACGTCCAACACGTTTATGTCGGCCTTGGCGAATAAGCCTTCACTCCATATCTGAAAAGCCGCCGCAAGGCGGTTTTTCTTTCTTTATTTGTTACATACTCAGCAGCGCCAATACCGACACCAGTCCAAACACACCAACTCCGGCGCAGACCGGCCAACCCAGCGAGCGGGTGCGCCGCCAGACCAATACCGTCACGACACTTGCCAGCACTGTCGCCAGCCAGCCGCTGGCGGTTTCACTGACCGGGATCAGCGACACGCCGAGCATCGCGGCAATCATGGTCGGTGCCAGCACTGTGAGCCACAATGGCATCGCTTCGCCCTGGCGCACCGGGTCGCGCCGGCGCAAATGACGCTGCATCCATAGCAACGGCAGCATGCGCAGTAAAAGAGTACCGGCTGCACAGGCCAGTAATGTCAGCCAAATTTCAGTGCTCATGCTGTGCCTCCGTGCGGGTTGCCTGTTGTTGCAACAGATAAAACACCACAGCACCGCACAGAGCCGCCAGCGGGATCGCCAGATTGCTGTGGCCGGCCAGCTTCAACGCAAGCGCCACCAGTGCCGTGCTGCCCAAAGTGCAGGTCCATTGCCAGGAAGTAAAACGCGGCGCCAGCAGCACAATAAATAAAGCCGGCAGCGCAAACGGCAGCACTTGCCCGAGCAGCGGCCAGCGTGCGGTAATTTCTGCCCCGGCGACTGCGCCAAGCGCGGTGCCGGCTATCCAGCTGCCCCAGGCAATTAAAGCTGCGCTGCAATACCAGCCGAGACGCTGTGACTCCAACAACTGCGGCAAGCGGGTATGCGCCAGGGCAAAAATCTGATCGGTCAGACCATGCATCAGCCAGGGCCAGAGCCGGCCTGATGGCAGATAAGGCGCCAGATTTGGGCCATACACCACATGGCGGGCATTAATCAGTAAAGTCATCACTATCACCAGCCACAGCGGTGCGCCGGCTGCGACCATGGCAATAAATAAAAACTGCGAGGCTCCGGCATAAATCAGCGTCGAAATCAGCACCGCCGCACCCGCGGTAAAACCGGCCTGCACCGCGATCAGGCCAAAGGAAATGGCCACCGGAATATAACCACCGAGTAGCGGTAAGGCATCACGCGCACCCAGTCGCCAGGCTGAGATGTTACTCATCACACAGTTCCTTCTGTTGATACACAATGGTCAGCAACGCCGTGACCCAGTGCTCACCACTGCGATACAAATGCGGCACATCGGCAGCAAACTGATGACTGTCGCCGGCTTTGAGCCGTTTTATGCTGCCGGCAGACCCCACTTCGAGCTCGCCGCTGATGAGACAAATCATCTCAACCGTGCCCTTGGCATGCGCTTCGGCCTGTCGTTCAGTATGCGGCGCCACAGACATCCAATAAGCATCCACTGCAGGCCGATCTTTGCCCTGATCCAATAAACGTACCTGCACACCGGCATCACCAACCAGCGCAGCTACCGGCGCAATTAAATTGCCAAAAGGCACACCAAGCTGCAGCGACAGCCGCCAAATGGTATCCAGCGTCGGGTTGCCGGCGCCCTGCTCCAGCCGCGACAGATTCGATTTAGCAATACCTGCCGCTGCCGCCAGCTGCGACAACGACAACCCTTTGCTCACCCGCAGGCCCTGAATATGCCGCCCCAATGTTTGTAAACTTTGCGGATCCACGCCATTGCCCTTTTACTGTTACAGCCGAATTGTTCCTTATATGGAACGTTCTATATAAAGAACAACCTACTGTCAAGATCAACGAATGGCTTTTGGACCGCCAGAAATAGCAACAGGAGCTGAAATCAGCTCCTGTTTTAATGACCGACGAAATACTACTGCGCCGCTAAAACTTCAACGCCACTTTGACTGAAGCGTCAACTTTGCTGGCGTCAACATACCCAATCACCGATGGATTAGTCGCGACCAGTTTCAGCATTTCTTCATCACTGCCAATTTCTTTCGGCGGTGTGCCTTTACCGGTAAACACCAGTTTCGACCAGTAGGCTTTAAGCTGACTTGACGATTTTTTCAGTACCGCATCGTTGAAGGCACTACTGGCCGGCGCTGCGTCCGCCAGCGCCAATGGCACGACCGACTGGCCGTCGGCAAAAGATTTTTCCCGGCCGAGGAATATTTTCGAAATGGTCGCTTCGTCCAACTGGTTGTTGTTCGAAGGATGCACTATCACAGCGACTTCAGCCAGGGCCAACTGACAAAAAAGTAAGCTACTGATTATCAATAATTTTTTCATCATGCTCTCCTCAGAACACCAAATCGATGCCAAATGATAAGATTTTATAGTCGCCAACCGCAGCTCTGGTATCAGTGCCGCTGAAATAGTCGGCTTTGAAGGCGGCACTGGGGTGGAAGTCATAACGCACCGACAAACCGACGCCATCAAACTCACGCTGACCAAAAGCGTTATTGATGCCTTTACCCGTGGCCAGTAAGGCCGGATGAGCCACACCGTTGAGGAAATCATGGTCCGGCGACTGGGCATAATCTTCGGTATGCACCGTCAATACCACGTTGTCAAACCGCCGGCCGAGCGCCAGATACCAGGACTGGTTGGCTGCATCAGTTGAGTCTTTCACCACATAGTCAACAAACTCAAAATCCAGCAGCCAGTTATCGCGGTCGATCGCAAAGCCGCTGAACCAATAAAAGGCGTCTTTGTTATCCCAACCGATTCGCGATTTAAAATCCGCAATCTGTCCGGCAGTCGCGCCGGTTTTACTAGCAGCACTGATGCCAGCGGCAGCCAACGGAAACACAGTACTGTTATCGATACTGGTACCATCAATCTGCGCAGCAAAAACCCCTCCAAACAGCTGCCACCAATCTCCGGCCAGCGTGGCATTCGCGCTGATGATATTGTCCATACCAAAATCGACAAAGGTGTTGGTTACCGCGCTGAAGGATTCACCGGACCAACCGCCAAATAACACTTTGGTAGACAGACTGTAGTCGCCAAGGTTGTATTGGCTGTCCAGCGCGACCCCTTCAATGGTACTGAAATCAAAATCGATGTAGACGGCTTTGGGCAAACGCGAAAAATTGTGGGCGTAGCCAACTTTTTCGTATTCAGACTGATGGAAGATCGGGTTGGCGAAACGGCCGGCGCTTAGCCTGTGTTTGTCGTTGAACTGGTAACTGAGGTAAGCCCAGCGCGCTTCGACTTCAAAGTCACTGCGACCTTCACCAAACAGCTGCACTGTTGCCGACAGCCCTTCGCCGAGATCGGCCTGCGCCTGCAGCGCAAACAACGACTCCGGATTAAACGACAATTCGCCTTCTTCAAAACCGGGAAACGGCTCCAGCCCGCCATCGCTTGACACCGAAGTGCCGCGTATCGATGCAAAGCCATTCAGAGTGATCTCGGCCAGTGCGGTGGCCGGCAATAACGCCGTGACCAGCACCAGCCCGAGTGACCGGAATGATTTATTAGCCAATATAATAGGTTTCATCTCTATCCTGCCTTTTTTATGAAATATCCTTCAAGCGTAGCTGAAGCAGCAGGCAGCATAGAAAATTCGTTTAAAAACAGCTGTAAAAACGTGTTTGACCGCAAAATGCAGAGTCAGCGCCTCAGAATCGGGGCTGTTGCTGCTGTCGGTAAGCGCGAAGGCCTGTTAACGCCAGGCAGACAATTAACAGCACACTGTATTCCATTCCGTTGCGGCCGGCACCAACAACGAACCAGCCATAAGGCGCATGAACCAACAGCAATCCCGTCGTATAAATGCCGATAAAGCCCAGCGACAAAGGCCAGACCCACTTGCCGGCGGCGTAAAGCACAGTGGCCATGATTTCAAAACCGGTGACAGCGGCAGCAAGATAAAATCCGGCTGGCAGGCCCTGCGTCTGTAACCATTCGCCAAAAGGCACCACACCGCCCCCCAACAACCGGGCCCAGCCATGTGCAGCCAATAAGCCGGCCAGAGTTAGTCGCAACAATGACCACAATAATGGGTCCAGTTTGTCGGGCCTGTTGTTGTACATCCTTTGCTCCTATACCGTCATGGGCTGCTGCGGGTTCTGTTACTCCAGCACAGTACAAATATGCGCAAATGGTTTTTTCTTCAGCGCATGCGCTGGCACTGTCGCGTCATCGGCCGGGTAACCCAATACCAGTAACATATAAGGCCGGTCATTGTCGTTATCACGGTCACAAATTTTACTTAAGAAACTCATAGGCTTGGGCGTATGCGTCAGCGACACCAGCCCGACCTCATGCGCCGCCTGAATCAAAAATCCGGTCGCAATCCCCACAGATTCATGCACATAGTAATTGGTATCGCTGTCATTGTTGTCGATGCCGCCGCGTTTTTGCGAAAAAATCACAATAAGCCAGGGCGCAGTTTCGAGGTACGGTTTATGTGCGTCAGTCCCTAATGGTTTTAACGCGTTCAGCCATTCTTCGCCGGCCCGGCCACTGTAAAAACCTGCTTCCTGCAGTTCGGCCTCCTGACGGATTTGTTTTTTTACCGCAGGGTCACTGATGGCGACAAAATGCCAGGGCTGGTGATTGGCGCCGCTTGGCGCACTGGCTGCGATTTGAATTAACTTTTCGATGACCTGACGCGGCACCGGTTTGTCAGAAAAACTACGGATAGTATGGCGACGCTGCATCAACTCCAGATGCGCACCGGCACGGCGTTGCAGCTCTTCAGCGTTATATACAATAAAATCAGTCAGCGGATATTGGGTTTCCATCAGAGGGCTCCGGCATGTGGATGAATCAGGGTAAAATTAATGTAAACACAAAGTAACTCAAAACTGAAATCCGACCATTCAATGCAGGCTAAATGCAAGTCAGCCGCCCAGTCGGTATACTCGGCATTTTTCGTTCAGAAGGAAGTCCCCAATGTCCTGGCAAATCGCTGTCGCCTCCACCAATCCCGCTAAAATCAATGCAGTGCGCGACGCTTTCACTATCGCTTTTCCGGACAGAAGCAGTGAGGTGGTTGGCTTTAAAACAGAATCCGGCGTGGCAGCACAGCCGATGAGCTCAGCGGAAACTTTACTCGGCGCCGACAACCGCCTGCACAATTTACAACTGCAACAACAAGCCGATTTTTATGTCGCGATAGAAGCCGGGTTAGACGAAGGCATGACATTCGCCTGGATCCGCATCAGCGATGGCAAACGTGAAGGCCGCGCCCGCTCCGCATCTTTGCAGCTCCCACCAGTAGCTGTGCAGCGTTTAGCGCAGGGCGAGGAGCTTGGCGATGTGATGGACGATTTATTTGGCACACAAAATATCAAACAAGCCGGCGGTGCTATTGGCTTGCTGACTCAACATAAACTGAGCCGCAGCAGTGTGTATCAACAGGCGCTGATTTTGGCGTTGATCCCGTTCTTAACACCTGAGTGGTTTTAACAACAGGCCATTTTTGTATGTCGCACCATACTGGTGCGCTTCAGTCCTGACGAAAATCTTCCAGAGCAACCATCCTTTTAATATCAGAGTTCCCAGGCGGTTTGCTGCCAGTGTTGAGCGCCGTTTTTAATCTTCTAACCGCCACTGGTCGGTCGTTTCCAGCATCTAATCGCAACCTGCCCAAACAGACTACGACCTTGGTCTGAAGTCATGCCGCCGTGGCATATCCATTGCTCTGTTGGCTTGCACAGATAAAACACCCGCACAGCCGGGCGAATGAAAACAAGCACAAGACTGGACCTGTTGATGAAGATTTCCCTACACACCAAAATGATTACTGCTGGCACCTTGCTGGCTTTTGTCCCGGCTCTGCTGCTCAGCATTTTACTCAGCATCAAAGCCGTGAATCAGGGCGCAGCCGCCTTACAGCAGGCTGCAGAACAAAAACTGACCGCCACCAGAGACTCTACCGCCCTTCATGTCGAGGACTATCTGGCAACCATTGAGGATCAGGTCGTAACCTTTGCCGGCGACTTAATGGTACAGGAAGCCTTGACCTCTTTTAACAGCGCATTTAACGCCTACCCGGCCGCAGTTCCAGCCAGCGAACAGGCAACGCGCACCAAAGCAGTGCAGCAGTATTATCAGCAACAATTTGATCGCCGGTACGCGGAATTGAACGGCGGCAAAAGCGCTGCACCTGATGCTTTGCTGCAAAGTACAGCAACACTCAGTGTCCCGCTGCAATACCGGTTTATCGCAGCAAACCCCGCGCCACTTGGCAATAAAGATCAGCTCATCGATAGTAAAGAAGACAATGCCTATGGTATAGCGCACCGCAAATTTCATCCGGCTTTACATGCTTATCAGCAAAAGTTCGGTTATTACGACATTTTTCTGGTCGATGCCAAGAGCGGCAACGTGGTGTATACGGTTTTCAAAGAACTCGATTTTGCCACCAACCTCAACAACGGCCCGTACAAAGATACCGGACTGGGTCAGGCCTACCGGGCGGCCGTGAATGCCAAAGCGCCTGGTGAGACTTACATTACTGATTTTGCGCCTTACCTGCCCTCTTACGACGCACCGGCGGCTTTTATTGCCACGCCGGTTTTTGTCAATGAACAGCTCAGCGGCATCCTGATTTTTCAACTGCCGGTCGATCGCTTAAATAATGTGATGACGCACAACAAAGCCTGGGCAGAGACTGGTTTTGGCGCTACCGGAGAAACTTATCTGGTCGGTGCTGATTTAGTTATGCGCAGCGATGCACGCGGTTTGCTGACGAGCAAAGACGCTTTTATCAGCCAACAGCTGGCCGCAGGCCTGAGTCAATCCGCAGCTGACGCAATCACGCTGAAAAACACCACGATAGGCTTGCTGCCACAACGCAGCAAGTCGGTCGAACTAGCCTTCACCGGCCAATCCGGTGTCGGGCTTTTTAGCAAAACAGATGGCAGTGCCGTCTTTGCTGCTTATAAACCGCTGCAAATAAATGGACTGCAATGGGTGATCATTTCTGAAATGAGTGCAGAGGAAGCGCTGTTGCCCGTTCAGGCACTCAAACAAAGCATTCTGCATAATGCCGTGCTGGCCTGCATCGGCGCACTTTTCGCCGGCGCTTTACTCGGTTGGCTGTTCGCCCGCATTCTGTTGAAGCCTGTTCTGTCAATGCTCAATACTGTCAATGACATCGCGCAGGGCGAAGGCGATTTAACCCAGCGCCTGGATGTGCGGGGGCACGACGAGCTCGCTCAGCTATCTGCCGGGATGAATGCCTTTATCAGCCATATTGACGGCACCTTTTCTGGTGTTCTGAAGTCTGTGGTACGGTTAGTGCCGATTTCTGAGGACCTGAATCAGGTCAACAGCCAGCTCGCATCAGCCACCTCAGAACAACGCCGTCAGGCCGACGCAGTAAACCTGCGGTTGCAGGACACGCATGCTGCCACACAACAAGTGGATACTGAACTGCAAGCGATCCGGGAAGCCGCCGGTGACGGTAATGCAGTGGTTGCGGTCAGTCAGCAACGCGTCAGCGAAGTAGCCACTTCTACTGCCGAACTGCTGCAACTCATCGACTATTCAGTCGAGGCAATAGAAAGACTCAAAGGTGACACCGACCGTATTGTGACTGTTGTAGATGTGATCAAAAATATCGCTGCACAGACTAATCTGCTGGCGCTGAACGCCTCCATTGAAGCCGCCCGCGCTGGTGAGGCTGGCCGCGGTTTTGCCGTTGTGGCTGACGAAGTCCGCTCACTGGCGGCGAAAACCCACCAATCAACCGAAGTGGTAACGGGCATGGTCCAGGCGATCCAAAGCGGTACTCTGGCTGTGGTGCAACTGATGGAACAAGGCAAACAAAATGCAGATCTGTCCAACCAGCATATTGACGCAGCCATTGAGCAATTAAACGCCGTCACCCGCGCCATGGCGCATATCAATGCGAAAGTCGACAGTATTGCCGGGGCTATTCATTCGCAACAGGACAACTTTACTCAGGTCACATTTTGCTATGAACAAATGGAACAGAGTTTTGCAGATTCCAGTCAATGCAGCGAACTGGCGTTTAGTGTTGGCCAGGATGTGAAAAAACTCGGCGACACCCTGATGCAAATGATCCAACGCTTTAAGGTCAGTGATAACAATTTGTCTGTAAAACGGCGGACAAAAGCACGTTGAATTTACTCAAACCGGTTTATCAGCAACACCGGCAGAATTGCGTTACAGGATGAGCCATGACGCTCAGCGCCAGACTCAGCACTTCGACGTCAGGGGGCTACATAGCCCCCCGCTCTGTATGATTACAACTTACGTACCCAGATATTGCGAAAGCTGACCTTGTCGCCATGGTCTTGCAGTTTCAGTGGCGCACAGCCATGTGGCTGTTGCTGCGGCGGACCAATCCATTCGGTCGTCCCCAAAATTTCCGTATGGTTTTGCAGCAACACGCCGTTGTGCAGCACTGTGACATATCCAGGGCTCAGGCGTTTATCACCGTCAAAGCGCGGCGCTTTGTAGATGATGTCATACACCTGCCATTGTCCGGTTGGTTTGGTCGCGTTTACCAGCGGGATGGTTTGTTTGTAGACGGCGCCAGCCTGACCATTCGGGTAAGTCGGGTTTTGATATGAATCCAGGATTTGTACTTCATACTTGTCCTGGAAAAAGATCCCGCTGTTGTTGCGCATCTGACCGGTTTTCGCCGGATCTGCCGGTGGCGACTGCCATTCCAGATGCAGCTGGATATCACAGAAGTTCTCCACAGTTTGGATATCACCACTGCCAGGCTTGACCGTCATCACGCCGTCTTTCAGTTGCCACTTCGCCGCGCCGCCATCTTTCACCGAACGCCAGGCCGACAAATCTCTGCCAAGCAAAGCGATAGCATCCGAAGGCACGTTCTGTTGGTCAAAGCTGACAACTGCCGGCACTGGCGTCCAGACTTCAGTGCGGGCGGCCTGGGCGTGGCGCTCGGCGTCGGTCATTTTGGCCAGTTCCGCCGCTGTTGGGAAATTGCCGCTCGCTGCCTGAGAGGCTGGCGCCACAACGCTGAACACCAGCGCGGCGCTGAATAAAACCGATAATTGCTGCATAAAAAACTCTCACAAAGTGATTCGGTGCGCTGCTAAAAACAGCGCCTTCTGTTGCTATAAAACCCAGGCTATAAAAACCAAGGCCGGCCATTAGGTCGCCCAGGCTTTATCGCCTTTTTTATATGGCATCGCGCCGTCGTAACGGCCCGGTACTGCGACATAGCGCAGCACTTCAGTAGCACCCACTTTGGAGGTGAAAAACACAAAAATACTCAGCTGTTTCAGCAAGGTAAAATAGTGCGGTTCGATGCTGGCATCACCTTTGCGGTTTGACACGTTGGTGCTGTCATTGCTGGCAATTGCCGCATTGCGGGCACTGGCGTCTTTGTCGAGCTGCGTCAGTAAAGCTGTGCGCTCGGCAGCGGTCAGCTGCAAAAAATCCCGCTGATATTGTTGTTTGCAGCTTGCCTGCAGCGCAGCAAGCCCGGCAACAAACAGCGCTTGTTGTTTGGCGTCATAACAATCCTGCACCATCACGGCCATCTGCGCGCCGCAGGCCGCGTCTTTTGCGCCCGGCGTCTCTGTGCGCGGCAAAATGGTTTCGGCAATTTCATCCAGCAGCATAATGTCGCCAGCACCAAATAAAGCTTTGCTGGCCGATGTGGTTTTGACGCCTGCAGCCCAGGCCTCACCACCGACAAAAGCCAGGCCGGTGGCGGCGGCGATCATTTTTAACAGGTCACGTCTTTCCATCTCAGAGTTCCCCTTTTTTCAGTGCTTCGACGGCAAAGTTAGCCGCACGCGCAGTCAACGCCATATAAGTCAGCGACGGGTTGACGCACGACGCCGATGTCATACAAGCACCATCGGTGACAAACACGTTAGGGGCGTCCCACACCTGATTATTGGCGTTCAGCACAGACGTTTTCGGGTCGCGCCCCATCCGTGCCGTGCCCATTTCGTGAATACCCATGCCCGGCGCGTAATCGCCGTTATAACCATGTACGTTTTTCACGCCGGCGGCTTCAAAGAACTCCACCGCATCCTGCATCATGTCTTTACGCATGCGCAGTTCGTTGGCTTTCATTTCCACGTCCATCGCCAGCACCGGCAGACCCCATTTGTCTTTGACTTTCGGGTCGAGGAAAATCCGGTTGTCATGGTGTGGCAGCATTTCACCAAAACCGCCCATGCCAATGGTCCAGTGGCCGGGTTCGGTCAACGCCGCTTTTAAGTCGGCGCCAATTGCCAGCTCCGCCACATCACGTCGCCAGTTCTCGCGGCTAGCCGAGCCCTGATAACCAAAACCCCGTAAATAATCGCGTTTATCACCGCCCCAGTTGCGAAACCGTGGCACGTAAAAACCAGTCGGCCGGCGGCCAAAATGGTATTTGTCGAGGTAACCTTCGACTTCACCGTAAGCACCAACGCCTAAGTGGTGGTCCATGACGTTGCGGCCAAGCGCATTACTGCTTGAACCTAAACCACCTTCCCAGACGTCTGTCGCTGAATTCATCAAAATCCAGGTGGAGTTAAAAGCCGACGCGTTTAAGAAAATGATTTTGCTGGTAAATTCAACGGTTTGATTAGTTTCACTATCCAAAACTTCGACGCCACGGGCGCGTTTTTTGTCTTTGTCGTACAGCACCTGAGTCACAATCGAGAATGGCCGCACGGTCAAATTGCCGGTTTTCATCGCGACCGGCAACGTTGAGGACTGAGTACTGAAATAAGCGCCAAACGGACAACCCAACCAGCATTTCGCGCGGTATTGGCAGTTGACGCGGTTTTGTTCAGGTTTTGGCTGGGTGATGTTTGCCGTGCGACCACAAATCAGCTGACGGCTGCCACCAAAGGCTTTTTTGATGCGCGCCGCCACATCTTTTTCGACGATGTTCAGCTCAAAAGCCGGCAGATACTGGCCGTCCGGTAACACATCCAAGCCGTCGCGATTACCGGAAATACCGGCAAAACGCTCTACATAATCGTACCAGGGCGCCAAATCGGCATAACGGATTGGCCAGTCCACTGCCACGCCCTCTTCCAGGTTGGCGGTAAAATCGCGCTCGTTGAAGCGATAACTTTGCCGGCCCCACAATAAAGAGCGGCCGCCCATGTGATAACCGCGATACCAGTCAAAGCGTTTTTTCTCAGTGTAAGGCGAGTCTTTTTCGTTGGCCCACATGCCGAAAGTACTTTCATTGAGCGGATAGTCACGTTTAAGAACAGGGTAATCTTGTTTCATCTGTTCGGTCGGCCGATCGCGGTGTGGGTAGTCCCACGCCTCTTTCATCGCGTTGGTGTAGTCTTTGATATGTTCGATGTTGCGGCCGCGTTCGAGCAGCAACACTTTTAAGCCTTTTTCGGTCAGCTCTTTCGCCGCCCAGCCACCGCTGATGCCGGAGCCGACGACGATAGCGTCGTAATGATTTTGCGCAGTTGTCATCTGTTTTACCTGTGATCTGTTGTGTGAGCGCTCTGCCGGCGCCTCGGGTCGGTTGTTAAAGCTGTATTTGGTTAAACGTCACAAATGCGGACAGCATCCGCCAGCGACTGCACCTTGCCTTGTGGCGTCGCCGGCGTCGGAATAAATTCCTGTGCCAGATACCCCTTAAACCCTGTTGCGACTATCGCTTTGGCGATCGCCGGGTAATACAGCTCCTGCGTGTCATCAATTTCATGGCGCCCCGGCACCCCGGCGGTGTGGTAATGGCCAAAATACTGATGGTTGTCCTGAATACTGCGGATAATGTCACCTTCCATAATTTGCATATGGTAGATGTCATACAGCAGCTTAAAGTTATTTGATTTCAGTCGCTTACAAAGCTCGATCCCAAAGCGCGAGTTATCAGCCAGATAATCCGGATGGTCGACTTTGCTGTTAAACAGCTCCATCTGCAGCACCACCCCACGCTTTTCCGCCTGCGGCAAAATCTGCGACAAGCCAATCACGGCATGATTGAGTGCAGTTTCGCGGTCCATGCCACGGGCATTGCCGGAAAAACAAATCAGGTTGGTGTAACCGGCGTCAGCAACTAAATCGATATGGGCCCGATAGCGTTTAATCAGTTCGGCGTGAAATGCTGGGTTACACCAGCCGTCGACCAGGTTAATTTCAGCGCCATTACACATCGAGCAGTCGATGCCGTATTTCTTTAACGTCGGCCAGTCTTTGGGGCCGACTAAATCGATGGCACTGAAACCTAAGGATTTGACCAGCTGGCACAGCTCCTCAATCGACAGATGGCTATAAGTCCAGCTGGCGACTGAATGTCGCACCCGGCCTTTGAGTGGCGGCGTCTCGTCATCTGTGCCATTTGCATCACCTGCGCTGGCCGCTGCCTGATTGGATTGCGCTGCCGTTGCTGCACAACCGCTGAGCAAAATCGACGGCCCGGCGACGCCAAGCGCCACACTGCCGGCCGCCAGTTGCTTCAGCATATTGCGGCGGGATGTGCCAGTAGACGCAACGTCAGTAGATTGCGGCTGTTTAGTCATGACGGCCATCCTGAGCTGCTGCTAATGTCTCGTTTTTGAAAATCAGTGCAAACAGCACCAGCACCACTGCGGCAAAACCAGCCGGGAATAACCAGATCTGGGTCCAGTCCGCGCCCGCCGCCGAGGTGTACGCCTGAGTCACCTGCCCCGCCACGCTAAAGCCAATCAGCATGCCGACGCCGTAAGTGGCGAGTGTGATAAGGCCCTGCGCCGCGCTTTTATAAGCCGCACCGGCTTTACTGTTGGTATAAATCTGGCCCGAGACAAAAAAGAAGTCATAACAAATACCGTGCAGCGCAATACCAACCAGCAATAAAGCCACACCACTACCCGCGTCGCCATAAGCAAACAGCACATAACGCAGCACCCAGGCCGCCATGCCTAAAATCAAAGTCCAGCGAATGCCAAAGCGGTTTAAAAACAGCGGCAGCGCCAGCATAAACGCGACTTCTGATACCTGGCCCAGCGTCATTTTGCCGGTGGCATTTTCAACGCCGACCGCGGTCAGGAACGGGTTGGCATTCTGGTAATAAAACGCCAGCGGAATACAAATCAAAATCGACGAGACAAAAAACAGCGCAAAGTTGCGGTCTTTTAATAGTTTCAGCGCGTCCAGCCCCAGTAATTCACCAATCTTGACCTGACTGCCGCGCGCCGCCGGCGGTGTGGCTGGTAAAGTAAAGCTGTACAGACCAAGCGCCAGAGACGCCACCGCACACATCAGGAAAGTGTTTTGCAGCGCACCGGCCGCAATCGCATCGGCCGCATCCCAGCCGAACAGGTAGCTGATCACAAGGCCCGCCGCTATCCAGCCGATGGTGCCCCAGACGCGGATTTGACCAAACTCACGCTCCGGCTGTTGCATCTGACCAAATGACACTGAGTTCACCAGCGCCAGCGTCGGCATATAAGCCAGCATGTAGCCGAGCACTAACGGATAAAACGCAGCGAAATCAGTCGCCTGCGCCATCAGATACATCAGTACCGCACCAATCAGATGCAGCACCGCCAAAATGCGCTCTGCGTTAAAAAACCGGTCGGCGATAAGACCAATAAAAAACGGTGCGATAATGGCGCCCCAGCTTTGGGTCGAGAACGCCATGCCGGTTTGCGGACCGTCAGCACCAAGGTTTTGGCTTAAAAAAGTACCCAGGGTGACAAACCAGCCCCCCCAGATAAAAAACTGCAGAAACATCATCGTACTGAGGCGTATTTTTATTGTACTCATCGTCATCCCCGTGATTTTTTGTTGTTGTGTTCTTTGTTCTACTTGTTGTGTTTCGTATTGGCTCTCGATAACAAACCGCTATTCGAGGCCCAAAATCCGTCTGTTGCGGGCTGCATCCGAGCTGCCACCGGCAAAATCGTCAAAAGCGCGGCCGGCGCGTTCAATCAGGTGCGCGGCGATAAATGGTGCGCCCTCTTTGGCGCCCTGTGCTGAATCTTTTAAGCAACATTCCCATTCCAGCACTGCCCAACCGCGATAACCGTACTGAGTTAACTTGCTGAAAATGCTCTTAAAATCGACCTGGCCGTCGCCTAATGAACGAAACCGGCCCGGTCTGTCGACCCAGTCCTGATAACCACCGTAGACCCCGGCGCGACCGTCTGGCCGAAACTCGGCGTCTTTAACATGGAACATTTTGATGCGGTCATGGTATCGGTCGATAAAGGCCAGATAATCGAGCTGCTGCAGCACAAAATGACTGGGATCAAACAGGATATTGGCGCGTGGATGGAAATTAGTGGCCTTTAAAAAACGCTCAAAACTGGCGCCGTCGTGTAAATCTTCACCGGGGTGGATTTCATAACAGACATCCACACCGGCCGCATCAAAGGCGTCCAAAATCGGCAACCAACGGGCGGCTAACTCGGCAAAGCCTTGCTCGACCAAACCGGCCGGGCGCTGTGGCCACGGATACACCAAATGCCACAACAAGGCGCCGGAGAAGGTCGCGTGCGCCTTCAAACCTAAATTCTGACTGGCTTTGGCCGCGAGTTTGAGCTGCGCAATGGCCCATTCAGTGCGTGCTTTTGGCTTGCCGCGTAAATGCGCCGGCGCAAAGTTATCAAACAGCTCATCATAGGCCGGATGTACCGCCACCAACTGGCCTTGCAAATGAGTCGAGAGCTCAGTGATGCTAATGCCCACAGCCGCGCATTGCGCTTTGATCTCATCGCAGTAAGCCTGGCTGTTTGCCGCTTTTTCTAAATCAAACAACGCCGGATCGTTAGTCGGCACCTGAATGCCTTTGTAGCCTAAATCCGCCGCCCATTTCGCCATCGTGATGAGATTGTTAAATGGCGCGCTGTCGCCCATAAACTGCGCCAGGAAAATCGCCGGGCCTTGAATACTGTTCATTGTGTGTCCTTCAAACCAAAATTCGTCAAATGCACCGCTTAACCCGCGTATCTGCTAGCCCACGTCCGGCACGGCCTGCCATTTTTCATTGCTCACAGTGCTGACCGTGTCAATAAACGCCATGCCGCGTAAGCCGGCACTAATGCCTGGCACACCGCTTGGAGTTCCACATTGGCCGGCGCGAATAGCATTGGCAAAATCACGGTACAGATTGGCCATCGCTTCTAAATACCCTTCCGGGTGCCCTGCCGGCAACCGGCAACGCTTCAGTGCTTCAGCACCCAAACCGGCCTGACCGGCCCCGGCACGCAGTACATAAAACGGTGCGCCGTGTGGCCGCACTATGATGCTGTTTGGCTCCATCTGCTGCCATTCCAGCCCGCCTTTGTCGCCATACAGCCGAATTTTCAGCGCATTTTCTTCACCGGCACAGATTTGACTGGCAATGAGCACCCCGCTGGCACCACCGTTGGTTTTAAACAGCGCCGCACCGTCATCATCGAGCCGCCGCCCCGGCACATGGCTGGTGAGTTCGGCACAAAGCTGGTTAATGCGCTGGCCACTGATAAATTCGGCGAGGCCAAAAGCATGAGTGCCGATGTCGGCCATACAACCACTGTTACCGGCCTGCGCCGGATCTGTGCGCCAGCTTGCTTGTTTCTGTGCGCTGGCTTCTAAATTGTCGGTCAGCCAGCCCTGTGGATATTCGACATAAATTTTGCGCAAAGTGCCGAGCACGCCGTCGGCCACCAGCTGTTTGGCCTGCCACACCATCGGGTAGCCCAGGTACGTATGCGCCAGCCCATACAAGCGGTCACTTTGCGCCAGTTCTGCGGCCAGCAACTGCGTTTCCGCTAAGCTAACACCCGCCGGCTTTTCACAAAACACATGAAAGCCTGCTGCAATGGCGGCACGGCTGACTGGCACATGTAGCTGATTCGGTGTGACTATCACCAACAGCTGCATGCGCTCATGTTCCGGCAATGCCGCTTCTGCCGCTAACATCTGTTGCCAGCTGGCGTAAACCCGCTCTGGCGCCAGATCAAGGCTCTCACCAGTGCGTTGATTGTTGCCAGAGTCCCGGCTGAAAGCACCGCACACCAGCTCAGTCTGACCATCTAATGCTGCAGCGTGGCGATGCACAGCGCCGATAAAAGCGCCTTCGCCGCCACCTAACATGCCTAAACGAATTTTCTTCGAACGCGGGCGGATTGATTGGGTCATTGGGTTATCCTGGATCCTCTGCAAACTGAAATCAGCACAGCGGGTTGGCGTTCCAGAGGTTTTAGGAACAGGCCCGGCAGGCTATCTACAAAAAATGTAACGGATTACATTTTATGACGTCAACCTAAAATCCGCTCAAATGCAAAATATTTGCGTCATTTTTGCGCAAAACCAAATTAAGCACCGCACCAGAAACGAGCATTTGCACTAATTTATTGCTGATAAAAACCACACTCCCTCTTCACAGCACCAAGAATATCACTTATAAATGATACCGGTTACATTAAAAGCTATTGCATTCTAAGGCCTGCAACTGAGTAGAATGCCGGTTTGGATCCAACAAAAAGAACGCTTATGTCCAATATCCGTGAAGTGGCCCGCCTGGCCGAAGTGTCCGTGGCAACAGTGTCCCGGACTTTGCAGCAACCCGATTTGGTGTCGCTGAAAACCCGCAATAAAGTGCTGGCCGCGGTCAAAGCGGCCGGTTATAAACCCAATTTAATGGCAGTGCGTTTTCGCTCCGGTAAAACGCATAATTTAGTGGTGTTGGTGCCGACCGTCGCCAACGTGTTCTTCGCCCGCGTCATCAGTGGCATGCAGGAAGCCGCACACGACAACCAATATGCGTTGCTGCTTGGCAATACACTTGGCGATGATGAGATGGAAGCGGCCTATGCCCGCATGGTGCAAACCTCGCAAGCCGATGGCCTCATTCAGCTGCGTGCCCACAATCCGTTTGATGCGCTGCAACAGCCCGACGCCGGTGACGAAGCGCCCGCGCTGCTGCCAATGGTCAATGCCTGTGAAGTACTGGACAAAGCGCCTTGCCCAACAGTGGTGTTGGATAACCGCGCCGCCGCCTGCGCCATGACCGAACATCTGTTAGCGCTTGGCCATCGCCGCATCGCGATGATTAAAGGCCCGGCCAGAAGCCCGCTGACACGCGACCGCGTTGCCGGTTATCGCGACGCACTGGAAGCCGCCGGTGTGCCTTTTGCTGCTGAGTTACTGTCACCCGGTAACTTCTCACTGCAATCCGGCTTTGACGCCGCCGCCGATTTACTGGCGCTGCCCAATCCGCCAACCGCGATTTTCTGTGAAAACGACGAAATGGCGATTGGCGCTATCCAACGCATTAAGCAACAAGGCCTGCGCGTACCGGCGGATATTTCCGTCGCTGGCTTTGACGATATTTCTTTTGCCGCTTTTGCCGATCCGCCACTGACCACTATTGCTCAGCCGGCCGAAGAGTTTGGCCGCACAGCGGTGCGCCTGCTGATTGACGTGCTGGAAGGCAAACTCAGCAAAGCGCCGAAAGTGATTTTACCGTTTGACCTGGTGATCCGCGCCAGTACCGGGCCTGCGCCGGGGGCACATCAACAACAGCCCGATCTGCAGCAAAAAGACCAGCCCGATAAAAGCTAGCCAAACCGATATTTGAACCAAAACAGGGAGCTTCATCATGTTCACGACCGAAAAACTGCCCTCGCCGGGCCGCCGCCAATTCCTGCAGCAAAGCAGTGCCGGCCTCGCCGCTGTTGCCCTGCTCGGCAACCCGCTTCAGGCGCTGGCTGCTGACTCAGGCAACTCAAAAAAAGCCGGTCTGCAGCTGTATACCCTGCGCGATATGATGGAGAAAAGTGTCGCTGACACGCTGAAGCTGGTCGCAGGTGTGGGTTATGGCGACGTCGAATTCGCCGGTTATTTTGGCCACAGTGCCAAAGATATCCGCAAACTGCTTGATGCCAACGGCCTTGCTGCACCGTCAGTACATGTGCCGCTCGAAGTGCTCAGAAGCGCGCTGCCACAAGTGATCGCAGATGCCAAAGTCATCGGCCATCACTACATTGTGCTGCCCTGGTTGTCTGAAGAACAGCGTGGCGATTCAGTCGACAGCTACAAAAAGCTGGCAGCGGAGCTGAACGGTTTTGCCAAACCGATTAAAGACGCCGGCCTGCAGCTGGCCTATCACAACCATGATTTTGAGCTGACACCGGTCAAAGGTGGTGTGCCTTATGATGTGCTGCTGAGTGAGACTGATAAAGATTTAGTCAAAATGGAGCTGGATTTATTCTGGTCCGTTAAAGCCGGTGTCGACCCGTTAAAACTCTTTGCCGCCAATCCGGGCCGGTTCCCGCTGGTGCACGTCAAAGACATGGCCAAAGACGGCGCTATGGTCGATGTGGGCACAGGTACTATTGATTTTAAAGCGATTTTCGCCAAAGCCGACCAAGCCGGTATTCGTCATCAATTTGTCGAACACGACAATTCTGCCAACCGCATCACCACCATCCGCCAGGGCTACCAGGCGCTGTCGCAGGTGCTGAAGGGCTAAATGCCACTGCCGGGGGCTACGCCTCCGGCAACACAGCGCGTTTGTTCGTACTTACCAGCAGATAACAGCCAAAAGCATCAGTCAAAACCCAATTCTTTAAATTAATTTTTAAATAACTATTAATTAACTATTGATCATAAATAGCAATCTCCGTCATATTCCTATCCTGGGAAAAACTCCCACCAAGGAGCTTTACAACTGATGGAGAAAGTTATGAGAAATTGTACACTTACCTTCCTGACACTGGCGTTGCTCAGTGGCTGCGGCGGCGGTAGCGGCGGCAAATCCCCCTCAACCCCGCAGCCCGACAAAGTCGTGACCAACCGGGCGCCGCAAGCGAAGATCAAAGCAGAGGCCAGCCCGCCTTATAATAATGGCCAGATATTGAAGTTCGATGGTTCAACCAGCACAGATGCAGATAACGACGCTTTGACCTACAGCTGGCAATTAACCAACAGCCAGCAACAGAACATTGCCCTGAATAACGCAACCGCACAAAAAGTTGAATTCAGCCTGCAGGATGCCGGCAACTACACGCTATCGCTGCAGGTGCATGATGGCAAAGTCCAAAGTGACAAAGCCACAACCAGCTTTGAATTAAAAGCTGTACCGCCGGTGCAAAAGCCACCGGTTGCAGTGGCGGGGCCAGACCTTCGGGTGAAAGTCATGCAGCTGGTGCAACTATCCGCAGAACAATCCAGCGCGGAACAGGGCGAACTCACTACTCTGCAATGGCACCTGGTGAAAAAGCCGGCCGCCAGCCAGGCTATTCTGCAGCATGCCAATGAGATCAGGCCATGGTTCTCACCAGACGTGGCCGGCCAGTATCAGGCCGAACTGACGGTGACCAATACGGCAGGTCTGCAGGCGCGCCAAAGTGTGAACATCACTGCCAGTCTCGCCACCACAGACTTGCCACCGCAGGCCGAAATCAAAACGCTGGTTAGCACTATTGCGCCTGATTTTGCGCTGCAATTATCGGCCAGCGGCAGTCAGGACGACTCAGCAGGTCTGAAATACCAGTGGCAAATTAGCCAAAGCCCGGCCGGCAGCCAGCATCAGCTGAGCGAAACGGATCAGCCCATAGCCCGGTTTAGCGCCAAAACGGCCGGTGATTATCAGTTGAGTCTGGTACTCACTGACGCCGCCGGCCAACAGAGCCGTCAGCAACAAAGTATCACAGTCCGCAGCAGTGATTTACCGCCGGTCGTGCGGCTTAGTGCACCAGAGCAGGCCGGTATTGCACAGACGATCGTACTGGACGCTGCTGACAGTGTTGACCCGTTGCAACTGCCGCTGCAGTATCGCTGGCAGTTACTGGCCAAACCTAAGGCCAGTCAGGTTCAGTTGCAGGATGCTTCCAGTAGCAAAGCCAGCCTGCGCCCTGATGTAACAGGTCAGTATCTGGTGCTGCTGCAGGTCAGCAATGGCAGGCAACAAACAGAGGTACGTCGGGTGATTGAAGTGGCAAGCCTGCCGACAGTTTTAATCAAAGGCCCTCAACAAGCTGCGGTTCAGCAGACGCTGACCTTGTTGGGCCAGGCCAGCGCCGTCAATCAGCCGCTCAGCTATCAGTGGTCGGTTTTACGCAGCCCGGTCAGCGTGAATCTGACTGCCAGTACCGGCTCTCAGTTAG
The DNA here is from genome assembly GCF_000711985.1 of Rheinheimera texasensis DSM 17496. Classification (GTDB taxonomy): domain Bacteria; phylum Pseudomonadota; class Gammaproteobacteria; order Enterobacterales; family Alteromonadaceae; genus Pararheinheimera; species Pararheinheimera texasensis. The sequence continues at coordinate 909,531 of NZ_JONU01000007.1, forward strand.
ACTGGCGTCCGACTGCGACCGGCCGCTATCAGCTGCAGTTACAGGTAACTGACAGTGAGCAGCGGACTCAGGCCGCGCGCTGGGATCTGCAAGTGACGGATAACCTGCCACCGGAAATTATTCTGGCAGGCCCGGCTGAACAAACCGGAGTTCCGGGTGCGTTGTTCAGTTTTGACGCCAGTCAAAGTCGCGATCCGGAAAATGGCCGGCTCAGTTTTAGCTGGTTGATGACAAAACCGGCTGGCAGTAAAGCCGTGTTGCTGCAACCCGACAGCGCCACGCCGAATTTTACCGCCGACGTTGCCGGTGATTATCTGCTGACACTGACCCTGACCGATGATGCCGGTAATAGCAGCAAAGCGGAGCGCAAAGTCCGCATCACTGAACCAACACAGACCATCAGCGGCACAGTGTCAGGACGGTTGTTAGATCCGGACAATCAGCCACTGGCAAATGACGTGACTATTTTGATCAATGGCAGCCAAACAACAGCCGACAGCAATGGTTACTTCAGCAAAGTGATACAGCAACGGTCCGGCGAGGCGGTTGAAGTCAAAGTTCGTCAGCAAAAGTCTGCGCTGCTGACATACACCAGCCCGGTCCAAACCAAAGATAACTTCGAGTTAATGCTGGGAAATCAACGGCTGGTGCCAGAGTTGCCGCTGGAGATGCTGACGATACAAGGCTGTGCATTTTATCGCGGACCAGAGCGTTTTAACTTGCGTTTTACCCTCAATGCCCTGCCTGCCGGTTCAATCTTCAGCAGCGACTATACCGTGACTGTACCGGTCGATTTGACCAAGACGGGGCTGACAACATTGCTGCTGCCATCAGGTGCAGGTTATCGGGTTGCAGTCACTGACGCGGATGTGTTGCTGGATCACAGCTTTGGCAGTGGTGGCTTCGCCACCAGCCAGCAATACCAGCACCCTTTTATGCCACTGGGGACTATTCTGAATACTTTCACCTTCTGCCATCGCTAAAAGAAAAGGTAGCCAGACCGGTCTGGCTACCTTTCCTGCATCGCATGGTTCTGAAGAATTTTGCGGGCCCTGATTAACTGGTCTGACGCTCCACATGACGCCGGAAGTTATGCAAAATGCCAAGCCAGCCCTGTCGCTGCATTTCTGCGGAATTTTCATCTTCAGCATCAAAGGATTCTGTGACTTTGACCCCTTCGGGCGTGTTGATGAATTCGATATCTACCTGACGGCCGTCACCCAGCTGGTAACTCAGTGTCTGATAAGGCTTGATAGCAACAAAAGAACCGGAAAAATCAAAACCGAAAGAGCCATCTTTCGCTTCCATCCGGTAGTTAAAACTTCCGCCCACGACCAGCTCCAGCTCAGCCTTCGGGCAACACCATTCGTCGATGGCAAAGTTCCAGCACACAATATCCTTTGGTGTGACAAAGCTTTGCCACACCAGTTCTAAAGGTGCGTTTAGTAGGGGCTGTTGAAATTTTCATTATCACTCCGTTGCTTATCAGTGCAAATCAGCGGACCTGCATTCAGGTTCTTCCTTCTGGTCGAAACGGCTTTGTATAAATCGGCAAGTTTTGGAAAAAATGTCTGCTAACGTCTGTCGCTCATGGTTCCTAACCAGTGCGTCAGCTGGATTTGTCTGACTTCGTCTTTTTATTGCCCTGCTGCTTTTTCGCATTGACCGCGACAAAAATAGCAAAGGCAAACACCAAAAGCCCCATAGCTGCAGCGCCCAGCGCGATAAAAGTTGCTTCCGTCATTCTCTATCTCCTTGCTGATAAACTGATATTTCCTGATGCTAAATAACCTTGTCTAGCATGCTGATGCCAACATGGTTTACTCAATATCAATGGAAAAATATTTTGCTTCGAATGTCATGCCATGCTGCTGATAAAACTGGTGTGCCCGTTCCCTGGCGACGCCAGAAACCAACCGAACCTGACTACAACCATTGGCTTTGGCGTACGTTTTTGCCCAATTCAGCATTTGCACGCCATAGCCTTGGGAACGTTGATCCTGGCAGGTCACTAAGTCTTCGATTTCGACATACTTGCCACGATGCAACCAGGCGCCAGTTCGGATCCCCATCACGGATTTGATTTGCGGGTCTTTTAAATACACCAGCCGGTAGCCGTGCTCACGCATCAACTCACGGACCTGTGCCACAAACTGCTCCTGCGCCAGCTGCGGGCGCAGCTGCGACAGCACCGGGTAACAATCGGCAATATCCTGATCAGTCTCGGCAATAGCGATTTGCATCAATCGAACTCCTTGCCAGCGTCAAAGCGCCTGTCGGGTAAGGCATCAGGCCTGATCATTCACAATCTCGATTTGCGCGATGTTTAACACCGGGATGTGCGTCTGATAATAGTATTTGCCCGACTGCCGTCGGTTTGCACTGATAAAATCGACCCGCACCCGCTGCGCGCTGCCTTTGACCATAATTTTTTTACCGGTAAAAAACGCTTCAGGCCCAACACCGTATTTCGCCTGCATTTGCGCAATCACGGCTGGATATATCGCCACTGTCACATTGCGCTGATCCCGGTAATCAAGTTCAGTATTAAGATACACCACCGCGTCTTTTGTGCCGGTGGCCTGGATAGTCAACAGATATTCGCCCGGCACTCCCTGAGGCGCCGACTCAGCAGCGCTCTTGATTATGTCCATGGTGTTGGTCATGGGCACCGCAGGGGTACTGCCAGACAGCTGGGTTGTAGAACTGCAACCGGCCAAAACGAATACCAGACTTGCTAAAACAATACGCATATTTATTTCCTTATAACGAACTGACCGTTGTGATTCGGGAAAAACTAAAGGCCTTTATGCTGGTACAGAACAAACTCTGCCTTCCATCCATCAGACAAATACATCTTCAATCCCACAAACCAATCCTGCCATAAATTTCCAACGTTAAAGGTGATGATTTGGTGTTAAAAATCGCGCCCCACGTGAAGTAGCTATTTTGGCTCAGGTAACAATGGCGGGGTTGAATCCATATAAGTGAGATAGTCAGCCCAAATCGTATGAGTTCTTTCCTTGGTTAACTGCAATTTACAGCCGCTGGTCATCACTCCCCGGATTGAGCCACCGGACCAGACTTCACGGACTGAATCACAGTGTGTTGTTCGATAGGCAAGCCAGGCCCCTTGCCCATTTTCTATTGATTTGAAAATTGCGGCGTCATCTGCGTATTTCTCTTTAGCCTTTTTAAGATATTGTTCTAAAAGGATATTGGCCGCTTCAACCTCTTTGGCCGCGCAAGTATTCATCTCGTATGTAGTGAAGGCATTATTGCAGTCGACTTCTTCTGCCTGACACACGCAGGACAACAAGACAACAATCAATCCAAGACGTAGTTTCATATATTCCCTTCATGCCGGGATGCTGAATCCACCCCATTGCTTTGCCCTATTAAATGCCCAATCGCCGCCAGAACAGCTTCAACACAAGCCTTGGGTTCAGCTTGCAGCACAAAGTGCGGCCCAGCCACCGCTACAATCTTCAGATTTTGGCAGGCTGCCGTAAACTCTTGCGACCTGTCGCAATCTGTTCGCCACAGATGCGGTGTATTGTTGTTTATTACCTGCAGTTTGGATTCACCAACGACGTAAGCACATGATCTTCCCAACTTCCGTTAATTTTTAAATATTTTCTGGCAAGCCCTTCCTCAACAAAACCCAAACGCCGAAGCAGCGCCGCTGACCTTTGATTGCAAGGCATATAATTCGCCATAATCCTGTTTAGCTGCAGCTCTGAAAAAGCATAATCAATGACATGGTCACATAACTTTTTCATCAGCCCCTTCCCTTGATACCTCTTCGACACGGCATATCCCATGTTACAAGCCATAAAAGGACCTCTAACAATATTTGTCAGAGAGCATATCGCCACAATGTCCATCTCCATTGGGTTAAAGCAAACAAAATGCACGGATTTACCTTCGGCAAACTCTATCGCACACGCTTGTAGTCGACGTAGCCAGGCTTCAGCTGAATGAAATCCGTTGTCTCTGAGAGGTTCCCACCTATCTAAGTGTTCTGCATTTCTTTGGTAGAAATCAGCAAAAAAAGCTGCATCGTCTGCTGATATAAATCTGAATTCCATGTTTTTCATACCTGTCGACCGCCATAAAGGCGAGTAGCATGTTGCGCATCCTTTGCCCCAACTACTGTGTACTGGCATTTGCCCGCGATTGAATACTTGAAACACATGCTAAATAACCAAAGCTTCCAGCTGAGCTTTTTGGTCGGTACTCAGCCCCTTGAGTGATTGCAGCGCATCTTTTTGTGCGGCTTTGGCCTCAGCGGCCATTTTAAAATGCAGATAAGCGTTGATGAGCGCGGTATGCGCATGGAACGATTGCGGATAATTTGTCCGGTTCCACTGCAGCAAAACCAGCGCATCCTGTGGGCGGTTCAGGTATTGCAGCCACTGGCCGTACCCATTGGCTTTATCTTCCGGGATCATCAGGTCTGTTTTAAGCAGTTTCGCGCGACTGGCAAATTTTGCCTGCAAATCGGCCAAAGTCTGCGGCTGCCCTTCTGGAATAGCCCAGCCGGCAAAGACGTGCTTTAAAGCGACATATTGCCCTTGCAACACTGTGGTGTTGTGGGTTTCATCGCTAAAAGTCTGGGACGCGACGACTAAATTGTCGGACGGAAAACGGCCCAGTAAATCGACAAATTGTTGATACGGCGCTGTCATCGTCGGTTCTTCATTGGCAATGGATACAAATAGACGCCCCTGCAGGCGCTGCTGTTTCAGCGCCTGCTCAGTTAACCCAAGCAACTGATTGTTATCCCAATATAACGACGGGCTGATGGCGATAATCGCGTTAAACAAGCCTGGGCGCTTTACCAGCGCATTGATGGCAAACTGACCGCCATGAGAGGTTCCGGACAGGACCTGATAGTCCAGCGTCCGGTAATTCTGTTTCACATAAGGGATCACTTCGTTTTCAACAAAGGCTAAAAATTGGTCAGCGTTTTGTGGCTGGTTGGGCTTTTGCTGGTCTTTAGGGGTCAGCGTCAGGTCCCGTTCGCGGTGTTGCCGGTTCACGATGCCGACTACAATCATCGGCGGCATCTGCTCAAATTTTGCTAAATAATCGATGGTTCCGGCGGTATGAGGGCCCTGAATGTCGCCGTCGGTGAGGTAGAACACCGGATACCGCTCATTACTCTGCTGATAACCCGCAGGCAGATACACTACCAGTTCACGTTGCTCTGCCAGTACCGCGCTTTTTATGCTGACTGCGCGCACTTCCGTTTGATCGGCAGCAGCCCAACCACAGCAAGGGCTGCACAGTAACAGCAGGATGAATCCATGGAGTATTTTTCGCATTTTCCTTCCCTAAGATTATGAATTTTATATATTTTTAAGTGTGGTAATTACAGCACAAGCGATAAAGCTAAATGGCAACCCCAGTGAGAAGTAGAGCTTATGGTGATACGTCTGCTTCAGACCAGACTGCAAACTCGTTACCACTTGGCTCTGTGAAATGAAAACGACGGCCTCTAGGGAAGCTGAATATCGGTTTGATCACTGTGCCACCGGCGTCGGTCACTTTTAAAAGTGTGCTCTCGAGGTTATCGCTATAAAAAACCAATAACGCCGAGCCATTGGCTGTGATTGCGCTCAAATCGGCCTGGAAGAATCCACCATCCAGGCCCTGCCCGGAAAATGCGGTGTACTCAGGGCCGTAGTCGGTAAACGACCAGCCAAAAGCCTTCTGAAAGAATGATTTTGTGGACTGCAGGTCAGCAGCCGGGAACTCAACATAATTTAATTTTTCGTGTCTGGTCATTGGGTTGACTCTGTTTTACTGATAAAGCTCAGCTAAGCGGTAATTTTTAAATTGCGGTTTTGCCTGACACTTTATGCACACAAAAAACACGCAAATGCAACACAAAATAAACAACGTACGAAATGTGCGATGCGTCGGCGACTTATCAGGTACCACTGCGCTCAAATGAAAAACCCGGCGGATACTGATGAAGCCCATCAAAGTCGCCTTTTGTCAGCGGTACGCCCCGAGACCGGGCAATGGCATACACCATCCCCACGTGGAAATAGAAATTTGGATACGCAAAACGCATGAGAAAATCCTCTGCTTTCATTGAGATTGGCGCCGGGCCAGCCATATCTGCAATGACTACTTCGAGGTTGCTCTGCCTTTCATCCAAACTTGCCAGGTAGTGAAGTGTATCCTCAAGCTGAGCCCTTAAATTAATAAATGACTTCACCTCACGGCAGTACGAACTGACGTCTACACCCGCAATTGGACAACAGGACCTTAAGGCAAAACTGGCCACAATCTCGACTTGCACACATAAAGGGAACATATCGGGACTCAGTCTTTCGTGGAGTATATGTTCATCCCCGCCGACATGTTCCTCGACCTTGTTGAGTAAGCCCGAAAGTAAGCTTAAGTATTCAACAAAAATTGCAATATGTTTGTTTTTCACGACAGACCTTATCTACACCTGACGTTGTGTGCACAGTTGGCAATCTGCCTGCGGTTTGCCGCACGGGCCGCGAGCTGCGCAGCTTATTTGCGAACTGTGTAGAAACTAAAGCCAACCTTGCTATTTAAAAAGCAACAACAGCAATATTTACAATGACGTAATTGCCTTCTGATGTTTACAAACGATCAAATGATTTCAGCATCAGTGCGTTTCAAAATACTTTTTTAGCTCTTTGTAAAGAATCGCGCATTTGGGTGGCTCATCTATTTTGCCATCACGATCACAATCATATCCCGTAACTGTCACTAAACGACCGTTTCCAAATATATCGCGATCATCTTTTTCTATAGCTGTTACCTTTGGCGATTTTTTGATCCATTCAATATTTTCTTTAAACTGCAAAAATTCTGCTTTGTCAGTCACATTGATTAGTCTTTCAAAATCTACGTGCGCTTCACCAAAAACCTGAAAAGTTAACAAGCCTGACAAAATTAGAAATAATTTCACGAGTCCTCCGCTAACGCCCGCACAATAGGCGAGCCATTTGTTTAAAGTACAGCGGACGTAAGCCGCGATGTTTAACACGATGGTTATGGCTGCAGACTAAAACGGTGCACATGTTGTCCCCTGATGGTAAATCATTTGCCACTGACCGCCCGCACTCCGACGCCAGATTGAACACCTGTGCGAATAAATTGGCGATGGATGATCAATTTTTAACATCTTCGCTTTGTATAACAACTGAGCACAGTCCAGGCTAAACATTCGTAATTCATAATTACTTGCGGTTATTTCAGGTGCAATCTCCGTTGGTAAACGCTCCAACACATTTGCCTTGCCAAATCGCAAACCTGAAGCACCAATCTCAATAAAATCATCAGAGATTAGCTGAGCGAGTTCACTTGAAGAACTTCGAACATCAGGCTGGAAAAGACGCTGCTCCAACCCGATTAATATTTGCTTCAAATCTTCCATAGAAGCTACGAAATGCCCAAACCTTGGCCGCCGCTGCGGCAACAAACCGCAAAGTGCCGTACTTTGCCAGCCACATTTAACTTACTCTTAGCCAACGGCATACTTTTGCTTTGCATAGAAAAAGTAAACTAACGGCAATGAAGAAAAAATAAAAAATGAGACTAAAAACGACACTAGCCCTGTACCAGCGAAATAAACCAGACAGCCCGACAAGGCAACAAACACGCCTGACAAAATAAGGCCATTGCCAAATGTTCTGCAAAATTTACCAACATCAGCAATTTTACTGAAATCTACGCCATTGATGAGGTCTGATTTGTTTTTATAACCAATAAGAAAGCCGAGTAGAATAAAAACTACCCCAGTACTCAGGCAAATCAGAAGAATAAATAAACCTGTACTCATAGCTACTCCTGTAAATGGCTAACTATAAGCGCACGCGCGCGAACCTTGGTGAGCGTCGCTGCGCCCGCTGGCCGCAAAGTGTCGCGCCTTGTTAGCGAGCCATACATTTTAATAATTGGATGCTATAACTTTTGCAGCTTTTCTTTGTCCGGAAGAAAAAGTTACCGCAAATGTGACAAAGAAGCTCAATACAGACCACACATACAAATACATTGTCTCAAGAGTTTGCTTTCTAGTTTGATCAATTAAATTATTTGCCTTTGACGCGGTAATTTCTTTATCCTGATATTTTAATTTTTCCTCCGCTGTTGGAACGTAAACGACAAGACTATTCGTTTCATCTTTATAAATTATTGGTTGACCAAATTCGATATACATAACACTAGCTATAAGCTTTCTGTTATCTGAACTCTTGTTCTCTATTGCTTGCAGTGACATATTTTCTGGCATACTGGGAGTAGATGCAATTAACATTTTGGGCACAGATTGCAGCATATTGAAGCCAACCTTCATAAGGAAATTGTTAGCTAGAAAAACGAAAAGGAATAAAAGGCAGTTGCCAAATTCTTTATCCTGAATATTATTTATCATTGCGGCTTGGATACTTTTGGCAAAACCGTAAGGTACTAAAATACTGAGCAGTAGAAAAGGCGGCCACTGAACATACCAAACAGAAAAAATGCTAGGCAATAATTTATTTCCCATCAATGGGATAATCCAAAGGAGCAGACAAACAATCAGCAAAAATCTCATACATACCTTTTAAAACTAACATCTCATGGCAGGGGATCGGTTACGGCGTCCTACTTGATTGACTCATTAAATCTTTCGTGAAGATAGAAAAACCCTCAACGTCTTTCTTAGTGTTAAAGAAATTTTGATAAGGGAAGAGCTTATTTTTCAGAATTACAACATAGACAATAAGACAGGCATTGATGATTACCCCCACCCAAACCGCCATAGGGTCGGCTTCGTACTCTTTGAATGAATCAAGGATACCCTTAAGAAGGAAAAAGCAAAGTACCAAATACCCCATCGATTGTTTTTTATAAATGTAGTAAATAACTGCACCAGGTATCAATAGCGCAAAGGCCAAGACTGCAAACATTGCCCCTACAGGTAGCCCAGATAGAAATGGCGATGCCCCAAGAACACCTAGCAAAACCAAAACAGAATATAAAGCAATCAAGATGTTATTGGCTCTGTTGTAGTTCTCAGACTCTTCGGCATCCGGGTACATTGATAGATATTTCGAAACCTTTTTGGGATTTAGCCCTTCAGCTGAAGCCTTCTCGAAAATTGAATTCTTATTTTCGCCTTGCTTCAGAAGACGTTTCACTATCTTCATTGATACTCCTTGTAAATTTAACGCCCCGCGCATACGCGCGAAATAATGAGCGTTACTGGCGCCGCAGGAACCCAATAACGCGGCTTGTTAGCTTTGTTTATTTTGCGATAACTAAAGTTTTTAGCTGTCGCTGTGGCATCTTTTGCCATACATATACTCGAAAAAGCGAACTGCCTTTTTCTAATTTCCATTTACCCAGGGTGATTACTCCGAAAAGCTAACGACCATAGTTGCGGTGGCGAAACTGCTATGCAGTTTTGACGACCGACAGCCTGTGCTTGTTATACCTCGTATGCTCAAACACTGCTCTGTTTCTTGGAGCGATGTGCAATTTTATTCTCATACGCGACCATCAATGCCTTCAGCTCCGTCGCTTCTTGCTCGTGGGCAGGATCACTCCATATCTGCTCATGCCGTCCATAGATCAAACGGAATTGCGTATCGGTGGTGAGAGCACCCTTTTGCCGCAATGCGACAATCTTCTCGAGTCTCTTAACCTGCAGGCTGTCTAAAGAAACTCTTAGTTTTTGCCTCAGATACTGATCTAATTCGCGTAATTCGTGGCCAGTAAGGTCTGATGTCATTTCCAATAGATCCTTTCTGGATTCTTTGAGACCAGCTAGATAAGAACTAGAAGGGTGGCGAGGCTCCTCGGTCTTCCGAATTGCCTCGGAAAGTTTAGGAACATACCGATCCATGAATTCTGCAAGCGCGAGTGTTTCGCGATAAACCGCTGACCATTCCTGTCGTTGCTTGTCAGTAAGTGGCTTCATGAGCAATCCCTGAACGAGGTATAACGACAAGCTAAGCGGCAGCCGCTTGCGGCTGTCCCGTGCCGGCGGAGCCGGCCTTAAGCGTTTTGTTATGTGCTTGTTTTAAAAATTCATTGACAATATTACTTAGATCTATGTCCGTTAAGACACCACCGACTACTTTTTTCTGCATGTTCGGCTTAACAAATACATAGCCAAGTGAACTATCAAGACTAGATACATCAATAGAGATTTCATTGCCAAAGCATGTGTTACTTTTAATAGGGAGCTTTGTGTGAAAAGAACTTGAAACACCTTCGTTAGGTAGTCGCTTTTTAGTTTTATGGTAATAAAACTCATAGTCGGCTTTAGTTTCATATTCTATTGCGTTTTCATCTAGATTGTAGAAAAATATATGACCAACGCAGTTTTCTGCGCTGACTGATAATGAAAATATCAGAGTGAGGAAGATGAAGAAATTTCTCATACTAACCTTATTGGCACATAACTGCCAAAGCAGCGGCGCGCGTTAGCGCGTCCAGCCCGCAGGGCGGTGCTGCCTTTGTTTGTTATGTGTTTACTTGATTGCATAGTTTTTATACTTAACAACAAATTCTTTTGCAGCTTCCAATGTTTCCGGGTATGGCACTGTTTCAATTGAGTTTTCTTTAATACAAATTTTCTGAAACCGAAACCCATGCTCGAATAGATACGTTATTTTTTGCCACAGCTTTAAATCATTTTTTTTAGGGGCTTTAAAGTGCCGTCCAAAATTATGGGCGATTCCACCACACTCCGGACATTTAAGTTCTTTCGGATTTTCTTCCGCAAGATTGAACTCTCGTTTGAATGACTTTCTACAACTTAAACATGCAAATGCCATGTTGTATGGTGTCGGCACGTGCTATCCCCTTTTCACATAACGCCGCGCTCTGCGGAAATTTAGGAGCGCTAGCGAGTAAATTTTCCGTAGCAGCGCCTTGTTATGCACTTTGCGCCACTTTGGTTGTATTGAAGCCTTCCTCGGGGGTGGGAGCCATAAAATACTTTGTAACCTGCTCAAACATATCTGGCGTATCAGTTGCCGCTCTTTCAGGCTGTTCTTCGCGCCGTTTTTCAATCTGTTTTAAACAGGCCTCATTTGACAAGTCGATGTATACCAAATTATGTGGAGCTTCAACCTCGGAGAAAATGCTCCGAAACCAATCTCTTTGTGACAGAGTATTTGCCGGGAAGTCCATTACCACATTAGACCCCGCAGACAATATGGATTGAACAAGCTTTTTAATCTGCGGCTTAAGTAGATTTGAATATTCGATATAGTCATTTAGTGATGAAATCTTATTTGGATAAAGTGACGCTAGCCATTCATCTTCTGAAAGCAATACTGCATTGTCTTTCTGTGCGATTTCGCTAGCTTTGGTAGATTTTCCTGCCCCCATTTTTCCACAGAAGAAGGTCAATGTTCCTTTGTTCATCTTTGCTCCTATTTTGATGCATAACATATTAATCAACGGCAAAACGCACGCTTTAAACCCTGCGCTATGCCTTTGATGTTTTTTAACATCAGTTAACACTACCGAAAAAAGCTACAGATCTCAATCTCTTTGCCGCGAGGCCACGCTTTGTAAAATCTGAAAGCGTGCATGGTGCCGCCTTTCGGATGCATCACCTTTTATTTACATTTTTCCGCCAGTGGGCTTGTACTGGGAAATTACTCAGGCTCTATTTTTTGTCGCAGCAATTTCAGCAGAATCACATCCCCATGCCGGCAAATAACCTTGGGTTGTAGATATCGTGAAACACTTGTTCGAGGTGTAGCTGGCTGGCGTCTGGGTGGCTGGCGTTAAACAGCAGGATGCTGCCAAGGCCGGGCGGCACTGTGACGCTGGGCAGTTCCAGCGCAACTTTTGTTTGGCTGTGCAGCCAGTCGCTGCCGATTTGTTGAGTAGAAAGCGGATAAGGGAAAATGTCCCAGTCGGCGGGCAAAATACCGCTGAATGGTTCAATCAGGGCATCCGGTAACTGATATTGGCCGAGCCGGTAGCTTTTTGGGATAAAACGTGGCGATGGCAGATAGTTGGCGACTTCCAGCATGGCGACAGCGGCAGAACTGGCAAAATACAACACGCGTTGGCCCGGTTGATTCCAGCGGCCGCCGCTTTTAAAACTAGCGCCTTCGCCGCTGAAGTTCTGCAGGAAAGCTTCCGGGCAGATACGATACAGCTGCATCAGCTGAATTCACCAAATTCAATGGCTTGCAGCACGTCAGCCACCATTTTGCGGCCGACAAAACTGTCAAATAATGCGATGGGTTTGTCGCCGGACAAGGCCGGCATCGGGCTGTTCAGCCATTGGCGCGCCATGTCGGGACCAAACAGATTTTCAGCGCGACAAATCAGTTGCAGCATATCCAGCACCGGCTCGGCCTGGTGGCTGGGTAAAGTGCCTTTATACAGCCGGCTGATATTGGCGGCACTGATGGACAAGGCCACCACTAATACCGGTTTTAATTCGGGGAGCCACTGCAGCAAAGTTTTTACTTTGTCGCCGGACACGCCGTCGCGCACCAGCTGCAGATAACTGCGTTTATTTGCAAAGATTGTGGCAGAGACTGCACAGGCGTCAGAGACTGACTGCTTATACAGCGTGGGGTTGGCGGCTTTATGGATAGAAGTTGTCATGACTCACCTCCTTGAACGCTGGTTTCACCATACCGCAAAATAGCCAATACATCAAAATGATTTAACTACAAAATCAAAACGATGAACTCACCCATTGGCAGGGCAACGCTACAGCATCAATCAGTATTCTGTGCCCAAGATGCCATTCGCCTGTGGATGCTGTCTTTACTGGGCGGCATCATGGTTCTTGGATATGATGGTGTTTTTCCCACAGAAGCCTGATATGCAACCCCTTTCCCGCTTACAACAAATGCTGCAGCGCCTGGGTCTCATCACCAGCAATGGCCACAATACTTCGGTTATTCATTTCACCGCCAAAATCCGCGTCGCACTGGCGGCCTTTATTGCCTTGTTCCTGATTGCCTGGGTCAGCCTGCAAGTTGCAGCGCAAACCGGCGCGGTGTTTTTATTGGCGTCTATGGGCGCATCGGCAGTGATTTTATTTGCGCTACCGGCCAGCCCGCTGGCAAAGCCGTGGAATTTTATCGCCGGTCATCTAATTCCGGCCTGCATAGGTTTGGCTTGTGCCCATCTCTTTACCGACATTGCTCTGATGGCGGCGACGACAATAGCACTGGTGCTGTTTTCGATGTACGTTTTTGAATGCATGCATCCGCCCGGCGGCGCGACCGCACTGGTGCCGGTGATTGCCGCGCAAACAGGCCAGGTGCCGGAGCTGACATTTTTGCTCTGCCCTGTCCTGCTGAATCTGAGCATTATGGCCATTGCAGCCTATCTGCTGCGACGCACGCGCTGGGTCCCCGCCGGCGTGCACCCCGTCACAACTCCGGCAATCCCATTGGTACAAGTCGCACCGGCAGACATCACCGAAGCACTCAACAGCATGGACACAGTGCTCGATATCGACGAAGAACAACTGCTGGAGTTATTCGAAAAATCAAAGCATTACGCGCAAGTTCGGATGCAGGGTTCTGCTGGCTCGGTGAGGAAATAGCTTCGTTGTATCACAGCAACAGAGAGAAATGGGGGCCTGTCAAGAAAGGTTAAATCTCATCACGGGATTGGTATTAATTCCGGGGAAAGGTCACCTGTCACTCCGCCCTAGTCAACGGCTGAGTCAACAAATATGGGCGGCTACAAGACCCGCCCCTACCGTTAAACATCACCCCATAATAAAAAACCCGCCAAATGGCGGGTTTTCCTATCAATTTCAGAGTTTTACCTCAAAAATTTCTATTACCGGTAATCTTCCGGGCTAGGACATGCACACATCAGGTTGCGGTCGCCGTAAACGTCGTCGATACGTGTTACTGTTGGCCAGAACTTGTTGTCGGCAACGTACTGCGTTGGGAACGCAGCGTATTGACGGTCGTAGGCGCGGTCCCAGTTGGCGTCGAAAATGTCGGCCATAGTGTGCGGCGCGAAGTGCAGCGGGCTGTTGTCCGCGGTCCATTCGCCGGCTTCTACTTTGGCAATTTCTGCGCGGATAGAAGTCATGGCTTCGATGAACTTGTCCAGTTCCACTTTGGATTCTGATTCAGTTGGTTCAATCATCAGCGTACCAGCTACCGGGAATGACATAGTCGGGGCGTGGAAGCCGTAGTCCATCAGGCGTTTGGCGATGTCCATTTCGGTGACACCAGTCGCTTCTTTCAGTGGACGCATGTCGATAATACATTCGTGCGCCACACGGCCGTTGGTGCCTTTGTACAGCACCGGGAACATCGGGTCCAGTTTGGCAGCCATGTAGTTGGCGTTCAGAATGGCCATTTCTGTCGCCTGACGTAAGCCATCGCCGCCCATCATTTTGATGTACATCCAGCTGATTGGCAGAATGCCGGCACTGCCAAATGGCGCGGCCGATACTGCGCCGTTGTTCGCGCCGGTGTCTTCGATTTTCACTACTGCGTGGTTAGGCAGGAACGGGGCCAGCTGTTTTTTCACGCCGATTGGACCCATGCCCGGGCCGCCACCGCCGTGTGGAATACAGAAGGTTTTGTGCAGGTTTAAGTGCGATACGTCCGCACCGATAAAGCCTGGTGCTGTCACGCCCACTTGCGCGTTCATGTTGGCGCCGTCCATATAGACCTGGCCGCCATGCGCGTGGATGATGTCACACAGCTCACGAATGGATTCTTCAAATACACCGTGTGTGGACGGGTAAGTCACCATGATGGCTGCTAAGCGGTCTGACACAGCTTCGGCTTTAGCTTTTAAATCCGCCATGTCGATGTTGCCTGACTTGTCACAGTCGACCAGCACCACTTCGAAACTTGCCATCGCCGCTGTTGCCGGGTTAGTCCCGTGCGCAGATACCGGGATTAAACAGATGTTGCGGTGACCTTCGCCACGGCTTTCGTGGTATTTGCGGATCGCAATCATACCGGCGTATTCGCCTTGTGCACCGGAGTTTGGCTGCATCGACATTTGGTCGTAGCCAGTGATGTTCACCAGCCAGTCGGCCAGTTCGCCAATCATCTGGTAATAACCTTCCGCCTGATTTTTTGGCACGAACGGGTGCAGTGCGCCAAATTCTGGCCAGGTCACCGGGATCATCTCAGCAGTGGCGTTTAACTTCATCGTGCACGAACCTAATGAAATCATGGAGTGGTTCAGTGCTAAGTCTTTGTTCTCCAGCTTTTTGATATAACGCAGCATCTCAGTTTCGCTGTGATACTGGTTAAAGACCGGGTGCGTTAAGTACTTGGAAGTCCGCACTAAATCAGCCGGAATTGAGTTGGAGCCATTGGCGACGATAGCGGCGTCCAGCGCTGCTACGTCTAAACCATGGCCTTGGCCGAAGACGATATCAAACAGCTCAGCGATATCGGCAGCTGTAGTGGCTTCGCTGAAGCTGACGCCTAAAGTGTCGGCTAAATCAGTACGGAAGTTCACACCAGCGGCTTCAGCACGTGCAACCACTTCAGCACGGTTAGCCACGTTGAAAGTCACAGTGTCGAACCAGCTGTTGTGCTTCAGCGCAACGCCTTTGGCGGTTAAGCCAGCGGCGAATACGTCAGCAGAGCGGTGAATACGCTCAGCGATATTTTTCAGGCCAACCGGGCCGTGGTACACGCAGTAGAACGAAGCCATGTTGGCCAGTAACACTTGTGCAGTACAGATGTTCGAGTTGGCTTTTTCACGGCGGATATGCTGTTCACGGGTTTGCATCGCCATACGCAATGCCTGATTGCCACGGCGGTCTTTAGACACACCGATGATACGGCCTGGCATTGAACGTTTGTAATCGTCGCGCGTGGCGAAGAATGCTGAGTGTGGGCCACCGAAAGCCATTGGCACACCAAAACGCTGGGCAGAACCTAACACCACGTCTGCGCCTAATTCGCCCGGAGATTTTAACAACAGCAGTGCCATTGGGTCAGTCGCGACCGCAACTACAGCTTTTTTCGCTTTTAAATCAGCAATTAACTGCGCATCGTTACGTACTTCACCTGTGGTTGACGGGTATTGGATTAACGCACCGAATACGTCATGGTTCACGGCATCTGCCGCTTTACCGACGATGGTGTCAAAACCAAACATCTCGGCACGGGTGCGCACCACGTCGATGGTTTGCGGGTGCACGTCGTCAGCGATGAAATAAGTGTTGGATTTGTTTTTAGTGACGCGTTTGGCCAGTGCCATTGCTTCGGCAGCAGCGGTTGCTTCATCCAGCAGAGAGGCAGACGCCAGGTCCATGCCGGTTAAATCTAATGACACTTGTTGGAAATTCAGCAGCGCTTCTAAACGGCCCTGGGCAATTTCCGGCTGGTATGGCGTGTACGCAGTGTACCAGCCCGGGTTTTCCAGCACGTTACGCAGGATCACGTTTGGCGTGTGCGTTGGGTGGTAGCCCATACCAATGTATGATTTGAAGATTTTGTTTTTGCTGGCAACCGCTTTTAAGTAAGCCAGGGCTTCCACTTCGTTAACAGCTTCGCCTGTCGCTAAAGGCGTGGTCAGACGGATGCCGGCCGGCACTGTCTGCGCGATCAGCTCTTCGACGCTGCTGACACCTAATTCGGCCAGCATGGCCTGGGTCTGTTCAGCGTCCGGACCAATGTGGCGGGCGATAAATTCTTGATGATTCGCAAGTTGCGACAGGGTTTTGACTGAAGTGGTCATGCCTGAGATTCCTGGTTGTGAACTTAAAAGCTGTTGTACGCAACCGGCCGCGATTGGGCCACCGGTTGCCGAAATTCAGTAGTGGCCAGCGTTGGCTGTCGCTGGCCACAAGGCTATGCCGGCCGCTAAATCAAAGCCCCGTAAAACGGGGCTTTGCGGCGCTGGCTCTTCGCCTTGCTTATTCTTCGTCGATGGCGTTTTTGTAACCAGCGGCGTCTAACAGGCCGGCAACTTCGCTCTCGTCAGACGCTTTGATTTTGAACATCCAGCCGTCGGTGTATGGTGCGCTGTTAACCAGCTCTGGAGAATCGGTCAGTGCTTCGTTCACTTCAACGATTTCACCGGCGATTGGTGCGTAGATGTCAGAAGCAGCTTTCACTGATTCAGCAACTGCAACGTCGTCGCCCTGGGCTACAGAGTCGCCAACTTCTGGCAGCTCAACAAACACCATGTCACCCAGCAGGTCCTGAGCGTGCTCAGTAATACCTACGGTGTACACACCGTTGCCTTCACTGCGCAGCCACTCGTGAGAAGATGCATACTTTAATTCGGTAGGGATATTGCTCATTTATTTATTCCTCGGACCTAACTCGACGTTTTTTATTGAGTATTTGTGTAAAAATTCTGCAAAAGCCAGTTTAGACGACTTTTTTGCCCATGCGGACAAAAGACGGCTTCACCACTTTAACCGGGACTAATTTACCACGGATATCCACTTCAGCCGTGTCGCCGGTCGAAGCCGGGACCCGCGCCATCGCAATAGAATACCCTAAGGTTGGTGAGAAAGTACCAGAAGTGATTTCACCTTCGCCACCTTCGACAACCACGCGCTGACCATGACGTAACACACCTTTTTGTTCCATCACCAGGCCGACCAGTTTGGCAGTACCAGCCGCTTTTTGTTGCTCAAGCGCTGCGCGGCCGATGAAGTTACGGTCGCTTGGTTCCCAGGCGATAGTCCAGCCCATGTTGGCGGCTAATGGCGATACGGTTTCATCCATATCCTGGCCATACAGGTTCATGCCTGCTTCTAAACGTAAGGTATCACGTGCGCCTAAACCGGCTGGTTTTACCCCTGCATCTAACAGTTGTTGCCAGAAATCAGCAGCCTGGGCTTCTGGTACAGAAATCTCGTAACCGTCTTCACCGGTGTAACCCGTGGTGGCGATAAATAAATCACCGGCCTGCACACCAAAAAATGGTTTCATGCCAGCGACAGCAGCTTGTTGTTCAGCGGAAAGGATAGTGGCGACTTTGGCTTTGGCGTTCGGGCCTTGTACGGCGATCATCGCAAACTCAGGGCGCTCAGTGACGCTGACGTCAAAGGCTTTAGCTTGTGCGTTGATCCAGGCTAAGTCTTTTTCGCGGGTAGCAGAGTTCACCACCAAGCGGAAGAAATCTTCAGTCAGGAAATAAACAATGAGGTCGTCGATAACGCCGCCAGCTTCATTCAGCATGCCGCTGTATAAGGCTTTGCCAGGGACTGTCAGTTTGGCCACGTCATTGGCCAATAAGAAACGCAGAAATTCGCGGGTGCGGCTGCCTTTGAGGTCAACGATGGTCATGTGTGACACATCAAACATACCGGCGTCCTGGCGCACGGCGTGGTGCTCTTCAATCTGTGAACCGTAGTGCAGCGGCATGTCCCAGCCGTGGAAATCGACGACTTTCGCGCCAGCTTCAAGATGTTTTGCGTATAACACAGTTTGTTGAGCCATCAGTACTTTCCTCTGGAGCCGGTACATAGCCGGCATGCTGGGTATAAACCTGTAAGGGCAGAAAGTGACACAGTCCGTCGGGCGGATGCCGTTATAACCGACTGGCCACCAAAAGATGGCCCGGATTATAACCGATGGGTTTCGCCTCAAATAGCCCCTTTTCGATTAGATTTAATAATCCGAAAACAGGCGCTATGACCGCCCTCACCGTTCAACATTACAGCGAGATGACGCCAGGCCGCGCCACAGCTGGTAAATCGCCCTGATTACCCAACGCTGCTGCCAGCAGCTGCCGCTTCACCGGTGCCAATTGATTAGTGGCCGCCATACCAACAGCTCGTACCAGCTTGGCCAATGGATGCTGCAACATAAAGCCGCGTTTAAAGGCTTCCATCAACGCAATCATCTGTTGCGCCTCAGCTTTTCGCCAGCGTTCGTATTGCCGCAGCATGCGCTGCTCATTACAGGTTCGACCAGTGCTGATATTTTGTACTATTAGTTCTGCTAATGCACAAGCATCCATCAGACCAAGGTTCATGCCCTGCCCGGCGAGCGGATGAATAGTATGCGCCGCGTCGGCCACTAACACGGCATTGTGCTTCTGCCATTGACTGGCATAACGCATTTTGAGTGGATAACTACGTCGTTCAGTTTGCACGTTAAGCACACCGAGCACCGACTGACTGGCCGCCGTCAGCGCCTGATTAAATTGATCTGCAGGCATAGCAATCAGCTCAGCTGCACGTTCCGGCGCCACGCTCCAGACGATAGACACTAAATGCGGGTCGACCAAAGGCAACAAAGCCAAAGGCCCGGTTGGTAAAAACACCTGGCGCGCAGTGGCCTGATGCGGCTCACTGGTGCGTACCACAGCGACTAGACCATGATGGTCATAATCCCAAAACGCCAATGGCATTTTTAACTGCTCACGCACCATCGAATTGGCGCCGTCAGCACCGACCAGCAACTTGCTGATATAAGCGCTGCCGTCGGCCAGCGTCAGCAGATTCTGCCGCTCACTGGCACTGATTTGCTGGATGCGCGCGTCAAACTTCCACTGGATGTTCGGATATTGCAGCGCACGCTGATACAAGCAAGCCCGCAGCTCTTCGTTATCGACTATCCAGCCAAGTGCCGGGGTCTGGGCGAGCGCGCCTAAATCAGTGGTGGCAAATTCAATGCGGGCAAAGCTGTCCGCTTCCCATACTTGCATCTGCTGATAGGCCGGTTTGGCAGTTAACAGCTGCCAGACGCCAAGACTATCAAGCACCCGCTGCGACGCCAGATTCAGCGCACTGACGCGGTTGAGCTGTGCCGGTCCTGCAACAGGCGCCGGACCTTGTTCCAGCACTGTGATTGGTAAATCCGGGCAGTTTTTGGCAAGCAATAACGCCAACGTCAGGCCGGCACTGCCTGCACCGGTGATCAGAATATCGGTATCTAACATGATGAATGTCCGGTGGCGGCTGCTTTTGCCGCATGAGAGGCCGCTGTAACAGCCGCTTGGTTCGCAGCTTGCTGATGCGCGATTTGTTGCTGTGTGATTAGTTGTTTTTGGCTGGCGAGCGGCGACAGCCCCATCGTCAGTGCGGCAAAAGGCTGCTTTAACATGTCGCACTGATTTAACACGCTGAGGCCAATACTGCGGCCTAATGCCAGCAACTTACTGTCGTTGGAAAATAACCGCACCAGACTGTCGGTAAAACCGACCACCTGCGCCATATCGGCGCTGCGCAATTGCTGATATTGCCGGGTTAAGCCATAAGCGCCGGCATCGGCGCAGTGCAGAGCCAGCAGCTGCAGCAGTGCGTCTAAATCGCGTAGCGCCAGATTAAAACCCTGCCCAGCAATAGGATGTAAGTTATGCAGGCTGTTACCGCACAGCACCAGGCGGTGGTCAGCGGCTTTAGCAGCAGTTTTTAATTTCAGCGGATACACCACGCGGTTGCCAACGCCATTAAAAACCCCGGCGCTATAACCAAAAGCGTGCTGCAGCGCGGCGACAAATTCATTGTCCGGCAAGGCTTTGAGCGCTAACGCCTGTTCCGGCTGACAAGTCCAGACCAGCGAATAACGCTGCTGTGTCAGTGGCAACAGTGCCAACGGGCCATCGGCAGTGAAACGCTCAAAAGCTTTGCCCTGATGCGGCGAAGCTACTGCGATATTGGCAATCAAGGCACTTTGCTGATAATCGTGCTGCACGCTGTCGACGCCAGCCAGTGCGCGACTGGGCGAGTCGCCGCCTTCGCACAGCACTAACAAACGGCAGCGAAGCGCAGCGCCGCTTTGTAATTGCAGATGTTGGCAGTCACGTTCTGTGCGAATAGCGCTGATTTGGTCTGGTCTAAACCAGGTGAGCTGTGAAGCTGGCACTTGTTGCAACTGCTGATACAGCAGTCGGCCAATCCATTCAATTTCAATGACATAACCTAAAGCGCTGCGGCCAAACTCAGCTGCCGTCAACCGACTTTTGCCAAAATGGCCACGATCCGACACCTGAATATGCTCAATGGCACAGGCGTGGGATTTGAGTTCCGGCCAAATCCCCCAAGTAGCCAGCAAACCCACGCTGCCGGCGGAAAGCGCAATACTGCGGCTGTCAAAGCTGCTGGTATGTTGGGCTGTGGTATCTGCGCTTAGTTGACCGGCGTTCTGTTGTTCAGGCTGTTGCTCAATAATCGCAATCCGCAACGCCGGCAACTGCCGGCTGATTTGCAGCGCCAGCATAGCGCCGGTCATGCCGCCACCGGCGATCACCAGATCAAAGTTGTGGTCGTGATTGTTATGGGGTGCCGTGCTTTGGGCTGAACTCACACCTGCTCCTGTACTTTGGTGGCTGCGCTTTAGCTGCTGCGGTTAAAACGACCGGTCGGCCATTAATGCTTCAATTTCAGCGATGGTTTTAGGCGCAGTGTCGGTCAGATTCAGATGGCCGTCTTTGATCACCAACAAATCATCTTCAATTCGTACCGCCATACCCCACCAGCGCGGGTCACAATCAGAGCCCGTCGGAATGTACAGGCCAGGCTCAATCGTCAGCACCATGCCGGGCTCAAACGGCCGCTCTATGTCGGCAACTTTATAAGCGCCGACATCATGCACGTCGAGGCCAAGCCAGTGGCCAAGGCCATGAATAAAATACTTTTTACAGGCTTGTTCGGCGATTAAGGTCGGCAGATCGCCGTTTAAGATACCTAAATCACGTAAACCGCGGGTCAGTTCAGCAATAGCGGCGGCGACAGTATCACGCGTGCTGTTGCCGGGTTTGACGGCAGCGCAGGCGGCATATTGTGCGTCTAACACCACCTGATACAAAGCAGCCTGATCAGGCGTGAATTTGCCATTGACCGGAAAAGTTCGGGTGATGTCAGCGGCATAACCTGCCAACTCGCCGCCAGCGTCAATCAGCACTAAATCACCGTCTTTGAGCGCATCATTGTTGTCGGTGTAATGCAAAATACAGCCGTTTTCGCCACCGCCGACAATAGTGTTATACGCCTGCTGCCGCGCGCCGTGCATGGCACAAAAATGACGGATTTCGGCGTCAAGCTGATATTCAAATACACCTGGTGCGGCGATTTGCATGGCGCGTTTATGCGCACCGGCACTGATACGGCCGGCCTCACGCATCAGCGCGATTTCGTGTTCGTCTTTAAATAAGCGCAGTTCAGCAGTCAGCGGGCGCAAATCAGTGATATGCACCGGTGCGCTGTAACCGCGTTTGGGATAAGTGCGTAGCGTTTGCAGCGTCTGGAAAATCTTCTCGTCCAGCTGCGCATAAGCACCCTGGGCAAATACCAGCGTTTGTTTGCCGTTTAGCGCCTGCAGCAGTTCCTGCTCTAGTACGTCGTTGCATAAAGCGGGTAGACCAAAGTGCTGCGCGGCCACTGCCGGACCAAAACGCCGGCCTTGCCAGACTTCGGCCAGCTCGTCTTTCGGCCGGCACAGCAGCAGTTCACGGCAGCTGCCATCGGCAGCTTTGCTTAGAATCAGCCAGGCTTCCGGCTCCGGAAAACCGGTCAGATACAGCAGGTCACTGTCCTGACGGTAGGGATAATCAGTGTCGCGGCTACGGACAACTTCCGGTGCCGCACAGTGCACCAGCACAGAGCCGGGGGTTAAACTGGCCAGCAGCGCGGCGCGGCGTTTGGCATACACAGCAACAGGCACCAGCGGAATTTGTGGTTGCGGCGTCATCAGGGCCTCTTATCAGGAGTTTTGCTTCGGTGTTGTCAGTGATTTAGTGCAGCGTCTGGCTGGCAACTTCCGCCGCCGCAAACTTCTGGCCCACTTCACAGAAGCAGGTCAGCACCATCACCCGCACATGTTCCAGCACCAGGAAATACGACTCTTCGTTTTCCGCTTCGCTGCTGTCATCCGGCGTGTAGATATCAATACGGGTGACTTCGGTTAACTGTTCAACCGCGTCGCGCACTTCTTCGGCGACAATCGACAAATCAGTTTGCTGGATGGCAAAACCGACTAAAAATGCCTGCGCCCATTCAACTAAAGCCTCCAGCCGCTCTGGAAGCGCATCGTCGTCGCTTGGCAGCAGCGGACTAAAGCCCAGCTCTTCGTCGGCCAGCTGACGTGCCGTTTCGGCGATGAGTCCACTGATTTGGCTTTTTAAAGCAGCATTGACCGCTTGCCCGTCGTTTAAGAAGTCGTGTAAAACTGGTAGAATCTGATTCGCATCCGCCGGGACACCGGCACTTAACATGCCGGCGATCAGGCCGTGCAGCTCAGCTGCCGACGCCATCAGCGCATTTTGGTCTAAAGCGCTGGTCCAGAGGTCGAAATTCATTAAAGGATGTTTAGGCATAACAGCATCATCAGGCAGTGTGAATGCCACTATGCTAACACCGGGCTTTCTGAGCGCCAAGCGCGCACCGCCCCGAACCGATTAACCAAACAGTGGCCAAGGCCGCTGTAGTCATCAGAAAAGCAGACAACATGTATCCAAAAGCACAAAAACCAGCCGCAAATCCAAATAAACCAAAACAGCTGACGATTGCGGTGTTAGGCCGCCATATGAAAATTTCCTGCCCGGCCGGTCAGGAAGAAAAACTGCAGGCGGCGCTGACTGAACTGGAAAGCCGCGTCAGCAACACCCGTTACCAGCCGGGCGTCCACGGTGCTGAAGATGTGTTACTGATGATTGCGCTAAATTTGTGCAATGAGTTGCTGGAAGCGAAAAAGAGCGACGAATAACACTTATTTCGCCGGATTCCGGTGATATACTGGCAACGTTCTCTGAGTTGTTTGTGACTGGCTGATGTCCCTGAGCCGATAATTCTTTACATCAGGGTTTCTTCTCCAGCGCTATTGTGCAAGCCCGGCCCGTACCGGGAAGCCTGCGGTGCTGATTGGATTCCCGCCTTGAACCTCTGGTTCAAGGGCTTACGCCGGTCACGGCAATTCGGAGAACACTTTCGGAGTATGCTTAAGTTGCTGCTACCAAACCCCGCGTTATCCCCTGCTATATCATCCGACTTTCAGCCCGACGCGGCCAAACAGGCGCAGCGTAAGCAAATTCGCCAACAAGTGCGTAAAGCCCGACAACAACTCAGCACAGAATTTCAGGCAGAATGCGCCGCAGCTTTGGTGCAACAAGCGCAACAATTCCTCGAGTTGCAGCACGCCCAGCATATTGCGCTGTATCTGAGTAACGACGGCGAACTCGACACATCAGCGCTGCTTGCTTATTTGCAGCAGCAAGGCAAAACCCTGTATCTGCCGGTGCTGCATCCTTTTACTGCCGGTTATTTATTGTTTCAGCGTTATGACGCGTTAACCGTGATGCAGCTGAATAAATTCGGTATCCGCGAACCCAAACCAGACGTCACTGCCATCGCGTTGCCGGCGCAGCTTGATGTGATTTTTATGCCGCTGGTGGCTTTTGATGCGCAAGGTCAGCGCCTTGGTATGGGTGGTGGTTTTTATGACCGTACGCTGGCAGCGCTGCCAAAAACCAGCCAGAAACCGTTATTAGTAGGCCTCGCGCATCAATGTCAGCAAGTGGCCGCTATACCCACCGAACCCTGGGATGTACCGCTGCCGTTAGTGTTAACGCCACAGCAACTCTGGGATTTTCGCTGCTCTTGAGCTGATATCTATTGGTTTTTGCCGCAGAAGAACCTGTTCTCAGCGCCCGAAACTGACATCCGGCTGAATAGCACCCTATACCTGACAAAAGTTTTTGATATACTCGGCTTTCCTCAGTCACCTTATGGTTTATATGGAAATCCTCATACTTGTTAGTCTGATTTTGTTAAACGGCTTATTTGCCATGTCGGAAATAGCCATAGTCACAGCACGCAAATCACGTCTGACAGCCCTGGCCCACAACGGCCGCTCCTCTGCCGCCATCGCACTGAAACTGGCGGAAGACCCAACGCAATTTTTATCGACAGTACAAATTGGTATCACCTCTATTGGTATCTTAAACGGTATCTTCGGTGAAGCCGTGCTGGCCGGTCCGTTTTCGATGTGGCTGCAAAGTTATGGCCTGTCGGAAGCCTTCAGCTCGATTTTCGCCACTGTATTAGTGGTTGTAGTCGTGACTTATGTCTCCATCGTCGTCGGTGAACTGGTGCCAAAACGCATTGGCCAAATCAGCGCTGAGACCATCGCCTGCATTATGGCAAAACCAATGCTGCTGCTTGCCATGCTGACTAAGCCATTTGTCTGGTTATTATCAGGCTCTACCCACGCCATGATGCGGGTTTTTGGTTTTGCCCACAGCCAGGAATCAAACGTCACGCACGAAGACATTCAGGCGCTGCTACAGGAAGGCTCCAGCAGTGGTGTCATTGAACACACCGAACATACCATGGTGAAAAACGTGTTTCGCCTGGACGAGCGCAGCATTTCGTCATTAATGGTACCGCGCTCAGACATCGTGTTTCTTGATATCGAATTACCACTTGCTGAAAACATGCAGCGCGTGATGCAGTCGCCGCACTCGCGGTTCCCGATTTGCAAAGGTCACGCCGATGAATTAATTGGCATTATTTCCGCCAAACAGCTGCTGGCACAGTCAGTCGCCGGTACTTTAAATGACCTGCAACAGCTGGCGCAGCCTTGTAATTTTGTGCCGGACAGCTTAACCGGTATGGAATTACTGGAGCACTTCCGCAGCTCTGGCAGCCAGATGGTGTTTGTCGTCGACGAATACGGCGACCTCAAAGGCCTCGTGACCTTGCAAGACTTGATGGACGCGCTGACCGGTGAATTTAATCAGGCCGATTCTGCTGAACAGGATTTGATGATAGTGCAGCGTGACGACGGCTCTTATTTGCTGGACGGCTTATTACCGGTCATCGACCTCAAAGATTGCTTAGGCATCAGCAAGTTGCCGGAAGAAGACAGCAAACGCTATCAGACCTTAAATGGTCTTATCATGATGCTGCTGGGTAAAATTCCGCAAACCGCCGACAAAGTAGAACTGGACGACTGGTTGCTGGAAATCGTTGATATGGACGGCAAACGCATCGACAAAGTGCTGGCTAAACGCATAGAGCCGGTCGCCGAAGAAGAAATGCCGGGCGCTCTGGCCGACTAAGCCGACATGACTCGCCGCCGACTGGCTTCGATTCCGCGCTGTTCGTCGCAGCAGCAACATTTAGCAACAACCGCCCGCTTGGGCGGTTGTTTGCTTTTATGCTAGCCTCGGCAAGATCTGTTAAAAACAGCTGATTCAATAACAAGATGGCAACGTGAATCGTCAGTCATCATTTCACAGGAACACAAATGAAAACAATTCACTGGCTGACTCTCGGGTCAGCACTGGCGCTTGGCGCATGCCAGCAAACCAGCCAGCCGCAAACCGCCGCTGCGGTCGCAACTCCAGCCGCCAATCAGGAAAACAGCCAACGCGCTGTGGCCGAACGCGTCGAAGCACACATGTTGTTTTTAGCCGACGACGCCCTCGCCGGCCGTGATACCGGCAGTAATGGCCACTTGATCGCCAGCCAGTATATCGCCAGCAATTTCCACCAGTTAGGCTTAAAACCTGCCGGTACCGAAGGCTATTTACAGCCGGTGCCGATGAAACAAAGCAAGCTGGTACAATCAAGCCCGAAACTGAGCCTGACCGTAGACGGCAAAGCAACTGATTTCGCTTTCCCAAAACAATTTATGACAGGCCCAAGCAGCCATGAAGGCAAAGTGGATCTCAGCGCCGGCCTGGTGTTTGTCGGTTATGGTCTGGTGTCGAAAGAATTTGGTATCGACGACTACGCTGGTTTAGACGTCAAAGGCAAAGTTGTGGTTATTCTGCCGGGTCGCCCCGAGTCACTGCCAAGTGAAGAAGCCGCCCATATCGCCTCGTTAAAAGCCCGCACCGCCGCGGAAAAAGGCGCCGTGGGTATGATCACTATCAACACGCCAAAAGATGAAAAACTGCGCCCATTCGCGCAAGGCGCCATGTACCTGCATATGCCGCGTATCCGCTGGTTGCATGCCGACGGCGTGGCTGAAGGCGATTATCCGCAGCTGAAAATCTCCGCCTCGCTGGATATGAAACCGGCCGAAGCACTGTTTGCCAAAGCGCCAGTGTCATTAAAAGATATCTACGCTCAGCTGGAGAAAAAACAAACGCCAAAAGGCTTTGCCCTGCCAGGTGAAGTGAATTTCAGCCGCCAGTCTGAACATCAGCAAATCAGCAGCCCGAACGTGGCCGCAGTGCTGGAAGGCTCTGATCCGGTACTGAAAAACGAATACGTAGTCGTGACTGCACACTCAGACCACATCGGTGTCGGCGTCGATATGCGTAGCAAAGACCGCATCAACAACGGCCTGATGGATAACGCCGCTGGCGTCGCTATCATGCTCGAAACTGCACGGTTATTCGTGAACGCGCCAGTGAAACCAAAACGCTCAATTTTATTTGTTGCGGTTACAGGTGAAGAAAAAGGCCTGCTGGGCGCCGACTACTTCGCCCACAACCCAACCCGCCCTGCCGACAAGCTGGTGGCTAACGTCAACCTCGACATGCCAGTGCTGTTATACCCATTTGCCGACATCGTCGCCTTTGGTGCCAACCACTCAAGCCTGGGCCCGGTAGTAGAAAAAGCTGCAGGTCTTTATGACGTGAAACTGGCGGCAGACCCAATGCCAGACCAGGCAATTTTCACCCGCTCAGACCACTACACGCTGGTGAAACAAGGCGTGCCGTCGGTATTCCTGATGACAGGTTTCACCTCACGCGACCCGAAACAAAAAGGCGGTGAAGTGTGGGGCAAATTCTTCGCCAAGCACTACCACAAACCAACAGATGACGTCGCCGGCCTCACCAAAGACTTTGGCGCCATCCGCTACGACTACGGCGCCCTGTTTGCTGACATCAACTACGCCATCGGCACCGAAATCGCCAACGCTCCAGCGCGCCCAACCTGGAACAAAGAATCGTTCTTCGGCAAGATTTTTGGCAAAGACTACAACACTGTGAAGTGATTGTGGTTTGGGATTTGAGATTAAAAAAAGCGCCGAAAGGCGCTTTTTTGTTGGGTGTGAGGTTTGGTCTTAGCGGGATCATTGCTGGAACGGCAATAGTGCCAGGATCTGAAGCAACTCTCAGACTTTGTGCAGGGCACATCTATTGATTAAAGAGCGGCGACGGCTACTGCTTTACAGCGCTCCAGTAGGATAAAAAGTTACGTCCTGTCGAGTTAGTCAGCCCTTCCAGCTTTGCCCCCTGTAACACGGCCGAGTGGTTATAGGGACCAGACTGATCTGCCGTAACAAAAGCGATTCGGATCGCCCCCCAGTCTTTATTGATCCGTGCCTGTGCAATCGGCGCGCCGTAAAAAGTGCCTTCGAAGCTGTTATCAGGATTCACCTTTGTCACCACAAATTGCTGCAAGTAGGGTTTGGCATCGGGCGTGGGCCGAAGGTCGACTTGCCAGGTTCCGAGCAGTTGTGTTGGTTGTAAAGGCGCAGCTGTCTCAGCCTGAACCATAGCGACAACAGTCATAAAAATCAGAGCAATCAGATAGCGCATAGGCCTCCAAACTTATAAAAATGGCTCCAGCAAGGCCCGTACCGCGACTTTGGCCTGCAGCTGTTTTGCCAGCAAAAATAAACCTGCCATTTTACGGTGTAAAAACAACGCATCGACCGGTGGTGTATGCCAGTAGCGTAAACGGGTCGATAGCTGCAATCCGGCATCGCGCATGCGCGGCGCTAAATCAGAAGCGGCAAAATCATATACAGCTTGTTGCAGTGGCTCCGCCGCCAGGCTGACCAAATCCAGCACGGCTTGTTGCTGGGCTGGCACTATGTCGGTACTGAAATAACCAATTTGCTGCAGAGCCTGTAATTGGATGCTTTGGTCTTGTTGCAGTAAGCCACGGAACAGCTGCCGATAGCCGTCACTGACCGTCTGGCTGTAATCGCGGCAGGCACCAAAATCCAGCAGAACCAGCTGATTGGTGGTCAGATTGTAGCGGTAGTTGGCAAAGTTCGGGTCGGTTTGGACCAGCCGGAAACGAAAGATCTCCAGAAATAACAGCTCAAACAAACTACTCATCACGGCATCGCGCAGCGCCTGCGGCTGCTGGCGTAGCTCATCCAGCGCGACGCCGTCGACAAAGCCCATGGTTAGAATATGGCGGTTGGACAGCTCGGGGTATAACGCCGGCAGTAAAAAGCGTTGATCAGCAGCGAGCAGCTGTTGATAGCGCTGCAGATAACGGGCCTCCTGCAGGTAATCCGCTTCCTGATGCAACTGTTGTTTCGCTTCGGCCAGCAACGGCTCGATAGCCAGCCCTTGCGGCAACAACCCGCTGATGCGCAACAAGGTCGCCACATTATCCACATCGCTGTCGATACTGGTGTTGATGCCCGGATACTGGATTTTCACTGCCAGCGGCCGGCCATTGTCATGATTTGCAGCATGCACCTGACCAATCGAAGCTGCCGCCAGCGGTGCAAAATTAAAGTGACTGAATTGACGTTGCCAGTCCGCGCCCCATTCTTGCTTCAGCACAGCAGCGAGTTGGGCCGGCAGCATCGGGCTGCCATGCGCTCTAAGCTGCGACAATATGCCACTGAGCGCCGGTGGCAGCAGGTCGCCGGCATCCATCGACAATAATTGGCCCAGTTTCATCGCAGCGCCACGCATATGCGCCAGCTGCTGTGTGACGCGTTTTGCATTGGCTGGTGTCAGCAAGACTTGCTGTAGCGCCGGTTTTTGGCCTTGCGCCAACTGCCGGGCACCTTCGGCTAACATGCCGCCGGCTACTTTGCCGGCTAAACTGGCCAGGCTGCCAAATCGGGCCAGCCGGCTGGTGGGAACTTTACTGCTTTTGGCGGTAGTCATATTCAGCGGTTTATTGTAATGCCATGCTGCAGGTATACGCGCAAAGCGCGGCGACAGGCCAGTCGACCGCAAAAAAACGTTAAAGCACCTGTTGTTAACGGGCAGCGCAGGAGAAAAGGTCATCAACAGTAAAACTCATTGAGTTTCAATGTCACTTCAAGCCATGATGCAGTATTTCGCAATGGATTTGGTGACGCGACTGATGAGGTTTATCGGACTAAAAACCACGCTAACGGTACTGAGTGTACTGCCAGCTCTGGCATTTGCTGCCAGCAGTAACCTTTATCAGGTGCGGCTGAAAAATGGTGATTTACTTAGTGGTGAACTGAAAAGTAGTTCGGCGACTGCGCTTGTGCTGCACACCGCTTATGCCGGGACTATCACCATCAATCGCAAAGAAGTGCAGGCGTTAAACCCGCTGCTTGCTGCCGCTAGCCCTGCAGCCAAGTCAATTGCCGCAGAGACATCCGGACTACCTGCCGAATCCCCTACGGCAATAACCACTGAAACAGCGCCTCCAATAGCCGCAACATCTAAAGCCACCAAAGCTAAAACGTCAGCCGCCCCCCCGATAAAACTCTGGTCTTTGCAGCTCGATTTAAGTGCGGCTACCCGTAATGGCAAAGAGCAGGCGAAAAACTACAGCCTGACCGAGCGTTTTGAGTATCGCCGCGGGGACTGGCGCGGCAAGTTTGATGCGCATTACGACTACGAAACCAAAGAAGCGGCGCGTAAGACGCACAAATATGCGCTGAATCCAGGGCTGGATTATTTCTATAGCAACCAGCTGTTTTGGCGCGTCGACGCCGACTACAGCTACAACTACCTTGCCAGTGATTATAAAAATGTCGACTTAAGCACAGGCCCCGGTTATGCGGTGTGGCAACAGGGGCCGACGCGGCTGGATTTAGTCTTGCTGCTCGGTCATAAACAGGCCTATTTTCGTGAAGACGAGGCGTTTCGGCTGCTAACAGAATTTGAATCGCCGCTCGGTTACAACACGGCATCATTGGCCTGGGATTTCAGCCACAAATGGCCGGGCACTTTGCTGGAAGTGTATAGCGAAGGCAACTGGCTTGAACTGCTCAGCCAGCCGCTTAGCATCTTTGATTTTGCCCGTGAACTGACGATGGAAACCGGCCTGCGCTACGCGCTGACTGACCAGATCCGCATCAGCTGGTCCTGGCAATATGAACGCTCAGAATTGACGTTACTGCTCCCCAAACTGCCGCGCACATCATTGGATTTATTTGATTCGAAACAAAAAATCAGTATCGGCGCGGCGTTTTAAGCCGCGCTGAGCTCAATCACCGGCCTAACAGGCTGCTGCGACTGCAACAGCCGGTAAACGGCGTTTGCCGTCGGTTTCAAACAGGAAACAGCGGTCCTGGGCAAAAGTCAGTGCGACTTTTTCACCAACTTCGTATTGGCAATCACCTTCCTGGCGCACTACCAGCTGTTCTTGCGTCTGGCAATGCAGGTGAATAAAGGTCTCAACGCCTAAACGCTCGACCAAATCCACTTCCCAGCCAGCGCCGCCGCGCACAATTTGTAAATGCTCTGGCCGCACGCCGAGCTGCAGTTCAGCCGCGCTGCCGTAGCCAGAGTCCAGCTGCACCTGTTCGCCACAGGGCAGCGTAAACAGGCCGTTTTGCAGGCGGCCTTTGACCAGATTCATCTTCGGCACACCGATAAACTGCGCGACAAAGGTGTTGTCCGGCTGATGATATAAATCCAGCGGCGCACCCATTTGCGCGACGTGGCCGTTATGCAGCACGACAATTTTTTGCGCCATGGTCATGGCTTCGACTTGGTCGTGCGTGACGTACACAATGGTCGAGCCAAATTCGCGGTGTAATTTGGTGAGCTCAGCGCGCATCTGCACGCGCAGTTTGGCGTCCAAATTCGATAAAGGCTCGTCAAACAAAATCACTTTGGGCCTTTTGACTATTGCGCGGCCGATGGCGACGCGCTGGCGCTGGCCACCGGATAACGCTGCCGGTTTGCGCTCCAGCAAATGCTCCAGTTCGAGCATTTTGGCAACGTCTTTGACGCGTTTGGCGATTTCTTCTTTTGGCACTTTTTTCAGCGACAGCGCAAAACCTATATTGTCAGCCACCGTCATATGCGGATAAAGCGCATAAGACTGAAACACCATGGCGATTTCACGCTGGTCCGGCGGCACCATATTCATCACTTTGCCACCCATCACCAGCTCACCGCTGCTGATATCTTCCAGGCCGGCGATCATCCGCAATAAAGTTGATTTGCCACAACCGGACGGGCCGACAATCACGGCAAATTCGCCCTCTTCTATCGTGATATCAATGCCTTTGACGATTTCAGTGCCCTGATAATCTTTTTTGATGCCACGTAATTCAATTTTTGACATAACAGGTCCTTATCCCTTCGTTAGCCTTTGACGCCGCCAGAGAATGTCTGGGTCAGGAAACGTCGGGCGAATGCAAATGCGATGACAGCCGGCAAGGTGTAAATCACCGCCAGCGCTGTTAAAAAGCCATAGTCGATGGCGTCGACGCGCAAAAAGGCGCGGAACATGCCAAGCGGCAGGGTTTGTAATTCCGGCGATGAGGTAAACATCAGCGGCATCAGGAAATCGCCCCAGGCATTGATAAAAGCAAATAAACCGGCAGCCGCAAAACCTGGTAAAGCGAGCGGGATCAGCACATAACGCAGCGTTTGCCACTGACTGGCACCATCCAGCGCCGCTGCTTCTTCATAGTCTTTTGGAATGGCATCAAAAAAGGTTTTCATGATCCAAATGGCGAGCGGCAGCTGCAGCGCGGTGTAAATCAGAATCAGGCCCAAATAACCGTCAACAAAGGAAAACATCCGCAGCAGAGTGGTTTGCAAAGCTGCATCGTCAGTCAGACCAGTGATAAAACCGTGCATCCAGCCGTTTAGCGTCAGCATCACTTTATACACCGGCACAATCAGCGCCGGCGGCGGCACAATGCGCACCAGAATAATGGCGTACAGCAAAGGCCGCTTCCACCAGGCCTGAGTGCGCGACAAGGCATAACCGCCAAGCCCGGCAAAAATCAGCGTCAGCACTGTGGCACTACCGATGATCACCACCGAGTTCATGATCCAGCGCACGCCGCTTTCGTTAGTCAGCAGATTATGAAAATGCGCCAGCGTCAGGCTGTCCGGCAGTCTTAAGAACTGCGAGGCTTTAGGGTCGAAGGCCGCCAACAGCACCCAGAAAAACGGCGCGAGGCAAAATAACGAAATCAACACCAGCGTGACATAAGCGCGACGCTGCGCCTGTTGCCCGCTGACACAAGTATCCATCGGGGCTTCCCGAACCAGACTCACCACGTCAGACCTCCACTTTCAGCGCGCGCACATACAAGATGCCGAGCAACATCGAGACCACCAGACTGACCACTGCGACCGCGGCACCATAACCGAGCTGGAAGGCAGTAAACGACTGATTGTAAATATAAATCCCCAAAATCTCGGTGCTGTTGGCCGGCCCGCCACGGCTTAAGGTGTAGACCAGGCCAAAGATGGCAAAAGTGGTCACCGTCGAGATAAACATGTAGAGGAAAATGGTCGGCATCATCATTGGCAGCGTGATGCGCCAGAAGATTTGCCGGTCGGTCGCGCCGTCAACCCGCGCCGCTTCATACAAATCTTTTGGAATGGACGACAGGCCCGAGGTCAGTAAAATCATCGCAAAAGCAATACCGCGCCAGGTGTTGACGATGATGATCGACAACAGCGGAAAGGTATACAGCCACTGCTGCGGCTCCACGCCAAACCAGGCCACCAGCCGGTTTAAGGTGCCGTATTCGCCGCTGGCGAACATCGAGATCCATAGAAAGCCGACGACCATTTCCGGCACTGCATTGGGCAGGCAGATGATGGCATTAAAAATCGCTTTGTATTTCACCGGCTGTTGCAGCGTCAGCGCCGACAAAAAGCCCAGTACAAACTGGCCGATGACAGCAGAGCCAATAACAAAAATCAGCGTGACTTTTAATGAGTTCCAGAATAGCGGGTCGGTAAAGAGCCGCTCGAAGTTACGCAGGCCAACAAAAGACGATTCCTGCGCGGCAAAACCCAGCAGCGCATCGTCAGTGAGACTGAGTGAAAAGGCATAGAGCGCCGGAAACACGATAAAAGCCGCCATCAACACCAGGGCCGGCGTCATCATCAGGCGGTAACCAAACTGGCGGCGCGCCTCAAAAGTTTTTGGCTTCATTGCGCCTCCTGCTGTAATGCTTTGCCTTCAGCCTGTGCCAGGGCACTGTGATTGATTTCCACTTCCCGGTTTTTGCCGACAGTGTCTTCGCCCAGCACATGGCTGACGTATTGCAATAACAGCTGCTGTGCACCAGCGCCATCGACTTTGCCAATCAGCACAGCTTCAGTCGCCCGCGCCACACCGGCCATCATCGCATTGGCGCCGACGGTGCTGCGCAGCGCTCGCGCTTGCGGCAACAAGGCATGGTCGGCGGTCATCGCGCCTAATTCAGCAAACTTCGGATGCTGCGCCGCATCCAGCCGCGCCGGCACGTTACCCAGGCGTTTGGCATAAGCCAGCGCCACATCGTTGTCGCCCATCAATAAAGCCAGCGCCCGCGCCAATTCAGGCTTGCGGCTATTGGCATTAACCGCCCAGGCGTAAACCACTGAAGCTAAGGCAAAAGGCTCAGCGCCATCGGCCGAAGGGAAACGCCAGGTGCGTACGGCGTCGTCAACATTGGCAATCGGATTGCGGCTGCCCGGGCCCCAGTCAAAAGTTTTGCACCAGCTACCGCAAGTGGTGATCAGCAATTGGCCTTTCGGGAACATTTCATACTTCGGAATAACCCAGGGCTCCGGGTTTAACAGCGGCGCCACCGGCATCAGCTGTTCGCTGACTAAAGTGTGATAAAAATCAAAAGCTTTAGCGACGGCCGGGTCACGCAGCGCGTAGCGGTTGTCGCTGGTCAGCAACTGATAGCCGGAAAAACTGGCGAGTAAATAACGGAAACCTTCAGTGTAACTGCCCATACCCCATGTCAGGCCGGCCGGGATTAACAGCGGAAACTGTCCGAGTTTTTGTTTGATTTGGCGGCTGCGTGCCAACAAATCCTGCCAGTCTTTTGGCTGTTCGGTAGAAATACCGGCCTGGGTTAACAAATCATGGCGGTAATACAGTTGCTCGACGGCAACGATGGAAGGCACCACATAACTTTTTTCGTTAAAACTGGCACGGCTTAACTGGCGCACTAACTCAGGCATGGATGCATAACCAGGCCAGGCTTGTAAATCTTGTGTCAAATCAGCCAGATAACCAGCGGCGGCCAGGTCGTCGACCTGCAAATCCCGCGGAATACTAAACACATCCGGTGCATTGCCAGCGCGTAATTCTGTCACCAGCTTGGTGAAATAATCCTGCGGCGGTGCCGGATATTCGACAATGCGCAGCTGCACACCCAGACGTTGCTGCAACATCGGCTGTAATTCACGTAACGCGTCGAGCCGGGCGGCTCTGTGTTCGGCGATCACCAGCACAGGCTGAGTGCTATCGGCGACAGGCGGCTCCCCCCGCCCCTGGCTGGTGCTATGGCACCAACCGATCGCGACCACTGCTGCTACCGGTAGCAGTAGTAATTTTATCGTCTGTCTCATCTATATTGCTCTGTTATCGGTCAGAAAAATGTTGGTCTGTTCAGCCATTGTCGCTGCGGGCAGCAGCCCCTGCGTCACTGGCTGTATGCTGGCGCCGCTCCACCACCGACAATGCGGGTGTCGGTAGTTTTAGCGTCAGCATGCAGCTTTGCGTGCGGTTGTTTGCACAGCTGCACAGCACATTTTTCGTTCCTGGTTTTTTCGTTCCGGTCTGCCGGCAAAGCGCCAGCGCCAGACGTCGTTTTTTTAAGCAGAAAACCCTGTCGACTTTGATAATACGCTTATTGACACCGGTGTCAATATACAATTTAATGGTGTCAATGCCAGCGGTAGCAACACTATGCACAGGCCGGCAAACCTGAGCTTTAATTAGTATATCTTTATGTTTTTTATAGGTTTTTAACCTTCAGGAGTTTTGCTGTGGCCTTACAATTAGCGATCATCGGCTGTGGTACCAAAGCCACTCAGTATATTCAGACCTGGATCAGCCGGGACGACCTGCAAATCCGCGCCGTGATGGACCCAAATCCAGCCGCGATGGCGAATGTCGCCACTATCGCTGCCGCCGCAGAAAAAGCCGCACCGCAAAGCTATAGCGACTGGCAACAACTGCTTAATACTGAAGCCAAATCATTGGATGCGGTCTATATCTGTACGCCACACGCCGCCCACGCTGAGCAAGCGCTGCTGGCGCTGAACCTGGGCCTTGACGTGCTGCTGGAAAAGCCGATGGTGACGACAGTGGCAGAAGCTGAAGCCTTAGTTGCTGCCCAGCAGCGCAGCGGCAAAACACTGGTGGTGGCTTATCAGGGCGGCTTATCGCCGTTAGTTGCCGAGCTGCGCGACGCTATCGCGACAGAAAAATACGGCCCGCTGGTCAGTATCAACGCCGCCATCTGGGAAGACTGGGCCGACAAATATCAGGGCCACTGGAAACAAATTCCGGCGATTTCCGGCGGTGGTTTTATGTTTGATACCGGCGCCCACATGATGAACACCGTATCGCGCATCACCAGCAAACCGTTCGCCCGCATCAGCGCAATGATGCAAAACCTCGGTTTCCCGGTTGACGTGGTGACTTCTGTTTCCGGCGAACTCAGTGACGGCACGCTGTTTAACCTGCACGCCAGCGGCCGCGCAATCCGCTGCGTGTCGCGCATTGAATGTTATTTCCCAACCGCCATAGTGCGCATTTGCGCCTGGGGCCGCTGGATGGAAATTGAAGATACCCAGGGCAATGTGGTGCGCAAAGAACAGGAAGCCGCCAACAATCTGATGAACGTCTTTATGCAAACCCGCACCGGCGAAATTGCCAATCCATCCG
This sequence comes from Rheinheimera texasensis DSM 17496, assembly GCF_000711985.1. GTDB lineage: Bacteria > Pseudomonadota > Gammaproteobacteria > Enterobacterales > Alteromonadaceae > Pararheinheimera > Pararheinheimera texasensis. The sequence continues at coordinate 946,246 of NZ_JONU01000007.1, forward strand.
ACGTATTACAAGGCCTGCGCATGGCGCAGCTGTGGGATGCCATTAAGTTATCTGCCAGCCAGCATGGCGTGCCGGTGACGCTTTAATTTAAGATTGGAGCATAGCTTGGAGTGAAAAGTGGCACCGCCATTCGGTTCACTCCGAGCTGTTTAACCAGTTTCGGGACCAACGATACAGCAGCATGCTGTCCAACACGTTAAATACCAACAACATAGTAAAAGTCTGCAGTAAATGGCATTTAAGTCGTAAGCTCAACCAAAGCGGCAATAACATCAGCGATACAAAGACGCCACAGACGGCTATAAAACACAACTGGTTTAACGTCGCTAAGTCATATGATGCTGACGCTATGAATAAAAGTACCAAGCCCTGCGGCCGGATACACCAGAGGTCGGCGATCTGGAACCAGTTGATCTACGGCAACGACCTGAAACACGACTTTCCCCGCCAATGTGTCTAACCATTTTTCGGAGCGCTGAACATAAAACATCACAGGTATATTTTGTGGCGGGTTATGCATGATATGCGGCAAGTTTTCACAACGTTGCCAGTCAGACATCAAGATCGGGTCTGGCGATAAGGAAGTCTGAAGATAAACATGATCACCACCCCGTTTTTGTTCCAAGCACCATACAGAATGCAGTGTACCGCTGATTTGCTCTAACTGTTCCGGCGCAAATCCCTCTTTCAGAGTGGGAAAGCGCCACGCCAGTGCGAGCGCACACAGTATTAACAGAAGTCTGAAAACGATGGGAACATGACACAATCTAATCATCGCTTTGCTTAACGCCGGTTGCTTTGGTATCTCGTGCATTCAAGTATCCTTGTTTCTCATGAACGCATCACTGTGACAAAATATAAAAACATTTTAAAACAATGACGTAAAGCAGCACCTGGGTTAAAAATGTCAGTACCAATAACACGATGAAAGGCAACCCTGAGGCCAGTACGGGCCGGGCCATGAAAATTCTGTTTAGGATTTTAAAAAAACTCTGGTAAATCAATGGCACCAGAAAGATGAGAATTAGTGTCCGCCAAATATCATCCAACCGGGCTGTGATGCCCCAAATCATCATTATCGTGGGCGAAAACGTGAGAATAAGTAAAAAAACAAACACAGCGGTTTCCTTTCCATTTAAATCGGGCACGATCCATCAAGTAGCTGAGCACCAATCAGTCGGGATTGGACATATTTAACTACCATGAACAAATTACAAGATTTAAAACCGGACTAGCACAAAGGGCATTAGCTGAGTCACTTAGGATTCAACTAGCAGCTTTCATCCGCCCAAACCGTGCGCCGAGAAAACCTCCCAGCAGAGCGAACAAGCAAGTGTAAATCAAAGTGAAAACGCTGCCGATGGCAAAAGTGGATGACATTTTGGCACCTTCAATCAGCGGAACCCACTGATTTAATACCAAAAAGCTAAAACTGACTGCAGCTGCGATAAGACTGCCCCAGCCGGCCGATTGGCGAATTTGCGCAGATTGGCGCCGAACTATCAGCAGCACAACAAAAACCCCGAGCAGGGGCAAAACACCGGATAGCAGATGCGACAACAGTGGCTGAAGATCCGTTTTATCTAATGGGCTAAGTAAATAAGGCGGCAGATTTTGCCCGGTCACCAGGCAATACAACTGCACAATCAGCGCTTCTTGCAGCAGGCAGACCAGTATGGTCAGCACCAGATATATCGCTTTCATCCTCATCCCTGTTGTTAAGAGCAAACGTTGGCTCTAAGCACGCCGTACCCAAGATAGCAGTTTTTTTATCCCGAAAAGATACTTTTGCGTATACAAAATGTCTGACGTGATGATTCGCCTCAGCGCATCTTCCGCTTCGCCAGACTTTGCTCTAACGCCGCAGTGATATCCTTGGCCATAAAGGCATATTTTTTGTGCAGCACATGGTACAGATTGGCATCAAACAGCGTCACGTAACGCAGTTCCGCCGGATCCAACCGTTTAAGTTCACTGGCCGTTGAGGGATAAATGGCGTAGCTAAAACGCCCGCTGCTGACAAATTTGGGGATGTTGGCAAGATCATTGACTACATAAAACTGGCTGCGGATGGCAACGCGATAGCCCTTTTCCAGACCATGTTTGGAGACTGAAGTGGTGACAATAGTCTGCTCCGGGTCGGACAACAGCGACGGATCACATGGCAGCTTTGGCTGGCACAACAAGGTGTAAACACCTGATACCAAAGGCGGTTCTATGCTGATGATGTTGGCGTAGCCATCGAGCACAATCCGCATATAACCAACGTCTCCATCCACCACATTTTTGTCGACCAGTAGCAAATTGCGGTTCGATGGCTGTGCAATAAAATCAGTTTCTATACCTAATGTTTGATAAGCGTCGCGAATAACCGGGATAATAAAATTGACCATGGCCGGATGGTCGACGTAGGAAAAAGTCATTCTGGCCGGGCGCTCTGGTTGTTGTGCCGCCAAGGGCCAGGCCAGCAGCAACAGCCAACCCAAGAGCGCTAGTTTTGTCATCATTGGTACACCTTTCCAGACTGCCGGTCGCCGATGCCCGATGTGAAGGACACTGCGATTTTCACTGACCATCGCCGATTATAGCCAGCCTTTTACTGGGTTGGTGCATTCACTGTCAGGCTTTGTTGCGCCTGCTGCGCGACCGCGGCTTTAAGTTGTTGCAACAATATTGGGTCAGTCTGCGGATGCGCTGCCAGATACAGCTGAATTTGCCGGACTATCTGACGCGAGGCATAAAACTGGGTTTGCCGCACTTTGGCATCACTCAGCGCCTGAAAATCCGGTTCAAATGCCAGCGTCAGCTGAGCGCGGTTTAACTGCAGGATTTTCCATTGGGCATTCACATCTTTGACCAAAATCAGGTTTTGGTCTGGCACAAAACCAATCTGCTGCAGCGTGCTGTCCATCATGCTGCCAGCGACGGCCACAGCAGTGAATTCAGTCGGTAATTTACCTTGCTGAATTTGTTCAATCACGGCGCTACTGGCTGAATAATAACGATAATCGGCGTTAATCAGCGGTGCCAGCCAGATAAACAAGTTCTCGCGGGCGGGCAGCCGCGCCAATGAATAGATCAAGGTATTGGGTTGGGTGCGGGCCAGGTCAAAAGCACGGGCCCAGGGCAAAACTTCAGTACGGCAAGGTAAACCGGCAGCCTGCAGAATGGCCTGAACCTGCAGATAAGCTGAACCTGCCACCACCCTCTGCTCATACACCACCTGATAAGGCGGTAAATCTTCGGTGACGACCCGCAGGCCACAGGCTTGGAGCGCTGCTGGCAGCAACGCCGACAACCACAATAACAGCCTCGCGGCATATTTCCCTGTCATTGGCACACCTCCTGTTCCTTTTGCAGTATAAACAGCAAACCAGCGAATGGTTTGCTGTTCTGGCAACTTTTATCAGGTAGGGGTTATTTCTTCGCCTTTTCGGCCTTTTCCGCCAGCATCAGCTTGCGTGGTTTTTTGTAGTAGGTTTGCTTCGGCGCGCCGGCTTCGAGCGGAATAGGCCGGCCCCAGTTGCCAAGGTTCCAGCCGCTTTGATGCGGTTGATGTGCCCAGGCGATGGCGTTGGCCAAAATCTGGATAATGTGTTCGTTGCGATAAATCGGGAAGGTCTCGTGACCCGGCGCAAAAAAGAAAATCCGGCCGCGGCCACGCTGGAAAGTACAACCGCTCCTGAGCACTTCCCCACCCTGATACCAGGAGTTAAAAATCAGTTCGTCCGGCTCCGGGATATCAAAAGGCTCGCCGTACATTTCCGATTGTGGCAGTTCCAGATATGGCGGAATGTTGTAGGCAATTGGATGGGACGGTTTTAAACACCAGACCCGTTCGCGCTCGCCGCCTTCGGCTTCGCGCCAGCTCAGGTTACAGCTGGTGCCCATCAGACGTTTAAACAGTTTGGCGTGATGGCCGCTGTGCAGCACAATCAGGCCCATGCCGGCCAGCACCCGCGCCTGCAGCTTGTCGATGAGCGCGTCGCTTAATTCGTCGTGATAGCGATGCCCCCACCAAATGGCAACTTCAGTACTTTCAATTAATTCATCCGGCCAGCCTTGCGCCGGGTCGTCCAGCGTGCTCAGCGTTAAATCAAAGCCATAAGGTTGGAGGTTATCGACGATGCAGCCACCGATAGTTTCCGGATAAACTTCCTGCACATCGGCGTCTTCTTTTTCGTGGCGGCATTCGTTCCAAACGGTCACTTTAATCATGCCGGAGTCCTCTTATCTGATGCGAAAGTGCTGAAATCACGCGCGCTGTAATCGCGGCATTCAATGGAAAGAATTTGCAGCGCAGTGCCCATGCCGTTGGCCAGAATGACACAGAGCCAGTAGGCAAGACGCTCAGCAAAGGCCGGCTGTGCCGCGAGCGGCGCAGGAAATAAGCCATCAATCGCCAGATAACCGGCCGTCAGCTCGTCAATATGATCCCAGCGTTCTAAACGGTTTTGCATCAGCTGGTCGGCTAAAGCGTCTTCGACAACCAGCGTGTCGCCTTTGCCATCAAAGCCCATGCTGTAACGCAGCCAGCAGGCACTGGCAAAACAGAGATACTCAACCGACTGCTGCTGCTCCAACCGTGCCACTGTAGTAATCAGCAAAGGTTGCAACCGGGCCGAGCCCTGGCTTAACAAAGCGCCAAGTGGCTGAGTGCCTTGCTCCGGCGCTGCAGCTGACGACGCAAGCTCCCGGTAAAGCCCTCGGGCAAAATCTGCCAGCGCAGGATAAACCAGTGCAGATTGTAAAGCTGTGCTGTGATGCTGGCCACTTAACAAGGCGGCGCAGGACAACACCAGCGCAGCGGCCGATTGTTGTGCAGTTTCCACTTCAGACTCCTGTTTAAACACGTTCTGGCTGCAGCTTTGGCGGCAACCATTGATTCTTTTACAAAATGTCTCGTTAAAAATCGTGATCCGCCAGCCAATTATCATAGCTTGCCGACACATTGACACCGGTGTCAATATGCTTTATACCTGACTCTTTCCTGCGCATTTTTGCCCTTCTTTTTCTGCAGTTGTTGCAGCAGGCGCGCAGGGTATTCGCTGCTATCCGGCAGCTAAACGGAGGTTGTTGCTGTTATGTCTGCTGTCACCATTAACGATGTGGCCCGTCAGGCCGGTGTATCGAAAAAAACTGTGTCGCGCGTCATTAACAATGAAGCCAATGTGTCGGTGGAAACCCGCGACAAAGTGATGGCGGTCATCCAGGCCACCGGTTTTAAACGCAACCCGCTTGGCATGGCGCTGGCAAAAAACCGCTCCTTGTTTATCGCGCTGCTGGCCGACAACCCAAGCCCCGGTTATCTGCAAAAACTGCAAAAAGGCGTGCTGCAGTATTGCAGTGAATCGAATATGGGGTTGTTTTTGTACGACTGCAGCTACCGCTCGCCAGGCCTGGTCGCTGAAATTGAAGGCTTTATCGACAACACCCTCGCCGACGGCCTGATTTTGGTGCCGCCGCTCAGTGATAAAAAAGAATTGCTCGACATGCTCAATCGCCGCAAGGTCGCTTATGTGCGCATCGGCGCGCCGGACGCGGCGCTTGGTGACAGCGTAGGCTTTGATAACCAGCAGGCGGCTTATGAACTGACGCGCTACCTGCTCAGGCTTAAACATAAAGATATTGGTTTTGTGCTGGGTCACCCGGATCAGGGTTCCAGTCAGCGCTGCGAAGCCGGCTTTCGCCAGGCCTATGCCGAAGCCGGTATTGAGTTTCCGGAAAAGCTGCTGGTGCAGGGTTATTACACTTTTCAGTCGGGTGTTGATGCAGCCGCCGTGCTGTTGAACAAAACCCCGCGCCCCACTGCTATTCTGGCATCGAACGACGAAATGGCGGTCGGTGTGCTGTACAGCGCGCACAGCCGGGGCCTGAAAGTTCCGGACGATATTTCGGTGGTTGGCATCGACGATATTGCGCTCTCGACCAAGGTGTGGCCGAACCTGACGACGATGCGCCAGCCCATTACCGCCATTGGGTATCGCGCGGCTTATAAACTGATCCGCAAACTGCAGGGTTTGCCGGATGAAGGCCCGAAAAACCCCGAAGCTGATTTGCTGACCTGTGAACTTATCGTGCGCGATTCGGCGCGCGAACCGGGTCGCAACTGACAAAACAGCATGTCGCATACCGGCTGTGGCGATCATTTTTTGATGATCCATTCATGCTGCGGGTCATTTTTAAACACCCACTGCCGCGTTGGGCCGGCCATCACATTGAGGTAATACAGCTCGTAACCGTGTGGCGCGCCAACCGGATGATAACCACGCGGCACCAGCACTAAGCTGTTGTGCTCAACACAAATGGTTTCATCCAAACTGCGGTCATCGGTATAAACGCGCTGAAAAGCAAAGCCTTGCTGTGGATTGAGTTTGTGGTAATAGGTTTCTTCCAGCGCGCTTTCGACCGGCAGCATGTCGGCGTCATGTTTGTGCGGTGGATAGCTCGACCAGTGGCCCGGCGGCGTGATGACTTCAGTGATCAGCAGCCGCTCTGCCGGCAAGTTGCCGAGCAAAATATTACACACCAGCCGGGTATTAGTGCCCTGGCCACGGGTTTCACGGGTGCAATCTTCGGGTTTTATCAGCCGCAGCGGATATTGGTTGCCGGATGCAGGGGCGCGGCAAAAAGCGATTTCGGCGTCAGTGTCGGCGAAAACCTCCAGCGCGAACCCGGGCGGCACATACAAGGCATAAGGCGCGGTGCCGTCAAATACTGACATGCGTTTGCCGACCTGCAGGAACTGTTGGCCACCATTTTGTTGGCCACCACAGTCAAAACTGACAATGCCACTTAAAATCACGACACAAAGCTCGGTGGTGCCGTCGCTGTCGACAGCCAAATTAGCACCTGCTTTGAGCTGTGCAGCTTCAAAACCAACATATTGCCAGCCGGCACTTTGCGGCGTGACGCGCTGGATAAAACCTGCAGCGTCTGGTGCTGTCGGTTTGCAGTGTAATGAAGTCGTTGCATCAGACATTGGGTTGCTCCGGTTTGATGTTTTGCGCGTTGGTTTGATCAGGTGCTAAGTGATCATGAATCAGTCCCAGCACCAGCGCCTGCACCAGGCTCATACTGGCGCTTAATGAACGAAAGGCGTGTAACTCGGCTTCGCGCACCAACAGTGTGTGGTCGGCCAGCTGATACAGCGGGCTGACGCGGCTGTCGGTGATCAGCAGCACTTTGCAGCCAACCGCTTTGGCGCGCTGCACCACGGTTTGGGTCTCGGCGGCATAAGGCGCAAAGCTGACCGCGAGCAACACATCGTCGGCATCGAGCAGATTCAGCGCCGACTGCTGCATATAACCGGTGCCATCAAATAAATGCACGGCAAGGCCGGTGTTACCAAGCAGATAACTGGCGTAACTGACCACCGGAAATGCCCGGCGCGCACCTTGTAAATGAATCAGCCTGGCTTTCGCCAGTAAGCTGGTAGCAGCAGATAAGGCTGTGGCATCAATGCTTTGGCACAGCTGATTCAGCGCCTGTTGATTGGCGCTGCTGATTTGCTGCAGGTAGTTAAGGCCCGCGCTGTCGGCGGGCACTGAATGGTCTTGCTGCACTGCGGCAATACGCTGCTGATAATCCGGCTGGTTTTGCAGCAGCTGGGTTTTGTACAGCTGTTGCAGCTCAGAAAAACCGGTAAAAGCAAAGGCGTTGGCAAAACGCACCAGTGCAGAGGCGTGCACACCGGCGGCCTGCGCAATAGATGCTGCAGTGCCAAGTGCCACAGCTTGTGGCTGGTCGAGTAAATAGCGGCCAATCACCTGCAGCCGGTCGCTCAGGCTGCTGAAACGGCTGCTGATCTGTTGTTCCAGCTCAACCTGAGTAGCAGCTGGCTGAGTGTTCGTCGTGCTTGGGGCTGTGGCCATATTGCGAAAAAAAACCAATCGGCGGACTGTGATGCTCTGGAGTCTAACCCAATAAAATATTTATTCCAATAGTTGATCTAATAGAATTTTCATTCTAATCTGACGAAGATTTTAGCAACGCTGCCAGCGTGCTTTTTTAATTGGCCACCGGTAGCAAATGCGATTAAAACAGCTTTTTACAGCAGGAGTCAGCGGGTGACAGCACTAGTTTCAGACAAAAAGCTCGACGTGATTTGCTTAGGCCGTGCCTCGGTCGATTTGTACGGCCAGCAGATTGGTGACCGGCTACAGGACATCAGCTCTTTCGCCAAATCACTCGGCGGTTCGTCCTGCAATATTGCCTTTGGCGCAGCGCGGCTTGGCCTGAAAGCCTCAATGCTGACGCGGGTTGGCGACGAACAATTTGGCCAGTTTATCCGTGAGGAGCTTAAAAGCGCCGGTTGTGACGTCAGCCATGTGGTGACAGATCCGAACCGGCTGACGGCGCTGGCAATTTTATCGATTAAAAGCAAACAACAATTTCCGCTGTTGTTTTACCGCGCTGATTGCGCCGATATGGCGGTCGATGTCAGCGATTTTGACGAAGCCTATATCGCATCAAGCAAAGCGCTGCTTATCACCGGCACGCACTTTTCCACCGCTCATGTGGACCATGTCGCCCGCACTGCTATTGGTTATGCCCGCGCCAACAATACCAAAGTAATTCTGGATATCGACTACCGCCCGGTGCTGTGGGGTTTGACCCGGCCCGGCGAAGGCGACAACCGTTTTGTCAGCAATGACAGCGTCAGCGCGCATTTACAGTCGATTGTGCCTTTGTGTGACTTAATTGTCGGCACCGAAGAAGAAGTGCATATCGCCGGTGGCAGCACCGACACTATCGCTTGTCTGAAAACTTTGCGCCGCCTGACTGACGCGGTGATTGTGCTCAAACGTGGCGCCGACGGCTGCAGCATTTTTGACGGCGCTATACCGGATAGCCTCGACGACGCCTTTTTTGCTGCTGGTGTGCGGGTCGAAGTGCTGAATGTATTAGGCGCCGGCGACGCCTTTATGGCCGGTTTCCTGCGCGGCTGGCTGCGCGGCGAATCTTTTGAAATGGCCTGTACCTACGCCAATGCCTGCGGCGCTTTAGTGGTGTCGCGCCACGGCTGTGCCCCGGCCATTCCAACGCCGGAAGAGCTGGATTATTACATCGCCCGCCAGCACGCCATAAAAAGACCGGACATCGACAGCGAACTGAATTACCTGCACCGCGTCACCACACGCCAACCGGCGCAGTGGCCGGAGCTGTGTATTTTAGCGTTTGACCATCGCAAGCAATTTGTTGAGATGTGTGAAGCGACAGGCGCCAGCACTGCGCGGCTACCGAAACTGAAACAGCTGATTTTGCAGGCCGCACAGGCTGAAGTCACAGTGCTGCAGCTGACCGCTAAGGGATATGCGCCGGGTGTGCTGATTGACGATACTTTTGGTCAGGACGCGCTCAATGATGTAACCGGGCTTTTTACAGAACAGCAAGCTGGCCGCTGGTGGATTGGCCGGCCGGTGGAAGTGCCGGGTTCACGCCCGCTGGAGCTGGAAGGCGGCCGCTCTATCGGTTCACGCCTGGTCAGCTGGCCGCGCAGCCACACGGTGAAATGCTTGGTGTTTATGCACCCGGACGATGCGCAAGCATTATGGCAGCAACAGGCGCGGCAAATTCAGGAGCTGTATCAGGCCTGTGCCCTGTCCGGCCATGAGTTATTACTGGAAGTGATCCCGCCAAAAGATTTGCCGGTTGACGATTTAACCGTGTGCAACGCCATGGCGCAGATTTATCAGCTGGGCGTACGGCCGGACTGGTGGAAATTACCACCACAAACAGCTGCCGGCTGGCAAGCCGTCAGCGACCTTATTCAGCGCGAGGCGCCGCATTGCCGTGGCGTGATTTTACTCGGTCTGGATGCCCCTCTCGTCGACCTTTGTGCGGCCTTTGCTGCTACTGCAGCCTTCCCGGTGTGCCGTGGTTTTGCCATCGGCCGCACTATTTTTGGCGCGCCAGCTAAAGCCTGGTTAAGCGGCGAGATTGATGATGGACAGTTGCAGACGCAGATCCGCGCCAATTATCGCCAACTGACTGAAGCCTGGCTCGCACGCAAGCAAGCGGCAGATCACAGCGCCACAGGTCCTCATGAAGCAGGAGCATCTTTATGAAAAACCCTAACAGCACCATCCGACTGACCATGGCGCAGGCGTTGGTGAAGTTCTTAAGCAACCAGTTTATCCAGCAGGACGACGGTCGGGTGGAACCGCTATTCGCCGGCGTGTTTGCCATTTTTGGTCACGGTAATGTCGCAGGTCTGGGCGAAGCGCTGTATCAGGTGCGCGACACACTGCCGACACTACGCGCGCACAACGAACAGGGCATGGCGCATGCGGCCATTGCTTTTGCCAAAGCCAACGACCGCCGCCGGCTGATGGCCTGCACCACATCTGTTGGCCCCGGCGCCACCAATATGGTCACCGCCGCCGCACTGGCGCATGCCAACCGCTTGCCGGTGTTGCTGTTGCCGGGCGATCATTTTGCCAACCGTAAACCTGACCCGGTGCTGCAGCAAATCGAAGATTTTGGCAATCCGAATACCGCCGCCAGCGACTGTTTTATCCCGGTGAGCCGCTATTTCGACCGCATTAACAGGCCTGAGCAGCTCATTCATTCATTGCCGGTTGCGCTGCAAACGCTGCTCGACCCCATCAACTGCGGCCCGGTCACGCTGGCTTTGCCGCAAGACGTACAGGCAGAAGCTTATGGTTATCCTCAAAGTTTCTTTGCAGCCACCACACACCGGCCACGTCGCCAGCCGGCCGATGCGGCTGAGATTTTTGATGCGCTGAAGCTGCTCAGTCAGGCGAAAAAGCCGCTGTTAATTGCCGGTGGCGGCGTGCTGTACAGCCAATGCGCTACGCAGCTGGCCGATTTTGCCGCCCGTTATGGCATACCGGTGGCGGAAACTCAGGCCGGTAAAGGCAGCCTGCACTGGCAACATCCGTGCGCGGTCGGCGGCATTGGCGTCACCGGCTCGGCGGCTGCCAATCAACTGGCGCAAGAAGCGGATTTGATTATCGCCGTCGGTAGCCGGCTACAGGACTTCACCACCCAGTCCCGCACCGGTTTTGCCGGCAAGCCACTGCTGCAAATTAATGTGGCGGCATTTGATGCGCACAAACATCAGGCGCAGCCTTTGGTGGGCGACGCCCGCACTGTGCTGAAACAACTGGACGACGCGCTGCAGGCCGGTAACTGGCCGGAGTCGTCGCCGGTTGATAGCCAATGGCTTGCTCACGCCCAAACGCTGAATCAGCAGTGGCAGCAACAGTACGAAGCACTGACCCAAGCGCCAGTAAGCGGCTTGCCGTCAGACGCTCAGGTGCTGGGCGCGATTAAACGCCAGTCGCAGCCAAGTGATGTGGTGGTCTGTGCTGCCGGTGGTTTGCCGGGCGAGCTGCACAAACTCTGGCGCGCCGAAGGCCCGGGCAGTTATCACCTCGAATACGGCTTCTCCTGTATGGGTTATGAAATTGCCGGTGGCCTTGGCGTCAAACTGGCGGCACCTGCGCGCGAAGTCTTTGTTGTGGTCGGTGACGGCTCTTATCTGATGCTGAACTCCGAATTGGCCAGCAGCGTGATGTTGGGGCAAAAAATTATTGTGGTGCTGCTGGATAACCGCGGCTTTGGCTGCATCAACCGGCTGCAGCAAGGCTGTGGCGGCGCGCCCTTTAACAACTTATGGCGCGACTGCGAAGGCAGCGCACCGGATATCGACTTTGCGCTGCATGCCCGCGCTTTGGGCGCGCTCAGTGAAAAGGTCGGCAATGTGGCCGAGCTGGAGCAGGCCATCAGCCGCGCCCGCGCCGCCGACCGCAGCTATCTGATTGAAATCAAAACCGATCCGGCCGTCAGTACCGACAACGGCAGCTGGTGGGACGTTGCCATTCCGGCCGTGTCCAGCCGCGACGAAGTGCAACAAGCCTTCGCCCGTTATCAGAGCCAACAACAACAGCAACCTTATTAAGGCGTTTTTATGCAAACTCTTCTGCATTTTATCAACGGTAAACCAGAGGCCGGTCACAGTGAGCGCGTGGCGCCGGTGTATAACCCAGCCAGCGGCGAAGTGATCCGTCAGGTCAAACTGGCCACTGTCGCCGACACCGAAGCCGCCATCGCCAGTGCGCAGCAGGCTTTTGCCAGCTGGAGCCAGGTGACGCCCCTGAACCGTGCCCGCGTGATGTTTAACTTTAAAGCGCTGCTGGAACAACACCGCGACGAGCTGGCCAAACTGATTAGCCAGGAGCACGGCAAAGTCTATTCTGACGCACTAGGCGAGCTGACCCGTGGCCTCGAAGTCGTTGAATTCGCTTGTGGTATTCCGCACCTTTTAAAAGGCGAGCATTCGATGAACGTCGGCCGTGGCGTCGACAGTTTCAGCCTGATGCAGCCGCTCGGCGTCTGCGCCGGCATCACGCCGTTTAACTTCCCGGCGATGGTGCCGCTGTGGATGTTCCCAATCGCCATCGCCTGCGGCAATACCTTTGTGTTAAAGCCATCAGAGCGCGACCCGTCGCTGCCGCTGCGTCTGGCTGAACTGCTGGTTGAAGCCGGTCTGCCGGCCGGTGTGTTTAACGTCGTCAACGGCGACAAAACCGCCGTCGACGTGCTGCTGACCGACCCACGGGTGCAGGCAGTGAGTTTTGTTGGCTCTACCCCTATCGCCGAATATGTGTACGCCACAGGTTCTGCCCACGGCAAACGCGTGCAGGCTTTAGGCGGTGCAAAAAACCATATGCTGGTACTGCCGGATGCCGATTTAGACCAGGTGGTGAACGCCCTGATGGGCGCGGCCTACGGCTCAGCTGGTGAGCGCTGTATGGCAATTTCCGTCGCGCTTTGTGTCGGCGACGAAGTTGCCGATGCGCTGACAGCAAAACTGGCAGCGGAAATTGCCCAGACCAAAACTGGCCCAGGCACCGGCCCCTTTAGCAAAGAGCAACCGGAGCCGCATTTAGGCCCGTTAGTCAGTAAAGAACATGCAGCCCGTGTGCGCGGTTATATCGACAGCGGTGTCGAGCAAGGCGCGACTTTGCTCTGTGATGGGCGTGAGGTTAAAGTTGAAGGCCAGCCACAGGGTTATTTTGTTGGCCCCACCCTGTTTGATCACGTGACGCCAGACATGCGGATTTACCGCGAAGAGATTTTCGGCCCAGTGCTGTCTGTAGTGCGGGTCCCGTCTTTTGCCGAAGGTTTGCAGCTGATTAACCAACACGAATACGGCAACGGCACCGCCATTTTCACCGCCAGCGGCGAAGCCGCCCGCGAGTTCGCCGCCCAGGTGCAAGCCGGCATGGTCGGCATCAACGTGCCTATCCCAGTGCCAATGGCCTTCCACAGCTTCGGCGGCTGGAAACGCAGCGTATTCGGCCCGCTCAACATGCACGGCCCAGACGGCGTCCGTTTCTACACCCGGATGAAAACCATCACAGCCCGCTGGCCAACAGGCCCGGTCACCGGCAACCAGTTCTCAATGCCGACAATGAAGTAAGGTGTTGGTGTTGTTTTAGAAAACCAAAGTCCGGCCTTGCTGCCGGGCTTTTTGTTTGTCGGCTTCGATGATTGCGATAGCCCTCAGTCACTGTGATGAGCAAGTTTTATAATTTTGGAAAGAATGAATTCGCTGCGAATCCGCAGCAAACGGCACGGACGATTACACAAGACTGGGCGTCACACGCACGCCGTGAATACATCCATGTAGGCTCCTCTGCGGCATCCCTGCCGCAGAGGGTCTGCTTTAGTAATCCTCCGGCCGCTTTGACAGTTCTTTTGGAACAGCGGCGGGCTTCACTTGTACGTATCTACTTACAAGAATTGGATCTGTAGGTATCGGCTAGCGAAGCGCCGCCGTACATCTTTGAATTTCCTCGCGAACATCACGGCGGACGATATCAAGATGATCGCCACAAGACTGGCGTCTCAAGCCCCTGAAGACACCATCCGGCAAATGAAAATTTGATGTGCAATCACAAATCAAAGACCCCCTGCACGCGTTCGCTTTCTACAAAGAATGCACCAGACGCAAAGGCTTGAGGTCTGTATCCTTTTTCGGTAGTGTGAACTAATGTTAAAAAAATCAAAGGCACAGCGCAGGCTTAAAAGCATGTATTTTGCATTTGATTAATATGTTGGGGCCTTTAATGGGTGCACTTGAATATTCACAAGCAACACTCCGGATCTTCGGGGATGATTTAATACCTGACGACATTTCAGATTTACTTGGCGCCAAACCCACTAAAAGTAAAAAGAAAGGTGATGAAGAGGTCGGTAAAACTAGTGGAAAGGTTCGGATTGCCAAAACAGGTAGTTGGCATTTACATGCTCAAAAGAGAGAGCCTGAAGATCTAAACGCCCAGATTGAGGAAATTTTATCCCAGCTAACAAGTGACTTTGATACATGGGAAAAACTCCGCGAAAGTTACAAAGTTGATATGTTCTGCGGCTTGTTTATGGGCAACTCGAATGATGGTTTGAGCTTGTCACCTGAAATCATGTTGGCACTTGGCCAACGTAGAATTGGTTTAAGTTTAGATATTTATAATCGGTCGTATAACTGAGGCGGTTGTCGGCCCTAACAAGCAAATGTTAATCGCCCACGCTGCTCATGGGCTGCGACGGCAAAACGCATGCGTGTTTTCCCGCGCTAAATTTGGTAGTTCGGCGTCACAGTCGCATCCGGAGCCGCTTTACATGAGAAACTATTGGAAGACTCGTTATTTGAGGCGCTTACTTGGCATAGCGGCCTGGTTTAGCTCAACCTGCTACGCCGCATCCAACCTTGAGGACTTTTCGTACGACGCAACTGTAGCCGTGAACCTCTCTAGCTTAGTGATTGCCGACTTCATAAAGGTCCAAACCCCGCCATTGAAAACCCCAGCTAGGGATACCGTACAGACTGGCTCGTTCATTGATCATGCCGGAAGGCGCTTCGTGTATGTTCTTTTTCGTGAGCCAGACGGTAACGGCGTATATAACGTCGTTTCTGAGATATGTACTGGCTTCGGTACTGCAACTCATGAGTACCACGTTTCGGACTATGGAATTTCTGCCTATTCAGCGGAAGAGCTCATACAAAGCTATAGAGCAATGAAAACGGACCGTACCGCAGATCTGCCATCGGCGTGCCCAACGTCCGACGAGTTCAAACAGCCATGATCGTGCTTACATCATGCGTTGGTTCAGTGACGCCGAACAACTCGTTGCACTCGATGTCACTCTGACCCCAAAACGCACTGTTTACTCTCTATAAGCTGCTATCAGCAAACCCCAACAAAGCCAGCATCGGCATCCGCGGAGTGAGCGATCAAGAGTGAGCGCGGGAGGCGCGAACGGGCGAACGCAGTGGTGGCGGTGTTGGCTTTGCCACGATACGCGTCCTTACCCGCTTCAAGCGCTTGTTTATAAAAGTAAATAAAGCCCATACAACACTTCAACCGGCGACGTTGCCGGGCTTTTGCATAATCAGCATCGTCGCTGAAAACTTTATAGTGTAAACACAGGCATGCTCAGAAAGTGCCTTGACTATCATTAACTAAGCTTGGTTTACAACGTTCGGCAGCAGCACATGCACAGTGGCGTCGCGGCCATCCGGATCTGGCAGAGTATGGCTGACCTGAAATTGCGGCATGCTAAACAGCTGTTGCCAGAATGCAATGGCATCGGCGCCGTCATTGAAGGTCGTAATGGTCCAGGGGATACAGCGCTGCGCCATAAAATGCTGCACCACCTGGCGGGCGATGCCGCGGCGGCGAAACCGGCTCATGATAAACAAGTCGGCCAGCTCCTGCGCTTCGGCAACCGCATCCGACGGTTCTATCAGCGCAAAGCCTGCAGGGGCGTCGTCTATTTTCAGCAGATAAGCACTCCAGCGTGGCAAGGTCCAATATTGGCCAAAATAGTCGGCACACATCTTATATTTGCCGTCAGCTTCGACGTCATAGCCGTCGTAATTGGAAGTGTCGTAACAATAAAACTGGAACAGGTTCCAGATGGTGGTTTTATCTTCAAGCCCGGCGGGCAGAATTTCTAAGGCGGGGACAGCAGTCATCAAATTACATCCCATTAAAATTTGATGCAGTTTAACAACAATCATTCTGTTTTCAATAAGGCGGTAAAGAGAGGCTGGTATCCAGGCTACCACTACTATTCAAGCTTTCTATTTTGCAATCAATCCGCATAGCAACCGCACATCAACTGACGTTTTTTATCCAGTTAGCTGATTATCAACAGTTATGGCATATCTGGATCAGCGGTAGTGTTTGCAAGCCCTTTCGGCTCAGCGATGACATCCGACCAGGACACAACACTACAACTCCATTCGTTGCCTACAACGTGTTGGCAGCTTTGCCTGATAGTTTTCGAGTCTTTGGCGACACATGCGGCTAAGTTATGTTTATTAACAAGCTCCAGGCCCAAGGCCTTACAGTTGTCTGTTTTTGCTAAAAACGGTTCGATATATACGTTCTTAAAATAGAAGAAATCGTACAAGCTCTTCGCACCTGACGCGGCCAAGCCCATGACTATCACAATCGGGATCACTTTGATGATAACAGGTGTAAATTTTGCGACTAAAAAGCCAATGGCACCGGCAACTATCGAGATAGCGACCAGCAATAACAAGTTTGGCTGCCAGAAAAACAGCTCGTTGAACACAAAGACTGAGCCGGCGAATAAAACAACCGCTGTGCCTCTGATGAGCACAGTATCCGAATCCTTCAGGTCTTTGTGTGATAGCCAGTTAATCAACATTTCGCCTCCATGCTCAGAGCACCATTCAGTTCTAAAAAGCGGTAACAGAGAACGGCTGAACAGCTGCGTTGCCACAGCTCGAAGGAGCACCAGTATTCCTTCGGTTTTTCGCCTTGCCTGAGGCAATATCAGGTGGCTCAGCGGCTCACTGCTTAACCTATATTGTGCTCTGGTTACAGCCTTGACTGTATTACATTTTTTCGCCAACAACAATTGGCTGAAACGACATACCGGACCGCTTATGATTGGGCAAAAAGATCTGAGGTCATCACGAGTTTTGTAGAGCTGCGGGTACAACTAACCTGTCCAGGTTTCCTTTGTTGGCCCCCTCATTCCGTGACAACCAGAGGTTCAGACAGCGCCAAATGTCAGCAATTCAATCAATACTGCAGTCCCCATATTCCAACCAAGCCAGCCGTGGAGCCTGCGTTCAGGAGTGATCGCGGGACGCGTGAATGGGCGCTAACCGTGCTGGCGGGGTTCAAATATTTACAATGGTTGTCAGAACACTTTACACATAAAAGCACTTAATTTATTAGATCTTAATAATATTTATATTAATCAGTAAGTTAATTTCATGGCATCTATTATGCTATGTAACCATAGATTCAGCTTAGGAGTTTAAAAATGAAAAAGACTATTCTTCTCTCTCTCAGTATGTTGCTCGCCAGTGTTGCTAACGCCGGTGTTATTGACACCACAGCAGCCTGGAACAGTGCCGGACAACCAAATATCAGTCCGTTCGGTCAACCGGAAACAGCCACCTATGGTCAAACGTTTACAGCAACGGCGGCACTTGGTAGCAAAATCGATAGTTTTTCTTTTTATCTCAGCAATGTCGCTTCAAGTAACACAGCTTTTGCTGCCTATATCGCACGTTGGGACGGCCTGAAAGCTACTGGCCCGATTTTGTACAGCAGTGCCTCTAACTGGATACCAACAGGTCAAGCCGGTTTTACTAAGTTTAGTTTTAATACCGGTGGCGTCAGCCTGACTGCGGGACAACAATATGTCGCTTTTCTGAGCGCTTCGGGCTTGGGTGCCAATGGCAATACCACGACGACTATGGGTTTCTTATCAAATCCGGCGGCTTACACGGGTGGTGCTTTTGTGTTCTTCAATAACAGCGACTTCTCGCAACTGACCACCACCACCTGGGATAACTTTTTAGGTAATTATGGCGATGCAGCGTTTGAAGCATCGTTCTCTGACCAGGCTGCAGCTGTGTCAACTCCTGGTAGCATGTCTTTGTTTGGCATCGCAACTTTACTGCTCGCCGGTGGTATTCGTTCACGGCAACGCCAGCAACGTTAATCTGCAACTCAAGCCACAGGATAAAAAAGCCAGCGCCTAGCGGCCTTTTATCCTGTGGACGCCAATCCCCCCATACCAATAGCTGTTGCTGCCTGTTATAAACGACCGTAAGTTACGCGTTATTTTTGCACCTCAATAAACACCGGATTGCTGTAAAACCACAAATCGCTCCAAGGGTTTTCGCCTTTGGTGTCGGCTTTGGGTTCCAGCTCGTCGCGCAGGTTGGTGCCGCGCAGGCGGATGTACTGGCTTTGTTGCAGGTTTTTCAGCGAGTAACTGAGCTGATAGACCACGCCGTTACTGTCGTCGGATACTTTTTTAAACTCAGTCTGGTCAAAGCGCTGCAGCACACGGGTTTGTGGTGCTTCGTCAGCGTTACGGTCAGCTGCAGGGCCTGTGACTTGGCCGCCTATGACATCCAGTCGGGCCACTTGTGGTCGTTCGAGCCCGCCGTTTAAAGCGGCCGGTACGCGAAAGCGGATTTGCACTAAAACGTCGCTGCCGGCTTTGATCTGCAGGCTCTCACCGGCTTTTGCTACTTTTGTGCTGTCAGCGCCCAGCCCTTGGGCGCCCTGCTCCTGCATGCCCTGCTCTTGCACACTGAGATCCAGCTCGTCGATTAAATCGCCGGTGGTGACAAAGATGGTGCCGTTTTTCAGCGCTGCAAAAATGGCGTCGTAGTTTTTGTCGGCCAACACATAAGTTTTGGCATATTGGCCGGGCCAGAAATCGGCCCAGCCGTCGGTGTAATGGCCGTGACTGTCGGAGACACCAGTCACCCAAAACCGGCGACCTTCGCTTAATAAACTGTCCCAGACCCCGCCCAAGCGCGCGGTCATCTGATCATAACCGCCGTAGGTTGGATGGTCCGGGTATTCGCCGCGGATGCCGTCTGGTTTTGGGCTGCCGTCCGCGTTTAAGGTGGCGGCCTGATGGCCCTCAGCGGCCGTCATGCCAATCATCACGCCGGGCGCTGTGTCCTGCCAGTCGCGTAATTGCTGCGGCGTGATTTTAAAATATTGCCGAAAACCCCTGGCGAGGCGCGCCGGGTGATTGGCGAGCAGCAACGGTGGATCTGGCAGCTGCGCCATCGCCGCAAGCGCTTTTAGCATATAAGCATCTTCGGCTTTTTCCGGCGCCGGCGGTACGCCCTGACGGCCGTTGTAAATCCGCTCAATGCTAAACAGTTGCTCGGCTTCATTCGGTCTGCTGTCTTTAACGACCGCATCAGGCCGGTACGGCATAATCAAACTGGCGTGACGGCCGCCCGGCGCGTTACCCGGCACGTCGAATTCCATGCCATGAAACTGCAAAATCTGCGGCAGCGCGCGCCGTGATGCCAGCAGTTCCGGATATGCTTGTTTTAACGCCAGCTCAGCACGGTTAGGCCCGCCATGGTCGGTCAGCACTATCCAGTCGAGGCCATAATGGCTTGCCATCTGGGCATTGAGCGGGATCGAATATTTGGCATCGCCGCCAATAATAGGTTTGGGCGGAAACACGCTGTTGTCCCATTTCACACTGTAATGGGTGTGGATATGGTGGTCGCCGGCCAGCCAGTGTTTTGCCGGCTTTGCTGCCTGTGGCTGGCTCTGTGATTGCTGGCCTTCTGATTGCTGACTCTGCTGCGCACAGCCCGTCAGCGATAAAGCGACAGCAAGGCTTAGCGGCGTAAAAAACAATACATTCTTCATGATTTTTTCTCTTTCGCTGCAGGCACAAACTGCAGCGTGGCATTTTTATCAGGCCCTGCCGCCGTTTCAAAATAAGGCGCCAGCGGTTTGACCAAAGCGATACCGCCATTGTCTGCACTCAGCAGTTCAGCGACGCCACTTTGATTGTCGCTGCTAAGCGCCAATAACAACGGCTGCGGCACATTTTGCAGTACCAGCTGCGGTCGTTGTGTGCCGGCGAAATGGGCTTGCTGCAGGCTCAGCCGGCGCACATCATCCAGCACCAGCGCCGGGCGAAAATCGGCGTCGCGACAGCGGATTTGGATGTTTTTCAGCTGCAGCCCATCGACGTGGCGGACAAACAAGCCATAAGCCGGCAGCTCACCAAACATGCTGTACTCCGGATAAGCCGCGCGTTCCTGCGGCACCAGATGCAGCTGATGCCAGGGCCGGTAGGCCATGCCGCTATTAGCGCGGCCCGGATAGCTGATGTCGATATTTTCCATCGCTACGTCATGCACCTTGGCATCCGGCAGGCCGGTAATGGAAGCAGGAATGGGGTTATGCAGCGCGTTCAGCAAAGGCCCACGCACCTGATAGGCCAAATCGGCCGGGCCAAAGGCAATACTGGCTTTGAGGTTGCGGATCCGCACATTGCGCAAAGTGCCGACCGCTTTGTCAGGCGCCACGCCCATATTACGCTGGCCCAGGCGGATAAACAGTGCACAGCCGACGTGCTGCGCATCGATACCGTCGACTTCGACATCTTCTAAAAATGCACCATCAACGCTCTCTAAAGCCACCGCGGCGCGGTAAGTATCAAACACCACGATGTTGCGGATGCTGACACGGCGAAAACCGCCTTGTGATTCAGTGCCAAACTTGACGCCATTGGCTGAGGAGCGCACCACGCAGTCGCGGATCTCAATATCTTCGTTGTACAAACCCTTGGTCGATTTCAGGCAAATCGCGTCATCGGCGGCATTGATAAAACAGTTGCTGACCCGTACTTTGCGACAATCGTTGATATCGATGCCGTCGTTATTCCAGTAGCAATCACTATCAACGCGGATACCGTCTATGACCAGATCGGTACAGGCGCCATAGTGCTGCACCCAGGCTGCGCTGTTGGCGATGGTCAGGTCATAAATGCGGATGTTCTCGCAGTGGGTAAAAGCGATGACTTGGGGGCGGTGATTGGAGCGGTTACGCCACAGGTTAAAATCCGGCTCGATGCGGCGCCCGGAATGATGTAAATCGCTGATATTATTGGCAAGCTGGCGACCTTGCCCATCTACGCGGCCTTTGCCGCACAAAGCGATGTTGCTGGCCTGGTCGGCCCAGAGCAGCGCATGCAGCTGGCCTTGTGCATCATAATAATCGACGATATCGACGCTGCCCAAAAGCACTGCACCTTCATCAAACTCAAGTTGCACGCCGCTTTTAAGCTGCAAAGCGCCGCTCAGATACTGGCCTTCACCAAACTGCAAAGTACCACCTCCGGCGGCCGCTAAGGCATCAATCGCTTGCTGTAGCGTGGCAGTGATTTTGCTGCTGCCATCGGTAGCCACACCTAAGCTTTTGACCAGCACCCTTTTGCCGGCAGGCAATGCTGGTCTGTTATTGTGTTTAGCCAACTGCAGATACAACTGTTCAAATTGCGCCAACCGGCTTTGTGGCTCGGCCCCTGCTTTTGCCAGGAGCGGCGCAGCGGCAGCAGCGGCCAGCGCCGATTGCAGAAAAATACGACGGGTCAGCATCAGGGAGTTCCTCTGTTATGGCAAAACGCTTCGGTAAAAGGCCGGTCCGGCAGGCGAAATTGCTGCGCGGGCTCGCCTTGAGGCGCGCCTGAATAAAAATCCGATGAAATAAACTGAGCGCCACTTTTAAGCGCATGGGTAAAACGGGCTGGATGGAGCACGTTGCCGTCATCACTGCGGGTACGGACTAACAAGCCTTGTGCCAGCGCGCTGGTGATGTCAGCTTGCTGGCTTGCCGGGTCATTCAGCACTAATATTGCCGCTTCGTCAGTATCAGCAGGATAATTGCCAAACATCAGCCGGCCTTGCAGCGATGGGTAACCAGCGCGATACAAAGCGAGTTGCGCCGGCGAGCCGTCAAATAACAGCACAAAACGCCCCGCGGCCTGTTTTAACGTCGGCCAGCCATGCTGTCGCAGACTGGCCGCAAGGCTTAATGGCGCCTGACGCACATCATCCGGTATCAACAACCGGTTTCGACCGAGGCCTTGCAACCACAGCTGTTCCAACGCCTGATAATCAGCCGCAAGCCATGCCTCAGCCTGACTTGCTTTTGCCGCCAGAGTCGCCGGCAAATAAGCGCCGGCGCCCTGCTCGCGGATATTGATCACAATCAGTACCGGCCAGTGTCCGGGGTTGGCCTCTGACCATTGCCTGAGTGCCCCTACACAATGACGCGCATCGGCGCAGTGGCTGGCGAAATCTATGTCCGGCAAATGCAGCACTTTAAAACCGGGCTTTGCCAGTGACGGCGGAAGATACTGAGCGACCAAATGGCCGATTGCAGCCATCGCCTGCTGCATTTCCGTGGCAAACAACGGAGCGGCGTAACGCCCCCCCTGCGCATCTTTAAGAAAGTCCAGCTCCAATAAGCGCAGCCCCTGATTGAGCTGCGCCGTCAGACTGGCGTGGCCATATTCGAGGCTGCGCAGTTTTTGCCGGGCGGCCGCTTGTTGCTCCGCAGGGATCAACGCCGCGACGCGCGTGGCCACCCGTTCATAATAAGCCGGCGGCAACACCGGTTTAAAACTGTTATGGGAACCGAGCCAGCGCGCCTGGTTGAGCGGGCAATCCGGCAAAACTTCAGGCACTGCAGATGCCTGCGAAGCGACGCAGCAACAAAGACCAAAAGCCAGCCTCAGGCTAGCCTTGATCAGACGCTTTGGCTGAAGCAGCAGTTTCATCTCACCGCGTCCGAACTCATCATCAGTGCGCTCTCGCCACGACCGGTTTGTGACCAGCCAGCGCGTAATAAAGAATAAAGGCATAACAGGGCAATAGCAGCAGATAAGCCTGTTGATGTCCCTGCGCATCGGCCAGCGCACCATACAGCAGCGGCAATACCGCGCCGCCGGCGATCCCCATGATCAGCAAGGCAGCCGCTTTCGGCGTTTTATCACCCAGCCCTTGCAAAGCCAGTGGCCACACCGTTGGCCAGACCATTGCATTGGCAAGCCCCAACAGCGCCACGCAGCTGACAGGATCCGGCAGTAACGGCAGCCCGGTCCAGCCCCACAGCACAGTCGCTATCACTTGACTGCTGCGGTCCAGCAGCACAATAGCCAACGTCAGCACCAAACCGAGTAAAGCCGAAGCCTGCAGGGCTTTTGCCTGCGACAGCCAGCGCGGGATCAGCACCAGCCCCAGCACATAACCCACTACCATAAAAAACAAGGTAAAAGATGCCAGTGACAACGCATTCGGCAACCCAAGCGCCTGACCAAAAAGCCCAATGGTGTCACCGGCGATGACCTCTACGCCGACATAACAAAACAGCGTCAGCACGCCTAAACGCAAATGCCGAACTTGTAATACTTCTGCAGTAGTGACTGTACGCACCGGCACCGCGTCGGTTAAAGCCGGCAAATGCACCTGACGTAAAAACAACGCCAACAGCGCCATGGCAACCGCGATGCCAGCGTAAGGTAATACTAATTGCTCAGCCAGCATGGCAAGCTGCGCTTCTTGCTCAGCCGGCGCGAGCGCGGCCAGACTTTGTTGATCAATATGCGGTAAACCAGCCAGCACCAACGCGGTAAACACCAGCGGTGCCAGCACACCGGCGCTTTTGTTCAGGATGCCCATCAGGGAGATCCGCGCGGCGGCAGATTCAGCCGGGCCTAATAGCACCAGATAAGGATTGGACGCCGTCTGTAACAACGTCAGGCCAGCGCCGACCACAAATTGTGCCAGCAAAAACAACCCAAATTTGGCCGATAAAGCTGCCGGGATAAACAGAGCACAGCCCAAACCAATCAGGCCAAGCCCGGCCGCCATCGACCGCTGGTAGCCAAGCCGCGCCAACAACGCCGACATCGGCAGCGCCATCACGACATAGGCGATATAAAACGAGAAAGCGACCAGCAGAGCCTCAAACTCGCTGAGCTGACAGACTAATTGCAAAAACGGGATCAAGGCGCCGTTGAGCCAGGTGATAAAACCAAAGACAAAAAACAGTAAGCCAATCAACAGCAGAGGCTGCAAACTTGAGGCGTTGGTGGGCCGTACTGAAGCGGCATTCGTCATAACAGTTCCTTATCAGTCAAAGTGTGGGCTGCAGTGGCAGTGCCTTGTTCAGCCATAGTCACGGCGACGCCGCCAAGCCAGATCTGGCTGATTTGCCAGTCTGAGTCCAGTGCAAGTAAATCGGCACGCGCACCAGGCCTTATCACGCCAAACGGCAGGTCAGCAGGCGTTAATGCCGGTTGGATCAGCAAAGCCGGATTGCGGCTGCAGGCGCTAAGACCAAGCTCTGGCGACAGTTGTAAATCAGCAATCAGATGATGTAACGCACTTTGCATATCCAGGGCAGAACCTGCCAGGGTGCCATCTGGCAGACAGAGTTTGTCGCTGCCGCGCAGACCACCCAAGGCACCGCCGGGGCTGGCCGGACGCCGTTCAATCCGGCTGTCACCGTATTGCAGCTGCTGCAAAGTGCTGCC
This sequence comes from Rheinheimera texasensis DSM 17496, assembly GCF_000711985.1. Lineage (GTDB taxonomy): Bacteria > Pseudomonadota > Gammaproteobacteria > Enterobacterales > Alteromonadaceae > Pararheinheimera > Pararheinheimera texasensis. The sequence continues at coordinate 970,645 of NZ_JONU01000007.1, forward strand.
GGTATGCGCCATTGCATCCGTCACCAGCACCAACCGCTCCTGCCCCAGATATTGCGCCATCAGGCGGGCGCTGGCCGGATGCAAATGATGATGGTCAAGAATTAAGCCACTGAAAGTGCCCTGCGCAGTCAGCGCAGCGCCGACCATACCGGGTTCACGGCTGGTTAATGGCGACATTGCATTCATCAGGTGAGTAAAACCGCGGGCACCGGCGGCGACTGCGGCCATGGCCTGCGGATAACTGGCATTGGAATGGCCCAGACAAACAATGACACCTTGCGCACACAGTGCACTGATTTGCTCAGGGCTGACTGTTTCCGGCGCCAGTGTCAGCATGACGATGCCAATATCTTTGCGGCTAAACAATGCCAACTCAGCTGCTGACAAAGGCCGGATCTGCGCAGTCGGATGGATCCCGGGTTTGCTCCCGGATAAATGCGGGCCTTCAAAATGGATCCCGGCAACAGTATGAGTCAAGCCGGCAGGGTCCGCTTGCAGCAAAGCGGCAACCGCATCGGCGGCTTGTTGCATCACCCGGAGATCGTCGGTGATGAGTGTTGGCAGCATTTTTGTGGTGCCATAAGCCAGATGTGCCCGGCTCATCTGTTTAAGCGCCGCCACATCTGGCTGCTGATTCAGCAGCACACCGCCGCCACCATTGACCTGTACATCAATAAAGCCGGGCACCAGACAATGCAGTTTTGGCACGCCCGGCGGTACTTGTCTTTCTTCACAAGGCTCAACAGCGCTGATCTGAGCGCCTGTGACAGTCAGGAGCACCGGCCCCAGCCAATCGGAGCCGTCAAAGCAGCGCCGGGCAAATAACTGCGTCAGCGCTGGTGCTGCCGGCTCATGTCTTGCGGCCGATCCGCCGCTTTCGCCAACTTGCACCTTCATACCGTACTGGTCACTTTATTGAGGCCCTTAGGCGCATCAGGATTGAGCCCCAGCAGCTGCGCCAGAGCCTCGACATCCAGATAAAAACGTTGCATCAGCAACAAAGGCTGTAGCCTCGGATGCACCTGATGCTGCAACGTTATGGCCAAATTCAGCACTTCCCCGCCGCGGCGGCGCACTTCATCGATTTGTTGCTGATGTGCTGCAGCCGACTCGTCCTCAATCGCAGCATTCAGTAGGACTAACGGCTGATTTAACAGTGAAATCGGGCCGTGCAAAAACTCAGCGCTACTGAAAGCCTCCGCCTGAATGCCGCAGACTTCTTTGATTTTCAGCGCGATCTCCCGGGCAATGGCATAACCAAAGGCCCGGCCGAGAACCACACAATGCCGGCTTTGTTGTAGTACACCAAATTGTGGGCGGCCCGGTTGGCGACAAACTTCGTCCAGCTGATCCGGTAGCTGACTCAGCGCCGCCAGCAAAGTTTCATCCTGTTTCCACTGTGCGACCAGCATCAGTAATGCCGACAAAGTGCACAGGTAACTCTTGGTCGCGGCAACCGCACGCTCAGGCCCGGCAAGCAGCGGCAACGTATGATGGGCCAGCTGGGCCAGCGGTGAGCTGGCATCATTAACCAGCGCCACCACTAGTGCTCCGCTGTCACGGGCGGCACGGGCTTGCGCCAGCAAATCTTCACTGCGGCCTGATTGGGAGATCAGTAACACCAAGGCCCGGTTGAGCTGCAGCTTGCGGCCAAACAAGCTGGCGACTGAAGGTGCGGCAGCCGCCACCACTAACCCCAGTTCGACTTCAATCAGATAGCGGGCAAACACACCGGCATGGTCAGAAGTGCCGCGGCCGACGATATAAACAAAAGCAGGAGCAAAATCACGGATCTGCTGCGCGAGGCTGGCACATAAAGCCTGGTTTTGTTCCAGTTGGCAGCGGATCCGCGCCGCGGTTTCACGGGCTTCCTGCTGCATTAAAGACATGGTCATCACGCAATACTCCGGGTCGCTGCCGCCGGACACTCAGGGCCGTTGGCATTTGCTGAACATTCAGATTCTGAGAATTGAGGCTTTGCAGGTGGCTGCGCGGCCAGTTGCTGTGCCAGCAGCACAGCGCCGGCTTCGGGTGGGGCCGTTACCGCAGATAAGTGCTGCTGCCACTCATCGGCAAGGAATTCTTTGATGGCGCCAGCTACGCCGCCGGCCATGGCGATTTGTCTGGCTCCGGTTTGCTGCAGCCGACGCAGCAAAGCTTCAAGGTATTGCACGCCATCCCTGAGAATATCCTGCGCAGCCTGGTCTTTTCGCTGCGCAGCCGCGAAAACCGCCGGGGCCAGGGTGGCAAATTCCGTCGCACGAAAATCCCGGCAGACGCTGATCAATGCTGTGGCCTGTTGGGGGGTGTTAGACAGCAATTTACTGACCACTAAAGCACTGAGCGCACTTTCTTGTGCCACGCCATCCAGTACATCGAGGGTATGGCTGACAGCACGCCAGCCAAGCCAGGCGCCGCTGCCCTTGTCGCCCAGTGGAAAGCCCTGTGCACTGAACAGCGACTGCTGGCCATTGACGACCGAAAAGGCTGCGGTACCGGTGCCACAAATCAGCATGGCGCCATCGGCGCCGGCATGGGCACCGAGGCAGGCAATATGCAGATCTGTGGTCAGATGTAACCAGGCAAACGGATGTTGCCACTGCGCAAACATAGCTGCTGCTGCCGGTAAATTTGCGCCGGCAAGGCCAGCCACTACCCCGCACTGCGCCAGCGCCAGCGGCGTTAAACCAGCCTGTTGCAGCAGTTGTTGGCAGACATCGAGGATCGACCGGACAGACTCTGACAAATCTGTGGCGATATTGGCAGGACCAGCCACAGCTTCGGCCAACACAGTGCCATGTAAATCAGTCAGCCGTGCTTTACATTTTGTTCCGCCGCCATCAATACCCAGGTAATAGCGAACCTTGCTGGCGGAATTGCTTAACTGCATCTGCTTCACCCGCGTTAAATTTTGATAAAGATCTGCCGGCGATACAGCCACCAGACCGGTAAATAACAAATACCGAGGAACACTAAAGTCCAGAGACCGACAGTGCAGAACTGATTAAAACCGGCGGCTTCTGCCAGCTGGCGATACCAGGCCAGCACCGATGCGTCGCCAAGCGGAACTTCCAGCAGCTTCTCAATAGCCACATGCAGCACGTAAGCAACAATAGCGTTGGAACCAAACACCACGGGCCAACGCGTAAACCGGCGGCCACCGGCGATATCGGTGTAATAAATCAGTGTCGCCAGGCACATCGCGGCCATACCGGAGGTCACCAGCACAAAAGAACTGCTCCAGATTTGCTTAATCAGCGGGAACTGCAGGCTCCATAACCAGCCGAGCAGACAGGCGACAAAACCTCCGACAAACAGCTGACTGACTAATAACGGGAGGGATTGCTGTCCGCCGGCCTGATGTGCGCGGATCAGCTGACCAATCAATACGCCGGCAAGACCACTGGCGATGGCCGGTATTGTGCTCAGGATCCCTTCAGGGTCCCAGCTACCGCGCCACAACATGCCCGGTAAAAACGCACTGTCGAACCAGTTGATCAGATTGGCACCACGTTCCAGTTGCCCAGCCACCAGACCGGGTGCCGGTACCAACAGAATCAACAGCCAATAGCCCACAAGCAGCGCTGCAGCCATCAACCACAAAGTGCGTCTTTGGCAATAAAGCACGAGTAAGGAACAAACCAGATAGACGATGGCAAGCCGCTGTAATACACCCAGCACCCGGATATCGCTGAACTTCAGGTAAAGCAGATTCACCAAGAGACCCAGCGCAAACATGATGCAACTGCGTTTCACGATTTTTTGTACCAGCTGACACCTCGCGGCGTCGCTGAGGTCCGCTTTAAAACCCAGCGCGATTGCAACACCGACAATCACGACGAAAAACGGGAACACATAATCGGCAAAAGTGATGCCATCCCAATAAGCATGGGAAAAGGTACCGTAAGTGCCGGGGCTGTTCACCATGATCATCAGCAGGATCGTCAGGCCGCGGAACACATCCAGAGCAAAAAGTCGTTGCATCTGTATCCTCAAACTAGTTGTGCCAGCCTGTCACAGGCTGAGGTTCTGTTGATGAACGGCCTGAACCTTTTCAGGCCGTTGCTGCTTATAAATTTGACGGTGGCGCTTTGCTGGCCGTGATCAGCGCCTGAATTGACGCAATGGCAGCAACCAGATCCTGCGGCGCAGGCTGTGGCTGTGGCAGCGGTTGCTGCAACCATTGTTGCTCAAACGCGACCAGCTGCTGCTCGACCGCCTGCGCATTCAATGCTTTGCCGTTTTGGGCCGCGTGACGCTGGGCCTGGAACAATAACTGCCAGCGTGGCAGGTAATAACCGGCATAAAGCCCATGCCAGGCTTTGGAGGCGTAGTCTTTTAGTTTCAAACCGCCCCAGACCGTCACTTGCTGACGTGCATTGCGCTCGTACAACTCCGCTTCTGTCGGCGTGTCGGCATAAGCCCGGGCTTCAGCTACCCAACTGTACAAAGTGTCGCGATTAGTGCCGGCGGGTGCATAGGCCATCAGTGCATCGACTGCCAGGATCAGGCTTTGTGCCTGTGCCTGCAGTTTATCGCCCTGCGCCACTTTGCCTTGCTGATACGCCAGCATGGTGTGCTGTAACAACATGTCGATATGTTGCGTGGCACTGTGACGGACAAAGTCGATCAAGTCGTATTGCAACAGCGACGCCTTTAATTCAGCGGCCGGCAGCGCCACCAGCTCTTTTAATGCCTGATCAAGCAGCATCAAATCGCCGGGCGCGCCGGTATAGCGCAGATATTCGGTATTAGGTCTTTTCATCAGCAGGAAAGCGCCGGCTGAATCCTCCCACCAGCGTGGCTCCCAATAGCGGGTACTGAATACCGCTTTGTAAATCTTGTACCAGCTACTGAACAGCGCCGGACTCACCTCGCCATAGCGGCTTTGCAGGTATTGACTTAACCACTGCCGGGTATCCGCCGCCTGACCGCGCCAGGCCAGATCAAACATAAATTCATAGGCGGACGAATTGGAGTGAATGCCCTCCGGAAATACACCGTAACCGGTCAGATTGCCTTTGCCGGCATGATTAAGCGCGGTATTCACTTTGTCGCGGTAGAAATCAAAGTCGCCATAAACCGGGTTGCTGGCACCGTAGTTATGGATAAAACCAAACACCCATTCTTTACCATAAAAGCCTTCGGCTTTTTGCCAGACATCAAAGCGGTCATTACCGATGTCATGCACCATCAGCCGGTCCGACGGCACTTTGCTGAGGAATGCTTCAATCGAGGCTAAATCCCAAAAATGTGCATCGGAACCAAACATCCAGCCCTGCATCACCCAGGTCGCATCCGGCACCACCTGGGCCAGTGACTGATAAAGCGCAGCGCCATAACCGGCTAAATCAACCAGCCGCTGTGCCGTGGAATCTTTTGATACCGGCGGCAGCATCTCGTTAAAGGCATCCAGCAGGTAATATTGCTGCGGACCATATTCGGCGTTGTACAGCTCAATAAAACGCTTCGCGACTTTGGCGAACAGCGGGTCAGCCGGGTCCAGCCAGTAAGTTTCGTGCTTGAAACCAGACCATTTTGGCATCGCCGAAATTTTGGCCTGCGGGAACAAGGTCTTGAATTGTTTTGGCACGTACCCGGAGAAAGCCGGCACCACAGGTTTCATGCCCAGCTGCTGCATTTGTTGCAGAATTTGCTTTTGCAACTGGCGCTTTTTCTCTATGTAACCAGCCGGCAATGGCCCTTCGTGGCCCTCAATATTGCCCATGCGCTGCCAAGGCGTAAAAGCAGGTCCGGAAAAGTACTCAGTTAATGCGGCTTCTGACACGCCAAACTCAAGCCACAACTGCTGCCAGACATATTCCTGACCTTCCATCGCCACCGGATTATTCACGCCGTGCAGCGCCATCCAGTCCAGTTCCTGCTGCCAGCGGGACCAGCCCCACCATGGTGTGCTGTAACCATAAGCACAGACATTCAGGTAAGCCCGGTTTTTAAACAAAGCATCCACCCGTTCAGCCGGCTGATCATTAAAACGGGCCGGCAACGCGATACGGTTGCCTTCCCAGCTGACCGACATGGCGCCAATCTGGCGCAAATATTCATAAGCGCCAAAGCTGATAGCGCTCAGTGCATTCCCGCTGACATAGAGCTTGCCATCCCGCACTTCCAGCTGATACCAATCCGCTTGCTGGTCTTGCACCAACGCAAACCGGACCTGGTCGCTCACCCCGGCAACACGCTCAAAGACCTGTTGCACTGGCGCTGCTGCTGCCACTTCGGCGCTGTTAAACGCCGCAGTCATAGTAACGCTCTGTGCTGCAGACGGTGCCTTGGCTGCCGGATCGGCGGCGGAATGTGGCTGACAGGCTGTCAGTACAACCGCAGCGGTAACAGTGGCCAGCAGAGACCGGCGAAACAAGCTCAAATGCATGCTGTTTTCCTTCTAACACGGGAGGCTGGCAGTCAGACCGCCAGCCTCAGGGTTCATAGATTAAAATTCACACCCAGATAATAACTGCGGCCGATGATGCTGGTTGTCTGCCAGGCCTGAGTGACTTCGTCACGATAGGCCTCTTCATCATTGCCATTGATATTCAGGGCACCAAACCGGACTGACCATTGCTCATCGATATTCCAGCCAAGCAGCAGGTCAATCTGATTGCGGCCATCCACGGTACGACCTTCACGGGCAAAAAAAGCGTCACTGCTATCCTGCACATAAGGGCTGCGGTGATTGAGCGACAAGCGCGCGCTGTAACTGTCGTCTTCCCAGTAAGCTGTGATGTTCCAGGTTTGCTCCGACGAGTTAGTCAGTTTAAATCCGGTACTTTGGCCGACCATGATGCGGGTGTAGTTCGAAGTCACACCAAAACCAGCCCATGGCAGATAATCATCCAGTCCCTGGGTCCAGCCGAGCTCATAGCCTTTGACTCTGACCGTCGACGCGTCGTTGTAAATCGCTGTGATATCGTAAATATTGCCACTGCCATCTACACAATCGCCGCCACTGCTGGTCAGCGTTTTGCCGTTGTAACTGTCCGGACAAACCAGCGCACTGACAGTGCCGTTTTTGATATCTTTCTGGAACAGGTTCAGTGTCAGTGAGTCGGCACGGCTGTAATACCACTCCCAGCCGAGGTCAAACTGATCCGCTGTCAGTGCTTTGAGTTCCGGCTGACCGAGGTTGACGGTGTAAGTGCGGCTACCGACTGAGTTGGCAGCTGAGCTTTCTGATGCGGCCAGCTGAGTATTGGACGTCAGAATAGGCCGCACCAGTACTTTGGCGGCAGCCAGACGCAACTGCATATCCTCATTCAATTCCAGTACCAGGTTGGCACTTGGCAAGAAGTTGTCGTAGCTGAACGTCTGCGTCAGTTGACCGACCACCAGTTTGATCTCTTCGTTATTCGGATGGTTGGCGCCTGTGATGTAGGTATCAATATCCCGTTCCGTTTCCTCATAGCGCCCACCCAGATTGCCGCGCAGCGGTAAGCCGGCCAGCTCGGTCTCAAAGTTGGTCATCAGATAGACCGACTTGATGTCCTGCTCAACGCCGTAACTCGACTGCGCTGCAAACAGCGTCGGCACCACAACCCCTTCTTTTGCCAATGCATCACGGTAAGCCTGAATGTTCGGCGCTATCCAGCTGTGCTGGATCGACATCTGGTTATCGAGAAAATCAGTGATCAGCTCGCCGGTTTGCGCCATCGAAGGCAAAGCGGATGCCGCAGCCTGACCAATAGTGGCGCGGTCGGTACGGTACACAGCACGGTCCATAGTTTCGCGGCGGAATTTGACACCGGTGTCAATTTGTCGCAGCCAACCCCACTCTAATTCACGTTGCGCATCAAACTGTAAAGCAGTTTCGTCGGATTGCATCAGCCGGCTGGCACCGTTCGGATATTCGTTACGCGGCATCACCGTTGGGTACAACGCTGCGCTGGCAAGATTGTCGGCAATTTCGAAAATCACATTGGACGGGTCAGAAATATCCAGCCGCGCCTGTGAAATTACAGTTGCCAGAATTGCGGCCTCTTCGTTGTGTTCGGCTTCGCCTGAGGTGTAATGGGCGACACCTTTGAAAGTCCAGTCGTCGAGCTCGTATTTTGATTCCAATGTGTAGGCGTCACTGGTGGCGTCTTTGCTTTCCAGCTGCCGGTTATTCTCAGTGGTAAAGCCTTTAATCAGGATATTGTCGTACAGCTTGTTGCTGGCACTTTCAAGCCGGGTGATCTGATTGGCATTAAACAAAAACACTTGCTGATTCAGATCCTGTTTGGTGTCGTCACCGGCGTAGACTGCTGTCAGCTTGGTTTCAAACTGATCGTTCGGCCGCCATTGCACAGTGCCATTGAACAGTTCGCGATCGGTTTCGCGGTCAATCCGGCGGTAACGCGGCCGGCGCGGCGTGACATCACCGGCACTGTCAACAAACCAGCGATCCATCCAGAAATTGTCCACCCGGTCATTCAGTTCCTGATAACCCAGGTTCAGTAACACACCGACTGTGCCATCAGCAAACTGGTCGATATAAGTGATGTTGCCTTTAGGCGTGACGCCACTGTCAGGCGAGAATTCTGAATACTGCGCTTTGCCGGACAATAACACTTTGGTTTCAGTAAATGACAAAGGCGAAGCGGTATCAATATTGATAGTGCCGGCCAGACCACCGCTATCCATATTTGCGGTCGGTGATTTGATCACTTCGATGGTCGAGGCCAGTTCGGTCTGAATAATGTCAAAACGAAAGCCGCTGGTGAAATCTGCGCTCTGCATGGTCTGGCCGTTCAACGTCGTGCGGGCATATTGTGAACCAAGCCCCCGCACACTTATGGTCGAGCCGCGGCCGTTGACGTTAGAAATTTGTACGCCGGGGATACGCTGGATAGCTTCAGCGATATTTTCGCTGGGAAATTTACCGATATCTTCGGTAGTAATAGCGTCTGTCACTTTAGTGTCTTGTCGCTTGATATCGGCGGCAGCCACCAGACTGCCACGGAACGTGACGGCAATGACTTCCATTTCCTGTTCGGCCTTTTTATCTGCAGCCGGCTTTTGCGTTGTAGTTGTTTGCTGTGCCACCGCTGGCAACCAAAGCGACGCTAAAGCCGCCGCCAGCAGTGTTTTTTGCCCTAACTTGTGCTGATGTAACCTGTTCATGATTTGTTCTCTGCGTTGCCAATCTGTGTCATGGAGACGCCATATCCTTGTAATTCAGGTCAATACGCGGTGATTTATTCATCACTCTGCGTTCAAGTTATCACCAGCCTGTCAACGTTGTCAATACAATTACTGTCAACGTTGTCATATAATTTATTGCCATATTTTTCATTAGCTTAGCTAAGCATCGGCAGCACAGAATCGCGTTTCACTAAGTTCAGTACAAAACCCTCGGTATTCTGTTCCTGTGGTTCATCCAACATCCAGCTGATCAGCAAACGTGCGGCACTGGCGGCTATTTCTGCATTCGGCTGGTGGACGGTTGTCAGTCGTGGCCAGGTCTGGCGTGAAAACGGACTGTCTTCAAAACCGACAATTGACCACTGGCCAGGCACCGGGATTTCATGTAAGCGCGCCGCAAATAAAGCGCCTGCGGCGATCTCATCGTTACAGCCAAAAATGGCGCTGACTTCACTGCCCTGCTCCAACAATGCAGTAGCCATCTCTATACCAGACTCAAAAGTAAAATCACCGGCCAGCACATGGCGCGGATCTGGTTCCATCCCCGCTTGTGCGAATGCCCGGCAAAAACCGCGGTAACGCCCAAGCGACGAACGGTGCGCCGGCTGGTAGCCAAGAAAGGCGATACGGCGATGACCTTGTGCCAGTAAATAGTCGGTAATAGCAAAACCGGCCTGTTCATCATCGACATAGACAGTTGGACATAGGTCGTCCGGCGCGACGGCACCGGACACAATCCGCACTACTTTGGCCTGTTGCGCCAACAATTCTTTGACCAAATCATTATTTTCAGACAAAGGCGGCGTCAGGATCACCCCGCCGACCTGATTACTGCCAATCATATTGGCCAGTTCCTGCCGGACCTGATCCGAGGTCGAATCGGTCGGATGGATCACCAGCTCAAAACCCTTTTGCCGGCACTGCGACAAAATACCTGTCTGCATTTCAATCACATAGTGACTGTTCGGGTTGTCATAAACAAAAGCCAGCGAAAAAGGCGCGGTGCGCATTAAGCGAGCTGTGCGGTTCGGCTGGTAGTGCAACTGAGCAATGGCAGACTGCACTCTGGCTTTGATGTCTTCGCTGACCCAGGCTTCGTTGTTGACGACGCGGGAGACGGTTTTAAACGATACGCCGGCCAGGCTGGCGACGTCTTTAATGGTAGGTTTTTTCACTGCGTTTTCCCTGCACCTGAGAGAGGTCATGAATAAAAAACTATGACGACTTTATACAGAGACCGACCGGAATACCACAGCCAAAACAGCCGGCATCAAGCCGGCTGTGATGACTGGGTCTTATCAGAACTTGTAACTGAAGCCCGCGCTGTAAGTACGACCACTGGTGGTAGTGTTGTACTGACGGTCGTTCGAGTCACTGTATTGCTCTTCACGTTCGTTGGTCAGGTTAATCGCTTCAACCGTGAACTTCAGATTTTCTGACAGCTGATAGAAAGCCGAGAAATCTACGAAAGTGGTTTTATGGAAACCGCGTTCATCTTCATCACGCAGGCCACCTTCCACTACACTGATGTACTGACTGCGGTTGGCTGCTGCGATCCGGCCACCCCAGTTGTCCGCTTCGTAGTACAGCGTCATGTTGTAGCTGTTTTTCGACAGGCCCGGGAAACTCTTCTCCTGTGTCTGACCGGTTCCCTGCACGTTGCGGTACAGCGCAGTACCATCTACCCAGGTGTAGTTGGCAATAATACCCAACTTGTCAAAAGGTGCCGGCAGGAAATCCAGGTCGCGCTGGAATGCAATCTCAGCCCCTTTGATAGTCGACTCATCCGAGTTTTGCGGTGACGTCACATCAAACAGTGAATCCATAGTGGCACCGTTTGGCAGCAGAGACGCTGGCAGACCGGTGTCGCTGTACTTCACTGTTGTCACTTCGGTCACGATGAAGTTTTCGATGTCTTTTTTGAACACAGCTGCCGACAAAGAGCCCACGCCTTCGTAGTACTGCTCGATGGCAAGGTCAAAGTTCACCGACTCAAAGGGTTCCAGATCCGGGTTACCAACGGTGATTTTACCGACTTCACCAGGAGAACCTGTCATCTGCGCCACGTTGGCTGAGACCGAAATGGCGCTCAGCGCCGGCCGGGTCAGGTTTTTACTGACTCCGGCGCGCAGCAATAAATCATCTTCCAGTTCATACACCAGGTTGAGGCTCGGTAAAACGCCAGAGTAATCACGGGTAATTTCAACCGGTTTGCCCTGCGACACACCGATAGAAGTCAGATCAGTTTTGTAATAACGGGCACCGACATTACCACGCAGCACTTTGCCGCCGATCATGCTCTCCCAGCTGTATTGGGTGTAAGCCGCATCGGTATTCTCTTCCACTGTGTAAGAGTTGGTCTGGATAATTTTGTCAGTGCCGAGTTTCAGGTCCGAAATGCCATAAAACGCCTGCAACGCAGCAACATCAGCCTGACGCCAGGACATATTCGGGTGCACGCTGTACACCGAGCTGATCGCGTCGGTCACAGTTTTCACGCCATTATTCAGCGGCGTCGCTTTTGACTGCACATAACCAGCATCTTCACGGTTATCACCGCTGTTTTTGAATTTCTTCAGGTTAAAGCCAAAATCAAGATTGCTGGTATCTGACACGTCATAACGGAAATCGGCTTTGATATTGTCAAAATCAGTAGCGATATAGTCTTCGCGGAAATACAGGTCTTTCACCGCCCAGCCGGCCAGTTGTGCCGGGTCGAAGTCATAAGTGTTGACGCCGTAATAGCGGTCTTTGGTGAAATCTGTGGTGATACCGCCGGTACGGATCAGGTTCACTTTATCCACACGCGGCTGGTCGTAATCTGAAGTGCTGGTACCAAACATAAACTTGGCGCCTAAGTTATCACTGATTTGCCAGTCGGCAGTGAGCGACACCTGATTAAACACTGACTCGTTGTAGTCAGCGCGGTTTTCGGTCTGGATGGTCGAATTGCTGAAACGGGCAAACACAGCTTCTTTATCGCCGTTGTTATCCAGCACGCGCAATTCTTCAATGCGGCCAAGCGCAGTACTGGAAGCTCCGCCGGTGGAGATATGGTGTTCGTCCAGGGTGTTTTCCAAAGCGCCATACATATAATCCAGACCAAACTTTAAGTCGTCGCTATGGCGGTACTGTAATGAAGTCGTGACGCCCAAACGCTCCTGGTCGTTATTCCACACTGAATAACGGTTACCACGGGCAAACCAGATGGTGCCGGCTGCAGCCTGTGCGGCCAGCGTAGGATCTACAGTGCTGGCGATGCCGTTAGTAGCCCGGACCTGACGCCAGCGGTAAGTGTTATAACCCATTTCGCGTGAGTTTTTCTGGCTGAAAGCGACAGACGCCAGCGCGCCGAATTTACCCCAGGTATTGGACACCATCCCAACTAAACGTGGGTTGGTTTCATCTGCGTTGGTATTAGTGCCAATCTGACCGCCAACCGCGCCCTGAAAACCATCGTAGTCAAACGGCTTGGCTGTTCTTAAGTTAACTGTACCACCGATACCACCTTCGTCCTGATCGGCAGAATATGATTTTTTCACGTCAATCTGGTTAAACAGTTCAGAAGCGAAAATGTTGAAGTCAAAAGCACGCGAGCGGCCCACTGCGCCGCGGCTGTCCATTGGCGAGGATGAAGTGCCAAGCGCTTCCATACCATTGACCTGCACGCGGGTGAAATCCGGGCCTAAACCGCGCAGAGAAATTTGCCGGCCTTCACCACCTTCACGGGTGATGGCAATACCTGGCACGCGCTGCAGTGAATCGGCTAAGTTCTGGTCCGGGAAATCAGCGATGTCTTCAGCGACGATAGAATCCTGCGCCACCATGGCTTCACGTTTTAAATCTTTGGCTTTGATCACCGAGTCGCGGAAGCCTTTAACTTCAATGACTTCAGTTTCTTCGGCTTTATTATTCTGGTTGGTTTGCTGGGCGCCGGCACTGAATGCGGCACCAAGTGCGGCAAGCACGGCCAGCGCAACCGCTGTTTTCTGCTGTTTGTACATATCTACCCCTGTTTCTGATGTGTTTGTTTTATCGCCTTTTTTTACCAGTCTCAGCTTTACAGTGAAAGTAATGTGACACCGGTGTCAGCTATGGCGTTTTTTTTACCACAGTTTTAGGGCGTGTTGACGTCTGGTGTTTGTTTTTGCAGCAGTTTGCAGCTTTTTATGCAAGGCAGTGCGAGCGCCGTGTAGTGATTCTACACAAACGAGCACTAACGCCGCAGAAAGAGCTGCCAAACGCTGCCCTTCGGGTTCGTTTGGTGGCGCTTTGGGCTTTGTCACTCGTTGCTCACATAGAATAACTATGCCACGCGCCTCGTTTCGCGCCCAAAACGCCACCAATTCGAACAAAACTCAACCACCAAACATCAACACGCCCTAACCAATTTGGCGCAGCACTGTTTTTTTACTGCACCAAACCGGCCGGATCTCAAGACGGTATTTCACCCGCTGCAGCGAAAAACTGAGGACTACAAACTCTCAGTCACAGGTCAATACCCTGGCCGCGCATCAAAACGCGGCCAATACATCCAGACAAGCGCACAGCGTGTGATAATCACACTTAGCGCCGGCACTACTTTTTTCATTGGAAACTTGTTGGTTTTGCCGGTTTAGCAGGCGATACCAGGCACCGTGCTGATGGTCGACAAAATGCTCCCAGCAATAGCCCCACAGCTGCTGATATTTCTGTAAATACGCCGCATCGCCAGTGGTTTGATACAAGAGGGCAGCTGCGGCCATAGATTCGGCCTGTACCCAGAAATATTTGTCGTCGTCGCAGCAGACGCCGTCCAAATCATAGCCGTAGACCAGACCACCATATTCATGGTCCCAGGCCAGAGCGTAAGCGCGGTCAAACAATTCGGCGGCACGGCGCACTAACGCCGGGTCCGGTGCTAAGCGGTTCAGCTGCAACAACAACTTCGCCCACTCAGTCTGATGACCAGGCTGAAAGCCCCAGGGCCGGTACAGATTTTTCGGGTCGTCTTTGTTGTATTCAAGGTCCAGCTGAAACTGCACCGTGTAGTGTTCCCACACTTGCCCACCGCTTAACGCGGCCTGACGCACTGTGATGTTGTGCGCCAGCAGCTGCGCGCGTTCGAGAAAATGGCTTTGCTGTGTCGCCTGATACGCCGCCAGCATGGCTTCACACAAATGCATATTGGCGTTCTGGCCGCGATATTCGCTTAACACGCCGTCACGGCTGATTTCATCGGCATACAGGCCATACCCGGCCTGCCAAAACCGCTGTTCCAGTAAATCCCAGGTTTGGCTCAGCTTTTCACTGACATCGGCAATTTCAGCCAGCTGCAGATGGGCATAAGCCAGCAATACAAAGGCATAACCATAAGCCTGCTGCGTCATGATTTCGGGCTGATGCTGACGTAAAGTCCAGGCGTATTGTTGGGTCGCGCTCTGAAAATGCACAGTTTCAAGGTACTTCAGACCGTGCAGTGCATAAGCGCGGTACTTTTCCGCCAGTTCTTGCTGATCACTCCGCCCTGCCAGCTCGCGGCTGGCTCTGGCGTAATTGACAATAATGCGGGTGCTGCTGACCAGCTGGCGAAATTCAGGCGCAAACAAGCTGCCGTCATCATAATAATTCTGGAAATAACCACCGGCAGTATCAATCACCCGCGGGTCGTAAAACCCGAGGATGTCGCTGCAATGCTGCCGGATAAAACCGGCGCTATAAAATTCAGTGGTTGCTGGTTGCATCAGCTGTGTTCCTGCCTGCTTGATTAAAAAAACTGCTCATCACCAGTTAAACATAGTGCCGTCTTCTAACCGGTTGACCGGCAGATAAGCCCGTTTGTACGGGTATTTCGCTGCCAGTTTTTCGTCGATATCGACGCCATGGCCCGGTTTTTCGCCGGCATATAAATAGCCATTGGCGAAGTGATAATCATGTGGGAACACTTCGTCAGTGGCCGGGGTGTGGCGCATGTATTCCTGAATACCGAAATTTGGTACCCAGGTATCAAAATGCAGCGCAGCGCCCATCGTGATGGGGCTTAAGTCAGTCGCACCATGGAAGCCGGTGCGGACATGATAAAGTTCGGCCAGATGCGCGATCCGGCGCAGATGAGTGATACCGCCGCCGTGCACAATGGTGGTGCGGATGTAGTCAATCAGCTGCTCACTAATCAGTTGCTGGCAATCATGGATAGAGGCAAACACTTCACCAACCGCGATAGGCGTCGTGGTGTGATGGCGGAATAAACGGAAACCTTCCTGCAGTTCGGCCGGTACCGCATCTTCTAACCAGAATAATTTGTACGGTTCCAGTGACTTACCAAGCTGCGCCGCTTCAATCGGCGTTAGGCGGTGGTGTGTGTCATGCAGCAGATGGTGGTCATAACCATAGGTTTCGCGCAGCACTTTAAACAGCTCCGGCACGCTGTTCAGATATTTACTGGTGGACCAGACGTTTTCGCTTGGCAGGTCGTTGTCGGCCGGCTCGTAATACATTTTGTCTTTTGACACACCATAAGTGCTGGCAAGGCCTGGCACACCGGTCTGGGCGCGAATGGCCTTGTAGCCCATCTCGATATAACGGCCGACTTCCGCCACCGTTTCCGCAATGGTATTGCCATTAGCATGGCCATACACCATCACGCCGTCACGGCTGCGGCCACCGAGCAGCTGATACAGCGGCATATTAGCGGCTTTGGCTTTGATATCCCACAACGCCACGTCAATAGCGGCGATGGCGGTCATACCTACCGGGCCACGGCGCCAGTAAGCGCCACGGTAAAAAAATTGCCAGATGTCTTCGATGCGGCTGGCGTCACGACCAATCAGGCAAGGGATCAGATGGTCCTGCAAATAACTGGCGACCGCCAGCTCGCGGCCGTTTAAGGTCGCATCACCGATGCCATACAGCCCCTGATCCGTGGTGATTTTGACCGTGACAAAGTTACGGTCCGGGCAGGTAATAATGACTTTTGCATCAATGATTTTCATCTGGTTCCTCTGAGGTTCCGCACACGGAACTACTTAAATGCTATAAAACCCTACTGCCACCGCTGGCATTTGTTTTTACAGACAACGCTGCGGTTTTTTTTCTTTATGGCCTTTCGCGGCACTGGCCTGCTATCAGCAGCTGTTTCTGCTGTGCTGGTTCGCCATCTGGTCTGACCGCTTACAAACTAAACGCTGAAAAGTTGCGTCTGCTGCGCCTCGCGGCTAAATTGGTCAAGCCTGTTGAATTTAACTTACATCCGGACAGGCCAATTTGCAACTATAAATTTTTGGTCAAACCACTTCTACGGAAACTCATGAACGACAACACGCTTCTTTCCTTGGCCAACAGTCGCCAGGCTCCGGCACCAAACTCCAGACTCTATCTGCAAATCGCCGATAAACTGGCGCAGCAAATCAACGCCGGCCAGCTTAAACCAGGCATGCGATTACCGGCCGAACGCGACCTGGCACAGCAATATGACGTCAGCCGCCAGACTGTGCGGGAAGCGCTGATTGCACTGGAAGTTTCAGGACTGGTCGATATCCGGCCGGGTTCCGGTGTTTATGTATTGCAGGAAGCTAGTCTGAAAAGTTCGCTTTTGGCAGAAAACGCACCAGGCCCGCTGGAGATTATGGAAGCACGTTTATTACTCGAAGGCGATGCGGCCGCGCTGGCGGCAGAGCGGATCAGTAACGAAGAGCTATTGAAATTAAAGGCTTATTTAAATCAGATGATTAGTCTGGTGCAGCAACAAAGATCAGCCGAAGCTGAGACTTTTGATGGAAAATTCCACCAGCTCATCGCCAGCGCCACCCGTAACAGTGCTTTGCAATCAATGATTGAATGGCTGTGGGCGCTGCGTGAAAGCTCAGAGCTCAGCCAGCTGTTTGCCGAGAAAATCCGCCGCCAGGTCGCAGGCCCCAACATCGAAGCGCATGAAAAAATCTATTTGTGTTTAAGCCGGCGGGACGCCGCGGGCGCCAAAGCAGCGATGCAATCGCATATAGCGCAGGTGACTGAAGCTTATGTACTTTTAATTGGCGAGTGACCTGGCTGCGCGGAGAATCTCCGGACAAACCACCCTCAACCGGTCAGGCCTGTTGCAATTGGACAGGCCAATTGATATAACCAGCGCAGACCTCATAAAGGAGCTGGTTGATGCCTGTCCTGAACTATCTCGCCATGCCGTTGAATTTCCGTCCGGTAATGCGCCGGCAAGTTTTGCCTAAACTGCTGAGTTGCCTGCTGTTATTGCCCGCAATCTCGGCGTTGGCTCAAGATAAAGTACAAAATAGCACAGCGCCGGCAAGCTTCGCCAAAGAGCCAGCGGCACTGGTATATCCGTTTTTGGATACCGCCAACAGCCGCTGGTTTTATTTCTCCTCAGCAGCGCGGCCTTTTGGCATGGTCAGTTTGTTTCCTGATACCGCCATCGACGGTGAATGGGGTAGCGGTTATCGTTATCACGAGCCGACAGTCAAAGGTTTTAACCATATCCACGAATGGCAATTGGCTGGTTTATCGCTGATGCCACTCTCAGACGAGCGTTCGTTGGCTGAACAAAAAGCCGATTACGCTTCTGAGTTTTCGCATGACACTGAACAAGTCCGGCCCGGTTTTCATCAGTTGCAATTAAGCCGCTACGGTATCAAAGTTGACCTGACCGCCACCTCCCGCGTCGGTTTTTCGCGTTATCAGTATCAAAAAGCCAAGTCGCAACAGCTGCTACTGCAATTAGGCGGCGTGCAGGGCCCTTCTAAGCTTGGCCATGCTGAAGTCTGGCAAATCGACGCACAAAACATCGCCGGTTTTATCACCAATCAAGGCACAGAGCGGCGCGTCAAACCGGTCAAAGTGTTTTTCCACCTGGCGTTTTCCACACCGGTGCAGCAGTTTGATGCCTGGCGCGGCGACATGTTATTTGCCAATGTCAGTGGCATCAGCGGCGACAACACCGGGGTGCGGCTGAGTTTTCAAAGCAAAGACCAGACTGTGTTGGTCAAAGCCGGTTTTTCTTATGTCTCAGCTGACAATGCCCGGTTAAATTTGAATACTGAACAGCCCGGCTGGGATTTTGCCGGCACCAGCGCGCAAGCCTATAACGAGTGGAACCAACTGCTATCACGCATTCAAATCAAAGGCGGCAGCGAACAGCAGCAACGGCGCTTCTACACTGACCTGTGGCACGCGTTGCAAGGCCGGCGTGTGGTTTCCGACGTCAATGGTCAATATGCCGATTTATCAGGTTTTGCACCTAAAGTCCGGCAGTTGCCGCTTGATAGCCAAGGCCAGCCCAAATTTGCTATGCATAACTCAGATTCATTCTGGGGTGCGCAGTGGACCATCGCGACTTTATGGCCGCTGGCTTTTCCGGAAAAAGCAACAGCGCTGGGGGAAAGCTTGATCCAATACGGCCGGGATTTTGGCCTGATCCCACGCGGTCCGTCCGGTGGGCAAGACACGCTGGTGATGCCCAGCGTGCCGATGACACCGTTTTTAGTTTCGCTGGCACAAAAAGGTCTACTACAAACCACAGCAACCGAGCTGCTGCCGATGTTAGAGAAAAACCACAGTAGCGCGGGCCTGATGGCCAAAGCTGGCTACGAGCACTATAGCGCCACCGGCGGCGGCTTCAGTTATTACCTTCAACGCGGCTATGTACCCTACCCGCTGCCGGAATCCGAAAGCAGTTACGGCAGCCACAGACGCGGTGCCGGTCAGACTCTGGAATATGCCTATCAGGATTTCGCGCTGGCGCAGCTGGCGATAAAAGCCGGCGAAACAGACATCGCCGGGGAATACCTCAAGCGCAGCCAAAACTGGCAGAATTTGTATGACGGCAAAACCGGGTATATCAGACCCAAGGAAGTGGATGGCAATTGGCGCACACCTTTTGACCCACTGGAATACGAAGCCGGTTTTATCGAATCCAACGCCGCTCAGGCCAGCTGGTTTGTCCCCCATGATATTGAAGGCCTGGCCAAACTTATGGGTGGCAAAACCGCCTTAATTAACCGGCTGCAACAGGCGTTTGAACAGGCCGCCAAACAGGATTTCACTGCCGGCACCGCGCATGCGCAGGAAGGCCATCCGGAATATCGCCGCACGCCCATCAACTATGGCAACCAGCCCAGTATCCAAACCGCATTTATCTTTGCTGCGGCCGGCGATGTGGCGAAAACGCAATATTGGTCACGCCGGATCAGCGACACTGTGTATAGCCATTTAAGCCCGGAGCGTGGGTACAATGGCGATGAAGATCAGGGCCTGATGGGTAGCCTGGCTGTGCTATTGAAACTCGGTTTATTCCAGTTAAGTGGTGGCTTAGAGGCCGACCCGGTGTATCAGCTCGGCAGCCCGTTATTTGACGAAGCCTGCCTGCAACTGGCCGGCAAACGCAGCTTCTGTATCAAGACCTTGAACAACAGCCCCGAGCGGCCTTATATCCGCCAAATCAAATTGAATGGCAAAGTGCTGTCACGTACTTATCTGCTGCACAGCGAGATTATGGCCGGCGGTGAGCTGGAACTGCAGATGGCCGCGCAGCCATGAGCGTGGGCGCTAACACAGCCATGAGCTCGTGCATGCAAGAGCCGGCAACTCGCATCCGCGCTGTGCTGTTTGACAACGACGGCACCCTGGTTGACAGCGAATATCTGTGTAATCTGGCATTGCAGCAACAATTTGCCGATTACGGAATAAACATATCGCTGGATGAGTTGCTGCTGCATTACCGCGGCGGCAAGCTCAGTGATATTTTCAGCAGGCTGTGTCTGGCCCATCACATCAGCCGGCCGGCAAACTATGAAACCGAATACCGCGCCCGTTTGCAGCAGCTGTTTACCAAAGCGTTGCAGCCAATTGCCGGCGCTGCTGCTGTGCTCGAACAGCTCAAACAACAACAGTTACAGCTGGCTGTGGTCAGCAACGGGCCGCAAAGCAAAATGCGCTTTACGCTGGCGCATTGTGGTTTGCTTGCATATTTCTGCGATAACAACGAACCTCAGCGGCTGTTCAGCGCTTATGACTGCAATTTGTTTAAACCAGATCCGGCGCTTTATCTGTATGCGATCAAGGCGTTAGGGCTGGAGAGCGCTGAATGTGTGATAGTCGAAGACAGCCCAACCGGTGTACAGGCCGGCCTTGCGGCCGGGGTGAAGACGTTTTTCTTAAATCACTACGCCGAGCCTTGCCCGGCCGGCGCTATTGAGATTAAGCAGCTGTCAGACTTGCTGACAGCGCTTTAAAGTGAACAATCTCAGGCTTTGCACAAATGCACTGTGACTTCTTCGCGGTCATGGAATAAATGCCGCGCCTGGAATTTCACTTTGATGCCGGCTTCGTCAAAACGTTGCTGCATTTCTGCCAGCACTTCCTGCACGGTTTCATAGCGTTTTTTCATTGGCAGTTTCAGGTTAAAAATACTTTCCTGACACCAGCCGTTAATAAGCCAATCGCAAATCAGCTGACCAACCCGCTGCGGTTTTTCAATCATGTCGCAGACCAGCCAATACACGTTCTTTTTCTCCGGTTTGTATTTAAAACCGTCGACCATATAGTGTTTAACCTGGCCGGTCATCATCAGGCTTTCTGCCATAGCGCCGTTATCAATCGACACCACCATCATCGAGCGTTTCACCAGCTGATAAGTCCAGCCGCCCGGACAAGCGCCTAAATCCACCGCCCGCATGCCGGATGCTAAGCGGGTGTCCCACTCATCACGCGGAATAAATTCCAAGAAGGCTTCTTCCAGTTTCAGCGTGCTACGACTTGGCGCATCAGACGGAAATTTCAGCCGGCGGATGCCGTTTTCCAGCGAATTGTTATTCTCCGGATAAGACACAGCCAACAAGGCTTTTTGCCCGCTTTGCATAAACATATGCAGCACAGGCGCACGCAGATTTTCTTTTTTCAGCATCAGACCAGCCTGACGCAGGCTCTGGCGCAGCGGCACTGTCAGTTTGCGCGCCAGCGTTGACAGCTCTTTGCCATCGTTGGTATCCGGATATTCAATCCTGAGTTCACCGATACTGCTAATTTCACTGCCCTCTTCGACGCTACGCAGAGTTTCCAGTACAGGCGTTACCCTGTCGCCTGCCGGCAATTCCAGCCAGTCGCCAATCACTAAGGCCCACTGGCGGACAAAAATCAGTTTGGAAAACGGGAAATCGCTGAAAAAGCGCTCTAAAGCTGCGCCGTCATAAGCTTCGAAAATGATAAAAGCGTCGTTGGCTTTGAGTTTGCAATACCCAAAAACACCAAACTGGCCGGCTTTATCCTGAATTTCTGCCGCGCATTCTTTTTCAAAACCTGAACGACAGTAGAGCAATAATTGTTTCATTTGTTTTTCCGCAACCAGGGCAACAGCATCAGGCCGGCCCAGCATAAAATCAGCATCTGACCACCTACCGGCGCTAACTGGCGCCAATACAGCGGTAACTCAAATAATCCGGCCCAGACAGTGTAGACAAAACACCAGAGGCCCAGATGAAATCCTACTAACACCAGCGCCAGCAGCCAGTGCTGCGCTTTATTCAATTCGTTGCGCCGTGCGTCAGACTGGCCATACAGCGACAGCACTAATATCGCCAAGGCCTGAAACGCCAAAACCGCAGTGCTCGACACCAGCCGGCTGAATTCTTCCGTCACCATATTGAACTGGAAATAATGCGAAATTGCCGCACTCATACCAATGACGGCGGCACCATATAAGCCAGCTAAAGATAAACTGCATTTCCACAGCGTTTTCATCAGGTCGCTCCTGCTAAGTTGTAGTTCTGTGGCGGCGGATAAATTCGCCACATGCCGCTACCGCCAAACTAAAAGCCTGCTCAGCCGGTAAACCTGCCCGTTTTGGAAGCGCATAATCATGATCGGCGCCGGTTAGTTCAACAACCTGCGCTGTACCTGCCACCAGCCGCAGCGCATCAGCACTGCCAAAAGGGTCGCGGCTGCCCTGACAAAGCAATAATGGTCGCTGCAGCTGCTGCAAACACTGGCTGCGTGCTTTGACTGTCAAAGCTGCTTTTGCTGCATCTTTGGCTTGTGCCGGCGGGCACAGCGGATAACCAAACACCACACCACCTGCAACTTCTGGCGCAACTTGTGTACCAGCCAGATACAGGCTCAGCACGCGGCCGCCCAGACTTTTGCCACCAAGCCATAGCGGTAGATGATCGTCTGCAGGCACAGCAGCAATTAGCTGTTCCAGCTCTGCCAGCAACTTGTCGGCTTTAGGCGCAACCTGGCGCTTACCCAACAAGCTTTGCTGCATAAAATCAAAATTGGCAGCAAAAACCACAATGCCCTGAGCGTTTAGCAGAGGAATAAGCTGCTGAAAAAAAGCCGATTGCACAGGGGCGCCGGCGCCGTGTAACAACAATAAACGCGCACGAGGCGCCGCTACATCATGTTTGCTGACCAGCGGCATTAATCTTGTTCCGACGCTATAGCGATATTAAATTGCTGCTCGTTAAAAGCTTCTTGCTCCTGCGCCACCAGTTTGTTCATCCAGTCGCGGAAGGCGGCGATTTTGCCAAGCTCAATCTGATTGTCGCGGCACACCAGATAATAAGCATCTTTACTTTGCAGCACATGATTAAACGGCACTATTAACCGGCCGGAATTGATGTCAGGCCGCGCCAGCACGTTGTGCGCCAGTGCCACGCCCTGACCGTGAATAGCTGCCTGCAACACCATAGCGGTGTGACTGAAAATCGGCCCCTGATTGACGTTAAAATGTTTAAAACCCTGGCTGGTAAACCAGGCTTTCCAGGCGTCGCGGGTGCCGTCATGCAATAAAGTATGAAACCGCAAATCGGCGGGTTCGTTCAGCGGCTTGGCGCGGTTGAGCAGCATTGGCGAGCAGACCGGCACCAAATACTCGGTGTGAAGTTTGTCAGCGTGTAAATTACGCCAGCTGCCGCGACCATAATATATCGCCACGTCGACGTCGTCGGTCAAAGAGCCTTCTTCATAATCGACAGCACGGATACGCACGTCGATATCCGGGTTTAATTCGCTGAATAAACTTAAGCGTGGCACCAGCCACTGAATGGCAAAACTGGGTGGCAGGCTGACGGTCAGCGCGCCTTTGGCGCCACGCGCCAGCAGTTTTTCGGTGGCTTCGTGCAGCTGCAGGAAAATCTCTTTGATGTCGAGAAAATAACTCTGGCCTTCTTCAGTCAGCAGCAAAGAGCGGTTTTTCCGCATAAACAGCTTGAGTCCCAGATGGTCTTCCAGCGCTTTAATCTGATGACTGATAGCGGCCTGAGTGACAAACATCTCTTCTGCCGCTTTGGTGAAACTTAAATGCCGGGCAGCAGTTTCAAAGGCTTTTAATGCGTTGAGCGGCGGCAGGCGACGGGCCATAAATCAATTCCGGCTTAAGACTTGGCTTGTGGCACGTAGCCTTCAATCTCGACACTTTCACCTTCAAACAAAAACTTCTGCATCTGCTCTTCCAGCAGTTTGCGGTGTTCAAGGTTCATCATGTTGAGTTTTTTCTCGTTGATCAGCATGGTCTGTTTGCTTTGCCATTGCGAGAAAGCTTCTTTGCTGATGTTGTCGAAGATTTTTTTGCCAAGTTCACCCGGATACAGTTGAAAATCCAAACCAGGAGCAGTTTTTTTCAGGAATACACAATACACTTCGCGGGCCATGTCTTACCTCCGAATAGCACAAGTGGCGCTATTGTAATGCATTTTGGCTGCTTAATTGCACTTAAACTCGAGTGCAGGCGTTTTAACTCGAGTGCAGGCGTTTTTCTTAAGCCTCCAGCAACGCCTCAAGATAGACCCGCACTGGCGCCGGCAAGCCAAAATCCGCCAGATTCGCGGCATCTATCCAGGCTTGCTCCGCCTCTGCCATGCTCACTTCAGCCGACCAGACTTTGGCCTGCAGCTTGTAATGGGTGAACTGATGACTGAATTCACCGACTAACTCAGCATTCAGCGGCGCCTGCGCCGGCTGTGGTAAACACCAAAGCGCTGGCCAGATACCGGCGCCGGGTCTTTTCACCAGCAGCACCTGCTGCGCTTTGCGCACCAGCAAAAAATGCCCCTCTTTCACCGGCACAATTTTTTTCGGTTTAGCGTTGGGGAAATCACTGATGCGGTGCTGCGCCAATGCCTGACAATGGCTGGCGAGCGGGCACTGCTCACAAAGCGGTTGACGGGGTTTGCAAACCGTCGCGCCTAAATCCAGCAGGCCTTGCGCAAAAGCGCGACAATCGGCGTGCGGCTCCTGATGTTGCGGTGTCAGCTGTTCAGCTTTGGCCCATAACTGCTTTTCAAGCGCCGGCGTATTCGGCACACCTTCAAGCGCAAACAATCGGCAATACAACCGCCGCACATTGCCATCGACAATTGGCCCATGCTGCTGATAAGCAAAAGACATAATGGCGCCGGCGGTATAACGGCCAACTCCCGGTACTTGCAGCAAGGCTTCCAGCGTGGCCGGGAACTCACCCAACTGAGTGATAAAACGCGCGGCTTTTTGCAAATTGCGCGCCCTGGCATAATAACCAAGCCCCTGCCATAGCCGCATCACTTCATCTTCCGGCGCTGCAGCTAACGCCTGCACTGTCGGGAAAATCTGCATCCAGCGCTGAAAATAAGGAATGACAGTTGCGACCTGGGTTTGTTGCAGCATCAGTTCCGACACCAGCACTTTATATGGCGTCACATCCTGCTGCCATGGCAACTGATGGCGGCCATGGCTTTGTTGCCAGTTAATCACTAGTTGTGTGATCAACTGGTTCTGATTTGCCGGTGTTGGCTGATTCTGACTATTGCTCACTACAGGTTCTCACTGCTGATTTGCTGCGCGCAGTCTAAACGGCCGGGCCCGAACTGCCAACAGCTGCAGATGTTGGTTGAGCAAAGGGCGCGCAAACGGCATAATATGCGGCCTTTTTTAAGCGGAGTTCCCGATGAGTCAGCAAGCCAATCCCGACCAGTCAGTATTAGCGCAACCGGATTTGCCGGATGCAGCAACAGCGGCTGATGAGCCGAAATATCTGCGTCGGATCCGCAGTTTTGTCCTGCGGGAAGGCCGTCTGACTAAAGGCCAGCAACGTAGTCTGGAATTATTCTGGCCAACACTTGGCCTGGAATACCAAAACGAACTTTATGATTTAGAACAGGTTTTTGGCCGTAAAGCCCCTGTCGTACTGGAAATCGGTTTTGGTATGGGTAAATCGCTGGTGGCTATGGCCAAAGCCGCACCGGAGCAGGATTTTATCGGTATCGAAGTGCACAAACCCGGTGTTGGCGCTTGTCTTGGTGAAGCAGAAACAGCCGGTGTTTCTAACCTTAGGTTATTTGAACACGACGCGGTTGAAGTACTGCGCGACTGTATTGCCGATGCATCTTTAGACACTATCCAGTTATTTTTCCCGGACCCATGGCATAAAAAACGCCATCACAAACGCCGTATAGTCCAGCCGGATTTTGTGCAGATGCTACGGCAGAAGCTCAAAATCGGTGGAGTGTTCCATATGGCAACCGAC
The DNA here is from genome assembly GCF_000711985.1 of Rheinheimera texasensis DSM 17496. Taxonomy (GTDB): domain Bacteria; phylum Pseudomonadota; class Gammaproteobacteria; order Enterobacterales; family Alteromonadaceae; genus Pararheinheimera; species Pararheinheimera texasensis. Next base: position 996,272 of record NZ_JONU01000007.1, read on the forward strand.
TGGGAAAACTACGCCGAGCATATGCTGGAAGTGATGAGCGCTGCCGAAGGTTACCGCAACCTCGCGACAGACCAAAAATATGTGCCGCGCCCGGATCACCGGCCTTTAACTAAATTCGAAAACCGCGGCGTGAATCTTGGCCACGGCGTTTGGGATTTAATGTTTGAGCGTAAAGCCTGATGTTATTCCCGCAAAGCCAGCTACTGCTGCGCAACCTCAACGATTTACAAGGCAAAGTACTGCTGGTTGAACCTATGGCCGATGATTTGGCACAGGAGCTGACCCGCGCCGGCGTCGATTTCAGTGTTTATTGCACAGATGCGGCCGTCGCTAAAGCATTCAGCCGTGCCAACGCCTGTTATTTTGCTGCAAGGCTTGAAACGACAGACAAATTCGACACCGTGGTGCTGTTTTACCCAAAAAGCAAAGAGCAACTGGCCTTTACACTGGCCGAACTTAGCGCAGTACTGCACACCGACAGTCAGATTTATCTGGTTGGCGACAACAAAGGCGGCATTAAAAGCCTGGTCGCGCATGCAGCGAAATTTGGCTTACATGCGCATAAACTCGATAACGCCAAACACTGTTTATGGTTTGCCTTAACCGGGCTTTTTGCAAAACCACTGCCGAAACAGGATTTTGGCCGCTTTAAACTAAGCGCCCAAATAGCTGGCGTCAGCAAAGACCTCGAATTCTGCTCGCTGCCGGGTGTGTTTAACCACGGTAAACTGGACGCAGGCACTGCCTTGTTGTTGCAGCAGCTTGGCCATGTACAAAGCGGCAAAGTGCTGGATTTTGCCTGTGGTGCCGGCATTATCGGCGCACTGCTGAAGTTACAGCAGCCGGCGATTGAGCTTTATGCCACTGACATCTGCGCACTGGCTGCTGCTTCAACCACAGCCACGCTGGCACTGAACAAGTTACAGGGCCAGGTACGTTGTCAGGATGGATTAACTGCCGACCTGCCGAAATTTCAGCATATTGTCACTAACCCCCCCTTTCACACTGGCCTGAAAACGGATTTGTCGGTAGCGGAGATTTTTATCAGCCAATGTAAGCAACATCTTACTAGTGGCGGCACGCTGACTCTGGTCGCTAACGCGCATTTACCTTATGCGCAGTGGCTGCAGACGGCTTTTGGCAATGTCAAAGAACTGGCGCGGCAGCAAGGTTTCGTGGTGTATCAAAGTAAATTCAGCGGCTGATAGGCTGCTTTAGATAAAAAAGGCGCCCAAGGCGCCTTTTTTAATCCCGAAATTAGTCAATCGGCCAGATAAATCTGCCGGCTTTGGTAACTGCCAAGATATTCTTCACGATTTTGAAAAAGCGCCGGCACCAAATACAAGTCACCACCTTCTACCCAATAAATGGCGTTCTGTGAGAACTTACGAGCCAAATCAACAGCAGTCGCTTTGTCACATAACACAGCCCAGCTTTGTTCCTGAAAGGACAGATCCGGTGATGCCCCAATCAGGCGGCGATGTGGCAGATGAGCAGCATTCAGGCGGGTTTCGAACTGACAATCTAAGGTTAAATTTAATTGATGGTGTTTTACATCACCAAAAGGATTTTGCGCACTGATAATGGCGAAATTGATTTGGTCACCTAGTGGCTGATGACACAAGAACACGCTGGTTTTATAGCTTTCCCAAAGATCCATCAACGGCTCCTGTCAGCAAATGCATGCCGCGGAACACTATAACTGAGCCAAAGATTTTTGTCAGGCCGTTTGCTTAATTAACTGAATGTGCATAACATCAGACAACGCTTATCAGGAAGTGAAAGTCTCCGCCAAATCAATCAGATGTTGGCAATGGACCTGATAAAAATGTTGTAAGGGGCTGTGAACGGATACATGAATTCCTTATTACGCACGACATCTATTAAAGCCGCATTAAGCTGGGTCGTGATGCTGATTTGCAGCGTCACCTTGCTGGCATCGCTGACTATTTCTACACTGCAGGACATCAGTTTTCAGAAGAAAAAACTGATTGATCAGTTACATGCCTATGCCAACATCATCGCATTTAACTCTGTTGCCGGTATCTTGTATGACGACCCGGAAATAGAAGAAAACCGGCTGAAGTCCTTTGCCGCTGTTGATATTTTGCACAACATTCATATCTACAAATTAACAGCTGAAACCGGCGAGCTCAGTTTTTTTTCCAGTTATAACAGACGCGACGTCGGCCCTCACCCCACTCAATTCACCAAAGTCAGTCAACTGCAGCAACCGCAGTTCGAGAGCGACATTGTAGAGATTAGCAAGGTTGTTGAATTTGAAGGTAAAAAACTAGGCTACATCTATATTCGCGCCAGCATGGAAGAGCTGAGCAAGTACGTACAAAGCCGTATTCTTTTTGATTTGCTGATTGCCGTCATTGCTTTGTTGTGCGCTTATTTTATTAGTCGACTACTACAAAAGCGTTTTACCGCACCGATTGAAACATTGCTTACAACTGTGCAAAAAGTCACCAAAGAAAAAAACTATTCCGTGCGCATGCCATTGACTGACATAGAAGAGTTGCAAATGCTTGGCCGAGCCGTAAATAACATGCTCGAACGCATCGAACAGCAAATTAATAAGCTGCAGCAGGCAGAACAGGAAATTCGGCAATTAAACCAAGGGCTTGAAGCCAAAATTAACGAACGGACTGTGGCGCTGAAGAGTTCAAACCAGGACTTACTGAACACGCTGGAAACCCTGCATCAATACCAGAATCAAATTGTTGAAACTGAAAAAATGGCCAGTCTTGGCCAGATGGTCGCAGGTGTAGCGCATGAAGTTAATACGCCGATTGGTCTGGGCGTGACGGCTTCCACGCTGATGCAGGATAAACTGAGCGACATTCAAAAAGCCTTTGACGAGAAAAAACTGACGTCGAATCAGCTGGCGAAGTTCTTCAGTGAAAGCAAAGAAAATCTCGGCATTATCTACCGGAATCTGGAACGAGCTGCCAGCCTGATCCGCAGTTTTAAACAGGTTGCTGTTGATCAATCTAATGAGAACCGCCGTCAATTCAATATGTTGCAATTGATGAATGAAGTGCTGTTGTCGTTGCGGCCAAATTTAAAGAAAACTCAGCATCAGGTTTTAATTGAGTGCGACCCACACCTCGAAATCGACAGTAAACCAGGCCCGATCAACCAAATTTTGATTAACCTGATTATGAACAGCCTGATCCACGCCTTTGAACATACCGACCATGGCACTATCAGCATCAGCGTCAAAGTGGAGCAAAATCGTTGCCAAATTCACTACAAAGATAACGGTTCAGGCGTGCCTGAAAATATCAAAAAACGCATCTTTGACCCCTTCGTCACGACTAAACGCGGTGAAGGTGGCAGCGGTCTGGGCATGCATCTGGTCTATAACCTGGTGACTCAGGCACTGAACGGTAAAATCAGTCTGGAAAGTGCTTTAGGTGAAGGCGTAGACATCCTGTTTGATTTCCCGGTCATAGTCAAAGCCAGTACAGCATCCACGCTAGCGCACAGTTAAGTATTTGTTTTGCATAGACAAACACCAATACCGCACTCAGTAATTAAGAAAAATCTAATTGTTAACAAAATCACTTGTTAACAAATGGACCCAAAGCTATAATTGCAAAAAAAATGGCAACTGGTTGTCATTTGACCAATCTCGACACGCGCGAAAATCCAACATAGTTAACATAAGGTTTATCTCCATGCAGACGCCGGTGATTTTGATCGTTGAAGACGAGGAAGTAACCCGTTTAAATCTGGTCCAGTTGTTCGAAGGCGAAGGCTACGATGTACTTGAAGCCGTAAATGGTGAAGAGATGCATCAGCAACTGACCGACAATACCGTCAATCTGATTGTTATGGACATTAATCTGCCAGGGAAAAATGGCTTAATTCTGGCGCGTGAATTACGCCAGAAAGAAAACATCGGTTTAATTTTCTTAACCGGCCGCGACAGCGAAGTTGATCGTATCCTGGGTCTGGAAATTGGCGCCGACGACTACCTGACCAAACCATTTAACCCACGTGAACTGACTATTCGCGCCCGCAACCTGTTAAGCCGCACTGTGGCTCAGCCAGTGGTCGAAGAGCATAAGAGTGTGGTTAAGTTCAATGGCTGGACGCTGGATGAAAACAGCCGCAACCTGACGTCGCCAAAAGGCGTGTCACGTCGTCTGCCAAAAGGCGAATACCGCGCGCTGCGTCTGATGCTGGATACTCCGGGTAAAATTTTCACCCGCGAACAATTAATCCGCCACATGACAGGCCGTGATTTACGTCCAAACGACCGTACTGTGGACGTGACTATCCGCCGCATCCGTAAACACTTTGAATCAGACATCGACAGCCCGGAGCTGATCAGCACTATCCACGGCGAAGGCTATCGCTTTGTTGGCAAGCTGGAAAAATAATCAGCTTGCTATCGGATAATTAAACGGCGACTCAGGTCGCCGTCTTTATTTTGCATCTTTTATCAGGATACTCAGAGCCCGGCGCCACCAGCTAGCCTTCATAAGCGTCCAGATACTCAGCCAACAGTTGCAAATGTGTATCTATCGTCAGATGAAATTCTATCAGTTGCCGCTCTATTGCCGGCCAGTTGGGCTGTTCCAGCTGTTCTAATTGTTTGGCCTGTTGCTGCACCCATAGTAAACCGACAGAAGCAGCTGCACCTTTCAATTTATGCGCCGCGTCCTGAAATTCCTGCAATTGCTGCAGTGTCGCAGCTTCCACCATTTTATTGACATAGCCCGGCACTAACTGCTGAAACAGCTGCATACTGCGCTGCATCGGCGCTTTGCCAAGCGACTGCAGATAGTCCTGTAAAGTTGAGGTATCAAGCACAGTGTCTGCTGCTTCGTTGTCATCAGGATCTGTGCTCTGACTTTGCCGCATCGCACTAGGTGAAAACAACCGCGCCAGTACCTGATCTAATTTATTAGTATTAATCGGTTTTGCTAAAGCCCCGGCGATTTGGATGCCTTCAAGCTGCTGCTCAGCTTTGCGCACGTTGGCGCTTAACACTACAATCGGAATTTGGGCCAGATGCGGCTCTTGTTGCATAAAACGGGCGATCTGGTCACCGGTCATATCCGGCAGCTGCATATCCAGCAGAACCAAATCAATATCATCTTCGGTTTCCAGCAGAGCCAGCGCATCTTCACCAGTTTCAGCATGCACCACAGTATGGCCGCGTTGCTCCAGCAAATTGGTGGCGATTTCAGCATTCAGCGGCACATCTTCCACCAGCAATACCGTCAGTTCAGGGCATACCATTAACTGGCTGAGCTCAGGCGCCTGTTGCAGTTCTGTCGGCAGGCGCACGGTAAAATGACTGCCCTGATTGAGCTGACTTTGCACCGTCACCGAACCGCCCATCGCCTCAACTAAAGCTTTGGACACCGACAACCCGATGCCGGAACCGACAATACTTAAACGCCGGCCATCGCTGGATTTGTAGTACATGTCAAAAATGCGCTGTTGTTCATGTGCTGAAATGCCGATGCCGGTATCACTGACGACAAAAATCAGCTCGTTATCACACAACTCAGCATAAAGACTAATTTCACCGCGGGCGGTGAATTTCACTGCGTTACTGAGTAAATTCCACAGCACCTGGCGCACCCGGGTCGGGTCCAATTTAAGATGCCCTTGCAGTTCACCGACTTGCTGTAGCTTGAAACTCAAACCTTTTTGCTGACAAATCAATTCGGCGAAATTAGCAATATCGAGTATAAACTGCGCGATATCAGTGCTTTGATACAGAATATCCAAATCCTGCCGGTCAATTTTGTCCAAATCGATAATGTCGTTAAAGATATTACCTAAGGTTTCAGCGCTGCTAAAAATGGTATTGGCCCAGCTGCGCTGCTCGTCGGTGAGCCTTGTTTCCAGCAGCCGCCGGGTTAAACCGACAATACCATTGAGCGGGGTGCGCAGCTCATGGCTTAAAGTCGCGATAAATTTGCCTTTATCCTGATATGCGCGCTCCAGCGCTTGCTCCGCCATTTTGCGCGACGTGATGTCCCGGCCAAAGCCGAGTAAACCGATGTACCTGCCCTGGCGGTCAAAAAACGGCACTTTGCGCATCTCAAACCACATCAACTGTCCATCCGGCGTGTTGTACTCCACGTCCAACGTCAGTTCTGCCTGGTTTACTGAAACTTCATGGTCGGTCAGAATGGCTGCCGGTGCCATATCTGGCGCGTAAATCTCTGACGGATAATGGCCAATCAGTTCGCTGGAGCTTTTGCCAATCATCCTCTCAAACATTTTATTGCAGCTGGCGAAGCGGCCGGTTTCATCGCGGTAATAAAACAGGTCCGGTGAACTGTCGACAATCGACTTCATAAGTAAACTCTGTTCTTCCACTAACAGTTGGGTCTTTTTACGCTCAGTGATTTCTTTTCGCAGCTCATCAACCGCCTGACGTTTGGCCTGGAAGGCTTTTTTCCGCTCTTCAATTTCAAAGTTCAGCTGACGGATATTCTCTTGCAGATTTTCGTTCAGACGTTTTTCCTGCCGCGCGGAGTCCTGCAGATAAAACAAGGTGGCATCGAGGTGTTTAATCAGATAAAGACAGGCAGAAACTAACGGCGGCGCGGCGACCAAGGCAAACAACAAAGCGCCGCTGATCAGATCCCAGTCCACTCTATTATGTAAAGTCAGGCTAAATGCCAGCGCTATCAGGCCCGAAGCCACAATAATCAGCAAGGTGGTCAGGCTGAATAATTGCAACCACCCCCACTGCTTCAGCACCAGCGCCAGCTGACTGACCCAGGGATGGATCCGGTATTGACTCATGCAGTGACAACCTCTTTTGTGCCTGCGCAGCCGTATTTTGCGCCTTTTTCAGCACACCGGCACCTTGGTGAAAATTCGAAGAGAAACCGCATCTTATCTGTGTCGTGACGGCTTGATTTGTTCCCGTTAGATTATCTTGTCCTGACTAGTTTGCCAATTGCAGTTAACGGGCAGTACACCGGCATAGCGGACAGATCCTGAACCCAGCAAGACATCAACTCAAAGCCTGACTGATCCGGCTGACTTGTCAGTGCGTAAATGAAAGGAGTAAAATACCTGACTAATTTTATCAGGTATTAGAGCGCCGGCCCACAAATAGCAGCGCACCACAGATGAAGTTCAACGCCGGTACGCTAATCGAGCGAAAAAATGGATGGCACCTTTGCAAATTTTTCATAAGACAAATGTGTGAAGCTTGATAGAATGCCGCCCTTTCCAGACCAAGCGTGCTGAAGTAGTCGCAACAGACAGACCCGGAGATTTCATGCCGATAGCGATGCCAGATGTAGCCAACCAATCATGTGCCACCACCGAAGGCACTTTAGACTGGGTTGGCATGAGCCAAATTGAAGTGCCGCTGATGCTGGCATTACACGGCGAAGCGCCGCGTCAGGTCAGTGCTAAAGTAGAAGCATTCGTTAACCTGGCAGACCCGAAAGCCAAAGGTATTCACATGTCGCGGCTGTATCTCGCGCTCGACGAGTTGTCGCGCGAATCCAGCTTAAGCCATGCCACCTTGTGTGAGTTGCTCGACACCTTTATTACCACTCATGAAGATTTAAGCAATCAGGCTTTTGTGAAGTTTGATTTTGACCTGCATTTACGCCGCAAGGCACTGATCACCGAAAAACAGGGCTGGAAAGCTTATCCTGTGACAATCACAGGTCAGGTGGTGGAGAACCAGCTGCAGGTTGAGCTGAAAGTGAATGTGCCATATTCATCAACCTGCCCTTGCTCTGCGGCATTGGCGCGTCAGCTTATTCAGGAAGCTTTTGTCGCCCGTTTTGCCGGTCAGCAGCAAATTAGCAGTGAACTGGTGGTCGATTGGCTTGGCACCACCCAAGGCATAGTGGCAACGCCACACAGCCAACGTTCTGTGGCCGAAGTGAAAGTAAAACTGCAACGCAGTGTCAGCGAATTCCCGATTGTCGCGCTGATTGATGCGATTGAAGATGCGCTGAAAACGCCGGTGCAGGCTGCGGTAAAACGCGCCGATGAGCAGGAATTTGCCCGCTTAAACGGTCAGAATCTGATGTTCTGTGAAGACGCCGCCCGCCGGTTAAAACATGCCTTAAATGGTCTGACCGAGTTTGAAGATTTCTGGCTGCGGGTCAACCACTATGAATCGCTGCATGCGCATGACGCTGTTGCGGTGACAGTGAAAGGTCTGCAGGGCGGCTACCGCGCTTAGGTGCTGTCCCATCACGGCGCTGAATAGCGCGCATATTTAGCGCATATATCTGCGACTAAAAACCAACAAAAAGCTGCCGGTGGCAGCTTTTTTTATCTCTCCTGTCAGCAAAGAAGCACCGAAAAACAGCAATTTCTGTAATTTTATTACATTTACGCGCAACAGGCCGATGCGGTGAATCACCGGAGCTTTGCCAAAAGTCATCTTGCAATTTTCAGCAAAAATCGGTATATCTGATAGCAGGTCTTTACGTTCAGACGTCCAGACCCCACTAAAATAACAACTCAAACAGCCATTGACCCTTGAAAGTACGACCGTTATTTTCTTTCACACGTAAAAACCAAAATTAAAAGAATATAAATTCACTATTTTTACATTTTTATTTATGCAGGACAGGTTGGAGGGAGTGTGTCATGGCGTTGTATCACCACAGCCAGGCCAGAGAAAACTGTGGCTTTGGTCTGATCACCCATCTTGAAGGGGTGGCAAGTCACCGGATCGTCAGGACTGCAATCAGCGGTCTGGCCCGGATGCAGCATCGCGGTGGCATTTCAGCAGACGGTAAAACCGGAGACGGTTGCGGCTTGCTGATGCAGAAACCTGATAGTTTTTTCCGTGCTATTGCCGCGGAAAATAACTGGGTGCTGGGCAAAAAGTATGGCGTCGGGATGATTTTTTTAAGTCAGGACCCGGTGAAAGCCGAAGTTGCCAAATCAATTATTGAAGCTGAAATTACCCGCGAGACCTTAACACTGGTCGGCTGGCGCGAAGTGCCAACTGACGCCACAGTGCTCGGGCCTATTGCGGCGAGCTCAATGCCGAAAATTATGCAGGTGTTTGTCAGTGCCCAGCCAGGCTGGGGTGACCACGACCTGGAGCGTCGCCTCTACATGCTGCGCCGTCGCGCCGAAAAGCTAGTCGCCGAGCAATTGCCGGACGACAGCGATTTTTATATTCCGAGTTTTTCCAGTCTGGTCACCGTATTTAAAGGCCTGATGATGCCGGCCGACTTACCGGGGTTTTATCTGGATTTAGCCGATATCCGCATGGAAACCGCAATTTGTGTGTTCCACCAGCGCTTCTCGACTAACACTATGCCACGCTGGGCTTTGGCGCAGCCATTCCGTTTTCTGGCGCACAACGGTGAAATCAATACCATCACCGGCAACCGGCAATGGGCGCGCGCGCGGCAATATAAATTTGCCTCGCCGCTGATTCCGGATATGTCACAGGCGGCGCCTTACGTTGGCACAAAAGGTTCAGATTCCAGTTCACTCGACAACATGCTGGAGCTGTTTTTAGCCGGTGGCATGGATTTATTCCGCGCCATGCGTTTGCTGGTGCCGCCAGCATGGCAAGGCAATAAAGTCATGGATGATGACTTAAAGGCGTTTTACGAATTCAACTCCATGCATATGGAGCCGTGGGACGGGCCGGCCGGTATCGTTCTGACCAATGGTCAGCACGTGGCCTGTAATCTGGACCGCAATGGCCTGCGCCCTGCCCGCTTTGTTATCACCAAAGACAAGTTAATTACGCTGGCTTCTGAAGTCGGGATCTGGGATTACACTGCAGATGAAGTGCTGGAAAAAGGCCGCGTCGGCCCGGGCGAGATGCTGGCGATCGATACACAAACCGGTAAAATCTGGCGCTCCGACGAAATCGACGCCGACTTAAAAGCACGCCACCCTTACCGGCACTGGCTGAACCAGAACGTGCAGCGTCTGGTACCATACGAGAAGTTTGAAACTGATCTCATCGGCAAACGCGTGTTCTCGGACGATGAGATGCTGGTGCTGCATAAGCTGTTTAACTACAGCTATGAAGAAATTGATCAGGTCATCACTGTCCTTGCCAAAGATGGTCAGGAAGCCGTTGGCTCTATGGGCGATGATACGCCGATGGCAGTGTTGTCACGTAAACCACGCACTTTCTACGATTATTTCCGCCAGCAGTTTGCTCAGGTGACGAACCCGCCAATTGACCCGTTGCGCGAAGCGCACGTGATGTCGCTGGCGACCAGTATTGGCCGCGAACACAACGTGTTCAGCGAAACCGCCGGCTATGCCCGTCGCATTCAGTTTGAATCGCCGGTGATGATGTATTCTGACCTGAAGCAGTTAAAAACTGCTGATCAGAATTTCTACAAACACCACATCATCTCGATTAACTACGCACCGGAAGAGGGTCTGGAAAATGCGCTGCGTCGCATTGCCGCCGAAGCAGTACAAGTGGTGCGTGAAGAAAACGTGGTGCTGGTCATTCTGACTGACCGCAAAATCCAGCAAGGTTTTGTGCCGGTACCGGCCGCGATGGCGGTCGGTGCGGTGCACCACGCATTGGTCGACAACCAGCTGCGCTGCGATTCGAACATCATTATCGAAACCGCCGGTGCGCGCGACCCGCACCACTTTGCCGTGCTGGTTGGTTTAGGCGCGACTGGCATTTATCCGTTCCTGGCTTATGAGACCATCGAACAGCTGGTGGAGAAAGGCAATATCAACCTGACCGCGCGTCAGGCCGTGCTGAATTACCGCAAAGGCATTAACAAAGGCCTGTACAAAATCATGTCGAAAATGGGTATTTCTACAGTGGCCAGTTACCGCTGTTCCAACCTGTTTGAGGCAGTTGGTATCAATAAAAATGTGATGCAGCTTTGCTTCCCGGACGTGCCGTCACGTTTGGGCGGTGCCGATTTCACTGATTTTGAAGCAGACGTGTTAGTGCGCGCCAATACCGCCTGGCTGAAGCGTAAACCGCTGACGCACGGAGGTTTGTTAAAATACGTGCATGATGGTGAATACCACGCCTATAACCCGGATGTGGTACAAACCTTACAAAAAGCGGTGCGTAGCGGCGAATATGATGACTACAAAGCTTATCGCGATGTGGTGAACACTCGTCCGGTCGCGCATATCCGCGATTTGTTTGTGCTGGATACCTCTAAAGCCACGCCAATCGCGCTGGATAAAGTCGCCCCGGCCGAACAGCTGTATCCGCGGTTTGACAGCGCTGCGATGTCGATTGGCGCTTTAAGCCCGGAAGCGCATGAAGCCTTAGCTATTGCGATGAACCGGCTCGGTGGCCGTTCCAACTCAGGTGAAGGTGGTGAAGACCCACGCCGCTTTGGCACGGAAAAGAACAGTAAAATCAAGCAAGTGGCTTCTGGTCGCTTCGGTGTGACGCCGCATTATCTGGTTAATGCAGAAGTCATCCAGATTAAAGTGGCACAAGGCGCCAAGCCTGGTGAAGGTGGTCAGCTGCCGGGCGAAAAAGTTACCGCGGAAATTGCCCGCCTGCGTTATTCAGTGCCGGGTGTGACGCTGATCTCCCCTCCACCGCATCACGATATTTATTCGATTGAAGATTTGTCACAGCTGATTTTTGACTTAAAACAGGTCAATCCGCAGGCGTTGATCTCGGTCAAACTGGTGTCAGAGCCAGGCGTAGGCACTATCGCCACTGGTGTGGCCAAAGCCTATGCAGATCTTATTACTGTGTCCGGCTACGACGGCGGCACCGGCGCCAGCCCGCTGACTTCGGTCAAATATGCCGGTAGCCCGTGGGAACTGGGCCTTGCTGAAGTACATCAGGCATTAGTGGAAAACGGCTTGCGCGACCGCGTGCGGTTACAGGTTGACGGTGGTTTGAAAACCGGTCTGGACGTGGTCAAAGCGGCAATTTTAGGCGCCGAGAGCTTCGGTTTTGGTACCGGCCCTATGGTGGCGCTTGGCTGTAAATTCCTGCGGATTTGCCATTTGAATAACTGTGCGACCGGCGTTGCTACCCAAGACGCCACCCTGCGCCGTGACCATTTCAACGGCTTGCCGGACATGGTGATGAACTACTTTAAGTTCATCTCCCAGGAAGTGCGCGAACTGTTGGCCGAGCTTGGCGTTAGCCAGCTGACCGACCTGATTGGCCGTACTGATTTACTCAGCGTTAAACCGGGTGAAACCACCCGTCAGGCCAAACTGGATTTAACGCCGATCCTGCAGGCAAGCGGTGTCAGCTCCGATAAACCACTGTATTGCGTGCAGAACAACGACCCGTTTGATAACGGCCCGTTAAACCAGCTGTTAGTGGAACGCTGCGCGGACATGGTCAAGTACAAAACTGGTGGCCGGCTCAATCTGGCTATCCGCAACACCGACCGTTCAGTTGGCGCCAAGTTGTCAGGCCTTATTGCCCGCACGCACGGCAATCAGGGCATGGCGACTGAGCCAATTGAAGTGCAGTTCAGCGGCACTGCCGGCCAGAGTTTCGGCGTCTGGAATGCCGGTGGTCTGCACCTGTCGCTGCAAGGCGATGCCAACGACTATGTCGGCAAAGGCATGACCGGTGGCCAGCTCGCAGTGTATCCACCAAAAGGCTGTAGTTTCGCCAAAGACAACGCCACTATCGTCGGCAACACCTGTTTATACGGCGCCACAGGCGGCCGTCTTTATGCAGCAGGCCGCGCCGGCGAACGCTTCGCGGTGCGTAACTCCGGCGCTATTGCGGTGATTGAAGGCACTGGCGATAACTGCTGTGAATATATGACCGGCGGCGTGGTCGTGGTGCTCGGCCAGACTGGCGTCAACTTTGGCGCCGGCATGACTGGTGGTTTTGCTTATCTGTATGACGAGCAGAATGACCTGGACCTTCGCGTTAACGGCGAACTGGTGGAAACGCTGGAAGTCAGCACGCCAATTCTGCAGGAACATTTACGCAGTCTTATCCATCAACATTTTGAAGCCACTGGCTCCGAACGCGCGCATCAGATTTTGTCGTCGTTCCAGAGCTGTTTAAGTAAATTTAAGCTGGTGAAACCAAAAACCAGCGACGTGAACACCCTGCTGGGCCACCGCGCCCGCTCGTCCGCCGAGCTGCGGGTTCAGGCGATGTAAGGAGGACCTATGGCTCAGAACGTTTATCAGTTTATCGATGTAAAGCGGGTGGACCCACCGAAAAAATCGCTGGATGCCCGCACTATTGAGTTTGTTGAAATTTATCAGCCGATGACCGAGACCCAGGCGGCCGGTCAGGCCGACCGTTGTCTGGATTGCGGCAACCCCTATTGCGAATGGAAATGTCCGGTGCATAACTACATTCCGCAGTGGCTGAAGCTGGCCAATGACGGTCGTATTGTTGAAGCGGCCGAGCTGTCGCACAAAACCAACTCGTTGCCGGAAGTTTGCGGCCGGGTGTGTCCGCAGGACAGGCTCTGTGAAGGCGCCTGTACCCTGAACGAAGGTTTTGGCGCTGTCACTATCGGTTCAATCGAGAAGTACATCACCGACAAAGCCTTTGAAATGGGCTGGCGGCCGGATTTATCCGCGGTGGTGAAAACCGACAAAAAAGTTGCAGTGATTGGCGCAGGCCCGGCCGGTTTGGCTTGTGCTGACGTGTTAATCCGTAACGGCGTCTCACCGGTAGTGTTTGATAAATATCCGGAGATCGGCGGCCTGCTGACCTTTGGTATTCCACCATTTAAGCTGGAAAAAGATGTACTGAAGTTGCGCCGTGAAATTTTCACTGCGATGGGCATTGAGTTCCGCCTCAATACCACAGTCGGCGTGGATGTCAGCTTCGACAGCTTGTTGGATCAGTATGATGCGGTGTTCCTGGCACTTGGTACCTACACGCCGATGCAAGGTGGCCTTGCCAATGAAAACGCGCCGGGTGTCTATGAAGCGCTGCCGTATTTAATCGGTAATGTGAATAACCTGCACGGCTGGACCACAGAGCACCCTTTTGTCGACTTAAAAGGCAAAAAAGTGGTGGTGTTAGGTGGTGGTGATACCGCGATGGACTGTGTGCGCACAGCAATCCGTCAGGGCGCCAGCAAAGTGATTTGTGCTTATCGCCGGGATGAGGCCAACATGCCGGGTTCACGCCGTGAAGTACAAAACGCGCGCGAAGAAGGTGTCGAGTTCATGTTTAACCTGCAGCCGCTGGGCATTGAAGTTAATGCGCAAGGTCATGCTGTAGGTGTCAACGTGGTCACTACCGCTTTAGGTGCACCGGACGCCAAAGGCCGCCGTTCGCCGGAGCCGGTGGCAGGTTCAGAGCAACTGCTGGACGCAGATGCGGTCATTGTCGCCTTCGGTTTCCAGCCAAGCCCGCCAAAATGGCTGGCAGATCAAGGTGTTGCCCTTGATAGTAAAGGCCGGGTTGTGGCGGCAGAAGATAGCTTGTTCCCGCTGCAAACCAGCCAGCAGAAAATCTTCGCCGGTGGCGACATGGTGCGTGGCTCTGACTTAGTGGTCACAGCTATTGCTCAGGGCCGCAAAGCCGCTGAAGGCATTCTGGACTATCTGGCGGTCTGACTTATCAGATATACCTGACGAAAACCCGGCTGTTACGCCGGGTTTTGTTTTTCTGCTTTGCGGATATCTGGTAAACCAGCTCAGTTCAGCCCCGGGTAGCAGCTGGTACAACCAGACTTGTAAATATAATGTTGGATATCAGCCCCATTCCTCCGCTAGGATGGAGAAAAAAGGAGCCTGTTATGTCGCTGTCACGTAGTTCATTGTTATTGTTGTCATTATCCAGTTTGAGTGTTTCTGCGGCTACCGCCGATTTATCCCGTTTGTCTCTGCCACAAGCACAAGATTTGCTGCAACAAGGCAAGATAAACTCTGTACAACTGACCGAATATTACCTCAAACGCATTGCACTATTGGACGATACAGGTCCTGCCCTACATGCAGTCACTGATACTAATCCTGACGCTTTAAATCAGGCCAAAACTCTGGATGCCGAACGCAAAGCCGGCAAAATTCGTGGCCCTTTGCATGGTATGCCAGTGTTACTAAAAGCCAATATCGCCACAGCAGACCAACTGCCAACCACAGCTGGCGCGCTGGTACTGAAAGATTTTAAAACTAGTGTCGATGCCACCCTGGTCAGTCAATTGCGCGCCGCCGGTGCGGTCATTTTGGGCAAAACCAATTTATCTGAATGGGCAAATTTTCGTGGTGAAGGTTCAGCCAGTGGCTGGTCGGCCTTAGGCGGCCAGACCAAAAACCCTTATGTGCTGAGCCAAAGCCCTTGTGGTTCCAGCTCCGGCTCCGGCGTTGCGGTAGCCGCCGATTTAACTTTGCTAGCAGTCGGTACTGAAACGGACGGCTCTATTACCTGCCCTGCGGCAATTAATAACGTAGTGGGTATCAAACCGACGCATGGTGCAGTCTCTGGTCACGGCATTATCCCGATCGCGAGTTCGCAGGATATCGCTGGCCCCATGACGCGTAATGTCGCCGATGCTGCCGCGCTGTTACAAGTCATCGCCACACCGCAAGCACAACAACGTTTTGGTGATCTGAACAAGGCTCTGGCGCAGCAAAGCGTCAGGCAAGTGGTGCCAACAGTGGTATTGGTCCGTCACTACGACAAAGACTTTCCAGCTATCGCAAAGATGCTCGACCGGCTGAAACAGCAACTGACCGCTCTAGGCGTCACAGTCAAAGAACGCCAGACCTGGCAATTGCCAGACTCAGTCTATCAGGATGAATTTAACGTCTTAGTCTATGAATACAAACGCGATTTGAACCAGTGGTTAGAGGATTTCAAAGCACCGTCTGCAGCAAAAGATATTAAAAGCATCATTGCCTTTAACCAGCAACAAGGCAAAACCGCTTTGGCGTTTTTTGGTCAGCAATATTTAGAGCAGGCACAGGCCACAGATTTGGAAAAACAAAAAGCCGCCTATCAACAAGCCCGCCAGCGCTCACAACAGCAGGCCGCGGCTTTATTGGACGAAGACTTGGTGGATGGTGCATTAGTGATAGTGCCGGCGACAGGCCCGGCCTGGGCTATTGACCATGTCAAAGGTGATCAATATAACTTCGGTTCAGCCAGTGCTGCGGCAATTTCCGGTTATCCGTCGTTGACGCTGCCGGCAGGCTTTGACGGTCATTTGCCGCTGGGTGTCAGTATCATCGGTAAACCCTGGCAGGAAGCACGCATTATTGGCCTTGCCCACGCACTGGAGCAACAGCGCGGCCCGGTGGCGGCACCCACTTACCGTAGCAGCTTATAAGTGCTGATCCGGCGCTGTGGCGGATTTAATCCCAGTGAATGCTATGCTGCGCTTTCACCGCAGCTTTGAGCATATCCAGCAGCGGTACTGCACGCTGCTTCAGCCCCACAGCCGGCTCTTCTCCCGGTTGTGGCGGCGCAGTCATATCCACCACCTCGGCTAAAGCTTCCTGCAATTGCCACAATGCCTGCGGCACGTCGTCGGCATAAAATGCGCCCGGAACTTTGGGCTGAGCCCCCATCATCTGAATAAGCTGTAACGCCGGATCACCGAACATGGTGATCGGGTAATGATCTTTGCTATGAAAAGTAACCAGCATCGGTTGGTACTCCTGTTCGATTGACCATTCATACAGATTTTAATCTCAATATACGCCCACACCGGCAGTGTCTCAAGAGCCTGCCACTAACGCGACTGAGGCTGAGCACCCGCTGCAGGGGCGGTGTTAAACAGCGGCTGTAACGTCGCGATATTGGCGTGCGGTACTATCAACAGCTCTGAACCCTGGCGAACAAACCAATAAACCGACGTCCGGCTGATGAGCTGCACCGCCGGCAGCAAAGTAACACTTTTGCCATTGACCACCTGATGTGGGTACACCAGCTGCATCCGATAGCTGAGATGATTTGCCTCTTTCAGTGCTGCTATGTGCTGCTTGGCAGGAACCAGCGCAGCAAGCACCAGATAAATCAACAAAATAGGCCAAATAAGCCAGCCATAACCGTGGGCTTGCTTCGGTTTACCACCACGATAACTTTGCCATAAACCAAGGGCGCAAATCGCCACAAAGAGTAGCAACGAGCCGGCTAAATACAGCAACATTTGTGGATAATGCAGCGGTGCCAGCAGTAAGTCACTGATCTCCAGATAAGGCAACACATCAAGCCCAAATGACGCTAACAACGCCATGTTGAACAATAATCCAGCCAGGCCGGCCGCGAGGTATAACAAACTTAGCGCCACACCCGGAGAGCGCAGACAGAACCTGATACCAGCCTGAAACTGCTGATACATCGGATCTTGCCGCCAGTGACTAATCAAAGTTGCAGAATTCGCTTTGCCTGTTGTCGCTTGGACTACCTGATGAATGCCAGCCACCGCTGTTCTCCCCCTGCTGATACTGATGCGAGTGCAACCAGACCCGCCTTGCAATTAACATTTTTATATCAACTAGCAGGCACAGATACAACCCATTGCTGCGAAAGGTTTTCTGACTACCGGCTGTTTTTGCACTAAGGTCAGATTTACAGCTGAGATTGAACGCGGTATAACCAATAAATTGAGCATTCACTCTAAATATTCTATGCCACAAGCGCAGCACATCGCCGACATTATCATGCGCGGATTTCGCCGCCATTTCCGGCTGTTCCAGCACATTACTGCCAATGCGCAGCAAAGATTTGCGGCGGCAGACTGGAGTGGTTTTTTAACTGACAATGCCGAGCGAATCTCCTATTACGACACCCGTGTCAGTGAAACCATCGCGGTGCTGCAACAGGAATTGCCGGTGCATTGTCTGGACGAAGCATTGTGGCAGCAGGTTAAACAACATTATCTGGTCTATCTGCAGTTTCATCCGCAGGCGGAGCTGGCAGAAACTTTTTATAACTCAGTGTTTTGCCAGCTATTTGACCGGCAATATTTTCACAATCAGAATATTTTTGTCGAATCGACTTTAAACAAACAGCAATTGCCGGCGCCGGTGGCTTCTGTTTATGACAGTTATTTTCCGGCGCAGGACGGCTTGCGCCATTGCCTGCGCCGTATTCTGAGTGGCTTTAGCTTAGGGGTTCCCTTTGAAAATCTGGACCGCGATATCCGCTTAATCGTGAAAACTTTTGTCGCCCAGTCCAGCCATGGCCGCCATCCGGTGCATCAAATCCGCTTTGATATTCTCAAATCAGTGTTTTATCGCAATAAAGCCGCTTATGTGGTGGGGCGGGTAGTCAGCCCGGACGGTCAGCAGCCGTTTATTATGCCGGTATTGCATCAGCGCAGCCGTGGTTTGTTTGTCGATAGCCTGATCACCGACAGCCAGCAAATGACCATCATTTTTGGCTTCTCGCGTGCTTATTTTATGGTGGATTTGCCGGTCCCCTCGGCTTTGGTGCATTTTCTGCGCGAATTACTGCCCCATAAAACCCTGGCCGAACTGTATGCCTCTGTCGGTTTACATAAACAAGGGAAAACCGAGTTTTACCGTGAGCTGTTACAGCATCTGGCGCAAAGCCGCGACGCTTTTGTTGCTGCGCCCGGCATTCGCGGTATGGTGATGATGGTGTTCACTCTGCCGTCATTTCCTTATGTATTTAAAGTGATCCGGGACAAATTCGCCGACACTAAACCCTTTGGCCGCGATACCGTCAAACGCCGTTATCATCTGGTGAAAACGCATGACCGGGTTGGCAGGATGGCCGACACGCTGGAATATTCCGATGTGGCTTTGCCAAAAAACCGCTTCTCTAGCGAACTGCTACACGAACTACAACAATCTATCGCCGGCTCTTTGCAGATTGAAGATGACTTAGTCGTGATTAAGCATCTGTATATCGAGCGGCGGATGTTGCCGCTCAATTTGGCATTAGAACAAGCAAGTCCGGCGGAAAAACGCCGGCTGATGCAGGATTACGGCCAGGCGCTGAAAGACATGATCGCCGCCAATATTTTCCCGGGCGACATGCTGCTGAAAAACTTTGGCGTAACCCGGCACGGCCGCGTGGTGTTTTACGATTACGACGAAGTGCAGTATCTGCTGGATATGAATTTCCGCTTTATTCCGCCACCAGACAACTGGGACGATATGCTGAGCGCCGAGCCCTGGTATCCAATCCATCCCGGCGATGTATTTCCGGAGCAAATCGCCACTTTTGTCACAGCGCAGCCGGAATTACGCCAGTTGTTACAGGAGCTGCATCCTGAATTGCTTGACGCCGCTTACTGGCAACAAAAACAGGCCAGGATAAAAAGCGGCATCGTCGAAGATGTGTTTGCTTATCCGCAACAGCAACGTTTTATCAGTTTGTACCCGCAAGAGTTCGGTGTAAAAAGCTAAAACACACTTGTGCACTGAACTGCGCTAAAATGCCGGCCTGTTCAGCTGTGCGGAAATCATTTTGGCCAATGTAGTATTGGAGCTGCGCCAACGCGAGCTCGCCAAAACCACTAAACCTTTTAACGCCCGTGGCAGCAAGGTGATCCGTTGCGACGGTTGTCTGCTGCCCAAAGCGGATTGCCTCTGCGCCTATATCCCCGCGCCATCAGCCCGTAGTGCGGTTTTATTGCTGATGTATACCGGCGAATGCTACAAACCCAGCAATACCGGCCGGCTGATTGCCGATGTCGCGGCCGACAGTTACGCCTTCGTCTGGGATCGCACTCAGCCGGATCCGGCTTTGTTGCAATTACTGCAGCGCGAAGACCTGGCGCCTGTGGTGGTGTTTCCACATGAATATGCCAGCGCAGAGCGCTGTATCAGCGCTATCCCACAAGAATTACAAACCGGCAGCAAAAAACCTTTGTTTATCATGCTGGACGGTACCTGGCGTGAAGCGAAGAAAATGTTCAGTAAAAGCCCTTATCTGGACCAATTCCCGGTGCTTGGCATTAATCCAACGGTCGCTTCTGGCTACAAATTACGCGAAGCAGCGCATTTACATCAGCTCTGTACCGCTGAAGTTGGCATTGAGGTGCTAAAACTGGCCGGGGATGAACAGGCAGCCACGGACTTATGCCAATACTTCCAGGTTTTTCGCCGCCAGTATATGGCGGGTAAACCACACCTGGAGTTTGATGAATCTTCAGTCTAAGCAGGCGTAAAATTGCACTAACTGGCTCAGTAGCCAGTCTGGCGCATCTAAAACTAAATCATGGCCGGCTAACGGATGTTGCAAATGCGCGACCTGCCAATAGTCCGCCAACCGCTCGCTGCAAATGGGGTCGACCAATTGATCGGCCGCGCCACTTAACAACAATAGCGGGCACTGTGGTTTTTCGCTCAGGCGAAACCGGCTCGCCGCCAGCAACTGCCGCAGTACATTCAGCCGCTGCACGGGTCTGTGCCTTGCGATATCAACGGCACGCTGCAACTGCGGTTGCTGCCAGCGCTGACTGGTTAGTTGTAAAATCAGTTGTTCACGCTGTCGCAGCGGCGCGATAAAAGCACTCAGTACTTTTGAATACTGCTGCCAGCGTAAACGCTGATAAAACGGCGTTAAAGCACCGGCACTGGTGTTTATCAGCACCAAGGACGCCACCTGCTGCGGTGCCAATACCGCCAGCTGTACGGCCAGCATAGCACCTAACGACATGGCAACCAGATGCCAGGGGCCGGGATGGCGCCGCCGCAGCCTGGGTAGTATCAACTCTGCCAGCGAACGCATGTCCGCCGGGCTCTGCTCCTGATGGTACTGGCCCATGCCGGGCAAATCCTGGCAATACACCGGTCTTTGCGTTTGCCTGGCAAGCGCTCCGGGAAAGTCGCCCCAATGTGCCTGCTCGCGCGCCAGGCCACGCAATAACACTATCGGTTGTACCATAAGTCGTTGGCCTCCATGGCGTTGCGGCTGTCTACAGTCGGCAGCCAATGTGCGTGTGCGGCAGTGGCCTGAAGTAAAAATTCGAACAAAATTAAGTGACTGCGCAGCACTCTTTTTATCCGGTGTGGTTTGACCGGATGAAACAGCCCGTGGCTTCTGAACAGCTGAAACGGATTTTTTCGCACCCAGTTCCACGACCCCATCTCTAGAGTCAGCGGCAACATCAAATGTTTCGCCAGCAACGATTGATCAAACAGATAATCCCATAAGTCGCCATGACATAAATAATGCCGGCACTGCGGTTCAAAAATGTAATTCTGATGCGGATAGGTCTGAAACAATAATTCCCGCAGCCGGTGCATTTGCGCCAGATGCGCAATAGGCTGAGTACTGGATTTGGCATAAGGAAACCACAAACGGTCGGTCTGACCAAAGCCGGAGTGGCAATCCAGCACCAGCGAAAACGGCGCCTGAAACAAACGCTGCCGGACAAAATCACACAGCACCCTGCTTTCGGTTTCCAGCTGCCCCGGATACCCCCGATACCAAGGTAAAAATTTGCTATAACGCTGGCCACCGACCAGAAATGCGGCGCCTTCGGTACAATCCTGTGGCGCATTACGCATCAAATCAACATGGCGCGCATTAGAGCGCCAACCGCGCAGCATACCGCCGGGATTTAACAACGGCAGGATATACAGTTGAACACGATCAAATAGCTCAGCAAACTGCAGATCCCAGCGTAAACGGCTGCACAGGCTTTCCAGATAAGCCAGTAGTACCTGGGTGCCAATCCGCTCCAGGCCATGGATGCCGCCGGTCAGCAATAACACCGGCTTGCCGGCCTTAGGTTGACCAACAGCAATGGCATACAGCGGAAATTGTTGGTCGCCAGCGCTGACCATCGCCAGTACGTCGGCACTGACTGGTGCCGGTGCATGGCGCAGCAACAGTTCAAGCTGATACAGTTCTGGCAGTGAGTCTTGCAAAGCAGTTCCCGCGGTTAGCGACAAAGCACCAGCATAAGGTACCAAAGCAGCAAATTTATGGCAGTTTGGTGAAATTTGACAGCGCCACCGACTGTACAGATCCTCTGTAGCAAACCGTTGTCCTGCTGTGGCATAGTACCCAAAGGACTAAGAAACGGATTGGACCATGTCGAACAAAACGCTGTTAATTATCAGCTTGTTACTGCCGGTGCTCAGCGCTTGTCAGAACCCGCAACGCGGCAGTGAAGAATATTGGTTCAATAAGATGCGCGACGAACAGCGGGCGCAGTGCCGGTTATTACCGTCACCACTGTCAGAGAGTTGCCTTAAAGATGTTGCTTCGAAAAAATACGAGGATTTTCAGCGTCAGCGTACTAACGCAGAGCGCGCAGAGGGCTAAACAGCTGTCGCAGGTTGAGCAGGCACCTTAAGCCCTTCAGGCCTATTCAAGCAGATAAAAATCAACCGTCTTATCCGCACCCGGCACTATCTTTTGCCCGGCCGGCCGCATGCCGGTTTTCTGCAGAATACGTTTAGACGCCAGGTTATCCGGCGCCACAATACCACAAAGTTGCTTTAAACCCAGTTCAGTGCGTGCATAAGCGACCACCGCCAGCGCCGCTTCGGAAATGTAACCCTGACCGCTAAACTCACGGAACAAGGCATAACCGACATCCGGGTACTGCAAATAATCACGTTGCACCAGGCCGCATAAGCCCAAAGTCGCGCCATCTGCCAAACGTTCAACCAGATACAACCCAAAACCATGTTGCTGATAACTGGCGATGGCACCATTTTGCAGATACTGCTCAGCCTGCTGCAAATTCCTGACTTGCTTGTCACCGATGTTTTGCAAAAACTCCGGCTCATTGACCAGCTGCAACATGGCTGGTGCATCGCGAAGCTCGGCATGGCGTAAGCGTAATCTGCTGGTAGTCAGGATGGTAGCCATTCACTTTTCCTCATAAAACAAAGCCAGTCAGGGACTGGCTTTGTCTGTTTCAGATTAGACCCGTTTGCTGTCTTGTTCTGCCAGATTGGTCAGGCTGGAACTTAACAGCTCATCGTCTGTTTTGCCTTCCCAATAATGTGCATTCTTGATCCCCAGCTGTTCCGGATGAAACACCGGGTCTTTACCGGCCGCTTTTTGCGCCTCGTAGTCCCGCAGACATTTAAAGGCGGTTTTATGCAGCAGAATAATGGCGATAATGTTCAGCCAGGCCATCAAACCTACACCAATATCGCCTAATGCCCAGGCCAGATCTGCTGTTTTTACAGTGCCATAAACCACTGCTGCCATAATGCCAACTTTCAGCAGGAAGCCCAGCCATGGCCGCGATACGGTTCGGTTGATATAGGCGATGTTGGTTTCAGCGATGTAGTAATAAGCGACGATAGTGGTGAAAGCGAAAAACAACAGGGCAATAGCAACAAACAACGACCCAAAGCCAGGCATCACATTTTCAAGAGCGGTTTGCACATAACCCGGGCCTGCCGCAACACCGGCGACACCGGTATACAGCGCCTGACCATCAGCCGCCTGCACATTGTACTGGCCGGTGATTAACAACATAAACGCCGTAGCGGAACAAACAAACAGCGTATCAACATAAACCGAAAAGCCTTGGACCAGACCTTGTTTCGCCGGATGCGATACCGCAGCAGCGGACGATGCATGTGGACCTGTGCCCTGACCGGCTTCGTTTGAATAGACGCCACGTTTAACGCCCCACTCGATCGCAAGGCCCAGAATAGCGCCATATGCTGCTTCAGTACCAAAAGCACTGTTCACAATCAGTTTCAGTACGACAGGTAATTGCTCAATATTCAGTGCGATGACCACACAAGCGACGATGATGTAACCCAGTGCCATAAATGGCACCACGATTTCGGCAAAAGTAGCGATGCGTTTGACGCCGCCGAAAATAATAAAACCAAGTGCAATTGCCAGCACACCAGCGGTTACATTTGGTGAAATACCCACTGCAGTTTCCAGACTAGACGCGATAGAGTTCGCCTGGACACCTGGCAACAGCAGACCTGTGGCTATGACGGTCGCAATCGCAAAAACCCAGGCATACCATTTCATGCCGAGGCCTTTTTCAATATAAAACGCCGGACCGCCGCGATACTGACCGTTGATTTTTTCTTTGTAAACCTGACCTAAAGTTGATTCCACGAACGCCGAGCTGGCGCCGAGAAACGCCACCATCCACATCCAGAACACTGCGCCCGGGCCGCCAAAAGTGATTGCTGTTGCAACACCGGCAATATTGCCGGTGCCAACCCGGCCCGCCAGCGTCATCGTTAACGCCTGGAAGGATGACACTCCGCTGTCTGAGCTTTTGCCGTCAAACATCAGGCGGATCATTTCGTGCACATGACGTAATTGCAGGAAACGCGAGCGTATGGAGAAATACAGGCCCACCCCGAGACAAAGAGCGATTAACGCCTTGCTCCAGATGATGCCGTTCACCACAGCAACAAATTCATTCATCAGTAGATTCCTCGGATATTGTTATGATGCGGTGCTATCGCTGCACCGTTGTCTGACAAGAGTCTGGCAAGGTCAGAAAGATGTCCCAAAGCCCACGGCAGATCAGCGTCATAAGATAACGACTAAAGTCGGATGCGCCCAGTATTATTTCGCTAATGTACGGCAGTTCTGCCGGGAAAAGCGGCAAAATGAACAGAGGTAGGAGCTGTTTTAGCGCAGTTGCCGCTGTACGGGCCCCAGCTGCTGCATTTGTTTTAAGATCCATTGCTGGCGTTTACGTACATAAGGCGACGGTGACTGCACTAAAAATCGGTGCGGATTGGGTAACACGGCCGCCAGTAACGCGGCTTGTGACCGGCTTAAACGCTGTGCCGACACACCAAAGAAGCGCTGTGCCGCCGCTTCGGCGCCGTAAATGCCGGGACCGAATTCAACACTATTCAGATACACTTCCAGAATGCGCTGTTTGCCCCAGGCCCCTTCAAGCAGCAGGGTAATGCCTGTTTCCAGCCCCTTTCGTAACCAGCTACGACCAGTCCATAAAAACACATTTTTTGCCGTTTGCTGACTGAGAGTGGAAGCGCCGCGTACCTTGCGGCCTTTGCTGTTATACACCAGCGCTTTTTCAATCGCCTGTAAATCAAAACCACTGTGCTGCAAAAACTTCTGATCTTCTGCAGCGACTACAGCCTGTAACAAATGCGGAGAAATTTGCGTCAATGGCCGCCATTGATGCAGTGCCTGATAGCGACTATTGCCATCCAGCCAGGCGTCGATCTGGCGTTCCAGCATCACACCGGTGTAAGGCACCGGTAGATAGGCAAACAGCAACACCAGCGTCAGCAAGCCTATACCGGCATAACGCAAGACAGAAAGTAGCCTGCGCAATAGACAGAGCCAGAATGATTTCAGCAAGAGATGATAAACATTGAATGAAAACCGGAGCCCAGTCTAACGTTAGGCTCCGGTCTTGAACAGTAAGAAAACGAGCGGCTAACTGCGCTCATCCGCAGCTTTTTGCAGCAAACGCCGGCTTTCCTGCAGAAACTGGCTGGCCAGAGGACCAAAAAACGCCTGGCCTTTGGCAAACTCCGCCATCAATCCAGCTTTGTCCCGTGCCGCTAATAAATGCGACAACTGATTAAAGCGGTGCTGATAGCGTTGTAGTAAACCGGTGACTGCAACCGAACTCAACATAATGTCGGCATACAATTCAGCATTTTGCGCAAACAGACGCCCCACCATCGCTAACTCAAGCCGGTAAATCGGCGAGCTCAGCTCCAGCAGCTGCGGCAAATCCGCGTGTTCTTCCGCAAGATGCACGCCGTACACCAGCGAGCTGAAATGGCGCATCGCCTGAATAAGCTGCATCAGCTCATCGTGTTGTTGCGCGTCTTTTTCTGTGAGTACTGCGCCCCAGACGCTAAATTGCTGCAGCAACCATTGGTATTGCGCTGCAGAGCGGCCATGACACACCACCACCACTTGCTTGACGATGTTGCTGATGTCCGGACCAAACATCGGATGCAGCCCCAGCACAGGCCCACTGTGCTGCTGTAGCATTGCAGCGAGCGGTGCTGCTTTGATACTGGTAATATCCGCCAGCACACAATCAGCTGGTAACTGTGGCAGTTGGCGGATCACCTGTTCTGTTACAGCAATTGGAACTGCGAGCAATACCAGCGCGGCATCGGCACACATTTCTGCGGCCTTCGGCCAGTCTGCTTGTTCCAGCACTGACACGGTAAAACCAGAGCGCTGAAACAAACTGACAAAGCGTTGCCCGAGTGCGCCATTGCCGCCAACCACTACCACTTTACCGCCGCCGTCACGGCAGCAAACGAAGCCGGTTTCCTGCGTAGAATAAGACTCCCGCATCACCCGGCGCAGCACATCTTCAACCAGCTCGGGCGACACGCCAGCTGTTTGTGCTTGCGCACGGCGCGCCTCAAGCAAAGCTTTTTCCCGCTCCGGCACATACAGCGGTAACGCATATTGTTGTTTCACCTGCCCGACCTGCGCCGTTACTTTGGCGCGTGCGGCCAGCAGTTCAACCAACTGGGTGTCAATTGCATCAATCTGACTGCGCAACGGCGCCAGTTCAGCGGCAGATGCGGCCTGGACGGATGTGGAAATGCTCATAAAAACCTCAGGCAGCCTGACACACGCCTAACATCTGATGATGCAGACCAGCCAGAAGTTGTGCCGTTGTTGCCCAGTCAATACAGGCATCCGTCACTGACACGCCGTATAACTCAGCTTTGCCATTCACAATATTCTGCTTGCCACCATTGATATTACTTTCCAGCATCAGGCCGATAATGGCGTCATTGCCCAGCACCCGCTGCGCCACAACAGCTTCCGCGACCAGCGGCTGTCGGTTATGGTCTTTATTCGAGTTACCGTGGCTGCAATCCACCACAATACCCCGCGGCAACTGATGTTTGTCGAGCACGGCCACCGCGGCGTTAATACTTTCCGCATCATAATTTGGCTTGGTACCGCCACGCAGAATGATATGACCGTCCGGATTACCAGCGGTCTGCACCAGCGCAACTTCACCGCGTTGGTTGATACCAATAAAGCTGTGCGGGCTGGCCGCTGATTGCAGCGCATTTAAGGCGATATTCAAATTGCCATCAGTACCATTTTTGAAACCGACTGGCATCGACAAGCCGCTGGCCATTTCGCGGTGAGTCTGACTTTCCACAGTGCGGGCGCCGATAGCAGCCCAGGACACTAAATCCGACAAATACTGCGGGCTGATTGGATCTAAAGCTTCTGTCGCTGTCGGCAATTCCATCTCCACCAGTTTCAGCAACAATTCACGACCACGCGTCAGACCGGTTTCCAAATCAAACGAATCATCAAGGTGCGGGTCGTTGATATAGCCTTTCCAGCCGACAGTGGTACGTGGTTTTTCAAAGTAGACCCGCATCACAATGTAGAGGCTGTCGGCGTACTTCAGTTGCAGCTCTTTTAAACGTTTGGCGTAATCAATCGCCGCCACCGGGTCGTGGATAGAACAGGGACCGGTGATCACTAACAAGCGTTTATCGCGGCCATGCACAATATCAGCAATTTCCCGGCGCGCCTGCTGCACAAATAAGGCCCCTTGCTCAGACAGCGGTAACGCCTTTTTCAGCACTAACGGCGGGCTTAATGGTTTTTCTGCCAATATCCGTAAATCATCAACAATTTTGCTCATCGCTTTGCTCCTTTCCTCAGCGCAGGCTGGTGTCAGCATGGCGACCAGTCACTTAATCTCGCTGTATACATTTTTTTACGATACGTATTTTAATAATTACAAACGACCGACATAGTAAAAAGATACTGGGACAATGTCAACACACGAAGTCAATAGATACAGCGCGTCAAGGCTAATTTGAATCATTGTGCAAATTGTACATTTATCATTACACGCAAACTAAAGTAATGAATCAGCCGAAGGTGCAAGATTTTGTGCCAAACCGAATCGGACAGTGGATTTTCTGCCCGGCACTTGCCTGCCGGCCGTCAGCTGTTTACAGTAGTTTGCAGAGAACTTCAAAGGTGTAGCAGCCGAGTGCAAATTTTACGAATCTGCAGCTGCATGCTGATATCAGTTTTTTTGTTCCCCGTCACGGCTGCAGAAATCCGCGTCGTCACCGAGCACCTGCCGCCTTATCAGATTGATCAGCCGGGTGCTGCAGCTGGTTTTGCCACAGATTTGGTCCGGCAAATCTTTCAGGGGGCCGGCATCAACTATCAGATAGAATTTCAGTCCTGGAGCCGGGCTTATCAACTGGCGCTGCGCGACCCGAACACCTGCATTTATTCGATTTCAAAGAGTAAAGAACGCTTGCCACTGTTTCAGTGGATTGGTGAGCTGTCCTACAACACCACAGCGATTTATGGTCTCGCCAGCCGCAGCGATATTCAATTGCAATCGTTGGAACAAGCCAAAAAATATGTCATCGCAGTGACCCGCGACGATGTCACGCATCACTACCTGCTAAAACACGGTTTTGTGGAAGGGGAAAATTTATATCTGCTGGAAAACGTCGCCAGTATGCTCAATGTGCTGGAAGGGCGACGTCAGGGCATTGATATGGTGATAATTAACGAAACTATTTTGAAATACCGGGCGCAAGAATCCGGTCTGGCGCTGGCTGATTTTCGTAAGCTACTGGTGTTGCCGGATTTGCCGCTGGATTTCCATCTGGCTTGTAGCTTGAAAACGTCAGCTGACACTGTGCAGCGCCTGCGCCAGAGCCTGCAGGTGATGAAATCAGACGGCCGGTTCAACCAAATTGTCGCCGGCTGGTCTGAAAATTTTCGATAGCTGATTGACGATTTTTACAGGCTTTTCTTCGGCGGCAACGCCACATTGGCAAAGATAAAACCGGCTACCAATGACATCAGGATCAAAAAGGTCTGTTGCCCCAGATGATCAGTTGCCCCCATCTGCTCGCCAGAAATTAAACTGTTGAGACCAATATAAGTTTTACTGCCAGGCACCAGCACTATCATGCCTTGCAACGATACAATACTGGCCGGCGCATTCATTAAACGGGTAAACAGGTTACCGTATACGCCTACGGCAAAAGCACCGACAAAAGCACCAAGGGCCAAATCGAGATAAATGCCGCCGAGCTGACTGGCACCATAGGCGATAAAACCAGACATCAAACCCCAGCTGATATGCTTTTTCCGGGCACGAAACACAATCACCAGAGAGCCACATAAAATCGCCACCGCAAGCCAGGCAGTCCAGGCCTCTACGGCTTGAGTTGCCACATAAGGCACTTTACCAAACAGGCGTTCGCCCAGCGCCAGCCCTAAAAAAGCACCAAAATACAATTTAAACAGGATCATCACCGCATCCATAATACGGGCGGTACCGGACACTAAATGCCGTGCGGCGGTTTCAGCAAACCCCAAAGTTAGCGCCAGGCCGGGGATAAACACAATAATGGCCGACAACACTACAATCGGAATATTGATCCGTGGGTCAACATAAGCGGCCAGCGCAGTGGCGCCTAAGGCGGAACTCATCGCGACCAGCGGTTCCAGCATATGAGTGACCCGGCGGCTTTTTTCCGCCCAGAATACAAAGAGGTAAACAATCAAACTGAGCGCGGTGGCATAACCAACGTCCAGCCAGCTGGCCCGCATCAACATGGCAAAAGCACCACCGGCGGCACCGTATGCCAGAAACGTCGCCCAGCGCGCATAAGGATTTGGCATCGCGGCTATGGTATTTAAGCGTTCGGTCGCTTCCTGCAATGTCATCTGATGCTTCAATACGGCGTCAACCACTTCATCAGCCCGGGATAACGAACCTAAATCCAGGTCACCGGGCATCACACGTGCGACATGGGTATATTCGCTGTCTTCGCCAGGCACCCAAATCACAAAGGTCAGTACTGTTGGTGTAATAGCAAATGAGGCACCAATATTTAAGTCTTTTGCGACATCCTGCAAATGCGCTTCCAACCGGTAGGCTGGCGTACCAAACTTATGCAGCATTTTGCCAAGCTTGACGATGAATTTTCTTTTTTCATTAAAATCAGAGGATTGCACTGGTAAGTCCTTGTGACACAGCAATAATGCAGCCGGTATATAAAGTTCATACTAACAGTGCGACGTGACAAAACAATAGGGCAAATCATGTCAGGAATTTATTTGTCGGGGAAATGTTCAGATGCGACGAAATTGACCAAGGCCAGGGAAGCAGGTCGAGAGACCTTGCATGCAACAGAGATAAAAAAAGGCTGCCCGGGGGCAGCCTTCAAGTGCTTAGTTAAGCTTTTCGCGGATACGCGCTGATTTACCTGAACGATCGCGTAAGAAGTAAAGCTTGGCACGGCGTACTGCACCACGACGTTTCAGCGTGATGCTGTCAATCATTGGGCTGTGCGTTTGGAATACACGCTCAACGCCTTCACCGTTCGAAATTTTACGAACTGTGAAAGATGAGTGTAAACCACGGTTACGTTTAGCGATTACAACGCCTTCGTAAGCCTGCAGACGAGTTTTATCGCCTTCTTTAACTTTAACTTGAACAATCACAGTGTCACCTGGACCGAAAGCTGGAACGTCAGATTTCAACTGTTCGTTTTCAAGTTCTTTGATGATGTTTTGGCTAACTTTGCTCATAACAATCTCACTTTACCTGGATAAACTATCGTTGCTGCAACGCCTGGTGTTCCTGTTGGAACTCTTCCAGAAGTTTGCGTTGCTCCTTAGTCAGAGCCAGGGCATTTAACAATTCCGGACGCCGAAGCCATGTTCTCCCAAGAGACTGCTTCAGACGCCAGCGTCTGATGTTTTCATGGTGTCCGCTGAGTAGTACCGCGGGAACCTGTTTGCCGTCTAACACTTCTGGTCTAGTATAGTGCGGACAATCCAGCAATCCGGAGGCAAACGAATCCTCAACTGCTGACATGTCATGCCCCAGTACGCCTGGTACCAGTCGCGATACCGCATCAATCAGCGTCATCGCAGGCAATTCGCCCCCACTCAGCACGTAATCGCCGATTGACCATTCTTCGTCAATTTCCGACTCTATTACGCGTTCATCAATCCCTTCGTAGCGACCTGCTACCAGCAACAGCTTTGGACGTTTCGCCAGTTCAGCGACCCCTGCCTGATCTAACTTGCGGCCTTGCGGCGATAAGTAGATGGTATGGACCCCTTCCCCTGCGGCAGATTTGGCGGCGCGAATTGCGTCGGTCAATGGCTGCACCATCATCAACATACCAGGGCCGCCACCAAAAGGTCTGTCGTCCACCGTGTTATGTTTATCCGAGGTAAAATCCCGCGGATTCCAACACTGCAAATCGATCAGGCCGTTTTTGACTGCCCGGCTGGTCACACCATATTTTGTGATTGCCTCGAACATTTGCGGAAATAAGGTAATAACCCCAAACCACATATTGAACTGTCCGGACATTAAAAATCTGGGTCCCAGTCGACGATGATTCGTCCTTGCGTTTTATCCACAATTTTGATGACAGAGTCAGTCAAAAACGGAATTAAACGCTCTTTTTTACCAAATGCATCGGTCCGGTTTGCTTTGACGACGAGAACGTCGTTCGAGCCCGTTTCCATGATGTCATCCACTACGCCTAAGTCATAACCGGCTTCGTTCACCACAGTCAGACCCATCAGGTCTTTCCAGTAAAACTCACCGTCATCAAGCGCGGGCAGACTGGCCTGAGTCACAGCAATTTCCGCATTCACGAAAATCTGTGCCTGGTCCCGGTCACTGACACCTTCCAGTTTGACGATTAAGCCATTGCTATGGCGTTTCCAACTGGAGATCTGCACTGGTTGCCATTTGCCCTGGGATTGGATCTGCCAGGGTGTGTAATCAAAAATCCCTTCCGGGATATCTGTGTAGGAAATTACTTTTAGCCACCCGTTGATGCCGTAAACGGCGCCAAACTTACCTAAGACAACTAAATCTTTACCCATCAAGGTTAATTCCTACCCAGTTTGCTAATTAAGCAGCAGCTTTTTTAGCAGCTTTTACCAGTGACGCAACGCGATCGCTCAGAGATGCACCTTGTGCAACCCAGTGATCAACGCGGTCCAGGTCGATGCGCGTTTTCTCTTCAGTGCCGCCGGCGATTGGGTTAAAGAAACCCACGCGCTCAATGAAACGGCCATCACGAGCAAAACGGCTATCAGCGACCACAACTTGGTAAAATGGACGCTTTTTCGCGCCACCACGTTGTAAACGAATAGTTACCATACCGTCCTCTATTTCAATCGTTCAGGTTTTTGTAAATCAAAATCCCCGCGGTCGGGCCGCAGGGACGCCGAATTGTACGCGTTTTTCGTTGTAATGCAAGGATTTTCAGGCTTCGCGGCCGGTTATCAGGCCAGTCGCCGCAGTGGATGAATCTGTGGATAAGCTCTTGAAAAGCTGTTGGGATAAGTGCTGAAGCCACAGCGCGGATCCATTGGATCCTTACTGTGATCTGGCAAAACAATTTGGGTAATTGGATTGCTTTGCATACCCAGCCACAGCCGGCGATAAACAACAAGGCCATTGCTGAACAATGGCCCTGAAAAACAATTCACTTGAAACTTAGCGACCGCCACCTAAACCGGGTGGCAATTTACCCCCCATAGCACGCATCATTTTCATCATCCCGCCTTTACCACTCATCTGCTTCATCATCTTCTGCATCTGAGTAAACTGTTTCAGCAGCTGATTGACGTCCTGCACCTGAGTGCCTGAACCGGCGGCTATGCGTTTTTTACGCGAACCTTTAATCAAATCAGGAAATTGCCGCTCTTTTGGTGTCATTGAATTAATAATGGCTTCCATTTTGTTGAAGCTTTTATTATTGATCTGATCTTTAGCACCGGCCGGCAAATTCTTCATGCCTGGCAGTTTGTCCAGCATCGACATCATGCCGCCCATACTGCGCATCTGTACCAGCTGGTCGCGGAAATCTTCCAGACTAAAGCCCTGTCCCTTCATCACCTTGGCGGCAACTTTAGCAGCTTGCTCGCGGTCGACTTTTTGCTCCAGCTCTTCAATCAGGCTGAGCACGTCGCCCATACCGAGGATACGTGACGCGATCCGGTCCGGATGGAATGGCTCCAGTGCATCAGTTTTCTCGCCCATACCGATAAACTTAATCGGCTTACCAGTGATATGGCGGATAGATAAGGCTGCACCACCGCGCGCATCACCGTCGGCTTTAGTCAGGATCACGCCGGTCAGCGGCAACGCTTCGTTAAAGGCTTTAGCGGTATTGGCAGCATCCTGACCTGTCATCGCATCGACAACAAACAAGGTTTCAATCGGTTTAATCGCCGCGCGTAACGCTTTGATTTCATTCATCATTTCGCTATCAACGTGTAGACGACCGGCGGTGTCGACCAGCAGAATGTCGTAGAAACCTAATTTCGCTGCGCTGATCGCTGCATTGGCAATATCAACGGGTTTTTGTGAAATGTCGCTCGGGAAAAACTCCACACCAACATCTTTGGCCAGCGTTTCCAGCTGTTTAATCGCCGCCGGACGATAAACGTCGGCGGACACCACCATCACTTTTTTCTTTTTGCGCTCTTTTAAAAACTTGGCCAGTTTACCGACTGAAGTCGTTTTACCGGCGCCCTGTAAACCCGCCATCAGCACCACAGCCGGCGGCTGCGTATTGAGGGTAAGCTCTTCATTGGCTTCCCCCATCGCTTCTTCCAGCGCCTTTTTGACGATTTTGAGAAATTCCTGGCCCGGCGTCAGGCTTTTGCTAACTTCGAGGCCAACCGAACGCTCTTTAACCTGATTGACGAAATCACGCACGACGGGTAATGCCACGTCAGCTTCCAGCAGCGCCATGCGCACTTCACGCAGGGTTTCTTTGATGTTGTCTTCGGTCAGGCGGCCACGGCCACTGATGTTTTTCAGCGTTCGGGTCAGGCGATCCGACAAATTCTCAAACATGGTCAAATCCGGTTGTATCAAAAATGGCGGCGATTATAACAAAGCGCCAGCAAAGCGTCAGCCTCAGGCTCTGTCAATCTGTCGCCTCTTCCCATACAATGGGCAAAAAGATGCATTCAAATTGGAATTATTTGCATGTCGGCTGTTTTTTTGCCTGTTCTCGCTCTGGTTTGTTACCTGGTTGCTACCGGTATTGTGGCGCAGCGGCTCTATCATGCTGAAGGGCCGCGCCTGAAGCTGTTGTTCAGTGTCGCGATTAGCGGCGTGGTCCTGCATATGCTGGGGCTTAGTCAGAGTTTATTTACCGCCGAAGGTCAGAATTTCAGTTTGCTCAATGTCAGTTCTTTAGTGTGCTGGCTCATCACTGCCGCCTTCACCGTCACGGCATTACGCACCCCAATCCTGTTGTTGCTGCCGATAGTCTATGGCTTCGCCGCAATGGTGCAGCTGGCGGTGATCCTGCTGCCTGATACCGTCCAATTGCAGCATTTTGAACATAGCCCCTGGTTATTGGCCCATATAATGGTAGCTTTTATCGCCTATGTGATTCTGATTATGGCCACCCTGTATTCATTCCAGGTCAGCCTCATCAGTCAGCGGCTGAAACAAAAAACGCCGCTGCCGGCCGGTACTGTGCTGCCGCCCCTGATGCAGGCAGAACAACTGCTGTTCCGGCTGATTTTACTGGGAACTTTGCTGCTGGGTATCACAGTGTTCAGCGGCGCTCTGTTCGGTCAGGATTGGTTTGCCCGACACAATCTGCATAAAAATGTGTTAAGCACACTTGGCTTGACGGTGTTTGTCGTATTGCTGGCCGGCCATCATTTGGCCGGCTGGCGCGGCCGGATCGCCAACGGCCTGACCATGACTGGCAGTCTGTTACTGACACTGGCTTACTTTGGCAGCCGCTTTGTCAGAGAAGTATTGCTGTAGTCCGGCTTGACGCTGTTACCGATTTCGCATATTAATTGGCTCTGAACGGCAACACAGGCAAATTCCGCTTTGGACGCAATATCAACCGGTACGCTGCTGCTTATTCTGGCGTTTCTGGTACTCTGCTCGGCTTATTTCTCCGCAACTGAAACTGCGATGATGTCGGTAAACCCATACCGGCTCAAACATTTATTAAACGAAAACCACCCCGGCGCTCTGCGCACTCACGCCTTATTGCAGCGACGCGACCGCCTGATAGGCCTGATTCTGGTAGGCAATAATCTGGTGAACATTGCTGCATCTGCTATCGGGACTGTGATTGGTATGCGGCTTTACGGCGACTACGGCATTGCCATAGCAACTGCGGCCTTGACATTAATAATCCTGATCTTCGGCGAAGTGACACCAAAAACCCTGGCAGCGCTGCATCCAGAGCGCGTGGCGTTTCCAAGCAGTCTGATGCTGCGGCCGCTGATGAAACTGTTTTATCCGGCGGTCTGGCTGGTCAATCGGATTTGTAACAGCTTCCTGAGTTGGTTTGGTGTCAGTGCCGAACAGCATCACGGCCACAGTCTGAGCAACGAGGAATTGCGTACTGTTGTGCATGAAGCCAGCGCCATTTTACCGGGCCAACACCAGAGTATGCTGGTCGGTGTGCTGGACCTGGAAAAAGCCACTGTCGAAGATATTATGGTGCCACGCAATGAACTGATCGGCATCGATATCAACGATGAATGGAAAGATATCCTGCATCAGCTATCTATCACGCAGCACAGCCGGGTCTTGTTGTACCGCGACAGCGTCGACGATGCGCTCGGTTTTTTGCATACCCGCGACATCATGCGGCTGGTGCTGAAAGACCAGCTGAATAAAGCCAGTCTGCTGCGTGCGGTACATGACATTTATTTTATCCCGGAAGGTACCAGCCTCAATACTCAGCTGGTTAAATTCCAGCATTCGAAAGAGCGGATTGGACTGGTCGTCGATGAATTCGGCGATATTCAGGGCCTGGTGACGCTGGAAGATATACTGGAAGAGGTAGTTGGTGAATTCACCACCGACACGGCCGAGCAAAACAGCGAAGAAATTAAAGCGCAGCCTGATGGTTCTTATCTGGTCGAAGGCAGTATCAATCTGCGCGACTTAAACCGCGAATTGCAGCTGAATTTTCCAACCGACGGGCCAAAAACACTCAATGGTTTGATCCTGGAATATCTGGAAGATATTCCACAATCAAATCTGAGTCTGAAGCTGTTGGGGTATCCGCTGGAAATTATCGCTGTGCAGGACAATATGATTAGTCTGGTCCGTTTGCATCCACACACGCATCAGGAATAACCACAATAAAAGCAAAGACTTGTAAATTAATTTAAAAAATAACAAATTTTTCTGAACTTTCCGCAGACTGCCCCGTCTGACTATTTGAATGGATTCTGCCAAGTTTTTGTTTTCATCCCTGGATTCTCCCTATCCTTAGTTTTACGGCCACTGATGTGGCCGTTTTTTTGTCTGCAATTTCTGCCTTTGCAAAAACAAAACCCGCCGGTTGGCGGGTTTGTATGACCGGCAACAACGGTGATGGTCAGCAGGGTTTTTCGGCGAAATACTGCTTTAGGTACTCGGAAAAACCGACAGTATCCGCCGCTTCGATCTGTTGTTGTTCCGCCAGTGACTCGGCCGCCATCCGACTGAAATCTTCCGGCTGATAATATTGGTAATCACCTGCGAGTAGCTGCTGGCGATACAAATCCGCCAGCTGCAGATCAACAGCGCCACAGTCCTGCTGATTAGCCTGAAGGAGACCCAGCATTTTGCCGGACAAAGTGCGGGTCGGGTCGAGCAGCGCCAAATAATGCTGCTTCAGTACTGCCTGATAAGAGCGCTCTTCATCATCTGCAGTTTGATAGGCTTCATCAAGCCAGGCAGCGATTGGCGACAGTTCGGCGAAAATCTCTTCTGCCCAGTCCTGCATCAGTCTCGGCTGACCATCCTGATCTAACTCAAGATTGAGTCTGCGGCCATCAGTAACTACTTTTTTCAGATTCTGTTCTGTTACCGCCTGTGCTTCGGCGCTCAGTTCAGGGCTGTCTTCCAGCAGGCAATACAGCAGGAACAAATCCAAAAACCGCATCTGCGTGGCGGTGATGCCGACAGCGCTGAATGGATTGACATCAAGAGCCCGCACTTCAATATACTCGACCCCGCGTTTGGCCAGCGCACAAGTTGGCCGCTCACCGCTTTTGATGGTGCGTTTGGGCCTGATTGTCGAGTAGAACTCGTTTTCAATTTGCAGGATATTGCCGTTGAGCTGCTGATACTGACCATCTTTTTCAAGTCCGATGGCATCATATTCAGGCGAAGATGTTGTAATGGCCTGATGCAGACCGCGGATATAGTCCGGTAAGCTGTTATAGGTGATCGCCAGGCTCGACTGAGCGCTATTGGTATAGCCCAAATCACTCATCCGTAATGACGTTGCATATGGCAGATACAGCGTGCCTCTACCCAAAGTCTGAAAATTGTATTTGCTCTGGCGCCCCTGCAAAAACGACTGACACATCGCCGGCGATGCGCCAAACAGGTACACAATAAGCCACACGTATCTTTTATAGTTTCTGATTAAATGCAGATACTGCGCTGAAATAAAATCCTGCAGCGGCTGGCTGTCGCCGAGCAGTTGCTGATAGTTGGCCCAGAAACTTTCCGGAATAGAGAAGTTAAAATGCACACCACTAATGGCCTGCATCATACTGCCATAGCGATTTTTCAGGCCCTGGCGATACAGGGTTTTCATTTTGCCGACATTGGATTCGCCATAATAGGCCAGCCGGATTTCGTCCTGATGCGCAATATAACCAGGCATACTGCCGGCCCCGAGACGTTCTTCACCGAGCTGACGCATGGCGAAACGGTGAATATCCGTCAGCTGCGCTATGGTGGTTTCGATGCTGTTAGTGGCCGGAGTGATGAACTCCAGTAATGCTTCAGAAAAATCAGTGGTTATGAGTGGATGCGTTAATGCAGAGCCCAAAGCCAGCGGATGGTCTTGCTGTGATAAAGTCCCATCCGGCTTTAGCCGCAGTGTTTCTCGTTCGATCCCGCGGCGAATACCAACAATGTTCTGGTGCCATGGTGCAGCACGCACAGCGGCGATACGGGAAGTAAACAGCTGACTCAATTGCAGTCCTTATCGGGTCTTATTAACAGCCCTGAAATATAACGGCGGCAGCAATGCTGCTAAGGTTTCCTTATCATTGGGGAGGCGCTATTAAAAAACAAGGGGCGCTTTTTATTCCTCTTCTTCTTGTTTACGGCGTTTAAATTGTTGGCGCTGGACAATAAGCCGCAAAATGTCTTTCCAGGAAACAATACCCAGCAGCTTCTGCTGTGGGTTAGTCACCAGCAAACAACTGATATTACGCTCAACCAACAAAGTCGCCGCTGCAATTACCGTAGTGTCCGGACTGATACAAACCACCGGACTTGTCATAATTGACCGCACCTTGCGATTATTTTCAAAGAGTTGTGCAGTCTGTGCAGAGGCTGAATCGGCGACCGGACTTAACGCTTTGTAAAAGTCTTTCACGGAAACAATGCCAATCACCCGCTGCATGCTGTCCACAACAGGGACATGCTGAAAGTGTGCTTCGGTGAATACAGTCCGCAAACTGGCCAAAGAAGCATCCGCCGTTGTGACTACGACTTTTTTCGACATTATGGCTTCAATTGACATTTGAACCTCCGCCAATTTCACTTAATAATCATTACTCTAGCATTTTCAGACGTCAAATCCCATAATGACAGACTGTATCGCTGTGCTGGCAAAATCAGCGTGAGCACAGGCAGGTAATTCAGGTACACTGAGTATCAGCGCAGACTCACCAAGGATCGAATCATGCAACTGAACCGGCTATGTTTTGTGTTGGCAGCCACATTGCTGATATCTGGCTTGCACGCACAGGAA
The DNA here is from genome assembly GCF_000711985.1 of Rheinheimera texasensis DSM 17496. Classification (GTDB taxonomy): domain Bacteria; phylum Pseudomonadota; class Gammaproteobacteria; order Enterobacterales; family Alteromonadaceae; genus Pararheinheimera; species Pararheinheimera texasensis. Next base: position 1,034,864 of record NZ_JONU01000007.1, read on the forward strand.
TACTATCGTTGGCAGGATAAAAATGGCCAGCTACATGTGAGTCAAATCCCGCCGCCGGCTGGCCTCGATTATGAGATATGGTCGTTGGATCCGAAACAGCCTCCACAGCAAGTAAAGGTAGAAACTGTAAACAAAGCACCAGTGCCGATCACCCAACAGCAGGTCAAAGCATTGCAACAACAGGTTGAGCAGGTCAATGCGCAGTTAAAAGTGCAAAACTGCACTCAGGCCCGTGAAAACAAGCAACGTCTGGAAGCCGAAGCTCCGGTGGCCTTCAATGACACCGAAGGAAAACCAGTGCCGTTAAATGCCGAAATGCGTGCTGAGCAGCTACAAATCGCCGAACGCCATATCGCTGAATTTTGTCAGTCCAGCACCAAAAATTAATCGAGCATACTGCGGGTTGACCCCGCAGTATGCAGGATGTTTTTCAAAGACTAGTTCAGCGGCTGACTGCTGATCACCATCTGCCCGTCCGCCACATCAACGCGTATCAGGCTGTTCGGTGCAATATTGCCGCGTAACAGGCTTTGTGCCAGCGCATTTTCGACATATTGCTGCACAGCGCGTTTTAATGGCCGGGCACCAAACACCGGATCAAAACCCACTGCCGCAATTTGATCCAGCGCCGCTTCTGTCACCTCCAAACCATATTGCCGTTCGGCCAGCCGCTGCCGTAAACGGTTCAGCTGAATACCGGCTATGTTTTTAATCTGCGCGTGATCGAGTGGATGGAACACCACAGTTTCATCAACACGGTTTAAAAACTCGGGTCTGAATTGCTGCGTGAGCACCTGCATCAGCATGTTTTTCATCTGGTCATAACTTTGTTCAGCATAATGTTCCTGAATAAGATCAGACCCTAAGTTCGACGTCATGATGATAACGGTATTTTTAAAATCGACAGTACGGCCCTGACCATCGGTCAGGCGGCCGTCATCGAGCACCTGCAGCAGGATGTTAAACACATCCGGATGCGCCTTCTCCACTTCATCCAGCAATACCACTGAATATGGCCGGCGGCGCACCGCTTCGGTCAGATAACCACCCTCTTCATACCCGACATATCCCGGCGGCGCACCGACTAACCGTGACACCGCATGTTTTTCCATAAACTCCGACATGTCGATACGTACCAGCGCGTCTTCGCTGTCAAACAGGAAGTGCGCTAAGGCTTTGGTCAGCTCGGTTTTCCCAACACCGGTCGGGCCTAAAAACAGGAATGAACCAATAGGTTTATTCGGGTCCGACAGCCCGGCGCGGGAGCGGCGGATAGCGTTGGACACGGCTCCTACCGCTTCGACCTGACCGATGACACGCCGGCCAAGTGCTTCTTCCATTCTGAGTAATTTATCACGTTCGCCTTCGAGCATTTTGCTGACCGGAATACCAGTGGCTTTGGACAACACTTCGGCAATTTCCTGCTCAGTTACTTTGTTTCTGAGCAGTGTCATTTCATGCATTTCGGCCTGGGCTGCTAAATCCAGTCGCTTTTCCAGCGCGGGAATACGCTCATATTTGAGCTGTGACATGCGGTTTAAATCGCCGGCACGACGGGCGACTTCCATATCCAGCCGCGCCTGCTCAAGATCTGCTTTGATACTTTGCGTGCCCTGCAAGGCAGCTTTTTCCGAACTCCAGACTTCGTCCAGTTCGTTGTATTTCTGATCTAACTCACGAATTTGCTCAAGGATAGAATCCCGGCGTTTTTTACTGGCATCGTCGGTTTCTTTGGCAAGCGCATTATCTTCCAGTTTTAACTGAATAATGCGCCGCTCCAGCCGGTCCAATTCTTCCGGTTTAGAGTCCATCTGCATCCGGATGCTGGAAGCCGCTTCATCAATTAAATCAATGGCTTTATCTGGCAACTGCCGATCTGCGACATAGCGGTGCGACAGCATCGCGGCCGCCACAATGGCCGGATCTGTGATATCGACCCCATGGTGCAGTTCGTAGCGCTCTTTTAAGCCCCGTAAAATCGCAATAGTATCTTCGACAGAAGGCTCTTCGACTAACACCTTCTGGAAACGCCGCTCCAGCGCCGCATCTTTTTCGATGTATTTGCGATATTCATCAAGCGTGGTCGCACCTAAACAATGCAACTCACCGCGCGCAAGCGCCGGCTTTAACATATTGCCGGCGTCCATCGCGCCATCGGCTTTACCGGCGCCGACCATAGTATGGATTTCGTCGATAAATAAAATCACCCGGCCTTCTTCTTTGGCGAGTTCATTGAGCACAGCTTTTAAGCGTTCTTCAAATTCACCGCGATATTTGGCACCGGCCAGCAAAGCCCCTAAATCCAGCGATAGCACCCTTTTGTCTTTTAAGCCTTCCGGCACTTCTTTGTTGATGATACGCAGCGCTAAACCTTCAACAATCGCCGTTTTACCGACACCAGGTTCACCAATCAGTACCGGATTGTTTTTGGTGCGGCGTTGCAGCACCTGAATACAACGGCGGATCTCTTCGTCGCGGCCAATCACCGGGTCTAACTTGCCGGCTTCAGCCCGCGCAGTCAGATCGATAGTGTATTTATTCAGCGCCTGACGGGTGTCTTCAGCGTTCGGGTCGTCGACGTTCTGCCCGGCACGCAGTTGATCGATAGCTTTTTCTACTGCGTCTTTACTGACGCCGAGACTTTTCAGCAAGGCGCCTAACTCCGCTTTGTCGTCACAGGCTGCCAGCACAAAAAGTTCGCTGGAGATAAATTGGTCTTTGCGTTTTTGCGCCAGTTTGTCACATAAATTTAGCAAGTTAATCATACTGCTTGATAGCTGCAGATTGCCCTCGCTGCCTTCAACTTTGGGCAGACGCTCAATAGACTGGGAGATTTTTGAACGCAGATCGTGCAGATTAACACCGACCTTGCTCAGCAGGTCGCGGACCGTGCCACCTTCCTGATTGAGCAAGGCATGCATTAGATGCACTGGTTCAATAAATTGATGGTCGCGGCCAAGCGCCAGTGACTGCGCAGTAGCGATGGCCTCCTGAAACTTGCTGGTAAAGCGGTCTAAACGCATGGTGAACTCCCATCTGAAAACATTGTTATGGCATAGATGGGGAAGTGCTGCTGCTTTTTCAAGCGCAAGCCGTCAAAAATTTGACTTACGTCAAAAAACTGTGGGGCTTTGTCTCAGGATTCTGGTTTCAGTATTGTGGGCTCAGCCTGAGCTGCTCAACCAGATTAGACTAGCCTGCCGGCCGGTCTGGCCATCCCGGCGATAGGAGAAAAACCGCTGCGGGTCGGCCACAGTACAATACTCGCCACCGTAAATATCAGTGACACCGACGGCCTGCAAGCGTTGCCGCGCCAGCAGATAAATATCAGCCAGATATTTGCCTGAATTGGCAGAAGGTGAAAAAGCTTCAGCAGCCTGTGCTGAGTGCGCGATAAACGCGGCACGCACTTCGCTGCCTACTTCAAAGTTCAGCGGCCCAATGGCCGGTCCTAACCAGGCCAACACGGCCGAAGGCTCAGGGAAATGCTCAAGTGTCGTTTCCAGCACACCGTCACACAAGCCGCGCCAGCCGGCATGTGCTGCCGCAACCCGGCTGCCGGCTTTGTCACAAAACAGTACCGGCAGACAGTCTGCCGTCATCACCACAGCAGCCAAACCTTCTGTAGTGGTGACGCTGGCATCGGCATCGGTCAGTCCACCTTGCCAGCTATCCAAATCCACCACTGTGGTGCCATGAATTTGATTCAGCCAGGCCGGCTCGCATTTGAAGCCGCAATATTGCTGCAACAGCTGCCGGTTTGCGGCCACCACTTCGGGCTTGTCGCTGACATGAGTACCGAGATTTAAGCCGGCATACACGCCGGAAGAACCGCCAAAAGGCGGTTGCTGCGCCAGTCCACGGCTGGTAGACAGCGCCCGGACATTGGCCGGTGCCGGCCAGTCCGGTAACAGAAAGTCGACAACTGCAGCACCTTGCATCAGCTGTTATCCATACCATGCAATTGGGTATCCTGACGCAGTGCAAGCGTCAATGCCACCATATCGTCCGGCACAGGCGCATGCCATTCCATTAATTCCAGGGTGATGGGATGGGCAAAGCGCAGCATAGCAGCATGCAGTGCCTGGCGACGGAAGCCACGTAACACTTCTAATAGCGCTTCGTCGGCTTTACGCGGTGGCCGTGGCCGGCCGGCATACACCGGGTCGCCCACCAGCGGGTAGTTGATATAAGTCATATGCACACGGATCTGGTGCGTCCGGCCGGTTTCCAGCCGTAAACGTAAGCGAGTGTGATTGCGGAATTTTTCCATCACCCGGTAATGCGTCACCGCTGGTTTACCGCTGGATGTCACCGCCATATGAGTACGTTTGGTCGGGTGACGGCCAATCGGTTCATCGACCATACCACCGGCAGTCATAGCGCCGTGTACTATGGCTTCATATTCGCGGGTGATTTCACGGTTTTGCATCATCTCAACCAGGTGAGTCTGGGCCGGGATAGTTTTCGCGACCACCATCAGGCCGGTGGTGTCTTTATCGAGACGGTGAATAATGCCGGCGCGCGGCACTTCGGCGATGCCAGGGCAATGATGCAGAAGTGCGTTGAGCAAAGTACCATCGTGATTGCCTGCGCCCGGATGCACTACTAAACCGGCTGGTTTATTGATCACCAGAATATGTTCGTCTTCGAAGACGATGTTGAGCTCAATCGGCTCAGCTTCAAACCGTTCGTCTTCTTCAATCTCGGCATTGATGTCGATATGTTCGCCACCGAGCAATTTTTCCCGTGGCGTGTCACACAGGCGGTTATTGACGTTGACCCAGCCGGCCAAAATCCACTCTTTTATCCGCGAACGCGAATAATCAGGGAACATTTCGGCCAGAACCTGATCCAAGCGTTTACCGTAAAGATGATCAGGTACTGTTTCTGTAAGTTTTATCTGTTTTGTCATGTCGGAACCGGTTATCCTCTGTGCATCGCTGCACGCTCTTTGGTAGAATCGAAATTATTCTGCCTATTTTAACGATTTTATGCAGGACTAGACAGCTAAAGGCTGCAGTCTGAGTGGGTTTTTTAATGAAAGTGAAATTTTTCTCAGTTTTAGCAGTCGCTGCACTGCTTGCCGGCTGCGCCGGTAACAAGCCAGCCGAAGAACTGGTCAACACCAATCAAACCGCCCAACAATCCTATAACGAAGCCAAAGCTGTATTAGATTCAGGCCTTTACAGCCGCGCAATCGATCTGCTCAAAGGTATGGAAAGCCGTTATCCGTTTGGCCCTATGGCCCGACAGGTGCAGCTTGACCTGATTTACGCTTATAACCAGTCTGGTGACATCAAGCAGTCGCTGGCCAGCATTGACCGTTTTATCCGGCTCAATCCAAATCATCCGGACCTGGACTACGTCTATTACATGCGTGGCGTCAGCAATCTGCAGTCCGATGAAAACTCCTTTCAGGAGTTTTTTGGTGTCGACCGTGCCGACCGCGATATCGCCAGCACTAAACAGGCTTTTGATGACTTCAAGATCCTGACCAGCAATTATCCAAACAGCAAATACGCCGCAGCTGCCAAAACTCAGATGATTATCATCAAAGAGAAGCTGGTGCGTCATGAGCTGTTAATCGCCGATTATTACAGCCGCCGTGGTGCTCACCTGGCCGCTGCTAACCGTGCCCGATATGTGCTAGAAACCTATCGCGACTCGCCGTTAGTACCACAAGCATTAGCACTGATGGTAAAAAGTTATGACGAATTAGGTCTGACCAAACTGCGTGATGACGCAAAAGCTGTGTTGCAGCTCAACTTCCCGGACCAGCAGAGCTAAGATAACCGCCAAAAAAGGCCACCGAAGTGGCCTTTTTGCTGTCTGAGGCTCAGTTACAAGGCTTCTAACGCCTCACTGAGCTTACTGACGCCAATAACCTGCATGCCTTCCGGCATTTCCTTCGGCACATTGCTATGCGGCACTATAGCGCGGCGAAACCCGTGTTTGGCCGCTTCCCGCAGCCGTTCCTGACCGCTGGGCACTGGCCGGATCTCGCCGGATAAGCCCACTTCGCCAAACACCACCAAATCCATCGGCAGCGGTTTATTACGAAAACTCGATACCAACGCCAGCAAAGTGGCTAGATCAGCACCTGTCTCGCCGACGCGCACGCCGCCAACCACGTTCACAAACACGTCCTGGTCAGCCATTTGAATGCCGGCGTGGCGATGCATCACCGCCAGTAACATCGACAGCCGGTTTTGCTCCATCCCAACCGCAACCCGACGCGGATTATTCAGCGGCGAATAATCCACCAGCCCCTGAATTTCCACCAGTAAAGGCCGGGTACCTTCCCATAACACCATCACCAACGACCCCGGCGCTTCTTCCTTGCCGCGGTTTAAAAAAATCGCTGACGGATTTTTTACCTCTTTCATGCCCTGCCCGGTCATGGCAAATACGCCGAGTTCATTCACAGCACCAAAGCGGTTTTTGTTACCGCGTAACGTGCGATAGCGGCTATCACTGTCGCCATCGAACATCACTGAGCAGTCGATACAATGTTCCAGCACTTTGGGCCCGGCCAGCGAACCGTCTTTGGTGACGTGACCGACCATGATGACAGCTATATTCTGCTGTTTTGCAAAGCGGGTCAGATAAGCGGCGCTTTCGCGCACCTGAGACACACTGCCAGGCGCAGACTGGATATCCGCCATCTGCATCACCTGGATGGAGTCGATGACCATAATGCGCGGCTTAACGGTTAAAGCCAGGTCACAGATGGTTTCCACCTGCGTCTCGGCTAACATCTGCAGCTGATGCATCGGTAAAGCTAAACGATTGGCCCGCATCGCCACCTGCTGCAGTGATTCCTCGCCGGTGACATAAAGCGCAGGCCCCTGTCCCGCCAGAAAACACATGATTTGTAATAGCAAAGTACTTTTACCGGCACCAGGATGTCCGCCAATCAGAATGGCAGAGCCAGGCACAATACCACCGCCCAGCACCCGGTCAAATTCGGCAAAACCGGAGCTGAACCGCGGCACTTCCTGTAAATCTACCTGATCAAGGCGGATGATCTTCGCGGCGGTAGCACCGGCATAACCGCCCGCCAGACTGCGGCTACTTTTAGACGGTGCCGCCATACGAACTTCACTGATGGTATTCCAGGCACCACATTCGGTACATTGGCCTTGCCAACGCACAAAATCAGCACCGCAGTCATTGCAGACATAAGCAGTCTTGGTTTTTGCCATTTTTGGCCTCAAAATTATTGATAGGCATAATAATTGCTTTTATTGTATTGATATTATCATATGCCGCTGCAGTGAAGTGGCTATACAGGACAGAATGACAACACCGGATCTCCTCCCGTATCTGGGCATTATTGAGAGGTTAAAACCCTTACTGAACAGCAATGAATTCAGTGAGGTTTTTACTATTTTGACCCAAGAGATCCCTAAACCCAAACAGTTCCTGTTGAAGATGGAACTTAAGCGTCTGGGTCAACCCTGTAACTACTACATTGATTTGCGCGGTCGCGTTGATGGTGAAGTGCGACCTTTTGAACATGGCGGCAAAACCCATTATATGGACGACACCGCCGTCAAAGCTTTTGAACGCGGCCTGAAGCGCTACGGCCAATACACGCTGGGCTTGTACGAGGAAGTGATGAACACCGATAACAATTATCGGGTTCGACACAAGCAGGAAACAGAACAACGTTTGCAGGCCGTCATTGCCGGTGACCCGCTGGTTAATAAAGACCCAACACCGGATACCGATCAGGAAACTGATAAAGCTGGTCCGCGTATTGTGCAGTTCGCCAGCTACTGCAGCCGCGGCGAAGAGCGGATGAATTTCACTATCGACATTGAAGTGGAACTGGATGATGGCGAAACCTTTCAGGCAAGCACCGTCGATTTATCTGTATCCGGCAGTAAGCTCAAAGTCCCGGGTAGCCGCAGGTTACAGAGCGGGCAAAAAATTGCCCTGCATTTCACCGGTTTAGAGCAAGAGTTTGCCTTAGGCCTGTCGCAGGGTATCCCTTATCAGGTCATCGACAGCGAATTAGTAGACCGCTCGCAGTATGTCCGGGTCAAACGTTTGCCACTGGCCGATGAACGTGGTTTTACTGACTTCCTGAAGCAATTTATCCACGGCAATAAACGCCGCTATAAAGTCAATCTGGATAACACGCTCGATGCAGTGATCGTCAAAGGCTATGAGCAGTTTTATCTGCCAAGGATCGCATCCTTGCCAGTGTTTCTGGCGGTGCGGGATGGTTTGCCAGTTCCGGTGTGCGTACTGACCACCGAAAACAACCGCCAGCACGTGCAGTATTTTCAGGATGAACGACAACAATCGGTATTGATGCAGATTCTATCCGGCAAACGACTGAAAGCCTGCCTGCAAAAAGCCCCGGTCGAGCGATCCACCGTCCTTTATTGTTTTACCCATGCGGCCAAAGGCAAATTATATTTTTACTCAGCCACAGCCGACGAACTGGCGCAGCAACCACAGCTGCAAAGCGTGTTTTTTGGTTTTGGCGCGCAAAAACCCAGTTGGCGGGTGTTCCACCTGGTGGTGCATCGCACCCATCCGCAGGATTCGCATATGCTGCTGTCACTGCCAGATACGGCAGACCAGGAGATCCAAAAGCTTAATCAGCCGCCACCGCCGATAGTGCAACAGTTTATTCAGGATTTCCGCTACATCGCTGCACTGACGGAGATTAACCACAATGAAAGTAATTTGCTGTATCAGCAAATCAGCTTCGATGAGACTTTGCTGGGTCAGCTGAAAATCTTTGGTCATCCAAAAGTAGACGAATTGCCCCCGCTCGAGGCAGTGGCGGTGCAATATGTCAACTTGCGGGCTGAAGGCCGGTTTTTATATAAAACCCGCGTTTTGCTGAAAATCAATAACCAGCAATATATCGAAGCACATACCCGCGATTTTTCTTCGCGGGGTCTGCAGATAGAAACGCATGAACAAATCGCCTATCAAAAAGGCGACAAAGTGCAGCTGGCACTGCCGGATATGCAAAAAATATCCAGCAAATACGGTCTGCAGGATCTGGAATACGAAGTGATGGCGGTCAGCAAAAATCAGCTGATCATGAACTTACGTATTGTCGAGCAGGAAGCACCGCATCAGGGCCGGTTATTTTTTGAACAGCTGATTAAAAACAACAGAGCTAAGCTCACCATGGCGGAAGAAACGCCGAAATTCGCAGGTCTCGGTCAGGCGCTGCGCAATATGTATGTCAAAGCGCTGAACAGCTTCCCGTTTTTTATGCACCGTCACGGCATCCGTTATGACCTAAACGTGCTGGGGCAAGGCGCCGAACCAAACAACCTGCACCGGCTGCTTGGCGTGTTGGCTGAGGACAAGACCAAACCGAACTTACAGCCGCTGTTGAAAAACAGCGCCACCAACCTGCATTTTGCCAATCAGCTCAAAGGCATGAAACGGCAAGATCCACCGCGCACTTATGAAGTTTTTATCCGTTACCGGCAAAATCAGCAAAAAATGGAACAAAGTTTTGTCACTGAGTTCGATTTCGATTTAAAAACAACGCAGGCTAAGCACTTTTTCGTTCAGGACGCCTTAGCCAACGATTTGTTATTTGCCTTTCGCATCCATTTGTCGCGCACCGGCCGCCCCGACACTGAACATATCAATAAAGAACTGAGTTACATCAGCGTCTATGCCATTCATAAAGCCAAAGTGCTGGAAGAAGAGTTATGGAGTGTGGTTGGGGTCGGTGATGTCATCGATATCAGTGACGAGGTGTTGCTGCGTTTTAGCATTCCAACCGAACAAATCCAGTCGCAACAACAAAAACGCCGCAGTTTTATTCAACAGCTGGAACAGAGCAGCTGAAGCCGTCCTATTCCAACGTTTTTAACCACATCGCAAGATCGCGGAAATGTCCGCTCTTGGCCTGAGCCGCCGTCAGCATTGAGATATGGTCATAATCCAGCGCATCGCCCTGCACTTTACCTAACAAACGAAATTGCGCGCCGGCCAAGCCGCTTTCCTGCATCAGCAATCTGACATCGGTGGCATGTCCCAACACTTTGTCATTAACCGCCGCAAAAAACCAGGCTGCCGGCCAGTTCACTTGCTGCGCCGCCGCGCTGTAATCAAAGCCATCGGTCGGGTCAACAAAATGCTGATGGTTTATCCAATGAATGGTATCGCGTAAAAACTGCTGCGGTTCATCATCGGCGCCGAGTTTCCACTGCTTTGCCGGCAAAAACCCACGTTTGCCGGCAAGCCAGGGACACAACCTGTTCCAGACCCAATCCACCTGCAGAGTTTTTTGCCAGGAGCGCACGCTGATGCGCCTTTTGCTGCCAAAACAAACGATAGCCCGCACTTTACTAAGCAGTGCCGGCTGGCGCGCCAAAGCCGCAAGTGCGACAACCCCACCCCAGCTGTGGCAAACCAGACTGATTTTTTGCTGATGGCGCTGATAGACGTCGTTGATTAAGGCCGGGATATCCTGGCAAATCAATTGATGCTGGCTTTGGTCAAACCCAGTGCTGACATGAGGTTTAGACAGGCCGCGGCCGGCAAAATCGGCGCTGTATACCAAAAACCCCTGGTCGGCGAGATAACAGCCAAGCCCTTTACCGGAGCTGCTGTAAAAAATACGACCATTCTCAATAGCGCCATGCAGCATCAGCACCGGTGTCGCGCTGACATGATGCGGCACCAGTGCTTTCAGATGCAGCTGATACGCGCCTTGGTCGACATAAACTGAATGCTGCTGATGCTTCATGCGGCGCTGTCAGTGCAATCGAACAAATACAATAACTGCAGTAAAGAGCCCTGCCGGATGGCATATTGCGCTTTAGCCTGCACCAGCGGTTTGGCATGAAATGCGACACCTAACCCTGCTACAGCCAGCATCGGCAGGTCATTGGCGCCATCGCCGATTGCAACCGTCTGACTGTAAGGAATATCGCGCGCGCCGGCAAGCTGCTGCACCACTTGCGCTTTGACTTGCGCATCGACAATATCACCCAGCACTTGTCCGGTCAGTTTGCCGTCTTTGATCTCCAGCACATTGGCAAAAGTGGCGGTCAAACCAAGTCGCTGCTGCAGCGCCTCAGTAAAATAAGTAAAGCCGCCGGAAGCAATGGCTACTGTCCACTGGTGTTGTTGCAATGTAGCCACCAAAGCTTCGAGCCCTGGCATCAGCGGTAAGCGCGCCAGCACTGTCGCTAACACCTGTTCAGGCGCATTTTTTAACGTGGCCACCCGCTGGCGCAGGCTTTGAGCAAAATCCAGCTCACCACGCATCGCGGCTGCCGTGACAGCGGCTACTTCTGGCCCAACGCCGGCGAGCAGCGCGATTTCATCGATACATTCAATCTGAATAGCTGTACTGTCCATATCCATCACCAGCACGCCTGGTGTGGTAAGTTTTGGCTGTGACGTCTGATAGTTCAGCTCCAGCGACAATGTGGCGGCCAGCTCCCGCAGTTGCATCACAGTATCTGCCGTCAGCTGAGACTGCAGACGCAGCTCCAGCGCCGGCGCTAAATCCGCATGTGGCTGATAACACAAAGCAAGGACCGGCTGTGCCACAAGCTGCAGCAGTTGGCGTAGTGAGGCCTTGGTCAGCGTGTCTGGCTGCTGCGCCCAAATCCGGATAATTCCTGCGACAGGTGCCCCGGCTGATGCCGGACTCAGTTGTAAACCTTCAGCAGTTTCCAGCAAAAGCACGCATGGATGCTGTTGAAATAACTCAGAAAATAACTGCGTTGTTGATGGAACTGCAATATCAGACGTCACACGACTCACGGGCGTACCTGTACTTTAAGTGGGCTGCGTGGCATTCTACCGGCATTTTTCCGGCCTTGTCAGCGGATCAACAAGACAAATGTCAGTAAAAAAGCCAAAAAAATCAGCGAAAATCTGGCGCAGCGCACAATTTATCCTCGCGGTGTGTGGATTTATCCTGTTGTTGCAGTGGTGGCAACAGAGTAACAAACATGGCGAGCAACTGTTTGCCGAACAAAGCGCCGTGCTGATGCGCGAAACCTTAAAAGCCTTAGCGCAAACCTGTGCTTATCTGATTGAAAACGACCAGCTTGAAGGCCTCAAAGCCCTGACTCAGCAAATGGCCTCCAATCCTTATCTGCACGACGTGGTGGTGTATGACGCCAACGGCGTACGCTTGAGTGAATCCGCCGGCAGTGAACCGGCACGCTTGTTATATGCGCCACAAACCCCTGATCACCTGCTACCGATGGTGCAGGAAATCTATCAGGGCACTCAGCTGCTGGGTTATATCAAAATCAGCTTAAAGCAATACAGCAGCTTTGATGCAGTGAGTTCCAGCTGGCATCAGCTGATGGAACAAGTGCTGTGGATGCTGGCATTTGCCGCGTTACTTGCCCTGATGCTGCGTGGTTCTTTGCAGGCGCTATCGCACAAACTGGCGTCAAACAAAGCTTTACATCATGCCGCGATGGACAGCCCGGAACATCAGACACATCAAATTCCGCCCAAAACCTGATATCAAAAGCTAAACCGGCAGCTGTAATGCGCTGAGGCTGTTTTGCCACAGCGCCTCAGCCAGCACAGCAGGCGATTCGGGCCGCAGTAAACAAAGATGCTGAAACACTAATGCCAGCTGCGCCGGGGTGTTGACTTGGCCCTGAAAACCGGCCAGCGGCATCGCCGGTGCGTCCGTTTCCAGCACCAATGCCGACAGCGGTAATTTTTTCACCGTGTCGCGGGTTTTCTGCGCCCGTTCATAACTGATAGTACCGCCGATACCGAGTTTAAAGCCCTGATCTAAAAAGGCATGTGCCTGCGCCTGACTCCCTGAAAACGCATGTAAAATGCCGCCATGGCAAAATTGTTGGCGTTTTAATTCGGCAAGTAGCGCTGGCTGGGATTTGCGGTGATGCAGCACCACGGGTTTACCCACTTGCGCGGCTAAAGCTAACTGGGCACTGAAGATCTTCTGTTGCCATTGATGTCGTTGCTGCGTGGCCGCGTCATCGTCACCAGAACGGGCAAAATCAAGGCCAATTTCCCCTACTGCACAAATGCCGGCTTCGGTTTGCAACAGGCTGGCTAATTCAGCGAGCTGTTGCTCTGTTGCACTTTCTGCCCACCAGGGATGAATACCAAGCGCCAGTTCGAACTTGAGCTCGGCGGTTTGTTGTTGCAGCTGCAACAAAGTACGCCAGCGCGCGGCTTCAACAGCAGGCACTAAAATACGCCCAACGCCAGCTTCCACCGCAGCAGCAAGAACAGCCTGCAATTCAGCGGCCAGTTCCGGTAAATCCAGATGACAGTGGGTATCAAATAAAACAGGCACAGACAATGGCATTTCGGCTCTTCAGCAGGCTGCGATTGGACGCATTGCAGCAGAACCAGTCGCCTGAAGCAAGGCGCAAAAAGAAAACCCGGCAAGTGCCGGGTTCTCTTTTTAGTGTCAGAGCTGACCGCTTTCCAGCGTGCTCTTTGCCTCCAGTTCAGCTTTACGCCGCTCTTTCTGACTTTCCAGATCCTGCCGCTGTTGCTGCACCGCGGATGCCGGCGTTGGCATCGGTTTACGTGGCAGCTTTTTGTCAGCCATCGCCGCTTCGTACAGGAAACCAGCCATGATCACCGATGCCTGTTTCAGGTCATCTTCAATCACATGGTCAATCGAATCGATATGAGTGTGATGCAGGCGGGTGCTGTAATCGAGCGGGTCCTGAATAAACTGGAAGCCCGGCAAACCAACATCATCAAATGATTCATGGTCAGTACCGCCAGTGGAACGCGGTGATACGGTGCCATTGCTTAAATCCATGTAGGGGCCAAACCAATCAGTGAAGATCGGTTTTACCGCGACGTTGCCTTCAGTGTAAATCCCACGGAAGCGGCCACTGCCGTTATCCATGTTCAGGTAAACCGACAGCTTGTCGTAACCGGCTTTTGGCGAAATCGGCCAGCCCGGACTTGACCACAAATAACGCGGCAGCGCTTTTTCCGCCGGATCTGTTGGTGCCGGACGACTGGCCAGGAAGTCGTTAACATAAGCGCGCGAGCCATACAGGCCCTGCTCTTCGCCAGACCACAGCGCAATGCGGATAGTACGTTTTGGCTTGATGTTCAGTTTGGACAGAATACGCACCGCTTCCATCGCCACAGCCACACCGGCGCCGTTATCCACAGCACCGTCACTGGCGTGCCAGGAATCCAGATGCGCACCAACCATCACCACTTCACCGTTTTTGTCCGTGCCCGGAATTTCGGCAATAGTGTTGTAGGCGTTTTTGTCGTCATCGTGGAACTGCGCTTTGATATCCAGCGTCAGCTGCGGCTGCTCTTTGCGGTCCAGCATCCGTAACAGCTGGCCATAGTCTTCCTGCTCGATGATGATGGCCGGCACGCCAAAGGTTTCGCCGATTTTGTGTGATTTACCAAACACGCGCACCAGACCGCCCTGACGGCTGGAGCGGTAGATGACACCAGCGGCCTGCTCTTTGACTAAAAAGGCACTCAGCGCTTTGTTAAATTGATAGGCCTGTTTGCGGCTGGCGCGCAGCGCTTTGGTCATGGCCGATTCATAGCTCGGGCGCGCACCGACATCGGCATCTTTTAAGGTATTGAGTTTGTCGCTGCCAAGCCGTTCAAAAATGATGGTATTTGGCGGTTCAATTTTCAGATCTTCGCCCATCATCAGATATTTACCACGTAATTTGCCGGCATACTGGGCCAGTTCAGCTTCGGTGTTGACGTCAAACATCATCACTTCGCCACTGACCGGGCCATTGGTACCCGGCGTCCAGGCCACCGGAATACCGTGCAAAGACACAGTCCGTGGTGCAGTCAGCGCAATGCTGGACGAGGAAGAGCTCCAGCCGCGGCCAAATTCAAAGGCATGTAATTGCGCATTTTTCAGGCCCCAGCTTTGCAGTTGTTGTTTGGTCCAGTGGTTGGCCGCCGTCATTTGCGGCGACGCGGTCAGGCGCGGACCGATTTTGTCGGTCAGATACTCCAGCGTGTGCAGTACTTCACTTTGATACAGACCTTCGTGACGGATTTTGTTGGCCACATCCAGATCAGCAGCCAAAACCTGTGATACCGCCAGTGCCAGTACTGACACGGCGGCTTTATTGAGCATTCGTTGCATAACCATGTTCCCGCTTTGTTTATTTTTGCTTTTATGCCCTATGTGACCACAGGGTGTTCCATTTATCTGATCCTTTACCAGGACAGGGACAGACAAAGCTCAGACTCAGCCAGCAACAACCACAAGGCAACGGCTTTGAGGTAAACACAGTATTTACAACGACAATTCGCCAGCAGCTTGCCAGTGCAGGCCCATCAATCCAGCCGCTTGCGAAATTGCAACGTCGCCAGTGTCATGCCAACCACAATAAAAGCCGCTAACACCATGATATCGTTCAATAGTGCAGTCCAGTGCGCATCACGTAGTACCACGGCCCGCACCAGCCGCACATAGTGAGTGGCAGGCAATAATTCGGCGATGTACTGCGCCGGTTTTGGCATCGCCACATAAGGAAACATAAAACCGGACAACAAAATCGACGGCAACAGGATAAACACCGTCAGTTGCATCGCCTGCAGCTGAGTTTGTGCTTTGGTCGAAATCAATAATCCCAGGGTCAGACTGGCCAGAATAAATAACAGAGTCACCAGCCATAACGACAGCCATTGCTCAGGCAACGGCACCGCAAAGAGAGCATGGCCAAGGCCCAGAATGATTGCCACCTGCAATAAACCAATGGCGATATATGGCAGAATTTTCCCCAGCATCAGCTCAAGCGGCCGGATAGGCGTATTAATCAAAAACTCCATATTACCCTGCTCACGCTCGCGCACTATGGCGGCAGAAGTAAACAGGATCATTGTCATGGTCAGGATCACCGCAATTAAGCCCGGCACTATGTTGACCGCAGTACGCCGCTCAGGATTATAAAAATTTACCACCTCAAATAAGGCACTTGGCGGCAGCGCCGCTTCGCGATGCGTGGGCGAAAGCTGCGGCAGCGGCATCTGGCGCAAGGCGTTCACGGCATTACCCAGCATCGGATCTGAGCCGTCGGTGATCCACTGCGCAATAGCTCTGCCACCACCGCGCCGGCGTTCGTCCAGCCTGCGATTAAAGTCAGCTGGGATCACTAAAATCGCATGAACCTTTCCTGCTGTCAGCGCTGCTTTGGCTTTGCTGATATCGGTAAAATCCGGCACAAAACGCACTGCCTGCGAAGCCTGCACATCGGCGACAAACTGCCGGGCGGCGCTGCTGCTACTTTGGTCAACCAGCGCTGCGGGTACGTGGCGCACATCGGTGTTAATGGCATAACCAAATAACATCAACTGCACCAGCGGGATCATCACTATCATGGCAAAGGTGATGCGGTCGCGCGCTAACTGCCAAATCTCTTTACGAAAAATCGCGTGAATGCGAGACAGACTCAACATAAGCAGCTCCGGTATAAGGACGAGTTGATGCCTCAATGTTGATTTTTGTTCGTTCTGGAGTCGTTTTGGGCGCGAAACGAGGAGCATGGCATAGTGATTCTATGCGAGCGACAAGTGACAAAGCCCAAAACGGCGCCAGACGAACCCTGCGGGCAGTGTTTGGCCATTCTTTCTGCTGCGTTAGTGCTCGCTTATGTAGAGTAACTACACCGCGCTCGCACTGCCTTGCATAAAAAATGGCCAAAATACTGCAAAAACAACACTGAAGCATTAACTCGTCCTTTCTACAAAAACATCTTCAAGTGAAGGGCGAACCGGCTCAACCAAATAAGCAGGCCCAAGTTGCTGTTGTAAAAGTGACAAGCCCCAACCGGCGGATTTATAGACCAGCAACCGCAGTGACTGACCAATCTGCGCGGCCGACATAATTTGCGGCCAGCGCAGCACTTGCTGGCGCAACTGCCGCAAGTCGGGCCCGCTGACTTCATAAACATCCGCCGCCATCTGTGCCATTAAATCGGCCGGGCTGCCGTCGGCGCGTTTTTCACCACGTTCCAAAATCGCCAGGCGGTGACAGCGTTCGGCTTCGTCCATGTAATGGGTCGAGACAAGAATAGTTGTGCCGGCGTCGCTTAAGTCAAACAAGCGCTCCCAGAATTCGCGGCGGTTTTCCGGGTCGACCGCCGAAGTCGGCTCATCAAGAAATAACAACGCTGGCTGATGCATAGTGGCAGCTGCCAAAGCCAGCCGCTGCTTCTGGCCGCCACTTAAACTGCCGGCCCGCACCTGCCGCTTATCTTCCAGCTGATATAAATCCAATAATTGCCGGATGCGGACGGGCCGGTCGCGCCGCGCTAACTGATAAATCCCTGCAACAAACTCTAGGTTTTCCACCACCGTTAAATTGTCATACAACGAAAATTTCTGCGTCATATACCCAATACGCTGCCGTAATAAATCGGCCTGCCGTGGCAGTTCCAGCCCCAGTACTTGAATAGAGCCGCTAGTGGGCGTTAACAACCCGGTCAGCATGCGGATTGAAGTCGATTTGCCACAGCCATTGGGCCCGAGAAAACCATAAATACAGCCAGCGGGGATCTGCAGGTCCAACTGATTCACCGCCAGATAATCACCAAAACGCCGGCTCATGCCCTGCACATCAATTGCCAGCATTGTTTGCCTCCTGCAGTGGCAGTTGCACCGGCAAACCGGTAGGCAGCGTGACATCTGTGCTTAAGCTGATTTCAGTGACATACATCAGCTGGGCCCGCTCGGCCTGATGCAGGGCAAAATAAGGCGTAAAGCTGGCTTCGGTCGCAATTTTGCGTACAGTTCCGGCGAAAGATGCGGTCTGGCCGTCCGCATAAACCTGCACCTGTTGACCGGGTTTAAACTGCGCCAGCGCCGTTTCAGGCAAATAAACTCTGGCATAAGGAGCGCTGTCGGCGGCGATCACCGCCAGCACTGCACCTTGTGGCACCCGTTCACCAATATGGTACGGCAGGTCTTCCAATACGCCGTCGCGACTGGCGACCAGCATTAAATCCGCCAGCAGCTTCAGCTCAACATTGAGTGACTGCTGCGCACTTTGCAGCGCAAACCGGGCCTGACTGATTTGCTCAGGCCGGCTGCCAGCCTGCAGTTCCTGTAATTGCTGTGCTGCATCGGCAAATTGGGCGCGGGCGACCTGGCTACTGAGTTCTGCGGCATCGAGCTCAGCCTGGGCAATCAGGCGCTGCTGACGGAGCTGACGTGCCCTGTTGCGCTGACGTTCGCTGTCAGCAAGTCTGAACTTCGACTGTTCGAGCCGCGCCGCCGCAGCAGCGATTTGCTCAGCTCTGTTGCCTTGTAGCAGTAAGTCCAGAGCTGCCTGCGCCCGCTGCACTTCAGCGCTGGCTTTATCAACTTTCAGTTGCTGTAACCGCGGGTCCAGCTGCAACAACACCTGACCGGCTTTGACCTTGCTGCCTTCCTGCGCTGATTGCGTCAGGATCAATTCTGTTGCCGGTGCAGTGAGCAGCACCCGCTCCCGTTCCAGCGTGCCAAAAGCAGACGGCGGCTCTTGCGGCTGGCAGGCAGCAAGCGCAGCGCTAAAACTCAATGGAACCAGGTTACGCATTAGTGCCTCCGTTGGGGATGTCTTCGCAGGGGGCGTCATTGTTATGCATGGTTGGTAACAAACCGTGACGCAGCACATGGCGCTGGTGGTCAGCCAGTTGTTGCAGAAATTCCGGCGTCAGCTCCAGACCGAGCGCCTGTTTCATAAAAGGCGGAATGACAAAAGGGAAAATTGCCAGGCTAAAACAGCTCAGCAAAGCGTTAAACGGCAATAAACCCGGTTGTAGCTGGCCGGGCGCCGATAAAACCTGCGCCAGATTGCTCAGCATCTGCTGGACAAAACCGGCAAAAACCCGGCTGACAATCTGATATTCCGCCGAATCCACATTATGCAGCGCACGGAAAATTAAGGTCGGTAACAATGGATGCGGGGCCATCACGGCATAATAAGCGGCGACTATGGCAGCCGGGTCACGCAGCTCTGCCAGTCGCGCCTGCTGCTGGGCCAGTTGCAACAAAGGCGCGATGGTTTCGCGCAGCATCGCCTCAAACAAACCGGCTTTGTCGACAAAGTAATAGCGGATCATACCGGCATTGACGCCTGCGGCCTTGGCAATCATCCTTGTGGTGACGCGCTCATAGCCCAGTTCGGAAAATAGCAGCCGCGCCTGCACCAGCAGATTGTGCCGGGTGTTGCTCTCCTGCGCCGCAGCTGCGGGACGTCCGGCTTTGATATTCATCAGCAAGTCTCCAAATTATCCAGCTGATGAATATGCTAGTCGCCGGTGCAACATTAAGCGATGAGATTAATTCTCCGCCGGGGCCGGTTTTGGATAAAAGGCCACGTCGGTTTACCACTGGTAGATATGATGCAGATGGGCATCATACCAACGCAATTCAGATTGGCGCCCGACAGAGCTGCAACCATAAAACCTATCGCGCCAGCCAGATAGCCTTATCCAACCGGTAAAACACTGTGGCACGAGTCGCACCTGTTGGTGATGTGGTTTCGGTATGGGTATAGACTGCACCCAACTTTTCCACGGCGCGGCGCGAACGCAGGTTCTGTTCTCCAACATGAAACCAGACGGCATCGGCAAAATCGAAAGCATGGTCCAGCATCAGTTGCTTCAGCTCAGTATTGGTCGCCCCGCCCCAACGCGAGCGTACTAAAAAGGTGTAGCCGATCGCCACTTCGCGTTTTGTTGCATCAAACTCGTAATAGCGACTAGTCCCCAGCACTTCGCCGCTTCGTTTGTCACAAATCAGATAAGCGCCGCCGCTGGCGAGGCCACCGTCAAATACCGGCTTGAATATCTCAGGTTTGTAGCGTTCAGGTTCCGGGTGCAAAGTCCAAATCAGTGGATCGCTGGCTGCCTGCATCAGCGCAGGCCAATCATCAGGTTGCAGCGGGCGCAGTAGTATAGTGGAGCCGGTTAAAGGCGTTTGTAAGTGAGTCATCTCAAGTCTCTGTTTGAATTGTGCGTTAGCATAAACATTGGCAGCAACGCGCTTCAAGTGCAGGTCCGGCAACAAAGTGTTGCTGAATGTAGGTCGCAGTGAGTTATTTCCCGCACCCCGGCTTGCAGAGCGCCAAAACCACTGGCCATACTGTTGAACATTCCCCCCGTTTTTTTATCAGGTTCTGCGGAGTTGTATGTTTCGGCACATTTTGGCCCAATTAACTACACGACAAGATTTATCCGCTGAACAAATTCAGGCTGTGATCCAGGCGGTGGCTGACGATCAACTCTCAGACGCTCAGCTTGCCGGCTTTTTGCTGGCATTACTGAATAAAGGCGTCAGTGTTGCCGAAACCATCGCGATTGTGACGGCGATGCGCCGGCAAGCCATCCGGATCAACCCCCGCGTGGCAGAACCCTTACTCGACACCTGCGGTACCGGCGGCGGGCTCAGCACTTTTAATATCTCCACCGCCAGCGCTTTTGTCTGCGCCGCAGCCGGTATTCCGGTCGCCAAACACGGCAGCCGCTCATTAAGCAGCCACTGCGGCAGCGCCGATGTGCTGGAAGCCCTTGGTGTCGCTATTGATTTACCGCCTGAAGCCGTCTGCCGGCAGATTGAACAGATTGGCCTTGGTTTTTTGCATGCACCGAACTTTCATCCGGTAATGCGGCGTTTGTTGCCGGTCGAAGCCTCGCTTGGCATCAAAACCATTTTTTATACCTTGATTGGCCCGCTGATTAATCCGGCCGGTGCAAGCCGGCATGTTTTGGGCGTTTATCGCGCTGACTTGCTGGAATTAACCCGCGAAGTGCTGCCGGCACTTGAATATCAGGACGTGTTGCTGGTGCATGGCATCGACGGTATTGATGAAATCGCCTTAACCGGGCAGAGCCGGATTTATCAGTTCGCTCAGGGCCAGCTGCAACACTATCAAATCAGTCCTGAGCAATTTGGTTTAACTTGCTGCACGCTTGATGAGATCCGCTCCGATGTACCACTGGTCAGTGCCGAATTAATGCGCCAGCTGTTTGCCGGCAATATTAAAGGTGCCAGGCGCGATGCCGTGTTATTGAACAGCGCCGGCGCTTTAATGCTGTGTGGCCGGGCGGCGGATTTTACTGAAGGCATCAAGCTGGCCGCTAGCTTGCTGGACGAGGGCAAAGCACAGGCAAAGTTACAGCAACTGATTGAAAGCTCGCAGGACTTTACCCGTGCGGTGCATCAGCACCGACCGGCTCCCGCAGCACCAGCCATCACACCGATGGAAGCGCCATCAGACCTCAATGCGGCATTTCAAGCGCTGCAACGCTCTGAGCAAAATAAACGCGCCCGCTTAAAAACCCTGATTGAAACCCTGCCCGACCTGATCTGGCTGACCGATTTGCAAGGCCATTTATTAAACTGTAATTCCCGTTTTGAACGCTTTGCCGGTTTACCGGAGCTACAACTGAAAGACCTGACATTGCCAGATTTTTTGCCCGCGGATTTGGCCAGTCAGCTGACCCAATCCGCACAAACCGCGCTGCAGCAACAGCGTGCAGTACTGACACAACAATGGATTTGTTATCAGGGCGACACCGAGCAACAATTTGTTGATGTGATCCAGACACCTTTCGTGAACCAGGACGGCAGCATCGAAGGAGTCATGGCGATAGCACGCGATGTCACGGCGTTTAAGCGCACTGAGCAGGAGCTGCTGCGTCATCGCGACCAGCTGGAGTTTATGGTTGAGGCGCGGACTGCGCAGCTGACCGATGTGATAGCACAGCTTCGTCAGGCCCAGTTACAACTGGTGGAAGCCGAGAAACTCAGTGCGCTTGGCGCTATTGTCGCCGGTTTGTCGCACGAGCTGAACACGCCACTTGGCAACATTCTGACGGTGGGCAGCGCACTCGACACTGAATTGCAGCGGCTACACAGCGAACTGGAACAAGGCCGTTTATCAAAAAGTGGCCTGCAGGATTTTATCAGCCACAATCGGGAGATGCTGGCTTTGCAACTAAAGGCAGCACACCGCTGCGCCAGTCTTATTAGCGATTTTAAACAATTATCAGCTGACAAAATTGCCGAACGGCGCGGCCATTTTGATGCAAGCAAGCTGCTGAAAAATTGTGTTGCCGCCCAGCAAAGCGCGTTCGTAGCCGCCGATATTCAGCTGAGATTAGAATGTCCGGACTCAGTTATTTGTGACAGTTATCCAGAGACGCTGACGAAAATTATCGGTCATCTGCTGCAAAATGTGGTAATCCACGCCTTTCCTGCAGCTTTTCAGGACAACCGGCAACTGGAAATTACTGTTGAACGCAGTGGTGACCAACTATTACTGAGCTGTCGTGACAACGGTATTGGCCTGTCCCCTACATCACTGACGCGGGTATTTCATCCGTTTTTCACCCTGGATATGACGAAAGGTGCCGGCATTGGCCTGCCGCTGTGTAAACGGCTGGCGCTCAGTGTGTTAGGCGGTGATTTGGAAGTCAGCGCCAGCGCAGGCGCTGGCTGCTGTTTTGTGCTTACGATGCCACTGGTGGCGCCGGGTTATCGCAGTGTGCCGGCAGATTCAACACAAAGCACCGGGCTATAAATCAGCATAAATGGCGTTTAAGGGCAAAGCCGCTCAATGCTCCAGTGACCATCTGCTTGTTTGCTATACATAAAACGGTCATGCAGACGGTGTTCACCGCCCTGCCAGAATTCGATTTTATGTGGTTTAACTAAAAACCCGCCCCAGAAACTCGGCACCGGAATTTCGCCGTGTTCGAATTTATGTTTAATCTCGGCAAATTTTTGCATCAGCGCGAGGCGCGTCGACACCGGCCGGCTTTGCTCAGAAGCCCAGGCCGCCAGCTGGCTTTCTTTTGGTCTGGAGGTGAAATAATGCAGCACCTGCGACGTTGGCACGCGTTCGGCGATGCCATACACAATGACCTGCCGCTCCAACGGATGCCAGGGAAAATGCAGGCAGACTTTTGGATTACCAGCCAGTTCCTGCGCTTTACGGCTACCCAGATTGGTATAAAACACAAAACCGTTGCTGCTGACATCTTTAAGCAACACCAGCCGCTGCGACGGCTGGCCGTCGGCATCCACACTGGCGACACACATGGCCGTCGGGTCCGGCAGTTCAGCGGCGATGGCGTCTTTGAGCCAGGCTTCAAACTGCACAAAAGGATCGGCGTTTAATTTGTCCAGATCCAATTTATCTTTGACATAACTACGGCGGATATCCGCGACATTGACGCTCATACAGATTTCCTCTTCAACCCGGCAGCCCGCAGCGCGCTTGGCAACTCCAGCCAAGCATTAACGAACTACCAATCATCCCTTGTCATATAAACAAAGGGCCGGTATCGACCAGCCCTTGTTACCGTTACATCCGTTCCATCACATCGATGCCAAGCAGGTCCAAGCCTTTGGCCAGTAATTTCGCCACCAGAATGCTCAGCATTAAACGGCTGTCGCGCAGCGTCGGTTCAATGCCGTCTTTTAAAATCGGACAAGCTTCATAGAAGCTCATGTACTGGCTGGCCAGTTCATACAGGTAATTACACAGCAGGTTTGGCTGCGCATCTTTCATCACTTGTTGCAGCGTTTCTTCAAACTGCAGCACTTTAAGCGCCAGTTGTTTTTCCTGCTGCTCGGCCAGAATCAATGGCGCACTGAAGCTGTCGCTGATGCCGGCGCGGCGCACAATACTGCTGACGCGGGTATAAGCATATTGCAGGTAAGGCGCTGTGGCACCTTCAAAGCTCAGCATCGCATCCCAGCTGAAGATGTAGTCTGAAGTGCGGTTTTTCGACAAATCAGCGAATTTCACCGCGCCAATACCGACTTTACGCGCCACTTCTGCGATTTCTTCGGCGCTAAGTTCAGTCGACTTGCCTTTCACTACCGCTTCAGCGCGCACCACGGCTTCTTCCAGCAGTTCCGCCAGTTTGACAGTGCCGCCGGTGCGGGTTTTAAACGGTTTGCCGTCTTCGCCCATCATAGTGCCGAACGGGCAATGTTCATAAGCAGTTTCCGCGCGCAGCAGGCCGGCTTTACGTGCCACCAGCTCCACTTGTTTAAAGTGCAGTGCCTGACGGGCGTCAGTGAAAATAATGATGCGGTCAACGTTGAGTTCATGGCTGCGATACTGACAGGCGGCCAGATCTGTGGTGGCATATAAAAAGCCACCGCCGGTTTTTTGAATGATAAAGGGTGACGGATTGCCTTCTTTGTCCGCCAGTTCCTGCAGGAACACCACTAAAGCACCCTGGTCTTCCACCGCAATGCCACGGGCTTTTAAATCATCAACAATTGGCTGCAGCATTGGGTTATAGGCCGATTCCGGCTTGATATGCTCATGACCCAAAGTGACATTTAAAGTGCGATACACTTCTTCGCTGTGCTTGACTGAAGTGTCGATAAACAGCTGCCACAGTTTTTGACAGTGCGCGTCGCCGCCTTGCAGTTTCACCACGTAATCACGCGATTTGTCGGCAAAACCGGCTTCATCGTCAAAGCGTTTTTTCGCTTCGCGGTAGAAATCTTCTAAGTCCGCCAGCGCCACAGTTTCTAAATCCACACCGGCAGCCAGCTTATCTTCCAGATGCGCGATCAGCATGCCAAATTGTGTGCCCCAATCGCCCATGTGGTTTTGCCGGATGACTTTGTCACCCCAGAATTCCAGCGCGCGCACCACGGCGTCCCCAATAATGGTCGAACGCAGGTGACCGACATGCATTTCTTTGGCGAGGTTTGGTGCTGAATAATCCACCACCACTGTTTGCGGCGCTGTGTTGGCACTGACGCCTAAACGTGGGTCAGCAACTGCCTGCTGCAACTGCGTCGCCAGCCAGTCTGGCTTTAACGTCACGTTGATAAAACCAGGCCCTGCAATTTCAACTTTGTCAGCGATATCAGCAAGTTCCAACACTTCCACCAGCTGCTGTGCCAACGCGCGTGGGTTGGTTTTTAATAACTTGGCAGCGGCCATAGCGCCGTTAATCTGGTAATCACCAAATTCTACTTTGGTGCTTTGCGTGACGGCGGTATTGGTATCCGCTGGCAAACCAACTTTGATCATCGCGGCCTGCGTTTTTGCGGCCAATAACTGTTTGATATTCATTTTAAATCCTGTGTAAAACCTTGTTATTAACCAGCGTGCGCGTGTTCACGGGTTTTATGGAAGCGAATTTTCGGATGCCGCTCCATCGACAAATTCAGGTTTACCATAGTCGGGGCCAGATAACTTAAGTTATCCCCGCCATCCAGTGCCAGGTTGGTGCTGGCTTTGTTTTTAAATTCTTCCAGCGCTTTGGCATCGTCTGAGTAAACCCAACGCGCCGTGCTGACGTTGACGCTCTCGTAAATCGCATCCACGTTGTATTCAGATTTTAACCGGTGCACGACCACATCAAACTGCAGCACCCCCACAGCACCGACAATCAGGTCGTTGTTATCCAGTGGACGGAACACCTGTACCGCGCCCTCTTCAGATAACTGCACCAGGCCTTTTAATAATTGTTTTTGTTTCAGCGGGTCACGCAGGCGGATGCGGCGGAACAGCTCAGGCGCGAAGTTTGGAATACCGGTGAAAGTAAATTTTTCGCCGGCGGTGAAAGTGTCACCGATCTGAATAGTGCCGTGGTTATGTAAACCGATGATATCGCCCGGGAATGCTTCTTCAACGTGCTCGCGGTCACCGGCGAGGAAGGTCAGTGCATGCGGCACCAGTACATCTTTACCGATGCGCACGTGATGCATTTTCATGCCTTTTTCGTATTTGCCGGAACAGATACGTAAAAACGCCACGCGGTCGCGGTGTTTCGGGTCCATATTCGCCTGAATTTTAAACACAAAGCCCGAAAAGCCTTCTTCAGTCGGTTCGACAGTGCGGCCCGTCGTCGCTCGGTGTTGTGGCGCCGGCGCCCATTCAGTCAGGCCGTCAAGCATATGGTCGACACCAAAGTTACCCAGTGCAGTACCGAAAAACACCGGCGTTAATTCGCCTTTTAAAAATGCGTCGCGGTCAAACTCATGGCTGGCGCCTTGCACCAGCTCCATTTGTTCACGCAGGTCCGCAGCAAAATAACCAATCCGGGCATCGAGTTCCGGATTGTTGATGCCTTTGATGATGTCAACTTCCTGAATAGTGTGACCGAAGCCCGATTTATAAAAAATCACTTCATCGCGCAGGATGTGGTACACGCCTTTAAACTCTTTGCCAGAGCCGATAGGCCAGGTGATAGGTGCACAGGCGATTTTTAAGACGCTTTCTACTTCATCAAGCAAATCAATAGGATCGCGGATATCGCGGTCCATTTTGTTCATAAATGTGATGATTGGTGTGTCGCGTAAACGGGTGACTTCCATCAGTTTGATGGTGCGCTCTTCAACACCTTTAGCGCCGTCGATAACCATCAGACAGCTGTCGACTGCGGTCAGGGTGCGGTAAGTATCTTCCGAGAAGTCTTCGTGACCCGGAGTATCGAGCAGGTTGACCAGACAATCGGCATACGGGAACTGCATCACAGAAGTAGTCACCGAAATACCGCGCTCTTTCTCCATTTCCATCCAGTCAGACGTGGCGTACTGGCCAGATTTTTTGCCTTTAACAGTACCGGCTTTTTGGATTAACTGCCCGAATAACAACACTTTTTCGGTAATAGTCGTTTTACCGGCGTCGGGGTGAGAGATGATCGCAAAGGTTCTGCGTGTACTGACTTCCTGAAGAAATTCTGCGCTGGCCATGCCTGAGTGAGTTCCGAAGTTAAGCTAAATGGGCGGCCGGTTCTGGCACAGTGCGAGACTGTGTACCGGGTCCGGCGAAAAATGGCGCAGATTATAGCAGGAACAGCCGCTTTGGCGAAATCGCTTTACCAGTTAATTCGCAGGACTTACAGGTCAGAACACAGAATGGCTAAAGGGATGGCATCGCCAACGACAATGCCATCAGCACGGCATCTTCGTTGCCGCCAGGCGCCGGGTAATATCCGGGCCGCACACCAACCTGATGAAAGCCAAGCTGCTGGTATAGCGCTATCGCGGTTTGATTCGACGCCCGCACTTCCAGCCAGCAATCGGTCGCTTGCCGGCGCTCTGCTTCATCGAGAAAATGGTTTAGTAAGGCTTTGCCAATGCCTTTCCCTTGCAGCCTTGGATGCACCGCAATATCGAACAGGCTGGCTTCGCCGGCAACCAGCTCACCGATATAAAACCCGGCGATCTGCGCGTCAATAAGCGCCACCGCATTAAAATAGCGTTCGGAAAAACTACTTTGAAACGATGATTCTGCCCAGGGATAAGCTGTGGCTGCTTGTTCTGTTGCCAGCATAGCCGGAATATCGTCAGTGGTTGCAGTGCGAATTTGGATCATGTCAGGTCCATATTGATCGGGGCATCTGCCGCTACATCAAAGGGTAACAACTCACTGAGACGCTGCCAGAGTAGCTTCTTCCGCGCGGGCGTCAGAAAACTAAGGGGCTCGGCGCTATAAAGGCCGGTATTGGTGAGCCGGATGTCGGAAACGTCTGCCTGATAAAACCACTGGGCACTCACACCTGCTTGCTGCAAACAACAAAACAAATCCTGCACCAGCGGCAAGCTGACATCTGCCGCCAGCCATTGCTGCGGGAATTCTTCAGCTGTGGCAGATCCTGGTTGCGGCGTCTCGAAAGCAACAGGCACCACTGGCTGGTATTCCGGTGCAGATAAATGCGTTTGTAACGGTTGGATTTTTAAATGCTGTAAGAACTGCAATTGCAGTTCTGACATGGAAGAAGTGATGTTGTCTGTCACGTCTGGATTCATCTCAGTACCTCGCTGGGTCTTGCCTGAGAGAATTGGCAGGGGCAGAGGGATTCGAACCCCCAACCATCGGTTTTGGAGACCGCTGTTCTACCAATTGGAACTATGCCCCTGTGATTGAGGCGCCATTATACAAAAGGCTTTTTAAAGGTAAAGCAAAAATCTCAGACAAAGCAATCAATTGCGCAGAAATCAGCCAGAACGCTGTGAAAGCAGGCAATTGCAACCGCCAACAATGGGCCAGCCCGGCGGCTCTGTGTAAAAAAGATGCAATAAAGGAACTACTTTGCTAGCATGTCGCGCCTCTGCCAATGGCAGGTTGCAGACTTTGGCAACAAAGGCTACAACTTAGGTGCAGGATGTTGGATTACCAAGGATGTTTGCATGAAAATGACCGACTTTTCCGTTTTGATCATCGATGATGTGCCCTCCGTCAGAGAATACTTACGCCAGACGCTGATGCTGCTCGGTATCACGCATGTCAGCGAAGCTTCTAATGGCAGTCTTGGTATCAGCAGTTACACCAAACAGCACCAGGATGTCGTATTCCTCGATATTGAACTGCCGGACTGTGATGGCAAATCTTTGCTACGTCAGCTAAAAGAAATAAATCCCAACGCCAATGTGGTCATTATGACAGCACACAGCACCGTCGAGAATGTGCAGCAAAGCATTCTGGCCGGCGCCTGTGGTTTTATTGCCAAGCCATTTTCCGCCAAGAAAATTGAGTCTGTGCTGATTAAGTGCCAGAAAAAAAGCCTGACGGCCTGAGAGTCCCCGCCAGAGCACAATCGAGCCTGAACTATAGGGTTTAGGCTTTGCCGGTCAACGGTTTGCCATGGAATTCAACGCCATCCCAGCCGGTACGCATAAAATTACGGATATTGGCGTGGTTGCTGCCTTTGATGTCTGGCAATACTTCCAACCGGTAAAAATCACCAAACAACTGCAAGGTCTGCGGCTCCGACAGCTGATGCAACAAGGCAAACGCCAGGATTTTACAGGAGCCGTTATTCTCCCCTGCACCATTAAACTGCTCGCCATTCTGAAAGGCTGTCGGCGTAAAATCATACAAAGCATCAATCAATGCGATAGTCTGCTGAAAGCTGATGCTTTCCGGATCGGTACTTAACTGACGAAAAAATGTTTCCAACATAAGGTTGCCTAAAGTTTGACCAAAACGTGCCGATAGTGCGTTCAATCAGCCATCAATCCTGATGGGAGGACCCGATGAACGTCATCAGTGCCACACAGGCATTCAGTGCCCGCGAACAGCAGTTATTTCAGCAAAGCCGGCTCGAAGTTCAGTCTTCACCGCTTTCCCGCCCCACCTCCGCGACTTCGCCAACAGCGCAAGCTGTTGATCCACAGAGCGAAGTCGAGTCTAAGCCATCCGACGAACAAAATGAAGATGGTCAGCAATTCAGCGCCAAAGAAAGTATTGGCACCGTCAAACGGATTTTAGAGCAGCTCAGCTGCGGCAAATTACTCAGCTGGCTCGACGGCACCGCCTTTGACAAAATCCAGGCGCAGCAGCAACAACTGGAAGCAGAAACCGCCCCGTCCCAAGTGCCCGCTGAGCGCACTATCATGGAATTTAATTATCGTTATCAAGCGGTTGAAGCAAGTTTCGCCGGCGCTGTGCAATTAGAAGATGGCAGCAGTCAGAGTTTTGCTTTTAGTTTCAGTCTGCAGGAAAGCTACACCAGTTTTAGCATCCGCCAGGAAGCCGTACTGCAAGACCCATTAATTGTAAGCACCACAGGGCAGAGCTTTCAGTGGACCGGTGCCAGTCAGGCTTTTGATTTCTTCAGTAACGGCGGAAGTGCTGGGTTACCAACGTTAGCAAATGGCCAATATTACCTGAGTTATGACCGGAATCAGGACGGCCAGATCAGCCAAGGCAAAGAATTATTTGGGCCAAGCTCCGGCCAGGGATTTACTGAACTCGCTGCTTTGGATGAAGACAAAGACGGCTTTGTCGACAGCAGCGACAGCGCGTGGCAACAACTGCGCTTGTGGCGGCCGGGTGAAACACCAACCAGCCTGTCCACTGCCGGTATCGGTGCACTTTCAGCGCAATCTGTGGCTACTTCATTTGGCTTATATGATGGCGAGGCGCTGCTGGCCCGTATTGCGCGTAGCGGCATCTTTTTATCCGAACAAGGCAAGGTTGGTCTGCTGCAGCAGGTTGATTTGAATATCTGACAGTGAGTGCCGGATCCGGCTGATCCGGCACAGGACTTCGCGTTACACTGTGCTCAGCTGAATTTGCCGGAGCACTGCCTGTGTCCACCGAAGTTATCCCTGCCGCAGAAATTTGCCGGCAGGCGCGTTTAAGCCGTGACGCGCGCTTTGACGGGCTGTTTTACATTGCGGTCAACAGCACTGGCATTTATTGCCGGCCCATCTGTCCGGCGCGTTCGCCGGCTGAACATCAGGTACAATATTTTGCTTCCGCCGCTTCGGCAGCGGCCGCCGGCTTCCGGCCTTGCCTACGTTGCCGGCCAGACAGTGCGCCCGGCTCACCCGCCTGGCAAGGCAATCAGACCAGCTTGCGCCGTGCGATGAAGCTGATTGATCAGGGCGCCTTGCAGGACGGCGACCAAACATCCTTATGCGCACGCCTTGGCATCAGCGAGCGGTACCTGCGGAAACTGTTTGCCCAACATCTGGGCGTCTCCCCCAAACAATATGCGCTGTATCAGCAAATCCTGTTCGCCAAACAGCTGCTGCACCAAACTAAAATGCCGGTCACAGATATCGCGGCGATGGCGGGTTTTCACAGCCTGCGCCGCTTCCACGATGCCTTTAAACAACAACTACAACTGACACCAACACAAATACGGGGACAACGTATGGCGCAGCATTCTGCGGTCATTGAACTGGAACTGAGTTATCGCCCGCCGCTGGCCTGGCATTTATTGCTGGAATTCTGGCAACAACGCACATTAACCGGCCTGGAGTGGCTGCATGGCGAGCATTATGGCCGGCTTATTGACTGGCCACCGGGTCATGGCCAGCAACATGGCTGGTTTAACGTCGCCCCTATCGCCGGCAAAAACGCCCTGAAGCTGACATTACATTGGCCGGACCATGAAACCCTGCTACCGGTGGTAAAACAAATCCGCCGGTTGCTGGATTTGGACGCCGATTTACAGGTCATTGAACAACATCTGCAAAGCCAGCTTGGCGCCAGTGTAAAAACCGGCCTGCGCATTCCTGGTGTCTGGTCGGCCTGGGAAGCCGGCATCCGCGCTATTCTCGGCCAGCAAGTCAGTATTGCCGGCGCCCGGGCCCAGTTGAACCGGCTGCTGGTATTGGGCAACGAACAAACCAAGCCGTCAGCGGTTACGGCTGATACACCAGAACTAACCTGGCGGCAATTTCCCACGCCGGCACAAGTTGGCGCCGATGAGTTATTGATGCTGAAAGTGCCGGGCGCCCGGCGCCAGACCATTCTGGCACTGGCCGATACCATGTGGGCAGCGCCAGAACAACATCCATCGCAGTGGCTGCCAATCAAAGGCATTGGCCCCTGGACTGTGGCATATGCCTGCATGCGCGGTTTATCAGAAACCGATGTCTGGCTTGGCGGTGATTTGGGCATTCAAAAAGCACTGGCGCGTCAACATGCCGGTTTTGATGCACAAACCCTGTCACCGTGGCGCAGTTATGCCACCTTACAACTTTGGTTTGGTCTGGCCGACTCACCAACCAGCACAACCGTCCAAGGAGAATAAAGTGAAGCAGTCCCCGCAAGTTGCCTATTGTTTGTCCCCGCTCGGCGCGCTGGAAATTTATGCCAATGCTGCAGGAATTTCGGCCGTGCATTTCCCTGACGTGCAAAAAGATCGCAGTCTGGCCGGAGCCAGGCATCAGGATGTCAATTCGACAGCGACACAAAGCGATGATTTCCAACTGCTCTCGGTGCAGGCAGAAGGAGAAATTGCATTGCTGCTGCAACAAGCCGCAGCGCAGCTGGCAGCGTATTTCGCCGGAGTGCGAAAGAGTTTTGACCTGCCACTGGCGGCCAGCGGCACTGCTTTTCAACAGCAAGTCTGGCAGCAACTGTGCCGGATTCCCTATGGCCAAACCCAAAGTTATGGCGAACTGGCACTGCGGCTTGGCAATAAAAATGCGATGCGTGCCGTTGGTGCCGCCAATGGCCGTAATCCCATCGCCATTATCGTGCCTTGTCATCGCGTCATTGGTGCCGACGGCAAACTGACCGGTTACGCCGGTGGCCTTGACCGCAAAGTTTGGTTGTTACAACATGAACAACGCATCGCCAATGTCATTCATTCGAATATTTAGAATAAATAGCGGGATTCATTGCAATATTAATTCGATAAGATTTAAGGTTTACTAAGCGTGTACACCTTAAATTCTGGAGCCCGCTGATGAAACTACGTACTCTCGCCCAACTCTGGCCTGCCAAACAAGTCTCTGACGGTGCAGGCGTTAAAATCCGCCGCAGTATTGGCCTGCAGCCACAGTGGCGGCTTGACCCTTTTCTGATGCTGGATTGTTTTGGCTCCGATGAAGCCGCCGACTATATTGCCGGCTTCCCACCGCATCCGCATCGTGGCTTTGAAACAGTCACATACATGCTGGACGGCCATATGCTGCATCAGGATCACCTGGGCAATCAGGGCCACCTGAAAAGCGGCGGCGTGCAATGGATGACGGCCGGTCGCGGCATAATTCACTCCGAAATGCCACAACAGGAATCTGGTCTGATGCGTGGTTTTCAGCTGTGGCTGAACCTGCCGGCGGCGGAAAAAATGCAGGAACCGGCTTATCTGGATTTAGACCCGGCACAAATTCCGGCTGTGGTTATTCCACAAGGCCAAATCAAAGTCATCGCCGGTACCTTACAAAGCCCGGCCGAAAGCGAGCCACTGCTGCCAGTCACCACAGGGCCAATCCGTGCGGTATCAACGCAGCCTTTATATCTGGACCTGCAGCTGCATAGTGCAGCCACGCTGGCACTGGCCGTACCGGCCGGCCATAACGCGCTGGTTTATCCCTATGAAGGTGAAGTCTGGCTAGGCACCCACCGGGTGCCGCTGCATCATGCCGGTGTACTCACCAACGGTGACAGCCTGGAACTTCGTACTGAAGGCCCGGCCCGGGTGATTGTGCTTGCCGGAAAACCACTGCAGGAACCAGTGGTGCAATACGGCCCTTTTGTGATGAACACAGTGGCAGAGATTGAGCAAGCCATTGCCGATTATCAGCAAGGTAAACTGACAGACCGCGCCGCTAAAGTCCTACAAATTTAAGCTACAGTACCCGGCGCGAAATCGCGCTGGGACATTGTCCGGCCTGCTTGTATAATGCCGTTTTTTGTCACAGGATTTTCCTCATGCAATTAATCGGCATTATCGGCGCAATGGAACAGGAAGTTGCCATCCTCAAAGCGCAACTGAATCAGATTGAAACCACCCGCGTCGCCAGTTTTGAATTTCACCGTGGCCAGTTACAGGGCCGCGATGTGGTGCTGGTGCAGTCCGGCATCGGCAAAGTGACTGCCGCTATCGCAACTACTCTACTAATCCAGTTATTTCAGCCATCGGCCGTGATTAACACCGGTTCGGCCGGTGGTTTTGACCCTGAACTCAATGTCGGCGACATCGTCGTGTCGACTGAATTACGCCATCATGATGTCGACGTGACTGCTTTTGGTTATGAACCGGGCCAACTGCCGCGTCTGCCGGCCGCTTTCACTGCAGATCCGGCTTTAGTGGCCGCCGCGGTGCGCAGTATACAAACACTCGGGTTTTGCCAGACCAAAACCGGCCTTATCACCACTGGTGACGTGTTTATGTGTGATCCGGAGCGCATCAACAAAACCCGCGCCACTTTCCCGCAAATGCTGGCGGTGGAAATGGAAGGCGCGGCGATTGCGCAGGTGTGTTATCAGCTCGAGACACCTTTTGTGGTGATCCGCAGTTTAAGTGACATTGCCGGCAAAGAGTCGCCGACGTCGTTTGAAGCCTATCTGGAGATCGCCTCGAAAAACAGCAGTGCTATGGTGCTGGAACTGCTGCGGCAGTTAGCTTAAACGGCCTGATTTCGTGCCATTCGCTATGCAGCAATATTGGTCTGCCCTGCAGCAAACGCCGGTGTTTGAACCCGGCCTGTTGTTATTACTGACTCTTTTGCTGGCGCGTTACGCCGCGCTGCCGCTGCAATATCAGCCCTGGCCCTTATTGCGGCTGCTCGCAGAACGTGTCGCCGCTAAAGTGAACAAGCCGTCGGACAGCCCGGCGCAGCAGCGCCTGGCCGGCATGTTGGCGCTGCTGGTTGTGATTTTGCCGCTGCTGACGCTGGCCTGGACCTTCCGGCACTTATCTGAATGGCCTGCCGGTTTTGACGCTTTGCTGCTGTACCTTTGTTTAGACCACCGTTATTTCAGTAGTCAGGTCGCCACTGTGGCCGGCAGTCTGCAACGCCAGCAGCTGCAGCTGGCCAAAGACCAGCTCCAACCGCTGCTGCGACGTGATTGCGGTCAGCTCTCTGCAACCGGATTAGCCAAGGCCGGCATCGAAGTGTTGGCGCAGCGTCAGCTGCGACATTTTGCCGCGGTCCTGTTCTGGTTTCTTGTCGGCGGCGCAATAGCTGCGCTGCTCTG
The DNA here is from genome assembly GCF_000711985.1 of Rheinheimera texasensis DSM 17496. Lineage (GTDB taxonomy): Bacteria > Pseudomonadota > Gammaproteobacteria > Enterobacterales > Alteromonadaceae > Pararheinheimera > Pararheinheimera texasensis. The sequence continues at coordinate 1,069,245 of NZ_JONU01000007.1, forward strand.
GCGGTTAATGGTTGAATTACAGCAGGCCTGGTCTGGTAAAATCAGTCAGCAGCGTGTGTTTGGCAGTGCAGTCGGCAAGGTTGGCCGACTGATGTTGTGGCCGGTTTGCTGGTTACAGGGGGCGCTGGTTGCACTATTGTTCCGGTTTGCGCCAAGTGTGCGGTATTTTCGCGCCAGTCAGCAGGCTGGTTTGCCGGCGGCAGAGCGCTGGTATTTATCGGCCTGGAGTGCTGGGCTACAGCGCAATCTGGCCGGGCCCATGATGTATCAGGGCGTGAAAATCCGTCGCGACCGGATTGGGCCCGAACAGGCGCCGGCACTGGCCGATTTGTTGCTAGCGCAAGTGATGGAACAGCAAATTCTGCGGGCACAATGGTTGTTGTGTTGCAGTAGTGTTGCTTTGATTTTACTCTATCAATGGCCACATTCACTCTGATGATACAGGCTGGACTTTTCAGCAGATTCTGCGTTATGTTCGCCGCCACAGGTCAACAACAGGGCAATCTATTGGCTACAAATATCGCTGGGTTTCGCCACAAATTAAGCCAGTTCCTGCGTTGTTGCCTCTGCAGTCTGTTGTTGCTTCCGGCTGTTTTTGCTAACGAACTGCAAAATCCACCACCGTTATTACAGCCATTGACCACCGCTCAGGGCCTCAGCAGTGGTGTCGTGAATAAAGTCATGATCGACCATAGTGGTTTTTTATGGCTGGCGACTGACCGTGGCCTGAATCGTTTTGACGCCAACCAGATCAGGCAGTTGCCACTGGTCGATGACAGTCAGGTTGAGCTCAATGTATCGGCGCTGTTGGAAGACAGCCAGCGCCGGCTGTTTATCGCAGCGCAGCAACAAGGGCTGTATCTGCTTGACCGCAACACTGCCGCCGCCGAGTTGTTAACCCCACTGCAACAACTGGAAAGCGATACCATTCCGTTGCTACACGATGTGATTGAGCAACAACCGGATTTATTGCTACTGGCCATTAATAAAGCGGTTTATCAGTTGCAGTTACCAGGCCGTCAACTGAAGCAAATCTTTGAGTTTGATGGTGGCAACAGCCTGATGTCCCGGGTGCGGATCTTAAAGAAACTCAATCAGTTGCTGCTGATTGGCACCTCGCGTGGCTTGTTTATTTACGACCTGAAAACTCAACAGCACTGGCCGCTACAACTGGCTAATAGCGGACAAGGCCGCTTTGACAATCTGGTCAGAACCCTTGAAATCATCGACAACCAACTGTATTTGTCGCTCGGTTCCGGCTTGTACCGGCTGAACGAAGCCGAGCTGCGCCTCGCAGCGACACAACAGCTGACGATGACCCCGATGCTGCAGGAGCTGCAGATCAGTAAAATCCTGCCACGCCCACAAGGCTTGCTGTTGGGCACCAATAAAGGTCTGTTCCAGCTCGATCATGGCCAGCAGCAACCGCGATTGTTATGGCGCTTCACTGATAGCCAATACGAAGTGGATCAGGACAGCATTACCGATCTGGCGGCGACACCGGACGGTGGCTTTTGGGTGACGAGCCGCCTGCAAGGTGCGTATTACTGGCATCCGCGCAGCACCCACTTTCAACACCTGAAATTACCAATGCCAGCTGCATCAGGTCAGATACTACAGGCCGGTTATAGCCCCAGAGCTGTGCTGGCGCTGGCTGAAAGTCCGGCCAATCAGTTGCTGCTCAGTACTCTCAACGGCTTAAAACGCTTTGATCTCAACTCAGGCAACCTGACCGATATTCCCTATCCCCCAACTTTACCGGCCAACTTCTCAACCGTTGTGGCGCGAATTTATCCGGACCATGCGGAAAAACTCTGGCTGCGTAACGGCAATGCCTTACATCTGTTTTCTACCCAGACTCAGCAATTCCTGCCACTGCCGTTGCAGGACGAGACGCAGCAATCGCTGATCCAACTGAACGCGCGTGGTCACTGGCGCGATGACGATGGCGTCTTTTGGTTTTACAACGCAGAAGATTATTACCGCTACCAGCCGGCAGACGGCTCACTGCAGGCGATGCCGGAACTCCGCCAGGCCGAACCGACCCACCGAGCAGGCCGCTTTCTAGGGCCACATCCGCAGCACAAAGAGTGGATGTTTTTCAGCGCAGCTGACCGGCTCTGGCTGTACGACCAACAAAAACGCCAGGTGCGGAAAATCTATGAGGCGATGCCATATCAGCCCGGCCTCGCCCGCACCGCAGACAAAATGTGTGTTGATGGCCATGGCAACCTTTGGTTTACCGTGCGCGGTCTTGGACTGCTGAGTTTTGATGGCGCCAGCCTGCAACTGAAACATCATCTGCATAAACAAAATGGCCTGCAAAATAATGCAATTTACTCCTGTGAGGCCGACAGCGACGGACACTTGTGGTTTGCCAGCCAACAGGGTCTGACCCGGTTGGATCCGGACACATTGCGGCTGGAACCTTTTGACAAAGGCGACGGTTTGTCCGGCAGCGATTTCAGTTATGCCGCCAGTCTGAAGCTATCCAATGGTGTGCTGGCCTATGGCACGAATTCAGGCCTGACCTGGTTTAATCCTGCCGAACTGGCCGAGACGGCACAGGCACCGAATATCGCTATTACCGGCATCGGCGCGATGAATCAGGCCACTTCCACGACACTGGACAATCTCGACGGCCAGTCTTTCCGCTTTGCCTACGACAGTCTGGGCATTGAGGTCAGTTTCTCGGCACTGAATTTTCGCGACAGCGATAAAATTCAGTACAAATTCTGGCTGGAAGGCCATCGCGAGATCCGTTTCCCGCAACAAAATAACGCCAGCGTGACTTTCCCGCAGCTTGACCCCGGCCAATACACTTTTCACGTCAAAGCGCTGACGCCGCACAATGGCAAAGAAAGCCAAACCGCCACTTTAACACTTCGCATCGAACCAGCCCCCTGGTATTCGACCACTGCGTTAGTCAGTTATGCCGTGCTGGGCCTTATTTTGCTGTTTATCTGGCAACACAACCGGCTGGCACAAAAACGCTTGTTGGCGCAGGCGCACTATAAAGTGCGCGCCAGCGAACAACGCTTAAAACAGGCACTGGAGGCGGTGAACAGCGGGGTCTGGGATTATCTGGTGCAGAAAAACAGCATGTACGCACAGCGTGTGCATGCCATGCTGGGCTATAGCGAAGAACTGAATCCGCTGTCGATGCAACAACATCTGGCATTGATCCACCCGGATGATCGAGACAGTTATCAGCAAACCTGGCAACGTTTTATTGCCGCGCCGGAGCGCAGCTTTGATTTCACCTTCCGCATGCAGCATAAAGATGGCAGCTGGCTGTGGTTTCGCGATATTGGCAAAGTGACAGAAACCCAGGGCGATAAGGCGCTGCGTGTCATCGGCACCTACAGCAATATCACTGAAACCCGCGCCACCAAAGAAAAAGCCCGCTTGTTTGGCGAAGCTTTCCAGCAAACCCGGGACTGGGTGGTGTTGCTGGACCCGGAACAACGGGTGCTGGCCGCCAATCAGTCGTTTGCTGACGTGTTTGGCAATATGGATGACTATCTATCCAATCCACGTGTGCATGAACTCGGCATCAGTTTGTCGCGCCGGCGTTTTTATACGCGTTTATTAAGCGGCATGACAGCTAACCAGCACTGGCAGGGCGAAGAAATAGTATTGAGCCCGGATGGTACTGAGCGCCCTACTTTGCTCAACATCAGCGCAGTCGGCGACGAAAACGGCGTCGATTTTTATGTCTTGGTATTTACCGATATCACGGCGCAAAAACAGGCCGAAGATGATTTGCGTTACCTCGCCAATTATGACGCTTTAACCGGTCTGCCTAACCGCGCTTTACTGATGGACCGCATTCTGCACGGCATTGAAACAGCAAAACGTGAGAAACGTTCGCTCGCGCTGTGTTTTATCGATTTGGATCGCTTTAAACAAATTAACGACAGTCTCGGCCACGATATCGGCGATATGCTGCTGAAACAAGTCGCCAAACGTCTGACGTCGATTTTACGGCTGACCGATACTGTCGCCCGCCTTGGTGGTGACGAATTTGTTGTTTTGCTGGAAAGCTATAAAAATGACGACAATATCAGCCATGTCGCACGTAAAATGCTGAAATCCATCGCCGAACCCATGTCGCTGGGCGGCCATTCCGTCAGCGTTTCGCCCAGCATCGGCATTGCGGTGTATCCGGAAGACGCCGCTGATGCCACCGAATTACTCAAACATGCCGATGTGGCGATGTATCACGCCAAAGATTTAGGCCGTAACAACTTCCAGTTTTTTATTCAGGAAATGAATGACAAAGCCCAGATGCAATTAGCTCGGGAAACGCGGCTCAGAAGCGCCTGGCAACACAATGAATTCCTAAACTATTACCAGCCGATTTATGACAGCCTGCAGCAAAAAATTGTTGGTGTGGAAGTGCTGATGCGCTGGCAGGATGCCGACCGGCTGGTACCGCCGAACGATTTTATCCCGCTGGCGGAAGATCTGCGGCTGATAGTCCCTATGACACAAGCCCTGTTGGTGCGGGCGCTGGCTGATTTGCAGCAATGGCATCAGGCCGGTTATCCGCTTTACGTTTCAGTAAACCTGTCGCCGCGTCATCTGGAGCAACAAAATCTGGCGCTGGAGACCTCAGCCTTGCTGGCACAGTACCAGTTGCCACCGAGCTGTCTGCGGTTCGAAGTGACCGAAAGTGCGCTGATGCAGGACCATCACAGTGCCATTGCCACTATGCTGGCACTGAGTGAACTCGGCGTGCAGCTGGCGCTGGATGATTTTGGCACTGGTTACTCTTCACTGAAGTACTTAAAAGAGCTGCCGATTGACGGGATCAAAATCGACCGGAGTTTTGTCAAAGACATTGGCATCGACCGCAACGATGAAACCATCATCGACGCGATGCTCAGTATGGCCAGCAGTCTTGGCATGTATTGCATCGCGGAGGGTGTTGAAACCGAACAACAGCTGGCGTTTTTCAGTCAGCGCGGCTGTCATCTGATCCAGGGTTACCTGTTTGGCAAACCGATGGCCGCAGCGCAATTGCTGCAAAGCCTGCAACAGCATTAAACTATACAGCCCTAGCGCCTGTACCGGAGTCGATGGTGCCTGTTTCCCGTTTATATCTGGCTGCGGCCTTGTTGTTACTGGCCGAAGCCTGTTTTGCCGGTATTGGCGCTTTGGTCAAACTGACCAGCGAGTCGGCCAGTCAGGTGCAGGTAGTGTTTTTCCGCAATTTCTTTGCCTTGCTGGTGATGCTGCCATGGATTTACCTGCAGGGGGCGCAAATTCTCAAAACCAAACGCTGGTATCTGCACTTAAGCCGCGCCAGCACCGGCATCATCTCGATGTATTGTTTTTTCTATGTCATCAGCCAGTTACCTTTAGCGCAGGCCATGCTGGTGCTGTTGCTGTCACCTTTTGTCGTGCCGGTTATTGCCCGGTTCTGGCTCAATGAACGCCCCAGTAAACTGACGCTGTTTGCTATTGCGCTGGGGTTTGTCGGCGTATTTATTGCCATTCCGCTGAACGAAAGCCCGGGCAACTGGCTGATGCTGGCGATTGGATTACTGTCTGCGGTGTTGGTCGCGGTGACCAAAACTACGATCCGCTATATGTCCGACACCGAACCCGCAGCCCGCATCGTTTTTTATTTTTCGTTGCTGACTGCCATGATCTCGTTTATTCCGGTGCCATTTGACTGGCATCCATTACCGGCCATCGCCTGGTGGGCTTTTGCCGGTATGGGCGTATTGGCTGCAGCCGGACAGATGGCAATGACCCGCGCTTATGCGCTGGCACCTGCCAGTGACATCGGCATGTGGACCTATAGTAGTGTGATCTTTGCCGGACTATTTGGTTACTTGTTCTGGCAGGAGCCGGTAACAATGGCCTGGTTTGCCGGCGTGCTGATTATCTTTTACGCCGGTTATGTCACCAGCCGGCAGCGCTTGTTCTGAGCGCTGCCAGAGTGCGGTGATTAAAACACCCGGTCATAACTGAGACTAATCGCATTTGCATCGCCATAAGTCTGTTTAAACCAGTCGCCACTGTTGTCTTGCCAATGGTCCAACTGAACTTTCACCGCGGCCGAGGAGCTGACATCAAACCGCACGACAAGAGATGATAACCGGTGTTTTTCCTGATCAGCTTCGTCAGTAAGTTCCAGTGGGTTATCTGCATAGATTTTCTGCTGATAGAGGCCATGCGTCAGATACCAGGTCCAACCATCCAGGCGTTTACCAGCCGTCAGGGTATATGCTAAGTCCCGACCGTATGATTCGGTGCGATCTGAGAAAAACAGCTCAGCACTGACAATCCAATCCTGATAATCAATTAAACCAGATGCACCAAACAACATTTGTTCTGCTGGTGCCGACCAGTCTTCATTGTCACTGACCAGGCGACTTTGGGTATCAGATTTCATCAGCATCAGACGCCCTTCAAACCAGTCGCGGTTCATCAGTAATTCGGCACCGAAAATGTTGCGCCACTTTGTGTCGGTTTCACTGTCGATACCGTTATAAATTTTCATGTAATCATTATCTTTGCGCGTTTCGCTGCCGGCAAAAGTATTGATCAGGCCACTCCAGTCACCAGCCTGAAAACTGTGATTCCAGTTGATGCCGTTGTAATTCACCGCTTCCCAGCCATAAGTTTGTGGTGGCAGGTGCACCCAGGGGTAGGTGAAACTGACATCCTGTTGTTCTGAATAATAAAATAACGGTAAGCGTTTACGGCCCACCTGCAACAAGTCGTTGTCTCCTAGCTGCCAGCCGGCATAGACCCATTCTAAGTTAAGGTCCCAGTCACGAGCCCCCCGGCTCACGACCTGCGCGGTCAGACTAAGCTGATCAGAAATCTGTAAATTCCCCTGCAAACCGACTTTTGAATCTGCCGCAAAGTCCCAGCTGCTGTCGATCACTCCCGACTGGGAAAAGTCAGAAATCATGCACGGGCAATCAATGCCAATTTCATTTTTGCCTTCAATTGAGCCGCTGATCGTTTTGCCAGCAGCCAGAGTCATAAAACCACTCCAGTTAAACTCTGTGGCTTGGGCGTTCGCAACGAACAATGCACATACCAACAACGGCAAAGACCGCTGCATAGGATTTAGCCAATTCATGTTGTTTACTCCGGAAAGAAGATAACCCGCTGTACGCCTCAGAAAGTCGCCAGCACTTTAACTTTATCCGTGACTGAGGCCTTATCGATATACCCAATCACGCTAGGATTCTGGCTGACCAGCTCCAGCATTTCCGCGTCGCTGCTGATTTCTTTTGGCGGGGTGCCTTTGCCGGTGAACACCAGTTTCGACCAATAAGCTTTGATTTGACTACCGGATTTATTCAGCACTTTCTGATTGAACATTTCTGTCGTTTTACTGCCTTCCGGCAAGCCTAAGGGCAATGCAGCCTTACCATCAGGGAAGCTTTTACTACGACCGAGATAAATTTGCGCGATGGCTTCAGGGTTTAATGCCGCAGCATTGGAAGGATGCACCACGACTGCGATTTCTGCCGCCACTGACAGACTAAACAGTGCCAACGGCACCAACAGGATTTTTTTCATCGACTCACTCCACTTTGGCCTTACAACTTTTAACAAGTGTAGACCAGTATTCTGAAGCGATTGAACTGACAGCAAAATTTACAAAACTTGCCCATTTTGGCCCCGGCAGTTCAGGATTTGGCTGCGCAACACTGGTACTTGAGCAGGGTGTCAGTTAAAATACGCGCCATTTTTCCGTCCGACTGTTACAGGCAAATTCTGACCATGAGTAAAAAGCTGCACATCAAAACCTGGGGCTGCCAGATGAACGAATACGATTCATCAAAAATGGCTGACTTATTGGATGCCACTCATGGCTATACCCTGACTGAAGAAGCCGAAGACGCCGATGTAATATTGTTAAACACCTGCTCCATCCGCGAAAAAGCCCAGGAAAAAGTCTTCCACCAGCTGGGTCGCTGGCGCCCGCTGAAAAAGAAAAACCCGAATTTAATCATTGGTGTCGGCGGTTGTGTCGCCTCACAGGAAGGCGCTGCCATCCGCGAACGCGCGCCTTTTGTCGACATCGTGTTTGGCCCGCAAACACTGCACCGCCTGCCGGAAATGATCAACGCAGTGCGCGGCGACCGTTCACCGGTGGTTGACGTATCTTTCCCTGAAATTGAAAAGTTTGACCGCCTGCCAGAGCCAAAAGCCGAAGGCCCGACCGCTTTTGTGTCCATTATGGAAGGCTGTTCCAAATACTGTACTTTCTGCGTGGTGCCTTACACCCGCGGCGAAGAAGTCAGCCGGCCACTGGATGACGTGCTGCTGGAAATCGCCCAACTGGCTGAACAGGGTGTACGTGAAGTCAACCTGCTGGGGCAGAACGTCAACGCTTATCGCGGTGAGACCCACGATGGTCAAATCTGTCATTTCTCCGAGCTGTTGCGCTTAGTTGCCGCCATCGACGGCATCGACCGTATCCGTTACACCACATCACATCCGGTTGAATTTACTGACGATATTATCGAAGTATACCGTGACGTGCCGGAACTGGTTGACCATCTGCATTTACCGGTGCAAAGCGGTTCAGACCGCATTCTGACGCTGATGAAACGCAATCATACGGCGCTTGAATACAAAGCCAAGATCCGCAAACTGAAAAAGATCCGGCCGAATTTGTCGATGTCATCGGACTTTATCATCGGCTTCCCGGGTGAAACCGCTGAAGATTTTGCCCAAACGATGGAGCTTATCAGCAGCATCGGTTTTGATATGAGCTTCAGTTTTATCTACAGCGCCCGTCCGGGTACGCCGGCAGCCGACCTGCCGGATGACGTACCGGAAGAAGAGAAAAAACAACGGTTGTATATCCTGCAGGACCGCATCAACCAGCAATCGCTGCAAATTGCCCGTGGCATGCTCGGCACTGAACAAAGAATTCTGGTTGAAGGCCCGTCGAAAAAAGATTTGATGGAACTGACCGGCCGTACCGAAAACAACCGGGTGGTGAATTTCGAAGGTACGCCTGATATGATTGGCCAGTTCGTGGACGTGCGCATCACAGACGTATTCACCAACTCATTGAAGGGCGTCGTGGTTCGCACTGAAGCCGAGATGGGCCTGCGCCGTGAAATATCGCCGCAACAAATTATGGCGCGCCAGCAAAAGCCGGATAGCGCGCCAAATGCCTTGGGTGTAGCGACTTATCAGCCTTGATCCAAAGACATAAATACGGCAGTCTTTAGTTTTCCCCAGCAAGTCCGGTTTTTCTGCCGGACTTGTTTTATCTGACGATGAGAGAAGGACATTTGGACAACCCAATCAGTAGCCTCGAATTCAACTTATCCCCGGCCGATCATCAACGCCTTGCCTTGCTGTGTGGGCCTTTTGACGACCACCTGCACCAGATTGAACGCCGTTTCCGCGTACAAATTCAAAACCGCGAAGACAAATTCCGTTTACTCGGCCTGACCGAGCAGCTGCCTTTAGTACGTCAGTTATTGGAAAGCCTTTATCTGGATACTGTCACTGCGGCCGGTAAATTGCAGCCGTTAACACCTGAGCAAGTGCACTTAGCGCTCAGCAGCATTGAAAACCCAAACTCACTGGTCAGCGTCGATGCCGGCACGCAGGAAGTGAGTATTAAAACCAAAAAAGGGTTGATTAAAGGCCGCAATGCCAATCAAAGCCGCTATGTCGCCAATGTGCTAACCCATGATGTAACTTTTGGTATTGGCCCCGCCGGTACCGGCAAAACCTATCTGGCGGTCGCCTGCGCCGTCGATGCGCTGGAAAAACAGCAGGTCCGGCGTATTGTGCTGACCCGCCCTGCCGTCGAAGCCGGTGAAAAACTCGGTTTCCTGCCAGGCGACCTGACGCAAAAAGTCGACCCTTACCTGCGTCCTTTATACGACGCTTTGTTTGATATGCTCGGTTTTGAAAAGGTCGAAAAATATTTAGAGCGTGGCACCATCGAAATCGCGCCACTGGCCTTTATGCGCGGCCGCACCTTAAGCGATGCCTTTATCATTCTGGATGAAAGCCAAAACACCACAGTTGAACAGATGAAAATGTTCCTGACCCGGATTGGTTTTAATTCCAAAGCGGTGATCACCGGTGATGTGACCCAGGTGGATTTGCCGCGCGGTCAGTATTCGGGCCTGAAACACGCCATTGATGTGTTGTCTCAGGTCGATGCGCTTAGTTTTAACTATTTCACTGCCAAAGATGTGGTACGCCATCCGGTCGTGCAAAAAATTGTCATGGCCTATGAAGCACACGACAAAGCCGTGGCAGAAGCCAAAGCCGCAGCGCGTGCCGCTGAACAGGCATTGGCAGCAGCGCAGGAAGCAGCCAATCAAGAAGCGCCTGCCGCGCCCGCAGAAAAACCGGCGCGCCGGCGCAGCAAAGAGGTATAAATGGCGATTATTCTGGATTTACAGCAAGCCAGTACAGCAACAGATTTACCAACCGAAGCCGAACTGCAACGGGTGCTGGACGCCGCAGTAACACCTTTTCAGGCCGATGCGGAAGTGACTATCCGGATTGTTGATGAAGCGGAAAGTCAGCAATTGAACTTTGATTATCGGGAAAAAGACAAACCGACCAACGTGCTGAGTTTTCCGTTTCAGTGTCCACCCGGCATTGAACTGCCGCTGCTGGGTGATTTGGTGATTTGTGCCCAGGTGGTAGCCCGTGAAGCGGCAGAGCAAGGTAAGACGCTGCAGGCGCATTGGGCGCATATGGTGGTGCATGGCAGCTTGCATTTGCTGGGCTTTGACCATATAAATGAAGCTGATGCCGAGGAAATGGAAGCCGAAGAGATCCAAATCCTGCACGACCTTGGTTTTCCCAATCCTTATCTGATTGACTGAACATGGAGCTGATCTGAAGTCATGAGTGACGACAATCCACACTCGGGACGCGGTTCTGCCGCGAAATCCTGGCTAGAACGCATTGCCGCGATTTTTACTGCAGAACCCCAAGACCTGACTGATTTAGAAGCCATTATTTCTGAGGCCAACACCAGGCAGCTGATCGACACCGATACTAAAGGCATGTTGCAGGGTGTGTTGGCAATTTCCAAAATGCGCGCCCGCGACATCATGGTGCCGCGCTCACAAATGGCCACTATCGATATCGACCAGCCGCTGGAAGAATATCTGCCAATCCTGTTGGAAAACAATCATAGCCGTTACCCGGTGGTCAATGAAGATAAAGACCATATTGAAGGCATTCTGATTGTCAAAGACATCCTGCAATACGCGTTAAAACCACAGACCGAATGGCAGTTACGCGATTTACTGCGCCCGGCGGTGATTATTCCGGAGAGTAAAAGAGTCGATGCCCTGCTCAAAGACTTCCGCCAGCAGCGTTACCACATGGCCATCGTCGTCGACGAATATGGCGGCGTGTCGGGTCTTATCACCATCGAAGATATCCTCGAACAAATCGTCGGTGAAATTGACGACGAACATGACGAAGTGGAAGGCTCAGATATCCGCAAACTCGGCAGTCATGTGTATTTAGTCAGTGCCTTAACACCACTGGATGAATTTAACGAGGCTTTTGCCACCGGTTTTGATGAGGCAGAAGCCAGCACCATTGGTGGTATTGTACTGCACGCCTTTGGCCATATGCCGGTGAAAGGCGAAAGTATCAATCTCGGCGGTCTGACGTTTAAAGTCAATAAAGCCAATAGCCGCCGGCTGGTGCAGCTACAAGTGATTAAACCTAAAATCGAAACTACCCATGACGAGTAACGGCGCCACAGGATAAATTCAGTGCTATTCAGAATCTCTGCCCGGACCGGGCTCACGAGCCTGCTGCTGATTGGCGCAGGTCTAATCAATACTTTTGCTTTTGCACCTTATGACTGGCACACGCTGCCGTTGTTGACCCTGACCATTCTGGCGGTGGCACTGCGTCAAAGCCAAAGTCCGGCGCAGGCCGCCTGGCTGGCGTTTTGTTATGGCCTTGGCTGGTTTGGTCTTGGCGTCAGCTGGGTACACGTCAGTATCGCCACTTTCGGCGGGATGCCACTGATTGCCAGTCTCGGCATTATGGCGCTACTGGTCGCTTATCTTTCGCTGTTTCCGGCGCTGGCCGCTTATCTGGCAGCACGCCTTGCTAAAGGCCAACCCAGTTACTGGCCTTTACTGCTGGCTGTGTGCTGGACCTTTGCCGAAAATCTGCGTTCCTGGCTGTTCACCGGCTTTCCATGGTTATCAGTGGGCTACAGTCAGACCGATGGCTGGCTCAGCAGTTACGCCCCACTGATTGGCGAAACCGGTATAACTTTTATCCTGGTATTCGCAGCCGGCAGCTTTGCTGCTTTTTTCCGCCTGTCACGCAAACGCAGTCGTTTGAATCCACCTGACAGTCCAAACAACCTGCTGCAGCGCAGCGAGCAGGCTCAACTCGCCGTCGTCGTGTTATCGCTGGCACTGGCGCCAGTGCTTAACGTATTAAAAGGCTGGCAGCCAACGGGCGCGCAGGCCAGTGTCGCGCTGGTGCAGGGGAACATCCGGCAGGAGCTGCGCTGGGCACCAGAGCAAGAACTGCCGACGATGAAAAAGTATATGCAGCTGACACGGCCACAGCTTGCCAATCGTCTGGTGATTTGGCCGGAAGCAGCTATCCCGCAGCTGGAACCGGATGCACAGGCGTATTTGTTTAATCTGGACATGCTGGCAGCGGAAAATCAAGCGGCCGTTATTAGCGGTATTCTTGATGTAAAACGCAATGGCGATGCCTACAATGGGATGATTGTGCTTGGCGATACCGGCGTGAAAGGCCAGATTTATCATTATGAAACCCGCAATCGCTATCAAAAACATCACCTGCTGCCGATTGGTGAGTTTGTGCCATTCGAGCGCTTCCTGCGTGATGTTGCACCATTTTTTGACTTACCCAACAGCTCCTTCGCCCGCGGCGAATGGTTACAACCTAATCTGCAGGCCAAGGGTTATCAGCTGCTGGCGGCTTTATGCTTTGAAATCGCTTTTCCGCGTCAAATCCGCGCCAATTTCAGCGCTGACACCAACTTATTACTGACCGTCAGTAACGACGCCTGGTTTGGTGATTCACACGGCCCCTGGCAACATCTGGAAATTGCCCGGATGCGCGCGCTGGAATTTGGCCGGCCGCTACTGCGCGCCACCAACAACGGCGTGACTGCGGCGATTGACGCTGATGGCAAAGTACTGGGCCAGCTGCCGCAGTTTCAGGATGGCGTTTTAACGCTGGATGTGCCGTTAACGCAAGGTCGTACGCTGTATAGCGTGGTGGGCGACTGGCCGCTGTACCTCTTGTGCCTTGCCGCAGCAGCAATGCTGTTCTGGCGCAAGCGCCAACTGACTGTCAGTACAAGCAGCAATGCACCGACGCAACCCGCTGCACCTGCAGAGACAGCGGATGTTTCGGTCAAAACGACTGATGCCACATTTACGGCAGATCAGCCGGAGGCAAATACAGCGCCAAAAGATCGTATCGAACCGCATTTCTAAGTCGCGCCCTCAGCTCTCATCAACGAAGCCGCTAAATTAGCGGCTTCTTGTTTTATTCAGCTTCCATCCAGTTTCAGCCAGTTAGTCTGCGGTCAAGTCAGTCGGACTTTTTCGGAGAATTTTATGAGCAAGATGATGATGATTGGGTCTATGTTAGGCGCTGCCGCTATTACCGCTTTAGGTGCAGTGGCCACCAATTACAACAGCCAAAAAGACAGTCAGCCGCAATGGGTTGAGATCGTCGGCAGCAAAGCCTTAACCGAAACCAGCACTGAACCGCAACAACAATGCACCACGAAAAAAATCGCCAAAACCGCCCCGGTTGAGGACCAGCACGAAATTGCCGGTACTGTGATTGGTGCTGTGGTGGGTGGCGTGCTCGGTAATCAGGTCGGCGGTGGTTCCGGCAAAAAACTGGCCACTGTCGCCGGTGCTGCAGCCGGCGGTTATGCCGGTAAACAAGTACAGGAAGACATGCAGCGTAAAGATGTGAGCTACGAGGAGCGGCAAGTCTGTAAAACGGTGCAAAAGACTGTGGAGAAAACTATCGGTTATGAAGTGCGTTACCTGCACGATGGTGAGCTGAAAACCACACAAGTGAGCCAAAAACCCACAGGCCGGATGTTATTACAGGATGGCAAGCTGATGGCGGTGGAACCCGCAAGTTCCTAACAGTTTTTGCAGTTCCCGGCAGCGCTCTGGTCATCAACAGCTAGGGCGTGTTGACGTTTGGTGGTTGAGTTTTGTTCGAGTTGGTGGCGTTTGGGGCGCGAAACGAGGCGCGTGGCATAGTGATTCTATGTGAGCAACGAGTGACAAAGCCCAAAGCGCCGCCAAACGAACCCGCAGGGCAGCGTTTGGCAGCTCTTTCTGCTGCGTTAGTGCTCGTTTGTGTAGAATTACTACACGGCTCTCGCACTGCCTTGCATAAAAAGCTGCCAAACTGCTGCAAAAACAAACACCAAACATCAACACGCCCTAGTTGGCTGACTCCATTTTTGCGAGGCAAAGCAGGAAGTACCCGATGCAATCTCAGCACAACAACAATAACACTGCAGAGCAACCTATTCAGACCGTGGTGATTGTCGGTGGTGGCAATGCCGGTTGGCTGACCGCCGGACGCATTGCGGCTAAACATAACTGTCAGGCCGGAGCGCTCCGCGTCGTGCTGATCGAATCCCCCGGTGTGCCGCCGATTGGCGTTGGCGAAGGCACCTGGCCAACGATGCGCAGCACTTTACTGGCGCTTGGCATCAGTGAAACCGAATTTATCCGCGAATGTGACGCCACTTTTAAACAAGGCGCTAAGTTTGCCCGTTGGGTCAACGGCGCGACCGACGATTTTTATTACCATCCGCTGGTGCTGCCGCAGGGCTTTGGCAAAGCGGATATGGCGGCGTATTGGCTACACGGCAAAACCGCGGCCGATCTAGCCGGCCCGCTCAGTTCCTTTTCCAACGATTTATGTTATCAGGAAGCCATTTGTGAGCAGGGGCTGGCACCGAAGACCATCCGGCACGCTGAATATGCGGCGGTTGCCAATTACGCCTATCACCTGGATTCCGGCAAGTTTGGCCTGTTTTTGCAGCGCCACTGCATCGAAAAACTCGGTGTGGAACATATTCAGGATGACGTCATTGCCGTGCAAAGCGCTGCCAATGGCGATATTGCCGCTGTGCAAACGCAAAACCATGGCCTGATCGCCGGTGATTTGTTTGTCGATTGCACCGGCTTTAAATCACTGCTGCTCGGTGAGCATTATCAGGTGCCGTTTAAGCGCTGCGACGACGTGTTGTTTATCGATACGGCGCTTGCGGTACAGGTGCCTTATCAAAACCCCGATGCGCCTATTGCCTCCCATACCATTTCGACCGCACAGGATTGTGGCTGGATTTGGGATATTGGCCTGCAACACCGCCGTGGGGTTGGTTATGTCTATGCCAGCCGCTATTGCACGGAACAACAGGCGCGCGACACTTTAGCGGCCTATGTCGGGCCGAAAATCGCTGACCTTGCGGTGCGCAAGATCCCGATTGTCAGTGGCCATCGCCAGCACTTCTGGCAAAACAACTGTGTCGCGGTGGGCTTGTCAGCCGGTTTCCTCGAACCTTTGGAAGCCTCAGCGCTGGTGCTGGTGGAAATGTCCGCGCAGATGATTGCCGAACAATTGCCGGCCACCCGTGGCGTGATGGATATAGTCGCGCGGCGTTTTAATCAAACCTTTTTATACCGCTGGGACAAAATCATCGATTTTCTGAAGCTGCATTACATTCTGAGCCAACGCGATGACAGCGCGTTCTGGCGCGACAACCGCGACCCGGCGACGATTCCGCAAAGCCTGCAGGACCTGATGCAGCTGTGGGCGCACCGTGCACCGGGCGATTTGGATTTCACCAGCAATAATGAGGTGTTCCCGGCGGCCAGCTATCAGTATGTGCTGTACGGCATGGGTTTTCGCAGCGACACCACCAGGTTGCAGCATCAGCTGAATAATTGGGATTTCGCCAAGGCTCAGTTGCAGCAAAACCGCAAAATGATCGATCAGGCGCTGACGTCACTGCCGACGCACCGCGAGCTTATCAACAAAATTCGTCAGTATGGTTTTCAGACCATCTGAGCAGCAGGAAGGCAAATCATGGCTCATTTAGTTGCAGTAGAACCGGCCCGGCATCAGCATTTGTATGTGGTGCCGGAGCAGATTGAAACCCATGCCGCCGGGCAAAACCTTATTCCGGTAGTGCCAGCCGAGCTGACCCATGTGGCGACACAGCTGCCGTTGGTGCTGGCGAAAAATGGCCAGACCGGCCAGTTCGTACTTGCAGCGCTGACGGGGTTTGCGCCAAATGAAAACTTAATGGTGCAGCAGGGCCAATGGCAGGGGATGTATCTGCCACTACAAATCCAGCGCCAGCCATTTTTTGTCGGCAAAGCAGCGCCGGAAGCCAACGATTATGTGGTCTGTATTGATTTGGATAGTCCGGCCACCGGTCAAACCCAGCCAGTACCGGCCGGCGCTGAGCCGCTGTTTTTAGCCGATGGCAGCGAAACGGACTTCTACCGGCAGGCCAAACAGCGGCTGGTGCAGCTGCTGCAGGGCGAACAGCAACGCGATGCGCTGATTGAAGCGCTGCTGCAATGCCAGCTGTTGCAGCCGATGTCACTCGACATCACTTTTGCCGATCAAAGTACCACCCGACTAAACGGCCTCTACACCATCGATGCCGACAAGCTGGCGGCCCTGGCGCCAGAGCAGGTGGTGCACCTGCATCAACAGGGGCATTTGGCGGCGATCTACGCCATTCTCGGATCGGCCGCACAAATCTACGGCCTGATCGCGCGTAAAAATCAGCAGTTAGTCGGCTAAACCGATGCAGAGCGCAGCTCCTGTAGTGCCCAAACCAGCGGTGGTATGTCAGCTGATTGGCACCGAGCAGACGCCGTTATTGGTGATTGATCAGCTGTTTCCCGCGTCGGATTGGTTATGGCAACAAGCACAGCACGGCGTTTATCAGGCCGACCCGGCCAATTTTTATCCGGGTGTGCGGGCGCCGACGCCACAGTCATATCAGGACGCGCTGCAAAACCTGTTGCCCCTGCTACAACAAGTGTACGCACCACAGGCGCAGCAAGTCCGGGTGCTCAGTTCGGCGTTTTCGCTGGCCTGTACGCCACCGGAGCAGCTAAAACCTATTCAGATGCTGCCGCATTTTGATACGGTGGAGCCGCTGCAACTGGCGATGGTGCATTATTTGTGTGATGCCCGGCAGGGTGGTACGGCATTTTATCGCCATCGTTATACCGGTTTTGAACGGATCAGCGCGCAGCGTCTGCAAAGTTATGGCCCGGTGTTAAAACAACAAGCGATGGCTGCCCGGCTGCATGAAGCGCCGGGGTATATGCAAGGCAGTACGGCGCTGTTTCAGCAAATTGCCCAGGTCGATGCCCGTTTTAACCGGGCGGTAATTTACCCGGGTAATTTGTTGCATTCGGGGGAGATCAGGCAAATCACGGCGCAAGCGGCAGATCCGGCGCAGGGCCGGCTGACCATCAGTAGTTTTTTGCAATTATTTTAAAAATATTTACGCTGGCACTGGCGGATTTTCCCCGGCTGTTTCGTCTGTCTTTACAGCGCAGATTCGTTGCAAAGAACAACAACTGTGAAGTCTTGGCCTGACTACCAATAAAAAAGCAAAAAAACGGGGAAAAATGTCAAACGATTCATTGTTTTATAAAATCTATCTGGCATCGCGGCGTGGCATTTACCGCGCGGTGTCGAGGATAGTGCCGCCGCACGAAATCGAAGATATCGTGCAGGAAACTTATGTGCGGATTTGCCAGATTGAAGATAAGACGCAAATCAGCTCGCCGAAATCTTTTATGTTTACCGTTGCGCGCAATCTGGCGCTGGATTATCACAAACAGGCCAATGTGCGCCATGTGGACCATGTAGAAGACGCTGAACTGTTGGACCAGCTATTATCTGACAACTGCCGGGACGAAGTGTATGACCAGGTGTTGTCGGGTAGCGAGTTTGGCCATTTTTGTGAAGCGGTACGGCAGTTGCCACTGCAATGCCGCAAAGTATTTGTATTGAAAAAGGTTTATGGTTATTCGCAGCGTGAAATTGCGGCGAATTTGCGCATCAGCGAAAGCACAGTAGAAAAACATATCGCCACCGGCTTAAAAAGTTGCACGCTGTTTATGCGTAAAGCAACAGGTGGTGAAACCGGACAGGGCCAGCAACTCGCGAAGCGACAATCAAGAGGAGGATCCTATGAGTAATATTCACCAGATCCATCTGCAGTCGAAACGCCGGCAATCATTGCTGGAAGCGCAGCGTCTGGAGCAGGCCTGTGAGTGGATCGCCCGGCTGGACCGGGAACTGCAAGATGAAGAAAAACTGGCGCTGCAGCAATGGCTGGCGGCGTCAGCGCTGAATCAGCAAGAGTTATTAGCAGTCGCCAAACTGTGGGACAAAATGGACGCGCTCAGCCGGTTGTCGGCATTGTTCCCGGCGGTGGAGCCGAAGATCAGTCAGCAGCGCCGGCCACTGAGTGGTTTGGCAATGGCCGCGTCTGCAGCGGCCCTGCTGCTACTTGGCGCGCTGTTCTATCGTGGTGACCTGAGCCCGCTGAATACGACGCCAGCTTCTGCGGTAGTGGCGATGCAAGCGACTTATCAAACCCGTATCGGTGAAAACAATACCATCGAGCTGCCGGATAAAAGCAAACTGGTGCTGAATACTAATAGCTTTGTGGTGGTGCGTTATACCGCTGGCGCCCGCGTGATTGAGCTGCAGCGCGGAGAGATCAATATCGACGTGGCACATGATACCTCCAGGCCGCTCAGCGTGATTGCCGGTGGCAAAATCATTCAGGCGGTGGGTACGGCTTTTAACGTCGATCTGCGCCAGGACCATGTCGAACTGATTGTCACCGACGGCAAAGTGCTGGTCGGCAGCAATAGTGATAAAGAGCTGCCGACAGCACAGACGCTGGCCAAGCGTCTACCGCAATCGTCGTTGGCGATCTCCAAAGGCGAACGGGTTGATCTGGACCCTCGTGGCAAAACTCGCGAACAGGTGCAGAAAATCGATGCGGTGGAACTTGCTGCAAGCCTGTCTTGGCGCTCCGGTAACCTGATTTTCCGTGGCGAAAATTTACAGGATGCGCTGGCTGAGATCAGTCGTTACACCGATATTCAGTTTGAACTGGCCGATGATGCGAAACTGAAAAAAATCCATGTCGCCGGTATGTTCAAAACCGGAGATGTCGACGGCTTGCTGGAGATCTTCCGCAGCAATTTTAATATCAGTCATGAACGCCTGAGTGGCGACAAAATTCTGCTGAAATACGCGGGTTAACCGTCAGGGCCGGACCGGTATCAAGCGGTCCGGCCATTGATATTCAGTAGCCAGGTTCCAATACGAGGAAAATATCCGATGACGCAGTCCGTCACTGGCGCGCAGTCGCGCCCGCATGTTGTTTATGCTGCCAGCTCCGGCGGCACGCTGTTGTATATCACTTTTATCTCAGCAGTCGCCGCGATTGGCGGTTTCCTGTTTGGTTTTGACTCTGGCGTGATCAACGGCACAGTCACTGCGCTTAGTAAGGCGTTTCAGTCAGATGCCGTTGCCACTGGTTTTAACGTGGCGTCGGTGTTACTGGGCTGCGCGCTCGGCGCTTTACTGGCAGGGCCGGCTGCCGATCGCTTGGGTCGCAAACCCGTGATGTTAATCACCGCACTGGTGTTTGCCATCAGCGCCTGGGGCTCGGGTGATGCTGACTCTGCGACTGCATTTATCTGGTACCGTCTATTAGGCGGTCTGGGTATTGGCGCGGCCTCCGTATTGGCGCCGGCCTATATCTCTGAAGTGGCGCCGCCGGCTTACCGCGGCCGACTGGCGACTTTGCAGCAATTAGCAATTGTACTGGGCTTGTTTGCCGCTTTTGTCAGTAATTATCTGATTGCCGCCAGTGCCGGTAGTGCCGAAGCGCTGTTCTGGCTCGGTTTGCCGGCCTGGCGCTGGATGTTCTGGATGGAATTGTTGCCGTCGTTGTTGTTTTTACTTGGCGTGTTTTTTATTCCGGAATCGCCGCGGTATCTGGTGGCACAAGGTCAGCTGGTGCAGGCGCAACAAGTATTCAGCCGGATCTGTCCGGGTAGCGAAGCAGAACAAATTGCGTTGGTGCAGCAATCTTTGGCCGGTGAAACCAAACCGGGTCTGGCGGATTTCCTGATCGCTGGCAGCCGCAAACTGCAGCCGGTGATCTGGATTGGTATTGCATTGTCGGTATTTCAGCAGTTTGTTGGGATTAACGTGGTGTTTTATTACGGCGCGGAATTATGGCAGGCTGCCGGTTTTGACGAGTCGCAGTCGTTATTTATCAATGTGTTGGCGGGCACTACGAACATTGTGTCGACTTTTATTGCCATCGCACTGATAGATAAAATTGGCCGCAGACCCCTGCTGCTTGTCGGCAGTCTGGGCATGTTTATCAGCCTGACTGTGCTGGCGATTTTGTTTGGTACCGCTGGTTTGGACGACGCCGGCAAACTGCAACTGACGGACCAGACAGGTTTGGTCGCCCTGGTGACTGCCAATTTATTTGTGGTGTTTTTTGGTATCAGCTGGGGGCCGGTGGTCTGGGTGTTACTTGGTGAGATGTTTAACAACCGCATCCGTGGCGCCGCATTGGCGGTGGCAGCCAGTGCACAGTGGCTGGCGAACTTTGCTATTACCATGACCTTTCCCATTTTACTGGGGTCGGTTGGTCTCGCCGGGGCTTATGGCTTCTATGCCTTCTCAGCCATGGTTAGCCTGTGGTTTGTGCTGCGTTATGTCGGTGAAACGCGTGGCAAACAGTTAGAAGAAATGTAAGTACTGGCAGGGTCTAGCAGGCGTCAGGGTTGGGACCTGACGCCTGCCGCTTGTAGCGCCGGCCAAGGGTCGGCATAGGCCGGGTTAGTGACAAAATGTGCATCGGTCAGGCTGTGCAAAAAGGCCAGCACGGCGGCGCGTTCTTCTGGCGTTAAATCAAAGCCTTTAACGAAGTTACTTTTGGCCGGATGCAAACGGCCGTCGCCCTGCCATGGCCCTTGTGTGTTGTTGCGGCCACCTTGCTGATACAAATCCAGCACTTGTTCCAGCGTCGCCACGCTGCCGTCGTGCATATAAGGCGCAGTCAGCGCGATGTTTCTCAAGGTCGGCGCGCGAAACCGACCGTCATCGCCGGGTTGCATGGTCAGTTCTGCCAGGCCACGGTCTTTGTCAGGGTACCCAAGCCCTTCCACTTGCTGGCGGGCGGTAAAATACAAACCGGTGTTATGAAAAGGCCGGCGGTCCAGCGGTTGTTTTTCATGGCTGGTCGACTGGGTGAAATTAAAGCCACCATGGCAATGGTGACACTCGAGCCGCTCAGAGAAAAACAGGTTCATACCGTTGATTTGCTCTGGCGTTAAGGCGTTGTCGTCGCCCTGATAGGCGTAGCGGTCAAAAGGCGATTGTAGCGAAATCAGGCTGCGGACAAAGCTGGCGAGGGCCTGCGTCACAAGTTGAAAACTCACTTCTTCATCACCAAACGCAGCGTCGAATAACGCCGGATAAGGTTCACGCTGCAGTTGTTGCAGCACTTGCGCTTCATGGCCGCTGATCCCAAGTTCAACCGGCTGCTCGCCAAACATCGGAATGAGCAGCTGCTGCTCGATGTGTTGCAGCTCCGGATGGGCCCAGGTCAGGGTTTTGTTATAAGCCACATTTACCAGCGCTAAGGCGTTACGCCGGTGTTTCTCGCCGGTGCTGCCGGTGGAAACGCTGCTCGGTTCGGCAAATGCGCTGGCCTGCTGATGGCAACTGGCACAGCTTTGCTGACCATTCCCGGATAACGCTTTGTCGTAAAACAGATAGCGGCCCAATTCGGCTTTGGCAGCGGACATCGGATTGTCCGCCGGCACTGCGGGTTTGGGGAAACCTTCTGGCAACGGCCACTGGTAAGGCTGAGGGGCCGGCGTGCAGCTCAGCAGCCCGGTCAACGCCAGCACCACAGCGGCTTTTGTCAGCGCAAACCGTCCTAGTGTTATTGCCATAAGCCTTCCACTGCTGAAGCCGTAACTCCAAGCCGCGGCAATAGCTGCTGGCAACTGCGGGTTTGTGGGTCAGACATACAGGAATTCTCCCCGTTTGCCCCAAAATCCTGCAGCAGCGGCGCCAGATCCAAAACCAGCTGTTGCTGGCCGCTATACTGCAATTGGACTTGCAGCTGATTGGGCTGCTGACATGGCGTGCTGGGAGCCCGCATCACACTGGGGCCTTTGCAGCCGGTCGAGCCCAGATGCAGCGACCAGTTGGCATGGCCGGTTAAATCCAGCCGCAGGAATTTATAGCCGTGTTGCCAGCTCCAGTGCATATCGGTTTGTTGCAATGGCGGCGTGGCCAACAATGGGTTTTGATGGTTCAGGTCAGCCGGCACTCCCAGTGTGAAGTTGAGTGGCCCTGGAGTTAAGGCAGTGGCCAGCGGGATCTGCCATTGGCCGAGGTCATTGCTCTGGCAGTCAATACCCAGCAACACCAGCCGGTCATTACTGTACGGGCCGGGCGTTAGAGCGATAGGTTTGGTCTGGTGGAAATCGCTTAAAAACAACTGTAATTGCGAGAGCTGAAAAGTCTGGCCGGCCAGCGTCATGGGCGAATCGCAGCGCAGCGGCTGGCCTTGCCACTGCAGTTGTAGTTGCAGCGGTGCCGGGTGCTGCGGTTGGCAACCGCCCAGCACAACCAGCAGAAAAATTGCGCAAAAATTAATAATTTGTTTACTGTTTTGCATTTTCGTATTTATATATGATGGTCAGAGCCACCTTAACAAATAGCGGATAAAACGCAACGTTTTTACCTGCTGTGCCGGAGTCGGAACCATGCCACATCGCCCAGCTTTTTGCCTGTTCAGGCTCAAACAGCTCCCCCTGCTCACCAGCCTGCTGTTCAGTGCTGCAGCACTCAGCCACGCTGAACATGACCGCGCCCGTTTTGTCGCGCCAACCGGTAAAGATGCAGGCCGCTGTGACAGCCCGGTACGCGCCTGCCAGAGCATCAGTTATGCCGTGCAGCAGGCCAGTAAAGGCGACCGGGTGCTGGTCGCTGAAGGACAATACAAAGTACAAAATGCCGACGATTTATTTTATCTGACCAGCAAATTAGTGCCGGTGTTGGGCGGTTACAACAAGTTTGACCATTTCCTCGATCAGGCGCCGGGCATCAACAGCACCATTCTGACCGGGGTGCCGGATGCATACATCGGCCAGCTACAACTGCAGGGTTTTGTGGTGGTCAATGACGGTTTTTCGCAGCGTTTTGCTGATAGTGCCGCCCTGGAACAAACTCAGCAACAGCTTCAGCAAAGCCAGGGCCCGACGCCTTGTGTGGATGGTAAGGCCGGTATTTATCCTTGTAAAAACATTGATTTGGTCAGCCACGTGGCGCTGGCGGATATCAGCCTCAAACCTGGCGCAGCCAACGATATCTGGGGCCATACCGACCTCAATACCGGCACTGAATACGCCATTATTGGTCTCAATAATGGCACTGCAGTGTTTAGCCTGGCTGACCCGGCCGCACCAAAAGAAGTGGGCGCTATTGCCGGCAGCCGTACGTCCTGGCGCGACATCAAAGTGCTGCAATATTACGACGACAGTCTGGCGCGCTGGCGGGCTTATGCTTACGTCAGCTCGGAAGGCTCGGACAATATTCAAATTCTCGATTTAAACCAATTACCAGGCTCGGTACGGCTGGTCGCTGCTGACAAAGCTGTAACTTCAGCACACAACGTCTATATCAGCCATGTCGACTACACCACCAACACCGCGCTCGATGGCCTGGAACCAACGCTGCATATTGTCGGGCAAAAAACCGTTGGCGGCGCTTTTACCACTTATGGCCTGAAAAATCCGGAAGCGCTGACGCCTTATTATCTGCACAGCAATGGCGTACGCAGTGACTATACCCATGACGCAGCGTCGATGGTGGTTGACGACAACAGGGCGCAACAAGGTTGCCAGCGCAACAGCTGTACCGTACTGATGGATTTTAACGAACAGTCGGTGCGGTTATGGGATATCACCACCCTGACCGGCGCCGGCGCGCTCGCTGATTTAACCTACCCGAATGCGAGTTATGTCCATTCCGGCTGGTGGAGTGAAGACAAACGTTTTGTGTTTATTCACGACGAACTGGATGAACGTGATTTTGGCCTCAATACCACAGTGCGGGTGATGAATGTTGATAACCTGAAGCAGCCGGTCATTGTCAAAGAATGGACCGGGCCGACCGGCGCCATCGACCACAACGGTTATACCCGTGGTAATCGGTATTACATTTCGAATTATCAGCGCGGCACCACCATTTTGGATATCACCAACCCGGCCAATCCGGTTGAAGCCGGCTTTTTTGATTCTTTCCCATCCAGCGATAGTGCGGCTTTTAATGGCGTCTGGGGCACTTATCCGTATTTACCTTCTGGCCTGGTGATTTCGGCAGATATTAACAGTGGCCTGTTTGTGCTGCGGGATCAGACTAAACAAAGCACAGCCGGTCAGGTCAGTTTTGTCACGCCAGCCAGCAACCTGAAGGCTGGTGAAACGGCCGTGCTGAAAGTGCGCCGGCCCTCTGGCAGCGGTGCAGTCAGTGTCGGCTGGGAAACCCTGAACGGTTTTGGTATCGGGCAAAATACTCAGCTTGGCAAAGGCCGGCTGAATTGGGCGGCGGATGATTTCGCCGACAAAGAGATCCGCATTGCCGGTAATACGCAGTGGGCGGCACATGCCAGTTATTTTGTCCGGCTGTTTGACCCGCAAAACGGCCTGACGTTGGGCTCACCTTCTTATCATCAGGTGACCATCGGCAGTACTGGTGCCCAGCTGGGCGCCGCTGGTTTTCAGCTCAGTACTGTCACGCTGGAAGAAAACGGCGGCCCGGTCAGCGTCAAAATCGGCCGCTTTGCCGGCAGCAGCGGCGCGCTGACCGTGAGCTATCAACTGAAAGATGATAGCGCTAAAACCGGCAGCGATATTCAGCAAAGCAGCGGCACATTGAGTTGGGCTGACGGCGATACGGCAGATAAAACCGTCACTTTGACGCCAATCGATGACAGTTTGCTGGAGAGCGAGGAGCAACTCACCTTGCAACTGAGCGGCACTGTGGTGACGGAGCGCGCCAGCTTGCTGATAAAAATTCGCGATAATGAACAAAACCGTAAACCTGAAGTACAGGTTGGTTTTCCGGCAGAAGTAAACGCCGGCGCTCAGGTCAGCTTAAAAGCGCAAGCGACAGATCCGGACGGTGATACGCTGACTTACAGCTGGACCCAAGTCAGCGGCGACACAGTGAGCCTCAGCAATGCATCGACTGACAGCGCCAGCTTTATCGCGCCAAACCGCGACGCCGATCTGCAGTTCAGTGTCAGCGTGATGGATAGCCGCGGCTTGGGCACATCGGTCACCTTCGGCATTAAAGTCAAAGGCACAGTGACGACCACCACGCCGGTCAATAACGGCAGTTCCGGTGGTTCTGGCGGTGTGGTCGGGTTCACACTGCTCGGTTTGTTGTTGCTGCGGCGCCGGCCTTAATCATCTGTCGCCTTGTGCTCCGCGCTCAGTCGCTGATTTCCTGCGATTGAGCGCTGCAGCTGCTGTGACTGCCCTGGAGTCACTGCGGTAAATCAGCGGCTATGGTAAGCTCGTGGTTTTTGCCGGAGCGCCATCCCTTGTCCCATACCACCCAACCGCAGGACCATCCAATCAAAGGCATTCTGGCGATGTTGCTGGCGGTGCTGATGTTTTCCGGTATGGATGCGGCGATGAAGACGCTGACCGAACATTACAGCGCCATGCAAATTACCTTTTTCCGCGCTGCGTGTGCCTGGCCTTTTATCGTGGTCTGGCTGGCTACGACAGGCCGGTTGCAACATTTGTTGCAGGCGCGCTGGTCGCTGCATCTGCTGCGCGCGGTGCTCGGCATTGTGATGCTGGCGTCGTTTATTTATGCCGTCAGCGTGCTGTCGCTGGCCGACACTTACAGTATTTTCTTCGCAGCGCCGTTGCTTATTACGCTGTTGTCGGTCTGGTGGTTAAAAGATCATGTCAACAGCCGGCAATGGCTGGCCATTGTGGTGGGCCTAGCCGCAGTGATTTACATGTTAAAGCCGTCCGGAGATGGCTTGTTAAGCCTCGGCGCGCTGATGGCATTGCTGTCGGCACTCTGTTATGCCATTTCCGCCATCACGGTGCGGGTGCTGGCGAAATCAGATTATGCCGGCAACATGGTGTTCTGGTTAATGACGATGATTGGCATCGGTGCCGGTTTACTGGCGCTGCCAGACTGGCAACCGCTGCAATGGGCTTTGTGGCCGTATTTTCTGGCGATTGGCATCACCGGCGCTATTGGTCAGGTGTTTATCACTGAAGCGTTCCGGCTGGCGCCGCCTTCAGTGATCGCACCTTTTGAATACACAGCTTTAGTCTGGGGCTTAGGTTTTGATATTGTGCTGTGGCAGGTCTGGCCGACCGCCAGCATGTTGCTGGGGGCGGCCGTGATCATGTTAAGCGGGCTTTACCTGATTTGGCAGCAACAGCGCAGTTAAACGCTGGCGTGCCGCAAATCTGCGGTTAAAACGCCATGGTTGAGTGGTGCTGCTTCATGCGATGCTTCGCGATAAGGGTCTGCCAATGCCGCTTGTTGCCAGGCCACCATACCCTGCAGGCTCAGCAGTTGCTCAATATAGGCCTGAGCTGCCGCTGGTAAAGGCAAACCGTAACTCTGCACCCGAAACGCTACCGGTGCAAAAAAGGCGTCGACAGCAGTAAAAACGCTACCGGCCAGAAAAGGGCCGCCAAAACGTTGTAATCCCTGTTGCCAAAGCTCGCTGAGTCGGTCTAAATCGGCCTGCAATGCCGGGCTGATTTGATGCAGTTGTACCCGAATGCCGACACTCATCGGGCAGGTGCCACGTAAAGTGGTAAAACCGGCATGCATTTCACTGGCGGCACAACGGGCAAAAGCCCGGGCTTTGGCATCCGTCGGCCAGACGCCGGCATGCCGCTCAGCCAGATATTCGACAATCGCCAGCGACTCCCAAATCACTTCGCCGTCATGGTGCAAACAAGGCACTTTGCCGTTTGGCGCGAAGTTGCGGAATTTCTGCCGGTTATCAGGCCCGTCAAAACGGCTATGTTGCTCGTTAAAAGGGATGCCAAGCTCTGTCAGCAGTAACCAGGGCCGCAGGCTCCAGGATGAATAGTTTTTGTCGGCGATAAAGAGTTGATACATCACGCTGCCCTGCAAATGTTATTGTGTTGTAACAGAACATACCCGCCGCACCTGCCAGATTCAAGAGTGCCGGCCGAATTAAAACACCGGATCCGGCCGTTGCAAAGCCGGATAACGCTGATAAAACGCCTGCATCTGACCATTTTGCCATAACAGCCTAACTCTTTGATCCCAGTATGTTTTTAATTGGCGTCCTTGTTCGGTCGGGCTAAAGCCGACGTAAACCGGTACTTCTGCCAGCCAATGTTGATGTAAGCCGGCGTCTCTAAGTTGTTTCTCGACTGCTGTTAAATCGCCGGATTCGGCCAGATAGACTTCAATACGGCCGGCTTGCAGGAGCTGAATGGCGTGGGCCGGATTTTGCACTTCAAAGCCCTGTGCCTCGAACCCCAGCGCCGCCGCATAGTTATAAGCTTTCTCCCAGCCAAGTTGTAGGGTTGGCAGTCGCGCCAAAGTTAAGTCTGTACGTGCCAGCCGGTCTGGCCGATAGACCGCGATTATCGTATCGGTATCATAAGCTAAAGTAGAGGATTCCAGCCCAAAGCTGTGGATATCAGCATGAGTCAGACCAAAGGTTAAATCTGCCTGACCACGTTTTACCGCGAGCCAGGCGCGACCCAAATCGTTGGGTTTAATCACCAGCGGATATTGGTCTTGCGGCAGCACCAAACGGGCTAACGCAAAATAAGCCCCGGAGCCGTCGGCGTTGGTAAAGCCCGGCCACAGACTGGTTTCAATAATGACAGGTCGTGCAGCTAAAAAACTGCTCAGACACAACAGCAGAACGCTGCAAAGTAGTTTCATTGCCGGCTCCGGCAGCGCACAAGGAGCAATGAAACAAGCATAGCCGGCCGTGGATGACCACGGCCGTTTTATCGGGGATCACTGCGAACTTTTTTGCTGTGCGGCTTTGCGGGCAGCATGCTGCTTTTCAGTCAGAGCTTTGATTTTTGGCATCAGGTTTTGCATTTGTTCCTGCATCATCACCATAGTGCCCTGAATGAGCTCTGGCTGGCGCTTCAGCATTTTCTGACCGGCTGGCGACTGATAAAACTCAATAATGTCCTGCAGTTCGGCTTCACTGAACACGTTGCCATATAAGGCGATCAGCGGTTCTTCCAGCTTGTCCCAAGACATCTCGGCACGCACCAGAGCATTCATTTCCTGCATATCTTTCTGAATTTGCGGATCTTTTTCGACATCAAGGCCACTGCTTGCCAGCATCTGGGCCGTCATTTGGTCCATAT
Organism: Rheinheimera texasensis DSM 17496; assembly: GCF_000711985.1. Classification (GTDB taxonomy): domain Bacteria; phylum Pseudomonadota; class Gammaproteobacteria; order Enterobacterales; family Alteromonadaceae; genus Pararheinheimera; species Pararheinheimera texasensis. Next base: position 1,097,792 of record NZ_JONU01000007.1, read on the forward strand.
TCTGATAGGCCTGATCCATCATGTTGGCGGCCTCAGTGACCTGCAGGAATTTTTCAATAGTGGCGCGGGTGGCTGGTTCGGCTTGTGCCTGCAGACTGAATAACAGCGCTGCGGCGCAGCTGAGTAATTTGATACGCATAACGACATTTCCTTATCTGTGGGTTGCCACCACCACTTTGCGGAAAAATAAACAAATTTGCAACCATTTGTCAGCGCTGTAGTCGCTGTTGTAACAGCTCGACAAAACGCCGCACTTTTAGTGGCCGGTGTGAACCGGGTGGATATACGGCATAGATGCCGCCGGCTGGCAGTTGCCACTGTGGCAGGACATGCACCAGCTGGCCGCTGGCGATGAGTGGCCGTGCCGTGTAGTCGGTTAAAATCCCTAATCCGGCATGTTGCAACAGCAATGCCTGAATGCTGGCGGTGGCGCTGACGGTAAAACGACTGCGAAATTGCACTTCCACTTGTTGCCCGACGTGACTGAAATTCCAGTGCAGCGGTGCACGCAGCTGATTAAATGCGATCAGCGGATGCGCCGCTAAATCAGCCGGCTTTGTGATCTCTGCATGCTGCGCCAGGTATTGTGGTGTCGCCAGCAGCCACTGGCCAAAGTCACCGAGTTTATGCGCTTTTAGACTGGAATCGCGCAGCCAGCCGCCACGAATAGCGAGGTCAATCCCCTCTCGGACTAAGTCGCGCACCTGGTCACTGCTGTGTAGTTCGATGTCGAGTTGCGGATGTGACTGGCTGAATTCTAATAACACCGGCAGCAAAATCTGATTGGCATAGTCCTCAGGCGCGGTCAGCACCAGTTTGCCGCTCAGCACACTGTCTTGCTGTTGCAACTGCTGCAGTTCAAGCTGCAGCTGTTCATACAATGGCAGACACTGTGCCACTAACTGCTCACCAGCGCTGGTCAGGCTGACCTGGCGCGTGGTGCGGCGAAACAATGCCACACCCAGTTGTTGTTCCAGCGCTTTAATTTGCAGGCTGATTTTAGTTTTGGTACAGCCGAGCCGTTCTGCCGCCGCAGTGAAACTGCCGCTGTAGGCCAATGCCTGCACCAGTTGCAGACTGTTTAAATCCAGCATGTTCAAATCCACTTAATTGTTTTAATTATCATGACAGTGAATTGTGAATTAGGCTATTTTTCGATGTTAATCATAGGCCGATAATAACGTCCATCCCGGCCGGCATCGACAGGATGCCAGCCGACCTTTCAGACTATTATCGGAGCAAAACTATGCAAATCGTCATTATTGGTGCCAGTGGTTTTATCGGCAGTGCGTTAACAACAGAAGCGTTGCAGCGCGGTCATCAGGTGCGCGCGTTGGTGCGGGATGCCGGCAAACTGACTGCGTTGCAGCAACAATATCCGCAGCAGCTGGAAGTGATCAGCGTGGACGTGCTGGACAGCGCGGCGTTATTAGCCGCTCTGGCGCAACCACAGTTAGTGATCAGTGCGTTCAGCGGCCACAGCGACGCCGACGTTGCCGGTTATTACCAACGCGGTTTTGCCAATATACTGGCTGCGGTGAAACAAAGTGCAGCGGAACGTTTTCTGCTGGTCGGCGGTGCGGCTTCATTGTTGTTGCCGGATGGCAGCAAGTTACTGGACAGTCCGGATTTCCCGGCGGCATATCGCGGAACAGCAGAAAGCGCTTATGCCGCCCTGCAACAGCTGCGTGCAGAAACTACGTTGAACTGGAGCTACTTATCGCCGGCAGCGGAGATTTTCCCGGGCCCTGCAACGGGTCAGTTCCGCATCGGTGGCGACCTGCTGCTGACCGACGCCGAAGGCCGCAGCCGGATCTCGACCGGTGATTATGCTATTGCCCTGCTGAATGAAGCAGAGCAGCCGCAGCACAGTCGTCAGCGTTTCAGCGTGGCTTATTGAGGACTGAGCTGACCTCCACCTCCCGGAGAGCGCAGATTTGATCCGGTCTGCTAGGATAACAGTATTGCTTGTCCTTCACTGACAGCCCCGTGGTCGCGCGGGGCTGCGTTATCCGGAGTTTGTATGCAATATCATTTCCGTGCCGAAGCTTTCCAAATCGCTAATTACGTCAACATCGGGCTTTTTGTGCTGAGCCTGGTGTTTAGTTTTGTCTTTGCCAGCTGGTTACCAACTTTGCTGATTGGTCTGCCGGCGGCGCTGGTGCCCTGGTTTTTGTTGCAATCGCTGGGTGATCAGGCGCTTACCCGCATCTCCTATGGCATCAGTTATATGTTATTTGCTGCGCTGCATATTCATTTAGCGCAGGGCATGCTGGAAATGCACTTTGGTATTTTTGTGCTGCTCGCCATTCTGATCGCATTTCGTGATTATCTGGTGGTGCTGGTCGCCGCAGGTTTTATTGCGGTGCATCATTTGTTGTTTATGTGGCTGCAAGCCGGTGGTAGTGCGGTCTTTGTGTTGCCGCCGAATGAACTCAGTTTTGACATTGTGCTGTTGCATGCTGCTTATGTCGTGGCCGAAACCGTGGTGTTGGTGTTGATTTGCCGCAATAGCTTAAAAGAAGCGCAGCAGGCGGAATTCTTCCTACAAAGCACTGAACAGATGCTCGATGATGATGGGCGTATTTGGTTACAAAGCAGCAAACCAGAAGCAGAAACCCGCCTGACACGTAACTTTGGCAAAGTGATACAGACCTTGCAACAAACCGTGACCACTATTAATTCAGCCGTCACCACGCTGACTAAAGAAACTGAAACTCTGGTGTATGAGGGTAGTACCTTATCCAATCGCATCAGCAATAAACTGCAGGAAGTGGAACGGATTGCGACTGCAACTGAACAAATGTCGATGTCGATTCAGGAACTCGGTGAATCGGCCCGCGAGGTGTTGGTGCTGGCGCAGGATTCATCCGGTGCCGCCAATGACGGCAAATCGGTGGTTGATAAAACCATCAACAATATCAATAGTTTGTCTGGCACGTTGGAGCAAACCAAAGTCAAGGTCAACAGCATGGCCAGCTCCACTTCGGAGATTAAAGGCGTGCTGGATGTGATCCAGTCGATTGCTGAACAAACCAATTTGCTGGCGCTCAATGCTGCGATTGAAGCGGCGCGAGCCGGTGAACAAGGCCGTGGTTTTGCCGTGGTGGCTGACGAAGTGCGTAATCTGGCGTCGAAAACCCACAAATCTACCGATGAAATTAAGCAGATGATCGCCCGGCTGGTGCAAAGCAGTAATGAATCGGTGTCCGCGGTGGAACAATCGCTGCAGGAATTGCAGGCGACCGTCAACACGGCCGGCGAAAGTCATCAGGTGCTGAGCGGTATTCAGCAGCGGGTGGAACAAGTGCTGGGGTCTGCCGATCTAATGTCCAGAACGCTGGAGCAACAAGGCCTGGCCAGCGCCGAAATCGCCCGTTCCACTGCAGAGCTCATCACCTTAGCGAGCGAACAACAGGTGCAGGGCGCTAAAGTCACTGATATTGCTCATCATGTTGAAGCGATCACTGGTGAACTCAGTGAAAAAGCCGAGCGTTTTGTTGTTAAACATTAAACGCCAATGGCTGCTTGGGTTAGGGCTGGCCTGTTGGGCACTGATCTCACTGTCTGTATTGGCGGTGTTTGAGCAACAACGTTATGGCGTGTTTGATCCAACAGGACGGCTGCAACAACTGCAGCCACGCGCGGCAATGCCTGCTGGCAATTTGCTGGTTGCCGTTATAGATCCACATTGTAGTTGTGCCCGCGCAGCACGGGCCCATTTGCAACAACTGAAGCAACAAAACCCTGGACTGGTATTGCAAGAATTGACGCCGGCGCAGTGGCGTCAGTATGGCACTGCCTTACCTGCTACACCTGCGGTGTTGTGGTATCAGCAACAACAATTGCGTTATGCAGGCCCGCTGGCGCAAGGCCCCTTGTGTGCCAGCAGCAGTGATTTATTGCTGCCTTTGCTGCAGGGGAAGCAACAACTGGCCGGGGTCTGGTTGAATTCAGAAACTGTTGCTTGCCGGTGTCTGTCGTGAGCGGGTGAAAATTGCCACGTCCTGACCCTTCCCGCTCTGTTATTCTGCAGATTGTTACGGCATGCTGGCTAGACCAATCAACAGGAGTGACTGATGCGCTACCCTCAACTGAAGTTATTTCATAACCCACAAAGTCGCTCTGCCGGTGTAAGGATTTTGCTGGAAGAGCTGGCTATTCCCGCCGAGTTTGAGCTGGTCGATTTTAAAGCGCCGGAAAAAAGCGCTGCGTTAATGGCTGCCAATCCGCTTGGCAAAGTGCCGACGCTGATCGCTGATGGTGCTGTGGTGACAGAACAAGTGGCAATTTATCAGTTTCTGGCCGAACTGAACCCGGCAGCGGGTTTAAGCCCGGCGGTCGGTGATGCGCTGCGGGGCCCTTATCTGCGTGCACTGGCGTTTTATGGCAGCAGTTTTGAACCGGCGATGATCGACAAAGCGTTGAAACGCGACAGCGGTCAGCCCGGCATGAGCCCATATGGCAATCAGGCGGCGGTCGAGCAATGGGTGCGTAGCCAGTTGCAAGCAGGCCCCTGGTTTTTGGGTGAACAATTCACTGCGGTGGATTGCCTGTGGGGCACGGCGCTCGGCTGGATGACCCGTTTTGGCTTAATCGAAGCCACGCCGGAGATTGCCGCATATCTGGAAAGATTTGCCGCCCGGCCGGCGGTGCAACGTGCCCGCGCTTTAGATCAGGCGCTGCTTGCCGGCTAAGCAGGCGGATGCGCCGGATTTATAACACCGGCGCATCAAACTGTTCCGGCTCGTCGCTGTAGACACAGACGTTCCAGTCGGCTGCCAGACCATCTTCTGCCAGGCAATAAGTTTGGAAAAACTGTTGGATCTCCGCGCGCTGACAATGCGCTTCAAACGCTGCCATGTCGGCCCAGATCTCATTAAACACAATCGGAAAGCCCGAACCAGGCGCAAAGTCAGACTGGATCTGTCGGGTCACCCGATACTGCAGGCAGCCATCTTCGCGTAATGTATTGGGTTCCAGACTTTGTAACACACGGAATAACTCGACGGCTTTGCCCGGTTTGGGCTTAAACTCAGCAAGACAATAGACTTTTTTTGACATGACGGGTTCCTTATCGGGACGAAATTCGGCAGGCTAATGGCCGGTTAAACTGGTATGGCCAGCACAAAATGCTGCGTGTTGGCGAAAAGTGGAGAAATTTAGCATGAAGTTTCAGGATGTGATGCAACAATTCGCCGCCACTGCGGCCGATGAACGGCTGATTGAGGTGCCGGCGCATTGGGGTCAGGGCCGCGCTGTGTTTGGCGGCATGGCCGCGGCATTGGCGATGGCGCATCTGCAAAGCGTTATTCCGGCCGGGATGCCGCTGCGTTCGGTATCGGTGTCATTTGTTGCGCCACTGAACGGCGGCGAAGCTGTGGTGCGTCGCCGCATTCTGCGTCAGGGCAAATCAGTGCTGCAGGCGCAGGTGGAAATTGAGCAGGCCGGTCAGGTGGCCTTAGTGGCGCTGGCCAGTTTTGGTGCGTCGCGGCCGTCGCAGCTCAGTGTCAGTGCCGTCACAGCACCCGTCTGGACTACACCAGGCATCTGTTTGCCAGACAGTGAGATGGCGCCGGAATTCACCCGCCATTTTGATTATCAAATTCAGCAAGGCAACGCGCCATTCAGCGGTGGCAAAAGCCGTACGCTGGGTGGTGCCATCCGCTTTCGCGGCGAATTTTCTGAACAAGTGGGCGTGCCGGAACTGCTGGCGCTGGTCGACGCCTGGCCGCCGGTTAGTCTGGGATTGATGTCAGGCCCGGCACCGGCCAGCTCCCTGACCTGGACGCTGGAATTATTGCCGCAGGCCCAGACTTTCAGCGGCAGTGACTGGTGGAGTTATCTGGCGAATATCGAACATGGCGCCGACGGTTATCATCATATCGAAGCCAAATGCTGGGCACCTGATGGTTCTTTAATCGCCATTAGTCGCCAGACTGTGACGGTATTTGCCTGACCTGTTAGGAAAGCAGCGTCGCTAAGGCGCTGAATTTGTTATGCTTGGCAGCGTTTTCATGGAGGATGTATGACGCTGTTTGCATTTGTCACGCTGGCACTAGCGCTGCTGACGCCCGGATTTCAGCTGCGGTTTCAATCTGCGACTGTGCCTGTTTGCTCTGTGGGTTTTGCTTTGCTGGCTTTAGGGTTGGCCTGGCAGGCCAACCTGGTCAGCCTGATCGCCGCAGTGCTGCTGTTACTGCAACTGGCGCTGGCGCTTTGGCTGAGAACAGGCCCTGCGCCTCGTTGGTTAACAGGTTCCGGCTGGGTGCTGCTGGTCTTACTGGCGCTGGCAACTGCTCTGCATTGGCTGCCCGGTATCCGGAATCCGTTATTGGTGGATGCGCAGCAACTGACGCCGGACGCTATTCCTTACACGCTTTACGCCAATTTCGATAAAGGCTGGGCCGGCTTGTGCCTGCTGCTGGCACTATGGCCCAACCAGCAACAAGGTGATTTATGGCAGTGTTACCGACGCGGTTTTTGGCCGGTGTTGCCATTGACGGTGTTTGCGGCACTGGGGTTGGCGATTGGTCTTGGTCTGGTGCAGCTGGCACCGAAATGGCCGGATTTCTGGTTGAGTTTTATCGCCTGCAATGTGCTGCTGACTTGTGTGGCGGAAGAAGCGTTGTTTCGCGGTGTATTGCAGCGCACGCTGCGGGATTGGCTGGCGCTGCGCGGGCACACTGCGCAAAACGCCAGCTGGCTGGCGATAGCACTGATCAGTGTGTTATTTGGGCTGGCCCACCTCGCGGGCGGCTGGGCTTATGCAGGTGTCGCCGCCGTCGCCAGTATTGGTTATGGCTGGGCTTATCAGCGCAGTGGCCGGCTTGAAGTGGCAGTGCTGACCCATTTTGCCGTCAACCTGCTGCATTTTGGTCTGCTGACCTATCCGATGCTGCGCTGATCTGCAGCCTTCAGGTATCATCGGGGTTTTGCCCCGCTTCTGACAGGGAATTTCCGGCTGATGTTGCGCATCCTGCATACTTCTGACTGGCATTTAGGCCAGTTTTTTATCGGTAAAAGCCGCGAGGCGGAACATCGGGCATTTTTCCGCTGGTTGTGTGACACCATCAAAACACAGCAGATTGATGTGATGCTGGTAGCCGGCGATATTTTTGATACCACCACGCCGCCGAGTTATGCCCGTGAGCTGTACCATCAGCTGATTGTCGATATGCAGCCGCTTGGCGCACAGCTGGTGCTGTTAGGTGGCAATCACGACTCAGTCGCTGTGCTTAACGAAAGCGCCGAATTGCTGCGTTGCCTCAATACCTCAGTGGTGCCGGGTTATGTCACTGAGATTTCCAACCATCTGCTGACTTTACACAACAAAGCCGGTGAGCCGGCAGCGGTGCTGGCTGCTGTGCCTTTTTTACGGCCACGCGATTTGTCGCAGCGGGCCGATTTTCGTAGCAGTAGTGGTGTGGAAGCAGCCGAAAAACAGCTGCAATTACAGCACCAAATCAGTCAGGTGTATCAGGAACTCTATCAGGCGGCGCTGCAGCAGGCCGACGCTTTATCGCCCGGAGCGCCCTTGCCGGTGATTGCCAGCGGCCACTTAACCACAGTTGGTGCCAGCAGCACGGAATCGGTGCGGGAGATTTACATCGGCACGCTGGACGCTTTGCCAGCCAGTGCATTTCCGCCTTTTGCCTATATTGCGCTGGGTCATATTCATCAGGCGCAAAAAGTGGGTGGCAGCGAATTTATCCGCTATAGCGGCTCGCCTTTGGCGCTCAGTTTTGATGAAGCGCGGCAGCAGAAATATTGCCTGTTGATCACGCTCGACGCCGGCACCGATACAAATACCGTGCAGGTCGAGGCCTTGCCGTTGCCGCGTTTTCAGCCACTGTGTTCGGTCAAATCTGATCTGGCGAGCTTACCGGCGTTATTAACGCCGGAACTCCAGAACTTAGCCGACGGCCAGCGTTTATGGCTGGAGCTGGTGCTCTGCGGCGACAGTGCCTTGTTATCCGACGTACAACTGCAGCTGGAACAATTACTGGCGCCTTTGCCGGTTGATTTATTGCGGCTGCGTCGTGAAAGGCCAGTCACTGCCGCCGGCATCACTGACAGTGGTCTCAGTCTGCAGGAACTGACGCCAGCGGATGTATTCGCTGCCCGGCTGGCGCAGGAAGAATTGTCCGATGAGATGCAGCAGCGCATGGAGCAGCTGCATCGGGAAGCGCTCGATTTGCTACAGCAGGCTGAATCTGAGGAGCAACCCTGATGCGGATTTTGTCGGTACGGCTGCAAAACCTCAATTCCTTACGCGGCGAATGGACAGTCGATTTTCGTGATCCGGCCTTTGCGCAAAGTAACTTATTTGCCATCACAGGCCCAACCGGTGCCGGCAAAAGTACCTTGCTTGATGCGATTTGCCTGGCGTTATATCACCAGACACCAAGGTTAAAAGTATTAAGCCAGACCAGCAATGAGCTGATGAGTCGCCACACCGCCGAATGTCTGGCCGAAGTCGAATTTTCGGTGCGCGACCAGCAGTACCGCGCCTTCTGGAGTCAGCGCCGCTCGCGTGGTGCGGTCGATGGCAATTTGCAGGCGGCGAAAGTTGAGCTGGCGAAGGCAGATGGTGAGATCCTCACCGATAAATCCAATGAAAAACTTAAATTAACTGAGCAACTGACCGGTCTCGATTTTGCCCGCTTTACCCGCTCGATGTTGTTGTCGCAAGGCAATTTCGCTGCGTTTTTAAATGCCAGCGCCAATGAACGGGCGGAGCTGTTAGAAGAGCTGACCGGCACCGAAATTTATGGTCAGCTGTCGATGCAGGTGTTTGAACAATGCCGCACGCTGAAACAACAACAAGAGGTGCTACAGGCGCAGCTGCAGGGCATCAGCCTGTTGTCAGCTGAGCAGCTCGCGCTGTTGGAACAGCAGCAACAACAGTTATTGACGGAGCATCAACACAGTCAACAAGAGCTGGAGCAGCTACGCCTGGCACAGCAATGGCAGCTGCAACTGGCGCAAAGTCAGGCACAGCAACAACAGGCCAGTGTGCAGCTTCAGGCTGCAGAGGCTCAGGCAGAAGCCGGCAAAGTCGGTCTTGCCAAACTGGCGCTGCATCAGCAGGTGTTGCAGCTACGACCTTTGTATCAACAGCTGCTGCAGGCGCGCGAACAACGCGGTCAGGCGGAGCAGGAACTGCATGCTACTCAAAGTAAGTTACAGCAACTGTATCCGTTGTTTTCCGCTGGCCGGGCCTTGGGGCTGGCGGATAGTCAGCAACAAGTTCAGACGCTACAACAACAGCTGCAGCAACAGGACAGCACGCTGCAGCAACTGAGTATGCAGCTCAGTGCTTCGCCGGACGCGACAGTGCTGGCTACACAGCTGGCGCAGCAGCAAGCGGGCATCGATACAGTGCAGCGTCAGCAGCAGGAATTACAGACGCTGCAACAACAGCAACCCGCGCTGGAACAACAACTACAAGATTGTGTCGCTCAGGCCGAACAGTTGAAAACTGCTCTACCGCAGGCTGAAGCCCGGCTGTCAGAGGCGCAGCAGCAGGCAAAGCAGCTGGCCGTGCAGCTGCAGAGGTTAGCGCCTGCTCAGATCCAGCAACAACTGCAGTTGTTACACCCTCAACTGCAACAATTGCAAAAAGCTGCGCTACAGGCGGCGCAAGGCTGGCAACTGCAACAGCAATTACTCGTGCTGGGCAGCGAACAGGCTGAGTTGCAGCAACAACTGGTGGAAAAACGTCAACAATACAAAGCGCTGCAGGCGGTGTTGCAGGATAAAGAAACCATTCTGGCGCAACAGCAGCTGATCAAAGAACTCAGTGAATACCGCGCGGCATTAAAAGCCGGAGAAGCCTGTCCTTTGTGTGGCAGCACAGACCATCCGGCGGTGACGCATTATCAGCAGCTGGAGCCAACAGCGCAGCAACAACAGGTGCTGCAGCTGCGGCAACAACTGGAGCAGCTCAGTAATGATGGGGCGGCTTTCAGTGCCCGGCAGCAAGCGCTGACCCAGCAACAACAGCAGTTCCAGCAGCAGTTGAACAGCTTGCTAACCGGCCTGACAGCAGTGCAGCAACAGTGGTTTGCGCAGGGAACCGGCGTTGAGTTCAGCAACGCAGTAACTGAATTACAGCAGCAAATCAGTGCCTTACAACAGCAAGCCGATCAGGCGCAACAGCTGCAGGCGCAGCAGCTTGTAAAGCAAACAGATGTACAACAGGCGCAGCAACAGCTGCAACATGGTCAGGCCGCGCTGGAGCTGCAGCGTCAGCGCTACAAACAGTTGCAACAGCAACAAAAGCAGTTAGAGATACAGATCAGACAGTTACAGCAGAGCGTGACCCAGGTGCTACAACAATTGGCGACAGCACTGGGCTGTACTGCAGAGGTGACAGTATGCATACAGGCACTCGACGCTGGTCGCGCGGAACTGCAGCACATTCAGCAGCTGCAACTGCAACAACAACAGACGCAGCAGCAATTGCAGCACCTTCAGCAGCAAGGGCAACAAGCCGGTTCGCTGTTGACGCAGTGGCAGCAACTACAGCAGCTGCAGTTGCCAGAACTGGCGACATTGTCGGAACGGCCGCAGCCACAAAGCCTGCAACTTTGTCAGCAGCAGGCACAGCAGATCGAACGATTGCAGGCTAATGCCATATTACAACAGCAGCAGTTCAGCAAATGGCAACAACAAAGTGCCACGCTGCAGCAGGACTGGCTGACACAGGCGCAGCATGCTGGTTTTGCCAGTGAAACGGCCTATTTAATGGCGCAGCTCAGCGAAGCGCAAAAAGCTGAATTAGAGTTGCAACAACAACAGATCCTGCAGGCGCGGACTGAGGCCAACGCCTTGCTGGTGCAGGCGCAGCAGCAAGAGCAACAATTACGCGCACAGCCGCCGGTTGATGCCGAAGCCACGGATCTGGCCAGCCGGATAGAACAGGCACAGCTGCGCCAACAGCAGCAGCAACAGCAACTGGGCGAGCTGAATCAGCAACTCAAACAGCAGCAGGAACTGGCGCAACAACAGGCTGGCCTCTATCAGCAAATTCAGGCGCAGCAGGCGCTTTATCAGGACTGGCAACAGCTGAACAGTCTGATTGGCTCGGCCGACGGCGCCAAATACCGCCGTTTTGCCCAGGGGCTGACGCTGGCACAGCTGGTGCAGCTCGCCAACCGGCAGTTGCAGCAGCTGCACAGCCGCTATCAGCTGGCGCGTAAAGCCGACAGCGAGCTGGAACTGCAGGTGCTGGACAGCTGGCAGGCCGACAGCGCACGTGACACCAAAACCTTATCCGGTGGTGAGAGTTTTCTGGTCAGTCTGGCGCTGGCGTTGGCTTTGTCGGAGCTGGTCAGCCATAAAACCCGGCTCGAGTCGCTATTTCTAGATGAAGGTTTTGGCACTTTGGACCCGGACACACTGGAAAGCGCTTTAGCGGCGCTCGATCAGCTGCAGTCCGGCGGTAAGATGATCGGCATCATCAGCCATGTCGAAGCGTTGAAAGAACGCATTCCGGTGCAGATTAAAGTGCATAAACAAGCGGGTGCCGGCTGGAGTACGCTGGAGTTGCCGCAAGTCTGGTGACTTAGACCTGTACTGGCAGACTTGCACGGCCGGACCAGCGTTCTGGCTTACTCTTTAAAGCGGTTTTGGTAGCGCAGCCGCCAGATCAGCAGGCCACAAAGGCACAAAATAAACGCTGAGGGGTATAAAAATTCGTTGTCGAAGCGGAAAAACAGAAAGGTACCGCTGCCGAAATATAAAAAAGGTTGCAGTTCATATAACCAGAAAGGAATATGGAACAGCCCATCTCCGCCGGATTTTGCGTTCAGCCTGCGACGTTCTGCCCGCATGATCCATACCAAAGCCCCCGAATTGATGAACAATACACCCGCCCAGGCGCCCAGCGGATGCGGTAACAGGGCAAAACAGGCGACCCCTGCCAGTAAATAAAGATAGGGCAAACTTTCATACATCTGCGACGGTAACATCTGAATACCTCAGGCGGCGATGACTAAACCTCCAGTCTTGTACTGTAATCTGACATAAAAGTAAAATCTGTTAACAATTCAGTTGCTTTGCACTCTTGATCATTGATTTGCCAGGCCTCAGATCTGAGATAACCTGAATTTTAACGATGTTTTACCAAGGGAATTTTAAATGCTGAAACAACTTCTGGCGTCTGCAGGCATCGGGGCCTGCAAAATCGATACACAGCTGCAGTCGAATCAATGTGAGCCTGGCGGGAGCCTGAAAGGTCAGATCCTGATCCAGGGCGGCGCGGTCGCGCAACAAATCAATGGCTTTAGTCTGGCGCTGATGACGCGGGTTAAAGTCAGCACTGACAACGGCGAGCATTACCAGAATTTCTGTCTGCAACGTTTTCGACTCAGTGACGCCATGCAGGTCGAGCCTGGCAGCCAGCACCGCATTCCGTTTGAATTGCGCCTGAGCGCGGAAATTCCGGTGACGCATTTGCCACATCACACCGTTGGCAAAGTCTGGCTGTGCACTGAAGCTGATATAACCATGGCGCTGGATCCGTCCGACAACGACTTATTGCGTATCGACGCCTCGCCGCTGGTGCTGAACAGCATCAGTGCGATGCTGGAGCTTGGGTATCAGCTGCAAAAAGTTGATGTCGAAAAAGGTTATCTGCAGGTGCCTGGCAAACGCAGCCAAAGTGGCTGTTATCAGGAATTTGAGTTCCGGCCGCGCCAGTGGTTGTCCGGCGTGAAAGAAGTCGAGTTGTCTTTTATTCCGGACGGCGCCGACACATTACTGCTGGTCGAAGTAGACCGGACTTTCCGTGGTGACAGTTACCGTACGGTGCGGTTGTCGCCACAAGCCAGCACCTCACAAATCCAGCAGGCACTACGCGGCATTCTGGGCTAAGCCGGGGGCAGACCTGAGACTTGCACCGCAGCCTTTTCACCGGTACAACTAACAGCATGATCTGTTTTGCTGCCGGTGGAAACGCGGATGCGCTACCTGTTGTTGTTTGTCCTGCTATTGCCTGCCGTTGCCAGCGCGGCTGAGTTTGTGCTGACGCCGCTGATTTGCGTGCAGCAAAAACACCACAGTTGCGCCATCACCCTCAAAGTGCGCTGGCAACAAAACGCCCCGGCCTGTTTGTTTTTACCGCCGCAAAAGGAACCGCTGCTGTGCGGTCCGGCCGGGTTGCAACAAGAACTGGCGCTACAGCTCAACAAAGACAGCCGGTTTGAACTACGCACGGCAGACAGCAAGCAAATGCTGGCCGAGCGCACCATCAAAGTGTTGACCATCGATTTTAATGCCGGCGACAAATTACTAAAACGCAGCCGTTGGGGCAGCCAATGAGCCGGCAACATATTCTGCTGGTCGAAGATGACCAGGAACTGGCGAAGCTGGTGGCGGATTATCTGCAAAGTGAAGACTACAGCGTCGTGGTGTGCAGCAATACGCTAAAAGCGAAAAAACTGCTTGCCACACAAGGCTTTGACCTGATGATTTGTGATGTGATGTTGCCCGGCAGCAGCGGTTTTGCGCTGGTCCAGCAAATTCGCAGCCAGTTTAAAGGCCCGATTTTGTTTATGACGGCGCAGACCACAGTGACAGCTCAGCTGCATGGCCTCGAGCTCGGCGCGCAGGATTATCTGCTCAAACCAATAGACCCGAGGTTGCTGCTGGCAAAAATCCGCGTGTTTTTACCACTGCCGCAACAACAAGGGCTAGCCAATCCGGTATTGCAACAAGACAACCTGCGGATAGACCGGCTGTCCGGTCAGGTTAGCCTCGCCGGTTCGCCGCTCAATCTGACCAACGCCGAACTGCAGTTACTGATCACATTGCTAGAGCATTTTCCGCTCGCAGTGTGCCGGGAACGGCTGTTTCGCGAACAGCTCAATCGTGAATATGATGGCGCCGATCGCACTATCGACGGCCGGGCCTCTCGCTTACGCAAAAAACTGCAGGCGGTGGACCCGCGCTGGAATATCCGAAATGTCTGGGGCCAGGGCTACAGCATCAGCGTCAGCACAGCCGGAGATGCCGGATGAGTGCAACCTTACTGCGTTTTTATCTGGCGGTGGTGCTGATGGTGCTGCTGTTATTTTTCAGCCTGAACCAGCTGTATAGCTGGGTCTATCAGGGCGACCACATGACCGTAGCCGCCCGCACTATGCTGCACAACGTGTATCAGCACAGTCAGGCTGACCATCAGCTCAGTTGCCGCCTCAGTATCGACAACGATTGCGCCGGCAGTCTTTATATGGTGATCCCAAAAGATCTATGGCAACCGCAGCCAGGTGTCAGTTATAGCATTGAAGTGTTGCGCGACGGCGACGGCAATGCTTCGATGTGTGCCGAAATGGCCAACGGCGACCTGATGTGTTTAAGTGAGCTCAATCTGCCGCAAGGTGCTGATTTTACGATTGATTTGGTGCATGTATTTCTGGTGTTGCTGCTGTTGGCGCTGTTTTGGTTCAGCCGCAATGTATTTAAAGATGTGGAAACTTTGCGCGTTAGTGCGCTGAAAGAAGTACGGCAGGGCCGCTTGCCGGATTTTCGCCTCAGTAAACAATCTTACCTGCAACCGCTGGCCCGCTCCCTGACACGGATGAACCAGACCATCACCAATCTCAATCAGCTGCAGCGTGAAATGGCGGATACGGTTTGCCACGACATCAAAACCCCACTGGCACGGTTGCGCTTTATTTTGCATGGCATGGAAAGCCGGATGAGTGATGGTCAATATGCCCAGGTTCAGCGCAATCTGCAGGAAATTGAAGACAATGTGTATGATTACCTGCGCCTGGCGCAGCAGGATTTTCGCGCCGATCTGGAGTTGAGTCAGGTGCAGCTCAGTGCTGTGGTGGCCGAATTGCTGGAAAAATTTCGCGCCAACACCGAGCACGAACTGAGCTGGGACGGCGACAGCAGCCTGATCATTCAGGCCGACGCCAAATTGTTAGCCCGGGCTTTGTCGAATTTGCTCAGCAACGCGCTGCGCCATTGTGCGCATCAGGTCCGCGTTGAACTGAGCCGGCATGGTAGTGACTGCAGGATTGATATCAGCGACGACGGTGCCGGCTGGCAGCAGGCGGTGCACCGCAACGATCAGGTGCCGCATCACGGCATTGGCCTCGCTATAGTGCGGCGGGTTGCGCATCAGCATGGCGGTGAACTGTTGCAGTTGGAGCGGCCGGGCGGCGGTGCTATCGCCCGCTTACAGTTGCCGGTAGGGAACAATACCGACACTGGTACAGCGGCGCCTGCTAAGCAATAATGACCGCTGGGCCCGGTGCGCATGCCGGTATGCTTCGGCAGGAGATCAAGTTGTACAGAAACGCTCTGACGCATTTTGTTGCCTTTTGTTTGGCGTGGTTTGGGTTGCTGGCTCCGGGCGGGGTGATTGCGGCAGCAGGTTCTGCTGTGCAAACCGTGTATTACCATGGCGTGGCGCGTCAGGATTATTACACTGAGCTCCTGCAGCTGGCGCTGAGTTACCCAAGCGGCAAAGCATATCAGCTGAAGGCTTCCGGCCTGTTTATGCCGAAACAACGGGCTTTTGATCTGATGAATGCCCGAGGTGGCATTGATGTGCTGTTCGGCAGCGTCAGCCATGAGCGTTTGCAGCATTACCGCGGTGTCCCTTTTGCTATTTTAAAAGGTTATAACGGCTGGCGGGTGGCGCTGATTAACCGGCAAACACCGGATATCCTCAAAGGCATCCACAGTAAACAGCACCTTAGACGGCTTACCGCGGGTCAGTTTCTGACCTGGAGTGACACGCAGATCCTGCGCAGTAATGACCTTAAAGTCGAAACCAGCGCCGACGGCCATGGTTTGTATGGCATGCTGGAGCGTCGTCGTATCGATTATTTCCCGCTTTCCGTGTTGGAAGTCGCCTATGAGCTCAGCCTCCACCAGAATTCCCATCTGATGATAGACCCGCATCTGCTGTTGATATACCCCACCGCCACCTGGTTTTATGTTGCCAAAGACAATAACGCGCTGGCGGACGCCTTGCTGCAGGGCTTGCAGCAGGCCGAGCGCGACGGCAGCTTCGAGCGCCTGTTTCAGCGCCATTTTGGCGCCGCGCTGCAACAGCTGAATCTGGATACCCGCAGTCGCATTCTGTTGGACAATCCGCAATTGCCGGCAAACCTCAGCACAACACGACAGTCAGGCGCCATCCCTCAGCGTTAGGCCCTTAACGCATAAAACGGCTGAACCACCGGGGCGAAACCTCTGGTATGCGCGACCTGCAGCGCGTCGATATCATAACGCCAGTTTGCTTCGACCACCCAGACCTCATCTGGACCCACCGCAATATCCCAGCCGACAGTTTTCAAAAATGGCATGGTTTTGTGGACGCCAGCGACTGTCGCCAGCACTTTTTGCCAGCACGGCAGCACAAAAAGCTGCAAATTGACGCCAGTCTCCGGGTGTCGGCTGATTTCTGTCATGACAGGCCAGTGTCGATTGCACACACATTTCGTCGACAACAGGCAACCGTTGTTAACGTCCACTGCCGCAATCAGGTTGCCGCTGGCACCGTGACAAAAATTGTCGGTTTGATTTTGACCGCAGATGATGCGAAAAAAAGAGCCGATGGCCCGAACTTCGCCCTGTTCGATCACAGAGACGACCCGAATAGTCGACAGATGCGGTGATCCTGTGAGTTGACGGATCTCCGGATGATTCACCAGCTGCGGCTGTACCAGCAGCGTAATACCACGTTGTACTAACTGAAATGTCTGCTCGGCAAAATCTGTTATGTTGCAGTAGCCCTGTGCCGTCATGATTTTGTCGCCCTGCCGTTCAAAGGCAAAGGCGTTCTGACCATGGGAGCCGCTGCGTGGTTTGGTAAAGTAACGACCATCGGGCAAATACTGCACCAGTTGGCTGGCACAATGGAGTTGCGGTACGTCTGTTGTCTGTTCATGGTCGGGTCTGCATAGCAGGCAGCTAACCTTTGGCGTCGCGACATCGAAATGCATGCAATGTTGGTAAAATGCGAACTTGTCGTCTGAGAGTAAACGCCCCTGCACTGAAGCCTGGCTGGCCAGCACATGTTTAAAGGGTTCATTTTTGAGAAATTGCGCCCAGTCTTTGACAGCGACTCTGGGCAATTGATAAATCGTGAAATCGCGGGCACCAATACCATATTTCAACCGGCAGTAGACAGGTGCAGCGATGAGCCAGAGCGTACTGAACCCACGAATTTGACTGCAAGCGTAAAGGGTGGCGTGCAGATAATCCCGCAGTATCCAAATCCATTGATGTTTCATGCGACACTCCATCGTCCTGGTTAATTTTTATCCACACACCAGTGTAGCCAACACAGCTGAATTGGCGAGTGGAGGCAACAACATCTGGACGCTCGCAGGTCCTCTGGTCCGTTGCTGTTGAAGTGTTGTTGTCAGGCTGATTGGGTTGCCAGCGCCGTAGAGCATGACAAATGTCATTCTGCTTTGCTGACAACACAGACTATTCCCTGCGTCCTGGCTCGGTTAAGCTGTGTCCAATCGTGCAAATCCAGACTCGGCGTGGAGGCAATAATGACAGTGCAGTTAGACGGCAAGTGGAGCTGGGTTTATCTGGTGAATCTGGTGTTTTATCTGGTGCCGTTGTTTTATCTGCCGCTGGCGCCGTGGCAAATCGCCGTCGCAGTTACTGTGCTAGCGGCTTTTGTCTGGTGTTATTTCTGGGCCTACCGGGTGCCGACGGCGCGAATGCAATGGCCAGTGCTGTGTATGCTGGTGCTGGCGATTGGCGTGACACCGCTCAATCCCGGCAGCATTTCTTTATTTGCATATATTGGCTTTTTCCTCGGCTTTGCCTGGCCGTTACGTCAGGCCATAGCTGCAGTAACTGCTGTGCTGTTGATCATGGTTGCTCTGAATAGCTGGCTGGGTTTTAAGGGGCCGTATTTCCTGCTCTATGGTGGTTTATTGCTGGTGGCGGTCGCGAGTTTTGGTTTGCTGGAGCGGCAGCGGCAAATGCGGCTGCGCCAGCAACAACGTAGTCAGGAAGAAATCACCCAGCTGGCACAAATGGTCGAGCGCGAACGTATTGCGCGGGATTTACATGACATCATGGGCCACAGCTTATCGAGTATTGTGCTCAAGGCAGATCTGGCCAAAGCCTTACTGAAAGCCGGCCACAGTGAAGAGGCGGCTTTACATCTGACTGAGCTTGCTCAGGTCGCGCGTGATTCGTTATCACAGGTACGGCAGACCGTTTCAGGTTATAAACACAAAGGGCTGTTGGCGGAAGTCAGCACTCTGGCACAGCGCCTGCGCGAACATGGTTTTGCCGTGACGTTGGAAGGCGAAGTGCCAAAGCTGGCGGCGCGCGAAGAGTCGGCCTTGATCCTGGTACTGACTGAACTGGTCACCAACATTTTGCGTCACAGCAAAGGTGACAGCTGCCGCATTAGTTTTCGTGAACAGGATCAAGGTGTTGTGATGGAAGTGGCCGACAATGGCGAAGTGAAAAACTTCGGCTTTGGCAACGGTCTGACCGGGGTCACTGAACGGCTGCACGCGCTGCAGGCTAAGCTGGACTATCAACTGGATGCCGGCTGTCAGTTAAAAATCTGGCTGCCAAACGCCAACAGCCGCTAAGGGAACTAAATATGCGAATTTTACTGGCGGAAGATCAGGCTATGGTGCGCGGCGCGTTGGCCTCGCTGTTAAAACTATCCAGCAATCATGAACTGGTCGAAGCGGCCGACGGCGACAGTGCACTAAAGTTACTCAAAGCCGAACATTTTGATGTGTTGCTGACCGACATTGAGATGCCGGGCCGCAGCGGGCTGGAACTCGCAGCCTGGCTGCAGCAACAACAGAGTAAAACCAAGGTTATCGTCATTACCACTTTTGGCCGCAGCGGTTATGTGCGCCGTGCGCTGGATTGCGGCGTCAGCGGTTTTTTGCTCAAAGACGCGCCGGTGGATGATTTACTGGCGGCTATCGACAAAGTACTGGCCGGTAAACGTGTGATCGACAGCGAACTGGCGCTGCTGGCGCTGGGTGAACAGGACCCGCTCAGCGACAAAGAACGCCGCGCGCTGCGGCTGGCCGGTGAAGGCAAATCCACCGCGGAAATTGCCGGTATATTGTTTATTGCCGAAGGCACAGTGCGCAATTATCTGTCTGAGGCGATGGCGAAACTCAATGCAGTGAACCGGGTGGAAGCTGCCCGCATCGCCCAGCAAAAAGGCTGGCTCTGAGTAGTCAAATGGCGCGCCCCGTGTTAACTTGAAGTTAATATAATGCAGGGGTAAGCCATGTTGATTTCTTCACTGGCAGCCGTCTGGCTGAATGCCGGACTGGCTGCAGCGCCGCACCAATCCGCCGCGCAGCTGCAGCAGTTACAACAACTGAGCAGCGACAATGCCCGCATCGTCCGTTTTGCCAGCCCGGAACAAGCCCGGCTGGCGGCGATCAGTCTGCATGACGCGCTGCTTGGCGGGCGCTGGCAGGACAGTAGTCTGATCCTGCAGCTGGATGCTGCAACAGAGGCCCGGTTAGCGCCTTATGCCGAGTCGATCCATCCTGCTTATCTCTGGCAACAGCAACAGGCTGCCACAGCGGCGCAACCGCTGACAGACAGCGCCCAGAGCATTCCGGGCTACGCCTGTTATCCCACGGTGGAAGAAACCTACAGTCAGGCCGAACAGCTGGTGCGCGATTATCCCGACTACGCCAGCTGGCACAAGATCGGCAGTGGCTGGGCTAAAACCAAAACCGGCACTGGTTATGACCTGTATGTGCTGAAAATTACCAATCGCAACAGCGGCGCGGCCAACAAAGCCAAGTTGCTGGTCAATAGCGCCATCCATGCCCGCGAATATGCCACAGCAGCGCTGACGCTGGAATTTGCCAAAGACCTGCTGGGTAAAGCCGGCAAAGATGCGGATGTCGACTGGATGCTGGCACAAAACGAAGTGCATCTGGTGCTGCAGACCAATCCGGAAGGGCGGAAAATTGCCGAAACCGGTGTGTCCTGGCGCAAAAATATCAACGATACCGCCTGTAACAGCGCCACCTTTGGTGTCGATCTGAACCGCAATTTCAGCTTTGGCTGGTTCGCTATCCCGAATGGCAGCAGCGGCAACAGCTGCGATTTAACCTACCGTGGGGTCAGTGCCGGTTCAGAGCCTGAAGTACAGGCGCTGGAGCAATATGCCCGCAGCCTGTACCCGGATAAACGCGGGCCGGCGCGCACCGACGCGGCGCCGGACAATACTGCCGGCATCCATATCGACGTGCATAGTTACAGCGAACTGGTGTTGTGGCCCTGGGGCGATACCACTACCCCAGCGCCCAATGGCCCTGCATTAAAAGCATTGGGGCACAAACTTGCGTGGTTTAATAACTATGTACCGACCCAGTCGATTGGTTTATATCCGACTGACGGCACCAGCGATGGGGTCAGTTATGGTGAGCTCGGCGTGGCCGCCATCACTTTTGAAATTGGCACAGCGTTTTTTGAATCTTGCGCCAACTATCAGGCAAATGTGCTGCCGGACAATCTGCGTGCGCTGTATTATGCGCTGCGTGTCAATACAGCCCCTTATTTGTTACCGGCCGGGCCTGATGTCAGTCAGCTCAGTCTCAATACCACCGCAAACCAGATCCCGCGCAACGTGCCGCTACAGCTCAAAGCGCTGGTCAGCGACAGTCAAAGCAGCGGTTACAATGGCGGTGTGGCCAGCCAGGTTATCCAAAGTGTCGAACTGACGCTGGACCAGTGGCCGGATCTGGCAGGGAGCAGCAGTATCAGCATCAATGCCACCGACGGCAAATTTGATTCTGCCAATGAAACTATCAGCCACTCATTGGATGTCTCCGGCCTTAGTGAAGGCCGCCACACGCTGTACCTGCGTGCCAAAGATAGTGCCGGCAACAGCGGCCCGGTATACGCCGGTTATTTTAATGTGACAGCGCCGGTGGTAGTTAAACCGCCGCTACCGGATTTTACGGTCGAATGTCAGTTCCTGCGCTGCCAGTTCCGCAATACCACGCCAGGCGATGCAACTTTGCCATTGGAGTTCAGCTGGACCTTCGCTGAAGGGGCGACCAGCACGGCGAAAGATCCGGTGTATACCTACAGCGCGGCCGGCACATATCAGCCGGTGTTGCGGGTGACCATGGCCGGGCAAACCGAACAACGCAGCAAAGCTCTGCAAGTCTTTGCTGAACCGCAGTTACAGCTCAGCAGCAATTGTCAGAACCTGAGTTGTACCCTGACTGCCAGTGCCAGCAGCGCCAATGGTCCGGTGGGGACTGTGCAATGGAGTGTGAATAATCAGACGCTCAATGGCCAAAGCGTCAATGTGACTTTTGGGGCCGCCGGGACTTATCAGGCGCTGGCAGAAGTCAGCGACAGCGCCGGGCAAAAAGTGCAGAAGACACTGAGTGTCACAGTCACAGCGCCGGTGGTGGTGACGCCAGCTGAACCTGCGGCGAAATCCTCGTCGTCCGGCGGCAGTGTTGGTTATGTAAGCTTACTGTTGCTGTGCATTTTACGGCGGCGGCTGGTTTAACACAGTGTGAGGGCTGCCGATGAAGGGCTGCCCTGTTCTGTATGGCTCCGCTCAGGGGACCAGTTGCAGTGCCAACGCCCGCTGTTGCTGCTCCAATAACAACTGGAATTTGTCAGCCGGGATCGGCGGACTGCACAAATAGCCCTGATAGCGGTCACAGCGCTGTACCTTCAGGAATTCCAGCTGTTGCGCCGTTTCCACGCCTTCAGCCAGCACTTTAAAACCCAGGGTATGGGCGATGCCGATAATCGCAGTGGCGATCGCCATATCATCCTGGCTATGAGGAATATCATCGATAAATTTCTTATCGATTTTCAGTACATCCAGTGGGAAACGTTTCAGGTACGCCAAAGACGAATAACCGGTGCCAAAATCATCAATTGCCAGCCGGATACCGAGCCGGCGCAAATCGTCCAGCACCTGTACCACCAGTTCTTGATTTTCCATCAGTGCACTTTCGGTCAGTTCCAGTTCCAGGCAATGTGGCGGAAAGCCGGTGTCGTTCAGTACCTGAGTGACCTGTTTGCGCATGTCATAGCGCTTAAACTGCGCCGGTGACACGTTGACCGCCAGTGTCAGGCGGGGCAGGCCGGCTTCCAGCCATTGCTGGCCTTGCCGGCAGGTTTCGGTCAGCACAAATTCACCGATATCATTAATCAGCCCACAAGCTTCGGCGACCGGGATAAACCGCATTGGCGAGATCATGCCCTGTTCAGGGTCAAACCAGCGCACTAAGGCTTCAGCGCCGATGATACGGCCGCTGAAAATATCAATTTGCGGTTGGTAATAGACCCGCAAGTGATTGGCTTTAATCGCTTTACGCAGTTGAGCTTCAATTGTCAGCCGATCGCGCGCAGCCTGAGTGTAAGCATCTGAGTAGAAAGTAAAAGTATTACGCCCGGCCGCCTTGGCTTTATAAAGCGCCGCGTCGGCGCCCTGCAGTAGCGCTGTGGTGTTGTCACCATGATCCGGAAACACTGCGATACCAATGCTGGCTCCCAGCGACACTTCGACCTGGTCACTGAGGCTCCAGGATTGCCCCATATGTTGCAGCAACTTTGTGGCGACAATAGCCGCGTCCCCGCTATCCGGTAGCGCCGTCAGCAAAATGGCAAATTCGTCGCCGCCCAGCCGTGCCAGCACATCAGTGTCCCGCACTTTTTGTTTAAGCCGGGCGGCGACTTGCAGCAACAATTCATCGCCATATTGGTGACCGTAGGAGTCGTTGACATCTTTAAAGTGGTCTAAATCCAGTACTAACACTGCGGCGTAGGCGTGATCCCGTCGTGCGGTTTTAATCGCCTGTTCGGCAATTTGCATAAACAGCTGCCGGTTTGGCAGATGGGTGAGCTCGTCATGTTCACTGAGGAACATCATCTCCGCTTCAGTGGCGCGGATCTCGGACAAATCAGTAAACACGGCCGCATAATGGCTTATTTGCCTCGCCTCATTAAATACTGCACTGATACTGAGTTGCACCGGCAGCACAGTGCCATTTTTGTGTTTGTTCACCACCTCGCCCTGCCAGTAATTTTGATCAGTCAGCTGTTGCCACATCTGCTGATAAAACTCCTCACTGTGTTGGCCTGAGCGCAGCATCGATGGTGTTTGACCCAGTAATTCAGCTTCACTGTAGCCAAAAAGACTCACCAGCGCCGGATTGACCGAAATAATGACTTTGTCGGTATCGGTGATCAAAATGCCTTCGCGGCTGCTGTTAAACACCGCGTCAGCCAACCGCAGATTGGCTTCTTGTTGCTTACGGACTGATAAGTCGATGTCCATGCAGAAGATTTGCGACGGCCGCCCCGGTAACTGCACCACGGCATGACCGGAGAACACATGCACCGGTTCGCCGCCTTTGCGCTGTAAGACCAGTTCGCCCGCTGGGATCGGTACGCCACTGTCGGCCATATGCTGGACGGCGGCCTGTACATCGGCGTGCATCGGTGCTGGGATAATTAAATCCAGCAGACTTTTGCCGACCGCTTCCTCTTTGCTGTAGCCATATAACACTTCACTGGCCTTGTTCCAGTAAAAAGTGGTGCCATCGGCTTCATAGCCCTGCACCGAGATCTCCGGTGTATTGTCCAGCAAAGTGCGAAAACGCAGTTCGCTTTCCATCCAGTGCTGCTCGGCTTGTTTCTGCATGGTGATGTCTTCAAGCTCAAGCAACACATGACTGATTTGATTGTTCCGGTCGACAATGGCATACAACGAACTCTCCAGCCATTGCTGCTGCACCGGTTGCGCGGCGTGAGCCCGTTGGTCCTGCCGGCTGACCTTATGTTGGCCGCTCTGCAACTGCGCAAAGACGCTGTCCAGCCATTGCTGTTGGTCGGCCGGCAGGACGTCTTTGAGTTGTGGCAGTTCTTCCAGCTGACTGGCCGGGATTTGGCTGAGCTGAACAAAACGCTGATTAAAATACTGCACATCGCCCTGAATGCCACAAATCAGCACACCGACCGGACTTTGTTCAATCGCCTTAGAAAACAGCTCCAGCCGGCCTTTGGCGTCACTGCGTTCAACTAAAAATGCCGCCAGGCTGGCAGTAAACTGGATGAGGTCGCGCTCATCCGGTGTCGGGTCACGTTTTTCCGCCAGATAAATACCAAAAGTGCCGAGCAACTGGCGTTCGGTGTCAAAAAAGGGTGTCGACCAGCAGGCTTGCAGCCAGTCATAAGGAGCAATCAGGTCCTGAAAATTCAACCACAGCATGTCATTATGCACATCGGCGACATAAACCGGCTGTCCGGTGGCGGCCGCAGTGCCACAGGAGCCGTTGCCGTAACGGATCGGTAATTTGTCCACTTTTGCATTGTAATCGGCCGGCAGGCTTGGCCCGGCCAGCACGCGCATCACCTGATTCTGCTTGTCCGCTAACAAAATCGAACCACGCAGGTGAGGTAGCTGCTGCTCTATAAATTTCACCAGTTCAGTCAGCAAATCAGGTAAAGCGGCATCATCGAGCAAGCGGTGCAGCAGGTAACTTTGCGCCTGCTGTTTCATTTGCTGTTGTTTGCGTTCGCGGATGTTTTGCCAGCAAAGCACCAGCACAGTGCCGTCCTGCGATTTTGGTACCGGAATGGCCCGGTAAGCAGTCGGCAGCGTTTCGCCATGCAAATTGATAAACAAATCGGCTTCGCCGCTGATAGGTTGTGGCTGCTCCAGCGCTTTGTGGATCTCCCGCCACAGCGCCAGCGCCGCTTTTTGTTTGCTGACCAGCGTTTGCACCGGTAACCCGATCAGCTGGCTGGGAGTGGCGTAGCCCAATTGTTGCTGTGCTGCCTGGTTGACAAAGGTGATTTCGGCATGCTGGTTGACGCCGATAATGGCGTCTCCGGTTGAGTCTAGCAGCAGCTGTACTTGCGCCATACTGGCCTGCAGCGCAAGCAGCGCTTGCTTGCGGGCATGAATATCTTCGATGACTGAGACAAAATAACACTGCGAACTGTCGCTGCTGCGATGATAAGACACCGACAAATGGGCCCAGACAAACTGGCCATCACGGCGGCGGTAGCGCTTTTCCATCTCAAAGCTTTCACGCTCACCCCGCACCAGTTCATCACACATTTGTAAGTCGTCGGCCAGGTCGTCCGGATGGGTTAGGTCCTGAAAAGTACTGCCGGCGAGGTCTGCCGGGTCATACTGCAACATTTGCGCAAAACGGTGATTCACCTGAATAAAGTGGCCTGACAGGGCGACGTGCGCAATACCGACAGCGGCCTCATCGAAGGTACTGGCCAGTTTTTGCTGCATCAACCGGGCGAAGCGGTAATTGGCGCGCAACAAAGTGTAAAGCAACAGCGGAAAAAGCACGGCACAGCCGCCGAGTAACCAGCCAAGTGTCTGGCGCAAGGTCGCATGCTGGCTGGCAGATAACCAGGCTGCGGTAGATTCAGGTTGTTGTGTCAGCCACCACAGCAAGATGATGACGAGATAAAACAGCAGCACAGACAGCAGCAGAGGCTCGGCGCGGCGCGAAAAGGCTTCAGTGTGCGGTGCAGTAAACGGCATCTGTCATCTTCCCTGTTGTAGGCACCCGCACGGTCTTATTGTGAAGTCGCGCCTGAACCGGCGCGCAATAATGCCCCGTGAAAGCGGGTGTTACATGTATCGATCAAGCATAGACGAAGCGAATAGAAGGGCAAATCGGGACAGCAGCAGCTGGGGGTGCTGTCCCATTTGGATTAAAACGAATAAACCAGCGTCAGTGAGGTCTGGGTGTCGGTATTCTTTTTACCGGCTGGTACTTCAGAATCATGCTGCACCGTGAATGCGGCTTTCATCTGCATACTGCCGTTAATGCGGGCACTGACCGAGGTTTCTGACTGGGTTCTTTTATTGTCCGAGCTGGCCTCTAGACTCAGCAGCTGGCGGAACGTCGCGCTGTCAGAAATCACCCAGTCCAGACTGCCGGCGGTACGGACCAAAGCGCCTTTTTCGGTGACATCTCCGGCAGTTTTGCCGGTGTAATAACCAGGACCGATTTCGGCGTCGATACTGATGCCATCACCCTGATACAGACGGTCGCCGTAACCGGCAGAGATCAGGCTGTAGCTGGTGTAAGCGCCAAAATCATCTTCAGTGTGTGAGCCAAAGATAAACAGCTTGGCGTGGTCAGTGTCGAGTTTGTAGCCGGCTTTGCCGGAGACAAAATAGCGTTCAGCAGATTTTTCGCTGTAGCGGTTACCGTTAACGTCGGTTTTTTCATCTTCTTTAAAAAACGCACTGAGCACATATTCATTGCTCCACTGCACCAGCTCCTGTTTGGCGTCGATTTTACCGGTGACAGAAGTACCTTTGGTGTTACCTGATGTAGTGATAGCCCCCAGCTCTGCCGACGTTGCCCAACCCAGTTTGGTCTCATCTGCCGCCTGAGCAGACAAAGAGCTGGCCGCCAGTGCTGCCAGTAAAAATGGATATTTCATGCTTCATCCTTGTTTGGTTTCATATGTAAAGACATTTGTGGAAATGGAATTTCGATGCCGGCGTCATCAAACTGCAGTTTGACCTGTTCCAGCGTATGCCAGTAAACGTCCCAGTAATCGGCGGCTTCAACCCACGGCCGCAGTACCAGCTGCACCGAAGAATCGGCCAAAGCACCCACTGCAATTACCGGTGCCGGCTCTTTCAGCACGCGGCTGTCGGCCTCGAGGATGTCGTGCAGAATTTGTTTGGCGCGGCGTAAATCGGAGTCGTAGCTGATGCTGATTGTTAAATCGATACGGCGACGTTTTTCTGCGGAATAATTAACGATAGCACCGCCGGTAATTTGCGAATTCGGCACAATGATTTTTTTGTTATCAGCGGTTTTGAAAATGGTCTGGAAGATATCAATCCGCTCCACGATGCCGCTGATGCCGGCGACTTCCACCATATCACCTGACTTAAACGGCCTGAACACGATGATCAACACACCCGAGGCAAAATTGGATAACGAACCTTGCAGTGCCAATGCGACGGCTAAACCAGCGGCACCGAGAATGGCCAGGAAAGATGCAGTCTGAATGCCCAGATGCGATAAGGCGATGAGTGCAAAGGCAATTAATACGGCGGCATAGACGATGCTCGACAGGAACGACACCACAGCGCGGTCAACATGGCGCAGCAGTAAGGCCTTGCCAATCAGCCGGGATACACCGAGCGCAACCCAGCGGCCGACGTAAAAAATGATGATGGCAACCACCAGTTTCAGACAGAAACTGACGATTAAGTCCTGATTTTTCTGCAAAAAAGTTAAGCTTTGTTCGATGACCTGCACTTCGGGTTGCATCTTGCTGACCTCCAATTGAGCGGGATAAAAAAACAGCCCTGCCAATATGCTAACATCTTCACCCGGATTTGGCAGACGCAATTCAGGTAAGAAATGGATCTGTTTTCGTTACAACGTCAGCTTGGTGGCCTCACTGAATACCCGCTGGAGCTATGGCAACCGGCGTTCTGTGGCACTGTACCCATTCGGATTGACCGCGACGGCAGCTGGTATTTTCATGGCAGCCCGATCAAAAGGCCCGAGTTAGTACGGCTGTTTGCCGCGGTACTGAGTTGTGTTGATGGACGATATTTGCTGACAACACCAGCCGAGCAGGTGCAGATTGACGTCGATGATGCGCCTTTTGTGCTGGTCGAAGCGGTGTGGCTGGAAGATGGCCGTTTGCAGCTGACCACTAACCTGCAACAGAGTTTTATCGCGGGGCCGGATTATCCGCTGTTGCTGCAGCCGGAAGCCGGCAGTGGGCAGTTGTTGCCATATCTGCAACTCAAACGCGGCTTACGCGCCAAATTCAGCCGGACTTTGTATTACCAGCTGGCTGAACAAGCGCAGGAGCAAATCGTTGAAGGTGAGCGCCACTACGTGTTGTATAGCGGCGACTATTGCTGCCGGCTCGGCTGACGTATATGAGCCGCAAGACCAGTTAAATCACTTTTGAATAACTCTGTTGCTGCGCTACTAGATAGGCGTCAAAAGCCGCTGCAATGATCCGCACCCATGGCCGGCCGCGCTCTGTTACTTCCAGCTTATCGCCCTGCCAGCGCACCAAGTCGTCTTCGAAGCATGGCTGCAGCTGCGCCAGCGACGCAGCGAAATAATCCTGAAAATTTATCTGCCAGTACTGCGCCAGCGCTTTGGTATCCAGCACAAAATTACACATAATGCGGGCGATTAAGTCAGCGCGGATTTGGTCGTCGCGGCTTAAGGTCAGGCCTTTATCGATGGCGAGACTGTGCTGTTGCTCCAGCGCCTGATAATAGTGCTTCAGCTCTTTTTGTTGTTGCCAGATCAAATTGCCGACCTGACTGATGGCTGACACGCCAAGCCCGAGCAAGGCATCGCAGGCATCCACACTGTAGCCCTGAAAATTGCGGGTCAGCTGTTGCGCTTGCTGCGCTTTACAGAGTGGATCAGTCGCTTTGGCAAAATGGTCCATACCAATAGCGACAAAACCGGCCTGTTGCAGTGTTTCCAGCGCCAGTGCCAGCAGCGCGAGTTTTTCGCTGGCACCGGGTAAAGCTGCATCGGGAATTTTGCGCTGCGCCGCGAAGCGCTCCGGCAGATGCGCGTAGCTGAACAGCGAAATCCGATCTGGGTCGAGGCTGATCACCTGCGCTAAAGTCTGACCGAAACTCTCCACCGCCTGATGCGGCAGACCGTAGACCAAATCCAGGTTCACTGAGCGGAAGTTTAAAGCCCGCGCCGCTTTGACCAGATCCTCCACCATACTGTAAGGCTGCACCCGGTTGATCGCTTGCTGTACCTGCAGGTCAAAATCCTGCACGCCAAAGCTGACGCGGCTAAAACCCAGCTCGCGTAATAATGCCAGCTTTTCAACGTCACAACTGCGCGGGTCAATTTCGATACTGAGTTCAGCGTCCGGCAGAAACTGAAAATGCTGCCGCAGCAGCTGCATCAGGCGACGCAGCTGGGCTTCATCCAGATAAGTTGGCGTGCCGCCGCCAAAGTGCAGCTGATGCACTTGTTTGGCGGCGCAGGCGTCTTGGTACAAGGCCATTTCAGTGGCGAGTGCGTCGAGATAACGGTCGGCTTTGCTCTGATCGCGGCTGATAACTTTATTGCAGCCGCAGTAATAACAAAGTTCGCGGCAAAACGGCACATGCAAATACAGGCTCAGTGCCGGACCAGTGTCGTGCAGTGCCTGTAAGGCGCGTTCTGGCGCAAAACCGCTACGCAGCAACAACGCGGTCGGGTAAGAGGTGTAACGGGGGCCTTTGACGTTATATTTTTTAATCAGGGCTTCGTCCCAAAATGTCGTCATCATATCGCATCTGCCACAGCGGAAATGGCGTCAGTATAAAGACTGTGTTGAAGTGCATATTGATCCAACACAACAGATTGGACTTTCAATAAGAGGCCAAGCCTCATAACCCGGGAACAACCATGAACAAAATAACTACTGCAATGCTGCTGGCCGGTTTGTTACCGCTGGCCGGTCAGGCGGCCACTTTGATCCACGCCGGCACTCTGATCACCGCAGAAGGCGAACAAATTCTGCAAAAACAAACGCTGGTGATCGAAAACGATCAGATCAAAGCCATTGAAGCCGGTTATCGTCAGCCTGCCGCCACCGACACCCTGATTGATTTATCCAAACAAACGGTATTACCGGGCCTGATGGATATGCATACGCATTTTTCCTATCAGAGCAGCCCGGGCGCCTATAGCGAAGGTTTCACGATGAATGAAGCCGACGTGGCACTGCGTGGGGCGACCTATGCCGAAAAGACGCTGCTGGCCGGTTTTACCACAGTAAGGGAATTAGGCGACAGCCATCTGATTAGTACGGCGCTGCGTAAAGCCATTAACGCCGGTTACACCAAAGGCCCGCGTATTTTCACGGCGGGTAAATCGATTGCCACCACCGGTGGCCATGCTGATCCGACCAATGGCGTGGCTTATCTGCGAATGGGTGACCCTGGTCCGGACGATGGGGTCATTAACGGCCCCGATGATGCGCGTAAAGCCGTGCGGCAACGCTACAAAGAAGGTGCCGACCTGATTAAGATCACCGCGACCGGTGGTGTGCTCAGCGTGGCTAAAAGTGGCATGAACGCCCAGTTCAGCGACGAAGAACTGGCGGCTATTGTCAGCACGGCGAAAGACTACGGTTTCACGGTTGCCGTGCATGCGCATGGCAAAGAAGGGATGGAGCGGGCGATAAAAGCCGGTGTCACGTCGATTGAGCACGGCACTTTTATGGACGATAACACCATCAAGCTGATGAAACAGCACGGCACTTATTTTGTGCCGACCATCAGCGCCGGTAAGTTTGTCGCGGAAAAAGCCAAAGAGCCGGGTTATTTCCCGGAAATGGTGCGGTTAAAAGCCGCCACTATCGGGCCTTTGATTCAGGCCACTTTTACCAAAGCGCAAAAAGCTGGGGTGAAAATCGCTTTTGGTACTGATGCAGGCGTCGGTATGCACGGCGACAACTGGCGCGAATTTGTTTATATGACTGAAGGCGGCATGTCGGCGCATCAGGCGATTTTAAGTGCGACTATTGAAGGCGCGCGATTGCTGCAGATGGAGCAAAGCCTCGGTAGCCTGAAAGCCGGCAAAATGGCCGATATTATTGCGGTGCCGGGCAACCCGCTGCAGGACATCAGTGTGATGGGCAAAGTTAGTTTTGTGATGAAGGCCGGCAAGGTCTATAAGCAGTAACGGATTGCCGCAACTAAAAAGCCGCAGCGATGCGGCTTTTCGTTTTAGAGAGCAGGTTCTAGTGGACCGGTTTTAGAATTTCCAGTAACTGGCGGATATCCTGTTTGATCGATGCGGCCAGCTGAATTTCCGTTTGCTGGCGGATGTGATCGAGGTGGCGCAGCTCTTTTTTGTCCAGCGCTTTGCGGGCTTCGTGCGTCGGCATCGCCTTGACGCAGTCATACATCGCAAATAATCCCGGGTAACGGCAGGCCTGTGCCAGTTCAGGTTGCAGGTTTTCCAGCAATACCCAGATACGCAAACCTGCTTCGGATAACTCACACTGGTCTTCTAACGTGGCCTGGCCAATCAGCACAATACTGTCCAGCAGATATTGCTGATGTTCAGCCTGTTTACGTTGTTGCTCAGCCTGCGCCTGTTGTTGTTGCAGCTTTTGCTTTTGCAGGAGCGACAATAAGCGGCCCAGATAAAAAGCCAAAACGCTGACAATCAACACGCCCAGCGCAAGCAGTCCCCACCAAATCGCCATCAAGTTATTCGCCTAATAAGTCTTTACGCCAGTCGGTACGTTCAAACTGTGCCAGCGGATCTAACTCTTCAATGTCTTCTGGGGTATCTTGTTCGGCTTCGTCTGACGCTTCTTCATCGTCCAGACCCAACAAGGTCAGTAATTCCGCGTGACGGGCGGTTTTGCTATTGAAGTATTTCGCATCTTTTCCGGTCAGAATTTCACCGTTTTCGACGCGTTCAACCAATGCCAGCAGTTTCTCATCCTGCTCCAGTGCGGCAAGTTCCTGCTCGGGCGCTAATGGGGCGATTTTAACTTTGGCCAGCTGCGCTTTGGGCTTTAAGTCGGCCATTTGTTGCAGCAGTTGCTGCTCAGTCTCATTGCCGTGCAGAGCGATAGGCTTTTTGCTGCCATGGCGCGGGTCTTTGTTGGTCTGACCGCTGTGCTGTGGTTTTTCTTGCACAGGTGCATTGCGGCTGCCGGATTTTAACCCAGCGCCTTTTTTCTTGGTCTCGACCGGGCGCTCGCGCGATTGCCGCGCTTCGGCTGCAGGTTTATGGCGGCTGCCGATCGGGCCTGTTGTGCGGGACTTTTTGATGCGTGTCATGGTCTGTACCTGTAGAAAAGGGCGCGTATTTTAACCAGATTTTGCCGGAAAGCCCAAGGCTTTCTCCGCAACAGTCGATTGAAGTGCGCAATGGAGCGCGTAGAAAAACAAAACGGCGATAACCTGAAGCCATCGCCGTCTGAAAGTTTGTGCAAGCAGCACTGAATTTTGTTATGTCATCCTAACTGTGGCAGACACCCTGTCTGAGCAGTTTCCGTATATTGTTGCGTCGCTTCCGTGCAGAAATTGTTATTCGCGATCGTCCTAATACTTTTTTCGTCTTCCGTGGAGCTTGCGTTAATAACGCCGACATCAGTGACGATGTCCTTCCAAATGTACTAAAGCACTGCTGCTTTCCATGCAAAACTTCCGTTTTGTCGAGTTGTTACTAAAAGTAACGGGGTTTAATTTACTCTGATTGGCCGGAATGGCAATACTATGATTAAAAAAAAATCAGAAAAAAAATGAACCAAAAATTAATGTCAAATAAATTCAGTTATTTGCCGGATTAAATACGACAAAGAGTCGGTTATTGCTGATTTGTTTTGGGTTTATTTCGCACGCAGCTTGTGAGACATATCTCACAAATCCAAATGGTGGAAAATAAAAAAACCGGAGCGGAGTCCGGTTTTTTCCTGATGCTGACTGGGATTAGTGTAAACCGCCCAGATATTTTGACAGCACTTCGATGTCTTTATCTGTCAGCTTGTGTGCGGTATCACGCATCATACCATTGAGGTCATTGGCGCGGGTGCCGGCACGGAAGGCTTCCAGCTGCGTTTTAATATAAGCGGCATGCTGGAACGAAATTTTCGGGAAACCTGCCAGGCTGTGACCAACACCACGTGGACCGTGGCAGGCAATACAAGCTGGAATACCACGTTGCATATCACCGGCGCGGAATAATTTTTGGCCCGCTTCCACCACGTCTTCCGGCGTGGTGCCAGATTTCATGGTCTGTGAAGCAAAATACGCGGATAAATCTTTCATATCTTCGTCAGACAACGCTGCGACCATACCAGCCATGACCGCATTGCTACGACCTTCTTTCCCGCCTGTCGCTGCGCCTTGTTTGAAGTCTTTTAACTGCTTATAGATATAACCGGCATGTTGCCCGGCGATCTTTGGATACATATCAGTTGGGCTGTTACCATCTGGTCCGTGACAGGCTGCACAGGTGGCAGATTTCGCTTTACCTGCTTCAACATTGCCCTCAACCGCAGCTGCCTGACCGGCCAGCCCTAATAAAAGCATGAATGGAATTGCTATTTTTCTCATGTTTAATTGTCTCTGTTCTGCGTGACCCTGCCCAACTTGCAACAGGCTTAGAAGATAATAACCCTATTTTTTATGCCTATTTTACACGAAACCTGCTGATAGAAAATCCCAATACTTATGCAGATTATTGATTTCCGCTAAACTATAGCCAAATTTGAGTCCGGAGTATGACGTGTACAAAGCAATATTTAACTACCAGCAAACGAGATTTCTGACCAGCGCCCCCGATATCCGGGCTTTGCCGGATGATTCTGGCATTGAAGTGGCGTTCGCCGGACGCTCAAATGCCGGCAAGTCCAGTGCACTGAATACGCTGACCCGGCAAAATAGTTTAGCCCGCACCAGTAAAACGCCGGGCCGCACCCAGTTGATCAACACTTTTCATCTTACTGAAAACAAAAGACTGATCGATTTACCAGGCTATGGTTTTGCTAAAGTGCCGCTGGAAGTCAAAGAAAAGTGGCAAAAGTCGCTCAGTGAATATCTGATGAAGCGTCAAAGCCTGAAAGGCATCGTCGTGCTGATGGATATCCGCCATCCACTGAAAGATTTGGATCAGCAACTGGTGCATTGGGCGGTTCAATCCGGCTTGTCGGTGCTCATTCTGCTGACCAAAGCAGATAAACTAAGCCCCGGTCCTCGCAAAAAGACCGTGCTGGAAGTGCGCGAAGCGTCTTTGGCCTTTATGGGGGATGTGACTGTCGAAGCATTCAGCTCATTAAACAAAATTGGTTTGGCTGAGCTGGAGCAAGTGCTGGATCGGTGGTTTAGCGGAGAAACCACCAGGGTTACCGACGCAGAATAAATGCCACTACTCTGGTTGCGGCAGGACCCGGTAAGTCGCCAGGTCCTGTTTTCAATTTAAGCCCTGTTCAAATCCATTCATCGATACACAGCGGTGTCACCTTTGCCGCATGCGAAGCCCCAAAAAGAAAAAACCGGCAGTTCAGAGAACTGCCGGCATAGCAAACGGGGAGAAGCTATTCAATAAATTTCAAATCAACAGGGTGTCTTACGAAGAAGACAGGGCCATTATACAGCAATTTTTGTATGTTTGAAGTATTTGCTCTAAAAAATCTAATTAATTTTCAGAAAAAGACAAAAAAAAACGCCCCACTGCAAGCAGTGGGGCGGCTAAATAAGCCTACTTTCTATGTAGAATCAACGACTAACGTCTGAAACTACTGAAAGATAGAACATCTTACCTCTGTACCCTACGTTTTCGATTTTACGCATCGCGGATTAAAAAGCAAGCTGTTTACGTAATAAAACTACAATTTTTGTTGTTTTTTTCGCCTTGATGAGGAATTTCGTAATAAAACAACCTTTTGTCGTAAAAATGTCTGAGTAGCACAACAGAGTATGGTGAAAATCTGGCTGACCGCAGCAGAACTAGCAGTGCACTTGGTAGTACTTTCGATTGTGACCCAATGAAAAAGGTAAAAAAAACCCCGGCAAATTGCCAGGGCTAAATGGGTGTCGTACCAGGAACGGGACATGTTCACAGTTACTCTGAGTCATCATCCCGAGGAAAGTTCAGCAGCTCTCTGAAATATTTCAAAAATTTCAAAGCCTGCGATTACCCTGCCTATCGCTGTTACTGTTGTGTGAAACGTTATAGGTGCGCTAGTGCGCCTGATCCCAGTTATCACCGGAGCCTGCCTCAACCAGCAGCGGCACGTCCAGTTGCACCGCATTTTGCATCAGCTGTACCAGCGCTGCCTGATGCCTGACCAATTCGGTTTCGCTGACTTCAAACACCAGTTCATCGTGCACCTGCATAATCATCAGGATCCCAGCCGGATCCTGCTGTTGCAGGTAAGCGTCGACGCTGAGCATGGCACGTTTGATAATGTCTGCTGCGGTACCCTGCATCGGTGCGTTAATGGCAGCACGTTCGGCGCCTTTACGCCGTCCCATGTTTTTACTCTGGATCTCCGGCAAATAGAGCCTGCGGCCAAATAGCGTCTCTACATAGCCCAGTTCATGCGCCTGCTGCCGTGTCCTCTCCATATACGCCAGTACACCCGGGAAGCGGGCAAAATAGGTATCAACATAATGTTGTGCTTCACCGCGACTGATATCGAGTTGCTGCGCCAGACCAAAAGCTGACATACCGTAAATCAGGCCAAAGTTGACCGCCTTAGCGCGCCGGCGTTGTTCGCTGCTGACATCGGCCAGCGGCACGCCAAACACTTCTGCCGCAGTCGCACGGTGAATATCGCGGCCTTGTGCAAATGCTTCCAGCAGCGCTTTGTCCTGTGACAAATGCGCCATGATGCGTAGTTCAATTTGTGAGTAGTCCAGCGCCAGAATTTTTTTGCCGGCAGGCGCAATAAAAGCCTGACGAATGCGCCGGCCTTCTTCGGTGCGGATCGGAATATTCTGTAAATTCGGCTCAGTCGAACTTAAACGACCGGTTGCTGCCACCGCCTGATGATAAGAGGTATGCACCCGACCGGTTTGCGGATTGATGCTTTGCGGTAACTTATCGGTATAAGTGGATTTGAGCTTAGTCAGGCTGCGGTGCTCGATGATCACACGGGGCAATTCATATTGTTGTGCCAGTTCAACCAATACCTCTTCAGCAGTAGAAGGTACGCCGGTCGGCGTTTTCTTCAGCACCGGCAGTTTTTGCTCATCAAACAGAATTTCCTGCAGTTGCTTAGGCGAAGACAAATTAAAGACTTTACCGGCGACCTGATGTGCCTGCGCTTCCAGTTCGCTGATACGTCCGGCCAGAAATTCACTTTGTTTACCGAGCAGTGCCGCGTCAATCAGCACACCATTGCGTTCCAGCCGTGATAACACACTGAGTAACGGCATTTCGATAGCACGAAACACCTGCGCCGGGCCTGTCGCCTGTTGCAGCTGTGGCCACATTGCTAAATGCAGCTGTAGGGTCACATCTGCATCTTCAGCGGCGTATTCGGCAGCTTTTTCCAGCTCAATCTGATTAAAAGTCAGTTGTTTGCTGCCTTTGCCAGCGATATCCTCAAAGGAAATTGGTTGATGCTGCAAGTGACGTTCAGACAGACTGTCCATATCATGACGGCCGGCGACACTGTTTAGAGTATAAGACTCGAGCATCGTATCGAACTCAATCCCTTGTAATTCAATGTTATAGCGGGCCAGTACACTTTTATCATACTTGAGGTTCTGCCCGACTTTGGCCGCTTTTGTATCTTCGAGCCAGGGTTTCAGAGAGTTCAGGACTTCAGCCAGCGGCAATTGCTCCGGCGCACCTAAATAATCATGGCCGACCGGCAAATACCAGGCCTGGCCCGGAGCCACGGCAAATGACATACCGACCAGTTCCGCCTGCATGTAATCCAGACTGGTGGTTTCGGTATCAAAGGCGACCAGTGCTGCGTTTTGTAATGTCGCCAGCAGTTGGCGGAAATCCGCGTCATTTAAAATGGTCTGGTATTGACTACGGTCAATAGCAGAGGCTGCGTTTGCCGGGATAGCACTGACGGCGCTGGCAACAGCTTCTTCAGTCGCAACCGATGTGTTTGTTCCGGCATTTTTCTGCTGGGACAATATCTCACTGTGCCAGCGTTTAAATTCACAATGTGCAAAGAGCTCAGCCAACTGCGTCAGATCTGCAGGCTGGATATGGAGTTGATGAAAAGCTTGCGGCAAATCGACATCGATCTTGATTGTCGCCAGCCGGTACGACAGCTCCAGTTGTTCCTGATGCTCGCGTAATTTGTCTGCAATGGTTTTACTACCGCGGAAATTCAGGGTGGCGATGTCATCGAGCCGTTGGTATAGATCTGTAATACTGCCAATGCCCTGCAATAGCGCCTGTGCAGTTTTTTCACCGACGCCGGGCAGTCCGGGGATGTTGTCGGCTTTGTCGCCCATCAGCGCGAGAAAATCGATGATGAGATCTGGGCCAACACCAAATTTTTCTTTGACGCCTTCCGGATCCAAAATAGTGTCGGTCATGGTGTTTATCAGGGTTACATGGGCATTGACCAGCTGTGCCATGTCTTTGTCACCGGTCGAGATCAAAACATGCCGACCTTGAGCGCTGGCTTCAGTTGCCAGCGTTCCTATCACATCGTCCGCTTCCACCCCTGAAATACACAACAGTGGTAATCCCATCGCGCGAATGATGTGGTGTAAAGGCTCGATTTGACTGCGCAAATCATCCGGCATTGGCGGGCGATGAGCTTTGTAATCGGCGTACATTTCGTTACGGAAGGTCGGGCCTTTCGCGTCAAAGACGACCGCCATCTGGCTTGGATTGTATTGGCGCAACAAACTTTTCAGCATGTTGACCACGCCATAGATGGCGCCGGTGGCCTCACCCCGTGAATTTGTCAGGTGCGGTGGCGAATGATAAGCGCGAAATAAATAAGAAGAACCATCAACCAGGATCAAGGGATCAGCAGGGATCTGCGGCATAGCAGGAGCTCCGGAGAAATTTTAGCAAGAATGCCACAAGCGCAGCCGGACAACCAGCGATACAGGTTGGTCCGAGTTGTGGATATCTTGTGAATATGTCTGTGAAGAAATTTTGTGAACGAGTAAGCGAACCGTCGGATTTATCCGGCAGTTTGAGGCTAAGATGATGTTTATTAAGAAAAAACGAAGGGGGAGACAGCCAGACCCTTGTTATTATTCTTTACTTCCTGTGTGTGGAAAACAGTTTTTCCACGCCGTTGGCTGTTGTAAAAGGTGTATCGAAATTTGCGACACAAACCAGTCAACGGGAAAACAGACTACCACAACCACAGCGAATGCAAAGCAGAAAAAACAAAAATAATTTGCTTGATTCGGAGTGCTAATTTCGATGCGTTCGATTAGGGATCCGCCCCGATCCGAAGAAAGATCCGCTTTTTTGTTTAAGATCACCACGATGCGACAGATGTTGATTCGCAGGGCTTTCACAATTTACTGGCGCAACGCTATAATGCCCTGAATTTTGTAAGGCATTTAATCCCCGGGGACCCCGACCAATGAAAAAAATCACTGTTGCTGTGGCCATGCTGAGTTTTGCAGTGCTGGCGCAAACACCGGCTGAAGACAAAAGCCTGGAAGAACTGAAAGCGCGCATTGCCCCAGTCGGGCAGGTTTATCTGGCAGGTGCCGAACCTGTGGCGGCAAAACCAACGGGTCCTCGTACCGGTGAGCAGGTTTATCAGGGCGCTTGTTTTGCTTGTCACGCTACCGGCGCATTAGACGCACCGAAAAAAGGTGATGCTGCAGCCTGGAAACCGCGTTTGGCACAAGGGATGGAAACGCTGCACAAACACGCGATCGACGGGATCCGGGCGATGCCACCACGTGGTACATGTGGTGATTGTTCAGATGATGATATCTTAAATGCCATTAAGTTTATGACTGACGGCATTTAAGCTGCTGTGTTGATCAATGGGCTGCCCGCGGGCGGCCTTTTTTATTGTTATTGCTACGCTGCTGTCATCTATTTGTCGCAGATCGCAGCGCCATAAACTGTGAGCTGCTTGCAATCGGTTTACTGAAAACCATGTTATTGCCAACAAGTCGTCAACAATAACTAAAACGTCTAAAAATCCAGCCGTAAAATGGCGGGCTGCTCTTTCCTCTGTTTAATCTTTGTGCATAATAGGACCGGTTCTGTATAAAGATCCGACCACCGGGTCAATAACGAAAATAAGAGCGTCCGTTGAAGGAATTAACTGCACACGCCACGAACCGGCAACAATCCGGCCAAATTCGTCGCCTGACATCATTACTGAAAAAGTATCAGCTCGCTTATGCTGTTCAGCAGGCTTTGCTGAAGCTGTCAGAGCTGGCCAGTACGCTGACCGACATGGCGCAGTTTTATCCACAAATCCATCAGCTGGTTAACCAGCACCTTGCCGCTGACAACTTCTTTGTTGTGTTACTCGACCCACCTACCGGCCGTTTTCAGCTTGAATATTATGCCGATGAAAAAGATTGTCTGGATGACTCAGCTCTGGATCCGGCTGATTTTGCCAGAGGCATGACGGGTTATGTCTGCCGCACTGGTCAGCCACTACTGTGCGACGCCGCCAGATTCCGTCAACTGATAGCCGCCGGCGATATTGAAGCCCAGGGCACTCCAAGTCATCACTGGCTGGGTGTACCGCTGCGCCGCGGCCAGTTGGTTATCGGCGTGATGGCGGTACAGCTGTATGAAGAAGGTCGTTTATACACCCAGCATGATGTCGATTTACTCACTGAAATTGCCGTTCACACAGTGACCGCCATTGACCGGGTGAAGAGCCGCGAATTACTGGAACAGACAGTTCGCGAGCGTACCCGTCAGCTCCAGAACACCAATCAGTCACTGCAACGCGAAATTCGTGAGCGCAGCAACGCCGAAAAGCTGCAGGCTGCTTTGTACAAGATCTCAGAACTCACCGCCACCGAACTGGATATGGCGGCGTTTTACCGCCAGGTACATCAAATCCTCAGCAGCCTGATGCCGGCGGAAAACTGCTATATCGCCTTGCTCGATGAAAGTGGCAAATCGCTGAGTTTCCCATTTTATGTCGACCAATATTGTCCGCCTGCGACGGAGAGGCCACTACGCAAAGGCTTCACAGAATATGTGTTGCGGGTGGGCGAAGCCCGGTTAATCAATAAAGAACTGTCAGATTTGTTAGTGACGCAAGGCGAAGTGATCCGGCTGGTACAGGATAATGCTGGTAGTCCGTTGCCGCACTCCACCAGCTGGCTGGGCGCACCGTTGTTAATCGAGCAACAGGCGCTAGGTGTTATTGCCGTCCAGTCATATCATCAGGACTATATCTATGGCGATAACGAACTGAATATTTTACGGTTTGTGTCGCAGCATATCGCAGTGGCTATTCAGCGCCGACTGAATATCGAACAACAGAAACTGCACCAGGAAGATTTAGAACGGAAGATTTTTGAACGCACCCGCGAATTGCGTCAGACCAATCTATTTTTGCGCCTGCAAGTTGAAGAGCGGAAAAAAGCCGAAGAAAAGCTGTTTCATGAAGCCAACCATGATGCACTGACGGGTCTTGCTAACCGGCAGATGTTTATGCTGCAGCTCAAGCAAAAATTTGCGCTGCGTAATCGTGAAGCTAATCTGAAATTTGCGCTGTTATTCATTGATTTAGATCGCTTTAAACTGATTAACGACACGCTTGGTCATCATGCCGGTGACGCTTTCCTGATTGAGATCAGTCAACGTTTACTGCTGACGGTGCGGGAACATGATTTAGTGGCGCGCCTTGGCGGTGACGAGTTTGTCGTGTTGCTGACCCAGTTACAGCAGGATGCTGATGCAGAAGATGTCGCAGATCGAATCATCGAAGCCGTGCGTCAGCCAATGGAATTACAGGGCCAAAGCCTGTATTCCGGTGCCTCTGTTGGGATCGCTCATTATGATGCCAGTTACACTAATGCCGATGGTATGTTGCGAGACGCCGATGCGGCTATGTATCAGGCTAAAGCACTGGGTCGTAATCGTTTTGTAATTTTTACTGAATCGATGCGTCAGCAGTTGCTGCAGGAACTGTCTCTGGAACAGGCACTGCATCAGGCCGTGACAGAACAGCAGTTCTCGGTTGCCTACGACCCGATTATCTGCAGCGAAAAACATCATACGCTCGGTTACGCCGCGCGTATGCAATGGTTGCATCCACAGTTAGGCCTGCAACAGGATTTCTGTCAGCAGGCGGCGCAGGCCGGTGTGCTGCCGCAAATTGAATTACAGCTGCTGCAACAAATTCTGGATTTACTCAGTAGTCAGTCACAACCTGCGGTGATTTGCTTGCCGCTTTGTGTCCAGCACCTTACCCATCCGCAGCATTTTGACCGGCTGCACAAATTACTCGGCAGTAAACAGCAACTGCTTCACCGCTTAAGCCTGGGTTTTGCCGAATTCGAGTTGATGAAACTCAACAATACTGCACTCAGTTATCTGCATAATCTGAAACGGCTCGGCGTGCGGCTGACGCTGGAAAATTTTGGTGCTGAGATGATGCCGCTGGGCCTGCTGACCAGCTACCCATTTGATTTTGTCCGCTTAGAAGCCAGCTTCTGCCGCAGCTTACTGCGCCAGAGCCAAAAACGTCAGCTGCTGGATTTGTTGATCACTTTGGCGCAAAACTACAAATTCCGCCTGATTGCCGATGGCATCGACGAGCACGCTGTGCGGGCATTATTAGTTGAAGCCGGTTGCTGTTATCTGCAAGGTGAGCTGGTGAAACAGTTACAACCAGTGCCGGAAGAATCAGTCTTTCTTCAGCAACTGGCGTAACCGGTCTAAGTGCGCGAGGCCGGTTTGCTGGCGCTGTTCTTCAGTTTTCACCGGTGCCGCTTTGGCCCATTCCAAATCGTCTTGTGGTAATTCATCGAGAAAACGGCTCGGCTCAGGCTTCACCACTTCACCATATTGCCGGCGTTCGCGGGCATAAGTAAAAATCAGTTCGCGCTGTGCCCGGGTAATGCCGACATAGGCCAGACGGCGTTCTTCCTCGACATTGTCTTCGTCAATGCTGGTCTGGTGCGGCAAAATGCCTTCTTCCATGCCGACCATAAAAACGTACGGAAACTCCAGGCCTTTGGATGCGTGCAAGGTCAGAAGCTGCACCTGATCGGCGTCATCCTGCTGTTCCTGCCGCTCCATCATGTCGCGCAGCGTCAGCTTGGTGACGACTTCAGCCAGTGTCATTGGCTCATGCTCCTCGTCGCCTTTAAGCATCTCGGTGATCCAGCGAAACAGTTCGTTGACGTTTTTCAGTGCCATCTCAGCCGCTTTGGTACTGGCACTGGTTTCGAACAGATAAGCTTCATACTGGCTCTGGCGAATGAGATCCCGCACAGCTTCAGCCGGTTCTGCCCGCACTGCGTTGTCCGCAATCGCGACAATCCAGTTGGCAAAATGCCGCACTGCCGCGAGACTTTTGGCTGATAATTCGTCCGACAATTCCGGCGCGCAGCAGGCATCAAATAAGCTGATATGCAGCTGATTGGCGAGGCTGCCGATTTTCTCCAGCGTCGCTGCACCAATTTCGCGTTTGGGCGTGTTGATGATGCGCAGCAGCGCATTATCGTCGTCCTGATTCACCAAAAGGCGTAAGTAAGCCATGATGTCTTTGATTTCACTGCGCGAAAAAAACGAAGTGCCGCCGGAAATTTTGTACGGAATTCGGTTGGTCATCAGCGCTTTTTCAAACACCCGCGCCTGGTGGTTACCACGGTACAAAATCGCATAGTCTCGGTACTGACTGCGGTTTAAAAAACGATGCGAGATGATTTCGGCCACCACTTTTTCCGCTTCGTCTTCTTCGTTGCGCGTTGGCAGCACTTTGAGCGGTACGCCATAGCCCAGTTCACTGAACAGCGCTTTGTCATATTCGTGTGGATTGTTGGCGATCAGAATATTGGCTGCTTTCAGAATGCGCTCGCAGGAGCGGTAATTCTGTTCCAGTTTAATCACGCGCAGATTGGGGAAATCTTTGCCAAGCAGCACCAGATTTTGCGGTTTGGCGCCGCGCCAGGAATAAATCGACTGGTCATCGTCACCGACCACAGTAAAACGCTGGCGCTCACCGACCAGCCATTTCACCAGCTCGTACTGACTGGTGTTTGTGTCCTGATATTCATCGACCAGCAAATATTGAATTTTCTGCTGCCAGCGGCTGCGCACTTCAACATTAGAAGCAAACAACAAAGTCGGCACCATGATCAGGTCGTCAAAATCTAGTGCGTTGTAGGCACGCAGTTGCTGGGCGTATTGCGCATAAATATTGGCAAAACTGATCGACTGAGCATCGCTGGCCCGCGCCAGCGCTTGCTGTGGCAGCATTAAGTCATTTTTCCAGCTGGAGATTTTGCTTTGTAGTGCGCGCAGTAAATCTTTGTCGCCGAGCAGTTCGTGTTCGGTCAGCTCTTTGAGCAGCGCCATGCTGTCCTGATCATCGAACAAAGTGAAATTGGCTTTATAACCAATGGCTTTGTGCTCTTTTTTGATGATCTCAAGGCCCAGGGTATGGAAGGTTGACACCGTCAGACCGCGCAATTTGCTGCGGTCCAGCTGATGGCCAATCCGTTCTTTCATTTCGCGGGCCGCTTTGTTGGTAAAAGTCACAGCTGCGATATGCCGGGCTGGCATTTCGCACTCTTCAATCAGATAGGCAATTTTATTGGTGATCACCCGGGTTTTGCCCGAGCCGGCGCCGGCCAGCACCAGGCAAGGTCCGGCAATATATTTCACCGCGTCATTTTGTTGCGTATTCAGTTTCATCAGAGTTTTCAGTCACTAAAAGCCGGGTGGTCCGGTCAGGCGCCGCTTGATGCAGGCAGAGGTTGCGTAGGTGGTTGCGCACCTTGTCGCGCACCTTGTCTCGCAAGAGGGCGCTAGTGTAGCCCAAAGCAGACAGCACCAGAAGATCCGCCATTTTAATTCAGCGTCCCAGCCTTGAAAAAACAGTCGCCAGCGCCATGTTCAGTCCTTACACTGGATGTTCTATCCTGACCTCCGACTGAGGACCCTGCTATGTTAGATCCGAAAAAAATTGAAGACATCGCCCGCCAGATTGGCGCCTCAATTCCGCCCAAATTTCGTGAAGTGGCCGACGATGTTGAAGCTAAAGTCAAAGCAGTACTGCAAGCCAAACTGAGCTCGCTGGATTTTGTGTCGCGGGAAGAGTTTGATGTGCAGCGTCAGGTATTGCTGCGGACCCGCGAAAAACTTGAAGCGCTGGAACAGCAGGTGCAACAACTGCTGGCCGCGCAAGCCGCTGAAAAAACTGAATAAGGAGCCATCGTGGACGATTTTGACCTGGATTTAGACCATCTGGATTTTGATGCAGCAGCGCAAAACAATGCCGCAAAACTGGCCGCAGCAGATGCTGCCGCAGCGGCCGCAGAAGCCTTACCGGATGAAGATGATTGCGCCGGTGGCGCCTGTAAAATCTGACATCGGCCTGCACCATCAGCCAAGGCACAGTCGTATGCCGGGTATTTGCCTGCACTTCTGTGCTCTGATTACTCTGCTGGCCGCACCGTGCAATGCACTGGCAGCAGACTGGCAGCGTATTCACAGCCCGC
Source organism: Rheinheimera texasensis DSM 17496 (assembly GCF_000711985.1). Lineage (GTDB taxonomy): Bacteria > Pseudomonadota > Gammaproteobacteria > Enterobacterales > Alteromonadaceae > Pararheinheimera > Pararheinheimera texasensis. The sequence continues at coordinate 1,141,944 of NZ_JONU01000007.1, forward strand.
AGCTGCAATATGACTTGCAGTACAAAGTGCTGCCAAGCCCGGGTTATCAGCCCGGCGACCCGGTGTTGTATGCCACCGACGGCGCCTGGTATGCCGAACAGGGCCAGTTACCGGAGCTTATCAATCAGTTGCGTGCTGAAGGCAAAATCCGGCCTTTATTGCTGGTGCTGGTCGACGCTCGCGACCCGGCTGATTTAACCGTCAACCGGCGCCATCAGCAATTTATGTGCAACAAGCAGTATGCGGCGTTTTTCCGCGACACCTTGCTGCCTGCTGTGCAACAACAATATCAGCCATCAACAGCGCGCACCGATCGGGTGATCCTCGGCCTGTCATTTGGCGCGATTAATGCTGCCTGTTTTGGTCTGTTACTGCCCAATCAGTTTGGCAATCTCGCGATGCAATCGCCCGGCAATAAAGATCATCTGGCGGTGTTAACCAAGCTCTATCAGCAACAGCCGTTGTTGCCGCTAAAAATGTCGCTGTCTTTTGGCACCCTGAACGACAACCTCGGTGCCGGCCGTAAATTCAATCAAATACTGCAGCGTAAAGGCTATAACGTTGCCTATCAGGAAGTCCGGTTTGGTCATAACTGGCACAACTGGCAGCCACTGCTGGACGATGTGCTGCTGCATTTTTTCCCTCCAACTAATATCGCAAAAGCTAATCGTTTTTAACGATTATATATATTTATTTATATCATTTTTTAAATCAACATGATGTCCCTAAGCTGATCAGGCAGGAAAGAGCTGACTCAGACAGAGGGCAAACCAATGAACAACAAAACAGTCGTCGCGTTAGCGGTATTGGCGCATTTAAGTGGAAGTTTCGCCTTGCAGGCGCAAACGCTGACCAAAGATAACGGCGCAGCCGTTGGTGATAACCAAAACTCTATCACCGCAGGGCCCAATGGCAGCACTTTGCTGCAAGACGTGCATTTAATTCAGAAATTACAACGCTTTGCCCGTGAGCGTATTCCTGAACGTGTCGTGCATGCACGTGGCACCGGTGCTCATGGTGAGTTTGTGGTGAGCAAGGCCATCCCGGATTTAACCATCGCCAGTCTGTTTGCTGAATCCGGCAAAAAGACTCCGGTATTTGTACGTTTCTCTACTGTGATCCACGGTAACCACAGCCCGGAAACGCTGCGCGACCCACGCGGTTTTGCTACTAAGTTTTATACCGATCAGGGCAACTGGGATCTGGTTGGCAACAACCTGCCGGTATTTTTTATCCGTGACGCGATTAAATTCCCAGACATGGTGCATTCGCTGAAGCCTTCGCCTATCGACAACATGCAGGATCCAAACCGGGTGTTTGATTTTATGTCACAAGACCCGGCATCGACGCATATGCTGACTCAAGTCTATTCCGACCTCGGTACCCCGGCCAGCTACCGCGAAATGGATGGTTTTGGTGTGCATGCGTTTAAATTCATCAATGCCAAAGGCGAAACGACTTATGTGAAGTTTCACTGGAAATCCCAGCAAGGTATTAAGAGCCTCGACGCGGAGCAGGTTGCCAAAGTACAAAGCATGGACTTTAACCATCTGACGCGGGATTTGTACAAAGAAATCAATGCCGGCAATTTCCCGAAGTGGGATTTGTATGTGCAGACGTTAAAACCGGAGCAGCTGGACGATTTCAGTTTTAACCCGCTGGACGCGACCAAAGTCTGGCCAGACGTAGCAGAAATCAAAGTCGGCACTATGACGTTGAACCGGATGCCGGATAATTTCTTCCAGGAAACCGAACAAGCCGCCTTTGCCCCTGCCAATCTGGTGCCAGGCATTGAGCCGTCAGAAGACCGCCTGTTACAGGGCCGCATCTTTAGTTACAGCGATACCCAGATGTACCGCCTTGGTGCTAATCATCAGCAGTTGCCGATTAACCGGCCGCTGGTTGCTGTGAACAGCAACAATCAGGATGGTGCGATGAACTATGGCAACACCAAATCGAATGTGAACTACGAACCATCCAGTATCGAGCCAAAACCAGCGTTGGCGGCAGCCCGTGCTGTGGCTACGCCACTGTCAGGCACAGTGCAGCAGCAAATAATCGCCAAAACAGACAACTTCAGTCAGGCCGGTGAGTTGTACCGCGCACTGGATAAAACCGCGAAGCAGAATCTGGTGCGCAATCTGGCCGGTGATTTGGGAGCTGTCCAAGATAGCGCCACCAAACACAAGATGCTGGCGCATTTCTATAAAGCGGATGCGGATTACGGCACTGCGCTGACGAAAGCGGTCAAAGGCGATATCAAGACAGTGAAAGCTGTGGCAGCAACGCTCTAAGCAGGTGGTCCGGTCCCGCTACAGGCAGGAGTGGCGGGATATGCGGAAGTTAAAGTCCTGCGAGGCTCTTTGGCTCCTTCCTGCAATTAGGGTTGAGCTTCGCAGGCATTCAATTGGTTTGAGAGGATAGGTTGATGAAAAATTATCGTCAGTTATTCGCAGCGACGCTGGTGTTGCTGTTTGCCGACGTGGCGGCCGATCCGTTACAGCCCGCACCGCAAACCACCACAGCTGAATCGATCTCAGCAGCGGCAGAGCCACAGCCGGAGGCTTTAACGGCGCTGAGCCAGTATTTCTTTGCCGCAGCACGCAGTGGTGAAACCGCCGTGTTGCAGGAATTTTTACAGGCTGGTTTTCCGGTGGACCTACCCAATGAAGGCAGCTACACCGCGTTGATGATTGCCGCCTATCAGGGCCAGTCCAACGCCGTAAATGTTTTACTCAAAGCCGGTGCAGACGCCTGTATCCGTGACAAACGCGGTCACACCGCTTTAATGGGCGCGATGATTAAAGCTGAGTGGCAGATAGCCAAACAGCTCTACGCCATTGATTGTGATAAAGGCAATAACGCCGAAGCGACAGACGCCATCACCGACAAAAGCCGGATGACGGCGGCGCAGTTTGCCGAAAAGTTTGGTCAGACGGAGAAGTTTAAAGCGCTGGCAACTCAGCTGCAGGACAGCGCAGCGGCGCAGGCATCGACGACTGCAGTTCAGCCATAGTAGTTAACCGCGAAATGCCGTCACCTTGATTTCGATTTTCCAGGCCGGATCAGCCAGTCGCGCTTCAATTGTCGCTCGCGCCGGTGCTTGTCCTGCAGCAACCCAGGCATCCCAGGCCTGATTCATGCCGGCGTAATCGGCCATATCGGCCAGATAAATCGTGGCGTCGACGATAGCCGCTTTGCTGGCGCCACATTCCGCCAACAAGGCATCGATTTGTGCCAGCACATCGGCGGTCTGACCCTGAATATCCAGGCTGGTATCATTCGGTACCATGCCGGCGCAAAAGATAAATCCGCCGGCGATCACGGCTTCGGAATAACGGGTGCCCGGTAAAATACGTTGAATCATCAGTTGTTCTCCGTTGAAATTGCGCTGTTGTAGCAGGCTGAGATTTGCTTGGCAAGCAGTTGAGCGCAGTGGGTTTCAGCAGCATCGGCAATAACAATGCCGGTAGAATCGTGGCCAGACAGTTGCAACGCAATGTCTGTCGCAACAAGATAAGCGTTTTTTAATTGCCGACTGAAGTGTGGTTATGACGAATAAAACAGTCCCCAAGTTTACCCTGAACAAATGGTTGTTGTTGCTACTGACAACATTGGCTTTTGGCATCAGCGGTTATCAGCGCTGGTTACAGCAAGACTGGCTGACGTTGGGCTCAGTGCTCGCCGCATGGCTGCTGGTGATTTGGCTGATCCAACGCCATCGCCGGGAAGATTCTGCAGTCTTGGCGGCGGAGATCACATCGCTGCAAGCTCAGCTACAGCTGGACGATGGCACGCTGCGTATTGGCGGCGAGAGTTGGCCACAACAGGCAATTAGCCAGGTTGAAATGGGGGTGATTGATCAGCAGCGGGCTTATGTTTATCTGACAATTGAGCACGAAGCTCCAGTGCCTGCAGAAATACGGCAGTTTTTGATTCCCTATACCGAATATGAACCCATCCGGCAGCAACTCACTGCGGCATTAACCCAGGCGCGCTGGTTATTCCCGCAAGACTGATCATTCGCAGGCGGCAAAATAAGACAGAAAAAAGCCCCGCATAACGCGGGGCAACGGGTGTTGAGAGGTTTCAGCAAACTCTCGTGGGAAATAAAGGTTTACTCAGCGCTGCTGGCGGTGTCGTCGGCAGCTTTGTTTTCAGACACCTGAATCAAATCAAATTTTTGCATGGCCGGTACTTTGGCCTGAATTTGTGCTTCCAGACCGTCGAGCTGTTGCAGCGAGCTGCAGATCTGCTGACCACGCGTTTCCAGCTGGTCGCCACGGGCGTTCATGTCGGCTTCCAGCTCTTCGCCAAATTGGTCCATTTTTTTACCGAATGCTTCCATCCGCTGTTCAAAATTGCCTTCGCCGCTGCTCATCGCTTTACCGACCAGCATCAGCGCATTGCCGGTGATTTCGGCGACTGATTCTTCAATCGCTTTGGACATTTCGTCATCAAAACCGTTGTCGATGCCAGCCAGTTTGCTACCGTTGATGCGGATACCGTTGTCGCTGCGTAGCATAATCTGGTCGAGGTTGGTGCGCATTTTGTTCAGGGCGCGGTCAATGTTGGCCTGCGCTTCGCCGTTATCGACTTCAAACTGCGCCATCACGCGGGTCAGTGCTTCTGATGCCATCGATACGGCGTCTGCCACCAGCGTTACTGTGTCTTCGGCATTAGTGCGCAGGCCGGCCTGATATTTCTGTAATAAGACTGCTGTATCTGCATCTGTGTCGACGGCTTGATTGTTAATCCACAGCTGACCCTGGTCGCTGATGCGCCATAATGGCGTGTCGTTGCGCAGCAACTGCACATCGGCGCGTTGCACCAGTAAATCGTCATGTAATTCCAGCGAGCAGTTGTGGTCCGATTCGTGGGCCATGGCGATAGAGCTGAATAAAGTGGCGGCAATTAACAGTTTCATAAGTTCATTCCTTCGTCGGGTCGGTGATAATGTCAGTCCTGGTCCGGCTGAACGGATGCTGACTGTTACAGATAATTTGCTATCGCAAAGGCTGTGCCAATCAGTATCCTTTTGATTTTGAATGATTATGTTGAATTTTCTGCTGAAAGTGAAAATACAGAGTTAGCACTTTTCACTAATAATTAGCTAAAAAAACTCTATCGCCAGACAATCTTGGCATATAACCAATTCGAATAAGTGGTGCCGATCAATTCTTTCTGGTTTAGCCGTCTATATGGATAAAATAACGACAATTTTGACAGTACAGGTGTCGTTATGCCGTTTACTTCACTGATCGCACCAGCGAGCCCGCTTAGTGCGCAGCAAGTTCAGGACTTACAGAAATTGGTCAGCCAGCTTAATCCCATCCAGCAAGCCTGGGTCAGCGGTTATCTGGCAGCGGCTGCACAGCTGGCTTCCGGCGGGAACGCGGTCAGCGCAGCGCCGGCGCCACAACAAGCCGCAGTGCTGACTATTTTGTATGCCTCGCAAACCGGTAATGCCAAAGGCGTTGCCAGCAAAATCAAAGCTGCGGCCGAAGCGCAGGGTGTGGCGGTACAATTACAAGACATTGCGTCTTATAAAACCAATGCCTTAGCCAAAGAAAAATTCCTTATTATTGTCACTTCGACTTATGGCGAAGGTGAGCCGCCGGAAGCTGCGGTGAGTTTCCATAAATTTTTGTTTGGTAAAAAAGCGCCAAAACTGCCGGAGCTGCAATACGCGGTGCTGGGCCTCGGTGACACCAGCTATGAGTTTTTCTGTAAAACAGCAGTGGATTTTGATGAGCAATTAGCTGCGCTGGGTGCCAAACGTTTGTTTGCCCGCGCCGATCTGGATGTTGATTACGCCGATGCCGCCGCAAACTGGCAACAAGGTGCATTAGATGTATTCAGCCCACTGTTAAAAGCATCAGGTGCCGCCAGTGCCCAAGTCATTGCATGGCCAGGCAGTACAGCAACAGCCGGAAGTCATAGCCCTTACGACAAACAACACCCGGCCACGGCAGAGTTGGCGGTTAATCAAAAAATCACGGCGCGCAATTCCACCAAAGACGTACGGCATATTGAAATTTCCCTGGCCGATACCGGCCTGACCTATCAGCCTGGCGATGCACTAGGCGTGTTTTTTGACAACGATCCGGCGCTGGTTGATGCCGTGCTGCAAGCGACCGGTAATGCCGGTGATGCTGAAGTCAGCCTGGGTGGTAAGACCCTGACGCTGCGCGATGCGCTGTTACGTGAATTAGAACTGACCCAGTCCTACCCGTCTTTTGTTGAGAAATATGCTGCTGCCACTGGCAATGCGGAATTACAACAACTGGCAGCGGACAAAACCGCGCTGCGCGCTTATCTGGCCGAGCGCCAGACTGCTGATGTGATTTTGCAGCATCCGGCGGTTTTAGCGGCGCAAGCCTTGGTCGATTGCCTGCGTAAAGTGCAACCGCGCTTGTATTCGATTGCCTCCAGTCAGGCGGAAGTCGGCGAAGAAGTGCATTTAACTGTTGGTGTGGTGCTTTTTGATGCTTTTGGTCAGACCCATTTAGGCGGCGCTTCGGGCTTTTTGGCCGAGCGTCTGGAAGAAGGTGGCAAGCTGCGGGTCTTTGTTGAACACAATGACAATTTCCGCCTGCCGGACCATGACACGCCGGTCATTATGATTGGCCCGGGCACTGGTATTGCGCCGTTCCGCGCCTTTTTGCAGGAACGCGACAATGCCGGCGCCACCGGTCAGAACTGGTTATTCTTTGGCAACCCGCATTTCACCCGCGATTTCCTCTATCAGGTTGAACTGCAGGACTACTTAAAACGCGGTGTGTTGAGCAAACTGGATGTGGCTTTTAGCCGTGACCAGGCGCAGAAAATCTACGTGCAGGATAAACTCAAAGCCAAAGGTGCCGAGGTTTGGTCCTGGCTGCAACAAGGCGCGCACCTGTATATTTGCGGCGACGGCAACCGGATGGCAAAAGACGTGCATCAGGCGCTGCTGGAGATTGCTGCCGAGTACGGTGGCCTCAGCGCAGAAGCCGCGACAGACTATTTTGAACAACTGCGTGAAAGCAAACGTTATCAGAAGGACGTGTATTAATGAGCCAATATCCGATTAACCCTGAACTGCAGGTGCAGGGCGCGTTGTCTGATAACGAACGCTTAAAAGCTGAAAGCCATCATTTACGCGGCACTATCACCACAGATTTAAAAGACGAAATTACCGGCGGTTTCACCGGCGATAACTTCTTACTGGTGCGTTTTCACGGCATGTATCAGCAAGATGACCGCGATTTACGCGCAGAACGCGCCGAGCAAAAACTGGAACCTTTGCATAACGTGATGCTGCGGGCGCGGATGCCGGGTGGCATTATCAAGCCCGAGCAGTGGCTGGCCATCGACAAATTCGCCAGCGAAAAAACCCTGTACGGCAGTATCCGCTTAACCACGCGCCAGACGTTCCAGTTCCACGGTGTGTTTAAGCCAGAAATCAAACCAATGCACCAGATGCTGAACAGCATTGGTATCGATTCGATTGCCACCGCAGGTGATGTAAACCGCAACGTGCTTTGTACTTCAAACCCGGTCGAATCGGTGTTGCATCAGCAAGCCTATGAATGGGCTGTGAAAATTTCTGAGCATCTGCTGCCGAAAACCCGCGCTTATGCCGAAATCTGGCTCGATGAAGAAAAAGTTGAAACCACGGAAACCGAACCGGTATTAGGCGATACCTATTTACCGCGTAAGTTTAAAACCACAGTGGTGATCCCGCCGCACAACGATATCGACGTGCATGCCAACGACTTAAACTTTGTCGCTATTGCTGAGAATGGCCAGTTGGTGGGCTTTAACGTGCTGGTTGGCGGTGGTCTTGCTATGACTCACGGCGATAAAGGCACCTATCCGCGCCGCGCCGAAGATTTTGGTTTTATTGGCCTCGAACACGTGCTGAAAGTGGCGGAACACGTGGTCACAGTGCAACGCGATTATGGTGACCGGGTGAATCGCAAAAACGCCAAAACCAAATACACCATCGACCGCATCGGCGTGGATACTTTTAAACAAGAAGTGGAAAAACGCGTTGGCGTACAGTTCCAGCCAAGCCGGCCTTATACCTTCACCCATCGCGGGGACCGCTTTGGCTGGGTCGAAGGCATTGATGGCAAACACCATTTAACGCTGTTTATCGAAAACGGCCGTTTGCTGGATTACCCGGGCAAGCCGCTGAAAACCGGCGTGTCGGAAATTGCCAAAATCCATCAAGGCGATTTCCGCATGACGGCGAATCAGAACCTGATCATCGCAGGTGTTGCTGCTGAAGATAAAGCGCAGATTGAAGCCATTGCCCGCGCCCATGGTCTGATTGAAGACACTGTCACAGAGCAGCGCAAAAACTCGATGGCTTGCGTGTCGCTGCCGACTTGCCCGCTGGCAATGGCGGAAGCTGAGCGTTATTTGCCGACTTTGGTCACCCATGTCGAAGGCATTCTGGCCAAACACGGCGTGGCGGATGATCACATTATTTTGCGGGTAGTTGGTTGTCCGAACGGTTGTGGCCGCGCCATGCTGGCCGAGGCTGGTTTAGTCGGTCGTGGCCCTGGCAAATACAATCTGTATCTGGGTGGCAACACCGCCGGTACCCGTATTCCGAAGCTGTATTTAGACAACGTGGCGGAAGCTGAGATCCTGGCGGCGCTCGACACCCTGATTGGCCGCTGGGCGCATGAACGCCATGCCGGCGAATGTTTTGGTGATTTTGTCATCCGGGTAGGCGTGGTTGCTGAAGTCAAAGTCAGCAAAACCGACTTCCACGCGTAAGGAAGCGGTAGGGGTAACCCTCGCGGTTACCCGCCAAACAAACCAGGCAACACAGGTAAATAAATGAGTTATCAGCAGATTTTACAGCTGGATCCGGCCGCGCAGCAGCAAGCTTTAGCTGAGATCAACCAAAGGCTCGCCGCATTGTCGCCGGCTGAACGGGTGGCTTTTGCGCTCAACCAATTACCCGGTCAACATATGCTGAGTTCCAGTTTTGGTATTCAGGCGGCGGTGATGCTGCATCTGGTGACCCAAGCCAAAGCTGACATTCCGGTAGTGCTGACCGATACCGGTTATTTGTTTCCGGAAACTTATCGTTTTATCGATGAATTGACCGCCCGGTTACAACTCAATCTCAAGGTCTATCGTGCCGTCATTACGCCAGCCTGGCAGGAAGCGCGTTTTGGTCAGCTATGGACCACGCCGGAAGGCCTGAAGCAATACAATCAGCTGAACAAAGTCGAACCGATGCAACGCGCCTTGCAGGAGCTGCAAGTCAGCAGCTGGTTTACCGGCCTGCGTCGTAGTCAAAGCAGCAGCCGCACTGATACGCCGATTGTCGGTATTCAGCGCGGCGTACTGAAAATTAACCCAATTGTCGAATGGACCAACAAAGATATTTTTTATTATCTGCAGGAGCATGGTCTGCCCTATCACCCCTTGTGGGAGCAGGGTTATGCCTCAGTCGGTGACACGCATTCCAGTGCGCCAATGTCGCTGGGTATGAGCGAAGAAGACACCCGCTTTAATGGCATGGGCCGTGAATGTGGTCTGCATGTCGCCGGTGATGGCATCTGAAACGCAAACGCCTGCGCCGGTCTGGCCGCAGGCGAATTCATCTTTGACTTCAGTTATATCGCCTGCACAGTGCTGAGCGCCTGTGGATTAAATAGCCGTGCCGGCAGAGTTTGTGGCGTCACCATATCGTAATGCAGCACCGTCACGTCTTTACTGTGCATCCGGTCCAGTAATTCCATCGCGACGACGCGCGGGGCTTCACCGGCTTGGCTACGAACAAATCGGGCGGATTTCGCTTGTTTGCCGGATGGCAGATAAAATTCGGCCCGAAGCGGAAATTGGTCGGTGTTGCTTACCCACAGTTCAATGCGTTGGTAACTCAGGCCTTCGCGCTTGGCCTGCAAGCTGAGCTGAATACCATCACTTTGCTCGTCAGCGGCCACCAGTTGATAATCCTGTTGCCAGTTCAGTGTCGCTACATCACCGCTGGACGCTTCACCCATCAGTTTTTGCAGTGGCGTGATGCGCAGTGCGCGGCGGCTGCCAGGCAGTTGCAGCCAGAATTGCTGGTCCTGCAACAACACTTTTTGGCCTTGGCTGGTGCCGCCGGTGAAAATCACCAGCGACTTGCGATCTTCGCCGGATAACAACTGATACGGCTGCATTTTTTCGCTACGGCCGGCTTTGATAGTTTCTATCCGGCCCTGCAGTACAAAACTTTGTTGAGGTCCGCGAAACTGCTCGGCAGTTGCGAGGTACTGCTGTGCCTGCGGCAATGGCAGTGCAGTGGCATAGCTGCAAATAAGACTACTGCCGAGCAGCACGCATGTTGTGATTACGGTGGTAAAACGGCGAAATGTATTCAGTGTGGCTGTCATGGTGCGGTTCCTTATAGCGCTGATGTTCAACAGCAGATTAATCAAGTCAGACGGTTGTTGCAGGGCGTGCTGACCAACGGTTGCTGGCGCCGCCAGATGGCAGCCGGCGCGGACCAGCTGCCAAGGTGTATTGGTTAAACAAACCCCAGCGCATCGACCAGTGGCTTGCGCGCCGCGCTCAGGCTGGCTTTGAGCGCGAACAACATACAAACCACCATCAGCACCAGCGCGGCATAGAGCGTCAGTTCGCTGCTGAAACTAATCATCAGCGGGTAGCCCTGGCTGGAGCCTGGCGGCGGAGGCATCATCACTTCAAACTGGCGCAACAATTCACAGCATAACAACGTCGACAGTGTTGCAGCGATGGCGCTGAAGGCGCCCAGCAATAAGGCTTCCAGCACAAAGTTGCCGACGATTCGGTGACGTCGCTCGCCCAGTGCAGCCATAGTGCCAATCTCCCTGGTGCGCTCAGTCACTACTTGTGAAATGCCATGGCCGACGGCGAATAACACCAGCAATAACATCAGGATGCCGAGGGTGCCGAAGATGCGGTTGTACAAGTCACGCACCGCTTTAAATACAAAAGCGCGCTCCTGCCAGGGGGTCACTTTCAGCGCCGGCATGTCGGCCTGCAGCGCAGTCGCGAGCCCGGCTTGTTGTTGGTCGTCTAACAAATAGATATTCAGTTCGCTGATTTTGTCGCTTTGCAGCAATTGTTGGCCGGCTTGGATCGGCAGATATAGCTGGCGTTTATCCAAATCAGGCACGCCGCTGGAGAAGATGCCAACCACCACCACATCTAACGCATTCAGCGCGCCGGTGCTGGTGGCCGACATCAGGCTCAGTTCGCTGCCGACTTTGGCTTTTAAAATGGCGGCGAGGCCTTCACCAATCATCAGTGGAATGCTGTCGTCGGCTTTACTGAGGTAGGCCGGCGGTAATACACCGCCGGCTTTGACTTTCAGGAACGGGCCTTTTAGCTGGAATTCGCTGCCGTCGACGCCACTGCCGAGGAAAATCGTCGACTTTTCGCCGTTCGACACTAAGCCGGAAAACTGCAGCCGCGGTAACACTGCTTTGACGTCGTCACGTGCCAGCAGGCGTTTTTCCAACGCCGGGTTGCGGTCGATGCCATGTTGCAGCGGCACATCCTCGTTATCGAGGAAATAGTCCGGGTGGCTCAACGTCAGATGGCCCAAATCGCGAGCGGCTTTTTCGGCCAGGGACTGATAGGTAAACAGAGCAAAACCGGCACCCAACAACACCGCGGTCATCGCAGCACTGCACACCATGCCGGTGAACAGCGTGCGGCGGCGGTGACGCCATAAATTTAAACAGGCAGCATGTAACATGATGATTCTCCTTGTTAACTGGCGCGACGCGCTGATGGAAGCGTGTTGTTGTGGTTGTCCACCAGCACGCCGTCTTTGAGTGTCAACAACCGCGAGCAGCGCTCGTATAGCCTTGGGTCGTGACTGGCGATTAAAAAAGTGGTGTTGGCATCCCGCCCCAGTTGCTGCATCAAATCAATCACTTGTGCAGCGCTGACGCCATCAAGGTTGGCAGTTGGTTCGTCGGCGATCACTAAAGGTGGCGCTTTGACCAATGCGCGGGCAATCGCGACCCGTTGTTGCTGGCCACCGGAGAGTTGATCCGGCCTTTGGCTGGCAAATTTGCCAACACCGACCGCGTCCAGCAGCGCCATGGCCCGTGCGCGGCGCTCAGCTTTGGCGACGCCGAGCAATTGCAGCGGATATTCAACATTTTCCAGCGCCGTCAGCACTGGCAATAAGTTATAGCGCTGAAAGATAAAACCTATCGCCCGGCAGCGTAACTGACTGAGTGCGGCCACATCAGTGGGCACCGGTTGTTGATTGAGCCAAATCTGGCCCTGGCTTGGCGTGTCGAGCAGGCCGAGTAAATTCAGCAAAGTGGATTTGCCGCTGCCGGATGGGCCACACAACGCCACCATCTCGCCACAGCTAATCTCGGCACTGACATCTTTTAACGCGGTGTTTTGTGCCAAACCGCTGCCGTAGGTTTTACTCAAGTGTTCGAATTTCAACATGGCCCGCTCCTTGTTATCGCTGTATTACTGCGCGCTTTGCTGTTGCCAGGTTTTGGCCAGCGCTTCGTCACCGGCTTTGCTGGCGGCTTTGGCGCCGCAGCTATACAAAGCTTGTTTTGCGCCCTGAGGGGCGTACGCAAAGGCCGGGCCTTCAATCTGGTTTTTTAGCAGGGCATAACCTTCGTTAAAGCGATTAAACAGATCTGGCAAATTGATAAAAGTACAGCCGGCGATGGTATGGACCTGCATGGTCACAGCCGCCTGTGTGCGGTCTTGCGGGTTGAGCTGGCGCAGCGTTTTGTCTAGTTTGCTCAGGCCCTGTTCGGCCGCCTTCATTTTGTTCCATGGCAGCAGAGCATGTTTGGCGGCCGCGGTCTCTACTGCGCCTAACATGGCCTGTAACTGCAAATTGTCCGGGGCTGCAGCGCTGGCGGTGGTCAGTTTCTCAATGGCCTGTTCGTTCGCCGTGGCATCGCCCTGCACGCCCTGCTGATAAACCGATATCCAGTTATCCGCCAGGGCTGGTGTGGCCAGCATCAGCGCGGAGGTCAGTAACAGTGGGCGGAATAAAAGAGTGGTGTTCATAAGGTCTCTCCTGAGTTGGGCCGGTCGGTAGTCGCGGCCTGATGGAGAGACAATAAGGGCTTTGTTCACAAGCCGCAGCTTGAGCTGACAGACGGGCAAAAATGGCGCTGAACGGTAAAAAGCTGCGCTGAATGGCGGACAGTAAAGTGCTGATTGGCAACAAGTGGCCTGATGAATCAACTAAACCGGGTTTTGCATGATTGCTGAGACTGGTGTTCCTGCCGGATCAGAACAAAGTGGGTGTATCCGCTACCGATGTGCTGATCCAGCTTGCTGTCAGCTTAATGCTGCCGGAACAAATGCTGATAAGCCCGGCTGACAGCCAGTTCAGTCGGGTTATTTTTCAGCACCAGTGTCATATGGCCAAACTCGTCGCGTTCGACTTTCAGGATGCTTTTGACCTGGACTATGCAGCCGCGGTGGATGCGCCAGTACAGTTGCGGGTCGAGCTGTTGTTCCAGCGTGGCGATGGAGGTGCGGATCAGGTACTGCTGGCCGGCGCTGTCGACCGTGGTGTATTTATCCTCGGCGAGGAAAAAGTCGATATCGGCGATATCCAATAGATGAACGGTGTCGCGCTGACTGGCTTTAATCCAGCGCAATGGCTCGGCCGTTGGTGCCGTCGGAGCTTCGTGCATCGTAGCTGCGGGCGGCATAAGCTGACTCAATAGCTGTTGTAAGTGCAGTAAATCAGCCTGCGGTTTTTGCGCCAGGCTGAGCCGTTGTTTTAAGCGTGTGATGCACTGCTGCAGCCGCGCTTCTTCTAACGGTTTGAGCAAATAATCCACCGCTTCCAGCTCAAAAGCGCTGACCGCATGCTGGTTAAAAGCCGTGCTGAACACCACTAACGGCGGCGCAGGCAACCGGCGTAGCTCACGGAGCAACTGCAGACCATCTAAGCCTGGCATCTGAATATCAAGAAAAGCGATGTCAAAGCGCTGCTGTTGGCACAGTGCCAGCGCAGCGCTGCCGTCTTCGGCAAGAGTGGTTTGCGCTTCTGGCCAAAATTCTGTCAGCAACGCCTGCAAATGGCGACGCAACAGTGGCTCGTCATCGGCAATCAACAGGCGGGGTGCTGCGGTATTCGTAGCGGTCTTCATATCAGTATTCAAAGCGGGATCTCCAGACGAACCATGGCCTGCTGGTCGGCCAGCGTTAACGTTAAACCAGCCAAATCGCCATAGCGTTGTTGCAGCCGGGTGCGGGTATTGCTGAGGCCAATGCCGTGGTCGCGCCGGCCGTCCGGAGCTTGAACCGTGGCCACTGACGGCATGGAATTTATAAGCACACAACAAAGTTTCTGCGATTCGACAAACAGCCGTACCTGCAGCTGGCCACCACTGCGCAGTGGCTCAATGCCATGCTGCAAGGCGTTTTCTATTAAAGGTTGCAACAGTACCGGCGGCACCGGTAGTTGTAGTGGTAAGTCGTCGCTTTGTTGCCAGTCCAGTTGCAAACGTTCACCCAGGCGAATTTGCTGAATTTGCAGATAAGCGCGGCTGAAGCTGAGTTCATCGGCCAGCGGCACCAGCTGGGCGCGGGTTTGGTCGAGGCTTTGGCGCAATAAGGTGGTTAATGCGGCCAGCATCTGGCTGGCCTGCTGTGGTTCAATCCGGATCAGTGCCTGTACATTGGCCAGCGTATTAAACAAAAAATGCGGTTCGATTTGTGACTGCAGTAGTTTCAGCTGTTGTTCCAGCAGCTGTTTTTCCTGCTCTGATTGTTTCAGCGCGGTTTGCATTAACTGTTGTTGTAATTGATGTTTTTGGTCGAGCAGATAATAAAATGCCGTCATCGCGAGGCTGACCAATGCCACAATACCGAGCAAGGACAAATCAAAGCCCGGCCTGAATTCTTTGCCGGCAGCACTGAACTGCCACCAGGTCCAACCCATCGGCAAGCCAAACCACAACAATCCGGCCAATGCGAGCGCGAGAAATGTATTGAGAGTCATCGACAGCGCTGGCCTGTTGCGTTGCAGCCAGCGAATCGTTGTGCGCATTGTCAGGCCAATACCATTGGCATAGATCAATTGCAGCCACAATGGCCCCATGCCAAAGAAAGTGAACAGCAGTGCCAGCAAAGAGCAGGGCACAAACAGATTGAGCTGATCGCGCCAGAACGGTGGCGGGTCTTTGCAATCGATGGAGGGGTTGTCAGAAGGCATATTGGGCTCCGGCCACGACTTCGTGTTTTTTGCCAAGCAGACGGAAACTGCTGTCAGCAGGGCCAGCGAAGTGTTTGATCCCTAAGTTAATTTTGAACTTGTCACTGACACTATAACTGACAGCGCCAGAAATTAACAATCCTGTTACCGCGGGTTGATACAGCAGCGTCAGAGAGGGGTGCCAGTCTCCTTCAGCGCGCAGATGCAGCAGCCATTGCTGGCGGGTCAGCTGGCGGCCGCTGAACAGTTGCAGACTGCTTTGCCGCTCCAGGGCCTGCAACGGCAAACCTTGCAGCCGCTGTTGCAGCGCCTGCCAATGCACGTCGGCGCTGGCCTGCCCGTCATAGCTGTATTCCAGCAGCAAATTCCAGCCGGCAGTATGGGTGTAATTCAGGCCGGTACTGAGTTGCCAGGCGCCTTGTCGCTGCACGGCATCCGCCAGGGGGCGATCGACGGTAATGCTCGCCGGCAGCCCGGGTGTGGGCCAGTGGATCCACTGATTGGTCCAATAATGCTGTTGCCACAGCAGGCTGCCCTGGAGTGCGAGGCTATCATTCAACACCCAGACCTGACTGGCACCCAGCCGCCAGCCGATGTCTGCGTCATAATGCGCCAGCGCCTGCCACTCCAAATCACCAGACTGTTGAAAATAGCGCGCGCCACAGCCGGTGCTGGCTGGCAAAGGCCGACCATAACGACGAAATCCCAGCTCAGTCTGATTGCACAATAAAGTCCAGGCGTTGTCACTACCAAACCAGTCGGCAGACGCTTGCCAGACGCCGGGCGCAACGACGGTATAGAGCGCAAGCGTGTCGGTTGGCGAAAATAAATCGAGCGGACGCAGGCCATAATTGACATCAAAATCGCGTTTGCGCTTACCGGCACTGAAACTCCAGTTGCCGGCATCGATGCTCCAGTAGGCTTCTGAAAATTCCAGTTTTTGCTCTGATGTGGCATGTGCGGGATATTGCTGATCTGTGCGCCACAAGGTGCTGGCGAGCTGAATTTGCTGGTTCGCGCCAGGCTGGTGTTGCCATTGTAAATCCAGGGTCTGGAGTAACAACTGCTGGCGCTGTGGCCCACGCAGCACACTATCGCCCTTAGCGTTACTGCCAAGCACGCGGTATTGCACATCTGGTTGTGCTGCTTCGCTTGCCAGGCCACAGCATAGCAAGATCATTATGAGTGGAAAGCGCAGAGACATTGAACAACCCCTTTTCTATCAGCTTCGTCCGGGCACACCGGCAATGCTGTCAGGATAAAAGGAGTGAGTTGTTACTGCCCGGTGCGCTGACCAAAGGTCAAAAACGCCGACCAGCTGTTGATATGGCCGGTTACATAGTGCGCAGTACCGCCAGTTTATGTTGCAGCAAAGAGCGTTTTTCCGGCTCGTAACTGTATTCCAGCGCTTCTTCGAGCAGTTGTCGCGCAGCCTGATATTGATGATTCTTCAGATAATGTCGCACCAGCGCCTGATTGGCTTGTAACAGGTACGGTACTTTTTTCTGCAGTCGCTGATAGAAACTGATGGCCAGCGCTTCCCGTCCGGCCTGCTCTGCCTGCACCGCCTGAATATAGAGCTCAAAGGGGTCATCACTGTCGGCCATCGCCAGCTGTTGTTCTAATTGCTGTGCTAACGGCTGGTCACCAAGCTGGGTCGCTAACACCTGATAGTTATGCAATAACGCCAGGTGTTGCGGTGCGACTGCCAGGCCATATTGATACCACTGTTGTGCCAACTCAGGCTGCTGCTGGCGTCGCAACAACACCGCCATCAGATTAATTGCCGGGACAAACTGGTCGTCTTGCTGCAGGCTGGTTTGTACCAGGGCATAGGCCTGGTCCAGCTCACCGCGTAACAAGGCTTCGGCAGCTAAATTGTTGTAGACGGTGGCTCTGAAGCGGGCTTCGCTGAGAAAATCCCCCTGATAACTGAGTGGACCCCGGAAATAATCGATATAAAGCTGGCGGAAGTTTATCGAATCGGCGCTGACTGCAGAGCTGAGATAACTGCGCACATGTGTGGCCTGTAAAAGCAGATCGCCGCGGACGTCAATCACCGGCTCGCGGTAAGTCGCGCGAAAGCGCACGTCGATGCCGGCGACATCAGCCAGTGCTTTGGTCAGCAACGCCAGGCTAACACAGTTGGCAGAACCACTGCGCATCACTTCATGCGCCGGACTGGTGCTGCCACTGAACTGAAATACCGCTAAAACATTTTGCATGTAGCTGAACAGGCGGTATTCAGGTGTCTCATTGGCATAGCGTGGGTGCTGAAAATAGCTAAGAAAATCTTGTTTTTGCTCCGGAGTCAGGGCGAGTAAGTCCTGCATCTGCGGCACTGGTGCGGCCGCAGCAAAAATCTGTGCTGGTACCTGCGGTGCAGCAAGCCGCACTGAGGCCTGTTGAGTGGACGTCATTTCCTGAGGGAGCTGCGCGACGTGCTGCGCACAACCAGTCAAACTCAGCATCAGATATAAAGCGATCCGGTGCATGTTCAGGCTCCTGAATTATTTTTCATATTGTTAACACATGAACTACAGCAAATTCCAGCGGAAAATGGCTGGTGTCTACCGCATTCGTCGCATAGTTTCTGACCGTCGCTGCTGGTCAGCCTTGCTCCAGCCGCCCGGACACGGCAGAATCAGGCAGCAACTCAAGCGGAAATCCCTATAATGACAACAAAAACAACAGTAACAGGCGCTGAAATTCCGAAAAAAGGTTTTTTTGCCCATTTTGGTTTAGTGCCACAAATTTTATTGGGCATGATTTTAGGCGTGGCGCTGGCGAGCTGGTCGACCGAGGCCGGGCAATCGGTCGCCATGCTGGGCGCTTTGTTTGTCAAAGCGTTAAAAGCGGTCGCGCCTATTCTGGTGTTTGTGCTGGTGGCATCCGCCATCGCCAACCGCAAAATCGGTGGTCAGGCGAAAATGAAACCGGTGCTGGTGTTGTATTTAGTGGGCACCTTTTTGGCGGCGTTGACTGCCGTAGGCGCCAGTTTTCTATTTCCGAGCAGTTTAGTCCTCAGCGACGCCCAACAAGCCGTCACTGCGCCGGAAGGCATTGGGCAGGTGCTCAAGGGCATTCTGTTTCAGGCGGTCGATAATCCGGTCAATGCTTTGCTGACCGGCAACTTTATCGGCGTGTTAACCTGGTCGATTGGCTTTGGTCTGGGTTTGCATCATGCCAACAGCACGACGAAAAAAGTCTTCAGTGATATTTCGCATGGCGTGTCGCACTTAGTGACCTTAATCATCCGTTTAGCGCCTATCGGTATTTTTGGTCTGGTGGCAGAAACAGTAGCCACCACCGGTTTTGCCGGCCTCGCCAGTTATGGCCATTTATTGGCGGTACTGGTTGGTTCAATGGCGGTGATTGCCTTTGTGGTGAATCCACTGCTGGTGTTTATCACCACCCGACGTAATCCGTACCCACTGGTGCTAACTTGTCTGCGTGAAAGCGGTATCCCGGCCTTTTTCACCAGAAGTTCTGCCGCTAATATCCCGGTCAATATGATGCTCTGTGAGAAACTGAAGCTGGATGAAGATACCTATTCAGTGTCGATTCCACTCGGTGCCACTATCAATATGGCCGGTGCTGCTATCACGATCACAGTGCTGACATTGGCGGCCGTGCATACGCTCGGCATTCCGGTTGATTTTGCCACCGCAATGTTATTAAGCGTGGTTGCGGCAGTCTGTGCCTGCGGCGCTTCCGGTGTCGCCGGTGGCTCTTTACTGCTGATCCCGCTCGCCTGTGGCTTGTTTGGTATTCCGGCAGAAGTGGCGATGCAGGTGGTGGCGGTTGGTTTTATCATCGGCGTGGTGCAGGATTCCTGTGAAACTGCACTGAACAGTTCGACTGATGTGGTCTTTACCGCCGCAGTTAGTCAGCGCGCGGGTCACTGATCTTGATACCAGGGCCGGCACTTAACAGCGCCGGCCCTGTTTTATTACTTGTCTACGCATCTGCTTAAAGTCCGAAAACCAAGCCGCTAATTCCTTTTAGTTATATCTGAGCCGATTTGCTTCTTGGATTCAGGACGTTTAGACGTCTAATATCGCAGCCATATTGAATCATCACACCGCGTTTTGGCAAAAATGCAGTATGGTGGGTCGACGATCTGAGCCTGATCAAGGCAGGAGCCCGTGGGGATATTAACGTGCAGTATTTACCGATTTTCACTGATTTAACCGGCAAAGCCGTGTTGCTGGTCGGCGGTGGCCATGTCGCGCTGCGTAAAGCGCGGGCGCTGCTGGATGCCGGTGCGGTGCTGAGCGTCGTATCACATCAGTTTGAAACGGATTTCCACGGTTGGGCCAGCCAAGGCAGAGCCAGGCTGCTGCCAGGCGATTTTCAGCCGGCACAGATCAGCGGCCATTGGTTAGTCATTGCTGCCACTGACGACGACGCGGTCAATGCGGCGGTGCATCAGGCTGCCACGGCGCGGCAGGTCTGGGTGAATACCGTCGACGACCAGGACAAGTGCGAGTTTATTTTCCCATCCATTATTAACCGTGCGCCTATTCAAATCGCCATCTCTAGTGGTGGTGCGGCGCCGGTACTAGTGCGCCGTTTGCGTGAACAGTTAGAAACCTTATTGCCACAGCATCTCGGGCCTTTGGCGACGCTGGTTGGCAAATTCCGCAAGCAGGTGCAGCAGAAGCTGGACAACTTCGCTGCCCGTCGCCAGTTTTACGAACAGGTGTTCAGCTCAAAAGTGGTGAGCCTGCTGCAAAGCGGTCAGCCGCAGGCCGCAGAAGACACCCTGGAACAAATGCTGGACGGCCATCAGCCGCTGCGCGGTGAAGTTTTTGTCGTCGGTGCAGGTCCCGGCGACCCGGAGTTATTGACGCTAAAAGCGCTGCAGCTGATGCAGCAGGCTGATGTGGTGGTGTACGACTATTTAGTGTCAGAACCTATTATGGCGCTGGTACGCCGCGACGCGGAACTCATCTGTGTGGGCAAAAAAGCCGGCGCGCATTCCGTCGCACAGGAAGAGACCAACGCTTTGCTGGTAAAACTGGCGCTGGAAGGTAAAAAAGTCTGCCGGTTAAAAGGTGGTGACCCCTTTATTTTTGGCCGCGGCGCGGAAGAGATTGAAGTCTTGTTGCCGCATCAAATCCCATTTCAGGTGGTGCCGGGCATCACAGCGGCTGCGGGTTGTGCCGCTTATGCCGGCATTCCGCTAACGCACCGCGACTATGCCCAGGCCGTGCAATTTGTCACCGGTCATTGCCAGAAAGACGGTAAAGAGCCGGACTGGCACAGCCTGAGCCGGCCAAACCAAACCTTAGTGATTTATATGGGCCTGATGAAATCGGCGCATATTCAGGCGCAGCTGTTGGCCGCAGGCCGAGCGGCAGACACGCCGGTGGCGATTCTGGAGAACGGCACCCGGCCCGAGCAACGTGTTTTCACCGGCACGCTTGGCCAACTGGCGGAACTCATTGAAACCCATCAGGTGCAATCGCCGGCCTTGCTGGTGATTGGCGAAGTGGTGGCGCTGCAAGCCAAATTAGCCTGGTATGGCGCACAGGAGCCGCGGGCGCAGTTGACGCCGCTACACGGATAACAATTTAAACAGATTGAATTTAATAAGTTTTATAGCAAGGTAACTGATATGCCGACCTTAACGCACTTACAACAGCTCGAAGCGGAAAGTATTCAGATCTTCCGTGAAGTAGCGGCCGAATTTGATAATCCGGTGATGCTGTATTCGATTGGCAAAGACTCGTCGGTGCTGCTGCATCTGGCGCGCAAAGCCTTTTACCCGGGCAAGATCCCATTCCCGCTGCTGCATGTCGACACCGACTGGAAATTCCGCGAGATGATTGAATTTCGCGACAAAGTGGCGAGGGAATACGGCTTTGACCTGCTGGTGCACAAGAACCCGGAAGGCTTGGCGATGGGCATGAATCCGTTCACCTTTGGCAGCGCCAAACATACCGACGTGATGAAAACCGAAGGGCTGAAACAGGCGCTGAACAAATATGGTTTTGACGCCGCTTTTGGTGGTGCCCGTCGTGATGAAGAAAAATCCCGCGCCAAAGAGCGGATTTATTCGTTCCGCGACCAATATCACCGCTGGGACCCGAAAAACCAGCGCCCAGAGCTGTGGCATACCTACAACGGTCAGGTCAACAAAGGCGAAAGTATCCGCGTATTCCCGCTGTCGAACTGGACTGAGCTGGATATTTGGCAATATATCTATCAGGAAAACATCGACATAGTGCCACTGTATTTTGCCGCCTACCGCCCGGTGGTGGAGCGCAACGGCACGCTGATCATGGTCGATGATGACCGGATGCCACTTAATCCGGGCGAACAGCCGGAGCAAAAACTGGTGCGCTTCCGTACGCTGGGTTGTTATCCGCTGACCGGCGCTATCGAGTCCGACGCCGACAGCCTGACCGGCATTATCGAAGAGATGTTGTTATCGCGCTCCAGCGAACGCCAGGGCCGCGTCATTGACCACGATTCCAGTGGTTCGATGGAAAAGAAAAAACGTGAGGGGTATTTCTGATGTCAGTCGCAATTGAACTGGAACAACTGGGGATTGAAGAGTACCTCAGACAACAACAGCACAAATCGCTGCTGAAATTCCTGACCTGTGGTTCGGTCGACGACGGCAAAAGTACGCTGATCGGCCGTTTGCTGCACGATAGCCAGCAGATTTATGAAGATCAGCTGGCGGCACTGCACAAAGACAGCAAAACCCACGGCACCACGGGCGAAGCGGTCGATTTGGCGTTGCTGGTCGATGGCTTACAGGCAGAGCGCGAGCAAGGCATCACTATCGACGTAGCCTACCGCTATTTCTCCACGTCCAAACGCAAATTTATCATCGCCGACACACCGGGCCATGAGCAGTACACCCGCAATATGGCGACCGGCGCTTCAAACTGTGACCTGGCGATTATTCTGGTCGACGCGCGCTACGGCGTGCAGGTGCAGACGCGCCGCCACAGCTTCATCTGTGCGCTTTTGGGCATCAAGCAGTTTGTTGTTGCCATTAACAAGATGGATTTGGTGGGCTTCTCAGAAGCGCGTTATGACGAAATCCGCCGCGACTATTTAGCTTTTGCTGAGCAGCTGCAGGTGCCGGATATTCAGTTTGTGCCGTTGTCGGCGTTAAACGGCGACAACGTGGTGAACCCTTCGGCACAGGCGCCCTGGTATCAGGGCCCGACTTTGCTGGCGCTGTTGGAAGATGCGCCGGTCACTGGTTTTAATCACGCCTTTGAAGCGCGTTTGCCGGTGCAGTATGTGAACCGGCCGAATCTGGACTTCCGCGGTTTTGCCGGTACTGTGGCGTCAGGCAGCTTTAAAGTTGGCGACGCCGTCGTCGCGCTGCCGTCTGGCAAAAGCTCAGTGGTGAAATCTATCGTGACTTTTGACGGCGATTTGCCCGAAGCTTTCGCCGGTCAGGCCGTGACGTTAACACTGGCCGATGAAATTGATATCAGCCGTGGTGACGTGATAGCCAAAGCACAGCATCATGCCAGCGTGTCGAACCGTATTCTGGCCAAAGTGGTGTGGATGCATGAAGAGCCGCTGGTGATCGGTAAACAATACAACATCAAACTCGGCACGAAAAAAGTACCGGGCACGGTGACCGCTATTGCGCACAGCATTGATGTCAATACACTGGAAGAGCATGCGGCGACTGAACTTGCGCTCAACAGTATCGCGCTGGTGGAGCTGGAGCTGACTGAAGCTGTGGTGTTTGACCCGTACAGCAAAAACCGCGACACCGGTGGCTTTATTTTTATCGACCGCTTAAGCAATATCACCGTCGGTGCCGGTATGGTCGACAGCGCGCTGGCGTCCAGCAGCAACAAAACTGAGTTCAGTGCTTTTGAGCTGGAATTTAACGCCTTAGTGCGTAAACATTTCCCGCACTGGCAGGCGCTGGATATCAGTAAGTTGTGATGTTGCAGATCCGTCAAAGAGCCTGACCAAATGATGTTGAAGGGCTCGAAGGAGCGAGTGGCAGCCAGCGCATAAGCAGACCCTCTGCGGCAGGGAAGCCGCAGAGGAGCCTACAGGGATGTATTCACGGCGTGTCTGCGTTGCGCTGACTGCCACCGCGATCGCCTGAAGTGATAAAGAGCAGTCTTGTCTGACAAAAGTCCGGTAGCATTAATGACGCAAAACATAAATTCCCAAACCAACAACATCGTCTGGCAACAACATGCGGTTAGCCGCACCGACCGCGAGGCGCAGAAACAGCAGCAAGCGGTGGTGCTGTGGTTTACCGGTTTAAGCGGTGCCGGTAAATCGACCGTCGCCGGCGCGCTGGAACAGGCGTTGCTGCAGCGTGGCGCCCACACTTATCTGCTCGATGGCGACAACGTGCGCCATGGTTTATGCGCCGGTTTAGGCTTCAGCGAAGCCGACCGCAATGAAAACCTGCGCCGCGTCGGCGCCGTGGCTGGTCTGATGCTGGATGCCGGTTTGATTGTATTAAGCGCTTTTGTGTCGCCGCTGCGTAGCCAGCGCGATGCCATTCGCGCCAGTCTGCCGGAAGGGCGTTTTATTGAAGTCCATGTCGCAACCTCACTCGATGTTTGTGAGCAGCGCGATGTCAAAGGCTTGTACCAAAAAGCCCGGCGGGGCGAGATCGCTAATTTCACGGGGATTTCAGACCCTTACGAAGCACCGCTTCAACCAGAAATCAGCCTGGATACCGGAATGTTGTCACTCGATGACAGCGTGCAGCAGCTGCTGCAATTGCTGGAACAACGTGGCATTATCCGGCCACAAGCCTGACAGAGATCTTTGTAAATGCTAACCACGCCCGCTGAACTCAGCCAATGGCTGCCGCACATCCGCCGTATCAGTGTCGCTGCCGGCGATGCTATTCTGACGATCTACAACCAGCCACAAGCCATTGATGTGCAACATAAAGCCGACGACAGCCCGCTGACCGCTGCGGATTTGGCTGCACATCAGCTGATTATGCGCGAACTGCAATTACTGACGCCGGACATCCCGGTGCTATCCGAAGAAGCCGCTGATATTCCCTGGAGTGAGCGCCAGCACTGGCAACGCTTCTGGCTGGTTGATCCGCTGGATGGCACCAAAGAATTTATCAAACGCAACGGCGAATTCACCGTTAATATCGCGTTGATTGATGCTGGTGAGCCGGTGCTTGGCGTGATCCATGCGCCGGTGCTGGGCAAAACCTACAGCGGTGCAGAAGGGCTCGGTGCTTTTGTCGCCGACAGCGCCGGTGAACGCCCTATTCAGGCCGTGGCGCCTAAAGCCGGTGAAACAGTACGGCTGGTCGGCAGTAAAAGCCATTATCAGCCAGAAGTGGAGCCATACCTGGCGCAGTTCCCACAGCATGAACTGGTCGCGGTCGGCAGTTCGTTAAAGTTCTGTCTGGTGGCGGAAGGCGCGGCGCATATCTACCCGCGTTTTGGCCCGACTATGTTATGGGACACCGGCGCCGGCCACATCATCGCTATCGCCGCGGGTGCCAGCGTCGTGTATGACGGCATTGAAGGCCCGGCCTATCAGCGCGAAAATCTGCGCAACGGCAATTTTGTCGTGAGGGCGTAATCCGCTGCGGCTGGTGTTGTTGCCCGCTCAGTGCGGCAGCCAAGCCAGCCGCACTGCTATCCTACAGCTGCGGTATAGTGACTTTGCGAATGCATTTTTTGTGGAGTCATGACACGCGCTGCCACTTGGTATTCACGATTTTCCAAGCCACCCCGACGTTTTTTTGCAATTTCCTGAAAGAAAGTAGCGGTTCTGCCACTCTGTATAAAATTCAATCAGACTACCGCAGCTGCAGGAAGGTGTGTTTTGGCTCGTTCAGGTTCAGTGAAAAGTCGTATTTTTATCGGTTATGCCGCCATTTTTTTCGTCACCCTGGTCGCTGCAGTATTGCTGATCCAAAGTAATCGCCAGCTGATGCACGAAGTGAGCGGTTTTGTTGACCGTTCCGTGCCCGCCCTGCAAGCAGTGTCGGCCTTACAAAATGCCTCGCGGCAGCAAGTGCTGACCGGCTATGAGTTGTATGGCACTGTGATCAAAAGTGCCGAGTTCAGCGAGCAACAGCAGAAAACAGCTCAAAGCTTGCAGCCGCATCTGAGCGTTTTAAATGAAATCGGCGGGCATGCACTTCAGCAACAGCAACAAAAACTGCAACAGGCCTTGCAGCAATTGTTGCAGGTGATGCAGGCCGAACAAGTCGATTGGGACCAGGCCCGTGTCCGGCTCAGCGATATCAATCAGACCGCCACTGCGTTAAACCGGCAGCTTGAAACCCTCGCCAGCAAAATCACCCGGGATGCACAGACCCGCACCGACAATGTCAGCGGCGCATTATCGCAAAACAGCAGCACCGTGGTGGTGCTGTTGCTGCTCATTGGGGGCGTGGCCGTCGGTTTTTTCCTGCTGGCACAAAAACAAATTGCCAATCCGATCATCCGTTTATCCGACGATTTACAGCAAGTCGCCGATAGCCGAGATTTAACCAGGAGCCTGGGCACCGACACAGTTGCGGAAGTGAATAGTGTTGCCGCCAGTATCAATCAGTTGCTCCGCGTCTTTAAAAGCGGCATCGCTGATATTTACCAGGCCATCTCCGGTATCAATCAGGCGGTCACCGCGCTGGCCGGCAGTTCGGCGCAGTCTTCCAGCGCAGTGCTGCAGTTGGAACAAACTTTGTCGGTGTTAGTCCAGAGCATGGCGCTGCTGGAACAACAGATGGAAGATAGTGTCAGCCGGTCGGTGCATGCTGCACGCTCCGCACATGAAGGGGCGGCGGCGATGTCACAAAGCCAGCGTGAAGTCCGGCAGACGGCGGATAGTATCAGTCAGTTATCCGGTGATATCGAAACCACCGGGCAGATGTTGTTAACGCTGCAAGTGACCGGGACCGAAGTGTCCGGAGTCGTCAAAACCATCGCAGATATCGCTTCTCAGACCAACCTGCTGGCGCTGAACGCTGCCATTGAAGCCGCCCGCGCCGGTGAATCCGGTCGGGGTTTTGCCGTGGTTGCAGATGAAGTCCGCACACTGGCGGTACGTACCCAACAATCGACCGCTGAAATCAACAATATGCTGGCCAAAATAGTCGATTCGATCCAGGCTGCGGTGACCAATATGCAATCGAACCGCGAAACCGCGCAACGTTCGGTGGAACTGGCCGGGCAGTTGGTGCAGACGCTGGAAGAGGGCCGACAGGTGATCCTGACGCTGGCGGGAGTGAGTCAGGAAGCGGCTGATTTAGCCAACCAGTCTCAGCAGAAAGCCAGTGCGCTCAAGCATGACATTGCGGCCTTTGAACAAAATGGCCAGTCGGTGAGTGCGGCAAATCAGGCCGTTGCATCGACCAGTCAGGCGCTAACCGGGCTGGCCGGACAACTGAGTAAAACGGCGGCCTTATTTAAACTGTGATCCGGTCGTCCGGATAAAAGATCAAGGTGCAGTGAAAGCATTCGGTCACTGCGCCGGTCCGTTGCCCGTCGTCATTTGAATCAGGTTGCCCGCTATGCTGCCCATCGTGTTACTCCTTCTTGCCGTTTCTGCTGCGTTGATCGCTGTGTCTGTGCAGGCGGGTCAATATGGCTCCTTCAGCGCCATCGTCGCGTTTTATACTCCGGTATCGCCCGGCTTGCTGGCGCAGGTGGCGCAACCGCAAATTTGGGGGTTGTCGGCGCTGGTCGTCCTCGCATTACTGAGCCTGCGTTGGCGGCTGGCTCAGCAACTGCTGGCGCTGAGTCTTATCCTGTTCAGTGCGCTGCCGCTCATCAGTTTATTTGGTGCGCAGCATTATATCGCTGCCCTCGGCGGCTTCCCGATGCTGGGTTCCGGCCAGGGCGTGATTAAATATCTGGCGCTGCTCGCTTTGGGGATCACGCTATGGCGCTGGCCGGTTGCCACTGCCACCGAGCGCTTCTGGCTGAATTTTTTCCCGGTTGGGCTGGTCTTGTTGTGGATTGGCGGGATGAAATTTTTTCCGTTTGAAGCCAAGGGTATTGTCGATTTAGTCAGTAGTTCGCCGTTGTTAAGCTGGTTGTATCTGGTCGCGGATGAGCAAATGGCTTCAAATCTGATTGGGTTGTTTGATTGGCTGGCGTTGCTGCTGTTGGCGGCCAGTTATCGCTGGCCGCGGTTATTTATTCCGGGGTTTCTGATGTGTGCTTCGGTGTTTTTGACCACGCAGACGTTTTTAATCAGCTTTCCGGCATCTTGGTCATCTCCGGGTGTACTCAGCAGCAGCGGTGTCTTTATCATCAAAGATCTGTGGTTTATCGCCAATATGCTGCTGCTGGCACAGGCATGGTGGCAACGCTCTGGCTCGCGGCTGGCTTAGCAGCGCAGCTGCAGAGCCGGCACCGGCAGACGGTTCAGCAGGAAAATAGCATCAGACGATGAAGTGTCATGACTGCGACCAAAGCAGGGGTAAAAAATCAGCAAATAACACTGTTTTTCTTTACAGCAGAAGACGATAATAGCAGGTACACCCGGCCACATTTTTGATGTATCGCCTGAGGGTGTGTTGCGACCCCTGAGGATCGGAATGAGACTGTTACGTCACCTGCATAAAGCGCCTGTGCGTGTGCTCCGGTTACAACGTCGCAAAAGTATGATGCGGATCCGCTTTGGCATGATCCGGCTGCAATGTGCGTTGTCGCAGGAAAAAGCTGAAACTAAGCAGATGCTGCGTATTTATCAGCAATATGTGACTGGCCAGGTCAGCAAGGCTGAGCTGCAGCAAGCCAATTCCCAACTGGCTGACGTATTGCGTGCCACAGGTCTTGGTGTATTCGCCATTTTGCCGTTTGCCCCTATCACTATTCCGCTGATTGTCAAATTAGGGCGGAAACTGGGCATTGAGGTGATGCCAAGCGCTTTTGCGCCAAAAGACAAATACCTGCATCCGGGTAAATCGAGCAAAGCGCTGTCAGGTTCTGCCGCAGCAAAGCCGGTGAAAAAGACCGACAGTTAAGCTGTTTGGTGTATGACCAGCGCAGAAATAACAAAGCCAGCATTTGCTGGCTTTGTGTCAGTAAGGGCTATAGCGCCCGACCTCAGCCTTTAATCGTCATGTAAGCCACAATCGCAATCAGCAACGGTGCTACCACCGCTGCCAGCAGGCGGTAACCTGACAGCACGTGTTTGTGCATTTCGTCTTGCAGAATCGGCTTGATTTTGTGCCAGATGGCCCAGCCAACAAAGACCGCAGCAAACATACCGCCTAATGGCATCAGCAGGTTAGAGGCAACGAAATCCATCAGATCAAACGGCGTTTTGCCAAAGACTTTCATGCTTTCTGCCATGCTGCCAAACGACAAAGCGGCCGGAACACCCAGGATCACATAGTTGGATATCGCGACAATCAGTGTGGCAGTGCGACGTGCCAGCGCATATTCATCAATCAGGAAGGCGACGGCCGGTTCCAGAATTGAAATCGATGAAGTCACAGCGGCAAACAGCAATAACGAGAAAAACACCAGCGCCAGTAACTGGCCACCAGCCATCTGCGCAAACAGCGCCGGCATCGTAATAAAGGTCAGGCCAGGGCCTGCAGCCGGGTCAACGTGGAAAGCGAATACCGCCGGCAGAATCATCAGGCCAGCCAGTACAGACGCCATAGTGGCGAGGCCGGCAATCCACAAACCGGCGTTCACAATTTTGGTTTCTTCGCTTAAATAAGAGCCGTAAGCGATCATCAGACCGGCACCTACCGACAGCGAGAACACGGCAAGACCCAGCGCGTCCAGCACCATCTTAATCGACAATTTGCTCCAGTCCGGCGTAATAAAGTACATCACACCTTCCATCGCACCCGGTAACGTCAGGCTGCGATACACCAGGAATAACATCAGGGCGAATAAGACCGGCATCAACACCTTACAGATACGTTCGATACCGGACTGCACACCGGCTACGACTATCAGCGCTGTGATCCCCATAAAACCAGCGGTGTAAATCAGCGCGGCCGTCGGGTCGGCAATAAAGTTGGTAAAGGTATCGCTGAGGACTTTAGCGTCTGTGGTCAGAATATCGCCTTTGACTGCCTCGACAATGTAGGCAATGGTCCAGCCACCGACCACACAATAAAATCCGAGGATTAAGTAGACACATAGCACCGAGATCCAGCCGGCCCAGTGCCACTTGCCTTGTCCCAGTACCCGGTATGCCGAAGTGGCTGATTTTTTTGCACTGCGGCCAATCATCATCTCGGCCAGCATCATCACGACACCTACAGAGAACACACAAGCCAGGTACACCAGCAAAAATACGCCGCCGCCATTGGCGCCTGCGACGTAAGGGAATTTCCAGATTGCGCCGAGGCCAACGGCGGAGCCTGCGGCGGCGAGGATAAAGCCGATGCGTGAGCCCCAGTTGCCCCGGGAAGTTAATTGATCAGTCATGATGTTCTCGTCGGTGAATCATTCGTTTTAATAATTATGTGGGTTGGCGGGCAACCTCGGTCCTGCTGTTGCACAGAAGACAAACAGTGGCAGCAGCAATGTAGAGGAAAGCCGCAGGTAAATGCAACCAAAAAACGCTGAGCTATCCACCGTTGCGGTTAGCAACAGGTTAGCAAAGCCCGGTTGACGGCAACATTGGTGCAGCATGCGTCCGGACAGGTTTCAACCCGCAACCAGGGCGCTGGCTTCGAACAAAAATGTAACATTTTCCGGGTTGGCGTAACGCAGTGATGACGGCTAAGGTTAGATCCTATGACGACGCGGAGTTCTGCGGTATGCGGTTTGGCTTTTTGCTGGTTTTCTTTCTTTGGTTACAAAGCGCTACAGCAAGCACTGTGGTGACTTTGTATGCCTACCATCAGGCACCGCCCTTTGTCATTAACGCCGATACCGAGACGGGCTTAAATTACGATTTGCTGCGGGCTCTGCAGCAGGAAATGGGCGACCAGGTACAGTTGCGGTTACAGCTGTTAAGCCGTCCCGAATTGAATCAGCGGCTGGCGGCACAGTTGCCGACTATCGCGCTCTGGACCAATCCGGCCTGGTTTGCCGCGCAGGAGCCGCCTTATCTCTGGTCCGGTACTTTGTTTTCAGACCGGGAGGTGTTTGTCTCCCCAGCGCAACATAGCCAGAAAATTCATCAGCTTAGTGAGTTAACCGGTAGCCGCATCGGCGCTATCCGCGGTTACAGCTATCCGGGTCTCAATGAATTAATTGCCGAGGGCAAAGTCCAGCGGATCGATGCAGATTCCGACAAAGAAAATCTGGCGTTGTTGCTCGAGAAACAGCTGGAGCATGTAGTGATCACCCGCTCCAGCTTTTTGTACTATGGCCGCCAGACACAATATCTTGGCAAGCTGAAAATCACCGGCCAGCCGTACCCGGCTTATCGCCGGCAAATCCTGTTTACTCACCATTATCAGCAGCTGTATCCACGCTTTGAACAGGCGCTGCAACAACTCAGTCAGCAAAAATACTGGCTGGACCGTTTGGCCTTGTACGGCTTAAAACCGCTTTGAGTGCCTGGCTTGCAGCAGCTGCAGTGGCTCAGTAGACTGGCGCCCTGTTTCAAACGGATGGCTTTTTATGCGTTTAGATAAATTTGTCTGTGATTGCACCGGGTTGACCCGCAGTCAGGCCGGTAAGCTGATCCGGCAAGGCGAAATTCAGCTCAATGGTTTGTTATGTAAACAACCAGCCCAGCAAATCAAAGAAAGCGATGTAGTGCTGCTGGACGACGAACCGCTGCGGCTGACCGGTCCGCGTTACATCCTGCTACATAAACCTGCCGGCTACGTCTGCTCTACTGATGACCCGGACCACAATACGGTGTTTGTGCTCTTGGATGAACCCAATATCGACAAGCTGCATACCGTAGGGCGGCTGGATCTGGATACTACCGGCTTGCTGCTCATCACCGACGATGGCCAGTGGTCACATAAAATCAGCAGTCCGAAACATGAATGTGCCAAAACCTACCGGGCTTGGCTGGCTGATCCGGTCGAAGACAGCGCCATCGCCCAGTTTGCCGAAGGCGTGATGCTGCGCGGCGAAAAGACACCGACCAAACCAGCGCAGCTGGAAATAATCAACCCGACCGAATGCCTGCTGACTATTCACGAAGGCCGTTATCATCAGGTCAAACGCATGTTCGCCGCTATCGGCAACAAAGTCGTACAGCTGCACCGCGAACGGGTCGGCCCGCTGACGCTGGATACCAGCCTGGCTGAAGGTGAATATCGACAGCTCACACCGGAAGAAGTCTCTTTATTTAATTGATAAAAATGAAGTATTTAACCCTGACTAAGCGTCAGGGTTAAATACTTTGCGCGCCTGTCTGCTGTTCTTGCATCATCCATCATTGATTTACAACCTGTGCTGACCAGCACGCTACTGCGGCGTTGGAATGCCGGCACTTTCTAATTAGAATTTTCTAATATATACTTATATTAAATTTATCTAATGCAAATTGTGGTCACTATACTGTCGCTGGCGCGTGAAACTCTTCATGGGACATGCCGTACAGCAGCACCGCAACAAATTGGAGACTTTATGCAGATGAAACGACTGGGACAGCTGAACGCTTCAGTAACCGCATTGTTTACCACGCTGCTGCTGGCCGTGCAGCCTGTAGCGGCCAGCGCCACTGAGTGGTTGACGCTCGAGCCACAACAACAGTCGGTCTGGCTCGAGTTGCCGGCGTTGGTGGAAGCGGTGGCGCAATCGACTATTTCAGCGCAAACCTCGGGCCGGATCATTGAATTACCTTTTGATGTGAATGACTTAGTGCCGCAAGGCGCTGTGGTGGTGCGTTTTACCGATACCGAACAAAAAGCCCGGCTGGCGCAGGCAGAAGCCGCTTTGAGTGAAGCGCAGGTGCGGTTCGCTGAGCAGGACAAAGAACTCAAGCGTGTACAACAAATCCATCAGCAGGGGTTAGTGGCTAAAGCCGCGCTGGATTTGGCACAGGCCAATTTTAATGCCGCCAAAGCGCGGCAACAGCAAGCCAGTGCTGCTGTCAGTGCCGCCCGCGAGCAGTTAGAGCAAACCGTTGTGCGCGCGCCGTACAGCGGTATTTTGCAGCAACGGCTGGTGGAGCTGGGCGAACTGGCCACCCCGGGCAAACCTCTGTTAACCGGCCTCAGCCTCGAACATCTGCGTTTAAGCGCTCAGCTACCACAACAACAATTGGCTGCGGCGCGGCAAAGCAGCGCGGCCGAGCTGCAGTTATCTGATGGCAGTGCGCTGAGCTTAGGTGCGCCGGATTTAACCATAGCGCCACAGGGCAACGCCCAAAGCCATAGTTTTCTGCTGCGGCTGAAATTGCCGGTCGCCGACTACAGTGCACAGCAGCTGTATCCGGGCAGCTGGACCAAACTGAAACTGCAAACCGGCAGTTTGCCACAGTTGATGATCCCGGCGAGCGCTGTGTTGTGGCGCGGCGAAGTGGCGATGGTCTACCTGCAGCAAGCATCCCAACCCAGCCTGCAGCCGGTACGTGTACAGAAGTTGCAAAATGAACATTACCAAGTGTTATCAGGCTTAAGCGCCGGGCAACAAATCGCGGTGGATGCTAAAGCGCTGTTGCAGCAAAACAGCAGCGCGCAGGAGTCACAATAATGCAGCTCGGTATCTCGGGCCGTTTAGCGGCAGCCTTTAAGCAAAATCAGATCACGCCTTTGCTGGCGCTGGTCAGTTTGTTGCTGGGGCTGTTTGCGGTGCTGGTCACACCGCGTGAAGAAGAACCACAAATTGAAGTCACTTTTGCCAACGTCTTTATCGCTTATCCGGGCGCATCGGCTGCCATGGTCGAGCAGCAGGTGGCGGTGCCGGCCGAGAAAATTATCGCCGAAATCGCCGGCGTCAAACATGTGTATTCAGTGTCGGAACCGGGCCGCACAGTATTAACAGTGCAGTTTGAAGTTGGTGAAAAACGCACCGACGCTTTAGTACGCCTCTATAACGCTTTTTATGCCAAAGCCGACTGGCAACCGGCCGCTGCCAATATTGGCCCGGTGCTGATTAAACCCAAAGGCATCGACGATGTACCAGTGTTTGCCGTCACGCTGTGGAGCAAAAACCCGCAGCTGGGCCGCGCTGAATTACAAGCGGCCGCCAATCTGCTGGAAGAACAGCTGCAGCAGGTACCGGGTAGCCGCGATATCTACAGCATCGGCCGGCAGGCCGAACAAATCAGCGTGCGGCTGGACCCGGCGCGGTTAAGTGCCTATCAGCTGTCATTGCCGCAATTAAGCCAGGCGCTGCAACAAGCCGGCACTGTGCGCAGCAGTCAGGCAATGCTCGCGCCGCAGCAATTAGTGCAGCTGGAAAGTGGCAGCTTTTTAACCAGCGCCGATGAAGTGGCGCAGCTGGTAGTGGCGGTGCGTAGCGGCGCCACAGGTGAATTGTTGCCGGTTTATTTGCGCGACGTGGCCGACATCAGCCGTGGTGTGGCTGAACCTGACACTTATGTGCAGCATCTGCAGCCGTCGGGGTCAACGGGTAATGCGTTGAGCTCGACCGCCGTCACTGTGGTTGTGGCGAAACAACCGGGTTTTAATGCGGTCGATGTCACGGCCGCTTTGCAGGACAAGCTGGCGCAGCTGCAGCAGGATTATTTAAGCCGGGATATCGAACTCAGTATCAGCCGCGATTATGGCCTGACCGCTAAAGACAAAGCCGACACGCTGATTCATAAACTGATTTTTGCCACAGCATCAGTGGTGCTGCTGGTAGGTCTTGCGCTCGGGAAACGTGAAGCCATAGTGGTTGGAGCCGCTGTGGTGATCACACTGGCGCTGACGTTATTTGCGTCCTGGGCTTATGGTTTTACCTTAAACCGCGTGTCGTTATTTGCGCTGATTTTTTCCATCGGCATTTTGGTGGACGATGCCATTGTGGTGGTCGAGAACCTGCACCGGCATTGGTTATTGGGGGGGAAACCACTGGCTGAAGCAGTACCGCTGGCGGTCGAGGAAGTCGGCAGCCCGACGATTCTGGCGACTTTCACAGTCATCGCGGCGTTATTACCGATGGCTTTTGTCAGCGGCCTGATGGGGCCTTACATGAGTCCAATTCCACTGAACGCCAGCATGGGCATGCTGCTGAGCTTATTAGTGGCTTTTATTTTCACGCCCTGGTTATTCCTGAAAATGTTCGCCCACCGCACACCAGCGGCCGGCGCCCATCACTCGCAGGATGAAAAACTGGAGCAGTTTTTCCGCCGCCTGATGCAACCGATGCTGCGCGCCCGCGCCGGCCGTAATAATCGGGTCAAATTACTGGTCGGTTTGCTTGCTGCTATTACCATGTCGGTGCTGCTGGTCACCAGTCAGCAGGTGGTG
The DNA here is from genome assembly GCF_000711985.1 of Rheinheimera texasensis DSM 17496. GTDB lineage: Bacteria > Pseudomonadota > Gammaproteobacteria > Enterobacterales > Alteromonadaceae > Pararheinheimera > Pararheinheimera texasensis. The sequence continues at coordinate 1,176,455 of NZ_JONU01000007.1, forward strand.
CTGAAAATGCTGCCGTTTGATAACAAATCCGAGTTTCAGGTGGTGGTGGATTTACCCGAAGGCAGCACGCTGGAACAAACCCAGGCGGTGTTAAATCAGGTGAGTCAGGCGCTTCTGACCTTACCGGAAGTCACGCATTTACAGACGTATGCCGGCACCGCTGCGCCGATGAATTTTAATGGCCTGGTGCGGCAATATTATCTGCGCCAGCTGCCCTGGCAGGGTGACGTGCAGGTCAATTTGCAAGACCGCCATCAACGGGACGAACAAAGCCATGCCATTGCGCTGCGGGTGCGGCCACTGCTGAGCAAACTGGAACAAAGCACCGGCGCCAGCATCAAGCTGGTAGAAGTACCGCCCGGCCCGCCGGTGATGGCGCCGTTAGTGGCTGAAGTGTATGGCCCGGATTATCAGGCGCAGCTGCAAGCCGCCACGCAGTTGCAACAGCAGTTTGCCAACACGCCGCTGCTGGTTGATATCGACAGCACGGTCGAAGCGCCACAGCCGCGCTGGCAGCTGGTGGCGGATCAGCAAAAAGCCGCACTGCTTGGTGTGTCGGTCGATGCGATTAATCAAACCCTGCAAATGGCTGTAGCCGGTCAGACCGCCACTTTTATTCGGGATGACCATAAGCGCCAGCTGACGCCGGTTGAATTGCAACTGGGCGAAGGTGTGCTGGCTAACTGGACAGCGCTCGGACAGTTGCCGGTGGTGAGCCAAACCGGCCAGCTGATTGCGTTGTCAGAGCTGACGCGCAAAGTTGAAACCACAAGAGAAAACACGATTTACCGCAAAGACTTACGCCCTGTTGTCTTTGTCACCGCCGATTTGGCCGGCGGTCCGGACAGCCCGCTGTACGGTATGCTGGATGTCAAAGCTGCGCTTTCACAGGGCGAAAACGCCATGCCACAGCAACTATTCAGTGTGCCCACCGATACCGACCACATCAGCATCAAGTGGGACGGTGAGTGGCAAATCACTTTTGAGACTTTCCGCGACATGGGCATCGCTTATGGCGTTGGGTTAATCATGATTTACCTGCTGGTGGTGGCGCAGTTTAAATCCTATGGTGTGCCGCTGATGATCATGGCGCCTATTCCGCTGACCATCATCGGCATTATGCCGGGGCACTGGTTGCTCGGCGTGCAGTTCACCGCAACCTCGATGATTGGCATGATAGCGCTGGCCGGGATTATCGTGCGCAACTCGATTTTGCTAGTCGATGCGATTCAGCAACAAACCGCAGCTGGTGTTGCACTGGAGCAGGCGGTGGTGCACGCCTCGGCGATACGGGCGCGGCCCATTATCCTGACCGCACTGGCGGCGATGTTAGGCGCGATGTTTATCCTGGACGACCCGATTTTCGGTGGTCTGGCGGTGGCGCTGATTGCCGGTTTAGGTGTGTCGACGGTGCTGACGCTCGTCGTGATCCCGGTAGTGTATTACGCCTATCATTATCAGGACAGGCAGGCCTGAATCTGCTGTTGAGCCAGCCGGAGCATGTCCTCCGGCTGGCTATTCTCTGATATTTTTTTGATTTTTTTCTACATTCCTGCCTCGATTTATACCAGCCAAACCTTTGTCCAGGCTTGAAATTCGGCCTGAATAGCAGCCCATAACCGGTTTGATAAAAATCTGATAATGCTGGTTCAGCTTGCTGTGGCAGGTTATTCCGGATTGAACAAATCATTCTCTTATTGTTATTAATATGTTGCGTCTCAATGTGGCGCTGAACTTAAAAACAATGAAAGGAGATACAAATGGATCTGATGATCGAGGCAGTCAATGCGCTGGGGAACTTTGATGTAGCAATGTTTGATCCGCAAGTACTGGATCCGGTTTTTGTGATTCCAATCATCATCATTCTGACCAAAACTTTATAAGTCGCGCAGGGGCCGACAGTGTATCGGTCGGTCCCTGTATCCGGGCAGTTTTAAACAGAGAGCTGATTGTGAATTTTATGCAGATGTCGATTGCACAGCTGGTGCATTGGTTTGAACAGGCATTGCAGAGCGGCACTTTCCCTTATGTTTCGATGGAAGCCGGCTCTTTTGTGCTAAGTGAAAGCACCGCCGAGCGTACATTGCTTTACATGGGGCGCCGGCCTTTTCAGGGAACTTTACAGACGTTGGGTCCATTACAGGCCAGAGTACTGGTTGGCGAAGTTGAGCTGGAGCAGGTCCGATGCGAGGCGGTCATGACCTCGACACAAATCCATTACCGTTGTTGTAGCCCGCAGGTTGAACGCCAGAGCTTTGATGCTGGCTCAGCCTTTAGTCTGGACGCCTGGCAGGCGGCGGATTTTAGTTGTAGCACGGACGCGCTGCTGATGTTGCATTTCAGCAAGTCAGAAAACAATCGCCATCACCTTTGCTTTGACAAGCAGAGCCTGCAACTGAGTCGGGTTTCGTTGCGCTCACATCAGGACGCCCGGCTGTTTAATTTTATTGAAGTGCTGGCGCGTTCAAGCAGTGAACGCAGTGCAAAATTACTGCAACAGCTCACAATGTCTGCCGTGCCGGAGATCGCCTGGCGTGCTTTGGAAGGCGTCTCTGCCCGATCTCCACAGCAGGCCATGGCCTTATTGCAACAATATGCTCAGCATCATCCATCTGCTCTGATATCGCAGCGGTCTGCTCAGGTGCTGAAACCGACACAAGGTGTTTACTGATGGCGGTCATTTTTCAGTATGAAGCTTTACCTGCCATAGGCCTGATTGAATTTATCAGGCAGGTCAATGCCATCTATACAGGCCCACACCAATTAGAGCCACAAATGATTGGCCGTCTGGCTCAGTTACTCGGCAAGCTTGCCGCTGACAAACACTGGTTGACGGATCATTTGTGTGATGTGTTAGAGCATGAATTCGCCGGGCAGTCTGCGGGCAACAGTTATGGCAATGATGCATTAGTGATTTACAGCCAGCAGGAACCGTTCTTCCAAATCCGGGTTTGTTTCTGGCACCCACGGCAAGCGGTCAAACAGGCTCAGGAAAAATATGATGTATACCAGTGTCTGCACGACCACAACTTTGGTTTTCTGACCACCAATTATTATGGGCCTGGGTATGTGTCCCGGTTTTACCGATATCAGTACCAGGATGATTTGATGTGCGGCAGTCCAGTGCCACTGGCTTTGCAATTTGAACATCAGCTCAGCCCCGGACAGATTGTCTGGTACGAACCCAGTGTCGATGTGCATTTACAGCACCCACCACAGGCATTCAGTGTGTCACTCAATCTGATATTTGAAACCAATGAAAATAAACAATTTGTGTTTGATGCCAGCAACCAGCGGGTGGATCAGGTGGTGTATAGCAGCCATCAGCTGGCGTTGCAGTTCTGCCGCCAGTTTTTGCAAACTTTCACGGTTTAGTCTGCTTATTGTTTTGCTGGGTACATCGGGCTGTTCAGTGCTGGGGCAAGCCGCTAAAAGCACGTTACAGGGCACTACGGCTACCTGGAAGTTGCAGCCGGTGGCTGTACGGAATTCTTATCCGGATTGGGTGCGTAGCGCTTATTACAGTGCGGAATTATTGTTGTCTGACACCCAACTCTGGCAAATTCGTGTGCGCAGTCCGGTGCCGTTACAGTCGCCTGCACAGGCTGAACTGGAGCTGGCTTATTGGCTGGATGAGCAGTGGCTGCGGCAGATGGTGCCGTTGATCTTGTTAAGCGAACAGCAGGACGGCAAGTATTATTGGTATGAATACCAGCTGAGCCCGGCGAGTACGGCATTTTATCAGCAGTTTCAGCAGGCCCGATTCAGTTACCAGCGGCCCAGGTTTCGATATCTGTTACAGCCAACCTGGTCGCAGCAAGTCGATGCAGCGCTTAGCAGCCGGTTGCAGCTGGAGTATCGTTTTCTGCCGGATTACGGCTATCTGTCGTTGGGCCAGATGATGCGGATGGTAAACTTTATGCCGGAGGAGGAATGGGACTGGTTGTGTCGCGGCAATGAATATCTTTTTGACAAAGGTACGGCTTGTGGCGATGTGGTGATCCGGGACCCGTCTGGTAAAACCAGCCCGGCTAACTAACCGGCAAGTGCAAAATCGTACTGCATCACCGCTACCCAATGGTTCTCGTAGAACTCGCGGTGATGCAGCTCCCAACCTAGCTTTTCGTAAAAAGCCTGCTGATCTTCGGTAAAGAGATAGAGGGTGGTGAGGTCACGCTGACGCGCTTCATTCATCACATGCAGCACCACTTTTTTGCCTAAACCTTTACCGCGCTGCAGTGGGTGAATGTAAATATTGGCAAGCCAGGGGCTTAAATCCTGATTGGTGGTCATATCCGACAACAACAAAGACGCAGTGCCGGCCAGCTGATTTTGTTCGTCCAGCAACAGCCAGGTTTGCGGCAGCCCATCCGGTTGCAGCGATTCACGCAGGTCGGCGGCGAAATCTTCCACCGATTTATGCGGGAACAACGCATGCCACTCGGCAAAATGCCATTGCGCTATGGTGGGGATTAGGTCAGGGCAGGTCGTCAGATTTTGCAGTTGCATCGGGCTTCATGATTCAGTGGACACAGCGACGGCAGTTTATCAGACTTGTCGGCAGATGTGTCTTTGGTCGAAACAGACCGGCTGCGACACTGTTGTTCACGCCGCTGCCAAACAGTAAAGTTTGGTAATTTTATGCAAAATCGTTATCATTTCGCCAGATTTGCTTACTGTTTTGGCGAAAATATGCACGAAGTGTTGTCGTTATTTCCCAGTCAGGTTTTACGGGTAACCTGGCCTGATGCCGCAGAATTTGCGCCCGGTTTAATTGCGGAAGTGCTGCAGCTGCGTCAGCAGTTACCGTCTGCCAGTAAAACCAATGTTGGCGGCTGGCATTCGCCTTCGGTGCTGCAAGAGCGGCCTGAACCTGCGATTAGCCGTTTTGTCAGTCAAATTCCGGCACATTTAAGTGTTTGGGCGCAACACTATTTTGCCATTGACACGCCGCTGGACCCGTCGTTGTGGCAACTGGAAGTCTGGGCCAACTGCAATGAAACCGGCCATTTTAATAAAGCCCATGATCATTTCCGCAGTGGCGTAGTCGTTAGCGGTTTTTATTATCTGCGTTGTGGTGGTGACGACGTGGGTGGTGAAACCGTATTTATTAATCAGCAGAGTTGCCCGCTCAATATCCATAGCCCGGTGCCGCTGCGGGAACAAAGTTTTTCAGTCACGCCACAGGATGGCGATATGTATATTTTCCCAAGCTGGCTTGGGCATCGGGTCAATCCTTATCGCGGCAGTGCTACCCGCATCAGTCTGGCGTTTAATGCCTCGCATCCGGCGCTGCAGGTGGTGAAAAAAACCGACAAACCACGCTTCTCTGCGATCCGCAAAATTTTGCGGAAAATCAGTTAAGCGGCACTCCTTCCCGGTAATTAACTGGAAAATCAGCGTTTTCATCGCGGCCACTGCACAAAAAATGCGGCAATCCGGGTCCAGAGCGGCAACACTATTGTTGCCAATCGTGATGAGGACTAACCAATGCGCCCTGTTTTTTATATTGCCGCCCTGACCGCCTTTTTAAACGCTGCCACTACACAGGCTGCTGAACCGGCCACAGCGCCGGAATTTATTGATACTTTTGCCAAAATTTTTGGTGAACACCCCGGCATTAGGAAAGGCCATGCGAAGGGCTTTTGTGTCGCCGGTGACTTTAAAGGGGAAGGTGCGGCGCAGACGTATAGCAGCTCGATGCTGTTTAGTGGCGACACTTACCCGCTGCTCGGCAGGTTTTCGATGGCAGGCGGCAACCCCAAAGCTGCCGAAAACAGCCGCTCACCACGTGGCCTCGCGCTGCAAATTAAGCTCAATAACGGCGAGCTGCAGCACTTCGCGCTGCTGTCGACGCCGGTGTTTGGCGCCAAAGATCCTGAGTCCTTTCTCGGTTTATTAAAAACCCTTATTCCGGGACCGGACGGTAAACCAGATTTAGCGAAAGTGGCGGCCTATCGCGCTGCGCATCCGGATACACAGGCGCAGGCGAAATATCTGGCCGACACCGCACCACCAGCCAGCTATGCCAGCACGCCCTATTTTGGTCTGCACAGTTTTATGTTGAGCAATAACACCGGCCAGCAACAGGCCGTGCGCTGGCAGCTGCAGCCGGTCGATGGCGTCAAAGGTTTAACTGCCGCCGAAATTGCCGCTAAACCGACGGAGTTCCTGCAGCAGCGGCTGGCCGAACGGCTGAAACAAGGGCCGGTGCAGTTTAAGTTAGAACTGGTGCTGGCAGAGGCCGGTGATAACTTGCTGGACCCGTCGGTGCAGTGGCCAGCGTCGCGCAAAACGCTGCAGGCCGGTGTGGTGACGCTGCGCAGTCAGGGTGATAACGCCTGCGATAACATCAACTTTGACCCCAATGTGCTGAGCGCCGGCATCAGTCCAAGTACCGATCCGATTTTGGCGATGCGTTCTGCTGCTTATGCCATTTCTTTTGGCAAACGCCTGACCGGCCATTGATGTTATTGCATGGAGACCGGTGTAAATGCACTGCTGCAATCGTATGCAGTGTTTTTGCACCAAAGCGGTGCTGTTCGGCGCTGCTGTTCTTCGTCTAAGCTGAGGCGGTCTTTCTTCAGCGGAGCCGCCGATGACCACTACTATTTTGCGTACTGCCTTATCTCCTGTTGCTGCGAAGTGTCGCCGGGCTTTGCCTGTACTGGCGCTGTCTGCATTGTTGTCGGCCTCTTTGTCGGCATGTAATCCGGCGCCTGATTCCAGCAAAGCCACTACTGAACCTGTCAGCAGCCAGAGTGCCAGCCCGGCAACTGCGGCTGTCAGTGCAACCAAACCCTGGTGGCAGGACGCGGTGTTTTACCAAATTTGGCCACGTAGTTTTGCTGACAGCAACGGCGATGGCACCGGCGACTTTAATGGCATCGCGCAAAAGCTGCCGTATTTAGCCGATTTAGGCGTCAATGCTTTGTGGCTGACACCGATGTTTGAAGCGCCGAGCTATCACGGCTATGACTTCACCGAGTTTTATCAGGTCGAAACCGACTATGGCAGCCAGCAGGAATTCAAAGCGCTGATTGATGCCGCCAAAGCGAAAAATATCCGCATAATCCTCGACTTAGTCATTAACCATATCTCTGACCAACACGACTGGTTTAAACGCTCTGCCGCCGGAGAAGCACCTTACAAAGACTATTTTATCTGGCGTAAAGACCTACCCACCGACGGCTGGGGCCCGGCCTGGGATGCCAGCAAAACCGACCCGAAAGTAGTCTGGCATTATCACGAAGGCCGCAAAGAATATTATTACGCTGCATTTGGCGCCTCCCAGCCGGATTTAAATCTGACCCATCCGGATGTTATCGCTGAGATGAAAAAAATGGCGAAATACTGGCTGGATTTAGGTGTCGCTGGTTTTCGTTTAGATGCGGTGCGCTATGCCATTGAAACCGGGCCGGACGGCCAGGCGGATACTGCGGAAACTATTGAATACTGGAAGGATTTCACCCAGTACGTCAAATCAGTGCAGCCTGATGCGATGCTGGTCGGCGAAGCCTGGGCCGATTTACCGGTTGCGGCCAAATACGCCGGGGATGGCAAGGCGCTGGATGCTGGTTTTGATTTTGAATTTGGCTACAAAGTATTGGAATTGCTGCAAGGCAACGGCGGCGTTAAAGCTGAATTCGGCACTATGAATACTGCCGGTGCAACTGCGACCGAACAGCCATTGCAGGCCAATTTCAACGCCCGTAAAGCCGCTGGCGTGCCGATGGGTTATTTCAGCCCGTTTTTGACCAACCACGACCAGCCGCGCATCGGCTGGCAGTTACAGGGCGACCAAGCCAAAGCTAAGCTGGCTGCGGCAATGTTACTGACATCCCCCGGCAGCACTTATCTGTATTACGGTGAAGAAATTGGCTTAAGTCAGGCTTCAGATGCCGAACATATTCAGCGCCGCGCGCCGATGTTGTGGGACCAAAGCCCGCAGGCTGGTTTCACTACAGCTGCAAGCAGCTGGGTGCAATCTGACCAACTGTTCCCGCCGCAGCGTGAAACCAGCTGGTGGACGCCGTTTTTACAAGCGCAGCAAGCCGCCAAAATTACAGTGGCTGACCAGCAACAAGACGCCAAATCACTGTGGTCTTTGTACAAATTCCTGATCACACAAAAACAACAGCGTGCGGAATTTGGCGTGGCCGGCAGCTATGAAGCCAAAGCGCTGAATGACGGCAAATTGCTGCAAATCAGCCGTGAATTGGCAGGAAAAAAATCAGTATTTGTGCTGAACCTGTCGGCAGAGCCACAAGCGCTGCCAGCTGAACTCCTGCAGGACGCAAGCCTGCAAAACGGCTGGAATGAAGCTGAAGCCAGCGCCAAGCAACTTGCGGCCTGGCAGCTACGCAGCTGGTCGAACTAACTATCCGGCAGCGGTTGTGACCGACCGCTGCCACTTCCTGTGTCTGGCGCCCTGGTTCCGAGTTTGACCCCCGGTCCCCTGTGACTGATGTTGGTCGCACCCTGTTTGGTGTGGAAGTGCAGTTACTGTGGACTTTTTAAAGGGCCGGGCGCCCCTTCTTGTTGAGATCTTTGACTGCTTTGTTGGTTTGGCTGGCATTCTGGCTACGGCGATCTACCTTTAAGTTCAGTCGTCTTCCATCAGCGAAAACTAATGTTACAGCAGTCCAAAGCCCCTTCCTGGTTACAACAACAAAAATCGCAAATTGCCGCACAGTTCCTTGATTCCTTGTGGCGGGACTTATTGATACTGACTGCCGTAGTGCTTCCGGTGTCGTTACTACGCATTTTTCACACCGGTTGGCTGGATTTGTATCTGGTCCACCTGAGCATCGGCAGCATCGTGATCCTCACCGGGTTGTACCGGCATCGTCTACCGCTGCAACTGAAAGGTGTTCTGATTATCGCAATCATGCTGGTGCTGGGTGCCGGTGGTTTGTACAGTTTTGGTTTGGCGGCGAATGGTACGTTCTGGTTGATTTGTGGTTGTCTGATCACCGGATTTTTATATTCAGCCCGCACTTTGCATCTGGTTTGCGCTCTGGCAATGAGCATTTTTCTGGCGAATTTTATTGGCTACAGCACTGGGGTTCTGCAGGCCCAAACCAACCTGGATTTATACATGCAAGGCGTCAGTTCCTGGCTGAACTTCCTGCTGACTGCGGTGATGATGGTGTTTATTTTGCTGCGCGCCGTGCAGGCGCAGCAGCAAAAACTGATGGCGGTGACACAACACCAATACCGGCAATGGCTGGATGATTTGCCGCTGGCGCTTGAGGTGGTTGATTTAGAACAGAAAGTTTATTACCAAAACCATGCCGTCCGCCGTTTATTTGGCCAAGACAGTCAGGCTAGTGCGCCCCATGCCAGTGTGCCCCAAGCTGGTGTGCCGATGCAGTTGCTGGCGCATTTACGTGATAAAAACACCGGCGCGCCGTTGCGTGCCAGTCAGTTGCCGGCCGCGGCCGCCCTTCGCGGTGAAAATCATTTTATCGATGCCGCGACCTTAAAAACCAGTCAGGGCGAAACGGTGGTGCGTTGCTGGGGTTGGCCCGGTTATCGCGAAGATGGTGAGATTGGCTATGGCATCACAGTTTTCGAAGACATCAGCCGGCAGGCGCTGTCCGAGCAATACAAAAACGAATTTATCGCCAATGTCAGCCATGAACTGCGTACGCCGCTGACCGCAATCCGCGGCAGCATTGGGCTGATAGTCGGCGGTATCTTTGGCGACGTGCCGAAAAAAGCCGAGGATATGGCGCGGATCTGCCAGCACAATGCAGAGCGTTTGTTGTTTTTAGTCAATGACTTACTCGACCTGCAAAAAATCGAACAAGGCAAACTGGAGATCACGCCAGTGCCGGTGGATGCCAGTCCGCTGCTGCGCAGCTGTACGGAAAACCTGCAAAGTTATGCAAACGGATTTGGTTCTAAGATCATGCTCAACGATCAGGCACCGCACGCAGTGGTGAATTTGGATCCGGACCGCTTACAGCAGGTGCTGGCCAATTTGCTGTCCAATGCCGTGAAGTTCTCACCCAAAAACACTGTGGTGATGCTGTCTGCCCGCACAGAGGCGCGTCAGCTGGTGATTGCTGTTCAGGACCAGGGCCGCGGTATTCCTGAAGCGCAGTATTCAAAAGTATTCGAACCTTTTACCCGGCTGGAACCACAAGACGGCGAAGCCCAGCCGGGCAGTGGTCTCGGTTTGTCTATCAGCAAAAAACTGGTGCAATACATGGGCGGGCAAATTAGTTTCAGCAGTCAGGAAGGCATCGGCACCACTTTTGAACTGCGTTTTCCGCTGCTGGTGGAGTAATTAAAAACCGAATAAATCCGGCGTGGATGGCCCCTGATCAGCTTCCAGGTTACTGTCCGGTTTGCCGGCAAGGCGCGCGGCATCGCGGCGGATGCGGCGTTGCTCCAGTAACTTCAAAATGCGGGCGCGTTCGGCAACCGGTTTGTTGTGCCAGTTAAATCGTTCATCCCGCGAGCGCAGACAACCCACGCAATAACCGCGGTTATTGCTGGTGCAGACCCCGATACAGGGGTTGGGTAAGTCAAACAGCTCGAGTTGATCCATAAGCCGCTGGCGGAAAAAGGCGTGATGGCCTGAGTCTACTCAATCCGCGTCGACAGCGCCACCGGCAACATGGTGCTGAAGATTTGGCGAACTTCTGTTAAATCAGCTGGTTAATCATTAGACGCTGGCCGTATGGCCGTCTTTTTTTGCGAAAAGCAAAAATAACTGTTGACTCAGGCCGTGCAGACGGCTATTTCTAATAGCGTTTTGCTGTGGCCAAAGCGCCATTGCCGTTTTTTGACATATAACCAACAGAGTTATTGCTACAAACATTATGCGTAAAACAACCATCCTGAACATTATTGTGGTCCTCGTGAACGTGGTGATTATTAGTCGCCGCGGGGGCTGCTGTTTGGGACTGAGACCGTAAAATAATCAGATTCCGACAAAACCCCCGCACCGCAAGGTCCGGGGGTTTTGTACTTTCTGGGCCCTGAAAAAAATACCGCGGTGGGAATTGGCGGACACAGGCGAACCAAATAAAGACAAGCCGGCACAGGCCGGACAGACAGAGGATACGGGCATGACAGGCGCAGAATTGGTAGTGAAATTATTAACAGAGCACGGCGTGCATTCCGTGTTTGGTTATCCGGGCGGGGCTATCATGCCCATCTACGACGCGCTGTACCAAAGCCCGGTCAAACACTACCTCTGCCGCCACGAGCAAGGCGGCGGTTTCAGCGCCATCGGTTATGCCCGCGCTTCTGGCCAGACCGGCGTGTGCCTAGCCACTTCCGGCCCCGGCGCCACCAATCTCATCACTGCCTTAGCTGACGCGCTGTTAGATTCTGTGCCGGTTGTTGCCATCACAGGCCAGGTGTCGCAAGCCGTGGCCGGCACCGACGCTTTCCAGGAAGTCGACGTATTAGGCCTGAGCCTGACCTGCACCAAACACAGTTTTTATGTCCGCGACGTCGCCGATTTAGCCGACACGCTGCGCGAAGCCTTTGCGCTGGCACAAAGCGGTCGCCCTGGCCCGGTATTAGTCGATATCCCCAAAGACGTACAGCTGGCGCAAGTGGATTATCAACCGCTGCATCTGACCGCCACCACTGCTGCGCCAGATTGCTCGGGCTTGGCCACACAAATCGCCGCCGCCCGCACTTTGCTGCAACAGGCGAAAAAACCGATGGCCTACATCGGCGGCGGCGTGCACATGGCCGATGCCTTGCCGGAATTAAACGCCTTTTTAGCCGCCACCGGTATGCCTTCGGTCACCACGTTAAAAGCGATGGGCTCGGTGGAAAAAACCAATCCACTGTATTTAGGCATGCTCGGCATGCACGGCACGCAGGCGGCGAATTTAGCAGTGCAACAAACCGATTTACTGGTTTGTTTAGGTGCGCGTTTTGATGACCGTGTCACCGGCAATTTAAAGAAATTCGCGCCGGAAGCAAAAGTCATCCATATCGACATCGACCCGGCGGAAATCAACAAATTACGTTTTGCCGAAGTTGCCATGTTAGGCGATTTAAAAGCGCTTTTGCCTGCTATGACTGCTTCAGGCAACTACGCCGACTGGCAAACACATTGCGCCATGCTGAAAGCTCAACACGGCTGGCGTTACGACCATCCGGGCGAGCGCATCTACGCGCCGTTGCTGTTAAAGCAGTTAAGCGAACGCATGCCGGACAATTCCGTCGTCAGCTGCGACGTCGGCCAGCACCAGATGTGGGTGGCGCAGCATATGCGCTTTAACTCACCACGTAATCATTTATCCAGCGGCGGTTTAGGCACTATGGGCTTTGGCCTGCCGGCGGCGATCGGCGCGAAAATCTCACGGCCGCAAGACACCAGCGTACTGGTCACCGGCGACGGCTCTTTTATGATGAACGTGCAGGAACTGGCCACCATCAAACGCTTCCGCCTGCCGGTCAAAATCATCGTGATCGACAACCAGCGCCTTGGCATGGTGAAACAATGGCAACAGCTGTTTTTCGCCGGCCGCTACAGCGAAACCGATTTATCCGACAACCCGGATTTTGTCTCGTTAGCTGCCGCTTTTGCCATTCCGGGCCACAGCATCAGCCACAAAGACGAAGTGGAATCCGCCTTAGACGCCATGTTCAGCTGGCCAGGGCCATATTTGTTACACGTACGCATCGACGAAACGGACAACGTCTGGCCATTAGTACCACCAGGTGCCGCCAACCACGACATGATGACCGACTTACCGCAGTGGGAAGAATAACCATGAGGAACACAGCCATGAGCGCCCAACATACTTTGACCATCCAGACCCGCCACGAAGCCGTCGCGGTCGAACGTTTACTGCAGGTCACCCGCTACCGTGGTTTTACTTTAGCCGGCCTTGAACTAAAGCCGCTGGCTGATGTGAGTGGTTTACTGATAACCTTAAGCGTGGTCAGCGACAAGCCGATCAGCCTGCTGGTTAATCAGCTGAATAAGCTGTACGACGTGCTGAATTTGGAGCTGCATCAGGCCGAAGCCGGTGCGCTTAGGGCTTGATTCGGAATCTGTAATAGATTGACGAAGCAGAGGAATTTGACAGAGGTTGGTATTCACGCGGAGCAGACCCTCTGCGGCAGGGAAGCCGCAGAGGAGCCCCCATGGATGGGTTCACGGCGTGTCTGCGTAGTGTGAATACCAATCTCTGAGCCCTGACTGTGAATGCTGTCAGAGTTTGATGAATAAACGGCGCCGGACCGAAATCCGGCAACATAAAAAAGCACGGGCACCGATAACAGCCCGGCATGATCACCGCCACAGGCGGTGACGTTACAACCAAGTGGCCCTGAACCCAAAACCCGATGCTGGCGCCTGCATCTTTCAGATAAACAACAGATTGGCGCCGCATCTTTAAATTTGCCTATGCAGGAGTAAATTGCATGCCTAAATTACGTTCAGCCACGACCACCGAAGGCCGCAATATGGCGGGTGCCCGTGCCTTGTGGCGCGCCACTGGTGTCAAAGACACCGACTTTGGTAAGCCGATCATCGCCGTGGTGAACTCGTTCACCGAATTCGTGCCGGGCCATGTGCACCTGCGCGACCTCGGCAAACTGGTGGCAGAAGCCATTGAAGCCGCCGGCGGCATCGCCAAAGAATTCAACACCATTGCCATCGACGACGGCATTGCCATGGGTCACGGCGGCATGTTGTACAGCCTGCCGTCCCGCGAAATCATCGCCGACTCGGTCGAATATGTGGTGAACGGCCACTGCGCTGATGCGATGGTCTGTATCTCCAACTGCGACAAAATCACGCCGGGTATGTTAATGGCCGCGCTGCGCCTGAATATCCCGGCGATTTTTGTCTCCGGTGGCCCGATGGAAGCCGGTAAAACTAAGCTTTCCGACCAAATCATCAAGCTGGATTTAGTTGATGCCATGGTCTCCGCCGCCAACCCGAATGTATCAGACGCCGACAGCGAAAAAATCGAACGCAGCGCCTGCCCGACTTGCGGTTCTTGTTCCGGCATGTTCACCGCCAACTCGATGAACTGCTTAGTCGAAGCCTTAGGTTTAGGCCAGCCGGGCAATGGTTCGATGCTGGCGACACACGCCGACCGCCGCGAGCTGTTTGTCAGCGCCGGTACGCGCATTATGGAACTGACACGCCGCTGGTATCAAAACGATGACGTAAGCGCCTTGCCACGTTCTATCGCCAATAAAACCGCTTTTGAAAACGCCATGATGCTGGACATCGCGATGGGCGGCTCCACCAACACAGTGCTGCATTTACTGGCCGCTGCCATTGAAGCCGAAGTTGATTTTGGCATGGCTGACATCGACCGGCTGTCGCGCATCGTGCCGCATTTGTCCAAAGTGGCGCCGTCGACGCAGAAATACCATATGGAAGATGTGCACCGCGCCGGTGGTGTGGTGGCCATTCTGGCCGAATTACAGCGCGCTGGCCTGGTCAACCCGGACACGCCGCATGTGGCCGGCAGTTCACTCGGTGATGTATTAAGCCGTTTTGACATCATGACGACGCAAGACCAAGCAGTAAAAGATTTCTACCGCGCCGGCCCGGCCGGTATCCGTACTACGCAGGCGTTTTCGCAAAATTGCCGCTACCCGACGCTGGACGATGACCGCGAAAACGGTTGTATCCGCAGCAAAGAACATGCGTATTCGCAGGACGGCGGTTTAGCCGTGTTATTCGGCAACCTGGCGCCAAACGGCTGTATCGTTAAAACCGCCGGCGTCGACAAAGACAACCTGGTGTTTAACGGCGTGGCGCGGGTGTTTGAATCGCAGGACGATGCCGTGACCGCCATCTTAGGCGGCGTGGTCAAAGCCGGCGACGTGGTGGTCATTCGCTACGAAGGGCCAAAAGGCGGCCCGGGTATGCAGGAAATGTTGTACCCAACCAGCTACTTAAAATCGATGGGCCTCGGCAAAGCCTGTGCTTTGGTCACCGACGGCCGTTTCTCCGGCGGCACTTCTGGCCTGTCGATTGGCCACGTCTCGCCGGAAGCGGCCAGCGGCGGCGCTATTGCGCTGGTCGAAGATGGCGACGGCATCGACATCGACATTCCAAACCGCAGTATTAATATTCGAATTTCTGACGAAACTCTGGCGGCGCGCCGCGCTGCGATGGACGCCAAAGGCAAACAAGGCTGGAAACCGGTTGACCGTACCCGTTACGTCAGCCCGGCATTAAAAGCCTATGCCTTATTGGCAAGCTCAGCCGACAAAGGCGCCGTGCGCGATTTGTCCAAGCTGGAAGACTAATAGTTTCAGGCCGGCGCTGTGGGTAAAAAGCCACAGCCCGGTTCATCAGAAAGGCGAAAAAAATGACTGCGTTACAACAAGTGCCTGCTCCAGACTCGGGCACTGCTGCGTTACAAGCTCATCCGGCGGACGAACGTGCTGCTTTGCAACAACATTATTTGCGCGAAATTTTACTGTCGCCGGTGTATCAGGCGGCGGTAGAAACCCCGTTGCAGGCAATGCCCAAACTAAGCAAACGCCTCGGTTGTCAGGTGGAACTGAAACGTGAAGACCATCAGCCGGTGTATTCCTTTAAGTTGCGGGGCGCTTTTCATAAGCTGCACAAGGTGGCGGCGAAAGCGGCTGCTGATAAGAGCGCAGGGGCCGGCACTTCAGAAAGCCCGCGGGTTATCTGTGCTTCTGCCGGTAATCACGCGCAGGGCGTGGCTTTATCAGCCAGTAAATTGGGCCTGCACGCCACTATAGTGATGCCGATCACCACACCAGAAATCAAAGTCAGCGCGGTACGCGGTTTTGGCGGCAATGTGCTGCTGCACGGCACCGCCTTTGACGAAGCCAACCGCCACGCCATCGAACTGGCAAAAAGCACCGGCGCCACTTACATTCCGCCGTTTGACGATGTTGATGTCATCGCCGGCCAGGGCACTGTGGCGAAAGAACTGCTGACGCAAAACAACCAGCTCAACGCAGTGTTTATTCCGGTCGGCGGCGGTGGACTACTCGCCGGCATGGCGGTTTATATCAAAGCCGTGCTGCCGAATGTGCGCGTGATTGGCGTAGAGCCGGACGACGCCGCCTGTTTAGACGCAGCCCTCAAAGCCGGTGAACCGGTGACCTTGGACCGCGTTGGTCTATTCGCCGACGGCGTGGCAGTCAAACGCATCGGCACAGAGACTTTTAAACTGGCTCAGTTGTTTTGCGACGAAGTGGTGACTGTCTCCAGCGACGAGATCTGCGCCGCGATCAAAGACATCTTCGAAGATTTACGCGCCGTCGCCGAACCAGCTGGTGCTTTGGCCCTGGCGGGCCTGAAAAAATACGCCCAGCAACATAGCCAGACCGGCGATGTGAACGAACAAACCCAGCTGGCGGCGGTATTAAGCGGTGCCAACTTAAACTTTGACACGCTGCGGTATGTCTCCGAGCGCTGTGAACTGGGCGAGAAAAAAGAAGCGGTGTTCGCTGTGACTATTCCGGAAGAAAAAGGCAGTTTCCGCCGCTTCTGCCAAACCCTTGGCGGCCGCGCCATCACCGAATTTAACTACCGCTACGCCTCCGACAACAAAGCGCATATTTTTGTTGGCATTAAACTGCGAAACGGCGCGCAGGAACTGGCCCAAGTCACCCAGGCGCTGACCGACGCTGGCTATCAGTTCCAGGATTTATCCGACGACGAACTGGCCAAGTTACACGTCCGCCACATGGTCGGCGGCATGCCACCGCGCCTGGTCAACGAACAAGTCTACCAATTCAACTTCCCGGAATACCCCGGCGCCCTGATGAACTTCCTCAACACCCTCGGCGAGAAATGGAATATCACCTTGTTCCACTACCGCAACCACGGCGCTGCGACCGGTGATGTATTGGCGGGGTTTGAGATTGCTGATCCTGCCGAGATTGAAGGCCATTTAGAGGCTTTAGGTTATCCGTATCAGCTGGTGAGTGGGAATAGCTCTTATCGGACTTTTTTGACGGCGCAGTAAAAAATAAGAGTTACCAAGAGGTTTAAAAGCGCAACATCAGTTGCGGCTTTTGTACAGCCTATGGTGTAAAGGCCTATATTTTTTCTACTTATGCGAGTTTGTTGTCGCCCACGTTGACGGAATTTAATTTTCTAACTATCCGCCGATCAAAACTCTAAATTGATCATCTGCTAGTTCATCCGAGTAGCCAATTATTTTATTCGGGTCGTCTTTTAGGGTCTGTTGAGCATATTGTTTTACAGCACCAAGTAGTTCCTTTCCAGGGGTCAGCTCCACACCAAACTCTAAATACCACTTGTCTACAAGTCTTCTAACCACATCAATGTCGGTTTTTCCATCTTTATTTTTACCTAACTCAGGTCGGTCCCTGAGTATAAAGTTTGTTAATTTTCGTTCAGTCTCATTTTTCAAAGAATCAATAATACGCTTGTATTCTTGCTCTGCCTGCTTGATAGGTATTCCATATACTTTTGCGATGTTTCTGGGTGTAGAAAAATAGGATTCTATTTCCTGGAATTTTGTTACGAACAAAATTATATCTCTATCTTGGCAGTCTGATTTAATTCGTTCGAGCTCTCGATCTCCATCAACTCTCTGATCTCTGTCGATATGGAGAATAACCTTTGCTATTGGAATTTGTTTTCTAACAAATCCTTGTAGCAACTTGGCGAAATCTACCTTCGTACAGCCTTCATAGGAATGAAGCACAAACTCGTCTTCAGGCAGCCCGTTTGCTATCAAAAATTTCTTTATAAATTCTTTTTTTTCAGAAATGTTGTCGACTTTGTCTTCTGTGACAACCACATATTTTAGATTTCTTTTTGCAAAGAGATAGTCCGCATCTGCAGCACCTATATCTAGCAGTATATTACTACCCTTTATGTCATCCAGTGTTTTGCCCAGTTGAAAGTGAACAACCTTAGCTTTGTTTTCCAAAGACTCTAGAATGTATCGAGAATGAGTCGAAAAAACGACTTTCAAGTCTGGATTATCCTCTACTCTCTTTACTAATTCGCGAGCAAGTTCTTTCTGTTTGGTTGGATGAATATGTGAGTCTGGCTCATCGAGGAGCACGATTTTGGGTGAAAAATACTCAATATAAGCAAATATTTGAATTACTTGAAGTAAACCTGTGCCAACAGAGTCAAGAGGTAATTGGATTCCACCATTTGATGTCACATAAACATAAATATATTCAGACTCGTGTTCATTAAACTCTACTAGTAAATCTACACCTTTGTATACAGAGTTGACTGAGTCAATGAATGATTTCCACTTATTTAAATCCTTGTTTATTGTGTGTAGTATATTTCTTAAATAGTTATTGGAGTCTCCTCTAGTAGCAGATTTTTTAACTGCAATTGGTACTTCGTATTTTTCTATTACAGGAATGCCTGCAATCCCTGGTACATATACGCAGTATGGTGAATCTATTGATGAAAGTTTACTCCCCAAAATTTTGCCTTCTAGCTGAGTTGTATATCCACCATTCTTTCCTCTGGATATTTTCAAAGTCGCATCGTTGTCACTTTCAAAATTAAACTCCATCCAGTTTCGATCTTCTTTTTTTCGTAACCTGAAAGACGCTTGCCGTGGTATAGAAATGAAATGTCGCTTGTAGGAGCGTATAGAAAATCATTTGAGTCTAATGCTAATGTCTTAGTTGTATCTTTAACCCAGCTTGCTCGTAGTAATTCCAGTGTTTGGCATGCTGAAATTGCAAACTGGATTCCTTGTATAAAACTACTTTTGCCAGAATTATTTGTGCCAATGAATATATTTATTGGCGCAAGGTCGACTTCAACATTGTCAATCTTTTTAAATTTTTTTACTCGAATTTTCACTATTATTATTTCCCCATAACTTTCTACAGTGGTGGTTTTTATTTTTTGTTCTTAGTGTGCGTAATTATAAATAATTATGCCTAGAAATTTTAATCCTTTTTATTCCACGCAGATTGTAGTGTCTTTGTTGCTTTAGGTAATAGGCCGCTGATACGAGTATAAACAGGATTGTTGGAGGGGCGTAAGAAAGCAGCGACCAGGCTGCAGCATTTCGTTATTACTGATGAGTGGACGATTCATTGAGCTTACCGCCTTACATTTGAAAACCGGGCACTATCCAACTGTCACTTTCACTAACTCCCGAAAAAACCGAATTGCTTTATCCAGCTCATCGCGTTTTACCAAATGCGGATTTTTCGGGTCGTGACTCGACCGGCCCTGATGTACCACTTCGCCGCGTAAGGCCAGATATTTATTCAGTTGCGTACAAACCATCTGCTTATCGAAGTTGTTCCATTGCCACTGATCGGTTACATCAAACTGCAAAAACTCCAGACTCAGTTGCCGTACTTTAGTGGCGTCCGGGTTATGTAGCCGATTGATGCCGTCGGTGAATTTCTTCTGGATATAGTCGCCGGCAAAACTGCCTTTGAGCGCGGCTAGCTTTTGACACATTTGTGTTCTGAGCCAGCTTTCAATAAAGGTTTCCCAGGCAGTTAATGTCATCACCAGGGCAGCACGCTTTAGCACTTCATTATCTTTTCGCTCAGCAGGTGAGAGTTTATCGAATAGCTCAAGCAGTCGCTCTGCATCAGCAATGGCGGTATCAAAAATAGCAGTGGGGTTTTCCGGCGCGGCAGTGGGTGCCGTTGCAGTCTGAACCATCCATGTCCTCCTGATTGCCAAACCCGTCGTTGTGGCGGGTGGCTTGTCACAATAGTTCCAAGTTAAAACAATCGGTGGGCACTGACAAGGTGTAATAGGTACAAAAGTAACTATTTGGTCAATGGAAGGCGCGGCGGGTTCGTTTATTTGTTCGGGAAAAAAACAGCGCTTTGCAGCGCTGTTATCTACATGGATTGCTTCACCAGCACTTTCACCACAGCGCGGCTGCCATTTTCTGCGACCACTGTGACATGTGCGGTGCCGAACATCTTCGGCTGAATGGTCATGGCGCTGCCGCTGCAGGCTGTGACTACGGCAACACTGGGCGCGTCGGACGTACATTGGGCTAATTTGCCGCCCCGTACCACACTGACCACCCGTGTGTAGTAGTTTTGCCCGGCGTCGGTCAGCGCGGTTGGAAGACCTGCGGTTGCAGTCAATAATCCCGCCGGGCCGTTCTTGGCAAGCTCGATGTTCACTTGGGTGGTATCGAGGCTAAACAAGCTGTATTTGCCGGTGGCTTTGGCCAAGTCTTCCTCGGACGGTAAGGTTTGCAATAGCGCATCGCGCATCACTTTGAGCGTCGACATTACACTAACAAATAACGCCGCACCTTCGGGGGAAAGCTTGTCACCTGGAATCAGCTTGTCGCTATCTGTTACAACTGTACTGCGGGCACTGATATAAGCCGCATTGGCTTTTTCAATCAAATCCAACCCTTGTGAATACGCCTTGGCTTTGTCGCCGGCGTTGATGATATCGGCAATATCGGGTGTTAAGGCACTAAGGCCCGCCAATGTGGTGACCACATCCGGATGCACGCCCGTGCCTGCCGAAAAAGCAGAAGCAAAAGCTGCCAGAATGACCTGCATGGCCGACAACCCCTCTTCCCAGACCCGGCCATGATCAACGCGTTTACGCATGGTGTCTTCCACCAGATAGGTGAACTTGTAGACATGCTGGTCGGAGATTTCATAGTTAAGAGTTAGTGTTTGCTCTAGGTTTGCATCTTTTCCATCTTTATCAATGATTTCCATCAGATGCAAAGGTGGCGTGGTTTTTACATCATAAAAATCGGCATCTTTATGGTGGTAAACGTTCGAACAGCCGGCAACGATGATGCTGGCTGCGAAGAGTGGTATCAGTTTAGTAGTCTTCATCACAATTCCTTATGTGAGCGCAAAAAAACACTCCGGCAGTGGGGAGTACTGGCCTATGGGCTCATTTTTAAGTTGTATCAATTGGTTGCGGATGCAACTGCAGCCCGGCGGGGTACAACGCGACACGTGCCTGACATCCATGTGTTTCTTTTGTCCGGTATCCGGACCACAACAGGTATAGCCGCTTCATCTTAGATGGCAAGTTGCAGTTTTCCCGCGGCTGCCGACGGCTGGGGTACTGTGTTATGCCTGTCAGCCAGTGCATCTCAGATGTTTATGAGCGGTGCCCTTTCATTTCGCCCCTTTGTTTTTAGCATGCCAGGCCTCGGTAATAATCGGTACTGCGGCTTTGTCGGCGCAGGCTTTGACTTTGGCTTTGTCGCTGCCGAATTGTTGTTCGCAGTCTTTGGCGACGGCGAATAAGGCGGTGTAGGTTTTGGCGGAGTGGATGTTGCCGACTTCGGTCAGGCAGATGTTAAAGAAGTACTCGCGGGCGGCGACGGGTTTCAGGCCGTCGGTTTTATAGGCGAATCTCAATAAGTGTTGCGGTACGGCTTGTTGCCAGTATTCGGCGGTCGCAGTAGGAGAACGTTTTTGCAGTTCAGCTTCAACACCCTGACGCGGGTAGCCGTCGGCGCGTACGGTCAGCATCAATTCGACCAAATCGGCTTGTTGTCCGCATTCGGTGCGCGCATCAGCGGCGCTGGCTGAGGTGGCAAATTGCAAGACCAACAGGGCCAACATTCCTTTGTATTTGTTCATTTTTATCATCCTGATAGTGGCTTTGGCACCGAGTGACCTGATAGTCGCAACGGCAGTAATAATCTACCTACCGGCATTCTGGTTGTCGAGTGGCGGCCGGTTCGTGCCGCTAATGAGTGGTTTACCCCAACACCTGCTTCGCCACCGCAATTCCCGACAGATATGCCCCATGCGCGGTGCCGAAATATTCTTTTTGTGTGGCTTCGCCGGCGAAAAACACTTGTTGGCCGAGCGGTGCGGCCAGAGTTTGGCGCATGGTTGGCGTGGCGCCAACGGCATTAAAGGAGTAGGAGCCGTAACTGAATGGATCTGTCGCCCAGCGGGTGATTTGATAATCCAGTGGGTTGGGGATGTCGTGGCCAAACATCAGCCGTAAGGTGGCCATGGCGCTGTCGACAATTTGTTGGTCGGTCAGGGCTTCGATGGCGCGCCCGCGGTCTGCGGCATTAAAGCCCATCAGCACCGGTTTTTGCGTGCTGCGTAAAAAACTGACCCATTCGGTCCATTCGCCATGTTGTGGCGCAATATATTCCAGCCAGTCGACGTCATCCGGCCAAAACGGCTTGGCAAAACGTAGATAACATTTGTTGAGAACACCCATGCCAAGCTTGGCAATGGCTTCGCGTTTGGCGGCCGGTAATGCCGGCACAAACTGCGGTTGGTGCTTTTTCAGCACGCCCAGCGGCACTGTGACAATCACCTGATCTGCAGTAAAAGTTTGCTGCGCACAAACCACCTGCACACCGTTTTCTCCCCAATGGATCGCGCTGACCACCTGACCGGTTATTATTTTTAGGTCTCGCGCCAGATATTGGGTGATGAGGTGGTAACCTTCGGCAAATAACACATCTTCATCACCGAAGGTTTTGACGCTGTCGTGCCAATGCACAGACAGCTCTGCAGCGCTGCCGGAATACTCCTGCTCCAGGCTGCTGGATAAGATGAAATTGATAAAACGGGCGGATTGTCCGGCGTGCGCCGAGTTGGCTAAGTCAGCAGTTAATTCCGCCAGCGCTGCACGCACCGACTGGTCGTTGTCAGTATTTTGCTGGGCTTGTCGCAGCGCCCGGCCGACTTGTTTGCGCAGTGTTTCCAGTTGTGCTTCGGCAGCGGCGCTTAATACTGAACCATCGCTGTCATGCAGCATGCTGCGCTCGTAGCTGGTTTCCAGCCTTGTCGTGTTGATTTCATCCGCCAGTGCGCTGATTGGATTGCCGTCAACGCCGTGGATCCAGCTGGCGCCTAAATCAACAGGTAAATCCTGCCATTTGGTGCTGGTCCAAATCCGCCCACCGATCCGGTCCCGCGCTTCGAGAATAGTGACATCATGGCCATGACGGCTTAGTTCACGTGCGGCGGCCAGGCCTGCTAAACCAGCGCCAATCACTAAGATCCGTTTTGGGGTTTTGGCTTTGAATGGCTGCGCAAGCACAGGCGCTGATGCTAATAACAGCAGACTGAACAAACGTAAAAATTCGCGTTTTTGCATGCTGACACTCGCGGTTGGCACTCGGTTACTATTGCCATCTTCGTTTCGAACATTTCTGCGTTAACTGTAGTTGGCCGAAAACTAAGTGCCAGCATCGCAGCTCCTACTTATGCCGTGCAAGTAGCCTGCGCCGTTACGCTGAGTTATGCTTTGCTCTATTCCTGTTTTAGCTTTATCGCCAATTCATAAGGACTTGTTATGTCGCTGGATCTCAGCCCTCTGCTGAAAGCCGTCACTCGTTTGCAGGAAGGCTGGCAACGTTATCAGCAAGATGTTTCTGATACGCAAATTCGCGATGGTTTAGTGCAGCGCTTTGAGTTTACCTATGAAATCAGCCACAAAATGCTCAAGCGTTTTCTTGAGCAAACGGCAGCCAACCCTGAGCTTTTTGATGCGATGTCTTTTGCTGATTTAATTCGTAGCGGCAATGAAAAAGGGCTGTTGCTGGGCGACTGGCCGGCGTGGCGTTTGTATCGTGATATGCGCAGCAAAACCAGCCATACCTATGATGAGGACGTGGCGTTGCAAGTCGTGGCGGGCATTCCGGCATTTTTGCACGAAGCGGAATACCTCGCTGCGCAGTTACAACAACGGGCGCAGCATGACTAAAGCTGTGATTCAGTCGGTAGATGAGCCGGCAATGGACCCATCAGCCACACCGCCGGCCGGCTTGCAGTTAAGCGTCGGGCAGTGGCAGCAGGTACATAGTATTTTGCAACGCCTGCTGGCCGATTATCCGGTCTGGGCTTTTGGCAGCAGGGCTGAAGGTCGCGGTAAAACCTATTCAGATCTGGATTTGGTGATTGTAAGTACCGAGCCATTGCCATTGGCTTTGCTGGCCGAAGTCTCAGAAGCGTTCAGTGAATCTGATTTGCCCTGGAGAGTCGATTTGGTGGACTGGGCTACGACATCGGAGACGTTCCGGCAACGCATTTTGGCCTGCAAAGTGGCGTTGCAGTAAAAGCTGATTGATTTACCAGGCCAGCCTTGCCTGACCATTCCGTAAAACCGCTTTCTTTATTCAAACTGTTGCTCCTGATCTTACTGCCCGGTTGCACGCTGCCAGTTCAGATATCATTCATTTACAAGCGGTTAGTTTCATATTTTTCACCATATGGACATGTTATGACTACATTTATCCGCTGTTGCCTTTTGTTAACTCCGCTCTGTTTCAGCGCCTGCACTATCCACAGCGTGGGCAAGCACAAGGCCATCACTTTGGATACCGGTAATGAGGTGGTTGATGCCGCGTCTTATGTGGTGGCAGGGGCGAAGTTGCAGAAGAAAATCCGCGCAGAAAAACTGCAAAATGGCGAATTAAATAATCCGAACGACCCGGTGGTGAAGCAAATGAATGAAGCCATCGAAAAGGCCAAAGACCGTAAACATGGTCTGGAACCCACTAAAACAGACAGCGCTGCCGATGCCAGCAGCCTGGTGATCAAAAAAGCAGGCGGTGGTTGATAGTCACCGCCCGCGCTGCACCTGTTAAAACTACTCAGCGACCTGCTGAAGCTCGTGCCGCAACTCCCGCCGCAACTCCCGCCGCACTAGCTCAGCCCCCGCCTGCAGCGCCTTAAGCTTGCCACTGGCCACTGCACGTGGCAGCGGTGCCATGCCGCAGTTGGTGCAGGGATATAACTTGTCGGCGTCGACATACTGCAGTGCTTGTCTGAGCGTCGCAGCCACTTCTTCCGGCGTTTCAATGCTGTGGCTCGCCACATCAATAGCGCCGACCATCACTTTTTTACCGCGTAAGAGCGCCAGCAGTTCCAGCGGCACTCTTGAGTTGTGGCATTCCAGCGACACGATATCGATGTTGGATTGCTGCAGTTTCGGGAAAATCGCTTCGTATTGGCGCCACTCTGCGCCCAGCGTTTGTTTCCAGTCGGTATTGGCTTTGATGCCGTAGCCGTAACAGATATGCACAGCGGTTTCACACGGCAGGCCTTCGATAGCGCGCTCCAGCGCAGCGATGCCCCAGTCGTTCACTTCGTCAAAAAACACATTAAACGCCGGCTCATCAAACTGGATGATATCAACGCCGGCTGCCGCTAGTTCGTGCGCTTCGGCATTCAGAATGGCGGCGAACTCAAAGGCTAATTCCTTGCGGCTTTGATAGTGCGCGTCATACAGCGTGTCGATCATCGTCATCGGGCCGGGCAGCGCCCATTTAATTGGCTGCTTGGTTTGGCTGCGCAAAAACTTCGCATCTTCGACAAATACCGGTTTGATGCGGGCTACAGGGCCAACCACGGTCGGCACGCTGGCGTCGTAGCGGTTGCGGATGCGTACCGTCTGGCGTTTTTCGAAATCCACCCCGGCCAGGTGCTCAATAAAAGTGGTGACAAAATGCTGGCGGCTTTGCTCGCCGTCGCTGACGATATCGATGCCGGCTTGTTGTTGCTCGTGCAGCGCCAGACGCAGCGCGTCCTGTTTGCCGGCATGCAGTTGATCGCCTTCGAGTTTCCACGGCGACCACAACGTTTCAGGTTCAGCCAGCCAGCTTGGTTTTGGCAGGCTGCCGGCGGTAGAGGTAGGTAATAAAATGCTCATGATCAATGCCTTTTAATAAAAAACCGGAAGTTAAGCGCAGCTGGCAGCCCATTGTTCCAGCAGGGTTTTATAGGGTTTTACAAAAAACTGTTCGGCAAACTTGCCTTGTTTCACCGCCAATTGGCTGCGCTCTTCGCGGTCATAACGGATCCGGGTTAACGAATGCGCCTGGCTGTTGAGCTTCGGCTGATAACTTTGTCCGGCCACGGCGTGGGCGTTGTAAATCTCCGGCCGGTAAATCTTCTGAAAGGTTTCCATCGTGCTGATGGTGGCGATGAGCTCCAGATTGCTGTAGTCGTTCAGCAGGTCGCCAAAGAAATAAAACGCCAGCGGCGCGACGCTGTTGTGCGGCATGAAATAGCGCACCTGCAGGCCCATTTTTTTGAAATATTGCTCGGTCAATGAGGTTTCATTCGGCAGATATTCCACCCCCAGCACCGGGTGAGAATTGGCGCTGCGCTGATAGATTTTGTTGTCTGACACGCTTAAACAAATCACCGGCAGTTTATGAAAGTGCTGCTGATACGCGCTGGAGCGGACAAACTGGCGGAACAGCCGGCCATGTAAATCACCAAAATCGGCCGGAATGCTGAACTGCGGCTGGTTTTTATTGTGTTCCGGCAGCAACACGCTGAAATCATAATCGCGCAGGTAAGACGAGAAATTATTGCCGACCAGGCCTTTGGTCCGCTCAGCGGTGTGGTGGTCCTGAATACTGGTTTGCAGCACTTCAATCGACGGAAAAGCGCTGGCGGCGCCGGCGAGATGAATATCCACCGACACAATGTCGAGCTCGACGCTGTAACGGTCGCCGGCCGGATTGTCCCAATGCGCCAGCGAGTTAAAGCGGTGATTGATCATCGCCAGCGTATTACGCAAATTCTGCTGCCGGGCATCACCGCGTGCCAGATTGGCGAAGTTGGTGGTCAGCCGCGTATGGTCGGCCGGCTGGTAATCTTCATCAAACGGCTGACGTTGAATGCTAAAGGTTAAATCGGTTGCGGTGTGGATCTGCGCTGCCATCAGTGATTCTCCTGTTTGCTGCAGCTAAGCTGCATTTTATTTGGACGGCTAAACGTCTAAATATCGTTGAGAGCACTGTATACGGCGAATGCAGGGAAGAAAAATGAATAATCAGCCAATCTGCTTGAGAGAAATTCAAGCAGATTGGCTGGTCAGTGTGTTTTGTGGCGGCGATTGGCGAAAAAGCTGGTTAAGGCGTTTTTGCCGCTGGCTTGGCGCTGGCTTCTGACTCAACTTTGGCTTTGCTGGTTGCGGCTTGAGTGACCGGCAGCGGGAACAGCCCCGCTACATTGGCGTGTGGGATCACTTTGATTTGGTTTTGGTGATAAACGAACAGATAACTGACACTACGGGCGAGGATTTGGATTTGCTCCATTTGCATGGTTTTGTTGTCGTCGAACACCGGATAGATCAGGCTCAGGTTAAAACGCGGTGTGGTGCCGGCTTTAATGGCTTTGGACTGAACTGTTGCTTCATACAGCGCGATATCAATCAGAAACAACACCGGTAAACTGGCGAACATATACAGGCTCAGGCGCTGATACCGTGGTTTGTAAAAGCGGTCTGAGAACCGGGCGTAGCTGCGAAAGCGATGCCGGGCGGCGCGGTCCAGCGAAAGTAGTAAGTAGACACAAAGCGTCCAGAATATAAACTGCAGGATAGTCCAGGGATTGCTCAAAGCGGCCAGCAGGAAATCGGAGATCTCCAGATAAGGCAGCACAGCAAAATCAAATTTGTCGAACAACGACACGACAAAAATCATCCCGAGCAAGCTACAAAACAAATAACTGCCGGTCAGCAGCAGTGCAGGTTGCGACAACAGATACCGGCCGGCGCGTCTGGTGAGCGAATCGACTTTCTGGTCGTAAACATCGCCATGCAATAGCGGCGTTGCCGGTACTGCAGCCTGTTCTGTCTGCGCCAGAGTGTCGGCCTGGCCCTGCTTTGTATTCATTTACATCAAACCTGCAACAAAGACATGGTTGGATAACATCATATTCAACCGTGAAACTCAAGACGGCGGCGAGTTTCAAGCCTGTTGCGTCAGATACTGAGACTAAAACGCATACCGCACTTTGGCTGTCCACAGGCTTTGATTTGCACTTGCCATAAGTCGGCGATCGCCGGCAGCCAGGAAGATGCCGGTTCCAGCGCGGAACCGGCGCACAGCATTACTCAATCGCCAGCAGTTCAACATCAAAAATCAGCACCGAACCCGGTGGGATTTTACCGGCGCTGCGGCTGCCATAGCCCAAATCTGCCGGGATATAAAAACGGAATTTGTCGCCTTTTTTCATCAGCTGTACGCCTTCGGTCCAACCTTTAATCACGCGGTTTAGCGGAAAGCTGATGGGTTCACCACGCTCGACGGAGGAATCGAATACAGTGCCGTCGGTCAGAGTGCCGTGGTAATGCACGTTGACGGTAGAGATTTCCGTCGGGTGTTTGTCGCCGTTGCCGCTGTGAAGAACTTCATATTGCAAGCCGGAAGCGGTGGTTTTCACGCCGTCCCGTTTGGCGTTATTGGCCAGAAAAACTTCACCCAACTCGATATTCTGCGCGGCAATTTTCTGGTTATTCATGCTGTTGTAGAAGTAATACAGCACAGCTGCAACGACTATCACAATCAGAGCTATTTTCATGGTTATTCCTGTCTGTTTTCCAGACGATCCCTAATGAGTTCAACAAGTTGGCGCTATCATAGGGGCAAAAATCAGCGCGGTCAAAGCTGCAGTAATGGCCCTGGTAATTCACGTTACCAAAATAACATTTAAAATTATCAAAAAATTTGCAATTGCTGTTTTATTGTGCTTTTTATCATCAGGAAGGCAAGGAACAGGAGTGTCGCAGATGATGCAGAAGTCTTGGTGGTGCAGCGTGGTGGTGCTGTTTGGATTGGTCTTGCTGGCCCTGGTCGGTTGCGGCGGAGGAAGTACGGACAGTACACCGCCGGCCGTGACGCCACCGGTGCAACAGCCACCACAAACGCCCACTATCACTTTGCCTGCCTTTGATGCAGGCCCGCAGCTGCCTTATCTGCAGTCGTTTTTGCGTTTAGCAGGCGTGATCCGTTATCACTATCCCGGCGATGCCGCTGCCACGACGAACTGGGATGCCTTCCTCGCCGAATCTATCTATCGTATTGGTACAGCAGCCGATGCAGCGGCAGCGGAGCGACAAATTTGGCTGCAACTCAGCAGCATAGCGCCGGACCTGTCGCTGAATCAGTACAATGGGCAAAGGGTGGCGCTCAGTAACAACAGTCAAATCCGCGCTTACCGGCAAAATGGTTACGCCGAAGCGGTGGATACCGACAATGTCTACAGTCGCAGCCGGCAGGACCTGAGCTACAGTGCCCTGGAAAACTCGCCGGAATTGCCGCAAACCGCTTTGTATATTTATGCCGACACTTTACTGCGCGCCGAAGTGCCGCTGCTGGTCGCGGTACAAAATGGTCAGACCCAGCCGCAGGGCCGCGCTTTTACCGGTTCCGCTGAATATGTGCTGCCAGACAATATGGACCATATCGCGGTCTGTTTGTCGGCTGCTGGCCAGCTATGGTCATTGATAGATCAGTTTTTTCCCTACTTTGACCAAATCAATACCGACTGGAACAGTCAGCTGCGGCCGATGCTACAAAGCTGTCTGGAGCCGGACCGACGGGCTTTTATTCGGCAAATGCATCTGAGCATGACCCAGCTACAGGACAATCACGTTTGGTTGTATTCCGCCTATAACTTCAACTGGCTGGGCCGTTTTTTCACGCCGGTGCGTTTTGACTGGATTGAAGGCAAGTTGCTGGCGATTTATAAGGATGCTTCGGCCAGTAGCAGTGCTATTGCGGTTGGTGACGAATTGCTGCGTGTGGATGATCGTCCGGCAGCTGAACTGGTGCGCGAGCTCAGCAGTTATTCGCTGCGCTCTGAACACCGGCGTATGGAATGGGCCGCGCAGTTTTACCTGCTACGCGGCACGGAGAATCAGCAGTTTCGCCTGACTTTACGCCGTGCCGATGGTACTGAATATCAAACTCAGTTAACTGCCACTATGTCTGGCGCTATTGCTCAGGCGTCCCGCGAGGCGGTATTTCAGCCACTGACAGAAACGTCGCGCTCGCTGAATAATCAGTTGCTGTATATCAATCTGGCCCGGCTAAAAGACAGTGATGTGCCGGCAGTGCTGGCACAGGCGCAAAATGCCCGGGGGCTGGTGCTGGATTTGCGGCTGTATCCGGAATCCAGTGCCGCCTGGCGGCTGTTTTTGCCCCATCTGACCGCACAGGCTGTGCCGTCCTTACCGATGTTTTACCGTTTCAGCAACCATCCTGAGTTTGCCCGGCGTTATCAGCGTGCGATTCCGCAGTTCGTGCAGCCGCTTGCCCCGCAGCTGAGTATGCCGGCTGTAGTGCTGAGTTCGCGGTACAGCGTCAGCAATAATGAGCATTTGCTGGGGTTTATCCAGAAAATGGGCATTCCGGTACTGGGCGAGCCGACTTTTGGCATCAACGGCAATATCACCTTGTTTCGCATTGCCGGTGGTTCGGAGCGCAATGGCTTGAGCGGCTATTTCACCGGCATGCAGGTTAATCAGCATGACGGCAGTGCTTTGATTGGCCGTGGTATTCAGCCCGATCTGTTGGTGCCGGTAACCGCTAAAGGCCTGCGCGAAGGGCGGGACGTGCAATTAGAAGCCGCGCAGGCTTATCTCGAACAGCGACTGGCGCGGCCGTGAAAAGCGGTCAGTGCTGTTTGCTGAAGGTCATGCCACTTAGCGTCAGATGCTGCACCTTGCCTTGGGCTACGGCAAACTTCACCACTTCGCCGGAATTAGGCACCAGTTCCAGTCGTAGTTCGTCCGCTGTATCAAAACCAGTGGCGATGGCCTGCAGTGCACCCCAGCGAAATACCAGCTGTTGCTGGGCGTTGAGACTCAGCGTCATCTCGCCAAGCTGTGGGTGCTGATAACGGCCGACGTAAGCGGCAGCTGGCAGGCTCAGCAGCGTTTTACGGCCCTGGATTTTTTGCTGTTGCGCTTGTTTCATTGCCGGTAACTGCGCCAGTTTTTGCTCGAGTTTGGCAAAACCGGCTTTGACTCTGGCTTTTGTGCCAGCGTCACCGAGCAGTAAACCGTAGCAATAATCGGCAATCAGATTATTGAGGTCGCGGCTGAGCACGTCTTCATTGTGTAGAATCACCAGACCCATCTGCTGCTTAGGCAGCAACGACAGATGCGCGCTGTAACCCGGAAAACCACCAAAATGATGCAGCATCGCTTCACCTTTATAAGGCCCGGTGTACCAGCCGAAGGCGTAGCCGGTGCGCTGAAAATCGCCGTAGCTGCTTTCGGTGGTGATCTGGGGTTGCTGAGACTGGCTGATCACGCTGGCTGGCAACGGGCTTTTTGCGCCCGGTAACTGCGCTGCGACAAATCTGGCTAAATCGCCGGCCGTAGCAAACATGCCGCCGGCGGCATGCATAGTGGCGTCGGTCTTTTGCAGATACAGCGGCTCGGCACTTTTTAGCAGCGAATAAGGCAATGCCAGTGGCCACTTTGCCGCTTCGCTTTGGCGCGCGCTGCTGTGCTGCATGCCAAGCGGTTTCAAAATCAGCTGCTGCAAATGGTCCTGCCAGGCGGTGCCGCTCTGCTCGTCCAGCCACAGGCTGGCGATGTTATAGCCGACATTGCTGTAGCGGAATTCACCCCATTTGGCTTCTGCGTCCGGCACCGACTGGCTGGTTAGTGCC
Source organism: Rheinheimera texasensis DSM 17496 (assembly GCF_000711985.1). GTDB lineage: Bacteria > Pseudomonadota > Gammaproteobacteria > Enterobacterales > Alteromonadaceae > Pararheinheimera > Pararheinheimera texasensis. The sequence goes on from NZ_JONU01000007.1 coordinate 1,207,823, forward strand.
TTGAGCGTCTGCGGCGTATGAATACCGCTGTACGCTGTGGCCCAGACCAGTGGCTGATTGTCTAAACCAGACTGATGGCTCAGCAGCTGGCGCAGTGTGACGCGGCTGGCGTCGATATTTGGAAACTTCTGCTGTGGCCACATCTGTTGCAGGCTTTGCTCTAAATTTACCTTGCCTTGTTGCGCTAGCAGTAAAAAAGCCAGTGCAGTGAATGGCTTGGTTGCGGAGGCAATATAAAAGGCCGTATCACCGTTGACCGGCAGCTGGCGCTGAATATCCGCATAACCGCTGTGGTGCTGGTAAATCAGTTCGCCGTTGTGCACAAGCGCAATGGTGCTGCCAAAAGGCAAGCCGGCCTGTGTCTTCACGGTGGCAATGGCTTGGTCCAGTTCAGCAAAGTCTTGTGGTGTCAGGGGCTGTGCTTTGGCCGGCACGCACAAACTGCCGCACAGCAACAACAGGGCTGAGAGCGGTTTTAGTTGGGGCAGCAATGGTTTCATACGGGTTCTCCCTGATCTGGCTGGCTGTTTTGGCTGGTATTGGCATCAAGCCGTGCGACGCTATAGCGTTGATTAAATTGGTCAAATACCTGATTTTTCGTACTAAATGGATGCAAATGCGCGGTTTGCGCGAGGATTTGCTGCGAGCGCACCAAATCGTTATTGGCCAGACTTTGCTTCAGTTCAGTCAGGACCAATTCGTACACCAGACCGCAAAACAGGCTCATATTCAACAGCGCGCTGCGGCTTTTAAAGGCCTGAATGACCCGGCTGAGATCGCTGCTGAGCAGGCCCAAAACAAAATGATTCCCATCGGCCACCAACTTCAGACTGACGTCGGCGGTTTTGCCGTACACCTCGCGGCCATTGGCGCGCAGCGTCAGCTGTACGCCGGGCAAGTCGGCTGGCTCGTAGATTTTCACCCGTACTTCGACACCACGCGCCGCTGCGGCGATAAGTTCCTCAGCCAGCAATGGCACTGCAGCCGGCTGCAAGTCGGCCAACAGCAAGCATTGCGCTTCGCGGCAAAGCTGCCGGCAGTCATAGAGTAATTGGTCCGGATTTTTCAGCTGATACACCGCTTCCTGCGTATCCGCCGCCGGCAGCTGCTCCAGCTCGGTCACGAGTTCAGTGAGCGTCTGGTTGAATTTACGCTGCTCGTGGTCCAGCAACTGGCGCCACGGCACGGCGGCATAGCGTTTTTGCTCCTGCTGCAGCTGCAATACCGCGCCTTTTTGATGCAGGGACTCCAGCGCCTTATAGACGTTGGCGACCACTTTGCCGACCTGCTTGGCGACGGCATAACCGGTCATCTCACCGTGGCGCAGTAGTGCCAGATAAATATCAGTTTCCAGGGCAGTAAACCCCAGCTGTTGCAGGCGGACTGTACTCATTTGTGACTCGGTATTTGTTTAGTAGTATTTGAGACTACTACTAATGAGCTGTCAGCACAACAGAGCGATTTGTAAGCGGATTTATCCACAGTGCTACGCAGCAGCTATTTGCAACAAAGCTGTTAACAAATATCACTGGCACCCTTGCCGACGCCGGGAATTTTCCGCAAGATGCAGCAACACCTTTGCAATGTTGCCTGATACCAATGCCCAACCAATTACTCGACGCCACATTTTTACAAAACGAATGCCTGAGTGCGCCGCTGCCACAGGACTGGCAGTATTTGCCGGAACAAGCACTCGGCAAAAGACGCTGGTTGTGGCTCGGGCTGACGGTGCTGCCGCTGGCGGTATTGATGCTGCTGATTGTGCTGAGTGGTGGCGAGCTGGCGTTGTATGCGATGTTAGGGTTGGTGTTACTGGTGGGTTTTTTATTGCAGCTGTGGCTGCCGTTTCAGTTGACGCGGACACGGTATCTGCTGCGCCGGCAGGACTTTTTGCTGGAGTCCGGCGTCTGGTGGCGTCAGGCGGTACTGATCCCGCTGACGCGGGTGCAGCATGTCACCGTGAGCCAGGGACCGCTGCAAAAACACTATGGTCTTGCCACGCTGAAAGTCTTTACTGCCGGTGGTTTGCATGCCGAAGCGGCGCTGATTGATATCGAATACGACGAGGCGCAGCGGTTGTGTCAGCTGCTGAGTCAGCTGATCCCACAAGAGGCGCAATCTGATGCTGCCTGAAGCCATGCTGCAGACCAGCGCCTGGCAGCGGGTATCGGCCTGGGCACTGCTGCCGCTACTGGGGAAATCGGCCTGGGAGTTTTTTGGTTTTATCCTCGGTGGCGCGGTGTTGTCCTCGCGCGATAAATATGCCGCTTATATGCCTTATGCGCTTGCGCTGTTGGCCCTGCTGATTGTGGCGCGGGCATTGGTCGCCTGGCGCTGCAGCCGGTTTCGCGTCACGGCGCAGGGCATCGAACTGGAAAAAGGCTTGCTGCATAAAGAGAAGCTGTTACTACCGCAGGCTCGGGTACAGGAGCTGCAGGTCAAACAGCCGTTTTATTTCCGCCCATTAGCACTTTATGCCGCCAGCCTCGACAGCGCCGGTAGCAAAAAACAGGAATTTGCCCTGACCGGCTTGTCCGAGGCCCAGTTGATGCTGTTACAAGGCCATGCCACCAATACACCAGCCAGCGCGTCGACGCCGTTTCACCGGATCTGGCTCGCCACTTTATACAACGCCTATTTGTGGTTGCCGCTGGCGGCGGTGTTTGGCATGAGTCAGCAGTTTAGAGATGCGCAGGTTATTGATAGGTTGTCAGACGCCAGTAAAGCGCTGCTGCAGCAATACGATATTCAGCACAATTTGTTGTTACAGCTGCTCAGTGTGCTGATGTTGCTGGCGCTGATTGCTTTGGTGCTGACACTGATGTGTCTGATTTGGCTCTATCCGCAGCATTTTCAGCGCGATGCCCGAAAACTGCAGCTGACGCAGGGGGCGGTGCTGAAAAAATCACTGCGGATCTCAGCGCAGCGGGTGCAGCTGGTGCTGGTGAATCAGCCCTGGCTGGCACGGCTATTTGGCCATTATTCGTTGATATTCCGTGGTTTTGCTGCAGACAAACAACAAGGTAAGTTTGTCGTACTGGGGCAAACGGCAGCAGAGCTGGATAAACAGCTACAGGCCCAGCAGCTATTGCCGTTGCCTGAAATTCAAGGTGCGGATTTACAGAAGTTTGTGCCGGCGTATTTCCGCCGTCAGGCATTATGGTCGGGGCTTGGAGTACTGCTGGTCATGGCACTGATTTGGCAATCCAATATCCCGCCGCTGTGGCTGAAAGCAGCGGTCTCCGTGGGCTTAAGTTGCTGGTGGCTGCTGGAAACCTGGTTGAATTACCGCTGGCATGGCTACCGGGTACAAGATGATGTGATCTACCTGTGGCAAGGCGGCCTCAGCCGGCGCTGGTATATGTTGCCGCTACAGCAAGTGCAGCAGGTGCGTTTGCAACAAACGCCGTTTTTTCAGCAGCACCAGATGGTGAATGTGCAGCTGCATACCGCCAACGGCAAGCTGACACTGGCCGCTATTCCCAACGCTGCAGCACGACAACTCTACGAACAGGTGCTGGCGCTGCAGTATGTTGAGCCCGGCAGTACACTTTCTTAGAGTGCGGGGGGGAGATGATGAAAACATTACTGACATTGATGCTGTTATTGTGTTGTGGCGCTGGTCGTGCGGACTGCGTGGACACCATTTTTGAGTATGAAGATACTAAGATGAAAATCTCCATGGGCTTTAAAGAAGGCTGCTACAAAGGGGAGTTGATCCTGTTTTACACAGTCCCGAAAAATAAAAAAGTCACAGATGCGACTTTTGAAGACTATGTTGAGATTTCTTTCGAACAGGAATGTCCGCAGCAACAATCAGATGGTGAGTTTATCAAAGCTTTTAGTTGTCGCAAGGACGGTCAGTCGCCACTGGCAGGGGCTCATTACACAGTGAAACGTTATGCCAGCTGAGCTGGAATGTGAAGGCGTAGTTTATCCTGTGGAAAAATTTATGTATGTCTGCACAGAAGGCTGTACTGCTCACACACCCAAACAGCTGGTGCTGCCATATTCGGGTGGTACTTGTTAAAGCCAGCCGAACTTTCAAGGGTGTTCTGCTCAAATAGTCTTTGTGGAGTTTGTGATGATTAGAAAATTTAGCTGGCTAGTGGTTTTGCTCTACGCGGCGTCCGCAGTGGCCGCGACTTATGGCGGAGCTGCTGGCGTCAACAAAAAAGGCGAATTGGTGGCGATTAGTGGCGAAATGGCTGAGTTTTTGGTGGTTTACCGTGACGCCACCAACAACCATGAACTGCAACGGTTTGACATGAAAAAAGAATGCCCTGATTTTGTCGAATCAGCTGACAAATTTTCATGCCGTAAGAACAGTCAATCGCCGTTATCAGGTGCCACTTATCAGATCACTATCAAAGCTGATTACCGACCTTGCAAGGACGCAGCACCGAACTTATACCAAGATGCCGGTACTGTGTATGTTTGCCTGACGGGATGTGAGAATCCGCGCACGCCAGCGATTTTTTACGTGGCGCCTATGGAATGTGTGTAGCGGTTTTGTCTGAAAGGTTTGTGCCCAGACCAATGCTCTGGCCAGTAAAGCAGTGGCTCCCGCAGGAGCCACTGAGCGCTGTTAAAACTCCTGCACCGTCGGGCGCAGCACAATTTCGTTGATATCAACATTGTCCGGCTGCTCGATAGCGTAAGCCACGGCACGGGCGACGGCGTCGGCCGGGATTTGATTTTGCTGATAAAATGCGTTAACAAATTCAGCGCTGGCACCGTGGCTACTGCCGTGTTTCAGTTCAGATTCGACTGCGCCCGGTAAAATCGTCGTGGTGCGAATATGGCCACCGACTTCATGGCGTAAACCTTCACTGATGGCGCGTACCGCAAACTTAGTGCCGCTGTACACAGTGCCACCCGGGCTGAATACTTTTGCGCCGGCCACCGACGAAATATTAATAAAATGACCGCTTTGCTGTGCCTGAAACACCGGCAAGGCTGCGGCGATACCGTACAACACGCCTTTGATGTTGATGTCGATCATCCGGTCCCATTCGTCGGTACGGACTTCGCTCATTGGTGCAATCGCCATCAGGCCGGCATTATTGATGATCACATCTAAGCGGCCGTAGCTTTGTTGCGCCAGCTGCACTGCAGCCTGTAAATCTGCGGCTTTAGTGACATCGACTACCTGATACACAGCGTCGCCACCAGCGGCCTTGATCTCGCTGACCAGCTGCGCCAGTCGGTCGGCGCGGCGCGCCACTAACACCAGTTTAGCGCCACGACTGGCCAAAAGCCGGGCGGTACTTTCGCCCAAGCCACTGCTGGCGCCGGTGATTAAGACCACTTTCTGACTGATCCCTGCTTGCTGTTGTACTTGAGTATTCATCTGTTGTTGCTCCGCGATTAAAGGGTTTTGTTAAACGACAACGGCAGTTTAATTGGCCCGAACTTGCGTTAGAATGGAATAGTTAAGCTTTCAGAATTCCAATAATGGGAATAATTGCGATGGCACTGAATAAACTCGAGTTGCTACGGATTTTTTGTGGCGCGGCGGAGCTGGGGAATTTTAAAGCCTGTGCCGTCAAGCTGGCGTTATCGCCGCAAGCGGTGACGCGGGCAGTGCAACAGCTGGAGCAACTGACCGGTGAAGTGCTGTTTCATCGTAATACGCGGCAGGTGCGGCTCACGCAATTTGGCGCACAATTGTATCAGGATGGCCGTTTGCAATTGGCTCAGCTGGACGAACTATTCAGCCCGCGCCTCTCGACGCAGGATGCACAAGGGCTGGTTCGGCTGGCGGCGCCAGCAGCATTTCAACCGGTATTAAGCCCGTTATTGCTGGAGTTTGCCAGGCTGCATCCGCAAATTCGGCTCGATGTGCGGCTGTCCGATCAGCATAGCGATGTGGTCGATGAACAAATTGATTTAGGTATCCGTGCCGGTTTATTGCGCGACCAGAGTTTTGTCGCGGTGCAAGTGTCCGAAGTGGCGCTGTATCTGGTGGCAAGCCCGGCTTATCTCGCGGCGCATGGTGCGCCTTTGGACCTTGCAACACTGAACGAGCATCAGCAGGTCAGTTTATTGGACGCCGGCACGGGCCGGCCCTGGGCCTGGTTTTTTCGCGACGGTGAGATTTATCAGCCACGGCAGGTGCGGTTATTGGTCAATGATGCGCAGCAAGAACTGGCAGCTGTCGCCGCGGGCCTGGGCATTGGCCAAATTGCAGACTTTCTGGCCAAACCTTTGCTGGCACGGGGCGAACTGGTGCGACTTTTGCCGGAGCAGGAACCCACGCCCTGGCCGTTGTCACTCTACCGGCCACAGCGCGGCCCGGTGCCGGCCCGCGTACGGCTGTTGTTTGACTTTCTGCGTGAAGGGCTGCAGAGCTTTAGATAGCTAGCTTTGCATCTGATGTGGCTGTGCACTGAGATCTGCCACAAAACGGACTTTTTCCGCGACGACATAACACAATGTTTTTAGAGCGGCGCCGTATAACAAAGTCAGCAGGCACACCGCTGTGGCCGGGCCGAAAGTTTCGCTGAAATTACCCCCATTGGTCTGCTGTGCAATCGCGATAGCGCCAATCAAGGTGCTGAACAAGCCCAATAACAGGCCGCTATTGCCCATTACCCGGAAAAAATGCCGGACTTGTTGATAGTCCTGCGGCTGAGCGCCGGGGCGGGGATCAAACAAAAATGCGATGGCGCGTTGTAGTGTCTGTCGGGAAGTGGCCCCAACCGCAAATAATACTGCTGGCGGGAATATCAGCACCAGCGAGATTAAATCATAAAAAGCCAAAGGGTCGTCCGGCGCAGAAACCAACATGGCCCAGACTGATATCCCGATAAAAAACAACATGCTGAAAATGAACATCAGCCAATCTCCTTTGGTTTGATGCAGAAAATGCCAGCATGTTGATAGGGCCTGACGCCGATACCACCAGCAAGCGCGTTGTCGGTTGCGGTGCTGCCGCTGAATAAATTCTTCCTGTAAATCGCCGAGTACCGGCTCCTGCAACGCATCCGGCAATACCCATTCCAGCAAAAGCTGGCTGATAATGGGAGGCTGCATGTCGGGTGGCAACGGACCTGGTGGTAATGGTGGTTGGGGCCATCTCATCGGGTACATCCTCCCTGGTCAAATTGCGGTGCCAGCTGCAAAGCAAGACCCTGCCATAACTGTTCCAAAGCCTCCTTGCTGCGAAACAGCGCCTGACGACCCTCGCCGGTGACACTGTAGTATTTTTTGGCGCGGCCCCCACGCTCAGCCGTGGCTTCGCCCAGCCGGCCACTGAGTAAACCTTTTTGCTCCAGGCGTTCTAAGGTGGTGTACAAAGCGCCGATGCTTAAGTCACGCTGGGCTTTGTCGGCGAGGAAACTGCGGATTTGGCTGCCATATGCATCGTCTTTCAGCTGCAGCACACAGAGCAACAGCATCTGTTCGAGCTCGCCGATAAATTTATCCTGAGTCATCGCACGTCCGTCTTGATATATTTACTACAATGTAGATTAAATGGGTCAGGCCGGCAAGATGTGTGTGGATTTACTCGAGGAGAATCTCAATGTGAGGGGCATGCTGGCGGATAAACTGTTCGACTTGTGGCAGTTCAGCTAATGGAAATAGCCATAATTGACCGCCGTTCCAGGCCAGTTGTAACAATGCCGGGCCCTGTTTGTTCTGTTTTCCCAACACCAGTTTTTGTACCGAAGCGGGAAAGCTGAAATCTGCGATACAGATCTGGTCGTCTTTGATTTTTAAATCAGCCAGCAGGCTACGGGCCATCAACTGTGGTAACACTCGCGCGCGCAGGTAATTTGCTGCCGCAATCAATAAAGCGACTAAGTAAAAACCAAGCATCAGAGGATGCTGCCGTTCCCATTGGCTAAACAGGAATGCAGCAGCCAACAACCCAACGAGCAGAGCAAACAACCATTTACCCGGATGACTCAGCGACTGCCAACCGGCTGATACAGCGCTTAACCCTGGCGCTTTGGAGTCTCCACGAAAATCTTTTTCCCGATAATTCAATATGTTCAACGGCAAAATCCTTTTAAATCTACATCCTGTTTACCCTACCGGAGACTGTGCTGCACAGCAAGAGTGTTCGAGACCTGCGCTTTAGTCTGGTGTCAGAAATTGAGCAGCCTGCGATGCCGGCAGGGTTATTGACCAATCCGGTACAAGACGAAGCTGCCGGGCTGCAGGACCTGATTTTTGTGAACTGAAAATAGATACCCATGCAACAGATTATGGTTGCTGCTGTGCAAAATCAGCTCAGACGCAAAGGTGGGATTGGCAGTTTTGATCAGCAGACTGCCATTTTTTGCTTCGATCTGGCCTGGCATAAACTGGGTTTGATTGGTTATTTGCATGCCATTTGGGTAGTACGTCAGCGTGGACTGTCCTGTGGTGGAAAACTCCAGCTGCAGTAATTCCGGTTTGTTGTTGAACGTCACAATACCGAGCCAGAAACCAGATAAACCATCACTGTCGGCTGGTTTCAACGCTTTGAGCCGGGTTTGCTGTCGTTGCAAAAAGCGTTTAACCGTCGATTGCGACCCTTGCCGATCCATACTGTAACTGGTAGCCATTTGTGATTGGCCACTGGCGTTGACGTACATTTGCGTCACATTCAGTGAGTCTTGCAGATTTTTGGCAATGATCAGCCGTTGTTGGGCGTCCGGCCGGCGCGGATCTGTCAGATTGATTGCACATTCGGTGGCAGAGCATGTCACATGCGTGTCAATGAACGCGTAGCTGCTGGCATGTCTGAAGCCGTCGGCGATCTTCACACTGATAAACCTGTGTGGTGGCTGGGTATTGATTTCCAGCAGCTGATAACTGCTGTCATCCTGTTTAATGCCTTCCCACAAACCAGCAGGCAGTTGCATTGCGCCAGGTTGCGCGTGAATGGGGCTAATAGCGAGCAGCAACCACAACACACAAAGAATCCGGTACATCACGTCTTTCCTTAACGAAGTAGTTTGAGCATGGTGATTGCGATACAACAAAGCAGGCTCGGGGCCTGCTTTGTTGTCGGATGATCGTCGGAACAGCGACGTTAGATTTTAGTCAGCCAGCCGTGTTTGTCTTCAGCTTTGCCCCACTGAATATCGTTCAGTGCCTGGCGCAGGCGGGCAGTGGTTGGGCCTGGTTCGCCGCTGCCAACTTTGTATTCTTTGCCCTGATGGATCAGCGTGCCGACTGGCGCCAGTACTGCGGCAGTCCCAGACAAAGCCGCTTCAGTGCCTGGTTTGGCGGCACGTTCCAGCAGTTCATTGACGGTCAGGTCGCGCTCAGACACTGTCATACCTAAATCGCGCGCCAGCGTCAGAATAGAATCGCGGGTTACGCCATGCAGGAAAGATGCATCCAGCGCTTTGGTGATAATTTCGTTGCCATCAATCAACAGGAAGTTGGCCGCGCCGGTTTCCTGCACGTCGCCATTCGGGCAGAACAGCACCTGATCGGCCTGATATTTGGCTTTGGCCTGCATGGTTGGTTGCAGCGCGCTGGCATAGTTGCCGCCGCTTTTGATCATGCCCATGTGCGGCGCGCAGCGGGCGTTATCTTCCATCAGCAGACGCAGTGCGCGGTGACCACCGGCAAAATAGTCGCCGACCGGGGATAACAATACATACAGCATGGAAGTCAGTGTTGGCGTGGCAGCTTTGCCGATCGCAGGTTCAGTGCCGATATGCGTCGGGCGGATATACATAGAACCTGGTGGGGTCGGTACGTCGGCGGCGAAATGGCGCACGGCGTCGACAATCATCTGGCTCAGTAATGCCGGGTCAAACTTAGGAAGTGATAATAATTCTGTGCTTTGCAGCATGCGCGCGACGTTTTTATCCATGCGGAAAATCGCGACAGTACCGTCTTCATGGCGGAAGGCTTTTAAACCTTCAAAACAAGTACTTGCATAGTGCAGCACATGGGCGCCCGGGTGCAGACTGATGCTGTTGGCCGGGACAATAGCCGACGGCCCCCAGCTGTTACCATCAAATTGGGCCATTGCCATTTCAGGCATAAAAACACTACCAAAAGCTGCCATTTTCTCTTTTCCTGCTGTGTTCTAAAGGGCTGTTCTAGCCCTTGATTTGAAAATTGTATTGTTCCAAAGGTATTTTTTACGCTGGGTTGCGCTGATTGCTTGATCCGACATCCAGTGCAAACAAGTTGCACATGCTGTCGGATTCTTTTTGCGCATTGTAACCAGCCTTGCTGTTTTCGGCATCAACTATCTGAGCGTCGGGACGGCTGAATTGCCAGGCTGTACTGCACTCAGCGTTTTGCCATCACCGCATCGACCCGCTGCATTAACCGGTCGGCGTCGGGGTGTTGCCGGGATAACATCAGATAAACCGGCAGCTGTTCGAAGCTGTCAAACACCAGCATGGGATTACTCAGGGCCACGTCGCTGGCGTGGTAGCAAAGGTAGTAGTCGTAGCGGCCGCTTAGCAGCAGGCGGTAGGCATCCTGCTGATTACTGATGTCATAACGCTTGACCGCAAATGCCGCCAGTTCCGGTCTTTGTTGCAGAAAGGCGAAGCGGGTTTCACTGAGCGCCAGATAAGGATAATGCTGCAGTTGTTCCAGCGAGCTGAGTCGTTTTGTACTGTGTAGCCGCACCACGCCCAGTTCGGCCAGATACACCGGCGCAGCACTGATTTTGAGCTCCCGGCGCTGGGCTGGCGTCGGGGCAACTACAGCACTGAAATCAATATGATTTTCTAATGCCTGCAAACCCCGCGACAGCGAATAAAACTCAAACGTTGGCTGAAAGCCGGCCTGGCGCAGCAGCTTATCGACGCGGCTGATACCAAGCCCTGTCGCAGCACCGTCGCTGTTGCTGTACTCAAAGGGTGGCAGGTCGGAATAAAAATAAGTCACCGGTTCGGCCAGCGCCGATAGACTGCACAGACAAGTGGCAGCCAGCAGCAGTGAAAACCGCGTTGTGGCAAGACAAGCTCGGAAAACTGGGGCCAACGGACACCTCCGGGCGGTGAGACTTCAGCCTTTAACCTTAGCACAGCGCGGCGGTGCCGAATGAGCGCTTCAGTCCCGCTGCGCTGGCGTTAGAAAACCCCGCACTAAGGCATACTGAGCGGCGTAGTAGCTCAGCATGATCCACAGGCCGGCACCGGGCAGTGGTTGCCAGAACCGGTTCAGGCCAATCAGGCAATCCGAACCGATAAACAGCAGTCCGCCGCCAATCAGCCAGGCATTGCGCCGGCTGCTGCACCAGGTGCCATAAGACATGGTCAGGATCACGCAGATATAGCCCAGTACCGGTACTGCCATAGCGCCAAGCCCTGGCCACATCAATGTGAGAACAGCCCCGGCAAACAGCGCATAAGGCAGCACCAGCAATGGCCTGTGGCCGGCAAAAGGTCGCATCGCCAGTAAATACCAGAGGTGCGCCAGAAAAAAAGCGCCAAGACCAAATACAAACAGCCGTTGGCCGTCTAAGGCCAGTAACACATCGCCCAGCATTGAAAATGCCAGTGCTGTCAGTAAAGTGAAATGTTGCCGCAGCGGCGCTACACGCAGAATCCAGCCACACAACAATAGTACCGGCAGGATTTTCAGCAGGAAATTCAGCGGAATGTCGCCACTGGCGTCGAGCCACAGATAAGCTGCGGCCAGCGCAGCATAAAGCATATTCAGCAACAACGGCATCAGCATGGTCCCGGCACGGAAAAAACTAATCTAACACAGCGTTTTACTTTCTCAACTAACGCGCAGCGGCTGGCGTGGACGGTAACAAACAGACTTTGCCCTGCGGGGATACGGCCACGGGCTGCTGCCGGGCGGCGATGAATTGGTCGACCCGCTCGATGAACGCTGCAGGCACCTTGGCGGAGTATGCGATATGCACATCACCCTCAACCACGGTCAGTGCCAGTTTCTGATAGTTTTGTTGTTGCTCCGGTGGTAGGGCCGCCAGATGGCGCTCGGAGGAGATCAATAAATCGGCGCGGCCTTTGTCCAGCATGTCAAAAGGCCGGGCTGTGCTGTGATTCAGCGGTACCAGACCTCTGCTGCAATTCGGATATTGCCGTAACTGCTGCATGGCTTCGCCGAAATAGCCCTGGGCCGGGAGCAGGATGCGTGCCTGCTGCATCATAGGGTCGCACCAGGTTTTAATCTGGTCCCAGCGGCTGTCCTGCTTGCGGCGGTAAAAATACACATTATTGCGGCCAATCGGCAGGCTGAAGCGAAAGGTACGGGACGGTGTTTTGGCCAGGCCAGTGATCAGATCAATGTCGCCGGCCTGCAGTTTTTGCTCGCGCACCGCAAGCCCGGGATTGCCTTCGACAAAAGTAACAGGGCAGCCCAAGTCGCGGAAAAACGCCTGCTGCCACTGGTCGATACAGGACGGCGCCGTGCTTTGGCGCTCGAATAACTTAAAAGTGCGCAGCTGCGACGGGCATTCCGTCGCGGCTGCCGGCACGCTGGATAAGATTGCTGTCTGGAGCAGTTTTTTTAGCATTGAAGTTACTCAAAGTGTCTGAGCGGCCTGCGCCAGTTCAGGTTAGCTATGGCTTGCTGAACAGCGACAGCGAATAGTCCACTAAACTGCCATCGGCGATATCGCCATGGCCCGGCACCAGGGTTTTAATGTCCGGATAAGCGGTTTGTAAGCGTTTCAGGCTACCCGGCCAGGCTGTGACATCGGCATCGGCAATATTACCAAGGCCGGGATAGCGCGGCGCTTTGACAAAACAGCCGCCGTGCAGCAGCTGATAGTGTGGCAGGTACAGAACTATGTTGTCGATGGTGTGGCCAGGTCCCGGGTAAAACCACTGCACCGGACCATCCTGATACACTGCGCCAACTGCCAGACTGGTCACCGCCTGCAGCGGGTGGATACCGGCTTTTGCTGCCAGTGCCGCAGTCTGCGCCGTTGCCTGTAGTGGAATACCGCGTTCTGCCAGCGCTACTACGCCGCCGGTGCGGTCGTCATGCGCATGGGTGGCAATGGCCTTCACCACCGGGCGCTGCAGCACCACGTCAATCCAGTGCAACAAATCCCGCGTTGGGTAAAAACCCCAGGCCGTATCAAGCAACCAGATGCCCTCAGGTGTGTCGAGCAGCAGGCCGTTTGCCGTAAAGACTGCGCCATTGCTGAGCTTTTGTTCGCTCCGGTGTAGCCACAGCCCATCGGCCAGTTGCTGCACCTGTAATTCCGGCGACACCTGCTGTACCGGATATGGCGTGGCAGCAAGCGCGGCTTGCAGGGCGGCGTAAAGGTACAGGGCCAGGTAAAAACAGCGTTTCAGCATCGGTGTGACTCCGGCAATAGTCTCTGCTGAGCATAAACGCAAAGTGACGGTCAGGCGAGCGCGAGCTCTTGCATAACCTTTGCCTGCAGCGGAACAACGTTTCTTACAAAAAATGTTGAAAATGTATCGTTAAAGTAAATTCTTTACTTCATCAGATGGGTTTTGCCTGTTAGGCTAAAGCCTGAATAAAAAAATGGAATGGAGTTATCCTGATGAAATTAAAGTATTTATTGCCGCTGTTTTTCAGTTCTGTTTGTCTTCTTTCTGCTGGCGTTGCACAGGCCGCTACTTCAGCCGTCAGTACCCCTGCCAGCGATTTCCAGCCGATGCTGGCGTATTCCAAAAATTGTTTTTCCGGGCCGGTCAGCAGTTATGACGGCTTTGTCAGCATGTTAAAACGTAAAAATCCGAATAACCCGAATATGGGCGCGATGATCCATCAATCGATACCGCGTGCCGTGTTTGAACAATTTCAGCAACATCTGCACTGCGAACAATTTGTTTATGATGTTGATGGAGTGAAAGCGGTCGGATATCTGATCCTGCCAAAAGCGGCGCCCGCCAGATCTTTACCAGTGCTGGTGTATAACCGCGGTGGCAATGGCAAAACCGGTTCTTTGATTTTTATGAACGTCATGACCCAGCTGATGCCGCTGGCTGCACAAGGTTATGCAGTGTTTGCCAGTAACTACCGCGGTGAGCACAACCAGCTGAAATTACCGCCGGAACAAGTGGGCAAAGACGAATTTGGCGGCGCCGATGTGGCCGATGTGTTGGCTTTTAAAACCATGGTGAACAAAGTGCCGGCGGCCAATCCTGAGCATGTGGCGATGATGGGCCACAGCCGCGGCGGCATGCAGACCTGGCTGGCAGCCAAACAATGGCCGGAGCTGGATGCATTGGTGATTATTGCCGGTGTGACCGATTTAGCGGCCGAATTGCAATACCGCCCTGATATGGAGAATGTATTCAAGGCGCGCATTCCGGACTATGCCAACCAGAAATCCGCCGCTTTACAACAACGCTCAGTCAGCCATTTCCTGCCACAGATCCGTGCGGACTTACCGGTAATGATTGTGCATGGCGATAAAGACGAACGGGTTTCGGTCGGAAATGCCACGCAAATCGCCAAATTGCTGGCGGACCGCAAACAACCCCATGAGCTGGTGATAGTACCGGGTGGTAACCACAGTTTGCATAAACAAATGCCGCAATTGCGCGAGCAGATGGACCAGTTTATCCGCCGGCAGCTGCGTTAAATCGCCGAGTTGCCGATCCGACAAATTTTCAAAGCTTTTTGGCGTGGCTTAGCCTTAAGATGGTTGTTCAAAACAATACAAAACGGAGTTGATGATGGGCAAAGCAGGATTCGGCAGGGTCGGGTTTGTATGTACTGTGCTGTGGAGCCTCAGCGCTTGCAGTCAGACGCCGGTGCCGGCTGCAGCGAAACCGGTCAAGGCCGTGCAAGCTGCACCGGCAGCGGTTGCTCCTGCCGCTAGATTTGCTATCCAGCCGGGGGCAGGCCTGCCATGGCAAAACCTGCGCACTATCGACGGCAACGACATCAGCCTGACGTCGGGCAAACGCCAGCTGCTGGTGTTTTTTGCCACCTGGTGCGGCGATTCCAAACGTGCCATGACGCAATTAATGGCTTCTGACCTGGTGCGTCAGCAAGACCTGCAAATCATTGGTATTGGCCGCGAAGAACAAATCCCGGCGCTGCAGAAATTTCGCAGTGACTATCGGCTGAATTTTGCTCTGGTCGCCGACCCGGACCGGGCGCTGTACCAACAAGTCGCCAGTAAAGGCATTCCGCAGCTGGTGACGGTTGGTGCTGATGGCAACATCCGGCAAGTGCTGCTGGGTGAAGTGCCGGATGCGATAGCGCAGTTACATTGGTAACAGCGCAGTGGTATCAATAGTGGGCTGATGTTGATTCACCGCGGATTCAGCCCCGGCTGCAGACACTGGGCCAGAAGTTTATCTGTCATCCAACCCGGAGGGAATCATGTCCAGATTAGCGAAACCATTTTCTATTTCATCCGCCGGCCTGCTGTTGCTGGCTTTAAGCGCCTGTTCACCGGCACCAGAACAGGAAACCACGGCGGCTACGCCAGAAACTGCGGCCGCAGCTGAACCGGTCAGCGCGAGCGAAACGTCTGACGTTGCTGCGGCTAATCAGCTGACCTTGCATGCCCGGCTGTATGTCAAAGACCAGACCAGCACTGCCGCCATCGGTAGCAGCAATCAACTGCAAGCCGCGTTTTATCTGCAAACGCCGGTACAAGTTGAAGGCAGTGGGCTCAGTGCCCGTTTCACTGACGTCTATGATCAGGATTTAGTGCGTGGCCAGTTGCAGGCCAGCGGCGATACTGCTTTTAAATCGGACCCGGCGCTGACCGAGCACTATCAGATGCAGGCCAGCTGGCCGACGCCGGTGGCGGTCACAGAAGGCCGTTTTCGTGTGTTCGCGCCGGAGCCTTCTTCGATTGGCGAAGGGTACAGCGTGAAGGTCGAACTGGAAGTGCCAGTCAGCGGCGACAAAAAAGCCCAGATCAGCAGCAATGGCACTCTGCTGGACACCGAGATTACTCATGCCCGCCCGCTGGCCTGTGGCACTGAGGCAGATCGGGAGATCTGTAAACTCAGTTACACCGTTGATGCGGCCCCCACAGTGGCACAGGACGAAGCCGGTCAATTGCTGCTCGACAGCGCCAAAACGCTGTATGCCAGTCAGGGCAAAATCAACAGCGATGGCGGTTTAATCATGTATAGCAGTCTGGTGCCGGTGTACGGCGCCGTGACCAGTCTGGAAGATGGCCATCTGGTGATCCGTTCCAGCCAACAGTACAGCCTGAAGTTTAAAGAAGCCGATATGGCGCAGCAGCTCGAGCTGGTGGTCTGGACCACAGCGCCGGGCGATCACTGGCAACCGGCCAATCTGCCGCCGCTGACATTCTGATCACCGTTATTATTTAGTCCGCCAACATCCACTCCGCCGCTGTGCCGGCGTGGATGGCGGTAGTGTCAAACAATGGCACTGCCGCATCGTCCGGCTGCACCAGCAAACCTATCTCGGTACAACCCAGAATCACGCCTTCTGCGCCTTGTGCCACTAAACCGGCGATGATCTGCTGATAGGCAAGGCGTGACGCCGGATTAATCTGGCCGAGACAAAGTTCTTCGTAAATCACCTGATGTACCAGGTCGCGTCCTGGTACATCAGGGATGATTACTTCGATATCTTGCGCCAAAAGCCGCGCTTTGTAGAAATCCTGCTCCATGGTAAAGCGGGTACCTAATAAGCCAATCCGACGCAGGCCTCTGGCCTTAATTTGCTGCGCTGTAGCATCGGCGATATGCAACAGCGGCAGCGGCGTCGCGTTGGTGATAGCTGCGGCCACTTTGTGCATGGTATTGGTACATAGCACCAGCCCTTGTGCGCCGGCGCGCTGCAAAGCCTGGGCAGCATCCGCTAGTAGCTGGCCGGCCTGTTGCCAGTCGCCGCTGCGCTGCAACGCTTCAATCTGTTGAAAGTCTACGCTGTACAGGATGATTTTTGCGCTGTGTAAACCACCCAAACGCAGGTTGATCTGTTGATTAATCTGCCGGTAATACGGCACTGTGGATTCCCAGCTCATGCCGCCAATCAGTCCAAGCGTTTTCATCGGATTGCCTTTGTTCTTTCAGAGAGACTTTATTGGTATCACAGCCGCTTTGGCTTGTCACAACCTGGCTTGTAACAAGAGTTGCCCAAAGTGATGACACCCTGGGATATACTGCGGTTTTTCTTCCGAAGGCGAACTGGCGATGGCCCTGACTGAACTCATCATTGAAGACCTGATCCCCGGCAGCGGCAACACCATCAAAAAAGGCGGCGCGCTGATTAAAGCGCATTATCGTGGTTATCTGGCGGACGGCACTGAGTTTGATTCGTCCTACCGCCACGGTGCACCTTTTGAAACGGTGCTGAGTAAAAACCGCGTGATCCAGGGCTGGGTACAGGGGCTGATTGGCATGCAGGTTGGCGGTACCCGCAAGTTGCAGGTGCCGGCGGCTTTGGCTTATGGTGAACGTCAGATCGGCAACATGATCCCACCCAATTCAGATCTCTTTTTTACGATTGAGCTGCTGGAAGCACTCAATCGGGATGACTAATCACCTGCGGGAATGAGAAACAACAATGACTGATTTAACCCAGGGCTCTGTCCGCCGCCATCTGGTTAACATGGCGACGCCGATGATGATCGGCATGCTGGTACAGGGCCTGTATTTGTTTGTTGATATGTATTTTGTTGCGGGCATTGGCCCGGCGGCAGTGGCTGCAGTCGGTGCCGGTTCTGCGCTGATGTTTCTGGTGCTGGCGCTGACACAGATGCTCAGTGTCGGTACTGTCAGCCTGATCGCCCGGGCTACCGGCGCTGCGGACCATGCTTATGCCAATCAGGTGTTCCGCCAATCGATGTTGCTGGCGGGTTTTCTCACCGCATTGACGCTACTGGCCGGGTTTTTATTGCAGGATTTTTATCTGCAAACTGTCAGTACCGATGCTGCTGTACGCGAGGCCGGTGCGGAGTTTTTGCAGTGGTATCTGCCTGGGCTGGCATTGGCATTTGTGTCCACTGCGATAGGCTCGGCGCTGCGCGCAGTTGGCGTGGTAAAACCGGCGATGGCGGTGCAGTTGCTGACCGTGTTGCTGAATTTAATCCTGGCACCTGTGCTCATCTCCGGTTGGGGCACAGGCCTGGCGCTTGGGGTGGCTGGCGCGGGTTTGGCCAGCACACTGGCATCTGCAGTCGGCGTGCTGCTGCTCTGGGTTTATTTCCGTCGTTGTCAGCATCAGGTGCTGGACACCAGCGCCGGCTGGTCCTTGCAGTTGCCGGTATGGCGCCGTTTGCTGGCGATCGGGCTGCCGGCCGGTGGAGAGTACGCGCTGATGTTTTTGTTCACCGCTTTTGTGTATTGGGTGATCCGGGATTTAGGCACTGAAGTGCAGGCCGCTTTTGGCATTGGCATGCGTATCATTCAGGCGGTGTCGTTGCCGGTGGTGGCCTTATCGTTTGCTATTCCGGCTATTGCCGGGCAAAACCTTGGTGCGGGCTTACACGCCAGGGTGCATCAGACGCTGCGCGCTGCACTGCAGCTCAGTTTTGGCCTGATGCTGCTGATTTTCCTGTTCAGCCAGTTTGAAGCCGAAATGCTGATGCGCTGGTTCACGGCCGACGCCGCCGTGGTGCTGGCCGGTGTGGTGTTTATCAAAATTATCTCGTGGAATTATCTGACATCGGCCGTGGTGCTGACCTGTTCCGGCATGTTTCAGGCGCTGGGTAACACCTGGCCGTCGTTATTGAGTTCAGCCGTGCGTTTGGCACTGTTTGTACTGCCTGTGCTGTGGCTCAGTCAGCAGCCGGATTTTACCCCGACGCAGGTTTGGTGGTGTTCGGCACTGAGTGTGCTGGTGCAGGGGCTGCTCAGTTTCAGTCTGTTGCAGTGGCAACTGAAGAAAATGCCCACGCCAGAGCTGATGCAGCAGTAAGGAACAGGAAACAGTCTGATTGCCGGGCCGCACTGGTGCTATCAGGTCAGCTGCGGGCACTATGGCTGTCGTTGAAGGCTGTCAGTGAGTGGGCGACACCCTGTCTGTCTGAGATATTAAACTGTACTGACGTTTGTCCGGGCTCGGAGGTGGTATGTATCAGGGAAGTTGTTTATGTGGTGCCGTGACCGTTGAGATTTGTGGCCCTATCAGCGCGATCATTCATTGCCATTGTTCGTTGTGCCGGAAAAGCAGCGGTACTGCATATGCGACTAATGGTTTTGTGGCGCTCAGCGATTTTGTCATCTGCAGTGGCCAGGACGCCTTGAGCTTTTTTGAGACAGCGCCGGGCAAAAAGAAGCATTTTTGCCGCATTTGTGCGTCGCCGGTATACAGCAGCAATGCGCAGGTGCCTGATAAGATCCGTCTGCGTTTAGGGATTTTAGATTCCGACATCAGCGAACGGCCGCTGTCGCACAATTTTGTCTCGTCCCGGGCCTGCTGGGATGATTTAGATGCCGATTTGCCGCGGTATGACGGCTATGAGCCAGGGCGCGTGTTACCGAAATAACATTGGGTTGGTGAGTAATGGCTGCAGCAGTAAACCCCGCTGCGCCGATACGCAGCGGGGTTTCACTCAGAACTGATAACTGGCGGTCAGGCTGACTTGCCGGCCACGCAGGTTGTATTGCGTGGTGTCGGTGTAATCGCTGCCGGCGCTTGGGTCAAACGGCGAGTCGCGGTCCAGCAGATTCTGCACTGCAAAGCTGATTTGGGTATTGGCAAAACCACGGTAACTCAGCTGGCTGTCCCATTGCGTGAAGCTACTGATGTTGCTGCGAAGGCCCGGGTTACTCGCCACTGTTGCCACTTTTTGCTGATAGCCGCTGGTAAAAGCTGCCGTCAGGCTGGCCTGCCAGTCGCTGTGTTGCCAAATCAGGCTGTTGTTACTTTTCCAGGCCGGCAAAGCGCCAAACTGGTTGTTGCCAGCGCCTTCCAGCACCGGCTGGCCGGCAACCAGCGCTTGTTTATAGTCCAGCAGATGAGACCAGACGGTTTTCAGGCTGAGGCTATGGCC
Source organism: Rheinheimera texasensis DSM 17496 (assembly GCF_000711985.1). Lineage (GTDB taxonomy): Bacteria > Pseudomonadota > Gammaproteobacteria > Enterobacterales > Alteromonadaceae > Pararheinheimera > Pararheinheimera texasensis. The sequence continues at coordinate 1,227,693 of NZ_JONU01000007.1, forward strand.
GTTGCCGAGCTCAAAACGGTAGTTAAAATCGATATCGACACCTCGGGTGTCGCGGCTGCCCTGATTGGTGTACTGGTTTTTCAAAATCTGTAAGCGGCCCTGCGCATCCCGCAAAATACGGTCGGCATACAGCTCCGGGTGTTCGACGACATATTGCGCGCTGTCGCCGGCGATGATGTCCTGCTGTTCAATGCTGAATACATCAATGCCGACGCTGCCTTGTTTACTGAACGACCAGATCACCCCGGCATTGCTGTTGGTCGATCGTTCCGGTTGCAGCAGCGGATTACCGCCGCGCAGCTGGGTGTAACCGCGGCGGCTGCCGGGTTCCAGCGGGTCGTTCGGGTCAATCACAGTGCCGTAACTGATGGTGTTGCTGTCGGCAATTTCCGGTAACGACGGCGCGCGGAAGCCGCGTGACCAGGATGCGCGCAGCAGCCAGTCTTCGGCCAGCACATAATGCACACCGGCTTTGGGTGAAAAGGCGCGGCCGAAATCGTCATAGTGATCCAGCCGGCCGGCGATGCTGGCGGTCAGGTCGGTATAAAGCGGCAGGCTCAGCTCGGCAAAAGCCGCGCTGACGGTGCGCTCGCCTTTAACCAGGTTAATCGCCGGGCGCAGTTCAGTGCCGGACAACACCTGCGGCGATGTGCCGGCGTCCATCCGTTCTTTGCGTAAATCAAACCCGGTGGCGATGGCGACTGTGCCATAGTCGTTGTCCCACAAATCGCGGCTGGCGCTGCCGTTGATTGAGTTGATTTCGTATTCACCGGGCCGGCGTGTTTGCAGACGCAGCCGGTTCAGTACGTCAGCGCTGTTCTGGCGGCCGTCAAAGCGGTAGCTGCCGTCTTTTAAGACTTTTTCAAATTCAAAGCGATTGACGAAATTGTCTACATATTCACGCTGATGACTGAATGATTGCAGCAGTTGTACCTGTGCGTCCCAAACCTCACCCTGATATTTTAAACCGGTCAGCAGGCGGCTGAACTGCTGGCTGTTGGCTTTGGTGCGCGGGCCTAAATCAAACAGCGTGTATTCAATCGCCAGCGGTTTGCCGGAGCTATTGTCGGGATGACCAACAGGTAACAGCACCGGAATATCGGTCAGCGTGCCGTTGACCGGATTATAAGCCCGCAGGCCAGCGCCAACGGTCAGCGGCGCGCCAAATAACATGGCTGAATCATTGTCGCTGTACAGCCACTCGGCAAAACCGGTTAAGTTGTCGCCAAGCGCGACAGTACCTTGCAGCGATAACTGCCGGCGTGTCACTTCTGGCTGCAGTGTATTAAACGGCTGGGCGTTAAAAGCACAGACTTCGCCTTTACGGCCCGGGGTGAAATCACTCCATGGCCGTTTTTCGCTGCCGGCCGGGCAGTTTGCCAAAGCCTGAGGCAACGATGGGTTGGCCAGCGAATTCGCGCCTTGTGCGCTCCAGCCGGCCAGTTTGCCGCCCGGTAAATGGCGGAAATCACCGGTCTTCAGCAAATCGCGCTCGCTGGCATCAAGCCGGGCGCGGTCAAACCAATCCAGCGTCAGGCTCAGGTTGTAACCGTCCTGCGTCACTTCGCCGATGCCGGTCGACAAGCCCAGCCCGTATTGCTGAAGGCCGCCTTGCGTCGCCCGGCCGGTGCTGAGCGACAGCTCTGTATCGGTGATTTGTTCTTTTAAAATGATGTTGACCACGCCGGCAATGGCGTCTGAACCATACACCGACGAGGCGCCGTCTTTGAGCACTTCAATGCGTTTCACCGCACTTAACGGCAAGGCGTTGAGGTCGACAAAAGTGTCCTGGGTATTGAGCGCAAAACCATAGTTCGACAGGCGCTGACCGTTGACCAGTACCAGAGTATTTTTTGGGCTTAGGCCACGCAGGCCAATCGAGGCCGAACCGGCGGAGAAGCTACCGGTATATTGCTCGTCAAAACTGTTGCCGGAATTGACCGACAGGTCACGCAGTACGTCGGTCAGCGTGACTTTGCCGCTGGCGGCAATAGCATCAGCGTCGATTTGCAGCAGGGGCGTGGCATCTTCCTGCTGGCTGCGTTTGATAAAACTACCGGTGACCTGAATACGTTCAACGGTTCTTTCAGTTGCAGCTGCTTCTGCGGCTGGGTTGGCAAAAGCAGGCGTAGCAACAGCGATGGCGCTGGCGAGCAGCGTCAGGGAATGTGGGGTAAAACGCATGATAAACCTCAATAAAATTCAGTGCCGGGCGCATTCGCAGCCGGGCTGCAAATCTCAGCGAATGGGACCGCCGTAGCAGTCAGTCAATATGGTAAAAACAGGGCAGCCAAACTCTGCGTCCAAATACGGTACGCGGTTCAGGCCGGACAGAGGATCAGCAACACATTCGTGCTGGCAGCAGGCAACAGGCTGAGGTTGGTGTGACTGTGGCGCGATCGGCGCTGATATCGGTGTTCGGTAATTGTCGAACTGGCAACATGGTCGGAATCCTTCTTACTACGATTTCCAGGCTTCCGGTTGACCGGTGAGCATGTGCAGGGTGAATATTGCTTCTGGTTACGACTAGATGTTTAGCCGTCCAGATGCCGCGCATTGTAGCGATTTTTTATAACATGACAACCGCTGTCATTTGGTTTTTATATATCTAAATGGAATAAAAGATAAAAGTTATACAGCATTTGTTGTATCAACAGTGTGGAAATGAAGCAGATCTGCATAGTTGGCTTGCCGGAAGTCGTTGATCCGGCGACACTGGTTGGCATATTCGTCTCGCTGTACCAAAAGTGCTGGCAGGTGAAACCCCAAACACAGACGCCGACTCACAGTTGGCCGGGATCAAACTATATGCGTTTATTGTTGCAACATCGGCAGCTGTCAGGTGCAGGTCTGTTGTTGGGCTGGCTTCTATTGCTGGCAGGCTGCGCCAGCGCACCGCCGGTCACACCGCCGCCGGTGGCAGAAAAAACTGTCACGCAGCAGCGTGGGCCTGTAACGTTCGTGCATCCATTGCCCGGTGCCCGCATCAGCGCTTCATTCGCCCGTTACATCATTAAAAGCCGCAATCGCCAGCATCATGGCGTTGATTTTGCCGCGCCCAGTGGCACGCCGGTCTTTGCGGCAAGCGCAGGCGTGGTATTAAGCGCCGATAACAGCAGCCTCAGCGAAGCCTTTGGCAATGCTGTGCTGATTGAACATGGCGACCAGCTGACCAGTTTATCCGCGCATTTATCGCGGTTGGATGTGCAAATTGGCCAATGGGTCGAAGCCGGCCAGCAGATTGGTTTGGTTGGCCAGACCGGCCGCGCCACCGGGCCACATCTGCATTTTGAACTCTGGCGTGGCAGTGTGCCACAAGACCCAATTGCACTATTGCCATTAAACCCGCAGGAACGTAAACAGGCTTTAGCTGAAATGCAACGTCAGGCCGCAGCCAGTCAGACACCTGCGAAAAAACGCGTGGCGGTTGCAAAAAAACGCACTGTGACGGGCAAAGTCGCCAAAACGACTCCGGTGAAAAAAGCCACGCCGACAAAAAAAGCCAAACAGGTCAACACCGCTGCGAAGGCAAAAGCGCCAGTTGGCAATGTTGCAGTCACGACCAGCAAAACCGGCAAAACCGCAGCGCCAGTGAAACCGACCAAAGCCAGCCCGGCCAAAACCAGCACTGCCAAAGCCAGTGCCGGCGAGTAGCTGGGTTTAATCAGCAAATTGCTGACGGAACTGGGCACTTTGCAGTGCCGACCAGGCGAGCTGCAGGTTGATGCTCAGGCTGCCGGCTTGCTCTATGCTAAAAGTCTGCAAAACCTGCAGTTGCTGTTTGTCGTACCAATGGCCTGCCAGGACTAACCCTTCCACCTGACGCAGCGCCTGAATTTGCTGCAGCGGATTGGCGGCGAGTAGCAGTAAGTTCGCCTCTTTTCCTACTTCGACTGCGCCGGCACTCGCCTCCATACCAGCATATTGTGCCGGCCATAAAGTCGCACTTTGCAGCGCCTGCAGCGGGGTGACTCCAGCCTGGGTATAAAGCGCCAGCTCGTCAATCAGACCGCTGCCGGCAAAGACAAAACTGTCCGGGGTGTCGGTACCGGCCAGAATGGGCACCCCCAGCGTCACCGCTTGTTTGAGCTGTTGCAGTGCCAATGTCAGCAGTTCTGCATGCACAGGCCGGCCTTTTTGGTCATAGCCGCGGCTTTGCATACTGTCAGCATCGGCTTGCCAGAGTGTTCGCAGCAACCAGGGCACTTGCGCAAGCCGCGGGTCTTGCCGAAACGCCGGCTCCGCTGCCCGGGCACCGAGCTGCAGCGTTAATAACGTCGGGCTCCACCAGATGCCGGCTTTGGCCATCGCGCGCATTTTCTGCCGGCACAGCTCTGGGTCCTGGCTTTGCAAAATTTCGCGCCACACATCGCTGTTGATAAGCCCCTCCCGCATCTGCTGTTGTTTCAGCTGCATCGCCACTGTGGAACATTCGAATAAAAACAAGCGGCCATGTTCGACGCTGCGCTGGCGCGCCTGAATCAGGTCGGCCAGCGTGACGCGCCAGGGCTGATGCCCCGCCAGTTGCATGCCGGTGCCGGCCGCTGCGTCACTCAGCCACTGATATTGCTGCGGGCTTAAAAATTCATAAGTTTTCAGCGTATCGACGCCAAGTGCCTGATAATGCCTGACCAGCGCTGTGGCGTCCGCCGCAGTTTGCAGGCGTAAAAAAGCCGGCGCACCGTCCGGTACTTCCGCGCCGCCATTGATGGCAAAGCTGCTTTGCTGCGGATAAAGCGGGCTGCTGCGTTGCCCGCTGCGGGCTTGATCTGTCCAGGCGCTGCGGTCGGCGGCGCAGGCGGCCAGACTGTCGGTGCCGGTCATACAGCCGGACATATCACGCAAATAGGTCACACCATGTGCCAGGTAAAGCGGGTGATGCAGCTGTGGCGACAGTTTCAGGCTATGGCTGTGGTTATCCCACAATCCAGGCACCACATAACTGCCTTGACCAGAGACATAATGACAAGCGGCGGGCGGCCTGATGCCTGCCGCAGTGATTTGCTCGATACGGCCTTGTTTGATCCAAATGGCACGGTCAGGCTGTAGTTCGCCGCTGCGGGTGTCGACGATATGTACATTGTCCAGCACTAAAGCGTCGCCGCGCCAGGCCGGGCCAGGCGGCTCAGCCAGCGGCCACAGCAGCAACCCGCTAAACAGCAGTAAGAGGCAGAGCAAGACACTGCCAAAGCCAAGGCTTAAACTTTTAATCCATCCGGGTTTGACCATCACCAATGCTCATCTGTGCAGAGAAAAACTGAAGATAGCGCCGCGTTGGTGAAATTTTTGTCAAAGTGGGTCGCGCTGAAAGGTTTGCAAGCGGGTGCACCAGCCTTGCGCGTCAGCTTTACTGTCAAAATGCAAGGCACAGGCCTTGGCCAGCCTTGCGGCAATACTTTGGCCAAAGCCATTGGCGCCCTGATCTGCTGCCGTTTGCATTGGGTTTTTCAGACTGAGACCTTGTGGCAGCGGTTGGATGCAGACAATACCGGCAGCGCTGTGCCGCCAGATATTCTGCAGCAGATTGGCAAACAGCAGCCGTAACACCGGCGCCGGGGCTTGCCATTGCAGATCTGCCGGCAGCTGCACATCGAGCTGTAAGTCCGGCCTCGGTTGCCATTGTTGTTGCTGCAGCCACAGCTGCTGCAACAGTGGAGCCAGGGTCACTGCGCTCAGCTGTTGCCCTTCACCTTCGCGTGCCAGCAACAATAAGCTGTCGATCAGCTGCTGCATCTGGCCGCAGGCACTGGCAATTTGCAGCAGGCGGCGCTGTGCCGCCGCATCAATGGGCGGTTGTAATAACAGCAGTTCACAACTGCTTTGGATCACCGCCAATGGCGTGCGCAGTTCATGGCTGGCGTCACGGCTGAACAGGCGTTCGCGCTCGGCAAATTGCTGCAATCTGAGCAGGCTGGATTCCAGTTTTTGCGCCAGTACGCTGATTTCTTTGTCGCGAAACTGACTGGCAAAACCGGCAGCGACCGGTTCCTGACTGACCAACAACGCCAGTTGCTGCAGCGGTGCCACAGCGCGCCGGGCCAGATACCAGCCCAGTGCCAGCGCCAGCAGCAAAAACAGCGCAAGCAGGCCGCCATAGACTGCCAGCATCGGTCGCAGCACCGGCCGCACCACCAATTGCTGGCTGACTTCGGTCACCAGAAACAGTTGTTGCGGGGTCGCTGGATGGACCCAGCGTCTCAAGTGATAATGCCGGCCTTCGCTGCCGGCCAGCTCCGAAGCTTTGGGCTCAGCCTGATAAGCCGCCGCCAGATCCGCAGGGAACTCAGCGGCCGAATGATAAAGATTTAAATGGCTGTCCAGTGGCCGGGTCGGGGCTGGCAACCCCTGCTGGCGGGCAATTTCCTGATCCAGCCGCTGATAAAACAGTGCATCTTCAGTGGTGTACACAAACACCAGCATCAGCAGGCCAAATAACACACCGCAGGCCAATACCAACAGCAAAAACGCAGCGCGGATGCGCAGACTCAGCGAGGTTTTGGTCATATTGCCGGCTCCGACAGTCGCAGGACAAAACCAACGCCGTGCACTGTGTGCAATAACGGCCAGGCAAAAGGTTTGTCGAGCTGCTGGCGCAGCAGATAAATATGACTGCGCAGCGCATCTGAATCCGGCGCATCCTCCGGCCAGAGCTGGTCGGTGAGTTGCTGACGGTTTAATACCGCCGGATAGGCTTCGGCCAAAAGTTGCAGGATTTGAAAGCCAAGCGGATGAAGTTGTAGCAGCTGGTCGTCGCGCCAGGCCTGCAAAGTGCGCCGATCCAGCCGTAAAGGGCCAATCTCCAGGCAATATTGCTGCGGCTCGTTGCGCCGCGCTAACGCCTGGCAGCGCAGTGCCAGTTCAGCCAGCGCAAAAGGTTTGGTCAGATAATCATCGGCGCCGGCATAAAAACCATCGGTTTTGTCAGCCAGCGTGTCGCGGGCGGTTAACATCAGCACCGGCGTGTGCCGGCTCGCCTGACTGCGCAGTTGGCGGCACAAGCTCAGGCCATCCAGCCGCGGTAACATCAAATCCAGCAAAATCACATCAAACTGCTGCTGCAACGCCAGCTGCAGGCCAAGTTTGCCGTCGGCGGCGTAATCGGTCTGATGTCCGAGCAACTGCAGATAATCGACAATATTCCGCGCCAGTGCCGGTTCGTCTTCGACCAGTAAAATCCGTAAAGTCCGGCCAGGGAAAGCGGTTTGTGACGCAGCAGGCTGTGGCATGAATGGATCCGGTATTTCGGGTTCTGCGCAGCATAATGCGGGTAATGTGAAAAATCTGTCAAACATCGCTGTTGCCGCTGAATTTCCGGCGGTCGAGCCGACTTTTTGTCCACTTACATCATAGCTGCGACATTTGTCGCATTTTTTGCTTGCCAATCTGCGACAGTTGTCGCAGCATGACCATATCAACCATACAGAGAGTCGCTGATGCAACCGACAGCACCTGAACTCGAAATCCTGAAACTGCTCTGGCAACAACAGCCGCAAACCGGCCGTGAGCTGCACGATCAACTGGCGGACGTGCTGGACTGGAGCTATTCGTCCACCCGCAAAACACTGGAGCGCATGGTCGACAAAGGTCTGCTGCAGCTGGTGCAGCAGGGTAATCAGAACAGCTATGCTGCGCTGGTGGCCAAAGTGCCGACGCTGGCCGCACTGGCGCAGGATTTCGCCAGCCGGGTGCTGGAACTGAAGCAACCGCTGCCGCTGGCGATGTTTGCCGACAGTGCCTTGTTAAGTGCTGAGGACTTGCAGGCGCTGGAGCAACAGCTGCAACAGCTGGAGCGGGGAGACGAGCCATGCTGAATCTGTTAATGCTGCTATTTTGCTGGGTTTTGTGGACCTCACTGTTGGCTGGCTTGTTACAGCTTGGCCGGCATTACTCGCAGCGGCTGATAGCGGCGACGACGCTGGCACCGCTGTTGCTGCTGGTATCCGTGCTGCCTTTTTTGCCCTGGCCTGAACGAGGCGCAGTCCTGCCGGCATTGTGGCTGATGCCGCATGATCACGGCATTAGCCCGTTACTGGCATTACCGACCCATCCGGCCTGGCTGGAGCAACAACCGCTGCAGGCCTGGTTGCCGGAATTAGTCTTTTGGCTGCTGGCGGCCGGTTGCGTGCTCTCCTCCGTGCTGATGGCGCGGCAATGGCAGTTATGGCGACGTCTGCATCAATGGTCGTTGCCGTTACCGGCACAGCGTCTGGCCGCTGTCGTCGCGGTGGACCCGGCATTACAGGCGGCACTTGAGCGTCAGCCGTTGCAACTGCGGCAATTGCCGCATGGCGGCAGCCCTTTTGTCAGCGGTATCACGCATAGCACTTTGTGGCTGCCGGACTGGTTCTGGCATTTACCTGCCGGCCAGCAGCGGCTGTTGTTATGGCATGAACTGAAACATCTGCAGCGGCGTGACCCGCTATGGCTGTTGAGCTGGCGGCTGCTCTGCGCCCTGTGCTGGTTTAATCCGGCGCTGCGACTGCTGGAGCGACATTACCATGCGGCGATGGAACATGCCGTTGACCACTGGGTACTGCGCCAACATCCGGCTCAGCGCAGCACCTATGCCCGCACTTTGCTTGCGGTGATCCGCGCGCAGCAACAGGCGGTTCAGTCCAGGCTTTGGCTGCAGGCCAATGCCGGTACAGGCCCGGCGCAAGTATTACAACAACGGCTGCAGCAAATTTTACAGCCCACGCAGTTGTTGTCCGGCCGGCAGTTCGGTGTTTTAGCCCTTGCCTTGATGAGCCTGAGTGTACCGGCGCTGGCGCTGAAAACTGAGCTGACTGGTCTGGCGCCACAGCATTGGCTGCCGCCGCTGCAGCAGGGCCGGGTCGGCTCCTGGTTTGGAGAAGTGCACAGTTTCCGCCAGGGCAAACCGCATGGCGGGCTCGATTTTATTGCACCCCGTGGCACACCGGTACTGACTGTTGCCGCTGGCCGGGTACTGCTCAGTGGCAGCGACAGCCTGCACCCGAACCTCGGGAATGTGGTGTTGATAGACCACGGTGGTGGTTATCAGTCAATGTACGCCCATCTCGACGCTGTCACAGTGCAGCCCGGCCAGCAGTTGCAGGCTGGTCAGTCAGTCGGCACTTTGGGCAATAGCGGCCGCACTACAGGGCCACATCTGCATCTGGAACTGATCCAGGCCGGCAAGCGGATCAATCCGGCAACCTTACTGCCTTTAAACATGATGCCAGGAGTCACGGGTGAATAAGTTGTACCGTTTTTTCTGTTTTTTGCCACTGGCAGCCTGCTGTGGTTTTGCTGCTGCCGGTCAGGCGCTGGCGGCTGCCGATCCGGCGCTTTCGGCGCAATTTCAGCAGCAGTTTAACGCGCAGCTGCAAAGCGCCAAAGTGCCGGGCGGTGCTTATGCCATCGTGTATCAGGATCGGGTGCTGGCGCTTGGCAGCTATGGTGTGCGCGCTGTCGGCGAGCAAGCGCGGGTCAATCCGGACACTGTGTTTCGCCTTGCGTCTGTGTCGAAAACCTTCGCCGGCAATTTGCTGGTGCAGCTGTCACAGCAGGGCCGGCTTGATTTGCAGCAACCGCTGAAAGCTTATGTCCCTGAATTACATTTGAAAAATGCGCAGATCGAGCAGCAGGTCAATGTCGAAAGTGTGTTGTCACAAGGCTCTGGTTTTTGGGCTCATGCGTTTGAAGATTTGATTGAAGCCAACAAAACGCCGGCAGAAATTTTGCCGCGACTGGCAGAATTGGCGCCGGTCTGCCCGCCGCGCCGCTGTTACAGCTACCAGAATGTGTTGTTTGGTCTGCTCGGGCGGGCGGCTGAACAGTCCACCGGCAAATCTTATGAAAGTCTGGTGACTGAGCGGATGTTCAGCCCGTTGCAGATGCATAACGCCTCATATGGCCTGGCCGGTCTGCTGGCCAGCCGCAATAAAGCGCTGCCGCATGAAAGGGGCGGCAAAGGCTGGCGGACGGTCAAACCCAAACCAAATTTTTATCGCTTCCCGGCCGCGGCCGGGGTCAATGCCAGCGCACGTGACTTGTCGAAGTATCTGATTGCGATGCTGGGTCACCGCCCGGAAGTGTTCTCGCCGGCGCTACTCAGTCAATTGCAACAGCCGCTGGTGAAAATGCCGGGCAAACCGCGTTGGCCGGTCTGGCAGCAATATCGTAATGCCACGGCCTGGTATGGACGCGGCTGGCGCATGGTGCAGTACGGCGACGACCGGCTGTATTACCACGCTGGCGTAGTCGACGGTTACCGGCCTTATATCGCTTATTCGCCATCGACAGGTTACGGCCTGGTGCTGCTGACCAATGCCGAAGCGGATGTCACCGGCAAACTGGCAGGCTGGTTCTGGCAGCAGGTATTACCAGGGCCACAATTGGCGAAACAAAAGCAGGGGACTGCAAAAAAGGGGGCTAAATGACCAGGAACTACCGGATGGGACTGATGCAGTTGTGGGGAAAAATCGTCGTGTTGCTGTTGTTGTCAGGTGTTGGTTTTCGCTGTCTGGCGGAGATTAAGCCTGTGACATTAACGGGCACCACAGTGTATGAACTGAGTTTTCAGGGCCGCACTTACCCGGTGTGGGTGGATGTGCCAAAGTCTTATAGCAGTAACAAGCAAGATTACCCTTTACTGCTGGTGACCGACGCGCCTTATGCCTTTCCGCTGATCCGCAGTATCCGTAACCGGGTTGGCCAGCAGGGCCGGAATATCGAAGATTTTATTTTGGTTGGATTGGCTTATCCGGCCACGGATACTCCGGCTGCCAGCCGCAGCCGCGATTACACCACCTCTGATGTGAAAGCGCGTCCGCCCAGAGCCGGTGAAAACTTTGATCAGCCGGCCTATGGTAATGCACCGGCCTTTACCCGGTTCATCGCGACGCAGGTATTGCCACTGCTGCAGCAACACTACCGGCTGGATCGCCAGCGGCAGATTTATCTGGGTCATTCTTATGGTGCTTTGCTGGGCACTTATATGTTGTTGCATCAACCGCAGTTATTCAGTCATTACGTGCTGAGTAGTCCGTCGTATTGGTTTGATCAAGGCAAGCTGCTGTCCGAAGCACCGGCCTTACTCCGGGCGCTCCCGGCGGGGGCCGCTGCCAGAGTTTGGTTGTACAGCGGTGGTTTTGAACAGCCGGGGCCAACGGCCCGGCACTACAAAAACACCAATCTGGTTGGCGATATGCAGCGGTTTGAGCAAATGCTGCGTCCGGTCAAAGGTTTACAGGTAAAATCAGCGGTGCTGGACGGCGAAGATCATTTAACGGTGTTTCCGCCGATGGTGACCCGCGTTATGCTGGATATTCTGCCTGGTCATGGGCCATATACCAGCGGATAGATGTTAAGAGTATATAAAAAAAGCAGCGGATCACCCGCTGCAAAGGTTGGTTTTACAGTGCATCCTTGCTCAGAATGGTCGTTGCTCAAAGGCCGATTTTACCGGCCCAGATGTAATCGTCTGCGCGCCAAAGCTTCCTGCTCATAATCTTCCATGTACTGCGCCAGATCATTTTTCCAGCGTTCGTTCTCATCTGCCAAATCGAGATGAGCCCGCGCTTCAATATGGTCTTTGCGTACCAGCAAATCATGCGCACGCTGCTGTAATTCACTGGCCACTTCTGCGTAGATTTGCGGTTCGCCGCTTAGGGCAAGCAGTTTTCTATGTGCAATGATTGCCAGAAAGACCATAAAGACACTTATCAGTATCAGCACAAATGACATCTAACCCTCCTTGTACATCAACGCGGCCTTGCGGAAATCCTGCAGCCAGAAGTAACAAATCAGCGGGATCAGACCGATATTAATGGTCGGAATACTGACCTGATAGATCATGGCAAAAGCACTGCTGTTGAGAGTGGCCCGGTCAATAAAATCCAGAGCCTGAACCACAGTCAGCATGACGTAGGCCAGAGAGACTGTAATTGCAACATTTGATGCCCGGATCTTGTGCGACAGATGAAATTTCAGTATCAGGCCAATACAAATCACGTTTAACCCCATCCAGCAACCATACCAGGCAAACTTGTACTGCAAACCAACTTGCGAAGCTAAAGTCAGTAGTTCCGGCAGAATCAAACTAGCCATACCCTTGCACAAGCACAAAACAAGCAGTGCTACAGTGGCTGAACTCATTCTCTTTTCAATAAAGAAAATCACCAGAAAAAGTACGATGTACATGATGCTGGTAACATCTTCGAATGATTTCAGCAGCTCGAATATTTGCTCGTTCAGCATAAAAATTAGTCTTTAACTGGCTTAGCCGGCGGCTCGTCTGGTGGTCTTATTCCGCCACCGTTCATTGGCGTGATCGGTTCATCGACAATCGACTGCTCAAATAACTTCTGTGCTTCTGAGCTGATAGACACTGAATCAGCAGTCGCCGTTGCGCTGGCTTGTGGGGTTAGTTTGGCGGCAGCCGGTGCTGCAGCCGTCGAAACATAGGCACTGGCGATAGTGCTGTTTCGTTGGATACTCAAATCGGTCATGGAATATACCCTGGCTTATATTGCTCGGTTAATCCGGTCTGATACTGCTTACCGGTTACCCAGACTATAAGTGGATAAAAACATCAAAAACAATCAGTTGAAGCTGTTGGTGCTGGCAATATTCTTGATAAAAACTTGATATTTTAATGTGGCTAAGATTTTTCCATAAAAAAGCCGGTTCAACACCGGCTTCGTCAGGCAGAATGACAAGGTTATTTTTTGTTAGCCAGATAAGCCAGCAAATCAATCAGCTCCTGCTCGGCGTTCTCTTTATCGAGGCCATCGAATTTCACTTTATATTTGCCGTTGACCAACAGCATAGGGACGCCGGTCAGTACTTTTTTCTCTGTCCAATAGCTTTGCTGTTCTTTCATTTTGCTGGCTTCAGCCAGTACAGGCATACTGTTAAAGCCATTGTCAAAAGTTGCAGCGTCAAAATTATTGACCAGTAATAACGAGCGGATATCGCTGTCTGAGCCAAAATTCGCACGTTGTTTATGGATGTAATCAAAGATCATCCCGGCGACTTCTTCACCTTTGCCAGCATTGCGGCCAACCAGATAAGCTCTTGCCATACTGTTTTGCACTTCAGGTGGGCTTGCCTGCAGGAAATCAACGTGGTTTTTTTCGAACTTCACGCCTTTCGGCAGGCTTTTTGCCAGTTTGTTGGCCAAAGGTTCAAAGGCAAAACAATGACCGCAATAAAACGAGAAGAACTCGGTTACCACCGGAGTTGCGGTGGCTTTTTCAGCTACGACTTCATAATGTTTGCCTTCGGTGAAGGTGGAGGCCGCCTGACTGAAAGCAGCTGCGGCAAGCCCGGCACAGAATAAAAAGGATTTGGCGATCTGACGGTACATAACAAGACTCCGTGTGCTTATGGTTTGCTGAGCAGGTACTGGACTAAGGCCTTGAAATCCTGCTCAGTGTTGGCTTGATCCAGCCCCTGATTGATGATTTTGTAACGGCCGTTGACGATAAATGTAGGTACTGAATCCAATACTTTGGTTTTAGACGCATCAGCCTGACTTTTTTGCATCAGTTTAGTTTGTGATTTCACCACAAAGCTATTGATATCTTTGTCATACATGGCGGCATCCAGGCCTGCTGCAACAACTACTGCTTTAATGTCGTCAGCTGTGGCAAATGGCTGATGTTTCACATGAATATGTTCAAAAATCGCTTTGCTGACTTCGTCCCCTTTACCTTTGGCTTTGGCCAGAATCATCGCCTGTGTCAGACCAGCCTGAATTTCCTGACTGGCTTGTCCCATAAAATCGACATGATATTTCTTAAACGCTGTGCCTTCCGGCAGAGACTTTTCCAGGCTTTTGACGATGGGATCAAACGAAAAACAATGTGGGCAATAAAATGAGAAATACTCTTTAACTTCAGGTTTAGCAGTGCCCTGTTCGGCGATCACTTTGTAATGCTTGCCTTCTTCATATGGGCCGCCAACCGCCATGGCTGCTGGCACCAGACAAAACGCGAATAAAAACGACAACAGTTTTTTCATAGCAATTTCCAGTTAATCCGTTGAAAAGTCTTTGATGGCGCACAGCTTACACTGAAGCAATTTCCGCTGTATAGAGCTGGTGACCGCAGGTCTCAGTAATAGTCCGGATACAGATTGATAGCCGGCTGCTGCAAGCGTTGTTGCTGCAGCTTTAACTGCGCCAGCTGCTGTCGCCAGTAGTCTTCCGTCGCAAACCAGGGGAAATGCAACGGAAACGCCGGATCTGCCCAGCGTTTGGCCAGCCATAGCATATACAGTACTTGCCGGCGGCAACGCAGCGGTTCAATCAGCGCCAGTTCAGACTGGTTAAAATCAGTAAAGTTCTGATATTGCTCGGCAAGAATTTCAAGCTGGATGCGCTGTTCCATCTCATCACCGCTTAACAACATCCACCAGTCTTGTACAGCTGGCCCTTGCAGGCAGTCATCAAAATCGAGCAGAAATAGCCGCTGATCAGTCAGAATATTACCGGCATGACAATCGCCATGCAGTCGGATTGGGTTGAATTCAGGTAATTGCAGCTGGCGGATGCTCTGCAGTAACTCAGCCGTCACTAAAGCAAAAGATTCGTGCAGGCTGGCCGGCAACAGGGGGCAGCGTAGCAGTTCCGGGACCGCCTGCTGCAGATCGGCTTCGATATTCAGCTGTGGCCTGTGCCGGAAAACCTGGCCGGCACCGGTTTGATGCATTTGCCCTAATAAATTGCCAAGTTGTTCCCAGTGTTCATCCTGTTCTGCGCTGAACGCGCGGCCACCTTTGCTGGGAAATACGGCAAAAGAGTATTGCTGATACTGCAGCAGGCCCTGACCATCGAACTGCAAGGGCGCAATAATATCAAGCCCGGCTTGCTGTAAATCGAAGCAGAACTGATGTTCCTCGTTGATTTGTGCTGCAGTCCAGCGCTCTGGCCGGTAAAACTTCACTACATACTTTTTTTGGTCTTCAGCCCTGAACTGATAGACACGGTTTTCATAGCTATTCAGCGCTAGTAAGCCGCTCTCTGGCAGGATGCGATAGCTTTGCAGGGCATCCAATAAAGTTTCGGGTTGTAACTGAGCGAAATGGAAATGAGCAGACATCAGTGCGCACCGGCGGCAGAAGGTATTGATGGCCTATGATACCGCGCCGGCCCCGGTAGCGTAAAAACAAAAAGCCGCCCGCAGGCGGCTTTGGTCAGCAATGACACTTAACGCGCTGAGAAGAAATTACTGCGTTGTGACAGTTTCACTTCAGCATCTGCAACGTTTTCGATGCTGAATTCAATATCGGTCATCGGTTTAGACAAGTCCGCCGGATCTGCCGCCAGACTGATCGGCACACTGGCAGTGTCGCCACCTTTGATAGTGACTTCGGTGATACCGAGCCAGTTCACTTTGTCCATACCGGTGAAGCTAAGCTTAAAGGTTTGTTCCTGCTGAGATTTATTAATAATTTTCAGCGTGTAGGTGTTTTCGATCAAGCCTTCGTCGGTTTCACGGAACAAGCTGCCGCGGTCGCGCACGACGTCCATTTCGGCCGGCATCCGGGTCCATAAGGTCCAGCCAAAAGCGCTGCAGACCACCAGCAGCACAACAAAGTAACCCAACAGTTTAGGCCGGACTACTTTGGTCGGTTTGCCATTCAGACTGTGTTCTGTGGTGTAACTGATTAAGCCTTTGGCATAGCCCATTTTATCCATCGTATCGTCACAGGCATCGATACAGGCGCCGCAGTTGATACATTCGTACTGCAGACCATTACGGATATCTATGCCGGTCGGACAGACATGTACACAGAGGTTGCAGTCGATACAGTCACCCAGGCCTTTGACTTTGTATTCAGTATCTTTGCGTGAGCGTGGACCGCGGTTTTCACCCCGTGCCGCATCGTAAGTTACAGTAAAGGTATCTTTGTCGAACATAGCGGACTGGAAGCGGGCGTAGGGGCAAATGTGGGTACACATGATTTCACGCATCCAGCCGGCGTTACCATAAGTACAAAACATAAAAATCAGCACAAAAACGACGGACCAGAAGCTGGCCTGCGCGGTAAAAAAATCGATAAACAGCTGGTCAATCGGCGTGAAATAGCCGACGAAGATCAAAGAAGTCAGCAGTGAAAATGCCAGCCAGGCAAAATGCGTCAGGCCTTTTTTCAACACTTTCTGCCCGCTCCATGGGTCTTTATCCAGTTTCATCCGCTGATTGCGGTTGCCCTGAATTTTTTCTTCAAACCAGATAAAAATAAAAGTCCAGACCGTCTGCGGACACAGGTAACCACACCAGACCCGGCCATAAAACGTGGTGACAAAAAACAGTGCATAAGCGCCAATCACGAAGATCCAGGCCATGATGGTGAAATCCTGTGGCCACAGCGTCATCGCAAAGATATTGAACTTCTGTTCATCCAAATCAAATAATACCGCCTGATGTCCTTCAAACTGCAGCCACGGCAGCAGAAAAAACATCGCCATAAACACAAAACCCATATTACGGCGCAAACGTTGGTGCAACCCTTTGACTGCCCGGACATAAATCCGGTCACGCGACGGATAATGTTCCGGCGCTTTGGGGTTATGCGTGTCAACTTTGACCGGAATTCGTTGTTGTTGGTCCAAGGGGTACCTCGTTAATGCTGAATGTGCTGCAGTGACAGTCGGGCAGGATTGCGAGTATAGCAGTTCCGGTCCGCGGCTTGTCCAAAGGCCATGTCGTTTTTATGGTTTTTGTAACCTATGCCTGGACATCTATTATACCCTTAGCAATATGCGGACCATTTGATATAGCTCAGTATTTCAATAGCCTGCAATCAGATTTAGCTCAGGGTGTTGCTGGTGTTGACACGTTGATGAGTCGTAAGTGTCAATGACGTTGACAATTGTGCTTTGCCTGTTGTCAGCCTGATTGATCTGCGTAGAATAGGGAAAGAATCAAGTGGAGGCAGTATGAAAAAAACCTTGTGGCTGATTGTCGCAATTTTATTGTTAGCGACTTTTTCTGACCATCCAACAATTAAGCCTTATAAGGAACAGCTGTATTCTCTGTTTTCTGAGCGAGCAAGTCAGGCGAGTCAGGTGCATGGTGAACAGGTGCTGCGGACTATCAGTGCACGTTTTGCGACGTTTTCCGGTGAATTGGGACAGAAACAGCAAGAAGAATTAAAACGGATCACCAGTGATAAGGCCGAATTATTGGCGTTTTATCAGGCTTATTGCGTGGAAAAACAATTTAATCCGTTGTTTTTTGGCAGTACACAGGGCCGGATCTGCGATGTCATCGCTGAATTCGAACGCGGCATGCGCTAGTTCAGTCTTGTGATGTAAGAAAATCAGCGGCTGGAGCCGCTGATTCGCCTGCTTATTCGACTTTTTTCACCACCACGGCATGACCGCTTTGCAGCACCGCACTTTGATTGTGTGCGTCGACATTTAAAATCAACTGACGGATTAATTTGGATTTTGAGACTCCGGTTTCCTGACTCAGCTGGTTAAGTATTTCGATCGCTTCTTCGCTCAAAGTAAAAGTGGCATGTCGCATCGGGCCTTTATTAATTAAAGGCTCCAGTTCATCGCCGGCAACCTTACGGACACTGACGATTTGCGGTTTACCCATCGCATAGTTTTCAGCGTCGGCAATAAATTCATCGACTGAAAAAGCGAGCTTATTCGATCGTGTTGAATTTTTTTTCAGATCGGTCAATGCCATCTTCTTGTATCGCCTTCATTGCCATTAATTCTTGAATGATGTCTTTGATTTCAGTCGCGGCCTTACCATCCGGCTCTGTATCCATCACTGACATACCTTTTTCTTCACTGTCGTCGTAGATGTTGCGGCTGAAAGTGACTGAATTCAGTACCCGCAGATTAAACGATCGTACGACGTCTTTGGCTTCGAGAATTCGGTTGCTTTGATTGGGTAACGATGGGCATTGGGTCAGGACACAAGCAACAATCATGTCAGGGTTGACCACATTACAGTTGCTGACCAGGTCTTCCAGATGTTCAAGCGTTTTCAGGTCGCGGCGTTTCGGACGCAGTGGCAGTAACACGTGTGAAGCGACTGACATTGCTGAACGCAGCGCGACGCTGTCCTGACCACCACAGTCGACGATCACATAATCGTAGTGATGTTCCAGGCTCTTTAATTCGTAACGGATTTTCCCATACATTTGTACGCAGTTGATCCACTGGACCTGGGGCGACAAGTGACGCTCCTGAACCCAGTCAGATGTGGTGCGTTGCGGGTCACAATCGACCAGGATGACATTGGCATTTTTCAGGCTGGAAAAATACACTGCGATATTCTGCGCCAGACAGCTTTTGCCACTGCCGCCTTTTTCACCACCAACTAACAAAATCATGGAGCTTCCCTCTTAGTCGCGACCAAAACAATTCAGCACTGCTTTTGCAGAACTGCAGGTTGTGCAGACCGCCCCGGAACAGGCAGTCCATTCATAGTGTAGGAGACTTCAGCACAATCAGCCACAGCCTGATGATCAGAGACTGACTTTGACCTGCGCTACAGCCTGCAAAGCCTTATCAACGGCCTGTTGCACGGAATCACCCAGTGCCAGCGCTACGCCAAGCCGGCGTTCACCTTGAACTTCTGGTTTGCCAAACAAACGGATTTCAGTGTCTGGTTCGGTTAATGCTGCAGCCAGATTGCCGTATTGCATTTGCTGCGAATGCCCCGCCACCAGCAAGACTGCAGAAGCCGCAGGCCCATATTGGCGAATGACCGGGACCGGCAGACCAAGAATGGCTCGCGCATGCAATGCAAACTCAGATAAATTCTGCGAAATTAACGTGACCATGCCGGTATCGTGTGGTCTTGGCGAGACTTCACTGAACCAGACGTCGTCACCTTTAACAAAGAGTTCGACACCAAACAATCCCCGACCGCCCAGCGCTGCTGTAATGCGGCCGGCATAGTCGCGCGCTTTAGTTAAAGCAGCTTCTGACATCGCCTGTGGTTGCCACGACTCACGATAATCGCCGCGCTCCTGCCGGTGACCAATAGGGTCGCAAAACTGCGTCTGGCCGTCGGCCGTCCGCACGGTCAACAGGGTGATTTCATAGTCAAAATCGACAAAACCTTCGACAATGACACGGCCCTTGCCGGCGCGGCCACCTTCCTGCGCATATTGCCAGGCATGGGACAGGTCGTTCGGGCTTTTCAGCACAGACTGGCCTTTGCCGGAGGAGGACATGATAGGTTTCACTACGCAGGGATAACCAATTTCTGCGACTGCTGCAAGGTAACTCGGGTGATCATCAGCAAAGCGATAACGCGATGTTGGCAGGGCCAGCTCTTCAGCGGCCAGTCGGCGGATACCTTCCCGGTTCATCGTCAGGTGAGCGGCGCGTGCGCTTGGGATCACACAAAAGCCTTCTTGTTCGAGTTCAAGCAAGGTCGCAGTGGCGATGGCTTCGATTTCCGGCACAATGAAATTTGGTTTCTCCCGGATCACCAGTTGGCGGAGTGCGGCACCGTCGAGCATCGAAATCACATAATGGCGGTCCGCCACCTGCATGGCCGGCGCATTGGGGTAGCGGTCTGCGGCTATGACTTCGCAGCCATAACGTTTTAATTCCAGGCAAACTTCTTTTCCGAGTTCACCACAGCCCAACAGCAATACTTTGGTGCTGCTGGCGCTGCCGGGAGTTCCAATTGTGGGCATCAGCGGTCTCTTTTTCCGGTAACGGCGGTTCGCCGTTGTTCATCGCTTCAGATTACTGATCAGGTTAGGTTTTTCAACCATTATTCCGGCGAATAGCGTTATTTTGCTGAGAGTTGGTCAAAACACAGGCCCGGTTTTAAAAAACCATGGGCAGCATTGGTGAAAAACACGAACTGGCGGGCGCCGTGACGTAACTTGCGGCATAAAAAAACGGACCCGTGGGTCCGTCTCTGCTGGAGTATAAAAATCAGGCAGTTTGTAGCTGTAGCTGCGGCAGCAAGGTTGTACGGCGGCGTAGCCAAAATAACGCCGGCACTAATAACAGCAGGGCGACCGGGCTTGGTGCACTGACACTGTTGTTTCCGCCCGGCGGGATGTCCAGCGGTGCCCAGTTGACCTGCTGATTGCCGCTCCATGACTTCGCCATCACCTGACCCCAAATCACGCCCCATTCTGTTGAAATGGCCGCTTTAGGCGCCAGTATCGAACCATAGACTGAAGACGAAATACGCAGGTCATTGATGCCGTTGAAATTAAAGAGTACATGGTTGGCGATGGCCGAACTGTTGCTGTTTAGATCGCCGACTTCATAACGTACTTGGGTCAGTGACAGACAGTTGGTTTGGCCGGCCGCGCATTTTTCTTGCGGTGTCCAGTTTTTCGCTGGCGTGCCGTTTGGATTGCTAACGTTAAACACCACCAACGCGTCTTTACTGATACTGCTGTTATCCACGCGGATGGTGTGGAAAGTATTCAGGTCGTCCTGCGTGATATTAAATACGTAGACATTGTCTGCGGTGGCTTTGGCCGGCGTAAACACCAACACACCGTCCTGAGTATTCCGGTTGATTCCGACTGCAGGGGTTGTTTTGGCTGCCAGTTGATCGGACAGCGCATTGAGCTGAGTAAAAGCGCTGTTGAAGTCCACTGTCGCTGGTGCTTTGGTCGTGCTCGCAGCACCAACACCACCACCGGTCACGCTATAGCTGCCGCCATAAACCAGCTCGCCAAGGCGGGTATTGCCGGCGCCATCATAGACGTTCAGATGACCAGAACCGGATTTGACCACATTGCCGCCGACAACGACTGTTGCAGCGGCACTGCTGTTGACGTAACCAAAGTCATAACCGCCATTGACCTGCAAATTACCGCCGATGGCTGCCGCACCTTCGGTGTCTGACGAGCTTGCGCTGAAGTTTTCTTTAACGAATACGTTGTAATTGGCAGCCTGGCCCAGGCTGATACTACCGGCCTGACTAGCCACACTGAACAGGCTGGCTGCAACCAACCCCAAAACTAAAGCTAACTTCATTGCAGACTCCTGCATGTGCTGAAAATTTGCGCAATGATAGCGGATTAGCCTGTTTTTGACAACGCTGTCTTTTTGAATTTTTCATGAATGGCAGATATATAAAATTTATCTTGAAATAATTATTCTTAATCAATGTGTTAGGTGGAGCGTACTGTTAGAGAGTTTCGAGAATTACTGTTAGTTTTTCGTATATAACCGGGTGAAAACAGAGTTCCTGAAGCAGAAACTCTGTAACTGAGATATTTTCCTAATATTTCAACAATTGCTGCAACAGCTGTTGTTCCGATGTCCTGAGTTCACGGCCACTCAGGGCACTGAGGATCGCTTTGGCCTCTGCAGTTCGTTTGAGCTGCAGTAACGCGGCAGCAATATGCAATTGCAGTAAAGCTGCTTGCGGCTGCCGGATCTCGGCTTCGCGTAGCACGCCGAGGCCCTTTTCAGCCTGGCCGGCTTTGACCAGCGCATAGCCGTACGTATCGAGGATATCGGCTTGTTCCGGCATAGACAGGTGCGCTTTTTCCGCCCATTGCAGTGCTTGTTGTGGATCCGTATCAAACAGCAACACCGCCAGGTTATTTTGCAAAATGGCCTGGGTCGCTAATAACGGACTTTGTTGGTAGACGGCACGGGCTTGCTCGGGAGCGCCGGTTTGCTCAAGCTGTTCAGCCAGTGCCAGAGTGGCGCTGAGGTCCGCTGGGTGTTGCTGCAACCAATTTCGTAACAACTGCTGCACCACGGCCGGCTGGTCGCGCTGCGCCTGCAGCAACAGTAACAAATGTTGTTGCGCACCAGATTGACGGAACAGTGGGGTGAGGATTTCTACTGCGGCCTTATTTTGGCCTTGTGCCAGATAAAAATGGGCTTTGAGTTCAGCCACTGCCGGCTGATTCGCCTGACGGCTTTCCAGCTTTTGCAATTGGCGCAAGCCGTCGGCATAACGCTGCTCCAGTAACGCCAACCGGGCCTGCAACAGGCTGAGCTGGATTTCATCGCTATCCAGGGCCTGCAGGCGGTTCAGGGTTTTCTTGGCGCCGTTGCTGTCTTTAGCGCTTAATTGCAGGTCGGCAAGGTCGCGCAGCCGCCAGGGTTGATCGTACCAAAGCCCATAGAGAATTTCGTTCAGACGCTGCGCTTCCGCCTGGTTTTGTTGCTTTAGTGCCAGCCGGGCTTTAGCAAAATACAAATCTGCGCTGATGTCGGTCTGTTCTGTCAGTTGTTCGGCCAGAGTTTTGGCTTCAGCTAATGCGTTGGTTTGTAAATACAATTCCATTAACGCCATGCGGGCTGGCACCAGCTTGCCGTCCTGTTGGTCCAGCTGTTGTAAATAATGGATTGCCTCGGTGGCTTTCCCCAGCCGCAGCGCGGCGTCAGCCATCAGTTGCAGTACCAGTGAGTCGGTCGCATCTTTTTGCAGCAAGGTCTGGTAGGACTGCATGGCTCCTTTCCAGTCCTGTTGTTGCAGCGCGAGACTAGCCATGGATAACAGGCTGGGTTTGTAGGACGCGTCCAAAGTCAGCGCCTGTTGGTAAAACTGCCGGGCCAGGGCCGCATCACCAGATTTGGCGGCGACATCGCCGGCCAGCTGGAAAATCTCCACTTTGGACTGATCAGCCTTGAGTAAATCAGCTGCAGTTTGCTGCGCATCGCCCAGTAAACCTTGTTCCAGCTGCAGATAACCCAGCACAACTAAATCAGCTTGCTGATTATGTCCGGGTTGCTCGCTTAGCACTTGCCGGGCCTTGGCGCTTTGCTGATTGCGCAGCAGGCTTTGGATATAAGCTTTACGCACTTCACTTTGTTGCGGAAAAGCCTGGAAAGCTGTTTGCAGCACCGTCATTTCTGCCGCTGCGTCCTGTTGGGCGCGGGCAATGGCGGCAGCGAGTAAATAAAGCTGGAAATCCGCCGGATTGAGTTTGATGGCCTGCTGACTGAAACCCGCTGCGGTTTTGGCATCGTTTAGTTGCAGATAACTTTGTGCCAACAACTGATGCACCTGGTAATTGGCCGGATAAAGCTTCAGCGCCCGGCGCAGCTTTAAAATGGCTTGTTCAAATTTTTCCTGGCTGAAATCCATGGTTGCCGCCAACAACAACACATCTTCCTGCTCCTTGGCGTCTTCCGGCAGATTGTTCAGCTGCATTTGCACCTGACGTAGCATGCGGTTTTGTTCTTTGTCATCGCCCTGCAGACCAACCAACGCTGCATGGATCAACTGGCCATAAGGGTTGTAGGGGAATTTCTCCCTGTACAACACAATGCTTTGCAGCGCCTCGGCTAATTTACCCTGTTGCTGTAACACCCGGGCTTTGCCGAGCAATGCGATTGGATCGTTTTGGTCTTTGCTCAGCAGTTGCTGATAAATGCGCAGTGCCAAATCTGGCTGTTGCTGGACCAGATGTAATTGTGCCTGAAGGTACTGCGCTTTAGTCGCAAAGCTACCATCCGGGCGAATAGCCTGTAGCAATGGCGGGATCTGCGAGAATTGCTGCTGATTTAAGCGTAATTCGGCAAACTGGAAGCGGATTTCGTCGGCAAGGTCTTGGTCGGCCTGTGCCAGCGCCTGTTGATACAAGGTGGCTGCTTCATCGTATTTGTATTGAAGCTTCAGCAAGTTCGCTTGCATCAGCTGATAAGCGGGCCGAACTTTCAGTGTCGGGTGTTGCTCAAGCAAAAACGCAGTTTCAGCAGTTTTCTGTTGTGCCAGTAAGGCCCGCAACAAATCGTAAATCAGTGGTTCGACCGCAGCACCGCCATCGAGTGCAAGCTGTAATTCCTTTTCTGCACTGCTCCAGTTTCCGGCTTTGAGCAGAACCTGACCCAGCATCAGCCGGGCGGGCAGATAGGCCGGGTTTTGCTGCAGACTGTTGCGCAGCTCCAGTTCCGCTTCACGCCATTGTGCCTGCTGACTGTATTGCCGGGCTTTTTCATAATAAGCTGACGCGGTATCCGCCGCGAATACCGGCTGCGCGCCTAACGCGCACACAGCAACTAACACAGAAAGCACAGGCAGTTTCATCATTTATCCTTCGGGCCGGCGTGGATGTAGCCAGCGAGCGGTCACAGAGCGGTCAGAATGCCGCCACTTTAAATGATAGCGTTGTCATGCGTAAAGCTTGTCTGAATTTCAGTAACAGAGATGAATAACCCGGAGGAGTAGTGATGCAGGTGCAACACCAGATAGAGCAATGTTGTTTTATTTATCAGGCCGAAGGCGCCGAAGCGCGGCTGGAATACCGGCTGTTTCAGGTGGAAGGACAGTCGGCGGTGGATTTTTATCATACTTTTGTGCCGCCAGAATTTCGGGGGCAGGGCATTGCAGCATTGTTAACTAAGGTTGCGCTCGAATGGGCCCGTCATCAACAGCTAAAGATTTACGCCAGTTGCAGTTATGTCGCCCGTCACTTGGAGGCCGCAGGAAAAAACTAAAAATGTATACAAAATTATTTTGTGTATACATTTAATGCTATGCTGCTGACAAATCAAACAGTGCAGGTCGGGCAGCATGACAGCGTCAGCACAGCAGAGCGGTGGAAATATCGCAGGGTGGAGCAGTTCACATTGGGTCGCAGGTTTTGTCGCGGTGTTAGTTGGATTTGCCAGCTCTGTTGCCATTGTGTTTCAGGCAGCTGCAGCTGCAGGTGCCAATGCTGCGCAAATCGCCAGCTGGATTGGGATTTTGGGTTTTGCCATGGGGGTGACCTGCATCGGCTTTTCCTGGTACTTCAAAGCGCCGGTACTGACGGCCTGGTCAACGCCAGGTGCGGCGCTGCTCGCCACCAGCCTCAGTGGCTACAGTCTGGCTGAAGCGGTCGGCGTTTTTATGTTCAGTGCCTTGCTGACTTTGCTAATTGGGCTGTCTGGCTGGTTTGACCGCTTCAGTAAAGTGCTGCCGCTGCCTTTGGCCAATGCCATGCTGGCCGGGATTTTACTGCAGTTTGGCCTGGGTATCTTCCGCTACTTGCCACAAGCGCCTGTGCTGGTGATTGGGTTGGTGCTGCTGTTTGTACTGAGTCGGCGTTTTATTGCCCGATACAGTATTCCGCTGGTATTGCTGGCCGGAGTGATCTGCACGTTGCTACGCGGCGAATGGTCGGTGCAGCAGTTGCAGCCTTCGTTGGTGCAACTGGAATGGGTTTGGCCCGAGTTCCACTGGCAGGCGTTATTAGGCGTTGGACTGCCACTGTTTATCGTCACGATGTCGTCACAAAACCTGCCGGGGCTGGCAGTTCTGCGTAGTCAGGGTTATCAGACGCCGGTGTCGCCGTTATTAACTGTGACTGGTTTGCTGACCTTGATCACCGCGCCTTTTGGCAATTTCTCAATTAACCTCGCGGCTATTACTGCTGCGATTTGTAGCGGGCCTGAAGCGCATCCGGAGCCGGCATCACGTTATCGCGCCGGCATTGCCGCCGGAGTGTTTTATCTGCTGACTGGCCTTGCTGGTTCAACCATAGTGGCATTATTTCTGGCCTTTCCTCCGGCATTGGTGGCGGTAGTCGCCGGGCTGGCGTTATTGGTGACTATCGCCGGCAACTTGTCGGTAGTGACTGCCGAGGGCCCTTATCGCGAAGCTGCAATGCTGACCTTTTTGCTAACCGCATCTGGCGTCAGCTTTTTTGGTATCGCGTCGGCTTTCTGGGGGCTGGTGTTGGGATTGGTGGTGTTATTGCTGCAAAAATGGCGGGCCTGATGCAAAAAGCTGATCTGTATCTGCAACTGCGGGACGACATTCGCCGCCGGCGCTGGCCGGCAGGCCGGGCACTGAAACAACAAGAGTTGGCAGACTATTATCAGACCAGCCGTATTCCGGTAAGGGACGCAATGTCGCGGTTGGCTGCTGAAGGCTGGCTGGTCAGCGCCGGTAAAGCCAGTCTGATGGTGCCGCCTTTATCGGCCACCGAAGCGCAGGAACTTTGCTTGATCCGCAGTCAGCTGGAACCTTTAGCGCTGCGTCAGGCATTGCCGCAGCTGAATCAGGCGATTTTGGGCGCTGCCGAAGATTGTCTGAATGCGGCCGACGCCGCCGCAAATGATCCACTATTACAGGGTGAATTGAACTGGCAGTTCCATCAGCTGTTGTATCAACCTTGCGCCATGCCAATGTTGCTGCAATTGCTGCAGCAATTGCATCTGAAAGTCGCGATGTACCTGGGGTTTCAGCAAGTAGAGCTGGGTTATGGTAAGAAAAGTGCGGCAGAACATCGTGCGCTGTTACAGCATTTGCGTGAGGGGCGTCATCAGGCCGCATTAGACTTGTTGCAACAGCATATCAGCGCTGCGGCCAACGCGTTGCAGCTGCATCTGCAGCATCGTGGAGGTTAAAAAAGATGGCAGAGGACATCTTGAATGCCCTGATGTGCCCGCGTTGTGGCGGAAACAACAGTTGCGGTTTTGCTCTGGGGCAGGCGAATTGCTGGTGTATGCAATTACCGCCGATACAAACTGAACAGGCCGCGGTCACTGCAGCGGCCTGCTTTTGCCAGAACTGTCTGACCGAATTAACGGCGACGGGCCCAGCCGAGCAAAGCGGTGAAGCCCAGCAATATAAACCCGAAAGCACCACCTGAACTGCTGTCACCACTGTTTTGCTGTTGCAAAATCGCGGTATTGGCCTTTGGATTCAGGCTGGCCGCGCTGTTAACTTCGCTATTGACCACGCTGATGCTTTCAATCAGCACCAGATTCTCCTGCGTCACCGCACGCTGCGCTGTCGCGTCGGCACTGGTGTAATTGCGCAGTGGCACACCGTTGAAACTGGCGTTGAGCTTATTCGGCAGTGCGGCAATAGCATCAATCACTTCCATGCCATTGCCCGTCACCTGACCAAACACGGTAAAACCGGCGTTTTGTAAATCGAGCTGCGGATTGCCGCCGCTGTTATCCGCCAGATTGATAAACCATTGATTGGTCGCACTATGTGGGTCGCCGGCGACTTTGGCCATCGCAATAGTTGCCCGAACATTGGACCATTTGGGTTCGTTGCGGATCGGCGCTTGTTGTGCGACAGCACTGAAAGGCGCGGCATTATTGCCGCTGTATTTAAAACCACCGCCCTGGATCACAAAGCCGGGTTCGCTGCGGTGGATAAAGGTGCCGTTATAGCTGCCCGCTTTGACATAACTGAGGAAGTTAGTGACGGTCACCGGCGTAGATTGATCAAACAGGTTGACTTCAAAGTCGCCAAGACTGGTTTTCACCAGTACCACTGTGGCCAGTGCAGGCTGGGAAAGTAAAACAGTGCTCAACAGGGCTGCGATTGGCAACGGGCGATAAATTTTAGGCATGACGAGACTCCGGATTGAATTAAGCAAAAGCTTAACTGAGCCAGGATGACCATCGCGAGCAGCATTACATTTAGTGACGAATTGACTACAGAATATTGTAAAGCGCCGGGTGTTTGTGACCGGCGTTATTTTGATGGCTGAGTCGTCAGCTGTTGCCAGTTTTCCAGATAATAGCGGGCTTTCGGATGTTCCTGCGCCTGTTCAAAATACTGCCGTGCTTTGACCAGATCGCGACTGACCTGCTGCCCTTCAAAATACAACAAGCCCAGATAATAACTGGCACTGACACTGCCCTTACTGGCTGCCTGTTGCAGTAGCTCGACCGCTTTAACCGGATCCTCTGGAGTGCCTTTGCCAAACAGATATAACAAACCCAGCCGGTTCAGCGCCGGCGCATAACCCTGTTCGGCGCCAAAACTATAAAACCGCATAGCTGCGGCAGGGTCAGCGCTAATGCCTTCCCCGTCATCCAGCATTACACCCACATGGAAAGCACAGGCCGCAATACCCTGGCGGGTACACAAATATAACCAGCGGCTGGCTTGCAGCGGGTCGGCTTTGACGAATTCGCCATCGCGGTACAAGTTGCCAAGTCGCAGCATGGCGCGGGCAAAAAAGCGCTCTGCAGCTTGTTGGTAATAATAATTGGCTGGCTGGCTGTCGTCAGCGAACCAGCGCCGCTCCAGGCCATAGCCATATAAATAAAAGGCTTCCGGGTGATAAGAAAGCATCGCCTGTCGCAGCAGTTGCTGTGCCTGCTGGCGTTCAGCTTCGTTAAGCTCCGGCTGTTGCATCAAATCCGACACATATAAATAAGCGGCGGTTGTGCTGCCTTGTTCTGCCAGTTGCTTTAGCTGTGCTGTAGCTTTGGCCGCTGGCAGCTGCTGATGTTCAAGTTGCGCCAGAATGGCAAAACTGGCGGCATCCGGATGGCCGGCTTTCGCCGCCGTCTGTAATTGCGCAACAGCAGTAGTGGTGTCGCGTGGGGTCAGTTTACCTTGCAGCAGATAACGGGCCAGCTGTACTTCTGCCACACCGGGCCCGGCTCTTTCGTTGATATAAGCTTGCAGTTCAGTCACAGCTAGCTGATGTTTACCTGCGATCAGTGTCTTAAAATGCAGGAAATGTAACAGTTGCAATGCCGGGATATAGTCCTGGTCTGCGGCATCTGTCAGCCAGCCCAAACACTGTGCTTTGCTGGTTTTTAAGTGCAGTGTTGGCTGAAAACACCATTCCGCCAGTGTGACTTTGGCTTGCAGCGAGCCTCGTGCCACCGCTTTGAGTAGCAAAGCCTCGGCTTCTGCAATGTTTTTTTCTTCCATCAGCGCGATTGCCAGCGGCACCATCATCGCCGGGTTGTTGTTGGCGCCTTCGGGCAACAGTTCTTTGCGCCAGCCATCGACCAGCCCGACAAACGGAAAAGGCAGGCCGTCGATGGCATGCAGATATCGCTGATTTTCGAAAAATACCGTTTTCAGGCGGTTGTCGGCCGGGTCGTAGACATGTACTTCATAGTGCATGCTGTTGCCGGACGCTGTCAGTACGGCATGGTAATCCTGGGTTTGCATACCCAGCAGGCTGAGCAATTCATGCGCGTCGGCAAAGGTATTAATGCGCCAGGCTGAATAACTGGCTTTGCCATTGCCACTGCGCAAAATACCGTCTCGCAAATAACTCTGATAAGCCTGCAGCGCTTTGAATTCGCTATGCTGCTGATGCTCCTGATAACAGTTCATCGCCAGCCGGTAAAACGCCAGATTCAGCAGGTTTTGTTGTTGCCATTGCCGCCAGGGCAGGCTCAGGCACTGACCGATATCGGTCTGCATCAGCTGCTGTTGCATGGCGCGCCAGTCGATGGCGCTTTGCTGGACCTGGCCTGATGCTAAAAAGCTCTGGTACAACGCTTCATAGGGCGGCAGGTCATTAACCGGCGGTAACTGTGCTGCAGTTCTGGCATACAGCTGGCCAGCGGCCGGTAATGCATTGACCGGCTGACCCGGTTGATGAGGTATCTGCTGACATCCTGCCAGTAATAAACAGCAACAACACAACAGGGCAATGGCTTGCCAGCGGATCATATTCAACAGGATGGGCTCAGTCTTGTTCAATCCATGGTGTTTGCGGCAGCAAATCCAGATGCGTCTCGTAGCGCGGCAGATTAAATTCCTGCGCCAGTTCCACCACAGCGAACATCTCAGGAGCCAGGGCGCAGGCGATGAGCTCTAACGCATCATCGCGGCTATGGCCGGTCATGCAGAGGCGCATCAGCGTGGCTTTGACTTTCAGCGGATAACCATCCGCCAGTTGATTTTCGATAACTTCAAATAACAGTTGCTGATCAAGCTGATCACCATGGTCCTGACTCATTGATCCGGGTTTCCTGCCACAGAGTAAAGATGTCCAGCATGCCAGATTTCCTGCGCCCTGCCCAGCGTATATTCGCCAAAGGCTCTGGCTTTGCTGTCTGCGGGCCAGTGATTTGCGTTGATGCGGCGCGAGCAATTTTTGTTTAAATGAAAATCAAGCAGTTGCCATTCCGCGGAAATTCACGGCTTGCACCATGCAAAGGGCTTCGGTATGTTGGTGACAAAATGACAGGCGGCACCCAAAACCGGCGAAAAAACCGACACCATCACTCAAACTAGCACTTCATCATTAATTGTTCGTAAAGAGATAATAAACAATGAGTTATGTCGATTTGGCTTTGGCGTTTCTGCCACAACTGGCGCTGATTATTGTTGCCGCTCAAGTCTTTGGTTATTTGGCTAAATTTATCGGCCAACCCAAAGTAGTCGGCGAAATGATCGCCGGTGTGGTGTTAGGTCCATCATTATTCGGTCTGTTCTGGCCTGATCTGCAAAAGAGTATTTTTGTCGCTGAGACGATGCCGATTTTGTATTTCGGTGCTCAGCTTGGCGTCGGCTTATATATGTTTCTGGTGGGTCTGGAGTTTAACACTCAGCTGTTTCGCAAAAATGCCCGCAGCGCGGTAGGGGTTAGCCTGGCCGGCATGTTAGTGCCTTTCGGCGTCGGCGCACTGTTGTGTCTGTGGCTGCTGGAAACACCCGGTTTGTTTGCAGCCAATATTTCTTTCGCGAATGCGGCTTTGTTTATGGGAGCTGCTATTGCTATCACGGCGTTTCCAATGCTGGCGCGGATTATTTATGAGCGCGGTCTGGCTGGAACTGCATTAGGAACGCTGGCCCTGGCGGCCGGCGCCATCGACGACGCAGCGGCCTGGGTGGTGCTGGCTGTGGTGTTGGCCAGCTTCGGTGGCGGCACTATTCTGGCGATTAAAGCGGTAGTCGGCGGAGTGTTATACGCCAGCCTGATGCTGACCAAAGTACGCGGCTGGCTGCAGCCACTGGCAGATAAAGTCGAAAAGACCGGCGTATTGACCGCAGCGCAGCTGTTGCTGGTGTTTGTGCTGTTCTCTGTGTCGGCTTATGCGATGGAATGGGTGGGGTTACATGCCGTGTTTGGCGGTTTCCTGCTGGGTATAGCGATGCCGCGGGGCAAACTGAGCGAGCTGGTGACAGCTCGGCTACAAAAAGTCACCGTTTTTGTGTTGTTGCCGATGTTCTTTACTTATTCCGGTCTGAAAACGCAGTTAAACGTACTGGCGTCTTTTGAGGTGATGTTCATCGCACTGATTATTCTGGCTGCTTCGATTTTTGCCAAAGGCGTGGCCTGTTGGGCTGCTGCCCGAATTGGTGGCGCGGATAATCGCACGGCGATGGCGGTTGGGGCATTGATGAATGCCCGTGGCCTGATGGAGCTGATTATCATCAATATCGCGCTGAAGTTTGGTGTGATTGAACAAGGTTTGTTTTCGATTATGGTGCTGATGGCGATTGTAACCACTCTGATGGCGTCACCATTGTTCCATCTGGTCTACGGCCGGCATATGAGCAAACCAGACGACCAGCCACCGGTGCCGCCGTTAAATGCGGCAATGAAGGTGTAACTTCTTGGAGTGAATAAAAAGCCGGCGAATGCGCCGGCTTTTTTATGCCCACTCGGGACTTTTTCAGGCGGACACACCCTGGGTGTGTTTCAAAAACAGTGTTTTGATCAACTCGTCTTCCAGACCAAAACGTTCTTCCAGTGCCTGCCCCAACCGCGACAAATCGGCATCGAAGCTGCTCAGTGTCTGATTAGCCGCTTCGTCCGCGAATTTATCGTTGAATTCCAATGCCAAATCAGTCGATGCAGCAATCTTTGGGCATAAGGCCTCTGCCAGGGCTTTGCTGTGAGGGCCGTTAGTCGCACATTGCGAGACAATCTGGTCGTAGACTTCAAAATGGCCTGCAGATAAATAATCCATCAGCAACTGACAGAAATGCAGAATTTGCTGTTGTTCCGGCAGTTGCTGGCCGGCGTTTTGTTTGTCAAAAGGGGGTAATGCCGCGAGTTTGCAATAACAGACGATGAGTTGCTGCCGCTCTTCCAGCCAGTTATCAATCGCTGTCAGAGAGCCTCCCCATTGCTGCCGGGCACTCTGTAGCCGGTTGTACATAAGCGGTTCCTTGTAAATCTTAACCTGTCTGAATAATGCTAATTAAAAGAATTCTGCGATAAAGATCAACACATTTTTGATTGGTCGGTTCAGTCTGTGCCGTTATCATGGCATGGTATTGCCACTTTGTTTCGAAAGGGTATCCATATGAATAAGCACAGCCTGAGTCTGGCCGATGTGTCACAGGCGTATTGGTTTGTCGTGTGTCAGGGCAAGTTGTGGTTACCTCAGGCTGAAATTCCATTCGGGAGTTGGTCGGAATTCGGCTTGACTGAACCAGAACAGCTGTGTCAAATCGGCGAGTGGCAACAACAACCATGTCTACTGGCGGTGTATCAGGATCAGCTCAGTGTACCGGAACATTGGCAAAGCGCGCGGGCATTGCTGGAGCATCCGCAATCACACTGGTTTGAGCTGGCGGCCCGCGCCATGCAGTTTGCGCTGTTTTTGCAGACCCACCGATATTGTGGTCAATGTGGCTCTGCGATGCGTCTGGTCAGCTGGGAGCTGGCGATGTTATGTCCGCAATGCGGCCATCGTACTTATCCGCGTATTTCGCCTTGTGTGCTGGTGGCCATTCGCAAAGATGACTGTATTTTGCTGGCGCGTTCTAACCGGCACAAACCTGGTTTTTTTTCGATCCTGGCTGGTTTTGTTGAATCGGGCGAAACTCTCGAACAGGCGGCGGTACGAGAGGTTGAGGAAGAGGTCGGTGTGCGCGTGGCGAATCTCCGATATGCCGGCAGCCAGCCGTGGCCATTCCCGCATTCGCTGATGATGGGTTTTTATGCAGATTATGTCAGTGGGGACATTGTTTGTCAGCCGAATGAAATCGTTGAGGCGGGTTGGTTCAAACCTGATGAATTGCCGGAAATACCGCCTGTACAGACGCTGTCCGGTCAGATGATTCGTTATTTACAGCAAGAGTTTGATAAAGCTCAGTAAAAGGGCTGGAAAAACAAAATAAAAAAGCCACAATTGTGGCTTAAGTTTGAGTGTCGGGCCCGTATAATCGGGCTCTTCATTGTAATTTTCTTCACTAGCGCGTCAGTTTTATACCAAATCGTCTGCGAGGCTGGCAAGTGTAGAAATGCAGAAAAACAGAATTATTTTCATTAAATTGCAAAGATAGTGTGCTGGCAGCACAGCTGCTAGAATGACAGTACTCAGTATGACGGTAGAGCAAAGATGCAGCTAAAAAACGATCGATACTTAAGAGCCCTTTTAAAACAACCTGTTGACCGCACACCAATCTGGATGATGCGCCAAGCCGGACGTTATTTACCTGAGTATCGTGCGACCCGCGCTCAGGCCGGTGATTTTATGTCACTGTGTAAAAACCCTGAACTGGCCTGTGAAGTGACGTTACAGCCGTTACGCCGTTACCCGCTGGATGCCGCGATTCTGTTCAGCGACATTCTGACTATCCCGGATGCAATGGGCATGGGTCTGTATTTCGGTGAGGGCGAAGGCCCGAGATTCACCAAACAACTCAGCGATTTTATGGACGTCGTACAATTACCGGTGCCGGACCCGGAAGTTGAACTGCGGTATGTAATGGATGCAGTCCGCACTATCCGCCGTGAACTGAATGGCGAAGTCCCACTAATTGGTTTTGCCGGTAGTCCGTGGACGCTGGCGACTTACATGCTTGAGGGCGGCAGCAGCAAAACCTTCTCTAAAATCAAAAAAATTATGTATTCAGAGCCGGAGGTGATTCACATCCTGCTCGACAAACTGGCCCAAAGCGTCATTTTGTATCTGAATGCGCAAATCGCCGCCGGCGCGCAGTCTGTGATGATTTTCGATACCTGGGGTGGCGTGCTGACACCAAATTCCTATCGTGAATACTCATTGAGTTATATGCAGCAAATCGTCGACGGTCTGACCCGTCAGGTCGATGGTACTCCTGTCCCCGTCACCTTATTCACCAAAAACGGTGGTTTGTGGCTGGAAGATATCGCTGCGACCGGTTGTGATGCCGTAGGCCTGGACTGGACTATTGATATCCGCTCTGCCCGGCAGCGCATAGGTGACAAAGTGGCGTTACAGGGCAATATGGACCCGGCATTTTTGTTAGGTACGCCGGAGCGCATGCGCTTAGAAGTACAAGCGATTCTGGACGGTTATGGTCAGGGCTCAGGCCATGTCTTTAACTTAGGTCACGGCATCACGCCAGACGTAGACCCTGAAAAGGTCAAAGTGTTTATCGAAGCGGTGCAGTCATTCAGCCGTACCTATCACCTCGATAACAATATCTGAGGACTAATTCTGCGGATAAAAACCAGTCAACAGGCTGGTTTTTTTGTTTTTGCCTGATTAAATCCAGGCACTTTCAGGAGCTGTGATGCCGACTATTTTTGAACCTTTGCAGCTTGGTGCGCTCAAGCTGCCAAACCGGGTTGTGATGGCACCTTTAACCCGTTGCCGAGCTGATGAAGGCCGTGTGCCAAACCAGTTGATGGCAGAATATTACACCCAGCGTGCCAGTGCTGGACTGATCCTGTCGGAAGCAACCTCGGTCAATGCCATGGGCGTTGGTTATCCCGATACACCGGGGATTTGGTCAGATGCTCAGGTTGCCGGCTGGCGTCTGGTCACTGAAGCAGTGCATGCTGCCGGTGGCCGGATTTTCTTGCAGCTGTGGCATGTCGGTCGTGTGTCAGCTCCTTCATATCTGGACGGTGCCGCGCCGGTAGCTCCGAGCGCAGTGCGCCCGGCGGGTCATGTCAGTCTGCTGCGTCCGCTGCAGGATTTTGTCACACCGCGTGCACTGAGCCTTGATGAGATTGCGGCGACAGTAGCTGATTACCGTCATGCCGCACGCAACGCCAAAGCGGCCGGTTTTGACGGCGTGCATATTCATGGTGCCAACGGTTATTTACTCGACCAGTTCCTGCAGGACAGCACGAATCAACGTGACGACCAGTACGGTGGCTCAGTCGAAAATCGGGCGCGTTTATTACTGGAAGTCACAGATGCCTGTATTGAGATCTGGGGAGCCGGCCGGGTCGGCGTGCATCTGGCGCCACGGATGGATGCACACGATATGGGTGACCGCAATCCGACCGCGACCTTTGGGTATGTTGCAACCGAACTCGGTAAAAGACGCATTGCGTTTTTGTCGACGCGGGAACATGCCGCAAACGACAGCCTGACGCCACTGCTGAAACAACTATTTGGCGGCGTGGTTATCGCCAACGAGCAATTTGATAAAACGCAGGCCAATCAGTGGCTGGCTGAAGGCAAAGCAGACGCTGTGGCTTTTGGCATTCCTTTTATTGCCAATCCGGATCTGCCTGCGCGACTGGCAGCCGACGCACCACTGAACCCGCCGCGTAAAGAGTTGTTCTATGGTAAGGGGCCGGCAGGGTATACCGATTACCCGACGCTATGACACAACGCATTTCTTCATAAAAAACGCCGGCAATTGCCGGCGTTATGTCTTACAAATCAGTTGTCTCAGAATAAACGGTTTAAGCCATTCATCGCTGCGACGCGGTAAGCTTCTGCCATCGTTGGGTAGTTAAAGGTGGTATGCACGAAGTACTCGACATTATTGCCGCCATTTTTCTGCATCATAATGGCCTGGCCGATGTGGACGATTTCTGCCGCACGCTCACCAAAGCAATGGATCCCCAGTATCTCTTTGGTATCACGGTGGAACAGCAGTTTCAGGCTGCCGACACTGGTGTTGGCAATTTGCGCCCGTGCCAGATGCTTAAACTGCGCCCGGCCTACCTCATATGGAATACGCGCAGCGGTCAGCTGTTGTTCGGTTTTGCCGACTGAACTCATCTCCGGAATGGTGTAAATGCCCACCGGAATATCTTCAATCAAGCGCGTGTCGCAGTGACCATGAATAATCGAATTACCAGCAATACGACCTTGATCGTAGGCAGCACTGGCCAGGCTTGGATAGCCAATGACATCGCCGACGGCGTAGATGTTGTCGACTGCGGTCTGATAATTTTCATTGACCTTCAGCTGGCCGCGGCTGTCAGCTTTCAGGCCCACTGCTTCCAGGTTCAGTGCGTCTGTATTGCCGGTGCGGCCATTGGCAAACAGGATGCAGTCGGCTTTCATCTTTTTGCCGGATTGCAGATGCAGAATCACGCCATCGTCCAAACCTTCAATAGATTCAAACTCTTCGCCATGGCGGATGGTTACACCTGAATTCCAGAAATGATAACTGAGCGCGTCGGAGATTTCGGCATCCATAAACGACAATAAGCGGTCACGGGTATTCACTAAATCGACCCGCACACCAAGGCCGCGGAATATCGAGGCGTATTCACAGCCAATCACGCCGGCGCCGAAGATGATGATATGCCGTGGATCTTCACTCAGTGACAAAATGGTATCACTGTCAAAAATATGCGGATGATTAAAATCAACATTGGCCGGGCGGTAAGGCCGGGAACCCACCGCGAGAACAATCGTCTGAGCGCTGATCACGCGTTCCGGCCCGGTCGGCGGTACAATTTTGATATGATGTTTATCCACAAAAGAGGCATCGCCTGCAAAGACTTCAACCCGGTTGCGATCGTAAAAACTGCTGCGCAGCCGCACTTGTTTGCGGATCACACCGGCGGCATGTTTCAGAATTTGCGGAAAGGTCAGATTGGACGACTGATTTTCCATCTGAAATAACGGATTTTCATTGTATTCAATAAAACGACTGACGGAATGACGTAACGCTTTGGAAGGAATAGTGCCCCAGTGGGTGCAACCGCCACCGACCTGAGTATGGCGCTCAATCACGGCAACCTTTTTGCCGCTTTTGGCCAGATTCATTGCGGCACCCTCACCGCCGGGCCCTGTGCCTATGATGATCGCATCATAGTCGAATTGTTGTTCGGATTTTGTTTTGGTTGTTTTATTGGACACCTGAAGTTCCACCTGTTACCTGCCAGCGATGCCAAGATAATAGCAGCTGAAATTCAGGGAACAGAAGCAGAAAAGCCGACTTCCGTCGGCTTTTCTGCTGGTTTTACCGGAGCTTAGGCATATTGGCTGATAAACAGCTGCCACTGGCGCTGTTGTAACTGCCAGTTTTGCTTCAGTTCAGCACAGTGCTTGCCCAAATCAAAATCGTTATAGCTTTGCAGCAGCTGATCTTTCTTCTGTTGCAAACCAGCTTTTTTCTGTTGTAGCAGCTGTTTTTGCAAATCGTAATAAGCCTGCATCCGTTCGACTAACAACGCATATTCATGTTCCATTTTTTGCAGCAACTGCTCAGCATCCGGCAATTGCAGCTGCAAGGCTTTGGCCTGTGCCCGCTTTAATTGCATCAGCGCTTTAGCTTTAACGATTTTGTCTTCCGGGCAGACTTTCAGATTGCGGGTCAGACCGACAAAAGAGCAGCTTTTGATCAACCATTTCGTGGGGTCAAAGTGCCACCAACGGATGCCGTTGCGGTAATCGAATTCAAAAATATGGTGGAAGTTGTGGTAACCCTCGCCGTAAGTGACCAGCGCCAGCCAGCCGTTATCCCGTGCGGTATTGGTGTCGGTATAAGGCTGCTTGCCCCAGATATGTGCCAGCGAGTTGATAAAAAAGGTGAAGTGGTGGCTCAGCACCAAACGTAATACGCCCACACTGAGTAACATGCCAATGACACTACCGGTCAGCACACCCAATAACAGCGGAATACCAAAGTTTGTCAGCACCGTCAGCAGCAGGTAATTGTTGTGCTGCCACATCACAATTTTATTGCTCTGCAGATCGCGGACATTGCTGTAATCGCTGTAGCGGTGCGCCTGATATTCGCGCAGCATCCATCCGATGTGGCTGAACCAGAAACCTTTTTTTGCAGAGTAAGGGTCTTTGTCATTCTGGTCGACAAACTTATGGTGTACCCGGTGATCAGAAGACCAGTGCAAAGCACTGTTTTGCAGGGCAAAAGCACCGCCGATGGCAAAAAACAGCTGTAACAACGGATGCGCGTCATACGTTTTGTGCGCCCACAAGCGATGGTAGCCGGCGGTGATCGACATACCGCAATAACCGAGACACAGCACTGTGGCAATGATTTCAGTCCAACTGAAACCGACGAGAATGGCGTAGGTTGGAACGCCGATAGCCGCAACCGCAAAGGTCAGGCTGAATAACAGCACGTTGGTCCAGATAATGGGGTGTTTTTCCATGATGGGTACTTTTGGCTTACAACTGTAAGCTAATTTTACTGTGCAATGAAGCGCGGTCAAGGTATAAAATGGGCTTTTAGCGCATCTGTGAACAGGTAACACCAGTGTCGAGAGCCCAGCAAAAAGAAAAGACCCGCCGCGCCATCATTGATGCTGCTTTTGCGCAGCTGAGCCCGGACAAAGGCTTTTCCAGCCTCAGCCTGCGTGAGGTAGCCCGCGAAGCCGGCATCGCGCCAACGTCTTTCTACCGACACTTTGCTGATATGGATGAATTGGGCTTAACACTGGTGGATGAAGCCGGTTTGATGCTGCGACAGCTGCTGCGTCAGGCGCGTAACCGGATTGAGAAAAACGGTAGTGTGATCCGCACCTCGATTGAAACTTTTATGGAATTTGTCGTCGGTAACAGTAATGTGTTCCGCTTGTTGCTGCGCGAACGCTCAGGTACTTCGGCGGCATTTCGCCGCGCAGTGGCGCGTGAGATCCAACATTTTTGTGCAGAACTGGCCGATTACCTGCGTAAAGAAACCGCTTGTCCGGATGAATACGCGCAGATGCAGGCCGAAGCGATGGTGACGCTGGTGTTCCATGCCGGCGCCGACGCCCTGGATGCCAGTCCGGAAACGCGGGTGCAAATCACCTTAAGAACTATTTTACAGCTTCGCTGGTTAGCGCATGGCGCGGCCGGCTACGGTCGCCGGCCAAAAGACTGACTGCTGTCAAACCGTTTTACGCCGCAGCCAGACGCCGGATTCCATATGATGGGTATAGGGGAACTGGTCGAAGAACGCGAACTGCTGCACTTCGTGGGTTTGAATCAATGTCTGCAGATTGTCGGCCAGTGTCTCCGGATTACACGAAATATACAAAATGTCGTCAAACCGGCTGACCAGTTGCACTGTTGCCGGATCCAGACCGGCCCGTGGCGGGTCGACCAAAATCGTATTCAGCGCCAGACCATTTAAATCGATATGTTTCAGTGCATTGCCCTGCGCTAGTGCGGCGCTGACATCTTCTGCCGACATCGCTAACACCTGCAGATTGTCGATTTGATTCTGCCTGATATTTAGTTCTGCCGATTTAATCGACACTTTTGACAGCTCTGTCGCCACTACCTGACGGAAATAAGGCGCCAGTGCCAGCGAGAAATTGCCGTTACCACAATACAGCTCCAGTAGATCGCCCTGTAGTTGCCGCGCAATATCACAGGCCCAGCCGAGCATCTGTTGATTCACCACTGCGTTCGGCTGACTGAAACTGTTTTCAACTTGCTGATAACTCAACTGGCGGTTATCGACCTGCAGCTGTTCGGTAATGAAATCCCGGTCGACCAGTATTTTCTGTTTACGGGCGCGGCCAATAAAATCCAGCGAATGGTCTGTCGTCAGTTCGGCTTTCAGTTGCCGGACTTCGTCGGCCCATTCAGCAGGTACGGGCTTTTTATAGATCAGTGACACCAGCAACTCACCACTGAGGCCTGACAGATAATCAATCTGATACAAACGGTTACGCAGCAAAGGCCGACGTTTCAGTGCGTCGATCAGGCGGGGCATAAAATCGGCGATGGTTTTGATCGCAACCGGAAAATAGTCAATTCGATGGCGGGTCTTGGTTTCTGGATCAAACATGATGTGATACAGGTCATCGCCTTCGTGCCAGACGCGGAATTCTGCCCTGCAGCGGTAATGCTCGGCCGGAGAAGGGAAAATCTGCACGGGTGGCATGGCGAAACTGTGAAACAGCTGGCCGACCTGCTGTGCTTTATCCGCCAGTAACTGGGCGTATTGTGCCGGGAAAACCTGACCTGGTTGCATGATGTTGTCTCAGAACTAAAGGGCGCACATTTTAGAGACTTTTCCCGCAGAAACCAAATGCTCTGACCGGCGCTGTTGTGCAGATCGCAAATCTGGCAAAATAGCAGTGCTAAAGCATCGGAGCAGATATGCGGATCGGATTTATCGACAGTGGGGTAGGTGGCCTTAGTATTCTGGCTGCAGTCAAAGCCAAAGTACCGGCCCACTATATATATGTGATGGATAATCGCTATCTGCCTTATGGCGAAAAGACCGAAGCATTCATCCAGGCACGTCTGGCTCAGTTGTCTGCTTTATTAATAGAGAAAGGTGCTGAGCTGATAGTGATCGCCTGCAATACTGCGACCACTCAGGCGGTCGCAGCGTTAAGACAACAATTTGATATCCCGTTTGTTGGCACTGTACCTGCAATTAAGCCTGCAGCTGCAAAGTTTTGTCAGAGTGGCTTCACGGTACTGGCAACACCGGCAACTTGCCGCAGTGCGTATCTGCAGGGCTTGATTAACGAATTTGCTCAGGATTGTTCTGTTAAAACCGCAGGTTCAAGTGAATTGGTTCGACTGGCTGAGCGCAAAGTGTGGTATCAGCAGGATGTCAGTGCTGATGTCGCCAATGAGCTGAACTCACTCGGCCTGTTGCAGCCGCCGCCGGCGGCTGTTGTACTGGGTTGTACTCACTTTCCTTTTCTTACCGCTGAGCTTGCTGCTTGCCTGCCGAATACTGTTTTTCTGGATACTGCGGATGCTATTGCGCGTCGGGTACAGGCGTTGACGTTGGCAGGTACAGAAGAGGAAGGGGCGACGGAATCATATGACCACTTATATATAAGTAGTGGGAAACTTGACGAGCAGCAATTGGTGCGGGTGAATGATCTCGGTTTTGACCAATATCAGCATTGGTCAAAACCGGCAACAACTTATTAGTTACTCGTCGCTGTCATCATTGTCCTGGCGCTCTTTTGCTTCACGGACTTTCAGCGTACGGCCTTCATATTCAAAATCGTTCAGTTTCTGAATTACCTTGGCGGCATCTTTGGCTGCAACTTCAACAAAACCAAAACCACGGCGCCGGCCGGTCTGGCGATCTTTCATTAAACGCACGTTTAATACTGAACCTGATTGTTGGAACAGATCCCGTACTGCTTCTTCGTTTGCTTTATATGGCAGGTTACCGACATATAAAGTGACTGAAGGGCCGCTCGCGGTCACAGCGGCTGATTTTGCCGCTGTTGCGGTCGGTGCAGACTCCAGCGGTTTTAGTTCGACTAACATTGGGACCAGAATACCAGCCAGCACTACACCGATGGTGACTGCGGTGGCAGTATCTAATGTCAGGCTGTTTAGAACAAAGCTGAAAACAAGATAAGTGATAATAGCGAGTGCCAGGGTAAATGGCAGTGAGGATTTTAAACTTGGCAACATATGGAATTCCTGATTCTGCAAAAGGTAAGTAAATACAAAGAAAGCTTTCTACTTATAGTAGTCAATCAGCATCTTAACCAGTAGTTCGCAGGAAGCCAAGCAACTAAGCGGTTGTAAAATGGGAGTTTTTGTTTGGAAAATACACGTTTTGCGGCTTATTTGTCCGAACGATCGCAAAACCCCAACTTTTCTCAAATTTAAGCTTGCGTAAGTTTCGTAACGGCCTATAATGCGCGCCATGCCGACGGGGTGAAGCGAAACGCGAAACGCCGGGTGAGTTTGAAAAGTGAAAAATAGTCGATAAAAAGACGCTTGACACGAAATAAAAACTGACTAAAATGGCCGCCTCGCAGTGAGGTTGGGGTGAAAGCCTCGAAATTGCAAGCAAGGCAAGTGAGTAGGTTGAGCAGAGTAGTTTATTTAAATAGTAAATTTCTCTGCTTGACTTAAAATCTGGGAAGTGTAAGATACGCCTCCCGCTTCGAAGTCGAAGCACGCTCTTTAACAATTAGCAATCAATCATCTGTGTGGGCA